>OY969423.1:0-2838737 GCA_963699225.1 uncultured Solirubrobacterales bacterium | reverse complement strand
TGCCTCGGCCGTCGGCCCAGCCGGCCGCCCCGGCACGCGTCAGGCCGCCGGCCGCGGCCAGCCGGCCGTGTCGACCTCGTGGATCGGGTCGAGCAGGAAGTAGTCCTTCATGTCCGTATAGCGCTCCAGGCGCGGGGGCTCGAAGGGCTCCTTCTCGATCGAGTCGTCGATCGCCGCAGGTCCCGCCGGGATGTCGGCCTCGCTCACGATCAAGCTGTTCTCCTGCAACTGACCGAGCAGCGCCGACACGGCCGGGCCAATCTCGGCTTGCCTAGCCTCAAACCGGCCGGCGAGGGCCGCACCGATCTCTGCCTCGCTGACCCCGTGGGCGAGCAGCCCCCAGATTGCCGGCCCACTGCCGGCAAGGCTGTAGTAGCTGCCGTTGGCGAGGTCGATCGCGATCACCTCGCCGTCAACCGTCTCGTGGACGATCTCGGGACCGATGCGAAAACGCGACTCGCTCACGGCGGGCCTATTTGTAGCGGTAGGTGATGCGACCCCGGTCGAGGTCATACGGCGAAAGCTCGATCTTCACCCGGTCGCCGGGGAGGATCCGGATGTAGTGGCGGCGCATCTTGCCGGAGATATGGCCGAGCACATCGTGGTCGTTGTCCAGTTTGACCCGGAACATCGTGTTGGGGAGGGCCTCAGTGATCTCGCCCTCCATCTCGATCTTCTCCTCTTTCGCCATGCGGCAGGGAACATAACAGTCGCGCCACGCTCGCTGCGCAACGGAGTCAGATATGGATTGCTTGCTCGCTCGGCGCTCCCTTCAGCTTTGACGACGCAGATGAGCGAGCGCCTCCTCGCGACTTCCCACCTCGCCCGCGTACTGCGCCGCCTCCAGCTCGGCCAGCAGCTCGCCGAGCTCGGGGCCCTCGCCGACGCCGAGCTCGGCGGCCAGCTCATCGCCGCGCAGGAGCGGCTGGGGCGGGCCTTCGCGGCGCCAGTCGAGCGCGTCGGCGAGCATCCGCTGGGCCAGGGCAAGATGGGCCTCGATTGCCTCCTCGGTCGCGAACGGGCCGGAGCCGCGGGCGGAGAGCCGGTCGGCGATCGTCAGCAGGGTGATGTCGGCGCTGACTGGCTCGGTCGCGCGCAGGTACTCGTGGACGCGCCGCGGTGGCAGGGGGGCCTCGTGGACCATGAAGCCGAGGCGGAGGTGGTGCAGGGTCAGGTCCTGGAGGTGACGGGTAAGGACGCGGCTGGCGCGCAGGCGCCCGCAGAGCGCACCGACGATCCCGACGCCATCGCGGTCGTGGCCGACGAAGGTGACGAAACCGTCCCTTTCCGAACGGGTCGCCGGCTTGCCGATGTCATGCAGGAGAGCACCGAAGCGCAGCGCCGTGCCGCGACTCATCTCGTCAGCGAGCGGCTCGTCGAGCAGTTCCCGTAGCTCATCGCCGCGCTCGCCACCGAAGCGATCCAGATCGCGCTCGACCTCGAGCGCGTGGGCGAGCACGGCCATCGTGTGGCCGTGGACGTCGAGGTGGTGGTTGGGCCCCTGTTCGACCCCACGCAGCGCCTCCAGCTCGGGCAGGACGATGGCGGTGAGGCCGAGGTCATCGAGCAGCTGCATGCCGCGCAGCGGATCGGGGCCGCCGACCAGCTTGCGCAGCTCGACCAGCTGGCGCTCGCCGGCGGGCTCGCCGGCGCGGGGCGCTTCCGACCGCGCCAGGGCCACCGTCGCCGGCTCGATCTCCAGCTCCAGACCGGCGGCGAAGCGGGCAGCGCGCAGCAGGCGCAGCGGATCGGTCACGAAGCTGCGATCGCTCACCGTCCGCAGCCGGCCGCGCTCGAGGTCGGCGAGACCGCCAAAGGGGTCGAGCGGCTCACCGCCGGCAAGGGGCACGGCGATGGCCCCAATCGTGAAGTCGCGCTCCCCCAGGTCGGCCTCGATCGTCGCGCCGCGCAGCGCGGTGACGTCGATCTGCCAACTGTGGTCCGCGGCGACCGTACGCCAAGTCGCGAACTCGGCGGAGAGCTCGAAGGAATGCCCCGCTCCCGCCCGGGCGATCGCCTTGGCGACCGGCGCCGGGTCGCCGGCGACGGCGAGGTCGAGGTCGACCACGCCGCGTCCGAGCGCCGCGTCGCGGACGGCGCCCCCGGCGATCCAGATCCCGTCCCGCCCATCCAGAGCGCCGCGGGCAAGGACCACCGGCGGCGCCGCGGCGAGCCGCTCGGTGGCGCTCATTGGAGAACCTCGCGTTCGACGCTCACAGGTGCTCCCGCTGCACCCTGGACGAGATCCCGCAGGTGACCTCGTAGTTGATCGTGCCCAGGCGCCCGGCCACCTCCTCGCTGCGAATCGACTCCTCACCCTGGCTGCCGATCAGCACCACTTCATCGCCGGGCTCGACCTCGGTCTCGGGTCCAAGGTCGACCGTGATGTTGTCCATCGATACCGTGCCGACCAGCGGGTGGCGGCGGCCGCGGATCAGCACCTCGGCGTTGTTGGAGAGCCCCCGCCGCACGCCGTCGCCGTAGCCGAGCGGCAGGACGCCTACCCAGGTCTCGACCGGGGCGCGCCAGGTCTGCCCGTAGCCGGCGCTCGTGCCGGCCGGGAAGCGCTTGACGTCGGCGACGTAGGAGCGCAGCGAGAGCGCCGGCTCGAGCCCGCGCTCGGTCGGGTCGCCCTGAAAAGGGTCGAGCCCGTAGATGGCGACGCCACAGCGAGCCATGTCGAAGTGGGCGCGGCGATCGCGAAAGACCGCGGCGCTGTTGGCAGCGTGCGCGGTGACCTCCGGGAACTCGGCCTTGACCGCCGCGGCAACTGTGGCGAAGCGCTCGAGCTGCTGATCGAAGAACTCGGAGTCCGGTTCGTCGGCGGTGGCGAAGTGGGTCCAGATCCCCACCAGGACGAGGTGCGGGTCCTCGGCACAGGCGCGGGCGAGCGCCAGCACCTCCGCCTCGTCGGAGTTGCCGAGCCGACCCATGCCGCTGTCGAACTTGACGTGCACCCGCACCCGCCGCCCCTGCGCCCGGCCGCGAGCGCTGGCGAAGGCACGGAAGCCCTCGCGCCAAACGGATATTTCGGCACCGGCGGCAAGCGCGTCCTCGAGATCGCCGGGGGTGAGCGCGCCCATCGCCAGCAACGGCACCTGGGGGAAGCGACGGCCAATCAGGGCCGCCTCAGAGCCGGTGGCGACGGCGAGGCGGGTCGCGCCACCGGCAAGCGCCGCCGTCGCGCAGCCATCGGCACCGTGGCCGTAGCCGTCGGCCTTGATCACTGCGCAGAGCTCGCTGTTGGCGCCCAGCTCGCCTTTCAGCCGCGCGCAGTTGCGCTCGACGGCGCCAAGGTCGATCCGGGCGACTGCCCGCTCCATCGGGCTAATCGCTGGCGACGAGCGCGGCCAACGCGTCGGCCCGGGTGACGAGCCCGGCGAGGCGCCCCTCGCCGTCGACAACCGGCAGGTGGTTGTGGTGCTTCTCGGCGATCGTGCGGGCGACGGTCTCGGCGTCGTCCTCGCTGCGAGCGACGATCGGATCGGCGGTCATCAGCTCCGACACTTTGGTCGCGAAGGCCTTGTCGAGGCGCTTCTCAAAGCCCTTCATCGAACCGACGAAGACGATCCCACCCATGATGTTGAGGTAGTGGGGCAGGTGCAGGTCAGCTTCCTCATCGCTGAGGATCAGGTCCGACTCGCTGACGATGCCGACCACCTTGCGGTCCCTGTCGATTACCGGCAGAGCGCCGATCTCGGTCCTTGCCAGCAGCTCGATCGCCGCCCGGGCGTCGGCCTCGGGCGAGACGGTGGGCACGTCGGCATCCATGATCTCAGCGGCCGTCTTCATGGCGCGAGGTTATTCGACCGGCACGGCGGCACGCATTCCCGCCGGGATCGAGTCGATCACGTCGGTGGCGATCACCGACTCAGCCAGACCGATCCTGCAGGCGGCGTCGCGACCGGCGCGGGCGTGGGTGAGCACCGCCGCGCAGGCGGCCGCGAACGGCTCGAGCCCGCGGGCGAGCATCGCCGCCGTGATGCCGGAAAGTACGTCGCCGGTGCCGGCGGTCGCCAGGGCCGGGGCGGCAAGCGCGTTAACCGCTACCCGTTCGCCGTCGGTGACGATCGTGTCGTCGCCCTTGAGCACAACGATCGCCCCAGCCGCCGTGGCGGCCTCACGTGCCGCAGAGAGCCGCCTGGCGGCAATCTCCTCCGCGGAGCGGCCGAGGAGCCGGCCCAGCTCCCCCGCGTGCGGGGTGAGGACGGTCGGGGCACTGCGCTCGCCGAGCAGAGCGATCTCGCCGGCGAAGGCGTTGAGGCCATCGGCGTCGATCACTAGCGGTGCTTCGATTGCGGCAACCGCTTCGCGGGCCAGCTCGACGCTGCCGGGGTCACGGCCCATCCCGGGCCCGAGCACGCCCGCCGCAGCGCGTTCAAAGGTCTTGCGGATCGCCTTCAGGCCGGCCGGCGCCAAGGCGCCATCGCCCCCCGGGCAGCCAACCGACATCACCTCGGGTTGCGAGCTCTCGAAGATCGCCTCGAGGTCGGCCGGGACCGCGACCGTCGCGTAGCCGGCGCCGGCTCGAATCGCCGCCAGCGACGACATCCGCACCGCCCCCGTCAGCCCCCTCGACCCGCCCGCGATCACCACTTGGCCGGAGCTGAACTTGGTCGAGCGCGATCCCCGTCGGGGGAGCTGGCCGAGGACACTGAGCCCAATCGTCCCCCCCGCTGGCGCGCTCGGCGCGCCGTCAGGGATGCCGATCGGCTCGACTCGCAACTCGCCCGTGTGCCACTTGCCGGGCGCGATGCGGTGGCCGAGCTTGGCGGCGTGGAAGCTGATCGTGAGATCCGCCTCCACCGCGACTCCCTCGACCTCGCCGCTCGAGGCATCGACCCCGGAGGCGATGTCGCAGGCGATCACGGGGGCATCGCAGCGGTTGATCGCCTCGATCGCGCCGGAGGCCGGCTCGCGCGCCGCACCCTTGAAGCCGGTGCCGAAGATCGCGTCGACCACCGCGCCCGACCCCCGCAGCCAGGAGTCGAAGTCGCCTGGCTCGGACTTCTCCAGCTCAAGCGTCTCGACCCCGAAGCCGAGATCGCGCAAGCGCCGCGCCGCGACCAGACCGTCGCCACCGTTGTTGCCCTTGCCGCAGACGATCCGCACCGGCCCCTGTGGGCTCAGGCCCGCGACGGCCTCGGCCAGCGCCGTACCCGCTGCCTCCATCAAGTCGGCGCCGGGAATGCCCTGCTCCTCGATCGCCCAGCGATCTACAGCGCGAATGCCATCAGCGTCGAAGAGGGGGCTGAGCCACGACTCCATTCTCAAACAGTGTCGACGATGGCGACCGCGGCCGCAAAATCGCGCGAGTGCGTCAGCGAGACCGCGACGCGCCGCCCGGCCGCCGCCTCGGCGGCGGCGCCAGCCAACTTCACCGTCGGCGGCTCGCCCGCGACCACCTCGATCTGAGCCAGGCCGAAGCCGCCACTGAGACCAAGTGCCTTGACCACCGCCTCCTTGGCGGCAAAGCGGGCAGCCAGGTGCCGTGCGGGCCGGGCTCGTTCGCCGGCGTAGTCGCGCTCTGCCTGCGTGAAGACGCGCTTAGCCAATCGCGGATGCCTCTCCAGCGCCCGCTCCAAACGATCGATCTCGAGCAGGTCGATCCCGACGCCCGAGCTCATTCTCGGCCTATTTGCCGACGCCCGCGATCAGCTTCGCCGTCGCCACTTCGTCGCTAGAGCCACGACCGATGCCGATGTAGCTGATCTTCTTCAAGTAGGGAACTGCTTCCCAGAAGTCTGTTTTCGAACGGGGAACGAGGGCTTCGGCAAGCTGCAGCGCCGCCGGGCCATCGATGTAGGCGCTGATCGGCGTCTTGCCCAGCGCCGAGACCGCCGACTTGTAGCCGGAGGTACTCGAAAGGGTTGCCCCCGAACCACCGTTGAGGACGGCCAAGGCGGGCGCCAGGCCGTAGCCAACCGCGACCCGGTCTTCTTTGGCGACGACGACGATTGGCTTGCCACCGAGTTCGCTACTGGTGATCGAGAACCCGCTCGCCTTGCCACTTACCGCGGTGAAGCCCGGAATGCGAGCGCTCCGCAACAGCGTGCCGAGACTGGCGATCGCGTCGGCCGCTTCACTGGACTTGCTGGTCACGACCAGTGCGCCGCTGAGGCTCTTGAGGTTCGACCCTTCGGCGAAGAGAGCACCTTCTTCGAGTGAGCCGGCGATCTTGTCGAGGTCGATCCCAGCCTGGGAAAGAGTGCTCTTCAGTTCGCCTGGCTTGAGGTTGGGAGGTATTCCTTCTTCATCGACGTTGTCGATTGCTTCTTCCAGCTGTCCGCCAAATTCGGAGAAGGAGAGGGCCGCGAAGGAGCCGGCGGGGAGCGAGCCAAGCAGCTTCGAGGTGTCGCCCACCGGGGCCTTCTGGCCGTTCAGCTCACCGCTCAGATCGACCACGATCTGATTCGCCTGGGGGATGACGCTGGCCACCGCGGTGGCTTCGGTCGCGTCGATGCCGGCAGCTTGCAGCGCTCCCTTGGCCTGGTCCGCTTTTTCCCCGTTTTCAGACTGGTCGATGATCCCGCCGATGTCGACGTAGATATCGGCGAAGCTGCCATTCGAGGCGTTGGCAATCGCCTCCTGGAAGCGGTCTTCGCCACCAAGCGATTCGCCCTTCGAGGCGTCGACGGCCGCTTTGAATTCCTTTTCGCTCTGGGCCAGAACGACCGTTTCGCCGATCAAGCCGACCGCGTTGTCTTCGGGGCCGCCGACCTTGAAATCGACGCCTTCGTAGGAGACGTCCTTCGAGGGGTTCTTGCCCTGCTTGGTGCGATTGTCGATGAAGGTCTGCGCCGCGGCGGTATTGGTGGACTCGATCGCGATCAGCGGTTCGGAGAGTTCGCCGCCCTTGAGACGTTCGAAGGCGACGCCACCCTTTTCACCCAGCCATGGTTCGACTTCCTTGGCGAAATCAAGCGATTCGCCGTCCTGGCGCGCCGAGCTTTCGAGTTCGGAGATGACGAAGGCACCAAGACCTTCGCCGCCGGTGAAGACCTTGGCGACCGAGTCGACGTTTTGCTTCAGTTCGCCCTTCGGCTGCAGCTGGCCTTCGGCGAAGACGAGCGAGCCGGGCGAGGCGAGGTTGGCGAGGTCCGAGCTAGAGGACGAATCGCTGCTGCTACTACTGCCGCAACCGGCGACAAAGAGCGCCACGATCGCGACAATGACTGGAATGGCGTAACGGATCTTGACCATAGTGGCGAGAAAGAGTAGCGGGACTGTGCCTACTCGACAGTCACGGTCTTGGCCAGGTTGCGAGGCTGGTCGACGTTGAGGCCCCGGGCACGGGCGATTTCGTAGGCGATCAGCTGTAGCGGCAGGATCGCGAGGATCGGCTGCAGGATCCAGTCGCTGCGAGCGATCTCAACCGTCTGATCGGCCACCGCCGCTGCCTGCTCATCGCCCTCGGTCACGATCGCGATCGTTTCCGCCCCGCGGGCGCGCACCTCTTCGACATTGGAGAGCACCTTGTCGAGCACCGGGCTGTCGGTGGCGATGCAGATCACCGGCGTCGACTCGTCGAGCAGGGCGATCGGCCCGTGCTTCATCTCCCCCGCCGCGTAGGCGTCGGTCGGGATGTAGGAGATCTCCTTCAGCTTCAGCGCCCCCTCGAGGCAAACCGGCAGGCCGATGTGGCGGCCGAGATAGAGGAAGAACTCGTGCTCGGCCTGGGCGGCGGCGATCTCGCGGGCAGGGCCTTCGGAAGCGGCGATCGTGGCGTCGATCTTGGACGGGATCGACTTCAGCTCGGCGACCAGCTCGGCGATCCGCTGCATCGGCATCGTGCCCCGCACCTCGGCCAGCCGCAATCCAAGCAGGTACATCGAGGCGACCTGGGCGACAAAGGTCTTGGTCGCGGCGACGCTGACCTCGGGGCCGGCGCGCGTGTAGAGGACGGTGTCGGCGTCGCGGGTCGCCTGGCTTCCCATCACGTTGGTTACCGCCAGCACCTTGGCGCCGTTCTCGCGGGCGAGCCGCATCGCTGCCAGGGTGTCGGCCGTCTCGCCCGACTGGGTGATGCCGATCACCAGATCGTGCTCACCGATCACCGGGTTGCGGTAGCGGTACTCCGAGGCGATGTCCATCTCGACCGGCACCCGCGCCCACTCCTCGATCGCGTAGCGACCAACCAGCCCGGCGTGGTAGGAGGTGCCACAGGCGACGATCACGATCCGCTGCACGCTGCGCAGGTACTCCCCATCGAGCTCGAGTTCGGAGAGATCGACCCCCTCGTCATCGGGCAGGCGGTCGGCAATCGTCTCGGCAACGGCGTCAGCCTGTTCGTGGATCTCCTTCAGCATGAAGGTCTCATAACCGTCCTTCTCGGCCGCCGCCTCGTCCCAAGAGATCTCTTCGGAATCGCGCTCGATCGGGTTGCCCTCGGCGTCGGTGATCGCCACCCCGGAGGCGTCGATGCTGACGATCTCGTCGTTTTCGATCGCCACCGCCTCGCGCGTCTCGGCGAGGAAGGCGGGGATTGCCGAGGCGAGGAAGGCCTCGCCCTCGCCGACCCCGGCGACCAGCGGGCACTCCTTGCGGGCGCCAACCAGGCGGCTGGGCTCGTCGGCGTGCATGGCGACGAAGGCGTAGTGGCCGCGCAGTTCGCCGAAGGATTTCCGCACCGCGGCGACAAGGTCGCCGTCGTAGTTGCGCTCGATCAGGTGGGAGACGATCTCGGCGTCGGTCTCGGAGCTGAAGTGGTGACCCTGCTCGCCCAGCTCGCGGCGCAGCTCGGCGTGGTTCTCGACGATGCCGTTGAGGACGATGTGGATGCGGTCCGTGCAGTCGCCGTGCGGATGGGCGTTCTCCTCGGTGACGCGGCCGTGAGTTGCCCAGCGGGTGTGGGCGACCCCGGTGGTCGCGTCGGAGGTCGCGACCGCGACACTCCCGCCGCTCTCGGCCTGCTCGGCCACTGCGGCGCGCAGGTTGTCGAGGTTGCCGACGGCGCGCACGCTGTCGATCCGGCCATCGTCGATGACCGAGATCCCGGCCGAGTCATAGCCGCGGTACTCGAGCTTCTCGAGACCCGCGACCAGGAGGTCCAGGCAGGGGCGAGCGCCGACATATCCAACGATTCCGCACATAGGGAGGCGATTAAGGGTAGAGGCCGCGGGGCTAAGCGAGCTCTTGGCGGACCAGAGTGACAAGCCGCTCGCAAGCCGAGTCGGCCTCCTCCGCAGTCGGCGCCTCGACCATCACCCGCACCAGCGGCTCGGTGCCGGAGGGGCGCAAGAGCACGCGGCCACGCCCCTCGAGGGCTTGCTCCTCGCGCTCGACGGCCTCCCAGACCGGCTTTGCGCCTGCGATTGCCTCGCGGTCCGCGACTTTGACGTTGACCAGCGTCTGCGGCAGTTTCTCCATCGTCCTCACCGTGGCGAGGTCCCCCCCGCCGAGCTCACGGATCGTCGCCAGCGCCGCGGCGATGCCGTCGCCGGTGGCGACGATGCGGGTATCGATGATGTGGCCCGACTGCTCACCGCCGAGCGCCCAGCCACGCTCACGCAGCTCGTCGAGCACGTAGCGATCGCCGACGCTGGTGATGGCGACCTCGATCCCGGCCTGCTCCATCGCCTGATGGAAGCCGTAGTTGCTCATCACGGTGACGGCGACGCCGCCGGCCAGCTCGTCGCGCTCGACCATCCCGCGCGCGATCAGGGCGATCAGCTCGTCGCCGTCGTGGCTGCGGCCGCTGCTGTCGACGGCGAGGACGCGATCGCCGTCACCGTCGAAGGCGAAGCCGATCGTCGCCTCGGAGCCGGCAACCGCGCTGGCGAGGTGCTCGAGGTGGGTGGAGCCGCAGCCCTCGTTGATATTGCGCCCATCCGGCTCGGTGCCGATCGTCTCGACCGTGGCGCCGAGCCGCTCGAAGATCGCCGGGGCGGCGCGGAAGGTGGCGCCGTTGGCGCAGTCGAGCATCACGTGGTGGCCCGAGAGATCGAGCGGGAAGGCCGCCTGCAGCGCTCGCAGGTAGTCCTCGAGGCCGCCGTTTAGCTCGCGAACCTGGCCGGGCTCAGAGACGTCGGACTCGACATCGAGCAGCGCCTCGATCCGCGCCTCGGCCTCATCGTCGAGCTTCGTGCCCAGCGCGGAGAAGAACTTGATCCCGTTGTCGCGGTAGGGGTTATGCGAAGCGGAGACCACCGCGGCGAGATCGAGACCGAGGCGCTTGACCAGGACCGCCGCGGCCGGGGTCGGCAGGACGCCGCCGAGCAGGGCATCGCCACCGGCGGCGGCGATGCCGGCGGCCAGGGCCGACTCGAGCATCGGCCCGGACTCGCGCGTGTCGCGAACGATCAATACCTGCGGGCGCTCGGCCTGCAGCGATGCGGCAGCGGCCTTGCCCAGCGATGTAGCCAGCTCGGCGGTGAGAAAGGTTCCAGCCTCTCCCCGGACCCCATCGGTTCCGAAGAGCTTGCGCCCGATCGCCAAGCCGCGACCTAGCGCTTGGAGAACTGCGGCCGCTTGCGCGCCTTCTTGAGGCCGGCCTTCTTGCGCTCCTTGGCCCGTGCGTCGCGCGTCAGGAAGCCGCGGCGCTTGAGCTCGCCGCGCAGCTCGGGGTCGACCTCGGTCAGCGCCCGGGCGATGCCGTGGCGCACGGCGCCGGCCTGGCCGCTGATGCCGCCGCCGTGGACGCGAACCCGCACGTCGACGCTGCCCTCGTAGCCGGTGATCGTCAGCGGTTGCAATGCGGTCGTCTGGTGCAGCGGCCGCGGGAAGAACTCCTCCAGCGTCCGTTTATTGATCTCGACCTTGCCGCTGCCGGGCAGCAGGGTGACGCGGGCGATCGAAGTCTTGCGCTTGCCGGTGGCGAGGTAGCGAGCATCCCCCGCCATCTTGGCCGGCGCGCGAGAAGCGGCGCTGGACTCCTCCTCTGCCTCACCGGTCAGAGCGGCCTCACGTTTAGCCCGCTCCTCCTCTTCAGCTTCCTTGCGGGCCTGCTCCTCAGCACTGAGCGGCCGCTCGTTCTGCTCAACCGCGATCGGCTCGAGGTCGGCACCGGGAATAACGTCCTTCTTCTTCTCCTCAGCCGCCGGCTTCTCAGCCTCGGGCTCGGGCTCGGCCTCCTCGGCGACAGGCTCGGTCTCCTCAGCGGCGGGCTCCTCAGCCTGCTCAGCTGGCGCCTCGTCAACCGGCTGCTCCGCAATGGGCTCCTCGGTGGTCTCGGCGTCAGCCGCCGGCGCCTCGTCCGAGTCCTCAGCGGCATCTTCCGCGGGTGGCGTGGCGGTGGGCTCCTCGCCCGCAGCCTGCGAGGACGAGGAGTCCTCTGCCGCGACAGGGCCCGCGGTCGAGGCGTCTGAGCCCTCGGCCGGAGTCTCCTCCGTGGCCTCGGGCTCTTCGGAGGTCTCGTTGTCCTGCGGCTCGTCGATCAAGTCTGTATCTCCATCGGTTTGGGCTGTTGCGCCTCATGCGGGTGGTCCGGCCCGGCGTAGACCTTCAGCTTGGTCAGTTGCTGGCGGGCGAGGCGGTTGCGCGGCAGCATTCCCTTCACCGCCTTGCGGATGACCTCCTCGGGGCGGCGGTCGAGCATCTCGGCCAGGGTCCGCGACTTGATCCCGCCCGGGTAGCCGCTGTGGCGCCAGTAGCGCTTCTGGTTCAGCTTGTCCCCGGTGACGTGGATTTTCTCCGCGTTGATCACGACGATGAAGTCGCCGGTGTCGCAGTGTGGCGTGTACTCGGGCTTGCGCTTGCCCCGCAATGCATCGGCGATGCGGGTCGCCAGCCGGCCCAGGGTCTGGCCCTCGGCGTCGACGACGTACCAGTCTCGCTGGCGGTTGGCGGGGGTGGCGACAAAGGTTTTCATCAGAGAAAAACCGCGGGCAGCGCCCAGCGGCTCCGGCATGATAGCCGCCAAGCCGCATCGGCGTAGGCGGCCGTGGCCCTGTCTATACTGCGCCGCCAATAAGTGCCTAATCCCAGCCGCACATGGTGGGTGGGAGCGGAGGAACCGCAGGAACCGTTGCAGGTTCCAGGGGCGAATCGGCCGAAAAGGTCGTAGCGCATCTCTTTCAGCGCGAGCCCGACAGCTAACTCCGTAGGCGAACGAAAGAGAGGGACGTGGCAAGCAATAGGCCCCGGCCTTGGTTGGCGGGAGTTTCATTCACATTCGCGGCGATCGCGCTGCTGCTCTGCCTTGCCTCGAGCGCGGCGGCGACGACCGGCGGTGCGCCCACCGCCGCCGGCGCCCCGGCTCCAAGCGGCAGCCCCACCGGCACCCCGACGAGCGAAGCGCCCAGCGCCGGCGCGCTCAGCCTCATCTCCGCCCAGACCACGCCGCGCAAATCCTTCTTCTACGGCGTTCGCTATCCGAGCGTGCGCTTCTCGATCGGCAGCAGCCAGCAGCAGAACGACCTGCAGATCGACGTCGTCAACTCTGCTGGCGAAGTCGTGCGCAACTTCTACCGCAACGACGTCGAACCGAACGTGGAAGTGAAGATCCGCTGGGACGGAACGACGAGCGAAGGGAAGCCGGCTCGCAATGGCCGCTACAGCTTCCGCATCGAGCCCCAGGGCGGCACCGAAATCGCCGCCCGGGCATCCTCGAGCCAGTCGCTCAGCCTCGGCTTCGCCCTCTACGGTTACGCCTTCCCGATCCTCGGCCCGCACGAATTCGGGATGGGGGCCGGCCGCTTCGGCGCCGCCCGTTCCGGCCACACCCACGAGGGCCAGGACACGATGGCCGCCTGCGGCACGCCACTGGTCGCCGCTCGCGGCGGCACGGTCCAGTACGCCGGTTACCAGTACGCCGCCGGCAACTACATCGTCATCGACGGCAAGGGCACCGGCTTCGACTTCATGTACGCGCACCTGGCCGAACCCTCGCCGCTGAAGACCGGCGAAGCGGTCCGCACCGGGCAGCCGATCGGCATCGTCGGCGACACCGGTGACGCCGTTGGCTGTCACCTCCACTTCGAGATCTGGACAGCGCCGGGTTGGTATGAGGGCGGCAGCCCGATCGACCCTCTGCCGTATCTCGAAAAGTGGGACGCCTACAGCTGAGCAGCACCAAGGAAGCGGCGCAGGCTGCGCCGCGCCGCCGGTAGTCGCCGACCGGCATCGAGCTCACGGATCGCGATCTCCGCGGTCATCGCGGCAAGCAAATGGGAGGCGGCCGCAGCGTCCGGCCAGCCCATCGCCTTGAAGCTGGGAACGGCAGAGAGGGCGAAGCGCTCGTGGCGCTCGGCCATCGGCGCCGCCAGCGAGGGGTCCGTGCGGGCCTCGAGCGCCAGGGCCTTGACCGCGCTGTCCTCGAGACAGACGTCGAGGTAAGCCTCAACACCGCGAAGGATGCGATCGGGTCCGGGGGGAAGACCATCGGTTGCCGCGATGACGGCCTCCTCGACGCGGGCGTGAAAGCGGGCGTGGAGGGCATCGACGAAGGCCTCGCGGTTCTCGAAGTGGACGTAGAAGGTGCCCTTGGCGACGCCAGCCTCGGCGACCACCCGGTTGACGCTCAGGCCCGAGAGGCCGTGGGCCTCGGCCACCGCCACGCCGGCGTCGAGCAATGCCTCGCGGGTGCGAGCGCCAGCACCGACCAAGACCTCCTCCGCGGCCACTCCCGGAGCCTAGCTGACCGGTCGGTCACCAAATATGACCGACCGGTCAGTCATTTGCTAGGGTCACCGTGTGCTACTCGAGACGACCCGCGGCGCGATTGCCTACGACGAACGCGGGACTGGCAACCCGGTCGTCATGCTCAGCAGTGGCGCCCACGACCGCCATGACTTCGACGGGCTGCGCGAGCTGCTACCCGACAGCTTCCGATCGATCGCTCCCGACTGGCCCGGCCATGGCGAGTCGCCGGCCGGCAACGAGCCGGCGAGCGCGATGGGATTCGCCGACATCGCCGAGGAGCTCGTCGCCCGTCTCGCGCCCGAAGGAGCGATCGTGCTCGGCAACTCGGTCGGTGGCTTTGCGGCAGCACGGCTGGCGATCCGCCGCCCCGAGCTGGTTCGCGGCCTGGTCCTGGTTGACAGCGGCGGCTTCCTCCCCCGCTCTCCTCAGGTCCGCGCCTTCTGCGCGCTAATGGCACGACCCGGATTCCTGCGCGCGATCTACCCCTGGTTCGCCAACCGCTACATGCGACCGCAAAGCGAAGCCGACCGTAGGGTCCGAGACGTCGGCATCAAAACCACTCGCCAGGACCCTGGGCTGGCCGCGGTCAGCGGACTGTGGCGGAGCTTCAGCTCACCCGAACACGACTTGCGCGAGGAAGCAGCTTCGATTCAGACGCCGACACTGGTCGTCTGGGGCAAGAACGACCCCGTGATCCCGCTCAAGGCCGGCCGCACGATCGCCGCGACGATTCCCGGCGCCCGCCTCGAGCTGCTCGACACGGGCCACGCGCCGCAGGTAAGCGACCCCGAGGGCTTTGCCTCGATCTTCGTCCCCTTCGTCGAACGGGTCTTCGGCGGCGCAACGAGCAACCAACCGGCATGAGCGAGGCGCATCGCTGGCGCTCGGAGCTGCTGGGTGAGCCCCGAACGTTGGAACTTGCCGACGGCGTGCTCGACTACTTCGAGCGCGGCGAGGGTCCCGTCCTGCTCTTCAGCCACGGCTGGCTCGCCAACGCCAACCCCTGGCGCGAGGTCATCGACCAACTACACACCGAGTTCCGCTGCCTCGTCCTCGACCTTCCGCTCGGCTCCCACCGCACCGCGATGGCGCCGGGTGCCGACCTCTCCCCCCTCGGCGTCGCCGGCCTGATCGCCGCAGTCCTCGAGCGGCTCGACCTGCATGAGGCGACGCTCGTTGGCAACGACTCCGGCGGCGCCTACTCGCAGATCGCCCTGGCGCGGCACGAGCAACAGACCGCGGAGCGGGTCTCCGGCCTCGTCCTCACCTCCTGCGAGACGCCCTATGACGAGTGGCCGCCGGCGCCCTTCGACGGCCTGCCAGAGGCCGCCCGCGACCCGGAGGTTCTCGGCCAGCTCCTCGCCGCGCTCGAGGACCCCACTGTGCGCGCCGCCCCCGTGGCCTACGGCCACCTGCTCAAGCACCCAACCGAGGCATCGGATTCCTACGCGCTCCCCGCCAGCCGCGATCCGGGCGTGCTTCACGACGTTGCCAAGGCGATGGTCTCAGCGACGACGGCGCCGGTACGGGCCGCCGGCGAGGCGCTGATCGCCAATGGCCAGCTGCCCACCTTGCTGATCTGGTCCGAGGAAGACGAGGTCTTCCCGATCGTGCACGCCGCCCGCTACGCCGATCAGCTCGCCAACGCGCGGCTGGTACGCATAACCGACTCCTACAGCTTCACTCCCGAGGATCAGCCGGAGGCGGTGGCAACAGCAATAAGGTCGTTTATGACGGAGCGCACGGAATGAAGATCGAAATGCTGAACCTCGGTTGGATGACGGCCCCCGCGGGCCTCTGGCGCCAGGGTGACGAGGAGCCCGAGCGGCCGCTCCGGCTGCCGGTGCCCGTTTACCTGATCGAGACTGAGAGCGAGCGCATCCTCGTCGACACCGGCTTGCATCCGGATGCCGTGACCGACCCGGATGCACGCTACGGCGAGGGCACCGCGCTCGGTCACTTCGGCCTGGAGCAAGACGAAAGGCTTATCGAGCAGGTCGACCTCAGCACCCTGACCCGGCTCGTGCTCACCCACTTGCACTTCGACCACGCCGGCGGCCTGGCGCTGATCCCCAAGTCTGTGCCGGTCGTCGCCCAGCGCGCCGAGTGGGAGGCCGCCCATGACCGCGCCGGAGTCGAGCGCAACTTCTTTCAGCCGGCCGACTACGCCGACGCTCCGCCCAGCCTCACCCTCATCGACGGTGACCACGACCTGCTCGGCGACGGCTCGATCGAGCTGCTCAGCACGCCCGGCCACACCACCGGGCATCAGTCGGTGCGAATCGGAGATCTCGTGCTCGGCGCCGACGTGGCGCTCTTCGCCAGCGGACTCGACGACCTGAAGTTCCCGGCCTTCGGCGCCGACCAGGAGGCCCAGGTCCGCTCGGCCGAGCGGCTGCGCGAGCTGCGCGATGCCGGCCTAACGATCCAGCCGGGCCACGACCCCGCCGTGCTTGCGCCGGGTCCCATCGCCGCGTAGGCACTGCGGGGCTCAGGCGATACTCCGCCGCCTCCACTGGATCAGGGCGAGGGCGAGGGCGACCGGCACCGTCGAGGGCAGCTCGTCGACGGCGAAGAAGAGCAGGTCGAAAGCGAGCGCCAGCACCGCCACCAGAGCCGCGGCGAGAAGCTGGAGGTCGAGCGACCTCTCCGGGCCCGAGTCGCCATCCAGCCCGTGGCTACCAGCGCTTGACCACCGACTCTCAGCGGCAAGGAGGCAACCGACCAGCGCGGCGACGAAGAGGTCGCCGAAGCCCATCAGGGCGGAGCCGAGGTGAACAGCCTGCAGGCGGGGCAGGCCAGCCGCGGGAGCGGCGGCGTTTAGCACTGCATTCGGCCCCTGCAGCAGGTCCGATGAGACGTAGATCGTGTCGATCACAGCCATCGCGTAGACCCCGAGCCGCAGCCATTTCGCGGGCACGCCGCAGACGAGCAGCCAACCCAGGGTCACGCAAGCGAGCCCCGAGAGCGCCGTAGCTGCCGCCTCGCCGGCAAACGAGTGCGGCGTCGCCCAGGCGAGAAGGAAAAGTGCCACCGCGACGAGGGCCCAGGCCGGACGCGACCCCCGCACCAACGCCGCGAGCGCGAAGGCGGCGAGCGGGGGCACGGCGACGAGGGCGACGTAGGTGAGTGCGTCCGCCGAGCTCGGGGAGATTTCGATCGCCCCAACCACCACGGCGATCGAGAAAGCCGGCACCAGCGCCCACCACGGACTGCTTAGCCCATCAATCCACCGTGGTCGCCGTCGCGAGGTTGGCAGCGCCACCAACGCCGCCTGGACCAAACCCAGGATCGAGATCGAAGCCCAAAAAGGCATTGATGACGGTTCAGGACGTTGCCTGGCAAGGACGCAGGGGTTTCGCGATGCGGCGCATCGTGGAACCCCGAGGACACCGCCAGGCGGCGTCCTGGACCGTCATCACTCCCACTCGATCGTGGCGGGGGGCTTGGACGAGATATCGAGCGCTACGCGATTCACTTCGGTGATCTCGTTGATGATCCGGTTGGAGACGCGCTCGAGCAGGTCGTAGGGCAGGCGTGCCCAGTCGGCGGTCATCGCGTCATCGGAGGTGACGGCGCGGATCACGATCGGGTAGGCGTAAGTGCGGCCGTCTCCCTGGACTCCGACCGAGCGGACGACCGGCAGCACGCAGAAGGACTGCCAGAGCTGGCGGTAGAGGTCGGCGGCGCGGATCTCCTCCTGCAGGATCGCGTCGGCGGCGCGGAGGATGTCGAGGCGCTCTTTGTTGACCTCGCCGCCGACGATGCGGATCGCCAGGCCGGGACCGGGGAAGGGCTGGCGCCAGACCATTCGCTCGGGTAGGCCGAGCTCGGCGCCGACGGCGCGGACCTCGTCCTTGAAGAGCATCCGCAGCGGCTCGACCAGCTCGAACTCGAGGTCGTCGGGCAGGCCGCCAACGTTGTGGTGGGACTTGATCGTCGCTGCGTTGTCGCTGCCACCCGACTCGATCACGTCGGAGTAGAGCGTGCCCTGGACCAGGTAGGCGGCGTCCTCGAGCTTGGCCGCCTCCTCCTCGAAGACGCGGATGAACTCCCCGCCGATGATCTTGCGCTTGCGCTCCGGCTCGTCCTGGCCGGCGAGCTTGTCGAGAAAGCGCTGCTCGGCTTCGACGTGGACCAGCGGGATGCCGAACTGTTCGAAGGCGGCGACGACCTGCTCGGCCTCGTTGAGGCGCATCAGGCCGTGGTCGACGAAGACGCAGGTCAGCTGCTCGCCGATCGCCTTGTGGACGAGCAGCGCCGCGACCGAGGAGTCGACACCACCGGAGAGCCCGCAGATCACCCGCCCCTCCCCTACCTGGGCCTGGATCTTCGCCACCTGTTCGGCGATCACCGATTGCGGCGACCACTGCTCGACGCAGCCGGCAACGTCGCGCAAGAAGCGGGTGAGGATCTCGGTGCCATAGGGCGTGTGCACGACCTCGGGGTGAAACTGGATCCCGTAGAGGCCGCGGTCGGGGTACTCACAGGCGGCCACGGGCGAGCCTGGGCTCGAGGCGAGCGCGGTGAAGCCCTGCGGCGGCTCGAAGACCGCGTCGCGGTGGCTCATCCAGCAGTGCTGCTCCTTGGGCAAACCGGCAAGCAGCTTTCCGCCACCATCGGTGAGGGTCAAGTCCGTCCGGCCAAACTCGCCGGACTCCGCCGCCTCGACCCGCCCGCCAAGCGCCTGAACCATGGCCTGCATCCCGTAACAGATGCCCAGCAGGGGGATATCCAGGTCGAGCAGCTCGGTGGGGAACTCCGGTGCCCCCACCTCGTAGACCGAGGCCGGACCACCGGAGAGCACCAGCCCCTTTGGCTGGCGCTCGCGAATCTTCTCCACTGAGGTCGTCGAGGGCAGCAGCTCGGCGAATACGCCGCACTCGCGTATCCGCCGCGCTATGAGCTGCGAGTACTGCCCCCCGAAATCGAGGACGAGAACCTCCTCGGAGGCCTGGGCCGGTACCTCGACGGCACCGGCCTCAGTCGTCGGCGACTCCAACACCGGCAGAGACCGCCGCGCGCCCGTTCGATCCCATCCCCACCTGCTGCTCGTTCTGCAGCTTCTTGCCCTCGCTCATCAGCGCCGGAGCGACCATCACCTCGGCCCGCTGGAAGGAGCGGATGTCCTCGTAGCCGGTGGTGGCCATCGAGGTCTTCAGTGCCCCCATCAGGTTGAAGGTGCCGTCGTTCTCCTGGGCGGGGCCGAGCAGGATCTCCTCCATCGTCCCGTCCTGCTTGGTCGAGACTCGCGTGCCTCGCGGCAGCGAGGGATGGAAGGTCGCCATGCCCCAGTGGAAGCCGCGACCAGGAGCCTCCTTGGCGCGGGCCAAGGGTGAGCCGACCATTACCGCGTCCGCCCCACAGGCGATCGCCTTGGAGACATCGCCGCCGGTGCGCATGCCGCCGTCGGCGATCACGTTGACGTACTCGCCGGTCTCGAGCATGTGCTGCGAGCGGGCGGCCGCAACGTCGGCGATCGCCGTCGCCTGCGGCACGCCGATGCCGAGAACGCCACGGGTGGTGCAAGCGGCGCCGGGGCCGACCCCGACGAGGACGCCAACCGCGCCGGTCCGCATCAGATGTAGCCCGGTCGAGTAGGAGGCGCAGCCACCGACCACGGTCGGCACCGGCACCTCGGCGATGAACTCCTTGAGGTTGAGCGGCTCAACCGTGGTCGAGACGTGTTCGGCGGAGATCACCGTGCCCTGGATGACGAGGATGTCGATCCCGGCCTCGACCGCGATCTCGTAGTGCTCGCGCACTTTCTGCGGCGTCAACGAGCCGCAGGCAACGGCGCCGCGCTGCTTGATTTCGGCGATCCGCTTGCCGATCAGCTCGGGCTTGACCGGCTCGGTGTAGATCTCCTGCATGATCCGCGTCGCCTCGTGCTTGGGCGCCGCGGCGACCATCTCCAGCTTCTCCTCGGCGTTCTCGAAGCGAGTCCAGATCCCCTCCAGGTTGAGTACGCCCAGCCCGCCCAGCTCGTTGACGAGCACGGCGGTATCGGGACTGACGACCCCATCCATCGCCGAAGCGACCAGGGGCAGCTCGAAGCGATAGGGGCCAAGGGTCCAGCTGATGTCAATGTCGTCAGGGTCGCGGGTGCGGCGCGACGGAACGATCGCGATGTCATCGAATCCGTAGGCGCGCCGCCCCTTCTTGCCTCGACCGATGTCGATCTCCAATTAGGTCCTCCAGGGTGGCGTTGAGAACCCAGCCTACACTTCGGCGGGGACCTCCAAATCCTGGACGTGGACCTCGCCGAGGAGGCGCTCGACCTGGTTGAGGTCGACCGTGCCGGCGCCGAAATGCTGGGTCGACTCGGCGCCGCAGGCCACCCCGTAGGCGAGGCACTCGTCGGCCTCGCGGCCGTCGTAGCGGGCGGCGGCGTAGCCGGCGAGGAAAGCATCGCCGGAACCGACCGTGGAAACCGGGTCGAGCGGCTCGGTGCGAACCTCGAGAAAGCGCTGCTCGGAGCCATTTCCGATCACCGCGACGCAGCCGTCGGGCCGCGTGATCGCGGCCTCGCCGGCGCCGAGGCGGACCAGCTCCGCGAGGCCCTGGATCAGGTCGTCGCGATCGGCGAACTCCTGGCCGACCAGCTCCTCGGCCTCGCGCTCATTCGGGGTGACCACCGAGGCGCCGGCACGCAGGCCGGCAAGCATCGCGCTGCCCTCGGCGTCGAGCACAACCGGTAGGCCCCGTTCGCTGAGGTCCTTGACCAGGCGGGCGTAGAGGTCGTCGCCGGCGCCCGGCGGCAGGGTGCCAGCGAGCACGCAGAGCTTGGCGCCATCGGCGAGGTAGCCAACGCGGCGCACGAAGGCCTCGACCTCCTCCGGGCTGACCGCCGGGCCGCGCTCGTTGATCTCGGTCTGCTCGCCCGAGGTGGGGTCGATCACGGCGAGGTTGATCCGGGTCTCGGCGGCGATCCGGGTGAAGTCAGTAAGCACTGCTTCTTTGCGAAGTTGTTCGAGCAGCCGGTTGCCGGTCGGGCCGCCGGCGAAACCGGTGGCGATCACGGGCCGGCCGAGCAGCTTCAGGGCACGGGCGACGTTGATTCCCTTGCCGCCTGCGACAGTGCGGCTCTCGACGGCCCGGTGGCGATGGCCGAGACGGAAGTTAGGTACCGCGACGGTGCGGTCGATCGCGGCGTTGAGCGTGACGGTGAGGATCATCGTGAGAAGCGCCTCAAGAGCACTACTCCAACCAGTATCACGCAAAGGGCGATACCGACGGGAATCTTCTCGTCGTCGAGGAAGCTGCCGGCTCGTTCGAGCAGGCTCGCCTCGGCAACTGCGTGAGCGGCGCGCAGCGGCACCGACGCCGTGCGTCGTCCCTCGACGTAGACGCTGGCGTGACCGAGCACCGCGCCGCGCTCAATCGGTCCCTCAACTTCGTCCGGAGCGCTGACGACGACGCTCATGCGCTGGCCACGGCGCAGCCCAACGGCGATCGCGCGGGCGGCACGCAGCGGCAGCTCGCCGCCGCTGTAGCGAATCGCCGGCCGGGCGAGCACAGCGCCCGCTCTGACCGGGAGCCGCCGCTTGTAGAGGGAGAAGCCGTAATCGAGCAGGTCGATGTTGTCGCTGAAGCGGTCTTCGTCGGTCGGCGCCCCGACCGCGACCGAGATCAGCTTGACCCCCCTGCGCTGTCCCGAGCCGACGAGGACGTAGAGGGCACCGAAGGTGTGGCCGGTCTTCACCCCGGTCACCCAGGGGGCCATGCGCAGCAGCTCGTTGATCGTCGTGATCCGGCGATGTGGGTGGACGCTGCGCAGCAGCGCACTGCGCGAGTCGGCGATCTTGGCGAAGGCCGGGATCGCCAGCAGGTGCCTGGTCAGGGTCGCGAGGTCGGCAGCACTGGAGTAATTGCCGCGCTGATCGAGGCCGACCGGGTTGGCGTAGTGGGTGTCGATGAGGCCGAGTGCCGCCGCGTAGTGGTTCATCTCGGCGACGAAGCGCTGCTCCGAGCCGGCCGCGGCGAGCGCAAGGTCGTAGGCAGCGTCGTTGCCGCTGCGCAAGATCAGTCCGTAGAGCAGGTCGCGCACGCTGATTCGCTGGCCCGGGCGCAGACCCAGCAGCGACTCGCCGTATTCGGCTTCGTAGGGCGCAGCGTGGACCATGCGGTCGAGCGGAAGCTCGTGCAGGACCACGTAGGCGGTCATCAGCTTGGTCGTGCTGGCGATCGGCAGGTGGCGCTTGGCGGCGTGGGAGACGAGGACGTCGCCGCTGTGGGCATCGATCAAGGCCCAGGAACGGGCCTCGATCTGAGGGCCTTTGGCGCTGGCAACCGATGGGGCCGCGAGCCCAAGGACCAGCAGAAGAAGCGCAACTGGCTGCAGCCAGCTAAATATCAATGGTCTTCGCGCAAAAATCACCACGGACTCGAATCACCGGCTATCACCGTGATGATTTTTGCGCTCGCCTAA
This sequence comes from uncultured Solirubrobacterales bacterium, assembly GCA_963699225.1. Classification (GTDB taxonomy): domain Bacteria; phylum Actinomycetota; class Thermoleophilia; order Solirubrobacterales; family 70-9; genus VRUE01. Next base: position 2,816,725 of record OY969423.1, on the reverse strand, counting down.
CGGAGCTTCAGCTCTTCGCCGGCGACCAGGATCTGGGGGTCGACTTCGGGATTGAGTTCTTCGATCGTCCTCACCGGCACGCCAGTGTGGTGGGCGATCGAGATCAGGGTGTCGCCGCTCTCGACTTCGTAGGTGGCGGGAACGTGCTTGTGATGGGTCTTGTGCGCCTGCTTGCTGCTGTGCTTGCCGCTGCCCGAGCCATTTGAGTCGTTGCCGCCCAGGGCACCGCCGATCGCGACGATCGCGACGACGAAGGCGACGACCAGGGCGGTCACCGCGAGAACCCGGGCGGAGGCTGAAGTGCGTTTGTTCATAGGACGTGACTGGCGAAGGGCTGGGCGCCGCAGATCGTATATACGGTCAAAGCAGTTTTAGGCGGTCGAAACATCCCAAACCGCACTGCGTAGGTTCTCCGCCGCCACCCCCGGATCCTCCGCGGCGGAGATGCCGCGTGAGGCGGCGACGAGCGCCGAGGCGGGCCCAGCGCTGAATGCCGGCCCAAGCGCGTCCGGCCGGCCACCCTGAGCGCCGACGCCAGGGATGAGGAAGATCGAGCGCGGCATCAGCGAGCGCAACCGGCCGATGTGCTCGGGAGCGGTGGCGCCGACGACGGCGCCCATCCCGCTCAGGCCGCTGCTGCCCAACAGCCTTGGCGCGAGGGCGTCGACCAGTTCGGCGAGGCGCTCGTGCAGGGGCTGCTCGGGGGCGGGTTGGTCCTGAATGTCGGCAGCGCCGGGGTTGCTGGTCCGCACCAATGCGAAGACGCCGGCCCCAGCCTGCTCAGCTGCCGCGATCAGCGGCTCGAGAGCGTCGGCGCCGAGCAACGGGTTGGCGGTGAAGGCATCGGCGCCGAGCCCGCTGACCGGCCCCCAGGGCGTCGGCGTCTCGCCGACCAGGGCCTGAGCGTAGGCCGCCGCGGTGACGGGAACGTCGCCGCGCTTGCCGTCGGCGATGACGAGCAGTCCAGCGTCACTCGCCGCCTCACAAACCTCGGCGAGGGCCGCCCAGCCCGGCGCTCCCAGGCGCTCGAAGCAGGCGAGCTGGGGCTTGACCGCGACGCAGGCCGGCCCGGCCTGCTCGATCAACAAACGGCAGTGCGCGACCACCGCCGTGGCCGCACGCTCGGCGGCCGTGGCGGTGGGAACGTCCGGCGCGGATCCGGAGAGCTTCGACGGATCCGGGTCGAGACCAAGGCAGACCTGACTGCGGCGCTCTTCGACGAGCGCCGCAAGCCGATCTGCGAAAGGGTCTTGGCTCAGCCTTTGACCTTGGTCTTCAGCGCCGAGCCGGCGGAGAAGCGAGGGACCTTGCCGCCCGGGATCGTGATCCGCTCGCCGGTACGGGGGTTGACGCCCTGCCGCGGACCGCGCTCGGCGACGTGGAATTTGCCAAAGCCGGTGAAGCTGACTTCGCCGCCGCTGCTCAGCGTGTCGGTGATCGCGTCGAGCACGGCGTCAACCGCGTCGCTGGCGGCTTTCTTGCTGCCCAGCCGCTCGTCGCCTGCAAGTTGGTCCAGAAACTCAGCCTTAGTCACGTCGAAGCTCCTCCGTCGATGGGTAGTTTGAAATCGGCGGCAATCTAACAGCGCTCACGGCGTAAAAGCGCTTGGGACTCAGGATCCCGCGACCGTCATCTCTCCGACGAGCAGTGACGGGGTCCTCACCGAGCCGCCAAAAGGCACCCAGCGCGAGTCCGCTCCGACGGCACGCACGGCGCGCAGCATCGAGACGAGGTCGCTGGCGATCGTGAACTCGCGCAACGGCTCGGCGAGCTCGCCGTCGCGGATAACGCGGCCCGAGGCGCCGACCGAGAAGACGCCCGAAACCGGGTTGACGCCCGAGTGCAGCCCGGCGACGTCGGTGACTAGAACGCCGTCGCCGGCCTCGCCCAGGAGCTCGACAAAGCCCAGCTCGCCGGGCGCGACGATCAGGTTGGAAGCCGAGACCGAGGGCTGGGAGCGATAGCCGCTGCGGCTGGCGTTGCCGGTCGAGGCGGCATCGCCCCGGTTGGCCGTGTAGGTGTCGTAGAGGTAGGTGCGCAGGGCGCTGTCCTCGATCAGGGCGGTACGGCGACGCGGCACCCCCTCGGCGTCGAAGGGGGCCGAGGCAAAGCCCTCGGCGTCGAGGCCGTCGTCGTACAGGGTGAGGACTTGGTTGGCCACCTCGTCCCCGAGCCGATCCGCAAACGGGGAGCGTCCGCGCTGCACCGCGCTGGCCGTCAAGCCCCCGCCGATCAAGGCGATGAAGCTGGCGGCGACGGTCGGGTCGAGGACGACCGGGCAGGAGCGAGACTTCGGCTTGCCGGCGCCGATCATCGCCGCGGCCCGCTCGGCGCCCTCGCGCCCGATCGAAGCCGGGTCGAGCGCCGCCGGCCCGCGGCCGAGGTCAAAGCCAAGCCCGGTCTCGCGACCATCCTTGCCCTCGGCCAGCGCCTGGACGTAGCCGTAACAACTCGAGCTCGAGTACTCGCCCTCGATCCCGAGCGAGGAGACGAGCGCGACGCTCTCGGCCGAATCGGCGTAGACGGCTTGCTCGACTCCCGCGATTCGCGAGTCAGCCGCCAGCGCCGCCGACTCGATCGCAAGAGCGAAGTCGGCGAGCCGGTCGGGCGACCACTCGCCGAGCGTCGGGTCGCTCAGCACGAGCTCCTCTTCCGGTGCGCCTTTTGCACCATCAGCGTGCATAAGGCGCACCGCAGCGTCTGAAGGGTCGGGCGGGCCGGCGAACTCGTCCTCGTCGGCGACCCGCGCCGCTTCCGCGGCCCGCTGCGCCAGCGCCGTCACTCCCGCCGCGGAGAGATCGGTGCCGTAGGCGTAGCCAACTCGCTTGCCGATCCAGGCCCGGATGCCGATGCCGCGCTGGGTGGCGGCGCTGAGGCTCTCGACCTCGCCGCCGTGGACACGCACCTCGCGGCCGCTGTCCTCGGCCGCGTAGGCCTCGGCGTCACTTGCGCCGGCCGCGGTCGCCGCTTCGACCGCTTGGCGCGCCAGTCCGATCAAACCTCGGTCCCCCCCACCGTCATCGCCTGGATGCGGACGTGGCCCTGGCCGGTTCCTACCGGCACCCGCTGGCCGGCCTTGCCGCAGACTCCGGTCTTCATCTCGAAGTCGTTGCCGACGGCGTCGATCGCCGCCAGCGCCTCCAGGCAGTTGCCGATCAGGGTCGCGCCGCGGCAGGGCCGAGTGACTTTCCCGCCCTCGATCAGGTAGCCCTCGGAGACGCCGAAGACGAAGTCGCCCGTGGCCGGGTCGACCTGACCGCCGGCGAAGGAGACGGCGTAGAAGCCGCGCTCGACCTCGGCGATCATCGCCTCGGGCTCGGCCTCCCCGGGGGCGATGTAGGTATTGGTCATGCGCGGCACCGGCAGGTGGCGAAAGCTCTCGCGGCGGCCGTTGCCAGTCGACGCCGCGCCTTCGCGGCGGGCGGTGACGCCGTCGTAGAGGTAGGCGATCAGGCGCCCCTCCTCGATCACCCGGGTCTTCTGGGTCGGCGCCCCCTCGTCGTCGATCGCGTCGCTGCCCCACTCGTTGGGCAGGCGACCATCGTCGTAAGCGGTCAGCAGCGGCTGGGCCACCTGCTCGCCGAGCTTGCCGACGTAGACGCTGGCGCCCTTCTGGATGTGGTCGGCCTCGAGCCCGTGGCCGGTCATCTCGTGGAAGAGGACGCCACCGAAACCGCCGCCGACGACCACCGGCATCGAGCCGGCCGGGGCGGGACCGGCGTCGAGCAGTGTCAGCGCCTTGCGCGCGGCATCGTCGGCGATCGAGCCGGGATCGCCGTCGAAGATCTCGAAGCCACGATGGGCGCCGAGCGTCTCGGCGCCGGTCTCGACCGCGCCATTGCGCCGCGCCACGGCCTGGGCGCCGATGCGCACGCGGGTGCGGTCGTCGCCAGTGAAGAGACCCTCGGAGTTGGCGACGCTGACCTCGCGACGCACCTCCGCGTAGGAGGCGGTGAACTGGGCGATCTCATCGCCCGCTCCGCGGGCGCGCTCGTCCAACTCGCGCAGCAGTGCCGCCTTGCGCTCGGCGGGGACATCTGCCGGAGCCACCTTGATCGGCAGCGGCGTCGTCGCGGTGGCGCTGAGCGGCCGTGGCTCGGACCGCTCGGACCGCAGCGCCGCTGCGGCCTCGCCGGCAGCGCGCTCGATATCGGCTGGATCGAGCCCGTCGACGTGGGAGAAGTAAGTGGTGGCGCCGCTGATCACGCGCACCCCGGCGCCCGCGGCGGCGCCCGCCTGCACCGCTTCGATCCGTGACTCGTCGATCGCCATCGTCAGCCCGGCGTTGCGTTCGGCGAAGACCTCGGCGAAGTCGCCGCCGTTGGCGAGCGCAGCGGCGAGCACCCGCTCGGCTACCTCGGCGTCGATCAGCTCGCTCATGGCTTTGGCCGCCTTCCGGCGACCTCGATCAAGCGCCCGGCGGCGACGAAGAGCTCGGCACCGGCGAGCGAGTCGCCGGCATGATCGCTGGCCCGGCCCTCGGAGTAATAGAGCCGCGCGAAAGGCTGGCGGGCAACGCGGCGGCGGCGCATGTAGGCGGCCGCCTCATCGGCATAGCCGGAGACGCGATCGAGCAGGATTCGGTGTGGCTTAGGCGGCATCGAGCCCCTTTCCGTCGCCGCCTTCGCTGAGGTCGCGAAGCACGGCGCGCATGTCGAAGAAGAGCAGCGAGGCGAGGGCAAAGCGGTCGGTCACCGTGATCGCCGTCAGCCCGGCATGGCGGACGGCGAAGACCTCGCCCTGCTCGGTGGCGATGTGAGCCTGCTCGACCGGCTCACCGCCGGCCCCATCGGCCACCTCGAGCAGGGTCGCGACGTCCTCGCGCCAACGCTCGGACCGATCGCTGGCGGCGAGTACCGCCCCGTCCGCCTCGAGGATCGCGCCACCGCGCAGGTCGGGTGACATCTCGGTCAGATAGGCCAGCGCACTGGCGGCCCCATCGGCCGATACCGCCTCGCTCGTCTCACCGTCGGGCATCTCGGCCAAAATAGCGACCCGTGTCCCTGGCCCGAGCTTCCTGGATCACCGTTGTCTCGATCTGCGCGATCGCAGTGGTCCTCTTCGCGATCAGCGGCTACACCGGTTACTCCATCACCGTCGGCGCCGTCGGCCTCGCGGCGGCGGTGAACCTTTTGCCTAGTCCTTAGCTCCGGCCGAAGGGGCGAATCGGCGTTGCCTGGCGCCTTAGTGGCGCTATGCGACACCAAAGCGCCAATCCCGACCGCGAGATCGCCACGGTGGCGGCTCGTCAGTACGGCGTCGTCTCGATTGCGCAGTTGCGAGAGGCCGGGCTCGACAAGTCGGCTGTCAAGCGCAGGACACTTGCCGGACGGCTGCACTCGATTCATCGGGGCGTTTATGCAGTCGGCCACTGGCATCTCTCAGCCGAGGGTCGATGGATGGCAGCCGTTCTTGCCTGTGGGGCGGGAGCCGTTCTTAGTCATCGCGCCGCGGCGGCAGCCTGGCGACTCCTTCCCGATCAGATGAGCGAGCCAGTTGACGTCTCCGTGCCGAGCGACACGGGCAAGAAGACCCGGCGTGGCATCCGCCTGCATCGCCGCCCCTCGCTTGACTTGAAAACCGTTACACGGCATCGACGAATTCCCATCACGACTCCTGCCGTCACCATCGTTGACCTCAGTAAGGTCGCGCGTCCCACAGATGTGCGTCGTGCCCGCCGCCAGGCCGAGGTTCTTGGCCTTCCGATTGACGACAAAAGCGAGGGCGACGTAACGCGCAGTGAGCTCGAGGTCCTCTTCCTCAAGCTCTGCCGGGCTCACCGGCTGCCCACTCCGGAGGTGAACGTTTGGATCGCCGGACTCCTCGTCGATTTCGTCTGGCGCAAACGCAGGCTGATCGTCGAGACCGACGGCTACCGCTACCACCGTGGACGCACCTCCTTCGAAGACGACCGCGCTCGCGATCTCCAGCTACGAAGCCACGGCTTCGAGGTCGTCCGTCTGACCTACAACCAGGTCTCGAGACAGTCGAGAGAGACCGCGAACATACTGAGCAAACTGTTGGCTGGCTGAGGAGAATCCGGCCGGTCAAGCAGCGTGTGTTGACAGCGAGCCAGCCTCGCCTTAGCCGGCCCGGAACGGTCCCGAGCGGGCTCGCTCGGGGTCGCGCAAGGAGGTCTCCGGCTCAACGTGGATAAGCACCTCGGCGCGCGGAATTTGCGCCTCGATCGAGGCGCGCATCGCGTGGGCCAGCTCGTGGGCGCGCTCGAGGCTGGTCCCGGAGCGGTACTGGACGTGCAGGTCGATGTAGCGGCGGCTGCCGGCGCGGCGGGCGCGCAGCTTGTGGTACCCGGCGACCTCCTCTGTCCGCGCCGCCGCGATCGCCGCCTCGATCTGGTCCATCTCCTCGTCCGGCAGGGCTTCGTCGACGAGCACGCCGGAGGAGCGCCTGACGATGCGCACGCCGGCGACGACGATCGCGGCGGCGACGGCCAGCGCGGTGATCGAGTCAAAGGCGGCGTTGCCGGTGATCTGGACTAGCGCCAGCCCGACCAGCACGCCGGCCGAGGTCAGGGCGTCGGTGCGCAGGTGTGACGCATCGCCTTCCAGGGCCGGCGAGTCGTGCAGCTTGGCCTGCCGCGCCAGCACCGTCGAGACGACCAGGTTGGCGAGAACCGAGAAGCCCATCACGATGATGCCGACACCTAGCGATTCGACGCTGGAGCCGACGACGAGCCTGTGGGTCGCCTCGTAGACGATGATCGCGGCGCCGAGCAGGATCAGCAGCCCCTCGATCGTCGCCGCCAAGCTCTCGACCTTCTCGTGGCCGTAGGGGTGGTCGGCGTCGGCCGGCTCGTCGGCCTTGCGCACCGAGACGAAGGCGACGATCGAGGCGACGAGGTCGATCAGCGAGTGGACGGCCTCGGTGAGGATCGCGATCGATCCGGTGATCGCCCCCGCCGCCAGCTTGATCGCGATCAGCAGCGCGTTTGAGGCGATCGAGAGGGCCGCCGCACCGCTCTTCGTGCGGATCATCGTGCCTCTTGGCTAATCCGACCGCCGTCCAGGTGAGCGGCCAGCAGGCGAGCCGCCCGGCCGCGGTGGCTGATCTCGTTCTTCTCGGCCTGGCTCAACTCCGACATCGTGCGCTCGTCATCGGGCCCGGTGGCGTCGGGGACGAAGGCTGGGTCGTAGCCAAAGCCGCCCTCGCCGCGTGGCCGCTCGATTAGGCGGCCCTCGCAGCGGGCCTCAAAGACCCGCTCGGAGCCGTCGGCGTCGACCAGAGCTAGGGCGCAGTGATAAGCCGCCCGCCGCTCCTCCCCGGCGGCCGCGACCTCACGCAGGAGCTTCTCCAGGTTCTCCTCATCGCTCGCGCCCGGGCCGCCGTAGCGAGCGGAGTGAATCCCGGGCCGACCACCGAGCGCCATCGCCTCGATCCCCGAGTCATCGCCGATCGCGGCCTCGCCGCTAGCGGCGTGTGCTGCGCGTGCCTTCTCCAGCGCGATCACCGCGAACGAGTCACCCTCCTCGGGCGGCAGCTCGACCCCGTCCGGGAGCGCCTTCAGCTCGAGCTCGGGGAGCAGTTCCCGCATCTCGCGGAGCTTGTGCTTGTTGGCGGTGGCGAAGATCAACGATTGCTATCCACCGGCAACTACCCGCTCCTGCACCTGGCGCAAGCGCGTGATCCCCATCTCGGCCAGGCTGAGCAGCTCGTCGAGCGAGGCACGGGAGAGCGGCGTGCGCTCGGCGGTCGCCTGCACCTCGACCAACCCACCCTCCCCGGTCATGACGACGTTGGCATCGACCTCGGCGGTCGAGTCCTCGGAGTAGTCGAGATCGCAGAGCGCACGGCTATCGACGACGCCGACGCTGATCGCAGCAACCGATCCGGTCAACGGCATCGTCTCCAGATCGCCGGCGTCGACGAGCTTCTGCAAGGCCAGCCTCAAGGCAACGTAACCACCGGTGATCGCCGCGCAGCGAGTGCCGCCGTCTGCCTGCAGGACGTCGCAATCGACGTAGATGCTGCGCTCGCCTAGGGCCCTCGGATCGAGCACCACCCGCAGCGAGCGACCGATCAAACGCTGGATCTCCACCCCCCGCCCATCCTGCTTGCCCTTGGCGATGTCGCGCACCTTGCGATCGCCTGTAGAGGCGGGCAGCATCGCGTACTCGGCCGTGACCCAGCCCTTGCCGCGCCCCTGCATCCAGCGCGGCACCGAGCTGTTAACCGAGGCGGTGCAGATCACCCTGGTCCGGCCCAGCGTGATCAGGGCAGAGCCGTCAGCGGTATCGACGAATTCCGGGTCGATCGAGACGGGACGAATGTCGGCGGGGGCGCGGTCGTAGCTGCGGGAGGCTGGCATGGGCGCGAGTCTAAGTCAGCAGCGCCGGTGCAGAGGAACTGGCGGAAGGGCCGCGCCCTCGCGCGACCCTTCCTTCCCACTGGGGTAGCCCTCTGGCATCTCCATGGGTCTCGATCGACCCCGGCGCCTCGCGAGCCTGGCGGCAGCATAGGCTGGTACTCCCTGAGCAGTCAATAGAAACTATTCAGGTACTAGCTGCAGTCCGCGCTGCGAGAAATGCGCATCGAAAGCGAACGCGCTGCTTTCCCCGCCGCGCTCGAGCAGGGCAAAGGAGGTGGCGTCGACGTAGCTCCAGCGCTTGTCCTCATAACGCTCGAGGATCTCCCAGGCCCTTTCCTCCGTCGGCCGATCCAAGTGAACGAGATCGATAGCGCCGCCGTCCCGAAAGCGCCGACCCCACTCGATCGCCTCGCCACGGCCCACCCGAACCATCAAGGCCGTGTACGTCTCGGCGAAGACGTAGTTGGAGGTGAAGAGCGCGACCCCTTCGGAGATCAGATCGGCCAGCGCCGAGCGCGCCCGCTCGTGCTCCGCCTCCGAGGAGTTGCGCAGCGCAACGAAGGCACTGGTGTCGACGAATACCGACTTCATGAGCCGTAGAGATCGCGATCCAGGCTGCTGACGCTGGTGCCCTTGCGGCCTTTGCCGGGCGCCTCGTCGACGAGATAGCTCAGCAACGGATCCGTGGCGGGATCGACCCCGCGGGCACGCTCGGCATCGATTAGGTCACGCACAACCGCGGCGATGCTCCCGGCCTCGCCGGCCCGTTGCTTCAACCAGCGGTACTGGCCCTCATCCAGATATAGCTGAGTTCGATGCTTCATACTGTAATACAGCATAGGACTCAGCTCAGACGGAATCCGCCCCGGCGGCATCTGCACCGAATCGACCAGCCATCGCGCCTGTGGCAAGGGGGCGGGGGCGGCCCGCGCAGACCGCCCCTCCACCGCGCTCATTTGAAGGCCACCTTGTCCACCGCCTCCTTGATCTTGTTGACGATCACGTCCGCCAACTCGGTGCCCTGCTTGCCGTTGAACCCTTTCATCGCCGCGACCATGCCCACCATCAGCAGCGAGACGAGCAGGATCAAACCGACGTACTCGACCGTGCCCTGCCCCCGCTCACCGGCCAGCGAGCGAATCGCCCGCACCCGTCCCTCGATCGCGGCGTGCAGGTACCCCATCAACATGTAAAGCATCGAACGCCTCCTTTTGCGGTTTGGAGATCGATGCTCGGGGGGCCCGGCGCGCCGAACAAGACGCGTTCGTGCCGGTTCTGTGACGCGATTCAGGTTGGGCCGGGGTTAGCCTCCCTCGCGTGCGGGTGCTGATCGTGACCAATTTCGTGCCGGATGCGGGTGCGCCGCAGCGCGGTCGCTGGGTGCGCGACCAGATCGACGCGCTCGAGCGCTGCGGAGTCGAGACGGTGCGTTTCGAGTTCCCGCCCGGGCGCAACGAGTACCTGCCGGCGACACGGCGCCTGCGACGCCTGCTGCGGCGGGAGCGCTTTGACCTCGTCCACGCCCACTACGGGCTCGTCGGCTGGTGTGCGCACCTCGCCGGAGCCCGGCCGCTCCTGGTCAGCTTCCACGGCACCGACGTCCGCCACTGGCTGGTCGGGCCGCTCTCCCGCCGCCTCGCCTGGCGGGTCGACCTCGTCGCCGCCGTCTCCCGCGCCCTCTTCGACCCCGAGGACAGCCGCCCCGGCCTGCCCCCCGTTCCTGGCTCGGCGGTTCTGCCCTGCGGGCCGGACCTGCGCCGCTTCCAGCCGCGCTCCCGGGCCGAGGCACGGCGCGAGCTCGGCCTAGAGCCCGACGGCCGCTACCTCCTCTTTCCCGCCAACCCGGCCCGCCCGGAGAAGCGCCATGATCGCGCTGCCGAGCTCGCAGCCGCCTGTGGAGCCGAGCTGCTTACCGGCGGCGCGATCGAGCCCGAGCTGATGCCGCTCTGGGTCAACGCCGCCAACGCGGTCCTCATCACCTCCGACTACGAGGGCTTCGGGCTTGCCGCGATCGAGGCGCTCGCCTGCAACGTCCCCGTCCTCTCCACCCCGGTCGGCATCGCCCCCTACGCGCTCGGCGGCGTGCGCGGGGCCCTCTGCGCCCCCTTCGAGCTGGACTCCTGGCGCGCCGCTGCCGCGCCCTTGCTCGACTCCGCCGACCCTCGGGTGGAAGGCTCGGCCCGCGCCACCACGCTCTCCGCAACGCGAATGGCAAAGCGCACGCTCGAGGCCTACCGCGCCGTCCTCGCCAGCGCGTAATAGATTGAGCGCGTGAGCGGCGAGGACCTCAGCGCCCAGGTCGAGATGGCGAAGCGCCGTCTTGAGGAGGCGGCTGCCGCGGCTAGCTCGGCCGAGAAGCGGGTGGCCGCCGAGATCGAGGCGCTCGAGACCGATCTCGAGAGCGAGCGCGCCAAGGCCTCGGAGGCGCTCGAGCAGCTGAAAGCCGCTCATGCCGAGGAGCTGCGTCGCGAGCGCGAGGCAAAGGACCGGATCGTCGCCGAGGCAGAGAGCCGCCTAGCCGAGATCGAGGCGCAGGCAGAGACCACAGAGCAGCGGATCACCGACGCCGAGAAGCGCGCTGCCGAGGCAGAAGGCGCGATCACCGACGAGCGGGCCCGCGCCCGGGAAGCGGCAGCGGCCTGGCTGCGCGGTCAAGTCGAGACGATCCGCCGAGAGGCCGGGCAGCGATAGCCCCCAAAGCCGAGTTCGACGTCGCCGTCGTCGGCGGCGGCGCGGCAGGCCTCTGGACGGCGCTGAAGGCTGCTGAGGGAGGCGCGCGCGTCTGCCTCGTCTCGCGCACCCCCCTCTCCCAGAGCGCCAGCTACTGGGCGCAAGGTGGGCTTGCCGCGGCGCTCGAGGGAGGCGACTCGCCCGAGCAGCACGCCGCCGACACGCTCGCGGCCGGGCGCGGGCTCTGCCGGACAGCAGCCGTGCAGACCCTGGTCGAGGAGGCACCCGCGGCCGTGGGGGAGCTGCGCTCACGCGGCGTCGTCTTCGATCTAGCCCCCGACGGCGAGCTCGCGCTCGGCCTCGAGGGCGGACACACGAGGCGCCGCATCGTCCACTCGGGCGGCAGCGCGACCGGGCACGAGATCACCTCGAAGCTGGCAGCGATGGTCGCTCGCGAGCAGCGGATCGAGGTCCGCGAGCGGGCCTCGATGACAGCCCTGTGGAGCGACGGCGAGCGCTGCCACGGGGTGCTCACCGATAACGAGCAGATTGCCGCCGCGGCGACGATCCTGGCGACCGGTGGAGCGGCGGCGCTGTGGCGGCGTACCTCGAATCCCTGGGGAGCGATCGGCGCCGGCCCAACCATGGCCTCGGCGGCGGGAGCGGACCTCGCTGACCTCGAGTTCTGCCAGTTCCACCCGACCGCGCTCTTCTTGCCCGGCACGCGTTTTGACGGCCTGCTGATAACAGAGGCGGTTCGGGGCGAGGGAGCGACGCTGCTCGACACCGCCGGGCGCCGCTTCACCGATGAGCTCTCCCCGCGCGACGCGGTCACGGCGGCGCTGCTTGACCGCATGCAGGCCGACGGCGCTGACGCGGTCCACCTCGACCTGCGTGAGCTCGACCCCAGCCGCTTCCCCAACGTCTTCTCCTCTTTGCAAGAGGCGGGACTCGAGCCCACCAGCGAGCTGATCCCTGTCGCCCCGGCCGCGCACTACACAATGGGCGGCATCGTTGTCGATCTCGAGGGACGCTCCTCGCTGGCCGGGCTCTTCGCCGTCGGCGAGTGCTCCTGTACCGGCCTGCACGGTGCCAACAGGCTGGCCTCCAACTCGCTCAGCGAGTGCTTCGTCTTCGGCGCCCGAGCGGCCCGGGCGGCGCTGGAGGAGACCGCCGCGCTCGACCCAGCCGCGCCCGGCGATTGGCGCTTCGAGCCACCGAGCGAGGCAACCCGCGATGCGGTCTGGGCCCTCGCCGGCCCCCGCCGCGACCCCGAGCGGCTGAGTCAGCTCCTGGAGGACCCTTTCCCCCTCGCTAGAGCGATCGCGACCTGTGCGCTGGCCCGTCGCGAGTCGCGCGGCGGCCACCTGCGCAGTGACTTCCCTGGCATCGACCCCGAGCTCGACGGCACCCACTTCGTGCTGGCCGCCGATGGCGAGCTGCGCCGCGAAAGCTGGCGCTGAGCTAGCTTCGGGGCGTGCTGCTCGGTGTCGACGTAGGCGGGACCTTCACCGACGCCGTCCTCTTCGACGGCGAGCAACTCCACACGGCAAAGCTGCCGACCACCCCCGACGACCAATCGCGGGCGGTGATTGCCGCGGTCAAGGCGGTGATCGAGCTGGCCGGCGCCAATGTCGGTGAGATCGAAGCCTTCGCTCACGGGATGACCGTCGGCACCAACGCGCTGCTCGAGGAACGTGGCGCCCGCACTGCCCTGATCGCGACCCGCGGCTTCGCCGACGTGCTCGAGATCGGCCGCCAGGATCGGCCGCAGCTCTACCGGCTCTGCGCGCCGAAGCCGATACCCCTGATCGCGCCGGAGTTGCGCTTCGAAGCGGCCGAGCGCGTCGGCCCGCAGGGCGTGATCGAGCCGCTCGGCGAGGCGGAGCCGGGTCGTCTTGCCGAGCTGGTGCGCGACAGCGGCGCCGAGGCCGTCGCGATCTGCCTGCTCTTCTCCTACCTCGACCCGTCCCACGAGCGGCGCATCGCCGAGCACCTGCGCGGCGAGCTGCCCGGCGTGCACGTCTCCGCCTCACACGAGGTCCTACCCCGCTTCCGCGAGTACGAGCGCTGCTCGACCACCGCGATCGACGCCTACCTCTCACCCCTGCTCGGTCGCTACCTGGGGCGGCTGGCAGAGGCCGCGACGAGTGCGGGGCTGCCCGCGCCGCTCGTGATGCAGTCCTCGGGCGGCGTGGCGAGCGCCGAGCAGGCGGCGCGGGGGGGTGCCTGGAGTGTGCTCTCCGGGCCAGCCGGCGGCGCGGTCGGCGCCGGCCTGCTCGCCCAGCACTCCGGCGACGGCAACGCGCTCGGCTTCGACATGGGCGGGACCTCGTGCGACGTCTGCGTGGTCGAGGGGGGCGAGGTCAAGCGAACCGACTCGCGCACGATCGCCGGCCGCGTGATCCAGCTGCCGATGGTTGACGTTCACACCGTCGGTGCCGGGGGCAGCTCGATTGGCTGGCGCGACGAGGGCGGCGCCCTGCGGGTCGGTCCCCAGTCAGCCGGTGCCGAGCCTGGGCCCGCCTGTTACGGCCGCGGTGGCGGCGAGCCGACCGTCACCGACGCCAACCTGTTGCTCGGCCGGCTCGCCGCCGACTCGAAGCTGGCCGGCGACGTGCGGCTGGACGCGAACGCCGCCGAGAGGGCAATCGCCTCGCTGGCTTCCTCGCTCGGGCTCGACCCGGTGGAGACCGCCGAAGGAATCGTGCGGGTCGCCAACCAGGAGATGGTGCGGGCGCTGCGCGTGGTCACGGTCGAGCGCGGCATCGACCCACGCCGTTTTGCCCTCTTGCCCTTCGGCGGTGCCGGCCCGATGCACGCCGCGGAGATCGCCGCCGAGCTCGAGATCGGCCGCATCCTCTGCCCGCGCGCCGGCGGCGTACTCTCGGCGCTCGGTCTCTGCGCGTCCGACCGCCGCCGCGACACCACTCGCACGGTGATGCTCGCCGGCGCGGACTTCACCGCCGAGCACGTCGCCGCCGCAGTCGAGGAGCTAGCCGCCGGCCTCGGCGGCAGCCCGGAAGCGACACCGGAAGTCACCTACGAGATGCGCTACGCCGGCCAGGCCTTCGAGCTGCCGGTGAACGGCTCGACGCGCCCCGACCCGGCCGACCTCGCGGAGCGCTTCGCCGCGGCCCACGAGCAGCTCTACGGTCACCGTGACCCCGAGGCCGAGGTCGTGCTCGTCCACATCCGCTTGGCGATGGTCACCCCCGGCGCCCGCCCTCGGCCCACCGCCTCTGCCGGGACGGTCGAGCACGGCTCGCGGCGCGTCCGCTTCGACGGCGAGTGGATGGAGACGCCGGTCCTGCGCGGCGAGCCGGCCGCGGGGACCGAGGCGGAGGGTCCAGTCGTCTTCGAACTCCCGCAGAGCACCTTCGTGGTGCCGCCGGGGTGGACCGCGGCGGTCGACGAGGCCGGCACGATCCGGGCGGATATCGAGGTGTAACGCTTTGACCATGCGATGGAGGGACAAAGCGTTTCACCGAAAGGCGATCGGATGACGGGTCTCGATCCGATCGCCCTGCAGGTGATGATCGGCGCCCTGCGCGCCGCCTGCGAGGAGATGGGCGCTGCCCTGATCCGCTCCGCCTACTCGGCCAACATCAAGGAGCGCCACGACTGCTCCACGGCGATCTTCGACGCCAGCGGGGAGCTGGTGATGCAGGCCGAGCACATCCCGGTCCACCTCGGCTCGATGCCGGACGCGGTTGCCGCCGTGATCGATCTCGAGCAGGAACCGGGCAGCTCGTGGATCCTCAACGACCCCTACCGCGGCGGTACCCACCTGCCCGACATCAGCCTGATCTCACCGGTCTTCGCCGCCGACGAGCTGATCGGCTTCGCCGCCTGCAGAGCCCACCACGCCGACGTCGGTGGACCGACCCCAGGCAGCATGCCAGCCAACTCGACCCGCCTGGAAGACGAGGGAGTGGTGATCCCCCCAACCCGCGTCGGCCCGGACGTCCTGCGTGACCTCACCGGACAGATGCGCTTCCCGGCGCAGCGGCTCGCCGACCTGCGAGCGCAGGAAGCCGCCAATCGGATCGGCGCCCAACGCCTCGGCGAGCTCGTCGCGCGGCACGGGCGCGACCACCTGGCCACCGCGATGGAGGAGATCCTCGCCTACGCCGAGCGACGCACCCGCAAAGCCCTCGCCTCGCTCCCCGACGGCACCTACGCCGCCGAGGACGTGCTCGAGGCCGACTCCGACGGCGGTGAGCACGACGTGCTCCTGCGGGTCGAGGCGACGATCGCGGGCGAGGAGCTGAGTCTCGACTTCAGCGGCACTGACCCGCAGGTGAGCGGCAACCTCAACTGCCCGCTGTCGGTGACCAAGTCGGCCGCCTTCTTCGCGGTGCGCGTGCTGACCGATCCTGACGCGCCGCCCTGCGCCGGCGCCTACCGGCCGATCGCGGTCAAGGCGCCCGGGGGTTGCCTGCTCAACGCCCGCTTCCCGGCTGCGGTCGCCGCCGGCAACGTCGAGACCTCCAGCCGCGTCGCCGATCTCGTCATCGCCGCCCTCGGCGGGGCCCGGTCGGTGCCAGCCCAGGGCCAGGGAACGATGAACAACCTGACCCTCGCCAACCAGGAGTTCACCTACTACGAGACGCTCGGCGGCGGCCAGGGCGCCTGCCCCGACGCGGACGGGCCGAGCGCCATCCACGTGGCGATGTCGAACACGCTCAACACCCCAGTCGAGGCACTGGAGAGCGAGTTCCCGCTGCGCGTTCGCGAGCTCTCAGTGCGGCGCGACAGCGGCGGCGCGGGTGAGCACCGCGGCGGCGACGGGATCGTGCGCGAGCTCGAGGCCTTGGCGCCGATGCGCTTCTCGCTAATCAGCGAGCGGCGGCGGCATCAACCGCGCGGTCGCAAAGGCGGCGACGATGGTGCCCTTGGTCGCAACCTCCTCAATGGCAAGCCGCTTCCCGGCAAGAGCGAAGGCGATCTCGCTCCCGGTGACACCCTGAAGATCGAAACTCCGGGCGGCGGCGGCCTCGGCAGTCAGTGAGATTCATCACAAATTTTGCAATCCCGGCGCGCTGGTCTAGAATGCGCGATCCGGGCGGGCTTCTCACCATGGAATGGGACAGGTGCCCCCCTCCCAGTCACCTGCTTCAACCACCTTCTTCTAGGTACGACTTCAAATGCCGATCGCTTTCAAGGAATGGGCCGTAACGGTCCGCGCACTCGCCGAGGGCGAGCAGTTGCTGACCCTGCGCAAGGGCGGGATCCGCGAGGAGAACAAGCACTTCGAGCTCGAGCACGAACGCTTCTTCCTCTACCCCACCTTCGATCACCAGCAGAACAACCTGGTGCGGGAGTCGCATCATCCTGAGCTCGGTCGCGCCCTCGAGGAGGGTGTCTGGCCCGACGAGGAACCGCCGGCCCGCGCCCTGCTGCAGGACGGTGGCATCTCCCAGCCCGATCGGGTGCGCCTGCGCGCCTGGGCCGAGGTCACTGACCACATCACCGTCAACGACCCGCGCGTGGTCGACGGCCTCTCGCCTTACTACGTCTGGACTCCCGACTATGCGGAGAAGCGGCTCAACTGGAAGCGCCGCCACCCGCTGCACGTGCTGCTGCTGCGGGTCCACCGCATCCCCCGCCCAGTCACGGTGCGGGTGCGCGAGGAGTACCACGGCTGCCGCTCCTGGGTCGAGGTCGACCGCGAACTGCCCTTCGAGGGCACTCCGGTGATGGCCGACGAAGAGTTCGACCGCGCTCGCGCCGAGATCCTCGGCGTATGCGGTGCGGCAGAGCCCGCACTGGTCTAACGCGACCTGGCCGGCGCATATCGGCGTCCTCGGTCGCTCGCGTGCGGAGCACGCTTCGCTTCCTGCGTCCTTGATCTACTTGGCCACGCCGCGTTAGTAAGGTCGCGCAATGCCGTGGGTTGAGACGCAGTCTTTGAGCTTCACCGCGCGCCACGACAGCGGCGATTCGGCCTTCGCGGAGCGGACGCTGGACCGGATGGAGGAACTGCGGCTGCGGCTCGAGGACCGCTTTGAGGTGGTCCCGGGCGACATTACCGTGGTCGTCCACACCAACCCGGTCTGGCTGGCGCTGGCCCACCCGTTCCTGCCCGCCGCGCGCTGGTCGGCGGCCCCGGCCGGCCGCCGCTACCTCGCCGGCTGGCCGATGTCGACCGAGCTGCACGTGCTCAACGACCCGCACATGGAGCGCCGCGCCGGCGGCGAGGACTCGCGCGAGGCGCTGCGGGGCACGGCCGAGCGGCTCTACGCCCAGCTCGTCATCGCCGCCAACAACCGCGAGCTCCCCCCCTCCTGGACGCCGCGCCGCTTCGCTCGCTACCTGCGCTGGGCCTGGCTGGTCGAAGGCGGCGCCCAGTACTTCTCGCGCCAGGTCGGCTTCTACCGGCCGGCGGTGATCCGGCGCCTGCGCGAGAGCGCTCGGCCTTCCTTCCCCCCTCCCGCCGCGACGCGGTGATCCTCGGCGGCACGATCTTCGACCTGCTCGAAATGGAACGCGGCTCCGAGGCCTGCGAGCGGCTCGCCCTGAAACTGCTGCCCGGCGGCGCGGTGCCGACGATCGAGGCCGCTTTTGAAGCTCGCTTCCGCGAGGTAGAGGACGCCTGGCGCGGCTACCTGCGCGAAATCGCCCGCCCCGGGCCCGGCTAGCCTTCGCCCGGCAGGCTTTCCCCGGGCGCGTTGGCAAGCACTTCGCGCGCTTCCTCGACGGCGGCCTCGGGGACCAGGATCTGGCGCGGGCCCGCGGCCAGGAACTCAGGGTTGTCGACGCTGCGCTGGACCATGCTCGGGATGCCGTGCGCCTCGAGCAGGCCCTGGATCATCTCGGCCTCCATCTGGTGCTGAGCGAAGGCGACCTTGATCAGGCGCCCGCTACTCGACGACGAGCTCGGCATCCGCGATCGCCAGGTCTTTCAGCCAGTAGCCCTTGACCTCGGGCGCGCCTTCGTCCTGCAGCGAGACGATCAGGTAGATCGCGTCGGGCCAGTTGACCGCCTGGTTGACGTCGGTCTGCGAGGGATAGGCGGCACTCTTGGTGTGCGAGTGGTAGATCGCCAGCATCTCTTTGCCGTCGTCTTCGATCGCCTTCAGCGCGTTGTACTGGCCCTGCGGGTCCATCTCGAAGCGCAGCGGGCTGGCGGCCGAGTTGACGACCGGGATCACCACGCTCGCCTCGCCGTCGGCGCCGCCAACCATGCCGCAGCACTCGTTGGGCAGGTCCTCGCGCGCATGCGCGACCATCTCATCGATCAGGGACTGGGAGATCCGCATGGCAATCGAGGCTAGCGGAGCGGCTGTCCAGTCGGCTACTAGGGTCGCTACTGGCGAATCCGGTCGAGTCCCGGCCCGCCGAGGAGCTTGTCGTGGCCCTTGCCGCCGCAGATCAGGTCGGCGCCGGCAAGGCCGCGGACCTTGTCATTGCCGCCAAGCGCCGCGATCACGTCGCGGCGCGGCGTACCGGTGATTTCGTCGGGCCCCTGGGTGCCAACGATCGTCGCCCGCTTTCCTTGGCAACGAGTGCGATCCGTGCCACCGCGCAATCCGATCAGCGCGAACTGCTTTGGTCCACAGCAACTTGTTTCGCCAAGCGCGACGATGCGGCCACTGGATTGCAGTCCAATCCCGAGCGGCGCCTCCTGATTGCCGCCGAACTCAGTGATTCGCTGCTGTCCGCCATTGAAGGTTCGATCGGTGCTGCCATCGGCGCGCAGGCGGAAGGCGACTACGCGTCCGGCCCAGCCCAGGCCGACGATTCGGCCCTTCGAGTCGACTGCGATTGCCGAGGGCGTAACCGCGCCGACGCGCTTGAAAAGTCGCACCCGCCCACCGTTGCCGAAGCCGCTGTCGACGGTGCCGCCAGGGGTGAACTTGACCACATTTCCGATCGTGGAGACGTTGCTGCCTTCTTCTTCGAAGGCAATCACGACTCCACCGTCAGGCGCCAGCGCTGCTCCCTCGACTGTGCCCTGAACTCCCGGCGTCGAGAAGAGGAGATGGCCCGATCCAGCCAGGCCGGGGTCGGGCTGACCGTTGGAAAGGAACCGCGCGAAGCTGATTCCGTTGCCAAACAGCGGCGAGCCGCCGCAGCAGCGAGGGCTGGCCACGGAGATCTTGCCGTCGGTACCCAGCATGATCCCCGCCGGCCGGCCGCGGGTCGCCTCGGGCGCCACCACTTCGCCGCCGTTGCCGAAGCTGGAATCGCGTTCGCCGTTAGGCTGCAAACGAGCCAGGAGGAGGTTGGAGATGCCGTTGTCGTGGGTGCCCTCGGCGCCGACGACGATCTTGCCGTCCGTCTGCACCGCCACCGAGGGCTCGCTGAAGACGCCTTCGGGGAAGCCTCCGTGAACGCTGCCACCGGCGCCAAAGGTGCCGTCCAGGTGGCCGGCGAGGTCGAAGCGGGCGATCAGCATCGTGCCGGCGTCATAGGCCGCGACCACCGGCTTCCCGTCTGGGCCGACGGCGAGCTGGAACTCGTACGCGAGCGGGTTCTGGTGGACGGTCAGCGTGGATCCGGGGCCGACTCCGAAGGACGGGTCGCGGCTGCCGTCCGCGCTGTAGCGGGAAACCGCGAGGTCGATCGTGCACTCGCTGGGATTGCCGGTACAGGGACTGGGGATCGAGTAGAGGACAAAGACTTCGTCGTGGGGGCCGATCGCCATCCGGGCGGTCGCTTCCGGAGAGAAGCTTGGGCCTCCCCCGCCTTCCACCTGAACGATCCCGTCGCCACCGAACGCCCGGTCCAGATCAGCCGGCGCCGCGCCCGCCGTCGCGGTTAGCGTCAGTGCCAGAGCGCAAACCGCAAGCGCCGTGGCGAAACACTTCGGAAGCTTCGACATCCCCACCTCTAGCTCGTTGGACGATCCGACGGCTGATCAAACACAGGGCCGACGGTGAGTTGCGGTGCGCCGTTCGGAGCCAGCTACCACCAGACTGTGGAATCGAGGTTTTCGATCTCCTCGATCGGCTTGGTGTAGACGCCGGAGGAGAGGTACTTCCAGCCGTCGTCGGGGATCAGGAAGACGACGTTGCCGCCCTCGAGCTCGCCGGCGATGCGATTGGCGATGCGGGCGATCGCGCCGGAGGAGACGCCGGCAAAGACGCCCTCCTCGTGGAGCAGCTTGCGGGTCCAGACGATCGCGTCGCGGTTGGAGACCATGATCTTGCGGTCGAGCAAAGTGATGTCGATGATCGGCGGGATGAAGCCGTCGTCGAGCGAGCGCAGGCCGTCGACCAGCTCGCCCTGCATCGGCTCGGCAGCGACGATCAGGGTCTCGGGGTTCTCCTCCTTGAGCCGGCGGCCGTTGCCCATCAGGGTGCCGCCGGTGCCGAGGCCGCCGACGAAGGCGGTCACCTCGTCGAGCTCTTCGAGGATCTCGACCGCGGTGCCGTAGTAGTGGGCGTTGGGGTTGGCCTCGTTGCCGTACTGGTAGGGCATGTAGTACTGCGAGTCCTGGGCCATCTCCAGCGCTACCTCGACCGCGCCGTTGGAGCCCTTAGGCCCCTCGGAGTAGACGATCTCGGCCCCGTACATGGTCAACAGCTGGGCACGCTCGGCGGTGACGTTGTCGGGCATCACCACCTTCAGCTTGTAGCCCTTGCGGCTGCAGATCATCGCCAGGGCGATGCCGGTGTTGCCCGAGGTCGGCTCGAGGATCGTCTGGCCGGGCAGGATCAGGCCGTCGGCCTCGGCCGCCTCGATCATCGACTTGGCGACACGGTCCTTGACCGAGCCGGTCGGGTTGTGCCCCTCGAGCTTGGCGTAGATGCGAACGTCGGGATTCGGCGAGAGACGCGGCAGCTCGACCAGCGGCGTATTACCGATCGACTCGACGATGTTGCCGAAGCGGCCCCCGCAGGGTCGGTTGAGTAGTTCAGACATCGCTCGCCAGTCCCTTACTTCAAAAAGTATAGCGTCGGGCGTTGGGCCCGTGGGAGATTTACGAAGGCTTTTTCAACCGCCGGCCATGGCCGGCAGGATGACGACGGTGTCGCCCTCCTTGACCGCGGTGCCGAGACCGTCGAGGACGCGGACGTCCTCGTCATTTAGGTAAACGTTGACGTAGCGGTTTAGGTCGCCGTCCTCGCCGAAGAGCTGCTCCTCGGTACCGGGGTGCTCGGCCGTGAGCGCGCGCAGGACCTCGCCAACGTTGGAGCCGGCGGCCTCGACTTCGGCCTGCCCGCCGGTCTGGGGGCGCAGCACTGGAGGTATGCGAACGGTCGCCATGAGGGCGGTGATCCTAGCCTAGGAGGCCAGCGTCTGGCGGTCGCCGCCGGCGCCGGCGCAGAAGGCGTCGTAGTCGGGGAACTTCCCCATCTCCGACTCCGGGATCTGCTCGGCCCCCTCGCCGCAGATCGGGCACTCGGGGTCGCGGCGGACCTTCAGCTCGGTGAAGCGGGTGCCCAACGCGTCGTAGAGCAAGAGGCGCCCGATCAGCGGTTCGCCTTTGCCGAGGATCAGCTTGATCACCTCGTTGGCCTGCAGGGTGCCCATGGTCCCCGCCATCACCCCGAGCACCCCGTTGGCCGAGCAGCTCGGCGCCAGCTCGGCCGGCGGCGGGGTCGGGTAGAGGCAGCGGTAGCAGGGGCCCTCGAAGGGGGCAAAGGTCGAAATCTGGCCGTCGAAGCCGAGAATCGAGGCGGAGACGACCGGCTTGCGCAGGCGCACCGAGGCGTCGTTCAGCAGGTAACGAGTGGGGAAGTTGTCGGCGCCGTCGACGATGATGTCGTAATCGGAGATCACGTCGAGGATGTTGCTCGCGTCGAGCCGGCCGTTGTGCTCGACGACCTTGACGTCGGGGTTCAGCCCTTCGATGAAGATGCGGGCCGAGGCGGTCTTCGCCATCCCGATCCGCTCGGTGTTGTGGATCACCTGGCGCTGCAGGTTGGAGGCGTCGACGACGTCGTCGTCGACGAGTCCGATCGTGCCGATCCCGGCCGCGGCGAGATAGAGCGCGGTCGGCGCTCCGAGCCCGCCAGCGCCGAGCAGCAGCACCTTGGCGTTCAGCATCTTCACCTGGCCGTCGACCCCGACCTCAGGCAGCAGCGTGTGGCGCGAGTAGCGGTCGCGCTGCTCGGCGGTCATCCCATCGGCGGCGATAACGGGCAGCCCCTGCTCCTGCCAGGCGAGGATGCCGCCGGCCATCGAGGCGACGTCGGTGTAACCGAGCGCTTCCAGCTGTTCGGCCGCCTTGTAGGAGCGGTTGCCGCTGCGGCAGTAGATGATCGTGCGGGCGGACTTGTCGGGCGCGGCGGTGGCGATTTCGTCGCGCAGCAGGCCAGGCGGGACCAGCTTGCCGTCCTCGAGGTGGGCCTCTTGGTACTCGTGCGGCTCGCGCGTGTCGATCAGGACGACGTCGCCGCCTTCGATCTCCTGCGCAGCCTCGAACGGCTCGATCTCCTCGACTGGGGTCTTTACCTGCGCGTCCGCACCGTTCGCCACTGACAATCTCCTAAATCCGGATCAGCATTACTTCAAAAAGTATAGCGAGGCTTGGCTATGCGGCAATTCGCTTGCTTTCCCCCGGTCCAAGGTAGGGAATCAGCAGGCACTCGACCAGGGCGGCCTCGATCTCGGGCAGTTGCTCGACCCGGCCCTGTTCGACATGCCGGGAGACCACGGAGAGGGCTCCGCCGAGCAATAGCTGCTCCAGGTCGGCGGGCAACTCGGGCCGCTCCGGCCGGCCTAGCCGGAGGATCTCGGCGAGGCGGGTGAGGCTTGCCTGTTGGAGCTGACGTGCGGCCGAGCCGGCCTGCAGCGCCTCGATCGCGATCAGGTGGGCCAGCGGGGGGTTGGCGGCGAGCATGCGCAGGGTCTCGCCGACGCCGACGCGAACCCGGTCTGGCCAGGACTGGTCCGCGACTGCCGCCTCCACCCCGTCGCAGAGCCAGCCGCCACCGAGCTCATATGCCTCCAGAAAGCACTCCTCCTTGCCGGCGAACTGGCTGTAGAAGGCGGAGCGAGAGACGCGGGCCTCACTGATGATCTGACCGACCGTTGTCTCGGCGTAACCATGACGCGGCAGCACCCGCAGCAGGCCAGCGACGATGCGCAGGCGCTGGTTGCGCACCACAAAAGAGCGCGGCAGGCCGTGGCGGCCGGGCGGCAGCTGGCCGAGGGCGAGCTTGTCCGGCAGCTCGGCGAAGCCGGCCGGATCAAAGCGCGGCGGCTCGTCGCTCATCCGTGGTGCGCAAAGCCGCCAGCGACGGGGCGAGGAGGTACTGGAGCAGCGGGTCGTGCAGCTCGGGTAGCCGCTCAGCTTCGCCGGCGAGGATACGGCCGGAGAGGTGGGAGGCGAGGCCGCCGGCCAGGATGCGAGCCGTCTCCTGAGAGACGGCGGCCCTACCTCGAGGGTCGGCAACCGGTGGCCGGAGAACCTCTGCCAGCCGCTCCAGGGACCGCTCGTGCTCGAGCCGGGCGGGCCGGGCAGCGGCAAGCGACTCGACGAAGAGGAGATGCGCAAGGGACGGATCTGCCGCGAGAAATTCCAGCCCTGCCATCAGTCCGGCGGAAAGCTGATTGGCCCAGCCGCGCTCGCTCGTTGCCGCCTCCCCCACCACAGCCGCGAGCCGCTCCACCCCATCCTCGTAAGCCGCCGCAAAGCAGAGCTCCTTGCTCTCGAAGCGCTCGTAGAAGGTCGCCCGGGAGACACCGGACAGTTCGACGATGTCGGTGACCTTGGTGTCCTCGTAGCCATGGTAGGCGAGAGCAGCGGCAAAGCCGCTGAATATGCGAGCCCGCTGGTTGGCGATTACCTCGCCGCGGGAGAGCCCTGAGCGAGGCGGGATCTTCTTGACGCTGGGAGGCGGTAGGTCCGGGCGGCGGCGCGAGCCGCGCGAACGGCGGTTGGGGGCGGTGTCCTGCTCAGCGGTCATACCGACTCAGTTCTCATTGGAGGCCGAGTCGAAATACAAACACGTCAGTTCGCGTTTGTCAAGATACGCACGTGGTTTTTATGAGGCTAGCCGACTCCTATGCCTCTTGTGCCCCTTCTTCCCGCCCTTGCGCCCCTTCCCCCCACAGGAGGTCTTCAGCACCGGCTGGGTGTCCCAGGCCTTGCCGTTCTGGCCGTCCATCAGCACCGTGGCCTTGTTGGAGGCCTTGCAGATGTTGGCCGAGTTTTCGATCAGGCCCTTCTTCGGTCCGCCCTGCATTTCAAGGACGAACTTGGAGACCGGGGCGTCGGGGACTGCTTCGAAGGTGTTCCTGAGTCCCTTGTGGAAGGTGTCGACCTTTCCGGCGAGGACCACTTCGATCGGCTGGGAGGCCGGGCCCTTGAGGGCAACCACCAGGTCGGGCAGCTTGTGGGTGGAGGAGCGCAGGTAGACCGGTCCTTGCAGGGGGCTGTCTAGCAGCGGCGTGATCGCTGTTGCCTTGCCGTAGATCGAAGCCGCGGGACAAGCGTTGGCTGAGAACTGCACTTTGGTGCAGATCGTCTTGATGTTGCCCTGGTCGAGGAACTCGGTCGGCGGCAGCGCTACCGAGACCCTGCCGATGTTGGCTTCGCCTGGTTTGGCTGTGGCAACTGCTTTCAGGGCGGGGTGTCCCCCACGCTTGGTCGCTCCCTTGATCGAGATCGCCAGGTTGGGCTTGAAGGGGAGGGCGGAGCAGCCTCCTACCTGGAAGGGGCTGCTTAGTGCTGCGCTTGCTCCCAATGGCGATGTTGCCGACCCCAAGACCGAGGAGGGATCGCAGGAGGTCGGGTTCAAGGTGAAGCCGGGGCGTCCCAGCTCCAGGTTGATGCTCCTCACGTCAAGCGGTATCCCGTCGAGGATCTGGGGCAAGGGATCGGAGACGGCGTGGATCTTGGCCGTTTCGGGATCGACGTAGAGGGCGACCCTGGTGGTTACGACTCCGAGGTCAAAGGGACCTGCCACTGCCGGGGTGATCACGACGACGCTCAGGGGGGCGCCTTTGTAGGGGCCGGCCATGTAGGCGTGGGCGCCTACGTGGATCGGGGTGATGCCTGAGCCTGCGGCTACGTCTGCTGTTCCCACTTCTGAGGAAGCAGGACAGGATGGGTGGGCCTGCTCTATGGCGCCTTCGTTTGACTTGGTCCTCGAGAGGGCTTGGGCTATGCCTGCGTCTGAGCACTGGGCCACCCCGGCCAGCTTGCCGGTCAGGCCCTTGGGCAGGGTGGTGTCGATGCCGGCGATTCTCTGGGTGCCGTCTTCGCGGGAGATGTGAAGGACGAAGGGGGAGTAGGCGCCTGCTTGGGGGGAGATGGTTCCGGCGGAGAAGCTCGGCTTGTTTGGAGCTTCGCCTGCGTTGCGGGGGCAGTTGCCTCCCTGGGGCGAGGTGGTGGTTTCGAAGCTATCCACCGGGTGGGCGTCGGCGCCTTCTGGGGTACTCCATGGAGTCAGCGTGGAGGTGGTGGTGTATTGGCCGCAGGTCGCGGGAGTTGTCAGGGCCGCCCGCGGTCCGTTGAAGAGGTGGAGCTTGACGTCTTCGAGGGGCAGCTCGGGGCTTTCTTCCACGGTCGTGGTCAATTGCCCGGTGCTCGGGTCTGCCGTGACCTTGCCGGGGAGCTTGGCGACGACGCCCGTCTGAGGGTCTTCGACGGCGATATAGATGCCGAGGAGGGAGTTGAACGGGTTGTCGAAGGGGGTCGCGAGGTAGACGGCCCCTTCGAGCGGGTTCTCCAAGAGCGGTGTCCTTACTTCCACTGAGCCGATCTTGGAGTCGCTGGGGCAGTTGGCAGGCTTGGTTCCGTCTTCACCGAGTTGCTGGGGGGTGCAGCCGCCGAGGCCGCTCCCCGCGGATGGGTTCAGTGCCATCCCCGCCGGCAGGGTGACCGTGGTGTCCTTCAGGTTGGCGGTAGAGCGCCCAACGAAGTCTTCTTCTTGGGGTTGGTGCAGGTTGAAATCAAGACCCGAGGGGCTGTCGGCGAGGCTCGTAGTCGGCCTCGCTTCCAGCGTCGGTTCGAACTGCAGCGAGTTGCAGCCGTCGATGCCGACCGGGCTGCCGTTGCCGTCTACCGATTCATAGCTATCTTCGGCTTCTTCGCCGAGCCAGTTGGTCATGTGAAGCAAGGTGTCGATCGGTTCGCTCGTGCAGGAGCTGGGCATCGTGACCGCAGCGGCGTGTAGTTCTTCTTTCAGCGGGCAGCTGCCGCCACTTGTCACGCAGTCGCCGCGCATCTGGTCGTGCCCGGAGTCCGTCGGGTTCCCCCAGAAGATTGCTTCGTCGCCGAGGACCCCGAGCTGCGCGGTGATGTTGCGCACATCGGCCGACAGGCCGTAGTCACCGTCTGAGCGCACCCGGCCCAGCAGGTGAATGTAGATGCCGCCGAGCACTTCGAAGGCGAACTCGGCCGGCATCCCCGCTGGCGGCACCATGTTATAGAGGGGGTGCATGGAGACGCTGGCGCGTTCCCCGGCGCCGCTCACCGAGAGCGAGAGGAGACCGATCTGGGTGTCGTCGGGACAACCCACCGCTTCGTTCTCCAGGTCGACCTCTTCGCACTGGGGCACGGCATTGGGGTTGATCACCATTCCCCGCGGCACTTCGCCGCTGATGTCGCGCACGCCGCCTCCCGGCACGAAGGCCGTGTTCCCATCTTCAGAGTTGGTGTTGAAATTCATCCCCACGGTCAGCTGATATGGATGCGAGCCGGCCAGGGTCGCGGTCGAGCCGTCGGCGTTGGTGACGCTGCCGTGCGCGCCCGCGCTCTCCGGAAGGAAGCCGAGGGGGGCCGGTTCGGAGCTGACCGTGGTCGGCACCGTCGCCGTGGCCGGCTCGGCTTCGCCGCCTTCTACCAAAGCGTGGTTGACCACTGTGTCGGGCGCGCCCGCTTCGATTTCCAGCGGCACATAGGCCTTGACTTGCTGGCCGGGGTAGAGCGTTTCGATCGTGCTGCAGGTAACCGTTTGACCAACGGCGACGCAGTCCAGTTCACCTTTTTCGGGGCCAAATTCGGCCCCGAATTCACCATATGGGGCCTCGGAGGACGAAGGCACGACGCCGCTCGGCAGGGTGTCGTCGATCGAGTAGCCGCCTTCGATCGGCGCTGCGCCGACGTTTGTCGCAACCAGCGCGTAGCCCGGGCCTTCTTGGCGCGAAGTGCTCTTCGCCCCCGGCGCGAAGTTGGCGGGGTAGGGGATGGCCAAGAGGCGCCAGCCCGGCTTGGCCCCCGGTTCGGCGGCACTTGCGAGGCTTGCCGTGGCCAACAGGGCACATAGTGTCGCGAGGAAGGCCGCGATCCGGAGGTGGTTGCGCATCGTCTTGTTCTCTCCCATCTGCTCGCCTGCCTTGCTCATCGCCCTGCCCTGCCTTTGCTCGCGTGCTTTGCCCTGCCTTTGTGGTGCTTCTTGGCGTGGCGCTTCTTCTTGTGCTTGTGGCGGTTGGGCTTGGGGTTGCCGGGGCCCGAGAAGCTGGCGCTGCCCGCAGATTCAGTGCCAGATGCTGCGGGAGCCGGTCCCTTGCAGGCTTCTCCTTCGCACCTCGGCGGCGGTGCTTCGTTCTGAGAGGCGATGCCGCCGCCCACTCTTGCGTCATAGAGGTCCTGCAGCTGATCGGTGTCCTGGCGAACCAACTGCTGGCGGGTGAAGAAGAAGACGTCGTTGCCGTTTTCGCTGGCGTCGGCGAAGTAGGAGGGTTCGTTGCTTTCGCCTGTGGAGATCAGGTAGATGCAGCCGCCGTTCTGGTTTTCGCTTTCGCAGTTGCCTTCTCCCTTTGCCTCCCACTCATAGACGTCCTGACAGCGATAGACCCCTTGGGAGTTGGGAACAATCGGACAACCGCGGGCGCCATTGGAGTCGGTTGCGACTAGCTGGTCCGGTGTCTCAAAGAAGACGCGCTTGCCGTTGGCCGAGAGGTTTCGCACCCAAATTGGGTTGGCTTGGGATACCTTGACGTACCCCGCCTTAATACTCTGCATCGTTGCGCCGCCCACGGGCGGAGCACCTATCGGGTTACAGGAGACGCACTCGAGGCCCACTCCAGGTTCGTAGCGGTAAAACTCTCGCTTGCCTTCGCTGTCGTAGGAGGTAGGCGAGAGTTCTGAGAGGAAGAGCAGCGTGCCGTCGGCGCTGACCCGACCTGCCTTCATATTAAGAAAGCAACAGCCGTTTGTGTTGGTTGGCAGCCAGTTTAGGTCTCCGTGTTCCAGGCTACCGCCGGTCGGCGCGACGAAGCTGATCTGTCCTTCGTGCCAGAGGTAGATGCTGCAGCTGCCGCCGAATTGGCTGCAGTTCCCCGGGCTCGCCCCCGCGGCCAGCACCCCGTTGGCGTCGAAGTAGACGCTCGAGCCATCGGCGCTCGAGCCGATCACTCCCCGCACTTGGGCGCCATTGGCGTCGGTCGTATCGGGGGCGATGTCGATCAGCTCACCCGTCTGGGTGTCATAGCGGTAGAGGTCGTTGCCCTGGTCTGCGCTACCCGTGGTGGCGTCGTTGGTCAACTCCTCGGAGGAGGTGAAGAAGACGTAGCGCCCGTCGGGGGTGGCTTCCATGAAGGCTGCCTTCTGCGGGCCTTTGGGGTCTTTGCCGCCACCCGGGCCGTTGGTCTTCTGCGAAGCGGAGACCTGGACCGTTTTCGGGCTGGCGGTGTCAAGCCCGGTGCGCGCATAGAGCTGGTTGACGTTGTAGGAGGTGAAGAAGAGGGTGGAGCCGTTTTCGGAGAGGGCGTGAAGCTGCTGGGTGTAGTAGCTGCCCGCGCCGGCGCTGGCGCCACCGTGTTTCGGGTCGTTGTTCACCCAGTCAAAGGGGCCGGCGAAGGCGCCGTGGAAGGGTTGGGTGCCGTTCGAGAGCAGGTCGACCACGCTCAGTTTGTGCGTCGTGCGGTTCCAGAGGTAGACGTTCGACCAGCCCGCCGTTGCTCCGGTGGCGAGTGCTTCTTCGCTTTCGAAGATGGTCTTGGAACCGTCGGCCGATTCGGCCACGAGGCGGACCCTTTCGGCGTTGGCGTCGATCGCGCCGATCGCCGTCATCGCACCGCTTTCGAGGTCCTGTTCGTAGAGGGTCTTCGGTTCCCCCGAATGCCAGGAGACGACGTAGTCGCGATGCAGATCCTCGCTCCAGCCGACGATCGTGGCGAAGTTGCCGAAGCTCACCGCCGGCCAGAGGTTGTGGCTGTCCCACGAGTCACCGCCGCGCAGCGCCGAGTAGACCCCCAGGTGCTGACCGCCACCGCCTTCGGTGGCACCACCGCCGGTGATCAGGTAGCTGGCGGCTTCGCCGTCGGGCGCTGCCCTCAGCTTGAATTCGTCGCCCCGGGCGTCGCCGCCGTTCTTGCCGACCGGGGTCACCTGCTCATAGACGCGGCCGTCGGGCGGGCCCAGGGGCTGGCTGGCGAAGGTGGTGAAGCTCGCTTCAGAGCCGGTGACCGGGCCGGTGGGGTTGCTCGCGGTGAGCCGGCAGCGATACGCCGTGGTCGGGCTGAGTCCGCTGAGCTGGGCGCTGACTTCGACCGTTTCCCCACTTGCTTTGAGGCTGGCGCCGCCGCTTGGCGCTTCTTTTGCTTCGGCGTAGCCGCTGGCTTCGAACTGCGCCTGGCTTACGCATTCGAAGTGGTAGGAGGTTTCTTCGTTCTCGGGGTTCAGTTTCGCGACGAGCTTGGCCGTCGTGTCGGTGATCTCTTCGACGCCGACCGTCGAGATCACCGGCGCCGAGGCGGCGGTGTCGAAGGTTGTTTCGGCGCTCGCTTTGCCGCCGTTGAAAAGCTTTTCCGCGACCAGGCGCACTTGATAGTGGGTGTGTCCGACCAGGCCGGTTGCTTGCTGGCTGACCGCGTGCTCTTCGCTGTCACTCGGAAGCTGTTTTGCAGGCAGCGCCGTCCATTTTACCCCGTCGGCGGAGTATTCGAAGTGGTAGCCCGTTAGGAATCCCTGGGGATTTACGTGGCCTTCGAAGGTGACGGTGGTGCCGGTGAAGGTGGTGACCGCTTCGATCGAGGCGGTCGGCGGCACGGGTTCGCCGAGGACCAGCACACCGGCTTCGGGCTTGTCGGTGGTCAGGTAGATGGTTTCGGTCTGTTCGTTCACCGCCACGCCGAAGATGAACACACCATTTGAAACCCCATTGAGGTACGTTGCGAGCAGTTCGCCCGAATGAGCGTATTCCCGGACATCGGTGCTCCGATTCACCAGGATATTGCCGTTGAGGGAGTCGATCGTTATGTCTCGGCCCTCTCCGAGTTCGGCAAATTCGAGGAGCGTCCCTTCGGGGTTGCCGGTGGGACTGTAGGAGTCGACTCCCCCGTTGTTGAGCAGGTAGATCTCGCCGCTCTGGTCGACGGTGACGCCCGAGGCGTATCCGGCGTAGCTGCGAACGAAGGAGACGCCGGTGACCTTGCCTGCTTCGATGTTGGGGGCAAACTCCTCGCTACGGGCGTTCGTTACATCGTTGAGGATCACGTGGCCGTTGAGCGGGCTCACCGCAATGCTGCTCTTGTTGCCTCCATCGAGGCGCGAGAGCTGCCCCACGCCTGTTCCTTCGCTCCCGGCCTTGCAGCCGCTTTCTGTTGTGCAGAACTGCAGTTCTTCGGCCCCTCCGCTGACCTTCACATTCCAGCCGAAGGCGCCCTCGAATTCCCCGGTCGCGGAGAAGACGTCGACGCGGTTGTTGCTGGGGGTTAGGATTGATGGCGGGGAGAAGTCATTGTCGATGACGTACACGGTCCCCGTCGCTTGGTCGACGGCGATGGTGCGTTGGGAGACCAGGCTGCCGGCCTGGGCCGAGGCTTCCCCGGCGACACAGGCGGAAGCCACTGAGCAGACGTTGACCCCGGGGCCGCCGACGCCGAGACCGAAGGCTCGCACGAATTCTCCCGAGGCGGTGAACTCCTCGATGCGCCGGTTGAACGGGCTGGAGACGTAGATGTCACCGGGGCTGGCGCCCCCGGCCCCGGTCTGATTGACCGCGATCCCCTGTACGCTCTGCGTGCCGGGAAACTTTCCGCCTTCTGTGCCGTTGCCGCCGAAGAACTTGACGACGCCGGTTTCGGCCGCCAAGGCAGAACCAGAGCAGAGGGCAAGGAAAATCATGAGGCCCAAGAGGGGCACGAGCAGCATCCGGTCGGTCGGTGATCTATCGGGACTCATGACTCTCCTCGCCTTCAATCTGTGTCTTCGCCTGGCCTGTCGATCAGCGGGACCGGGGCGCTACCAATTCCGCCGAAATCGAGTGATTTAGGGTGCGGTTACCGCCCAGGTTCCTCCTGATTGACCGGAAGCGCCGGAGAAATTGAGAACGGTTCCGCTTTTACCAGCGATTTCGAACGTTTCGGTTTCCATGTTGTATGTGTGGAGAAAGGTCCCCTGGAGTTCGAGCGTTTGGTAGATGCAGAGATTGCCTTCTGCGGCAGCCGGTTCATCCCAAGTTCCTGGGCATTCGGCTGTCGGTTGGTCTTCGTAGGTCAGGTAGTGCGTGGGAACCGACGAGGCCAGGGGAATGTTGAAAGAGATTGGAACCCAGACAGGGCCTTGGTCAAGTCCTCTGGCGAACGCCCAAGTCCCTTTCTCAGTTTTCCCGGTCGGCAATGTTTCGGTGAACCCGGTTTCACCGTCTTCGCCGTTACACACGTAAGCGGTCGGGCTGACCGATTTCACTTCGACGCCGCCGTTGGCGCATTCGGCACCCGCGTAGGCGGCCGTGGTGGCGCTGGTGCCGTTGGTCCCATTGGAGCCGTTTGACCCGGCATCGCCCTTGGCGCCGGCAGGGCCTTGGGGTCCAGCGGGGCCCTGTGGGCCAGCCGGGCCGGTCGCACCCTTGGGACCCCTAGGTCCCTTCTTGGCCTTGGCCGAAGCAGTTGCCTTGCCACCGCCTGAGGAGTTGGAGGCGGCGTAAGCGCCGCCGAACATGGCGAAGACCAGGGCGATAACCGAGATCACTCCGGGTATGCCAAAGCGGGTGCGTAGCGTCGAGAACATCTGAAATCTCTCTCCTTGTCCCGTGAGCCCCTCTGCCCGCCGCTTCCCTTAGCGGCTTCCTCGAGGCTCGGTTATGTCCCTGTGGTGCTGCTAGGCGTTAGCCATACCGTCTTCGTACCTATGAGAAGACGAGCGGGATGTAAACACGCTCGTTTGCTTTTGTCAAGGGTACGAGCGTGGTATTGCTGAGAAAGCTAGGCGCCGGCTTGCTTGCGGCGCGCTTCGTAGGGCCCGGCGGTGTCGGACTGCTCGGGCTCAAATGCCAGGACCCGGCCCTCGCGCGGGCCGGTCTCGTCTAGGCGGTAGAAGGTGAGGACGTACTCGAGGAAGGGATCCGCCAGCTCGCGCAGCTTGGCCCCCCTCCCCCGCAGCACCTCGCTGGCGACGCGGGAGGCGATGCCGCCGACGATCACCTGCTCGACCTCGGGTTCAGGCAGAGACTCCGGCGGGAGATTCGGGGCGGCTGAGCGCAGCAAGGTTCCGTAGCGACCGAGCCACTCGTGGTAGCGAAGCGCTATCTCGTCGCCGCCCGAGGGTGCCTCGACGAAGAGGAAGCGGGCCAGGGCCGGTTCCTTGGCAAGAACGTCGAGTGCCGCTTCGAGCGAGGTCCCGACTCGCTCCTCGATCGTCGCGCCCTCGTAGCAGCCGATCGAGAGCACCTCGAAGAGGCGCTCATGGCCGAGCTCGTGGGCGGTGGCGGCGCAGTCCTGCTTGTCGCGGAAGTTCTTGTAGAAGGCGTTGCGGGAGACGGCGGCGGCCTTGACGATGTCGGCCACCGACATTGCTTCGTAGCCGCGCTCAGCCGCGACGGCCGGCACCGCCGCCAGCAAGCGTTCGCGCTGGTCGCGCAAGACATCGTCGGGATCGAGCGCGTGTCGACCTCGTGGGAGGCGCTTGGGCGCGTCGGATTTTGAGCTGGCGTTGGCCTTGGCCATGGTCGCGATACGGGCTATCCGTTTCGCGTACAGCTTAGTTCTTAAATATGCCTGCGGTCAACAGGACGCCGTCGTATCCATAGAAAAGGCCCGCTCTCGCGGGCCTTTTCCGGCGTATCGATATGTGACCTAGAGGCTGGGGCGCATCTGGCGCAGCCTTTTGACCCGCTCCTCGATCGGGGGGTGGGTCGAGAAGAGGCCGGCGATGCCTTTGCCCTTGAAGGGCTTGACGATGTAGAGCGGCTCGGCCGCCTGGTTGACCTGCATCGGTATTGCGCTTGCTCCTTGCTCGAGACGCAGCAGAGCACTGGCCAGCGACTCGGGGTTGCCACAGATTTCCGCGCCCCCGGCGTCAGCCGCGTACTCGCGCTGGCGCGAGATCGCCAGCTGAATGATGCTCGCCGCGATCGGCGCCAGCAGGAAGGTCGCCAGCTGGCCGACCAGGGCCAGCGGCGACTCGTCGTCGTTGCCAAACCAGAGCAGCATGTAGGCGATGTAAGTGATCGCCGCGCCGATCGCCGAGGCGACCGACTGGATCAGGATGTCGCGATTGCGGATATGTGTGAGCTCGTGGGCGAGCACGCCGCGCAGCTCGTCCTCGGAGAGCAGTTTGGTGATCCCGCGCGTGACCGCGACCGCCGAGTGTTTGGGGTTGCGACCCGTGGCGAAGGCGTTGGGCTGGTCCTGGGGGATCATGTAGAGGCGCGGCATCGGCAGGCCGGCGCGAGTGCTCAGTTCGCGCACGATCTCATACAGCCGCGGCGCTTCCGATTCGTCGATCGGTTTCGCCCGGCTCATCGCCAGCGCCATCTTGTCGCTGAAGAAGTAGGAGCCGAGGTTGATCAGCAGGGCGATGCCGAGGAAGAGGGCCGCCGTACTGGGACCGCCGATCAGGGCGCCGATGACGATCAGCAGCCCCGAGAGCGAGGCCATCAGGATCGTCGTGCGAAGTGTCGCGCCGAAGGTCGACTGCTTGGTTGTCTTCATGCGGGTTGTGCTCCTAGTTAGTGGGTCGCTCCAGTATGAGCGCGCCGTGCCGGGACGGCCATAGGTGCCATCCCCTATTGGCGGCGGTGGACCACCTAGGCTTGGCCGATGCGATCGGTGGCTCCCAGGTGACGCTCGCGGTGATCGTCGTCCTGCTGGCTGCGGTGGCCGGGCTCGCCACCGGCCTGCTGATCATGCGCCGCCGCCGCGCCCCGCTGGAGCGGCTGATCGAGGAGATGGAGAAGGTCGACCTCAGCCGCCCCGGCCCCCTGCTGCCGCGCTCGATCGACGGCATCGGCGAGACCGAGGAGGTGGAGCGGATCGAGCTCGCCTTCCTGCGGATGATGCGGCGCCTGGAAGCCGAGCGCCGGCGAGCGGGCTCTGCCGCCTTGCAGGCGCAGGAGGAGGAGCGCGCCCGCGTCGCCCGCGACCTCCACGACGAGGTCAACCAGTCGCTGACCGGCCTGCTGCTGCGACTCGAGGCGGCGCGCGAAGCGGCCCCGCCGGAGATGGAGGCCGAACTGGCCGAGACCAAGGCACTGGCCAACCAGGCGATGCAGGAGCTGCTCTCGCTGGCTCGCCAGCTCCGCCCCACCGCACTCGACGACCTCGGCCTCACCGCCGCCATCGCGGGACAGGTCGAGCAGCTGGCACGCGGCGAGATCGAGGCCAAGTTCGCGGCCGAGGGTGACTTCTCCACGCTCGATGACGACACCCAGCTGGTCGTCTACCGCGTCGCCCAGGAGGCGCTCTCGAATGCGACCCGCCACAGCGAGGCGAAGAACGTCACGGTACGGCTGCGCCGCAACGAAGACGACGGCGTCGAGCTCAACGTCAGTGACGACGGCCGCGGCTTCGCCTTCGACGAGTCTGAGGGCGGCCTCGGCATCGCCGGCATGCGCGAGCGCGCCCTCCTGATCGGTGCCAAGCTGACGATCGAGTCCCGCCCTGAGCACGGCACCACCGTCCGTCTTGTCATCCCGTCTCTGTCGCGGTGAGCTTCGTGGCCAGAACCTCCGCCACCCGATCCGGCTCTGCGCCTAGCTGTAGTTCAGAGAGTCGC
This sequence comes from uncultured Solirubrobacterales bacterium, assembly GCA_963699225.1. Taxonomy (GTDB): domain Bacteria; phylum Actinomycetota; class Thermoleophilia; order Solirubrobacterales; family 70-9; genus VRUE01. The sequence goes on along the minus strand of OY969423.1, from coordinate 2,781,884 downwards.
AGCACCTCGAAGCCGCGGCGCATCAACTCCAGGTCACGAGCGTGATCGTCCTGAAATGCCACTTCGCCGCGATGGTAGAGGTAGCTGTCTGTTTCAACCACAAACCGCCGTTCCCGCCAGAAGAAGTCAACGAGGTAGGGCCCGATGCGAACGTTGACCTCAGGTGGTGGCAGTCGGTGATGACGACATAGCCGCAGGAAGTCTCCCTCCAGATCGCTGCGGGTCCGAACCTTGGCATCCCTCTGGTCGATCGGCAGACCGAGGACGTTTGCCTGGCGGATCGCCTTGCGCAGTTCGTGGCCAGCGATAGCGCCGCGGCGATGAGTGGAGATCGCTTCGCGCAGGTCCGCAATCGTTCGCGCCGGAGTCGTGACGGGGATTCCGCGATGAAGCGTCACGTCTCCCGGCACGAGAGTGAGCGAGCGGTGAACGCGGATCCCGGAGCGCCGCGCCTTGCCTCCGTTGCCGGCGACGATGACATCACAGGGAGCCTGATTGACAGGAAGCAGGCCCCACAGCGATAGCGCGCTTCGATGACTGACGGCCGCTCCCCAGTGCTCCAGGACCGATCCACCGCCACCCGGCCCTCCGCCAAGAGCATGAACAGCTGCAAGCCAGCGGCCCTCAGGCGCGAGCGCGAGGTGCCCGGCCGCGAAAACCCCGCGATGCACGCGGTGCAGCAATCCTCCGTCCACGCGGCGAGCGATCGCTTTTTCGCTGAGACCGAATCGGCGCAGCTGTTCGATCGACACCACCCCGTGCTGTTTTCTGGCCGTTTCCGCGATCCGCAGGTCGGGCTTGGCGACTTTCCCTCCCATGAGGGGGAGGTAAGTCGCCAAGCCTCGAGACTCTCCCTCGACGCCCGCTCTCCTCCTAGGTGCAGCGATTGGCAGACTGAGCCCATGTTGCGCGTGCTGATCGCTGACGACCACGGGATCGTGCGCTCGGGGATCCGGCTGCTGCTCGAGAGACAGGCCGACCTCGAGGTGGTCGCCGAGGCCGCTGACGGGGCTGAAGCGCGGGATCTAGCGGTACGCGAGCGGCCGGACCTGGCGATTCTCGACGTGAAGATGCCGAAGCTGACCGGGCTGCAGGCGACGCGGGAGATCAAGCGACAGGCGCCCGAGGTCTCGGTGCTGATCCTCTCTATGCACGACGACGAGCGCTATCTCTTCGAGGCGCTCAAGGCGGGCGCCTCGGGCTACGTGCTCAAGGCCCAGGCCGATACCGACCTGCTGGCGGCGATCCGGGCGGTCGAGCGCGGTGAGCCGTTCCTCACTCCGGAGGCCCAGCGGACCCTGATTAAGGACGTACTGGAGCGGGGATCAAGCGGTGAAGAGGATCTGACCCCGCGTGAGGAGGAAGTGGTCAAGCTGGTCGCCGAGGCGCACACGACAAAGCAGATCGCCGAGGTCCTCCACCTCTCCGAGAAGACGGTCGAGAACCACCGTGCCAACGCGATGCGCAAGCTCGGCATGCGCGACCGGGTCGAGCTGGTCCGCTACGCGATTCGCCGCGGGCTGATCGAGCCGTGAACGACTACAAGGAAAAGCGCTGGCTGGCGCTGATCCTGCTCTGCTCGGCGCAGTTCGTCGTCGTCCTCGACGCCTCGATCGTCAACGTGGCGTTGCCGACGATCGGCAAAGCGCTCGACTTCTCCCAGGAGAACCTGCCCTGGGTGGTCAACGCTTACGTGCTCACCTTCGGCGGCTTCCTGCTGCTCGGTGGCCGCACCGCCGACCTCGTTGGCCGGCGCAAGGTCTTCATGGCCGGCCTGCTGCTGGTCGCGGTCGCCTCGCTTGCCGCCGGCTTCTCCGCCACGGAGGGGCAGCTGATCGTCGCCCGCGCCGCCCAGGGACTCGGCGCCGCGATCATCTCCCCCGCCGCGCTCTCGATCGTCACCACCACCTTCAGCGACGGATCGGAGCGCAACAAGGCGCTCGGGGTCTGGGGCGCGGTGGCGGGCTCGGGCGGCGCTGCCGGCGTCCTGCTCGGCGGCATCCTCACCGACGGCCTCGGCTGGGAGTGGGTGCTCTGGGTCAACGTGCCGGTCAGCCTGATCGCCTTCGTGCTCTCGCCGCGACTGCTCGCCGAAACCCGCATGGAGGGGGAGAAGCGGGTCTTCGACGTCGCCGGCGCGGTCACCGTCACCGCCGCCCTCTCGATCCTGGTCTACGCGCTGGTCGACGCCAACAGCGTCGGCTGGGGCTCGACACGGACGATCGGCCTGATCGTGCTCTCCTTGCTGCTGATGGCGGCCTTCATCGCGATCGAGCTGCGGGCGAGTAAACCGCTGGTCCCCTTCTCGATCTTCCGCATCCGCACCCTGACTGGGGCCAACGTGGTCGGCCTGCTGGTCGGCGCCTCGCTCTTCTCGATGTTCTTCTTCATCTCCCTATATATGCAGCAGGTGCTCGGCTACAGCGCGATCCACGCCGGGCTCTCTTACCTGCCGCTGGCCCTGGTGATCATGGCCTCGGCCGGAATCGCCTCCCAGCTGGTGACCAAGCTCGGCTACAAGCCGGTGCTTGCCGTGGGGCTGCTCTTCATCGTCATCGGCCTCGCCTGGTTCAGCCGGGTCTCGGTCGGTGGCAGCTTCCTCGCCGACATCCTCGGCCCGTCGCTGTTCGCCGCGGCCGGACTCGGTTTCGCCTTCGTGACGACGACGATCGCCGCCGTCTCCGGAGTCGACGAGAACGAGGCCGGCCTCGCCAGCGGCCTGATCAACACCTCGCAACAGGTCGGCGGCGCGCTCGGCCTCGCAGTGCTCTCCGCCGTGGCGATCTCCGCCACCAGCGACGCGACCTCCACCGGCTCGGATCACCTCAGCGCCCTCACCGAAGGCTTCCAAGCGGCCTTCCTCGGCGGAGCGGTGATCGCGGCGCTCGGCTTCGTGCTGACCCTGGTCCTGATCCGCGGCAGCGACAGCCGGGCGCATATGGAGCTGGGCAAAGAGGCGACGACGGAAGCCGCATAACCGACCGCTTCAGTAGGATTTAGTCCGTGCTGTTCTCGACCAAAGCTGAGTACGGGGTGCGCCTGATGGTTGAGCTGGGCCGTCAGCCCAGCTCGGCGCCGATCTCGCTGAGCTCAGTCGCCGAGGCGGAGCGGCTGCCGCTCTCCTATCTCGAGCACCTGGTCGCGAAGCTGCGCAAGGCCGGCCTGGTCACCTCCACCCGCGGTGCGCACGGCGGTTACCGCCTGGCCAAACCGGCGGAGGAGATCACCATGGACGCGGTGGTCGAGGCGCTCGAAGGGCAGATCGCGCCGATGGAGTGCTTCCATGACACGCCCGACGGCAAAGTGCTCTGCTCGCACGAGGACGACGGCGACCACGCCTGTTCGACCAAGCTGCTGTGGATGCGCGTGCAGGGCGGCGTGACCAAAGCCCTCTCGGGCACCACCCTGGCCGAGCTGGTCGCCTTCGGCGGCCAAGCCGACGGCGCCGAGCCTCGCGTCACGGTCAGCACGGCCGCCTGAAGCAAGACCTTCCAAACACAGAAACAGGAGTGAAATTGGCTGAGCTGGAGATACGCAACCTGCACGTGAGCGTCGAGGACAAGGAGATCCTCCGCGGACTCGATCTCGACGTGGAGAAGGGCAAGGTCCACGCGCTGATGGGCCCGAACGGCTCCGGCAAGTCGACCCTGGCCAACGTGGTCATGGGGCACCCCGCGCTCGAGGTCACCGAGGGCACGATCAGCTTCAAGGGCGAGGACATCACCGAGGCTGCCCCCGACGAGCGCTCGCGCGCCGGCCTCTTCATGGCCTTCCAGTACCCGGTCTCGATCCCGGGCGTCTCGGTCAGCAAGTACCTGCGGATGGTGATCAACGCCCACCGCGAAGCGCGCGGCGAGGAGCAGATCAAGATCAAAGACTTCGCCAAGGTCGCCCAGGAGGCGATGGCGCTGGCCAACATCCCCAAAGACTTCTCCAGCCGCTACCTCAACGACGGCTTCTCCGGCGGTGAGAAGAAGCGGATGGAGCTGCTGCAGCTGGCCCTGCTGCGGCCGGAGATCGCGGTCCTCGACGAGACCGACTCGGGGCTCGACATCGACGCCCTGCGCACGGTCGCCGAGGGCGTCAACCAGTTCGCCGGTCCTGACATGGGCGTGCTGATCATCACCCACTACCAGCGCATCCTGCACATGGTGAAACCCGACTTCGTCCACGTCATGTTTGAGGGCCGGATCGTCAAGGAAGGCGGCCCGGAGCTGGTCGGCGTGCTGGAGGAGAAGGGCTACGGCTGGATTCGCGAGGAGGTCGAGGCGGGCGCCAGCGCCTGATCGGGAGCATGGAGCCGACGACGACAAAGAGCTCCTCGCCGTTCCCGATCGAGAAGGTCCGCGCCGCCTTTCCCGCGCTCGAGCGCGAGGTGCACGGCAAGCCGGTCGCCTACCTCGACAGCGGCGCCAGCGCCCAGCGGGTGCTGGCCTCGATCCAGGCGGTCGATCGCTACGAGCGAACCAGCCACTCCAACGTCCACCGCGGCTCACACACGCTCTCGGCCGAGGCGACCGCGGCCTATGAGGGGGCACGGGCGACGGTCGCCGACCACCTCGGCGCCGCCGACCGGCGCGAGGTGATCTTCGTCCGCAATGCGACCGAGGCGATCAACCTGGTCGCCCGCACCTGGGGCGGCGCCAACATCGGCAAGGGCGACCGCATCGTCCTCACCGAGATGGAGCACCACTCCAACATCGTCCCCTGGCAGCAGCTGGCCGAGTGGGTCGGGGCGGAGATCGACTGGGTGCCGGTCGACGGCGAGACGGGCCTGCTCGACATGGACGCCTACGCGGCTCTGCTCGAGCGCGGGCCCAAGCTCGTCGCCGTCACCCACGTCTCCAACGTGCTCGGAACCGAGAACCCGCTGGCGGAGATCTCGCGGCTTGCCCACGAGGCCGGCGCGCTGGTGCTTGCCGATGGCGCCCAGGCGGCGCCGAAGATGGCGGTCGACGTGGCCGAGCTCGGCGTCGACTTCTACGCGGTAACCGGCCACAAGCTCTACGCACCGACCGGGATCGGGGCGCTCTGGGCCAGGCTCGACCTGCTGCGGGCAATGCCGCCCTTCCTCGGCGGCGGCTCGATGATCCGCAAGGTGACCAAGGAGGGCACGACTTACGCCGACCCACCCGCACGCTTCGAGGCCGGTACGCCGGCGATCGCTCAGGCGATCGGCATGGCCTCGGCGCTGCGCTGGATGGACTCAGTGGGGATGGAGGCGATCCGTGAGCACGAGCAGGAGATCGCCGGCTACGCACTGGAGGCGCTGAGCGAGGTGCCCGGTCTGCGTATCTTCGGCCCGCCTGCCGGCCCCGAGCGCCTCGGCCCCGTCTCCTTCGAGCTGGAGGGCGTCCACGCCCACGACGTCTCCGAGATCCTCGACCGCCACGGCGTCGCCGTTCGTGCTGGCCACCACTGCGCCCAGCCGCTGATGGACCGCCTCGGCATTCCCGCCACCGCCCGCGCCAGCTTCGGCGTCTACACCACGCCGGAGGAGATCGACCGCCTGGTCGAGGGCCTCCACGACGCCCGCAAGGTCTTCGGGCTCGACAGCTGAGACGCGCTTAGTAGTGGCGCCCGGGTGAGCCAGCCGGCGGCACGCCTGGTGGGGGCGGCGGTCCCCAGCTAACCCGACCGTCATCGCCGCTGATCGGAATCTTCTTACCGCCCATTGCCGGCGTGTCCAGGGTGGTGTCGGCGATCGCCTTGACGCGGGAGAGAACCTCGCGGACCTCGCTCTTGCGTCCCTGGTAGCCCCACTGGTGCAGGTCGGCGGTGAGGCCGGTCGCATCGATGCCGGCGGCGTCGGCGAGGTAGAGCGCCCGCGGCATGTGGAAGCCCTGGGTGACGACGACCGCCTTGGTGACACCGAAGATGCCGCGTGCCCGGACCATCGTCGCCCAGGTGTCGAAGCCGGCGTGGTCCTCGAAGATCACCCGGCCCGGCACGCCGTCGGCGACCAAGGCCTTGCGCATCGTGTCGGGCTCGTCGTAGGCCCAGGTGTGGTGATCGCCGGAGACGAGGATGCGATCGACCTTCCCGGCCTTCCAGAGGGCGTCGGCCTGGCGCACGCGGTCGGCCAGCATCGCGCTCATCTTGCCGTTGGGCTGGACCAGCGCCCCGGGCACGATCGCCACCTGCGCGTGAGGCACGTCGGCGACGTTGGCCGTCGCTTCGCCATCGGTGCTCAGCAGGATGTAGGCGTTGGCGCCGGCAATCGCGAGCACGATCAACGTCCCGCCGCCAAGCGCGACCTTGGAGAGCCGTGGCCAGCGCCGCACCGGGTATGTCAGCTTGCGCATCAGCCCCCGCATCGCGAAAACGGTAGCAACGATGCACCCCCGCAACGCCTTTTCCGGCCATGAGACGAACAGCGCGTTGCACCGCTCCGCTAGCCTCGACGGACATGGACGAGCTCTACCGCGACCAGATCCTCGAGCACTACAAGCGGCCGCACAACTTCGGGCACGTGGATCAGCCCGACCTCGAGTTCGAGGACACCAACCCCTTCTGTGGCGACGAGCAGCACGTGACGATCAAGCTCGACGAGGACGGCAAGGTCGCCGAGATCGCCTTCGAGGGCAAAGGCTGCGCGATCTCGACCGCGGCGACCTCGCTGCTGACCGACGAGCTCACCGGCAAAACGCGTGAGGAGCTGCTGCGGCTGCCCAAGGAGTACGTCCTCGACCTGCTTGGCATCGATATCTCGGCGACGCGGATGAAGTGCGCGATGCTGGGGCTGAAGGTCGTGAAGAGCGCCAGCCTCGGCGAGCCGGCTGAATGGGAGGACGAGGGCGAGGTCGGCAGCCCTACGGAAGCAGCCGCCGACCTCGGCTCGATCTAGGCGCTCGCCGGCGGCGCGTTCTCGCTGAGGGCGATTACCGCGAAGACGGCGCCGTGCGGATCGGTGAGGATCGCGAAGCGACCGACCGGGAGGTCGATCGGCCCCATCATCAAGCCGCCGCCGAGCTCGCTGGCCTGGGCCACGGTCGCGTCGGCGTCCTCGACCGCGAAGTAGGCCAGCCAGTGGGCGGGGATCTCCTCCGGCACCCCGCGCTCAACCATGTCGAGGATGCCGCCGACGGGGTTGCCGTCGAGATTGATCATCGTGTAGGTCTCGCTCTCCCCCATCTGCATGTCTTCGAAGCCCCAGCCGAAGACGGCACCGTAGAAGGCCTTGGCGCCCTCGCGGTCGCGGGTGTTGAGTTCGTTCCAGGCGAGGGCGCCCGGCTCGTTGACGAGGCCGGCACCGGGGAACGTGCCCGGCTGCCAGATCCCGAAGACGGCCCCGGTCGGGTCGGCGAAGACCGCCATCTTGCCCAGGCCCATCACGTCCATCACCTCGGCGAGAACATTGCCGCCGTTCTCCTTCACCGCCGCTGCGGTGGCGTCGGCATCGGCAACCGAGACGTAGCTGCTCCAGGCGGGCGGCTGGCCCTCCTGCATCAGCGGCATCATCCCGGCGACGTCGCGCCCGTTCTTGGTCGCCCGGCGGTAGCCGCCGGTCTGCTCGACGTTTTCGCTCTCCGGCACCTGCCAGCCGAACAGGGCCGTGTAGAACTCAACCGAGGCGTCCAGGTCTGGGGAACCGAGGTCAACCCAACAAGGAATCCCAGGCTCATAGCTCGTTCTCTCGCTCATCTCTAGCTCCTCGTATCGAAGGTCGGTGCGCCGATCCTTTCATTCCCGCCTAAGTCCGGGTCAAAGGCTTGTTACGGTGCCCGGGGCGAGCGGGGCCATCGCCAAGCCGAGCCGGTCCTATCGCTAAAATCCGACTACAGAAGTAGGATTAGTCTCAACCCGCACTAACCCCTCGTTCGCGGGAGCCTCGAATCTCTTGTCCGACATCGCCCGAACAACCATCCCTGTCTGCCCCGCCGCCGAGTTGCCGGACGGCTCTATGCGCCTGGTCGAGCACGAGGGGCGCAAGATCGGCGTCTTCAATTGCGAGGGAACGCTCTACGCGATCGAGGATCGCTGCTCGCACGACGACGGGCCGCTCGCCGAGGGCGAGTTCGACTCGGCAGCCTGCACCGTTGAGTGCCCGCGCCATGGCTCTCTCTTCGACCTGACCACCGGCAGGCCGAAGACACTCCCAGCTTTCGCTCCGGTGCAGACGTTCACGGCGGCCGTCGTGGACGACACGATCACCCTGGAGGTCGAATAAGCATGGCTACACCCGAGGTCGTAGCGGAGAAACGCTCGCTCGCCGGCATCAACTCCGACTACAAGGAGAAGTTCGGCTTCCACGATTCCGAGTCGGACTACGCCTACAAGGCGCCGAAGGGCCTCTCGCGCGAGATCGTCGAATCGATCTCCGACTACAAGAACGAGCCGCAGTGGATGCGCGACTTCCGCCTCAAGTCGCTCGAACACTTCTACGCGCGCCCGACCCCGAAATGGGGCGGCGACCTCGATCAGATCGACTTCGACGACATCCACTACTTCGTCCGCGCCTCGGAAAAAAACAGCCGCGACTGGAGCGAGGTCCCAGAGGACATCAAGAACACCTTCGACCGGCTCGGCATCCCCGAGGCGGAGCGCAAATTCCTCTCCGGGGTCGGCGCCCAGTACGAGTCCGAGGTCGTCTACCACCAGGTCAACGAGAAGCTCGAGGCCCAGGGCGTGATCTTCACCGACATGGACACGGCGCTGCGCGAGCACGAGGACCTGGTGCGCGAGTACTGGGCGACGATCATCCCGCCCAACGACAACAAGCTGGCGGCGCTCAACTCCGCTGTCTGGTCGGGCGGCTCCTTCGTCTACGTGCCGGCCGGGGTCAAGGTCGAGATGCCGCTGCAGGCCTACTTCCGGATCAACACCGAGAACATGGGCCAGTTCGAGCGCACCCTGATCATCTGCGAGGAGGGCGCCGACGTCCACTACATCGAGGGCTGCACGGCGCCGGTCTACTCAACCGACTCGCTGCACTCCGCGGTGGTCGAGATCTGCGCCAAGAAGAGCTCGCGGGTCCGCTACACGACCGTGCAGAACTGGTCGCAGAACGTCTTCAACCTCGTCACCAAGCGCGCCGTCGCGCACGAGAAGGCGACGATGGAGTGGGTCGACTGCAACCTCGGTTCGAAGCTGACGATGAAGTACCCCTCGATCTACCTGCTCGGGCCCGAAGCCCACGGCGAGATCCTCTCGATCGCCTTCGCCGGCGACGGCCAGCACCAGGACGCCGGCGGCAAGATCATCCACGCGGCGCCGCGCACCTCGTCCTCGATCTTCTCCAAGTCGATCTCCAAGGACGGCGGCCGGGCGACCTACCGCGGGCTGCTCGAAATCGCCGATGGGGCGACCGAATCGCGCTCGAAGGTGGTCTGCGACGCGCTGCTGCTCGACGAGGATTCGCGCTCTGACACGTATCCCACGATTCGCATCGACGAGAACGACGCCGACGTCGGCCACGAGGCCACGGTCTCGAAGATCGGCGACGAGCAGCTCTTCTACCTGCAGAGCCGCGGTCTCGACGAGGAGGAGGCCTCGAAGATGATCGTCAACGGCTTCATCGAGCCGGTCACCAAGGAGCTGCCGATGGAGTACGCAGTCGAGCTCAACCGGTTGATCGAGCTGCAGATGGAGGGTTCGATTGGCTGAGGTAGCGACGCTGCCGCCCCTCCCCGATCAGAAGACGAAGGGGTGGGAATTCACCGACCTGTCTGGTCTCGATCTTGATTCGTATGAGCCCGGCTCTGCCGAGGCCTCGATCGGGTCGGCCGACGGGGCCGTCGTACTGCCGCTGAAAGAGGCGAGTGAGTCGCGGCCGGAGCTGGTCGAGGGGCGGCTCGGCTCACTGGCGCCGGCCGACGATCCCTTCGTGGCGCGCAACGACGACGCTTGGAGCGACGGCGTGCTCGTCCACGTACCCGCTGGGGTCAGGGTCGAGGAGCCGATCCGGATCGAGGTGCCGCTCAGCGAGAACGGCAGCGCGCTCAATTGGCGCACCCTGATCGTGCTCGAGGAGGGCGCCGAGGCTGAGGTCTGGGAGCACTGGTCCTCGCCGAGCGACGATGTCGACGCCCTGCTCAACTCAGTTGTCGAGCTGAGCGTCGGCCAAGCGGCGACGCTGCGCTACGTCAACACCCAAGACATCTCCGAGTCCGCCTGGATCTTCGCCACCCAGCGCGCCCAGGTGGAGCGCGACGGCCGGCTCGACTGGACCGCGCTCGGCTTCGGCTCGGCAAACGGCAAGGTGCGGATGGAGACCAACCTGGCGGGCCAGGGCTCCGAGGCCCGCGTCACCGGCGGCTACGCCGGCGGACCCGGACAGCACCTCGACTACGACACGACCCAGGAGCACGCCGCCCCCAACACCAACTCCGACCTCGCCTTCCGCGGCGTCCTCGCCGCCGGCTCGACCGCAGTTTGGCGCGGCATGATCCGCGTCGACCCCGGTGCCCAGCAGACCGACGCCTTCCAGGAGAGCCGCAACCTGCTGCTCTCGACCGAGGCCCACGCCGACGCGATCCCCGGCCTCGAGATCGAAGCCGACGACGTGCGCTGCACTCACGCCGCCGCCGTCGCCCAGGTCGACCGCGAGCAGCTCTTCTACCTAACCTCGCGCGGGCTCGGCGAGGCAGAGGCAAAGTCGCTGATCATCGAAGGCTTCCTCGAGTCGCTGGTCGAACGCCTGGCCGAGGGCCCGGTTCGCGAGGAGATCTCTGCCGCGCTCGAGCGCCGGCTCGCCGAGATCCTCTAGCCTTCCCGACGCTTCCCTCTAGTCCTCATCGCGCTTTTTGCGGCGTTCGGCGAGCGTCGATCGGGCGAGCGAGCCGGCAACGATCAGCACCGGCGGCAGATAGAGGATCCAGAGCCAATGGCCGACATGGGCCAGCGGGATCAAGACGGCCATGCCCCCCAGTATGAACTGCTTAGCACCGAGACCGCCAGCCTTGCGAGCAACGGTCCCGGTGCAAAGGGAGAGGGAGAGTCAAGTGATGGACTCTTCCTTAGTAAACCACTTCGTACAGAGCCTGCATCAGTAAAAAACCCTGCTTAACGGTTAGTTCATCAACAGTTTTCGCAAAAAGCGGAAACTAGCCATTGCCGCCCACCGACAGTAGGTAGAGGCCGAAGCAGGTAAAAGCAACCATGACAGCAAGCATCCAGTACTGCGAGCGTGCGGCCTGTTTGTAGTCGCCCCAGTAGGCGGTGGCGCGATCGTGGGCAAGGGTGAGGCCGACGACGTGGCCGATGACGAGCGCCCCGACCTGTACGTACCAGATCGCGTTGGCGCTGAGGATCTTGAAGTTGATCCCCCCAGAGGCTGTGCCGAAGAGGTTCGTCGTCGCCGTGCCGAGCGGATCGGAGAGCAGGTAGGTGAACTGCGCCTGCTCCTGAAAGACGAAGAGGCTGAAGTAATGGGCCACCAGGTAGGCAAAAGCAATCGGGATCAGCGTGTGGGCGAAGCCGGTCCGCAGCTTCTCGCGCGACGGGGCGCCACGCACGGTGGCCATACCGCGCACCCCGATCAGGTAGACCAAGCCAACGCCGACGAAGCAGAGCAGCATGAAGATCGTGTCCGCCAACCGCAGGGAGGTGGTCAGGCTGAGCCCGGCTTCCGCCAGCCATTCGAAGGTCTTGACGATGGCGTCCTTGAAAGCGCCCTCCTGCGCGCCATCGAAGCTGGTGCTGGCGATCGAGGCGATGACTACCGCGGCCGAGCCCGGCACGGTTGCCCAGTGTGTCGAAGCGGACAGCGGCAGTCGCCGACCGAGCCGGCCATCCTGCACGCCGAAGGTCCCGAGCTGGGAGAACATGCCGAAGTAGACGGAGAACACCTCACCCCGCTGGCACCATGTCTCCACGCCGAACAACGTCATCATCACCAGCGTGTAGAGGGTGTAGATGAGCGCCGCGATGCCCGCCGAGTGGGGTGAGAGCCCCACCGCCACGCCACCGCTCGCCCCGTAGACGACCTCCAGCCAGACCACGGCAAGCAGGGTGATCGCGGCGGGCCAGCGACCCAGTCGCTGCGGATATTTGAGATGAGCCGGCGGCTGCCCGGCGATCAGGGTGAAGGCGCCACCGATTACCCGAGCGACGGCGCGCCATGGGTTGAAGGGTCGGAAGACGTCGCCGAATATCACGCTGAACAGTGGAAAGCCCAACCAGGCAGTGACATAGAGAAAGGTGAGAGCGAAGTTGCGGTCGGGAGCCTCGGTGCCCTTTAGGCCCGCGTAGATCGAGAAGCCGAGAAAGAACACCCCGATCGCACCGCAGAGAACCTGCATGGGAATGCCTAGCAGGGCACTTGAGAAGCCTTCATTGAGCGGCCGCCATCGCTCGTCCTCAAAGCGCGGTTTGCGCCACGCCGCTGAGAGCGCAAAGAAAGAGACGATCAGGACAATCGACGCCCCCCAGGCGAAGAGCCAGGCGGGAATCGGCAGGTCCTTGCGCGCGACCAGCGCGTGCGCGACCGGCAGAAAGAAACTCATGGGTTGACGGTGAGTTCGAGAATTTGTTCCTTGTGGCCCTCGAGCTCTGCCTCAAAGACACCTTCGATCGTGGCGGGGAAATCGAAGTTGACCGAGCCACCGGCTTTGACGTCCTTCATGATGTCGTAGCCGTGCATGTGGACCTCGTCACTGACGTCGGAGTCCACCTTGAAGCGAACCTGTTCACCCTTGTTGTAAGTCAGGTCGGCGATACCGCCGACGGGTTTGCCGTGCTTGATCACGATCGTCGTGACTTTGCCGCCGGTATTGGACGTGGTCTTGCTGCTGTCGTCCTTCTTCAGCACAACCAGCAGTACAACCGCGATGACGATGACCGCAATGCCAGCGGCGACACGCTTGGTGTTCGAGTTCATTGCTCACTCCTTGGTTCCGGGCACGGCGAGGCCGCGCCAGATTGACCCGCGACGGGCGCCGCGGGCGACTTGGAACTAGGGAATGAGGGGTGGCGGGCGCTGGGCAAAGCCGAAAGCAAGTAGCAACCCACCGCTGATCGCGCGCGAGCGCGGCGCTCTCGGCCGGCTCTGGCTCTTCGCCGCGCGAACGCGGGGCCTGGCCCAGATCCGCTCGGAGATCTTGACGATCGCCTTGAAGCCTGGGTAATGGCCAAACAGCAGCGAGCCCAGGAGCAGGAAAAGCGGGATCAGCGCCAGGACGATCTCGAACATTGCTCTGAAAATCTAGCGGAGTGGGCGCCGCCGCCAGCGAATAACGTTCGCGCCGATGCGCCCCGAACGCGACACCATCGCCGCCCCTGACCTCCCGGAGGGGATTGTCTGGATCGGCGAGCAGCCACAATCGATGCCCAACTTGACCGCCGCCGGCCCGGTTCTCGTCCACTTCCTCGACTTCGCCCAGCTCAACAGCGTCCGCACCCTTCCCTACCTCGTCGAGTGGGATCGGCGCTACCGCGAGGCGGGCCTGACGACGCTGGGCGTACAGGCGCCGCGCTTTCCCTTTGGCTCAGATCCCGGCCGGGTCTCGACCGGGCTCGCCGACCTTGGCGTCAATTTCCCTGTGGCGATCGACGCCGAGCGCGAGCTCTGGCTCTCCTACGGTTGTGAGGGCTGGCCCAGCCTCTTCCTCTGGACGAACGGTGGCGCACTGAGCTGGTTCCACTTCGGCGAGGGTGAATACCTGGGCACCGAGATGGCGATCCAGGAAGAGCTGCGCGAGCTCGACGCGCTGCGCTCGCTGCCCGAGCCGATGGACCCACTGCGCCCCAGCGACTCGCCCGGCGCCAAGGTCATGCCCCCCACCCCCGAGCTCTTCCCCGGCGGCTCCTGGGAGCAGCCCTGGACCGGCGCCGAGCTGGAGCTCGACTACGAAGCCGGCGGTGCCCACACGACGGTCGAGGGGACAGGCACGCTCTCAGTGACCCTTGATGGCGCTGACACGCACCAACTTGAGATCGACGGCGCGCGCCTATACGACCTCGCCAGACACGAGCGGCACCAGGCCCACCACCTCAAACTCGTGCCCTCCCCAGGCCTCCGAATCTGGTCCGTCAGCTTCGCCGCCGGCGTCCCGTAAGGGAAGCGCCCTACGCCGATGCCGCCGCCGAAGCCTCCCGAATCTCCTTCGGCAGCATGAACCGCACGTCCTCATGAACCGTGCGCAGCTCGGAGACATCGTCGGCGCCGCGTTCGCGGAAGAGCTCGACCAGACGCTCAACTAGCTCCTCGGGGGCGCTGGCGCCAGAGGTGATGCCGACGGTCTCGACTCCCTCCAGCCACTCCTCTTCGACCTGGGTGTGGTTGTCGATCAGGTGGGAGGCGGCGCCGTGTTCGCGCGCGACCTCGACCAGGCGATTCGAGTTCGAGGAGTTGGTCGAGCCGATGACGAGGACGAGGTCGCACTCGCGGGCAAGCTGCTTGACCGCGATTTGGCGGTTGGTCGTCGCGTAACAGATGTCATCTGACTTGGAGCTGACGATGCCGGGGAACTTGGCCCGCAGGGCGGCGATCACCTCCGCCGTCTCGTCGACCGAGAGCGTCGTCTGGGTGATGAAAGCGACCTTGGCGGGATCGGCGACCTCGAGGCTCTCGACTTCGTCCGCAGTTTCGATCAGGACGATGCTGTCGGGCGCCTCGCCGGTGGTCCCTTCGACCTCCTCGTGGCCGGCGTGGCCGATCATCACGATCGTGTAGCCCTCGGCGGCGAAGCGGCGGGCCGAGACGTGGACCTTGGTCACCAGCGGGCAGGTGGCGTCGATCGTGCGCAGCTTGCGCGCGGCCGCGTTGTCGTGCACCGCGGGGGCGACGCCGTGGGCGGAGAAGACGACCATCTCGCCCTCGGGCACCTCGGTCTCCTGCTCGACGAAGATCGCGCCCCGCTTGGCCAGCTCCTCGACCACGTGCTTGTTGTGGACGATCTCCTTGCGCACGTAGACCGGCGCGCCGTGGAGCTCGAGCGCGCGCTCGACCGTCTGCACGGCGCGGTCGACTCCAGCGCAGTATCCGCGCGGAGCGGCAAGCAGGACCCGTTTCGGGGCCCCGGTGGCGAGCGAGGGCATATCTGCAGAGTAGCTAGCCTTGCTGGATGGCAACCCAAGGACGCCACCTCGACCGGCTTACTGCCGTTGACGCCTCGTTCCTGACGAACGAGACCTCGGCGAGCCACATGCACGTCGGCGCGATCCTGATCTTCGAGGGGCCGCCGCCCAAATACGTCGACCTGGTCGAGCACGTGCGGGGGCGCCTCAACCAGGTGCCGCGCTTTCGCCAGCGCCTCGTGGTGCCGCCACTGGAGGCGGGCCGGCCGCTCTGGGCCGACGACGTCAACTTCAACCTGACCTACCACATCCGCCACAGCGGACTGCCGGATCCGGGCGGCGAGCAGCAGCTGAAGCGACTGGCCGCGCGGGTCTTCTCGCAGCAGCTCGATCGCTCGAAGCCGCTCTGGGAGCTCTGGCTCGTGCAGGGCCTGGAGCGCGACCGCTTCGCCCTGCTGACCAAGACCCACCACGCGATGGTCGACGGCATCTCCGGCGTCGACATCGGCACCGTGCTCTTCGACCTCGAGCCGGTACCCGAGCCCGCCGCCAGCGACGACGGCTGGGTGCCGGAGCCGGAGCCGAGCACGATTGACCTCGTGGCTCGTGGTGCTGCCGACGCGGCTGCGGCGCCGGTGAAGATCATCGAGCGTGCGGTCGAGGCGATACGGCATCCCGAGTCGGCGGCGCGGCGGATCGGCGAGGCGCTGGAGGGCGTCGGCGAGGTCGTCGGCGCTTTCGCCGACCCGGCCCCCGACGTGCCGCTGAACCAACACATTGGCCCGCACCGCCGCTTCACCTGGGCGCGCTCGGAGCTGGCCACCTTCAAGCGGATCAAGGACACGCTCGGCGGCACCGTCAACGACGTCGTCCTGGCCGTGGTCACCGGGGCGCTGCGCGAGTGGCTGCACAGCCGGGGCGTGCGGACCGAGGGCCTGGAGCTGCGGGCGCTGGTGCCGGTCTCGATCCGCAGTCAGGACGAGCGCGGCGACCTCGGCAACCGGATCGCGGCCATGCGCGGGCCATTGCCGGTCTACGTCGAGGACCCGGTGCGGCGACTGCGCGTGGTCAGCGAGCAGATGGAGGGGCTGAAGCGCTCCAAGCAGGCGCTGGGCGCTGAAGTGATCTCCCGCTTCAACGACTTCGCGCCGCCGACGCTGCTGGCGCAGGCATCGCGGATCAACTTCTCAACCCGGCTCTTCAACATGATCGTGACCAATGTGCCGGGCCCGCAGATCCCGCTCTACGTGCTCGGTCGCGAGCTCGAGGAGGTCTTCCCGGTCGCCTTCCTGCCGCCCAACCACACGATGGCGGTGGCGATCATGAGCTACAACGGCCGGGTCGGCTTCGGCCTGCTGGCCGACTACGACTCGATGGAGGACGTCGAAGCGATCGCCGAGGGGCTGAATCGCTCGCTCGCCGAGCTCGAGGAGGCCGCGGCGGCGGCCACGCGCGCCTGAGCCAGCCCGCGCCCCGCGCCAACTAGGCTAAGTCGGTGGCAATCCTCGTCGCCCTCTTCATCGTCGTCCCGATCATCGAGATCTACGTGATCATCCAGATCGGCTCGCTGATCGGCGTCTGGCCCACGGTCGCCCTGCTGATCGCCGATGCCGTCCTCGGCTCGATGCTGCTGCGCCACCAGGGCCGCGGCGCCTGGCGCCGCTTCAACGCCGCCCTAGCCGAGCGCCGCTTCCCCGGCCGCGAGGTCGCCGACGGCCTCCTGATCGCCATAGGCGGCACCCTCCTCCTCACTCCCGGCTTCGTCACCGACATCTTCGGCGCGGTCCTGCTGATCCCACCGACACGGGCGATTGTCAGGCGGCTGATGCGCGGCTATGTCGGCAAGCGGTTCCTGGTTATGGGCGTGCCGGGATCGGCGGGGCGAGGTGGGCCGACGGGACCTGCGACCTCAAGCCGTCACTACGACTACGACGGTACGGCCGAAGAGATCGACGCTGACGATCCGCGGTTGCCTGGCTGAATATCAGGCGACAACCGCTGTGCAATGCGGACAGCGCCTTGCGGCAACTGAGATCGGGGTTGCGCATTCCGGACAAGACCGAGTCCCTTCGGCACCAGACCCACGAGACCCTCGCGACGCGACTCGGAGGAGGAGCCATGCCGCCGCAAGCACAAGCGCGAAGCTGATCAGCGCCAAGATCAACGCTCCGTATCTGAATTCGCTCCCGTGGACAGTGAATGACTTGCTTTCGAACGAGTCGATGAAGATCGAGATCAGCGGCCCCACCACGGTGGTTACGACCGCCTCAACGAGATAGACCACAGATAGCGCCACCGCAAATCCCGCTGCGATGGCTATCGCGTCACCGCGCACCGTCAGCCCACTGAACGAGTCGCTAAGTCTTTTGATCAACGGAATCCCCCTGTCATCGCAGCTCCTGTCGCCAACCTATTCGGAATGAACGAGACCGGCCCGAAGCTGGCGACCCGTAAGCGCCGCGTTTGACAAACCCGGCATGTCGATAGTCAGGTCTCCGCTCCAGCGGCGGTTTGCTTTCCTGCGACGATCGAAATGGGCGATGCCCGAAAAAGGAGCTTGCGGGTGGACCGTCGCGGTCTGCAGATTCGGGCCGTAGCGGAAGCTGCCAGGCGGCATCGAGAAGCTCGCGAATCGATGGATCGAGATGCCGGCGCTGTATTCGGGGACTTCGACAAAGAAATGTGATGTGCTTGCGTGTCCTGACTTGGAGACGCTGAATCGCGGGCCGAGCGCTGGATTACGAACGAAGAGTTCAGCGCCGCGAGAGTTCGGACTGCCCCCTGTCACCGTGGTGAAATCGCACACTGCAGCAAGAAGGGGGCTGATGTCGGCGGGAACAGAGGCTGCTTCGATCTCCGTGTAGCCCTCCTCCCCGTGGAAGGCAATCGTGCCTTCGTAGCTGCCTCCCATGACTTCAATCTTTCGACCCGCACATTTGCTGGTGCTGAACTGGCCACTGGGATGGAAGCCGACGGAGATCGCGCCCAGCGCGCCGAGATCGGCCGCGATCGAGGTTTCCGTCACTGTGGCGGGAGCCGAGTAGCTGACGCCCATGTTGCCCTTCCGAGCGACGATCTGAACAGAGCCGGGTCGGCCAGACAAGGGCTGGCCGGCGAGGACGACGATCGTGTAGCCATTGCTGCCTTGCAGTTGGAACGAGGGTGGCACCACCGGAGCCTGAGCTGCGAACGCCGTTGCTGGCATCGCGGCTACCGGGTTCGGCGAGGCACTCACGGGGCCCGCAGCAAGCAGTGCGAGCAGGATTCCGCAGCCGAGTAGCAGGCATGCCGGCAGCTTCCGACCCAATCGCGACTCAACCATGCTTGGACCGGTGGGTGCGCACAATGATCGGCTCCGGACTAGCAGAGGCAATTTCGAAGGCTTCTTGCGGTCCGTACCAGAGGACTTGGAGGTCGATTCGTTCCCCGTCGCGGAAGTAGGCATGTTTGCCGCCCCGTGCCACGAACGCCCCTGGCATCCGCACCACGAACTTGCCAGCGCCGCTATCACCCGTCCTGCCGCCCCGCCTGCTGGCGGCCGCGCATTCGCTGTCACAGATGGCCGTTGGAAAGAACGCCACTTCGGTTCGTCCACTGCCAGGGAATCCCCTGACTCGAATGGTCTCAAGGTGACCGGGACGCAGGTGACCATCTGTGAAGGCGTGAGCTTCCTTTTCTCCTGGGCGCAGAGCGGTTTCGCTGCCGCTGGCACCGGCCGGTGCCAAGGTGCACACAAGTAGGAGGAAAGCCAAAGGCAGCGCCCGCCGGGAGGCAAACTTCCGCCTGTCGACCAGCTGCCGAGACACCGCCATCGTGTGCACCCTATAGATTCCTCGAGCAATGAGAATGGCTCGGACCCGAAGCTCGATCTCCGTCGCGTGCCTCACGGCAGCGCTCGTCTCCTTTTTCGCCTTTATCCCTTCGGCCGGCGCCGCGTGCATCGCCCGACATCGAGTGTCCATTGCCAGCGGGCCAAATCCTGTGGGAGAAACGTGGACGGTTGAAGGAGAGATCGGCAATAACGGGAGCTGCCGCGAATGGCTCTTCGGGATGGAGTTCAGCCTCCCGGGAGCCGTCAACTGGGGCTCGAGCACCGGTATCCCCGCGGGGGGCCATCTCTCAAGCTCCTACACGATCGGTGCATCCGACAACCTGCAAGACGACGGCGCCTGGAGAGTCTTCAGCGGATTGGTGGCCGGCGATGTCGCAAAAGTCACGGCCACGCTGAGCAACGGCAAGCGGCTGTCCTTCAAACCCCGGTCGGCTCCGGCGCCGTTGCGGCGCAAAGTCGTCTGGCTAAGAAACGTCCGCTACTTCGTCCAGTACTACCCCCCGACCGGCTTCGTGACCTCAGCCTCTCTCTTCAGTGCGTCCGGGCAGCTTCTGTATCGGACCTCGGGTGGCGAACTTTTCTAAACGCATGGTTTAGGGCAATGGCACCAACGAGCAACTCCATATCACCGGAACCGGCCCTGCATCGCGTTTGTTGACCCTTTCACCCCCTAGAAGCCGAGTGCGAACTTGGCGTCCTCGGTCATCATCTCTGCGCACCAAGCCTGTGATTGACCTGCAATTCAGCGCCTTCTATCAGCCGTGGGGATGAAGATGGGGATGCGCGTCGTCGGCGAATGTCGAACATCGCCAAGGAGTTGTCTCCTCGGCATCCCAGGGTTGCCGAGCGCCGCGGACCAGAAGTACCATCCAACGCATGACTTCGCGCCAGTTCCGCATCGGGGGGACTCGGCCTTTCCGGGGCCTTCGCCGCCCTCGGCATCTGGGCACTCGCCGAGGCCAAGTACGGCACCGGCGCGTTCTGGCTCGTAATAGGCGCTGCGTGGCTGCTGCTCGCCCTCTTTAGGGACAAATTCGTCGCCGCCAGGGAACGACAGCGCACTCGCCTTCGGTCCTAGGTCGTCGATAGCGCGATTTACGGCGATGCACTCGGAGACCAACCATCCCATGCCGGCAGCGCCCAGGCTGAAGCCGCCGCCTGCCCTGTCTAACCAGACGTCTTTGGCGCACGCGGATGACTGAGGGCGGAGTACCCTTCGGACACCGTGCTGTCCCGCTGGAATCGCATCGCCCCACCCCTCCTCTGCGTGACCTTCGCCGCCCTCAGCGTCTGGTCGCTTGCCGACGGCGAATACTCCACCGCCGGGCTCCAACTCGCGTTCGCCGTCTTTTGGCTGCTGGCAGCGATCTGGAACAAGCTGCCGGCTGTACCGGGCCGACGACAGCTAGTCGGCAAATCCTGCGCGAGGTCGAGGAGACCACCTAAGCAAGCATGAGCAGCAGCACAAAGAAAAAAGCGGCACAGAAGAAGCCAATTACCACTGCGGAAATACTGCCGGAGGATTGGGGCAAACCAACCGGCCAAGCGTTTGTCCGGGCCTTTTCAATGGTCGGCGTGGCACAACGCGACCTTTCCCCTCCCATTCGGGTTGTACTCGGGGACATCTGCGTTTTCATGATGTGGTCTGCACTTCCCAGCCTCACAATCGAAAACGCGTTCGATGTCCAGGCCAATGGAGACGTGGTTATGGCCCTGACGACGCCGAGCGGGAACAAAGCCCACCAGGAAGGTCCAGTTGCGCTCTTCATAGGGCACCCCGACGTATCTGAGGATCCCAAGGAGGCCTCGATCCGTGTCGAGGAGATCGTTGCTCAGCTAACGACCTTTGGCGGCTTGTTCCTTGCCTTCGAACATCTTGAGGACTATTGGATCAAGTTCCCAGGCGACGGCCTTTCTGGGTCCTCTACTGTGATCTTGGATACGACGTGGTGGGAACCACCCGACATTTCACAAGAGGCTCAACATAGGTGGCAGCTAGCGCAAAGCGCCATAGCAAATGCCGACGAGCCAGATCGAATTCGTCTGTCGTTGCGCTGGTTGGACGAGGCAAAGCGCAGCAAAGACGTGGACGCATTTCTCAAGTTGTGGTTTGCACTTGAGATCCTGATGGCGAGCACCGGTCAAAAGGTCGTCTCGCGCATCAACAGGTCGCTAAGCGCCAGCTACGGGGTCGGCCAAAACGAGATTGGAAGACAATTCGGCATTGGCCGGATTTTTAGTCTCCGATCCAAAATCGTTCATCACGGACTCAAGGTTCCTCTCTCCGGCTCCTTCCTCAACTACGCCGGCGGCGTCTACGTCGACCTCTTGGTCTCATTACTGGGCTTTCAGCTTCCAGAAAGCGCCCGCACAACCCGAGATGAGGCTGGCGGAATAGACAATTTGCTCCCGGCGATTGTCGGCGGTCGGGCCGAAGAGGCCGATGCCGAAAAAGCAGGAAAGACCGCGGAGGAAACTTCTGGAGGAATAGACCAACTGGGTTGACAAAGAGGCCTAAGAGATTTGAGCCTCGACCTTCTGCATGGCAAACTATCCGCCTCGCAACCGCTGGGCGTTGTAGAGCCAAAAGCTGATTCGTTGCCGTTCCGAGATTCGGCTACGTCGGGCACGATTCGGCTGGGTTTGGGCAGCGAGAGCGCTTCGCTGCCCAATCATTCGGGTCAAGTGGTCTGACGCGACGACCCACCTCGATGCCAAGAAGTTTCCCCCCACTAGGACTCGTCCTCATTCTTGCCTTCGGATCGCCGCTTGCGCTCCTCCATCGCCTTAATCATGCGCTCGCTCTCCTCGCGCGATTCCTCGGGGTCACGGCGACCAATTCGCGCCCGCCTCCCCAGCCCCATTTTTCGAGGGCCTTCCGGGCCTTCTCCAACTCCTTGTGCCGAGCGCCTTCAAGACCCCCATGAGCCGACCCTAGAGACTGAGACGGACCCGGCGTAAGAACGGGAATCGCGCTGCAACTACACGCGACCTCGCTCTACTGTTATTTGTTTGCGCCAACTGCGGTCGGCTCAGATGCACTAACGCTAGGCGCCCACAGCGAAAGCGCTTCCCTGCCGAGCAGCACCGAGCCCCCCGCATGAGCTCATTCCTATGGGTCTTCGCGCCAGTCTGGCTCGCAAAGACCCATAGGTGCGCACTCGAATCGATTACGCGATAATAAGGTTGGTGTGGTGACAGGTCGTCCTATTGCCCTCTGCTTTTCCTGGTTCGAGAATGAGATTTGGAGCCCCACTGGGCCAATACCATTCTGGGAAAACGGCAACGTGTTCGCCGGTGTGATTGTACGCCGAGAGAACACAATTCAGGTTGTTTAGGTTGTGAGTTCCGGTTTCGTACCCGTGAAAGAAAATGTGAGCCGATCCAAAGGTAGGCCCTTCCCATACGCAGACATAACTGGGAGGGCAGTCAGATTTCACCTTCGGTTCAACCAACGAACTTTCTCCATTGGCACTGGCCCCAGACACAGCCAATGCAAGCGTCCCGAACATGGCCAGCAGGGCCATGAGTACGATTAGCTTTCTCATGATCGCTCAGCTACCCTTCTTTATGGGCGATCCCGGCCTAACAGGATCGCCAGATTGTATTTGCTGGGGCGCTCGTCATCTCGGTGGGCGTCCCGGTTTCCAGCCGTCCTTCGGAATCTACGTTCCTCGGTACTGTTCAAATCGCTTAGCCGCCGATCTGTTGATTGGGCTAAACCATCTGACTAATGTAATAGTAAAGCGTGGTAACACTCCAGTCAATGGGCCGTGAAGTACAAACTTGTGTACATCAATCGGTGCACTTGAGCTGGTATGACAGGTAAGTAACGTACGAATTTGTTCCTTGGATCTGACTCCTGCAACCCGAAATCATCGGCCCGTCAAAAGCCGGCGACTACCGGCTTCGAGCTTGGCTTGAGGATGCCGTGGGCTTCACCGGCCCGGCTAGCGCTGTGTCTATCCCGCACGACACCACGCCGCCCGGTGCGCCCCAAGACCTTTCGGTGACGGCACCGCGCACGACTCGCACAGCGCAGGCGTTCGACGTGCGTTGGCACAACATTCTCGACAGCGGATCGCCAATCGACGCAGCCCACTGCCAAGTGCTGAGCCCATCGGGCGCCGTCGTTGTGTCCACGACGACGATTAGCGGTAGCCCCCTGCAGGCCACAGCCAGCCTTGAACCCCTCACCAATCTGGGGCATACACCTTGCGCCTTTGGCTTTCCGACGCAGAGGCAACGTGGGCGCCCCCGTTAGCGCGCCGCTCTCCCTACGACTGCCCACGATCTGAAGTTGGCGGGGGTCTCACACTCACCGCTGGGCTTGGCAAACTAGCTAAGAGCTCGATTGTCATCCAGCAAAAAGAAAGCGTGACGCTGAGGGGTAAGTTGACCGGAGCGAACGGTCAAATTGCCAACGCGCCGCTATGCGTGTTCAGCAAAGTCGTCACCCACCAGGATCGCCAGTTCGCCGGCATCGCAATGACCGGCACGGATGGCGGCTACCAGTCCGCCATCGGTTCTGGGCCGTCTCGCGATCTAACCGTGGCGTATCGTCCCGATCATCGCGAGCTGACGGCCGACGCCGAAATAAAGACAAAGGTTCATCCGACATTCCGGCTGCGAAGCAAAGTCGTCAAGAACAAACAAAGGCGGCAGTCTTTACCGGCAAAATCCCAGGTCCCGACAATGAAGGGGTCGTCGTCGTCCTTCAGGTAAAGAGCGGGAAAGGATGGCGTGTGTTCCGGCGCTATCGCACGCGTAAAGACGGGCGCTACATGATGCGCTACCTCTTCACGCAGACCGACAGAGCGACGACTTACATCATGCGCGCTGAGGTAGGGGAGCCCGGCTACCCGTACGAAGAAGGTAACTCACGGGTGATTCCGGTTGCGGTCGAGCCGTAGCTTGTCAGCCCAAGGGGCGGGGGGCAGCTCGTGAGTACGGTCCTTGGCCTCCCGGCTCGGGGCTTCCTCAGTGCGACGCAGCAGGGGCGCGTACGGACAGCTCGTTCTATGTGACGCCACCCGCTTGGGCTCGCGTCGTCATTCGCGCGACCGCTCCGCCGAAGTCTTAAAGATCGCCGAGAGGACGCTGTGGGTGCCTATCTGTATAGGCGCGCATTGTAGAGGTGCTGAGTAGAACGACTTGAGCGACGCAGGCTGCCAACAGAACAGCATCGCCAAGAGCCACCCCTTCTGTCAGGTTGCCGAAAAGGACAATCGCACCGCCCAGCGCGGTAATAAGCAAGAACCAGCGACATAGTTGCGAACCGACGGCCAGGCCAACCAAAAGGAGAAGCTCAATGACAGCGCCTCCCCAATTAACGCCAACGGGATGAGACTGGCCAAAGAAGCCAACGATAGAAAGAAGGGTCAGCGAAGCGACCATCCAAAAGTAGAATGGGGGCGTCCGAGGCATCTTCGAGCTATGAAACCAATCGATCATTGCTTGCGAGCATCTTAGCTCGATCGCCCCCAAAAGAGGAGCGGGGGCAGCGGACTCCTCAAAGGCACAAGCTTCCTCGGTCTAGGATGCAATCCATCCACCCCTAGGTGGACGGATTGCAGATGCATGACTCATCCTTGTGAACGAATACGCTCCCACCTTTTGCAAAGGCACGAACGGTCATGACGTGTGACCATACCAGTGGTTTTGTCAACAATGAGACGTGGAAAAAGACTTGCGCGGTTATGTGATAGCCGCCTCCGTATTTTTGATGATTCGGCCCTACCCAATCGCAGAATTCCGTATTTACGTCGAATCCAGGCCCGGGATCATTGGGACATAGCGGCACTTTCTCGCCATTCTTCCACCAGGCATAACGGTGGTACGTAAAGTAATAGTGCCCTTCGATTGTCTGCGCCCAAACACTGCACCCAGGAATTGCGAACGTAAATTCTTCGCACTGCCTGAATTTGAACGGCTGCCTTAACCTAGGAACACTTGAAGCCGTGGCGTCATATTCATCGCCGTCTCCCACAAATTCTGGCGCGCCAACTTCGACGACAATTTCGGAGCCACCGGTGGGCATAGCTTCTTCAGGCGGTGGCTCCCAGATCACAGGGAGCGTGTAGCTCGATTCAAAGGCTGGCCCGCCAATGATGGGATAGACAAAGTTCCCGCCGCGATATTTCACAGTCAGGGTAAGCACGTTGCCTCCGCTGACGCTCAAGCTAGTCGGAACCGCTTTGCCCGTCGCGTCGTGAGCAGCTTCCGCCGTGATCGCGAGAGCTTGCGATTCATCGCTATTGAAGATCGCCGCGTGTTCTGAGTCAACCGCTTTTAGGGTCTGACTTTTATTAAGTGAGACTTTCCACGAATAGGCTTCAGGAGCGGTTTCGTCGCGGATGGTCTTGAATGTCTGATCACCGTCATAAATTGGCCTGACGATTGTGTCAACGCCTGTTCCGCCTGAGACGGCGGCAACTTCGGAGGCGACTTCGTTGCTTGTGCCCACAACTCCACCTACGGGAGTTAGTTCAATATCCCCCTGGGCGCCTTCAATGGTCATGGCTTCATTCGGTTTAGCTGCGATGACCGTCGTCGTGCCAGTCCCTGTACTCACTAGCTGACCTTCGTTGTATTCCACTGCGGGATCGTTACCTTCTTTGATTTCAGCGGGATCAACTGTTTCAGCGGTAGGCGCAATAGGCTGCGCTCCGCTTGTCCCTTCCACGGCTTCGAGCGTATCGATTGCCTCAGCGACTGAAACGGCGCCTTTCGGGTCGACATTGACGGTCCATTTTTTTGTTTTCACGTTCCCAGCGCCGTCTTTGACGACGTATTCAGCCGTATGCGCACCGCCTTTGTAGCTCGCCAAGCTTGGAGTTACGGAAAAGAAAAATTTGCAATAGCCGTCTGGGCAAGTTCCTTTTTGTTCTTTAACGAGCGTTCCGTCCATCTTGAACGCGACGGACGTGACGCCGTAGCCGGTGTCGCCCGTCATCAGCCTGGTTTCGTAGGTTTTCTGTTCGACCCATCCGCTCGGGGCATTTTCGAGCGATCCTGTTTCTTCGAGAATTTCCGGCGGTGTGGTGTCGCGTTCTACCGTGACGTAGATCGTTTTTTCGGTGCTGTTCCCAGCTCCGTCAGTGACCTTGATGACGACCGTGTGTTTGCCGACTGAGTATTCGTCGGATTTGAGAAACCATTCGCGCGTGAACGAACAGTTATTGGTGCCGGCGCAGCCAGCGGTAGCCGAATCGACTTTTTGTCCGTCCACTTTGATTTCCGTACTGGCGATGCCGGACTGCGGTTCCGTTGTCGTTCCGTCGTAGTTTTTCGCTATCAGCGTGTAGCGGGGGCGCTGGAATAGCGTCTGGCTTACCGCTGTTCCCGCCAGTTCGACTTTCGGGGCCGTGTGGTCAACCTTCAGAGTGAATTCATAGGGCGCCGACGTATTGCCGGCTGGATCCTTCGCCACTGCGGTCATTTTGTCGATGCCCTGCGGCAGGTTGCCAGGCGTGTATTTGAGCGTGGGGTAGGTCACTCCGCTTTTCCAGCTTCGAGGGCATGGGTAGGAGGCGTTGCCTGAGCAGGTCAGGGAGGTGATCCATTGGGTTGGCGGGCCTCCCCCGACCTGGCCTATTTTCATTTCCTTGACCCCCAGGCCCGTATCGGTAACCGAGTACGGGATTGCAGGTGCTGTATTGCCGACCCATCCTTCTGGAGGAGTGAACGAGCCGATTTTGGGAGCTACGGCATCGGCGATTTCGACCGTCGCGTAGCCGACGTAGGTCTCACGGTCAGAGGTCATCGTATGGGCTTCGCCGGACCAAAGCACATTGTCAATTGCCTGCTTGGCGTTCTGATTCGTGGTGTTGAAGGTGTAGGTGGTTGCCAGGTTTTCAAGATTGCCGGTGTTCCCCGGGTGCGCCCAAGCTGTGGCCCAATTAGCTACCGAGTTGTCCCAGATGCCTGCGGCCATCCACGGGTAAGCCGACTTGTCCTCGTTTGTGACGAAGAAGAGATTCGTCAGGACCATCGAGGAGATATAGCTGGTGGGCGGTGCGCCGAATTCTTTTTGGTCTTCTTCGTAGCGCGGCACCGAGTACGCCCACTGTGCCTCTGCGTTGGCGGCCAACCCGAAGCCTTTGACGGCACGTAGGTCCGTGCCGGGATAGCCAAGGGCAGACTGTTTGTTGTAGAGCAGCCCTTTGTCGTTTGAGGTGCCCTGCCAAGCTGCTAGGCCATCAGGGTTCTGGTAGCCGTACCAATTGTGGCTCTCGACCACGGGATCAACGAGGATCGGATAGGCGGCTCCCTGCGGCGGTTCTGCGTGAACCGTGAAGGAGCTGCCCGAGACCTCAAGGGTGACCGGAACGTCGTTGCCCTCCGCGTCCATAGCTGCCGGGGGGAGGATGCGCAGCAAGGATTCATCGCCTGTGGAGACTTCCGCTCCGCCATCGTCGGTCGCGCTGAGACTGGCGCCTTCGGGAAGGTTGAGCTGGTAGGTCGCCGAGTTAGGAGCGTCGGCCGACTGGAGGAGGGTGAAGGTCTCTACTCCGGTTGGGCTCGGCGCCACCGCCAGGGACGTGTCTTCCGCGACTTCGGGGTAGACGGCCACGGTCTGGCCGACGATGGAAGGCGCTCGTTCCTGCGGAGCACCCGCCAGCGCGATTTCGACTTCGGATTGTGGGAGTTGGATGCCTTCGCCCAGTTCGGAAGGGATTCCGACTTCAACCAGGGGGGTCGCGGGCTGGACTTCGCCTTCGGCGTGTTCGAGGCCGAGATCGACAGTGGCTTCTTTGCCCGACTGATCTTCGGTGCGAAGGGGAACGGTTGATTCCAGCAGCGCCGGTCCGTGGTATTCGCCTTCGCCGATCACTACCCCCGATGCCTCGGGCTGGTCGCCGGCATCGATGACGGCTGCGTTGTCGGATAGGAAGTGATCCACGTCAAGATCGTTGAAGACACCTGCCACGCCTTCGATCTGTGTGCCGAAGACCTCGGAGAGGAGCTGAAGAACTTGGGCGCGTTCGAGATCGCGATGCGGAAGTTGTTCGGCCGCTTTTGGATCGGTGAGCTGGGATTCGGCCCTTTCTCCTTCTTCAAGCGCTTTCTGAGCGGCTTCCGGGGACATCGTCCCTGGACCCGATTCATCGGCCGAGGCCGTGGCGGGGACGCCAAAGACAAAGACCACCATCAGCACCAACCCGACGAACCTAATTCCCTTCACGAATAGCAACCGCATCCCCCGCATTGACTCCCCTTTGTGTGTCCCCGCTACTCGTGCCGGATTCGCCCGACCGGGGCAGCGGTGAGATTTCATTCGGTACAGCGCGGGGTCTTCTATCGCTCCCTACGGATTTTTGCAAGCAATATTTTTGAGTTATTGCTCTATTCATTTACGCGCAGTGGGATCTGCTCCACCATTAATTTCCCTCTACAAATAGGAAATTTGCCGACGATCGATATGTTTTTTGGGCTAAATCAGCCGCAAAATAAATTTGACGACGCAACCCAATTTGGGCTCGAAACGATCAGGCGATCGCCCCACAACCGCGAAGCGCGAGAGGTCAAAGCCCGTGAACCGTGGCGAGTCTCGGTCTAGAAGCCGAGTGCGAACTTGGCGTCCTCGGTCATCATCTCCGGGGACCAAGCTGGGTCGAAGACCATCTTTGGATGGACCGCGGTGACGCCGGGAAGGTCGCCGACGAACTCCTTCATCTGCTCGGAGACCTGGGGGCCGATTGGACAGGCCGGGGTGGTGAGGGTGAAGGTGACGAAGACTTCGTCCTTCTCTATGTCGACGTCGTAGACGAGGCCGAGGGAGACGAAGTCCAGGCCGAGCTCGGGGTCGATCACTTCCTCGAGAGCCTCTAGTACGTCG
This sequence comes from uncultured Solirubrobacterales bacterium, assembly GCA_963699225.1. Taxonomy (GTDB): domain Bacteria; phylum Actinomycetota; class Thermoleophilia; order Solirubrobacterales; family 70-9; genus VRUE01. The sequence goes on along the minus strand of OY969423.1, from coordinate 2,753,253 downwards.
TCTTCGGTCAGCGCCACAGTCTCGTTCTCGCTCATGCGGCAATGGTAGCCGGGCCGGGCGCTGGACCGGCCAATAGTCTTCCCCGCCGATGAGCTCGACTAACCAGATCGTGCGCCGCTCGATCGGCATCGTCTTTGCCGACGGCGGCCTGCTGGCGCTCAGCGCGGTGCGACCGCAGGGCGCAGGCGGGCATGGCGAGGAGGCGGTCGGGGCGGTGCTCTGCGGTCCCGACGGCGCGCCCGTCGACGTCTCCGAGACGCTGCTCTCGACCGAGTACGGGCCGGACGGGGTGCAGCGCCGGGCGACGCTCGAGCTCTGGCTCGACGACGAGGACGGGCAGCCGCTGCGAGGGGCCGGCACGCTGATCAGCGCCGCCGATATCAGCCACCCGGGGCTGACCGGAACGGTGGCCTTTTTCCGCTGGTCGGTCGAGGGACGCGAGGGGCTCGGCCACTACGAGGTGGTGCGCGGCGATGGCTGAGATCAAGACGATCATCTCGGACTTCGGCGGGGTGCTGACGACGCCGCTGCTGCAGTCCTTCATGGCCTTCCAGGATCAGACCGGGATCACGACCGAAACGCTGGGCAAGGCGATGCAGGCCGCCACCGAGGCCAACGGCGAGAACCCGCTCTTTGAAATGGAGCGCGGCGAAATTACCGAGGACGCCTTCCTCGCCCAGCTGACCGAGCACCTCGAGCCGCTGCTCGGCCACCCGCCCGAGATGCACCGCTTCCGCGAGATCTACTTCGAGGCGCTGGAGCCGAACCCGGCGATGATCGAGCTGATGCGCGAGCTCAAGGCCGAGGGCTACCGGATGGCGATGCTGACCAACAACGTGCGCGAGTGGGAGCCGCTCTGGCGCTCGATGCTGCCGGTCGACGAGATCTTCGAGACCGTCGTCGATTCCGGCTTCGTCGGCTGCCGAAAGCCCGAATCGCGCATCTACGAGCTGACCTTGGAGCGCGTGGGCGAACCCGCCGCGGCCTGCCTCTTCATCGACGACGTCCTCGTCAACATCGAAGGCGCCCGCAAGGCCGGCCTCAACGCCGTCCACTTCCAAGACAACGAGCAGGCGATCGCCGAGATCCGCGTCGCCCTCGCTTAGAGCACATGGCGCTCGAGGAAGTCGAGCTGGTCGGCGACGAGCGCCTCGTGCACGGGGCCGTCGTAGATGTCGAAGTGGTCGACACCGGCGTAGGTCCGTAGCTCGCCCTTCGGCGCACGGCGGGCCGCGGCGATGGCCGGGCCAGGCTTGGCGACCCGGTCGGCCTCGCCGACGCAGACGAGCCAGGGGCAGTGCAGCTTCGACGCATGGCGCACGGGCCTGTAAGGACGGCCGAGCAGCCAGCGCGAGGAGACGCGATTGCGCCAGCGCGAGTCCTCGCCGATCTCGACCACTCGCCGCCAGCCCTCCTCCCCACCGGGCGCGTTGATCAGCGCCGGCTCGTCCGGCTGACCGACGGCCGGCAGATGGCGGCCACGAATTGCGGCGCCGAGGGTGCGAGCGGTCACCCGCGGCGATGAACGATGCGCTTGCGTGACGATGTCGAGGAATGGCACCTGGCTGATCGCGGCGGCGACATCCGGATCGCCGGCGGCCGCGGCGAGCGCGTTGCCGCCGCCCATCGAAGAGCCGAACGTCGCGATCCGAGCCCCATCGACCTCAGGCAGCGAGCGCGCGAAGGCGATTGCCGCCCGCCAGTCCTCGAGCTGTCTCGCGGGATCGAAGAGATCGGGCTCGCCGCCGCTCTCGCCGAAGCCGCGGTGATCGAAGACGAGCGCCGCGAACCCTGCTGTGGCGAAGCGCTCAGCGAAAGCCCCGAGGCGATCCCGTCGCGTGCCGGAAAGCCCATGAGCCATGACCACTGCCGGAGCCGGGGTCGACTCTCCAACTGCCGGATACAGCCACGCGGCGCAGGAGTCAGGCCCTACGGAGAAAGTGAGGTCTCGCCGTTCCATCGCTACTCAAACGACGACCAGCGACAAAGCGTGAGATTGCCGACGGCTAGTTGTCCGAGCCCGCCCGGTCCCAGATGTAGAGCTCGACGGCCTCGAGGGCCAGCTCCATCTGGCGGGGGGAGGAGAGCAGGCCGAGGACCAGCTCGAGGGCGTCCTCCTCGGTTACTCCGGCGTCGACGGCCTCCTCGCCGCGGAAGCCGGCGGCGAGCTTCATCGCCTCGCGGCGGTTGTCGCCCAGCGAGCCGAAGGCGCCCATTAGGAAGTCGCGGTTGGGCACCGGGTGGCCGACCTCGAGCGAGCCGTGCCAGGCGGCGAGCATCGAGAGGTCGTGCTCGTCGAGCTCGGAGAGGGCCTTGGCGTAGTGGGTCTCGAGCTCGTCGTCGGGAATCTCATCGACCCAGGCGCGCACTGCCTCACCAAGCAGCTGGCGGCGGGCCTCGCGGCCGATCGAGTCGGCGATCGCGCGGATCGCGTCGGCTGGGTCTACGAAGCAGAGGGCCATTGGAAGGTCAATCTAGAGAAGGCGGTAGACGGCAAATCGGGGGGCGTTTTGCCGGGGTTTGCGGCGTTCTGAAGCGCCGCGGGCGGACCTATGCTGGACCGCTCGCCCTATGCCGCTGAAACTGATCCACGGACCCCCGAACTCAGGCCGCGCCGGCCGCATCCGCCGCGGGCTGATCGCCGTGCTCGATCGCGATCCGGTCCTCGTAGTCCCCACCCTCGACGACGTCTACGCCTTCGAGCGAGAGCTCTGCGCGGACGGCGCGGTGCTCGGCGCGGACGTGATGACCTTCGGCGGCCTGTTCGGGGCGGTGGCGAGCGCGGGCGGCGCCCCTCCCGGGGCCGTCCTCACCCCGGCACAGCGCCTCGGCGCCGTTGCGGCGGCGGTGAGCGAGCGGCGCTCGGAGCTGGGCCCGCTGCGCGGCTCCGCCCTGCAGTCCGGCTTTCCCCTGGCCCTGGAGCGGCTGCTCGACGAGCTGCAGGGGGCGGGCCTCGCACCCGCCGACGTCGAAGCGACCGCGGGGACACTCGAGGGCTCGGCCTACCTCGGCGACATCGCGGCCCTCTTCGCCGCTTACGCGCGCGTGCGGGACGGACTCGGCACCGTCGACACCCACCGCATCGCCCGCGATGCGATCGACCTGCTCAGCGACGGTGGAGAGTTCTGGCGGCGGCCGGTCTTCCTCTACGGCCTCGACGACCTGACGCCCAACCAGCTGGACCTGATCCGCGGCCTCGCCTCGACCACCGAGGTGACCGTGGCACTGCCCTACGAAGCCGGGCATACGGCGCTCCAGGCGCGCAACGCCCCGCTGCTCGAAGCGCTCGAACGGATCGGCATCGCCTCGGTCGAGGAGACCGCCGCCGACCCCGCCAACACCGACTCGCCGCTCCTCTTCCACCTCGAGCGGGGCTTCGGCGCGAGCGAGCCGCGGCGCCGCCCGATCGACGAGAGCCTCGTCTTCCTGCGCTCCGCCAGCGAGCGCGGCGAGGCCGAGGCGATCGCGGTCGAGGTGGCACGCCTGCTCGCCGAGGGCTGCGAGCCGGAGCAGATCGCGATCATCGTCCGCGACCCGGCCCGGCGCGGCCCGCTGATCGCCTCGGTCCTCGAGTCCTACGGGATCCCGACCGCGCTCGAGGCGGAGGTCCCGGCCTCGAGCACCTCGGTCGGGGGCACCCTGATTGCGCTGCTGGAGGCAATCCTCGGGACCGGCCGGGCAGCCGACCTGCTGCGCTACCTGCGCGGCCCCTCCGGCACCTCAGCGGGGCGCACCGATTGGTTCGAGCGCAAGCTGCGTCGCGAGCGCGTCCAGACAGCGGCAGCGGCTTTGCAGCTCTGGGAGGAGAAGTACGGAGAGCCGCTGGAGGCCGTTGCGCGGCTGCGCGAGGCCGCCGGCAGGCCGGCCGACCTGGCCGCTGAGGTTGGCGACCTCGCCGCGGCGATGGGCGCTCGCGCCGGCTCGGAGCTGGAGGCGCGCACCGCGGCGGCGATCTCCACGGCTCTGAGCGAGCGGGCGGCGCTCGACGGCCTGGCGCCACTGCCCGAAGCCCTGGCGCGGGCGCTGGCCGGCATCCGGGTGCGGGTGTGGAGCGGGCCGGTCGAGGACCGGATCAGGATCGCCGACCCGCGCCGGGTGCGGGCGGCGCGCTTCGACAACGTCTTCGTCGCCTCGCTGCAGGACGGCGAGTTCCCGCGCGGGGCTGCCCACACCGACCCGTTCCTCGCCGAGCGCCAGCGCGAGTCACTCGGCCTGCAGCCGCGCCACGACAGTGACGCCGAGGAGCGCTACCTCTTCCACGTCTGCCTGGCGCTGCCAAAACGCAGGCTCTTCCTCTCCTATCGCGACAGCGACGAGAACGGCGGCGCCGAGGCGGCCTCGCCCTTCCTCGAGGACGTCAGGCAGATGCTGGAGCCAAGCGAGAGCGAGCCGCAAGGCCGCGGCCTGGCCGAGGTCGTCCATCGCGTCGCCGACGCGCCCTCGGAGACCGAGCTGGCGCGGGCGATCGCCGCCAGCGGCGTGCACGCGGACACGGAACGGCTGCTGAGCGTCGCCGGCGCCGCGGATGAGGTCGCCGACCGGGTCAGACAGCGGCTGGCAAGCGCTCGCGGCGCCGAGGCCGCCACGCGCGCACCGGGCCCGCTCTCGAATCCCGCGGTGATCGCGGCGCTCGGCGACGTCCACGCCTACGGCGGCACCACCCTGGAGGGCTTCGACGTCTGCTCCTACCGCTGGTTCGTCTCGCACGAGCTCGCGCCCCAGCCCCTCGACCCCGCTCCCGACCCGCTCGTCCAGGGCGGCATCGTGCACGCCGCCCTCTTCTCCCTCTACAAGGAGCGACCCGGCGGCGACGCGCTGCCCCGGCCCGCGTCCCTGGCAGCCTGGATCGCCCGCAGCCGCGAGCTGGTCGGCGAGATCGCGGCGGCGAGAGGGCTTGGCGAGCACCCGGCCGAGCGGGCGATGCTCGCCCGCATCGAGGGGCTCCTCGCCCGCTTCCTGGCCGAGGAGGCGCGCCGCGAACCGGCCGGCTTCGAACCCTGGCTCTTGGAGGCGGGGTTCTCCGAGTCCGAGGAAGTGGAGCAGCCCACGCTCGAGATCGACGGCTGGCGCCTGCACGGCGCGATCGACCGGGTCGACCGGGACCCCGACGGGCGCGCCCTCGTCCTCGACTACAAGCTCTCGAGCAAAGTCTCGCCGCGGGTCAAGCTCGAGGAGGAGGCGAAGCTGCAACTGCAGCTCTACCTGATCGCCGTCGCCGAGCTCTGGGGAGCGGAGATCGTCGGCGGCCTCTACCACCCGCTGCGCGCCACCTCGGAGCGCCGGCCGCGCGGGCTGGTGCTGGACGACGCGGCGGCCGAGCTCGGCGGCTACGGGCTGGCCAAGACCGACAGCGTCGACCGGGAGGAGTTCGAGCAGCTGCTCGGCGACGCCCGCCGCCGCGCCGGCGAGATAGTCGCCCGCATGCGAGCCGGTCAAATCGATCGCGACCCCGGCCCGCGCGAGGGCCTGCGCAACCACGGCATCTGCCCGGCTTTCTGCGACTTCGCGCCGATCTGTCGCCGCGACCGGGCACCGGTCGAGCCGGTGAGCGATGAGGAAGAGGACGAGCGATGAGCGAGCGCAAGCCGACCACTGAGCAGCGGGCCGCAATCGAGGCGACGGCCGCCGAGGTGATGGTCGAGGCGGGCGCCGGCACCGGTAAGACCGGGGTGATGGTCGACCGCTACTGCCGACTCGTCTGCGACCGCGGCGTCTCCCCCGACTCGGTCCTCGCCTTCACCTTCACCGACAAGGCGGCCGCCGAGCTGCGGCAGCGGATCCGAGCCGAGATCGAGCGCCGGGCTGAGGCGGGCTCCGAGCGCGCCCGCGAGCTGTTGCCCCGGCTCGGTAGCGCCTGGGTGACGACGATCCACGGCTTCTGCAACCGCCTGCTCTCGGCCCACCCGGTCGCGGTCGGCATCGACCCCAGGTTCCGGGTGCTGGATGCCCCGGAGACCGAGCGGGCAGCCGGTGAGGGTTTCGACGAGGCGCTCGAGGCCTTCCTCGCGGGAGGAGATCGCAACCGCGAGAACACGGCGGCGGCCTTCGACATCGGCGGGCTGCGGGCGATGGTGATCGGTGCCCACGCCGAGCTGCGCAGCCGCGGCGCGGCCGAGCCCCGACTTCCCGAACCGCCGGAGCCGGACGTGCGGGGAGCACTGCGTGACGCCGCCTCCGCAACCACGGAGGCGCTCCCCGAGCTGAAACCCGGTAGCGCCAACCACGGACTGCTCGTGCGGGCGCTGGGCCTGTTCGAGGGCGCCGATGGTCTTCCCAGCCTCGACGAGATCGCTTCGCTGCGAACCGGCAGCAAGGCGCAGCCGATCGCCGCCTACAAGGAGGCGATCGAGAAGGCGCTGAGCAGCGTCGCCGAGGCGGGTGAGGGCGGCCTCGCCTATCGACACGTCGCCGAGCTCCTGGAGCTGTTCTCCGCGCGCTTCGCCGTGGCCAAGGAGCGGCGCGCCGGCATCGACTTCGAGGACCTGCAGCTGCTCGCCGCGCGCCTGCTCGAGCGAACCGAAACTGGCGCGGCCTACCGGGCCCGCTTCAGCCACCTGCTCGTTGACGAGTTCCAGGACACCAACCGCCTGCAGCTACGCCTGATCGAAGCACTGCGCGGGCCGAAATGCCAGCTGATGGTGGTCGGCGACGAGCTGCAGTCGATCTACGGCTTCCGCCACGCCGACCTCGACGTCTTCCGCCAGCGGCGCGAAGCGATTGAGGCGAGCCCCAGCGGCGAGACGATCCCGCTGAGTGGCAACTTCCGCTCCCGCCCCGAGGTGATCGGTGCCGTCAACGCGATCGGCGAGCGGCTGCTGAGCGGCTACACACCGCTGCGGGTCGGCACTCCGCCCCAGTCCGAGCCGCCGGGCGAGGGGCCGGCGGTGGAGATGCTGCTCACCGGCCGCGAGGGCTGGGACGAGGGCGAGATCGAGCTCGACCCGGTGACCGACGCCCGCACGCCAGCCAACCAGCTAGCCGAGGCGCGCTTTCTCGCCGCGCGCCTGCGCGAGCTCGCCGACCAGGGAGTCGAGCGCGGCGCGATGGTGGTGCTGCTGCGCGCCTTCACCCGCCTCGACGCCCACGAGGATTCCCTGGAGCGCGCCGGCCTGCGCCCCTATGTGGTCGGCGGCCGCGGCTACTGGTCCCAGCAGCAGGTGGCCGACGTCTGCGCCCTGCTGGCGACGATCGCCAATCCGCTCGACGACCAGGCGCTGCTGGGCACCCTGGCCTCGCCCGCCTGCAGCGTGACCCCTGACACGCTTTGGTTGCTGCGCGCTGCGGCCGGCAGGGGCCGGCAGCTCTGGCCGACTATCGAGCAGGCGACGGGGCTGGGCGAGAGCGAGGAGGTCGACAGCGAGCGCCTTGGGCAGATCCCGGCCGAGGAGCTGCACCTGCTGGTCCGGTTCGCCGAGACGCTGAGCGGGCTGCGCCGCCGGGCGGCCTCGCTCTCCCTGGCCGGCCTGATCGACGCCGCGGTGACCGAGACCGGCTATGACCTCGCGGTGTTGATGCGCCCGGCCGGCGAGATGCGCTTCGCCAACGTGCGCAAGCTGATGCGCCTCGCCGCCGACTTCGAGAACGCCGAGGGTCGCGACCTGCGCGGCCTGCTCGACTTCCTCGCCGCCCGGGCCGATGCCGATGCCGACGCGCAGGCGGCGACCGCGGTCGAGGGCCACGACGGGGTGCGGATCATGACCATCCACAGCGCCAAGGGGCTCGAGTTCGACGTCGTCGCGATTCCCCACCTCTCCCGCGGCCTGCTCCCCTCGACGCGCACGCCGCTGCTCACCCTCGGCCGCGAGCAGGAGTCCCCGCGGGTCGGCATGCAGCTGCGCCGGCTCGGCGCCCGGGGAATCAACCTCTACGCCCAGCGCGAGCTTTGCGAGGAGGCGCAGAAGCGGGAAGCCGAGGAGGAGTTGCGCCTCTTCCACGTGGGGGCGACCCGGGCGCGCCAGCGGCTACTGCTGAGCGGCGTGATCAGCCCCTCTCCCCCGTCGCGCGAAAGCCACGGCAAGGCCGTGATCGAGCGGATCGCCGCCGCCTTCGAGATCGATCGCGAGCGGGACTCGACGATCGCGGTCCCAGCGCCCGAGGCGAGGCCAGGCCTAGAGGCAACCTTCACACCATCCGAGATCGCCGTGCGCCTCAACCTCGCCTCGGTCGAGCAGGCAATGCTCCTGACCACTGTGCGCAAGGAGGCCGCTGGCGCGCGCGACCCCGGCGTGGGACCGGCGCCGCTGGTCGCGCAAAGGCAGGCAAGGGCGGCGCGGCGAGCGCTCTCCTACACCGCGATCTCGGCCCACGGCGAGGGCCCAACGGAACGACCCCTTGACAGCGACCGCGCCCTGCGTGAACAGACAGGAGAGGAGCGCGCCAAGGACGATGGAGGGGCCGCGCGCGGCATCGGCGTCCACGCCCTGCTCGAGTGGAGTCAGGCAAATGGGTGGCATGTGCCGGACGCGGGATTGGTCCAGCGCATAGCCCGTTCGGGAGAGATCGGCGACTTCGAGCTCGGCGAGGAGGCGCTCCTGGCCCCGTTCGAAGCCTGGCTCGGCTCCAGCTTCTTCGCCGAGCGAGTGCGGGACGCGAAGAAGAGCCGGACCGAGGTGCCGCTGCTGATCGAGGTTGCCGGCACGGTCCTGCGCGGCTCGATCGATCTGCTCGTGGAGGAGGAGGGAAAGCCGCCGCTAATCGTCGACTACAAGACCGACCGCCTCGACGGCACCAGACCCGCGGAGCACGTAGCCCGCTACGAGACTCAGCAAGCCATCTACGCCCTTGCCGTCGCAGAGGCACGGGGAGTCTCAGAGGTTGAGCTCGCCTACATCTTCCTGGAACGTCCGCAGGAACCGTTCATTGCGAGATGGGGGGCGACCGAGATCGCGGCAGGACGAGAGAGACTCGAAGCTGAGATCGCCAGCGTCAGGGACGCTTGATCAGGCAGCGCCGGGCTCGGCCGAGCTGGCGAGCTTGGCTGCCAACTCATCGAGCTTCAGCTCCTTGAGCCCCTCGCCCACCGCGTCGAGCTCAGCGGTGCAGTAGGTGACCAGGTCGCGGCCCTCGCCGCAGAGCTCGAGCGTCTCGCGCAGGCCGGCCTGGCCGGAGTCGAGCCGATCGATGATCTGCTCCAGCCGCTCCACCGCTGTCTCGTAGCTCTCGGGTTTCTCGCTCACTGGTTCGCTTCGATCTGAGCGCCGACACTGCCATCGGCGAAGCGCAGTTTGACGCGCTCGGCGGCTGCCGCGCCGGCCGTGTCGGTCACCGGCTCGCCATCGCGATCCTCCACCAGGGCGTAGCCGCGCGCCAGCGTGTGCTCCGGTTCGTGGGCACGCAGGGCAACCACGGCTCGATGCAGGGCCGTTCGGCGGCGCTCCATTTCGACGCTGGCGGCACGACGCGCGGCACGCTCCAGCACGACCCCAGCGACCCGGCGCTGGAAGCCAAGGCGCTCGGCGACCCCGCGTTCCGAGGCGGCGCGAATCTCACGCGTCTTCTGGTTGAGGGCGAGCCGCTCGCGCCGCAATGCTCGCGCCGGTCCACGGGCCAGAGCGACGAGGTGCGGCGTGCGGGCGCGCACGGCTCCTTCCGCAGCGCGCGCCAGCACGGCAACGCTGCGCTCGAGGCCAAGCCGCGCTATTCCGCAATCGAGCGGCACGACGGCCTCGGGGGCGTGGGTCGGAGTCGAGCAGGCGACGGCGGCGACGTCGTCGATCAGGGTCGAGTCGCGCTCGTGGCCGATGGCGCTGATCACCGGCACGCGCAGCATCGCCACCGTGCGGCAGAGCGTCTCGTCGCAGAAGGCCCAGAGATCGGCGAGATTGCCGCCGCCGCGGGTGACCACGATCGCCTCGACCTGGGGCTGCGCAGCGAGGTCCTGGATCGCCGCGGTGATCGCCGGCGCCGCGTGGCGATCCTGCACCGGCGCGAAGGCCCAAACCACGGTGCCGGCCCAGCCGCGTCGCTCGAGACCGGCCAGAAGATCGCGGCGGGCCGCGCCACTCTCCGCCGTGACGACCCCGATCGTCTTCGGCAACAGGGGCCGTCGCAGCTGCCCCTGCAACTCGAACAGCCCCTCCGCCTTGAGCTGCTTGCGCAGCGCCTCGAGCCGGGCCAGCAGGTCCCCCTCGCCGGCCAGGCGCACGTGGGTGGCGCGGAAGGAAAAGCTGGGCGAGGCTTGGCCACCGCCGGGGTAATAGTCGGGCCCGCCGGCGATCACCACTTCGGCGCCGTCGCGCAGGGCGCCCTCGGGCAGCCCCGCCTTCTCGAGATCATCGAGCCAGATCGCGCAGGGAACCGCGCCCTCGCCGTCGCGCAGCTCGAAGTAGGCCTGCACCTTGCTGCGGCCGACGCCGGTGACCTCGCCAATCAGCAGGACCCGGGCCCGCCGCCGCATCTCCTCCTGCAGCTTGCGGGCGTAGCGCCCGACCGCGAAGGGCCCCGGCAGCTCCGGCGCCTTGGCGGCTACGTGGTCCGGTTCCAGCGTCTCGCCCACTGCTTCAACTCGCCGAATACAGGACGCAGGTCGGCCCCCTTCTCGGTGAGGGAATAGGTGACGCGCACGGGAGTCCCGGATTCGACCTCGCGTTCGACCAGGCCCTCGACCTCGAGCTCACGCAGGCGCTGGGAGAGCAGGCGATCCGAGAGCCCCGGGACTGCCCGCGCCAGGTCGGCGAAGCGCAGCGGCCCCTCGGTGAGCGCCGAGATGATCGCGCCGGTCCAGCGCTTGCCGATCAGCTCAATCGCCGCGTGAAAGTGCGGACAGACGCCGTTGCTGGCCTGATTTTGGGTCGTTGACCCAGCCTCCACTTAGTCAGCCGAGCTTACCGAACGTAAGTGACGGGCTTTCTCAACTGGTGCAGGGGCCGGTGTCGACCGGCTCCTGCGGGCCCCGCAGGGCTTCTTCGACGACCTCGTCGGGGACCGCGAAGCCGCCGGGCGTGCCAGTCGTCGTAGCGGCGAAGACGGTGCCGAGAACACGACCGCGAGCGTCGACCAGGGGTCCGCCGGAGTTGCCGCTGCGAACGCTGCCGCGCAGGGAGGCGATCGAGCGGCGAATCGGGCCGCGCCCGTAGGAGTCCTCGCTGACCGTGTCGCGGGTCTCACCGAGGCGAGCTGGGGCAACCGAGTAGGGCCCGTTCTCCGGGTAGCCGAGCACCGCGGCCGTCGTGCCCGAGCTCGGGTCGGGAGCGAGTTCCAGCTGCGGCAGATCAGCATCGACGTGCAGCAGGGCGAGGTCGTTTTCGGGGTCGTAGTGCAGCGGCGTCGCCCGCAGCGAAGCACCGCCGGGCGTGGTCACCGTGGTGTCGTCCTCCCCGGCAACCACATGGGCGTTGGTGACGATCAGACCTGGGCCGGCAACCCAGCCCGAGCCCTCGACGCCGAGCCCGCAGGCGGTGCCGAGGACTCGCACCACCGAGCCTTCCGCGCCCTCCACGTCGGGATCGGTGGCGATCGCCGGATCGGGCGCCGCCACCGGCGCTGTCGGCCCGATGATCGAGGGCGCCGGATCGACCCGGTCGAGTGCGTGCAGGATCGGGCCCGAGGGCGGCAGCACTTCGTTGAGACTGCGCAGGATCAGCGAGCTCTGCACGTCTCCGCGCAGCTGTGCCGTCCCCGGTGCCTGCAGCACGACTGCGCCGAAGACCCAGACCAGGCCCAGCGCGACCGAGGCGATCAAGGCGGCGCCACCCGCCCCGTCGGCGAGGTGCAATGCCCTCTTGCCGCGGATCAAGCGCGAGCGCAAGCCGAGCGCGAGACCCTCCAAAGTGACCGCGACGAGGGCGCCGCCGATGAGGGCGCCAAGGGCGGCGCAGAGCGGCGCATAGGGAGACGCCGAGCCCTGGTTGAGTACCAGCGGCGCGATCCGACTACCCACAAACGCCCCCAGCGCGAAGCCGACCAGGGTTAGCGTGCCGACGATCAGCCCCTGGCGGTACCCCCAGAGGGCCAGGGCCAGGGTGAAGGCGATGATTGCCCAGTCGAGAACGGTCATCGGTCAAATGATGAGGGACACCCGGTCCCTGCACTACCTTTCACGAAAATGAACCCTCTTTCCCCGGAGGTGGAGCGGCGTCGCCGACTCATCACCCGCATGGCTCCACTCGCCCTGATCGCCTTCGTCGCCTTCGTCGTCGGCGCCATCGCCGGCAACTCCTCGGGCTCCCCGGAGAAGGAAGCCGCCCAACGTTTCACCGCGGCCTGGCAGAACGGCGAATACGCCGCCATGTACAAGGAGCTGAACCCGGGGTCGCAGCACAAGGTCAGCATCAACGACTTCGTCATCGCCTATCGCGAAGCCAACCAGATCGCCACCGTCCGCTCGCTGGAAGCAGGCTCACCGGGCAGCGCCAGCTCGGTCGCAGTGCCCGAAGAAAGCAGCAGCGCGGATACGAGAACCATCGTGCCGGTGCCGATCACGGTCAGCACCGTGGCCTTTGGGCCGGTCGAAGCCCAGCTCGAACTGCCCTTCGCCGAAGATGGCGTCGCCTGGGAAACGAGGCTCACGTTCCCGGGCCTGCACGAAGGCGAGCATCTGGAAAACCAGATCGAACTCGCTCCCCGCGCCCCGATCCTCGCCGCTGACGGCACGCCGCTGGCCGAGGGCCCGGCGGAAGCGCGCGCCCACCCGATCGGCAGCGAGGCGATCGACGTCACCGGCGAAGTCGGCGCTGCCGAAGAAGACGAAATGGAAGCGCTCGCCCGCCAGGGCTTCGCTCCGGAAACACCGGTGGGCATCACCGGGCTCGAGCGAGCCTTCAACGCCCGCCTCGCCGGCAAGCCGGGAGGCTCTCTGCTGGCCGTGAGCGACACGGACGGCTCGGCCCGGACGCTCGCCGAAGCCAAGCCCAAGCCGGGTGCCCCGGTGAAGACGACGATCGACACCGGCCTGCAGGAATCGGCCGTCTCGGCCCTCGCCGGCCGGGTCGGCGGCATCGCCGTGCTCGATGCCCGCAACGGCGACATCCGCGCTCTCGCCGGCCAAGCATTCTCAGCCCCCCAGCCCCCGGGCTCGACCTTCAAGATGATCACCACCGCCGCCGCCCTGCAGAAGGGCGTCGTCTCGCTCGACGACGAATTTGAAATCACCAGTGGCGCCAACGTCGGCGGTCGCTTCATCGAAAACGCCAACGGCGAGCTCTGCGGCGGCACCTTCCGCCAGGCCTTCGCCGAGTCGTGCAACGCCGACTTCGCCCCGCTGGGGCCGAAGATCGGCAACGACGACCTGGTCGGGATGGCCGAACGCTTCGGCTTCAACTCTCCCCCCACCCTCTATGCGCCGAGGATCATCGCCCACGTCAATCCCGAGGAATCGACGATCCCGACCGATATCGGCGAAGAAGTCGACCTCGGCGTCAGCGCGATCGGTCAGGGCGAGGTCCTCGCGACCCCATTGGAGATGGCGAGCGTGGCGCAGACGATCGGCAACGACGGCGTGCGCGAGCCGACCTCGATCATCGCCAACTCGAAGCTGCGGCCCGACGCCAAGCCGGTGCGGGTGATCTCGAAGAAGATCGCCAACGAACTGACCGAATTGATGATCGGCGTGGTCACCGAAGGAACCGGCACCGCCGGCGCGATCCCCGAGGCGCAGGTCGCCGGCAAGACCGGCACAGCCGAGTTGGGACCAAAGCCGGGCGAAGAGGAATCCGAACACCCCCAGCAGCGCAAGGACGCCTGGTTCGCCGCCTTCGCCCCGGCCGAGAAGGCAAAGCTCGCGGTGGGGGTGCTGCTAGTCGAAGCCGAAGCGGCGGGCGGCGAAGTTGCCGCGCCTGCGGCCTCCGAAGTTCTCTCGGCGGGACTCTGAGCGGTCCGGGTGGGGTGGCGGGTGCCACCCCTCTCGAAGCACCCCGAGCGACCAAGCTCAACGTTCAAACGCCCCAATCTCCGGTCAAGAGCCCGTTCAAGCTCAGGGCACTGAGTCAGACTCGCGCCTGCAGCACCGTCGTGGAGGGTCTGGTCGCCCCCCCAAACCCCGCTAGAGGTCGAGTTTGACTTCCGCAGGCCCATCGGGGCCGGCGATGAAGAGCGTCAGCGGGCGGTTCTCGGAGGCGCTGGCGGGAAGCTCGAAGAGGACCAGCGAGCCCTCGATCGGGCCCTGCTGCGGGGTCGAGTCGGGGGCCGGGATCGGTTCCTGGGATTCGACTTCGCCGCCGAAGGGGAAGGCGTAGAGGCTTTCCGAGGGGATCGCGTCGTAGGTCTGCTCGTCGGCGTCTTTGATCGTGAACGATTCGGCCAGCTTCTGGGTGTCTTCGCTCTTGTTCTGGACTTCGAGGAAGACGCCGAAGTAGCTCGAGCCTTTGGGCAGAGCCGGCTGGCCGACCAGGTAAGCCGAGTCCTCGTTGTCGTTGGCGTTGAGGAAGCGCGAGAAGACCACCTGATACTTGAGGTCGCCGAGTTCGACGACCTCGCCCTCGGCGACGTCCTTGGAGTCGCTCGAGTAGCCGCAGGCGGACACGGTCATCGCCACCAGACCCAGCAGGAGGGCGGCAAGCAGCGGCAAGACGAGTCGGGTGCGGCGGGGCATCAGCGGCGAGAGCCTATAAGACCGGGCTCAGGGAATACCGGTTGCGTGGGGGTTGCCGCCGGCGACCGTGACGCGCTCGTCCTCCAGGTCTCCGGCCTCGAGCAGATCGCGCAGCCTGCGCAGGGCCTCGCGCCAGCGCCGTTCATAGGGAATCGAGCCCGCCGAGAGCAGCTCGAGACCGCGATCGACCGGATTGGAGGGTTCGGTCCAGTAAGAGACGTGCACCCTGGTCAGCCCGCCGGGAGCCTCGGTGACCTCCCAGAGTGTGACCGAGGGGATGCGGTTGACCCGGCCGCCTTTGCCATGCTCGACCAGCCGGTGCGGCGCCTCGGCCTCGACGATCGTCGTGTCCATCCAGACCCGCCGCGGCCGCACGGCGATGCGAAAACGCGCGCCGGCGCCGATTCCGGTTGGCTCGATCCGGGTGAGGTGGAAGTCGGTGAGGAAGTGATCGGTGAAAGCGGGCCGCAGCGATAGATCGGCGATCGCCTCGAAAGCACGCTGGCGCGGCACGTCGATCTCGATCTCTGCGCTGACGGGGCCCATAGGCGGCGCGATTCTATGCCCGCGCGACCTTCGCGGCCTTGATCTGCGGGAAATCCCCGATGCCACGCGGCAAAGCCGCGGCTAGCATCGACGCGGAGACGCCGGGAAGGAGTCAGCGATTACTACCAGTCTCGGTACAAGCAGTGACCGCCTAACTGCGGGAGCGACCCCAGGAATGGGGACATACTTTTGTGCTTCGTGCGGATCCCAGCTTTCGCTGCGCGAGAACGATCAGCTCCCCAATTGCCCGCGCTGCGGCGCCGCCGAGTACGAGCGCGACTCGATCTTCGCGGCCAGACAGGAGCACGGGCAGACCGCCGAGATGGCGCTCCCCGGCGCCGCCTCCACCCCCGACTGGCTGGAGGCGGCCCGGGAGAAGTTGCCCGGACCAGGTCGCTACGTTGCCCTGCCCAAGGACGACGGCGAGATCGAGGTCTTCGCCATCGCCCAGGGCTGGACCAGGATCGGGCGCAGCGCCACAGCCGACATCCGCCTCGACGACCCCAGCGTCTCGCGCCGCCACGCCTTGATCGTCTCCGAGAAGCCCGACTCGCTGCGGGTCCTCGACGACCGCAGCCTCAACGGCGTCTTCCTCAACGGCGACATCGTCGAATGGGGCCGCTTCGCCGACGGCGACGAACTGGCAATCGGCCGCTTCCGTCTCTTCGCCCTCGAAGCCTAGCCGCCCCCGGACGCGGGAGTGAGGACGCGAGATCGCCGGGTGCCATTAGCGCGTCCTCACGGGAGCAGAGGAGGCGGCGCCTGTTATCCCGCAAATTCCGGCCACCCTGGGCCCTAGCATGGCGGCGTGAGCACGAATCCAGATCCACCCGAGGTCGCCGCCGAGCGAGCCCGCGAGCGCCTCCACACCGAGATCGAGCGAGTGCGCTCGGGCGTCGAAGAGATGCTCACCGAGCAGGAAAACGGCCTCGACGAGACCGTCCTGCGCCGCGAACTAGACGTCCTGCGCGAGGAGACCGACTTCCTCCTCAAGCGCCGCATTCGCAAGACCGAGAAGCGCCTCAACAAGCGCATAGACAAGGTCAACAGCCGCACCGACGCCTTGGAGGCCCGCATCAATCAAGTCGAGCAGGAGCGCCAGCAAGCCGAGTGGCGCATTCACAGCAATACAGAGCAGCTGCTCGACGGCCTCTTGCAAGAGATCCGCGCGATCGCGGACCTCTTGACCAACTCCAGGTAAGCCGAGCATCTCGACCCTGGGTCGTCGTGGGAGAGGCGGGAGCCCTCCCCACCACACCTACTCGGTCGAGATGCTTGGGTCCGCCTGCACCTTGTGCGGGACGACCATCATGAAGTTGCCGGTGGCATCAGCTGCCAAGCCAAGCACCCGTTCAGCCTCGTCGTCCTGACCGGTAGCCCGCAGTTCACTGGCGTAGGCACCAAGGAGGTCATCGATGTCGAGGAGGCCCTCGGCGTCTAGGTCTTTGAGCTCGACCTTGGCGCCCTCGCCGAGGCGTCGCTTGATCGCGGCTGCGTCGATGCCGAAAGCGTTGTGGCGGACGTAGACGCGGCCGCCGGTCATGCCGGCGCAGGCCCAGGGCCCGAGGTCGCCGAGCACGATCGCGCGGCCCGAGGTCATGTACTCGAAGGCAAAGCCCTTGGCGTTGGCGCGGTCGACGATGCAGCCACGACTGTCGTCGATCGACTCTTCGGGTTCGCCGGCCAGCACCACGTCGGCGCCGGAGAGGCGGATGCAAAAGCGCGAGTCGGCCGAGCCCTGAACGAAGAGGCGGCCGCGCTGGGCGCCGTAGGCGAAGGACTTGCCGACCGAGCCGTTGACCCGCTGGCCCTTGGCGCCCTTGCCCTTGAGCACGGCGATCGAGCCGCCCAGCATCGTCTTGCCGACGCCGTCCTGGGCACCCCCCTCGATCCGGATCGCGACGCCGTAGGAGTTGAAGGCGCCAAGGCCCTGGCCGGCAACCGAGCCGCCGTTGAACTCGAGGCTGGCGAGCACGTCGTCGTTGGACTCGGGCCCGTCCTCGAAGATCCGCGAGCGGGCGATCGCCCCGGAGAGCTCGGAGCCCAGCACACGGTCGTTGGCATCGGTGGCGCGGGGGAACTCATTGTGGATCGTGCGGCCAGGGCAGATGTCGCCGGCGAGTCCGGCGATCTGATGGGAGGCCTGCTTGGCCTCCATGCGGATCGGCCGGGCGACGACCATGCCGGCCTCGGCGCGCTGGTCTTCGCTCTCGGCGACCGGCAGGTCGATCGGCTCGAGATCGAGGAACTCCTCCAGCGGCGTGATCAGCGGCGCCAGGTCAACCGTGTCGTGGTGGGCGACCTGCTCGAGCAAGTCGTAGCGGCCGACCAGGTCCTGGGCGCGCTCGTAGCCGAGCGAGGCGACGACCTGCTTGACCTCCTCGCCCATCGCCTGGAAGAAGCGGGCGCAGCTCTCGGCGGCGCTGTCGATCTCCTGCGGCGTGAACTTCTTCAGCCCGTGCTCCTGGGCCTGCTCGACCGTCTCGATCTGGGTCGCGATGCCGACGTGACAGGTGTCGAGCTGGCAGCCGCGGCAGATCGTGCAGCCGAGGCTGACCATCGCCAGGGTGCCGAAGCCGACCCGGTTGGCGCCGAGGCAATGCAACTTGACGATGTCGTGACCATGGCGGTAACCGCCGTCGGCCCAGATCTCGACCCGGTTGCGCAGGCCCGCCTCCATCAGCGCCCGGTGCACGGCACGGGTGCCGATGTCCGAGGGCAGGCCGACGTGGCGCAGGGCGTGCTGGCGGGCGGCGCCGGTGCCACCCTCGAAGCCGGAGAGAGTGATGATGTCCGCCCCCGCCTTGGCGATGCCGAGGCCGATCGTGCCGATGTTCGGCACCACCGGGACCTTGACCGAAACGCGTACGTCCGGATTCACGGTCTTGAGCTCGTCGATCAGCTCGGCGAGGTCCTCGATCGAGTAGAGGTTGTGGTTGTTGGAAGGCGAGATCAGGTCGGTGCCGGGCGCGGCGTTACGCGCGGCGGCGACCTTCTCGGAGACCTTCTTGCCGGGCAGGTGGCCACCCTCGCCGGGCTTAGCGCCCTGGCCGATCTTGATCTCGGCCAGGTAGGAGGAGTTGAGCATCTCCGCCGAGACGCCGAAGCGGCCCGAGGCGACCTGCTGGCCGCGCCATTTGCGGTATTTCCCGTACATGTCGCGGATCTCGCCACCCTCGCCGTTGACGCAGAGCACGTTGATCGACTTTGCCGCCTCGGCGTAGGCGCGGAAAGCCGGCTCGGACTGCGAGCCGAAGCTCATCGAGGAAATCACCAGCGGGTAATCGTGGTGGCCGATGCCGGCGTCGACGTTGGCCGGATCGACCGGGTCCCGGTCGCCTTTCAAGCCCATGATGTGGCGCATCGAGATCGGGCTCTGCTGCTCGAGGTCGCGGACTTTCTGCGAGTAGTCCTCGTAGGAGCCGGTTCCGTTGGCAGTCGCGATCGCGGCCTTGTAGACCTTGGGGTAGAAGCGAAACGTCTTCGCCGGTTTGGCGTCTTCGTCGCCGGCGAGCACACGGGCGCGCTCGTTGGTGTCCTGGTCGAGGTCGGTGAAACCGACACCAGCGCGCTCGGAGGCGGCAAAGGCCTCGGTCATGAAGATCTCGGTCAGCTCGGGCTTGATCCCGATCGAGGAGAACTGGCGGGCGTAGCCGCGCACCTCGTGGATGCCGATCGTCGAGATCACTTTCTCCATGCCCTTGTTGAGCGCGTCGCAGAGGTTGGAGACGTCGGACTCGTAGTCCTCGACGCAGACAACTTCGACCATCGTGTACGGGCAGACACCGTTGGCGCCGAGGCCGAGGGCGAGCATCGTGTCGTGGACGTTGCGGATCGAGGCCGAGCGCAGCACCAGGCCGCAGCGGCGCCGCAGGTTCTCCTCGCCCGGCTCGACCTTGAAGCTCTTCAGCGCCTGGTCGACGGCGGAGGTGGCGAGGTGGGGGTCGAGGTAACGGCGGTCGGCGTCGTAGACGGTGCGGTCGGTGAGCACGAGCAGCTCGGCGCCGTCACGCACTTTCTTCACCGCCTCCTGCTTGATCCGCTCGATCGCGCCGCGGGTCGTCTCGGACTCCAGCAGCGAGATGTCGACGACGTCGGCGCGGCCGCGGAACTCCTCCCAGAGGTCCTCGAGCAGGTAGGTGTGGTGCTTGCGGGCGATCGCCCGGTAGGTCTTGTCGGAGAGCGGCGCCAGGCCGTGGTGGCCGCCGAGGATCACCGGGAAAGCGGTCTCGACCGTACCGGTGTCCTCGCCGGCGGCGGCGATCGAGGGGCGGCGGCCGAAGACGGTGCGGGTGGAGAAGTGCTCCATCTCGCGTTCGCGGTCGATCGCCGGGTTGGTGACGACGGCGACCGTCTCCTTGAAGTAGTCGGCGAGGTTCTGGCGCTCTGGCGAGAGCGCTGCGAGCGGCCCGTCGTAGCCCAGCGAGCCGACCGGCTCCTGGCCGTTGGAGGCCATCTGCTGGACCAGTTTGACGTCGTCGCGCTGCCAGCCGAAGCCGGCGAGGACGCGATCGGTGACCTTGACCGGCTCCTCGGGACCGGCGTCGGAGTAGCCCGGCACCTCCTCGCCCTCGAGCGGGCCGCCAGTCTCCAGGGCACGATCGTAGGCGGCCGCGTCATCGGCGCCGTTGCGGCGCAGCCAGCTCTCGCGGACGATCCGCAACATCTCGTCGTGCGGATGCAGGGTCGAGCGCTTGCGCTCGCGGTCAATGATCACCAGCGCCTTCTCGCCGGGAGCGAGCGGCTTCGGCTCAGAGACCATCGCACTGACCGAGACCACTCCCGGCTCGGAGCTGAAGACATAGTCGTCGGTGGTCTCGACCTGCCACAGCGGCCGCAAACCAAGCGCGTCGGAGGAGAAGACGCATTCGCCGGAGTGGCGGGCGATCAGCGCCACCGGCCCCTGCGCGAAGGGGCCCATCGCCTGGTGCAGGTACATGTAGAAGCGGTGCAACTCCTCCGGCATGCGGCGGATCTCTTCGACGATCGGCGGCACGACCATCTCCATCGCCTCGGCGAGGCTGAGGCCGTCGCGGCTGACCAGGGTGTCGATCGTGCGGTTGAGGTCCTGGGAGTCCGAGCCACCGCTGTGGATCGGCACGCCGAGCATTTTCGCCTCCTGGCGCAGCTGGGCGATCGTGTTGATCTCGCCGTTGTGGCCGAGCACCGAGAACGGCTGCACCCGCTTGAAGGAAGGCCAGGTGTTGGTCGAGTAGCGGTTGTGGCCGAAGCTGCCGATCGTCTCGAAGCGCTCGTCGCGCAGGTCGGGGTAGTACTCGCCGAGGATCTTCGGCGCGCCCATCACCTTGTAGACGCAGGTCGTCGCCGAGAAGGAGGGGACGTGGACGTCGAGGCGCTGCTCGAGCTCGATCAGCAGGTCGAAGAGGACACGGTCGCGACGCGAGGCGTCGGCGACGAGGCCGGCCAACTGCCAGAAGTGCGGCTCCTCCTCGCGCGCGGTCGGGCCGAGCGCGGGCGAGTCGACGACGCCGATCCGCTCGGCAAGGATGCGGAAGCCGCCCTGGCCGAGCAGCTCACGGGCGTCGTGCTGGATGCGCTCGAGGTCCTGGGAGCGCTCGACGAAGATGTGGGCGACGGCGAAGGCGTCGTCGAGGGTCAGCGAGGGGTCGTGGCCGCCGGAGCGGACCTCCTCGGCCCAGATCTTGCGCGGCAGGTCGAGCAGCAGGCCGCAGCCGTCCCCCTCGCCGTCGACGTTGCCGGCGCGGTGGAGCATCTTCTGCAGGGCCGGGATCGCCAGCTCGATCGGCGCGTGACTGGGCGTGGCGTCCTTGCGGACGGAGGCATAGATCGCACACGCATCCTTGTCCTCGACGCTGGGCGGCGAGACAAGCGGGCGGTAGGCACGCTCTGGCGAGTAGCGGAAGACGCCCTCGCCGTGAAGCTCACGGGACTGGGTATGGGACACGCTGACCTCCCGGTTTCCACGCCTTCTTCGAGCGGGCGCGCGACGGGTTGACGGGTCCCGGAATTATAGGGACGCCGGGAAACCCGTCGAGATAAATCGGCGTTTCCCTGCAAATAGCGCGAAACTGTTGACATGGCCGACTGGGATGACGTGCGCCGCATCGCCCTCTCCCTGCCCGAGGCCACGGAGCAGCCGATGCATGGATTGCCTTCCTGGCGGGTGCGGAAGAAGCTCTTCGTCTGGGAGCGTCCGCTGCGTGCGAGCGAACTGGAGACACTCGGCGACAGGGCACCGAGCGGCGCGATCCTGGGAGCCCGGGTCGAGCACCTGGTCGCCAAGGAAGCGCTACTCGCCGACGATCCTGAGGTCTACTTCACCACCCCCCACTTCGATGGCTACCCGTCGGTCCTCGTGCGGCTGGAGCGGATCGCGGTCGGCGAGCTGGAGGAGCTGGTGATCGAAGCCTGGCTTACGCGCGCGCCGAAGCGGCTGGCCAAGCAGTACCTCGACGCCAACCCGGAGCTGGGCTAGGCCCAGCCGGCCGGCTCGAAGCCGCCCTCGGGCTGGACACCGATCAGCAGCGCGGTGACCGGAGCGTCGGAGCGGTTGAGGATCGTGCGGCTCGCCGGCGGCTCGATCGAGGCGAAGGTGCCGGCAGGCGCCGGGTGATCCTCGCCCTCGATCCGCAGCACCGCCTCGCCCTCGAGGATCGCGTAGAGCTCGACTTGACCGCTGCCCGACTCATCGTGCTCGGGGATCTGCCCACCGGGATCGATTTCGACCAGGTTGAAGCCAAAGGCCGAGGTCCCCAGCGCCTTGCGCGCCAGGCGCCAGGTCGAGTCGCCGGAGCCCTCCATCGACTCGAACTCGTCGCGGTGCTTGATCGTAAAGCCGCCGGCCATCAGCGGCTCCAGTCGGCTTCCGAGGCGTTATTGGCGAGCACCCTGGGCTTGCCGCCCTTGTAGGGGATGCTGACCACCTTGTGACCGGGGCCGGGTTCGAAACCGCCGAGACTGCCGAGCACGAGCCTGCCGTTGCGGGAGAGGGCGGTGCCGACGAAGCCGGTCTCGCGTTCCTTGGTCAAGGCCCGTTCCGCGCCGGTCTTCGGGTTGACCGTGACCGCGTAGGTCGTGTCCTGGCCACCGAACTCGGCGAGCAGGTGCTTGCCGCTCGCCGACCAAGCGGTGGGGTCCAAGCCAGCGAGCAGCGGGCCGACCTTGGTGTGGGTTAGTCGCTTGACCTGCTTGCCGCTCGGGTTCATCAGGAAGAGGTCGTTCTTGGGGCCGTACTTGCGGCTCTTTTCACCCAGGTGCTTGACGAAGACGATCTTTTCGTTCGGCCCCCAGAGCGGATCGAGGGAACGGTGGTCGGTGGTCAGCCGCTGCGGTTCTTCGGCGGCGACGCCGACGGCTCCCGGGGGGAGGATGTCGATTCTGTAGATGTCGCTGCGGGGCGGGAAGTTTTCGCTTGTCGCCTTGCCATAGACCAGCTGTTCGCTGCCCCCCGGGGCGAAGCTAACCCCGGAGAAATACCCCTGATCGATCGTGTGCTGTTCCCCGCTGGCGAGATCGACCGTGACCAGCCGCTGCTTGCCGACCTCGGGTCCGCGCAGCACCGCGATCGTGCTCGAGTCGGATGACCAAGCGAAGACGAACGGGTCCTGCCAGTTGCTCAAGAGCTTCTTCGGGGCGCCGCCCGCCGCGGAGGCGACCATCAGGTCAGCCGGCTGATTGCCCTTGCCGAGACGGTAGAAGACGATCGTCTGTCCATCGGGCGAGACCCGCGGATTTGACCCCGTACCGATCTTCCGCGCCGAGGAGCCGTTGTCATTCGCGACGTAAACCGTTGGGTTGAAGGGATTGCGGGTGAAAACAAGGGTCGCTTGCGAGGTCGCCGGAACCGCAACGAGCGCGACGAGAGTTACAAGTGCAACGACAGCCAGTTTGCGGATCACGCCGGTGATCCTAAAACCGGTCACGGATGGCGGAGCACGGAACGCGAATCTGGCAATGGGGCTCCCAGATTCAACTCAACGATCCGATCAGGGGCAGCAAGCGCAGCGCGGGTTGTGGCAATCAGGGCCACGCTGTCCAAGTCGAAGCGGTCTGCCGCGGCCTCGAGTAGTTCGATGTGCTCGGCCGGGCTCAAGAGCTCGACGTTGACTGGGCGGCCCTTTTCAAGCCCCACAACGCAATAGTCGTCATCAACGTGCTCCTGCTCGTCGAAGTGATCGAACGAGCACAGGTTGATTGAAATCGCGTTGGCCTCACTGTCGTAATCAGCTTTCATCAGCGCCTCCTCTTGTGGATTGTGACAACAAGGTCCGGCTCGTCAAGAGCCACGACAATGCGCACGCGCACGTCCCGAATATATCCCGTATACCGAGATCTTTCGTCTGAGTCGTAATCGACCCTAATCGGGTTCGCGATGACTCTCTCGACATCCTCAACAGTCGCCTTCAAGTTGCGAAGTTCGTTCTTGGAATGGCGGGTCAAACGCACCCCCGCCTAAGCGATGACGCGACCAGCCTCTTCCCGGTTAAAGCTCAGGAACGTCAGCCCCGTGGGGGCTGAAGGGGAGGCGGCGAACCTCGGCCCAGCCGGCGCAGCGCTGCTCGAGGGCCTCGGCGACGTGGCCCGCTTCCTGCCAGGTGGTCCAGACGAGGACGGTGGGGCCGGCGCCGGAGATCGTCGCGCCCAGGGCACCGAGCTCGGCGGCATTGTCGACTAGCTCCATCGAGCGCGAGTAGAGCTCGCGGCGACGGGGCTGGTGGATGCGATCAAGGAGACCGGCAGCCACAAGGTCGAGGTCGGCCGTCTGCAGACCCAACACCAAGCGCGAGGCGGCGGAGACGTTGGCGACCGCGTCGGCGAGCGGAACCTCGGCGGGGATCGCTTCGCGGGCGCGCTCGGTCGAGACCTCCTCGGCCGGGATGACCGCGATGCCCTCGAGGCCGCTCGGCGGGTCGAAGCGGACCGCGCTCGGCGACTCGCCCTCCCCGCCGCCGCAGATCACGAAGCCGCCGTAGATCGCCGCGGCGACGTTGTCGGGGTGCCCCTCCAGCTCCGTCGCCTTGGTCAGCATCTCCTGCTTGGAGAGGGCGAGCTCGAAGAGGTGATCGGCAGCGAAGAGACCGGCGACGATCGCCGCGGCGCTCGAGCCCAGCCCCCGCGCCAGCGGGATCTCGCTCTTCAGCCGGAAGGAGATGCCGTCGGCGGGATGCAGGGTCTCGAAGGCCCGCACGATCAGGTTGTCGCGGCCGACGGAGACATCGAGGCCGGCGGGATCGAGCGAGAACTCGCCCGTCTCCTCGACTTCGAGCTCGAGATAAAGCGAGACCGCGGCGGCGAGCACGTCATAACCCGGGCCGAGATTGGCCGACGAGGCGGGGACGCGGACCAGCCGGCGGCGGACGGTCAATCGAATACCGCGCGCTCGACCGCGCTGAGGTCGTTCTCGCAGTTGATCACCGGTGGCGCTTTGGAGAGCGCCGTATCGGGGTCCTTGAGGCCGTGGCCGGTGAGAACGCAGACGACCGTCTCCGGTGGCGGCTCGCCCTCTACCGTGGGCAGGCCGTGGGCAAGCAGGCCAGCGACCGACGCTGCCGAGGCAGGCTCGCAGAAGACACCCTCTCCGGCGGCGAGCCAGCGATAGGCGTCGAGGATCTGCTGATCGGAGACCGCGGCGACGCGCCCGCGCGAGCCGGTGAAGGCGTCCATCGCCTCCTCCCAGCGGGCCGGGTTGCCGATCCGGATCGCCGAGGCAACGGTCTCAGGGTTGGCGACTGGCGCGCCGCGGACCAACGGCGCGGCGCCCTCGGCCTGGAAGCCGTAGAGGATCGGGGCGGTGCCGGCCTCCTGGAAGCCGCGCCAGTAGGCGGTGACGTTGCCGGCGTTGCCGACCGGGATCGCCAGCGCGCCCGGCGCCTCCCCCAGCTCCTCGATCACCTCGAAGGCGGCGGTCTTCTGGCCTTCGATCCGGTGCGGATTGACCGAGTTGACCAGCTCGATTGGGTGCTTGTCGGCGAGCTCGCGGACGATCCGCAGGGCATCGTCGAAGTTCCCTTGCAGGGCGACGACGCGGGCACCGTGCATCAGCGCCTGGGCCAGCTTGCCGATCGCGATCTTGCCCTCCGGCACGATCACGGCCCCCCGCATCCCCGCCCGCGCCGCGTAAGCGGCAGCACTGGCGGCGGTGTTGCCGGTCGAGGCGCAGATCACGGCCTCGGCGCCGCGGCCCTTGGCCCGCGAGACTGCAACGGTCATCCCCCGGTCCTTGAAGCTGCCGGTCGGGTTGGCGCCCTCGAACTTGAGGTAGGCACGGGCGCCGATCCGCTCGGAGAGCCGCGGCGCCTCGACCAGCGGCGTCGAGCCCTCGTTCAGAGTGACGACAGGGTCACCGGGCTCCAGTGAGAGGCGCTCGCGGTAGCGCTCGATCAGGGGGGCGGGGCTCAAACGAACTCCTCTTCGATCACCCGGATCGAGCGCGCCGGAGAGCGCAGCACGTCGAGCTCCTCAATCGCTTTGAGCGCCGCCGAGAAGCGCGACTCCAAGCACTCGTGGATCACCATCACCAGGCGCGTGTCCTCGCCGGTCCCACGCTGGACGACGCTCTTCACCGAGACGTCTTTGTCGCCCAGCACCTGGGCGACGCTGGCCAGCACGCCGGGACGGTCGGCGACCGCGAGGTGGAGGTAGAAGGAGGAGGTGACGTCGGAGACGATTGGCAGGCGCTGCCGCGTCTCGTGCACCGGGGCATCGCCGCTGAGGATCGAGACCACGTCGCCGAGCACGGCCGAGGCGGTCTGCACTCCCCCGGCACCGGGCCCCGACATCGTCACCTCAGTGATCTCCGGCGCCTCGACCATCACCGCGTTGAACGGCCCGCCAACCGGGGCGAGCGGGTGGCCGCCGTAGAGGAAGCAGGGGAAGACACGCACGCTGATCCCTTCCGTGCGACGCTCGGCGACCCCGAGCAGCTTCAACGAGAGGCCGAGCTCCTTGGCGTAGGCAAGGTCATCGAGCTCGACCTGTTCGATGCCCTCATATGAGACCTGGTCGAGCGTCACCGGCGTGTGAAAGGCGAGCCGGGCGAGGATTGCCATCTTGGCCGCCGCGTCAGCCCCACTGACATCGGCGGTTGGGTCGGCCTCGGCGTAACCGAGCTCCTGCGCGCGGGCGAGGACGTCCTCGTAAGAGGCGCCGCTGGCGGCCATCTCACTGAGGATGAAGTTCGTTGTGCCGTTGACGATGCCAAAGACCTTGGCGATCTCGGTGACGCCGAAGCTCTCCTGGATCACCCGCACGATCGGGATCACGCCGGCGACCGCCGCCTCGAAGCGCAGCTGCACCCCAGCCTCGCGGGCGACGTCGAAGAGCTCCTCGCCATGCTGGGCGAGCAGCTGCTTGTTGGCCGTGACCACCGGGCGTTTCGCCCGCAGGGCATCAAGCACGTAATCGCGCGCCGGGTCGGTGCCGCCGATCAGCTCGACGATCAGGTCGGAGCCAGCGAGGATCTCGCTGAAGTCGCCGTCCTCGCGAGTCAGCACGCCGGCGATCTGCGGCCGGCGCCCGGTCGCCGCCTCGACCGCCTCGGCCCGCGCCTCGACCAGCTCGGCGAAGGCGCCACCGACCGTGCCGCGTCCCAGCAGCCCGATGCGAATGGGGTCAGACATCTACGTCGCGGGAGGTGAGGTCGTCGTAGGTCTCGCGGCGCACGACCACGCGGGCGTCGCCATCGCGGCAGAAGATCACCGGCGGCCGCGGCACGCCGTTGTAGTTGCTCGCCATCGCGTAGCCGTAGGCGCCGGTGGCGGGCGTGACGAGCACGTCGCCGACCGCCGGAGAGGCGAGCAGGGCATCGCGGACGATGATGTCACCGGACTCGCAGTGCATGCCGGCGATCGTCGCCGTGCTCTCAGCCGGCTCGGCGGCGCGATCGGCGATCAGTGCTTCGTAGCGCGAGCCGTAGAGCATCGGCCGCATGTTGTCGGACATGCCGCCATCAACCGCGACGTAAGTGCGGATACCGGGGATCTCCTTGACGGTTCCGACCCGGTAGGCGGTGAGGCCGGCATTGCCGACCAGCGAGCGGCCGGGCTCGATCAGGATCTTCACCCCGTCGCCGAAGACCTCGGCGACACCGCGCACCTTGACGTCGACGTAAGCGTCGATCGAGGGCGGCTGATCCTCCGCGGTGTAGGCGATGCCGAGGCCGCCGCCGACGTTGACGATCTTGCACCAGTCACCGGCCAGCTCGCCGATCGCCCGGATCGCCAGTGTGTAGGGCTCGAGCTCGAAGATCTGCGAGCCGATGTGAGCGTGCAGGCCGGTCAGGTTGAGCACGTCGGAGGCGAGGACGCGCTCGATCGCTCGCGCCGCCAGCTCGTCCTCCAGGCCGAAGCCGAACTTCGAGTCGAGCTGGCCCGTCTGCACGTAGGTGTGGGTCGAGGGCTTGATCCCGGGGGTGACGCGGATGAGGACGTCCTGGGGCTGATCGAGCAGTCGCTCACAGCGGTCAATCTCATCGAAGGAGTCGAGGATCAGGTGACCGACGCCGGAGCGAGCGGCGAAGAGGATCTCCTCGTCGCTCTTGTTGTTGCCGTGCATGTGGATGCGGGCGGGGTCGAATCCAGCGCGCAGCGCCATGTGCAGCTCACCGCCCGAGGCGACGTCGACCGAGAGGCCCTCCTCGGCGAAGAGCCGGTAGGCGGCGGTGCAGGGCAGCGACTTGCTCGCGAAGAGCACTTCCGCCTCGGCCTCACGTCGCTCGAAGGCGGCGCGGTAGGCGCGGGCGCGATCGCGCATGTCATCCTCGGCGTAGAGGTAGGCCGGCGTGCCGAACTCGGCCGCCAGATCGACGACGTCACAACCGGCGATCTCGAGATGACCGCGCTCGTTGACGCGGCTCTTGCCGGGGTACACCAGCGACCCCTCGATCGGGTCGACCACCGCCCCGGCCTGTGCGCGCTCCGCCATAGGCGGGCATTGTGACGGTGAAAGGGAAGCGGCGGCTAGTGGCCGGCTATTTTTTGCCGCCGAGCAGGCCGCCAACCGTTTTGGCGACTTCGTCGACGGTGTGTCCAACCGTCGATTCGGGGCCGGCGACGGTTTCGACGACATTTTCGGTGGTTTCGGTGACGCCGGTGCTGCCGAGCACCCCACCGGTGGCTTCGTCGACGCCGGAGACGGTTTTGTTGACCGTGCCGGTGACCGCGCCTGAGGTCGTTTGACCGCCGGCTTCCGATGCGCTTCCAGATCCACCGCCGGCATTCGGATTGGAGCCGCCGCCACCGCCTCCTGTGGCGGGACTGGAGCTGGCTGAGCCGGTCGGCGAGGAACCGCCTGGGGCATCGGCGCTGCCCCCTTGCCCAGTTGGGCTGGACGGAGGAGCTTCCGCGGTGGGCGAGCCCGTCGCGGCAGTTGGCGAAGTGTCGACCGCGGCCTGGCTGTTCTCCCCCGCGGAGGAGCGGCCTTTGCCCTTGCGGGCAGAACCTCCGGCTACGACAGATCCCACTGCTGCAGCGCCACCGGTTTCCGTCGGCGACGTCGCCGAGCCCGAACCGGCGGTACTCGGTCCGGTGGCGGCACTGTCGTCGCCACCGATTCCGATGCCGGCCAGCGGCCAGTCCCTCAAGGCCTGAAACGAGACGAGCATGACGAAGGCGACCACGGCAGCCGCGACCAGTGCAGTGCTGGACACCGCTCCCGCGAGATAAGTGTGAGCCTGGCGAATCATCTGGGGTGGCCTCCCACGTGAGGCTCGTACCCAGACTGGCAGGGTCAAACCCGGCCGACATACCAAATAATTGAATTTCCTAGGGAATTCTGAGTAAACGACGCGAACCGTAGGCGGGATCGGCGCTACAGGTAGGCCATCGGATCGGTGACTTCGCCGTCGATGCGGACCTCGAAGTGCAAGTGCGGCCCGAAGCAGTAGCCGGTGCAGTCGCTGTAGCCGATGACCTGGCCCTGGGAGACCTGCTGG
The DNA here is from genome assembly GCA_963699225.1 of uncultured Solirubrobacterales bacterium. GTDB lineage: Bacteria > Actinomycetota > Thermoleophilia > Solirubrobacterales > 70-9 > VRUE01. Next base: position 2,724,268 of record OY969423.1, on the reverse strand, counting down.
CCAGCCGAGACGGCAAAGGTCTCCTGGTGGGCGTAGCAAGTCGAGAGCCCGCCGCCGTGGTCGATGCAGGTGTAGTTGCCGTAGCCGCCGCTGCTCGCCTCGGGCTCGGTGAAGATCACGGTTCCGGCCGCCGCGGCTCGGATCGGCGTGCCGCTGGGCACGGCGATGTCGATGCCGGGGTGGTACTCGTAGCTGCCGTTGATCGTGCGCGAGCCGAAGCCCGAGACGACCGGGCCGTCGACCGGCCAGATCAGACCGCTGCTGCCGCCGCGAATCGGCCCCGCGGGCAGCGGCACCGATCCATAGCCGGCGAGCTGCGCCGCGATCTTCGCCTGGATCTTGGCCACCGAGCCATCGAGCTCCTCTTCGTGGCTGCGGATCTCCTTCAACGCGGCGACGCGGTCGCCGCGCGCGGCGAGGAGCGAGGACTGTCGCTGCTGGACCGCACCGCGAGCGCTCGCCAGGGCCTGCTCTTCGGCCGCGATCGAGTCACGCGCCGCTTCGATCTGGTTCTTGGCACCGCGCAGGCGATCGACCGTGCGCCTGACCTGGTTACGCAGTTCGCGCACGCGGCCGACGATCGCTTCATCGTTGCCGCGAATGCGGTTGAGGTATTCGGTGCGGTCGATCAGGTCGTCATAGCCGTTGGCGCCAACGATGACGCTGAGCACGTCGGGCGTGCCGGTCTCATACATCGCGACGAGGCGATCTCGCAACGCGCTCAGGGCACGCTTCAGGTGCGAGCGCATCTTGACCAGGCGCGTCTTCGCCACGTCCAGCTGGGCCAGAGCGCGATCGAGTTCAGCCTGCTTGGCGTTGAGGCGAACTTCGACAGCCGCCTCTTGCTTGCGCAGGCCCGCCACCTCGGTTGTCAGCCTGTCGATGCGATCGCCGAGCTGGGAGATCGTCGTCGAGAGCACGCCGGAGCGTTCGCGCACCTTGGAGAGCTTCGCTTCCTTGGCGTCGAGCTTCGATTCGAGATCTTCGGCTGGGGCAACACTGGCAGCAAGCAGCACAACCAGCGCCGCCGCGGCGACGAGAAACGCCGCCAGGGCAAGGCGATTTCTGACCATCGCCGCCGAGGCTAGCCAACTCGAGATGTGCCCACTTGCAGGGAATTCCCCCTGCAACCGGGCTTGCGATCAGGTACCGGGCGAGGCGTTCTCGACGTGCAGGAGGTCGGCGGAGGCCTCCTCCTCCATCTGCAACGTGGTGTGGTCGATCCCGAAGCGCTCGTGCAGCAGCAGCTCGAGCCGCCGCCGCACCAGGCCCGGATCGCAATCCGAGCTGACTACGACGTGAGCAGCGAGAGCGCCAAAACCAGAGGTCACGGTCCAGATGTGCAGATCGTGAACGGAGCGCACCCCCTCCTCCGAACAGATCGCCGCCCCGGCGGCGTCGACGTCAACCCCGGCCGGCGCCGCCTCCATCAGCACATCGAACGGCTCCTTGATCAGGCGCCACGACGAGATCAGGATCAAAGCGGCGATCAAGAGGCTGACGATCGGGTCGACCACATCCGAGCCGCCGGCGAGAACGAAGGCACCTGCGACGACGACGCCGAGCGAACCGAGCGCATCGGCGGCACTGTGCCGGAGAACGCCCTCGAGGTTGACGTCCTCACGCTCGCCTCGGGCCAGAACCACTGTCGCCGCGAGGTTGCCAAGTAGGCCGAGCAGGCCAAGAGCAAGCACCCCGAGCCCGTCAATCTGCGGCGGATCGCCGAGCCGGCCAATCGCCTCCACTCCGATCACCACAGATACGACAACGAGCAGCAACCCGTTGGTAAGCGCCGCCAGGATCTCCGAACGCTGGTAGCCAAAAGTCATCCGCCCTCCAGCCGGCCGAGCGGCAAGCGCGGCAGCGAACAAGGCGAGCGCAATCGCCCCCACATCGGAGAGCAGATGCCCCGCATCCGCCAACACCGCAAGCGACCCGGTAAGCACCCCACCAACCGCCTCAGCGACCAACAACCCCGCATTGATCCCCAGAGCTATCCACATCCGCCGACGACTGTCGCCCCGTCGAGCGTCTAGATCATGCGCGTGCGAATGAGCGTGCACGCCCCGAGCTTAGGACCTGCGTGAGCCGTCGGGGGTCCCTTCCCAGGAACTCCCGCGAAGCGGCCTGGGAAGGAACCCCCGACGGCTCTTCATGCCTTAGGCGGGAACCGGCTCCTTCTCAGATGACTTCTCTGCCATCGCCTCGTTGGCGACTTCCGCCGCATACCCAAGCCGCTCGGCGTATTCCCGCGCCTGCATCCGCGAAATAACCATCCGCTGAATCTCCGCCGTCCCCTCGAACAGCTGGTAGATCTTGGCGTCGCGGAACCACTTCTCCAGCGGGCACTCGCTGCTCCAGGAATAGGGGCCGACCAGGTCCATCAGCGTCGTCGTCGCCCACATCGTCACGTCGCCGGCCTTGAGCTTTGACATCGAGCCCTGGCCACCGCGCATCGGGATGCCGTTGCGACCCATCCAAGCGGCGCGCTGGACCAGCAGTCGCGCTGCTTCGATCTCAGTGGCGACGTCAGCGAGGACCTGCTGGATGCGCTGCTCGCCGAGCAGCGGTTTGCCGCCCGCGGACTGACCGTCGAGGTACTCGAGGGTCCACTCATAGGCAGCCTGGGCGATGCCGAGCGCCGAGGCGCCGACCAGCGGCCTGGTCATCTCGAAGGTCGCCAGGGCGTCGGCGCCGCGCGACTTCTTGCCTTCGCGCCCGCGCTGCAGCTTGCGTTCCAGCTTCTCCTCGCCGCCGAGCAGGTTCTCGATCGGGATCCGGCAGTCCTCGAGCACGATCTCCGCCGTGTGCGAGGCGCGGATGCCGAGCTTCGACTCCTTCTTTCCCTGGCTCAGCCCGGGCGTGTCCTTGCCGATCACGAAGGAGGCCTGGCCGCGGGTGCCGAGGGCCGGGTCGACGGTGGCGACGACGACGTGGACGTCGGCAATGCCGCCGTTGGTGATGAAGACCTTGGTGCCGTTGAGAACCCACTCGTCACCGTCGCGCTTGACCGTCGTCTTCAGGCTCTTGACGTCGGAGCCGGCCTGCGGCTCGGTGACCGCGTAGGCGCCGAGCTTGATTTCCTCGCCGCTGCCGAAGCACTCGGGGACCCAACGGGCGATCTGCTCAGGAGTGCCGGAGGAAGCGATTCCCGCCGCGGCGAGGCCGGAGCCGGAGATCGCCAGGGCGGTTCCTGCGCAGCCCCAGTGGAACTCCTCGGCCGAGATCACCTGCATCTGACCCTGCTCGTCGGCGGCGGAGGCCTGGATGCTCTCGAGACCGCCGAAGCCCTGTTTGCGCGCCTCCTTGATCACCTCCCAGGGGGTGCTCTCCTCTTCGTCGTGCTTGCGGGCGGCGGGCCTGATCACCTCGCGGGCGAAGGTCCGGCAGCGCTCCTTGTGCTCCAGCTGCTCGTCGGTCAGTGCGAAATCCATGGGTCCCCTCTTGTTCGGCGGCGTGGTCGCGCGTTGATTGACTGGTCAGTCAACCAGTCCCGGAAAGGTTAGCTGACCAGCCAGCCACCGCCCCGCCTGTACCGTTCCGGCCTTGGCCGGGAAACGCCCCATCAACGCCGAGGTGCCGGCGGCGAAATCGGAGCAGCCGCCGAAGGAAGAGCCGACTCCTCAATCGCCGCCAGCCAAGCCCACCGAGCCAGCCCCCCAGAAGCCGAAAGCAGAGGAGCCTTCAGCGCCGAAACCGGCAACGGCCACGCCTGCTCCGGTGGAGAAGATGCGGAAACGCAAACCGGTTCCGGGCGCCCTGAAGGCAATCGGCGGCCTAGTTCTGATCGCTGTCGTCTTCCTTATCGCCGCGGTACTCGGTGGCGGCGGCTCTAACAAGAAGGACGAGAAACCGGCGCCGGCGCCGGTTCAGGCAGAACCGGCGCCCGAAGAAAAGCAGACCCCAACCGCCGAAGCGGCCGAAGAACTGGGTTACCCATCGTTCGCCACCAACAACACGACCAGGGTCGGTGGCTCTGATGCCGCGACCACCGCGGCCGGCGTCGCGCTCGCGGTCTTCCCTTCAGCCAAGGTCGCGCAGCGGCCCGCGGCAGTCACCCTGGTCGACGAAGGCGACTGGCAGGGAGCGGTCGCGGCGGCGGTCCTGATGTCGGCCCCGGTACGGGCTCCCCTGCTCGTCTCTTCTGACGGCGACCTTCCCGACCCCACTTCGCAGGCCCTCGACACCCTCGACCCACAGGGAAGCAGAGCGACCGAAAAAACGCAGGCTTTTGTGATCGGCAGCGTCGCCGCGCCGGACGGACTGCGGACAACGGCGGTGAAAGCGGCGAGCCCGGCCGCCCAGGCCGTTGCCATCGAGGCGCTGCGCAACAAACTGTTCGGCGGCGCGCCCCGACACATCGTCTTGGCGCCTGAAGACGCGTCCGAATTCGCCGCGCCGGCGGCAGCCTGGGCGGCCCGCTCGGGCGATGCGGTCCTCTACAGCGGCCCAGACAAACTCCCCGCGGCGACCGCAGGCGCGCTGCGCGAAGACCCGAAGACGCCGGTCTACGTACTCGGGCCGTCCTCGGCGATCTCCTCTGACGTGGTGCGGGAAGTCGCCACCAAAATAGGCAACCCGGTGCGTCGCGTCTCCGGCGAGGACCCCGTCGCAAACTCGATCGCCCTGGCCCGTTACGCGGGCGGCGGCTTCGGCTGGAACGTCAACGATCCCGGACACGGGCTGGTCGTCGCCCGCAGCAACGAACCGCTCGCGGCGGCGATCGCCGCGCCGCTCTCCGCCTCGGGCACCTGGGGACCGCTGCTGCTCACCGACGACGCCGATACGCTGCCGAAAGCGCTGCGCGAATACCTGCTCGACATCAAGCCGGGCTACACCACCGATCCGACCCGCGCCTTCTACAACCACGTCTGGGTGATCGGGGACCAGGAGGCCATCGACGTGAACCAGCAAGCCGAAATCGATCAGCTCGCCGAACTGGCGCAGATCGGAGGGGGAGAAGAATGAGCGAGGCCGAGAGCCCGGACCTGCTCAGCGGCGGCCACCGGGTCACCGCCGAGGACATTCGCGCCCTAGCGGGCGCCTCCACCCCCCACTTCGCCCTGCAGGTCCGCAACCGGATCCGCCGCCTGATCGAGCCGCTGTCCGCCGACGACCCGGCGCGGCGCGAAGGCGAGCGCAAGATCGCCGAGCTCGAAGAGCTAGCCGAGCACAGCGGCGACCCGCGCGGGACGATGGGGATCTCCTCGCATTGAAGAACTTCGCTCCGGGCGTCTGGCGGCTGAAGGAGTTTCCCGGTCCGACGATCAACGTCTACCTCGCTGAGGACGTGCTGATCGACGCCGGGCGGCGTTGGGACCGGCGTCGCATCTTCGCCGAGATCGAGGGGCGAGCGCTCTCGATGCTGGCGCTGACCCATGTGCACGCCGATCACCAGGGGGTCGCAAAGGACGTCTGCGAAGCGCGGGGCATTCCGCTCGCCTGCCACGCCGGCGACGTCGACGCGATGGAGGGAAGGCGCCCCGTCGCCGCCTCCTCGCACCCGATCGCGCGGACCGCGTCCTGGCTCTGGCAGGGCCCGCCCCACACAGTCGACAAGACGCTCGCGGAGGGTGACGAAGTCGCCGGCTTCCGCGTCGTCCATGCCCCGGGCCACTCAGCCGGCGAGGTGATCTTCTTCCGCGACTCCGACCGGGTGGCGATCTGCGGCGACGTGATCCGCAGCATGAGCTACGCCAGCGGCCGCCCGATGCTCGCCGAGCCGCCCGACTTCTACAACGTCGACTCGGCCGAGAACCGCCGCTCGATCCGCAAGCTGGCGGATCTCAACCCGAGCCTGATCCTGCCCGGCCACGGCCCCGCAGTGACCGATATGGCGGCCTTTGAGCACTTCGCCGCAGCGCTACCCGCATAGCCCGGAACGGTTATTCCCTGTAAGCGCCGGGTATTGCCCGGTCAAGTCCGCGAAACCAAAGGAAGGTCCATGGACGCCAAGAGGAGCAGAAGACCGTCGGCAGCAATGGTCGTCGCCGTGATTGCCTTGATCGTCGCGCTGGCAGGCACCGCTTACGCGGCGCAGTCGATCAACGGCGGGTCGATCAAAAAGCAGACGATCGGGGGCGGCAAGCTCAAGCACAAGACGCTGACCGGCTACCAGATCAACACCAACAAGCTGGGCATCGTTCCGTCGGCCAAGCGGGCGGCCCACACCTACTGGGCGGTGGTCAACAACCCGGGCGGCGCCGGCAATGCCACCCTGGCGCGCGCCAGCGATGCCGGCATCACCGCGACCGAGGGCGGTGGCGCCGTCGCCGTGGTCTTCCCGGTCAACGTCAGCGGCTGCGCCAACGTCGCCGGGCGCAACAACGCCAGCACCACGGTGCCGGGCGCCGGCTACGCGCAGACCAACATCGCGCCGGCCAACCCGAACGCGATCGAAGTCCGCACCCGCGACGAAAAAGGCGCCGACGCGGATGCCGACTTCAACCTGATCGTCGTCTGTCCGTAACCAACCGCGAGCCTCGGCTCGGCCCCATGCCACCAGCGGGGCCGGGCCAACGGCGCGCAAGCGGCTAGGCTGGTCGCGTGAACAACGAGATCGAACACGGCTTCAAAGAGGGCGACAAGGTCTGGGTCGAGGACGGCGACGGCAAGCACCACCCCGGCATCTTCGTCGCCGACAACGAGAGCTCCGGCTGGTTCGGCGGCGGCCCCAGCGCCTACGTGGTGCACCCCGAGGCCAAACAGGCCGAGGTCGTCTCGACCTTCCGCATCACCCCGCGCGACGAGTAGCGAGTGGGGAGGCCGTCGGGCGTCCTCCCCAAAACGCGCGACAGGAGCCGCGCTTGAGTGTTTTGGGGAGGACGCCCGACGGCCTCTGTTGCCCTCAGCTTGCAGGGGCGACTACGAGAGCGCGCGGGCTTTGCTCATGTCGACCCGCTCGCCGCGAAACGGCACTCCCTCGGCGATGAGGTGCCGCTTCTGCCGTACGCCCTTGGCCAGCGAGCCGTCAGCGCGGACCACGCGCCACCAGGGCAGGTCCGGGTCGTGAACCGCGAAGAGGACGGCCCCGGCAAACCGCGGCGCCCCCGGCGACACGTCCCCGTAGGTCCGCACAAATCCCTCCGGGATCTCCCGTACCCGGTCCAGCACCTCCATCTCGCTCACACCGTCGGACCGAAGGCTGTGATGATGCGGTTTTGGTACTCGCTCAGCTCTTCGGGGGAGATGAAGTAGGTCGGCGGGGTGAGGAAGAGGCCGTCGGCACGCTCGGCGGTCGCCTCGACTCGGGCTCGGACCTTGTCGAGCGGACCAGCGGCGCAGTAGGTCTCGACCATCTCGTCGCTGATCGCGGCGGGGACGGCGGCGAGGTCGCCGCGGCGGAAGGCATCGCCGGCGGCGACGGCGTTGTCAGCGAAGCCGTGCGGCTCCCAGAGCGGCATGTAGGTCTTCACCGTGGCGTAGAAGGAGATCGTGCGGCGGGCCATCTCGATCGCCCGCGCCTCGTCGTCGTCGATCGCGCAGCAGACCGTCGGCAGGTAGTCAAAGCTGGAGCGCTCGCGGCCCGACCGGGAGAGCCCCTCCTCGAAGGAGCTGACGACGACCTCGTCGATCCAGCGCAAGCTCTGGATCGGGTGGCCGATCAGGCCATCGGCGACGTCGCCCGCCATCCGGCACATCCCGCCCTGCACACCAGCTGTGTAGATGGGCACCGACTCGCGCGGGGCCGGGTGCGGGCGGATCCAGCCCTTGATGTCGATGTCGTAGTAGGAGCCCTCGTAGCGAATCGGTTCGCCCTTGCCCGCCTGCTGCATGATCAGCCGCGTCGCCTCGATCGCCTCGCGCAGGTGGGGGGCCGGTTTGCCGTACTCGGCGTTGTGCCAGGTTTCGTTGAGGCGCTTGACTCCAGATCCGAGACCGAGGCGAAAGCGGCCACCCGACATCTCGTCGATGTCGAGGGCGCTGATGGCGAGGATGAAGGGACTGCGGGTGAAGGCCCAGGCGATCCCGGTGGCAACGTCGATGCGCTCGGTCTTGCCGGCCAGGTAGGCGGCCTGGGTGACCGAGGAGCGAAAGAGCTCAGGCGCCCAGACGCACTCGACCCCGGCCGCCTCCGCGCGCTGCGTCTCGGCCTCGAGGTCGGCGACCGTGGTGCCGATCGCGGCGACGGAGATCCGCTCGAGCGCGCCCACGCCTCAGCCCGTCAGGCCGGGACCGGCGCGGCGTCGGCGAGGACGGCGTCGGCGACGCGTTCACGGTGCCACTTCGAGTCACCGAACATCGATGCGTTGGCCTTGCCGCGCTTGAGGAAGAAGTGCAGGTCGTGCTCCCAGGTGAAGCCGATCCCGCCGTGCACCTGGATCGAGGCATCGGGGACGCGCCAGCCCGCGTCAGACGCGTAGGCCTTGGCCATCGAGGCCGCGGTCGGCAGCGAGTCGGGCTCGGCGTCTGCGGCCCAGGCCGCGCCGTAGACCGCCGAGCGAGCGTTCTCGGTCTCCAACAGCATCTGCGCGCAGCGGTGTGAGACCGCCTGGTAGGCGCCGATCGGCCGGCCGAACTGCTGGCGGTCCTTGGCGTAGGCGACGGCCATCTCCATCGTCCGCTGGGCGATCCCGGTCGACTCGGCGGCAAGCGCGACGCAGAGCCTGAAGAAGACGGCGTAGTAGTCGGGCTCGGCGGCCGGCAGCGAGTCCTCCGCGGCGACCTTGACGCCGTCGAAGCGGACCGCGTAAAGGCGGCGGGTGGTGTCGATCGAGGTCGACGGGGTGACGGTGACACCGTCGGCGCCGCGCTCGACCAGGTGGCGACGCCCATCGGAAGTGGCTACGAGGAAGAAGTCGGCGGCCGCGGCGTCCATCACCAGGACCTTCTCGCCGTCGAGGACGATGCCCTCGCCCTCGGCGCGCGGCTCCATCGTGAAGCTGCCGATCGTCGCCGGGCCGCCGGCATCCCAGAGGGCGGGCGTACCGCGCAGCTTGCCCTCGGCCAAGGGCCGCAGGAAGCGCTCGCGCTGCTCATCGGAGCCGCAAAGCGAGAGGGCGAGGCCGGCGATCGTGTTGGAGAAGAGCGGCGAGGGGGCAAGCGCGTAGCCCATCTCCTCGAAGAGAACGGCGAGCTCGACGATGCCGAGGCCCTGCCCGCCCCACTCCTCCGGCAGCGCCAGGCCGGTCCAGCCCAGCTCGGCCATCTCGTCCCAATCGGACTGCTCGAAGCCGTTCTCGCTCTCGGCCAGCTCGCGGACGCGATCGGACTTGTAGCGAGCGGCGAGGAAGTCGTGGGCGGTCGCCTTGATCGCCTGCTGCTCGTCGGTGAGATCGAAGTACATGGCGCCCTAACGCATCCTCGGCAGGCCGAGCACCCGCTCGGCGATGATGTTCTTGAGAATGTCGGTGGTGCCACCCTCGATCGAGTTGGCGCGCGAGCGCAGGAAGCTGTACTGCCAGGCACCACCGGCGACGACGTGCTCGTCGCCACGCGAGAGCGCCGCATAGGGCCCCTCGATGTCGAGCGCCAGCTCGGCGATGCGCTGGTTGATGTCGGCCCACTGCCACTTGCCAAGCGAGCCCTCCGGGCCCGGAATGCCCGACTGCATCGTCTTGGTCAGGCCGCGGTAGGCGTTGAGCCGCATCGTCTCGGCCTCGATGTGGAGCTGGGCGAGGCGCTGGCGGAAGACCGGGTCCTCAGCCGCGGTGCCGCCGTTGACCCGTGTCTCGGCGGCCAGGGCGCCAAGACGTTTGAGGTTGTTGGCGATCTGGGCGATCGCGCCAAAGGCAAGGCCGGCGCGCTCGTTCATCAAGGTCGTGATCGCCACCGACCAGCCGTTGCCGACCCCGCCGACGATGTTCTCGTCGGGGATGCGAGCCTCGTTGATGAAGACCTCATTGAACTCGCCCTCACCGGTGATCTGGACCAGGGGCTTGGCTTCGACGCCGGGCTGGTCCATGTCCATCAGGAAGTAGGTCAGCCCCTTGTGCTTGGGGGCGTCGGGGTCAGTGCGGGCGACGAGCATGCACCACTTGGCGTACTGGGCGAACGTGGTCCAGACCTTCTGGCCGGTGACGACCCATTCGTCGCCGTCCTTGACCGCCCGCGTTTTCAGCGAGGCCAGGTCGGAGCCGGACTCGGGCTCGGAGAAGCCCTGGCACCAGATCTCCTCGCCGGTCAGGATCGGCTCCAGGTAGCGCTGCTTTTGCTCATCGCTGCCGTGGGCGATGACGACGGGGCCGCCCATCGCCAGCCCGAGGACGTTGGCCGGGCTCGGCGCCTCCAGCCGCGCCGCCTCACCGACGAAGATCGCCTGCTCGATCATCGTCGCGCCGCGGCCGCCGTACTCCTTGGGCCAAGAGATTCCGGCCCAGCCAGCAGCGTGCATCTTCAGCTGCCACTCGCTGCGAAAGGCCATTACCTCCTCGAGACCGGCTTCCGGCTCGGGCCCGGGATGGTTGGCTTCAATCCAGTCGCGAACCTCGTCGCGGAACTGCTGCTCGGAGGGCGAGAGGGTCAGGTCCATCGGCCGCGGAGCATAGCGGCCGCCTGGCCGCGCAGCCAGTGGTTAGCGACTGCTACAGACTTTGAGGCCGTATTCGCCGGCCAGCCTGGTTGCAATTCCATAGACGATGTCGGAACTGCTGGCCGCCAGGGCTTCGGGATCGGCTTCGGCGGTTTCGAGCCCTTCTTCGAGCGCAGCGACCATCGCCTTGGCTCGTTCTTCATCTTCTGTGGGCACGCCGAGCGCCTTAATTTCGTCAATTTCCTTTTCCAGATTCGGAATCAGGACTTTGGTGACGAACCTTTCGTTGTCGGCTTTGGAGAGGTTCGTTATTTGTTCACCGCTAGTCAAGAACTTCCCCAGCTCTGCTTCCATCCGTTTGTTGGTCTTCGTGCAGACGGCATCCGCCTTGGCGATGAATTCTTCCTTGGAGATAGAGCCGGAGGCGCTCGAGTCTTCGCTCCCGCCGCAACCGGCGAAAAGAACGACTACCGCGAACGCCGAGAACAGCGCAACTCTCCACGTACCCATATGGCCAAACCTACATCCTCGGCTGCTACGAGGGTCGGCCAGCTCTACTTACTGCGGCCACAGACCGCAAACCCATATTCCCGAGCCAGCTTGTCAGGCCTGGCGAAGCCCGGACCACTGAGCCGGATCATGGTTTGGGGTTCGCTCGCGGCTTCCCCGATCGCCGTTTCCATCGCTGCAAGGAAGGCACGCACTTCGGCCTCCTTGCCGGCGCGCCTCGCGAGAGCGCGTATTTCCGAGACTTGACGTCGGAGTTCCTTGCTTAGAACGACTTTGAGCAGCGCGGCGTCATGCGCTTCGTGCTCGGCTTTCGTTTCCTTACCGGGGTTGACGTGAGTTTCGAGCGCGATGAAATATGCGGACTTCGCCCGCCGTTCACTGGCAGCGCAGAGGGCGTCCGCCCTTTTGATGAATGCCGCCTTCCCGAGCGAGACATGCTCCACCGTCCCGACCGAGTCGGTCCCCTCTGCGGCTTGCCCGCTTTCGTCACTTCCACACCCCGCCAGCAGGGCGATCGACAAGATCGCGACCGCAATGGCAACGGTCGAGACGGGCACGCACCCGCCAATGCTCGATCTTCCTCGCTCAGAACTCAAAAGTACCGATAAAATACCTCAAACTCGTTGGATCAATGTGCCGGTACCGAGGCCGCCACCGCAGCACATCGTGACCAGGCCCATCTCCTTGTCGGTGCGCTCCATCTCGTGCAGCAGGGTGGTGATCAGGCGCGCGCCGGTCGAGCCGAGCGGGTGGCCGAGGGCGATCGCGCCGCCATTGACGTTGACCCGGTCCATGTCGGGATCGAGCTCACGGCGCCAGGCAGCAACGACCGAGGCGAAGGCCTCGTTGATCTCGACCAGGTCGATGTCGTCCATCGTCATCCCGTTGCGTTCGAGCAGCTTCCGCGTCGCTGGGATCGGGCCGGTGAGCATGATCACTGGGTCGACGCCGACCGTGGTCTGGTCGAAGATACGGGCCCGCGGTTCGAGTCCGAGCGCGTCGGCCTTCTCGCGCGTCATCAGCAGCACCGCGGCAGCGCCGTCGGAGACCTGCGAGGAGTTGCCGGCGGTGATCTTGCCGTCCTCCTTGAAGGCGGGCTTGAGGTTGGCCAGACCCTCCAGTGTCGTCTCGCGCAGACCTTGGTCGGTCGAATAGGTATCTCCGTTGACCGAGAAGGGGACGATCTCGCGCTCGAAGCGGCCCTCCTCGGTCGCCTTGGCGGCGAGCTGCTGGGAGCGCAGGCCGAGCTCGTCGAGCTCGGAGCGGGGGATCTCCCATTGGTCAGCGATCATCTCGGCCGAGAGGCCCTGCGGGATCAGGTTGTAGCGCTCCATCAGCTCTGGGGAGAAGGGAGCGCCGTGCTCCTTCATCACCGAGTAGCCGTCGGCGAAGGAGATGTGGCCCATGTGCTCGACCCCGCCGCCGATCGCGACGTCGTGGACGCCGGAGGCAATCAAGGTGGCGGCGAAGTTGACCGCCTGCTGAGCGGAGCCGCACTGGCGGTCGATCGTGGTCGCCGGCGTCTCGATCGGCAGGCCCGCCTCGAGCCAGGCGTTGCGGCCGATGTTGACGCCCTGCTCGCCGAACTGCTGGGCGCAGCCACAGATCACGTCGCCGGTCTCGGCCGGGTCGACGCCGCTGCGCTCGAAGAGCTCGTTGTAGGTCTTGGCGAGCAGGTTCGAGGGATGGGTGTCCTTGTAGTAGCCCTTCTCCTCGTGCCCACGCCCAATCGGCGTGCGGACGGCCTCGACGATGACGACCTCACGACCGCCGAACTTGCCGTTTCCGTTGCCTGCCATCACGCCCTCCGTTCGATTGACTGGTCAGTCAACCAATCGTACCTGGCGGCGAGAACGGGGCTGGGCTTGATAGGAACCCGCCCATGAACGGAAGCCAGGGGTACCAGAGTCCGGGAATCGCGGGAAGCGGCGCCATCGCCACGGGTCTAGCCGCTGTCGCGACCACAACCGCAGACGTGATCCTGCTGGCGCGCAGCGAGGCCTCTGCCTGGCGCGCGGAGGAGAAAGTGGTTGCCGCCTGCGCCAAGATCGAGGGCGCGGAGCCGTCGCGCCTGCGGGTCACCACGGACCCCAGCGATCTCTCCGACTGCGACGTGATCGTCGAGGCGATCGTCGAGGAGGTCGGGCCCAAGGGCGAGCTGCTCGCCACGATCGCCGCGGCCTGCCCCGATGCCGACCTGGCTACGACCACGTCCTCACTCAGCATCGCCGCGATCGCCGAGGCCGCCGGCGTCGACAAGCTCTTCGGCCTGCACGTCTTCAACCCGGTGCCGCGGATGAAGCTGGTCGAGGTCTGCTTCCCCGACGGCGCCGCGGGCGCCCGCGAGACCGCCCTTGCTTGGTGTGCCGCCCTGGGCAAGACCGCAGTCGAGGTTCCCGACCTGGCCGGCTTCGTCGTCAACCGCCTGCTCTTCCCCTACCTCTTCGACGCCGTCCGCTTCATGGAACAGACCGGCATGGAGGCGGGAGAGATCGACACCTGCATGAAGCTCGGCGCCGGCCACCCGATGGGGCCCCTGGCGCTGCTCGACTTCGTCGGCCTCGACGTCTGCAAGGCGATCGGCGACGCCCTCTACGCCGCCTCGGGCGAGGAGTACCAGAAGCCCCCCAAGCTCCTGGTCGAGATGGCGGACGAAGGCAAGCTGGGCAGGAAGTCCGGCGCCGGTTTCTACAGCTACGACTGACTAGCGGGCTTACCGGCGAGGTCCCAAATCACGTCGGCGGGCGATATGCCCTGCTGGCGCGCCTTCAGCTCGATCTCTTCCCAGGGAAGCTCGGCCTCGGGGAGCTCGTCCCAGCGGGCCAGATCGAGTGCTTCGACCGCGCCTTTTAGCGCCGGGCCGAGATGCTCCTCCGAACGCAGCAAAGCCCGTAGGACTTCAAGCTGCTTATCGCTCAATCGCACAACCCACATGCGATACCTCCAGGTTTGAATGGGGAACGCGGGTTGCCCGGAGAAGCTAGGAGTCGTGACGGACGGAACCGCTGATGCGGACCGCCTCGATGCGGTTCTCGCGCACCGACTCGACCCGGATCGTGTAGCCGTTGGCGGTGATCGTGTCACCGCGCTTGGGCAGCCGGCCGAGCTCGCCGAAGACGTAGCCGCCGACCGAGTTGTAGGCGTCGGTGTCGACCGGCAGCTCGATGCCCGCGTCGGAGAGATCGCCGAGCGAGACGTGGCCGCGCACGAACCACTCGCCGCTGGCGAGCTGGCGCAGGGCGGCGGCGCGGGGGTCGGTCTCGTCCTCGATCTCCCCGACCACCTCCTCGAGGATGTCCTCGACGGTGACGATGCCGACCGTGCGGCCGTACTCGTCGACGATGACCGATAGCGAAGTGCGCTGGACCTGCAGGTCGTGCAGCAGGTCGTCGAGCGGGCGCGTCTCGGGCACGATCACGGCGTCGCGCACGGCGGCGGCGATCTCGGCCTCCGGCCCATCGCTCATGTAGAGCCGGGCGAGGCTGTTGTTGTGGACGATCCCCTTGACCCGGTCGGGGTTCTCGTCCTCGATCACGACCAGGCGCGTGTGACCGGAGGTGACGCAGCGTCGCAGCGCCGTCTCAACCGTCTCGGAGGCATCGACCGTGACCACCGCGGGGATCGGCGTCATCACCTCGCGGGCCTCCTGCTCGTGCAGGTGGAAGACGCCGCCGAGCATCCCCGCCTCGCCGGGGTCGAGGGTGCCGCCCATCTTCGAGCTGTCGATGATCTGCTTCAGGTCCTCGGCCGTGTGGTGCTCTTCGATGTCAGTGGGATCGACGCCGAAAAGGCGGACGATCGCATTGGAGATCGCGCTCAGCAGGAGGATCACGGGCGCCGTCACGGCGCGAAACCAGTTGAGCGGGCGGGCGACGCGGCGCGCGGTGCGCTCGGCATGGGCGATCGCGATCATCTTCGGTACTTGCTCGCCGATGCTGATGTGAATTGCGGTGACGAGGGCGAAGGCGATCGCCACCGAGAGACCGACCGCGGCGCCGTGCGAGAGGCCGCCAAAGATCGGTTCGAGCAGCACCGCGAGCGAGGGCTCGCCAAGGAAGCCGATCCCGATCGAGGCCATCGTGATGCCGATCTGACAGGCGGAGAGCGACTCGTCGATCTTGTCGAGCTGCTCGATCACCGCCTCAGCGCCGCTTTCGCCTTCCTCGGCAAGTTGCTCGACCTTGCCGCGGCGACTGCGCACCAGGGCGAACTCGGCCGCGACGAAGAAGCCGTTGATCGCAACCAGCAGCAGAAGTAGGACGAGCAGCAGCGCGCTCATCGTCTATTTGGCCCGGTACTTCGGGGGAGGTCGTCGTCGGCCATTCGGCGTAGGCAATATAGCCATCCGTCCCGCGGATCCGGCGATAACTGAGATATTGCTGTTCGGATGCGGATTGCAAGCCTCGTTCCGTCTGCAACCGAGATGCTCTACGCGCTCGGGCTCGGCGACTGCGTCGTCGCGGTCACGCACGAGTGCGACTACCCGCCCGCGGCGAGTTCGCTCCCCCACCTGACCACGACCGTACTGCCGGCCGGCCTCAGCGCCGCCGAGATCGACCGCACCGTGAAGGCGAGGGTGGCGGAGGGACAGGCGCTGTATGAGCTCGACGAGGCGTTGCTTGCCGAGGTCGCGCCCGATTTGATCGTCACCCAGGCGATCTGCGCCGTCTGCGCTGTTTCCTACGAGGACGTGCTCGAGGTCGCGGCGCGACTGCCGGGCAAGCCCCGAGTCCTGCAGCAGGACCCGAGCACGCTCGGCGAGATGCTCGAGGACGTGATCCGCCTCGGCGAGGCGGCCGAGATCCCGCGCCAGGCGCACGAACTGCGCGGCGAGCTCGAGGGTCGCCTCGCTACCGTGCGCGCCGCGGTCGCCGGGGCGAGCCTGCCGCGGGTGATCGCCCTAGAGTGGCTCGATCCGCCCTACGTAGGCGGCCACTGGATCCCCGAGATGATCTCGATCGCCGGCGGCGAAGACGTCGCCGGCCCGCCGGGGCTGAAGTCGCCGGAGGTCTCCTGGGGCGAGCTCTCCGGGCTCAACCCCGATGTGGCGATCGCGATGCCCTGCGGCTGGTACGTGGAGGACTCGCGCGCCCAGGCGCTCGCCTACTGGGACCAGATCGAGCAGCTCGGCGCGCAGCGGGTCTTCGCGGTCGACGCCGCCTCGACCTTCTCGCGCCCTGGTCCCCGTCTCGTCGACGGGGTCGAGCTGCTCGGTCACCTGCTCCACCCAGACCTGGTCGACTCGCCGGGCAACATCGGCTTCGCCGAGGTGCGCGCGCCCAGTGTCTGGCGCGGCGCCGGCGGCTGAGCTTCAGGCGACGGCGATCGCGCCGATCACGGCGATGACGCCGAGTGCCGTCATCGCCGCCATCTCGGCGGGGAAGTGACGCCGTCCCAGCATGCCGCGCTCGCCGGCAATGACGAGCAGGGCGCAGAGAAACCCCGCGGCAAGGCCGCCCAGGTGAGCACCGAGGCTTATTCCTCGAACCCCGAGGCTGAAGGCCAGGTTGATCAAGATGAGAATGCCCACGGAAGAGGCCAGCGCGTCGACACCGCGGCCGCGGGCGATGACGAAGGTCGCGGCAAGCACTCCGAAGACGGCCCCGGAGGCACCGAGGGTGAGGCTGTCGGGGGTTGCTAGGAGCGCCCCAAATGACCCGGCGAGCAGTGAGACGAAGTAGAGGGCGACGAAGCGCGGGGTGCCGATTCCCGGCTCGAGGATGCGCCCGAGGAAGAACAGCAGCAGCATGTTGCCGCCGATGTGCCAGAGGCTGGCGTGCAGAAAGCCGCTGGTGATCAACCGATACCACTCACCTTCGGCGACCGAGGGCCCGTAGAGCGCGAATTCAGCGACGAGGGAGCTGCCGGAGATTTCAAAGCCGCCGTGCCCGGACGCGACCTCAGCCAGATAGACGGCCACGTTGAGCGCGATCAGGATGAATGTCGCCGGCGCGGTCGTCGACAGCGACGCCTCGCCGACCCCCCGCACCACCTTGGTGCGCTGACTGGCGCACTCCGGGCAGCGCATGCCGACCGGGGTCGGGGTCATGCAATCGGGGCAGATCGGCCGCCCGCAGTTGGAGCACGAAACGGCGGTCTCGCGATTGGGGTGCCGGTAACAAGTCTCAGCCACGGGGATGAGCAGCCTACAATCGCCGCCGATGGACGGACCCAGCCCAGCCCGCCTCTACGCCACTGCGGTCGGCGCGGGGCTCGTCGTGTTCGGCATCGTCGGCTTCTTCTACAGCGCCTCCTTCGGCTCCCCGGGCGAGGTCGAGGATGCATTCGGCATCTTTGCGGTCAACGGCTGGGACAACGTTCTGCACATCCTCACCGGCGCGCTCGGCCTGCTCGCCGCCGACTACGCCTCGCGCCGCTACTCGCTCTGGCTTGGTGCCTTCTACGTCGGCCTCGCCCTGTGGGGATTCACGATCGGCAGCGGCGAGGCGATCCTCGGCTTCCTGCCGGTAAACGGCGGCGACAATCTGCTCCACCTCGTCCTCGGCGCACTTGGCGTGCTCGCCGCTCTCGGTACCCCGGCGGCGAAGAAAAAGGGCTCTCCGGCTACGGCTTGATCCGGCCGGTCAGCGAGCGCAGGCCGCCCTTGGCCTGCTGTTTTCCCCGCCGCCGCAGCTCCATCACGACCAGCGCCCCGGCTGCGGCACCACCGGCGCCGACCGCGACAACGGGACGGACCCAGTTGCGCGGGTCGCGCAGGGCGCGCAACTCACTCTCGGAGAGCTCCTCGGCCCACTGCGAGAGCTCCTCGGCAGCAGCCTGCGTGACCGCGGCCAGGGTGTCCTCGACCCGGCCCGAGAGCCGCTCCGGCGGCTCGAGCGGACGCAGCGCGTCGGAGAGCAGGCTCTCGACGTCCCAGTTGCCAGCCAGGCCGGCGCCCGACTCACTCATCGCCCATCTCCTCCTGCAGCTGCTTGATCGCGCGATGGATCAGCACCTTGGTCGCGCCGTCGCTGCGCCCCAGCGCGCGGGCGATCTCGCGGTTGTCCATGCCGAGCGCGAAGCGCATGATCAGCGCGTCGCGGCGATCGTCCGGCAGGTCCTCGAGATGCGCCATCACTTGGCGCAACTCCTCGCGGCCCTCGGCGATCGCCTCGGTGCCGTGGCGCGCCGCGATCGGGTCGGCGACCTCGAGCGAGGTCTGCGGCCGGCGCGAGCGGTCGCGGTAGTAGTTGGAGGCGAGGTTGTGGGCGATACGAATCAGCCAGGGCCGCAGCGGCCGACCGTCGGACTCGCGGCGAGCGCGATCGAAGTGCCGGTAGGCCTGCAGGAAGGCCTGCTCGGTGAGGTCCTCGGCATCGTGCTGGTTGCCGACCCGGTAGTAGGCGTAGGAATAGACGTCGCGCAGGTGGGCCCGGTAGAGGTCCTCGAAGGCGCGATCGAGCTCCGCCTTGGCGGCCGGGTCGAGGCTGGCGGGCTCGACGTTCTCCTTGGCTTCGGCCACGCATCAACCCTATTGCCATCAGGCGGCCTTCCTGGAGCGCTCGACCCGCCGCAGCCCCGCCACCCATGCCTCGGCATCGATCTCGCCGCGGATCAGAGCGGCCAGACCCGAGAGCGCCACGGCATTGCCGCCACTAGCCGAGGTGGCCGCAGCCAGCAGGGGCACCGCGTCGAGACCCTCCGAGGCTTGGCCGATCTTGGCTGGGATTTCCGCTGCGGGCGTACCCCGCCCGAGTAGCTCCCCGGCGCGCCGGTTACGGCCGGTCGGGGCCATTACCGTCGCGGTCAGGTCGCCGACGCCGGCCAGTCCCGAGAAGGTGCCGAGCTCGGCCCCGCGCTCGATCGCGTGATCGATGCACTCACTCCAGACCTGGGCGGCGGCGATCCCGGCGGCGTTGAGCCCGTGCGGCTCGGCTGCCGCGGCCGCGAGCGCGGCTGCATTCTTTGCCGCGCCGGCCATCTCGACACCGGTGACGTCGGGGGAGCGCTCGCAGATCAGGCCCGCCCGGTCGAAGACGGCGCCGAGCTGTTTGCGCAGGTCGAGGTCGGCCGAGCCGAGCACCAGCGCCGCCGAACCGGAGACGGCCTCGCGGGCGTGGGCCGGCCCGCCGAGACAAGCGATTGCCCGGGCGCGCACTCGCTCGCCGACGTATTCGGCCGGCAGCTGGCCAAGCGGCGCGATCAAGCCCTTTGTCAGCAACAACATCGCCGCACGCGAGCCGATCTGGTCGGCGATCGCGCCAACCGCCTGCGGCAGTGAGCCGGAGGGGATCGCGAGGCAGACGAGGTCGAGGCCGGCGAGCTCGACCTCAGAGGCCTGGCGCACGCGGACCGAGTCGGGCAGGCGAACGCCCTCCAGGTAGCGTCGATTTTCACCCGCCTCCTCGATCTCGGCAGCATGCGTGGCACTGCGCGTGGCGAGCTGGACCTCCAGTCCACCGCGGGCGAGCAGGACGGCGACCGCGGTACCCCAGCTGCCGGCGCCGATCACGGCGGCGCGGCGCATCGGCGGCAGGCCACCGAGGTCCTCCCACTGCAGCTCGATATTGGGCCAGATCCGCGCGGTGACGGTGGATGCGAGCCCAGGCGAGGGATCCTCGGCCCGCGGGAAGGTCAGCGCCTTGCCCAGCCGGACCTTGACCTTGCGCGGGCGGATGCGCCAGCCGCGACGCACGTGTTCGGTGCCCAGCACGGCCGCCGGAATCACCGGAGCGCCGGTCTGCAGCGCCAGCCGCCCGACCCCGCGCTTGGGCTCACCCAGGGAGCCGCTGCGGATGCGGGTTCCCTCAGGGAAGATGCAGACCGCGCCGCCGCGTTCGACCAGCAGCCGCGCCGTCTCCATCGCGTCCTCGTCGGACTCGCCACGGCGGATCGGAAAGGCGCCAAAGCGCGAGAGGATCCAGCCCTGCCAGCGGCGCTCGAAGAGCTCGACCTTGGCGACGTAGTTCATCGGCCGCCGCCAGGGCAGAGCGCCGCCGATCGCGAAGGGGTCGAGGAAGCTGCGGTGGTTGGAGGCGACGATCAGGCCGCCCTTGAGCCGGGCGTGCTCGCGGCCGGTACGGACGTAGCGGAAGTACGTCAGGAAGAAGGGCGTCATGAAGATGCGCGCCAGGATGTAGAGGATTGGGTTGACGCCGTGCTTGCGCGTGTACTGGTGGTACGCCTGGAGGCGATCGGGGGTCACGCGTAGCGCTACACGAGTGAGAGGCAACGGTTACCAGGGGATCGGGTGCCTCCTCTCTTAACTTTTTCGGTGGAGAGTCGGGTTGCTGGCACCGCAAGCGCGTGCCGAAAAAGTGCAAGACGTTCGGAGGGGCACCCGATCCCCTACCAAGCGTTGTCGATCAACTGCTCAAGCTCGTCGCGGGTCGGTGGCTGCGGCGAGAAGGCCAGCTCCGGGCGGAGCAGCATTGCGTCCAGGGCCTCGGGGAGCTTGGTTCTGTCCGCTCCCTGGTCGCCCAAGCCCAGCGGGTTGCCGCCAAGCTCCAGAAGGCGAGCTTCGATGTGGTCTGGGGTCGTTCCGACCGCGGTTGCCAAAGGCTCGAGGCCATCGGGCGCCCTTGGGGCCATGAAGGACATTGCTCGGGGGAGGATGGCGGCGTTTACCCCGGCGTGGGTGGCGCCGCAGATGCGGACCAGGGTCTGGCAGACGACGTGGTGGAGGGAGAAGGCGCCGGAGTCGATTGCGTAGCCGCAGAGGATCGAGCCTTGGGCGAGGGCGGCGCGGTTGCGCTCGGCGGGGGTTTCGTCGAGGGAGGTGGCGATCAGCTCGGCGCCGCGCAGGGCGGTCATGCGGGAGACCGGGTTGGCGAAAGGGGTGTAGAGCGAGTCGGCGCCGTGGGCCAGGGCGTTCATCGAGCTGGCGCGGAGCTCGGGCTCGGGGGCGCTGGTCATCGCCTCGGGGTCGGCGATCACCAGAGCGGGCCGGACCAGAGACCGAACCCGGTCCTCGGCGCCGGCGGGCAGGCGGTGGATGCCGGTCATCTCGGCGCCCGACATGGTGGTCGGGATCGCGGCGACGTCGGCGCCCGTGACCGCCGCGATCGCCTTGGCGGTGTCGATCACGCGGCCGCCGCCGAGAGCGACGAGCTTCGGCCCAGTCGCTGAGTCGAGCAAAGCCGCGGCGCCCTCCGGCACCGCGGTTGCCGGGTCGGCGGACGGCAGCTCGTGCACCGCAGCCGCAGCATCGGCGAGCCCGGCGCCTGCATCCAGGTGTCGCCTGGTCGTCAGTAGTTCGAACTGCTCACTTCCGTGCTCGGCAAGCAGCTTCGGCGCCGCAGCTATACCGGCGGCGTCGAAGACGACCGTACGGCCGGCGTCGCGCCAGACGAAATTCAACGCCGCCTCCTCTGCTCCCACTCCCTCGCGCTAATTACCACCGGCGATCTCGCTCGGTCGCTTCCGCGTCCGGGGGCGGCTCTTCTTCTCACGAACGTGGATTGGCGATTGGGCGCAGGTTCGGTTCGACCTCCGCCCGCAGGTGCTCGTAGTCGGGTGGGAGCGAGAGCTTCTCGCCGAGGTGCTCGAGCGGCTCGTCGACGGTGAACCCAGGCCCCAGGGTGGCAATCTCAAAGAGAACGCCGCTCGGCTCGCGGAAGTAGATCGAGCGGAAGTAGAAGCGGTCGATCACCGGAGTCGGCTGGGCGCCGCCGGCGATCGCTCGCTGGCGCCACTCCTCGTGCTCGTCGATGGTCGAGGCCCAGGCGACGTGGTGAACGCTGCCGGCACCCTGAAGCGAGCGCTCCTCCGGTGGCTCTTCGTAGACGTAGAGGCCACCGCGGCTGGACCCCCGAGCTTCCCAGCTGTGCTCGTCGACCGGCTCGAACTCGAGTGACTCGAGCAGGGTGCGGCTCGCCTCGGGCGCGGAGCTATACGCGCAGACGGCGTGGAAGCCACGCAATGCCAGCTCGGCCGGGACCTCTGGATGGTCGGCGATCAGCGGCTCGTCGGCGACCTCGACCACGGCGAGCTCGTGGGCGAGCCCCTCGGGGTCGGCGAAGCGCAGCCCTCCCCCAGCCCGCTCGGAGGAGATCCCCTTGGCGGCGAGGCGCCCCTCCCAGAAATCAAGCGCGGCGTGCGAGGCAACGCGCCAAACGATCCGGTGTACATCACCCGCACCGGCACGGCCAGGTGGCACGCCGGGGAACTCGAAGAAGGTGAGGTCGGAGCCGGCGCTGCCCTTCTCATCGGCGAAGAAGAGGTGGTAGACGGTGGGGTTGTCCTGGTTGACCGTCTTCTTCACCAGGCGCAGACCCATCACCCCCGCGTAGAAGTCGACGTTGCTCTGCGCATCCGCCGTGATCGCGGTGATGTGGTGAATTCCCTCGAGCTTCATCGGCCACGTATAGCATCACACCGATGAGCCGCGGACGCCGACGCCTGGTGAGAGTGCTGATCGTGCTCGGCTCGCTGCTCGCCTTCCTCAGCGTCTTCGCGATCTGGACCGAGCGCCAGGCGCTCGACACCGGCGAGTGGGTCAACACCAGCGGCCGTCTGATCCAGAACTCGAAGATCCGCGAAGCGGTCAGCAAATACCTCGTCGACCAGCTCTACGAAAACGTCGACGTCGAAAAGGAAGTCGGCAAAAAGCTCCCCAAGGAATTCAAGGACCTGGCCGGGCCAATCTCCGGCGGCGTGCGCCAGGTCGCCGGCAGCGGGGCCGAAAAGGTGTTGGAAAGCTCGACCGCCCAGGAACTCTGGAAGAGCGCCAACAAGACGACGCACGAACAGCTGCTCGAAGTCCTGGAAGAAAAGGAAGGGACGCTCTCGACCGAAGAAGGCAAGGTCAGCCTCGACCTCGGCAGCCTCGCGACCAACATCGCCGACCAGGTGGGGATCAGCGCAAACCTCGAAGGTGCGGGCCAGATCACGATCCTGCGCTCCGACCAGCTGAAGACCGCGCAGGACATCGTCGTCGCGATCAAGGGTCTGGCGCTGATCCTCTCGCTGCTCACCTTCCTCTGCTTTGGCTTCGCGATCTACCTCTCCCGCGAGGGCCGCTGGGTGACTGTCCTCTACTGCGGAATCGGCCTGGTTGCAGCGGGCTTTGCGGTGATCGTCTTCCGCGAGGTCGCCGGCGGCATCGTCGTCGGCCAGCTGGTCGAAGAAGACAGCGTCAAGCCGGCGGCGGAAGCTGCCTGGTCGATCGGCACTTCGCTGATGACCAGCATCGCCACCACTGTGATCATCATCGGCGTGCTCTTCGGGATTGCAGGCTGGCTCGCTTCGCCGACCGGCCTGGCCCGCTCGACCCGGCACGCAATCGCACCCCCGCTGCGCGAGTACCCCGCCTACGTCTACGCCGGCCTGGCAATCCTCGTCGGCATCTACTTCCTCTCGGCACCGACCCAGAACCTGCGTTCCTTCCTCACCACGCTGGTGATCGCCGGCCTTGCCGCCTTCGGTATTCACGAGCTGCGCAAACAGACCGCCGAGGAATTCCCCGACGCCAGTTACGGCGACGTCGTCGGCCGCACCAAGGACAAGGTGGTCGGCGCGGTCAAAGACGCCAACCTGGGAGAGCGGGCGTCAAAGCTGCGCCTGCCCGAGATGCGAAAGTCAAACGGCGAGGGCGGCGGCGAGGCCGCGACCGCGACCATGCCGACCGACGACGAGGACGCGCGACTCGCCCGCCTCGAGAAGCTCGCTTCACTGCACGAGAAGGGCATCCTCACTGACGAGGAGTTCGCGACCGAGAAGCAGCGCGTCCTCGGCGACACCAACGGCAAGGCCTAGCGACCAGAGCCCGCCTCCGGAATCGAACCGGAAACCTCCTGATTACAAATCAGGTGCTCTACCAATTGAGCTAGGCGGGCAGCTCGTATTCCTTCGCCCAGCGTACGCGCTTGGCCTGTTGATTGCGCGGGGGTTCTACTCGCAAATACATACGAGCTCCCGGTACATCCTCTGCGGGAATGACATACGTCTTCTCCGTTTCGGGGCAGTGCACGATGAAGAGATCTACCTGTCCCGCATAGCCTCGAATCCGAGTCCGATTCATATTGGACTGCGTGCTTACCGCTCTGAACTCGATCGCTCCCCCACGCAAGCGGCCGGTCTTGCACTGAGCCTTGAGCAGCCGATCGCCGCAATCCAGCACGAGGTCATAGCGCTGATTCACCCCAAAGGGAAGCAGCACCCGATAGCCCTGCTTAATCAGCTCCGCCAGAATCGCGGCCTCAGTTCGATGACCTATGTCGACCGGATGCGTCGCAGGTTCGGGTTTTGGCAGAACGCTGGACACAGTCGCAGAGTAGTCGACATCGCAGACAGAAAGCTTCGGCGTGTTGTCGCCCGAATTCTGTGAAAAGGTGCTGATTGTGAGGGAGTTAAGTGGCAGCGTCGAGGCACGGTTCCGTTTCCTCGAGCCCGACGAGGGCGGGGTGCTGAGCGAGGCGATCGAGGCTGCGTATGGGGACAGCTATGACGTGCGCTGGGTCTACGACGCCACTGAGGTGTCGGCGCGATTGGCGGCGGGGACCTACGTCGCCTGCGTGGCCGAGACCGAGGATGGGGAGCTGCTCTGCCACGAGGGGATGAGCCTGGGCGCGGCGAGAGACGCGGTCGGACACTCGGGCCAGGCGGTGACGATGCCGGCGGCGCGGGGGCAGCACCTGTTCACCAGGACCAAGCGCTTCCTGATGGACTGGGCCACGGAGAAGGGGCTAGCGGGCATGTACAGCGAGGCGACCGCCGCCCATCCCTACAGCCAGCGCGCCAACATCGAGCTCGGCGCTCACGAGACCGGCTTCCTGCTTGGCTGGATCCCGGCCTCCGTCTCAAATGATGCCGCCGGAGAGGAGCGGCGCGGGCGACAGTCGGCGGCACTCTTCTACACCAAGCTCAATGACGGACACGAGCGGCCGGTCTTCGTTCCCGAGCGCCACCGCGAGATCGTCGGACAGACCATTGATCTGTGCGAACTGAGGGGAACGCTGGCAGAGCCTGCTGCCGACGCGGAGTTGGCAGAGCGCAGCGAGCTCCACGTCGCGGTCGACGAGGATCACAACCTGGCCTTGATCACGGTGCACGTCCCGGGCGCCGATCTGGAGGCGGTGGTCGCGGCCGAGCGACACCATCTCTTCCACCGCGCCTGCCTGGACGCGATCTACCTCGACCTACCGCTGGATCTTCCCGCCACCGCTCTCGTCGCCGACGATCTCGAGGCGCTCGGCGTCTCCTACTCCGGCGTCTTCCCCAACAGCCGCTGCGACGGCGACGTGCTGCGCATGCAGTCGCTGCACCGGGCTCGGATCAAGGTCGACGACGTCTCTGTCGCCTCCGAGCACGGTCGCGAGCTGCTCGAGTACGTCCTCGCCGACCTGCCCTAGTTGAGCGTCTCGCGTGAGGCCAAGTGAGCGCCAACCTTGCGCTTGACCCGCTGCAGGGCGTTATCGACCGTCTTGGTGTCGCACTCGAGCCGCTCAGCGGTCGCCTCGTAGGAGTGACCGTCGAGGTAGAGCGAGAGCACGCGGCTCTCCAAGTCTGAGAGAACTCCTGAGACGCCGGAAAGACAGGAGACAAGGCTGTCGAGCTCTTCGGCGGCGATCACCTGGTTGACCGGGTCGTGGACCGTGGGACCGGGCAGGATCTCGTCGAGGGTCGTGTCGGAGTCGCCCGCCGCCGCCGGGGTCTGGCTGAAGGAGACGTACTGGTTCAACGGCGTGTGCTTGTTGCGGGTCGCCGTCTTCACCGCGGTAATGATCTGGCGGGTGATGCAGAGCTCGGCGAAGTTACGGAAGCTCGACTCGCGGTCGGTGCGGTAATCGCGAATCGCCTTATAGAGACCGAGCAAGCCTTCCTGGATCAGGTCATCGGCCTCGCCACCGAGCAAGAAGTACGAGGAGGCCTTGAGGCGGACGAAGCCGCGGTAGCGGCGGACGATCGCGTCATAGGCATCGGTGCGCCCATCCTTTGCGAGAGCGACCAGATAGTGATCATCAAGCTCAGGTTGAAGGTTAGTGTCGGCCGGTTTAAGCGAGCCGTTGAGACGGCCTGAGGGAAGCTGCATTTCATGGGTCGGCGAAGATAGAGCCACAGATCCTTCTCCTTGATGAAGGGTCGTGGCGCCTTACCTCCCCTGGCGGCGCCTCAATATGGACTGGGAAATCTCAGACTCAAGCTGAGGTTTAACCCTTGTATGGCGGGGTAGTTTACGGTTGCGCGGAGTTCTGTCAACCCCGAACCTAGGTTCGTGCAAATGCCGTTGCAGTTGCTAGCGCTGCCGAACGGCCTCGAAAAGCAGCGCGGCGGCCGCCGCGGAGACGTTGAGCGAGTCGATCTTGCCGCGTTGCGGAAGGGCTATGAGCCCGTCGCAGGCAGAGGCGACTCGGGGGCGCAGGCCCTTCCCCTCTCCGCCCATGACCAGCACGGTCGGCCCACTCAAGTCCACATCCCATGGCGCCTGCCCGGCCCCAGCATCGGCCCCCCAAATCCAGAAGCCCGCCTCCTTCGCCTCGCCGAGCCAGTCGGCGAGGTTGCGCACGTGGGCGATCGCCAGGTGCTCGACCGCTCCCGCCGATGCCTTGCAGGTCACGGCCGTCACCGCCGCCGAGCGACGCTCAGGAACGACGAGTCCGGCAGCCCCCGCCGCCTCGGCGGAGCGAGCGACCGCGCCGAGATTGCGCGGATCCTGCACCTGGTCGAGCGCGATCAGCAAGGCCCCCTCCTGCTTCAGCAACTCCGAAGATCCTGCATAGGGATACGGCTCAACCTCGGCCACGACCCCTTGATGGTCCGGCGACCCACACAACCGCTCCAACTCCCCAGCTGGAGTCTCTGGAGCCCGCCAGACCCGCAGCACCTGCCGTCGTCGGCCTCGTTCGGCCTCGGCAACCGGCTGCTTGCCGTAGATGACCTGCGAAGCCATCAGGCCTTCGGCACGAGCTTGGCGCCCTCGGCCGAGTCCCGCACCTCCCAGCCCAACTCGGCCAACCGATCCCGAATCTCGTCGGCTCGCGCGAAGTCCTTGGCCGCCCGTGCAGCCTGCCGCTCCCCCAGGAGCTTCTCGGCCTCGTCGTCGGCCTCAGCACCCTTATCTGGCTGAGTAAGGGTGCTGAGGCCGACGAGCGCCAGCATCTCCGCCAGAGCCTCAGGAGCTCCGGGGACCTCGTCCCGGTTCGCCTCGGCCACCAGCTCGAACACCTCGGCCATCGCCCGCGGCGTGTTGAAGTCGTCCGCAAGCGCGTCCCTGAAGCTCTCGACCCGGGATGCGCTCACGTCGCGCGGAGCGCCGGGGGAGGGTCCCGGGGCCGGCTTCGCCGGGAGTTCCCCGGGACCCTCCCCCGGCGCTCCGCCCACTGGGTGCTCCCTGAAGAAGTTCCTCAGCCGCTCCACCTGCGCCGCCGCTTCCTCCATCTGCTGCGGCCCGAACGCCAGCGGCTGCCGGTAATGCCCTGAGATCAGATACGCGACCACAGCCTCAGATCCGTATTGATCCAACGCCTCGGCCAGCTGAAAGATGTTCCCCTCAGACTTGGACATCTTCTCCGCGTCGGTCTGGACCATCCCGTTGTGCATCCAGACCCGCGCGAACGGCCGCCCCGCCGCCTCCGACTGAGCGATCTCGTTCTCGTGATGGGGGAAGACCAGGTCCGAGCCGCCGCCGTGGATCGCGAAGGACGGCCCCAGCTCGGCCTCGGCCATCGCCGAGCACTCGATGTGCCAGCCCGGGCGCCCCGGGCCCCAGGGCGAGTCCCAGGAGGTGTCCTCACTGGGCTTGTGGGCCTTCCAGAGGGCAAAGTCCAGCGGGTTCTCCTTGAGCGAGTCCGTCCCCGCCTCCTCGCCCTGGTCCATGTCCTCGGTGCGGCGGTTGGAGAGCTTGCCGTAGGGGCCGAAGCTGCGCACGCGGAAATAGACGTCGCCGCCGGACTCGTAAGCGTGGTCGCCCTCGATCAGATCGGAGATCAGCGCGATGATGCCGCCGATCGTCTCCGTCGCCAGCGGCTCCGCGTCGGGTCTCCCCAGCCCAAGCCTGCCGGTGTCCTCGAAGTAGGCGCGGGTCATCCGCGCGGCGAACTCCCCCGACTCCTCACCCGCCTCGCCAGCGGCGAGGTAGATCTTGTCGTTGATGTCCGTGACGTTGACGACCAGCTTCGTCGTGTACCCCTCCGACTTCAGGAAGCGGGCGAGCAAGGAGAAGACGACGAACGGGCGGGCGTTGCCGATGTGGATGCGGCTGTAGACGGTCGGGCCGCAGGCGTAGATGCCGACCTCACCGGCCGCGTCGAGGGAGACGAGGTCCCCGGTCAGCGTGTCTCTGATCCGCACCGCTCGCATCGGGCGGATGCTAAAGAGGTCTAGAAGGTGCGGTAGCCGGACCCCGAGGGGGTGGCTTCGCGCCGCTCCCAGGAGGGTGCGGTCTTGTCCGCCGCTGCTAGGACCTCGCGGCGCGCCCGCGAGGCGCTCGCCTTGATCTCGTCCTCTGCCGCCCGCCTGACGCGGTCCTCGCGCTGCTCGGCCTGGGCACGGATGCGATCCGACTCGGCTTTCAACGCCTCCTCGGCGCGCGCCCGCGCCATCTCGACGGCCTCGCCTTCAACCTTCTCGACCAGGGTGCGCACCCGCTCGTCGGCCTCGCGGCGCACCTCCTCGGTGCCTTGCATCACCCGCTCCTCAATCTCGGTCTCGAGCTTGACGGCCAGCTGGTGCGCCTCGGATGCCGCAGCCTCGGCTTCGACCGCGCGTTGCTCGGCGGCGGCGACCCGCTGGTCGGCCTCGAGCTTGACCCGGTCGAGCGCTTCTTTGTGGCGCTGCGCGGCCTTTCGCTCGGCGGCCTTGATGCCGGTCTCGATCGAGCGCTGGGTATCGGACTTGAGTGCAGCCATCTCCTTGGCGAGCGCTCCGCGATCGGAGTCGGCTCGCTTCTGTGCCTGCTCAAAGGCCTGCTCGGCCCGGTTCCTGGCCTCCTCGGCACGGGTCGCTCGCGCCTCGGCCTCCTTGCGCTTGTCGCACTCGGCCTTAATCCGCGCCTGCCCTTCCTCACCGAGCTTGCGCACGGTCTCCATCGCCTTCGCCTTCAGCTCGCCACGCAGCTCCTCGCTGCGCGCCTCGGCCTTGGCGACGCGCTCCTCGCTGACCCGCACCCACTCAAGTGCTTGCTTGGCGGTTTCGTGCAGCTCTTCGCTTGCCGCCCCAACCGCTTTCAGCTGCGTTGCCGCTTCGCTCATGAAGCCGCAACCTACTACCGCCATCGGCGGCCCCGCTACCCCCGCTACGCGCAAAAGCACGCAATTAGCGCGCTGGTAGGAGGGCCTGGTAGTCGGTCCCGGTAGGGGTGGAGCGTCTTGCACTTTTTGGGCGCTGACCTTGCGGCGTCAGCAGATCCCGTCACATCCAAAAAGTTAAGCGGAACCCCTACCGGGACCGACTCTGAGCTTCGGCCTCGCGCTCGTGCAGCTCGCGCTTGAGGATCTTGCCGGTGGCGTTGCGCGGCAGCTCGTCGAGGAACTCGAATTCGCGCGGTGCCTTGTAGGCGGCGAGGTTGGCCTTGACATGGGCCTTGAGCTCTTCGGCGGAAACCTCGGCCTCGCCCGCGGTGACGACAAAGGCCTTCAGCCGCTGGCCGAACTCCGCGTCCTCAACGCCGATTACCGCCACCTCGACCACCCCGTCGTGATCGGCGAGCAGGTCCTCGACCTCGCGGGGGAAAACATTCTCGCCACCGGAGACGATCATCTCGTCGTCGCGACCGTCGATGAAAAGCCGGCCACCCTCGTCGATGTGGCCGACGTCGCCGCTGCTCAGCAGGCCGTCGATTACCTCCTTGCCGCCGCCGCCGGTGTAGCCCTCGAAGGACATCTCGTTGCCGACGAAGATCCGGCCCACCTCGCCCTGCGGAACCTCGCGACCGTCCTCGTCGAAGAGGCGGACGACGGTCCCCCGCGGCGGGCGTCCGGCGGTGCCGGGTGCGGCGCGCAGGTCCTCCGGGGTGGCGACGGTCGCGTAGGCGACCTCGGTCGAGCCGTAGAGGTTGTAGACGTTGTCGCCGAAGCGGTCCATCCACTCGGTCGCCAGCTCGCCCGGCAGCGCCGACCCCGAGGCCGAGGTGATGCGCAGCGAAGAGAGGTCGTAGGCGCTGAGGGTCTCGCCGGACAGGCGCAGGATGCGCTGCAGCATCACCGGTACCACGGCAAGCACCTGCGCCCGGTGCTTCTGGACTGCGCGCAGTGTCTCCTCCTCGTCGAACTTGCGCCGCAGCACCATGGTCGAGGCGGTCGGCAGGCTCATCACGAAGTGGAAGAAGCCCCAGGAATGAAAGAGCGGCGCCGCGATCACCATCGTGTCGCGAGCGCGGTAGGGAATCTTGTCGATCAAGGCCGCCATCGCCAGCAGGCCATCGGGGCTGGAGCGCTGGGCGCCCTTGGGCGTGCCGGTCGTGCCCGACGTGAGGATCACGAAGCGGGGTTTGTCCGGTGGCGGCTTGTGGTCGGAGTCGGGGCTGGCGGCGATCAGCGAGTCGAGCGTCGGTCCCTCGACCTCGCCGTCGGCCCAGGCGACGACGCGAGCGATGCCCTCGTCGACGCCGTCGAGCAGGCCGGCGAACTCCTCGTCATAGACAAGCGCCTTCGGTTCCTCGCGCCTGGTCACCTCGACCAGCTGCGGACCAGCGAACATCGTGTTGAGGTAGAGCGCGCTGGCGCCAAGCTTGGCGGCGGCCAGGGTCGTCTCGATGAAGCCGCGGTGGTTGCGGCACATGATCCCGATTCCGTCGCCGGGCCCGATCCCCATGCTGGCAAAAGCGTGGGCGAGGGCATTGGAGCGACGGTGCACCCGCTCGAAGCTAAGCGAGCCGCGCTCGTCGATCAGCATCGGCTCGTGCGGGTATTTGTGGGCCGCCGTGGCGACCCCGGTGGCCGGTGAGGCGCCCCAGCGCAGGAAGATCGTCGCCACCTTGGCTGCTTTGTCGGGGCGGACCAAGCCAACGATCCCGGCTTCGTGCAGCACCTTGACCTCGAAAACCGAGTCAGAGACCGACTGGCGGGCGCCCGACGCTATGGAATTCAGCCTTCCCATCGCAGCGGCGAAGGTTATTCGCTATCGACCGAGGCGACCGCTATGCAGGCGATGCCCTCGCCGCGGCCGATCCAGCCCATGCCCTCGTTGGTGGTGGCCTTGACGCTGACCCGCGCCGAGGTGGCCTCGGCGAGGACCCGCTCCATCTCGGCCCGCAGCGGCCCGATCCGCGGCTCCTCGCAGATCAGTGTCGCGTCGACGTTGACGATCCGGCCAGCGATCGTGCCCACCGCGGTGCGCAGCAGGTCGATCGAGTCGGCGTCCCGCCAGACCTCGTCGTCGTCGGGGAAGAGGGCGCCGATGTCGCCTTTGCCGGCGGCACCGAGCAGGGCGTCGATCACCGCGTGGGTGAGCACGTCGGCATCGGAGTGGCCGGCGAGGCCGCGCGGATGATCGACCTCGACCCCGCCGAGCACGAGGCGGCGCCCCTCAGCAAAGCGGTGGCTGTCGTAGCCGATTCCGACGCTCATCCGTTAATCCTCGCGCACTGTGCTGGGCAGCGGCTCGAGGCGGCGCTTGCGGCCCTCGAACACGCAAATCTCCCCCACCCCGAGCCCACTGAGGAACTCGAGCGCCTGGTCGTAGCCGAAGCCGACCTGCTCGGGCAGGTGGGCATCGGAGGAAAGGGCAAAGGAAGCGCCTGCCTCAACGCACATCTCGGCAAAGCCAGCCGCCGGGTAGATCTCGCCGACGGGCTTGCGCAGGCCAGCCGTGGAGACCTCAACCGCGATCCCGCTCTCGGCGATCGCCTCAACCGCCGGCTCGTAGAAGAAGCGCGGGTCGCGCTCGGGCAGCGGCCGGGCGCCGCCCCAGACCTTGACCAGGTCGGGGTGGGCGAGGATGTCGAAGAGGCCGGAGCGGGCGCACTCGGCCAGCGAAGCGAAGTAGCGGCGCCAGACCTCGTCCGGGTCGCCCTTGCTCTCCCAGACGTCCCAGCCGGGATGGTCTACCGCCGCGTCGCCGATGAAGTGGACCGAGCCGACGACGTAGTCGAAGTCGCGCGCCTCAAGCAGGGCCGCCGTGCGGTCCTCGGCCGCTGGGATGTAGTCGCACTCGAGGCCAAGCCGCAGCGGCGTCGTGCGCACGAACTCGCAGTAGGTATCGAGGTCGTCGCATGCCTCCTGCTCCCAGAGCGGGTGGCGCCAGAGGTCGAGTGCCTGGGTGAAGCGGTAGACGTGCTCGGAGACGCCCAGCTCGGCGATGCCGGCCGCCTCGGCGGCAGCCAGGTAGCGGTCGACGTTCTCGCCAGTGAAGAAGCGCTCGCCGGGTGTATCGGGCTCGTCGGGACGGAGGTGAAGGTGGTAGTCGGTAAGCATGGGACGGGCAGAGTAGGCGACCCGGGCCGCGGATACGCTGAGGCCATGGTCCACCTGCGGATCGTCGTCCCGGCAGAGCGCTGCAGCAAGGTCCTCGACCTGCTCGAAACGGCGCCCTCGACGACCAACCTGGTCTTCCTCGCCGGCGCCGCGCGCCAGCCAAAGGGCGACGTCGTCCTCTGCGACATCGCCCGCGAGGACGCCAGCGTGCTGATCGACGACCTCAAGGAGATGGGGGTTGCCCGCGACGGCTCGATCTCGCTCGAGCAGATCGACTCGCAGCTTTCAGATGCGGCCGATCGTGCCGAGCGAGCCGCCTACGGCAAGCCCTCGAACGCCGTCGTCTGGGAGGAGGTCGAGGCGCGCACGTCCGAGAACACCGAGCTGGGCGGCAACTTCCTCATCTTCATGGTCCTGGCCTGCCTGATCGCCTCGGTCGGCATCTTCCTCGGCTCGCCAATCTTGATCGTCGGCGCGATGGTGGTCGGGCCCGAGTTCGGCCCCCTCGCCGGCTTCTGCGTGGCGGTGGTCGAGCGGCGGCGCGATGTCGCCCGGCGCTCGCTGGCGGCACTCGCGATTGGCTTCCCGGTCGGGATCACCGCCGCCTGCCTCTTCACCCTGATCTCGAAGGCAACGGGAATGCTCGATGCCGACTTCAGCGGCTCGATGCACCCGCTGACCCAGTTCATCTCCAAGCCCGAAGACTTCTCCTTCATCGTCGCCTGCTTTGCCGGCGCCGCCGGCATGCTCTCGCTGACCTCGGCCAAGTCGGGGGCGTTGATCGGGGTGCTGATCTCGGTGACGACGATCCCGGCCGCGGCCAACATCGGAGTCGCTTTCGCCCTTGCCGACTGGTCGGAATGGCGCGGAGCGATGGCCCAGCTGGCGGTCAACCTGACCGCGATCGTGCTCGCCGGCATCGTCACCCTCTCGATTCAGCGCCGGCTCTTCGAGCGGCGGCGGCAACGCCACATGGACGACGACAGCCGCGCCATCGCCGGCCTGCCGAACAAGCGGGCAGGAAGCGCGCTGCAGCGGTGATTCGCCAACTGGCGATCATGCTCGCGGCCTTCGTCCTCGGCACGGCCATTGCCGCGGCGCTCGGCGCGGTCAGCTTTGGCGTCGCCCTCGGCGTAGGCCAGGTCTGCTTCGCTGCCACCCTGGCCTGGATCCTGCTGCGCTGATTGGCGCCTTGGTGGCGCATGGCGCCACTTAAGCGCCAGCGGCGCGCTCGGTGAGCAGCAACTCGGCGAGCTTCAGGTCGAGCGGCGTCGTCACCTTGAGGTTCTCGGCGGGCGAAGGGTGGATCAGGACCTTGTCGCCTACGGCCTCGACCATCATCGCCTCGTCGGTCGCCGCCTGCAGGCGCTTCGGATCGGTCGACAACGCCTTACGCAGCGCCTCGACCCGGAAGACCTGTGGCGTCTGCGCCGCCCACAGCCGCCGACGATCGAGGGTCGATTCAACCGGGCGTAACGCTTTTCCCGTCCCGTGCACGGACAACGCGTTACACCCTGGTGAGACCTGCTTGATCGTGTCGGTGACCGGGGTGGCAGCGATTGCGCCGGCGGAATCTGGATCCGCAGCCAAGGCTGCGATGACGTCCTCGATCAGCTCAGGCGTTACCAGCGGCCTGGCCGCATCGTGGATCGCGACCAGCTCTGTGCCGACAGCCGCCAAGGCATTCGAGACCGACTCGGCCCGGGTCACGCCGCCATCGACAACACCGACATCACCGCCGGCGAGGTCATGGACATGCCCAGGCGGGCAAGCGACGACGATCGAGCGGACCGAGGGCGCGGCGCGGCAGGCGGCGATCGACCACTCGACCATCGCCCTGCCGGCCAGCGGCACGAAGGCCTTCGGGCCGCCGGCTCCGAGCCTCTGCCCGGAGCCGGCGGCCGCGATAACGGCCGTGACAGACGCTGCGGAGCTACGCCGTGGCGGCGAAGCGCTCCTCCAGCAGCCCGTCGAGGTATTCCTCCGCGCCGTCCTCGTCTTTGTCGAGCGCGTACATGAACTCCGAGGCGAGGATCTTCTTCGCCCGCGTGTACATCTGCTTCTCACCGGTTGAGAGGCCCTTTTCCATCTCGCGGATGGCAAGGTTGCGAACGACCTCGGCCAGCTCGAACACGTCCCCGGTCTTGATCTTCTCGCGGTTGTACTTGAAGCGCCGGTTCCAGTTTTTCGGCATGTCCGAGACGTCGTCGGTGAGCACGTCAGTGACCTTCTTGATTTCTTCCTCGTCGATAACGCGGCGCAGCCCAGCGACGCCCGCGTTCTCGCAGGGAACCATCACCGTGAGTTCGTTGTGGAGGATCTTGATCGTGAGGTAGTCACGCTCCTCCCCCATCAGCTCCCGGGACTCCTTCTTCAGCACGAGACCAGCACCGTGGTGCGGGTAGACGACCTTGTCACCCTCTTCGAAATCACAGACGTAAGGGATCTCAACGTCCGCCTCGAAGCCCGCCTCCATGGCCTCCTCTGCTAGCTCAGAAATCGGGTGCTCCTTTCGTTTGTCGATGGCGACTGTCGCCATCTAGCTCTGTAGGTACCGATCGACCATGTCGACCTCCTGAAGCCTGCGCAGGCCCTCGCGGATGTCCTTGGCTCGTGTAGAGCCGACACCATCGACGGCCTCCAGGTCGGCGTCAGAGGCAGCGAGTACCTCCTCCAGCCCACCCAGCTCCTGGATGATCTTCTGGACGACAAGCTTGGGGATGCGCGGCACGCGGCCGAGCACGCGGTAGCCACGCGGGGCCACCGGGAAGTCAAGGGTGTTGAGCTTGCGGTCGTAGCCGAGCAGCTCGCCGAGGCGGCCGAAGTCGAGCACGTCCTCGTGCGGCAGGCGGGCCAGCGACTGCAGGACCGTGGCCAGGTTCTGCTCGGAGTCCTCGACCGAGTAGTCACGGACCAGCGCCGTCTTGTCGGTGGCGACGCCGACCATCGTCTCCTCCAGCTGCATCTCGATCAGGCGGCCCTCGGTGCCGAGCTCGACGATGTAGCGCTCGACCTCCACCGCCATACGGGTGACCAGCTCGGCCCGTTGCAGCACGGCGAGCGCGTCGTAGAGCACGCCGCCGCCCTCGAACTCGAGCACGGTGAGCCGGTTGGAAACCTGGTCGAGGCGGGCGCGGTACTTGTCGAGCGTCGCCAGGCCCTGGTTGGCCTTGGCCAACACGGCCGGGATGTCCTGGAGGATGTACTTGGTTCCCTCGATGTAGAGGGAGACGACGTCGCGGCGCTGGGAGATCGCGACGACCAGCGCATCGGTCTGCTTGGAGACGCGCTCGGCGGTGCGGTGGCGGGTGCCGGTCTCGGCCGAGAGGATCGTCGGGTCGGGCATCAGCTGCACGTTTGCCCAGGCGATCTTGGTCGCCTCGGAGTTGAGCACGATCGCCCCATCCATCTTTGCCACTTGGTAGAGCATCGCCGGCGTGTAGTCGATATCGAGCTTGATCCCGCCAGAGAGCAGATGCGAGATGTCGCCGGCGTCGCCGACGACGATCAGTCCACCCGTGCGCGAGTGGACTATGTTGTCGAGGCCCTCGCGCAGGGCGCCGCCCGGCGCGACTACGTCAAGGGCCCTCAGTAGACGGGGATCTTGGCGTTCTGACAACTCGTGAAGCTCATCCCCAGACATTGCTGACATCGCTCTCTAGGATGGCAAAAACCGCTTTGGAATGCGGTGTGACTAATCTCTAGTGGACAGGTCGGGATAGTCATTGTCAAGGAATCCGGTCACCTAAGAAATCTAAACCGCCCAAATCACGCCTAGAGGTGAAAGCGGCGGTGATGAAAGTGGTGGCGCAGAGCGCTTGGGTGGGGCTTACCGGCAACTGCCGGGTCGGGACCGGGGTGCTCCGGATCACGCACGAAGAGCCAGGTCAGCACCGTGCCGAAGGCGCATAGCGCGACCACGACCCAGGTCGAACCGGCGATTCCGGCCGTGAACGAACTGCCGCCGTCCTGAAGGGCGTGAAAGACGGCGCCGCAAGCGGCCAGCGCAATCGTCCCCGCCATCACCCGGTCCATCGCCAGCACACCGGAGGCGATGCCCACCTTCTCGGCCGGCATCGCCGCCATCGCCGCGGTCGACATCGGCGCATAGACCAGGCCGAGGGCGACGCCGAAGAGCAGGTAGCCGGCGAGCAGCAGGCCGTAGCCGCTGCCCGCCTCGAGCTGGGTCAGGACGAGCAGGCCGGCGGTGCCGCAGGCCATGCCGGCGGTCATCAGCCGCCGCGCCCCGAAGCGACCGATCAAGCGAGCGGAGAGCGGCGAGATGACCACCATCGGCGCCGTGATCGGCAGGATCATCAGGCCACTGAGCACCGCCGAGTGGCCGGCCACGTCTTGCAGGTATTGGGGCTGGAAGAACATCACCGCCCAGTAGGCCCCGACCAGGGCAAAGGCGGCGGCACTGGCGCCGAAGTAGGGCCGGTTGCGAAAGAGCTCGAAGTCGACGATCGGCTCGCGCACCCGGTGCTCAACTCGCCAGAAGGCGTAGAGAGAGGCCAGGCCCGCAACCGCGACCACAGCCGTCGTCACACCGCTCCAGGTCCGGCTCTGCACCAGCGCCAGTACGACCGCCGCCAGGCCGAAACCCAACGCCAGCAAACCGACGAAGTCGACACGCCGCCCGGCCCCGGGATCGGTCGACTCGGGTGCCGCTACCGCCGTGATCCAGATCCCGACCAGGGCCACCGGCAGGTTGATCCAGAAGATCACCCGCCAGTCGATTTCCACCAGCAGCCCACCAGCCAGCGGCCCGATCGCCAGGGCCAGCGCCGAAACCCCCGCCCACACCCCGAGCGCCCGCGCCTGTTCAGAGGCCGGAAAGGCGTTGCAGACAATCGCCAGCGACAGCGGCAACATCGGCGCCGCCCCGATCCCCTGCAGGATCCGCCCTCCGATCAGGGCCTCCTGGCTTCCCGCGGCGCCAGAGACCACCGAGCCGAACGCGAAAACCACCATGCCCGCGAGGAAGAGTCGCTTACGTCCGAACATGTCCCCGAGCCGCCCTGCCGTAACGACGAAAACCGTGATCGCCAACAGGTAGCCATTCATCACCCATTGCAAGCCCGCCGCCGTCGCATTGACGTTGTGGCGAATGCTCGGCAGCGCCAGGGCCACGACGGTCGAATCGAGCATCAAGAGAAAGAGCCCGGCGCATGTGCCGGCCAGCGTCCACCAGGGTCGGTTGTTCTCGTCAATCCCCAACACGCGCGGCAGCCTACGACGAACGCGACTGCGAGTGGTGGAAGGAGGTCCAATGCCCCTCTCCTGAAGGCTCAGGGACCACGTTTGAAGCTCGGTCGCGATCTGCTGCGCAACGGTCTTCAGGGGAGGGGCACCGGACCTCCCTGCGCCATGGGTAATCGCTAGTGCGTCGCGACCAGGTCCCGAGCGGGGTCGATGCCCCAGCGGGTGCCAACCTCGGCGAGCTCGCTTGAAAGCTCCCAGCGATCCGGGCGTTCCTCGCCCTCGTGCTGGGGATTGGCTCCCTTCAATGCCATGCAGCCCGTGTTGTCGCCGATCGCACGGATTGCGGCTATGTCGTCGGCGCTCAGCTTTTGCTCGACCGGCAATGCCGCCAGCTCGGCGCGTTGCTGCTCGATCGTGCGCGCCTCGGGCCCGGTCTCCTGGATCAGGGTCGGCACAACGCACTCGACCGCAGGATGGGCGAGATTCCATTGGCAGGCGAACTGGATCGGGGTCAAGCCGGCTTGCTCGGCGTACGGCAGCACCTGCTCGAGCTTCTCGAGGCCGGCCTCGATCCAGCCTTCGGGGCGAAAGGCCCGGTGGTCGCCGCGGGCAAGCTCCATGCCGGGCCGCAGGTCGCCCCAGAAGAGGCCGCCGTAGTCGACGACCCGGGTGATCACGCTGACGTCCTGGCGCTCAGCCGCCTCGAGGCAGAGCTCACCGGGCCAGGGCTCGAAGGGGTTGAGGATGATCATCGCCCAGTCGATCCGCTCGCCGAAACGCTCGAGGCAGGCGATCAGGTCGAGGGTGAAGCCGTTTGCCGGGCCGGGAGCGACGCCGATTCGCCCCGCCAGACCGGCCTCGCGCAGGGCCGCCATGCCGTCCCAAACCGCCTCGCTCGAGTAGCCGATTCGGTCGGGGTTGTGCAGCAGCAGCAGGTCGAAGGAGTCGACGCCGATACGCTCGAGGCTGCGCTCAGTCGCCATCCGCAGGTAATCCGCGTACTCCGCCTTCCCGCGCAGGCGCGGATCGGTGAAGCGCGGAAAGCCCCGTGGCCCATCGCGCTCACCCTCATAGAAGTTGTGGCCGACGGCGCCGACCAGGCAGTACTCGTCACGGGGAACGCCTCTCAGCGCTCGCCCGAGCAGCGCGTCGGCCTCGCCCTGGCCGTAGGTGTCGGCGCTAAGCACGGTGTCGATCCCGCCACCGGGCCGCAACACCGCCGCCAGCCGCTCCTCGCCGACGGCTTCGCCGAAGTGGAGGAAGCGGCCGCCGCTCCAGGTACCGATCGCGCTGCGGCCAGGCTGGCGCACGGCGACGCCGGGGTCAGGAAGCGTCGCCCTCGGGGGCCGGCTGCTCGCCGCCCGCCTCGGGCTCGCCCTCGCCATCGGTCCCGGCGCCGTCTTTCTTGGCGCCGACGCCGACCTTCTCGGGCTCGGGCTTGGACTTCTTCGGCCGTACCTGCTTCTTCGGTTTGATGATCGTCAGGCTGAGCGGACGGTCCTCCTCGTCGCCGGAGGGATCGCGCTTGACCATCACGGTCGAGCCGGGGGTCATCTGCCCCTGGCGCAGCACTTCGTCGGCCAGCGGGTCCTCGATGTAGCGCTGGATCGCGCGGCGCAGCGGCCGCGCGCCCATCGAGGGGTCCCAGCCCTTGTCGACCAGCAGGTCCTTGGCCTCGTCGGTCAGATCCAACTGCAGTTCGTGTTCGGCGACCTGGACGCGGACCCGGTTGATCATCAGGTCGATGATCTCCTTGACCTCTTCCTTGGCCAGCTTGTGGAAGACGATCACCTCGTCGATCCGGTTGAGGAACTCGGGCCGGAAGACCTTCTTCAGGTCACTCATGATCCGGCCCTTCATCGCGTCGTAGGACATGCCGGTCTCGTCGTCGACGGTGAAGCCGATCGAGGTGTTCTTGGCGATCTCCGAGGCGCCGATGTTCGAGGTCATGATCACGATCGCGTTGCGGAAATCGACCGTGCGGCCTTGAGCGTCGGTGAGGCGGCCGTCCTCGAGGATCTGCAGCAGGATGTTGAAGACATCCGGGTGCGCCTTCTCGATCTCGTCGAGCAGCAGCACCGAGTACGGCTTGCGCCGCACGGCCTCGGTCAGCTGACCGCCCTCGTCGTAGCCGATGTAGCCCGGGGGCGAACCGACCAGGCGGCTGACCGCGTGCTTCTCCATGTACTCGGACATGTCGATGCGGATCATCGACTCCTCGTCGCCGAAGAGGAATTCGGCCAGAGTGCGAGCAAGCTCGGTCTTGCCTACCCCGGATGGGCCGAGGAAGATGAATGAGCCCGCCGGGCGCTTGGGATCCTTGATCCCGGCGCGCGAGCGGCGAATCGCCTTGGAGACGGCGGTGATCGCGACCTCCTGGCCGATCACCCGCTTGTGCAGCTCCTCCTCCATGCGGATCAGCTTCTGGGTCTCGGCCTCGGTCAGTTTGAAGACCGGGATCCCGGTCCACATCGAGACGATGTCGGCGATCTCTTCTTCGCCCACGTCGGGACGGTCGCCGTTCTCACCCTCGGCCCACTCGTCCTCGAGCTGGCGCTTGCGGGTGGTCAGCTGGCGCTCGGTGTCGCGCAGGTTGGCGGCTTTCTCGAACTCCTGCGCTTCGATCGCGGCCTCCTTGTCGCGCCGCGTCGTCTCGATTTCCTCCTCGAGGTCGCGGTAGACCGGCGGTGCGCTCATCGACTTGATCCGCATCCGCGAGGCCGCCTCGTCGATCAGGTCGATCGCCTTGTCGGGCAGGAAACGGTCGGAGATGTAGCGGTCGGCGAGCTCGGCGGCGGCTTCCAGCGCGTCGTCGGTGATGTTGACCCGGTGGTGCTGCTCGTAGCGCTCGCGCAGCCCTTCGAGGATCTTGACCGTGTCCTCGACCGAGGGCTGGTCGACCTTGATCTGGGCGAAGCGACGCTCCAGCGCCGAGTCGCGCTCGAGGTACTTGCGGTACTCGTCGAGCGTGGTCGCGCCGATCGTCTGCAACTCGCCGCGGGCAAGTGCCGGCTTGAGGATCGAGGCGGCGTCGATCGCGCCCTCGGCGGCGCCGGCGCCGACGAGATTGTGGAGCTCGTCGATGAAGAGGATGATGTCGCCCCGCTGGGTGATCTCTTTCATCACCTTCTTGAGCCGCTCCTCGAACTCGCCGCGGTACTTCGAACCGGCCACCAGGGCGGCCAGGTCAAGCGTGTAGATCTGCTTGTTCTTGAGCAGCTCGGGGACTTCGCCCTTGTTGATGCGGGCGGCCAGTCCCTCGACCACGGCGGTCTTGCCGACGCCGGGCTCGCCCAGCAGCACCGGGTTGTTCTTGGTGCGGCGGGAGAGGATCTGCATGATCCGCTCGATCTCGGTCTCGCGACCGATCACGGGGTCGAGCTTGCCCTCCTCGGCCAGCTTGGTCAGGTTGCGGCCGAACTGGTCGAGCAGCTTCGAAGACTTTTTGCCCTCGCCCGAACCGCCGGCACCCGCGCCGGCACCCTGACGGCGTCCGCCGGGACCGGAGAGCATCCGGATCACCTCGTTGCGGATCTTGTCGGAGTCGGCGTCGAAGTCGAGCAGGATACGAGCGGCGACGCCCTCGTTCTCGCGCACCAGGCCGAGCAGGATGTGCTCGGTGCCGATGTAGTTGTGACCGAGCGAGAGCGCCTCGCGCAGCGCCAGCTCGAGCACCTTCTTGGCGCGCGGCGTGAACGGGATCTGGCCGGAGGTGACCTCCTCGCCGGAACCGACAATGCGAACAACCTGCGAGCGGACGCGCTCAGTGGTGATGTCGAGCGACTCGAGGACGCGGGCGGCGAGCCCCTCCTCCTCGCGCAACAGTCCCAGCAGGATGTGCTCAGTGCCGATGTAGTTGTGCTTGAGCGTGCGCGCCTCTTCCTGGGCCAGGACGACTACTTGACGGGCTCGCTCTGTAAATCGCTCGAACAAAAAGCCTCTCTATCTACTCAACGCGGCGGGGCTGAGTAAGTCTCGGTGGACGCCCTTCGGTTATCGGTAAGCGCCTATGTGCTCCTTGAGAGGATACCGAGCCCGCCCAACCGGCCCGTCGACGCAAAAAAGCGCTCAGTGCGACCTTTTTGGCGGTCGCGGAGGATGTTAGGAGCGCATCGCGGGAAAGAGCACGACCTCGCGCACGCTCTTCGCCCCTGTGAGCAGCATGACCAGGCGGTCGATGCCGATGCCGACACCGCCGGTTGGCGGCATTCCCTGTTCGAGCGCGGCGACGAAATCCTCGTCGTAGGGCTGCGCCTCTTCATCGCCCCGGGCCAGCTCCTCGGCCTGCTGCTCGAAACGGCGACGCTGCTCGTCGGGGTCGTTGAGCTCGGTGAAGCCGTTGGCGATCTCCATGCCGCCGGCAAAGGCCTCAAAGCGCTCGACCAGGCCCTCCTCGGAGCGATGGGACTTGGCGAAGGGCGAGAGCTCAACCGGGTAATCGAGAACGAAGGTGGGCTGGATCAGCTGCGGCTCGACGTGCTTGGAGAGCAGGCCGTCGACCAACTTGCCCCAGCCCTCCTCGGGGTCAGGCTCGGTCCCGATCGCCGCCGCCAGCGCCTCGCGAGTCGGGTGCTCGGCGATGTCGATGCCACTGCGCTCCCGGATTGCCTCGCGGAAGCTGATCCGGTTCCAGGGCGGCGCGAAATCGAGCGAGACGCCGTCGCGCTCGACCACCGTGGTGCCGAGGACCCGCTCGGCCACCTCAGCGACCATCGTCTCGACCCGGCGCGCGGTCGACTCGTAGTCGGCGCAGGACTCGTACCACTCGAGCATCGTGAACTCGGGGTTGTGCTTGTGCGAGATCCCCTCGTTGCGAAAGTCCTTGCCGAGCTCGTAGACCTTGTCGATGCCGCCGACGACCAGGCGCTTGAGGTAGAGCTCGGTGGCGATGCGCAGGTAGAGGTCGCGGTCGAGCGCGTTGTGGTGGGTGGTGAACGGACGCGCCAGGGCGCCTCCGTAGAGCGGCTGCAGGACCGGCGTCTCGACCTCGACGAAGCCGCGTTCGTCGAGCCAGCGGCGCACCTCGCTGACTGTGCGGGCGCGCTTGGTGAAGAGATCGCGGCTCTCCTCGTTGGCGATCAGGTCGAGCTCGCGCTGGCGGTAGCGCGTCTCGACGTCCTCGAGGCCGTGGAACTTGTCGGGCGGCGGCCGCAGGCTCTTGGCAAGCAGCCGCCAGTGGTCGATCGCCAGCGATAGCTCGCCGCCGCGCCGGGTCGCCAGCGCCGTGCCCTCGACGCCGATGATGTCCCCCAGGTCGAGCTCGACCAGCACCTTGTAGGGCTCCTCGCCGAGCAGATCCTCACGTGCGTGCAGCTGGATCTGGCCGGTCGCGTCGCGCAGGTCGAGGAAGCAGGCCTTGCCGTGGCC
Organism: uncultured Solirubrobacterales bacterium; assembly: GCA_963699225.1. Classification (GTDB taxonomy): domain Bacteria; phylum Actinomycetota; class Thermoleophilia; order Solirubrobacterales; family 70-9; genus VRUE01. The sequence continues at coordinate 2,681,425 of OY969423.1, read as the reverse complement.
ACGGCGGCCGACCAAGCGGCCGGCGACCCGATGACGCGACTCGGTCTCGATCCCTGGCGCCAGTCCCTCGTGCGCGGCCCGCACCTCACCAATCTCCTCGCGGTCTGCGAACTCGGGCGGGAACGGGTCGATCCCCGCCTCGCGCAGCCGCTCCAGCTTCTCTCGCCGGTCGCGCAGAACATCGGACAGCTTCGGTTGTTCGGCCTCGCTCATCGGAGCGCGAGCCTACCCGGGAGCAGCGCTAGGCCGTCTCGATCTTGGTGATCTTCAACTTCTTCTTGGGACCCCTTGGCACCTCGACCGTGACGATGTCGTTGCGCTTGTGGCCGAGCAGGGCTTTGCCGATCGGCGACTCGTTGGAGAGCTTGTGCTCCAGCGGATCAGCCTCGGTCGAACCGACGATCTGGAACTTCTGCGAGACGTCGGTCTTCTGGTCCTTGACGTGGACGACCGAGCCGAACTGCACTTCGTCGGTGCCAATGACTTTCTCGTCGATCACGGTGGCGCGGCGCAGCCGCTCTTCGAGCTGGGCGATCCGCTGCTCGAGCAGGGCCTGCTCATTCTTGGCATCGTCGTACTCGGCGTTCTCGGAGATGTCGCCGAACTCACGTGCCTCCTTGATCCGCTCAGCGACCTCGCGTCGCTTGACGGTCGTGAGGTGATCGATCTCCTCTTTGAGTTTCTCGAGACCCTCGGGGGTGATGACGGACTGGCGACTCACTTTGGTCCAACCTCGCTTTAGTGGATTGAGAACTGCCGCAAACGGCTCCTAGACCCAAAAACGCCCAAGTGCGGTGGCGTCTGCCTCACCACACCAGGGCCGGAAGTCGCGGGATTATAGCGAGGGCGCAGGAGCGGCCAGATCGGCGATCAGGCGGCGTGCTTGCGGCAGGTCGGCGTGGCGCTGAAGCTCGTCGGCAAGCTCAGGCGGGGCGCCAAGTGGCTCCATGTACCAGGGATAGAACTTGCGCAGGTAGCGGCCGGCGCGCTCGCTGCCGAGATGCTCCTCGGCGCTATCGATCACCCAAAGCAGCTCCGCGGCGACCTCATCGCGACTGGGCGGCGAGGAGCGCAGGCCGGTGAGTTCTTCGAAGACCCAGGGATTCCCCAGCGATCCGCGGGCGATCATCACCGCTGCGGCTCCCGACTCCCCATAGGCGCGGCGCGCAGCGTCAGCGCTTTTGAGACCCCCCGAGACGATCACCGGGACCTCGATCCGCTCGACCAGCTCGCGAGTGAGCGCGTAATCGGGGCTGCCCTTGTGACCGACCGTCGCCGCCCGTGGGTGAAAACCGATCGCAGCGATGCCGGCCTCCTCGGCCAGCCGCACCGCCAACTCAAACCCGGAACGATCGCCAACTTCGATCCCGGAGCGCAGCTTCACCGTCACCGGCAGGCCGCTGCCCTCGACCGCGCCCCGCGCCAGGGCCAGGGCCAGCTCGGGCTCGCGCAACAGCTCGGCACCGGCGCCGGTCTTGCGCACCTTGCGCACCGGGCAGCCCATGTTGATGTCGATCAAGTCGGCGCCCGCCTCTGCCGCCACAGCCGCGGCGGAGCGCATTACCTCGGCATCGTGACCGAAGAGCTGCACTGAGACCGGGTGCTCATCGGGATGGATCCGCATCAGCTCGCGCAGGGTGCGCTCGTTGCGGTGATGCAGGCCGAAGCTGGAGACCATCTCCGAGACCGCCAGCCCAGCACCGTGGCGCTTGGCCTGCAGGCGCACGAACCAGTTGCCGATCCCCGCCAGGGGAGCGAGCAGGACGCGGTTGGGGATCTCTACGTCGCCGATCCGGAGGGGATCAGTCAGCGCTGGCTGTCGGGGTGTTGCGTTCATGGATGAGGCGTAGCCCCTTGAGAGTAAGCATGTCGTCGACCTCGTCGATCGTCTCGGTGAAGGGAACGACGGTGGAGGCGTAGCCGCCGGTGGCGAGCACATGAGGGTTCGGCAGCTCCTCTTCGATCCGACTCACGATGCCGTCGATCAATCCGGCGAAGCCAAAGATGAAGCCGGAGTGGATCGCCGCCCGGGTCGAGCGCCCGATCGCCTCCTTCGGCTCTTCGAGGTCGATCCTGGTGATCCGCGCCGCCCGTTCGATCAGAGCGCTGAGCGAGGGGGCGAGACCGGGGCCGATCGCGCCGCCGAGGTACTCGCCCTCGGCGGAGACCGCGTCGATGTTGATGCCGGTGCCGAAGTCGACCGAGACGCAGGCCTCGCCGAAGCGATCGTAGGCGGCGATCGCGTTGACCAGGCGATCGGCACCCACCTCGAGCGGGTTCTCGATCCGGATCGGCATCCCGGTCTTCAGCCCCGGCCCGATCGTCAGGCACTCGGCCTCGAGGTAGCGCTCGGTCAGCTGCTCGAACTGGGCGCCGAGCGGCGGCACGACCGAGGAGACGCAGACGGCGTCGATCTCGGCAAAGGACATGTCACAGAGGCCGAAGAGGCCGCTGATCCGCTCCGCCAGCTCATCGCCAGTCGCGCCCGAGCGGGTCTGGAAGCGCCAGTGCTCGACCAAGCGTTCGCCCTCGAAGGCGCCCAAGTGGGTTTGGGTGTTACCGACGTCAACGGCGAGCAGCACGGCGCGATTATCGCCGACGCCGTAGGATCGGCGCCGTGGAGGCGCGGCTTTACACAATTCCGGGCTCGCATCCAGGGATGGCGACGCGGGCGATGCTGGAGTACAAGGGCATCCCCTACAAGCGCACCGACCTCTTCCCAGTGATGTCGAAGGGGATCCTGCGCGCCCTCGGCTTCCCGGGCAAAACGGTGCCGGCGCTGAAGATCGACGGGCGCAAGGTGCAGGGCTCACGCCCGATCGCACGCGAGCTGGAGCGGCTGCAGCCGCAGCCGGCACTCTTCCCCGAGGATCCTGCACAGCGCGCCGCCGTCGAGGAGGCTGAGCGCTTCGGCGACGAGGAGTTGCAGCACCCGATCCGCCAGATCTCCTGGTGGTCGATCAAGAAGGACAGCTCCTCGCTGCGCAGCTACTCCGAGGGAGCCAAGCTCGGCATCCCGATCGGCCTCGCGGTGAAGACAGCGGCACCGATCGTCGCCCTCGCCGCCCGCACCAACGAGGCGACCGACGAGAACGTGCGCCGCGACCTCGCCGCCCTGCCGGGCTTCCTCGACAAGATCGACGCCTGGATCGAGGCCGGGGTCCTGAACGGCGAGCAGCTCAACGCCGCCGACTTCCAGATCGCCCCCAGCATCGCCTTGGCGATGACGCTCGATGACCTGCGCCCGGCGATCGAACGTCGACCTGCCGGTGCCCTGGCCAAGCGGGTCATCCCCCATTACCCAGGTAAAGCCGCGCCGATCCTGCCGCCGGCCTGGCTGCAGCAGCTGCGCTCCCCAAGTGTCGCCTAGATAGGCTCCCGGGAAGGTGGCGGGGGCTACCGACGGCAATTCTGCAACAGAGCAAGCGGGGTAGCGGAGATGTGGTTTGCGTACATGGATGAGACCGGAAATACCGGTCGCAACCTCACCGATCCAAACCAGCCCATCCACCTGGTTCTCACCATGGCCGTCGAGGAGTCAAAGGTCCGGGGGCTGCACGAGCACATTCGCGACACGGCCCGTGAGCACTGCGTCGGCGATTGCAATGAGGACGATTTCGAGTTCCACGGCAAGGAGCTATTTGCCGCGGAGGGCTACTTCGGTGGTCGATCACCTCAAGAACGAATCGCGATCTATGACGCAGTCCTAGCTGGGATTGAGATCGCCGAGGCAGAGATCGTCATTCGAGGAGTTAGCAAGCCCGACCTAGAGCGCCGGTACGCAAAGCCATTTCACCCGCACGACATCGCATTGATGTTCACGATCGAGTCGGTCGAGCGGCTTGCGCGAGAGCGCGAATGTCGATTCCTCTTGGTGGCTGACGAGGCAAAAGAGATCGAGGACGCCGCGCTGCGAGACCTGGCCAACTACCAGGAGATCGGCACCTCTTGGGGCTGGAAAACCGAGCAGATAGAGCGCATCGTGGACACGATTCATTTCGTCCCATCCCACCGCAATCCCGCCATTCAGCTGACCGATTGCGCAACATTCGTTGCCGCTCGAATGCGAAAGATCCAATCTGGGCTGGTTTCAGATGACCGCTCCGCCGAAGCGATCAGAGAGCTCTGGGAAAAGCGCATTGAACCCTTCGTTTGGGCCAATTCGATCTGGCACCCTCCGCCCCGGCTTTGAACGAGAAAGGCCCCGCCGACTCGACGAGGCCTTTCGAAGCTAAGTGCCGACCGAGGGGTAAACCCTGAGACTCGCTAGTGCGAACCTGCTCTCAGCCAGCAGACAAAAGGTAGCAGGACGACAAAGCGCTGAACTAGCCCCGTGGCGGGAACGGGTCGCGCCCATAGCTGTCGCGCTGGCGGATTCTGCCGTCCCGGCCATGAACGATGTTCTCGGAGTGATTGTCCCTGGCCAGATTACGTCCGGCCCTGATTGCTTCGTCTTGGGTCCGGAAATGGGCTGCTCGTGAGCCACCCTCGACCTTGACGTTCCAACCTTGATCTCCTGGCACTACATGGACGTTTTTGCTCATCGCCGTCCCTCCTGGGTCTACTCGAAGTCCGGAAGCGAGTCTGACACGCGGAAAGGACGGTCAGCACGCTCCGCTCGTTGACCCGGCCCAAGCGAGGCAAGAGCAACGGTGAGGCTGGTCCCATCCGGGAGGCAGAGGTTCGGATCGAGCTCCAGCAATGGCGCGAGGACGAAGCGACGGCTACTGACCTCAGCGTGGGGCAGCGTCAGGCGTTCGGTAGAGAGCTCCAGATCGCCGAGCAGGAGAAGGTCGACGTCGAGCGGTCGTGGGCTGTGGCGAGGAGCGTCGAGAGCCCGGCCGCGCGCCACCTCGATCTCCTTGCAGAGATCGAGCAGCGCTTCGGGCTCGAGCTCGGTGCGGATGCGGATCGCGGCGTTGAGGAAGTCGGCCTGGTCGAGGACCTCGCCGACCGGCTCGGTCTCATAGGTGGAGGAGATCGCCTCGACCTCGACCCCGCGCTTGCGCAGCATCTCAACAGCCGCTCGCAAGTGTGACTCGCGGTCGCCGACGTTGGAGCCAAGTCCCAGGTAACCGGTTCTCACTGGGGCGCCGCTCAGCTCGCCTCGGCCTCGTCCTCGTCGGCCTCTTCGCCGCGCTCGTGGACGACCTCGACGGCGACCTCCTGGATCGCCAGCGGCAGCGGCGGCTCCGGCTTGGCGGCGCGAACGCGCACCGACTCGCAGCCGTAGCGCTCCATCAGTCGCCCACCGACGACCTGGGCGAGGCGCTCGAGCGTGCGGTAGCTGCGCTCGGTGGCGGCGAGAGCGACGATGTCGCAGACCTCGGCGTAGTCGACCGTGTCCTCGATCCGATCGGTGAGCACCGCGTCGCAATCGGGCACGTCGAAGGAGATGTCGAACTCGAGCCGCTGGCCGACCTCCTGCTCGGAGTCGCTGACCCCGTGGTGGGTGTAGATCGAGAGCCCGCGCAGCTCGACCTCGACCCGCGAATCGAACCCGTTGCCGTGTGCCTCCATAGGAGGAACCTACCCAAGCACCGCGTTTGCGACCGCCAGCGCCTGCGCCATCTCGGCGACATCGTGCACCCGCAACACGTCCGCCCCCTCGGCCACGGCGAGGACGGATGTGGCGATCGACCCACCAATCCGATCCTCCACATCCGACCCATCGACCTTGCCGATGAAGCTCTTGCGCGACGTCCCAACCACCAACGGCCGCCCCAGCTCCCGCAACTCCCCCAGCCGCCGCAGCAGCTCCAGGTTGTGCTCCAGCGTCTTGCCAAACCCGATCCCCGGATCCAGCCAGACCCTCTCCTCGACGATGCCCTGCCCGACGGCGAACTCCATCCGCTCCACCAAAAAGGCCTTGACGTCATCGACCACGTCGTCATAGCGAGGGTCGTCCTGCATCGTCCGCGGGTTCCCCGGCATGTGCATCAGCACCACTCCCACCCCACGCTCCGCGCACAGCCCCGCCATCTCAGGATCCCGCTTGAACGCGGTCACGTCATTGACGAGTGAGGCCCCGGCATCCAGCGCGGCTTCAGCGACCGTCAACTTCGAAGTGTCGATCGAGACAGTGGCATCGCCAGCCAGCGCCTGAACGACGGGCTCGACCCTCCGCAGCTCCTCCGCCTCATCGACTTCAACCGCACCCGGCCTGGTGGATTCACCCCCCACGTCCAGAATCGCCGCCCCATCCCGAACAAGCTCCTCGCCGTGCCGAACAGCCGCAGCCGGATCGAGGTACTGCCCCCCGTCCGAGAACGAGTCCGGGGTGACGTTGACGACGCCCATCAGCTTGGGGTTCATGGCCGAAGTATCCCCAGCCGTTGAAGTGGGCGCGGGGCACCTCCCGAACTGACGGATACTCAAAATGGCGCGCTAATTAGCGCGCCATTTGTCAGGGCGGGAGGTGCCCCGCGCCCTCCCAACCTGGAGACCTTCGTCCTCAGTCGCTAACTGGCGTCGCCGCCAGCGAACCCTGGACGCGGCCTGGGCTGGGCAACGGGTCCTTCACGCTGCGCCCTTTCAGGCTCGCGCGCCGGCTCGACCGGCGGCGTCGGCTCCTCGTCGTCAACGAAGACTTCGTCTTCGGACTTGCCGTCGAGCAGGGCGATGAACTGCTCAGCATCGATCGTCTCCCGCTTGAGCAGGATTTTCGAGATCGTGTCGAGGTTCTCGCGATTCTCAGTGAGCAGGTCCTTGGCGGTCTGGTGAGCGCTCTCGACAATGCGGCGGATCTCGTCGTCGATCTCACGGGCGATCTCGTCCGAGTAGTCCGGCTCGGAGGAGAACTCGCGGCCGAGGAAGGGCTGGCCGCGATCGTGGCCGAAGACGCGGGGGCCGAGGCGCTCGGACATGCCGAAGCGCATCACCATCTGCTTCGCCGTCTCGGTCACCTTTTCGAGGTCGTTGGAGGCACCGGTGGTGATCTCGCCGAAGACGATCTCCTCGGCGGCGCGGCCGCCGAGGGTCATCGCCATCGTGTCGGTCAGCTCGGCGCGCGAGGTGAGGAACTTGTCTTCGCCGGGCAGGCTGATCGTGTAGCCGAGGGCCTGGCCACGGCTGATGATCGAGATCTTGTGGACCGGGTCGGTGTTCTCCAGCAGGTGACCGACGATCGCGTGGCCCATCTCATGGAAGGCGGTGATCAGGCGCTCCTTCTCGCTCATCACCCGGGTCTTCTTCTCCGGGCCGGCGATCACGCGCATGATCCCCTCCTCGAGCTCCAGCATGGTGATTTCGCGCTTGCCCGTGCGGGCGGTGAGCAGGGCCGCCTCGTTGATCAGGTTGGCGAGATCGGCGCCGGTGAAGCCGGGTGTCTGGCCGGCCAGCGCGTCGAGGTCGATCACCTTGGCCAGCGGCTTGCCGCGCGTGTGCACCTCGAGGATGTGCTTGCGGCCCTTGCGGTCGGGACGGTCGACGACGACCTGGCGATCGAAGCGGCCGGGCCGCAGCAGCGCCGGGTCGAGGATGTCGGGGCGGTTCGTCGCCGCGATCAAGATGATGTTGTCCTTCATCTCGAAGCCGTCCATCTCGACCAGCAGCTGGTTGAGCGTCTGCTCGCGCTCATCGTGACCGCCGCCCATACCGGCACCGCGGTGGCGGCCAACAGCGTCGATCTCGTCCATGAAGATGATGCAGGGCGAGTTCTGCTTGGCCTGCTCGAAGAGGTCGCGGACGCGGCTGGCGCCGACGCCGACGAACATCTCGACGAAGTCCGAGCCGGAGATCGAGAAGAAGGGGACGCCCGCCTCGCCGGCGACGGCGCGGGCGAGCAGCGTCTTGCCGGTGCCGGGCGGGCCGTAGAGCAGCACGCCCTTGGGGATGCGCGCGCCGAGCGCCTGGAACTTCTTCGGGTTCTCGAGGAATTCCTTGATCTCCTGCAGCTCCTGCACCGCCTCGTCAACCCCGGCGACGTCGCGGAAGGTGATCTTGGGCGCGTCGACCGACATCCGCTTCGCCTTCGATTTGCCGAAGTTCATTACCCGCGAGCCGCCTCCCTGCATCTGGTTCATCAGGAAGATCCAGAAGCCGAAGAAGAGGACGAAGGGAAGGATGTAGGTGAGCAGCGAGAGCAGGCTGGAGCCGCCGGTCCCGTGCACCGTCGTCTCGACTTTGTTTTCGTCGATCAGGTTGAGCAGCGACTGCTCGGTATTGGGCGGATAGCCGGTCGAGAAGCTTTCGCCGCTTTCGCCGTTAGGACCCTTCTTGGTGACATCAAGGGAGTTGTCCTTGGTGTTGATCGTGATCTTTTCGATCTTGCCGGTGGCGATCAGGCCATCGTTCGCCTTCGAAGCGACAAGTTCGTTGTAGGTCGGGGCCTTGCTGGTATCGGGGCTACTGATCACCTTCTGGGCAACGAAGGCGAGGATCACCACCAGCAGGATCGGAAAAGCCGCGCTCTTGAAAAAACGCCTCACAGGGAAAAATCAGCGTACCAGGGCGGATTCGGCATCTAATCGTCCAACGCGGCCACGTAGGAGAGGTTGCGGTAGCGCTGCGCGTGGTCGAGGCCGTAGCCGATCGCGAAGCGGTTGGGAATCTCGAATCCGAGGTAGCGCGGCGAGAGGTCGACGCGCAGGCGCTCGGGCTTGGTGAGCAGGGCGCAAACCTCCAGCGAGGCGGGGTTGCGCGCCTTCAGGTTGCGCATCAGGTACTGCAGGGTGAGGCCGGAATCGATGATGTCCTCGACGATCAGCACGTCGCGGCCTTCGATCGGCGCGTCGAGGTCCTTGAGAATGCGCACCACCCCCGAGGAATCCGTCTGCGAGCCGTAGCTGGAGACCGCCATGAAGTCGATCTCGCAAGGCACGTCGACGTGGCGCATCAAGTCGGCGAGGAAGAGGACTGCGCCCTTCAGCACCCCAACCATGAAGAGATCGCGCCCGGCGTACTCCTCACTGATCTGGTGACCGAGCTCGGCGACGCGCCGTTGCAGGTCCTCACTGGAGACGAGGGTCTCGCCGATCGAGGGCTCGGTCACGCGGCGGAGTCTAGATAGACCGGGCGCTCGCGGATGTCAGCGCTCGGCGCGCAGCACGCCACGCTCGACCACGGCGCGCACGCCGCCGCCGAGATCGAGCATTGCGGTGCCGGTGCGGCGCAGGGCCGCGACCTGATCGGCGTGGTTCGCGGCGCCCGGCACCGGCCGCCCGGCGGCGCGATCGGCGAGGCGCTGGACAACGAGGCGGCGCAGGGCCGGCGGCAGCTCCGCCAGGCGACTCAGCTCGATCGTGCCACGCTCCGATCCGTTCGCGCCGAGCTCGGCATCGACCAGCGCATCCAACACCTCGGCCTCGTCGCGCAGCAGCGCGGCCGTGCGCAGGACGTTGCGCGCCGCCGCTGGGTGAACTTCGGCGAGCGCCGCGGCGAGGCCGTGGCGGACCCGGTTGCGGGCATAGCCGCCTTCGGCGTTGCTCGGGTCGTCGCGCCAGGCGAGCTCGCGCTCTTCGCAATAGGCAGTTGTCTGCGCACGGGTGAAGCCCAGCAAGGGACGTGCCAAGCTGCCATCCCGCTCGCGCATCCCGAGCAGCGCCCGGCGGCTGGGCGAGGAGGCGAGCCGGTAGAGGATCGTCTCGACCTGGTCGTCGGCGGTGTGCCCGGTGGCGATCGTCGCGCCATCGCCAAGCGCCAGCCGCGCCGCGGCGGCGTAGCGGGTGTCACGGGCCCATGACTGCAGGTTGCCGGGGCCCTCCGGACGGCGGGGGCGCTCCAGCTCGAGCGCAACCCCGAGTCGAGAGCAGAGCGCCGCGCAGTGCTCCTCGTCGAGGTCGGAGTCGTCGCGCAATCCGTAGTTGACGTGGACCGCGGTAACCGCGTCGGCGCCAAGCAAACGGACCACGAGGTCAAGCAGACAGACCGAGTCGCGGCCGCCGGAGAGCATCGCCACTACGGGCGTGCCGGTCGGCAACAGCCCACCCTCACCGACCGCTTCAAGCATCTGCTCGCTCTCCACGCTCTTAAGTGTCGCGCGCACCGAGCTTCCGGTGCGCTTTATCCGGGATATAGCCAGATAAGGCGCACCGGAACGTCAGTCCGCGGCCCGGACCACGAAGAGCGGCGTGGGCGTCGGAAAGCCGCGGAGGGTGACCTCGCCGATCGGGTCGCAGCTGAGGCCGCGCCCCCTCAGGGCTTCGCTGACGCGATCGGTCACCAGCACCTCGCCGGCCTGGGCGCGGTTGACGACCCGGTGGGCGAGGTTGACGTGGGTGCCGAAGTAGTCGCCATCGCGGTACACGGCCTGCGCGTAGTGAATTCCGACCCTGGGCTGGGGTCGCAGTGGGAAGCGCCCCATCAGGTCAACTGCCCACTCGGTCAGCGATGCCGGCTCGGGCGAGACGACCATCACCTCGTCGCCGATCGTCTTGACGATCGTCGCCTCAGGGGGGAGCGTCGCCTCGACTGTTTCGACGAAGTTCTCGACCACGTCGAGCGCCTCGAGATCACCCTCCTCCTCGGTGTAGCGGGTGAAGCCAGTGAGGTCGATGAAGCAGAGGGTGACGGGGACATGGTGCACCTGCGACTCGGCCATGCCCAGATCGCTCTCCATGTGGCCGACGACGTCCTGCTCGAGGAAGAAGCGCAGGTAGCGGGTGTGGAGGTAATCGGTGAGCGGCGCGGCCAGGGGCAGGATGTCCCCGGCCAGCTCACCCATCTCCCCGGCCATCTCCAGCTCCGGCACTCCGTCGCGAATCAGCGGTTCGTGCACGTAGAGGTGGAAGAGGCGGACCTCGGCATCGGCGATCCGCCGCAGCGACTGGACGTATACGCGCACCAGCTGGAGGAAGGCGACAAGGGGGAAGCCCGCGGCCAGGACCCGGGCGCAGTGGCGCAGCGCCTGCACGTCCTCGGGGCCGAGCAGGCGCTCCTGGCCCAGCGGGGTGCCGAGGATGACGAGGATGCGCTCGGCCAGCTCTGGCTCGAGCCCGGTCTCACGGGCGGCCTCGGCGAGCGTCGTCTGCTCCTCCTCTTTGGGGAAGAGGTCCTCGGTGAAACCGAAGGCGAGGCGACCCTCGCGCCCGGCGCGCTTGAGGTCCTCGAGCGAGTGGCCGCGCTCGCGCATTCGCGCCACGACGCGGGCCTGGGCCGCGGCCGCGGCGGTCCAACGACCGCGGCGCACCGGCAGCACCTTCTCCTCGGCCCAGCGTTTCAGCGTGCTGGCCGAGACGCCCGAGCGGCGCGCTGCCTCGCTGAGGGATATCCGTTCGTCGGCGGCCACCGAACGCGAGGCTACGCGTTAGGCCGAGATTTCCGACTCCTCGTGCGCCTGCAGGACGGGCTCCCCGTCCTCGCCGGTGCGGATGCGAATCGCCTCCTCGACCGGGAGCACGAAGATCTTGCCGTCGCCGACCTCACCGGTGCGGGCGTGCCTGAGAATCGTCTCGACGACTAAGTCCTTGTCCTTGTCCTCCACCACCACCTCCAGCTTCAGCTTCGGCCGCACGCTGATCATCAGTGCCGAGCCCCGGTAGTGCTCCACCTCACCCCGCTGGCGCCCCGACCCCTTGACCTCGAGGATCGAGAGCGAGGGCAGGCCCTTGTCGAGCAGCTCGGCCCGGATCGGGTCGAACGCCTCGTGGCGGATGAAGGCCTCGATCTTCTTCATCGGCTCAATCCTCCAACGAGGGCTGCATCCCCGCATTAGACAGATGGCGAAGATCTACGCCCCGTCACTCTCGCGAGTGTCAATAGGGTCGAGGAGTGCCCTCGCGACTCCGCCCCACCGCTCCGATCGCCGCCGACGCGGTTCTGGTCGGAGATCCGGGCCGGGCGCTGCTGCTCGCCCAGGAGTTGCTCGAGCAACCGAAGATGAGCAACCACGCTCGCGGCCTCTGGGCCTACTTCGGCACGACGCCCGCCGGGGACGAGCTGACCATCCAGGCGACCGGCATAGGCGGACCCAGCGCGGCCCTGGTGCTCGGCGATCTGGCCGAGCTCGGCGTGAAACGAGCCGTGCGGGTCGGTACCTGCGTGGGAGTTGAGGCAAGCAGCAACCTGGGCGACCTTCTGGTCGTCGGCGAGGCGATCGCGCGAGGGGGCAGCGCCGCCTCGCTCGGCGCCGACCTGGGAGCGGCAGTGGCCCCCGACCCGGTCCTGACCGAGCGGCTCCGGGCCGAGCTGGGCGGCGAGACTCAGCTGATCTCGGTAGTGAGCGTCGACGCTCACCCCGCGGAGCACACGGGTGAGCCCAGTGTCGCCGCGGTCGACATGCAGACCGCGCCGCTGCTGGCGCGCGCCGACTCATTGCAAATCGAACTAGCCGCGGTGCTGATCGTCAGCGAAGTGAAGGGCGGCGCGGCGAACCTGGCAAAGGAGGCCTTGGAGGAGATGGAGCGACGGGCCGGAAGGGCGGCCTCAGCTGCACTCTCAGCCTAAGGTCTAGGGTTAGTCTTCGGCCTCGGCACGCTCGCGAGCGACTAGACGGCGGCGAATATCGCCGAGATCGCGCGAGACGCGATCGATCTGGTCCTCGACCTCTTCCAGGCGCTGGGAAAGGGAGCGAACCCGCCGCTCCAGGCGTTCCAGGTCGCCGGCGGAGGGCAGATTGAGGGCGCTCATTGCCGCGTGCTGGGCGTCGAGCGCCTTCTCACGAGCGCCGAAGGCGGCGGCAACGGCGTTCTCCAGCACCTGGCTGTCGAGCAGGGCCTGGGCGAACTCGCCGATCGCCTGCTCGCTGCGTGCGCGCAGGCCCTCCTGGTCGTCGTAGTCAGCGTTCGTGGTCATTTCGGGCGCCCCATTGACAGCAGCTTAACCAGTGCATCCGGCTTGACTGAAATCCTCCTGCGCTGCGGGCATGAGAGAGACCTTGATTAAGGGCTTGTTGGGGGCAGCAACCGCCCGTTGCACACCCCTGTTGGAGCCAGTAGCTTGGGCGAGCCTGTTGCGCAGGGAGAGGGCCGACATGGGCTGCACGTGCTGTGTCAGCGGGTATGGGTGCGCCGTTATATGAGAAACAAGCTTGCACTGATTATCGCTCTGGCCAGCTTTGGCGTCGTTACGGCGCTCGGAGTCGGCTTCGCCGGTGCGGATGAACTCTCGACCACGTCGACTGAAGCGACGACGCCGTTGACGACCACCCCGGCGGTACCGGCCGCGACGCCACCGGCCTGCTCCAACGAAGTCGACGACGACGGCGACGGCTTGGTCGACATGGAAGACCCCAACTGCGAATCGCCGGAAGACAACAGCGAGGAACCCACGCCCCCGGCGAGCCCGACCAGCAACAGCAGCGTCGAAGCCCCGCCCGCCACGGCGCCCTCGCCAACTGAAGCCCCGAAGCAGGGCGGCGGCTTCAAGGCCGGCGCGACGATCGGCTCCGGCGACGCCAAGGCGCACCACAACGAGAACCTCGGCGAGGTCAGCGGCGGCGGCGAAAACTCCGGCGGCGGCGCAACCGCCCCCAGCGCCACCGCCGGGATACAGCAAGCGGATACGGCGGCTAGCGGCGGCTCGCAGTACTCGAGCGGCGGCTCACCGACAGAAGCAAACCCGACGACCACGATCGCGCCCTTCGGGCCGGCGCCGATCGGCGTTCCCAACTTCGTCATCGACTCATTTGAGATTCCGCCCTTCCTACTGCCGATCTACCAGGCCTGCGGCACCGAGTACGGCATCCCCTGGGAGGTACTGGCCTCGATCAACAAGATCGAGTCGGGCTTCGGCACCAACATGGGCCCGTCCAGCGCCGGCGCAATCGGCTGGATGCAGTTCTTGCCCTCCAGCTGGGAAGCGTTCGGGCTCGATGCCAATGGCGACGGCAAGAAGGATCCCTACAACCCCGTCGACGCGATCTGCGCTGCCGCGCACTACCTGAATCTCAGCGGCGGCTCCAGCGATCTGTACAAAGCGATCTACTCCTACAACCACGCTGACTGGTACGTGCAGGAGGTGCTCGGCTACGCCCGCGCTTACGGCAAGCTGCCGACTGATCTGGTCGGCTCACTAACCGGCCTGACGGAGGGCGCCCACTTCCCGGTTGCCGCCGACGCCAGCTACGCCGACGACCTCTCCGCCCGCGAAGCGCTGAAGCGCTCCACCCCGGGCGCCGAAGCAGCCTACGGCGACGCCTCCGAAGTCATCTCCTCCTCGCCGACACCGCGCGGGATCAACATCTTTGCCGCCGAGGGGGCGCCTGTCGTTGCTGTCAACGACGGCGTGATCGAGAAGATCGGCAACTCCCCGCGCCTCGGCAATTACGTGGTTCTGCAGGACGCCTATGGCAACCGCTACACCTACGCCGAGCTCGGCCAGATCGTGCGCGAGCATCGTTCCGTGGTGATGCCAACCGGCAAGGAGAAGCGCCTGCCGGTCGAAAGCGAAGACTTGCGGCCGCGCCTGCGGGCGCTTCCGGGCCGCTCGGACGGCAGTACCGACAAGGGTGGCGAAACACCCGAAGTCGATAGCCCGACCAGCAGCGAAGATGGAACTCTCAAGGTCGGGTCGAAGGTTATAGCTGGCACCGTCCTCGCCCGAATCGGTTCCGCCCAGGAAGGCGTCGATCCTCACATCAACTTCGCCATCCGGCCTGCCGGCAGGGGCGCGCCCGAGATCGATCCGAAGCCGATCCTCGACGGCTGGAAGCTGCTCGAGGCAACGGCGATCTACCGGGCCGACGGTAAGAACCCGCTTTCCGAAGACCTCAGTGGCGCCGGCGTCCTTCTCCTCTCCAAGGAGGAGCTGCAGAAGCGCGTCCTCGCCGACAAAGCCCTCGACATCTACGAATGCGGCCGCGAAGACATCGCCACCGGCCAGATCGACCGCCGTGTCTTGGCGGTACTCGAGTACCTGGTCTCCAAGGGCTACAAGCTGACGATCACCTCGCTCAAGTGCGGTCACAGCATCATGAGCTCATCGGGTTACGTTTCCGAGCACAGCAGCGGCGACGCGGTCGACATCGCCGTCATCGACGGCGTGCCGGTCACCGGGCACCAGGGCCCGGGAACGCTCACCGACCAGCTGATTCGCGACGTCTTGCAGTTGCAGGGCACGATGCACCCCCACCAGGTGATCTCGCTCGAGGACCTGCCGGGTGAAACCAGCTTCGCCCTGCCTGATCACTACGACCATGTGCACATCGGTTACCACCCGATCACCGGTCCCTTTGATCAACAGTTCAACGCGCTGCTTAAACCGGACCAGTGGCAGCGGCTGACCAATCGCCTCGACGAAATCAAGAACCCCCGCGTCTCGCCGACACCGTCGCAATACGCGCTGCCCGACAGCCAAAGCAAGAACGGCGGCAACGGCAAAGCGGGCGCCGGCGACTGAGACCCCCGGCAGAATTGGGTCTTTGACCCGCCTCTTCGGATTCATCCAGTTTGATTTCGCCGGCGCGCTCGCGGTCGCCGACGGCCGCTACCTGGTCCGTGACGGCGGCCGCGAGCAGGTGCTCGTGATCGAGACCCTCGGTGCCCCTCCCCCGGCTCGGCGGCGGCGCAAGCGCCCCAGGGGCGCCGAGATTGGCGAGCCGCCGCCAGAGCTGCCAGTGGCACGGGCAACGGTGGTGCTGGCCTTCGATGAGTTCGAGGACGAGCAGGCAGCCGAGGCCTGGCTGAGCCAAACCACCGCCTCGGAGGAGGCAATCGATCGGCTGGTCGAGCAGGGAATAGACGAGCTCAACCAGGCCCTGCACACCCAGTCGGTGGCCAGTGGCGACCCCTACCCGCAGACCGTGACCCCAGCGCGAGCGGTCGTGGTCCGAATCGGCTTCGGCGGCGGCGAGGCTCTAGTCGATGGCGCCTTCACCTCCGCTCATCAGGTCGATCCTGGCCTCGGCCCCACCTCCCGCCGTCGCCAGCGCGACGAAGAGCTGCGCCCACAACAGCGCCTCGCCGCCGTCCTCGGCGGTCGCGAGCAGCTAGACACTTGCGAGACGTTGCTCCTCCGCGCCCGTGCCGACTTCAACGCCGGCCGCCACCGCGAGGCAGCGCTGCAGCTCCGCGTCGGCCTCGAGGCGCTCTTGGTCGAGCTGCGAGGGACGCTCGGCGATTCCGGCCACGAAGAGGACATGGCAACGCTTGCTGCCCGCCGCCACGAGGCAGGCGAGCTCGCAAACGCCGCCCTCAACGCCGGTCTGGACTCCGAGCAGGTCATATCGCTCGGCGAGCTCCTCGCCACCTCCGAGCGCGTGCTGCGCCGCCGCCGCGTGCTCGGCAGCTAGAGAGCCAGGTGACGGGTGACAACCGAGTCCATCAGCGACTCGGCGATTGCGTGCGCTTCCGCCAGCTCGATCCCCTCTAGGGAGGGAACTCCGATCACCGTGAGGCCGGCGGCGCGCGCCGCGGCCACTCCTGTCGGCGAGTCCTCCAGCGCGATCACGTCCGGTCCCGGCTCAACGCCGAGGCGGCGGCAGGCCTCCAGGTAGGGATCGGGCGCCGGCTTCGGCGCTGCTACTTCGTGGGCGCTGAGCACGACGTCGAAGTGGTCGACGAAGCCGACGATCTCCAGCGAGCGTTTGACGAAGGGCAATGGCGAGTTGGAGACGAGGCCGATCGGGGTACCGCGCCGCTTTAGACGGTGCAGGAGATCCGCCGCCCCCAGCATCGCCTCTACCCCGTGCTCGAGCTCGGCAACGACCAGCTCGTTCAGCTCCTCGATCAGCTCAGCGGCGCGGCCGGGCTCGCCCAGGCGCTGCTCGAGGATGCCACCGGCGATCTCGGCCGAGGTACCGACCAGCTCGCGCTTGTGCTGGGGCGTGAACTCGAGGTTGCGGCGCTCGAAGAGATCCTGCTCGGCGCGGGTCCAGACCGACTCGGTGTCGAGCAGAAGGCCGTCGTTGTCGAAGACAACGGCAGCGGGCAGGGGTATCTCCATCGCCGTGAGCATATGGTTGTCACGTGGCCTTCCACGTTGAGCTCAGCAACGGCATCAAGCACGCCCGCTCCTTCAACCTCAGCCGCGAGCAACTGACGGCCGAGGTGATCGCGCCGTGGCTCGAGGACCTGCCGGTCGAGCTCGGAGAACAGGAATGGCAGCCGGCGGAAAGCAAGCTGAAGATCCTCGAGGGACCGCACCTCGACGGGCCTGACCTTGCCTTCGGCCAGGGTTGGTCCAACGCTGAGCGAGCAAGCGAGGAGGTCACCCAACGCGAGCTGGCCGCAGCTCCACCCCCCGATTTGCCCGACGCCTTCGTGATCGAGGCCGAGCAGTCCGATGTCGCGCTCGGCAAGCTGCTCGAGGGTCAGGCAGCGAGCCCGATCGCCTGGACCGAGGCCCGGAATCGGATCGACGGCCGCGATCCGGCGATCGCGGCCGTGATCCTCATCGTCAAGAAGCCCTAGGCGACCGCCGGCTCAGCCGGGCCAGCCGACTCGTCGGGATCGTTCGACGCCCCCGGAGAGGCCGAGGAGAACTCGACCGGGCGACCGCGCGGCACGACCAACACCGGGAAGCTGGCGGTCTCGACCGCGTAGTCGCTGGCGGCACTGAGGGTCACTTTCCCGGCCGGCGACTCGGGGCGCGAGCCAACCACGAGCAGGTCGATGTGGCCGGCGCCGGCGCGCTCGGCGACCGTAGCGCCGAGCGCCGCGGCGAGGCTCTCCGCGGTCTGGCGGGCAGCCGGATCGCCCTCGTCGATGACCCCGATCGTGTTGATGCTGACCGAGGGGTTGTCGCGGAGGCCGGCCGGAGCGACGGCGATCGCCGCCGGGCCGCCAAGCAGCAGCTTGTGGGCGGGGATGCCCGGCTTGACCGTGCCCGGCGCGGTGCGGTACTCCGAGCCGAAGACGATCACGTCGGCGTTCTCGCGCTCGGCCAGCTCAGCGAGGCCGACGCTGGTGCCGGGGTTGACGACGACGTGGCGCGGCATGTCGGGAGCGCCAACCGATTCGGCGCCACGGGCGAGCAGGTCCTCAGCCTCCTTCTCCTCCAGCGCCCCGCCCTGGGAGTGGCGGACGTAAGCGAGCGAGAGGTCGGCGCCGCTGAAGGCGAGCAGGCGGCCAAATGCGAGCGCGTCGCGGTCGTTGTCGGTGTCGTCGTAGGAAACGATGATGCGAGTGGCCATCGGATTCTCCTTGAAGAGGTTGTCGGCGTTGAATCGAAGTTCGCGCCGATAGTCGCACTCTCCTTGGATCATCACAACTGTTAATCCTCATGTTGACGATAAGCTTTGCTTATGCTCAACGCCGCTCGCCTCAACGTGCTCAGGGAGGTGGCGAGGAGCGGCTCCTTCTCAGCCGCCGCCGACGCGCTCTCCTACTCTCAATCGGCGGTCTCGCAGGCGATCGCGACGCTCGAGGGCGAGGTCGGCGCGACCCTGATCGAGCGCGACCGCGGCGGCGTGCGACCGACCGCGGCCGGGGCTGCGCTGGTCACCCACGCCGAGGGCATCCTCGGTCGCATGGAAGCCGCCGAGACCGAGCTCGCCGCGATCGCCGGCGGAGAGGCGGGGCGGCTGCGCATCGCCTCCTTCCCCAGCGCCGGCGCAACGCTGGTTCCGCAGGCGATCGCCGCCTTCAGCGCCGGGCACCCCGGCGTCGAAGTGACCCTGGCCGAGGGCGAGCCGGAGGAGATCGCGCCGCGCTTGCGGGGCGGGGAGTTCGACCTCGCCCTGCTCTACGAATTCGAGGGCGTCGGCGAGCGCCTCGCCACCGGCATCCGGCGCTTCGAGCTACTCGAGGACCCGCTTCACCTCGCCCTGCAAACCGCCCACCCCCTCGCCCGCCGCCGCCAGGTTCGGCTCGAGGACCTGCGCGAGGAGTCGTGGGTGCAGACCTCGGTCTCCGGCCCTTGCGCCCGCCACGTGGTTCGCTCCTGCCACGCCGCCGGCTTCGAGCCGCGGGTCTCCTTCGAGAGCGACGACTATCAGACCGTCCAGGGCCTTGTCGCGGCCGGCGTCGGCGTCGGCCTGGTCCCGCAGCTAGCGCTCTCCGCCGTGCGGGCCGATATCCGCGTCCGCGCGCTGCACCCACAGAGCCCCGTGCGTAAGGTCTTCGCCGCAACACGCCGCGGCGCGCCGGTGACGCCGGCGGTGGCGACCCTGCTCGACACCCTGCGCGAGGTCGCGCGCTCCCACACCAAGGTGGCCGACTGACCTCAGACGCAGAACCGCCCCCGGGAGAGTGCGGGGGCGGTTCCTTGTCTCTTCTCGCTCCGGGCCGCCAGCCACGGCCCGGCCGTCTGGTTAGACGCTTCCTCCCGCGGGAGCGGCCGGAGCAGCCGCGCTGACCCCATCGGGGTAGCCCAGCGATGGCACATCTGAGGGGTAGACCTCGTGGCCGTGGACGGCGATATCGCCTTCCTCCATTTCGGCCTCGCTCATCCTCAGTGGCACGAACAGGCCCACGACCTTGAGCAGGATGAAGGTCATGATCGCGGAGAAAACGATCACCCAGGCGGCCGTGTAAGCCTGGACCCAGAGTAGGTGGAGCCCGCCGCCAGAGATCAGACCTTCGTGTTCGCCGGCCATCAGTTTGTTGGCGAAGATCCCGACCAGGAGGCCGCCGGCGACACCGGCGAAGCCGTGGGTGTACACGACCCCGAGCGTGTCGTCGACGTTGCGGAACGGTCGCACCCGGCTCAGATAGTTGAGCGCCAAGTAAACGAGCGAGGAAGCGACGACGCCGATGATGATCGCGCCCCAGCCGTTGACGAAACCGGCACCAGGGGTGATCGCAACGAGGCCGACGATCATGCCGTTGACGCTGCCGATCAGGCTCGGCTTGCGGCCGGTGGCGTAATCGAGAGCGACCCAGACAAGGAAGGCGACCGCGGTGCAGAGGTTGGTGTTGAGGATCGAGGCAGCGGCGATATCGCCGGCGCTGTACCAGTCACCGCCGTTGAAGCCGTTCCAGCCCATCCACAGCAGCCCCGCGCCGACGGCGACCATCGCCAGGTTGTTCGGTGCGTCAACCTCGCGATCGCGCTGCAGCCGCGGTCCGATCACGGCTGCGGCGACGAAACCCGAGACGCCGGCGGCGAGGTGGATCACGTAACCGCCCGAGTAGTCGATCGCACCCTGCTGGGCGAAGAAGCCGCCGCCCCAGATCAGGAAGGCGTTGATCGTGTAACAGAGCAGCGTCCAGAGGGCGACAAATGGGATCCACGCCTTGAAGTTGATCCGGCCGAGCACGGAGCCCAGCATCAGGATCGGCGTAATCGCCGCGAAGACGATCTGGAAATACGCGAGCGTCGATTGCGGGAAGAGGAATTCTTCTTCCGCCAGCTCTGGGATGTGCGCCTGCTGCAGCAGATCGTGGCTGCCCAGGATCGATTCCGGCTTACCCAGGAAGTTGCCGAAGAATCCGCTGTCGGAGATTGCGTGGATCGGCTCTCCGAAGCCCATCTTGAAACCGACGAGCACCCAGAGCACAAGCACGATCGCGAACGCGACGAACGCCATCATCATCGAGTTCACCGACCAGCGCTTCTGCATGACTCCGCCGTAGAGCACGACCAAGCCGGGAATGCTCATCAGGCCGACCAGAGTCGCGGCGGTCATCTGCCACGAGTTGGCGCCTTCTTGAAGCCAATCCATAGACGATTAGTTCCTTTCTCAACTAGTGCTTCTCGGACCGCTTAACCCTCCCGCCGCAGGGGCGGCACCACTACGTACACGTGTCTAAAGATCGCCACGAAATCTTCGCCCCGCTGGCGCGGACAAGGCCAAAAAGGCCGTATAACCTGCCGCTCATGCCACTTGAAGGACATTACGAGCGACAGACAACGCCGCTCTACAAGCTCAATTCACGCGAGATCAAGATCGCCTCGATCACGTTTCTGGTGACCATTGCCGCGATGGTCGCGGTCGTGGTCGCGACCGTCGGCGACAGCAATCCGCCGACCCCCCTGGGCTGCATACATGCCCAGACAGCCGGGATCGTCGGCGCCGAAACCATCAGCGGTTGCGGCGCCGAAGCGGTGGCGAAGTGCGCCCACGCGGCCCGCTTCGACTCCCCGCAGGCGAGCACGGTCGTCACCGAGTGCGAAAAGCAGGGCGTCAGGTTCTGAGTTGTCTCCTGAGCCGCGGTGCTGCCTAGCGCAGGGCCGCGGCCAGGGCGCCCAGCTCCGCGTCGACCTCGCCTTCCAGCTTGAGCGCCGCGTCGCCGTCGTAGGGCGTCGGGCCCTTGGTGACCATTGCGAGCTTGCCACCGCGTTCGAGGGTCACCGCCGGAAGGCTCGCCACCGGGTACACGGCCAGTGAGGAGCCAACGCAGATCATCAGCTCGGCGGCTTCCGCCAGCTCCTGCGCCCGGCGCATCGCGGCCTCGGGCAACATCTCGCCGAAGAGCACGACATTGGGCTTGACCGGGCCGCCGCAGGCGACGCAGAGCGCGACGCCATCGGCGTCGAAGAGCGGGTCCATCTGCTCGAGCTCATAACTAACGGCACAGCGCCGGCAGGACGAGGTCTCGATCGAGCCGTGCACCTCGACCACCTCGCGCGAGCCGGCGGCGCCGTGCAGGCGGTCGATGTTCTGAGTGATCACGCCTTCGATCAACCCTTGCCGCTCGAGCTCGGCGAGCACTTCGTGCGCCGCGTTGGGCCGCTTGTCCCCCAGCGATTCGAAGCGCGGCCGGTAGTAGGACCAGAAGCGGGCCGGGTCGCGCTCGAAGACGTCGATGTGGGCGACTTCCATCGGGTCGACGTTGGCCCAGAGGCCCGTCTCGGGGGTGCGGAAGTCGGGGATGCCCGAGGGGACCGAGACACCGGCCCCGGTCAGGGCGACGGTCGAGCGCGACTGGCGGATCAGCTCCGCCAGTCGCTCGACCCCGTTCGAAACGTCTACTTGCCGCTCCACTTCGGCGCGCGCTTGCCGAGGAAGGCGCCGATGCCCTCCTTGGCGTCCTCGCTGCGGAAGGCGGTGGCGAAGCCCAGCTTCTCGGCCTCGATGCCCTCGTCCAGGTTGCCGGCGTGCGAGACGCGCTTGATCTGCTCAAGCGCAAGCGGCGCCTGGGCGGCGAGCTTGCGGCCCCACATCAGCGCCGTCTCGAACAGCTCGTGGTCGGGGACGACGCGGTTGACGAGGCCGGCTTCGAGCGCCTCGCCGGCGAGGATCGCGTCGCCGATCAGGTTCATCTCCAGCGCCTTGTTGGGCCCGACCAGGCGCGGCAACCGCTGGGTACCGCCGAAGCCGGGGATGATCCCCAGCTTGATCTCGGGCTGGCCGAAGACGGCAGCTTCAGCACCGATCCGCACGTCGCAGGCCATCGCCACCTCGCAGCCACCGCCGAAGGCGATCGCGTTGACGGCGGCGATCGTCGCCACCGGCGCCTGGCCGAAGTCACGCAGCAGGGCGTGGGCGGTGTTGATCAGCTCCTCGCCGCCACCCTCGTCCATCTGGGTGAAGGCCTTGATGTCGGCACCGGCCGAGAAGACGACCGGGACCGAGGAGGCGATCACCATCGCGCCGACGCCATCGGCCGCCTTGACCCGCTCCCAGGCCGTCTTCAGGTCGCGGATCACGTCGGGTGAGACAGCGTTCATCGGCGCGTTGGCGAGCCAGGCGATCGCGACCTCGCCGCGGGTCTCCAACTTCACCGTCTCGGCCTGATCACCCTCGTCGGGCTGCGGGTAGGGGTAGAAGCCCTGGCCGGACTTCATCCCGAAGCGGCCCTGGGCGACCAGGCGCCGCAGTAGCAACGGCGGGGCGAAGCGGTCGCCGTGGCGCTCCTGCAGGCCCTCCATCCGCTCGAGCACGACGTCGAGGCCCTCGATGTCGGCTTTCCAGAAGGGCGGCAGCAGGCCGCGACGCGGGTCGAGACCGGCGCCGGCCATCATCCCCAGGTCGATGTCGCGGACCGAGCAGACGCCCTCCTCGACCAGCAGGCAGGACTCGATCAGGGCGCGGCAGGTGAAGAGCGCGACCAGCTCCTCGGCATCGGGCTCGGCGTCGCCGGGGATGTTCTGCTCGCCCTCCTTGAAGAAGCCCTCGCCGCCGGACTTGGCACCGAGCTTGCCGTCGGCGACCAGCTGCTGCAGGCCCTTGTGGACGTAGAAGCTCTCCCCATATGACTCGCCGAGGTGCTCGGCAACGTGCAGCACGGTGTCGAGGCCGAGCAGGTCAGTGAGGAAGAAGGGACCCATCGGCGCTACTTGGGCGGCGGCGATCGCCTCGTCGATCGCCTTCAGCGAGAGGCCCTGCGCCTCCTGGACGCGCCAGATCTCGCCGATCGTCGCCATCAGGATGCGGTTGACGACGAAGCCGGGGACCTCGCCGCAGACGATCGGCTGCTTCTTGATCGCCTGGGCGAAGTTGTAGGCGACGGTGGCGGTCTCCTCGGAGGTGTCCTCGCCGGCGATGATCTCGACCAGCGGCATCACCGAGGCCGGGTAGAAGAAGTGGAAGCCGACGACCTTGTCGGGGCGCAGCGTGTTTTCGCCCATCTCGGTGATCGAGAGTGAGGAGGTATTGGAGGAGAGGATCGCGTGGCCAGGAGTCGCCGCATCGATCTCACGGAAAACCGCCTGCTTGATCTCCATCCGCTCCGGCACCGCCTCGATCACGAAGTCGACGTCGCCAAACTCCTCGTAAGAGGTGGTGCCGGTGACGAGGCCCATCACCTCGGCGAGGCGGGCATCGGCCTGCTCCTGGGTCAGCTTCTCCTTCTTGACCAGGCGGGCGAGCTGGCCCTCGGTGACGGCACGCGCCTTCTCGACCGCGGCGTCGACGAACTTCTGATCGATGTCCTTGACGACGACGGGAATATCGGCTGCGGCGATCGCCTGAGCGATCTCACCGCCCATTGTGCCGCCGCCGACGACGGCGGCCTTCGAAACGAACATTTGGCTGGCTTCCTCCGGATTTTTGGCTTGTTCGTGCGGTGGGACCGCCGAGACCCCAGGCTATAGAGATGCCTGGGGCTCTGGCGCTTCGACCTCTCCTTCGCCTTCCTCTGGCTTGAAGCGCTGGTAGGCGAAGGCACCGGCCAACAGCAACAGACCCAGGGCGACAAAGGAGAGTGCCCGGGCCAGCTCTTCCAGCTCAGCGAGGTCATAGGTCCAGACCTTGGCGACTGCGACCGTCAGCAGCGCCAGGCCACCGAGACGGGTCTTCGGCGACTTGCGCAGCATGCCCCAGATGACCGCGCCGAGGCCAGTAGCGGCCCAGAAGGCGGAGAGCCAGGCCTGGCCGATCTCGCGCGCTTCGCCACCGTCGTTGGCGCCGATCGCATCGATGATCAGGACCGAGCCGAGGTAGACGAACCCGGCGGCGCCAATGAAGCCGCTCACGGTTGCGGCCTTCGGCTCGATCTGGCGCCCCCAGTGCCAGCAGGCAAGCGCTGCGCCCGCGCAGCAGGCGATCGCCACCAGGGAGCTGCCGAGGTCCCCGACCCCGTCGACGATCGCGTAGGGCGGTGCCTCGACAACCAGCAGGTGCACGATCCCCAGGGCAAGAAACGCGAACGCCCCGATCAGCAGCCGCTGCGCGTCCGAAAGCGTTGGCGTGGAACCGCGGTCCACGCGCGTCGCCATGTAGGCCAGAGCTGTGGCCATCGCCGACCAGACAGCCACCAGCGTGGGTCCGTCGAAGGCGTTGGCGAATCCGATGCTGCCGAGCGCGATGCCTCCTCCGATCAGGAGCGAGCCGATTTCGCGATGGATGCCGAAGCGAATCGCAGCACCACCGAGCAGGAGGTGGACGGCGGCGAAGCCGAAGATCCAGCTGTCCAGAGCGAGCGCCGAGTCGTCGCCGATGACGATGCAGCCGACACCGACCACGAACACGCTGCTGCAGAGCAGCAGCAGCCAGGAGGAGATCGGGAGCTTCGCTTCGCCCCGGGCTCGCAACTCGTAGCCGAAGGCCGCGGCGGCGTAGAGGACCCAGAATCCGCTCAGAACCGCAAGGACCAGCAGGGACGGCTCACTGGGAACGGCAACCCCCTCAAAGGTGATGAAGCCACTCTTGTAGATCCAGGAGATCAACTGGGGAGCCGAGACGGCGAAGGCGGCGAGCGACAACCAGTGCCAGCGCTGCCAGAGAAGGACGCCGACGCTGGCGGCGAGAGCGACGGCGACGAAGGCGATCGAGCCACCCTCACCAGTCGTGCCGACGAGCATCGGCGCGGCAAGAGCGCCGAGCATCCCAACGCCGCCGACGAGCATCGAGGACCAGCGCACCGCGATCGCCACCCCGATGGCGCCGATCAGCGCCCCCACCTCGAGGCCGAGAACGGGTGAGATCAGATCGTAGGCCTGGGCGGCGACAATGGTCGTTGCAAACAGGCCGGGAATCGCGATGGCCACCGCAATGCGGGCCACCTCGAGGCGCCCCTTCCGTTCGTGCAGCCAGACGCCGAGAACGAGGAGCGCCAAGGATCCGAACGCGGCCAGCAGGGTACGAACCTCCTCCGTGAACCAGCTGCTGTCCACAGCACTGCGCATCAGGAAGACGATGCCGAGAAGGGTCGCGAGGCCGCCGATCCAGGCCAGCACGCGGCCGCCGAAGAGGCGCTCGAACTCGATTCGAGACATCGGGTTGTAGGACGCCGGCGGAGGGTTCTCCCCATTGCCCGCCGGTTGATCAAGTCTCTCGCTGTGCATCTCAGTCTCCCCTTCTGTCGATTGCTTGCTGACCGATGGTCGATAACCGTAGCAATCTTGTCAACCATCGGTCAGCAAGGCGTTACAATCATGCCCGTGAGCCGTCCCTCCTACCGCCGCCTGGACGTCGACGAGCGACGCCGCCAGCTTCTGGAGCGAGGCGCCGAGCTCTTCACCAGCTATCCCTACGACGAGCTCTCGATGAGCAAGATCGCCGCCGAGGTCGGAATCTCGAAGGCCCTGCTGTACCACTACTTCCCCAGTAAGCAGGCCTATTTCGAGCAGACGCTGGGCGCCTGGGCCGAGCAGTTGCGGGAGCGGACGGAGCCTGATCCCGACCTTCCCCCAGTTGAGCAACTGAAGGGCAGCCTCGATGCCTTCCTTACGCTGGTTGGGGAAAACGAGGTCGCCTACAAGAACCTGATGCAAAGCGCCGCGGGCGTCGCTGAGATCCGCGCGCTAATCGAAGAGGTGCGCCTGCAGACGGCGCAGCGGATCCTCGAGTCCCTTTACGCGCAGGAGCCACCGCCGAAAGCGCGAACCGCGGTCAGCGGCTGGCTCTGGTTCATGGATGGGGCCTGTCTCAACTGGATCGAGCATCACGACATCGAGCGCGAGGAGCTGCGCGACCTGCTCCTCGGCGTCCTCATGGGCGCGCTGCTTGCCGCCGACGCGGTGCCGGACCTCGCTTAAGCCTCCGGCCGAGTTGCCGATAAAGGGGTTTCATGCCGAGGCGAGGGACGATTCTGCTACTGGCCTGCGCGTGCCTGGCGACGCTCTCGTCAAGCGCCAGCGCCGAGGTGCCGCAGGCGACGTTGCTGCCGAGCGGCCGCGCCGTGGCGCCGGCTTCGGCGCCGCCCGCGGTCAAAGCGATGATCGAAGCGGCCAACCGGATCAGCCACCGGCCGTACGTCTGGGGCGGCGGCCACCGCGATTGGAACGCGCGTGGTTACGACTGCTCCGGCTCGGTCAGCTACGTGATGCACGCTGCCGGCCTGCTCGAATCGCCGCTCGATTCGACGGGGTTTATGCACTGGGGGGGTGGCGGCGCCGGCAGTTGGGTGCGGATCTACGCCAATCGCGAACACGTCTTTGCCGTCATTGCCGGCCTGCGCTGGGACACCTCGATGACTGAAGATGGCGATCGCAGCGGCCCCGGCTGGAGCGAATACATGCGCTCCGGGGGCGGCTTCCATCTACGCCACCCGCTCGGCCTGCTGCAAGCCGTCCCCCTCGGCTAGGCCGACAGCCGGTACAAGCCGCTTTGGCGATCCTTGTACCCGAGTACAAAGGCATCTTCGAGCCATCGGTACTAGGCTCTTTTGGCTCTTATAAAGGGAGTAGACCGGTAACCGACCGTGCCTGCCGACCGGGCGCGACGCCAAGCGAGGGACGACTAGAGCGATGACCCGTATCCGCCAGCAGAACGTGACCGCAGCCCAGTGGAGCGCCAACGGGGGAGCCCTCGGCGCGATCGACCTGACCCTGCCCGAGAACGAAGCATTCGGCGCCAACGTCTTCTCGATCGTCGTCCAGCGCGAACGCCTTCCCGACGGCGTCTTCGAGCAGCTGCAGGGCAGCCTCGAAGCCGGCGAAGCGATCGACCTCGAGGTCGCCGACGCGGTCGCCGCGGCGATGAAGGACTGGGCCCTGGAGAAGGGCGCCACCCACTACACCCATGTCTTCCAGCCGCTCACCGGCTCCACCGCCGAGAAGCACGACTCCTTCTTCGAGCCGGCAGGCGGCGAGGGCAAGGCACTGGCCGGCTTCTCCGGCAAAGAGCTGATCCAGGGCGAGCCCGACGCCTCCTCCTTCCCGACCGGCGGCGTGCGCGAAACCTTCGAGGCCCGCGGCTATACCGCCTGGGATCCGACCAGCCCGGCCTTCATCCTCGAGAACCCGAACGGCTCGCTGCTCTGCATCCCAACCGCCTTTGCCTCCTGGACCGGCGAGGCGCTCGACGCCAAGATCCCGCTGCTGCGCTCGATGGACGCGCTCTCGGGCTCGGCGATCAGGGCGCTTGGGCTACTTGGCGACACCGAGAGCAAACGGGTCTTCACCACGGTCGGGCCTGAGCAGGAGTACTTCCTGATCGACGAGCAGTACTTCTTCGAGCGCCCCGATCTGATCTCGACCGGCCGCACCCTCTTCGGTGCCAAGCCGCCGAAGGGCCAGGAACTCGACGACCACTACTTCGGCACGATCCCCGAGCGCGTGCTCGCCTTCATGCTCGAGTCCGAGCTGGAGATGCGCAAGCTCGGCATCCCGGTCAAGACCCGCCACAACGAGGTCGCCCCGGCGCAGTACGAGATCGCGCCGATGTTCGAGAACTCCAACGTCGGCTCCGACCACCAGCAGCTGCTGATGCGGGTGCTCGAAAACGTCGCCCGCCGCTACGGCCTGATCTGCCTGTTGCACGAGAAGCCCTTCGCCGGCGTCAACGGCTCGGGCAAGCACAACAACTGGTCGATGGGCACCGATACCGGCAGCAACCTGCTCAACCCGGGCGATACGCCCGCCGACAACGTCCACTTCCTCTTCTTCTGCGCGGCGGTGATCCAAGCGGTCAACAAGCACCAGGGACTGCTGCGCGCCTCGGCTGCCGACATCGGCCAGGACCACCGCCTCGGCGCCAACGAGGCACCGCCGGCAATCATCTCGATCTTCCTTGGCGCCGAACTGGACAAGGTCTTCGAGGCGATCGCGAGCGGCGAAGGCGACCCCCACACACCCGCCTCCTTCCTCGACTTGGGGGCGACGGTGCTGCCGCCGCTGCCCAAGGACGGTGGCGATCGCAACCGCACCTCGCCCTTCGCCTTCACCGGCAACAAGTTCGAGTTCCGGGCGCTGGGATCGAGCATGTCGCTCGCCTTCCCCAACACGGTGCTGAACACGATCGTCGCCGAGGCAATCGACGAGATGTCCGACAAGCTGGAGGCGAAGATCAGCGGCGGCATGGACGCGATCGAGGCCGCGATCGAGGTGGTCAAGGAGGCCTACGTCGACAACAAGCGGATCTGCTTCAGCGGCGACAACTATTCCGAGGAGTGGCACGCCGAGGCCGAGCAGCGCGGACTGAAGAACCTGAAAACGACCCCCGACGCGCTGCTCGAGGTGATGGCCGATGACTCGGTCGCCGCCTTCGAGAAATACAGCGTGCTCTCGAAAAGAGAGCTGGAGTCCCGCTTCGAGGTCTGGGTCGAGCAATACGCGCTGCGAGCCAACATCGAGGCCGAGACGACGTTCTCGATCGCCAAGACGATGATCCTGCCGGCGGCGCTTCGCCACCTGGCGCTGATCTCCGAGGCCGGCGTCTCCAGTCTCGAGGGGGAGGTCCGCGGCCTGATCGAGGAGCTCTCTACCTCGCTCGACTCGCTGGAGAAAGCCAACGCCGAGCCGACTGAGCTGGAGGGGTTGGAGCTGGCGCTCTTTGCTCGCGACGAGCAGCTGACCAAGAGCGGCGCGGTGCGCGAGGCAGCGGACAAGCTGGAGAAGGTCGTCGCCGATGACCTTTGGCCGTTGCCGAAGTACGAGGAGATGCTCTTCATTAAGTAGCACCCACGGGACGGAGGCCGGTAGGGGTTTCGCTTAACTTTTTCGGTGGAGACGCTCTGGCTGGCGCCTCAAGGAATTGCCGAAAAAGTGCAAGACGCTTCACCCCTACCGGCCTCCGTCCCTGCGCGGCTTCTTCTTGGCGCTTTAGCTTCCGGCTCTCCTAGCTCACGTTGGCGCAGACGGCGTAGACCTGGAGGTCTATTGAGGTGCCGCCGCCGGTGGTTTCGTTGTTGAAGAGCTGGGCGGACCAGCCGGTGCCGGTGCCGTTGGGGGCACTCATCGAGACTGAGACGCTGCGCTGCTGGCCGTTCTGGGTCGCGTTGGTGCCGAGATTGGTGCCACCGGCGATAACGCGCTTGCCAGCTGGGCAGGACACCGTCTTGACTTCGCTGAGGCCGCGGGGGCTGCCGCTGTTTTCGATGAAGACTTCTTTGAAGGTCTGGTTGACGACCTCGTAGCCGGAGACGCCGGCGGCACCGGTGACGCCTTTGTCTCCCTTGTCGCCCTTCTGGCCCTTGTCGCCCTTTGAGCCCTTCGGCCCTTTCGCTCCCTGCGGACCCTGGGGTCCTGCGGGCAACTTGCCGAAGAGGCGGCAGGTCACCTTTTTCTGCCCGGCGAGGACCTTGGCTGGGCACTTGACCTTGACCTTGCCGGCCTTTGAGCTCGTCGCGCCGCCGGCGGCTACCGCTACCGCGGCGACACCGATCACCGCGACCAGGGCGGCCGCGACCAGCGGAAACGCACGGCGGAGCAGGCTTGACGGGTTGCGCATCGTCCCTCCTTGGGTGGGGTTCGCCTGCCCCCTACCCGAGGTGCACCGCCGTCAAGCGTCGCTCGAAGATGCGGCTAATCGTCGTCGGATTCGTCGTTGTCGCGAACGGCGCGGTAGATGATGAAGCCGATCGCGAGAGCGCCGAAGAGCGGGATCAGGCCACCGAAGAGGACCGGCTCCCAGGCCTCTTCGGCTCGCATCAGAAGCACCGCGATCGTCAGGGCCTCGCTCATCGCAGCTCCGGCAGGCCGGCGCCACCGGTGAGCGGGTTGAGGTCGGCGAGGAGCTCGAGCAGGCGCGGCTCGGGCTCTTCGTCGTCGATCACGATCGCCGTGCCGGGCCAGGCGTAGCGCAGGTAGCGCCCATAGGCCTGTCGCGAGGCCAGATCGGGCTCATAGATCCAAGAGCCGGTGTTCCAGTAGCGGGTGCGCGGGTGATCGGCGCAGCGCACGTCGGCCAGCGGCTGGTGGGTGTGGGCGAAGACGATCCGCTCCGCCTGCTTGTCCCAGCCGAGGTTGGCGGTCACTTTGGCGAAGGCCTCCAGCGCGTGCTCTGAAGGATCGCTGGGCGAGATCACCGAGGCGGCCGGGTAGGCGGGGTGCGGCCAGGCGGCCTGCGGCACCGGCTGCTCGCGGCGCTGGCGCGCGGCCTCGGCACGCACGACGGAGTCGAAGTGGTCCTCGCTGGGCAGCGAGCCGTCCTCGGACGTGCCGTCGCCGACGCCCCTATCGCGCAGCTCAGCAGCAAGCCGCTTGATCCCGCGCGCCGGCAGGCCGAGCGTCGAGGCCAGGCGCCCGGCTCGCTGCACGGCGCGGAAGACGTTCTGCTGGGCGTGGGTGCCATGCGGCATCTGGGCGGCGATGTAGAGCCACTCGGTCAGCAGCGTGATCGTCGACTCGTAGTCGGCGATCGTCTTCGGGTCCTCGGGCCCGCCGGTGGCGATACCCCAGAGCACCCTGGTCAGGATGCGGTCGCCGCGCGAGCCGGAGAGGCGAGCGTGGGGATCGAGGTAGTGCCCGTGAGTGCAGAGCACGCCGGCGAAGCTGTAGGTGGGGTAGGCGATCTCGATCTCCACGCCGGGCAGGCGCCGGGTCAGAAACGATCGAAAGAAGCCCGGCCCGGGCGGAGCGGAATCGAGCGCCGGCTCACCGCTCAGCAGCGGCGCCCGCCCGGCGGCCAGCTGCGCCTCGAGGCGGTTCTCGAAGTCGCGGTGGACGAGGTGGTGGTCGTGGTTGCCGGCGAGGAAGACCAGCCGCTTGCCGACCATCCCCGCCGCGATCAGGTCGAGTAGGCCGGCGGAGGCATCGACCGCGTCGCCGACCGAGCCGAAGAGGAAGTCGAAGAGGTCGCCGAGGAAGATCAGCTCATCGATGCCCTCGAGCTGGGGCGCCAGGCGTTCGAGGAAGAACTCCTCGCGCAGCAGGTCGCGCCCGGTCCAGGCCCCGAAGTGGGTGTCGGAGATGACCAGCGCCCGCATCCTGCGGGGCAGGCTACTGACGCGGGAGCACCCGCATCCGCAAGCCGCCCCGCGGCGAGAGGGTCGGCATCTGGCGCACGGTCATCGTGCGGCCCGGCATCGCGTCGAGACGCAGCCGCTGCAACAGCATCGTCGCCACCAGCTTCACCTCGGTCTGACCAAAGCGCTTACCAATGCAGATCCGCCGCCCGCCCCCGAAGGGTACGTAGGCACCGCGCGGCAGCGCCGCCTTGCGCTCGCGGCTGAAGCGCTCGGGGATAAACGCCTCCGGCTCGGCGAAGACCTCGGGCAGCCGGTGGCTTGCCCAGGAGCAGTAGTTGACGTAGGCCCCGCGGGCGACTCGGTGGCCGCCGAACTCAAAGTCGCGCACGGCGCGGCGCGGGCCGATCCAGGCGGGCGGGTAGAGGCGCAGTACCTCGTCGAGGACCATGTCGAGGTAGGGCATCTCGCGCTCGAGCTCGTCGATGCTCGGCGTCCTGCCCGCAAGCACCTCGTCCTGCTCGGCGCAGAGCCTGGCGACGACGTCGGGGTGGCGGGCCAGCTCGTGCATCATGAAGGTCAGGGTCGAGGTCGAGGTGTCGTGACCGGCGAACATCAGGGTCATCACCTGGTCGCGGATCTCCTTGTCGGTAAAGCCCTCCCCCGCCTCGTCCCTGACCCCCACCAGGAGGCTGAGGATGTCCATCTTGCTCTCGTCGGCGGCTGCCCGGCGCTGGGCAATCTCGGCGTGGACAATGTCGTCGAGGACGGCCCGCGAGCGCGTCATCTTCGACCAGGGCGAGCCCGGACCCCGCAATAGGCGCAGGTGGAAGTCGGTCCCGTAGTAGCTGAGGGCGCGCTCGAAGTGCTCGGCCGCCACCGCCCCCCTGCCGGACTCGTCGGGATCGAGGCCGAGCAGGGCGCGCATCGCGATCCGCATCGCCAGTCCGCGCATCCACTCATAGAGGTCGACCACCTCGCCGTCGCGCAACCGCTCGATCGCCGGCGTTGCCTCGGTGACCATCACGTCAACCGAAGCCGAGACCTGCTCGCGGTGGAAGGCGGGCATCATGATCTCGCGGGCGCGGTCGTGGTAAGCGTCATCGATCGTCAGCAGACCGTCGCCAAGCAGTGGGATCAGGTCGCCGAAGCTCGACTCACGCCAGTGGAAGTTCTCCGGGTGGGCGACGGTGACGAAGTGGTTGGCCTCGGGACCGAGCATGAAGATCACCGGGCTGTGCAGCAGGCGGACGCTGAAGATCGGCCCGTGCTCCTCGTAGAGGCCGAGCAGCAGCGGCAGCGGGTCCCGCGCCGCCTGCAGGGTGCGGCCAAAGTTGAAGTCCTGCGGCCCGGGCGGGTAGGCACCGTGACGCCGCACCCGCGCCTCGGCCCAGACATCGTCGAGCACTCGGACGAGCGGGTTGGCGCTTAGCTGCTTGGGCGGCTCGACGCGAGCAGGCTTGGCGGCGGTCCCGGCGGGCACCGGGGAATCGTAACTGGCTGCCCAGCCAAATACCTAAGCGCGCGAGGCGGCCAGCTGGCCGCAGGCGGCGTCGATGTCGCGGCCGCGGGTGAGGCGCACGGTGGCCGTGAGCTGGTGCTCGGCAAGAATTGCCCGGAAGCGCTCGATCTGCTCGGGCGGAGAGCCGTCGTAGGCGCCGGTGGGGTTGTAGGGGATCAGGTTGACCTTGTAGGCGCGCGAGTCGAGCAGGGCGGCCAGTTCGCGGGCGTGCTCGGGGTGGTCGTTGACGCCGTCGAGCATCACGTACTCGACGAAGACCTTGCGCCGGCGGCGGGCCCGGTAGCGCTCACAGGCGGCGAGCACCTCAGCCAGTGGGTAGCGATCGTTGACCGGCATCAGCTGCGAGCGCAGGCCGTCGTTGGGGGCGTGCAGGGAGAGCGCCAGGCTGACCGGCATCTCACACTCGGCGAGGCGGTCGATGCCCGGCACCCAGCCGACGGTCGAGATCGCCGTGCGGCGGTGGGTGACGCCAATCTGCGGCAGCGCCTCGCAGGCGGCGAGGACCGCGTCGAGGTTCATCGTCGGCTCCCCCATGCCCATGAAGACGACGTGATCGATCGCTTCGCTGCGGCGAAAGTGCAGCGCCTGGTCGAGGATCTCATCGGCGCTGAGGTTGCGACCGAACTTCATCTTGCCGGTGGCGCAAAACGAACAGGTCAGCGGGCAGCCCGACTGCGAGGAGAGGCAGACCGAGCGCCTGCCGTCGCGGTAGCGCATCAGCACCGCCTCGATTGCTCGGCCGTCAGCGGTGTGGAAAAGCGCCTTGACCGTGCCGTCGTCCGACTTCGCCTCGGCGCGCAGCTCGAGCGTGGAGAGCGGCACCTCGGCCGCAAGCCGATCGCGCAGCGCCGCCGGCAGGTTGGTCATCTCCTCGTAGCTGCGGGCGCCCCTGGCGACCCACTCCCAGACCTGGGAGGCACGATAGGCGGGCTCGCCGGCCTGGGCGAGCGTGCTGTCGAGCAAAACGCGGTCCACGCGCCGAGTGTACGGAGGCGGGGTGGCTGACCGGGAGGAGTAGATTCGCGAGCCGGATGAGTGAGCAAGCCAAACGAGCCGAGCTCTTCCTGGCGCTGCACCGAGGCGAGCGGCCTCTGTTGCTGCCGAATCCGTGGGACCGGGGCTCGGCGAAGCTGTTCGCCTCACTGGGCTTCGAGGCATTGGCGACGACGAGCAGCGGCTCAGCGGCGACGCTCGGCCTGCTCGATGGCGCGGTGACGCGCGAGCAGGCGATCGCCAGCGCTGCGGCGATCGTCGAGGCAACCGACCTGCCCGTCTCCGCCGACCTCGAGAACGGCTTCGCCGACGACCCGGCCGGGGTCGCCGAGACGATCCGCCTGGCACTCGCCGCCGGCCTTGCCGGCGCCTCGATCGAGGACTACAGCGGTCGCGAAGAGGAGCCGATCTACGCGATCGAGGCCGCCGCGGAGAGAGTGGCGGCAGCGGCCGAGGTCGCGCACGGTGGAACAGTTCGGCTGGTCCTCACAGCGCGGGCGGAGAACCACCTGCACGGGGTCACCGACCTCGCCGACACGATCGCCCGCTTGCGGGCCTACCAGGACGCCGGTGCCGACGTCCTCTTCGCCCCCGGCATTGCCCGAATGGAGGACATCCGCCTCCTCGTCGACTCGGTCGACCTTCCCCTCAACGTCTTGGCACGACCCGGCGTGCCCTCGGTGGCCGAGCTGGCAGAGGCCGGCGTCCGCCGCGTCTCCGTTGGCGGCGCCTTTGCCTTTGCGGGACTGGGAGCGGTGACGGAAGCGGCGCGGGAACTGATCGAGAAGGGGACCTACGGCTACTTGGAGCAATCCGGCGTCGGCCTGAAAAGCGCCCGCGCGGCCTTTTCCGCGACAGAGGAGCCAGCGGCCTAGTCGCTAGCCGTGGATCTTCTCGCCGCGCTCCAGCATCGTGATGAACTTCCGTAGCCTTTTTTCGCGCGTCTCGGGCTTCTTGGCCTCCTGCAACCGGTAGAGGATCGCGTAGCGATTGGCGCTGTCGAGCGTGGCGAAGAACTCGCCGGCCGCCTTGTTGCGATCCAGCTCCTGCCTGAGATCGTCCGGTACCGTGGCCGCCCGCTGACCAGCGTATGCGGCGTCCCAGCGGCCATCCGCTTTGGCCGCCTCCACCTCACTTAAACCGGCCGGTCGCATCGCACCGGCGGCGATCAGCTCCTCGGCCTTTGCCCGGTTGATCTGCGACCACTTGCCGCGCGGCCGCCGTGGCGTGAAGCGCTGCAGGAAGAAGGCCTCGTCGAAGCCGCGCTTCTGGCTGTCGATCCAGCCGAAGCAGAGCGCCAGCTCCAGCGCTTCGGCGTAGTTGACGCTCTCGACGCCCGATCCCTTCTTGGCGATCTTCAGCCAGAGACCCTCGGCGCCGGCATGGTTCTCCTCCAGCCAAGCCTCGAGCTCTTCCTTCGAGGCGAAGAGGAGCACCGGCAGATCGTCGGCCACCGCTCGCCCCTTTCTCGTCTAGAGCCCGGCGGCGTCGGCAAGCAGGTCGACCTGATCGGGATCGCTGGAGGAGGGAAAGAGGATCAGCTCACCGCAGCCGGCGGCGTCGAACGCCTCCAGGTATTGACGCACGGTGTTGGCGTCCTTGGCCGCGCTGGAGGCGATGTAGCCGGCCGTTTCCTCGCCGAGGAAGGCGTAGTAATCCATCAGATAGGCCTTCGCCTCCTCCTCGGCCCGCTCGCCGAGCGAGTAATAGGCGAGGCCCATTAGACGTGGCTCGCCCTCCCGGCCTGCCTCCGTCCAGGCCGCCTTCGCTTTCCCGGCCATCTCAGCGAACTGATCGGGCGGCGCGCCGCCGGCGATCCAGCCATCGCCGAAACGAGCAGCGCGGGTAAACGAGGCGTCGACGGAACCACCGACGACGAGGCCGGGCGAGCCGCTCTCCGAGGGCCCGATCTCATCGCCCTCCCAGATCTCCTTGATCCGCTCGAGCGCCTCGTCGAGCCACTGGCCCCTGCCCTTCAGGTCCACGCCACTGGCCTCATAGTCATCCTCGCGAGCGCCGAGGCCGATCCCCAGGGTGAAGCGACCGCCGGAGAGAGCGTGGACGCTGAGTGCCTGCTTGGCCAGCTCGGCCTGGTTGGTGCGCAGCGGCCCGAGCAGAACCGATGTGCAGAGCCCGATCCGCTCGGTCACGGCCGCGGCAGCCGCAAGCGCGGTCAGCGGCTCGTAGTTGCCGTAGACGACGCGATCGATCGTTCCCAGGCTCTTGAAACCACGGGCGTCGGCCCGGCGCGCCCACTCGACGAGCTCACTGCCACTCGTGCCCGGCACCGCGTTGGGCAATCCGATCGATACGTCCATGCCAATCCTCCCTCGGCTCACTTTTGCGTTTCACCCTAACGATGGGCTTTACCCGGCCTCTCCGATTTGACGCCCGGCACCTGCGGGTTACAGTGCCCGCGTGAGCGAGCGCGACGGGATCGAGGCGCTAACGGAGGCGATCGGCCGCTACAACGAGGCCTGGAACGCGCAGGACCTCGACGCAATCGTCGCGATGCACGCGCCGGACATGGTCTTCGCCAACCACACCGCCGGCGAGAGCGCCAGCGGCGCCGAGGTGCGGGGCCACATCGCCAAAATCTTCGAGTCCTGGCCCGATATGAGGTTCGAGACCCGGCGCCTCTATGTAAGAGAGGGCGTGGTGACGCAGGAGTGGACGGCGACCGCGACCCACTCGCAGACCCTCCACCGTGGCGAGCTAGAGGCGCCGCCGAGCGGTCGCAGCGTGAGCTGGGACGGCGTCGACGTGATCCCCTTCGAGAACGGGCTGATCAAGCGCAAGGACGTCTACTCGGACTCGGTCGGGATCCTGCGCCAGGTCGGCCTGCTCGGCTGAGCGCGCCCTACCCGCGCAGTTGGGCGAGGCGGCTGCGTAGGAAAGCTGGCCAGCCGCGCGGCCGCGTCAGCGCCGCGAGGGCGATCGGCATCGAGTCGAAGTAACTGACCCGTTCGCTGGCGAGACCGTCCTCGCCGATCACGAAGCGATCGACCGCGTGCCAGGAGATCGGCTTGCCGCCGGCCGTGCCGCTGAGGGTGAACTCGATCAGCACGCCATCGACGGTGGCGCCCCAGCGATGCACCTCACCGGTCAGATCCGGGATCAGCTCAAACAGGCCCGCGAAGGCCCGCTTGCCTTCGGCAAGCGTCTCGGTTACCGGCGTCATCGGCGCGACGAGGCGAACCCGGTCAGCAAGCACCAGGCTGAGCCGCTCCGGCGTCGGCGCGCGCCAGTAGTCGGCGAAGCGCGCCGCGAAGTCGGCCGCGGCAGACTCGTCGCCGAGCTGCTCGGCGCTCACGAGGGCAGCTCCGCTAGCAGGCGGTCGATCGCGTCGCTGGCGTAGGTGAAGACGACGGGGTCGCCGCCCATGCGAAAGCGCGAGTTGGCTCCCATCACCACCGAGTAGAGCTCGAAGGCGAAGCGTCCGGGGTCGGGCGATCCGGCGATCCGGGCCTGGCGCTCGAGCTCGCCGAGCCAAGTGTCAAGCGCAGCCGCGATCGCCTCGCGCACAGGACCAGGGCGGTCGTCGTACTCGGCCGAGGTAGCGGCCCAGAAGCAGCCGCCGGGGTAGTAGTCGTCGTCCTCGAGGTGCGCCAGGTAGGCGTCGGCAATCGCGCGCAGTCGCGGTGCCCCGTCGGGCGCCTCCAGCGCCGGCTCGATCACCGCCCCCCAAAAGCGCTTCGCTGCTGCGCCGACGGTCGCCAGCTGCAGCTCCTGCTTGGAGCCGAAGTGGGCGAAGACCCCGCTCTTGCTCATCTCGAGCTCACCGGCGAGGCGACCGATCGTCAGGCCTTCGAGGCCGTCGACCGAGGCTAGATCGAGGGCCCAGGCCAGGATCATCGCCCGCGTCTCGGCCCCCTTGCCGCCATCCCGCCCGCGTTCCAGGGTCGCATTGCTCGCTCCAGTCACCTGATCAGAGTACAAAAAAGCACGAACGTTCGTTTGTTCGCTACCCTGCGCCGGCCAAGAGCTGCACTACCAATCAGAGGAGAGAGAACCATGGCGGGACACGCGGTTAAGAAGATCGACGACATGGAGGCCGTATACCTCGGCGCCTTCAAGCGCGTCCGGGCGGAACTGGGGGTCGAGTCATTCGGCATCCAGGTGATCGACCTGCCCCCCAACTTCGAGAACTACCCCGAGCACGATCACGCTGAGGACGGTCAGGAGGAGGTCTTCACGGCGCTGCGCGGCGGCGGCGAGATCGAGATCGCAGGCGAGCGCTTCCCGCTCGACCCGGAGCACATCGCCCGCGTCGCCTCCGGCGTCAAGCGCAAGGTCTGGCCAGGCGATGAGGGTGTCCGCGTTCTGATCATCGGCGGCGTTCCCGGTGGCGCCTACGACGCACCGGAAATCTCCAAGCTCGGCGTACCGGACCCGATGGCCAGCTGAGCCGAGCTTGCTCAGTCGTCCTCCCGGCGCCGCTCGTAGCCGGGACAGGCGGCGACGGGAACCCGCGGATAGCGGGGGTAGCGCGGGTCGGTGCGCGAGCGCCGGCAGAGCGAGAAGACCGACCCGCGCGTATTCGGCACCAGCTGCTGGTGCGCGCAGCTGTCGCAGAGACCGTGTTTTTTCGGTCGATTGCCCATCTTCAGCGCAGGCTAGCTTTGTCGTGTGAGCGGCACCGCCACCCTCTTTGACGCCGACGCGGCATCCCACTCGGCCACGGTCGAGGTACTTGGCGTCATTTTCAGCGCCGAGGATGACGGCTACGCGGTGCTCGAGGTCCAAGACGCCGAGTCGGGCGAGGGCTTTGCCCTGGTCGGCCCGGTCGCCCATCTCGGTGTCGGCGATCGCGCCGAAGTCAGCGGCGAGTGGCAGACCCACGCCCGCTACGGCCGCCAGCTCCGAGCCCAAGGGGCCCTGCCGCTCGATCCAGCCGACCGCGAGGGACAGATCGCCTACCTGACCTCGCTGCGCCACATCGGCCCGGCCCGCGCCGAACGCCTGGTCGATGAGCACGGTGAGAGCGTGCTGGGGGCGATCGCGGCGGATCCGCAGGGCGTGTTCAGCTCACTGCGAGGGATCAGCGCCAACCAGGCGGCGGCGGCGACCGAATCCTGGCACGCCAGCCGCGCGGTGCGCGAGCTGCACGTGCAACTCGCCCCTCACGGACTGGCGCACCTGGCGGCACCTATTCACGCTCGCTTCGGCGAGAGCTCGATGGCGATCCTGCACGAGGACCCCTACCGGCTGACCGAGGTCGACGGGGTCGGCTTCGTCCGCGCCGACAAGATCGCCCTCGCCGCTGACGTTCCACCGGAGTCGAGCCGCCGCGCTCAAGCGGCAGCTGTCTATGCCCTCGGCGAGGCGGAGCAGCAGGGCAACAGCTACCTGCCGCTCACCGAGCTCACCGCTCGCACATCCAAGCTGCTTGGCCTCTCGCCGGATCCCGAGGTGCTCTGCGAAGCCGACGGTCTGATCGGCGACGAGGGCCGCCTCTACCGCCGGCTCACCCACGCCAGCGAGCTGGCGGTCGCCCAGACCCTGGCGCTGCGCTGCGCTGCCCCCGCCCACCTCGACTACGACCCCGGCGAGGCGCCAGTCCGCGACGAGGCCGAGACCGAGCTGACCGACGAGCAGTGGTCGGCCGTGCGCGGCGCCTTCGGCGCCCGCATCTCGGTGCTGACCGGCGGCCCCGGCGTCGGCAAGACCGCCTGCACGCGGGCGATCGTCGAAGAGGCCGAAGCCGCGCACCTGCGGATCGCGCTCTGCGCCCCCACGGGCCGCGCCGCCCGCCGACTCGAGGAGGCGACCGGCCACTCGGCGCAGACGATCCACCGCCTGCTCGAGTGGAGCCCGGGTCGCGAGCCGGCCTTCAAGCCGGGCCACCCGCTGCCGGTCGACCTGGTGATCGTCGACGAGTCCTCGATGCTCAACCTGCGCCTGATCGAGGTCCTGCTCGACGGCCTGGCGGAGTCGACCCACGTCGTCTTCGTCGGCGACGCCGACCAGCTGCCGCCAATCGGCGCCGGCAAGCCGTTCGAGGACTTGATCGAGTCGGGCGTCGCCCCCGTTGTCCGCCTCACCCAGATCTTCCGCCAGGCGGCGCGCTCGATGATCACCACCGCTGCCCACGAGATCAACCAGGGTCGGGAACCGCATCTCGAGCCGGGCGAGGACCAAGACCACGACTTCTTCTTCATCGAGCGGACCAATCCCGAGCGCGCCCTGGAAGCGGTCGTCGAGGTGGTCGCCGAGCGGGCGCCGAAGCGTTTCGGCGTCGACCCGATCCGCGAGGTACAGGTACTGGCGCCGATGTACCGGGGTGCCGTGGGAATCGATGCCCTCAACGAGCGCCTGCAGGCGGAGCTGAACCCCGACGGCAAGCGCGCCGTCAGCGACC
Organism: uncultured Solirubrobacterales bacterium; assembly: GCA_963699225.1. Lineage (GTDB taxonomy): Bacteria > Actinomycetota > Thermoleophilia > Solirubrobacterales > 70-9 > VRUE01. The sequence continues at coordinate 2,641,278 of OY969423.1, read as the reverse complement.
GCTTCCGGGTCGGCGACCGGCTGATCCAGACGCGCAACTCGCACGAGCTGGGCCTGATGAACGGCTCGATCGTCTTCCTCTGCGCCGACGACCCCGACGCGGAAGAGATCCTCGTCGACACCGACGAGGGCGACTCGCTGACGATCCCCTATGGAGAGACCGCCACCCTGCGGCTCGCCTACGCGATCTCGGTCCACAAGGCGCAGGGCTGCGAGGTCCCGGTCGTGGTTGGCGTCTGCCACCGCTCGCACTCGCGGATGCTGAGCCGGCCGCTGCTCTACACGGCGATCACCCGCGCCCGCAGCAGCTGCGTGCTGATCGGCGACCGCGCCGTGCTGGGCGCCGCGGTCCGCCGCGGCGACGGCGGCGGCCGCCACTCCGGATTGGCCGAGCGCCTGCGTGGATAGCCGCCCTCCCCTGGCGGAGATCGGCATCACCCTGGCGGGAGTGGCCCTGCTTGCCAGCCTGGTCTTTGCGATCCCAGAGCTGCACGAAGCCGCCCTGGCGGCGATCCACGGGGAAACCGACAAGGTCCAGAGCGAGATCGCCAGCCTCGGCGTCGCCGGGCCGCTGCTGATCCTCGTCCTGACCCTGATCCACGCCGTCGTCTTCTACCCGGCCGAGATCGTCGACGCTGCCGCCGGCCTCGCCTACGGCTTCCTTCCCGCCCTGGCGCTGATGATGTTCGGCTGGGTGCTCTCCGGCCTCGCCTGTTTCTTCGTCGGCCGCTCGGTGGCGCGGCCGCTGCTCGACCGCTGGTTCGGCTCAGAGCGATTCGAGCGAATCGAGGCGCGGATCGAGCGTGGTGGCGCCAAGGCGCTGATCGCGGCCAGGCTGATCCCGATCTTTCCCTTCAGCATCGTCTGTTACGCCGCCGGCGCGGCGCGGGTGCCGGTCTGGCGCTTCACCTGGACGACCGCGGTCGGCTACCTGCCGATCACCGCGATCTCGGTCTACTTCGGCACCCAGCTGGACCTGCTCAGCGGACTTTTTTGACCTTGAAGCTGTAGCTGGCGGGCGTCTTGTCGCCCCTGCCCGCCGCGCCAAGCGCCGCCACCTTGATCACGTGCCAGCCAAGCGCGAACTGGCGCGCCAGCCGCGCCGGACAGGGGCGGAAGAAGCTGCCGTCGACGCGGCAGACGAAGGAGACTTCACTCTCGTTCGAGCCGAAGCGGAAAACGGCCTTGGCTTGATGGCGGTGCGTACGGATGACCTTGCTCGGCCTCTGCAGGAAGAAGGTGCGGGGATTGGGCACACGTTTCGTTTCTTCTTCTTCTTCGACCACGGGGGGAAGCGGGGTCACCGTCGTGGTCGGAGGAACCGGTGTGGGTGGCGGCACTTCGCTGCCCCAGTCCCCGGGCGCCGCCGCTTCATCGGGTTCGACTTCGGACGTGGGCGGTTCGCACGCGGTTGCGCTTTCGCCGGTACCAGCGAGCACCTCTTCAACTGCGCCTACCGCTTCAACCAGGCCGGCGCCCACCGCGCACGAGCCGAAGCTGCCAACCGACACGGCACTTCCTTCCAGGGCGGCCCGCACCGCTTCAGGTCCCGCCGCCGCTTTGGCGTCGAGCATCAGCGCCGCCACCGCGGCGGCGTGGGGAGCGGCGGCTGAGGTTCCACAAAATCGCCAGAAGGGCGATTCGAAGATGGCGAAGAAGGTCGTCTTGCCGCAGTCGGTCGCGGTCAGGTCGGGCTTGCTGATGACTTCCTCGGGGGGACCGAGCGGCGCAGCGGGCGCAGTCCCTTCGACCGGGCCGAAACCGTGGATGACGGGTCCTCGCGAGGAGTACGGCTCTGGCTCGGAGTCGGAGTCGTAGGGCGCAGCCGCGACTGAGATCGCGCTGGCCGAGCCGCTGTGGCCGAAGATCGTCGGCCCGACCACGTCTTTCCCGCTCGAGCGGGGGTACTCGGTGGCTTCCACCCCACTGCCGTTCTCCAATAGCGCCAACTTGACCCGCGGTGCGGCTTCGCCCAGGGCGCGGTTGACGACGAGCTGCATGGTTTTGCTGGCGCCGCTTTCGTTGGTCCAGCTCAGCACCTCGACCGGCATCTGGGTCGTTTCGACGTTGGCTTCGCGGGATTCCTGGACGAGGAAGCCACTGGCGTTGAGCAGGTAGGCGTCGAGATCGGTGGCGACGCCGTTCCAGGGTTCATCCCACTGCAGGTCGATTGTAAGTTCCGACCCAGGTTTCACTTTGATGCCAAAGGTCCGGTCGGCTTTTTCAGAATCTGGGCTGAAGTCGAGGCAGTGGAAGCCGTTGGCGCCCGCCCTCGCCTCGACCGCTGGGGGGCAGGAGCCGGAGTCGCGGTAGGTGGGCGTTTCCCAGGAGGCGATGTCGTGTTCGCCGCTTGCGTCGAGCAGGTTGTCATTCCCCGCCGCCGAGAAGTAGGTCACGCCGCCTTCGACGACTTCGTTGACGGCAACCGCCACCGGACCGTCCTGGAAGAAGGGCTCTTCGAAGTAGAAGACGTCGTCGGCGATGACCTTGGCGCCGGCCGTCGCCAGTTCCTTGATGCCTTTGGCAAAGGCGAGTTCGCCGTTGAAGGCAGAGGCGAAGTCGATATGTGCCGCCGGCGCCAGGTCATGGACGATCTGCGCCATCGCCCTTCCCTCGTCCGAGGCTTCGGCCGCGTTTTTCTCGCTTTTGAGCACGAGCACCGGCGTGGTTGTCCCGCATTCGTTGGCGGCGCCGGGGAGATCGGCGCTTTTGACGTCATCGGCCGCTTTGGTTGCGATCGGTTTGCCGCTGCCGTCTGCTGCTTCGGTCGCCTGGTTGAAGGAGTCCGAGAGAATGCCGACGGTGACCCCGCTGCCATCGACGCTGTTCGCTTCGCGAGCCGCCTGAGCTTTCAACTGGGTGTCGCCCTCCGAGACGATCGCACCGGAGGGACAGGTCGCCGCCGCGGTCATCGGCGCGAGCACAGGCGTGACCCCGGCAACGCCCTGCAGGCGCGCCACCGCGTGCAATTGCGAAGGCATGACCGCCGCGGTAACCGTCTGGTAGCGGCCGCTGGCATCGAGAACCTGTGCCCCGACGGCGTTCAGGTCTTCGCGCGCCGCCAAGGCACCACGGGCGTAGCGTACGTAGACGAGGACCCGGCGTCCCCTTCGGGCCAGGCTGGCCGGCCCTTCCGGGGCGAGCGAAAGCGCCTTGGCCTGCAGCGCCGGCGCGGCGGCGCTCAAGGAAGGAGAAGCAAGCGCTGCGAGACGCGGTGAGAGCTTCCCAGTGGCGCGGCTCGCCACCGCCGAGGCAGGCAGCGCGATGACCGCGATCGCCAAGAGCAGGATCAAAAGGCCGCCCACCTTGCCATGGGGGCTGAGCATGCGCATCATCTGGTTCACCGTATCGACTGGTCTCCTTGCTTCCTCAAACACGCCTGGACGGCGATCCGAGCGCCGCGCTTGCCGCTTGATCCCTGCTACGGTCCCCGCGTTAGGTCGGATTGATATCCGGCAAAAAGTCGTGTCTAGCGCTCGCGTCGTTGCTTTACCGAAGCCTCCGCGTTCGCAGCACAACAAGTGGAGGCAATAAATGCCGACTGGAACAGTCAAGTGGTTCAGCGACGACAAGGGCTACGGGTTCATCACTCCCGATGACGGCTCTAAGGACGTCTTCGTCCATCACAGCGCCATCCTCGGTGAGGGCTTCAAGTCCCTTGCGGAGGGCGCCAAGGTGACCTACGAGTCCGAGGAAGGCCCCAAGGGCCCGGCCGCGGCGAGCGTTCAGCAGACCTCGTAGTCGCGTTCCGAACTTGAGCAGTTACGGGGCCCGCCGCAAGGCGGGCCCCGTTTTTGTCACGAGATTCAGGCAATTACAAATCGTGCACTGCACCTCCCCACCTCTTCCCTCTTCATGACCACTCGAAACGACCTGAGAAATATCGCGATCGTCGCCCACGTCGACCACGGCAAGACGACGCTGGTCGACGCGATGCTCTGGCAGTCCGGCGCCTTCCGCAAGGGCCAGGACGTGGCCGAGCGAGTGATGGACTCGATGGACCTCGAGCGAGAGAAGGGCATCACGATCCTCGCCAAGAACACGGCCGTCAACTACAACGACGTCAAGCTCAACATCGTCGACACCCCCGGCCACGCCGATTTCGGCGGCGAGGTCGAGCGCGGACTGACGATGGTCGACGGCGTGCTGCTCTTGGTCGACGCATCCGAGGGCCCGCTCCCCCAGACGCGCTTCGTCCTGCGCAAGGCCCTGGAGGCAAAGCTGCCGGTGATCCTCGTCGTCAACAAGGTCGACCGCCCCGATGCCCGCATCGGCGAGGTCGTCGACGAGGTCTACGAGCTCTTCCTCGATCTCGACGCCGACTCCGAGCAGATCGACTTCCCGATCGTCTACACCAACGCCAAGGCGGGCTGGGCGGCGCTCGAGGAGGGCGTCGAGGGCAGCGACCTCTCGCCGCTGATGGACCTGATGCTGGCGAAGATCCCGGCCCCCGAGTACGACCCCGACCACCCACTGCAGGCGCACGTGACCAACCTCGACGCCTCCCCCTACGTCGGCCGGCTGGCGCTTTGCCGCGTCCACAACGGCACGATCCGCTCCGGCCAGCAGGTCGCCTGGTGCCGAGCCGATGGCACGGTCGAGCGCGCGACTGTCTCCGAGCTCTACATCACCGAGGCGCTGGAGCGGGTCCCCGCCGAGGAGGCGGGGCCGGGTGAGATCATCGCCGTCGCCGGGATGGAAGAGATCACGATCGGCGAGACGCTCGCCGACCCCGCTGACCCGCGGCCGCTGCCGGTGATCACCGTCGATGAGCCCTCGCTCTCGATCGTGCTCGGGATCAACACCTCACCCCTCGCCGGCACCGAGGGCAGCAAGCTGACCGCCCGCCAGGTCCGCGACCGGCTCGACGCCGAGCTGGTCGGCAACGTCTCGATCCGAGTCAACGACACCGAGCGCCCCGATGCCTGGGAGGTGCAGGGCCGCGGCGAGCTGCAGCTGGTCATCCTGCTGGAGCTGATGCGGCGCGAGGGGTTCGAGTTGACCGCTGGGCAGCCCCGCGTGCTGACACAGGAGATCGACGGCAAGTTGCACGAGCCGATCGAGAGACTTTCGATCGATGCCCCCGAGGAGCATGTCGGCACGATTACCCAGCTGCTGGCGGGTCGTAAGGGCCGCCTCGAGCAGATGGCCAACCACGACACCGGCTGGGTGCGGATGGAATACCTGGTGCCGGCCCGCGGTCTGATCGGCTTCCGCACCGAGTTCCTCACCGAGACCCGCGGCACCGGTGTCATGCACCATGTCTTCGAGGACTGGGGGCGCTGGGCGGGCGAGCTGCGCCTGCGCCCGACCGGCTCGATCGTCGCCGACCGCCGCGGCAAGAGCGCCGGCTACGCCCTGATCGGCATCCAGGATCGCGGCACGCTCTTCATCGGCCCCGGCGAGGAGGTCTACGAGGGCATGATCATCGGCGAGAACGCCCGCGCCGAGGACATGGACGTCAACGCCACCAAGGAAAAGCAGCAGACCAACATGCGCGCCGCGGCCGCCGACGTGCTGGAGCGGATGGCGCCGCCCACACGCCTTTCCCTCGAAGCCGCGGTCGAGTTCCTGCGCGAGGACGAGTGCGTCGAAGTGACGCCGGAGTCGGTGCGCCTGCGCAAGGTCGAACTCGACAAGCTGAAACGCCAGAAGGCCGCGCGCTCAGGCAGCCGGGGCGGCTAACTAGCCTCCCTCTTCACCCAGCGGCAGCTCGACGCAGAGCATCGCCGACATCACCGGGATTCCCTCCTCGCCGACCTCGGCAAGCCGTTCGGCGCTCGCCGCCTGAACCGCGAAGATGCCCTCCAGTGCCTCTTGCTTGATCCGCGCCAGCTCCCGCCAGCCCTGCTCGTCGACGAGCGAGATGGTGCGGGTGACGTGCGAATCCTCGCGCGCGGTGAACTTGCCCCGCTCGACCGCCGTCCCGAAGTCGGACTCGATCAGGCTGAGGATCCAGAGCGCCAGTCGCCGCTGTTCTTCCTCGCTCAGCTCCGTCCAGTCCTCGTCATCCCAAAGCGCTCGAACCAAAGCTCGGTAGCGGTGTTCGACGACGCCCCCGCTGAGCGCCTCGCCGACGACCTCGACCAGCCCGTCCTCGCGCATCGCCTCGAGCTGGCGAGCCGCCGTGGAGAGGTCGATGTCGAGCTCGGCAGCCACCTCGCCGACGCCCGCCGGGCGCCGGTCGAGAAAGACGAGCACCAGGCGCCGGACAGGGTCGGCGGCAAGGCGGATCAGTCGCCGATCGATCATCGGCTCCACCATAAACGCCTGAGACACTCAGAAAAAGGAAGAGAGCCGCCGGAAACGAATCCCGGCGGCTCTCTGGTTAGGGCCCCTGCCCTAAGTGGTGTGGCGACTAAACCGTAGCGGCAGCCTGCGCGGACTGACTGTCCTCAGACGCTTTGGCGGCCTCGGCCTCGGGCGTGGGCTCCCCGACGGCGCGCGGCAGCAGCACTTCTTTGGCGATCACCAGGCGCTGGATCTGGCTGGTCCCCTCGTAGAGCTGCATGATCTTGGCGTCGCGCATCAGCTTCTCCACCGGGTACTCCTTGATGAAGCCGTAACCACCGTAGACCTGTACGGCATCGACGGCGATCTCCATCGCCGAGTCGGCGGCGAAGCGCTTGGCCATCGAGGAGACCTTGCTGTTGCGGATGCCCTGGTCGAGCATGACCGCCGAGTTCCAGACCAGCAGGCGGCCGGCCTCGACCTTGGTCGCCATGTCGGCGATCATGAACTGGATCGCCTGGTGCATCGCGATCGGCACGCCGAACTGAACTCTTTCCTTGGAGTACTCGGTGGCGTACTCGAGCGCTGCGCGGCCGATGCCGACGGCCATCGCCGAGACACCCGGGCGAGTGCGGTCGAGGGTCATCATCGCCAGCTTGAAACCCTTGTTTTCCTCACCGAGCAGATTCTCGGCCGGAATCTCGACTTCGTCGAAGGAGATGGTCGCGGTGTTGGACGCCCGCTGGCCCATCTTGTCCTCCTTCTTGTCGACGGAGACCCCGGGGAGGTCGGCGTCGACGACGAAGGCGCTGATTCCGCGGTGCCCACCCTCGGGGTCGGTCTTGGCGTAGACGGTGAAGTAGTCGGCGTAGGTGCCGTTGGTGATGAAGCACTTGGAGCCGGTGATGACGTACTTGTCGCCCTTCTTCACGGCCTTCGTCTTCATGCCGCTGACGTCAGAGCCGGCGTCGGGCTCGGTCAGGCAGAAGGAGGCGAGCTTCTTGTCCTCGGTCAGCATGCCGAGGTACTTCTTCTTGGTCTCCTCCGAGCCGCCGAGCGTGATCGGCGCGGAAGCGAGGCCGTTGGCCATCAGCGTGGTGCCGATGCCCGAACAGCCCCAGCCCATCTCCTCCTCGATCAGGCAGCCGGAGAGGTAGTCGAGGCCGGGTCCGCCGTAGGCCTCGGGGATGTGGGTGTTCATCAACCCGACCTCCCAGGCCATGTCGATGATGTCCTGGGGCCAAGTGCCGTCCTTGTCGTACTCCCAGGCGACCCTGCGCATCTCTTTCTCGGCAAAGCTGTGGGCGAGCTCGCGTAGGTCTTTCTGCTCGTCGGTAAGGGTGAAGTCAACCACTGGTCGGGCGCTCCTTATGTCGTTGCGTAAGCCTTTTGATGCGGCCTCGCCAAGGGGGCGACGACCACCGATTGACTGGTCAGTCAACCAAGGAAAGGGTACCGGATAGCGGCGTCAGGGCAATAGCCCTACCCTTGAGGTGATGGTCTGCCCGATGGGATTGACCTACTTGCAGAGCGGCTACCTGTTGGCCGCGATAACGCTCCTCGTCCTGCCCGTCGCCGCCTTCAGCTTCATCCGCTCGGGCCCGGCCTGGAAAGAGCTCGGCAAGGGCCGCTTCGGCGTCATGCAATCGATGCCGCCGCCCCGCCTGGCTCAGCCTTCGCCCGAGATCGATCTGGCGATTCAGGCGGCCGAGGCGCGCCAGATGCTCGAGGCGAAGTCCTATCGGCGCTTACAGCGCGGCGAGGAGCCGCTCGACGTCGAGGCTGAGATGGCAGCCCTGCTCGACACGGAGCTGAGCGGCAAGAAGGGCAAGCGCAACCTCGACGAGAAGCTGCGCGCCGAAGTCCGCGATCTGGTCATCGCCCGCAACGAACGGCGCATGCGCCGCGGCGAGGAGCCGCTCGACGTCGAGGCCGAGGTCGAGCGACAGGTCGCCGATTTCATAGGATTGGGCAGCTGATGGCCGGAGCCGCCGAGGAGAACCTCTACGAGGTCGAGGAGCTGCTGATGCAGCCCGGGACCTACTTCAACCCGCAGACCGAGGTGCTGGTCGTCGTCGACGACTCGACCTCGCTCGACCAGGAGGTCTTCAACATGGAGGCCTACGAGGGAGCCGAGTGGGTGCGGATCTCCGACGAGGTGCCGGTCGACGAAGACGGCCGCGACCGCGCCCTGGAGAGCTTCCAGACCAGCTACCACCCCGGCGCGAGCGGTTCCGTCTCGGAGACCGCGCTGGAGCAGGGCGACGACGAGCTCGACGCGGACGAGGACGGCCAAGACCCTGGCCGCGAGGACATCGACGAGTAGATGCTGGAGGCCGGCGACAGGGCGCCCAGCTTCACCCTGCCCGATCAGAACGGCGAGAAGGTGCGGCTCTCGGAGCTCAAGGGCAAGACGGTCGTCCTCTACTTCTACCCCCGCGCCGACACAAGAGTCAACAGCATCGGCCTGGCCTGCCGTAGCACCTAATCGGTACCTACTGGGACGGAATCCAGTGCCGATTGAATCGCGGGACTGCGGCTCCAAAGCATCGCGAATGCCCGCCGCGATGATGCTGCTCGGATTCACTGGGGCTGTGGGTCGGTTCGTCGGAGATGAAGGCACGATCAGCCTTGCCGATGCGTTGCGGGTCGGCACCGAAAACAGGGACCATTCAGACCTTGACGAGGTTCTCAAGGCGGCCTACGAAGCGAAGGGGCCTGCGGATTTGGATCTCGACGAGCAGCTCGCGACGATCGAGCGTTACTTCGCGCTTTTCGAGGCACTCAACTGGGCGGTCAGCCTCGATGACCGCCTATCGAGAGATTGGCCATTTGAGGAGATCGCCTTCGGCAAGTACTGGTGCGACGACTTCGCCGGCGGCGGCCTGATCCGAGGCCTGCGACATGCTCGCAACGCCGTCCATCACGATTGGTCGCTGGCACTCGATATCGATCCGGTCGAGTCCCCGTTCCACCTTCGACTCGACCTCCTGGGCCTAGCCTGGTCATCCGAGCGACTTTCCGATCGCGACGACGACTCTGCCGCGGCCTACGACGCGAACCTGGGAGACAGAGTCGTAGGCGACACCTTGCTCGAGATCAGCGAGTTGCTGGCCGCCGGCACCAAGATTGTTGAAGGCGGGGTACCCGAGCGAGGCTCCGGCCCAGCGCAACTCAAGGAGTTTGCAGATGACCTCTACGAGCCGGAACCCTAAAGCCTCGTCCGTTGTCTGGCCTAGGCACGGGTGGTGCGTTTCTCCAGCCAACCGATGATTTCGTTTGGAGTCGCTTCACCGGCGGCAATCTTCTCCACCATCGGCACGTCGGTGTCTGGTGCTTCGCCGACAAAGGGACGGTCGTTCTGTTCCATGAACAGCCACACCGACAGGAACGCGGCTCGCTTGTTGCCGTCGGGAAGCGGATGGTTGCGCGCCAGATGCTCGACCATGAGGGCAGCCTTTTCGATCAGAGCCGGATAGGCATCTTGATCGCCGAAACCCGCCCGCGGCACAGCCAGGGCAGAATCGGCAAGCGCGATCCTCGGCAGGCGAGCGACTTGCTCAGCACCCGTGCCGAGTAGTTCTGCGGCGATCTCGCAGTAGTCGCCCAGCTCCAGGTAGATCGTCAAGGTCTATTTCGCAAGCCGGCGAAGCGTCTCGCGATTGGCCCTGATCGCGGCCTTGATGCGCGCGCCACGCTCCTTGGCGTTACCGGGCAGGCCAAAGCGCAGCTTGCCCTTCTCGGCAGGCGCAGCAGTGGGAACGTGAGGCTTCATCGCTTGGACATTGTTGCAGGAGGCTCGGTGGCGCTGGGTCAACCGCGGGTCTTGAGTTAGCCTCCGATCCAATGCTCCAGGCAGGCGACAAAGCGCCCGACTTCGAGTTGCCCGACCAAAACGGCGATCCGGTCAAGCTCTCCGATCTCAACGGGGAGACTGTAGTCCTCTATTTCTACCCCCGTGCCGACACCCCCGGCTGCACGACCCAGGCCTGCAGCGTGCGCGATCGCAGCGGCGAATACAAGGCGGCGGGCGCACGCGTGATCGGCATCTCCCCCGACGAGGTGGAGGCGGTGGGCAAGTTCGCCGGCAAATTCGACCTCGACTTCACCCTGCTCGCCGATGCCGACCACGCCGTCGCCGAGAAGTACGGCACCTGGGTCGAGAAGTCGATGTACGGCAAGAAGTACATGGGCGTGCAGCGGGCGACCTTCATCATCGATCCGAAGGGCAAGATCGCCAAGGTCTTCCCCAAGGTCTCGCCCAAAACGCATGACGACGTGGTGCTGAAGGCGCTCGGCGCGATGGCAAACGCCTGAGCTAGAGCCGCCAGAACCACCAGAGGCAACTCAGCAAAGCGGGCAGGTGGACTAGGGCGTCCGCGGCGAAGGCTGCGCTGACAAGCACGAGAGCAACTCCCTTTGCCCAGCGCCGCAGCGTGCGATCGCGCAAGGCTTCCCTTTGCATCTCGAGATAGAAGTCATCCGACGAGGAAACTTGGGCAATGCGCTTCATGCCGACCTCTCGACGTCCCTGAGCTTTGCGAGGTAGGCGCGGCCCTCGTCGGTGATTTCCCATCTGCCGCGTGGCGCGTCCCCGCTCAACAATCCACGCTCGATCATCCGCAGGCGGGCAAACCGCGCTCTGTTGCGCCACCTAATCTCACCCATCGCCAAGGGCTCGCGATCTTTCTCGGTAAAGCGGTCTCCCAGGCGATCCTCGAGAGCATCGATTACGTCATTCGCCCTGGTGCTTCCACCGGCTGAATCGATGACGCTGAGGATGGGTCGCCAGTACTCCCCCTCGGGAAGGATCGATCCCGGCGCGGCCCGCGTAACCCGACGACGACTGTTGATCGACGCGGTGGTCTCCCCCTCTACCGCGTCCAACAGGCCGATGATCACGTCTTCAGCGGTGTCCTCGAAGGAAGAGGCCCGCTTAAAGAGCCGGATATAAGTTGTCTCTGAGAGAGAGATACTCTTCTTCACATGAATAAGATAGCTCATATATGAAAAAGAGATCAATAAGACTTATGTTCAGCTCACAACAACCACGACAATGAAGGCAGCGTAAAGGCCGAACCAGGCCACCACCGCGAGGGGCCCGAAGCGTCCTCGCCGGTGCAGGACCTCGTAGGCAAGCAAGCCACCGGCCAACCCGAGGCCGACCGAGATCGCCGCGTTGGTGCTCAACTGCCAGTCGGTGAAGATGAGTCCGATCCCGACCGGGATCGTCGACTGGAAGACCATCGCGCCACTGATGTTGCCGAGGGCCAGCGAGTCCTTGCCGTCGCGGACCCAGAAGAAGCTGTTGACCTTCTCCGGCAGCTCGGTCGCTAGTGGGGCGAGGACGAGGGCCAGGACCACCGCCTCGACACCAAGGCTCTCGGCGATGCTGAGCAGCTGTTCGACAAAGAGGTGCGCGCCACCGATCATCGCGCCGAGGCCGACCAGAAGCTGGACCACGCAGAGGCCCAGGGCCGGGTCGCGGCTGTGCTCTGGGCGGCGCTCGAAGAGCAGCGGCTGCAGTGTCTCCTCGGCTTGGACCGTACCGGCGCCGCGCAGGGTGCGGCGGACGTAGAGCGGGTAGGCGAGCAGCATCGCGATCCCGACCGGGATCCGCAGGAGGGGCGGCGCCCCCCAGGCCAGCGCCAGGGCGAGGGCGAAGAAGCCGAGGAAGAAGATCAGGTCGCGCTCGAGCGTCGGCCGGTGCACCCTTAGCTCGACTCCCTGCTCACGGCGATCGCGATAGAGGTAGGCGAAGAGGCCGACCAACCCCATCGCCAGCGTGGCAAGCAAGAAGGGGGCGCCGACGATCGCTCCGATCGCGACCTGTTCCGCCCCCGCCGTGGCGTCGAGCAGGGCGACGATCGCGATCAGCGTCTCCGGCATCGCCGTGCCGACCGCGGCCAAGAGACTGCCGACCGCTCCCTCGCCAAGCCCGAGCCGATGCCCCAGCCACTCGACCGCATTGGTGAAGAGCAGCGCCCCGCAGAGGATCACCGCAAAGCTGGTGAGCAGCAGCACGACGTCCATCGCCGCAGGCTACTCAGGCGAAGTAGAAGGCGATCCCGAAAACGACGTAGACGGCAAGGAGCTGGACCCCCTCGAACCACGTGGACTCACCGTCTTGCGTGACGTAGTTGGCGATCAGCACGGCAAGCAGGATCGCGCCGAGCTCGAAGCCGTTGAAGACGAGAGCGAGCGGGTGCGGACCGATGAAGAAGGAGGCGAGCACTAGAACCGGGGCGACGAAGAGCGCGACTTGGGCGCTGGAGCCGATCGCGATGTTGACCGAGAGGTCCATCTTGTCCTTCATCGCGACCAGGACCGCGACCCAGTGCTCGGCGGCGTTGCCGACGATGGCGACGACGATCACGCCGATGAAGAACTCGGAGAGGCCGACCGCGTGCGAGGCCTCCTCGATCGAGCCGACCAGGACCTCCGACATGACCCCGACCAGGATCCCGGCGCCAGCGAGGGCGAGGACGGATTTGCGCACCGACCAACCCCAGCTGTCCTCGTCCTCGTACTCTGGGTTGAACAGAGCCCGGTGTGTCTTCAGCGAGAAGAAGAGGCCGGCGACGTAGGTGAAGATCAGCACGATCGCGACCAGCAGCGAGAGGTGCTCGGCGGTCGAGCCGTAATCGACCAACTCGGCCCCGGGCAGGGGCAAGCCCTTACCGTCGACTAGCTCGAAGATCGCCGGCATCAGCAGCGCCGCGGCAGCCAGCAGCAGCATCGAGGTCTGCACGCTGGCGCCGGTGCGGCTGAAGGTCTGTTTCTCGCGGCCGATGCCGCCGATCAACATCGCGGCGCCGAGCACGAGCAGGATGTTGCCGATGATCGAGCCGATGATCGAGGCCTTGACCACCTCCTGCAGTCCCTTGCTGAGGGCGAAGAGGGCGATGATCAGCTCCGGCGCGTTGCCGAAGGTGACGTTGAGCAGGCCGCCGATGCCGGGGCCCGAGCGCGCCGCCAACTCCTCGGTGGCCCGACCCATCAGGGCCGCCGTCGGGATGATCCCCAGCGCCGAGGTGGCGAAGACCGCCCCGGCGGTGGCGCCGGCGAGATCCAGCACCACCGCCAGCGGGATCAGCGGCGTCAGCAGATAGGGCCAGCCATACGGAGTGCGGAGGAAGGCGACTACTGGAGCTGCCCCGTGCAGTTCTGGATGTCGACCGGCGTGTGCGCTTCACCCAGGCATTCGTAGTAGGACTGCTGCCCGCCGCCCGAGCTGCCGCCGCCGCTTGAACCGCCGCCGTTGCTGCCGCCGGCTTCAGTGAGGCCTTCGAGCAGGCTGCCGAGCCCTTCCGAGCCGCCGTTCTGGAAAGCGCCGAGCAGTTCAATCGGGTTGATGCCGAGCTTGAGGAAGAGGTCGCTGAGCGGCTTGGAGCTGGCCGGCGCCGAGATCGTCTGTTCTTCGTTGACACCGGTCAGGGTCAGGTCGAGATCCAGTTCGACCCGTTTCGCTCCGGACTTGGAGCTCTTCGGCGGTTCGATCGTCGCTTGCGCAACGATCCGCCGCACGATGTGATCGTCGCCGACGTAGAGGTCGACGTGGGCCGACTTGAGCGAGTCCTGCACCGTGCTCTTCGCTTTGTCGAGTTCAGCCGCCGACGGCAGCGGGCCGGCCGCGCTCAGCTGTTCGCTGCACTTGGGGTCTTCGATCAGCGCGCTGACCGCTTCGATCGCGGAGGTGGCATCGAGGTCGCCGCTGACCTTGGTCGTGCTCGTGCCGCCGACCTCGGCGCTGCCGGCGCTCTTCAGGTTTTCGACGAAGTCGGAAATTTCGAGTTCTCCCGCCGCTTCCTGGCAGGCGGAGATTTCGCTCGATTTACCCTGTCCCCCGCCTTGCTGTTTGAGCGTTGATTTGACGAAGTTGAAGGTGGTCGAGTCGACTTCGTACTCGGTGCCTTCGTAGGCCACGTAGGCCTTGTTACCGAGCAGCGTGACGCCGCCTTCGCGGTTGAGGTCTTTGCCGCCGAGCGAGCCCTTGGCCGAGAAAGCGAGGTCGAGTTCCGGGTATTCGGCTTCGCTTTCGCTCTGGAACGGCCCGGAGAGGGCGACGTCGACCTTGCCGCCTTTCTTGCCCTCCACGTTGACGTCGACCGCCAGGTTCAGCTCGCCGCTTTCGACCCCTTTCAAGGTCGCTTCTTCGACCACCGTCTGGGGGTCATCGCTGCTGCCGCCGCCACATGCGGCGAGTGCTGCGCTCAGCGCTACCAGCGCGACGAAAACAGAAAGCATGCGAACTCGGTTCAAAGCGGTGGGCCTCCTGGACAAGACGATCGGGTTGGCGTAGTCGTAAAGCTAGCGGGTGGGCTCTAGCGAATCGTTTCCAGAGTTCGGGAGCTTTCTTCCGGCGCTTCGATCCTGCCCGGGCTGTCCTGGGTGAAGTTCACCGCGACCGGAAAGAGGAAGGCGCCGAGGAAGATCAGGATCACCCCGGCGGCGACGAGCCAGCGGGCCGAGCTGAGGTGTCCGAGGATGCCAACCGCGAAGCCGATCAGGACCAGCGCGATGTAGGGGGTGGCGCTGTGCGGCAGCAGCGAGGCGAGCGGCAGGGCGAGGTCGGACACGAGGCCGATTATCATCGCCTCCATGGCCGACGGTTCCGCAGCCGAGGTTAAGCAGGCACTCGCCGAGGCCGGCTACCTCGCCGACGAGCCCGCCGCGCTGGTCTCCTTCCTCGCTCAGCGGCTGGGCAAGCCGGTCCTGGTCGAGGGCCCGGCCGGGGTCGGCAAGACCGAGCTGGCCAAGGCGCTTTCCCGCTCCACCGGCCGCGAGCTGATCCGCCTGCAGTGCTACGAGGGCCTCGACGAGGCCAAGGCGCTGTACGAGTGGAACTACCGCAAGCAGCTGCTGCGCATCCAGGCCGGCGGCGAGGATGGCTGGGAGGACGTCCACGGCGACATCTTCGACAAGGAGTTCCTGCTCGAGCGGCCGCTGCTGCAGGCGATCGCCAGCCCCGAGCCGGTGGTGCTGCTGATCGACGAGATCGACAAGACCGACCAGGAGTTCGAGGCGATGCTGCTCGAGCTGCTCTCCGACTTCCAGATCACGATCCCCGAGCTGGGTCAGGTCTCGGCGACGACGATGCCGATCGTGATCCTCACCTCGAACAACTCGCGCGAGCTGACCGAGGCGCTGAAGCGGCGCTGCCTCTACCTCTGGCTCGACTACCCCGACCTCGAGCGCGAGATGGAGATCGTCCGCCTGCACACCCCCGAGCTCTCCGAGGCGCTCACCCGCAAGCTGGTCGAGGTGGTGCGGATGATCCGCGACCTCGACCTGAAGAAGCCGCCCTCGATCGCCGAGTCGATCGACTGGGCGCGCACGCTGTTGCTGATGGGCACCGAGGACATCGACCGCGAGACCTTCAACCAATCGATGTCGATCATCGTCAAGCACCGCACCGACATCGATCTGGTTGCCGAGCGAGTCGGGGTGAAGCTTGCCGAGCCCGTACGGCCCCAAAGCTGAGGCGGGCCCACCCGGGCTAGCCGCCAAGCTGCTCGGCTTCTGTGAGGAGCTGCGCAGTGAGGGCGTTGCCGTCGGCACCTCGGAGATCCTCGACGCCTTCGCAGCGCTTGACGAGGTTCCCTGGACCTCGCGCGAGGACTTCCGCGAGGCACTGGCAACGACGATCGCCAAGTCCCAGGAGGACCGCCGCCTCTTCGAGCTGCTCTTCGATCGCTGGTTCTTCCGCGCCGCCGAGGCCGAGGCGATCAGTCGCGGGATCGAGGAAAGCGGGCAGCGCGGCGAGGGGGCCGAGCGGCTCGACATCGACGAGCTGCGCGAGCAGATCCGTCAGGCGATCATCGAGCAAAACGACGGCGAGATGCGCGACCTGGCCCGCCTGGCGATCTCCGCCTTCGGCCGCCAGGGCGAGGGCTCGGGCGTGGTCGGCGTCGACGTACAGCGGATCCGCCGCACCCTCGGACTCTCGGCCGGCACCCAGGCAGCGGCCGAGGACGGCGCCGCCGAGCTGCCGCCAATCGAGCGCGAGCAGCTCAACGCCTTCGAGCGCCACCTGCGCCGCGAGCTCGAGCGTGACCTGATCGAGCGCACCTCCACCCTGCCCCCCTCACGACCGCTGGCCGAGCTCGACCGGGCGCTGCCGACCAACCCGACCCAGGACCTCGCCGCCGTGCACCGCGCCGTCTCGCAGATGAAGCGACGCCTGGCGACGCTCGGCCACGAGCAGCGCGGCCACCGCAGGAGTGCGGGCATCGACGTGCGGCGGACGATGCGCGGCTCGCTGGAGACCGGCGGCGTGCCGATGAACCTGCACTACCGCCCCAAGCGCCCGCGGCGGCCCGAGATCTACGTGCTCTGCGACGTCTCCACCTCGGTCACCTCGGCCAGCGTCTTCTTCCTCTCCGTCCTGCACGCCCTGCACGACTCCTTCCGCAAGCTGCGCAGCTTCGTCTTCATCGAGCGCATCTCCGAGGTCACCGACGTCTTCGAGCACGAGCGAGATTTCCGCGCGATTGCGCAACGCATCTCCAGCGAGGGCGGCGTCGCCGACGTCTCCGGCTACACCGACTACGGCCGCGTCTGGCTCGAGTTCCTCGGCGAGATCTCCGACGACCTCGACCCGCGCTCGACCGTGATCGTGCTCGGCGACGCCCGTACCAACGGCCGCGAGCCCCACGCCGACGTCTTCGCCCAGGTCTCCGAACGTGCCGGCCGCCTCTTCTGGCTCAACCCCGAGCCGAAGCTCTACTGGAACTACGGCGACTCGGTGATGGCCGCCTACGAGCGCTACTGCGACGGCGCCTTCGAGTGCTGGACCACCCGCCACCTAGAGAACTTCGTCAACGTCGTCGCCGGCGGCGTTCCCGCGGCCGACTGAGCCCTAGCGGGCGGCCCAGGCGTCCTTGGACGCGGCGAGAGCAGAGACCTCACTGGGCAGCTCGCCGCTGACCAGGTCAGCGAGAGTGACGTGCTCGAGCACGGTGCGAAGGCTGGCGCGTACGGCGATCCAGACCTCCTGTAGATGCTCGGCGTTGCCGCGGTACTCGATCGACTCCGGCGGCGCCGATTGGACGTGGGCGATCGGGCCCTCGACGGCGCGGACGATATCGGCGATCGTCACCTCATCGGCCGGCTTTGCCAGCCAGTAGCCACCCTTGGCGCCGCGGCGCGCGCGAACGATCCCGGCGTGCTTGAGCTCGAGCAGGATGTGCTCGAGGAACTGCAGCGGGATGTCCTGGGCCTCGGCGAGCTTCTCGCCCTTGACCGGATCATCGTCGGCCGCGGCGAGCTCGGCAGCCGCCCGCACCGCATAGTCAGCCTTGGCTGAGACACGCATAGATCAGCAGTTAATCAGTCAGCCGGTCGCATCCGGCGCCAGCGCCGCGGCGCGAGCGGCGGCTTGCGCTTCCTTCTCACGGCGGCGGTGCAGCCAGCGCGGCGCGGCAAGGATGCCGCCAAGCCCGAGAGCGGCAACAGCAGCGGCGATTGGCCAGACGTTGGGGTCGCCCTTCTGGATCGTGACGATGCCCGAGCCGACCAGGACAAGGCCGAGGGCGGTGCGGATGAAGCCCTGCGGGGCCTTGTCGGAGAGCGCGGCGCCGATCACCACGCCTGGGATCGAACCGATCAGGATGTTGGCGGCGAGGCCGAAGTCGACGTTGCCGCCGACGATGTGAGCGATACCCGCGGCCCAGAGCAGGATCGCGGCGTGGAAGACGTCGGTGCCGACAACCTTCTTCGGCGCCAGCCGGTAGACGGCGATCAGCAGGATCGCGATCACCGTGCCCGACCCCGCCGAGGTGATCCCGATCACGAAGCCGGTGGTGGCGCCGATCACGATCGCCGCGACCTTGTGCCGCCGCTCGACCTCGAAGCGGTCGCGCTCGACCACCAGGTCGCGCAGGATCAGGGCCCGGGTCAGGGTAATCACGCCGACCATCAGCAGGGTGCCGCCGAGCACGGCGTAGACGAGCGAGTCGAGACGGTCTTCGCCGATGTGGTCCTGCAGCACCGAGACGATCGCGACGCCGAGCACGGCCGCCGGCACGCTGCCGAAGGAGAGCCACTTGACCAGCTCCATGTTCACCGTCTTCATGCGGAAGTGGCGCCAGCCGCCAACCGTCTTGGTGATCGCCGAGTAGAAGATGTCGGTGCCGATCGCCGTCGTCGGCTGAATGCCGAAGATCAGGATCAGCAGCGGGGTCATCAGAGATCCACCGCCCATGCCGGTCATGCCGACGAGTACGCCGATTCCTAGTCCGAAGACGATGATTGCCGGGTCCATATGAGTTCCGTGCTTGGGTGGTTATCGACTTTCCTGACCTTGTTGGTCAGGAGCACGGAGTGCGCCAGGATACCAAGATGACCCCTACGGAAGCCAGAGATTTCACCGCCGGGTCCCCATCCTCTGTCAGTCGGAGCGCGGCAGGCGCCGCTGTCTCGATCCGCGGCCTTGGCCACTCCTACGGCGAGCTGGCGACGATCGAGCGGCTCGACCTCGAGCTGCCGGCACACGGTGTGCTCGGCCTGGTCGGGCCGTCGGGGTGCGGCAAGTCGACGCTGCTCGAGCTGATCGCGGGGCTGCAGGAGCCCGCGCGGGGCGAGGTCGAAGTCGGCGGTGCAACCGGCGCGGCCGAGCGGCTCGCGCTATGCGCCCTGATGCCGCAGCGCGACCTGCTGCTGCCCTGGCTCTCGGCGATCGACAACGCGGCGCTGGCGCTGCGCAACCGCGGCGTCCGCCGCGGCGACGCCCGCAACCAGGCCGAACAGCTCTTCGAGCGCTTCGGCCTGGCCGGATTCGAGCGCGCCCGGCCCAGCGAGCTCTCCGGCGGCATGCGCCAGCGCGTCGCCTTTTTGCGCACGCTGATCGCCGGCAAGCCGGTGCTCGCCCTCGACGAGCCATTCGCCTCGCTCGACGCGATCACGCGAGCAGAGATGCAGCAGTGGTTGGCCGGAGCACTGAGCGCCGATCCCCGTACCGCCGTGCTGGTCAGCCACGACATCGAGGAGGCGCTCTACCTTTGCGACAGCGTCGTCGTGCTCTCGGCCCGGCCCGCCCGCACGATCACCCGGCTGAGCGCCCCGACACCCCGAGCGGCGGATCGCGACGAGGCAGTCACCGACCCCGCCTTCGTCACCGTGCGCGAGCACGCGATGCAGGCTCTGCGGGAGGGCACCCGGTGAGGCGCTGGCTCCTCCCCGCCCTCTTCCTGGCGATCCTGATCGGCGCCTGGCAGCTAGCCGCCTCGAGCGGCGCCTTGGCCGACCTACTCAAGCTCGAAAGCTACGCCGTCGCTTCGCCGCTTGAAATCGCCGAATCGCTCTGGCAGAGCCGCTCGCTGCTCGCCGAAAACGCCTGGGTGACGCTGCGGGAGATGCTGCTGGGGCTTGGGCTCAGCCTCGTCGTCGGAGTCGTACTCGCCTACGCCATGCATCTCTCCGGCGTGGTTAGGGACACCCTCAACCCCTTGATCGTCGTCTCTCAAACGATCCCAATCCTTGCGATCGCGCCCATCTTGATCATCTGGCTGGGGTTCGGGATCTGGCCCAAGGCGATCGTCGTCTTGCTGATTTGCTTCTTCCCGGTCGCGGTGAGCACGTTCGCCGGCCTGGGCACCGCCGACCCGGAGGCGACCAAGATGATGCGCAGCCTCGACGCCTCGAGGCTGCAGATCCTCTGGCGGGTCGAGACACCCACAGCCCTGCCCTATTTCTTCACTGGCGCTCGACTCGCGGTCGTCCTCGCCCCAATCGGGGCGATCTTCGGCGAGTGGGTTGGATCAAGCTCGGGGCTAGGCCACCTGATCCTCCAGGACAACGGCCAGCTGGAAACGGCGCGCCTCTTCGCTTCGGTGGTGATTCTCTCCGCGATGGCGCTCCTGCTCTTCGCCCTGACGGCGCTCGCGCAGCGTCGCATCGTCACTTGGCGATAGAAAGCAGGGGATGAAGCGCGCCTCGATCCCGGCGGTTGCCCTGGCAGTCGCCCTGCTCGCCCTGGCGCTCGGCCTCGCCGCCTGCGGCGAGAAGAGCGAGGACACGACCGGCAAGACGGAAGCGCTCAGCCTCACCCTCGACTTCTATCCGAACCCCGATCACGCCGGGATCTACATGGCGCAAAAGCTCGGCTACTTCGAAGAAGCCGGGCTCGACGTCGAAATCCAGACCCCCTCCGACCCCGCCGCGCCGCTGAAGCTGCTTGCCGCCGGGCGCACCGACCTGGCGATCTCCTATGAGCCCGAGGTTATTCTGGCCCACGAACAGGGCCTCGATGTGCAGGCGATCGCCGCTCTGGTCAACCGACCGCTGACCTCGATGATCTGGTTGAAGAAATCGGGGATCAAAGGTGTCGGGGGACTGCGCGGCAAGACGATCGCTACCGCCGGCATCCCCTACCAGGACGCCTACCTGAAGACGATCCTCGCCCGGGCCAAGCTGAGCAGCTCAGACGTCAAGACGGTCAACGTCGGCTTTGGCCTGCTGCCGGCGCTGCTCGGCGGCAAGGCCCAGGCGATGCTCGGCGGCTTCAGCAACGTCGAGGGCGTCGACCTGCGCCTGCGTGGCTCCGACCCGGTCGTCACCCCGGTTGACAAGCTCGGTGTGCCGACCTACGACGAGCTGGTGCTGGCTGCGCAGGGCAAGCGACTGGGCGAAGACCCGCAGGCGATCAGGCTCTTCATCGCGGCCTTGGCCCGCGGCACCGCTGCTGCTGCCAAGAACCCGCAGGCGGCGGCCAAGGCCCTGCTGGAAGCGAACCCCGACCTCGACCCGAAGCTGACCAAAGCCGAGCTGGCGGTGACGCTGCCGCTGCTCAACCCGGCCCGCGACGCCAAGCAGCCCTACGGCTACATGGCACCGGAACAGTGGCGCGAATTCAGCGGCTGGATGCGCGACAACGAGCTGATCGACGGCCTGCCGGAACCGTCGAGCCTGCTCAGCAACGACTACCTGCCGGGCGCGATTCCCGAATAGAGCGGCACCCCTTCGCTGAGCAGGGCAGAGATCTTCTCCGCCGGCAGCGCTCGCGAGAAGAGGTGGCCCTGGGCGTAGTCGCAGTCGAGGCGGCTCAGCTCCAGCATCTGCGGCTCGTTCTCGACCCCCTCGGCGATCACGTCGAGTGAGAGCGCCCGGGCCATGCCGATGATCGCCTCGACGATCGCGGTGCGCTCCTGTTCGACCCCGAGCGCGTCGACGAAGGAGCGGTCGATCTTCAGCGCATCGAAGGGGAAGCGGTTGAGGTAGGCAAGCGAGGAGTAGCCGGTGCCGAAGTCGTCGAGGACGAGACCGACGCCGATGTCACTCAGAGCTTCAAGCGTGCTCGTGGCCGTCGCTGACTCCTCGACCAGGACGCTCTCGGTCACCTCGAGCCGCAGGTGCACGGGATCGAGGCCGGTGCTGGTGAGGATCTCGCCGATCGAGTTGGCCAGCTCGCGATTGGTCACCTGCCGCGCCGAGAGGTTCACCGAGACATCGAAGGGGCGCTGGTCGGGGCGCAGCTGATGCCACTCGAGGACCTGACGGCAGGCCTTCTCCTGCACCCAGCGGCCGATCGGCTCGATCAGCCCGCTGTCCTCGGCGATCGGCACGAAGTCGCCAGGGTCGAGCAGGCCGCGCTCTGGATGGCGCCAGCGCACCAGCGCCTCGAGACCGGTGATCTCACCGCTGCGCAGGGCGATCAAGGGCTGATAGTGGAGCTCGAGCTCGTTGCGCTCGAGCGCCTGGCGCAGCTCGCGCTCGACCTCCAGGCGCCGCAGGGCGCCGGCCCGCATCTCGGCGTCGAAGAGCTCGCAGCGAGCACGGCCGCGTTCCTTGGCCCGGTACATGGCGGCGTCCGCGTCGCGGATCAGCAGATCGGCGTCGATCGGCTCTCGGGTCGACGGGCGCGCCACGGCGATGCCAACGCTGGCGCTGACGAAGTGGTCGACCCCGCCCATCGCGTAGGGCTCGGCGAAGGCAGCGGCTATGCGGTCGGCGATCGCGACCGCCTCGTCCTCATCGGCAAGCCGGTCGACGAGGATGCCGAACTCGTCGCCGCCGAAGCGGGCGACGATGTCACCGGGCCGCAGGTGGGCTCGCAGTCGTGGCGCCACCGCTCCCAGCAGCTCGTCGCCGGCGTGGTGGCCCATGCTGTCGTTGATCAGCTTGAAGTTGTCGAGGTCGAGGAAGAGGATCCCGACCGGTGAGCCCGAGACGGTGCTGCGCTTGAGCGCGTCAGTGAGCGAGTCGACGAAGCTGAGCCGGTTGGGCAGGCCGGTGAGCGGGTCGTGCAGGACCCGGTGGCGCAGAGCCTGGTCGGTCACGTGGCGCTCGATCGCGTCGGCGAGGACGTTGGCCGAGGCCTGAACGAAGTGAACGTCTTGGGGCGTGAAGCGATTCGGTTCGGTGGAGTGGATGTCGAGCACGCCGAAGGGCTGCTCCTTGCCATCGATCACGACGGCGAGACTGCTGCGCACTCCCATCACCCGCAGCGCCGGCGGCATCGAGAAGCGCCGCTCGGCGGACCAGTCGTCGACGATCACGTGCAGGCGCGAGTCCAGCGCCGCACCGGCGTGCGAGTCGCGCGCTGCCGAGGCGCGAGCGGCACCAACGACCCGGTCCTCGAGGCCGGCGCGCAGGCCCAGACGGCGGCCGTCGCGTCCCACCTCCCAGATGCAGGCCGCGTGCACCCCCTCGATCTCCTCCAGCAGCGAGACCGCCTCACGCATCAAGCCCTCTGGGTCACCGTCCTGCAGGGCGCGACCACCAAGCTGGGCGACGGCCGCCTGCTGCGCCGCCGCGCGCTGCAACTCCTGCTCTGCGCTCTTGCGCTCGGTGATGTCGTAGAGGACGCCGTGCCAGACCGGTGTGCCCGCTTCGTCGGGCTCGAGCACGGCCTCGTCGAGGATCCAGACGGTGCGACCGTCGCGGGTGATCATCCGGTAGTCGACCGGTGGCGGGTTGCGGGTGCCAATTGTCTTGCGCGTCTCCTGCGAGAGGGCGCGCTCGCGATCGTCGGGGTGCAGCAGGCGCGCCCAAAGACCGGGGTCGGCGAGCCATTCCTCCGGCGTGTAGCCGAGGATTTCCTCGACCTGGGGGCTGACATAGCGCCAGCGACCGTTCTCGCCGAGCTCGGAGGCGTAGACGATCGCCGGCAGTCGCTCGACCAAACGGCGGTAATCCTCGCCGCCAGCCGAGATCTGGTCGAGGAACTCGTCGACGCGTTTATCGGGCCAAGGACCGCCCCGTTTCGAACTCTCCATTTGCTCGCTTATCGACCGTAGCCACGCACGCTTGAGTTCGGCCGCGGATGACCCTCTATAGGCCGACTGTCCAGGCGCCCGCAAGACCCCGGAAAGGAGCGTAAGGAGCGTAGAACTCCTCCACCTCCTCGACCGTGGCGCGGCGGCCGAGCCGGGCCAGGCGACCGACCAGCTTGAGGTAAATCAGGTCGCCGGCTGGCAGCGAGTCGGGGTCGCCGCGGCCGAAGAGCCCGAGGCACTGCACGGTCCAGGGTCCGATCTCGGGGACCCGAAGTAGGCGGCGGTCGGCGGTGGGCTGCTCGAGCTCACAGCGGCCGCCCGCAACCTGCCCGGCAACCGCTCGCAGCGCGATCGCGCGCTTCAGCGCCAGGCCCATCGACTCCAGTTCGACCGGAGCGCGGCCGGCGATCAGACCGGCGGTGGGGACGTCGCGCAGCCCCTCGCCGCGGGGCCCGAGCCGCAGGCCCCAGCGGCCGACCATGCGGCGCTGGATGCGCGCCGCCCGACCGGTCTCGATCAGCTGCTTGACCACCGCCCAGGCAAGCGCCTCCCAAGGCCAGGGCCTGCGGCGCGGGCGCAGGTGGGGACGGCGGCGCAGCAGCGGCCCCAACAGCGGATCACCCTTGAAGCGACGGTAGAACTCGCTGAGATCGTCATCGACGGCGAGGGCAAAGCGCATCCGCTCCAGCGCCAGGGCCAGCTCGGCCGCGCCTGCCCGTCGGTCCGGCACCGCCATCGCCCGCCTAGGCGCGGCAATCGCCCCGGGGTCGAGCGCCTCGGCCCGCAATGAGACCCGGTCCTTACCCGGTTCCCAGGCCCGAACCAGAACCGGGCTGCCGTCGACGTGGAGGAGACGGGAGGTGACGCCGCGCTGCACCCGCATCGTGCCGTCCTCGCTGCCGTAGCCCGGCAAGCGGAAGGGCGAAGGCGGTCGTACCTCTACTTCGAGGCTCACCGACCCAAGAGGTGGACGTCGACCAGGAAGGAGCGACTGGCGACGACGTTGGACCGCTCGCGCCGCGAAAAACGGCGCGGAGCCCGTTTGCGACCGGCGACAGCGGTAACCGCCCGCACGGCCGCCACGGTCGCAGCACCGGCGAGCACCCCGCCGGCCGCGGCCACCACCGCCGAGCGCGCCTCGCTGCGAATCGCAAGCGGAGCGGGGGTCTCGTGGGGAAGGACGCGAACCGAAACCGGCTCTAGCTCCATATCGCTCACCCAGCTGACCTTAGCGATGGCTGCGGCGCCGAACCGCAAGGACCCCGCACCTTGCGCAGAACAAGCAGGCTCAGCCGCTCAGGCTCTTCTCGTAGACCCGGTACTTCTTGACCACCTTGCCACCCATGCCCTCCATCGCCCTGTTCATCGCTCCATTTGTCTCGAGGATCCAGCCCATCTCGCCGCCTTCGATCAGGCCTGGCCCGGCAGCGGTCTCGAGGTGCTTGAGGTAGAGGCCGGCGGCAACACCGCTGTGGCGGTAGTCGTGCTTGACGCCGAGGGCGAAGACGCGCAGCTGATCGATCTTGCGCTTGGCGAGCAGGAACCTGAGCCAACCGAAGGGGAGCAGGCGGCCGTTCAGCTTCGCCATTGCCTGGTTGATGTCAGGCAGGGTGAGGGCGGCGCCAACCGGCTCGCCGTCCTTCTCGGCGATATAGGCCCAGTCCTCGTCGAGGACCTGCTTGAGCAGTTTGGCGTGGAACTCGATCTCGGCGTCGGTGGCGGGGACGAAGCCCCAGTTGCTGCCCCAAGCCTCGTTGTAGACCTCGCTGAAGGCGCGCATCTCGGCCGGCAGGTTGCGCAGGCTGATGTTGCGGATCACCACCCCTTCCTCGCGCAGCGCCTTCTCAGCCGCGACGTGGATCGAGGGATCGAAGCGTTCGCCCTCCTTGAGGTCGCCGAACTGCAGTTCCCACATCAGCAGGTCCATCGCCTTGCCGAAACCCTCGGCCTCGATCAGCTCCTTGTAGAACGGCGGGTGCCAGTTCTCGAGGATCATCGGCCGCCGCTCGTAGCCCTCGATCAGGACGCCGATCTCGTCATTGGTGGTGAAATCCATCGGGCCGAGCACGCGGCTGCGGCCCTTGCCACGCGCCCACTCGCTCGCCGCCTCGAGCAGTGCCGCGGTGACCTGCCGGTCCTCGACGGTCTCGAAGAAGCCGAACATCGCGTCGCTGCCCCCCTGGGTCTCGTCCCAGTTGCGATCGATCTGGGCGCTGATCCGGCCGACCGCCTCGCCGTCGCGCTCGGCGATGAAGAACTCGGCCTCGCCGTGCTCGAACCAGGGGTTCTTGCCGCGGTTGAGGAACTCCATCCGCTCGAAGATCAGCGGCGCGACCCACTGCGGGTGGTCGCGGTGCAGGCGGAAGGGCACCTTGACGAAGCGCTTCAACTCGCGCTTGCTGCGGACCGGCTTGATAGTCACGCTCGCCACGAGACCGGAACCTACACTTCCGGCATGAGCGAAACCGCCAGGACCCCCGTCGATGTCTTCGAGAAGGCGCGCAGCCACGACCGCCTCGAGCAATTGGAAGCGGCCAAGCAGCACGACCTCCTCCCCTACTTTCGCCTGCTCACCTCGCAAGCCGGACCGGTGGTCGAGATGGAAGGGCGCGAGACGATCATGCTCGGCTCCAACAACTACCTCGGCCTGACTGGCGACGAGCGGGTCAAGCAAGCTGCCCGCGACGCCCTCGAGACGTACGGGACCGGGGTCACCGGCTCACGCCTGCTCAACGGCACGACGCCGCTGCACGTAGCGCTGGAGAAAGAGCTGGCCGAGTGGATGGGG
Source organism: uncultured Solirubrobacterales bacterium (assembly GCA_963699225.1). Taxonomy (GTDB): domain Bacteria; phylum Actinomycetota; class Thermoleophilia; order Solirubrobacterales; family 70-9; genus VRUE01. Next base: position 2,615,044 of record OY969423.1, on the reverse strand, counting down.
AGCGAGGACGCGATCGTCTTCTCGACCGGCTACCAGTCGAACCTCGGCACGATCGGGACGATCCTCGAGCCCGGTGACACCGTGATCGTCGACTCCGGCGACCACGCCTCGATCCTCGACGGCTGTCGCCTCTCCGGCGCCAAGCTGCGGCCTTTCCGCCACAACCGCATGGACAAGCTGGAGAAGATGCTGCAGCGCGCCACGGACGACGGTGGCGGCATTCTCGTCGTCGTCGACGGCGTCTTCTCGATGGAGGGTGACGTCTGCGATCTGCCCCGCATCGTCGAGCTCTGCAAGGGCTACGGCGCCCGCCTGATGGTCGACGAGGCGCATGGCGCTGGCGTCCTCGGCGCCCGTGGCGCCGGCGCCTGCGAGCTCTTCGGACTCGAGCAGGAGGTCGACCTGCGCATGGGCACCTTCTCCAAGAGCCTCGCCTCCTGCGGCGGCTTCGTCGCCGGGCCGGCCGACGTGATCGAGTACCTGCGGATCTCCTCGCGCTCCTTCGTCTTCAGCGCCTCGGCGGTGCCGGCAGCAGTGGGCGCGGCGCTGGAGGCGCTGCGGGTAATCCGCTCCGATGGGCCGCAGCTCTTCGCGGCCTTGCTCGACAACGCCGAGTACTTGCGCGAGGGCCTGCGCCACCTCGGCCTCGAGGTGATCGAGCCGGGGACGCTCCCCGACGGCACCGTGGCGACGACGCCGGTGGTGCCGGTCGTGGTCGGCGACGACTGGCAGGCGGTGCTGCTCTGGAAGGCGCTCTTCGATGCCGGCGTCTACACCAACGTCGCGATCCACCCAGCCGTCCCCCCCGGCGGCGCCCTGCTGCGCACCAGCCTGATGGCAACCCATGAGCGCGAGCACCTCGACGGTGCATTGGGAACGATCGCCAGAGTGATCGAGGACTTTCCCGAACTACCCCGGTCGGGGTAGTTTCGGGCCTGTCCGAAACTGGACAACTCAAAACGTCCACGAAAAAGATGCTCTTAGCGACCGGCCTGGGGCGACTTTCCATCCGCCGGGGTTGACTGCCTCCGCCCCGAACGCATAGCTTGCCCAACGCGCCGACCGCATCCCGGGGCAGGGACGCGAATGGTGGAGCACTCAACTCAGCCAGGCCGAGGTTCGCCCCTCCGGTTCGGTGCGCAGAGCTACCCAGTTAATGAACCTCGAATGGAGGAGTCCCAGTGGACGCAGCTTCGATCGCCCCTGCTCAAACGACCGCTCCCGTAATCCAGGCCCCGCAGCACATGCAGGCGCTTGCTCGCGCCAACCGCGTGCGACTTGCGAGAGCAGAGCTCAAGCGCTCAATCGCCCGGGGTGACGTCGACGCGGCAGACGTTGTGCGCGAGTGTCCCTGGGAGACCGAGAGCATGACCCTTGCCGAGCTGCTGACCAGCCAGCGCCGCTGGGGCCGCACCCGCGCCCGCAAGTTCCTGATCGGGCTCGCCCTCAACGAGAACAAGAAGCTCGGCACGCTGACCTCGCGTCAGCGCTCGCTGCTTTGCTCCGAACTTTCATCCCGCGAGTCCGTCCTCGTCTGAGGCCGGCCGTCAGCTGCCGAAGCGGCCGACCTTGAAGGAGAGCCCCCCTGAGGCACGCTGAAAGGCGCGTCTCAGGGCGAGGAAGGTCACAACGAAGGCAAGGGCCCCGATGCCGAGGCAGGCAGCCAGGATCAGGCCGCCGAGGTAGAAGAGACCGCCGGTGACGAGCACGAAGACCGTGCCGGCGAGCAGCGTCGTGTGCGAGCGATAGCCGGCGAGGTGCTCGCGCAGGGAGACCTCGAGGCCACCGAGGCCGGCGAGGACGACCCCGACCCCGATTGCGGTCGGACTGCCACTGACGAGGCCGATTACCAGCATCACGATGCCGGCGAGCACGGTCAGCTCGGCCAGCGGGAAGTTGCCCCACGGCGCCGGCGGTCGCTCCTCTTGGCCCGGTCTATCGCTCAACGGCCGCAAGCCGTCCGGATAACGGACATCCGGAGGAGACCTTGACCCGCCACCAGCCCATCAGCATGCCCAGGGGCCCAAGGCGCGGGCGAGAGTGCCAGTGACCGCATCCCGGCTCGCCGACGTCGGCACGCGAGATCCGCATCCACTTGTGCTCGGCCGGTGCCGTCAGCATCCGCTCGAGCAGCTCGCGGTTGCGAGTCTCCAGCTCGTCCTGCTTGCGAAGGGCCTGACGCGCGACGGCTATCCGCTCCGCCAGGGCATCGCGGACCTGCTCCAGCTCCTCGAGCCTGGCGACTCGGGGCACGGCGAAACTGGCGGGAACCTCGGTGTCGAGCGTGAGGCGCGGGAAGGCCTCGGCGCAAAGACGGGATAGCTCGTGCTCGAGGCGACCGACCTGACGGCGCAGCTCGGCGCGCGCGAGGCGCTCGTCGCCTCCCACTCGAAATGTCTTGAGAGTGTCTCGGTCGAGCAGATCCGGCATAAAACCCGAATCGAGTGTAGATCAAGCCGCCGCGGCTGAAAACGATGAACCGGTTAAGAACAAAGCTCGCATCAGGCGGCGAGCGCCGCCCCGGCGATCCAGAGTGCCTCGTCGACCGCCGCCTGCGGCACGCCCTTGACCTGAACGGCGACGATCGCGATCTGGACGGCGTCCGAGTCGAAACCCGCATCGGCGATCGGCCCACCGAAGAGCAGCCCCAGTGGGCCGCGGCCGTCGGCGATCGTCAGGGTTCCCTGGGCTAGCTCGGTTGGCCTGCCCGGCAGTGACTCGCCCGGCGCCGAGTCGCGGATGCAGAGCTCGCCCCGCAGCCGGGTCATATCGAAAACCCGCAGGGCGACGCCGGTCTCGACCGTGGCGATAGTGAGGGCGTCGGCTGGCATGCCGCGACTGACGAAGGCGCCATCGTGCAGGCGATCGAGAGCAAGCTGCTCGACCGGCGTGCGCGTGTGGTCAGGGTCGAGACCTATTTGGCGGAAGAAGACGCGGTAGGCCCACGGAATTGGCCGCTCCCGCATGTGGATCGCGTGCGAGCCGTAGAAACGATCGGAGAGATCGCGTAGCCGCCGCCGGACAGGCTCTGGACTGTTGGTCCGCTTGCTCTCGAGCTCCACCCAGGCGATGCCCAAGCCAGGGAACTCGGCGGCGATGTGCGGGGCGACCCAGCCCTGCCGGGCGCGGGGCTCTGAACCAAGGTCCGATCCGCTGGCTTCGGCGCTGCCCACTCAGCCTCCTTCCGCGTTCCGCGTTGCCCGCAGCAGGTCGGCGATCCGAGCTTCCAGTTGCCGCCCGCTGAGCGAGCCGATGCTCGCCTCCTGCAGGGTGCCGCCTGGGTAGACGTAGGCGATGGTCGGGCAAATGCCGACCCGGTAGAGGCTGGCGACGGCACCGTCGCGGTCAAAGCCAACCGGCATCTTCCAACCGTTGCGCTCGACCAGTTCCCGAACCGTGCCGCGATCGTCGCGAATGTCGAGCGAGAGGAAGTTCACCCGCCCACGGTAACGCCGGTAGACGCGATCGACCACATCCTGCTGTTCGGTGCAGGTGCTGCCGCCCTTCGTGAACCAGAACGAGATCACCAACGGACGGTTGAAGAGATCGCAGACGCGGATCGCGCCGGGAGTGGAGATGCGACAGGCGGGCTCGCGGCGGGCCGACTGCGGGCACGGCGTCTGCGAGGTTTCGCAATCGTCCTGGGCGACGTTCGCATCCCCTTCCAGCGAGCCGTTGGCCCGCGGCACGGCGAACTCGGGCAGCGGCCAGCGGCTGGCCAACTTGTCGAGCCCGAGCGTGCCTTCGTCCTTGTGCTCGAGCGTGTTGATCACGGCAATCACGATGATCGCCGCGAAGAGCAGGCCGACGAGAAGCGAGTAACGGTCCCTCACCGCTCCCCCAGCCAAGAAAGAGCGGCTGGCAGCGCCACCATCACGCCGAGCAATGCCACGCCGAGGTCGATCACGGTGACGAAGCCGAAATCCCGCAGCATGCTGACGTCGCTGGCGATCAGCACCGCGAAACCGGCGAGAACCGTTACCGCGGAGGCAAAGACAGCAGGGCCGGTGCGGGTGTAAGCCGCCCGGATAGCCTCGGCGGTGGCCAGGCCACCGCCTCGCTCCTCGCGAAAGCGCGCGGCCAGGATCACGCTGAACTCGGTCGCGATCGCGATCGTCAGCGCCCCCAGGGCCGCCGACATCGGGTTGAGCGGAATCTGGCTGAGCCAGAGCACAAGTGAGGACCAACCAGTGGCGAGCAGTACCGGGACCAGCGGCACCAGCGCCCGCATGAACGAGCGATAGGCGGCAAGCAGAGCAAGCGCCACCGCGGCCAGCCCCGCCAGCGTTAGCCAGTAGCGGCTGCTGGAGAGATCCGACGCCGCCGCGGCGGTGATCACGGGCAAGCCCGCGAAGCGGACCCTCACCCCAGCAGGTGGACCACCCGGGGCTCCGGACTCCCCCACCGCGTCCCGCACCCGCGAGATCACCGCCTGCTGACCCTGCAGCGACTGCGAGCGGATTCCGAAGCTCAGCAGGGCAATGTGCCCTGGCAGTCCTGTCTTCGCGTTCACGGGTGCGAGCTGTTCGAGGTCATAAGGAGGTAGTTCCCTCAACGTCGCACGGACTTCGCTCCGTTTCAGTTGTTCTTTTCTTTTGCCGCTGACCAGGAAATCGGAGAGCGCCGGCCCCGGGCAGATTTCAGCCTTGAGACAGCTTGGCTTCGGTCCAGAGAACCCGTTCTCTTCAAGCACTCGCTGCTTGAAGTCAGCCATCCACCTGATCGTCGCCGGATCCGAGAGATCAGGAGCTTCCACCGCCACCTCCAGCTGGCCCGCCACCCCCGTCGCGTCCTGCACCCGTTCCAGGTCCTTGATCTCACGCAGCCCCTGTGGGCCAAGCGATTGCACATCGGAGACCGTGTCGATCTGAGTACCGACCCCCCACCCGATCACCGCCAGAGCGGCGCCGGCGGCAAGCACTCGCTTCGGGCGGCCGAGCGCGAGCCCCATGATGCGCTCGGAAGGGAGGAGGGGGTGCCCCGGATGAGCGCGGCGTCCTCTTTTTCGCCCCACCCACTCAACTAGTGCCGGAAACGCCGTGGCGAAAAACCCAGCAAGCGGAGGGGCACCCCCTCCTCCCTTCCGTGGCCTCAAGCTGAGAGCCGCGAACCCCACGGTAAGAGCCAAGCCAAGACCAAGCGCAATGCCGACGATGAGCAAGATGCCGAAGCCACGGACCATCGGGATCGGCGAAAGCTGAAGCGCTAGAAAGCCGGCAACGGTCGCCAGACAGGCAATTGCGATCGTCGGCCCAGCCCGGCCTGCGGCTGACCGAGCCGCCTCGAGCGGCCCAGCTCCGCCGGCGCTCGCCTCGTCAAACCGCGCCTGCAACTGAATCGCGTAGTCGACGACCAGCCCGATCAGGATCGGCAGGGTCGCGATCGAGGCAATGGTCAGCGAGCCACCGAAGAGGTCGAGCAGGCCGAAGGTGAGCGCCGCCGCGGCGAGCGCAATCGCCAGCGGCAGCAGCCGCCAGCGCGAGCGAAAGACGAGCAGCAGGACGACCCCCATGACGACGATCGCGACCGCGAAGAGGATCAGCAGCGCTTCCTTCAGCGCCCCGGTGATCCCTTCGACCAGAACCGGAGCGCCGGTGATCGTGTAGGTGCCGGCCCCGTGCAGCCCGAAGCAAGCCTCGGGCTGGCCCTTGTAGGTGCAGGCCTGGCGCGGCGTCGTGTCGTAGACCGCTTCGCGGATCAGCCGCAGCGCCTCGCTGCGTTCGCTGGCGCCGAGGTCGGGTCGCAGGCGCAGGACGATCTGGGTCGAGTGGTTGTTGGGGAAGAGGTAGGCAAGCCGGGCCTTTGGCGTGCCGCGCGACTGGTGCAGGTCGAAGACGACCGAGGCGAGGAATTCCGGGTTGCTGATGCTCGGGGCGCTGGTGATGCCGTAGCGCGCCGCAACCTGCAGGAGGAATTCACGCAGTTGATCGGGCGGCACGGTGGCGGCCAGCCGCCGCAGCTGTTCGTCGATCTGGATCACCGCCTCGTTGAGGAAGGTCCCCGGACCGGCCAGGAACTGCACCGGGTGCAGCTTCGCCAGTTCGGCGCAGGGCCCCGGTATCGGTTCGGCGCCTTTCGGCACCTTGCCCGAGAGGCAGCCCTCGAGCCGCAGCAGGCGCCCCAGGTTTGGGGTCAGGATCAGTTCCTGCAGGTCCCCTTCGGCGACCACGACGACCGGTTCTTCGCCGAAGACTTCGCGCACCCGTTCGGTCGCGCGATAGCTCTCGCTGTCGCGATCGACGAGGGTGTCGGTGCCGGCGTCGGTCGAGAGCTGCGTCGCCGCAACAGCGGCGCCGATCGCGAGCAGCGCCGCAACCGCCAGGACCGGCCGCGCGTGGCGGACAGCCCAGGCCGCGATCGCGCTCAATCCATCGAGAGCGGGCCGGTGACGTCCGCGTTGAGGAACTGATTGACGAACCGGTTTTCGGAGTCGAACAGTTCCTCCTTGGGGCCCGACTCGACGATCTTGCCGTTCCAGAGCACGGCGATGAAGTCGGAGACGCGCCGTGCGGTGTTGAGGTCGTGGCTGATCACCAGGTAGCAGCCGCCGTTCTCCTCGTGCACCTCACGGACCAGCTCGCAAAGCAGCGCCGTGCGCACCGGGTCGAGGCCGGAATCGGGCTCGTCGAACATCACGATCGCCGGTTCCAGCACCAGCGCGCGGGCGAAGCCGGCGCGCTTGCGCATGCCGCCGGAGAGCTCGTTCGGCATCTTGTAGATCGCCTCGCTCAGCCCGACCTCCTTGAGCCGGCGGTTGCAGATCTCGCCGATCTCTTCCTCGCTCTTGTCGGTGTGCTGGCGCAGCGGGAAGGCGGTGTTGTCGTAGATGTTCATCGAGCCGAAGAGGGCGCCGTCCTGGAAGAGCAGGCCGAACTTCTTGCGCACATCGAAGAGTTCGTCGTCGGTCATGTTGGGAATCGATTCGCCGTGCACGAGCACGTCGCCCGAGTCGGGATAGAGCAAGCCGACGATGTGCTTGATCAGCACGCTCTTGCCGGTTCCCGAGGGGCCCAGCACCATCGAGATCTGGTCCTCGGGCAAGCCGAGGTTGAGGCCGTTGAGGATGCGAGCGCGGCCGAACTGCTTGACCAGGTCGATGATCTCGATCGCGTCCTCGCCGCCGTGATCGCGCTTGCGCCCGGTGTGGAAGCGGTAGGGATCGGACTCGGCCGGATCGACGCCGGGGATGACGAAGTCCTTCCCCATCGTCAGGCCGTCCTCGCTTACGTAGGGACCGCTCTGCTCATCCATGGACATAGCTTAGGTCAGCCTCCTATCGGCGCGCGCGGGTTGGCTCCCCAGAAGACCAGGGTGCCGAGCATCCCGATGATGTGAACCAAGACGATGTTGAGGACCATCGACTTCGCGGTGGCGGTGCCCACCCCAACCGGGCCGCCCGAAGCCGTGTAGCCGTAATAGCAGCCGACCATGACGATGGCGGTGGCCATGAACATGCCCTTGATCAGGCTGTAAAAGAGATCAGGGGGGTTCTGGAACATCCAGAAGATCAGCAGGTAGCCGCCCGAAGAGACGTCGCCGATCTGCTGGACGACGGCCAGGTAACTGGCGAAGTACATGATCCCGATCCCGGCCAGATACATGAAGGGGAAGGCGATCCAGGCGGCGAGCAGGCGGGTCGCGCAGAGGAAGGTGACGGGCGGCACGCCCATCACCTCGAGCGCGTCGATCTCGTCGGAGATACGCATCGCGCCGAGCTCAGCGACGATGCCGGTGCCGACCTTGGCCGCCAGCATGTAGCCGAAGGCGTAGGGCATGATCTCGCGCAGGTCGCACCAGGCGGAGAAGACGCCGGCGTAGGCGGGGGCGCCCTGGGCGCGCAGCAGGTAGGCCCCCTCGATCCCGCACTGCAGGCCGAGGATGAAGACGAGGCCCCAGATGATCAGCGCCGAGCCGAGGATCAGGATGCCGGCCTGGCGCAGGCTCTCGCCGAAGAAGCGCAGGACGCGGCCGCTGTAGACGAGGCCGGCGACGCGCGAGCCAAAGCGGGCGATCTCGCCGAAGGAGTCGAGCCAGCCGCGCGGGACTTCCAACCAGGCGTTCATCGGATCGTCTGCAGCTCCGGGTTGGTCGCGAGCAGGGTCTGGGTGAAGGCGTAGTTGAAGGCAAAGACGCCCATGAAGGCGATCACTACCGCCTGGTTAACCGCACGACCCACGCCTGCCGCCCCTCCGGACGCGGTCATCCCCTTGTAAGAGCAGACGACGGCGATGATCGCGCCGAAGAGGGTGCACTTGAGCACCGAGCCCCAGAGGTCGGTGATCGAGGCGTTGGAGAAGAGGGTGGCGAAGAAGCCGCCGAGCGACTGGTGGTAGAGCAGCTCGGCGCCGATGCCGCCGGTGATGCCGAAGACCAGGGCGTAGATGTCGAGCAGGCCGGTGATCAGCATCAGCGCCAGGAAGCGCGGCACGACCAGGTTCTTGATCGGGTCGACGCCGAGCACCTGCAGGGCATCGAGCTCCTCGCGAATCTTGCGGGCGCCGAGGTCGGCCGTGATCGCGGTGCCGGCGACGCCGGCGACGACGACCGCGGTGACGAAGGGTGCGAACTCGCGGATCGAGGCGAGGACGAAGAAGCCACCGAGCCGGTCGAGGGCGCCGAAGAGCGAGAGGAAGTTGGAGGCCTGCAGGCCCGGCGCGCCGAAGCCGAAGGCCACGGTCGAGATCAGCAGCGGGAACCAGCAGAGCTGCAGGGCGAAGAGGAACTGGCCGATGAACTCCTCGCCGTAGGGATAGGGGGGCTTGACGGCAGAGACGAGCGTTCGAGCGGTGAGGATCATCATGTCCCCGACTTGCTCGAACAGCGACTTGGCGGGCAGGAATGCCCTGTTGACCGCGGTTCCGACCATCATCCTCCTCCTGCAGCGAGTCTATGCGATGCGTCAGCGGGCTCTGTTGAGTTCGGGCTAACGCGCTCGGGAGCAGGGCAAACCCCGTGGTATGTTCCGGCCGCTTTGGGGGGGCACGCCAGACAGGTCTCGCGTCACCGCCACCGCGCGGCGGTTGCCGCTGTCATGGCCGCACTGCTGGCCCTCTCGATCGCGGCCTGTGGCGGCTCGTCCTCCGACTCAAATGAGACGGAAGGCGACTACCGGGTCAAGGTGACCGACGCCAACTTCCCCACCGAGCAGCACCTGGGCCAGACCTACCTGCTCGATCTCGGCGTCCGCAACACCGGCGACAAGACGATCCCCGCCCTGACCGTCAACGTCTCGGTCAAGGGCAAGGAGGGCGAGGGGTCCACCCTGCCCTTCGGAATCCGCGATCCCCAGCCGGAACTGGCCCAGCCAGACCGGCCGGTCTGGGTCCTCGCCGCGCACTACCCCAAGTTCATCGGCTCGACCGCCAACGGCGGCGCCGAAACCTCGAACCCGAAGACCTTTGACTTCGGCCCGCTGAAGAAGAACGCGAGCGCCGACGTGGTCTGGAAGTTGAGCGCGGTCAAGCCCGGCAACTACACGCTCGTCTACGCGGTCGAGGCCGGCCTCAGCGACACGACAAAGGCAGAGACCGGCGGCGGCGCGGCCCCGGGCGGCTCCTTCACGGTGAAGATCAGCTCAGCCGAACGCAACACCGAAGTCAACGACAGCGGAGAAGTCGTCGAAAAGAAATAGCCGGCGGCGGGTAGCGTGATGGCGTGAGACAAAGAGCCATCTCGATCATCCTGCTCTCGGCGCTGGCGCTGGTGGCGCTACCTGCCTGCGGCACCGCGCAACAGCATCTCTCCGGGCGGCCGGCAGGGCTGGCGCTGAAGCGCATCGGCAGCTTTGACAACCCGACCTACGTCAGCGGCGCCCCCGGCTTTCCCAAGCTGCTCTTCGTGGTCGAACAGCCGGGCAAGGTCGCGGTGCTACGCGGCGGCCACAGGCTGAGCCATCCATTCCTCGACATCGGCGGCCTGGTCGACTTTGGCGGCGAGCGCGGCCTGCTCTCGATCGCCTTCCCCCCTGACTACGAGCAGAGCGGTGACTTCTACGTCTATTACACCGACAAAGCCGGCAACATCCGCGTCGACGAATTCCAGCGCGCCACGGCGACGCGAGCCGAGCGAAGCTCCCGCCGCAACGTGATCGAGATCGCCCATCCGGTCAACGACAACCACAACGGCGGCCAGCTGCAGTTCCTCGGCGACCTCCTCTATCTCGGAACCGGCGATGGCGGCTCGGGTGGCGACCCGCCCAACAACGCCCAGAACAAGGAGAGCCTGCTGGGCAAGCTGCTGCGCATCGATCCCCGGCCAAGTGGCGGCAAGCCGTACTCGGTCCCCCCCGACAACCCCTTCGTCGGCAAGCCGGGCCGCGACGAGATCTACTCCTACGGCCTGCGCAATCCTTTCCGCTTCTCCTTCGACACGACCAGTGCGGCGCAGCCGCGGATCGCGATCGGCGACGTCGGCCAGAACCGCTTCGAGGAGCTCGACTACACGACCCTCGAAGGCGCCGCGGGCGCCAACTTCGGCTGGGACGCGCTCGAGGGCTACCACCCCTACGAAGAAGAAAACAGCGGTACCCCCGACCCAGGCGGCACGACCAAGCCGATCATGGCCTACAGCCACAGCCGCGACGGCGGCAGCTGCACGATCATCGGCGGCTACGTGGTCGGTCCCGGTGGCCCACGACCCCTGCGTGGCCGCTATCTCTACGCCGATTACTGCTCCGGCATCGTGCGCAGCCTCGTCCCCCACCTGCGCCACGCCAGCGGCGACCGCAAGACCGGCCTCACCATCTCCTCCCCCACCTCATTCGGCGAGGACGACCTCGGCCGCATCTACATCGCCTCGCAGGAAGGGCCCGTTTACAGGCTGACTGGCCGATAGCGGCTACAGTTGGCTGACCAGCCAAAGGGTCGAGGAGGAGCAACTGTGGAGAGCGGAACGGTCGAGACGAGCACGACAGCGGTCAACGGCTCAAACGGGGGCAGCAGCGCGCCGCCCGCTGAGCAGATCGAGGTTCTCAACCCGGCGAGCGGCGGGGCGGTCGGCTCAATTCAGGTCGACACGCCCGAGACGATCGCCGCCACCGTAGCTCGGGTCCGCGCCAACCAGGCCGAGTGGGAGGCAATCGGGATCGAGGGCCGCTACCACTGGATCGGCAAGCTGCGCGACTGGATCCTCGACAACGTCGAGGAGATCTCCGACACCGTGCAGGCCGAAACCGGCAAGGTGCGCGGCGACATCGCGGCCGAGCTGTTCTACGTCACCGACCTGATCAACTTCTACGGCACCAACGCGGCGAAGTTCATCGGCGACGAGGACGTCCGCCCCCACTCGCCGCTGATGGCCTCGAAGAAGCTGATGATCCGCTACCGGCCACATCCTGTCGTCGGCGTGATCAGCCCCTGGAACTTCCCCCTCGCAATGGGCTTGGGTGACTCGATCCCCGCCCTGCAGGCAGGCGCCGCGGTCGTGGTCAAGCCCTCGGAGTTCACGCCGCTGAGCCTGATCCAGGTGATCGATGCCTGGAAGCAGGCGATCGGCGCCCCGGATGTCTTCGATTGCGTGCTCGGCGCCGGCGAGGCCGGCAGCTCATTGGTCGACCAGGTCGACTACATCCAGTTCACCGGCTCCGACCGGACCGGGCGCAAGGTCATGGCCCGGGCGGCGGAGACCCTGACCCCGGTCAGCCTCGAGCTCGGCGGCAAGGACCCGATGATCGTCCTCGCCGACGCCGACGTTGATCGCGCCGCCAACGCCGCCGCCTGGGGCGGCATGTACAACGCCGGCCAGGTCTGCCTCTCGGTCGAGCGCATCTACGTCGAGGAGCCGGTCTACGACGAGTTCGTCGCCAAGCTGACCAAGAAAGTCGACAGCCTTCGCCAGGGCACCGACGGCCGCAAGCCGGAAAAGGACGTCGGCGCGATGACCTCGCCCAACCAGTCGACGATCGTCGAGGAGCAGGTGAACGACGCCCTCGCCAACGGGGCTCGGGCACTCACGGGAGGCAAGAAAGCCAACGTCCCCGGCGACTACTTCGAGCCAACTGTCCTCGTTGACGTCGACCACTCGATGAAAGTCATGCGTGATGAGACCTTCGGCCCAGTAGTCGGAGTGATGAAAGTTCGCGACTCGGAGGAGGCCATACGCCTCGCCAACGACAGCCGCTACGGGCTCGCCGCCTCCGTCTTCGGCGAGAAGAACCGGGCCGAGACAATCGCGCGCCGCATCGAGGCCGGCTCCGTCAACGTCAACGACGTGATCACCAACATGCTCGCCATGGGCGTTCCGATGGGCGGCTGGAAGCAATCGGGCATCGGCTTCCGCCACGGCGACTACGGAATCAAGAAGTACTGCCGCCCCGAGTCGATCGTCGTCACTCGCTTCGGTGGCAAGAACGAACCGTCCTGGTACCCCTACACCAAGGGGCGCCGCGGACTGGTCAACCGGGTCCTGACGGCGTTCAACGCGCGGGATTGGCGCCGGCGGTTGGGGCTTCGCGGCTGACCTGAGCGTTGGGGCGGAAGGGGTCGGGCTTGCCCTGCCCAGAAGACCGTTGCGCAGCAGATCGTTTGCGAAGTGAGGAGCGTGGTCCCTGAGCCTTCTGGGCAGGGCAAGCCCGACCCCTTACCCTCCTAGGTTCATGTCCGAGCGAGACTTCATAGCCGCAGTCCACGAGCGCGTCGTCGTGTTTGACGGCGGGATGGGTGCAACCCTTGAGCAGTTTGAGCTGACCCAGGAGGACTACGGCGGCCTGCAGGGCAAGTGCCATGAGGCGCTTGTGCTGAATCGGCCCGATGTGATCGAGGGAGTTCATGCCTCGATGCTTGAGGCCGGAGCTGAGGTCGTTGAGACCGACAGCTTCCAGGGCTCGCGGCTGAAGCTCGAAGAGTGGGGGCTGGGCGAGCACACGCTGGAGATCAATACGAAGGCGGCTGAGATTGCGCGCAAGGCCGCAGGACCCGACAGGTTTGTGGCGGGCTCGATTGGGCCTACCGGGTTCCTGCCGGCCTCTACCGACCCCACGCTGGGCAACATCAGCTTCGGCAAGCTGGTCGAGGTCTTTACCGAGCAGGCCGGTGGCCTGGTCGCGGGCGGTGCCGACCTGATCATCATCGAGACGGCGCAGGACATCCTCGAGGTGAAGGCGGCGATCTTCGGGGCGCGTGAGGCGTTCAAGGAGAGTGGCCGCACGCTGCCGATCCAGATCAGCGTCTCACTGCTCCCCAACGGCGGCAAGATGCTGCTTGGCACCGACATCCAGGCGGTGCTGACCACCCTGACGGCGCTCGACGTCGACGTGGTCGGGCTCAACTGCTCAACCGGGCCGGAGGACATGCGCGACGCGATTCGCTTCCTCGGCGAGCACAGCCCGCTGCCGGTCCACTGCATCCCCAACGCCGGCCTGCCCCTGCAGGGGCCCGACGGTGAGACGATCTTCCCCGAAGAGCCGGTTCCGCTCGCAGCGACCTTGGGCGAGTTCGTCGAGCGCTACGGCGTCGGCATCGTCGGCGGCTGCTGCGGCACCACGCCCGAACACATCGCCGCGATCCGCGAGCGGGTCGACGGCAAGGTGCCGGGGCCGCGTCCCGCGCCCGGTCCGATCGAGGTCTCATCGATGATGACTTCCACTCCCCTGGTCCAGGAACCGCGGCCGACGCTGGTCGGCGAGCGGGTCAATTCGCAGGGCTCGCGCAAGGCGAAGGAGCTGCTGCTCGCCGACGATTACGACGGCCTGGTCCAGGTCGCCGAAGACCAGGTCGAAGGCGGCGCCCACGTGCTCGACGTCTGCGTCGCGCTGACCGAGCGCCAGGACGAGGACGAGCAGATGGCGGCGGTGGTCAAGCGGATCTCGCTGACCCAGCCCTCGCCGATCCAGGTCGACTCGACCGAGCCGGAGGTGCTGAAGGCGGCGCTGGAGCAGATCCCGGGCCGGGCGATAGTCAACTCGATCAACCTCGAGGCCGGCCGCGACAAGGCCGACGTCGTCATCCCGCTGGCCAAGGCGCACGGAGCCGCCCTGATCGCACTGACAATCGACGAGGTCGGGATGGCAAAGACGGCGGAGCGCAAGGTCGAGATCGCTCAGAGAATTCGCGAGATCGCCTGCGAGGAGCACGGCCTCGATCCCGAGGCGCTGATCTTCGACGCCCTCACCTTCACCCTGACCACCGGCGACGACGAGTGGAAGCCCTCGGCGGTGGAGACGATCGAAGGGATCCGCCGGATCAAGGCCGAGATCCCCGGCGTGAAGACCTCGCTCGGCGTCTCCAACGTCTCCTTCGGCGTCTCGCCGCGGCCGCGCGCCGTGCTCAACTCGGTCTTCCTGCACCACTGCGTCGAGGCCGGGCTCGACCTGGCGATGGTCAACCCCAATCACATCACGCCCTACTCGGAGATCTCCGAGGAGGAGCGGGCGCTGACCGATGACCTCGTCTTCAACCGGCGCGAGGACGCGCTGGAGCTCTTTATTTCACACTTCGAGTCGAAGGGTGAGGAAGCAGAGGAGGAAGCGGCCGACCCGACCGCTGGCATGGAGCCCGAGGAGGCCCTTCACTGGCACATCCTGCGCCGCAAGAAGGATGGGGTCGAGGACTGGATCGACCGCTCGGTGGAGAAGATCGGCGCCGTTCCCACGCTCAACGAGGTGCTGCTGCCAGCGATGAAGGAGGTCGGTGACAAGTTCGGCGCCGGCGAACTGATCCTGCCCTTCGTCCTGCAGTCGGCCGAAGTGATGAAGCGCGCCGTCGCCCAACTGGAGAATTACCTCGACCGGATCGACGGTCACACAAAGGGCAAAGTGGTGATCGCCACCGTGTTCGGCGACGTGCACGACATCGGCAAGTCGCTGGTCAACACAATCCTCACCAACAACGGCTACACGGTGATCGACCTCGGCAAGCAGGTCCCGGTCGACGCGATTATCGAGGCCGCCGTTGAGAACGAAGCCGACGCGATCGGGCTCTCCGCCCTGCTCGTCTCCACCTCCAAGCAAATGCCGATCTGCGTTCAGGAACTGCACCAGCGTGGCCTTGGCTTCCCGGTGCTAATCGGCGGCGCCGCGATCAACCGCGACTTCGGCCGGCGCACCCTCTACCCGCGGGGCAAAGAGTCCGACGAGGTCTACGAGCCCGGCGTCTTCTACTGCAAGGACGCCTTCCAGGGCCTCGACACGATGGATGCCCTGGTCGACCAGCAGGCCCGCGATGCCCTGGTCGAGCGAATCAGGGCGGAGGCGCAGGAGCTGCGCGAGAAACCGGTCGTGACCGACACCGGGCCGCCGACCAGCGACGCGAGCGTGCGCTCGGCCGCGCGCACCGACATCGCGATCCCAGAGCCACCCTTTTTCGGCGCACGAGAGGTGGAGGTGAACCTCGACGACGTCTTCCCCCACCTAGATCGCCACGTGCTCTTCAAGCTGCACTGGGGCGGGCGCGGCGTCAAGGGTGAGGCCTGGCGTGAACTGGTTGAGGGCAACGGCGAGGAGGAGGGGTTCGCCCCGCGCCTCGAGCGCATGTGGCGTGAGCAGGACTACCTCCACCCGCGGGCCCGGCTTGGCTACTTCCCCTGCAACGCCAGTGGCAACGAGCTGGTCATCTTCGATCCAGATGATCCCGAGCGCGAGCTCGAGCGCCTCACCTTCCCCCGCCAGCCTCGCCACGATCGCATCTGCCTCGCCGATTTCTTCCGCCCACTCGATTCCGGCGAACGGGACGTCGTCGCCCTGCAGGGCGTGACGGTTGGCGGCGAGGTTACGAGCGTGATCGAGCGCTTGGAGCGCGAAGGAGAGTTCGCCGAACAGCTCTTCGTCCACGGCCTTGGCGTGCAGTCAGCGGAGGGACTAGCCGAGTGGCTGCACTCACAGGTTCGCGAGGAGCTTGGGATTGCCCTCGATCAAGGGCGACGTTACTCCTGGGGCTACCCCGCCTGCCCAGATCAGTCGGAGCACACCAAGGTCTGGCGCCTACTCGACCTGGAGTCGATCGGTATGGGACTTTCCGATGGTTACGCAGTAACACCTGAGCAATCAACGGTGGCAATCGTTGCTCACCATCCACAGGCGGTTTATTTCGGCATGAAATCCGGGTTTATACCGGAGGACAAATCGCCCGACGAACTAATCGCCGGTACCGAACGCGGGGGCGAACTAACACCCAGTGAGCCCGCAAAGTAGGACGAGTTTCAGCTGTATTTGCTGGAAAATTCGCTATTTGCGTTCTATGCTCTAAGTGCCACGCGGGCTTTGGTCCGCTGGCATTGAGTTACGGTTAGCGCCGGGGTCCCTCCTCTCACTTGGGGACCTCGGCGCGACATCCTCTCGACGGCGCGACGGGAGGGGCGAAGCCAACGGGCTCCGCCCCAGCACCCGCCGCTCGCCCCCCTGCTGACGACGATGGGGGGTCGATCGTTGGCTGTCGCCGTATGCCCGGCTCTCGTTGAACCGGGAGTAAGAGTTGTGCCGTGAGTCCGTTCGTTCGGCGCCAGCCGAGCTGACTGGCTCCCCTTCGTGGCCTCAAGCGTGCATTGAATAACAGGCCACGATTTCGTGGTCAAGAGCTACAGATTATTCACACTAAACCGTAACTAAATCGTCCCAAAAATTGCGGCATTACCCTGCAAATCTCTGGAAGTCAGAGAACCGCGCGCGCGGTTAGGCGCAATTCAGAAGCCAAAAAGAGAGGCGTGCAGCCGCTGGATCAGCTCCTCGGCGAGCTTGACCCGGTCGCCTCCGATCCGCAAACGCTCGGTCTTGCCCTCGACAATCGCGTTGACCCAAGCGCTGGTCGATCCCAGCGCCCAGGTCTGAGGGTCGTACTCGAGGCGGGAGCTGCAGGCCTCGATTGCTCCCCCCTCGACGTCCACGTGAACACCGGCCAAGCGATCGGTCGGTTGCCCGGATCCACCGGAACCGGTGTCGACGGCAAGCAGGCAGGCGCCCGAGTGAGTCACGTCCAAGTCGACCAGGGGAACCGAGAGCAGAAAGATCGCCTCGATGTCGATCCGCGTGAGCGGACTGGTGGACTGGGCCAGGTACTTGCACTCGCAGCGCCCGGCGGCGGCGATCGGGGCGACCGCCTGACGAGTCCACTCGGTAACGCCATAGGGCTTGGCTCCCCGGTCTCCGTTTGGCCTCTGTTCGAGCTGCCTGGCGGCGCGCATCGCGCTCAAGCGGCGCTCGAGCGCTGGGTAGGAGTGATCGTTGATCACGCTGCTCAGCTCAGTAAGCGAGAGGGGGCGAGCGGCGAGGGCGCGCAGCATCGTCGAGCCCCAACCACCAACGAGGGCGCGGATCGCGCCCTTGGCCGCCTCGCTGCCGAGCGGGATCGATCCCTGGGGTGCCCGGGACAGCCACGCTTCGACGATCTCGGCGACCGTCAGCACTTCTTCGCCAAGAGCGGTCAGCTCATTCTCAACCGTGTAGGGCATGCCGCCGCGGACATGGCGTTCGAGGGCGCCGATCCCGCGCAGGTTGCCGACCTGCCCCCGCAGCGTCGTCTGGGCGGCGCCGCCGATACGTTCGCGCAGATCTGGCAGGCGCAGCGGGTCCTCGCGATGGGCCCGGAGGATGGGGACGCTGAGCGGCGCCGCGATGAGCGAAAGCACCGTGCCGCCGGCGCGAACCGGCGCAGGGAGCGTTGTGCTGTCGGCGTGCATCATCGAGACATTAGAAATGAAAAGTCGTTTAAACAAACTGCCGTCAGCGGAATGCACCCTATTGGATACGGCGGCGACCCGCCCGCTGCGACGGCAGCAAGATTATGCAGACACTTGTCTGAAGAGGGCGCTAGCCCGAGATGCGCTCGCCGAGGGTCTGCAACATCTCCTCGACGCGCACGAACTTGACGCGCGGGCGGCCGTGTGGCTCGCCGCGACCAACCTCGGCCTGATCGATCGCCTGCCAGTCCTCGAAGCTCACGTAACGCACGTTGCGCTCGGCGAGCAGTGCCTCGACGGCCGTGGGATCAGGGTTCTCCGGCGCCAACAGCGTCTGCGACTCAACATCGGCAAGAAGGTGCCGCACCGTCTCCAGCGCATCCTTCTTGTTGGTGCCGATCACACCTGAGGGGCCGCGCTTGATCCAGCCCGCGGTGTAGTGGCCAGCCTTGTGACCGGAGTCGTGGGAGTCGAGCACGCGGCCGCCCTCGTTGAGGATCAGGCCACGCTTCTCGTCGAAGGGAACGCCCTCGATCGGCACGCCGGTGTAGCCAACGGAGCGCAGCACCAGGCCGCACTCGAGTTCTTCGCGCTCGCCCGAGTCCTTGGCCCGCAGCGTGCCCCCCTCCTCGACCAGTTCGTTGCGGCCGATCACGATCTTCTCGACCTTGCCGTCGCCCTTGATCTCGATCGGCGAGGCAAGGAAGCGCAAGACAATCCGAATCTGCTTGCCGCTGGGCTGGCGCCGGGAGAACTCGCGCAGGGTCTCGACGTTGACCCGGGTCGTCTTGTCGGCCTCGTCGGACTCGAGGTAGGCGGCGCTGGCCGGATCGAGCTCGACATCGGCGGGATCGACGATCACGTCGGCGTCCTCCATCTCCCCCAGCTCCTTGATCTCGGGGTTGGTGAAGGCGGCCTGCACGGGGCCGCGACGGCCGAGGACGACGATCTCGCGGATCTGACTGCGGTCGAGCAGCTCGATCGCGTGGTCGGCGGTATCGGTCTGGCGCAGCTCGTGATCGGTCAGGGCCAGCATGCGGGCGACGTCCATCGCGACGTTGCCGTTGCCGATCACCACGGCCCGCTCGGCGGAGAGGTCGAACTCGTCGTCCGCGTAGTCGGGGTGCGAGTTGTACCAACCGACAAATGCGGTGGCCGCGTGGCTGCCGGGCAGCTCTTCGCCCGGAATCCCGAGCTGGCGGTCGGTCTCGCAGCCAACCGTGAAGACGATCGCGTGGTAAAGCCGCTCGAGATCCTCGACTTCGAGATCATGGCCCACCTTGACGTTGCCGAAGAAGCGGAATCCATCGCGGGCAGCGGTTTTTTCGTAGACCCGGATTACCGACTTGATCTTCGGGTGATCCGGGGCAACGCCGCCACGAACCAAGCCGAACGGAGACGGCAGACGATCGAAGAGGTCGACCTGAGCGTGCAGGTCCTCGCCCTTGAGGATGTGCTCGGCGGCGTAGAAGCCGGAGGGGCCAGCGCCGACGATCGCGACGCGCAGGGGATTGTCTTCAGTTCCGATCTTGCTCATGGCGAGCGCGAAAGAATAGGGAACTCCGCCCGTCGCGCGCCTACGCGGCGAGCAGCATCTCGTTGCAGATGGGACAGATGCCGTGGCTCAGCGCCGGCAGCCGCGGCTGATTGAAGAGCCCCAGCCGCCTGGCCGCCTCCTCGACCTCGACCCACTCGCCGTCCACTTCGAAGCGGTCGCACCAGCCGCACATCGCCAGAACCTCGGCGCTGCGTGGGGTGGTTGGATCGAGCAGCCGCTGCGGTAAATCGCGCTCCCGCTCGGAGCGCAATCGCGCCGAGAACAGCACCACCCGGCCGCCGGGACGGGCGACGATGCGGATGTCCATCTCACGGCGCACATCCGGCCCGTCGCAGCGAAAGGGCAGCTCGACGTCGCCGACCTCGTCGCGGATGCGCCGGACCAGCAGCCGCTGCAGTTTCTTCATCTCGCTGCCGCTGACGTAGTCCCAAAGCGAGCGGCCGAGGCTGCTGCCGGCGTCAACCCAGCCGTTCTCCTCGGCGAAGCGGTAGTAGCCCTCATCCACCCGGATCAGGTGGTCGTGCTCGTCGATCGCGTAGCTGAGCGCTTCGGTCGTCATGCTCCCGCGGCGACGGCACTGGGGACGCCGTCGAGCGCGTCCAGCGCCTTGCGCAGCGAGAGCGCCACGCAGGTGAAGATCGGGGTCTCGAGCTCGGTGAACTCGCTTGACTCGGTCGGGCGCAGCTCCTGCACCAGGTCGAGGAACATCCCCGGGTCGTCACCCTCGAATGCGACCACGAACTCCTGGTCGTCGAGGCCGAAGGAATAGGAAGTGTTGATCGAGATCTCGGGATAGCGGCGGCCGACCTCGATGTGGCTTTTCATGATCCGACCGCGCTCCTCGGGCGGCAGCCCGTACCAGCGGCGCTGCTTGATCATCGGGTAGAGGAACATGTACTTGCGCTCCGAGACGCAGATCTCGGGCCGCGCCTGCTCCTCGGAATAGGGCGAGCGCTTGGTCATCGAGAGGAACGAGTAGGGCGTCTCGGTCCACTTCGCCAGGCCGCTCTGGCCGAGCACGACGTGGAAAGTGTGCAGGTCGTCGAGGTTGGGGCTCTGGCTGAGCAGGACCAGGTCGACGTCGCCGCGCGTTCCTATGGTTGAGTAGGCGCGCAGCGAGCGATCGAGGGCGAAGTCCTCGCAGGCAGCGAGGAACTCTTGCTTGTCGGCAGCGCGTTGCTCGGCGTCGAGGCGGCGCCAGGCGGGATCGACCTTGAAGAAACTGAACTTGGCGAAAGTGCGATCGGCCATTGGGGTCACGATAGCTATTGGGCTCTTTGTTGTGACGGGTGTCGGGTGGGGGCCTTCACTTAACTTTTTCGGTGGGACCGCCTTTGCTGACCGAGTTTCGCCTGCCGAAAAAGTGCAAGACGTTTCGGCCCCCACCCGACACCCGTCGACGAAGGTCACGATTGCTCTCGTGCCCCGAGGGACCGATGTGGAGCGGCTTGCGAGGGTTCAGGGAGTTTCGCCAGGGCTTATGAGCGCCGGGCTTGGGAGCGTGCCGGTGGCGCAAACGTATCTCGACATCAGCCAAGGGAATCGGGTGTTCGATTCGCTCTATGACTCGGAGCTTCCGCGCGACGTTCAGGGGGGGATTTGCGGACCCGGTTACTCAAAGGCGGTTGTGGAACGGGCGGAATCGGCGCCGGCGGAGATCGTGCCGGGGTTGCTGGCGACGACGCTGGCGGAACACGGGGAGCGTTGTGAGGTGCGGTCGGTTGGGCTCAACGGGCTCCCGGGGCTGGTCCGCGGGCTCAGGGGCAACGATCTCTTGATCGCGATTGGGCGGGCGCCGCCGGCCAAGAACGGGGCTCTGGCAATTGGCGTCGCGGGACGGGGGTTCGATGGGGATCTGACCTCCGACAGCACGCGGACCGATGGCTACGTACTCTCGACCGACGTCGCGCCGACGGTGCTCTCGCGGCTTGGGATCGCGGTGCCGTCGCAGATATCGGGGCAGCCAATCCGCTCCGAGGGCTCAATCGATCCGCCGGCAATCGAATCTCGCGGAGCGCGGATGGCGGTGATCTCGGAGCGACGGGGGCCGGTAATTGGGATCAGCTTGCTGGTCTGGCTGGTGATCTTCGGGCTGGCAGCCCTGGTTAGCTCCGATCGCGTCGGCCGGGTCGCGATTCGGCTCGCCGGCCTCAGCATCATCTACCTGCCCTTGCTCTTGCTGGCGGCCGCAGCGCTCAAACCAGGCCAGGACACCGAACAGATAGTGGTGATGTTCGGCGCTCCCCTGCTCGCCGCGCTGACGCTCTTCCTGCTGGGCGGGCTCAGGGCGCTCGCGGTCGCCTCGGGACTGGTCGTCCTCGCCTGCGCGATCGACGTGATCGCCGGCTCGCCGCTCACCTCGCTCTCCCTGCTCGGGCCCAACCCCGGGCTCGGCGTGCGCTTCTACGGGATTGGCAATGAGCTGGAGGCGCTGCTCGGCGTCCTCGTCGTCGCCGGGACCGGTGCTGCCCTGGCCGGCTTCTGGCCAGGGCTGAGCGAGCGCCGGGCCGCCGCGGCCTTCCTCGCCGTCAGCCTGCTCAGCGCCGTCGTCTTCGCTGCTGGCCGCTTTGGCGCTGACGTCGGCGCCGCGATCGTCCTGCCGGTTGCCGGTGCCGTTGCCGCAGCGGCGATCGCCGCGCGGCGGCGGCGCACGGCTCTACTCGTGATCGCAGCCCCTGTGGCGGTGCTGGCGCTGATCGCCCTCGCCGATCTCCTCAGCGGCGCCAATGCCCACCTGACCCGTTCGGTGCTCGATGCCGGCGGGCTCGGAGATCTCGCCGACGTCGCCCAGCGACGCCTGCAGCTCTCCGCGCACAGCTTCACCCGTCCGATCGTCTTCTTCTTCCTCCCCCTGATCGCAGCGCTTGCCGCACTGGCGATCTGGCAGCGGGCGCGGCTGCGCAAATGGCTGCAACCCGCGCCGGCCTTGCGCGCGGGCCTGATCGGCGCCATCGCCGCGGCCGTAATTGGCACGCTCGCCAACGACTCCGGCGCCCTCCTGCTCGAGATCGGCACCGCCTACATCCTGGTCTTCGCCGCCTACGCCTGGTGTGAGCGATCCGCGTGACTTACGCAACTAATCACCTCTGGGGAATCAACTACCCTTTGTGATTCGTGCGGATTGCTCTCGTCTCGCCATATTCCTGGTCCTACCAGGGGGGCGTGAACCGGCACGTGGAGGCGCTTGCCGAGGAGTTCCTCGGCCGCTGCCACCACGTTCGCGTGCTCGCCCCCTTTGACCCGCCGGGCCGGGTCAGCCGCGTGCTGCACCGTGCGGCGCCAGAGTCGCGCGAGATGCCCGACTATCTGATCCCACTTGGCCGAACCGCAGGCTTTCCCTCCAACGGTGCGATCTCGAACCTGGCCCCCTTCCCTGCCGGGGGAGTCGTCGCCCCTCGCCGCGAGCTGAACCGGGGCAATTTCGACGTCGTCCACATCCACGAGCCGCTGGTGCCGCTGGTCGGCTGGAACGCGGTGCTGGGAAGCGACGTCCCGGCCGTCGGCACCTTCCACGCCTACTCGACCAGTGCGGTGCCCAACTACACCGCCTCGGCGTTTGGAGCGCGCCGCGTGTTCAACCGCCTGTCCGCCCGGATCGCCGTCTCCGAGGCGGCCGCCTGGACCGGCCGCCGTTGGTACGGCGGCCACTACGAGGTGATTCCCAACGGGGTCGACGTCGCCGCCGCGCCGAGCGGGCCGAAGCCGACCAGCGAGGAGCTACGCGTCCTCTTCGTCGGCCGGCCCGAGGAGCGCAAGGGCCTGCCGATCCTGCTCGCCGCCTTCGGCGCCCTGGTCGAGCACGTGCCAAGCCGGCTTACCGTGATCGGCGCCGAGCGCGAGGACGTGCTGCGCTACCTCGCCGATCCGGAGACGATGCAATTCATCGACGTACGCGGCCGCGTCTCGGGTGAGGCGCTGCACACCGCGATGCACGAAGCGGACGTGCTCTGTGCCCCATCGCTCTCGGGCGAGAGCTTCGGCATGGTCCTGACCGAGGCCTTCGCTGCCGGCACTCCCGCAATTGCCTCCGCGATCGCCGGCTACAGCGACGTCGTCAACGACGGCGTCGACGGCGTGCTCGTTCCCCCCGGCGACGCCCAGCGCCTCGCCGAGGAGCTGCAGCGCGCCCACCACGAGCCGGAGCGACTGACGGCGATGGGCCGTGCCGCTCGCCAGAGCGCCGAGCGCTACGCCTGGCCCCGCGTCGCCGATCGGGTGACCGCCGTCTACGAGCGAGCGCTCGCGGCACCCGAGCCGGCGAACAACCTCGAGCGAGCCGCCCGCTGGATGGGGATCCAACCCTCCGACGGCCTCCCCCCCCAGCCCCCGCAACGCCTTCCCTCGCTCGACCCCGAGCCCGCCCGGACCGGCAAGCGCAAGCGCAAGATCGCCCGCCGGGTCGGGCTGGCTGCCGCCGGCGTGACCGGCGTTGGCCTGACCGCGCTTGCAGCGCAGAAGATCGGCGTCGACAACGTGGTCGAAAGCATCGTTCGCTCCGACCTCAGCTGGGTTTGGGTGGCCTGCGGACTGATGGCTCTCTCACTCTTCTTCCGCGCCGCCTCCTGGTACTGGATCGTGCGCGCGGCCCTGCCGCTGGCGCCCGTCCGCCGCCGCGACGTCACCTCGGCGACGATGATCGGCGTGCTGATGTCGGCGACCCTGCCGGCCCGCCTCGGTGAGCCGGCCCGCGCGATGTCACTGGCCCGCCGCATCGGCCGCATGCGCGAGACCTTCCCCGTACTGCTCGGCACCCTGGTCTCCCAGACCGTGCTCAACCTCTTCGCCCTGGCGATGCTCGGAGTGATCATCGTCTCGACCACCGACCTCTTCCACTCCGGCACCCAGAAGCTCTTCGCCTTCAGCTTCGTGCCGTTGCTGCTGTTGCTGCTCGTCCTGCTCGGACCGCCGCTGATGCGGCGCAACGGCAACGGCCGCCTGGCCCGCATCGGCACTGCCATGCATGGCGCCCTACTGCAGGTTCGCGCCGGCCTTCGCATCTTCCGCAACCCACGCCGAGGCGCGGCTGCCGCCGCCGCGCAGCTCGGCGCCTGGGCGATCCAGCTCTCCGCCTGCTGGGCGCTGCTGGCGGCCCTCGGACTAAACGATCAGGCGGGGATCGGCGCAGCCGCCGCGGTGCTCTTCGCCGTAAACGTCACTGCCGTCGTGCCCGCTACGCCTTCGAACATCGGCGTCTTCCAGCTCGCTGTGATCAGCGTTCTGCACACGGGCTTCGGCATCAGCACAGCCGACGCCCTCGCCTACGGCGTGATCCTGCAGGCGGTTGAGATCGCCACCGCGGTCGCCCTGGGCCTGCCGGCGCTGGTCCGCGAAGGACTCACCTGGAGCGACCTGCGGGTCCAGGCCCTCGCCTCCACCCCGGTGCGACTCAAGCCGCAGCCGGTGCCTCGCGAGTCCGAAACTCGCGAAGGCATGCGCGCCTAGCTAGCTGAGAACTTCCTTCGAGACGCTGCCCACGCCGAGCAGGCCGGGACCGACATGGGCGCCCAAAACGGCGCCGATCTCGGAGATGAAGACCGGCTCGCAGCCGAATATTTCGCGGCAGTCGTCGGCCAGGGCCGCGGCGGTCTCGTCGTCCTGGATGTGCTGGACGACCCAGCCATCGATGCCGTCCTCGTGGCGCTGGCGGGCGTAGTCGCGCAGGCGCTCGATCGAGCGAGCCCGGGTGCGCACGCGCTCGACCGGAGTGATCTCCTCCTCCAGAGTGAGGATCGGCTTGATCTTCAGCGCCGAGCCGATCCAAGCACGGGCGCCACCGATCCGGCCGCCGCGCCGCAAGTACTCGAGGGTGTCGATCGCAAACCACATCTTCAGCTCCTCTCGCGCCTGCTGGGCCCGGGCGAGAACCGCCGCACTGTCACCGCCGCTATTGGCCGCGGCCGCGGCGGCGAGGACCGAGAGCCCCATGCCACCCGCCGCCGAGCGGGAATCGAAGAGGTGGATCCGCTCGCCGCCCTTGCCGTCGGCGACCAACCGCTCACGAGCTTGGTTGGCGGCCTCGAAGGTCCCCGAGATTCCCGAAGAGATGTGGATCGAGACGACTTCCCGCCCTTCGTCGAGCAGCGGCTCATAGACGGCGGTGAAGTCGCCAATCGAAGGCTGCGAGGTCGTCGCTCCCCCCTCGGAGGCACGCAGTCGCTCGTAGAAGCCGGCGTAATCGCTGATCTCCAACTCCGACTCCTGGTGGCCATCGACCGAGACATAGAGGCTGATCCGCTTGATCCCAAGCGAGGTAACGAGCTCGCTCGGCAAGTACGCCGTCGTGTCGCAAACAACCGCAGTTTCGGCTGGAGAACTCAAGCAAAGCGATTCTCGCAGACCCCGCTGGTCAGTTTGACCTGAGCGGAGATGCGGCTCGAGCAGTGCTCCTCACCGCACTCCATCCAATTCGGTGCACGGCGGTCGCTACACTTTGTGAAGTGACTGACGCGACCAGCGACACTCCGCAGACAGCGATCGCCTTGACTGACAAGGCGGCCGGAAAGATCGCCGAGCTGCTCGGCTCTCAGGAAGACTCCGAGGGCCAGGCGCTTCGGGTCGCGGTGCGCGGGGGTGGGTGCTCTGGATTCCAGTACGCGCTGGCCTTCGATCGCGCCAAGGAGGACGACCACATCTTCGAGGTTGACGGCGTCTCGGTGATCGTCGACAAAGTCAGCATGCAGTTCGTCTTTGGCTCCGAGGTCGACTACGTCGAAGGCCTGCAGGGCGCCGGCTTCCAGGTCAACAACCCGAACGTCGTCGCCGCCTGCGGTTGCGGCTCGTCCTTCCAGGTCAAGGACGACGCGCCCGCCGCCAAAGCAGCCGCCGTCTAGAGCGGCTCGCCTATTCGATCTGCAGGGGAGGTGACTGCGCCGGAGGCGCGGCAGCGGCCGGTGTGGCCTCTGGTTGCTCGACGCCCAGCGCCTCGGCCAGCTCACCGGAGTCGAACATCTCTTCGATGATGTCGGCCCCGCCCAGCAGCTCGCCGTTGACGTAGAGCTGGGGGAAGGTCTGCCAGTCGGAGATCTCGGCGGTGACTTCGCGCAGCGGCTGCAGCGCCGGCAGCACGTCGATCGCGCCGTACTCGACGTCGAGCGAGTCGAGCACCTGCACGACCCGCATCGAGAAGCCGCAGCGCGGCATTTCCGGCGTGCCCTTCATGAAGAGCAGCACTGGGTTGGCGGCGATCAATTCCTCGATCTTCTGTTTCAGCTCAGCGTCGGCCATTGGCACAGAGTAGCTATCCGGGCAGCCCGGTCTTTAGCGAGAGGGCGTGGATCGTGCCGTCGTCGAAGCGCTCCTTCACCGCAGCCTTGACCAGACGGTGCTGATCGAGCCGTGAGAGGCCCTCGAACTGGGCGGCCGAGACCGTCGCCCGCAGGTGATCGCCGGTGCCGGTCTCATCGACGACCTCAACCGCCGCACCCGGCAGCGCCGCCTCGATCATCCCCCGGATCTCCGCCAAGTCGGCAGCCATCGCGTCAGGACTAGCGACGGCGGCGCAGCATCATCAGGCCGCCAAGGGCGAAGCCGGCGATCGCCGCACCGGCAATCAGTTGCGAGCGGTGCTCGTAAGCCTGCCGGCGCCAATCGGTGAGTTCGGTGACGCGGCCGCGCAGGATCTCGACTGAGCTGCCGAGGTCGCGCCGCTGTAGATCGATGTCGTGGCGGATCTCCGCCGCCGAACGACCCGGCCTGCCGGCGCTCGAGGGACGGACGGGATCAGGTTGAGCGCTCATTCGCTGCCTGCCTTCGCTCCGGATTCCAGCGTTTCCTTGGTCAGCTTCGCCTCGGCGATCGCCTGCTCGGGCAGCGGCGGGGCGCCGGCCTGCACGGAGCGATAGGCGATGAAGCCCGCCGCGGCGGCGATCAGGAGGAAGGCCGCTGCCTCGACGAAGAAGCCGGGCCAGGCGTTGCCGTCGAAGACCTCTTCGGCAAGCAGCCAGGCGATGCCCTCCATCACCAGGATCAGCGCCAGGAAGGCGAAGACGCCGGCGGCGATGCCGACGACCGAGCCGCGCAGGATCTTGCCGACCTTCTCGGAGATCTCCGTCTTCGCCAGCTCGATCTCCTCGCGAACGAGCGAGGAGCTCTTCTCGGCGACGTCGAAGACGAGCTCGCTGACCGAGCGGTCCTCGGGCGCAGGCCCTTGCGGTGTACCGGGGCCGGGCGGCGGTGTGCCGGTTCCGTCAGCCACTACTCGGGAGGATCCTCTTCGAACACACGACGGAAGACAAAAGCGGCGAGCTTGGTCGCGGCGATGCTGGCGATGGCGCCGCTGGCAGCGAGCATGCCGCTCCAGACAAGACGCTTGACGATGTCGTTCTCCATCGGCTCCGACCTTACCTATCGCGGCTCGAGACCGTCGCAGATCGTCGTCACGAGCAAGGTCTTTGCCTCGTCGAAGTCGCTGTCGGCGGCCGGGATCACCTCGAAGATCCAGCCCGAGAGCAACTGCTCGACCGCACCGTAGAAGGCCATCGAGGCGAAGGTGGGGTCGATGTCGCGGCGGAACGTGCCGGCGGCCTGGCCGTCGGCGACGATCTTGGCGATCGAGTCGTAAGCGCGACGGATCTCGGCCAGGTGAGTGCGGCCGAAGGAGTTGGCCGCCCGGGTGACCTCGACGATGATCACCTTCATCAGCTCCGGGTCGTGCCGGTAGGAGTCGACGATGAACCCGGCGGCGGCTTCCAGCTTGGCGCGCGGCGAGTCACCCTCGCGATCGGCCTCGTCGATCGCCGCGATCAGCAGGGACCAGCGCTCGCGGAAGAGCTCGTTGAGAACCTCGTCCTTCGACTTGAAGTAGTGGTAGACGAGGCCGTAAGCGACGCCCGCCTCGTCGGCGATGTCGGAGACCCGGGTCGAGTGGAAGCCCTGGCGGGCAAAGACGCGGACCGCCGCGTCGAGGATCTGACGGCGCTTGTCCACCGCCGCTGTCGGCGCCTTGGCCATCAGGCACGCGCCTCGCTCAGCTG
Organism: uncultured Solirubrobacterales bacterium; assembly: GCA_963699225.1. Taxonomy (GTDB): domain Bacteria; phylum Actinomycetota; class Thermoleophilia; order Solirubrobacterales; family 70-9; genus VRUE01. Next base: position 2,586,910 of record OY969423.1, on the reverse strand, counting down.
CGGCCAGGCGTAGGCGCCAGGACGGCGATTGGCAAGCGAGGGCAGCGTCTCGCGAACACTCCTCTGGACGACGAAGTCGAGCTCCGCGGCGACGAAGCACTCCTCGTCGGGCGCGGTCGCCAGCACCACCCCCCACGGGTCGACGATCGCCGAGCGACCGTTGGAGTTGAAGTGCGGGGCCGCCGCGCCGACCTGATTGGGGGCAAGCACGAAGGCCTGGTTCTCGATCGCCCGGGCGCGCAGCAGCACCTCCCAGTGATCGCGGCCGGTCGCCAGCGTGAACGCCGAGGGCACGATGAGGACCTGGGCGCCGCGCACGGCAAGGATGCGGAAGAGCTCGGGGAAGCGAAGGTCGTAACAGATGCTGAGACCGACGGTGATCCCGTCGAGCGCCGCGGTGACGATCTCCTCGCCGGGCTCCTCGTGCTCCGACTCGCGGTAGACCACGCCGCTGGCTTCCACATCGAACATGTGGATCTTGCGGTAGACGGCGAGGTCCTCGCCATCAGCGTCGATCAAGACCGAGGTGTTGAAGGCCTTCTCGCCCGGACCCTGCTCGGAGACGCTGCCGGCGAGCAGGTGGATGCCGAGCTCGCGGGCCCAGGAGCGGGCGGCGCTCAGGCTAGGACCGTCGAGCGGCTCGGCGCCAGCAAGCAACTCCTCGCCGCCGGCAAGCAGGTTCCACTTCTCCGGCAGCGCGACCAGCTCGGCGCCGTCGGCCGCGGCAGAGCGCACCAGCCGCTCGGCGACCTCCAGGTTTCGCGCCTTCTCGCCCCCGGAGTTGAGCTGTACCGCTGCTGCGCGCAAAGAGATCCTTTCGGCTCACTGGTTGACTGACCAGTCAATCGGCTCGGCCAAGTATACGGTCAAATCTCGCCCGCACCGGCCGCGAGGCCAGAGTTCCAGTCATCCTAGGAAATCTTGACTACTCAGTTTTTCCAAGGTAACTTCTACGCGGTCCCAAAAGTGGGACTCAAGAAGTCCAACCGATAACCCTTGATCTCGATGTGCCAAACGCTCATCGGACAGGAGGAAAAAGTGAGACTCATCAAGATGCTAGGTCTTGCCGCTGTCGCGGCAGCGGCCTTCGCGGCATTCATTGGCGCCAGCTCAGCCTCAGCCGCCAATGAACACCCGTTAATCAGGCTCTGTAAAACGCAAACATTATTATTATGCGCAGTAGGCAGCAGGCTGGCAGGTGGGGGAACCCTCACGGCCACCCAGGAAGGAACCGGCAAATTCGAAGGCGGCCTCTTCACCGAGGAATGCACGGGATCCACGGCAACAGGAAAAATTGCCGCGGATGAAGAAAAAAACATGCTCGATGAAAACGCTGCAGAAGAATCGCAGTTAATTAACAACACAATTTCAACATTCACCTTCAGTGGCTGCAAACCATGCACGACCGTTAAAGTCAACGGACTGCCGCTGACCGCAAAAATTAAAATGAAAGGGGCCGCATCAGAAGAATGGTTCCTGAAAGCCGCCGGCAGCGCGACTTTCGAAGGCTGCACCTTCGGCGCCAAATGCAAATTCGGCGGCGGAGAAATCACCACCAAAATAGAAATGACTGCGGCGGGTTCATTCCTAAATACCGCAGGAACGGAACTCAAACTCGAAGAAGGGTCTGAATTCCTCTGCGGAGGCACCGGCAAATGGTTCGCTAAATTCAAAACGAGCTACACCCCACCCGGGGGCGCCGCCGGTCCAGTATGGCTGACGTTACTCAAAAAAGGTGACCTAGCCTCATAGCTTCCTTTAGCGGTTGATGTTGTACCGCTTTGGATGCGTTTTTTACGGAGGGACCACGCTTGGCGCGTGGTCCCTCCGTGCTGCGGTGGGTGAGCTAGGTGCAGCGCAATGCTGTCATGTTCAGTAGCCCATTGTTATTTAGAAACTTGTCGATATCTTGACAGGTACACTTTAGTGGTCTAGATTTGAGAAAACCGGCCTGCCGGCAGGGCACGTCCAAGATCCAAACAGTGCAAGGGAACTGCCCAGGAATACCGGAGTAAGTCAGCATCGTCCAGCGAGCCTGAGCTTGCAGGGCCACGCTGCTGGGCCAGGGTTTATTGGGACGACCACTAAGGAGAGGTGCGTATGCCGTTGAAACGGGGAGGAAGGAGAATCGGCCGGGAGCCTCTTGGCACCGCCGGTTTGATCGTGGGTTTGATTGCACTTGTTTTCGCCATGACTGGCGGTGCTCTGGCCCTCAGTTCCGGTGGCTCGAGCCATTTCAAGAAGGCGACCAGCGGAAAACGGGGGCCACGTGGGCCCAAGGGCCCTGCGGGCCCCGCTGGACCAAAGGGAGACCCCGGGGCAAACGGGGCAAAGGGAGATACGGGCAGCCAGGGTCCGCGTGGGGAAACTGGTCCTCCGGGCCCACTCTTGTCGGCTCTTCCCAGTGGCAGATCTCTGACGGGCGTATGGGGAGCCCCGGGAAGCGCGGAAGTTGAAGGCTTCTCTCAGTCCGACGCCAGTTTCTCCCTTCCGCTTGCGTCTCCCCCAACGCTCTACGTCATGGCGGAACCCGGAGCAGCGTCAACGGTGGCGTTCGAAATTCCCCCGACCGGGCCCAACGGGGTTCTTCTCAGCAGAGAAGAAGTGGAAGAAGTATGCCCAGGCGGCCCCGAAAACCCAACCGCAGAACCGGACGCCATGTGCGTCTACCGAGACGCGGCAAGCAGCGCAACGGTGACGTTTGGTGTTGCGCAGGAGAGGCCCGCTACCCGCTTCGGCGCGGTACTGCCATTCCGTGCAAGCTCGTCAGCCGTCGTATCCGACGCGGCATTTGGGACGTGGGCGGTAACCGCGAAATAACTGGTGTGGCACTGGCGGAGACCCATGGGTTTGTCAGCGCTGGTCTCCGCCAGACCACGCTTTGAAGGAGACATGAGCGACATGAAGCCGAACGAAACACGGTTCTCGCCTTTGCGAAGAGCACGCAAAGAGGCATTTGCTTCGATGTCGGCCCTCTGTGCGGTCCTCTTCCTTCTCTGCCTCACGGCCGCGCCCGCGCAGGCAGTCACGGAACATGCCTTCGACCCGGTTCTATCGCTGGGCGGAAACTGCACAACGTCTCCTCTCGACCAAGTACCAGACCCGGGCTCATGCCCCGGCATTCCCGGCACATCCCACCCCACCGAAGGCTTTGACCAGCCGTGCGGAGCAGCGGTTGACTCCCATGGCGACATTTACGTCAGCAGCGCCGCGCTCGGCCCCAACGGCGAAGGCACCGGCGGCCGCGTCGACATATTCGGCCCAACCGGTACCTACCTGGGCCAGATCCACAACGAACACCAGCCGTGCAGCGTGGCTGTCGATTCCGAAGGCAATCTCTACGTCGGTGAGTTTTCAGGCAAGAGCGTCGTGCGCCTCGATGCCAACGAATTTCCGCCGTCGCAGGGGGTCGAGTTCGAACCGCCCGAGGTTCTTTTCAAAGGTGGTCCATCGTTTTGCGAAACAGCCTGGTCGGTGGCAGTTGACCCATCCAACGACAATCCATTCGTCGCCGAGAATTGCGGTATTTCCCATTACAGCTCAGCAGCAAGCGGCAATGTCCTTCTGGAAGAAAAAATTGCCGAAGACCCTCCGGGCGGCCATCGTAACGTCGCCGTCTACGGCCTCAACCATGACCTCTACGTCCCTGGCATCGTGGAAGGCCAGCCGGGCGTGTCTATTCTCGACGGCGCTAACTATGCATCCGTCAAGTGCACAGTAAAAGGGCTCCCCAATGAATCCGCGTCAATCGCCGTCGACCAAGCCAACGGCGACTTCTACGTCGACAGCGTTACGACCACTTCTCCCAAATCGATTCTGCAATTTGACAAAGAATGCAATCCGATTAGCGAAGGGACGCTTGAACGGTCATTCGAAAAACTTGGAATCCCCATCCATAGCGTCGGACTCGCCGTGGATTCTTCCCTGCCGGGTCAAGCTGGCTACGACAGCCCAAACGAAAGCTACGTCTACGTCAGTCAGGGCACGGGGAGCAAATCCCACGTCTACGCATTCAAGCCAAAGGTAATCAGCCCACCCGAAATACGCAACCAGGGCGCGACGGCCATCACCGAAACCGAAGCGCTGTTGACGGCCGAACTGAATGCCGGCGGCAAGACCACTGCCTACCACTTCGAGCTCATTACTCAGGCCGGGTATGAAGCCAACGGCAACTCCTTCGGCCCCGGCACGGTGACGATTCCCGTGCCCGATGCCGATGGCGGAGAAGAAGCATCCTTCATCTCTGTTTCGAAACCGGTAGCGGGCCTGGTTCCCGGCACGACATATCGGCTCCGTCTCGTGGCAACCAACTGTGAAGTCCCTGGGGAAGAAGAATGCCTGACCCTGGGCGAAGGCATTCCGGGAGACGAAGGCAGTGATGCGGCCTTCTCGACGTATCCCACCGAATCCGGCCTTCCGGACGGCAGGGCCTACGAGCTGGTCACGCCGCCCACCACAAACGGACGCATTCCAACCATGGCCGAAATATCGGCAAACAACAATGACGGTTTCGACACGGCGCTCGTGTCGCCCGACGGGGAAAGTCTGGTGTTTGGTGTTCGGGGGGGATCCCTGCCTCTCTTGGGCGGCGGCGGCTTCAACGACACCTATGACGCGGTAAGAGGTGCCGATGGCTGGCACAGTCACTTCACCGGACTCAGCGGCAGCCAAGCTGAAGCGCCATATCCGGGCGGGGTCTCAACCGACCACAGATACTCGTTCTGGAAGGTCGAACACAACCGCGGGAGCTTCACCGAAGGCAACTACCTGCGCGCTCCTGACGGCAGCTTTGAGCCGATTGGCATCGGCAGCCTGGGCGTGGACCCCAACGCAAGTGGAAAGTGGATCTCGCGGACCGGTGATCGCGTGATCTTTGCCACCGCCAACTCACCCGTGCGCCTGGAGCCCCAGGCTCCGCCAAACGGGGTCGCGGCAATTTACGAGCGATCTCCCGACGGCCCGACCACGGTCCTCTCGATCCCGCCGGCCGGCGCGTCGATTGCGGAGGAAGAAGAATTCGAAGAATTCGGTGCCAAATTCGAAGGCTTTGCCGCCAACGGCACAACGGTCGTCTTCAGAGTGAACGACCGGCTCTACGCCCACCAGGACAACGGCACGGGAACTCGTGAAATCGCCAGCGACCCAGCCGAATTCGCGGGAATCTCAGAAGACGGAGAACGGACCCTGCTCTTCCGCCCGAATTCGAGCGAACCGCTTCGCCCCAACCCAAGCGCACCCGCAACGCCAGGCGTGCCACAGGGAGAAATATTCGTGCATGACCTGGCCGCTGGAGTAACAACCCCGGTTGGCTCTGGGGACGAATCAGTTCTCGTCAACATGTCCCCCAACGACTCGAGCACCTATTTCGTCTCCCCCGATGTACTCGCACCAGGCGCCCAAAGTGGAGAAGAAAACCTGTATGCGTGGAACTCGAGCAGCCCTGGGACGGTATCTCTGGTGGCGATCCTGGCCGAACGCGATGTTACGGGGGAACCGGCGACCGGCGCAAGCGCCCAGATGACCGACGGTCTTGGACTATGGGTCAAGTACGCGGTCAATCCCATTCGCTCCGAATACCAAGGGCTGGCCGCCGACCCCTCGCGAACCAGCGCAGGCAGCGAAGCATTGATCTTCGAGTCGCGGGCCGCGCTCACCCCATATGAAAACGACGAGCATTCCGAGATATACCGCTATGACCCTGCTACCGCTCCCGGAGACCAGCTGACCTGCATCTCCTGCAACCCGACCGGGGTTGCAGCGACATCCGATGCCCTCCTGCAAACGCCTCCGGGGGGCCAGTTCAGCTCATTCCCACCGACCAATGATCTGGGCCGAATCGGCAACCTGACCGACGACGGCCGCAGGGCTTTTTTCCAGAGCGCTGACCAGCTCGCCGCCTCAGATATCGACGGGAAGATCGATGTCTACGAGTGGGTAGCACAGGGAACGGGCGCCTGCACGCGCGCCGGTGGGTGCGTTCACCCGATCTCATCTGGCAGGAGCGCCACAAACGACTACCTCTACGCAGTGAGCCCTGACGGCTCCAACGTCTTCTTCGAGACCGGCGACATGTTGGTTTCGCAGGATCCCGAAAACACGCCCTCGATATACGACGCCCGGGTGGGCGGCGGCTTCCCGGCAGCTCCCTCTCCCCGCCCCGGCTGCACCGGTGAAACGTGCCAACCGTCGACAAGTGGGCCCGCAGACTCGACGCCGGCGAGCTCGAACTTCTCCGGAAGCGGAAACGTCAAACCGGGCCGCCACCGATGCCAGCCTGCAAAAAGCAAAACCAAGCGCCAAAAAACCCAGTGTCCCAAAGGGCACAAAAAGGCTCAGCACCCGAATAAACGCTCTACCAAAGACGGGCAAAACCACGGCAAGCGAAAGGCCTCGCGATGAACCGCCTAATCGCACTCGCCACTGTCATTAGCGCACTGGCGGTACTGGCGACCGGCATCGCCCAGGGCGACCCAAGCGAATACGGAATCAAGGCGGTCAGCGCCTCCACTGCGCCCAGTGAAGGGGGTAAAGACCCGGACGAAGCGGGCGGGCATCCTGATTTCACCATGTTCTTCGAACTCAAAACAGAACACGAAGAAGGTAAACAGCTCCCCTCGACGACCGAAAAAACGAGCTTCGCCCTGCCGCCGGGCCTATTGGGCAACCCAAACGCAGTAAAAACGTGCACCGCGGCGCAACTCGTCAACACGGATCCCGAAGTCAAATCCAACGAGACCGGCTGCCCCCAAGACTCGCAAATCGGCGTCAGCGAAGTCTATTTGTTCAAAAACGGCTCACCGTCGCACTTCCTCGAGCCCGTGTACAACATGGAGCCTGGCCCCGGCGAGCCCGCCCGGTTCGGGCTCTTTGCCGAGGCCTATCCGATCTTCATCGATACGGAACTGAGATCGGCCGGGCGCAATCCCGACTACGGCGCAACCGCCAAGCTGTCCGGAGTCAGCTCCTACATCCCGCTGCTTTCCGCCAACACCACGATCTGGGGCGTGCCGGCCGACAAAAGCCATGACACGCAGCGGCTTACCGCGTACGAGGCGGTCCATGCCGGCCACCCGGAAACGGCAACCGGCAAACGGGAATCGGGGGAAGTGCCGACCCCCTTCATGCTCAATCCGACCAGGTGCGGAGTAGCCCAGGAAATCAAGGTAACGACGGTCCCCTATGCGATGCCCAGCCTGCAGGCCGAAGCCACGGCATCCCTCAAACCGAACACGGGCTGTGGCTCGCTCGAGTTCAAGCCAGACCTCTCAATCGAACCGACCAGCGAAGCGGCTGAAGCCGGAACGGGACTAAACGTCAAGCTCAGCTTCCCCACCGACGGTTTCAAACAGACCAACTTGCTGGGCGAGGCGGCGCAGCGGAAGGCCGAAGTGGTGCTGCCCGAGGGCATGAGCATCAACCCATCGCAGGCCGAAGGCCTGCAGGCCTGCAGCGAAGCCGCTTTCGAAAGGGAGACCGCCACCGGCGCACCCAACGAAGGCTGCCCGGAGGCGGCGAAGATCGGCAGCGCCACGGCCAACAGCCCGCTGCTCGACGAGCCCGCTGAAGGCTCCCTGTACGTGGCTGAACCTTTCAAAAACCCCTTCAACACCCTGATCGCCGTCTACATGGTCCTCAGGGTTCCCGACCGTGGGGTGGTGGTCAGACTGGCCGGCAAGGTCATCCCCGACCCCAACACCGGCCAGCTCGTCACTACCTTCGACGACATCCCGCAACTGCCCGTTTCCAACTTCCTGCTGCATTTCCGCGAAGGCGCGAGGAGCCCGCTCGTGACACCATCGCGCTGCGGTACCTACACGTCAACTGCGACCTTCACCTCCTGGTCAGGCAAGGTCGCAGTGGAGCAGCCGAGCTTCGATGTCACACGCGGAGCAAACGGGGCGTCCTGCCCCTCCGGGGAACTGCCGCTTCATCCTGACTTCGTCGCCGGCACAATCAACAATGCCGCGGGCAAATACTCGCCCTTCAGCCTGCGTCTCTCCCGAGAAGACGGCGAACAGGAAATCAGTCGCTTCTCCGCCCAGCTGCCGCGCGGGCTCGTCGGCAAGCTGGCTGGTGTTTCGTTCTGCCCCGACGCGGCAATCGCGGCGGCAAAGACGAAGTCCGGGGCCTCCGAGGAAGCCAGTCCATCTTGCCCACCCGGCTCAGAGCTTGGCCACACGCTGGCGGGCGCCGGAGCAGGCTCGGCCTTGACTTACGTGCCGGGCAAGGTTTACCTCGCTGGCCCCTACCAGGGCGCCTTGCTCTCGATCGTGGCGATCACGGCGGCCAAGGTTGGGCCCTTCGATCTCGGCACAGTCGTCGTCCGCGAGGCGCTCAGGGTCGACCCCGAAAGCGCCCAGGTAACGATCGACCCAACCGGTTCCGATCCGCTACCCCACATCATCGCCGGCATCCCGACCCACCTGCGCGACCTCCGCGTCTATACAGACCGGCCGCAGTTCGTGCTCAACCCGACATCATGCAAACGGATGTCCGTGCTCGCCACGGTGTTCGGGCCCGGCCCGAGCTTCGCCTCCCCGGCCGATGACCGGCCAGCGAACGTTTCGACCCCGTTCCAAGCTGCCGATTGCGCCGCCCTTGCCTTCAAGCCCAAGCTAAAGCTCAGCCTGCGGGGCGGCACCCACCGGGGAGCCCATCCGAGCCTTAAAGGCGTGCTTACGATGAAACCGGGCGAAGCCGGGATCGCGCGCACTCAGATCGCGCTGCCACGATCGGAGTTCATCGAGAACGCGCACTTCAAGACGATCTGTACTCGTGTGCAGTTCGCAGCCGGCAAAGTCCCGGGAGAAGCGTGCCCGCCAGGATCGATCTACGGTCACGCCAAGGCAACGACTCCACTTCTCTCCGAACCGCTTTCCGGGCCCGTCTACCTGCGCTCCTCCAACCACGAGCTGCCCGACATGGTGATCGCGCTCAACAGCAAAGTGATCAACATCGATACGGCGGCCCGTATCGACTCCACTCGCGACGGGGGGATCAGGGCAACCTTTTCGAACGTTCCCGATGCCCCAGTCTCAAAGGTCATCATCAGCATGCGCGGCGCAAAAAAGGGCTTGATCGTGAACTCGACGAACGTCTGCAAAGGCCGACACCTCGCCAGCGCTGATCTCGGCGGCCAAAACGGTAAGACACACAGTGCCCAGCCGGAGCTCAAGGCCGAGTGCAAATAGACCGGCGGCCCAGCTAGGGCTGCCGTCCTGGCAGGCGTAGTCTTTACCGGGTCGTGAGCGAGATTGGCAAGCTCGAAGGTGAGCGCAAGCAAGTAACGGTCCTCTTTGCCGACGTCCAGGGCTCGATGGACATGGCCGAGGGCCAGGACCCTGAGCAGTGGCACGCGATCATGGAGCGCTTCTTCTCCACTCTCGCCGATGCCGTGCACCGCTTCGAGGGCACGGTCGACAAGTTCACCGGTGACGGGATCATGGCCGTCTTCGGGGCGCCGATCGCCCACGAGGATCACGGGCGGCGCGCCTGCTACGCGGCGCTGAAGATGCTCGACGACGTCGGCGAGTACGCCGCTGAGCTGCGGCGCAGGCACGGGCTCAACTTCTCGACCCGGATCGGGATCAACTCCGGCGAGGTCGTGGCCGCCGAGGTCGGCGAGGGCGGCTACACGGCCGTCGGCCACACCGTTGGCCTAGCGCAGCGGATGGAGGCGCTGGCCGAGCCCGGCAAGGCGTACCTGACCGAGAGCACCGCCGAGCTCGCGCACGGTTATATGGAGCTGGAGGACCTCGGACCCTTCGAGATCAAGGGCGCCAGCCGACCGGTCGGGGTCTTCGAGCTCGCCGGGGTCGGCGCCGCGCGCTCGCGGCTCGACCTCTCCCGCGAGCGCGGTTTCTCCCGTTTCGTCGGCCGCGACGAGGAGATGGCGGTACTGGAGGCGGCGCTGGCGCGGGCCGAGAACAAGGAGGGCGCCGCGGTCGGCATCGTCGCCGAACCCGGCGTCGGCAAGAGCCGCCTCTGTCACGAGTTTGCCGAACGCTGCCGCGAGCGCGGGATCGAGGTCTTCGAGTGCCAGGCCCAGGCGCACGGGCAATCGATCCCCTTCATGCCCGTGCTGCAGATGCTGCGCTCCTACTTCGGCATCGCCGACGGCGAGCCGGAGCGGATCGTGCGCGAGAAAATCGCCGGCCGCACCCTGCTCCTCGATCCCGACTTCGCCGAGGACCTGCCCCTGCTCTTCGACTTCCTCGGGGTTCCCGATCCACACCGGCCGCTGCCGCAGCTGAGCGCGGAGGCCCGCCACCGGGCGCTGCGCGGCGCCGTCTGCCGCCTCGTGCGGGCGCCCAACCGGCGCAACTCGATCGTCACCCTGGTCGAGGACCTGCACTGGATGGACGAGGGCAGCGCCACCCTGCTCAGCGAGCTGATCGCATCGGTTGAGGGGACCAAGACCCTGGCGATCGTCAACTTCCGCCCCGAATACGACGTCACGCAGTGGGCCGGGGCGAGCACCTACCGCGGCATCTCGCTCGAGCCCCTGGGGCCCGACGGCAGTCGCGAGCTGCTGCGCGACCTGGCCGGTGAGGATCCCTCACTCGACGGGCTCGCCGAGCTGATCCACGAGCGCACCGCTGGCAACCCCTTCTTCACCGAGGAGATCGTCCGCGGGCTGGCCGAAGCCGGCAACCTCGAGGGAGAGCGCGGCGCCTACCGGCTGGCGCGGCCGGTGGAGGACGCCGGCGTGCCGGCGAGCGTGCAGACGATCCTCGCCGCCCGAATCGACCGCCTCGGCCCGACCGCGAAGCAGCTGCTCCAGGCCGCCTCGGTGACTCACAAAGAGGTCAGCGAGCGGGCGCTGGGGATGGTCTCCGGGCTGAGCGAGAGTGAGGACTACCGGGCCGCGCTCTGTGAGCTCACCGACGGCGGATTCCTCTTCGAGGCCGAGGTCTACCCGGAACGTGTCTTCTCCTTCCGCCACCCGCTGACCCGCGAGGTGGCCTACAACACGCAGCTGGCCGATCAGCGCGCCGCCACGCACGCCGCAACTGCCCGCGTCCTGATCGAGCTCAATCCCGACCGCCACGACGAGCTGGCGGCCCTCGTCGCCAGCCACCTGGAGGCGGGCGGGGAGAAGCTCGAGGCCGCTCGCTGGACGGGGCGCGCCGCCTACTGGGCGGGCAGCAGCCGTCCCCAGGACGCGCTGCGGCTCTGGCGCAAGGTGATGGAACTAGTCGAAGAGGTGGAGGAGAGCGAGGAGACGACGGCAATGGCGGTGATGTCACGCCTGCTGCAGCTCGACTACGCATGGCGCCTTGGCATGGATAAGGAGGAGGAAGCCCATTTGGTTGCCGAGGCCGAGGAGATCGCGACCAAGACCGGTGACCTGCGCTCGCTCGCCCTGCTGCGCACGGCGACCTCGACCCGGCCCGGCATGCCCCACCACGCCGACACCTGGCTCGCGGCAGTCGCCGAGACCAACCACCTCGCCGACGAATCGGGCGACCTGCACCTGCGCATCGCGATCCGCGCCGCCGGCTCCTATGCCCACCTCTGCGCCGGTGACTTTGACGGCTTCGATCACATGCTTGACGAAGTGCTCGAGCTGGCCGGGGACGACCGCCGCGCCGGCGCCGGGATCGTGATCGACAGCCCGGTCGGCTGGGCGACGATGGCGAAGGGGCTGGTGCTGCGCGAGCGCGGCCGGCTCGACGAGGCGGAAGCCCAGTTCAACAAGGCGCTGCAGATCGCCACCGAGGAGGGCGACCCGGAGATCGCCAGCTGGACCCGCAGCAACCAGTCGCTGATGCTGGCGATGCGGGGGGACCTCGATGCCGCGATTGCCTCGGCCCGGCGCAACTGCGAGCTGACCGAACGGCTCGGCGATGTGTTCTCGCGCAGCCTCGCTCTCTCCAATCTGGGCGGGGCGCAAATCGCCGCCGGCGAGTACGCCGACGCGCTCGAGACCCTCGAGGAGGCGGAGCGCGTTTACCGAGCCGCGGTCAGCGACGGCGACGAGATGGAGACATGGCGGGCGGGCCTGCGCTCCGAGGCGCTGACCGGTGTCGGTCGTGCCGAGGAGGGGCTGGAGCTGGCCGAATGGGCGAGCGGGGTGGCCCGCGAGCGCGGCATGCTCTGGTCGCTGCCGCTTGCCCTGCAAGCGGTGGCGATCGCCTCCACCGCGCTTGGCCGGGATGGCGCCGAGCAGGCGCTTGACGAGGCAGCGGAGGTGGCCAGGGAAACCGGCGCGATGATCAGCTTGGAGGCGGTCGAAACGACGCGCGAGACGCTCGGCGCCCTGCGCTGAGGGGTCGCTCAGATCCCCATGGCGCGCGCCACGACCCGGTCCATGACCCGGTCGGGCAGCAGCCGAGATAGCAGTGCCTGGCCGCGGGCGTCAGCGCCGACCAGGTACCGGGTGCGGGGGCGGCGGGCGGTGAGCGCGTGGTGGATCGCGCTGGCCACCTTCTCCGGTGGGATGCCGCGCTCGGCGGTGCGCCGTACGGCGCCGCGGAAGCTCTCGATCTTCTCTCCGTAGAGCTCCTCCTGGGCCGCTGGGGCCCGGCCGGCGAGCTCGTCGGCGACGCCCTCGCCCCGTTCCCAGATTGGCGTGTCGATCGAACCCGGCTCGATCGCGACCACGTCGATCTTCCACGGTCGCAGCTCCTGGCGCAGGCAATCGACTACCGCCTCGATCCCATACTTCGAGGCGTGGTAGGGGGCGCCGAACGGCATCGCCATGCGGCCGCCGATCGAGCTGAGGAAGACGACCCGGCCGCGGGCGGTGCGGATCAAGGGCAGAATCGCCTGCGTGACCGCGACCTGAGAGACCAGATTGACCTCGAGCTGCTTGCGCAGATCGTCGAGCGGGATCGTCTCCAGCGGCGACATCACCGCCATCCCGGCGTTGTTGACCAGTCCGTCCAGCCCACTCCCGCCCAGCGCCTCGCCGATCTGCTTGGCAACGACGGCGATCTGATCCGCGTCGGTGACGTCGAGCATCAGCGGCACCAGCCGCTCCGAGGCGGCCTCGCGCAAGCTCGCAGCGTCCTCCTCACGCCGAACGCTGGCAAAAACCCGCCAGCCTTCGGCGTCCATGCGCAGGGCACTCGCCCGGCCGATGCCGGTCGAGGCGCCGGTAATGAGCACGGACTTCACCGCGGTCAGGCTAACACCGCCACTGATGGCCGAGCCGGCGTTGCTCAGGCGCGGAGGTAGCGTCCGACCGCGAAGTCGAGGACACGGTCGGGAACCAGGCGTATGGCAAGCGCCTGCCCTTTGGCGTCAAGACCAACCAGGTAACGGGAGCGCGGGCGGTCGTCCGTGAGCGCATGCTCGATCGCCGCGACGACGTGCCGTGGCGCGATTCGCATGCTGAGCGCGCGATCGGCAAGACCGCGGAAACGCTCGATCAGCTTTCCGTACAGGTGCTCCGCGTCAACCGGGCTGCGCTCCAGCGCACCTTCGAACTCACTCTCGCCACGATCCCAGATCGGGGTCTCAATCGATCCCGGCTCGACGATCGAGACACCGATCTTCCAGCGACGCAGCTCCTGGCGAAAGCCGTCCGCAACCGTATTCAGCCCTGCCTTCGAGGCGCTGTAAGCAGCCAGCATCGGCATCGCCTTGCGACCGCTGATCGAGCTGACGAAGACGATTCGACCTTTGGCCGCCCGCAACTGGGGGAGCAGCGCCTGAGTGGTGGCAAACTGGCCGGTCAAGTTGACCGCCACCAGCCTCTTGAAGTCATCGGCGGGCATCACCTCGAGCGGACAGGGGATCGTGATTCCGGCGTTGTTGACGAGACCATCGAGGCCAGCCTCCCCCACCACCGAGGAAACTCGCTCAGCCACCGCGTCGATTTGCTCCGAGCTGGTGATGTCGAGTCTCACCGGGCACAGCCGGTCCGACGACTCCGCCGCGAGCGTCTGCGCGTCTTGATCAGATCGAACCCCAGCAAAGACAAGCCATCCGGCTGCATCCATGCGCATGGCGGTCGCCCGCCCGATCCCCGACGAAGCGCCCGTGACCAGAACAGACCGCATGCGCGGGATCATAGAGATCAAAGAAATGCGGCGTTTATCGCCAACAAGGCTTACGGGCGCTGGGCCCGGTGGCGCTCGAGCTCGGCGACCATCAGCTTGGTGTGCAGGGCCGCGATCAGGTCCTGCAGCGGCTGGGCGCCGGCTTCGAGCATCTCGACCACTCGCTCGGGCGAGACCTCGCCGGCAAGGCGCTCCATCACCATGCCTACCTCCTCACTGACCAGCGCTTCGATCGCTTTCTTGTAACGGAGGGTGTCGTAGACGGTGAAGCCGATCTGCTCGTCGTAGCCGCCGGCGCGGAAGCGGCCGATCGCCTCGATGATCTTGATGTCCGAGGGCGAGTAGCCACGGCTATTTGGACTGAGCACCTCGATCTCCTCGAGGCGGTCGAGGACCTCCTTGGGGATGCCGTAGCGCTCCCGCACCTGAGCCGCGCTGGTGCGGGTGCGCTCGGCCGAGAGGGCGCGATCGAGGATGCGGTCCTCGAGCTCGACCAGGGCGCGGGCGCGCTCGGGATCCTCGTCGAGCACCGATTTGATCGCCTTCAGCGGCATGAAGCGCTCCTCCTGCAGCTGCTTGATCAGCTTGATCCGGTCGACGAACTCGGGCGGGTAGTAGGCCATGTTGCGGCTCGTCTTGACCGGCTCCGGCAGCAGGCCCTCGCGCAGGTAATGCTTGATCGTCGGCGCCGGCACACCCGAGGCCTCGGCCAGCTCGCCCATCCGCAGCAGGTCGCCGTTGGCGCTGTTGCCGCTCATACGCGGAAGGTGGTCGCGCCGTCGGCGCTGGGACCGGCGGCCGCGCCGGACTCGAGCATCGCGGCGATCTCCTCGTCGCCGTAGCCCGCCTCGCGCAGGACTTGCTCGGTGTGCTCGCCGAAGGCGGGCGCCGGACGGGTCGGGTCGGCCGGGGTGCGGCTCAGCTTCACCGGGTGCCCGAGCTGGCGCACGGTCCCGAGCTCGGGCTGCTCCAGCTCGACCACCATCCGGCGGGCGCGGACCAGCTCCGAGTCGAACGCTTCGTCCATGTCGAGCACCGGCTCGATGCAGCAATCGTGCACGTCGTTGAAGGCCTTCCATTCTTCGCGCGTGCGCGAGCGAAAGACCTCGGCCACCTTTTCCCAGGCTTCGGACCCGGGCGCCTCGAACTGGGCCTCGATCAGGTCAGGCCGCTCGACGCCGTTGCAGAAGGCGGCCCAGAACTTCGGCTCGAGCGCGCCGCAGCTGACCCAGCCGTCACTCGCCTCATACGGCAGGTAACAGAGCAGGCCGCCGGCGAGCTGCTGCTCGCCGCGCTTCGGTACCTCGCCGTCGCAGAAGTAGCGGCCGGCGACCATCGCCAGCCACGAGAGGGCGCCGTCGGCCATCGAGACGTCGACCATCTGCCCCTCGCCCGAGCGCCGGCGCTCGTGCAGCGCCGCCATCACGCCGAAGGCCGCCATCAGAGCGCCGCCGCCGAGGTCGGCGATCTGCCCGCCGGACTGCACCGGCGGGCCGTCCTTGGCGCCGGTCAGACCGAGCAGGCCGACGAGACCGAGGTAGTTCATGTCGTGACCGGCGCGCTGGGTGTAGGGGCCGTCCTGGCCGTAGCCGGTGATCGCGCAGAAGACGATGCCGGGGTTGGCCTCGCGCATGCGCTCGTAGCCGACCCCGAGCCGGTCGAGCACGCCGGGGCGGAAGCCGTCGAGGACGACGTCGTGCCGTTCGACCAAGCGCAGCAGAGCCTCCTTCCCCTTCTCGCTCTTGAGATCGAGGCGGACCGAGCGCTTGCCGCGGTTGAGCGAGAGGTAGAGGGCCGAGCGCGTGCCCAGCTCCTGCTGCTCGTCCGTGCCGTAGTACGGCGGTGCCCAGCGGATGTAGTCGCCCATGCCGGTGTCCTCGACCTTGAGCACCTCGGCACCGAGGTCGGCCAGCAGCAGCGAGCAGAAGCCCCCCGGCAGCAGCCGGGTCAGGTCGAGGACCTTGACGTCGCTGAGCGGCAGCTCGCTCACGATGGCTCAACCCCAACCGGAAAGTCGACCGAGTTGGCGATAAAGCAGAGCTGGTGCGAGCGCTGGTGGAGCGCTTCGATCGCCTCGGGCTCGGGCGGCTCGCCGGCCCAGCGCACTCGCGGCCGCAGCGTCGCGGAGGTGAAGCGCTTGCCGTCCAGCACGCCGTCGGCGTCGTCTTCATAAGAGGCGATCTCGAAGCCCTTTTTGCGTGCCAGGGAGAGAAACCAGAGCATGTGGCAACTGGAGAGCGCGCCGACGAGCAGCGTCTCGGGATTGGACTTGACCTCGTCGCCACCGAGCTCCATCGCCGAGGAGCTGGGCAGAGTCTGGGCGCCGAGCAGTACGTCGTGGGCCTGCACGTCCTCGCCCTCGCCACCGCTCCAGGAGACGCCGGCGCGGTGGATCGTGGTCTCCACGCTCAGACCTCTGCTCGCCGCGGCACTCCCAGCAGCTCGCGCGCCTCGGCGACCGTGGCGGCACGGCGGCCGACGTCCTCGGCCATCTGGCGGGCCTTGGCGATCAGGTCGCCATTTGAACGGCACATCTCACCGTCCGGCAGGTAGAGGTTGTCCTCGACCCCGGCGCGAATGTTGCCGCCCAGGACCAGCGCCGCGCCAAGCAGTTTCCACTGGTCGCGCGAGATGCCGATCACCTGCCACTGGTTCTCGCCCTCGGCCCCGTCGGGGACCTGGTCGGACATGAAGGTGACGTTGCGGGGTGTCGGCCGGATGCCGCCGTTGACCCCCATCACCAGTGAGATCTGCAGCGGCATGCGCTCGAGCAGGCCCATGTCGATCAGCGGGTCGAGGTTGGCAACGTGGCCGGCATCGAAGCACTCATGCTCGGGCTTGATCCCGAGCTCCTTCATCGCGGTGAGGAACTCGATGATCGTGTCGAAGCTGTTCTCGAAGACCGTCTTGAAGACGAAGTCCTTGCGCCGCGAGCTGTACTTGGCGTAGTTCATCGAGCTCATGTTGAGCGCCGCGACGTCGGGCTTCAGCTCGCGCAGGTACTCGAGCCGCTTCTCGATCGGGATGCCGATCGCGCCGGTTGAGTAGTTGACGATCACGTCGCCGACCTCGGCCAGGATCGCCTCGGTGATCGCGCGGAAATCCTCGACCTCATAAGAGGGAGTGCCGTCGGGTTTGCGGGCGTGGATGTGGAGCTGGGAGGCGCCCTCGTCGACGGCGCGCCGCGCCTCCGCCGCGTACTCCTCCGGCGTGTAGGGAATCGCCGGGCACTGATCGCGGTTGGCGATTACGCCACTGATCGAGCAGCTGATCACCACCGGGTTGTCGAAAGAACTCACGTCCCGCACCCCCTTGGCGAGTTATCCGTGTATTTGACGGAAAAGTCGCCAAGCCCCCCCGTCATACCGGCATCACCCCGTGGCGCTTCTTCGGCTTTTGCACCTTCTTGTTGTGCGCCATCTTCAACGCCTTGGCGATCGTCGGCCGGGTCTCGCGCGGGTCGATCACGTCGTCGATCACGGCGTTGCCGGCGGCGATGTAGGGATCGATCTGCTCGCGCACCGCGTTCAGCATCGCCTCTTTGGTTGCCTCGGGATCGTCAGAGGCCTCGATCATCGAGCGGCCGATGATGTTGACCGCGCCCTCGGCACCCATCACTGAGATCTCAGCGCCGGGCCAGGCGACGATCAGGTCGGGCTCATAGGCCTTGCCGCACATCACGTAGTAGCCGGCGCCGTAGGCCTTGCGCACGATCACGGTCACCTTGGGCACGGTGGCGCGGCTGACCGCGTAGAGCATCTTCGCCCCGTGACGAATGATCCCGGCGTGCTCGACCTTGGCGCCGACCATGAAGCCGGGCACGTCTTGGAGAAAGACGAGCGGGATGTTGAAGGCGTCGCAGAGGTTGATGAAGCGGGCGGCCTTGTCGGCCGAATCGTTGTCGAGGATCCCGGCCAACTGCTTGGGCTGGTTGGCGACGATCCCGACCGGCTGACCGCCGAAGCGGGCGAAGCAGGTGATCAGCGTCTTGGCGAACTTCGGCTTGAGGTCGAACCACTCGCCGTCGTCGACGATCTCGCCGATCACCTCGTACATGTCGTAGGGCTGGCGCGAGGAGTCGGGGACGATCTCCATCAGCTTCTCCGACTTGCGATCGATCGGATCCGAGACCGCGCGGATCGGTGGCTTCTCTTCCCAGTTGGCCGGGAAGAAGGAGAGGTAGGTCTTGATCGCCTCGATGCACTCCTCGTCGTCCTTGACCTCGAGGTCGCCGACGCCGGACTTGCGGCAGTGGACCTTGGCGCCGCCGAGCTCCTCCATCGTGATGTCCTCGCCGGTTACGGCCTTGGTCAGGTGCGGGCCGGCGAGCGCCATCGCGCCCTGACCGGAGACCATCGGCACGAAGTCGGCCAGCGCCGGGATGTAGGCGGTGCCGGCGGCGCAGGGCCCCATCATCGCCGCCACCATCGGGATCACGCCCGACATCTCGACCTCTTCGCGGAAGAGGTGGCCGGAGCCGGCAAAGAGCGAGCCGGCCGCCTCCTGGATGCGCGCGCCGGCCGAGTCGAGCAGCCAGATGAAGGGCATCCGCTTGGAGAGCGCCATCTCGCGCAGGCGGGTGACCTTGAGCTCGCCGGTCATCCCCATCGAACCGGCCATCACGGTGAAGTCGTAGGCGGCGACGCAGCAGGGGCGGCCCTCGACGTCGCCCCAGCCGGTGATCACGCCATCGGCCGGCGCCACCTTGCCGTCCATCGCCCGCTGGGCGAAGTGGGGGCGGCCGTGGATGCCCATCTCGACGAAGCTGCCCTCGTCGACCAGCAGGGCGATTCGCTCACGGGCGGTCAGCTTGCCGCGCTCGTGCTGCTTGGCGATCTTCTCCTCGCCGCCGCCGAGTCGGGCCTTATCGCGGCGCTCGTGCAGCTGCTCGGTCAGCTCCGTCAGCGGAGCGGTGCCTGGCAACTTGTGGTCGGTCTCGCTCAAGATCCCCTCTTCCGTTTACCTTTGGCGCAATGGCACTGCTCGTGACGGCCCTGATGTGCGCTGCGATGTCCGCCGGCTGCGGCGGGCCGGCTGTGCCGACCGCCCACGCGGCACCGAGACCCGCGTCGAAGTTCGCGATCGCCTTCGAACGCAGCGGCGGCCTGAAGGCGAGGGTCGAGACCCTGGTCGTGCGCCCGGGCTTGCGCGCCTACGCGACGGCGCCCAAGGGGAACGGCCAGGCCTCGAAGCACTTCCGGATGAATGCCGGGACCGCTGAAGAACTGCGACGGGAACTCGCCGAGGCGCACTTCGCCCATTTGAAGAGCTCGACCTCGGCAACCTGCAACGACTGCTACGTCTACTCGATCACCTACCACGGTCACACGGTCCTCTTCTCTGACTCCAAGGTCCCGCGCAGCCTCGAGGAAGTCGTCGACGCCCTCGAAGAGGAAGTGATCGAACACCTCTACCGTCACGTCGGCTACCGCCAGGCCTGACCGGCGCGGCATCAGCGGCCCTTCCACTGCGGGTCGCGTTTCTCGAAGAATGCGGTGACGCCCTCGACGATGTCCTCGGTGGTGAAGGTGAGCGAGAGCTGCGAGCGCAGGTAGTCGAGCGCGTCGTCGAGCGCCATGTCCTGCTGGCGGTACATCGCGTCGTGGCCGAGCCGCATCAGCACCGGGCTCTTCGAGGCCAGCTTGCCCGCCCAATCGGCGACCGCGGCGTCGAACTCCTCTGCCGGAACCACCTTGTTGGCGAGCCCGTACTCGACCGCCTGCTCGGCGCTGAGCCGCTCGCCCAGCAGCATCATCTCGTTGACCTTCTTGCGCGGGACGTTGCGATAGATGATCGCCATGATCATGTAGGGGAAGGCACCGACGTTGATCTCCGGCGTGCCGAAGGTGGCGCCCTCTTTGGCGATCAGCAGGTCACAGGAGAGGGCGAGGCCCATCCCCCCCGCCAGCACGTGGCCGTTGGCGGCGCAGAGGCTCGGCTTGCCGAGGCGCGGCATCAGCCTGAAGAACTCGAGGAAGAGGTCGGAGGCGAAGTGTTTGGCGACCAGCGGCATGTCGGCGGCGAAACCGCCCAGGTCGGCGCCGGCGCAGAAGACCTTGTCCCCGGCCCCAGTCAGCACCACCGCCCGCACGTCCTCTGAATCGCGCGCCGTCTTCATCGCGTCGACCAGATCGCTCAGCATCTGGCCGGAGAGCATGTTGCGCTTCTCCGGGTTGTTCAGGGTCACCGTGGCGACGCCCTCGGCGACCTCGTAGGCGACCAGCTCGTATTCGGCCATCAGCTCGTGCGCTCCGCTCTCTCGACGCTCATCGAGCCGGGACCATAGCCGAACTGTGCTGAAAGTAGGAAGTGCTACTGTCCACGACGGATTTCCGGCGGCCGCGCCGCCCATCACGAACCACGAACGAGGAGAGAGACAGTGGCGACCGCGACGACCAACGGCTCCAAAGTCATCAAGCCCGACCACGAGTCGGGCCGCAAGCACTTCATCTTCAGCCAGGAGCACGAAGACCTGCGCGAGTCGATGCAGTCGTGGGTGAAAAAAGAGCTGTGGCCGCACCGCAACGAGTGGGAGGACACCTACTGGGACTCGGCGGCGATGAAGCGCGCCGGCGAGCTCGGCTTCCTCGGCCTCTGCTTCCCCGAGGAGTACGGCGGACAGGGCGGCGACTACTTCTACTCGCTGGTCCGCGCCGAGTGCATGAGCTACTCGGGCTCCGGCGGCACCAACATGGGCTTCGCCGTGCAGAGCGACATGGTCCTACCCCCGATCCACCTGCTCGGCACCGAGGAGCAGAAGCGCAAATACCTCGAACCCGGCCTCAAGGGCGAGAAGATCGGCTGCATCGCGATCACCGAGCCGGGCGCCGGCTCCGACGTCGCCGGCATCCGCACCACGGCGATCCTCGACGGCGACGAATACGTGATCAACGGCTCCAAGACCTTCATCACCAACGGTCCCCGCGCCGACTTCATCGTCCTCGTCACCAAGACCGACCCCAGCGCCCGCCACGAGGGCATCACCCTCTTCGTGCTGCCGCTGCGCGACGAGGAGGGCAACCACGTGCCCGGCTTCACCGTCTCGGCCGAGCTGGAGAAGATGGGGATGCACGCCTCAGACACCGGCGAGCTCTCCTTCGAAGACGTTCGCGTGCCGGCCGACGCCGTGCTGGGCGAAGTCGGCAAGGGCTTCTACCACATCGCCTGGGAGCTCCAGGGCGAGCGCCTGGTCGCCGCCGCCGGCTGCCACGCGGGGGCGGAGCGGATGATCGAGAAGACGATCGAGTACGCCAAGGAGCGCGAAGCCTTTGGCCGCCCGATCGGCAAATTCCAGGCCCTGCGCCACAAGATCGCCGAGATGGCGACCAAGACCGAGGCCGCCAAGCAGTTCACCTACGCCACTGCCTGGCGCTTCGCCAACGGCGAGTACCCGGTGCGCGAGATCACGATGGCGAAGCTCTACGCCTCCCGCATCTGCTGCGAGGTGGCAGACGACGCCGTGCAGATCCTCGGCGGCTACGGCTACATGAAGGAGTACGAGATCGAGCGCGCCTACCGCGACGTCCGCCTCAACCGAATCGGTGCCGGCACCGACGAGGTGATGCTCGACGTGATCGGGCGCAGCTACGGGCTGTAGGGGCACGATGGCTTCCGGCTCGCGACCCCGCGGGCCGGAGTTCAGCCGTTCGTAATCAAGACAGTGGCGATCATGCCGAGGATGCCGAGCATCGTCGGCCCCCAGAGCATGAACATCAGTTGCCGCAAGTCCCGCACCTCGGTGCGTAGGTCGGAGATCTCGCGGTCCACCCGAGCGAAGCCCGCATCCATCTTGCTCTCCAGGGCGTCGAAACGCCGGTCGACGGAGTTGAAGCGCGCGTCGACCGAGTTGAACCGGTCGTCCAGTCTCGCGTCGTTCCACATCGTGCGATCCATGGTAGCCACGCTAGACGAATCGTGCTCAGACAATGTGTTTCGGTGATTGAGATCCCCGCACAAAACTGAAACAAGGTGCGCCAAACCCCAAATCAGCGATGCGAACGCCTACTCCAACGGCAGGCAGATCGCGCAGAAGTCCTCGCCGAAGGGGGTGAGGACGATGCTGCGGCGCACCGTGCGGGCGGTGCGCCCGCCCTTCTCGAGGGCGTCGGTCACCTCCGACTGCGCCTCGAGCACCTGGTAGCGCCGGGCGTCCCGCAGCGCCTCGCGCGAGAACCAGACGAGTCCCAGCCGGTTGAGGTTGTTGAGGTAGGCGTAGACGCGGTCGGCATGACGGCAGCCGGCCTCCTCGGCGATCATCGTGCAGCCCTGGGCGACCAGCTCAGAGGCGAACGGCAGGCCCGCACGAACGTCGACCGAGGGTTGCTCCCCCTCCCGGGCCAGGAAGCGCAGAATGCGGGCCTCGTCCGGGGCCAGGGCGTCGAGGATTCGCATGTAGGCGGGGTGGGAATCGACGTCGACGCTGACGTCGGCCGAGCGGCGCAGCAGCTCCTCGCCGCGGTTGCGCAACGCCTCCGCCGAAGCGTCGCCGCTTGTGGGCTTCGAGCGCGACCCTTCCTCCACCCCAATCAGCTCGCGCAGGTAGGCGCGTAGCTCGGCGGTGGTCTCCTGGACCGCGTCCGCGGTCGACTCGCCCTGGGAGGCGGCGCGCACCACCCGCGAGGCGCCCTCTACATAGGCGTTGGCGATCTCCGAGGCTCCCTGCCGGGCCATGTTGGCGGCGATCCTGGCCAAGCCGGGTGCGGCTTGCAGCAGCTCTTCCAGCGCCTGCTGGCTCGCGGATGGGGTCCGCCGTGGACCCGCCCGCTCCCCCCTGTCGTCGTCGATGCTCATCCGAAGATCGCCAGGTGTAGCAGTCCGGCGCCGAATCCGAGCACGGCCCCGTGCAGGTAGAGCAGCCACTCGTCCTCGCGCATCGCCGTGCGCAGCATCTCCGAGAATTCGGGCGGCCCCATCGCCCGAACCTGCGTGGCGACGAACTCGCGCACGCCGCCGCGCTGCCTGGCGTTGAACTCCTCGTCGGCGAGCGGCGTGACCGCGTAGTCGGCGGCCTCGGCGGCGAGCGAGGTGCGGATCGTCTCGTAATCGCGGCTGCCGACCGCGACGCGCACCGCCGAGCGCGCCCGGCCCAGCGCCCGATCGACCGCGGGACGCAGTGAGTCCTCGATCAGCTGCCGGGTGCGATCCGAGTTCGGCCCGTGCATCAGGTCCTCAGCGACGTTGGCCATCGTCACCACGTCCTCGGCGATGATGTCGGCGTAGACCCCGGCCACCTCGGGCTGGCGCTTGAGGAAGAGCCCCTGGACCTCGAACGGCCCGACCCGTCGCGGCCGCACCGGCTCGAAGATCATGCGGATGCCGAGCAGGTTGGTCGTGTAGCCGATCAGCACGCCGAAGATCGGCAGCACCCACCACTGGGTCAGCACCTCCTGGGTGAAGAAAGCGGTCGGGATGCCGAGCAGCAGGCCGAAGAAGAAGCCGAAGTTGACGATGAAGCGCAGCTCCTTGCGGCCGACCTCGAGGAAGATCCGGTTGGCCAGCGCCGGGTTGGCCTCGAGCCGGCGGATAACCATCAGCTTGACGTCGATCAGCTCATCGGCGTGGGTGCCGATTTCATCGGTGATCGTGCGGACGATCTGCGGCAACTGCTCCTCGACGCGGGCGTGGACGGCGGCGCGCACGCGCGGCGGCAGGTCGTGCCAGAGCTGCGGGCGCTCGCGCTCCATGATCCGCTCGACCACGTCGTGGATCTCGCCGCGGGCCGTCTCGAGGATCTGCTCGGCGATCGCCTCGGGGTCGAGCTGGCGGTAGAAGTCGCCGGGGCTACCGAGCTTCGAGATCCCTTTGTCGACCGCGATCGAGCCCATCTTTGCCGCCCGCGAGGGCACGATCCCCTGCCAGCCGAGGCCACCCTGCCCAAGCCCCGGGATCTGCTGGATGCGCCGCGGCATCACGTTGGCGAGCGGCGCCAGGCCCGGCACTTTGATCCCGGCGAAGCGCACCGGGTAGAAGAGCATCCAGACCCCGCTGAGGTTGGTCACGTAGCCGATCGCCCCGGTGAAGAGCGGGATCGTGATCAGGCTGAGGGTGGTGTGGTCCATCGAAGCGAAGGAGATTCGGGCGCCGTCGGCGGAGATCACCCTAGTTGTCCAAGGCCTGCACTCCAAATCTCGACCACGTCAAATAAGAACTTCACATACGCTTAGCTCATGCGACCAGACAGCCTAGAGCGACTTATCAACGGGGCTGATGCCGGTGACTTTCGCGCTCTGGCGCTCAGCTATCTGCCTCTGGCCGGGTTTCGTCACGTCGAGCTCACCGATGGCCCCGGCGATCAAGGGAACGACATAGCCGTTTGGCAGCAAGGCAATAACCCGGAGCATCTCGCTATCCAGTTGTCAGTTCAAAAACGATGGAAATCGAAGCTCAGGAGCGACGCTGTTCGTGCCAAGGAACGCTTTAGTACAAGTAATTTTATCTACATCACCTCCCGGCGAATTTCTAGTCACGACAAGGAGGCCTTGGCAACCGACCTCTGGTCCAATTATGGAATTAGTCTTCGCGTTATTGATTCGCAGGCAATTGCGTCGAAGTTCATCGTCGAAGGCAAGACCGGAGAGGTTCTACACACTCTCGGGGTCGCCTCTCAGGAGAGCGCATACGGAGGGCGCGGCAAGCCGATCAATCTCCGCGAGGATCTCGCCTACGCGTACGCCTTTTTTGGTACCGACGTAAACAGTTTTCGACAGTCCGCAATAGGGCGGTCAATTGCAGCCTTCCTCGCGCAGGACCACGACTCCCCACCCAACCGCGAGCAGGTCGTTGAGTCCCTTCGGTCTGCGCTCAAACTCTCAAAAACCAGAGATTCTCTGATCTCCAGCCAAATCGACCGCATGCTGCAGCTAGGCGAAATTCGGGTTAAGGACGAGGGCCTCGCCGTAAGCGAGACGATCGAAGAGTCAAACCGCACCTTGCGTGTGCTCCGCGGAAGACAGTGGCGAGAGCTTCAGGACAAACTTTCCGCATGTCTTGGAAACGCTGGACTTACCGGTCGCAAGCTTGAGCGCCTAACAGAAGATGCGAGTGAGGCGGCTGGCGCGCTAATGCTGAATTCCGCCATCACCGCTCGAGCTGCACTCGAACCTGGTGGTGATATGGGGCCAGCGAAGCGGCAAATTGAAGCCGCTCTTAAAAGGTTGGAACGCAAACTAATCGATGCAGGCGTTGAGCCCACCCAAGCCAACGCGGTCTTGACCGGCTTGACAAAAGACATTTCCGAGTCCGAGATTGGTCAGACCCTAATGGCCGGCCACCTGTTTCTTTCCATTCTCGACATGAGCGTTAGCGACCTACTGCAAGGGCTCGGGGGGCGGGAGAGCCTGGAGTTGTTTCTTGACGCAAGCGTTGCGATTCCAATGCTTGCAGGACTTCTCTATGAGCCGCATGACATCGACTTCTTTCGCGCTGCTAGTCGCGCTTATGAGCAATCCAGACACTACGGAGTGGATCTCAGGCTTCCTCGCGACTACCTTGAGGAGGCCGCAAGTCACCTTCTGGAGGCATATGCCCGATACCGGCCCCTACTCGATGCCGATGAAGACCTACGTTTCTCACAGAATGCATTTGTCTCCCACTATTCAGCACTTCGTCGCGCCAACCTGTACGACGGTAGCTTCGCAAAATATGCGTCTATCTTTGGACTCCGAGAAGGGGCAAATTCATCATCGTTCCGTTCCGAGAGAAACTGGATTATGGATCGGATGCGATCACAGTTTTCTCGATACGGAATCACGGTTGTGGAGGCCAAACAGATTTCACGAGAGGCACTGTTTAATGCAGAGAAGGCAATATCGTTCACTGCTCGTGAGCTCAATATCGAACGTTCGTCTCGACTATTTGAGCACGACGCTCGTGCCATTGCGGAAATTACATCCCGAGCGGCCGTCGGAAGCGCAGCCGTTATGTTTTGCACTAAGGACCGCCTGCATTTGCAGCTGAGCACGGCCGAAGGCGCGGTTGACTGGCATGCCGTAGACCCATCGATGCTCTCGGACCTCCTAGCCCTTGCCTCCACCGAGGCAGACTTTCAGACAGGAGTTGCAGTCGAGATCGCCATGAGCTTGGGAGAGGCCGAAGCAAGGAGGGGTGCGCAAATTTGGGATGAGCTAGTGAAAATTGAAAAAGAAAATTTCTACGACGCCGACGCTCTTCAGCGTGCCAAAGAGTTCAAGGACGGATACATCGCCAGCTTGCAGGCCGAAGTGGACGTTGAGCCGGTGGAGGCGGCATGGGAGAAGTGGCAGGACGCTGCCGCGTAGGTCATGACCGTAATCAAGGACACGGGAACGCGCGCCACGCTGCCGCCCTTCGGTGAGGAGCACAAGGAGCTGCGCGAGACCGTCCGCCGCTTCGTCGTCAAGGAGATCGCCCCCAACGTCGACGAGTGGGAGGCCGCGCGCGAATTCCCCCGCGAGCTCTACAAGCGCTGCGCCGAGCTCGGCTTCCTCGGCCTCAAGTTCCCCGAGGAACTCGGCGGTCAAGGCGGCACCCACCTGCACGACGCGATCTGGGTCGAGGAGCTGGCGCGCTCCGGCGGTTCCGGCGGCGTCGCCGCCGGACTCAACGCCCACACCTCGATCGCGATGCCGCCAATCTTCAACTTCGGCACCGAGCACCAGAAGCAACGCTGGCTGGTGCCCGGCATCGCCGGCGAGAAGATCGGCGCGCTCGGGATCACCGAGCCCGGCGCCGGCTCCGACGTCGCCGGCATCTCCACCTTCGCCGAGAAGGTCGACGGCGGGTACGTCGTCAACGGCTCGAAGACCTTCATCACCAACGGCGTCCGCGCCGACTTCCTCGTCTGCGCCGTGAAGACCACGAAAGAGGGCGGCCACGGCGGCATCTCCTTCCTCGTGCTCGAGCGCGAGATGCCCGGCTACGAGGTGGCGCAGAAGCTGGAGAAGATGGGCTGGCACTCATCCGACACGGGAGAGCTGGCCTTCACCGACGTCGAGGTCCCCGAGGAGAACCTGCTCGGCGACGAGAACGAGGGCTTCAAGCTGATCATGGCCAACTTCGCCTGGGAGCGGCTGCTGATGGCGATCGGCGCCGTCGGCGCAATGCAACGACTTATAGAGACCACCGTCTCCTACGCCCTCGAGCGCGAAGCCTTCGACCGCCCGATCGGCAAGTTCCAGGCGATCCGCCACCAGGTCGCCGAGATGGCAACCAAGGCCGAGGCCTCCCGCGCCCTCACCTACAACGCCCTCCGCCTCTTCCACGAAGGCCAGAACTGCATTCAGGACGTGACGATGGCCAAGCTCGTCACCCAGCGCGCCGTCCTAGAGATCGCCGACCAATCCCTGCAGATCCACGGCGGCTACGGCTACATGCGCGAGTACGGCATCGAGCGCGCCGTCCGCGACGCCCGCCTAGGTCCAATCGGAGGCGGCACCGACGAGGTGATGAAGGAGATTCTCGGCAAGCTGATGGGGTTGTAGTAGGCAATAAGAAATCGTGCCGAGCGAATTACGATCGGCAATCGTCAATGCATAGTTCTCGTACTCTTATAACTAAAGTTCTGTTTGATTATTCGAATCTCGTTTCCCCTTATTATGCGCATTAACCTTTTGAGTGTAAGAGTTATCTTTGAGTGAGATTTGCAGGACTTTTTTGGACTAACAATTTTTTAGGTGGAAACGTTCATCCGTTCGTGCTATGCACCAGCTAGATGGACTCTCCTGGTACCAATAAAGACGCTGGTGGAACGCCACTGGGACTTGCGGCCGTGCTTGCCGCCCTCTCTGCTGTACCCGCGCGAATTGCGACAACCGCCCCGCATGGCCTGCTTCGCACGCTGGTTATTTTCCTGACCGGCGCCCTGTGGATCTCGTCTTTCCTCTTGGTGAGCTCCCATCTAAGGCCCCCTTGGCTAAGGTGGCCGACCAGAAGAGGACTGGCGAAGCACTGGCCAGTTCGTCAATACCTCGATCGTCGCTATGGCAAGCTCGTGCCACTCGCCATGGAGCAACGTGTGGTTAACGGTGACAGTCATTGGTTCTGGACGTGCCCCTACTGTGACCATGGGAACGAGGGCTGCGAAAAATGCAGGCGGTGCGACGCAGTCTTCGATGACGCCCGATTTCGAGCCAAAGCAGCCTAGATTTCGACCAACTCACACATCCACACGCCAAGCCCGTTCTTTTATCTAGCGGACTCTCGCCTGTTGCGATGGCGTCGTATGTGTATGCTGCCGTCCGCAGATCATCCGCTCGACTAATTCCTTTTCGGCCCCAAGCGCAAGCGGCAGATGCCCACCGGGTCTTTAGCGCGAAGCGAGGGTTACGGCGAGCCCCACCCACCCCACGCTGAATCCCACCAGAACCACCATGTTGATCGCGCGATAGACGATGGAGCTGCGCTGCAGCTCGGAGTCGAAGGCGAGGACGAAGAGGAGCAGGGGTGCGGCGAAGGCGCCGAGGACTAGGAGGACGCCGATCCAGGTTGGGATCGGGTTCATCGCGATCCCGATCACGGTGAGGATTGTGCCCTGGAAGAGCAGGTCGAGGTGGCCTTGGCGGATGCGGCCGAGGTGGCGCACGCCGGCCCGTTTGAGCGCCTCGGGGCTCTCTAGGGTGGCGACCATCAGCCAGCCGGAGAGGACGGCGATCGTCAGCTCGTAGATTCCCAGCTTGGTTACAAGGGGCATAGCGCGTTCCGTTTCGTTGATTGAAATAAGATTTCAGTAATGAATTTCATTGTAGTTCTATCATGATGATCTAGCCATGCCAGCTAACTCCGCCACCTCCTCAAAGCCCGCGGCTTCGCGCGGCGAGCGCCGCAAGGAACGCACTGCGGCGGCGATCCTCGACGCCGGCGAGCAGCTCTTCCTCAGCCGTGGCTTCAGCGCGACGACGATGGAGGACCTCTCCGAGCAGGCCGACGTCGCGATCGGCTCCATCTACGCGCACTTCGGCAGCAAGGAGGGCGTTTACGCGGGCCTGATCGATCGCGCGCTCGAGCTCGACAAGCGCTACAGCGAGGAAGGCTTCGATGCCGGCAACGCCCCCTTGGAGCGGCTGGTGGGATTGGGCGAGGGATACCTGCGCTTCGCCCGCGAGCACCCCGGCTACTTTCGCCTGTTTCGCTTCCCACCGCCCGACCGCCCGGAAGAGGGCGAGGCCCTTCAGCCCGCGACGCGCGTGGCCCAGCGAATCGGCGAGGAAACCTCCCGCATGGCCGGGCTGCTGCGCGAAGCGATCGCGGAAGGGGTTGTGCGCTCCGTCGACCCCGTCGCCACCGCGAGGTTCCTCTGGGCGGCGTGGGACGGTGTCATCGCCTCCCACCTGGGCCCGGCCAACATGAGCCTCACCGACGCCGAGTTCGAGGAAATGCTCAACCGCGCTCGAGAAACGATCGTTCTCGGCCTCCTCGACACCACCGCAAAATGAAGGTCGGCTTTTGCCTCCTCGTTCTGCTCACCGTCCTCGCCGGTGGAGCGATCGCACAGCCGGCGGTGTCCGGATCCAGCGGCCGGAGCACGGCGGCCGACGGCGCGCTCGCACCGCGCCCGCACATCATCAAACGATTGATCCCCTTCGGCCCCAAGCGCAAGCGGCAGATGGCGGCCTACTCGGAGCGGCACTACGGGGAACACACCTGGCGCTTGAAGCACCCGCGGGTGATCGTCGAGCACTGGGCCGAAGCCGGGACCGCCGCCTCGGTCTACAACACCTTCGCGCCCGACCATCCGGATCCGGAGCTGCACGAGCTGCCCAACGTCTGCTCGCACTTCGTCGTCTCGGGATCGGGGCGGATCTACCAGCTGGTCTCGACCCGGATTCGCTGCCGGCACACAGTCGGGCTCAACTGGACCTCGATCGGGATCGAGCACACCGGCTTCAGCGACGCGGAAGTGCTCGGCAACCCGCACGAGATGCGCGCTTCGCTGGCGCTGACCCACTACTTGCGCTGTCGCTTCCAGATCAAGCTGCGCAACGTGATCGGCCACGCCGAGAGCCTCTCCTCCCCCTACCACCGCGAGCGGGTCGCGAGCCTGCGCGGTCAGACGCATGGAGATTGGCGACACGCCTCGATGCAGATCTACCGCAAGCGTCTAGGTCATCTGGGCGGCTGCACTCCCACCGCTCAGCGCGAGTTCCAGCGTCGCTCGATCCAATCGGTGAAGCGCGGCCAATAGATCACCAGGGCGACGATCGCGAAGGCGGCGAGCACGACCACCAGGCCGCCTTCGGCCAGATGCTTCGTCGCCCAGATCCCCCCGATCGCGTACGGCATCGAGCCCGATGGTAGAGGCGCGGGTCAACGGGGTAGGAGCCCGCCATGGAGGAGATCATCGAGGGCGTCTTCCACTGGAAGGCAGTCCATCCCAGCACCGGCTCCGAGGCGGGGTGCCACTTCGTCGCCGGCTCGGGCACGGCGATCGATCCACTGCTGCCGGACGAGGGGATCGAGTGGTTCGACGGGCGCGGGGTCGAGCGGATCGTGCTCTCGACCCGCCACCACCTGCGCCAGGCGCCCGAGATCGCGGAGCGCTTCGGCTGCCCGATCCTCTGCCACGAGTCCGGGCTCTATGAGTTCGAGGACGGCCCCAACGTCGAGGGGTTCGCATTTGGCGACCAGCTCGCCGACGACGTCGTCGCGCTCGAGATGGACGCGATCTCGCTCGATGACACGGTGCTGCGCATCGAGCAGGGCGGTGGCGCGCTTCTCTTCGCCGACAGCGTCGTCAACCGCGGCTCGCTCGGCTTCGTCTCCGACGGCCTGATCGGCGATGACCCCGAGGCGGTCAAGGCGAAGATCCTTGCCCACTGCAAGGGATTCCTCGACGAGCGCTTCGAGCACCTCCTCTTTGCCCACGGCGACCCGTTAGTCGGCGGCGGGCGCCCGGCGCTGCAGGCCTTCACCAACGGCCGCGCGGGCTAGGGCGCACCGCTCGCCGGACATGTTCGCCAGGGCTGGGCGAAGAGGTCGTATGACTTGCCGATCGCACTGAAGCCGAGGCTTGCCGCGGCGTCGCAATAGGCCGGAGGTTCGAGTTCGTACTCGGCCTCGAAGACCGCCTTGCCGGCCTTGACGAAGGGCTCATAGGTTCCGCATTCGTCGTACTGGAAGCACTCCTCGACGATCGCGAAGTCGAAGCTGCCGAGCAGCTGCTCCACCTGACCGCCGTCGTTCTTCAGCGCCACCGCCATCCCGCGGGCGTGGACCTGCCGCGCCACCCAGCGGTTGAAGCGCAGCTGCGCGCCGGCGCCGATCGGGAAGCCCGTCTTGTTTTCCCAGCCGGCGATGTTGTCCGGCTCGACCGCGTCGAAACCCTTGCGGGCGCAGATGTCGAAGCGCCGCTCGAGCGGCTTGGCAAAGAGGTGAAAGCGACGGACATCGAGCCAGCGCTCGTCCGGGAAGCCTTCGTAGACGCGGCCGATTACCGAGTGAGGAAACGAGTCGGCATCCGGCCGGTAGCTCTCCCAGCTGCCGACATCGAGGTAACAGACGACGTGCCGGCCCTGCTGGTGCAGCTTCCGCACGACGCTCGCCGGCGTTTCAAAGCCGTCGACGTCGTAGACGCTGGCGTCGACACCGGTGTCGATCTTGCCCTGCAGTTGCCACTGCCAGGGTTGCGTGGTTGGAGCCGGGTGCCAGCGGGCAAGGGCCGAGTCACAAAAGAGCAGGGCCAGGCAGGCGACGAGTGCGGCGGCGGCTGAGCGACGAAGGGTCAGACCCCGAGCATAGGCAGAGCACCCGGTGGGCCCAACTTCATAGCATCGGGGAGATGATCTACCTGCTCAGGCACGGCGATGCCGAGGAAGGCCTCGGCGACGACGCGGCGCGGCGACTGACCCTCAAGGGCGAGCGTCAGGCCGAGGCGGCCGGACGAGCGCTGGCAGCACTCGCGGCTAAGCCCGATATCTGCCTGACCAGCCCGAAGGTGCGGGCAGCCGACACCGCCAAGCTGGCCTGCGAGGCGCTCGACCTCGAGTTGGAGATCGCCGAGGATCTGCGAGGCGGCCCCTTCGACTCCACGACCCTGGCCGCCGGCCGCGGCGACGCCCTCCTCGTCGGCCACGAGCCCGACTTCTCGAGCGAGGTGGCGCGCCTCACCGGCGCCAATGCAAAGCTGCGCAAGGGCGGCCTCGCCATCGTCGACGGCAGCACCTTGGTCGCCCTGCTCAGGCCCAAGGACCTGGCGGCGATCGCCGGCGCCTAAGCGCCCGCGGACTGCGACGCCGTGTCCTCCTCGACGTCCATCCACACGATCAGGCCGTCCTCGAGCCGGTAGCGGTGGCGCACCGTGCCCTCCGAGAGCTTCTCGCCGCTCTTCGCGTCATGGACCGTCTGGTTGACCAGGACGCTCACTTCACCGTTCGCCAGATGATCGAACGCCTCGGGCTCCACCTGACTCGAGATCGATTCGAACTGGCGGCGCCAGTAATCGCCCACGGCGACCCGCCCAACGACGCGACCTCCCTCCCAAGCGTTCGGCCAATCGACCTCGGCGTGCATCAACTCCAGCGCCGCGTCGACGTCGCGAGCATTGAAAGTCCGGTAGGCGGATCGCAGAATCTCTTCGGTCTGGTTAACGGTCATCTGAACGTAGGTTTGAAGCTTAGTCCGCAAATGTGGGGGTGGTGAATTTCGCGCGAAACGTCGAGTAGGGTCTCCGCGACCTATTCGACGCGGGGAGAAACGAGGGTTACATGGCTTACGAAATGCAGCTCAGGGAGAGCGGCGACAAAGTAAAGATCCGCAGCCCCTGGGCAGCGGCGCTGTTGCCGATCATCACACTTGGCATCTATCACCTGGTCTGGTGGTACAAGATCAATCGCGAGCTGCGCGACTACGGCAAGGCCAAGGGCTACGACCTCGGCCAGAACCCGACCAACTCGGTGCTAGCCCTCTTCCCAGGCGGCCTGATCATCGTGCCCGCCCTGATCACCTACTGGCGCGGGACCAAGCGCGTGATGGGCGCCTCGAAGGTCGCCGGACAGACGCCGCTCAACGGCTGGATCGCGATCATCCTCTACCTGGTCATCTCGCCCGCGCTGTGGTTCTACGTCCAGTCCGAGTTGAACAAGGTCTGGCAGGCCGAGGCCGATCCGGCCGAGGGCGAACTGGCACCCCCCGCCCCCGCCGATCCACTCCCCCCGCCGCTGCCCGAGCAGCCGCAGGCGACCGAGCCGCCCGCCGGCGATCCGCCGCCCGCGGGGCCCACGGCCTGAACCGCCCGTGAAGCAGCGCGTCAACCTGATCACCCTCGGCGTGGGTGACCTCGGGCGGGCGCGCCGCTTCTACGAGGCGCTTGGCCGGAGCACCGGCGCGGCGCCGGACGACGACGTCGTCTTCTTCCAAACCGGCGAGATGGTCCTCGCCCTCTGGGACCGGGCGCGCCTGGCCGAGGACAGCGAGGTCGCCGATGGCGGTGGCTGGGGTGGCGTGACCCTTGCGCTCAACTTCGGCTCGCCCGCCGAGGTCGACGCGACGATCGAGGAAGCGCGGAGCGCCGGGGCGACGATCGGGCGCGAGCCGGCCGAGACCTTCTGGGGCGGCTACAGCGGGGTCTTCATCGACCCCGACGGCCATCCTTGGGAGGTCGCCCACAACCCGCACTGGACTGTCACCGAGAGCGGCGGCATCGAGCTTGGCCGCTAACGCGCTGCAGCGCTCCCACCTCAACCTCCTCGACAGCTCGCGCCAGTTCTTCGAGCTCGACCCGGGCGCCGCGATCGAGGCCGAGCCGGGCTGGCTCTTCGGCGCCGGCAGCTCCACCCACCCGGTGATCTCCAACGGCGCCTTCCGTCGCGACAACGACGTCGACGCGGATGAGTTCGTCGCCCGGGCGAAAGAGTTCTTTACCGCTCGGGGGCGTGGCTTCAGCGTTTGGGCGCGAGGCGGCCAGGCGGAGGACCGCGATCTCGTCGCCGCTGCCGAGGCGGCCGGCCTCCAGCTCGTCTACGCAATGCCGGAGATGACGCTCGGGGAGAAACTGGAGCCGCCCGAGCTGCCCTCCGGAGTCGAGCTGCGCCGGCTGACCAAGGTCGAGCAGGCGCCCGATTTCTGGCGCGTGGCGATCGCCTCCTACGGGAGCATCGGCTTCCCGCCCGAGGTCTTCACGGGCTACACCAACCACGCCGGCCTGCTCGCCGAGAACGTCGTCGCCTTCCTCGCCTTGCTCGACGGCGAGCCGGTCGGCATCGCGATGACGATGGTCAGCCACGGGGTCGCCGGCATCTACTGGGTCGGCAGCCTCGAGCAGGCGCGCGGCAAGGGAATCGGCCGGGCGGTGACCGTGGGCGCGACCAACGCCGGCTTCGACCTCGGCGCCGACGTCGCCTCGCTGCAGGCCTCGCCGATGGGCAAGCCGATCTACGAGGCGATGGGCTACGAGACCGCCTTTGAGTACCAGATGCTGATGTACCCGGTGCCCTGAGCACGCTGAGTTTGAGGTTTGTCGGCGCATAGGGGTACGAACCTCAAACTCAGCGGTGAAGGGCGCCCGACTGGCCAGTCAACCAGGACGGTTGGTTCCTTGTAGCCTCCCGAGCCGAATTTCACTGAATCCATAAGGAGAGAGCGACTGATGGGACTTCTTGACGGGAAAGCGGCGATCGTCACCGGATCGGCGCGCGGGATCGGCCGGGCGACCGCCGAGATGTTCGTTCGCGAGGGCGCCAAGGTGCTGATCAACGACCTCGACGCCGACGTCGCCGAACAGGCTGCAAGCGAGATCGACGGCGAGACCGCGGTCTTCGCCGGCGACCTGACCAAGCCGGACGCCGCAGACCAGCTGGTCGCGGCCGCGGTCGAGGCCTTCGGCTCGGTCGACATCGCCGTCAACAACGCCGGCTACACCTGGGACAGCGTCGCCCACAAGATGACCGACGAGCAGTTCCAGGCGATGCTCGACATCCACACGATCGTGCCCTTCCGCGTCGCCCGCGCGCTCGCGCCCCACTGGCGCGAGGCGGCCAAGACCGAGCGCAACGAAGGCGTGGAGGTCTTCCGCAAGATCGTCAACACCTCCTCGACCTCGGGAATGATGGGCAACGCCGGCCAGGTCAACTACTCGGCGGCGAAGATGGGCGTCGTCGGCCTGACCAAAACGCTGGCCAAGGAGTGGGGCCAGTTCAAGATCAACGTCAACGCGGTCGCCTTCGGCTTCGTCGAAACCCGCCTCACCGCGGCCAAGGAGCAGGGCGGCGAGATGACTGCTCCGGGCGGCGAGAAGATCGAGCTCGGCATCCCCGAGCAGATGCGGGCGATGGCCTCGGCGATCATCCCACTCGGTCGTCCCGCCACCCCCGAGGAGGCCTCGGCCCCGGTCCTC
This sequence comes from uncultured Solirubrobacterales bacterium, assembly GCA_963699225.1. Taxonomy (GTDB): domain Bacteria; phylum Actinomycetota; class Thermoleophilia; order Solirubrobacterales; family 70-9; genus VRUE01. The sequence continues at coordinate 2,551,600 of OY969423.1, read as the reverse complement.
TTCCTCTGCTCACCGCTGGCCGACTACGTGCACGGCCAGGTGCTCAACGTCACCGGCGGCATGTTCGGGGGGATGTACACCTGAGCTCGCAAGCGACAGGTGGCAGGCGTCCTCCGCGATACCTCGACGTCGCGGACAGGATTTGGCCTGCCACCCGCCGCTTCATGGGCGCCCATACGGCGCTCTACAAGGCAACCGGCGGGCGCCTGGGGCACAAGATCCCGGGCGTCCCCGGCAAGATGCTGCTGCTCGACCACAAGGGAGCGAAGAGCGGCATCGAGCGCACCTCGCCGCTGCTCTACTTCCGGGACGGCGAGGACCTGGTCATCGTCGCCTCCAAGGGCGGCTTCCCCAAACACCCGGCCTGGTACCACAACCTCAAGGCCAATCCGGACACCACGGTCCAGGTCGCTTCCCACAAGCTTCAGGTTCGGGCCCGCGTCGCCACGCCGGAGGAGCGCGAGCGCCTCTGGCCGATCGCGGTCAAGGCCTACCACGGCTATGAGGACTACGCCGTGCGCAGCAAGGGTCGCGAAATCCCCCTGGTCATCCTCGAGCCGCGTAGCTAAGGCTTCGGGCGGCGCTCCTCGGCGACCGGGTCGCCGGACTCGCTGGCGATCGCCTCGGGCGGCCAGGGGCCGACCCAGTTGTCGCGGGCGCCGTCGATCGTGATCGTCGTGCCCGAGACGAAGTCGCCTGCCGGCGAGGCCAGGTAGGCGACCAGCCAGGCCATCTCCTCGGCGCGGCCGGCGCGGCCGATCGGGATCGAGCGCTCGAGGTTGTCGACGACGACCTGCGGATACTTGGTCAGCAGCGTCTCGGTGGCGAACTGGCCGGCGGCGAGGGCGCAGGTCCTGATCCCAAAGCGGGCCCACTCGACCGCCAGCGTCCGCATCATGTTCTCGACCGCGGCGCGGGCAGCGCCCGAGTGCACCATCCCCGGCATCCCGTTGTGGGGCGAGAGGGTGACGCTGAGCACCTTGCCGGCGCCCTGCGGGATGAAGGCCTTGGTCGCCGCCGCATGAGTCATCAGCCAGGTGCCCTCGACGTTGAGCTCGATCACGGTGCGGAAGCCTTTCGGCGTGATCGACTCGGCCGGCGCCAGGAACTGGCCACCGGCGTTGTTGACCAGCACGTCGATCCGGCCGTGATCGGCCAGCACCCGGTCGAAGAAGCCGTCGACGGCCTTCTCGTCGCGGATGTCCATCGCTTCGTGGGTGAAGGATCCGGCCAGGCCGGCGGCCAGCTCGGCCGTCTCGATCAGGGGCTCCTCGCGGCGGCCACAGCCGACCACGATCGCGCCTAGCCGAGCGAGCTCGAGGGCGGTCTCGCGCCCGAGGCCGCTGCCAGCGCCGGAGACCACGCAGACCTCACCGGCCAGCAAACCCTCCCTGAAGATGCGCGAATGCGGGCTTTCACTCATTGACGCGCAAGCCTATAGACGGGCAGTCACCGTAACCTCAGCGGCAATGAAGGTCAGCGTAGAGCCAAAACCACTGCACGAGCCGCTGGCCGGCGGCACCCCCGGCGCGACGGTCACGGTCGAGCCGATGGTCGCCGGCCACGTCACCTGGCCGCGCACGATGATGGAACGTCCGGGCGGTCGCCTCGAGACCCTGAAGCTGCTGCGCGCCCTGCTCAGCGGCAACCCCGCCGCCACCGTCCCCTGCCCCGCCTTCCTGATCCGCCACCCCAGCGCCGGCGCGATCCTGATCGACACCGGCCTGCACCCCTCGGTCGCAACCGACGGCAAGGAGAACTTCGGCGGCATGGGCAACCGCTTCGGCAACCCCTCGCTCGAGCCCGGCGAAGACATCCCGGCACAGCTGCGCAAAGCCGGGCTCGACCCCGGTGAGATCCCGATCGTGGTGATGACCCACATGCACATCGACCACACCTCGGCGATCTCCGAGTTCCCCAACTCGACCTTCGTCCTCAGCGAGAAGGAGTGGCACGCCGCCGCAACCGGCCCGCGACCACTGCTCAACGGCTACCGGCACAGCCACTACGACTACGCCTTCGACTACCGCACGGTCGACTTCGACCGTGCCGGCATCGACTCCTACGCCACTTTCGGCCGCTGCTTCGACCTCTTCGGCGACGGCTCGCTGCGGCTCGCCTACACCCCGGGCCACAGTGCCGGCCACATGTCGGTGATCGCTCACCTCGGCAAGCGCGACTTCGTGATCGGCGGCGACGCCACCTACATGCAGGCCCAGCTGGACGGCGACGCGCCGCTGGCGCCGCGCCCCTTCGACGAGCACAACTACCGCCGCTCGCTGCAGGAGCTGAAGCTGTTCAAGCGCGAGTACCCCGATGCGATCGTCACCCCGGGCCACGACCCGGAGTTCTACGCCGGGCTCAGCGCTCGTTACGAGTAGCGAGCTCCTCGTACATCGCCCGCACCGGGGCGAAGATCTGCTCCGCAGCCTCGAGCTGGCGCTCGCGGCTCGGCGCGCCCTCGGCCGGGAAACGCAGCGGCTCACCGAACTGGACGGTCACCTTGGGAAAGCTGAGTCGCTTCCAGCGGCGCACTCTCTCCGAGCCCTGAATCGCGACCGGCACCACGGGCGCGCCGGATTCGAGCGCGATGCGGCCGATCCCCGGCTTGACCTCTTTCAGCTTGCCGCTGCGCGAGCGCCCGCCCTCGGCGTAGACGAGCAGCATCTCGCCCTGCTCGAGGATCGCGGCGGCGGTCTTCATCGCCTCCTCGTCGTGATGCCCGCGGCGCACCGGGAAGACGCCGCCGTGCTTGTAGACGTAGGTGAGCACCGGCGGGCCGAACATCTGCGACTTGGCCATGAAGCGCACCTTGCGGCGCAGGTAGAGGCCGACGAAGAAGTGGTCCATCTGGCTGAAGTGGTTGGGGGCGAGGATCAGCGCACCTTTCTTCGGCACGTTGTCGACCCCGATCGCCCGCACCCGGTAGATCAACAGCGTCGGCAGCGAGAGGATCAGGCGAACGAAGGTGTAGGTCCAGCCGACCCCCTTGCGGGCCGAGGCGTGGAACTGGTCGAAGTACTCCGCCGGGCGGTCGTCCTTGTAAGTCTGTGGCTTCATGTCACTCATGTCAATTTCGCGCTTCGCTCACGGCGCAAAGAATCAGATATGCATGCTTGTTCGCTCCGCGCTCATGGGCGCGCGACGGCCGCAGGCCGTCGCTACGCGGTACCCCCGCCCAGGGCGAGGGTTACGGCTCCTCTTTGCCGGGCTCCGGCGAGGCCCAGTCCTTGGCGCGATCGAGCGCCCGGTGCCAGTCCGCCAGGAGCGACTCGCGCTCGTCCTCGCCCATCGCCGGCTCGTAGCGCGCCGCCTCGCGCCACATCTCGCCGACCTGCTCGAGGCTCCAGCGGCCGGTCGCGATTCCCGCCAGGTAGGCGGCGCCGAGCGCGGTCGTCTCGGCGATCTCGGGGACGACCACCGGGCAGCCGAGCACGTCGGCCTGGAACTGCATCAGCCAGCGGTTGGCGACCGCGCCACCGTCGGCCTTGAGCGCCGCCAGCCGCTCGCCCGCCGCTGCCTCCTGAGCCCGCACCGCATCGACGGTCTGAAAGGCGATCGCCTCCAGGGCTGCCCGGGCGAGGTGGGCACGGCCGCTGCCGCGAGTGAGGCCGACGATCGTGCCGCGCGCGTAGGGGTCCCAGTGCGGCGAGCCGAGGCCGGTCAGCGCCGGCACGAAGTAGACCCCGTCGTTGCCCTCGAGCGAGGCCGCCAGCGCCTCGCTCTCCCCCGCACTCCCGATCACGCCAAGGCCGTCGCGCAGCCACTGCACGGCGGCGCCGGTGACGAAGATCGAGGCCTCGAGTGCGTAGGCCGATTGCTCCTCCGTCCCACAGGCGACGGTCGCCAGCAGGCCCTCGACCGGCTTGGGCGCCTGGGGCCCGGTGTTGAGCAAGACGAAGCTGCCGGTCCCGTAAGTGTTCTTGGCGGTACCGGGTTCATGGCAGGCCTGACCGAAGAGGGCCGCCTGCTGGTCGCCGCCGATTCCCGCCACCGGCACCTCGCCGCCGAACTCGGTGGTGGTGCCGTAGATGTGAGCCGAGGGCAACGCCTCGGGAAGACTGGCCGAGTCGATGCCGAGCAGGCCGCAAAGCTCCTCGTCCCAGACGCGGCGGCGGATGTCGAAGAGCATCGTGCGCGAGGCGTTGGTCTGGTCGGTCGCGTGACGACCGGTGAGCTTGAAGAGCAGCCAGGAGTCGATCGTGCCGAAGACCGCTCGCTCGGCCCCGGCGACGTTTTGTCGTAGCCACTCGATCTTGGTCGCCGAGAAGTAGGGATCGATGACCAGGCCGGTGCGCTCGCGCACCAGCTGTTCGTGGCCGGCGGCGCGCAGCTCCGCGCAACGATCGGCGGTGCGCCGGTCCTGCCAAACCAGCGCCCGGTGCAGCGGCTCGCCGCTCGCCGGGTCCCAGGCGACGACGGTCTCGCGCTGGTTGGTGATCCCGATCGCGTCGAGCTCGGCTCCCTGGATGCCGGCGTCGACGATCGCCTCGACGGCGACGCGGCGGCTCACCTGCCAGATTTCGGCGGCGTCGTGCTCGACCCAGCCAGGTCGGGGGAAGTGCTGCTCGAACTCCGAGTAGGCCCGACCGGCAATTTGCCCCTCGGCGTCGAAGACGAGGCAGGTCGTCCCCGTCGTCCCCTGGTCGATCGCCAGGATCAGGGAGTGACTCCGCGGACGATCGTGAGCAGGCTCGCGGCGACACCCGAAGCGTCCTCCCCCGTCGCCAACCGGCGCAGCCCCATCCCGTACATCAGCGCCACGATCGTGCGGGCGTGGCGCTCCGGCTCCGGCACCTCGAGCATCTCCAACGCTGCAGCGGCGACTCCTTCGTAGGCCTCGAAGCAGCGCAGCGAGGCCTCGCGCAGGGCCGGGTCGCGGGCCGCCTGCAGGTGCAGCTCGATCTCGGCCAGCTCCTGGATCCGGTTGCCCGACTCCTCGACTACCCGCTGGACTTCGGCCGCGATCTGCTCGACGCTCGGTTCCCTGCGGCGCAGCTCCGCCGCGATCTCCTCCTGGCGCACAACCTCTTCCCCGACGAAGAGCAGCAGGCTCTCGCGCAGCAGATCCACCTGGCTGGGGAAGTGGTAGGTGAGCGAGCCGAGGGCGACGCCGGCGGCGCCGGCGACGCGGCGATTGGTGACGGCGGGCACACCCTCCTCGCCAATCAGCTCGACCGTGGCACGGAGGATTCGCTCGCGGGTATCGGAGGACGCGACGGTGGCCAAGAAGCGCCAGCCTACCGTTTTCGCTTATCGTTCGTTCGAACGAACAACAGCAGCGGCGAGGGAGGCAAAGTGGCGACGACAACGACTTCACCCGCTGGGCTGCAGGAGCAGGTGCTGCTGCTGCGGTCCGGGGAGACCACATCGCGCGAGCTGGTCGAGGCGGCGCTCGAGCAGGCCGAGGCAAGCCAGGAGAGGCTGAACGCGTTCCGCGTCATCTGCGCCGAGGAAGCGCTGGAGGCAGCCGAGGAGGCCGATCGCCGGCTCGGCGAGGAGGACAGCGCGCCGCTGCTCGGCGTCCCGGTCGCGATCAAGGACGACGTCCACCTCGCCGGCCACACCAGCCCCTTCGGCTGCGGCGGCGGCCGGCCCGCGGTGCGCGACGCCGAGATGGTCCGGCGCCTGCGCGAGGCGGGCGCGATCCCGATCGGCAAGACCCACGCGCCGGAGGTGGGGCTCTGGCACTTCACCGAGACGCCGCTGCACGGTGCGACCCGCAACCCCTGGAACACCGATCACACCCCCGGCGGCTCTAGCGGCGGCGCCGCCGCGGCCGTGGCGGCCGGCGTGGTTCCGGCGGCGATCGGCTCCGACGGCGCCGGCTCGATCCGCATCCCGGCGGCCTGGACCGGGCTCGTCGGGCTGAAGCCACAGCGCGGACGCGTCTCGACCTGGCCCGACCCCGAGGCCTTCAACGGGCTCAGTTGCTACGGCCCGTTGGCGCGCAGCACGGCCGATGCGGCGCTGCTGCTCGACGCGGTCCACGGCAACGTCCCGGCCGATCTGCACCGCCCCCCCGCGCCGAGCGAATCCTTCTCGGAAGCGGCAGCGCGCGAGCCCGGCAGCCTGCGGGTGGCAATCTCCTTCGCCACGCCCTTCGGCGTCCCGGCAAAGGTCAACCCCGAGCACCGCGCGGCGATCGAGTCCTTTGCCGAGCAGCTCGCCGAGCTCGGCCACGAGATCGTCCGCATCGATCCGGAATACGGCCTGGTCGGCCCGACGATCGTCGCCCGCGGCGAGGCGGCCGTCGAGGAATGGCTCTGCGCCCACGGCGAAGACCGCTCCAACCTGGAGCCGCGCACCCGCGCTGCCGCCCGCATCGGCAAGGCTCTGCAGGGAGTGCCGCTGCGCATCGCCCGCGCTGCCGAGCCGAGCCTGCGGCGCCGGATCGGCCGCGTCTTCGAGCGCTGCGACGTCGTCCTCACCCCGACCACGGCGAAGCCGCCGCCGCGTATCGGCGCCCTCGAGGGCGAGGGCTACTGGAAGACCGGCAACACCGCCAGCGCCACCTGCCCCTTCGCCTTCGCCTGGAATGTCGTCGGCTGGCCCGGGATCAGCGTCCCCGCCGGGTTCACCTCCACGGGACTGCCGATCGGCGCCCAACTGCTCGGCCGCGAACACGACGAGGCGACGCTGCTTTCACTCGCCGGACAGGTCGAGCGCGCAGCAGGGGGTTGGCCGCAGCCAAGCAAGGCTTGAAGTCGACGCACGGTTTGGTCGAAGTTCCATTTATGGCCGGAACTTCTTGCTTAGTCGAGTTACCTTTGAAAGGGTCGGCGCCGCAATCTCAATGAGGAGGCAGTGCGATGGGCGCCGACTTCGGACCTGGTTCTTCGATCAAACACCCATTTCAGGAGCTCGACCGCTGGCTGCTGAAAGCGCTCGCCGACCTGGGCCCGACGTCGACGAGTGAGTTCGCTGGCGCTGCGGCGGCGCAAACGGCGGGAGGCAGTCCGGGACTGGGCGAGGCCCAGATCGCAGCGTGGCTGCGCTCGGCCGCGCGCCGCGCGCTGATCGCCCCGCAGAGCGTCGATGCCGCCGGCAACCACCTGAAACGACCCGTCTGGCGCCTGACCCAGGCCGGCCGCGAACGAGCCGCCAGCCTGCGTGGCTTCGGTGATCGCCTCCCGATCGCATTCCTGCGCCGCCTCATCGCCGGGCTGCGCAGCCGGCTGCCAGAGCACCCGCCGGAGTGGGCCGAGATCGTCGCAGAGCTCGTGGAAGCCGAGCCTGACTGGGACGACAGGCCCCAGCCGGCCGACCCCGCGCCCAAGATCGTCGCGGCCACCGAGAGCGAAGACGAGCAGGAGGCGGTGCGGCTGCTTCGAGAGAAGACCAAGCGCGTGGTCGTACTGATGCTCGAGAACCGCTCCTTCGACCACATGCTGGGGTACCTCAGCTTGCGCGGCAACATCGAGGTCGATGGCCTTTCCGGGGGCCCGGAGCAGTTCAACGAGTATCGCGGCAAACGCTACGCACCACGCCACCTGTCCAACACCCGCTTTCCCAAGAGCCAAGACCCCTGCCACTCGATCAAATGCGTCGGCGAGCAGCTCGAGGGCGACAACGGTGGCTTCGTCAGCAACTTCGCCGGCGTCGACCCCGAGCATCCCGATCTGGTCATGGGGTATTACGACGCCAGCCAGCTCCCGGTCTACGACTATCTGGCCCACAACGCCTGCATCTGCGATCGCTGGCACAGCTCGATCCCTGGCTCCACCTGGGTCAACCGCCTCTACGCGATGTGCGGCACCGCCGATCCCAAACGCGAGGGAATGCTCGACGGAGCCCCCAAAGAGCTGCTCTGGGACTTCCCCTCCTTCCCGCGCTTCCTCGATCAGGCGAATGTCATGTGGCGCTGGTACTCGCACGATCCCGGCAGCCTCCGTGTCGCCGACGGCGAGTACCGCGAGCCGGGCGATGGCCTCAACTTCCACAAGGACCACTTCCGCTTCTTCGATCGCAGGATGGTCAGCGGCCTCACCCAAACGGCCGAGCGCCTGATGGTCGACGAGCACAGCAGTTTCCTCGACGACGCGAGGCGCGGTGAGCTGCCGCCGGTCAGTTGGATCGATCCCAACTTCATCGACCTGAGCTTCCTCGAGCGCAACTCCAACGACGACCATCCGCCCTCCGACGTGCGCGCGGCACAGGAGCTGGTGCTGCAGGTCGTGCGCGCCCTGGCCGAGGGGCCGGAGGAGCAGCGCCTCGAGACGATGCTGATCGTCGCCTACGACGAGCATGGCGGCTTCTACGACCACGTCTCGCCGCCCGCGGCACCACACGATCCGGTCTTCCCCCGCTACGGGGTGAGAGTGCCCGCCTTCGTTGTCTCTCCATGGGTCGACCCCGGCACCGTCTCGCACACGCTCTTCGACCACACCTCGATCATCAAGACGATTCTCGAGCTGTTCGCGCCCGAGGCGACCGCGGACATGGGTCCGCGAGTGGCCGAGGCCGAGCACCTCGGTCGCCTGCTGACCCGTAGCGAAGCGGCGCAGAGCGGCGACTACGGGCCGGCGATGAGGACGATCGCCGACTGGCGCGCGGGGGCCGCGACCCACGGAGTGATCGCCACCCCGGTGCCGACGATCGCGGAAGCGGAGGTGCCACCCCCGCTGGAGGGATTTCAGGCGGAAATGGTGCAGGCATCCCGGGTTCTGCGCGACGAGCACCACCTCCCCGCGGCTCAGCCGTAGCGCCGCCAACTCCGAGCGGGCCCTGCCGCTCAGCGCCGCGCGTAGACAGCGAGGAAGTCGAGCAGCTGGCGGCCGCGGTGGAGGAAGCCGTCGAGGGTGCGGCCGCTGGCCCGATGCTCCAGGTCGAGCTCATACTCGCCCACCCGATGGCCGGCCCGAATCGCATCGATGGTCATCCCGATCTCCATCCCATAGCCGGCCGCGAAGGGAAGCGCCGCGCGCAGCACCTCGCTACGCATCGCTCGCTGGCCAGAGATCGGCGCGTCCGCCTCGAAGCCGCAGCGACGCCGGATTGCCCAGTGGGCGAAGCCCAGGGCCAGGCCGAAGCCACCGCCGACGCGCGTTCCGAAGGCCGCCACGGCGAGATCGCACTCCCCCGCTTCGACCGCCTCGACGAGCGGCTCGAGCCGCCCCGCCGAGCCGGCCAGGTCGCCGTCGCAGAGCAGGACCAGGACGGGTGGCTCGCCGTCGCTCAGCGCCGCCTCAGCCGCGGCGGTGACGTTGGCGCCCTTGCCGTGCGGGCGGCCGCGGCTGACCACCTTGGCGCCGGCGCCCATCGCCACCTCGGCGGTGCCGTCCTCGGAGGCGTCGTCGGCCACCCAGATCGCGGCGCCGGGGAAGGCGCCGCGCAAGGCGGACACCGTCGCGGCGATCCGATCAGCCTCATTGCGGGCGGCGACGATCACGGCGAGGTCGGACACGGCGGATATTCTCCCCCGCCATGAACATCGAGGCTCACATCACCGGCAACGTGTGGAAAATCGAGGTCGCCGTTGGGGACACCGTCGCGGACGGGGACACTGTCGTGATCCTCGAGTCGATGAAGATGGAGATCCCGGTCGAGAGCGAAGACGACGGCACCGTCAAGGAGATTCGCTGCGAGGAGGGTCAGTCGGTCAGCGAAGGCGACGTCCTCGTAGTGCTGGAGTGAACGAGCAGCTCGCCGGCGGCAAGCTGCTGCTCGACTCACCGGCCGAGGCGGTCGTCCGGCTCCGCATCTCCAACCCTGAGCGGCGCAACGCGCTCGACCACGAGATCCTCGACGCCCTCGCCGAGACACTGCCCCGGCTCGACCGGGGGATCGAGACGCGCTGCCTGCTGATCACCGGTGCCCCACCCGTCTTCTCAGCCGGCTACGACATCGCCGCGATCCCCTCCGAGACCTTCGAGCGCGATGCCGAGGCCCTCGTCGCCCATCCCTTCCACGCCGCGATGGAGGCGCTCGCCAGCCACCCCTGGCCGACCGTTGCCGCAATCAACGGGCACTGCATCGGTGGCGGGCTCGAGCTGGCGATCACCTGCGACCTGCGCATCGCCACCGCCGAGGCCAAGCTCGGCATGCCGCCTGTCAAGCTCGGCCTCGTTTACGGTCACACCGGCCTGCGCAAGTTCCTCCACACGATCGGGCCGGCGCGGACCAAGGAGCTCTTCCTCACGGGTCGCAACTTCGAGGCTGCCCGCGCTGCCGAGATCGGGCTCGTCCACGAAGTCGTGCCCGATGCCGAGCTAGAGGAGGCAGCGGTCGCGTTAGCGGCCGAGATCGCTGCCAACGCGCCGCTCTCGATGCGAGGCAACAAAAGCGCGATCGACCTGCTTACGGCTTCACCAGTCCTCAGCCCACAGCAAGAGGCCGGCCTGATCGCTCTGCGCGAGTCCTGCTTCGCCTCTGAGGACCTGCGCGAGGGAGTCGAAGCCTTCGCCGAGAAGCGCAAGCCCGAGTGGAAGGGACGATGAGCGCAAAGGCGCGCAAGCAGCTCGCCGCCAGTGACCCGACGATGGCGGCGCTCATGGCGCGCCTCGGCAAGATCGACCTGGCGACGCGGCTGGCGCGCCGCAAAGAGGAGCGCCCCAACGACGCCTACGGCGCGCTGCTGCGGGCGATCGTCGGCCAGCAGCTCTCAACCAAGGCGGCGCGGACCATCTACGGCCGCATCCTCGACCTCTTCGACGGCAGCACGCCCTCGCCCGAGCAGCTGCTCGAAGCGGAGGAATCGGACCTGCGCACCGCTGGCCTCTCCGGTCGCAAGGTCGAGTACATCCGCGACCTCGCCTCGCACGTGATCGAGGGCGAGCTCGAGCTCGAGCGCCTCGATCAGCTCGAGGATGCCGAGGTAATCGAGGAGATCGTCGCCGTGCGCGGGCTCGGCGTCTGGACCGCAGAGATGTTCCTGATGTTCCACCTCGAACGGCCCGACGTCCTCTCCGGCGGTGACCTCGGCATCCGCAAGGCGGTGCAGATCGAGTACGGACTGGAGGAGATGCCGGCGCCGGCGAAGGTGCTGGAGATCGGCGAGCCGTGGCGGCCGCACCGCAGCCTCGCCTCCCTGTACCTGTGGGAGTCGCTTGCAAACGCGCCCGTAGATTGAGGCGCGCCGATCTGCCGCCGACAATAGATCCATGCGCTTCCGTTTCTGGCTTGGCTTTGCCGTAGTCGCCGCGATCGCGGTTGGATCGATCGCGGTTGCACTGGTCGTCCACGACCGCGAAAGCGACAACTTCGAGACCCGGCAGCACGGCGAGGCAGTGCGCGCCGCCCACCAGGCGGAAGCGCTGGCCGCCCTCTCGGTTGGCCAGCTTTCCAGCGCCTCGGCCTTTTACCAAGCGGAGGGCCACTTCGACCGCCATGAGTTCAAGGTTGTCGCCGGTTCGCTGCTGCGACCAGGGGCGCTCACCGCGACGGCCTTCATCGGCTCGGTGCCCGCTGCCCAGCGGGCCAGCTTCGAACAAACCCGCGGCTACCCGATCCTCGAACGGGGGCCGCTCGGCAACCTGCGCCGAGCCCGCGCTCGCGATCACTACTTCCCGATCATCTACGTCGCCGCGAAAGGCCTCACCGTGCAGCCGCCGATCGGCTACGACGTCGGCTCGGACAAGCTGCGCGGCACCTACCTGCTGAAAGCGCAAGACAGCGGCAGGCCGGCTGCCACGCCTGCGATGCGCCTTCCCATCGGCGGAACGGGGATCAATGTCTTCCGCCCGGTCTACCGTGACGGCGCCCCGCTGCGGACGATCCCCGAGCGTCGCGCGGCGCTGATCGGCTTTGCCGGTGGCGCCTTCCACGTGCCTGACCTGACCGCGGCGGCGACGACCGCCCTGCCGGACGGGGTCAGGGCCTCGCTGATCGATCATGGCAACACGATCGCCGGACCCAGCCTGGCCCGCGACGAATCGGCCGCCGCGGCGATCCACATTGCCGACCGCACCTGGCTGCTCGTCGTGCGCGACCCGAGCCGTCCCGGCGTTGACCTGGCGGTGATGATCGCGATCGTCGGTCTATCGCTGGCGGCGCTGCTGGCGGCGCTCGTCCTCGTCTGGAGCCGTCACGAGCGGCTGCAGGAACTGGAGCTACAGGCCAGTCAAGACCCGCTCACCGGGCTGAAGAACCGCCGTCGCTTCGAGGAGGATCTGCGAGCCGAGTTGGCGCGGAGCCATCGCTACGGCGTTGCCGGGGCGCTGCTAATGCTCGATCTCGACCACTTCAAGCAGGTCAACGACACCCTCGGCCACCCTGCCGGCGACCGCGTCCTCGCCGAGGTCGCGACCGTGCTGCGCGGCCGCGCTCGCGAGACCGACGTGGTGGCCAGGATCGGGGGCGATGAGTTCGCGATCGTGCTGCCGCGCTGCGAGCTGGCGGAGGCCGAAGAAGTCAGCGGCGAGATCATCGCGGCGATCCGCGACCAGATGAGCGCCGACCCGGAGGTGCCACCGATAACGGCCAGCATCGGCATCGCGGTCTTCGGAGTGGGCGAGCGGCTCAGCTACGAAACGGTTCTCGACCGAGCCGACGCGGCGCTGTACGCAGCGAAGGGATCTGGCCGCGATCGGGTGAAAACCTTCGATGACAGCACGCCGGAGCCGGGCCTAGGCGAAGTGAAGATCACCATCGGCGAGCGGCATTAGCCACCAGCGCGTGGCGCAGGCGCAGGACCCGGCTGGCCGAGACTTCGAAAGCGGCTCGAACGCTCGGTGCACTACGCAGTGAACCCAACAGGGCTCGCCCAGCGGTCATAGCGGCGCGGTAGTCGGTGAAGAGAAGGAGGTCGGTGCCGGCCGCGCTCGCCGCCCGAGCAGCCGCGGCGGGCCCGCCGAAGTCGCGCACGGCGGCCGATTCGAGCGCATCGGTGATCGAGACTCCGTTGAAACCGATGCGCCGGCGCAGCTCACCGGTCGCGATCGCGCGGGCGAAAGCGGCCGGCTTTGGTGAGAAGGCTGGGTAGATGGCGGTGCTCAGCATCACCAGTTCGCCATCCGCGGCCACAAAACGTCGATAGGGCCGCTCGTCGACCGCGCGCAGCGTCCGCTTTGACAAGTCGATTCGCTGCACGGCGAGGTCGGTGTTTTCAGTCGCCGCGCCGAGGCCGGGAAAGTGCTTCGCGGTAGCGGCTACACCGCGGTCCTGCAGGCCGGCCGCAAACGGCACCGCGGTAGCTTCCACGGCAGCCGCACTGGACCCAAAGCCCCGATCGGTGCTCGCGATCGTGCCGCCGGGCCGAGCGACGTCCAGCACTGGGGCCAAGTCCACGTTCACTCCCACCGCGCTCAGGTTGTCCGCTGTGGCTCTGCCTTGGGCTCGGCTGGATGCTGCACCGGCCGCTCCCATCTGCGCCGCCGAGGCCGTCGGAGGGCCAGGGAGTCGCTTCACCAGGCCGCCCTCTTGGTCGACCATGATCAGCAACGGATCGCGCAGGCCAGGCGGGCGGTGGATCGACTCGACTTCGGCGATCAGGGCCCGCGCCATGGCCCGGCTCGGCAGGTTCTCGCGGAAGAGGACTACCCCCGCGAGATCGCCCTGATGGATCGCCCGCCGCAATGGCTCCGGCACGGTAGCGCCCTCGAAGCCGGCGATCAGGCGCATGCCGACGAGTCGCGGCAGCGGTAGCTGCGACACCGGCTTGGGAGCTGGTCCGCCGCCGCGATCGCCGAGCACGGCGCCGAACGCAAACGCCGCGATCGCCAGTCCGCCGACCGCCGCGACAGCCACCCGCCCGCGCCTGATCGTCGCCGCCTTCACCGCGCGCGATGTTAGGCGCCGGGACCGCCGCGAGCGCGCCGATCGAGCGTCCGGACCGCCGCCTAGCCTTGCGCCCGATGTCCTCCCTGATCACCTTCGAGGAAGCGCTCGCCCTCGGCGAGCTGACCGACCACCAGGAGATCGGTGACCTGGTCGAGCGCGCCTGGGCGGTGCGGCGCGAGAACTTCGGCGACTCGACCGACATGTGCTCGCTGGTCAACGCCAAGTCCGGCGGCTGCGCCGAGGATTGTGGCTTCTGCGCCCAGTCGCGCTATGCCGAGGCGGACACGCCGATGCACGCGATGATGGAGCCCGAGCAGATCCTCGAGCACGCCAAAGCCGCGGAAGCAGCGGGCGCGCACCGTTTCTGCATGGTCACCCAGGGCCAGGGGCTCTCCAAGCGCGACTTCGAGAAGATCCTCAAGGGCGCCAAGCTCGTCGCCGAGCAGACCAATCTGAAGCGCTGCGCGTCGATCGGCCACATGTCGGGCGAACGGGCCAAGAAACTGCGCGAGGCCGGCATCCAGCGCGTCCACCACAACGTCGAGTCGGCCCGCTCCTACTACCCAGAGGTCTCGAGCACGGTCCGCTACGAGGGCCGGCTGCGGACGATCCAGGCGGTCAAGGAGGCCGGGCTAGAGACCTGCGTCGGCGGCATCCTCAACCTCGGCGAGACGCCGAAGCAGCGGGTGGAGATGGCCTTCGAGCTGACCGAGATCAACCCGACCTCGGTGCCAATCAACCTGCTCAACCCGCGCAGCGGCACCAAGTTTGGCGAGCGGCCGCTGATGGATGCGATGGAGGTCGTGCAGTGGGTGGCGATCTTCCGCCTGATCATCCCCGGCGCCCTCTTCCGCCTCTGCGGCGGCCGGGTAGAGAACCTCGGCGACCTGCAGCCGCTGGCGGTCAAGGCCGGGCTCAACGGGGTGATGATGGGCAACTTCCTGACCACGCTCGGGGCCGAGCCGGAGGATGACCGAGCGATGTTCGAGGAGCTCGGGCTCAACGTCGCCCGCCAGCCCGACAACGGCGCCAACCCGCGGCCCGACAATCGCGACGGCTGGCTCGATGGCGAGACGCCGGCGACGCCGATGGACGAGCTGATCGACCACCAGGACGAGGCCAACTTCTGGGACCCCTCGACGCAGCTGCGGGTGATCAAGAAGACCAAGAAGCCCCCGCCGTACCCAGAATCAGGCGCCGCCTCCTCCGCTCCCGCGCGGGCACGCTAATGACCACCGGAAGTCACGTGCCCGCGCTTCCGCGTCTGGGGGCGGCTCTCTCGTGAGCGAGATCGCGGAGCGGCTGGACGAACTCCGTGACCGGGGCCTCCACCGGCGCTTGCGGCTGATTGGCGGGCCCCAGGGCCCGCACGTGACCCTCGACGGCAAGCAGGTGCTGCTGCTCTGCTCGAACGACTACCTCGGCCTCGCCAACCACCCCAAGGTCAGGGGCGCGGCAGCCGAGGCGGCGATGCGCTGGGGCGCCGGCGCCGGCGCCTCGCGCTTGATCTCGGGCAGCATGCAGCCGCACTCGCGCCTCGAGAAGCGGCTCGCCGCTTTCAAGGAATACGAGTCGGCCCTGCTCTTCGGCTCCGGCTACCTAGCCAACACCGGCACGATCGCGGCGCTGGCCAGAGACGGCGAGGTCGTCTTCTCGGACGAGCTCAACCACGCCAGCATCATCGACGGCTGTCGGCTCTCGCGAGCGGAGACCTTCATCTACCGCCACGGCGACGTCGAGCACCTCTCCTGGGGCCTGCGCAAGGCAGGCGAGCGGGCCGCGCTGATCGTCACCGACGGCGTCTTCTCGATGGACGGCGACGTCGCGCCGCTGACCGATCTATCCGAGCTTGCCAAGCGGCACGGCTGCCGCCTGATGGTCGATGAGGCACACGCCACCGGCGCGATCGGCCCAGGCGGCCGTGGTTCGGTTGCGGCCGCCGGCCTCAGCGGCGAGGTCGACGTGGTGATGGGAACGCTGGGTAAGGCGCTCGGCTCCTACGGCGCCTACGTCTGCGCCAACCGCGAGACGACCGACTACCTGATCAACAGCGCCCGCTCCTTCGTCTTCTCGACCGCGCTGCCCCCTTCGGTCGCCGCCGCCGGCCTGGCGGCACTGGAACTGCTCGAGTCCCAGCCCGAGCGGGTCGAACGGCTGGCCGCCAACGCCAGGGCCCTGCGTGAGGCGCTGGCCGGCGAGGGTCTCCGCACGGGCGACACCGAGACGCAGATCGTGCCACTGCCGGTCGGCGACGCCGGAACGGCGATGGATCTCTGCGAGCGGATCCTGGAGCGCGGCGTCTTCGCCCAGGGCATCCGCCCGCCAACGGTGCCCAAGGGCTCCTCGCGGCTGCGCTTCACGGTGATGTCGACCCATCGCCGCGAAGAGCTGGAGCGTGCCGCCAAGCTCGTCGGCAGCGCCGCACGAGAGCTCGGCGTCGGTGCCGATCGCGCCGCGGTCACTCAGCTAGCCGCCTGATGGCCACCACGAAGGGCTTCTTCGTCACCGGCACCGGCACGGAGGTCGGCAAGACGGTCGTGGCCGCAACGCTGGCGCACGACCTGCGGCAACAGGGCTCGACCGTGGCGGTCTTCAAGCCGGCGGTGACTGGCCTCGACGAACCGGGCGAGCCCGACCATGCCCTGCTGCGCCGCGCTGCCGGATCCACACAGAGCGACGACGAGATCGCCCCCTACCGCTACGGCCCCCCCGCCTCGCCGCACCTGGCGGCAGCGCAAGCCGGCGAGGAGATCGACCCCGAACGTCTGCGCTCGGGCGCCCGATCCGCTGCTGCAGGCGCCGACGCTCTCGTCTGCGAGGGCGTCGGCGGCCTACTGGTTCCGCTGTCCTGGCGCTTTAGTGGCGCTATGCGCCACCAAGGCGCCAGTTACCTGGTCCGTGATCTGGCCGTGGACCTTGGACTGCCGTTGATCGTCGCCGCCTCGCCCGGACTGGGCACGATCAATCACACGCTGCTGGCACTGGAGTCCGCCCGGGTCGCCGGGCTGAACGTCGCCGCAGTGGTGCTCACACCCTGGCCCGAGGAGCCCAGCGCGATCGAGAGCTCGAACTTGGAGACGATCGAAAGTCTGGGCGAGGTGACGGTGCTGACCCTGCCACAGCTCGATCTCGCCGACCCCGATACCTGGCCGGCGCTCAACATCAAGCATGACCGCCTAGCGTCGGAACCTGGCTAAGCCTCAATGATCACGTCGAGGCTGGCTGGCGTCAGCTCCACCTCGAAGCCGGCCTCAGTCGCGACGGCGGCCACCTCTTCCGGAGTCTTTGGCTCACGCTTGGTGAGCAGCAGCGCCCGGGCAACGTCACCGCGCACGGCCTTGGCCATGTGCGAGACCACCTTGCGCTTGCCTTTCTCCTCGCGAAAAGCCCGCACCGAGAGCAGCGTCGCGTGCTTCGGCTTCCAGGCGCCGGCATAGGCGCCGGAGCGCATGTCGACGATCGTCTCGCCGGGCTCGTCCGGCATCGCCGTCGCCAGCGCGGGGCGCCACCAGGCGGAGAGCGGCCCGATGCCATCGAGCTTGGTCGAGGGCGGCAGCCGGTAGTAGGGGATCCGGTCCGTTGGCCGCACGAAGCCCCAGAGCGCGCTGGCGACCAGCACCCGTTTCGCCGCCCTGCGGCGAGCGGCGGCGCTCAGCCCAGCTAGGTCCAGACGCTGGTAGAGCACGCCGGTGTAGACCTCGGCCGCCGGCGCAGCGGGCGCTTTGCGCAGCTTCGGGTTGACGGTCCGCAGCAACTTCTGCCTCTGCTTGCTCAGCTCCGCCGCGAAGACCAGCGAGTCGAGGTCGACCGGCTCCCCGCCCTCGGGCTCGGCCTTGCCTTCCGAGGGCGGCAGCAGGATCCTCATGGCGCGGGAGCTTTTCAGGCGGCGGAATCGCCTGCGGCAACGGGCTCGCGCCCAGCCATGACCTCGGTCCCGGCAAGCTCCTCGCCGCCGAAGTTGACCGCGGCCTCAGCCGCCTCATCGCTGAGGTTGTCGCGCTTGGCGCGGATCGCCACTGCGCCGATCACGGCGCCAGTCAGGGCGACGAAAGAGCAGATGGTCATCGCCTGCCCCAGTGCATCGACGAACTGCTCAGGGCTCGCTTCGGCGAAGTTGGTCGTCCCGACCGAGCCCTGGAAGATCGCGCCGGTGACGGCAACCCCGAGGCTGCCGCCGACCATGCGGAACATCGAGAGCACGCCCGAGGCGATCCCGGCCTTCTCGACCGCGACCGCGTTCATCGCGGCGCTGGTCATCGGCGACATCGTCAGGGCGATGCCGATGCCGAGCAGCATGAAGCCGGGCAGCAGGTCGAGGTAGCTGGAATCGACCGCGATGCCGCTGAAGCTGTAGAGCGAGGCGGCGACGATGCCGAGCCCGGCGGCGATCAGCCAGCGCGGCCCAAAGCGATCGGCGAGCCGGCCGGCGACCGGCGCGACGCCGACGATCATCAGGGTCGAGGGCAGGAACCTCACCCCCGCCTCGAGCGGCGAGTAATGGAGGATGTCCTGCATGTAGAGGGCGAGGAAGAAGAAGACGCCGAGCATCGAGAAGGAGACGATCAGGGCGACGACCACCGCGCCGAGGAAGTTGCGATCGGAGAAGAAGCGGAATTCGACCATCGGCGCCTTGACCCGCAGCTCGACCGCGACGAAGGCGGCCATGCCGACCGCGGAGCCGACCAGCAGGGCGATGATCTCGGTCGATCCCCAGCCCCATTCGTTGCCCTCGACCAGGGCCAGAATCAGCGCCGTCAGAGCGCCGGTGAGCAGCGCCACGCCGGCGTAGTCGACCTCGCGGCCGACGGTGTTGTCACGCGACTCGCGCACGGCGAAGAGCGAAGCGGTCACGGCGCCGATCGCGACCGGGATGTTGAGGTAGAAGATCGCCCGCCAGCTGACGTGCTCGGTCAGGGCGCCGCCGACGACCGGGCCGACCGCGAGGGCGAGGGCCGATACCCCCGCCCACATCCCCATCGCCTTGCCACGCTCCGATGCGGGGAAGGCGTCGGTGATGATCGAGAGCGTCGCCGGCATCATCAGCGCCGCGCCGACACCTTGGACCACGCGACTGGCGACCAGGTCAGTCTGGCTGGCGGCGAGGCCGGCGGTCGCCGAAGAGAGGGCGAAGATGACGACGCCGAAGAGGAACATGCGGCGGCGACCGAAGATGTCGCCGAGCCTGCCGCCGGTAGCCAGCAGCACAGCGAAGGAGAGCGTGTAGCCGTTGATCGTCCACTCGAGGCCGGAGATCGAGGCCCCCAGGTCTTTCTGGATCGACGGCAGGGCGACGTTGACCACCGTGTTATCGAGCATGATCATGAACAGCGCGAAGCACATCGCTCCGAGCGTCCACCACTTGCGGTTGTCATCGGTGATCAGGTGGCTGTAACGGGTCAAGCTGGTCCTACCTCCTTCAGGTGTGCGAAAGCCTCCGCGATGTCGTCGCGGTCCATCAGCGAGTCGACGGCGGCGTCGAGCTTGCGCCGCTGCGCCGCGGTGAGGCTGGCGGCGAAGGTCTCCATCCCCGCCTGGCGCACGACGACGAGGGTGTCGACGAGCTTCTTGCCCTTGGCGGTGATCGCGACGCGGCGCACGCGCCGGTCCTCGCGGTCCTCGACCCGGCTGGCGAGCCGCTTCTTGACCAGGCCGTCGACGGCCCGGCTCATCGAGGGCACCGAGACGCCCAGCGCCTCGGCCAGCTCACTCACCTGCCGCGCCTCCGTCGCCTCGCCCAGCCCACCCAGCTCCAGCAGGGCCTTGGACTGGGTCATCGAGAGGCCACTCTCCTCGATCACCCGCAGCACGTTGCCGCGGTCATAGAGGAAGAGGTGGCGCAGCAGGGCGCTGATCCGCGCCGCCGTGTCCTGCGCCTCAGCGCTGACGTCCGGCGTGCTGACCTCATCGACGAGTGCGGTTATGTCGCTCGCTTGCATATTCGTAATAGTTGCAGATCAGCAACTATTTCTCAAAAGGAATTGTTGTTCGTGTGACGAGAATCACGCTCGCGCGTTCCGCCGGAGTCGGCTTTAGTCTCGGCTTCAGTGACGTCGGTGGACCACGCTCAGCTTGATCGCGACCACGTCTGGCACCCCTTTACGCAGCAGCAGGCCTGGAGTGAAGAGGAGCCGCTGATGATCGAGGCGGGCGCCGGCTCGCACCTGGTGGCGAGCGACGGGCGCCGCTACCTCGACGGCGTCTCCTCGCTCTGGTGCACCGTCCACGGCCACAGCCATCCCGAGATCGACGCCGCGGTCGCAGCCCAGCTCGAGAAGGTCGCCCACACGACGATGCTCGGTCTCTCCCACCCCGGCTCCGCCGAGCTCGCCGGCCGCCTCGTCGACCTAGCCCCGCCGGGACTGAGCCGCGTCTTCTACTCGGAGTCGGGCTCGACCGCGGTCGAGATCGCGCTGAAGATGGCCTTCCAGTTCCAGCAGCAGCGCGGCGGACAGCACCGCCGCCGCACCTCCTTCGTCCACCTGCGCGACTCCTACCATGGCGACACGATCGGCTCGGTCGCGGTCGGCGGCATCGAGCTCTTCCACTCCACCTACCGACCCCTGCTCTTCCAGACCCACGCTGCCGAGCCCGGCGACGCCGCCGACCTCGAGCGGGTGCTCGCCTGCCACGAAGAGGAGATCGCCGCGGTGATCGTCGAGCCGCTGGTCCAGGGCGCCGCCGGCATGCTCACCCACCCCGCCGGCTACCTGCGTCAGGTGCGCGAGCTCTGCGACCGCTTCGGCGTGCTGCTGATCTGCGACGAGGTGGCGACCGGCTTCGGCCGCACCGGCAAGATGTTCGCCTGCGAGCACGAGGACGTCGCACCCGATCTGCTCTGCGTCGCCAAGGGCCTCACCGGCGGTTACCTGCCGCTGGCAGCCACCCTGGCCACGGAGCGGATCTACGAGGGCTTCCTCGGCGCCCCAGAGGAGTACCGCACCTTTTTCCACGGCCACACCTACACCGGCAACCCGCTCGCCTGCGCCGCCGCCCTGGCCAGCCTCGACGTCTTCGAGAACGAGCACACGATCGAGCGCCTGCAACCGAAGATCGCCCTGCTGCAGGAGATCCTCGGCGAGATCGAAGCGATGCCGGAGGTGGCGGAGGTGCGCGGCCGCGGCTTCATGGCCGGGATCGACCTCGGCGAGCACGACCCGGCCCTGCGCATGGGCCACCGGGTGACGCTCGAGGCCCGCGAGCGCGGCGCGATCATCCGCCCGCTCTCCGACGTCGTCGTCCTGATGCCCCCCCTCTCGATCTCCGAATCGGACCTGCGCCGCCTGCTCGAGATCACCCGCGAGTCAATCGAGGCCGCCTGCGCGAGCGCGGCTCCGGCGGAACTCGCTCGAGCCGCCTGAGCTCCAAGAAATAGCGTTCGGGCTGTGATGGATCCACGGCTCGCCCGTAGTAAGGGCATGAGCGAGGTGAGCGAAGCGCCCGTTGCGGACGCCGGAGCCGAGGAGAAGACCACGGTGGACTTCGAGCGGCTCTACCGCACCAGCCGTGACGACGTTTACGCCTACGCGGCAGGGCTCCTGCGTGATCGCGCGGCGGCGGAGGACGTGACAGCCGCGGCCTTCGAGCGCGCCTACCGCAAGCGCTCGCGCTTCGACGCAGAGAAGGGCAGCGCTCGCGCCTGGCTCTTCGGCATCGCTCGTAACGCGGCGCTCGACGAGCTGCGGCGCCGCGTCCGCCAGGCCGAGCTCAGCACCGACCCGGTGGACGCCGCGAGCCAGCCGGACCGGGGCGGTCAGCGCAGCGAGCTGCGCCTGCTCCTCGACGGCGCGCTGAGCAAGCTCGAGGCGCGCGAGCGCGAGCTGATCGCGCTCAAGTTCTTCGCCGGCCTCTCCAACGCGGAGATCGGCCGCGTGATCGGCACCAGCGCCTCGAACGCCGGCACCAAGCTGCACCGAACTATGGACAAGCTGAGGGAGGCATGCGATGGAGCGCTCTAGCGACCACAACGATCTCGCCACCGCGCTGGCCGAAGTCCGACCAGCGCCCCGCGACGCCTTCGTCCAGGAGCTGGACGAGCGCGCCGCCGCGGGCTTTTCGCGGCGCTCGCACTTTGACAACTCGCCCTTCGCAGGTTTCGTCGCTTGGGTCCGCTCCCTCTCTCCTCAGCGCCTCCTCTTCGCCAGTGGCGCCACCGCGCTGGCGGCAATCGCCATCGCCACGGTGGTGGTTGCGACCAACGACTCTGGCGCCTCTGAAGACTCTGACGCCTCCGGATCACGACCGACCAGCGGTCTGCTCAGCCAGTTCACTCCTTTCAGCGACGATTCCTCGCGCTCCGAGGTCGTTCCCCGGGCCGCCGAATCATCCGGTCCCGGCCGAGCAAGCAACTCTGCGGCGGCCCCTTCATCCGATGCCGAAAGCGGCGTTGAATACACCCACTCCAAGCAGTCCGTCCAGGCCGGAGGGCTTGCCAGTCTCTCGCGCAACCGCGAGATCGAGCGCTCGGCCGAGATCGGTCTCCTCGCCGAGCCCGCCGACGTCGCCGACGACTCGGCCAAGGTCTTCTCCGCGGTCCACGATGCCAACGGCATCGTTCTGCACTCGACAACCAGCTCGGGCAAAAACGGCGGCGCCCGGTTCGAACTACTGATCCCCAGCCTCAGGCTGGGCGATGCCCTGGCCGCCTTCTCCTCGATCGACGAGGTCCGCAGCCGCCACGAGGCGACCGACGACATCACCAAGCCCACCGTCACCACCGAAGAAGAACTGCAGGACTCGCAGGCGCGCGTCGACAGCCTGCTCGCTCAGCTCGCCAGCGCGGAAGTCGAATCGGAACGGGAAGCGATCGCCGCAGAGCTGCACAGCGAGCGCGGTCACGCGGCGCGCCTGCGCAACCAGCTGTCGCGGCTGCACCAGCGCACCACCTACTCGCGCGTCCTGGTCCGGATCCAGAGCGGCGCCTCGAGCGACTCA
Source organism: uncultured Solirubrobacterales bacterium (assembly GCA_963699225.1). Classification (GTDB taxonomy): domain Bacteria; phylum Actinomycetota; class Thermoleophilia; order Solirubrobacterales; family 70-9; genus VRUE01. The sequence goes on along the minus strand of OY969423.1, from coordinate 2,528,950 downwards.
GGCGGCGCCTGGGGGATCGGCGACGCCTTTCACGACGCCGGCCACATCCTCGGCATCGCGGCCGGGGTCACCCTGGTCGGTCTCGCCGTGATCGCGCCTTTCGCCCTGCTCTGCCTCCTCGCCTGGCTCGCCCAGCGCCTCTGGCTGCGCAGTCGCCGCGAGCGCGCCCTCGACGCCTAACGACCATCGACCTACGCTCCTTCAGGGCGGGGCGTCGAATGCGCGTCGATATGGTGGATCGATGGGTGAGGAGAGACAGCGCGGGCCGGCCGAGGCGCCGAATCTCGGCGAGCCCTCTGAGCCACGGCCTGCGGCCTCGGTGGTGCTGCTCCGGCGCGGCGGCAAGCACGCCGACCGGGCGCTCGAGGTGCTGCTGCTGAAGCGGACCGAGAAGGCGCGCTTCATGCCCAACGTCTGGGTCTTTCCCGGCGGCGCCGTCGACGGCGAGGACGGCGAGGACGAAGCTCGCTTCAAAGCCTGCGCGGTGCGTGAGCTGGAGGAGGAGGCAGGGATTGCCCTGCCCGCGGACGAGGAGCTGGTGCTCTTCTCGCGCTGGATCACGCCCGAGGTCGTCTCGCGCCGCTTCGACGCCTGGTTCTTCCTCGCCCTCGCCCCGGCCCACACCCCGCCCCGCCCTGACGGCGTCGAGACCACAGACGCCGGCTGGTTCGAGCCGGCGGGCGCCCTCGAGGCCCAGGCCGCCGGCGAGATTGCCCTTGCCTTCCCGACGATCAAGCAGTTGGAAGCGCTGCTCCCCTTCCGCAGCTCCGACGAGGCGATCGAGGCGCATCGCGGCCTCGCGGTCGAGCCGATCCTGCCCAAGCTGATCGGCACTGCCGAGGACAATCGGGTCGTCCTTCCCGGCGATCCGGACTACCCGGCCTGAGGTTCAGAACTGGCGGTCGTTGCTCGCGGTTACGCTCGTCGTCGAGCAGGCGTTTTCGGCGAGGTCCCTGGCGGAGGCGGAGGGCTTCCAGACCGGCGCGCGGTTGCCGTTGTCGTCTTCGATGTCACTCGATGAGCTCGGCGTGCCCAGCGTCAACACGATCGAGCTCCCCTCCAGCGTCAGCGACGACGAGGTGAAGGTGACGGTTTTGGAGACGTAGTTGCCTTTCAGTTCGACCGTGCCGAGGTTGCTGCTGCCGATCGAGAGCGTGTCGTTGCTCGACGACTGGGTGATCGTCGCCGTGACGCTGACCGGCGAGGAGCCGCTCCAGCCGGAGACGATCGAGCTCGGCAGCGGCTGACTGTTGTAGGTGAAGATCGCAGTGTCGCCTTTCTCGGGCTTGCCTTCGTTGCCGCCGCTGACGTTGGTCGTGGCGAAGCTACTGGCGGCGAAGCCGCTGAGCACGGTGACCGAGAATTCGGCGCTGCTCGCGTTGCCCGCTTTGTCGGCCAGAGCAAGCGAGTAAGCCTTGCTGCCGGCGCTCAGCGTGCCGGCCGTGAGCGAGGCGCTGCGGTAGTTGTAGGAGACGCCGCCGACCGAGTAGGAGCCGGCTGTCAGCGTGACCGCGGTCTGGCCCGAGGTGAGGTTGTTGACGTTCGCTTTGACCGAGGCGATGCCACTCGCCGGGTTGCCGGAGTCAGACACCTTGGCGTAGACGTAGTAGGTGGGTTTCGCCGTCTTCAGGTAGCCGGGCGTGCCGCCGCTGGTCGGGGCGATCACGCTCGCTTCGGCGCTCGGGGCGGTCCAGTCGGCGATCGCCGTAACCGTCTGCGGGTTCTGCTTGGAGTCGGTGAAGCTTGCCGCGGAGAAGCCGACCGCGAGCACGCAGGCAGCCAACCCGGCAAGCGAGAGCGCGATCTGGACCCTGAACCTCATGAGCTGCCGTTCCAGTTGAAGGCCAGCGAGCTCGACGTCCCCTGCAGCGACGCCGCATCGGAAGTCGAAGGCCAGCTCAGCGTGAAGCGATAGGTGCGAGTGGTGGTCGCTTCGAAGCTGCCGAGGGCGAGGCTGGTGAACGAGCCGAGCTTGCCGCTCCACTTCTGGATCGTGCCGCTGGTGACGTCATCGACCTTGAGGTCGATCACGGCGGCTAGCGCCGTGCCGGTCAGCCCGCTTGCGGTCAGTGTCACCGCCCCGGCAACATCGCCTTCGTTGCCGATTTTGATCGTGCCTTCCCGCGAGGCGCCCGGTTCCATCCCGGCCGCGCTGACGATCGCTTCGTTCGGCTTCGAAGAGCTGAGCTTGACGCTGCCGGCGGCCAGCGAGGCTTTGTTGGCGCTCTTCGAGCTGAAGCTGGCGCCGCTGAACATCGCCGAGCCGAGGGCCAACGCGAGCAGGGCCAGCGCCGCCAGCAGCAGCCAGCGGTGCGAGCCGGCGATCAGCCTTACTCGGTCCATTGCGGCGTGTGAATCGGGTTCGCCTCTTCCCGGCGACGCCGCGCCTCCTCACCGGCGTCGCGCCAGATGCCACCGAGGATCAGCAGGGCGACGAGGACGGCGGGGATGCCGATCGCCAGCATGCGCACGGTCGGGATCGAGAGCGCGGCCAGCAGGAAGCCGACGTAGGGGATCGAGAAGGCGACCTTGGCCTGGTTGGGCTTGTCGAGGCTGAAGGTCCAGGGGTCGGCCACTTCGTTGGCGTCGCCCTTGGTGCGGAAGATCTCTTCGCCGCCCTTGTTGTGGCCGATCCAGACGATGCGGTGGGTGACCAGCTTCTCTGGCGAGGCGCCCGGGGGCGGCGCGTAGGTGATCGGGTTACCCACCTTCAGGTCGGAGACCGGCACTTCCTTGTCGTAGACGATCGAGCCGCGGTCATAGGTCCCGGTCATCGAGCCGCTGACGATCACGTAGCGCTGGTAACCGAGGGCGGCTGGGATCAGCAGGGTCGCGGCGAGCGCCAGGCAGAGCACCGTCGCCGCCGCGCCGGCCCAGCGCAACGCCGGGTGGGAGCGGATCGCCGGGGCGGTCATCGAGTGACCGCCCCGGCTCCCCACCTATGAGATGCGCTCAGGAAGCGGCATCCCACTGATAGCCGACGCTCATCGAAGAGCCCTTGTAGGCGTTGTCGCCCGTCGTCGCAGACGCGGGGACCCCACCATCGGGGAATTCGACTGTGAACTTGTAGGTGCGGGCTTCGCCGGCAGCGAAGCTGCCCAGCGATTGCGCACCCATAGCGCCGACCTTGCCCGAGTACACGGAGATCGGCGACCCCGCTTTGGTCACGTCTTCCACTTTCAGATTGAGCACCCCGGAAAGCTGGCCGCCATTGGCGCCCGGCGTATCCGTGAGACTCGTCTTCGAGAGGGTGAACGTGCCAGCAACGTCGCCGCTGTTGGTAATCACCACCGTGCCGTTGGTCGAGGTTCCGGGCACCATCTTCACAGCGGTCAGCACCGCGGCGCCTTCCTTGGAGTTGGACTGCGCCAGGTTGCCTGCGCTGAATGTGTTGCTCGGGTTCGCGGACTTCGAGGTGAAGCTCGCGCCTGATCCAACGACCGCGCCGACTGCAAGCAGTGCCACAAGAAGCGCTCCAAGCAGATGGCGGGGACTCGAGAGGATCACGGAAATACGAGACATAAGTGCCTCCTTCGGGGCTCGAATTTTGGGCTCCGAAAGCGGCAGCCGAGCTACCTCGCCTTGCGGCAAGGCCTCTAGCTTTGCGTCCCCGCCTCGCGGCGGGTTTGCCTTGAATCGCTTCCATGCACCGATCTGATCGGCAGAAAGCGCCCGCTTGCTGAGTGGGTAAACGGAAAAATCCGCTTATCTATTTCGGGCGGCCGATGCGAGCGGCAGCAGAGGAGATTCAGCCGGCGATCCAGCTGAAGCCGGCACTCAAGCTGCTGCCTTGGACCGCGTTGCCGACGCTGCGAGGCAGGGTCACCGTGAAGCGAAGCGCTCGCGTTGCGCCGGCGTCGATCCGCCCCAGGGCCAGCCGCGGCAAGCCGGCGAGGGTGCCGTCATAGAGCACCGTTCCTGCGGGAGAGGCAATGCGAAGCTCGAGGACCGAGGAAAGCGCCGTCCCACCTGCCCGCACCCGATCTTCCAGGCGAGTCGCAAGAGCGAAGGAGGCAGCGCCAGAGCCCGCATTGGAGAGCCGAATCATCGCGCTACGACTCGTTCCGGGAACGAGTCCGCCGACCGAGAGCTGGGCACCGCCACTGGCGTCAACCGCCACGACGGACCCGGTGGAGAAGACCCGAAGCGGATCGACGCCCGTGCTCTGCGTGCCAGCACCGAAGGCCGCCGGCAGCGCGATCGCGAGGATGCCCAGGGCGAGAGCCAGGGAGAGCCCTGAACGCAACCAGCGCATCGCGTCGAAGCCAGCGTGCCTGGCGGCGAACGGTGCGGCGATTGTTCCGGCGAGTGCGCTCACGCCAATCCATCGACCGGCACGAGGGGGCCACTCGACCCACCTGGACCCATGTCCCATGGACGCTTGTTCGAACGATGTCTAAGAAGTCGGAAAAGGCTCAAGGCCGGCGTGCCAAGGGCCCGGCGGATAGGTGTGGATGCCGCTCTCCTCCATCTCGCTCTGCAGGCGTTTGAAGAGCTGGCCGGCGTCCTTCAGCACCGCTTTCAGTTCCTCGGTACTGCGCTCGCGCAGGCGCCAGAGGAACCAGAGCTGGCGATCGTTGATGCCGAAGTCGACCTCGCCGCTCATCGTCGTCGTCCAGCTGAGGAAGCCGGGGCTGAAGAGCTCACGCAGGGCCACCGGGTCGAACTCCTTCGGCACCGTCGCCGAGAAGCGCTTGTTGAAGTCGATCGACTCGAATTCCACCTTGCGAGCGAAATGCTGGGTGACCACCTCGTGGCCCTCGATCGACTCGACGTTGAAGGCCGGGACGACCTGGGCCAGATCAGGCATGTGAGCCTTGGCGAGCAGAGCGGTCGGCAGGACCGCCTTGTTGAAGAGGCTCCCCATTTCCTTCTCGTCGGCATCGCAGCACGAACCCCAGAAGCCCTCGCTGAGCTGACCGGTGAGGCGGTTGCTGCCGCCGACGCAGAGCGCCACCGGCCCGTCGACGGGATTGATCCCCCCGACCGGCTCGTATTTGAGCTGATGCCGCTCGCCGTAGGTGCTGACGATCTCGGCCCAATCCTGGGCTTCTTGCTTGGCGCTCATCGCCCTCGATCCTATGCAGTTGGCCGGCGAGCCAAGTAGCATGAGCCCATGCTTATCGCCATCCTCGTGGTCGTCGCGATCATCGTCATCGCGGTCCTCTACTACATCGCCAAGCGCAACTCGATCATCGCCTCGCGCAACCGGGTCGACGAGTCGTGGAGCGGAATCGACGTGCAGCTGAAGCGCCGCCACGACCTCGTGCCGAACCTGGTCGAGACGGTCAAGGGCTACGCCGAGCACGAGAGCCAGACCTTCGAGAAGACGACCCAGGCGCGGGCCGCGGCAATGGCCGCCCAGGGCGTCGAGGAAACGGCAAAGGCCGAGCAGCAACTGACTCGGGCCCTCGCCGACGTCAAGGCCGTAGCCGAGAACTACCCGACCCTGCGCGCCACCGAGAACTTCCAGCAGCTGAGCCGCAACCTCTCGGAGCTCGAGGACGAGATCCAGGCCTCACGACGGATCTACAACTCCAACGTGCAGTCCTACAACACGGACATCGAACAATTCCCGGGCTCGATCGTCGCCAACCAGGGCGGCTTCACCAAACGCGAGTACTTCGAGATCGAGGATGCCGGCGATCGCGAGCCGGTCGCGGTCAACTTCAGCAAAGACTGAGTACTAACCTTTGTTGTCATGACGACGGCCACCGAGCAAACGCTTTGGATCTGCGAGAGCTGTGGGTTCATCTATGACCCGGCGATCGGCGACCCCGACGGCGGCATCCCGCCCGGAACCAAATTCGAGGACATCCCCAAAGACTGGTTCTGTCCCGTCTGTGGAGCCAGGACCTCGGACTTCCGGCCGCTCGAGCCCGGCGAGGCCTAGGCCTCCCAAGCAGAGGGCCGCGGCGTGACTTACGACTACGACTGGCTGGTGGTTGGGTCCGGCTTCGGCGGCAGCGTCTCCGCCCTGCGACTAGCCGAAAAGGGCTACAAGGTCGCGGTGCTGGAGTGCGGTAGTCGCTTCCGCGATGAGGACTTCGCCGAGTCGAACCTGCGCCACCCGCGCCGTTACTTCTGGCTGCCCCGCTTCGGCTTCCGCGGGGTGATGCGGATGACCTTCTTCAAGGATGTCTTCATCGTCTCCGGCAGCGGTGTCGGCGGCGGCAGCCTCGGCTATGCCAACACGCTCTACCGGGCGCGCCCGGCCTTCTTCGAGGATCCACAGTGGAAGCAGCTGGGCAAATGGGAGCTTGAACTGGCGCCTCACTACGACACGGCGGAGCGGATGCTCGGCGTTGTCGAGTACGAAGGGATCGGCCCGGCCGACAAGTTGCTGCAGGAATACGGCGAGGAGATCGGCGTCGGTGAGACCTTCACCAACACCAAGGTGGGGGTCTTCTTCGACAAGCCAGGGGTCGAGGTCGAGGACCCCTTCTTCGGCGGCGAGGGGCCCAATCGCACCGGCTGCATGCGCTGCGGCAGCTGCATGGTCGGCTGCCGCCACGGAGCGAAGAACACGCTGATGAAGAACTACCTCTGGTTCGCCGAGAAGCTCGGGGTCGAGATCCAGCCCGAGCGCCAGGTGACCGAGATCCGCCCGCTCGGCGCCGCCGATGGCTCGGATGGCTACGCGATCAGCAGCGAGCGCTCGGGCTCCTGGCTGCGCAAGCAACGCCGCACGCAGACCGCCCGCGGCGTGATCGTCGCCGCCGGCGCCCTCGGCACCAACAACTTGCTCGCCAACTGCCGCCATAGCGGTGCCCTGCCGCGGATCTCGGACAAGCTCGGCGACCTCGTCCGCACCAACTCGGAGTCGATCCAGTCGGTCACCGCACCCGACGACGAGCGTGACTTCAGCCGCTCAGTCGCGATCACTTCGAGCATCTACCCCGATCCCGACACCCACATCGAGGTCGTCACCTACGGCACCGGCGGCGACGCGATGTCCGGCACCTTCACCGCGATGACCGGGCCCGGCACGAAGCTGACCCGGCCGATCAAGTGGGCGGCGGCAATCCTGCGCCACCCGCTGCGCACGGCGCGAATGATGATCCCCCATCGCTGGTCGCAGCGCACCGTGATCCTGCTGGTGATGCAGACGGTCGATGCGGCGATGCATTTCCGGCCCAAGCGCAAGATCTTCGGCTCCGGCGTGCGCCTGCAGACCGAACAGGACCCCGGCCGGCCCAACCCGACCTACATCCCCGCCGCCGAGAAAGTTGCCCGCTGGTTCGAGCAGCGCACCGGCGGCGTCGCCCAGAGCGCGGTCACCGAGTCGGTCCGCAACATCCCCTCGACCGCCCACATCCTCGGCGGCGCGGTGGTTGGCGAGGGCCCCGAGAGCGGCGTCGTCGACAGCGGCAACCGGGTCTTCGGCTACGAGAACCTGCTCGTCACCGACGGGGCGGCGATCCCGGCCAACCCCGGGGTGAATCCGAGCCTGACAATTACCGCCAAGGCCGAGCACGCTATGAGCCTGATCCCCCCAAAGGAGGGCTCAGAGCCGCGCCACCTCCCCGAGGCAGCGCGGCCAGCAGTTCCTGTTAGTCCCTAGAACGGGCGCGAAAACCAAGCAGGTCGGGGGATGCAGGGAGGACGGTGAGGGGAGCGCACTCTCGTGCGTGACCCGATCCGGACGACTGAAGACCCCGAGATGCGCCGGTTTGCAGCGTCCGCTACTGGGCCTGGGAGAACCTCTCCGCTACGTAGTCCCAATTGACCACGTTCCAAAACGCGTCCACATAATCCGGCCTTCTGTTCTGGTACTTCAGGTAGTAGGCGTGCTCCCAGACGTCACAGCCAAGCAGCGGCACGCTGCCGTCGGAGATCGGCGAGTCCTGGTTGGGGGTGGAAACAACGGCGAGGCCGGAGCTGTCCTTGACCAGCCAGGCCCAGCCGGAGCCGAAGCGAGCGATGCCGGCGGCCTTGAACTCTTCCTTGAAGGCATCGAAGGAGCCACAGGCCTGCTCGATTCCCGCGGCCAGCTCACCGCTGGGCTCGCCGCCACCGTCCGGGCTGAGCATCTGCCAGAAGAGCGAGTGGTTGTAATGGCCGCCGGCGTTGTTGCGAACCGGGCCCTGCTTGTCGCCGGGCAGGCTGGAGAGGTTGCGGAGCACGTCCTCGACCTCGCGGTCGGCCCACTCGGTTCCCTCCAGGGCGGCGTTTGCTTTGTCGACGTAGGCCTGGTGGTGCTTGTCGTGGTGGACGCGCATCGTCGCCTCGTCGATATGGGGCTCGAGCGCGTCGTACGCGTAAGGAAGGTCGGGAACCGAAAAGGCCATCTGGCGTCTCCTTTGGTCGATATTCGAAGTCGGCGGGAGCCTAACGCCGCCACGCTTTGCGTACCCGGCAGGTAGATGGGCAACCACGCAAGAGGCATGAAGTAACGGCGCTCCGGGTAAACGGCTGTCTGAGCATGACCGACGGAGGGAGAGATTCGGCGGCCGACCTAGGCACGATCGAGACGCGTATTCCGTCGCGCCTCGACCGCCTCCCCTGGTCGAAATTCCACTGGATGATCGTGATCGGGCTGGGCACGGTCTGGATCCTCGATGGGCTCGAGGTGACGATCGTCGGCAGCATCGGCCAGCGCCTGACCGAAAAGGGCAGCGGCCTCGTGCTCGACGCCGGCCAGATCGGCACCGCCGCCGCCTTCTACGTCGCCGGTGCCTGCGTCGGCGCCCTCTTCTTTGGCCAGCTCACCGACCGCTTCGGCCGCAAGAAGCTCTTCCTGCTCACCCTCGGCGTCTACATCGTCGCCACAATCGCCACCGCCTTCTCCTTTAGCCCTTTGTATTTCTTCATCGCGCGCTTCTTCACCGGCGCCGGCATCGGCGGCGAGTACGCGGCGATCAACTCGGCGATCGACGAGCTGATCCCGGCCCGCGTGCGCGGCCGGGTCGACCTGATGATCAACGGCAGCTACTGGATCGGCGCCGCCGGTGGCGCGGTCGCCTCGATCGCCCTGCTCGACACGGCGCTCTTCGCCGCCGACATCGGCTGGCGACTCGCCTTCGGGATCGGCGCCGCGCTCGGCGTCGGCATCCTGCTCGTCCGCCGCAACGTGCCGGAGAGCCCGCGCTGGCTCTTCATCCACGGCCGCGACGAGGAGGCAGAGAAGATCGTCGGCGATATCGAGCGGTCGGTCGAAGAGGAGACCGGCGAAAAGCTCTCCGAGGTTGATGACAGCCTCACCGTCAAGCAGCGTGAGCGCATCCCGCTGAGCGAGATCGCCCGCACCGCCTTCACCAAATACCCGCGCCGCACGGCGCTCGGCTTCGCCCTCTTCATCGGCCAGGCCTTCATGTACAACGCGGTCACCTTCGACCTCGGCACGCTGCTCGGTGAATTCTTCGACGTCGCCTCCGGCACGGTGCCGATCTACATCGCGATCTTCGCCTTCTCCAACTTCCTCGGGCCGTTCGTGCTCGGCCGCCTCTTCGACACCGTCGGCCGCAAGCCGATGGTGACCCTCACCTACCTGGGCTCAGCCGCCCTGACCGCGGTGCTCGCGATCCTGCTGCTTGGCAACTCGCTGACTACGTGGTCGTTCATGGCCTTCGTGCTGGCGATCTTCTTCCTCGCCTCGGCCGGTGCCAGCTCCGCCTATCTGACCGTCAGCGAGATCTTCCCGATGGAGACCCGAGCGCTCTCGATCGCCTTCTTCTACGCGGTCGGCACGGCGGCCGGCGGCATCGCCGGCCCGCTGCTCTTCGGCCACCTGATCGCCAGCGGCAGCCAGGACCAGGTCGCAACCGGTTTCTTCATCGGCGCCGTGGTGATGGCGATCGGCGGCATCGCCGAGCTTCTCTTCGGGGTCAAGGCCGAGCAAAAGCAGCTCGAGGACATCGCGACGCCACTGACCGCCGAGGGAGAAGAGGGAGCGGAGGAGACGGAGGAACCGGTGACTAGGGACAAGCCGTCGCCGACGCCGAGCCGCCCACCGGAACCGGGCGGCATCACGGTCGCCGGCTCGCGCGGAATGCCACTCTGGTCGCCGGCGGCGAATAGAACCGACCGGGACCGCGAGATCGAGATCATCGAGCGGGCCCTGAACGAACAGGGGAGCGCCAATCGCAAAGAGCTCGCCCGTCGCGTCGGCAGTCGCTACTGGGGGCCGGGACGCTTTCGCGGCGCGCTCCAGGAGGCGGTCGTGGAGGGGCGCGTGAGGCGTTTGCGACATGATCAGTACGCGCCGAAAGAGCCCTGATAGCTTTGTACAGCGAGTAGCTGCACGGCCTGGGAAGGGGCTCGAGGGTGGCATGTAGCGAGTTGACGCCAAATCACCCTGCTTGAAACCGATGGCAGCTAAACGCGACACCGATGACAGCGCCGCAGCCTCGGCCCCGCTGGGGGCAGGCGAGCAGTTGGCCGGAGAACGCGAGCTCTGGGAGCGCTTTGCCCGCGATCACGAGCCCGCCGTACGCGAAGAGCTGGTCCGGCGCAACATGGCCTTCGCCAAGCGCCTCGCCCTGCGCTACCGCGGCGCCAGCGAGTCCTTCGACGATCTGCTTCAGGTCGCCAACCTCGGCCTGCTCAATGCCGTCGACCGTTTCGATCCCGAGCGCGGCATTCCCTTCACCGCCTTCGCCTCGCCGACGATCCTCGGCGAGCTGAAGCGCCACTTCCGTGATCGCGTCTGGACCGTGCGCGTGCCTCGCGGCCTCCACGATCGCATGGCCGAAGTCGACAAAGCGATCACCGAGCTGACCAAGAAGCTGCAGCGCTCACCCTCGGTCGGCGAGATCGCTGAGCGCCTCGACCTGGAGCAGACCGACGTGCTTGAAGTGATGGAGGCCAACCACAACCGCCGGCCGCTCTCACTCGACCGGCCCGCCGGTACCGAGGACTCGGATGAGGCACCCCCGTCCGAATGGGTTGGCGAAGAGGACGAGCATTTCGAGCTGGTCGAGGGGCGAATCGCACTCGACGCGGCGCTGCCCTACCTGGAGGAGCGAGAGCGGGTTGTGCTGCGCCTGCGCTTCGTCGAGGACATGACCCAGTCGCAGATCGCCGAGCGCATCGGCCATTCCCAGATGCACGTCTCGCGCATCCTGCGGCGCGCCCTGGCCCGGATCCGCAAGCAGATCGAGGAGGACCGCGGCCTGGACGGAGAGCGCGGCGGCTAGGCGGGCGGTATGCCGGCGAAGCGAACGACCAGGTAATCGCCGTCGTTCGATTCGTCGACGGTCAGCTCATCGGCGAGCGCCTCGAGCGAGCCACCCAGCTCCGGGACCTCGAGGTCGTTGCGGATGTCCGCGGCGGCGCCTTTGTCCATCGGCCCAAGTCGCAGCTCCAAGCTGTGCTCGCTCTCGTCGAGACCGAGTCGCACGCGCCCGTCCGCGAAACGCCCTGGCGCTGCGCCGGCGATCGCGTCGGTGACGAGCACCGCATCGGAGACGCGCTCGACCGAGAGTTCGCGGCGGGCCGCGAGCGCTCCGACCAGGCGCGCCAGGACGGGCTCCAGCAGCTCGGCCCTGCCGACGGTCACCTCGGTGCCGGTCACCTCGACCGAGATTTCCTGCTCGGCGGGTCCGCTGCCGTTGGTGCCGCCGCCGCTGAGCGGCAGCCGCATCATCACCTCGGTGCCACGGTCGAGACCACCGGAAATGCTGAAGCTGCTGGAGAGGGCGGCGATCAGAGAGAGACCGAGTTTGAGGCTGTCACGCTCGGAATTGGCCTGAGGGCTGATCCCGGCGCCGCTATCGCTCACCTTCACCGTGAGGCCCTCGGTGTCGGGGTCGGCCTCCACGACGAGCGGCCCAGTTCGATCGGGATAAGCGTGGACGACGACGTTCATGCTCGCCTCGGTGACCACCGTCTTGAGATCGGCGACCCCGGCCTCGTCCATGCCGATCTCCTCGGCCAGCCCAGCGAGTGCGTGGCGGACGACCGCGACATTCTCAGCCTTCGCCGGAAGTCTGATTTGAAGCCCAGTTGGCTTCTCATTGGTCGTGGAGCCGTTTGGCATCGTCGCGTCGTTTCCCGCTGGAGAGCCGTTCCCCCGCGCACAGCGAGCATAACCGTCTCGTCCTAGGCCAACGCTACCCGTGGGCCCTGGCCACAAAACGGTCGTTTCCACGAACTACCTACGGGTAGCCGCTAAAAAGCGCGCCCATCCGACTCGAGAAGGAACCCCATCGATGCCTCCACCGCGGCGGCGACTCAACCGCGAGCTGTTCGAGACCCGCACTCATTCCTGGCAGGAAGTCGGACTCGGTCACGAGCTCGAGCCGGCCTCGCCAGGGCGAGCACTCGGGGGGCTCCTGGCTGCACTGACGATCCTCGCCGCGGTGCTCGTCGTCTACTACCGGCGCCACGAGCTGCTCCCGGGCTACGGATCCTGGGTGCGGGCAGCGACGGTGGTGATCCTGATCATCGTCGGCTCGGCCGGCAGCCACTGGCTTGTGCGCTGGATCTCACCCCGCCTCTTCCGCCGCGTCGACCCAGCGACCGCCGGCACCCTGGGCTTCCTGATCCGCCTCTTCGCGATGGCCGCGGTGGTGATCCTGGCGCTGCGAATCGCCGGCGTCACCGCCGCCACCCTCGCCGTCGGCGGCGCCTTTACCGCGATCGTCCTTGGCCTCGCGGCCCAGCAAACCCTGGGCAGCCTCTTTGCCGGCATCGTCCTGCAGAGCACGCGACCGTTCCGGGTGGGAGAACGCGTGCGCCTGGTCGGCGGTGCCCTGGCCGGCTCGCTGGAAGGGACGGTCAGCTCGCTCGGCCTCTTCTACGCAACCCTGGTTCAGGGCGCAGACCGCCTGCAGGTACCTAACAGCGTCCTGATCAGCCTCGTGGTGGTGCCATTGCGAGAGCCACCCAAGGTCGACCTCAAGGCCCGCTTCTCGCACGAGGCCAGCCCGCGCCGGATCGAGGAGCAATTGCTGGCCGCGATCCGGGTGCCGACCCGCTACCCACCCAACGTCTCGCTGGAGGAAGTCGACGAAGAGGGCGTGGTGCTGCGGGTGAGCGCTACTCCGCTGCGACCCGACGACGGCTCACAGCTTGCCGAGGAAGTGCTCGCGGCGCTCAAGCCGGCGCACGCGCGAAGCGGCTGACCGCCTCGTCGGGATCCGCGAAGACCTCACCCCGCACGAAGAGCCCGTCCTCGACCTGCCAAATCCAGGCGACCGGCATATCGCGGATGCCGAGCTCGCGATTGCGGACGAAGACGCGGCCGAGGACGAGCAGGCGATCGTCGCGGCGCTCCACCCTGCCCGGCGTGATCAGCAGTTCTTCCCAGAACCGTTCGACGTCCTTCAGGTAGTCACGCAAACCATCCGGCCCGACGTAGGGCGCACCGCGACCGACCTCCTCGGCGGTAATTGCGAAGAACTCCATGCGCGGCGAGCAGAGGTCAACGATCTCGGAGATATCACGCTGGTTGAAGGCGTTGAAGAGCCGCCCGACCAGGGTCTCCGGCGACTCAGCCATCGGCGCTGGAGTCAAAGCCGCCGACCAGTGCCGTGGGGACCGCGCCACCCGCCGAACGGGCGACCGCGAGGATCGCCACATCGTCATCGAGGGTGTCCGCGGTGAAGGCGCGCAGAGCACCTTCGAGGCGCTGCACCGCCCCCGCTGGGTTGCCCGCTCCGGCGAGCTCGGCGCGCAGCCGCTGCTCGCCAAAGCGCCCGTCCTCGCCCTCGGCCTCGACGATGCCATCCGTGGTCATCACCAGCTGCTGGCCGGGCTCGACCCGGCTCTCGGCGATCCGCCACTCACCGTCGGCAAACGCCCCCAGCACCTGGTCGCTCCCAGTCGCCTCGCGGACCTCCTCGCCATCGACGAGCAGCGGTGGCAGGTGGCCGGCGACGGCCATCCGCACCGGCTGCCGCGGATCATCGCTCAGGGTTAGCGCCGCCATGCTGCACAGCGAAGTGTCGTGGCGGGCGAGCAGGGCGCGGTTGAGCGTCGCCAGGGCGATCTGTGGATCGTTGGTAAGTGCCGCGGCGGTGCGCAGTGTGTAGCGGGCCAGCGCCGTGATCGAGGCAGCCTGCGCACCCCTGCCGGTTACGTCGCCGATCACAAGCATCCAGCCGTCGGCGACTGGGAAGGCGTCGTAGAAGTCGCCACCGACTTCGTTCTCCGCCCCCGCCGGCCGATACATCGCCGCCAGCGACCAGCCCGGGATGTGGGGCAACGGCGGCGGCATCAGGCCACGCTGGAGCGTTTCGGCGATCTCGGCGCGCGCCGCTTCAGCTCGCTCGAGGTCGGAGAAGAGGCCGCTGTTATCGAGGGTCAGGGCCACCCTGCCGGAGAGGATCCAGGAGAAGCGCACGTCATCGCGGCGGTAGCGACGGCCCGACCAGGCGACCCCGAGGGTGAGCGTACCCGTAACCCGGCCGCGGGCCTGCAGAGCAAGTGTGATCGCCGAGCGCATGCCGAGGCCGCGCAGGAATTCGAGGTCGTCGCCTTCGTCATGGGCGATCTCCCGCAGGTCACTCTCCGACATCCGCTCGTAGAAACGTGGTTCAAGCGAGCCGTCCTCGCCGCGAACCATCCGCTCCGGCAACGAGGGCCGGCGCCCCTTCAGTCCCTGCTCGGCCCCGGGACTGCCGCCGGGTGCGACCCGCACGGCGACGCGTTTCGGCTCACCATCCTCGATTACGTCGATCATGCAGAAGTCGGCTACCTCGGGAACGAGGATGTCGCAGATCTTCTCGAAGGTGTCCTCCAACGAGTCGCTCGACTCAGAGACGCTGGCGATGCTGCCGAGAATCTCGAAGCGGCGCTGCGCCCGACGCGCCCGCAGGAGCAGGACGACGACCAGCCAGGCACAGAGGATGGCAAGTGCCGCTGCCACCATGGATATGTCGATCCAGGCCATCGTCCCCCCAGTTGCAGTGATACTGAAAACAACGTAGCTCGGCTTCGACGATAAGTCCATACCGCCGGGATGAGGAGGGCAGTACTGGCTAAAGGCCGTTGCGCAAGACCCGGGCCGAAGCGCGGGGCACGGTCGCGGCGTCGCCGGCGGTCCAAGCGTTGAAGCGGTACCAGGCGGGCTTTGCTTCGCGCTGCCTGGTGAGCAGACCGGCCGAATCACAGAACTGACATGAGCCGGCCTGGTCTGTCCAGGAAAACCACCAGACGCCGCCGATGCGCCAACGCTGGCGGTTACTGGTCAACAAGGCGAAAGCGCGATCGAGTTCGCGCGCCTGGCCACGCGGCCCCCGCTCCCAGCGGGACTCAAAGCTGGCCGATCCCCAACCCATCTCAGTCACGTAGAGCGGCGTCGCGGCGTCGCCGTTGAAGCTCATCACCCGGCGCAGGTTTTCGATCTCCCCCTGCAGGGCGCCGGCATCGGCGACGTAGGGGTGCAGAGCAACGCCGTCGAAATACCGCTTGATCCCAGGCACCCGGTAGAGGTCGGCCAGGAAGCCCCCCGACTGGATGTTCGGCGGGGTCTGCAGCGGCCGGCCGAAAAGGCCACCGAGGATCACCGTCGAGCCGGGCTCCTCACGGTGCAGCAGCCCGCCGGAGATGCGAATCAAGCGGCCGAAGCGTTCCGGATCCGGTTCCTTGGAGAAGGTGACGATGTTCTCCTCGTTCCAGATCTCCCACTGGTTCACGGGTAGGCGCGGCAGATCGCGGTGTTCGTGCCAGAAACTTCCCCGGGTGCCGTACCGGCCAACCGCTGCGTGGAGGAATTGCTGCCAGGCCCGGCGCTCGCGCGCAGTCGCCACGGGTTCGCCGCCGAGCCTCGGCGAGACCCATTCCGGCGTTCCCCAGAGGAACATGAAGGCCCGCATGTGGTTTTCAGCGGCGTACTGGACCTGTGCATCAAGCTCTTCCCAGTGCGGCGCGAAGCGGTCGCTAGCTTCGGGCTCGATTTCCCCCCAGTTCATCGGCAGGCGCACGGAGGAGATCCCCGCCTCGCGCATCAGTTCATAGTCGTTTGCGTCGGTTGCCCCCTGAGGCGAGATGCCGATGAACCCGCGCGGGGAAAGCGTCAGCGACCCAGCAATCGCCGGGGTCAGCGCAAGCAGCGCGACGGTGAGCGGAATGAGCAGGAATCTACGCATGCGTCCAACACATGACCCGGCGGATCGGAGGAAGTAGCGCTCCGGTCCGCCCCCCCGGGTTACGATCGCCAAATGATCGCATGGATCCAGGCGCGAGCCGCCCCAATCATCGCCACGGTCCTCTTCGGCGCGCCGCTCTTGGCCTTCGTGCTGGTGATTGCGTTGGTCAAAGGCCACGCCAGCGTCGCCTACTACGAAGCAGTGAGTCAGATCATTCCGGTGGTGGTCCTCGCCCTCGCGATCGAGCTGCGTTACTTCTCGCCAAACCGGCAGCTACCGCCACCGCTGAAGGCCCGCTTCCGCCACCCCGAGCGCGCCCAGCCGCTGGCAACCGGATACGCGGTCGTCACCTTGCTCGCCCTGATCGCCAGCGAGGCGATCGCACTCGCGGTCGTGGCCTCGGAAAGCTCTGGCCGCCTCGCCCTCAGCATCACCGCCGCCGGACTGGCCGCCGGAGCCTGCGCCTTGGTCGCAGCGATTCTGCTGCCGAGCGGCGGCGGGGCCGCGCCACCGGCCTGAGGCCGACCTCTATCGGGGCGCCCGGATTTGAACCGGGGACCTCACCGACCCGAACGGTGCGCGCTACCAGGCTGCGCCACGCCCCGAGAGGCGGCGATTATCCCAGACCGGGGCAGGGACTACTTGACGGCTTCAATCGCGGCTTCAATTTCGGCCAGCGTGGGGCCGTCCTGCAGGGTCTGGGTCCCGTGCGGTCCGCTGACGATCGCCGCCTGTCCGGTGCGGATTCCAAGGCCACGGCCGAGTTCGTCATAGCCCTGCAGCTTCTGGCTGATCGCGCCGTCGGAGCCACCGTTGTCTTCCAGGTATTCCAGCCATTCGGGCTCGTTCAGTTCCTCGATCCCCCCCGCCACCGAGTCGAGGAAGTCCTGGTCGATGCCGAACTTTTTCGCTTCGTTTTGGTTGCGGAAGAAGAGGTAGGTGTACTGCCAGCCATAGCCCTGCTGCGCCGCCGCCTCGGCGCCGTAGAAGCCGAGCTCCTGCGGGCTTTCGCTGTTCGAGTAGTGGCGGTAGAGCAACTTCACGTCGCCGGGCCTGGCGTAGGCATTGGCCAGGGCCGGAATCGTGCTGAGGAAGTCTTCCCGACAGCTCGAGCACTGCAGGTCGTTGAAGACCTGGATCGTGACCGGCGCATCGGAGGAGCCAAGGCGATCCCCTTCTTGAGGCACGCCGCCGAAGATTTCTTGAGCTTCGGCGATCCCGGCCAGGTGGACGACGGCGCGACCGGCCTTCTGGGTCGAGATGTTGACGATGGCGTAGCCCAGGGCCCCCAGGGCGATCACGAGCGCCAGCACGATCCAGATCCGCCCGCGCCGGGGGATCGGCACAACGGCAGGCTCGGGACCCGGCTTCTCGGCGGTGGCGGGCATCGCGGGGCCATTATCGCGGCTCGTCGCCTCGGGCCATTCGAGCGCCGCCGTAGCGTTTGACACGTCCGCCATCAGGGGTAAATATCTCCCTACCCAGTTTCAACGACAAAGGGAGGTCCGCAGTGGCCAATCACCTCACCCCGTCCGAGCTTGCCGAAGAGCTTCATATGAAGCGGCAGGAGGTGATCGGCAAGTGCATGCAAATGGGCATTCCGATCTTCCACGGACGCATTGACAAGTCCCTTTTCGAGACCTCGCTGCGCAGCATGACCGGTCAGCGCCAACGCCAGCAGGCTCGCCCTCACTAGCTCTTAACTAAACTCCCACCCCGCATGGAGCGGGGAACCAAATCGTCCACCCTGGCGGACCTGCTGCCACTGTCCGCCGAGCTTTACGGCAGCGCCCCCGCGGTCCGCTACAAGCAGGACGGGGCCTGGGTCGACCGCAGCTTCGACCAGGTGCTCGAGCTGGCGCGCTCGCTCTCGCTCGGGCTGATCGACCTGGGGGTCGCCAAGGGCGACAAGGTCTCGATCCTCGGCAACACCCGCCCTGAGTGGACCTACTTCGACTTTGCCGCGCTCTCGGCCGGCGCCGTGGTGGTGCCGATCTACCAGACCAACTCGCCCGAGGAGTGCCAGTACGTGCTGGAGAACTCCGATGCCAAGGTCGTCGTGGTCGAGGACGACGAGCAGATGGCAAAGATCCGCGAGGTTCGCGACCAACTGCCCCTACTCGAGCACGTCGTGCGAATGACCGGAACCAGCGAGGACGCGATTTCGCTCGACGATCTCGCCGCACGCGGTGCCGCCCGCGACGCGAGCGAGTGGGAGGCGCGCTGGCGGTCGGTGACCAAGGAGGACATCTGCACCTTCATCTACACCTCGGGCACGACCGGGCCGCCGAAGGGCTGCATCATCAGCCACGGCAACTACCGGGCGATGCTCGACATGGTCAACGAGACCAGCGTGATCGAGCCCGGAGACGTCACCTACCTCTATCTCCCCCTCGCCCACTCCTTCGCTTTGCTGATCCAGTTCGGCAGTTACGACCTCGGCACGACGATCGCCTACTGGGAGCGCGATCCGCAGAAGATTTTGCCCAACCTCGGCGAGCTCAAACCGACCTACTTCCCCTCGGTGCCGCGTATCTTCGAGAAGATCTACACCGCCGCCACCAGCGGCATGGAGAAAGCCGGTGGAGTCAAGAAGGCGATCTTCGACTGGTCGATCAAGATCGGCGGGAAGATGCGGGCAGCGGAGCGCTCCGGGCGCAAACCGGGCTTTCTGCTGCGCAAGCAGTACGAGTTCGCCGACAAGCAGGTGCTCTCCAAGATCCGCGGCCTCTTCGGCGGCAACCTTCGCCTCGCCGTCTCCGGCGCCGCCCCGATCAGTCCCGAGATCCTGCGCTTCTTCGACGCTGGCGGGGTGCTCGTGCTCGAGGGCTGGGGTATGACCGAGACCTCGACCGCGGCGACGATCTCCACGCCCGACGACTTCAAGGTGGGCACGATCGGCAAGCCCTTCCCCGGCTGCGAGGTGAAGATCGCCGCGGACGGCGAGATCCTGGTCAAGGGCCCCAACGTCTTCCAGGGCTATTACAAGAACGAGGAGGCGACCCGCGAGACGATCGTCGACGGCTGGCTGCACACCGGCGACATCGGCGAGATCGAGCCCGACGGCTTCATCAAGATCACCGGCCGCAAGAAGGACATCATCATCACTGCGGGTGGCAAGAACATCACCCCCGCCAACCTCGAGAACGAAATCAAGCAGCACCCGCTCGTCTCCCAGTGTGTCGTCGTCGGCGACCGCAAGCCCTACCTCGTCGCCCTGGTCACGCTCGACCCCGAAGACGCCGTTGCCTATGCCAAGGACCACGGCCTGCCCGAGGACCCCGAGCAGCTCGCCGCCAACCCCGACGTGCTGAAAGCGATCGAAGACCACGTGGCGACGATCAACGAGAAATTCGCCCGGGTCGAGCAGGTCAAGAAGGTTGCGATCCTGCCCCGCGACCTCTCACAGGAAACCGGCGAGTTGACGCCGACGCTGAAGGTCAAGCGCGCGGTTGTGGCAAGCAAGCACGAAGACGAGATCGAGGCCCTCTACGCGAGTTGAGGTTGGTGGGAGGGATCGGGTGGCCCTCTGGGCGAATTGATATCGCACGCGCATGCTTCGCATGCGCTTAGCGACAATCAGTGAGCGCGGCTGACGCCGCGCTTAGAAACACGAGTGCGGCGGCTGCCTTCGGCAACATTCGCCCAGAGGGCCACCCGATCCCTCTAGCTCAAGCGTCATCTCACACAGAGCGACTTGTTCTCGGACGTGCACCCTCGCCTTCCGCAAGCTGGGGATGGGCCTCTGCTGCGCCAGGCTCAGCTCCTCGCTGCCGAACTGGATGGAGGGTCGGGTGCCCCTCCCGCAAAAGCTCAGAGACCACGCACCGAAGCACCTACCCGAATCAGCTGCGCAACGGCTTTTGAGGGAGGGGCACCCGACCCTCCACCCGCTCGGAACTAGGAAACCTCGCCGGACTGGCGCAGCAGAGCCGAAGTCGTCTGCTCGAGCACGCGGCGCCAAGTGGAGTTTTGCTCTTGCTCCTCTTCGGCGGCCCGCTCGACCACGCGGTTGACCCGTCGGCCGGAGATCTCGAGGCCGTGGCGCTCGGCGATCTCTTTGAAGCGGTCGTAGTCCTTGGCCAAGGTCGCGGTCACCGATTCGAAGCCGTGGCGGGCGATTTTGAGGCGGCGCGAGTAGTCCATGATCGGCGTGCCGAACATCAGCTCGTCATTGGGCTCGGGCTCGACCAGGATGATGTCGACGCCGGGGTAGCGCTCCTGCCAGACCTCGACCGCCTGGTGTAGGCGGGCGTGAGCGATCAGGCGGAAGGTCTGGTTGGCGATCGCCGGCAATCCCATGTCAGAGACGCGGCGCACCCGCGTGCCGAAGACGGTCGGGATCGTCTTCTCGAAATCGTTGACGTAGGGCACGAGCGGGTTGACGACGACGATGAATTTGGCGCCCTTTTCCACCGCGATGTCGACGTTGGTGGTCGAGCGGATGCCACCATCGACCATCTGGCGGCCCTTCAGGTCGACCGGCTTGTAGACGATCGGCAACGCGGTCGAGCACTGGATCGCCTTTGAGATCGGCACGTCGTTCCAGCCCTCCTCGCCGAAGACGATCCGCTCGCAGGTGTCGAGGTCGGTCGCGGTGAGGTAGAGCTCTTTGCTGAGCAGGCGGAAGTCGTCGACGCGATCCTCTTCGCTCAACGCCGCGGCAACGTAGTCGCCGATCCCGTTGCCCGAGTAGAAGCCGGTGGGCAGCGCCTCGGCCAAGCCGACCACCACGTCCATCGCCGAGAAGCGGCCCATCCCGACCAAACTACGAGCAAGCTCCAGCGAGCGCAGGGGAAGCATCGCTGCCTTCTCGATGAAGCCGAGGTAGTTGGGCTTCAGCACCTTGCCGAGGTCGAGGTCCTCGAGCTCAGAGGGAATGCGCCGGTTGATCACCTGCATCATTTCGTCGGGCGTGACCCCGTTGGCGAGCATGCTGGCGACGAAGGAGCCGGCGCTGGTGCCGACGTAGACATCGAAGTTGTTGACCGTGCTGTTGACCGCGAGCAGGTCGAGGGCGCGCAGGGCGCCGATCTCGTAGACACCGCCGGTGAAGCCGCCTCCACCCAGAACCAGGGCCGTCTTGGACGGGCGTTTGCGGTTGCGGCGGCGACGCGGCTGCGACTCTATGTCCACAACTTTGCCCATAAACATGCATTATCCCACTAAGTGAGGCGTTCCCCGGCAATCTCTGCCGCGATTTGTGCCCTGCTTGCGGCTCTCTTGCTATCCGCGGCGGCACAGGCGGCTACCCGCAGCGATCGCTGCGCAACCATGCGTTCTCGGCTCGTGCACGGCGGCGGGGGCTCCAGCGGGCTACTCGTGATCGACGGCGAGACTGGCAAGGTGGTCTGCGCGCGGGCGCCAGGACGGCAGCGCCCGCTCGCTTCCAACATGAAGCTGTTCACCACCTCGACCGCGCTGGCGAGGCTCGGAGCGGAATCGAGAATCACGACTTTGCTGAAGACTGACGGGGGAATCGATCGCAACGGCATCCTGCACGGCAGCCTCTACCTGGTCGGCGCCGGCGACCCGGCCCTCGGCACACCGTCTTTCTACCGGCGGTTCCTTGGAGGCCTCGGGACCAACATCTTCCAGCTCAAGCGAGAGGTGCGCGAAGCCGGAATCAAGTCTGTGACTGGCCGCCTCTACGCGGACGACAGCTTCTTCGACCGGCTGCGGGGCGTCGCCGACTCGGGCTACGCGACCAGCCCGGAAATCGGGCCGCTCTCCGGTCTCTCCTTCAACTCCGGCTACAGCACGCCCAGCGCCACTGGCTTCGCCAGTGACCCGGCGATCACAGCCGTCGCGACCCTGGATGCGAGCTTGCGCGAAGCCGGCGTAAGCATCTCCCCCACCGTCGCGCTGGGGACCGCTCCACCCTTCAGCACCGAACTCGCCCGGGTCGAATCGCCGCCGCTCTCGAGCATCGTCAACACCACCGACGTCTACTCGGACAACTTCTTCGCCGAGATGCTGATCAAGCTGCTCGGTGCTCGCTTCGGCGGCGCCGGCACGACGGCAGCAGGTACGGAAGTCGTCGAGGCTTTTGCCCGCGGCCACGAATCCGGCGTGCACGCAGTCGACGGCTCGGGCCTGACCCGCTCCAACCGCGCCTCGCCCGCCCAGGTAGTCGGCCTGCTCAAGTCAATGCGCGGCACGACGGTCGGCGATGAATTCATCCACGATCTCGCCCTCGCCGGCCACGAGGGCACTGTTGCCGAACGCATGCACGGCACCGCCGCCTACGGTCGCTGCCGCACCAAGACCGGCACGATCAGCGCCGTCAGCAACCTCTCCGGCTACTGCTTCAACCGCGACGGCAGGGTGATGATCTTCTCGATCCTGATGGGAAGCGTGCGCGATCTCAGCCTCGCTCACGCAGAGCAGGACCTGATCGCAGGGGAAGTCGCGTCGTACTGAGTCCGGGCGTCATGACGCCTAGAATCGGTCGCGTGAGAGTTCTGCTGACGAACGATGATGGGATTTCGGCTCCGGGCCTGCAGGCAGCGCGACGAGCTCTGCGCGAGATCGAGGAGGTCGAGGTCGACGTGATCGCACCGGACTCCAACCGCAGCGCCACGGCGCGCAGCATCACCACCCGCTCGCCGCTGACGGTCGAGGAGGTCGAGTTCGGCGATGGCGAGGTGGGCTACGCGACCGATGGCACGCCCGTCGACTGCGTGCGCTTCGCCGAGCTGGGCCTGGTTGGCCACCGGCCTGACCTGATCTTCTCCGGGATCAACCACGGCGCCAACCTCGGCGACGACATCACCTACTCGGGCACGGTCGCCGCCGCCTTCGAGGGGATCGTCCTGGGCATCCCCGCGGTTGCCTTCTCTCAGCAGTCCTCCGGTGGCGGCATGGGCTACGTCAGCGGCCGCTTTGACTTCGGCGCCGTCGCTCGCTTCGGCGCCGAGCTGGTCCGGCACCTACTGCGCCAACCGATGCCAGAGGCGACCCTGATCAACGTCAACTGCCCCGCCGGCGAACCCAAGGGAATCGAGGTGACCAAGCTCGGCAAACGGATCTACAACGACGAGCTGAAGCTGATCGGCGAGGCCGACGGTCGCCGTCACTACGAGATCTACGGCTGGCAGCCAGGCTACGAGGAGATCGACGGCACCGACCTAAACGCGGTCGCCAGTGGCCGCATCTCGGTCACCCCGATCCACTTCGACCTCACCGACCACGGCGGCCTCGAGAACCTGCGCGGTTGGGGGTTCGAGGCGATGCTCGCTGCCAGCGCCCCCTCCTCGGTGTGAGCGGAACGCCCGAGCAGCGCGCGGCCGAGCTGCGCCGGGAGCTGGCGGAGCACAACCACCGCTATTACATCCTCGACGACGCCACCATCGGCGATGACGAGTACGACGCGCAGCTCGATGAGCTACGGGCGATCGAGGCTGAGCATCCCGAGCTGCGCACGCCGGACTCACCTACGCAGCGGGTGGGTGCGCCGCCACTCGAGCGCTTCGAACAAGTCGAGCACGCCGAGCAGATGCTCTCGCTCGCCAACGCCCGCAACGAGGAGGAGCTGCGGGCCTGGGAGACACGAATCCGCAACCACCTCAAACGTCTCGATATCAGCGCCGCCGAGTTCAGCTACACGACTGAGCCCAAGATCGACGGCCTGGCGATCTCGCTCACCTACGAGGAGGGAGTGTTCACGCGCGGGGCCACCCGGGGTGACGGCAGGATCGGCGAGGACGTGACGCAGAACCTGCGCACGATCGGCTCGATCCCGCTGCGTATCGAGGACGCACCGCCGCTGGTCGAGGTGCGCGGCGAGGTCTACCTGCCGATCGCCGATTTCAAGGCCCTCAACGAGCGGCGGGTGGAGGCCGGGGAGCCCGCCTTCGCCAACCCGCGCAACTCGGCCGCCGGCTCGATTCGCCAACTCGACCCCAACCTCGCCGCCGAACGGCCGCTCTCGGTCTGGTGCTACGGAATCGGGGCAACGGAAGGCCTCGACCTCGCCACCCACAGCGCCGAGGTCGAGTGGCTGCGGGAGAGGGGCTTCAAGGTCAACCCGGACACCGATCACCACGAGAGCATCGAGCCGGTGGTCAAGCGCTGCCACTGGTGGGAGGAGCGCCGCGACGAGCTCGACTACGAGATCGACGGCGTCGTGGTCAAGGTCGACGAGCGGGCGCTCTGGCGCGAGCTCGGCGTGGTCGGTCGCGAGCCGCGCTGGGCGATCGCCTGGAAGTTCCCCCCGACGACCGCGACGACGAAGATGAACAAGGTCGTCTGGAACGTCGGCCGCACCGGCCACCTCGTGCCGTTCGCGATGCTGGAGCCGGTCCACGTCGGCGGCGTCACCGTCTCTACCGCGACCCTGCACAACGAGGAGGACCTGGCGCGCAAGGACGTACGGCCCGGCGACGAGGTCGTCGTGATGCGAGCGGGAGACGTAATCCCGCAGGTGGTGGCGCCGCTGATCCAGCGTCAGGAGAAAGGCAAACGCCGGAGCCCGAAGCCCAAGCCGCCAGCCAAATGCCCTGCCTGCGACACGCCGACGGTCAAGCCCGAGGACGCGGTCTTCACGATTTGCCCCAACCGCGCCGGCTGCCCCGGCCAGTCCTTCCAGCACGTCAAACACTTCGTCAGCAAGGGCGCGATGGACATCGACGGCCTCGGCGAGAAGCAGGCGCTGCGCTTTCTGCAGGAAGGCCTGATCGCCGACGTCGCCGACATCTACGAACTCGGCGGGGAGCAGCTGGAGGGCCTTGAGGGCTTCGGCGAGATCTCCGCCCGCAACCTCCTCGCCGCCATCGATGCCTCGCGGCAGCGTCCCTTCAAACGCGTCCTCTACGCGCTCGGCCTGCCGGGCGTCGGCTACGTCACCGCCGAAGCGCTCGCCGATCACTTCGGCTCGATCGACGCCCTGCACACGGCAGACCCCGAGCAGATCGAGGAGGTAGAGGGCGTCGGTCCGATCATGGCCGTGCAGATCGCCGAGTCGCTGGCCGACGAGCGCACCTGGGAGCTGGTCGAGAAGCTGCGGGAGAAGGGTCTGCGTTTGGAGCAGGACGCCTCCGAACGGCGAGCCAGCGGCGGCCCGCTCGAAGGCAAGACGTTCGTGCTCACCGGCACGCTGCCCGAGCTGACCCGCGAGGAGGCCGGGGCCCTGATCAAGGCGGCCGGCGGCAAGGTGGTCAACTCGGTCTCGAAAAAAACCGACTACGTAGTCGCCGGCGAGAACCCGGGGTCGAAGCTGGCGAAAGCTGAGAAATACGAAACCGAGATTCTCGATGAGGCGGGGCTGCTGGCGCTGCTCGCAGATGCGTAGTGAGTGGCGAGTCTGGGATGCCTCCGAGCGTGAAGCTGGAAATCGAATACGACGGATCGCAGTTCAAGGGCTGGGCCAAGCAGGCCGGAGTGCGGACGGTGCAGGAAGAGCTGGAGACGGCGTTGGAAACCGTCCTGCGTGAACCGGTGAAGCTGACCGTGGCCGGGCGCACCGATACGGGGGTGCATGCAGAGGGACAGGTGGCGAGCTTCGTCGCCGCTGGCGAGATGCCGGTCAACCTGGCGCAGAGGCTCAATGGTCTCGGCCCTCGCGACATTGCGGTCACTGCGGCAATACCGGCTGAGGACGGCTTCGACGCACGGCGCGACGCCATCTCCCGCACCTACCGCTACCGCCTCCTGACCCGCCGAAGCTCCAGCCCCTTCGAGGAGAACCGTGCCCTCTGGTGGCCCCACAGAATGGATTACGAGGCCCTGGAAGCCTGCGCAGCGGCCCTGGCGGGCAAGCACGACTTCACCGCCTTCACCCCCACCCAAACCGACCACGTCCACTTCACCCGCAACATCCTCAAAGCCACCTGGTCCCAAACGGGCGACATCACCACCTTCCACATAACCGCCGACGCCTTCATGCGCAACATGGTCCGCATCCTCGTCGGCACCATGCTCGAGGTCGCGAGCGGCCGCCGGTCCCTGGAGAGCTTTGAGCAACTCCTACGTGGAGCGGCCCGACCGGACGCGGGTGAAACAGCTCCACCGCACGGCCTGTACTTGGAGTCGGTCTCGTACGGCTAGGCGTTAGCTAGAGCTGCTGCGGTCGGGAGGGGCGGGATGCCCCTCCGCGCCCTAAACCAGCTCGAGGTAAACCATCTCCGTAGAGTCGGACTTCCGCGGCCCAAGCTTGACGATCCGCGTATAGCCACCGGGCCGCTCCACGTAGCGCGGCGCGACCTCCTCGAACAGCTTGTGCACGATGAACTTGTCGTTGTGCAGCGTCGCCAGCGCCTGGCGGCGGGCATGTAGGTCGCCGCGCTTGGCCAGCGTAATCAGCTGCTCGACCTCGGGCTTGACCGCCTTGGCCTTCGCCTGCGAAGTCTTGATCCGTTCGTGCTCGATCAGCTGCTTGGAGAGGTTCGAGAGCAGGGACTCGCGATGCGCCGCGTCGCGGCTCAGCTTGTTTCGCTTCTTGCGGTGGCGCATCGGATCGTCAGCTCCCCTGCCTAGTCTCCCTGAAGATCGAGTCCGCGTGCGTGCAGGGTCTCGATTACTTCCTCGATCGACTTCTGGCCGAAGTTCGGGATCGCGTTCAGCTCCGAGCGC
The DNA here is from genome assembly GCA_963699225.1 of uncultured Solirubrobacterales bacterium. GTDB lineage: Bacteria > Actinomycetota > Thermoleophilia > Solirubrobacterales > 70-9 > VRUE01. The sequence continues at coordinate 2,502,344 of OY969423.1, read as the reverse complement.
GTCTTGCGGACCAGGTCGCCAACCGTCTGCACTCCCGCCCGCTTGAGGCAGTTGTATGAGCGCACACCGAGCTCGAGCTCCTCGATCAGGATCTCGTCAAGGCCGTTGTTGCTGGCGATGCCATCGCCGCCGCTCGGGCCCGGCAGCACGTCTGCCGTGTGGCTCGGAACCGGCTCGCGAGCGGTCAGCTCCTCGACCCGGTCGGCGTCGGTGAAGATCGCCAGGCTCTTGATCAGGATCTCGGAGGCCTCGCGCAGGGCAGCCCCCGGCTCGATCGAGCCATCCGTCTCGAGGTCGAGCGTGAGCTTGTCGAAGTCGGTGCGCTGACCGACGCGCGCCGTCGCCACCGCGTAGGAAGCGCGGCGAATCGGCGAGAAGATCGAGTCGATCGGAATCACACCGATCGGCTGCTCGTCCGACTTGTTCTCATCCGACGGCGAGTAACCGCGGCCGCGGCCGATAGTCAGGTAGATCTCGAGCTTGGTTTTCTTCTCCAGCGTGGCGATCGGCGCCTCGGGGTTGAGGATCTCGACTCCCGAGGGAAGATCGATGTCCTTTGCCTTGACCTCGCCGGGGCCGGTTGCGACCAGCGGCGCCTCGACCTCGTCGGCATCGGTGTGCATGCGTACGACGAGGTCCTTGAGGTTCAGGACGATGTCGGTGACGTCCTCCTTCACCCCCGGCACGGTTGAGAACTCGTGCGCGACGCCCTCGATGCGAACGCTGGTTACGGCAGCACCGCCCAGCGAAGAGAGCAGGACGCGGCGGAGGCTGTTGCCGAAGGTGTAGCCGAAGCCCTTGTCGAGCGGCTCGACGGTGAAGGTGCCGCGACGGTCATCGACCTTCTCAGACGTGATGCGAGGGACCTGGAAATCAGTGGGCATGTGTTCCTTGCGTGTGGGTGTTACAGAAACAGGGTCCGGTTACTTGGAGTACAGCTCGACGATCAGCTGCTCCTGCACCGGTGCCGAGATCTCCGCGCGCTCTGGGTAGCGCAGGACCTTGGCGGTAAGGGAGTCGTGGTCGGCCTGCAACCAGGCCGGCACGGTGGAGACGAGCTCCGTTGCCTTGCGAATCGTGTCGCCGGCGGACGAGCTCGACTTGATCGAGATCACGTCCTCGGGACGCACTTGGTAGGAGGGGATGTCGACGCGGCGGCCGTTGATCAGCCAGTGACCGTGACTGATCAGCTGGCGGGCCTGGCGCCGCGAGGCGGCGAAGCCGAGGCGGACCAGCACGTTGTCGAAGCGCGACTCGAGCAGGCGCAGCAAGTTCTCGCCGGTGACGCCGTCCTGGCGCGAGGCCTTGTCGTAGTAGGCGCGGAACTGTTTCTCCAGCACCTGGTAGTAGCGGCGCGTCTTCTGCTTCTCGCGCAGCTGCACCCGGTACTCGGACTGGCGCATGCGACCGCGGCCGTGCTCACCGGGCGGGTAGGAGCGGCGCTCGACCCCGCACTTGTCGGTGAAGCAGCGCTCACCCTTGAGGAAGAGCTTCTGGCCCTCGCGGCGGCACTGCTTGCACTGCGGCGCGGTATCGCGGGCCATTAGACGCGCCTCCGCTTCTTCGGCCGGCAGCCGTTGTGGGCCTGCGGCGAAACATCCTTGACGGTGGTGACGTCGAGGCCGGCGGCCTGCAGCGAGCGGATCGCCGTCTCACGACCGGAGCCGGCGCCCTTGGCGAAGACCTCGACCTTCTCGAGACCGTGTTCCATGCCCTTCTTGGCGGCGGCATCGGCCGTCACCTGCGCGGCGAACGGGGTCGACTTGCGCGAGCCTTTGAAGCCCGCCGAGCCGGCCGACTCCCAGGCAATCACGTTGCCGTCGGTGTCGGTCAGGGTGACGATCGTGTTGTTGAAGGAAGTCTTGATGTGCGCCTGCCCGTAGGTGACGTTCTTCTTGACGCGCCGACGGGAGCGCCCTTTGGCGGGTTTTTTCGCTGCTGCCATGAGTCTCCTTAGACCTTGCGCTTACCGGCGACGCTCATCCGGCGCGGGCCCTTGCGGCCACGCGCGTTGGTCTTGGTCCGCTGACCGCGGACGGGAAGGCCGCGACGGTGGCGCAGGCCGCGGTAGGAGCCGATCTCCATCAGCCGTTTGACGTCCTGCGAGCGCTCGCGGCGCAGGTCGCCCTCGACCTCGCGCTGGTCGACCGCGTCGCGCAAGCGAATGACCTCGTCCTCGGTGAGGTCTTTGACCATCGTGTTCGGATCGACTTTCGCCTCCTCGAGGATCTTCTGGGCCGTCGAGCGGCCGATCCCGAAGATGTAAGTGAGGCCGATTTCGACCCGCTTGCCGACGGGGACGTTGACTCCTGCGATACGTGCCATGCGCGCTCCGCCCTAACCCTGACGCTGCTTGTGTCGGGGGTTCTGACAGATCACCAAGACCGCGCCATTTCGACGGATGATCTTGCACTTTTCGCACATCGGCTTTACAGAAGCTCTGACCTTCATAGCTCCGGTCTTCGTATCGACTACAGGACTCCTGCTAGTCCCAGGAGTTGGACAGGCAGGCACAAACTTTCGGCCGGATGGGCCGACCGAGAAAGATAGCAGGGGCGTGCTTTGGGGGGTGTCCGGCTGGGAGAGCCAGGGTGCCTTCCCCAAAACGCTCGGCGGGAGCCTCGCTTGAGTGTTTTGGGGAAGGCACCCTGGCTCTCCTCCCCACACGCCCCGAAGCACGCGCGCGCAAAGCTCCCGGTGGACCAGCGAGCCCGAAAAAGCTGAACGAGCAGCGGCCCACGGAGACCAGAAGCTCCCGCGGAGCCGGGGCGCCCGACCGGAGCGTCTCGCTCCCTAGCTCGAGGGGGGACACGCGGGGGTGTTGAGTTGGGCGGTGGGTGCCCTTCCCAAAAACACTTAAGCGCGGCTTGCCGCGCGTTTTTGGGAGGGGCACCCACCGCCCTTCCCACTATCGCCGCTATCCCTGCTCGTGCCAGGGCGTGAGAATTCTCGGACCGTCAGCCGTCACGGCGACGGTGAACTCGAAGTGGGCCGCCAACGAGCCGTCCTGGGAGTAGACGGCCCAGCCGTCGTCGCCCATTCGCACCAGGGCGCCGCCGGCGTTGACCATCGGCTCGATCGCCAGCACTGTCCCCTCCTCGAGCACCGGGCCCTTCCCCGGGGCGCCGAAGTTGGGGACCTGCGGGTCCTCGTGCATCTCGCGCCCGATCCCGTGGCCAACCAGGGTGCGAATCACCGAGAGGCCCTCGATCTCGACCGCGCGCTGAATCGCGGCGGAGACGTCGCCGAGCTTGTTGCCGGGCTGCATCTGCTCAACCCCGGCGAAGAGCGAGGCCTTGGTCACGTCGAGCAGTTTGCGCGCCTCCGGCTCGATCGGACCGATCGGCACGGTCATCGCCGCGTCGGCGACCCAGCCGTCCTTGATCACTCCGACGTCGATCGCCAGCACGTCGCCACGCTTGCACTCGTAGTGGCCGGGGATGCCGTGCACGACCATCGAGTTGGGCGAGGCGCAGATCGAGCCCGGAAAGCCGCGGTAGCCCTTGAAGGCGGGCTCGGCGCCCTGGGAACGGATCAGCTTCTCGGCGGCCAGGTCGAGCTCCTTGGTCGTCACGCCGGGGCGCGCCTTGGCCTCGAGCATGTGCAGGCAGCGGACGAGGATCTCGCCGGCCGCCGCCATCTTGTCGACCTGCTCGGGGGTCTTGCGGATGATCATCCCGTACACGCTAGTGCCCTCTCCCTGGCACTCGCTAAATGGCCTCGTCGGCCTCGAGCCGCAGGGTCGCGAGGGTGCGTTGGATCTCGTCGGCCACCGCGTCCGGCGCTGCCGCGCCGTCGATCTGGCGCAGCAGGCTCTGACTGTCGTAGTGCTCGATTAGGGGCGCCGTCTTCTCGTGGTATTGCTCGAGCCGGTGGCGGATCACCTCGGGTTTGTCGTCGTCGCGAACGATCAGCTCGCTGCCATCGACGTCGCAGAGCCCCGCCTGCTCGGGCGGGTTGAACTCGACGTGGAAGACGTGGCCGTTCTCGACGCAGGTGCGGCGGCCGCCCAAGCGGCGCACGACCTCCTCGTCGCTGACGTCGATCAGCAGCACCGCGGTCAGCTCCCGGCCCAGCTCGTCGAGCTTCGTCGCCAGGGCCTCGGCCTGCGGCGCGGTGCGAGGGAAGCCGTCGAGGATGAAGCCGTCGGCCGCCTCGCTGGAGTCGATCCGCTCGCCGATCATGCCGACGATCACCTCGTCGGGGACGAGGTCGCCGCGGTCCATGTAGTCCTTGGCGGCCCTGCCCAGCTCGGTCCCCTCGCGCACCGCAGCGCGGAGGATGTCCCCCGTCGCGTAGTAGGGCAGCTCCAGGTCCTCCTGCAGGCGCTCCCCCTGCGTGCCCTTCCCCGACCCCGGGGGGCCGAGCAGGACTAGATTCAGCTCCGACATCAGGTCAGTCTATTTGAGGAAGCCCTCGTAGTTGCGCATCATCAGCTGCGCCTCGAGCTGCTTCACGGTTTCCAGCGCGACCCCGATCACGATCAGGATCGAGGTGCCGCCGAAGGCGAAGTTGGCCGACGTCTGGCTGAGCAGGATCGTCGGCAGCGCCGCCACGGCGCCGAGGTAGAGGGCGCCGGGGAAGGTCAGCCGCGAGAGGATGCGGTCGAGGTACTCAGCCGTGGGCCGCCCGGGACGCACGCCGGGGATGAAGCCGCCGTACTTCTTCAGGTTGTCGGCCTGGTCGACCGGGTTGAAGGTAACCGCCGTGTAGAAGTAGGTGAAGATGACGATGAAGAAGACCTCACCGACCACGTAGGCCCAACTGCTGGGACTGAAGAAGGCGGCGAAGTCGAGCGCGGCCGGAGTGTTGAGCAGCTGGCCGATCGTCGGCGGGAAGGCCATGATCGAGGCGGCGAAGATGACCGGGATGACGCCGGCCATGTTGACCCGCAGCGGCAGGTAGGTCGAGCCGCCAGAGGTCATTTTGCGCCCGACAACGCGTTTGGCGTACTGGACCGGGATGCGCCGCTGGCCCTCCTGGACGAAGACGATCGCGACGATCACGGCCAAGGCGATGAAGGGCATCATGACGACGAATACCTGGTCAGGGTTGTTCCACCAGGATTCGAGTCCCCGAGGCAGCCCGGAGACGATCGAGGCGAAGATCATCAGCGAGATGCCGTTGCCGATGCCGCGCTGGGTAATCAGCTCGCCGAACCACATCAGCAGCGTGCAGCCCGCGGTCAGCGAGATCACGATCAGCAGCACCTTGGAACCGCCGAGGCTGCCGAGGAAGTTGTTGCCGCCCTGCTGGCCGAAGGACTTGAAGAGGTAGACGTAGCCGAAGGACTGGGCGAAGGCCAGGCCGACGGTGAGGTAGCGCGTGTACTGGGTGATCTTCTGCTGGCCGACCTCGCCTTCTTTCTGCAGCTTCTCCAGCGCCGGCACGACCACGGTCAGCAGCTGCAGGATGATCGAGGCCGTGATGTACGGCATGATCCCCAGCGCGAAGAGCGAGAGGCGCGAGAGGCTGCCGCCGGAGAAGGTGTTGAGGAAGTTGAGGATGCCGCCGCCGGCGAAGTTGTTCTGCAGTTCCTTGACGGCGTTGAGGTCGACGCCCGGAGCGGGGATGTAGGAGCCGAGCCGGTACAGCAGCAGCATCGCCGCCGTGAAGGCAAGCTTCTTACGAATGTCGGCGACGCTAAAGGCGTTCGCAATAGTCCGGAGCATTAGGGCTCCAGAGTGTGGCAGGAACCGCCAGCCGCTTCTATCTTCTCTTTGGCGGCGGCGCTGAAGCCGTGCGCTTTGACCGTCAGCTTCTTCGATATCTCGCCGCGGGCGAGGATCTTGATCGGGTCCGAGCGCTTGGCCAGGCCCTTCTGCTTGAGGGTCTCGGGAGTGACCTCGGAGTCGGCGTCGAAGCGCTCCTCCAGATCGGCGAGGTTGACCGGCTGCGACGTGGTCCTGAAGTTCTCAAACGGCATCGACTGCTTTTTGTGCGGACCGCGAAGCTTTCGCATCCGCATGTGAATCGGGTTCTGACCGCCTTCGTAACCGGGCTTCCGTTTGGAGCCGGACCGAGAGCCAGCGCCCTTGTGCCCCCGACCGGAAGTCTTCCCCAGTCCCGAACCCTCACCGCGACCAATCCGCTTGCGCGACCGGCGCGACCCAGGCTTCGGCCGCAGGTTGTGCAGCCCAATCTCTTCCGAACGCTCTTTTTTGTCAGCCATCAGCCATCCACCTCGACCATATGCGTGACAGTCTTAATCTGCCCCCGCAACTGCGGCGAGTCTTTGCGCTCGACAGCCTTGCCAATCCGCCCTAGCCCAAGCGCCGCCAGCGTCGCTTTCTGAGTCGGATTGGACCCATTTGCGGACCGAACCTGCTTGATCTTCACGGCGCTCACGACTTGTCACCCTCTGCGGCCGGAGTCTCCTCAGCGGCTGCGGGCTCATCAGCTTTCGCCTCTGCGGCGGGCTCAGCCTCTGCGGCCGGGGCCTCCTCAGCTTTCGGCTCCTCGGCGGTTGCAGTTGCCGCCTGCTCAGCTGCCGGAGCCTCAGCGGGTTTGGCAGCAGCCTCGTCCTTCGAAGTCTCAGACGCCTCGCCCGCGGGTGGCGCTGTAGGGGGTACCGCCCCCGAGGACGCTTTAGCGACCGCAGGGGGTGGTGGGTCCCCTGCAGCGACAGGACCCGCGGCCGAGCCGTTTGAACCCTCGACAGCCGAAGCCCCATTCCCGTTGCTCTTCTGAACACCAAGCACCTGCGAAACCGTCAGCCCCCGCAGCTCAGCAACCTCCTCAGGCCGCCTAAGCCGAATCAATCCGTCCATGGTCGCCTTGACCAGGTTGATCGGGTTCTGAGTCCCAATGCTCTTGGTAAGCACGTCCTTGACCCCACCAAGCTCGAGCACCGCGCGCACGCCGCCGCCGGCGATCACGCCGGTACCGGGGCTGGCCGGGCGCAGGACAACGTGGCCGGCACCGTAGCGACCGATGATCTTGTGGGTGATCGTCTGGCCGTATTTAGGAATGCGAATCAAGTCCTTGCGGGCGTTCTCGACGCCCTTCTGGATCGCCAGCGGAACCTCACGGGCCTTGCCGTAACCGATCCCGACGACACCCTCTTCGTCGCCGACGGCAACGAGGGCAGTGAAGGAGAAGCGCCGGCCGCCCTTGACCACCTTGGCGACGCGGTTGATCTCGATCACACGCTCCTGCAGGTCGAGCCCCCGTGGGCTCACGGTCTCGACGTTGGTTGTGTCCATTCCCTTCATAGCGAGCGGTCAAGGTAGCGAACTAGCGCTAGAAGACCAGGCCCCCCTCTCGTGCTCCTTCGGCAAGGGCTTGGACCCGGCCGTGGTACTGGTATCCGCCGCGATCGAAGACGCAGGTCTCGACTCCAGCTTTCTTCGCTCGCTCGGCCAGCAGCTCTCCTGCCCGCTTGGCCTGCTCACTCGCGGTCAGCTTGCGCAGCTCCGGCTCGATCCAGTTGACGGCGGCCACGGTGTGGCCTTTGCCATCGTCGATCAGCTGGGCGAAGACGCCGCGATTGGAGCGGTAGACCGAGAGACGGGGACGGGCGGCCGTGCCGGTGATGCGGGCGCGCACGCGGCGACGCCGGCGCAGGCGGCTCTGCCTCTTGCTGAGCACGGTCATGCGCGCTTACCCACCTTGCGCATCACGTGCTCGCCGCGGTAGCGGATGCCCTTACCCTTGTACGGCTCCGGCGGGCGGCGCTTGCGGATGTCCGCGGCAACCTGGCCGACCAGCTGCTTGTCGATGCCGCGCACGATGATCTCAGTCGGCTGCGGGACCTCGAAGTCAATGCCATCAGGGGCCTCGATCGAGACCGGGTGCGAGTAGCCCAGCGCCAGCTCGAGGTTTTTCCCCTTGAGCTGGGCCCGGTAGCCGACGCCCTGGATCTCGAGACGCTTCTCGAAGCCGTCGGTGACGCCCTCGACCATGTTTGCGATCAGGCTGCGGGTGAGGCCGTGCAGGGCGCGGTGCTCGCCGCGGTTGGTCGGCCGCTCGACGGTCAGCACACCCTCGGCCTGCTCGACCTTCATGTCGCTGGAGAGGACCTGGGCGAGCTCGCCCTTCGGCCCCTTGACCGCGACGTGGCCAGGGCTGAGCTCGACGGTGACGGCGTCGGGCACGGTGATCGGCTTTCTTCCTATCCGGCTCATCGCATGCTCACCAGACGTAGGCGACTACCTCGCCGCCGACGCCCTTTGCCTTGGCTTCGTGACCGGTCATGACGCCGACCGAGGTACTGACGATTGCCGTGCCGGTGCCGCCGAAGACGCGCGGGACCTGCTTGTGATCGACGTAGCGACGGCGGCCGGGGCGCGAGATCCGCTCCAGGCCGGCGATCACCGGGCGGCGATCCTCCGTGTACTTGAGCCGGATCTTGATCTCCTCACCGACGCGTGCCGGCTGCTTGCCGAAGTCGAGGATGTAGCCCTGTTCCTTGAGGATCCGCGACATCTCGATCTTCAGCCGCGAGGCGGGAATCTCCACCTCGTCGTGGCCGGAGCCGAGCGCGTTGCGGATCCGGGTCAGGTAATCGGCTATCGGGTCAGTAAGCATGTTCTCGGTCTCTCTACCAGCTGGACTTGGTCATGCCGGGGACGTGGCCCTCGTGCGCTGCCTCACGCAAGCAGATCCGGCAGAGGCCGAACTTGCGGTAGTAGGCACGCGGCCGGCCACAGCGGCGGCAACGGTTGTATTCACGGGATTTGAACTTGGCCTTGCGGCCCTGCTTCACCTTCAGCGAAGTCTTAGCCATTCTCCTGATTCTCCTCGCTGGCCGCACTCTCGGCCTGCTGATCGCCCTCGGCGGCGGGCTCTGCGCCCTCCTCGCCGCCCTCCTCGGTCTCGGGCTTGGCGTATGCCTCGGGGTTCTCCTCCTTGAGCTGCTCCAGAGCGGCTTCCTCGGCCTCGGCCTTTAGACGGGCCTCCTCCTTGCGCTTCTCCTCCTCGGCAGCTTCCTGAGCCTCGATGTCAGCGTCGGGTTTGCCGGGCCGGCCCTCTTTGGCAAAGGGCATTCCCAACCCGAGCAGCAGCTCGAAGGCCTCTTCGTCGGTCGCCGCGCTGGTCGTGATCGTCACGTCCAGGCCGCGCACCTCGTCGATTGAGTCGTAATCGATTTCGGGGAAGATCAGCTGCTCCTTGACGCCCATCGAGTAGTTGCCGCGACCGTCGAAGGAGCGCGGGTTGAGACCGCGGAAGTCGCGGATGCGGGGCACGGCGATCGAGCAGAGGCGATCGAGGAACTCCCACATGCGGGCCCGGCGCAGCGTCACCGAAAGGCCGACTGGCATCCCCTCGCGCACCTTGAAGGAGGCGATCGACTTGCGGGCGCGGCGGATGCTCGGCTGCTGGCCGGCGATCGTCGCCAGCTGCTCCTGCGCGGCTTCCATCATCTTGGCGTTCTGCTTCGCCTCGCCGAGACCCATGTTGAGCGTGATCTTCTGCAGGCGCGGAGCCTGCATCGGAGTCGAGTAGCCAAACTTCTTGGTCAGCGCCGGCAGGATCTCCTGCTCGTAGCGCTCGCGCAGGCGCGGCGGCGGTGCGGCTTGAGACTGGGCTGTCGTGGTTGCCTCCACTAGAACGTCGCCCCACTGCGCTTGGCGAAGCGCTCACGCTTGCCACCTTTGTCGCGGCGCACGCCGACTCGGGTCGGTTTGTTGTCTTTGGGGTCGAGCAGCATCACGTTGGAGACGTGGATCGGCCCCTCCTTCTCGACGATCCCCCCTGCCTGCGGGTTTTTGAGATCGGTCTGCGAGCGCGGCCGTTCATGCCTCTTGATCATGTTGAGGTGCTCCACGTAAACCCGGTTCTTCTTCGGCTCGGTCCGCATCACGCGGCCGGTCTTGCCGGCGTCCTTGCCGCCGATGACCATCACCTGGTCGTCTTTGCGGATGCGCATTCCCTTGGCCATCAGAGGACCTCGGGCGCGAGCGAGATGATTTTCATGAAGTTGCGATCGCGCAGCTCGCGGGCAACGGGACCAAAGATGCGGGTGCCGCGTGGGTTGTTGCTGGCCGGGTCGATCAGCACCGCGGCGTTTTCGTCGAAGGAGATGTAGGTGCCGTCGGGGCGGCCGAGCTGCTTCTTGGTGCGCACGACGACGGCCTGGACGACCTCGCCTTTGCGCACGCCACCCTGCGGGCTGGCCTGTTTGACCGTCGCCGTGATCACGTCGCCGACCCCGGCATAGCGACGGTGCGAACCGCCCTTGACGCGGATACAGAGGATCTCCCGGGCGCCGGAGTTGTCGGCGACTTTGAGTCTCGACTCCTGCTGGATCACTTTGCCTTCTCCAGGACCTCGACCAGGCGCCAGCGCTTGGTCTTCGAGAGCGGACGGGTCTCGACGATGCGCACGGTGTCGCCCTCGCCTGCCTCGTTCTGCTCATCGTGAGCGTGCAGCGTGCGCGAGCGGCGCACGACCTTTTCGTAAGTCGGGTGCCGGCGAGCGATATCGATCCGCACGGTGATCGACTTCTCACCCTTGTTGGAGACGACGATCCCCTGCCGGGTCTTGGCCGCGACAGCATCCTTCTCGGCGACAGGCGTACCCGTGCCGGAAGTCTTGCCCTCTTTGGCAGCGGCCCTTTCTTTCCGTCGCGAGACAGCCTTGAGCTTGCGCTCCTGGGAGCGCTTCGCAACCCTTTCCTCAGGAGTGAGGGTCGGACCAGCTTTGTGCGGTTGACGCGAGCGCTGCAACCTGCGCCGCTCCTTCCAAGGAAGGTCGTCCTCAGGGTCGGGCTCCGCGGCTTCCGCGGGAGCCTCGGCCGGCGCCTCTTTAGCAGCGGGCGCCTCCTCCGCGACCTCAGGGGCCTCCTCTTGAGCTTCAGGGGCCTCGGGCGCCTCGTCCTTAGGCGTCTCGTCAGTCACGTCTTTTTTCTCCTCGTCACTCATCTCTTCAGCTCTTTCTCGACGTCAATCCCGCGCTCCTTGGCCACCGTCAACAACTTGGCGATGTCGCGCCGGGCGCCGCTCAGGCGGGAAGTGTTCTCCAGCTCGCCAGTCGCCTGGCGGAAGCGAAGGTTGAACGCCTCCTGCTTGGCATCGATCAATTTGACGATCAGCTCGTCGTCTTTGAGGTCGTGCACCTCGGCGGCCTTCACTGTGCATCAGCCCCCTCGCGCCTCACGAACTTGGTCCTGACGGGAAGCTTGTGCCCGGCCAGGCGCAGTGCCTCGCGAGCGAGATCCTCGGGCACGCCGGCCAGCTCGAACATGACCTTGCCGGGCTTGATCACAGCGACCCAGCCCTCCGGGTTGCCCTTGCCGGAGCCCATGCGGGTCTCGGCCGGCTTCTTCGTGTAGGGCTTATCGGGGAAGACGTTGATCCAGACCTTGCCGCCACGTTTGATCTTGCGGGTCATCGCAACACGAGCAGCCTCGATCTGGCGGTTGGTGATCCAGCCGCGATCGAGCGACTTGAGGCCGTACTCGCCGAAGGCGACGGTGCTGCCGCCCTTGGTGTTGCCGCGCATGCGACCACGCATCTGCTTGCGGTGCTTGACCCGCTTCGGCATCAGCATCAGCGATCACCTCCGCGCTGGCCACCACGACCGCCGCCACCCTGGCCGCCGCGGCCACCGGGACCGCCGCGGCCGCCACCGGGACGCCCACCACGGTCGCCGCCGCGGCCGCCACGATCTCCGGGCGGTCGACCACCGCGCTGAGGGCTCGGCGGGGCGCTGTCCTCATCGGTGAGCTGGTCGCGGAAACCCTCGGGCATTACCTCGCCCTTGTTGATCCAGCACTTGACGCCGATGCGGCCGGTCGTGGTGCGGGCCTCGAAGAAGCCGTAGTCGATATTGGCGCGCAGCGTGTGCAGCGGCACGCGACCATCGGAGTAACCCTCGGTGCGAGCCATCTCGGCACCGCCGAGGCGGCCGGAGACCTGGACCTTCACGCCTTTGGCACCGGAGCGCATCGCCGAAGTCAGGGCGCGTTTCATCGCCCGCCGGAAGGCAACGCGATTCTGCAGCTGCTCGGCGATCGACTGGGCGACCAGTTTGGCGTCTAGCTCGGGGCGCTTGACCTCGCGGATGTTCACCTTCACCGGTTTGCCGGTCAGTTTGTGCAGGTCTTTGCGCAGCGCGTCCACTTCGCTGCCCGACTTGCCGATCACGATGCCGGGGCGAGCGGTGTGAATGTCCACCGCGATCTCACCGTGGCGCTCGATCGTGATGTTCGAGAGGCCGGCGTGAGCAAGCTTATTTTCGATGTGGTCGCGAATTTTGAGGTCCTCGTTGAGGACGTCGGCGAAGTCTTTCTCCTCGAACCAGTTCGACTTCCAGTCCTGGATGTAGCCGACGCGGAATCCGCCCGGATGGATCTTCTGTCCCATCAGTCTTCCTCTTCGTCGGGGCTGAGCGCCACCGCAATGTGGCAGGTTCGCTTGTTGATCCGTGAGGCGCGGCCCAGTGCGCGCGGCCGGTAACGGCGCAGCGTCGGGCCTTCGTCGACGGTGATCTCTGAGATCAGCATCTCGTCGGCGACCAGGTCGTGGTTGTTCTCGGCGTTGGCCGCGGCCGACTCGATCAGCTTGCGGATGTCTTCGGCCGCGCCGCGCGGCGAGAACTCGAGCAGGGCACGGGCCTTCTCGATGTGCATCCCGCGTACCTGATCGGCGATCAGGCGCGCCTTGCGCGGCGCAATGCGCACGTAGCGGGAGCTGGCACGAACGACGACGGGGGCTGCGGCCACGCTAGTCACCCTTGCCCGTGCCGGAGTGGGAGCGGAAGGTGCGGGTGGGCGCGAACTCGCCCAGCTTGTGGCCGACCATCGACTCGGAGATGAAGACGGGAACGTGCTTGCGCCCGTCGTGGACGGCGATCGTGTGACCGACCATGTCGGGAAAGACGGTCGAGCTGCGCGACCAGGTCTTAAGCATCTGCTTGGTGCCGGACTCGTTCATGGCGTTGACGCGCTTCATCAGCGCCTCTTCCACCCACGGGCCCTTTTTGGTTGAGCGTCCCATTAGCGACCCTTCTTCTTTCCGCGACGACGGCCGCGCACGATGTAGCGATCGGACTGCTTGCCCTTCTTACGGGTGCGGTAGCCGAGCGTCGGCTTGCCCCAGGGCGTAACGGGGTGACCACCGGGTGTGTGGTGGGCCTCGCCGCCGCCGTGCGGGTGGTCGACCGGGTTCATCGCCACACCGCGGGTCTGCGGGCGCTTGCCCTTGTGGCGGTTGCGTCCCGCCTTGCCGATCTTGACGTTCTGGTGCTCGGCGTTGGAGAGCACGCCGATGGTGGCCCGGCACTCGGCGCGGACCAGGCGCATCTCCGAGGAGGGCAGGCGCAGCGTGACCATGTCGCCCTCCTTCGCCGCCAGCTGAATCGAGGTGCCGGCGGAGCGACCCAACTTGCCACCCTGACCGGCCGTGAGCTCGACGTTGTGGACGAGCGTGCCGGTCGGCATCTCGGCCAGCGCGAGCGCATTGCCGGGTCGGATGTCGGCGCCGGGACCGGACTGGACCTCGTCGCCGACCGAGATCGCGGCAGGGGCGAGGATGTAGCTCTTGGCGCCATCGGCGTAGTGCAGAAGGGCGATGTAGCAGCTGCGATTGGGGTCGTACTCAATGCTCGCCACTTTGGCGGGCACGCCGTCCTTGAGCCGCTTGAAGTCGATCTGGCGGTAGCGGCGCTTGGCTCCGCCACCGCGGTGACGGGCGGTGACGCGGCCGTTGGCGTTGCGGCCACCGGACTTGCGCAGACCCTCGGTCAGCTTGCGCTCCGGGCTCGACTCGGTCAGCTGCTCGCGCAGCGGGTAGGTCGCGAAGCGGCGCCCGGGGCTCGTCGGTTTTGTTTTTCGGTTCGGCATTACCTATTCCTATGCAGTCTCTGCGCCCTCGAACAGCTCGATCCGTTCGCCGGGAGCAAGCTGGACGATGGCCTTCTTCCAGCCGCGCGTCTTGCCCTGGTGCAGGCCGCGACGCTTCGGCTTGGCCCGCACCTTGGAGGTGCGCACAGCGGCAACCTTGACCTCGAAGATCTCCTCAACCGCGTGGGCGATCTGGGTCTTGTGGGCCCGATCGTCGACGCGGAAGGTGTACTTGCCCTCACCGATCAGGGCGTAGCTCTTCTCCGATACGACCGGGCGGATGATCGTCGTGCGCGCGTCCATCAGACCAGCCTCTCCTGCAGCTTCTCGAGCGCTTTCTCGGAGACGACCAGCGAAGCCGCGCCGATTACGTCGGCGACTCCGACCGCGCTGACCTCGGCCACCTCGACCCGGGGGATGTTGCGGAAGCTCTTGGCCGCGCCGCCCTCCTCGGGGGCGAGCACGATCAGGGTCGAGCGCTTGGCGCCCCATTTGGCGAGCGCCTCGGCGGCGGTCTTGGTCGAAGGGGGGTCAAAGCTGGTGGCGTCGAGCAGGGCGACGCTATCGCGCTCGGCGTGAACCGAGAGCGCCGCGCGCAGCGCCTTGCGACGCGCCTTGCGGTTGACCTTGACCGTGTAGTGACGCGGCTTGGGGCCGAAGGCGACACCGCCGCCGTAGCGGGTCGGCGAGCTGAGCGCGCCAACGCGGGCGCGGCCGGTGCCCTTCTGGCGCCAGGCCTTGGCGCCGGTCATCGCGATCTCACCGCGGGTGCGGGTCGAAGCGGAGCCCTGACGGCGCGAGGCGAGATCGGCGCGCGCCGCCTCGTCGACCAGCGAGTGGTGAAAGGGCTCGGCGAAGAGCTCTTTGGGCAAGTCCGCCTTGGTCGTCTTGCCGAGCACGGTGGCTTTAGCCATCGGTCCTCACCTCGACCATCGCGTTGCGCGAGCCCGGCACCGAGCCTTTGATCAGCAGCAGGTTCTTCTCGGCGTCGACCTGGGCGACTTCGAGGCCCTTCTGGGTGATCCGCTTGTTGCCCATCTGCCCCGGCATCCGCATGCCCTTGAAGACACGGGCGGGGAAGGTGCTGGCGCCGATCGACCCCGGCGCGCGCACATTGTGCGAGCCGTGAGTAACCGGCCCACGGCTGAAGTTGTGGCGCTTGATCCCGCCCTGGAAGCCCTTGCCGATCGAGATCCCGGCGACCTTGACCTTCTGGCCCGCCTCGAAGCACTCGACCGTGACGTCGTCCCCGATCTTGGGGCCCTCCTCGGCGCCGAGGTCCTCGTCGCGGAACTCGACCAGGTGGCGCATCGGTGCCGCACCGGCCTTCTTCAGGTGGCCTTCCTCGGCCTTGCTCAGCTTGCCCTGCTTGGTCTCGCCAAAGGCGAGTTGGACGGCGGCATAGCCGTCACGCTCGGGCTCGCGAACCGCGGTCACCTTGCAGGGACCGGCCTCGATCACCGTCACCGGGATGACCTCGCCGTCCTCGGCGAAGACCTGCGTCATCCCAAGCTTCTTTCCGAGAATCGCGGCCATGGTCCTAGAGACGGATCTCGATGTCGACGCCGGCGGGCAGCGAGTCGAGGCGCTGCAGCGAGTCGACGGTTTTAGGCGAGGGCTGGAGGATGTCGATCAGGCGCTTGTGCGTGCGCATCTCGAAGTGCTCACGCGAGTCCTTGTCCTTGAAGGGCGAGCGGATCACGCAGTAGACGTTCTTCTCAGTGGGCAGCGGCACGGGGCCAGAGACGCTGGCGCCAGTGCGCTCCGCGGTCTCGACGATCTCGCGGGCAGCCCGGTCGATGGCGTCATGGTCATACGCCTTGAGCCGGATTCGAATTTTTTGTGCTGCTATCGCTGCCACGTTCGAGCTTTTCTTTCGTCTTTTCCGCGCGTCTTACCGCGCATAAAGGGCGAGGCCCCATTTGGTGGGGCGCCGCCCCGGTCGTATGTCTTTGCAGTTGTCTCGCCGCCCAGCGGGCGGCGAGGGCGGGCCAGTGCCCGCCCTTTGTGAATCGCTACTCGATGACCTCGGCGACGACCCCCGAGCCGACGGTCCGGCCACCCTCGCGGATGGCGAAACGCAGGCCCTGGTCCATCGCGATCGGCTGGATCAGCTCGATCGTCATCTCGACGTTGTCACCCGGCATCACCATCTCGGTCCCCTCGGGGAGGTTGGCGATCCCGGTCACGTCGGTCGTGCGGAAGTAGAACTGGGGCCGGTAGCCGGAGAAGAACGGAGTGTGGCGACCACCCTCCTCCTTCTTCAGGCAGTAGACCTCGGCCTTGAACTTGGTGTGCGGTGTGATCGAGCCCGGCTTGCAAAGCACCTGGCCACGCTCGATCTCCTCGCGCTTGGTGCCGCGGAGCAGGGCGCCGATGTTGTCGCCGGCCTGACCCTCGTCGAGCAGCTTGCGGAACATCTCGACGCCGGTGACGACCGTCGTCGTGGTGTCCTTGATGCCGACGATCTCAACCTCGTCGCCGGTGTTGACGATGCCCTGCTCGACGCGGCCGGTGGCAACGGTGCCGCGGCCGGTGATCGAGAAGATGTCCTCGATCGGCATCAGGAAGGGCTTGTCGAGCTCGCGGACGGGCTCGGGGATGTAGGAGTCGAGGGCCTCGGCCAACTCGAAGATCGCCTTCTGGGCCTCCTCGTCACCCTCGAGCGCCTTCAGCGCCGAGCCCTTGACGATCGGCGTGTCATCACCGGGGAAGTCGTACTCATTGAGGAGTTCCTTGACCTCCTCCTCGACCAGCTCGATCAGTTCCTCGTCGTCGACCTGGTCGATCTTGTTGAGGAAGACGACCACGTGCGGGACGTTGACCTGACGGGCGAGCAGGATGTGCTCGCGAGTCTGCGGCATCACGCCGTCGGCGGCGGAGACGACCAGGATCGCCCCGTCCATCTGGGCGGCGCCGGTGATCATGTTCTTGACGTAGTCAGCGTGGCCCGGGCAGTCGACGTGGGCGTAGTGACGGTTGTCGGTCTGGTACTCGACGTGTGAGGTCGCGATCGTGATCCCGCGCTCCTTCTCCTCCGGAGCGTTGTCGATCTCGGCGAAGCTCTTCGCCTCGGCGTCGCCTTTGGTGGCGAGCGTCGTGGTGATCGCGGCCGTCAGCGTCGTCTTTCCGTGGTCGATGTGACCGATCGTGCCGACGTTCACATGCGGCTTATCGCGCTCGAACTTCTCCTTGGACATCTCTCTCCGTTCTACCTTTCGAAAGTCGGGTTCTGTCTGCGTTGACTGATTAAGTTTGCGGTGCGCATCCGGCGACAGTCTGTCCTGCGACGACTGCCTGCGGGCGAACCTGGGAAATATAGCTAGAACAACCGTGTGGCCTACTGCCGGTCATGAGGTTGCCCCCACCGGCTCACCCGAGCGATGCTCGACGATTTCCTCGGCGATGTTGCCGGGGACCTCTTCGTAGCGCTCGAACTGCATCGTGTAATTGGCTCTGCCCTGCGTCATCGAGCGCAGTTCGGTGGCGTAGCCGAACATTTCGCCGAGGGGCACGAAAGCTTGTACGGCGAGCGCGTTGCCGCGCTGGTCCTGACCCTGAACCTTGCCGCGACGACGCGAGAGATCGCCGATCACGTCGCCGAGGAAGTCCTCGGGAGTAACGACCTCGACCGCCATCACCGGCTCGAGCAGGACCGGGTTGGCCTTGCGCGCGGCGTCCTGAATCGCCATCGAGCCGGCGATTTTGAATGCCATCTCAGAGGAGTCGACGTCGTGGTAGGAGCCGTCGACGAGTTCGACCTTGACGTCGACCATCGGGTAGCCGGCCTTGACGCCGTTCTCCAGCGCCTCCCGCATGCCCTGTTCGGCCGGGCCGATGAATTCGCCCGGGATTGTGCCGCCCTTGATTTTGTTGACGAACTCAAAGCCCTCGCCTGGGGCAGGCTCGACGTTGATCACCACGTGGCCGAACTGGCCGCGACCGCCGGTCTGGCGGACGAAGCGCGCGACGACCTTCTCGACCCGCTTGCGGATCGTCTCACGGTAGGCGACCTGCGGCTTGCCGACGTTGGCCTCGACTTTGAACTCGCGCAGCATGCGGTCGACGATCACCTCGAGGTGAAGCTCGCCCATGCCGTGGATCAGCGTCTGGCCGGTTTCCTCGTCGCTTTCGATCTTGAAAGTCGGGTCCTCCTCGCCGAGGCGCTGCAGGGCGTTGCCCATCTTCTCCTGATCGGCCTTGGTTTTCGGCTCGATCGCAACGGCGATCACGGTCTCGGGGAATTCGATGCTCTCCAGCGCGATCGGCGCATCTGGAGCGGCAAGGGTGTCGCCGGTTCCCGTTTCTTTGAGGCCGACACCGGCACAGATGTCACCCGCGTAGCAGTCGTCGATCTCCTCGCGGCTGTTGGCGTGCATCATCAGCAGGCGGCCGATGCGCTCGGTGCGGCCCGTCTTCACGTTGAGGACGCGGCCGCCTTTCTCCAGCTTGCCGGAGTAGACGCGGAAGTAGGTGAGCTTGCCGACGTAGGGGTCGGTCATGACCTTGAAGGCGAGGGCGGCAAATGGAGCCTCGTCAGAGGCGGGGCGCTCGGCCTCGACGTCCTCGGCCTGTCCCTTGCCAGCCGGAACGACACCGGTCACCGGCGGCACCTCCAGCGGCGAGGGCAGCAGGTCGACGATCGCGTCGAGCAGTGGCTGCACGCCCTTGTTCTTGAACGAGCTGCCGCAGAGCACCGGCGTCACCTTGGTGTCGAGGCAGGCCCGGTGCAGGGACTTTGCGATCCGCTCGTGAGGGATCTCTTCCTCGGCCAGGTAAGCCTCCATCAGCTCGTCGTCGTAGTCGGCGCAGGCCTCGATCAACTGGGTGCGGTATTCCTCCGCCTGCTCGCGCAGCTCCTCCGGGATATCGATCGTCTCGTATTCGGCGCCGAGCTCGTCGGTCCAGATCAGCCCTTTCATCTCGATCAGGTCGACGACGCCCTGGAAGTTGTCCTCGCTGCCGATCGGCAACTGGATCGGCAGCGGGTTGGCGCCGAGCCGGTCGGTCATCGTCTGCACCGAGTAGAAGAAGTCGGCCCCGGTGCGGTCCATCTTGTTGATGTAGGCGAAGCGCGGCACCTTGTACTTGTCCGCCTGACGCCAGACCGTCTCCGACTGGGGCTCGACTCCGGCGACCGCATCAAAAACGGCGACCGCGCCGTCGAGCACGCGCAGGCTGCGCTCGACCTCGACCGTGAAGTCGACGTGGCCGGGCGTATCGATGATGTTGATCCGGTGGTCCTTCCACTCGCAGGCGGTCGCGGCGGAGGTGATCGTGATGCCGCGCTCCTGCTCCTGCTCCATCCAGTCCATCACCGCAGCGCCCTCGTGGACCTCGCCCATCTTGTGGGTGCGGCCGGTGTAATAAAGGATGCGCTCGGTGGTCGTCGTCTTACCGGCGTCGATGTGCGCCATGATCCCGATATTGCGCGTCTTCTCTAGGGGAAAGCTGCGTGCCATGTGTTCCTAAGGTAAGGGTTTGGTCGTGAAACGGGGACGGGACAAAAGCAAACGATCTGGCAAGAGCCGCGATCGGCGCATGAAAAAGGCCCTCGCGGGCCCGGCGAAACGAACTTCGAACCGCACTTCGAAAGGACTGCCTGAGCGACGCGCGATGATAGCAGCGGCGCGACGGCGCATCGGCGCGGTGCTCTCGCTGGGCGCAAAGCGCACCCAGCAGGTGGATCGAGCCCTCGCTCGCCGGATCGAGTCGGCGCGGCCCAGGCTGGCGAAAGGCCTGCGGCAGTTGCGCGTCCGGAGCATTCGCGTCGCGAGGGCAGTCGGCAAGCGCCTACGTCCGGTTGCGGTCTTGGCGTTGAGGGGCTTCGGCCGCGGCGAACGGATGCTGCGGCGAGTGTCGGCGCTGTCGACCCGCGGCGCGACCTGGGCCAGCGGCCTGCTCACCCCGGCGCGAGGGATCGCCCTGCTGATCCTCGCCTCGGCGATCTGCCTCGTCGTCTCCCAGTTCGTCACTTACAGCAGCGTCGAGATCGGTCAGCCGGCCTACGCCGGACTGACCTCGGCGACGGCGCCAACCGTCGCCGGCGAATTCGCCGGCGACGCCCACTCCTATGTCCTGATCCCGCTCGCCCTGATCGCCGCTTTCGTCGCCGCGATGATGCTGCGCACCGAGCGCCGCGGCCTGGCTCGCGTCGTCGTCAGCCTGGGCCTGCTCTGCATCGCCCTGATCCTGATCGTCGACCTGCCCGCGGGGACCGACGTCGGGGCCCAGTCATCGCGCTTCTCGGGCGCCACCGCGGTGCTCCAGGGTGGCTTCTACGCGGAGCTCGCGGCAGCGGCGGGGCTACTCATTGGCGGTCTGCTCTACTATGCGCGGCCGTGCCGAATACCAATCAACTTGTCAGGAAGGGCCGCAAGCGCCCGAAGAAGAAGACGACGACGCCGGGACTCAAGTCCTCGCAAGGCCGCAAGAAGGCCGTCGCGGCCCCGCAGCGGCGCGGCGTCTGCACGCGCGTCGCGACCGTAACGCCGAAGAAGCCGAACTCGGCGCTGCGCAAGATCGCCCGTGTGCGCTTGACCAACGGGATGGAGGTCACCACCTACATCCCGGGCGAGGGACACAATCTTCAGGAGCACTCCGTAGTGCTCGTCAGGGGTGGTCGAGTCAAGGACCTGCCGGGCGTCCGCTACAAGGTCGTGCGCGGCACCCTCGACGCGGCCGGCGTCTCCGACCGCAAGCAGGCACGCTCCCGCTACGGCGTCAAGGCCTCCTAATGCCACGCCGCTCCGCTGCAACCATCCGACCGGTCGAGCCCGACGCACGCTTCCGCAACCGGCTCGTCCAGCAGCTGATCAACAAGGTGATGAGCGACGGCAAGAAGCAGCTCGCCGAGCGGATCGTCTACGACGCCCTCGCCCTGGTCGGCGAGCGCTCCGGCGAGGACGCGATCGAGACGCTCGAGGCCGCGATCAAGCAACTTACCCCGGTGCTCGAGGTTCGCTCGCGCCGGGTCGGCGGCGCCACCTACCAGGTGCCGGTCGAGGTGCCCGCGCGCCGGGCACGCACGCTGGCAATCCGCTGGCTCGTCGACTTCGCCCGCAACCGCCGCGAGTACTCGATGGCCGAGCGGCTGGCTAGCGAGATCCTGGATGCGACTCAGCAGCAGGGTTCAGCGTGGAAGCGCAAGGACGACATCTACCGCATGGCCCAGGCCAACAAGGCCTTCGCGCACTACCGCTGGTAGCCCCGCCTCGGCCATGAGCCGCCCACTCCTCGCCGTGGACATCGACGGTGTGATCTCGCTCTTTGGAGCTGAGAATCCTCCCGACCGGTCGTTCACCAAGCTGGAGCTGGTGGATGGGGTGCCGCATTTGATCTCGCTGCCGACCGGTGACAGGTTGCGGCGGCTGGAGGAGCACTTTGAGCTGGTCTGGGCCAGCGGCTGGGAGGACAAGGCGAACTTCTACTTGCCCTCGCTGCTGGGCCTGCCGGAGCTGCCGCACGTCAGCTTCGACGGTGCGGTGCGGGAGGGCGCGGCGCACTGGAAGCTGGGGCCGCTGAACGACTTCGCAGCGGGCAGGCCATTGGCCTGGATCGACGACAACTTCGATCAGAGCTGTTACGAGTGGGCAGAGCGGCGCGAGCTGCCGACCCTGCTCGTCCTCACCGAGACCCACCTCGGCCTCGAGGAGGCCCACGTCGAGGCCTTGCGGCAGTGGGCCGTGTCTCTACACTGAGCTCCGTGAGCGGGTTCTGGCCAATCTTCTTTCTCCTCGTCGTGCTGAAGATCCCTGTCCTCGGCTCGCTCTGGCTCGTCTGGTGGGCAAGCCGCGAACCCGAGCCTGAGACGGCAGACGATGGCTCCGACGGCGGTTTGCGCCGTGATCGTCCCTTCCCAACGCGCCCACGCGGCCCCCACCATCTCCCCGGCGGCGGCACTGCGGTTGCGAAGCGGAGGCGGGGTGCGCCTCCGCTCAGGCGCGCTGAGCAGCCTTTCGGCGCTCTCGCCGGAGCTCGCGCAGATAAGGCTGGAAATCAACCTGGATCGTGTGACGCTTAGAAGCGACGTAGCGCTTCTTCATCTTCTTTTCGGCCACTGAGACCTCGTCGCGCATTTCAGCCGGAGAAGGCAATGTGCCCCTCCCCCCGAGCAAGTCGGCTACCCACTCCGCCTGCGCCTCGGCGAGCGGCATGATTGCCCCCAACGGCTGGATCAGGCCGATGAAATAGAGGCCGGGGTGGTCAACGGAGACGACCCGGCGGTAGAGCGGCAGCCGGTTTTCCCTTGCCGAGACCAGACCCTCCTCGAAGAAGGGGAAGCTGATCTTGTAGCCGGTGCAGTAGACGACGAGGTCGATCTCCTCCTCGCTGCCGTCGACGAAGCTAACCGTGCGACCGCCGCTAAAGCGATCGATGTTGGGCTTGACCTCGATGTCGCCATGGCCCAACCGGGAGAGCAGCTCGGCCGAGACGGTCGGATGCGCCTCGAGCAGCTTGTGGTCGGGCTGGGGCAGCCCGTAGGCGGTCATGTCCCCTGCGGTCAGCCCCAGCATGCGGCCGAGCACGAAACGCTGCACCGCGAGCGGCATCATCGTCAGCAGCTTCGAGGCCGCCTCATCGGTCGGTTTGCCGTTCAGGTACTTAGGCATGACGTAGGCGCCGCGGCGCATCGCCAGGAAGGTCTTCGCGGCGATCCGCGAGGCCTCGACGGCGATGTCGGTCGCCGAGTTGCCGATCCCCAGCACCAGGACCCGCTTGTCGCGCAGGATCTCGGGCTCGCGGTAGTGATGGACGTGGATCTGCTCGCCCTCGAAGTCCTCAGAGCCAGGAAAGGATGGCTCGGGCCAGCGCGGGTTCCAGTGATGGCCGTTGGCAACCAGCACGGCCCGGTAGCGGTGGGTCTCCTCCTCGCCGTCACGCTCCCGGACCGTCACCCCCCACTCACCGTCGACCGCGACGACGCTGAGCACCTCGGTGCGGAAGCGGATCTTCTCGCGGAGGGAGAAGTGATCGACGTAGTCGTCGAAATACCGGGCGATCTGGAAGTGGTTGGGGTAGTCCGGATAGTCATCCGGCATCGGGTAGGTCTTGTAGGCCATCAAGCCGCGCGAGGTGTTGATGTGCAGCGAGCGGTAAGCCGAGGAGAGCTCGTTGTCGTTTTCGTAGCGCCAGTTGCCGCCGACCTCGGAGCCCTTCTCGAAGCAGTCGAAGGAAATGCCGCGGGCGTTGAGCACCTGACAGGCGGCGATGCCGGAGGAACCGGCGCCAATCACGCAGACTTTCTGGGCGGCGGGCATGCCTGAAATCTACAAGGGGTGAGCAAGACCACCCCTGGGGTCCGTAGAGAGAAAGGGCAATCGATTCGAAGCTTGGTCCATCGGATCAACAACCCAACGAAAGGAACCTCCGATGACCAGCAAGACCCGCACATTCCGTCCCTCCCCCGCCCTCGTGATCGCCTGCCTGGCCCTGTTCGCCGCCCTCACCGGCAGCGCCTTTGCCGCCGGCATCGGCAAGAACACGGTGCGCTCGCCGCAGATCGTCGACGGCACGATCCGCACGGTCGACCTCCGCGACAACGCGGTCGCCGCCGGCAAGATCGCCCCCAACGCGGTCGACACGACCGAGATCGCCGAAAACGGCGTCGAATCCTCCGACGTCGCGCCGGACAGCCTCACGGCTCAGGACCTGGGCGCGGCCTCGGTCACCTCCTCCGAGGTAGCCGACCAGTCGCTAACCGCCGATGACCTCGGCCCCAACTCGGTCGGCTCGAGCGAGCTACAGGCCGGCTCGGTCCGCGCCTCGGAGCTCGGCGGGATCATCCAGGTCTCGAACAGCACCCCGATCGCGGCAGGAGCCAACGGCAGCGTCTCGGTCAACTGCCCCGAAGGCACGGTCGTGATCAGCGGTGGCGGCCAGCCCGCCAACTTCGGAGTGGAGATGACCTCCACGCTCCGCAGCGGCAACGGCTGGCAGTACCAGGCGAAAAACAACAACGGCGCGGCAAGCAGCCTCACCGTCTTCGCCTACTGCCTCTCTGGCGGCAGCAGCAACTAGTCCCACATCACCCCATCCAGAAAGCAAAACGGCCCGGGCAATTGCCCGGGCCGTTTGCGTGCTGCGAAAGGGACTACGACTGCCCGGGCGACTTCTCCTCGGACGTTGCCTCAATCTCGTGAGCCAGCTCCTCGAGCTCCTCAGCGAACGAGGGCCCGAAGCTCTCGACCGCTTCGCCGTCGTCAAGCCCGAGCTCGGCGGCCAGCTCGTCTTCGTCGAGCAGGCCTTCCTCGCTCGGCGGCTCAATCGGCACGGCCGGCTCGATCGCGACCGTGCGGTAGTGCTTGAGGCCGGTCGCGGCCGGGATCAGCTTGCCGATGATCACGTTCTCCTTCAGGCCGACGAGTTTGTCTCGCTTGCCCTCGAGCGCCGCATCGGTGAGCACCTTCGTCGTCTCCTGGAAGGAGGCGGCGGAGAGGAAGGACTCGGTGGCCAGCGAGGCCTTGGTGATTCCGAGGATTACCTCCTCGGCCTTGGCCGGCGTGCCGCCCTCGTCCTTGGTCTTCTTGTTGAGGCGCTTGAGCGCACCGCGGTCTTCGAGCTGGCCCGGCAGCAGGCTGGTCGAGCCCTTCGATTCGATCCGCACCTTCTTCAGCATCTGGCGGGCGATCAGCTCGATGTGCTTGTCGTTGATGTCCACACCCTGAGCGCGGTAGACCCTCTGCACCTCGGCCACCAGGTAGAGCTCGACGTCGGTGCGACCGCGAATCGCCAGCAGATCGGCCGGGTAGAGCGAGCCCTCGTTGAGCTGCTGGCCAACCTCCACCTTCTCGCCGTCGGTGACGTGCAGACGCGTACGGGGCGGGAAGCTGTAGGCGTGCTCCTCGCCGCTGGACTCGGTGACGTGCACTTTCAGCGCTTTGTCGGTTTCTTCTACCGAGACTTTTCCGGCAGCCTCAGCCATCTGCGCCAAGCCCTTCGGTTTACGTGCCTCGAAGAGCTCGACGATGCGCGGCAGACCCTGCGTGATGTCCTGGCCGGCGACACCGCCGGTGTGGAACGTCCGCATGGTCAGCTGCGTGCCAGGCTCGCCGATCGATTGGGCGGCGATGATGCCGACCGCGTCGCCGATGTTGACCGTGAACCCGGTCGCCGGAGCGACGCCGTAGCAAGCACGACACACGCCGGAGTCGGCGTCGCACTTGAGCGCCGAGCGGACCGGGACCTTGGTCTCCTCGCCCTCGAACGCCTCGGCGATCGCTTCGACATCGACCAGGGTGATCTCCTGGTTGCGCTTGAGCAGCTCGCGACCGCGCTTGGTTTCGAACTTTTTCGCGGCCAAGCGACCGATCAGGTTGTCGTTGAGCGAGTTGTCGTCCTTGCGGATCGCCATCTCGATGTGGTCTTTGGTTTTGCAGTCCTCCTCGCGCACGATCACGTCCTGGGCGACGTCGACCAGGCGCCGGGTCAGGTAGCCCGAGTCGGCCGTACGCAGCGCCGTGTCGGCGAGTCCCTTTCGGGCACCGTGCGTGGAGATGAAGTACTCGAGCACCGAGAGGCCCTCCATGAAGTTGGCCTTGATCGGCCGCTCGATGATTTCGCCCTTCGGATTGGCCATCAGGCCACGCATCCCCGCCAGCTGGCGAATCTGCTTGAAGGAGCCGCGAGCACCCGAGTTGGCCATCATGAAGATCGGGTTCAACTCGTCGAGGTTGTCCTCCATCGCTTTCGCGACCTCGTCGGTGGCGTTGTTCCAGTGCGACGTGACCGCCTCGTGGCGCTCCTCGGCAGTGATGTAGCCGTCGTTGTACTGGCCCTGGATCTCGGTCGTCTGCTTCTCGTAGCGTTCGAGGATCTGCTCCTTGTCCGGCGGCGAGACGACGTTGTTCTTGGAGACGGTGATCCCCGCCTGGCTGGCGTAGTGGAAGCCGAGATCCTTGAACGCGTCGAGTATCTGCGAGACAGCCGGGGCGCCGTAAGCCTCGACCAGGTCGGAGACCATTTCGTTGATGTTCTTCTTCTTCAGCGAGAAGTTGACGAACTCGAACTGGTCTGGATCGAAGTCCTCACCAAGCGCTTCGGCGAGGGCACGCTCGATCTTCTCGTTGAAGATGATCCGCCCGACCGTGGTCAGGAAGTGCCCGCGCCCGGCCCGCCGGTACTCGGCCTGGTCGTGCAGCTTGCAGCCGCCGTTCTCGTAGACGAGCTCGGCCTCCTGCGAGGAGCGGAATACCTTCGGTGAGGAGCCATTGCGCCTGTTGGCCTGGCCTGCCTTGAGCTCCTCGTCGATCTTCGCCAGATCCTCGGCGTCAGGGCCGTAGGTCAGGTAGTAGATGCCGAGCACCATGTCCTGGGTCGGCGTCGCCAGCGGCGCACCGTGAGCCGGCGAGAGGATGTTGTTCGCCGAGAGCATCAGGATCCGCGCCTCGGCCTGGGCCTCGGCGGAGAGCGGCACGTGAACCGCCATCTGATCGCCGTCGAAGTCGGCGTTGAAGGCGCTGCAGACCAGCGGATGAACCTGGATCGCCTTGCCCTCGACCAGAACCGGCTCGAATGCCTGGATGCCGAGGCGGTGCAGGGTCGGCGCGCGGTTGAGCAGCACCGGGTGCTCGTGGATGACTTCCTCGAGCACGTCCCAAACCTCGGGGATCATCGACTCGACCATCTTCTTGGCCGCCTTGATGTTCTGCACGGCCTTGCGCTCGACCAGCTGAGCCATGATGAATGGCTTGAAGAGCTCCAGCGCCATGAGCTTGGGCAGGCCGCACTGGTGCAGCCTCAGGCTCGGGCCGGAGACGATCACCGAACGGCCGGAGTAGTCAACGCGCTTGCCAAGCAGGTTCTGACGGAAGCGCCCCTGCTTGCCCTTGAGCATGTCGGAGAGCGACTTCAACGGCCGGTTTCCGGGACCCGTCACCGGGCGGCCGCGGCGACCGTTGTCGAACAGTGCGTCGACGGCCTCCTGCAGCATCCGCTTCTCGTTGTTGACGATGATCTCGGGGGCGCCGAGATCGAGCAGGCGCTTGAGCCGGTTGTTGCGGTTGATCACGCGGCGGTAAAGGTCGTTCAGATCCGAGGTGGCGAAGCGGCCACCGTCGAGCTGCACCATCGGGCGTAGCTCCGGCGGGATGACCGGCACGCTGTCGAGGATCATCCAGTCCGGTTGGTTGTCGGAGTTGAGGAAGGCGGAAGCGACTTTCAGCCGCTTCACCGCGCGAGCCTGTTTCTGGCCTTTGGAGCTGTTGATGATCTGCTCCAGTTCCTCGCAGTCGGCCGCGAGGTCGACCTGTTCGAGCAGGTCGCGTACCGCCTCGGCGCCCATGCTGCCGCGGAAGTACTCACCCCAGCCGAACGGCGAACCGAAGCGGTCCTTGAGCTCACGGAAGACGGTCTCGTCGTTGACGACGTCCTTCGGCTTCATCTCGGTGAAGATCTTCCAGACTTCGGCCATCCGCTCGATCGCCTCGTCGATGTAGGCCTCGGTGTCGGAGATCTCCGCCTCGAACGTTTTGCGCAGTTCTTTGATCATTTTGGTGCGCTCGTCGTCTTTGAGCTTGCGCAGCTGCGCCGCGGTCAGTTTCAGCGAGTCGGCCCAGATGTGGTCGTCGTCGTCGAACTTGGTCTGGGTGCCGTCCTCGAGGTACTTGATCCGGCGCTCGAGCGACTCACTCAGCTCCTGGGTCCTTTTCTGCCGTTCCGCCTCATAGGAGTCGGTGACTTTTTTGACTTCTTTCTCGAGCATGCCGAGGTCCTTGTCGCGGGCCTCGACGTCAACCCAGGTGATCATCGACGCGGCGAAGTAGAGAACCTTCTCCAGCTCCTTGGGAGCCATGTCGATCAGGTAGCCGATGCGGCTCGGCACGCCCTTGAAGAACCAGATGTGCGAGACCGGGGCCGCCAGGTCGACGTGGCCCATGCGCTCACGGCGCACCTTGGACCGCGTCACCTCGACGCCACAGCGCTCGCAGACGATGCCCTTGTAGCGGACGCGCTTGTACTTGCCGCAGTAGCACTCCCAGTCCTTGGTCGGACCGAAGATGCGCTCGCAGAAGAGGCCGTCTTTCTCCGGCTTCAGTGTGCGGTAGTTGATCGTCTCCGGCTTGGTGACCTCGCCCCAACTCCAGGAGCGGATCTTCTTCGACGACGCCAGGCCGATTTCAATCGCGTCGAAATTGTTGATGTCGATCATCAGTCCTCCACCTTCGCCTCTTCGGCCTCTGTCTCTTTCTCTGCCTCGGCCCCGTCGGTGCCACCCTCGCCCTCGGCGACGGTCTGCTCCTCACGCTCATCAGCCGCGCCACTGGAGCCGTTGCCGTCGGCGCGGACCCCGGTCAGGTCCATGCCGAGCTCCTCGGCGGCCTTGAGCAGGTCGTCGTCCTCCTCGGCGATCTCGACGTCCCCACCTTCGGAGACGACGTTGGCATCGAGCGAGAGGCTCTGGATCTCCTTCAGCAGAACTTTGAAGGACTCCGGGATCGACGGCTCGGGGATGTTCTCCCCCTTGACGATCGCCTCGTAGGCCTTGACGCGCCCGACCGTATCGTCGGACTTGACGGTCAGCATCTCCTGCAGCGTGTAGGCAGCGCCGTAGGCCTCCAGGGCCCAGACCTCCATCTCGCCGAAGCGCTGGCCGCCGAACTGCGCCTTGCCGCCCAGCGGCTGCTGGGTGACCAGCGAGTACGGGCCGGTCGAGCGGGCGTGGATCTTGTCGTCGACCAGATGCAGCAGCTTGAGGATGTACATGTAGCCGACCGTGACCTTGCCCTCGTAGGGCTCGCCGGTACGGCCGTTGTAGAGCTGGACACTGCCGTCGGCACGGGCGCCGGGGCGCTCGTCGGGGTGGATGCCGAGGTCAATGCCGCGCTCCTCGTTCTGCTCCTGCCACTTGCAGAGCGCCTCGTCGACGTCCTCGACGCTGGCCCCGTCGAAGACCGAGGTCGCCACGTAGACGCGACCGTCGCCTTCATCGGAGTGGGCCTGCTTGTAGGCCTCTGAGCCATCGTCGTACCAGCCGTTGCCGGCAACCCAGCCGAGGTGGGTCTCGAGGATCTGCCCGATGTTCATTCGGCTCGGCACGCCGAGCGGGTTGAGGATCACGTCGACGGGGGTGCCGTCGGCGAGATGGGGCATGTCCTCCTCGGGCACGATCTTGGAGATCACACCCTTGTTCCCGTGACGGCCCGCGAGCTTGTCGCCCTCGGCGATCTTGCGCTTCGTCGCAACGAAGACGCGCACGAGGTCATTGACCCCGGCAGCCAGATCGTCGCCGTCGTCGCGACTGAAGGTGAGCACGTCGATAACGACGCCACCCTCGCCGTGGGGGACCTTGAGTGAGGTGTCGCGGACCTCGCGCGCCTTCTCCTTGAAGATCGCGCGGATCAGCTTCTCCTCGGCGGTTAGCTCGGTCTCGCCCTTGGGCGTGACCTTGCCGACCAGCAGGTCGCCAGAGACAACCTCGGCGCCGACGCGGACGATGCCGCGCTCGTCGAGGTTGCGCAGGCTCTCCTCGGAACGGTTGGGAATGTCGCGGGTGATCTCCTCGTCGCCGAGCTTGGTCGTGCGGGCGTCGATCTCGTACTCCTCGATGTGAATCGAGGTGAGCTCGTCGTCCTTGACCAGGCGCTCGGAGAGGATGATCGCGTCCTCGAAGTTGTAGCCCTCCCAGGACATGAAAGCGACCAGGCAGTTCTTGCCCAGGGCGATCTCGCCGCCGCCGGTCGAGGAACCGTCGGCGAGCACGTCACCCTGCTTGACCTTCTGCCCGCTGTTGACGATCGGGCGCTGGTGGATGATCGTGCCCTGATTGGAGCGCATGAACTTGTGCAGCGGGTACTCGACTTTTTTCGCCCCGTGGCTGACCACGATCCGCTCCGAGTCGACGTGGGCGATTTCCCCGTCTGCCTCGGCGAGAACCACGTCACCGGTGTCAACCGCGGCACGGCGCTCCATGCCGGTGCCGATCAGCGGCGGGTCGGGCTTCAGCAGCGGCACCGCCTGGCGCTGCATGTTGGAGCCCATCAGCGCCCGGTTGGCGTCGTCGTGCTCGAGGAAGGGGATCAGCGCCGTACCCACCGACCAGATCTGGGTCGGTGAGACGTCCATCAGATCGACTTCCTTCGGCGAAGCCGCCGCGTACTCGTCCTCGCCGGCGCGGACCAGGACGGTCGGGCCTTTGAGCTTGCCGCCGGGGTCGACCTCGGCGTTCGCCTGGGCGATCACCTTGTCCTCCTCCTGAGTGGCGTCGAGGTGGACGATCTCTTCGGTGACGACACCGTCTTTGACCAACCGGTAAGGGGTGGTGACGAAGCCGTGCTCGGAGACCTCCGCGTAGGAGGAGAGCGAGCCGATCAGGCCGATGTTCGGACCCTCAGGCGTCTCGATCGGGCACATGCGCCCGTAGTGGGTCGGGTGCACGTCGCGCACCTCGATCGGGGCACGCTCACGGGTCAGCCCGCCCGCGCCCAGCGCCGAGAGACGGCGCCGGTGAGTGAGCCCGGCCAGTGAGTTGGTCTGATCCATGAACTGCGAGAGCTGCGAGGAGCCGAAGAACTCCTTCATCGCAGCCACGACCGGCCGGATGTTGATGATCGTCTGCGGCGTGATCGCATCCGAGTCTTCGGTGGTGAGGCGCTCGCGAACGACGCGCTCCATCCGGTAGAGGCCGATGCGGAAGGCCTCCTGGATCAGCTCGCCGACCGTGCGCAGGCGCCGGTTGCCGAAGTGCTCGTACTCGTCGAGGTGCTCGTTGACCGGCTCGCGGGGGTAAGTGATCGCCTCCGCTGCATAGTCTTTGATCGGGTTCTCCTCATCGATCTCCTCGGGGATGCCGAGCAGCTTGGGAAGGCTGACCAGCTCCTTGACCAGGGCGATGATGTCGTCGTGGGTGAGGACCCGGGTGTCGAGGTCGATGTCGAGGTCGAGCCGCGCGTTGAGCTTGTAGCGGCCGACCCTGGTGAGGTCGTAGCGCTTGGAATCGAAGAAGAGCTGCTCGAGCAGGTTGCGAGCGGCGTCAACTGAGGGCGGCTCGCCCGGACGCTGCTTCTTGAACAGCTCGATCAGCGCACCCTCCTCGGTGCGGGTTGCCTCGGTGTCGGCCTCGATCGTGTGCCGCATGTAGATCGAGTTGTCGAACATGTCGAGAAGCTGTTTGTCCTCGACGTAGCCCATCGCACGCAGCAGCACCGTCACCGGCAGCTTGCGCTTGCGGTCGATGCGGACGAAGACTTTGCCTTTTTTGTCGATTTCCAGCTCGAGCCAGGAACCGCGGGCAGGCATCAGGTTGGCTATGAAGACCTGCTTTTCGGCGTCCTTCGGGGCCATCACGTAGGCGCCCGGCGAGCGGACGAGCTGGGTGACGACGACACGCTCGGTGCCGTTGATGATGAAGGTGCCGCGATCGGTCATCCACGGGAAGTCGCCCATGAAGACGGCCTGCTCGCGGATCTCTCCGGTCTCTTTGTTCTGGAAGGCAACCGTCGCCGAGAGCGGGCGCGAGTAGGTCATGTCCTTCTCGCGGCACTCCTCGATCGTGTGCGGCGGCTCCTCGAATTTGAACTCGCCAAAGACGATGGCGAGGTTCCCCGTGTAGTCCTCAATCGGGGATATGTCATCAATCGTCTCTCGCAGCCCACCCTTCTTCGGATCCGTCAGCTCTTCGAAAGAGCGACGTTGAATATCGATCAGATGGGGGACTTCGAGGGGATTCTGTAGTCGGGAAAAACTCCTGCGGGTTACGGGGGCAGCGTTCGAACGTGCCAAGACGGGCGACTCCTCGGAAGGTCAGAGGGACGTTAGGTACAGCGCAGATATCGGGCAGGGGACAAAACTGAGCGCGACCGCGAAAAATAACACACGGCCACGCTCTGCCGCGAGTTTGGCTCCCTGCCTGGGTTCCAACCGCGGTTGATGCGAGGTTTACTTGAGCTCGACGGTGGCGCCGGCCTCCTCGAGTTCGGCCTTGAGCTTGTCGGCCTCGTCGCGCTCGATGCCCTCCTTGATCGCCTTCGGGGCCTCGTCAACCATCGCCTTGGCCTCTTTCAGGCCAAGTCCGGTGGCGGCGCGCACGACCTTGATCACGGGGACCTTCTGGCCGCCGACCTCGGCGAGGACGACGTCGACCGTGGAGGCCTCTTCCTCGCCATCACCGTCGCCGGCGGGAGCGCCGGCAGCAGCCGGAGCGGCAGCGGCGACGGCCGTGGCCGAGACGCCGAACTCCTCCTCGAGGGCTTTGATTCGCTCGGAGAGCTCCAGCACCGAGATGCTCTTCAGCTCCTCGATCCAGTCATCTGTTGAAACCTTGGTTGCCATCTACTCCTCTTCCTTGCTCGCGTCGTCATCGTCAGTGTTAGAAGTCTCGTTTTCCTCGGGTGAGGGATCGGGCGCGTCGTCCGCGGGTCCTGTCGCTGCAGGGGACCCACCACCCCCTCCGGTCGCTGAAGCGTCCTCGGGGGCGGTACCCCCTACAGCGCCACCCGCGGAAGAAGCGTCATCGTCACCCGACTCCTCCGGAGCGGCTGCCGAGGGCTCCTCGGCGGGGACGTCTTCAGCTGGCTTCTCTTCAGCTTTGGGTGCCTCGCCGGTGACCAGGCCCTTCTCGACGATCTGGCCCAGCTGCAGGGCGAGGCCCTGGATCATCGAGCCGAGCCCGCGGACCAGGCCGGTCAGCGGGCTGGCGACGACGCCGGCGAACTGGCCGTAGAGGACGTCGCGCGAAGGCAGCTTGGCGATCGCTTCGAAGCCACCCTCATCGACATCGACGCCGTCCATGAAGCCGCCCTTGAAGGTGAGCACTTTGTGCTCTTTGTTGAAAGTCGAGATCGCCTTGGCGGCCTGGGCGGTGTCGCCGCGCACGAAGGTGAGCGCGGTTGGACCCTGCAGCAGAGCGTTGAGCCGCTCCCCCGCGCCGGCTTTGTCGGCGGCGATTTTGGTCAGGCGGTTCTTGACGATGCGGAAGCTGGCGTCGGATTCACGCAGTTTCGCCCGCAGTTCGGCTGCCTGGGGGACGCTGATCCCCCGGTAATCAACCGCGAAGATCGCCTCGGCCGCCGCGATGTCGGCGGCGATCTCCTCAATTGCTGTTGCCTTTTCGTCTCTATTCATCGTTCGCCTGCACCGGGCTTAAGGGGTCGGCCCCGCCGGTGGTCTGGGGTTCGCGACGGCGCAGTCTAGGCCGTTACGGGTTCCTCTGCCGCCTGGGGTGCGGCGACGACCTCATCGCGGTCGCCGACCTTGGAGGCATCGACCCGGATGCCGGGGCCCATCGTCGTCGTCAACGTGCAGGTGACGATGTAGCGGCCTTTGGCCGCCGAGGGCTTGGCGCGGATGATCTCCTCCATCACGGCGCTGAAGTTGTCGAGCAGCTGATCGGGCGAGAGGCTCGCCTTGCCGATCGCCATGTGGACGATCGCCTGGCGGTCGGTGCGGTACTCGACCTTGCCGGCCTTGGACTCGCTGACCGCTTTCTCGATGTCGTCAGTGACGGTGCCGACCTTGGGGTTCGGCATCTTGCCCTGCGGGCCGAGCACGCGGCCGAGCTTGCCGACCGTGCCCATCATCTGCGGAGTCGAGATCGCGACGTCGAAGTCGGTCCAGCCCTCCTCCTCGACTTTCTTGGCGAGGTCGTCGCCGCCGACGAAGTCAGCGCCGGCGGCTTCCGCGTCGCGGGCCTGCTGGCCCTGGGCGAAGACCGCAATGGTGACGTCCTTGCCGAGGCCGTGGGGCAGGGCGAGGGTGCCGCGCAACTGCTCCTCGGCGTGGCGGACGTTGACCCCGAGCAGCACGTGCAGCTCGACCGTCTCGTCGAAGTTGGCGCTGGCGGTCTCCTTGAGCAGGGCGATCGCCTCGACCGGCGGGTAGGCGTGGTCACGTTGGACCTTGTCGAGCTGTTTGCGGTAGCGCTTGCCGTGAGCCATGCAGGTCTCCTACTTGACGTCGACGCCCATCGAGCGGGCGGTGCCGGCGATGATCTTCGAGGCGGCGTCGAGGTCGTTGGCGTTGAGGTCGGGCATCTTGCGCTCGGCGATCTGGCGGACCTGGTCCATCGAGATCGACCCCACCTTGTTGACGTGGGGCTCGCCCGAGCCCTTCTTGATCCCGATCGCCTCCTTGATCAGCACCGCCGCCGGAGGCGTCTTGGTGATGAAGGTGAAGGAGCGGTCCTCATAGACCGTGATCTCGACCGGGATGATCGTCCCGCCTTCGGACTGGGTCTGGGCGTTGAACGCCTTGCAGAACTCCATGATGTTGACGCCGTGCTGGCCCAGCGCGGGGCCGACCGGCGGCGCCGGGTTCGCAGAGCCGGCGGAGATCTGCAGCTTGATCTGTGTGAGGACTTTCTTTGCCATCGGGATCGGAGAGGGTAGCGGGCGGGCGCCTAAATCTTCTTGACCTGGTCGTAACCGACCTCGACCGGGGTCTCGCGACCGAAGATCGAGACCAGCACCTTGAGTTTGGCGGCGTCCTCGTTGATCTCGGCGATCTCGCCAGAGAAGTCGGAGAGCGGGCCGGAGACGACCTTGACCGACTCGCCGATCGAGAACTGGGCCTGGGTACGGGGCCGCTCAGCGGTCTCGCGGTGCAGCAGGCGATCGACCTCTGGTTTGGAGAGCGGCACCGGCTTGTTGCGCGAGCCGACGAAGCCGGTCACACCCGGGGTGTTCTTGACCAGGCCCCAGGCGTCGTCGGTCATCTCCATGTTGACCAGGACGTAGCCCGGCATCGTGCGCTTCTCTTTCGGTTGCTTCTGGCCGTCTTTGCCCAGTTCCATCACCTGCTCGGTGGGAACGACGACCTGGCGCACGTTGCGGTTCTGACTCATCGTCTGAACCCGGTGCTCGAGGTTGTGCTTGACCTTGTTCTCGTGACCCGAGTAGGTGTTGATCACGTACCAGCGATACATGTATTAAGTGCCTTTGTTTGGAGATCCCGAATGAATGACGTTCGCCGACGCTCGCTTAGATCAAGTATCGAGCATCGGCTCACAGGATCTGCTTGGCGAGATAGTTGAAAGCCGCGTCGAGCGCGCCGAGGTAGGTGGCGGCGACGGCGACGAAGATGATTGTGACGGCGGTGGCCTGGACCAGGGTGTCGCGGTCCGGCCACTGGACCTTTTTCAGCTCGGCCCAGCAGGAGAGGAGGAAGCCGATGACGCCGCCGCGCTGGCGCTGTGCCTGCGCCTGTTTCTGCTTCTTGGCGAGCTGCTCGCTCTCGCGGCGCTTCTGCTCGGCGCGCTTGCGCTTCTCGGTTTCCTTCAGCGCCTTGGTCTCGGCGCGCCTTGTCGCACGCGAGCTCTTGGGAGCGTCGGGCGTTTCCAGCGCCGCTTCGGGAGCACCGGCGGCCATGCCGGCCTCAACCGCCTCGATCTCGGCGATGTCGCCAGAGACGGGGACCTGAGTGTCGTGCTGGGCGTGCGACTCGCCGTCACGCTCGCCGCCGATGCGCTTGCGTTCCTGCTCTTCGCGGGCCCGCCGCTCGGCCTTGCGCTGTGCGCGCGTCTTGGCCATCGGGGCTAGCGCGTCTCCTTGTGCGCCGTGTGCTTGCCGCACCAGCGGCAGAACTTGCGCAGCTCAATCCGGTCCGGCGAGTTGCGCCGCGACTTATTGGTCTGGTAGTTGCGTCGCTTGCAGTCTTCGCAAGCCATCGTTACCGCGATGCGGACATCTCCGCGAGCCATTTCTCCCTCGATTACTTACGCGCCATTACAAGGAAAAACCCCGGGCCGAGGCGCGAGGCTGAAGCGAAGAATAGCGCCCTTGGGTATTGATGGTCCGGCCGCTCATATCGCCGTGGACCAGCCCCAAACGCCCAATTAGAGTGAGCCGGTGAGCGTTGCTCCATATGACCGCCTGGGACGAGGCTACGGCCGGGTGCGCCGGCCCGACCCCCAGATCGCGGCGCGGATCGAGTCGGCGCTCGGCTCGGCGCGGACCGTGCTCAACGTCGGCGCGGGGACAGGCTCCTATGAGCCGCCGGGCCGTGACGTAACGGCGGTGGAGCCTTCCGCCGAGATGATCGGCCAGCGGGCGGCGGGCTCCGCACCGGTAGTACAGGCGAGCGCCGAAGAGCTGCCCTTCGAGGACCAGAACTTCGACGCGTCGATGGCGGTGCTGACAGTCCACCACTGGGCGGACCTCGGCGCCGGCCTAACCGAACTGCGGCGGGTCAGCAGGAAACGAGTGGTGATCGTCACCTTCGACCCCGAGGCGCTCACCGAGCTCTGGATCCCCCGCGACTACTTCCCGGAGATGCTGGCCCTGAAGCGACGCGCGGGAGCGACCAGCGGCGCACTGGCCGAACGGCTGGCGGGTGCGACGATCGAGCCAATCCCGGTGCCACGCGATTGCACGGACCTGTTCTTCGCCGCGCTCTGGGCGCGGCCCGAGAAGCTCTTCGACGAGGAGGTGCTCAGGCCGATGTGGGTCTGGCAGAGCATCTCGGCAGAGGCGCGGCGAGACGGCCGCGAGCGCCTGCGGACCGACCTCGAGAGCGGGGCCTGGGAAGAGCGCTATGGGCACCTGCGAGCGCTCCCCTCCCTGGACGTGGGCCTGCGACTCGTCTCGGTCCCGTGCACCGATCGGGAGTCGAAAGGCTGAGGCCGGGTACGGTGTCGGCCATGAAACCGGAGCGCGCCAAAGAGCTGCTTGCAGATGAAAGAGCCCAGATCGAGCGGGAGATCGCCGCGATCAAAGGCGAAGGGACCGAGGAGGGCGACGAGCGCCGCGAGCCCGGCGACAAGGACTCCGAGGGCCTTTACCAGGACGAGTTCGACGCCGGCCGCCTCGAGGATCTGCGCGTTCGTCTGACGGCGGTCGAGCGGGCTGAAGAGCGGCTTGCGGCCGGCACCTACGGGCTTTCGATCCGCAGCGGTGAGCCGATCCCAGACGAGCGACTCGAGGCCGTCCCGACCGCCGAGCTCACGGTCGAGGAGTCCGAGCCCGGAGCTTCCTGACCGCCTTCGCCGAGTGGGCGAGGGCGCGCTGGCCGTGGCGCGGAACCGGCCACGGCCCGCTGCCGCTGCTGCTCATCCTGCTGACCGTCGTCACCGGCGTCGTCGACGCCGTCAGCTACATCGCCCTCGGCCACGTCTTCGTCGCCAACATGACCGGCAACGTCGTCTTCCTCGGCTTTGCCCTGGCGGGCGCGTCCGGGCTCTCCGCGCCGGCCTCGATCGCGGCGCTTGGAGCCTTTCTCGTTGGCGCGGTAGCGGGCGGGCGAATCGCCAGTCACTGGGACGGTCATCGGGGCCGGCAGCTGCGGACCGCGGCGGCGTTCGCGCTCCTGCCGGTCGTGCTCGCGATCGTGGCCGGAGCGATCGTCGGCCAGCCGGTCTCCGAGGGCGCCCGCTACGCGCTGATCATTCCGCTGGGCCTGGCGATGGGAATTCAGAACGCGACGGCGCGACGGCTCGCCGTCCCTGACCTGACCACCACGGTCCTCACTCTGACGCTGACTGGGGTCGCCGCCGACTCGCGTCTCGCCGGTGGCAAAGGTGGACACCCGGGCCGGCGGCTGATCGCGGTTGCGGCGATGCTTGCCGGGGCCCTGGTGGGCGCCCTCCTCGTGGTTCACGTGGACCTTGTGGTGCCGCTTGGTATTGCCGCGACGCTGCTCGCCATTAGCGCGATCGCCGCCCACCGGCTCTCCGCCGGCGCCGCTGACTGGGCCTGAGGCGATTGCACACAACCGCCGGCCCGACTCGTCGACGCTGCTACTGTTCACCAA
Organism: uncultured Solirubrobacterales bacterium; assembly: GCA_963699225.1. Lineage (GTDB taxonomy): Bacteria > Actinomycetota > Thermoleophilia > Solirubrobacterales > 70-9 > VRUE01. The sequence continues at coordinate 2,464,879 of OY969423.1, read as the reverse complement.
ATGGTTAACGATTCATTCAGAGCGCTTTCCCATCCGATTCGTCGCGGGATCGTCGAACGCCTCGCCGTTGGCCCGGCGACCGTTGGCGAAGTCACCCGCGACTTCGGGGTGTCCAAGCCGGCGATCTCCAAGCACCTCAAGGTCTTGGAGGAGACGGGAGTCGTCAGCCGGGTAGTGGAGGGCCGAACGCACCGGCTCTCGCTCGAGCCCAAGGTGCTCGACGAGGCAGCCGAGTGGATGGATCGCCAGCGTGCCCTCTGGGGGCGCCTGTTCGATGTCGTCGACGAGTACTTGAAGGAGGAGCAGTCGAAATGAATATGCCGCCGATCGTCTCGCCACAGGAGTGGAAGTCCGCCCGCGAGGAGCTGCTGGTTAAAGAGAAGGAGTTGACCCGCGCCCGCGACGCGCTCGCCGCCGAGCGCCGCCGGATGCCGCGGATGGCCGTGGAGAAGGAGTACCGCTTCGAGGGACCGGCCGGGCCGATGAGCCTGCTCGACCTGTTCGAGGGCCGGCGCCAGCTGATCCTCTACCGCTTCTTCTTCGAGCCGGGCGTCGCCGACTGGCCCGAGAGCGGCTGCCGCGGCTGCTCATTCATGGCCGACGAAGTCGCCAACCTGGCCCACCTGAACGCGCGCGACACGACCTTCGCGCACGTATCCCGGGCGCCCCAGCTCGACATCGAGCGCTACCGCAAGCGGATGGGTTGGGAGATGCCCTGGTACACGCTCGCCGACGAATTCGACACCGACTTCGATGTCAACGAATGGCACGGCACCAACGTCTTCTACCGAGACGATGAGGATCGGATCTTCCGCACCTACTTCACCGACAAGCGCGGCGATGAGGCGCTCGGCAGCGTCTGGTCCTACCTGGACATCACCGCGCTTGGCCGTCAGGAGAAGTGGGAGGACTCCCCCGAGGGCTACCTACAGACCCAGGCCTACGTGTGGTGGAACCTCCACGACGAGTACGAGGACGCAAGCGACTTCGAGCACGCCCTCTCGGACGCAACCGCCTCGCAGCGCGGATCGAGCAGCACGTGATCCCGCTCGCACACGTCGGCGGCGTGCCGGTGGAGGAGCTCCTGCCCTGGCTGGCCGGACCCGGCACCGGGCTGGTCGTAGCGCGGGCCTGGATCAGCGTGCGCCTGCGCAGGGAGCGGGGCCGATGAGCGGCGAGACGCTGCAGCTCGAGCGCACCTTCAAGGCCCCCGCCCAGGCGGTCTTCGACGCCTGGACCAGCGAGGAGGTGATGCGCCGCTGGTTCCACGGCCGGCGCGCCTGGGAGACCCCCGAGGCCAAGGTCGACCTGCGCATCGGCGGCGGAGTGCGTGTCGTCATGCGCGACCCGCAAGACGGAGCCGAACACGGCGGCGGCGGTCAATACACCGAGATCGACCCGCCAAATCGCCTGGCGTTCACCTGGACCTGGGACGAGGAGCCCAGAGAGACGCTGATCGAGCTCGACTTCGAGGAGGCCGAAGGCGTCACGACGGTGCGCTTCAAGCACAGCAACCTCAGGGACGAAGAATCGGCTCGCTCCCACGAAGAGGGCTGGACCACGTGCTTTGACAACCTCGAAGAGGCTCTGACTGCGCCCTGAGCAACAGCCTGCGCACAGCTGGACGCGATGGTGGCGAAGCCGTGAACGCAGGTCGATTCGCCTCGGCAGCCATCGCGTCCAAGACCAGGGCGTATGAATCTCGCTTGCTCATGGCGGACAAGCTAGGTGCGCCACCTTTAGCGCAGGTGTGCGCTTTCTAAGTCTTTTACGACCCCCGCAGAAATAGGCGGCGTTTCAGAAAGGACAGCATTTATCAGGTAGTTCACATCAGCCGGCCCGAGAACCGCGAGGGTGCCGAGCTACTGCACTCGAAGGCAGCGCCACTTTGTCGAACCCTCGCCTCGCACAGCACAAGAAAAAAAGCCCCTTCCTGGAAAGGGCTCGCGACATCGCCTCGTCGATTGGCCGCTTTCTCGGGCGCGACCCGGTCTCGACCTTCCTGCTCGTCGCATCGCTGGTCATCCTCATCCTCTTCTTCTCCCTGCTCGGCTCGCTGAGCTCGGAAGGCAGCGGCCAGAAGGTCCCGCTGTCGACCGTCAACAAGCTGGCCGAAGGGGAACTGATCCGCTCCGCCACGCTGCTCGACTACGACCACCAGATCGTGGTTGAAACCGACGCGGGCCCGCAGCTCTACGCCGACTATCCGTCCTCTGACGCGGCCACCCAGCAGCTCTTCTCCGAGCTGGCCAAGGGCGGCGCAAAAGTCTCGGTCGACCCCCAGTCGGGCAAGTCCGAACGGGTCATCGTCGTCCAGTTCCTGCTGCCGATCTTGCTCCTGGTCTGCCTCTTCTCCTTCTTCATGCGCAATGCCGCCAGCGACGGCTCGGGCGGAATCGGCGCCTTCTCGGCCTTCCGCGGCAAGGGCAAGCGCAGGAAGAAAGGGCAGAAAGCCCAGATCACCTTCGACTCGGTCGCCGGCGCCGGCGAGGCCCTGGCCGAGCTGCGCGAGATCCGCGACTTCCTCGAGGACCCCTCCAAATACCTCAGCATGGGCGCCGCGGCGCCAAAGGGCGTCCTTCTGGTCGGCCCTCCTGGAACTGGCAAGACATTGCTGGCGCGAGCTACCGCTGGTGAGGCCGATGCCGCCTTCTTCAGCGCCTCCGGAGCGGAGTTCGTCGAGAGCCTGGTCGGCGTCGGCGCCGCCCGCATCAGGGACCTCTTTGCCAAGGCCCGCAAGTCGGCGCCGGCGATCATCTTCATCGACGAGCTCGACGCCGCCGGGCGCAAGCGCGGCGCCGGCGTCGGCCAGGGCAACGACGAGCGCGAGCAGACCCTCAACCAGCTGCTGGTCGAGATGGACGGCTTCGGCGGCGACGCCGGGGTCTGCGTGATGGGGGCAACCAACCGCCCCGACATCCTCGACCCCGCGCTGCTGCGGCCGGGGCGCTTCGACCGTCAGGTCGTCGTCGATGTCCCCGACGTGCACGGGCGCTACGAAATCCTCGAGCTGCACGCGAAAGGGCGCAACTTCGCCCCCGACGTCGACCTCTCGGAGATCTCAAAGCTCTGTCCGGGCTTCTCCGGCGCCGAGCTGGCCAACCTGGTCAACGAGGCGGCGCTGCTCAGTGTGCGCGAGGGATTCTCGGAAATCGACCAGGCAACTTTGGAGGAGGCGATCGACCGGGTCGTCGCCGGGCCGGCGAAGAAGCACGTCCTCGGCGAGGATGAGCGCTGGACCATCGCGATCCACGAGGCCGGCCACGCCGTCGCCACCCGCGCGATCGGTCAGGTGGTCTCGGCCCAGAAGCTCTCGATCGTCGCCCGCGGGCGCCAGCTCGGCACCGCCGCCCACATGCTGACCGACCGCGACGCGGTCATGCACGGACAATCGGACCTCGAGCGCCAGCTGGTCGCGATCCTCTCCGGCACCGCCGCGGAGTGGACCGAGTTCGGCGAGGGCTCGACCGGCGCCAGCGACGACCTGCACGCGGCGACCAAACTGGCGCGCCAGATGGTGACTTCCTTCGGGATGAGCCCGGCGCTGGGCTCGGTGACGATCGGCGAGGCCGGCGGCGAGGTCTTCCTCGGCAACTCCCTGCAGGACATGGGCTCGGTCGGGCCCCACACCCTCGACGTAATCGACGAAGAGACCGAGCGGATCGTCGAGGAGGCAAAGGCGCGGGCAATACACGTGCTGGGCCTCAACTGGGAGACGGTGCAGGAGACCGCGCGAGCGCTGATGGAGCAGGAGACGCTTTCAGGAGTAGCCCTCGACGCCGTGCTCTCAACGGTGACGGAGATCCCGATCAAGGAGATCCCGCTGCCGGCCACCGATCAAGCCGCTGACTGAGAGCTCGGTCTCTCCTCATCATCCTCTCGGACCCTGAAGCCGACCGGTCTCTTTGGGCGCTGCGGCGGGACGATCAGCTGATGCAGGCTCCTGAAGATCTGCTCTAGTTGCTCGTCGTGCTGGTCAAGTCGGCCGGCCATTTCCCGTTCAAGCGTCTCTAGCTGCTCCCGAAGAGCGGCAAAGGAGCCAGCGACGCGACGCAGCTCGACGAACGTCCTCATGATCTCGATGTTGACGGCGATGGCCCTTTTGCTCCGAAGAACCGAGGAGAGCATCGCCACCCCCTGCTCCGTAAAGACATAAGGGGCGTAGCGTCGTCCGCCTCGGCCTCTGTTTGAGGTCGCAATCTGCGACCTCAAAGCTGCCGCCTCGTCCCTCCCGATCGACTCGATAGACGGCAGCTCCGAGGAAGCGCCGTTTGAATCTCGGGGGGCTTCCACAGGGACGGCGGGTGCGTCTCCGCGGGAATGTTCGCGAAGCGGCGGAAATGCAATCCGGCTTCTGCGCGGCGAAGCCGCGCTCCTCATTCACCCCATGCGCGTCGCGCATGGGGTGTCAATTCTCGCGGAGACGCACCCGCCGTCCCTTGCCGAGTTTCACTCCAAGAATCAGGCGGCGCTTACCCCGTCTTCGAAGCCCGTGGGTGGCGCTGGGATCCGGTTGCGTAGGCGCAGCGGAAGCTTTCCGGCTTGCTCACCGGGGCGCCGCCGGCGAAGCCGCCGTGGTTGTGGTTGTCATAGACGGTGACGTAGTCGAGCGTTTCCGGTTCGGGGTTGGCGGGGGCCGGTGTCGGGTCGGGTTCGCCGGTCGAGGTGTTGCCGCGCGAGCCCGCCGTGACGCCCTCGGAGCCGGCGGCTTCCGGACCGGCCGTGGTGGTGAAGAGGTCGCCGCTCATCTCGCGCTTGTCGAGGATCCCCCGGTTCGGGTTGGGGGTTTCTTCCGCGCCCGAGCTGCCGGGATCGTCGTCGATCGTGCTCTGCAGTGGCGCCTTCGGCGCGGCACCGATCAGCTGCGCGGCGCTCGGCAGCCAGCCGCCTTCCTTGGCGCAAGTCTGGGCGGCGTAGAAGTAGTTGTTCTTGCCGACGTCGCGGGGCGGAATCGCGTGGGGCGTCGATTCGAGGCACCAGGTGCCGAAGTTGACCGCGTTGGAGATCGGACACTGGACTTTCAGCTTGGCGAGCGTGCGGCCGGCGCCTTTGCCGCCGGCGTGAGCCCTGGCATCCGGCTTGGCGGGGGCGTCGCCCCCGCGCGAGGAGACCAGCGCGATCATCGCGATCAGCAGCGCCAGGTAGGCGATCGGATCGCGCTTGACCCTCGTCGTTGAAAGGGGGCTCATCGATACCTCCGTGAAGTCGTCGTGTCTTGATAGGCAAAGCGTCGGCGCGGGCGCGAGCGGCGCGTTCCCGCCGCGATCCCGAGCGCCGCGAGCAGCACCAGCGCAGGCAACAGCGCCGGCAGCCCTCCCCCATCGCCCTTGAGAGCGATACCCCGCGCGGCGGCGGGCCTCATCGCGACCATGCTGTTGACCATGTCGTAGGCCTCCTCGTCTTCTTCGTCGGGTTCAGTCGAGCTCACCGGGGAGGTTCCACTTGGCGGCGTCGGCGGGAACGCCGGCGCGGCCGGCGGCGGCACGATCGGGACCAGCGGCGTCGGCGCGGGCGGCGGCACCAGGAACGACGCCGGGGGAATAGCCGCGGGAGCGGGCTTGGGCGCGACCGGGTGCGGAGTCGGCGCCGAGACCGGCGTTGGCGGCGGTGGGGGCGGCAGCGGCGTCGGCGCGACCGTCGGCGGTGCCGGAGCCGGGGCGGGCGGCGCGACCGGCGAGGGCGCGGCCCCGCGCGCCGTCCGGCTGAGCAGCGGAGTGGTCCCGCACGGACGCTGGACCGAGCCGGCAAGAACGGTGACCTTGGTCGAGTAGCTGAGGCCGCCGGCGCTGACGGTGACGGTGGTCGTGCCCGCGTTGAAGGCGCAGAGCAGGCCCGAGGTCGAGTCGAGCACCGGCTTTTCTCCGACCAACAGCACGTTGCGCGGGTTGGGCGAGGCGGGATCGTGGGCGACGAAGTTGGCGACGTCTGGGCTGGAGGACTTGAAGGTGTATTCGGGGAAGACCCCGGTCGCACACTTGCTGCCCTGGCACTCGGTCGGGATCTGGATGTAGGGATCGGGGTTCATCACTTCGCAACCCTGGGGCGCCGCGTTGCCGCTGCACTCGCCGCCGCCCAAGGGCCGCCGCGCCAGTGCTTCGAAGAGGGCCGGGCGACTGCGGCGTAGGAGGGTCCCGTCGGTCGCGTCGAGCGCCAGTGAGCCGACGTTGGGGATCAGCCTGACGCCGACCGGCGCGACGTTGGTGACCGCGTTGCGGGCGGAGACGTTGACGGCGGCGACCAGGAAGCCGCTGGCGCCAACGAAATCGGTTTCCCGTTTCCTCGGCGGGTTGACGTAGCCGAGCGTGCCGCTGCCGAAGGCCGGGATCGAGCGGCCCCCCGAAGTCAGCGAGTACTGGCGGTTCTGTTCGGGGAAGTCGAAGAAGTAGGCCGAGGCGCCCCACTGTTCGCCGCTCGGCGGCGGGCCGCATTCAGCTGGCCAGGCGCCGCGGACCAGGATCGGCAGCACCGCCGGCGCGTCGGCCGCCCGGGCGCTGCCGGCCTGGCCGGCGAGATCGCGCTGGCCGACCACGATCGCCGGCGTTCGCGTGGCGCCGGCTTCCTGCAGCTGGCCCGCGAGCCAGCAGCGCTGCACCTGCCCCAGCGTCGTCGCCGAGTAGTCGAGCGTGATCACGCGCACCGCTCCGCCGCTGCCGAGCGAGGTAAACGAGTAGTACCTGTTGCCGGGCCCGCTTTCGGTGACGGGGACCGTCGCTTCGTTGGGCGTGGCCTCGCCGAAGGGCTTTGAGGAGCCCGCGAACGCGCCTTCGAAGGACGCCAGCGAGCCGCCTCCGTCCAGATCGGATTGCGCAGGCGCGGCGAAGACCGGCAGCGAGCCCGCCGCCGCGGAGAGACGCCGCGAGTAGGCCTGCTCCTCGCGGCCGAACGCCGAGGAGGACAGTGTCGCGCCGGCGCCCTGGGCGACGCCGGCGCCGGTGTAGAGGAAAGCGCGTATACCTGAGATCCCAGCCGCTTTGCCGACCGCCGCACGCAGCCAGCGGTCGGGGCCGATCCCGGTGCCAGCCAAATCCGCGCACGGTCCGGCGCACTGGGCGCCGCCGCCGATCGCGAAGTTGGCGCTTTCCGGAGTCCGCTGGACGGCGACTTCCGAGGCGTTGGAGGGCGGCGCCGCGCTGGCCCCGTAGCGCATCACCCCCGCTGTCTGCACCGCTTCGCCCTGGAACTGAACGAAGGTCCCGGTTTCGCCACCGACCGCCCAGCCTTCGGACCCGTCCGGGCTGACCAGCAGCGCCAGCAGCGGATCGGGCCGCACCGGCAGGTCGTAGGAGGGCTGACCGTCGGCGCTGGGCAGCGGGAAGGCCTCGTGCTGTTCGTCGCGCCACCCGGTCGCCGTCTGTCGCAACACCAACCCGCTGCCGGGCAGCGGGTAGGGATCGGTCAGCAGCGGTGGTTGGCCCGCCGTCGTCGGGTTGAACACCTGTTCCTGGTCGGTGCCGAGGTCGCGGTCCTGCTGGCCTTTGGCGATGGAGACGATCGCCCGCACCTGGCCGCCTTCGCGAATCGCGGCAAGTGCTGCCGGGTAGCCAACCGCCCCGCCCGCGGCGCGTTCCCAGGTGGCTCCTTCGCCCTGGCGCTCGATCACCCCGGCGTCGCCGCCACCTTCGGCCGAGGCGATCACGGCGCCGCCGTCGGCTAGTCCCGCCACCCGCTGCGGCACCGCGCTGCCGAGCGCCGCCTCAGCTGGCAGGTCGACCTGCCAGCCGGAGCCGCTGTTGACCAGGACACCCCCGGTGTAGACGACGAGGCCATTCCTCAGGGTCGGGTACTTGTAGGTGACCAGGGCCTCGTGTCCCGAGAAGACGATCGAGGTGAGGTTCGCTTCGGCGGGGACGCCGGCAGGCAGCGGTTCGGGCGTCCAGGTCCTGCCGTAGGCAAGCAGCAGCCCCTGCTTGCCGATCGCGTAGCCGCGGCTCGGGCGGCCGGGGTCGAAGGCGATCCCGGTCAGGTTGGCGCGGGTCAGGTTCGGCGGCATCGCCGGGTCCGGTTTCCACAGTTCGGCTTCCCGCTGCCACACCCACATCGCCGCGCCGTCGCCGACGGCGTAGGCCCGGTTCGGTTCAGGCCAGGCGACCCCGCGCAAGGTGGGCGTCGCCCGCTTGCCCGAGGAGGTGAAGAGGTATTCCGGTTCCCAGCCCCTGCCGGGCCGGTAACGGGCGATCTCACCGTCGTCGCCGACGGCGAGGGCTTCTGAGGTGAGCCCACCGGCAGCCGTCCTCGGCTGGGGCGCGATCGAGGTCAGCGGTCGCCTGAACGAGACCGGCCACGCTTGCAGGCGCGACGGTTCGGGGTTTCGGGTCAAGTGCAAGGGGGTGCTGGCGCCGAGCCAGCCGGAGTCGGGCGCCGAGAGCGCCGCGCCCTGCGAGGCACCGGCAGAGCCCCCGGAGAGGGTGATCCGGGCGAACTGGCTGCCTTCGAGGTTGAGGATCGCGCCCTGCCCCACCCCGGTCACGACCCGCTGCCCGAACGGCCCACTGCCGCCGCCGGGCGCCCAGGCGAAGCTGCGGCCGTCGCCGGCGGGGAGTTCGACCCCCAGGCTATGACTGCAAAGTCCTGCCGGTTCGCTCAAGTCGCACCAGGAGCCGGTGACTTCGCCCACGCCGATGTCGTAGTAGACGGTGGCCTCGTAGTCGGTCCCGGCGGATTCGAGGTCGGCGTCGACCCAGACGCCGGCGGCGCTAACGGTTAGCGGCTGGCCGGCGGAGCGGGCGGCGACGGAGACCCCGAGCGGCGCTTCCTGTGCGAACAGCGCCCCGAGCGAACCGCCCAGCGGCTGCTGGCGCCAGACCGGCGACCCCGCTCCCCCTTCGCGGCGGAACAGCTCGATGCCTTCGCCGGGCGCCGCGCCTTCGCCCAACAGCCACGCCTCTCCCCCGGCTGCTTCGATCGCCAGCACGGTGAACCCTGCCGGCGGTGCTTCGCACCCCGGCGCCGGGGTGAAGCCGACGCAGATCGGCTCCCTGGACCAGTTCCCGGAGACAAAGGACAGCACCGCTTCCGGGCTGCCCGAGCCGTTGTCGACCAGTGGCACGACGAGGGCTCGGGTCGCCCCAGCGGAGCCTTCCGTAGCGCCGATCAGCGGCGCCCCGCCTTCGACTTCGAAGAGCGCCTCTTCGGGCCCCATCACGGCAACCGGCGGTTCCGGCGCGGCGCCCAGCTGCCCCCCGGGGTCCGCGGTTACCAGCAGCGGTTGCTGGCCTTCGGCCGCGGCGACGGCGACGCCGCCACCCGCCGTGGTCCTGCCCGCGTCGGGCCCCTGCACCCATTCCATTTCGGGCATCGGCGCGCCTTCGCTCGAGACCGGCGCCGGCACCGTTTCCCAGCCGCCGGCATCGGTGTAGCGGGCGAGCGCGCCGGGGTCGTTCGAGGTCGCCCAGACCTCACCGGCCGCCGCCGCCGGCGAGGCGCCGAGGAAGGTGTTGGCGGGCGCCCCGAAAGAGGGCTGGGCGACGAGTTCGCCGCTGCCCTGGGCGCCGCTGGTCCCGACCTCGAGCAGGACGAGACAGAGCAACGCCGCCAGGAAAGCGAGTGCGATGTGGGCTCGGCGGAGCAAACTCGTGGGTCTCATTTCGCCTTCCCCTTGCGAATTGGGTGGACCTGCAGGTCGAGCTTGGTCGGCCAGCGCTTCGGGTCGAGGCGCAAGCGCAGCTTCTGCTTGCCTTTGGTCATCGTGTAGCGCTTTGTCTTGGCGACCACCTGCGCTTTGCGCTTGGCGAGCAGCTGGACGTGGGCCTTGACCCGCAGCACGAAGCTGAGCTCGAGGACGTGGCCGCCGATCACTTTCTGCTGCAGCCCACTGAAGATCGGCGGGCTGCGCTTCGGCAGCGGTTCATTCAGGATTTCCGCGGCTTCTTCCCCGCTCGGGCTGCCGCTCAGCGCGCCGGAGTCGTCTTCGGGCAGCGAGGTCGGCGGGACGCTGGGAAGGCTGGCGTCGGGCGGCCTGTAGGTGACGAGGGCGTGCAGGATCGGGTCTTCGTTGCGGGCCGGGTCGGGGCCGAGGTGGAACAGCCAACCGCCTTCGGTCGCCATCCAGCACTGTCCCGTCGCCGGGCAGGCGATCGGGCCGGCCGGGCCCTTTGGCCCGATCCCTTCCCCTTCGTTCGGCAGCAGGGTCGCCGAGCCGACGCTGCCATCGACGTGGATCTGGGCGATGCGGGCCTTGGAGAGGCCGAAGTCGGCGGGTTGGCGGAAGGAGACCCAGGCGCTGCCCGTGCCGGGTTCCGCGGCGACGCCGTTGATTCCGTCGCCGGGACTGAAGACTGAGCCGGGGTCCTGCAGCGCAACCGGTTCGAAGCCGCCTTCGCCAAGCCGTAGCGCGGTCACCGATTCCGAGGATTCCTCGGCGCCGGCGACCGCCCACAGTTCCTCTTCGTCACCGCTCAGGTGGAGCCCTTCGAGCTTTTCGGGCTCCGCGGTCAGTTTCGCTTCCGTGTACAGCGGCAGGAAGGCGAGGAAACCGGCGCCCGTGAAGATCTGGTGCAGAAGGCTCGGTTCCGACGCTTCTTCGGCAAGCGGTTCGTCCCCTGGGCGCACCGCGACGCTCTCGTAGAAGGCACCTTGGTGGTAGGCGAGGTCGGTGACCGAGCGACCCGGGCCTTCGATCTGGGCCTGGGGTTCGGTCAGCGAGGGAATTGCCGTGATCGCCGACCCGTCCCAGTGCAGGTGGAAGGCGCCAACGTTGGTCGTGCCCGGCAGCCGCTTGCCGGCGAACCAGCAGTCGCTGGGCGAGGCGCAGGCGGCGGCGTCCATCGGCAGATAGGACCCGGGCACGCCGAGCGGCTCGGCGTAGGAGGCGATGACCGCGCCGTTAAGGAAGTGGCAGAGGGAGATGTGCTCGGCCGGGGGACCCCCGGTTTCCTGACCGGACTGCTGGTCGGAGATCGTCCAGAAGTCGTTCGGGCCGGCGTAGGCGATCCGCCCTTCGTGGCCGCCGCAGACGGTCGCGTAGCGGTACCAGCCGCTGCCGTCGTAGGCGAAGAGGCCGGGGGCGACCCCTTCGTTGCCGGCGCTGATCAGCATGCCGCGATTCGGCGCCCAGAACTCGATGTCGCCCACTTCACCGATCGAGGTCGGCACCCCGATCCCGCTGGCAACCGGCTGCGCCGAGCGCCAAGCGGCGGCAGCGGACGCGCTCGGCACCGCCGACAGGACGAGGAGGAGGGCAAGGAGGACGAACCGCCTCATCGCTGCCCCGGTTTCCGCTTCGCCGGGTGGGCGTGGAAGCGGACCTGGAGCTCGCCACGCAGCCGCTTCCCCTGGGCGCCGCGGAAGGAGACGTGCGCCGTCGCGTAGAGACCTTCGCGCGAGCGGGCCCGGTGCTCGAGAGAGCGCGGCAGGGCGAGCGTCATCGCCACCGGCCCGCCGCGCCTCGCCCTGCTGCGGACGGTTGCCAGCCGTCGGGGTTTGGCACCGACTACGAGCGAGGAGGCAACTCTGGCGCGCAGCCTGCCGGCTTTCGGCACCACGGCGACCAGCCTCACGTCTCCGTCGGGGAGCGAGAAGGCACTCAGCGCCAGCCGCCGACCGCGTTTGACCCTCGGCCGGCGCGGCGACGTCGAGATGCTCACCGCCCCCGCCCTGCTGTCCCCGCCTGTTTCGCGGACGAGGAAGACGTCGCTGGCGTCGTTGCCGTCGCCTTCGACCAGGTTGACGGCGCTCGAGGCGAAGGCGAGCAGGTGCCCGCTCGCATCAAGGCTGGGCGAGCGAGCGCCGTCGCCGTTGGCTCCCGCGCCGGGACCGAGCGAGGCTTCGCCCGGGCCGCCGTCACCGTGGCTGATCCGGCGCAGCGATTCGGTTTCCAGGTCCAGCAGGTAAAGCTCGACCAGCCCCAGCTGCGAAGGCGGTTGGCTGACCAGGTTCGGCGGCGCCAGCGGGAACTGCTGGCGCGCGGTGGCGAAGAGGATGCGCCCGGCGCCGGCCGAGATCGCCAGGTCCCAGATGTGGCCATTCAGCGGCACGAAGGGTTCGTGGTTGACGACGCTCCCTTCTTCCCCCGGCCTGACCGGGACCTGGCGGGTCAGCTGGCGCAGCGCCTGAACCCGGCTCAGGCCGGGCGCCATGTTGACGAGGAAGACGTTGGTCGCTTCGGTCGGGTTGCCGATCAGCGCCACCTCGCGGCCGTCGGCGCTGAGCTGGGGAACGCCGTCGATCGCGCCTTCGCTGCCCAGCCACCCTTCGGCGGCGTTCCCCGGGCCCTTGGCGAAGATGCCGGGGAACGGGCCCTGACAGGCCGGGTCGGCGAGGGTGCCGTTCTCCGGGCAGCCGGGGGCGAGCGGGTCGCCGCCGCCGACGATGCGGCGGGTCGGCGCGCTCGGACCGTCGGCGACGCGGCGCCAGAGCGGCTCGTCGTAGGGGAATTCCGTCGCGTCGTCTTTGCCGATCGCTGCCGCCTCGTCGCTCAGCAGTGGCACCTGGGCGGGCAGGTTCGTCGCCAGCCAGGCGACGGTGGTGCCGTCGGCGCTCAGGGCCGCCCCCTTCGCCAGGGGCATGCTCGCCTTTTCCAGCACCGCCCCGCCGGGCACCGGAACCCCGGGCTCCATCTCACCGCTGGCCGAGTCGCGAGCGACGCTGACCAGTGTCGTGACGTCGGTGTCCAGGTCGCGCAGGTAGACCTGGCCGCCGTTGACGAAGACGACCTTGCGGCCGTCGGCCGAGAGGGCGACGCGGGGCGAGGCGATCGATTCGCCACCGATCGATTGGGGCGAGCCGTCGAGCGCCGAGGCCAGCTCATAGGTCGGAGGCGAGACGTTCATGTCAGCCACGTAGACATCCCGCGACCCGGCCTCAGCATCGTCGCCGGGGTCGAGCTGGGCGGCGGTGGTGAAGCTGACGTAGCGTCCGTCGGCCGAGATCGAGGGCGCCGAAGCGTCGGCGCCGGCGCCGGGCGGAAAAGTCGCGCCGGCCGCCACCGGCGCCAAGGCCCCGCTCGCCAGGTCCTCGCGGAAGACACCGGAGAGGCCGTCGATCGTGCCCTGAAAGGCCAGGTAGCGCCCGTCGGCGCTGAGCGCCGGGGCGGCGCCGGCATCGGCCTGCTCGGTGGCGCTCTTGGAGACGAGCTGGATCGGCCCGGGTTCGGCCCGCACCAGGGGCGCGGAGAGGAGCAGGAACGCCACGATCGCGATCGCCAACAGCGAGATCCCCGCCCTCATCGGACCTTCACCTCCAGCCGGCGCCAGAGCCGGTTGCCGACCTTGTCGCGAGCGCTGACGACGACCGTGTAACGGCCCGGCCGCGCGTAGGTGTGGGTGAACTTGGCGCCGCCGTGTTCGCGATCGCCGTCGCCGAAGCTGACCCGGCTCGCCTTGGGGGCGAGCCCCGAGTCGGCGTCGCCGAGCCGGACGACGACTGCGTGAGCCTTGCCGAGCTTCACCTCGGCCAGCGGCCGCTGGCCGTCGACGTGCAGCTTCGCCCGGTTGCTGAGTAGCTGCTGGCCAAGGCCGTCGCTGGCCAGCACCTGGACCGGCACCGTCCCGTTGCCGAGCAGAGCGGCGCTGAGGTGGATCCGGCGCCGGCGCAGGCCGCGCTTGACCGGTCGGCCGTCGAGGAGGACCGAGTACCGCACTTCGCCGACGGTGCTCCCGGCCGCCTGCCATTTCAGCTTGACCGCGTTCGGCCTCTGCCACCCTTTCGGCGGCTTGACCTTGAAGGCGGCCGGCGGCGCACTAGCCCGCTCGGCGACGATCGCGTAGCGCCCGGCTTCGCCCTGGCGGAAGGCGATCAACCCGTCGCCGGCCCCGGAGCGGCCGATCGAGAGCTCGGCCACCGGCCCGCCACCGCCGCCGGAGACGACCCCGGTCTGCGCCGCGCCCGAGTGGAATTCCTGCCTCACGGCGACCGCGGGCAGGCCGGCCGAGTCGAGCGCCGGGTAGGCGATCACGCCGCCCCCTTCGGGATCCACCGCCATGACCGGCTCCCCCCCGGCCACGGCGGTCGGACCCGGCGGCATCGTCAGCGGCGCCATCGCCCCGCCGCTGCCCTGCACCTGCCGCAGCTGGGAGCCGGAGAGGAAGCTGAGCCGGGTGAGGGTGCTCTTGTTACTGGTTTCGACAGCGGCGACGTCCGGCGGCCCCGCCGGCAACGAGCCGCCGTCGGCGACCTGGGGCCCGTTCAGCGTGCCCGCGGTGGGCGAGAAGTTGGCCGGCAGCGAGTTGAGCAGCAGCCGGCCGGCAAGCGCCGAGCCGGGCGCGGTGCCGATGCGAAAGCCGACCTGCGCCCCGGCGTAGGGGGTGACGGCGAGCGAGAAGGCTTCGGCGTCGGCGCTGACTGCGGCTTTTTCCCAGCTCGAGGGGCTCGCCTGCAGCACCGGCCCGGGGGTGGTGCCGAAGATCCGCCGCATCCAGATCCGCGCCGTCCCGGTCTGGTCGGGCTCCTGCCAGGCGACGACGGCGCCGCCGTCGAGGCCACTGCCGACCTGGGGCCCGTTGACCGCGGTCGGCGGGCGCATCGAGGCTTCCGGGTTGCGATTGATCGCACCGAGGCGCGACCAGCGATCGCCGCCCAGCCGGGCCACGCGGACGTCGGCCATCACGTCACCGGGGCGGAGCTGGACGGCGGTCGAGAAGGTGCCCGGTTTGAAGCTGTAGGTGATCGCCCGGTAGGCGACGATCGCCTTGCCCGGCGAGGCCGCCGAGAGCGAGGGATCGACCCCGAGCCCTTCACCGACGTTGGGGTCGACCACGAGCGGAGGCCCGAAGCCCGATCCCCCGACGCCGATCCGGGCCGAGAAGAGGCCGTACTGGACACTGCCGTGGACGGTCGCCACCGGCGCCACCCAAACCACGAGCAGCGCGCCCTTGGGGCCGGCGGCTATCTGCGGCTGCCCGCCCGGGTATGGCTGGTCCCAATCGACGCGGATCGGTTCGCTCCAGTGGTTGCCGACGTAGCGGCACGCGAATACGTGCGGTATCCCTTCCACCGCCTTCACGTAGACGAGGCCGCCCGTTCCGTCGCTGGCCATCGAGACACCACCGAAGTCGAGGATCTGAGAAGAGGGCCCGTCGACCGTCACCGGCGGCGTGATCAGCGCTTGGGCCGGCACGGCGCCGGCAAGGATGAGGGCGCCGGCGAGCGCGCACGCGGCCGCCGGCGCTGAACGCAGCCAGCTCAGCTCTTCCCCCCATGGTGATGGGCCCTGCCCCGCTTGCCCTTCTTGCTGCTCGCCCTCTTCCCGCAGTGGGCGCGCTTCTTGCCATGCCGCTTGGCGCATTTCTTGCTTCGCTTCGGCGCCGGCTTCTTTTCCGGCCGCGCTTCGCCTTCAGGCAGCGGTGCGAGGGCCCCCATCAGTTCGGGTGCCGGCGGGATGACGACGTCGAAGCTGGCGGTCACCGACTTGGCGGTGTCCATCATCACCTTGCAGATGCCCGTCCCGGCGCAGCCGCCGCCGCTCCAGCCCGCGAAGGTCGAGCCGCTCGCCGGGGTGGGGATCAGAGTCACGTTTTCTTCGTCTTCATATTCCTTTTCGCATTTGCCGCCGCAGAAGATCCCGGCCCGCGAGCTGGCCACGGTCCCCGATCCGCTCCCCGCCTTGACGATGGTCAGCGTGTAACGGGTGGGCGGTGGCGGCGCTTCGAGTTCGAAGCTGGCGCTGACCGAGCGCGCTTCGCTCATCGTCACTTGGCAGGCGCCGGTGCCGGAGCAGGCGCCGCTCCAGCCGGTGAATTCGGAGCCGGTGGCGGCGGTCGGGGTGAGCGTGACGGCCGCCCCAGTGGTGAATTTCGCGACGCAGGTCTCGCCGCAGGCAATGCCGGCCGGAGAGCTCGCGACCGTGCCCGATCCGCTGCCGGTCGCAAAGACAGTGAGCTGTAATTCGCTCGGCGGCGGCGTCCCTTCTTCAAGCGCAAAGCTTGCCGTAACCGACCGCGCTTCGCTCATCGTCACCTGACAGGCGCCGGTGCCGGAGCAGGCGCCGCTCCAGCCGGTGAATTCGGAGCCGGTGGCGGCGGTCGGGGTGAGCGTGACGACTTTGCCCGCTTCGAATTCCGCCGAGCAGGCTTCCCCGCAGTTGATTCCCGCAGGAGTGCTCGTCACGGTGCCCGAGCCGGTGCCGGCCTTGAAGACGCTGAGCGCGGCGGCGGGAGCCTTGACGATCAGCGTGTGCTGGGTGGCTCGTGGATTGCCGAAGACCGGTTCGAGCAGCTTGATTTCGAGGCTGACCGTGAATTCGCCCGCCACCGCGTATTCGTGGCGGATCGTCATCGCGGCCGGCTTGACGCATTCCCCCGCTTCTTCTTCGCATCTCACAGCCTGTTTCTGGCCATCGCCAAAAGTCCAGATCAGTTCGCTGGGAACCGCTTTGTTCGCCAGTTCCGAACTCGTTGCATCGAAATTGACGACGTCGCCTTTGTCAACTTCCACCCCGTCTTCGTCCCGCCCATCGACGGAGAACCTCGCCGTCAAGATAGGACAGCCCGTTCCGTCCTGGCCAAAGCGCACGACCTTCGCACCGTAAGGGGGCGACGCCTGTTCGGGCCCATAGTCGAAGGCGAGAAGCTCTTCTGACGCGCCTTCGCCGGCGACGCCGATTCCGGCGGCGGACGTCTGAACCCGGCAGCGGCTTTCACCGCCGCCGTACACCATGCGCGTTTTCCCTTCGGCAAGCGAGTAGCCGCGGATGAGCGTTTCGTCGTGCGACGATTCTTCGAGCTCGAATTCCTCCTTCCAGTAGAGCGTGGAACCATCCGGTGAAATGGCGATCTCCGGACTGTTCAGGAGGCGCCCTGCACTATCTTGGGCGTTCAGGGGCTTTGTCCAATCTTCTGCTTCCGCCGCTGCGGCAAATCCGGGTACCTGCGTCGGCTGTGAGGCCGAGAATTTCCGCGGGAGCTGCCAGGCGCGAGTCGATTTTGCTCCAGCTTCGTTTGCTTCGGTGGTGCCGGAAAGCATGAAAACGGCCCCGTCAGGGCCAACGGCAAGCGATGTCGGCGGCTTCATACGTAGGGCCTTGAGGACGTCCGTGCTGTCCACGAATCGTTCCCCGAGGGTTCCAGTGGGGCCGACTCGCTGCACGACCTTGTGTCCGGCGTTTTCCTCGGCGTCTTCTCCCAAAAGGACGAGATCACTACCGGTCGGGTCGACAGCTATCGAGGTCGGCGAGTAGAGCTCACTTTCGCCAGATGGCATCGCAAGGGTGCCGGCGGAAATGAGTTTCCCTTCACTCGGAGTGGTCTTGAACGCATGAATTCTGATTGCCGCAAAGCGGGCGCCGCTCGGGACGGAGCAGGTGGTTGACCCTTCGACGACCCGACAGGCTTCGACGACGTAGAAGCGTTCGCGGACAGGGTCCACCGCGATTCCCGTGAGGGCGAGCAATTTTCCGCTTGATTCGTCTTTCCTCAAGAATTCGATCGACGCCTTCAGTTCGCCGGTCTCGGTGAACATCTGAATCCGGAAGTTCGTGCCAGCCGCATTTGTATCGCCGGTATAGACGTCGCCCGTCTGGGGATCGACGCCGAAAATGCCTGGCTTGAAGAACTGGCCGGCGCCGGAACCGGCTTTCCCCCATGCTTCTCCGAGTTCGCCGAAGGTTGCCGCGCGAGCCGACGCTCCGATGACGGCCATCATGACCCCGAGAACGAGGAGCAGTACCGGCAAAATCCGGACTGCTGCGTGCGACATCCTGCTCCCGTGGGCCATTCGCGCCCGAGCGTCGCAGCGAGGTAACGCGATCATGTGAACATCGCGAAAAGTTGTGCGCCGAATGTGTAAATAGCGAGGGCCGGGCAATTGCCCGGCCCTCGTCTCCAAATACACAGCTTCTTTACGAAGCCGTTACACGCTTACTGGCTGATCAGCGCCGCAGAGAACTTGGCCGCGGCGAGAACGTTGTTGCCGGCGAGACCTTTGGTTTCCGGCAGTGGGGCGTAGTTGGTTTCCGTGGTCGTCAGCGCGGTCTGGCCGCCGAAGACAACGTAGCCGTTGATGTAGTCCCGAACCGTCTGGTACGGAGCGAATTTGAACCCGGCTTCTTTGTAGCCCTTGAAGGCCAGGTCGTACGTCAGCGTGCACAGCGGGTAGGCGGTGCCGCCGATCGCCGGCAGGGCGCCGAAGACCTGCGACCAGTCGACATCGATGCCGGTGCCAGTGCGGCGACCTTCGACCGGGACGGTGTACTTGGTGGCGGCGCAGTTGGCGGTTCCTTTGCCCGCCGAGGCGCCAGCGATCTGCGGTTCACCGTAGGTCGCTTCTTCGATCGAGACGAACCCGTTGTTCTGAACGTTGACGACGGTGCCGCCGTTTGCCTCAGCGTCGGACAGAGCGGCATAGCCGATCGAACCCGGCGTCGCGTTCACCTTTTTAACCACTTCGCCGCCGCCCTTAGCAGCCGGGCGAACCAACGAGCTGAGGGTTTTTTTGCAGCTTTCCGGCCAACTGGTGTTCGGGGCGCCGGTTTCGGAGTTTTCAATCGGCTCCAGCTGTTTCCAGGTTTTTTCGATGCAGGGCAGCGAGGCCGTGTTGGCCAGGCTGAGGTAGTTCTTGAACTGATAGGTGGTTCCAGAGCTATCGAAGCGGACCACCCGCGTCAGCGGTGCTTCACAGGCCGCGCCGCCTTCAGCGTTTTCAAGTTCCGACCATTTGATGATGATTCCGCGGAATGACTTCTCGAGTTCCTTGTTGGTCAGGTTGGCAACCGTGCAGCCGGCAGGCGGGTTGACGACGGGAGTGATCGCGGTTTGGGCGACCGGGATCACGAGAACATTGCCGCCGCCTGCCGCCGCCTTGATGTTGGCGATCTGAGCCGCGGTCGGGGCGTCATCGGTGCCGATGAACGCACGGGTGCGGTCAATCGCACCGCCGTTTGCTCCCCAAGCTTTCAGGCCTGCACCGCTGCCTTCCGCTTTGTATTCGATTTTTGGCAGCGTGCCGAAGTTGCAGACTTCGGTCTGGAACGCAGGAATCCAGACGTTCTGCTGAGCGACCTTCTGCAGCGAAGAGCCTTCGCCGATGATGTTTCCACCGTTGCACAGGACGGCAGCAGAAGCACCGCCGGCACCGAGCCCGCCGACCGCAAGCGCGGCGACCGTTGCACCGGTGAGAAGCGCGGCACGCAGTCCGGCCCTCCCCGATTTCCTTATCCCAAAGCGTGACATGGATCCTCCTTGGATCTCTGACATTGGCCCCGCATCTCTTTGCGCGGGAATGTGGGGATCGTCTTTGCAAGGGTCCGATCACATGTGAACCTGGGGGAAAATCGAGGTGAATAATTTGCGACGAAACTTCTTCCCAACCGGAATTTCCGTTATTGCACTAGTACTTTTTAACTTCCGTACTACTTTTCAAGTCCCTCTCCAACTTTTCTAGTCCCACCTTTTCTGGATCGAAGACACGGGTGATCCCCGGCCCCTGCGTCAACCCCGCGGATTCACCAACTGGGCATCGCGAGAATCGCGTCTCGCGACGCTCCGGCGCGGTGGTCTAGGAAAGCAAGACGGTTATCGACCCGTGAAGCTCGGGTCGAAACCGCTCATGAACGTGATGACGATCGGCTCTACAGTCGCCCCAACATGGGCCGGAAACCTCAACCTGTGCTCCTCGTGGAGACCGGCTCGCGGTCGCCTTCGGCCTCGTGGGGAAGCAGGATCTCGGCCGCCTCTTCGGCGGTGAGATCTGGGTAAAGGGTGCGGATGACGCCGATCGCTATGGCGCCGCCGATGAGCTGAAAGACGATGAAGGCCGGGACAGAGGCCGGGGCGATGCCGGCGAAGGTGTCGGAGAACATGCGCCCGACGTCGATCGCCGGGTTGGCGAAGCTGGTCGAGCTGGTGAAGAAGTAAGCGGAGCCGATGTAGGCGCCGACCGCGGCCGGGGCGAGGTTGCCGCGCCGCGTCCGCGCCAGCGAGAAGATCACCAGCAGCAGGCCGAGGGTCGCGACCACCTCGGCGAAGAGGTGCGCCGGGGAGGCGCGATGGTGCGTTGAGATCGAGATCGCCGTCAGCGAGAACATCAGGTTCGCCGCCACCGCCCCGGTGATGCAGCCGATGACCTGGGCGGGGATGTAGGCGAAGGCGTGGCGCCAGCGCAGGCCGCCGAAGGCGGCATCGACCAGAGAGACGACCGGGTTGAAGTGGGCGCCCGAGACCGGCCCAAACATGAGGATGAAGGTGAAGAGGCCGGCCGCCGTCGCCGCAGCGTTCTCAAAGAGTTGCAGACCGACGTCGTTCGGGGAGAGCTGAGCGGCGGCAATCCCCGAACCGATCACGGTGGCGGCGAGAAAGGCCGAGCCGAGGAACTCGGCGAAAAGGCGGCGCGGCAATGGGGCATCGGTCATCGGACAACCTCCAACTCGTAGCAATGGTCGGCTTTTAGGCACTCGCGAGTACGGCGCTGTGCCAGCGTCGCGACGTGGCTGCGGATTCGTGCGTCGTCGAAGCTGCTCAGGACGACGTCGGCACATTCGCGGATCTCCTGCGGCGTGCGCATTCCTTCGAACTCCGCGATGAGCGACGGAAGCACTTTCTGCAATCGCAGCTCGTGGGCGGTCCTGTCGGCACGGATCTCTCCGGAGCGATACAGGATGAGGTCATCGACCCGACCACCGATCTCGTCACGGATAGCGCGCACCTGCTCGAGGGAGCGGCCGGCCGGATCGGGAAGGTCCCAGTCCTCGACCTGAGCTGGAACGTAGGGGCAGCGCCCGCCGCAGCCGAGGGTCACGGCAAGGTCGGCGTGCAGCTGCATCTCGACCGTGAGCCTCTTCGGCCGACGATCGGAGAGGTCGATTCCGATCTCCTTCATTGCCTCGACCACGGTCGGGTGGATCTGGCCGGCGGGCTTAAGGCCCGCTGACTCGGCGTGCAGGTCCTCAGGCGCGTAGCGCTCGAAGAATGCCTGCGCCATCTGCGAGCGCCCGGCGTTCTGCGTGCAGACGAACAACACGTGCTTCATCGTGCTCACGCCGCGGCCAACAGCTTCTCGGCGAACTCGACCGGCAGCCCGGCGGCGGCGACTTCTCGCGAGGCGAGCTCGGCGTCATAGTCGAAGCGCTCGATCCGGGCCGCGATGCCGACGCCGGAGGTCTCCAAGACGGCGAAGGCGCCGCGCGGGTCGCCGTCCTTGGGCTTACCGACCGAGCCGCAGTTGACGAACGAGACGCCGCCGTGGGTGGCGATCCAGGGCTTGTGGGTGTGGCCGAAGACGAGCACGTCGCACTCGGCTCCGGCGGCGATCCGCTCGAAGGTGTGGGCGGGCTTGTCCTCGAAGAGGTACTCGTTGACCTTGCGCGGCGAGCCGTGGACGAGGCGGACCCGCTTGCCGCCCAGCTCGAAGCGAAGGTCGAAGGGCAGCTCGCGCATGTAGTCCTTGGAGCGCTGGTCGGTGTTCGCCAGCGTCCAGTCGACTGAGCGCTGCCCCAGCTCGCGGTCGTGGGGAGTGATGTAGGCGCAGCCGCAGTCCTCTTCGTCGCGGCCGATCGCGTAGTCGTAGTTGCCGTAGATCGTCGGGATACCCCGCTCCTCGATCAGGCGGCAGACCTCGTTGGGCCAGGGTCCGTAGCCGACCAGATCGCCGCCGCAGTAGATCGCGTTGGGGGCGATCTCCTCAACCCTGACGAGCGCTGCCTCCAGCGCCGGCAGATTGCCGTGGATGTCGGTGATGACGGCGACCGTTTCCATTCGGCCGCGATCCTAAGCATTGACAAGTCTGATTTCAATAGATATATGTAAATAGATGAGCGTCGATCTGGAGCTGGAGCCAAAGACCAAGCGCCCGCCGGGCGAACCCTGCTGCGAGCCGGTGTTCTATCCCGACGTCGAGCGGGAGCAGGCCCAGCGGATGGCCGAGATCGCAAAAGCGCTCGGCGACCCGGTGCGCCTGCAGTTGGTCGACGTGCTGCGAAAGCACGCCGGGAAAGTCTGCGTCTGCGAGCTGGTGCCGCTCTTCGATCTGTCCCAGCCGACTATCTCCCACCACCTCAAGAAGCTGCGCGATGCCGGCATCGTCGGCTCGGAGCGACCGGGGCTGTGGGCCTATTACTACGTGATCCCCGACGCCCTAAAGGAGTTCACCGCATGGCTGAGCTGACCGACACGAAAGCCCCCGAGGCCACCGACCCTTCCTGCTGTTCGACCGAGGCCCAGGCCGATTGCTGCGAGCCGACCGACAAGGCCGACTGCTGCGAGCCGGAGTCTTCCTCCTGCGGCTGCTCGGCCGGGGAGGCAAACGGCGAGGAGATCCGCGACGCCGTCCGCACCCGCTACGCGGCCGCAGCCACCAGCGTCAGCGCGGGCGCGGAGGCCGGCGCTGCCTGCTGCGCGGCAGAGACCGTCCTCGGCGAGGAGGAGGCCAAGGTCTTCGGCGCCGGCCTCTACGGCGACGGCGAGCAGGGCGAGCTTCCCGACACGGCAACGATGGCCTCGCTCGGCTGCGGCAACCCGACCGCCGTCGCCGAGCTGGGTGCCGGGGAAACCGTCCTCGACCTCGGATCCGGCGGCGGGATCGACGTCCTGCTCTCCGCGCGCCGCGTCGGCCCGACCGGCAAGGCTTACGGCCTCGATATGACCGACGAGATGCTGGCCCTGGCCCGCCAGAACCAGGAGAAGGCCGGGGTCGAGAACGTCGAGTGGCTGCGCGGGCAGATCGAGTCGATCCCGCTTCCCGCCGAGACGGTCGACGTGGTGATCTCTAACTGCGTGATCAACCTCTCAGGCGACAAGCCGGCGGTGCTGGCCGAGGCCGCCCGCGTCCTCAAGCCCGGTGGGCGCTTCGCGGTGTCCGACGTGATCGCCGACGAGGACATGGACGACGCGACGCGCGCCGACATGGCCGAGTGGACCGGCTGCATCGCCGGGGCGCTGACCCGAGTGGAGTTCGAGCGAGCGCTCGCCGCCGCTGGACTTGTTGATGTCGAGATCACCGAGACTCATCGAGTTCACGACAGCGCCGGCTCGGCGATCATTCGCGCCCGCAAGCCGCGAACTGAGCCAGCCAAGGAGAACCAACATAGCTAACGCACTTTTCGTCTGCCTCCACAATGCCGGGCGCTCGCAGATGAGCCAGGCCCTCTTCGAGCGCGCCGCGGAAGGTCGGCACGAGGCCCGCTCGGCGGGCACCACCCCCGGCGAGCATGTCCACCCCGAGGTGGTCGAGGTGATGAACGAGCTTGGCATCGACCTAGCCGATCGCACCCCGAAGGCACTCACCACCGAGAACGCTGAATGGGCCGATGTGGTGGTGACGATGGGCTGCGGTGACAAATGCCCCTACCTCCCCGGCAAGCGCCACGTCGATTGGGACCTGCCTGATCCCAAGGGCCAGCCGGTCGACGCCGTCCGCGCCACTCGTGAGGAGATCGGCGAGCGGGTCAAAGCGCTAATCGCCGAACTCGATGCGGCAACTGACGATGTACAGATATTCGATTCGCGGGGATAGCTCAGCTGTCTCGGCTGTTTACTGTTTACTTTCGTACCACTTTCAAGTCCCATTCCAACTTTTCTAGTCCCGCCTTTTCTGGTCCTAGCAAAGAATCGATGAATCCCTATAGTGCCGCCCGATCGAGCGATGGCACTCCCGACCTTCTTCATCATCGGCGCTCCAAAGGCAGGCACCACCAGCCTTCACAATTACCTGAGCGAGCATCCGCAGATTCAGATGTCGGCGGTCAAGGAGCCGAACTTCTTCGCCCCTCATCTCAACCCGGTGGACGAACAGCGGCGGATCAGCCAGCTCGATCAGTACGAACAGCTCTTCGATCCCGCGGTCTCCGTGCGCGGCGAGGCCTCGACCCCCTATGCCGAATACCCCCTCCGCCAAGGCGTGCCCGAGAGGATCAGGAATCAGGTGCCGGAGGCAAAGTTCCTCTACGTGGTCCGCGATCCGGTCGAGCGCACGATCTCCCACTACAACCACATGGTCGCCTCCGAGGGTGAGAGGCGCACGCTCGAGGAGGCGCTTGGCGACCTCTCGGATCCGCGCTCGCCGTCGATCTGCGCCAGCCTCTACGGCCTCCAGCTCGAACTCTATTTACGCCAATTCCCGCAGGAGCGGATGATGGTGATCGACCAGGCTGACCTGCTCAAGAATCGACGCTCGACCCTGCGCCGGATCTTCACCTTCCTCGAGGTCGACGAGGGCTTCGACTCGCAGCGCTTCGACGACGAATTCCTCAAGACCAGCGAGCGCCACACCTACCCGCCGGGCTTCGCCAGCTTCGTCGAGCTGCACCTGATTCCGCGCCTGCGCTGGCTCCCCCCCAGGGTCCGCCGTACACTGCGCCTCTCCGTGGAAAGGACGATCTTCCCGCCACTGCAGACGTCCGAGCCCGACGCCGGGATGCGCGACCACCTGCGGGAGTACTTCGCCGCTGAAGCACAGCGCCTGCGCGAGCTGACCGGCGAGAAGTTCCCGACCTGGAGCGTCTGAGCGCGGCCCGCGGCCGGCAGCACGTGGGCGTCCAACCGGTCTTCATCTTCTCGGTCTCGCGCAGCGGCTCGACCCTGGTGCAGCGGATCGTCGCCGCCCACGAGGGGGTCGCGACCGCCCCGGAGCCGTGGATCCTCCTTCCCCACGCCTACTCCCTGCGCCGCAGCGGCGTCGACGCCGAGTACTTCCAGCACCTGCTCGCCACCGCGGTCGAGGACTTCTCGGCACGGTTGCCGCGGGGCGAAGCCGACTACCTGGAGGGGATTCGCGAGTTCGCGCTCAACCTTTACGGGCTCGCCGGCGAGGAGGGCGCGACCCATTTCGTCGACAAGAGCCCTCCCTACTGCCTGGTGGCGGAGGAGATCATGCGGATCTTCCCCGAGGGAAAGTTCGTCTTCCTCTGGCGCAACCCGCTCAGCGTGATCGCCTCGATGATCGAGACCTGGGGGCCGTGGCGCCCGACCTTCATGACCGCCGACCTCTTCGTCGGCATGCCCCGCCTCCTCGCCGCCCGCCAGGCGCACCGCTCGCGCTCGCATGCGGTCCGCTTCGAGGACGCGGTCTCGGGCGATCGCGAGACCTGGACCGCGCTGATGCGCTACCTGGAGATCGAGTTCGACGAGGCGGCCCTCACCGGCTTCGCCGAGGTCGAGCTCGAGGGCCGGATGGGAGACCCGACCGGGCGCAGGGCCTACCGCTCGCTCAGCTCCGATCCCCAGGAGAAGTGGCGGGCCACCCTCGCCAACCCGGTGCGGCGCGAGTGGTGCCGGCGCTACCTACGGTTTCTCGGCGAGCAGCGCCTGGCCACGATGGGCTACGACCTCGCGCAACTAACCGCGGAACTGAACGCGCTGCCGAACAGCCGCGATGGGCTCGCGACCGACCTCTGGCAGGCGGCAAGGGGGGTCGCCCAGGAGCCGGTGCGCGTTCGCACTCGCAATCGGCGCCTCGGCATGCCGAACGTGATCCGCACCCTGCTGAGTACCTGAAATCGGGCATCAAGACGGGCCCTGGATCTGTCGACTAGAAGCGAAATGCCGCCCACCCGCCTCCGGGCCTCCGCCCTCCTCCGGCCGCTGGTCACTGTGCTGGCGACGTTGGCGACCCTGGCGACGGTTGGAATAGGCACAGCGGCTGCGGCTTCCAGTCCCGAAGCCCCGTTTCGCTTCTTCGCCCCCGGCAGTCCCTGGAACCAGCAGCTGCCGAAGACGGCGCCGCTGAACGCCTCCTCCGGCGAATTCGTCGCCGCGCTCTCGCGCGAAGTCCAGCGCGAGCTGGAAACCGACCAGGGCCCCTCGATCGGTACAACCTCCAACAGCGTGCCGGTCTACACCGTCCCGGCCGGCCAGCCGACAGTGCCGGTGCAGCTCCTCAGCACCTACACGGTGCCGGCGCTGAGCTCCGCCTGGAGCGCGGTGCCATTGCCGCCCACGGCCCAGCCCGCGCCAGGCAAGGATCACCACCTCGTCGTCTGGCAGCCGAGCTCCGACCGCCTCTGGGAGTTCTGGCATCTGGTCGACGGCACCGGTGGCTGGCAGGCCGGCTGGGGCGGCGCGATGCAGAGCGCCTCCTCCAACTTCGGTGTCTACGGGGGAGCCGCCTGGCCGGGAGCGAACGGGTCCTGGGGCGGCTCGGCCTCCTCGCTCTCGATCGCCGGCGGCCTGATCACGCTCGAAGACCTGCGCAAAGGGGAAATCAACCACGCCCTCGCGATCGGCCTGCCCAAGGTGCGGGCCGGCGTCTACGCGGCCCCAGCCGAACGGACGGACGGCGACTCCCCCAACCCGATGGCCCTGCCCGAGGGAGCCCACCTGCGGCTCGACCCCAGCCTCGAACTCTGGAAGCTGCACCTGCCGCCGCTAACCCTGATGATCGCCCGCGCCGCCAAGCGCTACGGGATCTTCGTCCGTGACATCGCGGGGAACGTGACCTTCTACGCGCAGGACCCGGTGACTACGGGGGGCGATCCGTACGCCGGCCCGAATGGGTTCTTCGAAGGCACCTACCCGGCGCGGCTGCTCTCCGCCTTCCCCTGGACGCACCTGCAGCTGCTGCAGATGCAACTGACCAACAGGGGGTAGGGACCAGCGCAATCGGGGCGCAAGTTTGGGCCGACATATTCCGTTCACGGCGGCGAAATGCGATACAGGAAGGCAGCCAAGGAACCCATGAGGACCGCTGAGCCCCCGGCATTCACGCCGCCGCCCACTAACGACTCGCCGCCGCTGGTCCGCGGCGTCTTCGACCCGCCGGAAGGCCTTGCCTTCGGCGCGCTCAGGCGCCACAAGAAGCTGATCGCGATCTTCGCCGTCCTCGGCCTGCTCGCCGGCGCTGCTCTGGGCCTCGTCCGCCCGGCCACCTACGAAGCCGCCGCGACGCTGCAGGTCGGCCAGGTGAACCCGAACTCGCCCGGATTCGCCAGCTACACGCAGTCCTCGAGCTCGCTGGCCACCGCCTTCAGCCGCGCGATCGCCGCGGCGCCGGTGCTGGCGACGGTCGAACGCAAGCTCCACATCGCGAAAAGGAAGGCGAGCGGCCGCCTCTCCGCCGAGCCGATCCCGCTCAGCCCCGCCTTCCGGGTGCTGGCGACCGGTCCCTCCGCCGCCGAGGCCAAGCGCCTCGCCAACGTCGCCGCCGCCGGCGTGATCACCTACGAGAACCACAGCAACAGCGCCAACCCCGAGGCCGCCTCGCTGCTCGCGGCCTACCGGCGCGCCTCGCTGGAGCTGAGCGAAGCCGCGGCCGCGGCCAGCGGCGGGGACCTACAGGCGCAGGCCGAGCAGAGCGCCGCGAAAATCAAGTTGAAAGCGATCGCCACCGCCTACGTGGCGACGGTCGGCAGCCAGCCTCCCCGGGAAGGCTTCATCTCGCTGCTGGCGGGAGCGACGAGTGCGACTAGCAATCGCCACTCGATGATCCAGCTCTACGGCTTCCTCGGCCTGCTGCTCGGGCTCCTTGCCGGCTGCGGGGTCGCGGTCCTGCGGGACAGAAGAGGGCACGACTCCCCCGGTCAACTGCCGCCCAACGGACTGAGGCCGCGCCCCACCGCGAGCTGATGGAGACGCACGCGGTCTGGCGCCCGCCGCAGTACGCCTGGCCGCTGCTCGGCTTCTTTGCCCTGCTGCTCACCTGGAAGCTCTTCCCGGAAAAACTCGAAGGGCACTGGGCGCTGATCATGCCCGTCCTGATCGCGGCCGCGGTGCTCGCGGTCCGCTACCTCTGGGAGCTCCACCCGGCGGTGACGATGTGCGGCGCGCTCGCTCTCTCGGTCTTCTCGGGAGCGTGGTCGGAGATCGGCCTGGGCAACATTCCCCTCAACCGACTCCTCGCCGTCTTGGTGATCTGCCAATGCCTGTTCCGCGCCCCCGGGACCGTCCACATGCCGCGCCTGCAGTTGCGCAACGTGCACCTGCTGATGGCGCTGACGATCATCTACGCGGTCGGATCGGCCGCGGCGGCGCACACGCTGACCACCGAAAAGGGCTTCCTGGCGCTCTGGGACACGCTCGGCGTGATGCCCTTCCTGCTTTTCCTGGTCGCCCCTGCCGTCTTCGCTGGCGCTCGCGAGCGGGAACTGCTGCTGATCACACTGCTCGGCCTCGGGGCCTACCTCGGGGTCACCGCGATCTTCGAGATCCTCGGGCCGCACGGCCTGGTCTTCCCGCACTACATCGTCGAAGGCGACGCCTCGACCCCGGGGGTGCTGCGCGCCGGCGGACCGTTCCGCGCCGCCGTCGCCGAGGGCTGCGCCACCTACGTCTGCGCCGTCGCGGCGGCGATCGCCTTCAACCTCTGGCGCGGCCAGCGCAAGCGCTGGTTGGCAGCAGCGGCGGGTCTGGCCTCGCTCGCTGGCTGCTTCCTCACGCTCGAGCGCGGCGTCTGGCTGGCGGCGATCCTCGCCACCGTGGCGGTAGCGCTGGCGACCCGGGCGGGCCGCCGCTGGCTCGTGCCGGGCTTCCTCGCCGCCGCGATCGTCCTCGGCGGCACCCTGGCGCTCTCCTCGACCCTCTCCAACAGCACTTCCGAACGGGCCGGAGACGAACGCAGCATCTGGGATCGCGAAAACCAGATCGCGGCGGGGACGCGGATGCTGGAGACCAGGCCCTTGCTCGGCTTCGGCTGGAATCGCTACCCGGCCGAGAGCCACGACTACTTCCGCCAGTCCTTCACCTACCCGCAGACCGGCTACGTGCCGGGGATTGCGATCGGCGAACCGCAGACGCCGCAGCCGCTGCACAGCGCCTACCTCTCTTACGCGGTCGAACTCGGCCTAATCGGCGCCACCCTCTGGCTGGCCTCGTTCCTCTGGGCGATCGGCGAGGGCATCTTTACCCGCGGGCCAACGGAGCTGCGGCCGTGGAAGCTCGGCCTGATCGCCGTCGCCGTCTTCGTGCTCGCGGTGATCGCGGTCAACCCGCACGAACCGCCGTTTGCCTTCGTGATCGTGCTGACCTGGGCGGGCGTAGCGCTGGCCGGGGCGAGACGAGCCGGGAACGCACTGCCCGCGAGCGCGTGAGCCGCCTGCTCCGCACCGGGCCCCTGCTGCTTCTCTGCGCGGCGATCCTGGGCTGCGGGAGCGCAACCTCTGCGGCCACCAAAGACACAGGCACAGCTTCGAGGACCTCCCACTTTCGCTTCTTCTCCAAGCACAGCTTCTGGAACGAGCCGGTTGCCGCCGATGCACCGGTGGATCCAAGCTCAGCGAAGCTGGTCGCCGCCCTTGCCGCGGAGGCCGCCGGCGAGGTGGCGGCTGGGAACGGGCCCTTCATCACCACCAGCCCCTACGGCGTGCCGGTCTACCGGGTGCCGGCCGATCAGCCGACCGTCCCTGTCGAGCTCGTCGGCCACCCCGGCGAGCGGGCCCTGCGCGCTGCCTGGCACGCGGTGCCGCTGCCGGCCGGCACCCGGCCCGCTGCCGGATCGGACGGGCACCTGGTCGTCTGGCAGCCCCACTCCGATCGCCTCTGGGAGTTCTTCCAGCTGCGGCGCGAAGGCGGCGGCTGGCGGGCGAGCTGGGGAGGCGCGATGCGGGACGTCTCCGCCGACCCCGGCGTCTACAACCATCACGCCTGGCCGGGATCGCAGCCTTGGTGGGGAGCCTCGGCCTCCTCGCTCTCGATCGCCGGTGGCCTGATCACGCTCGAAGACCTCGAGGCCGGCGAGATCAACCACGCCCTGGCGATCTCGCTGCCCGAGGTCCGCGCTGGCACCTACGCCTCGCCCGCCCGCCGCAGCGACGGCAACTCCCCCAGCCCGCTGGCGCTGCCCGAGGGCGCCCACCTGCGACTTGACCCGCGCCTCGACCTGGCTTCCCTGCATCTCCCCTGGCTAACCCGGATCGTCGCCGAAGCCGCCCAGCGCTACGGGATCTTCGTCCGCGACCGCGCCGCCGACGTGACCTTCTACGCCCAGGACCCCACCCCCACCGGGAGTGACCCCTACGGAGGGCCGAGCGGCTACTACCGGGGGCACTCGCCAATCGAACTGCTCGCCCACTTTCCCTGGGGCCGGCTGCGGCTACTGAAGATGAGGCTGCACGGATGAGCGGTCTCGCCGCCGAGCGCGAGCTGGCGCGGCTCAGCGCCGCCACGCGAGCCCGCAGAGAGGCCGAAGGCGAGCGTCTCGAACGGCTCGCCGGAGTAGTCGACTGGTCGGCACTCACCCAGTTGCTCCAGGGCGTCCGGGCGCTGACGATGCTCGGGCCGCAAATCCTCGCGATCAGCGGAGATCAGGCAAGTGATGAGTTCAAAACCGTGCTTGCCGCCGCGCTCGAGCGCGGGCGCCACCAGGAGGTGCTCCTGCAACTGGCCGGCGGCCTGGCCATGGACGCGCTCTCCGCTGCCGGAATCCGCGCGGCGGCGCTGAAGGGGCCGCTACTGGGCGGGGCGATCTACGGCGCGCCGGGACGGCGTCCATCCAGCGACGTCGACCTGTTGGTCCCAGCGGAGGACCTCCACCGCGCCGTGGAGGTAGCGCGAGGGCTGGGATACGAGGGGCCGATCGACCGCCCGATGGCCGATGGCCTCCCCCTCCTCCACTTCTCGCTCACCCACAAGGGCGGCGAACTGCCGCCGCTGGAGCTGCACTGGCGGATCCACTGGTACGAGCGCCACTTCGCCCGCGAGCGCCTTCTGCCGCCAGGCCCCGAGAGCCCCAACGACTGGCGCCCGGCCACAGGGGACGAGCTGGCCGCGCTGCTCCTCTACTACGCGCGCGACGGCTTCACGGGATTGAGGCAGGCGTGCGATCTCGGCGCCTGGTGGGACCGCTTCGGAACCGAGGTGCGGGACGGCGCCCTCGACGAGACGAGCGCCGCCTACCCGGAGCTCGCCCCGGCCCTGACTGCCGCGCTGGCAAGGGCGAGGTCGGCGGTCGGCCTGCCGGGATCGCTGAGTCGGAGCGAGCTCAGGTCCCGCCAGCGAATCGCCGTCCGGCTCGCCACCAGGGAACCCGTCTACCGCAGCAGAGAGCAGCTCTTCGCCGAGATCGGCCTGATCGACGGCCTGCTGACCCCGCCGGGCGGGCTGGGTGCGTTCGTCCGCCGCCAGGTCTTCCCCCCACGCGAGGTGATTCGGGAACGAGCGGAAAAGGACGGCGACGCACCGGTCGCCTCCCCTCTCGCCTATGGACTCAGCGCGCTGGCCCGCTTCGGTCTGGCCCTCGCGCGGCTGCTCCAACGATCCCGGCAGCATCCCGTTGGGCCGGTCCAACTCCCGGCGGATCAGGCCGAAGCGCCCTCGCCGGCCGGAACGTAGTGCTCCAATTCAACCGGCCGTTCAAGAGCGAAGGGGATGCCCTCTTCCGTCAGCTTGACGACCTCGGCGTAAGAGTCGCCGAGAGCCGTCCAACCCTCTACATCGGGTGACTCGGCCCACCAGCTATTGGCTTCGTGGTGGTAGATGACGCGTACGGTCTCCATCGATCCTCCTGGTCAGAGTAGCCTTCGGGCCTCGTCTTCGGCAAGTCCAGCGTCTCTGACGAGAACCTTGCGAGCCACGCTAGGGGGCACCGTCGCCTTATCGTGGAAAGCAAAGGTAAGCGGGGGGCGACCCGGGGCCTTCATTCGTCGGTGCGAGCCGGATTGGCGCGATACCCGGTAGCTCAGCGGCTCACGCTCGAGGACTGCAAGCAAGCGCCTGGCCTTCATCGTCGGGAATCGACTCACGGGCGTCTAAGCCGCAGGGTCCTCAATCTCTTCGGAATGCCCTGGGGTCAGTTTCCAGCCCGGCCCCGCAAGTCTGAGCCGCCCAGTCGCGTTCGCGACGCGTGATCAGGCGTCCATCCCTAGCCCGACTCCGGACGAGCCCCAAGGCTGAGGGCGAGCGGGGCAGCTACCGGGCCGGGTTCTTCTTCGGCACGCTCAGCTTCGGGGCCAGCGTCGGGCTCGGCTTCGTCTCGACGATCATCACCGCCCGCCTCTTTGGGATCGACGTGATCGGGGAATACGCGCTGGTCTGGGCGCCGGTGGCGGTGATGTGGATGCTCTCGACGATCAAGGAGCAGCAGGCGCTGATCAAGGAGATCACCGGCTTGAAGCCGCGCGAGCCGCGGGTCAGCCAGCTCTTCGCCGCGGTCTTCACCTTCTCCGCCGGGCTGACCGTGGCGGTGGCGATTCTCGTCGCGATCGGCTGCTGCTTCGTCTTCCCTGGACCGCTGCACGCCCCCCAGTTGCTGGCGCCCGCCCTGGTCTCGATCGCCGGCTACACCGTGATCCTCAACACGGGCTGGAACCTCGACTCGATCCTCTCGGCCTTCGTCGCCGGCCGCAAGCTGTTCTGGGTCCGGCTCAACGAATCGGTCAGCTTCATCGTCCTCGCGACCTTCCTCGGCCTCGGCCTGCACTGGAAGTCCGTCTGGGCCCTGGTTATCGCGACCATGGCCGGCTCGCTGCCCGCCCTTGTCCACCGAGCGATCGCTGCCCGCGCCTTCGCCCGCCCGCGCCTCAGCCTGGCCGAATACCGGATCGGCCTGCGCGCCCTGCCCGAGCTGCTGCGCTTTGGCCTCAAGGCAACTCCCGGACAGATGGCCCAGGGGATCAGCCAGCAGGGCGGTATCTGGGCGATCGGGATGGTCGCGCCAGTGGCCGTGGTTGGCGCCTACAGCCGCGCCCTGATCGTCCCCAAGAGCCTGCAGACGGCCAGCCTGCGGATCACCGAAGTCCTCTACCCGACCCTGGTCGGGCGCCACGTCGATGGCGATCACCACGGTTTCGACCGCGCCCTGATCGACTCGACCCGCTACGAAGTGATCGTGATGACGGTCTTCGCCGCGACGATCGGCGGCGCCGCGCACCTGGTCCTCAACATCTTCGGGCCCGGTTTCGACGCTGCTGCGCCGGCGCTGGTCCTGCTGATGCTCTTCCCGGTGATGGCCTCGATCACGGTGACCCAGACGCAGGCGCTCTGGGCGGTGGACAGGCCCGGCTTGACCAGCCTCGTCGCCCTCGCCCGCCTGGTCGTGACGATCGCCCTGCTGGTCATCCTCACTCCCCCCATGCACATGATCGGGCCCGCCCTGGCGCTGCTGGGCGGCTTCCTCGTCGTCATCGTGCTCTCGGGCTTGGCGCTCCGCCACCACCTGGCGCGACCCCTGCGGGCCACCTGGCCGATCCGCGAGCGGCTGGCGCTGCTGGTCAGCTACGGCGCCGGCTTCGCCGCCGCGCACGCGGTCCAGCACGCGACCGCGCCGGTCCTGGCCCTACCGCTGGCGCTGCTTGCCGGCTCAATCGCCTGCGTGGCTGCCCTGATCCTCTGCGGTGGCCTCAACCAGCGCGACCGGCAGCGACTGGGAGAGCTCGTCGCCTGGGGCCGGGCGCGAATCGGCCGGCCGCGGATCGCTATTTCGACGCAACCAGAACAAAGTCCGTGACGTCAGCCAAGACGCTGCCCAGCGAGGCCGCCTCGACCGCCCGAATCCCGGCCCGGAAGGCGCCGCCGGCGAGCCCGGCTTTGCGGCGGAAAGCGCGCTGCTCCCAGCCCTCGTACATCGTCAGCAGCTCGACCCTGAGGCCGAATTCGCCGAGCGCTTGAGTCAGCTGATCCGGCGCACCGAGATCAGACATATGGGTGGGGAAACGCTCCAGCGCCGGCTGATCGGGCAGCAGGCGCCGCCAGGCGAGCTTGTGGACCCAGAACGGCGTCACCTTGGTCACCGTGCCTTTGAAGCTGTGGGGATGCGGGCCCGCGAGCAGCAGCACGCCGCCGGGCCTCAGCGCCCGCTCGAAATTGAGCAGCGCGGCGCGCGGATCTTCGAGGTGCTCGAGCACGTTCCAGCAGACGACGACGTCGAAGCTCGCGGGCTCGAAATCGTGGCTCTGCACGTTGCCGACAATCCCCTCGTCGACCTCCGTGTTCCGCGCCACTTGCTCGGGGCTGATGTCGATCCCGACCACGTAGCGGCTGGCGGCGATCGGGACCTGCAGCTGCTTGCCGCAACCGGCATCGAGGATCCGCACTGGCCCATCGGCTCCGGCCAGGAGACCGTCGAGCCTCGCTTGGACCGCGCGCAGGACCTCGGGCTCGGCGGCGTCAACTGAGCGGCCCGCCCTTCCCCACAGTTGCTGCTGCTGCCAACGGCCGAAGTCGAAGTTCGTCGCCGTCTCGCTTGCGGCTGCCAGGTCGCTCATGTCTTCCCTTCTCCTCGTTGATCGGCGATTGGCCGCCCAACGGAACTCGGGGCCGGTTCCTTGCGCCGTTTCTCCGTCCTCTCTCGGAGACCTCAAAAAAGTCACATCCGAAGCGAAAGTTCCACGCCGGAACCTGCGTTTGGACGCGACCGAATGGCACTCCCCACCTTCATCATCATCGGCGCGGCAAAGGCCGGCACGACCAGCCTCCACTACTACCTGGACCTCCACCCGGAAATCCAGATGTCGGCGGTCAAGGAGACCAACTTCTTTGCCGGCCCGCCGAACGGGCGGGACTACGAGCTCGGTCAGGTCGAAAGCCTCGAGGCCTACGAAGAGCTCTTCGACCCGGCGGTGCCGGTGCGCGGCGAGACCTCGCCGAACTACGCCAACGACCCGATCCGCGCCGGGGCGGCGGAGAGGATCAAGGGGCTGATCCCGGAGGCAAAGATCATCTACCTGGTCCGCGACCCGGTCGCCCGCACCGTCTCCCATTACCGCCACCGTGTCTCGGTCAGCGGCGAGCGGCGCTCGCTGCGGGAAGTGCTGGACGACTACCGGGAGCCCTCGGAACTGGGCGATACCTGCATGAGCCTCTACGCCACGCAGCTGGAGGGCTACCTGCGCTGCTTTGCCGAGGAGCGCATCCTCGTCCTCGACCAGGCCGAGCTGCTGGCAAATCGCGATGCCGTCCTGCGCTCCGTCTTCGCCTTCCTCGCGGTGGACGAGAGCTTCACCTCGCGGCACTTCAGCACCGAGAAGCTGAAGAGCAGCGAACGGCGCACCTACCCCTCCGGCTACAACCGCTTCATGCGCCGGGCCGTGGCGCCCGCGGGGCGCTGGATACCGCCCCATATCCGCCACGGATTGCGCCGCAACGCCGAGAAATACCTCTTCCCCCCGTTGCCGGAACAGACCCTGGAGAGCGATCTGCGCGACCGCCTGGAGCAGCTCTACGGGGGCGAGGTCGAGCGACTGCGGGCCCTGACCGGCCAGGAATTCGCCACCTGGAGCATCTGAGGTGGTGCGGCGCGGCCTGCTCGCACTGCAGAGCACCCTGACGCTCTCGACCCTGTACCTGCTCGGCCTGTTGCTCGCCGCTCGCAGCGCGCGGCGACGGGGGGCAAAGCGCAACACTTCCGCAGCCAGCGCGGCTCCCGACCCCAACCTGCGTCTAGTCGTGCTGGTGCCGGCGCACGACGAGGAGGCCGGGATCGCGGCAACGCTGGCGGCCCTCACCGGCGCTGCCTACCCACAGGAGGGGCGGCGGATCATCGTCATCGCCGACAACTGCGGCGATCGCACCGCCGACGTAGCCGCGGCGGCTGGCGCCGAGGTCTGGGAGCGCACCGATCCCGGGCTGCGCGGCAAGGGGCACGCCCTCGCCTGGGCCCTCGAGCGGCTGCTGGCGCTCGACGACTCCTTCGACGGTGTCGTCTTCGTCGATGCCGACTGCATCGTCTCCGCCAACCTGCTCGCGGCGGTCGACGCGCGACTGCGCGGCGGGGCGCGGGCGATGCAGGTCGACTACGTCGCCGGCAACCCGCAAGACTCGAGCACTTCAGCGTTGCGCTTCGCCGCCTTCGCCGTCGGCGACACCGTGCGCTTCCTCGGCAAGGAGCGGCTCGGCCTCTCCTGCGGCCTGGTCGGCACCGGGATGGCCTTCACCAGGGACCTGCTTGAGCGCAATCCCTGGACCGCGACCGGGCTGGTCGAGGACGGCGAATTCCACATGCGCCTGGTGCTCGCCGGCGAGCGGGTCGAGTTCGTGCCCGAGGCGCAGGTGAGCCAGGCGGTGCCGACCTCGCTGAAGGCGAGTTCGAGCCAGCAGGCCCGCTGGGAAATGGGCAAGCTGCAGCTGATCCAGCGCTGGAGCGGGCGGCTCGTCCTCGCCGGCCTGCTCAAGCGGGACCCGCTGCGGCTTCACGCCGGCTTGGAGTGCCTGGTCCCGCCCCAGTCGGTGATCGCGATCGGCAGCCTCAGCTCGGCCCTCGCCGGCCTGCTGCTCGGCTCGCGGCGCCTGTTCGTGCTCTCCCTCTTCACCGCCTTCGCGCAGGGCACGTTTGTGCTGGCCGGGCTGCGCCTGGTGCGGGCGCCGTCCTACGTCTACCGGGCATTGCTCTCCGCCCCGGCCCTGGTCCTAAACAAGATCGGCCTCTACGGCAGGCTGCTGAGCGGGCGCGGGCCAACCGCCTGGGTGAGGACGGTGCGCGAGCCGGCGCAGACCGCCCCGGTCGAGGTGGGCACGTGAGGATCGCCTACTTCTGCTCGGCCTACCCGGCGATCTCGCACACCTTCATCCTGCGCGAGGTCGAAGCCCTGCGCCGGCTCGGCCTGCAGATCGCGACCTTCTCGATCCGGCGCACCCCCGCCGACCAGCTGCTCGCCGAGACCGACCGGAAAGCGGCCGCGAGCACGACCGCGATCCTGCCCTTCCGCCACCGCCAGCTGGGCGCGCACCTGAGGCTGGCGCTGCGCTCGCCGGATGCGTACTTCTCGACCCTGCGCGGCGCGCTGCGCCTGGCGCCTCCCGGAGTGCGCGGCAGGCTCTGGCAGCTCTTCTACTTCGCCGAGGCGGTCGTGCTCTGGAACGAGTGCCGCAAGCAGGGAATCCGCCACATCCACGTCCACCTCGCCAACGCCGCCGCCGACATCGCCCTGCTGGCCGCCCGCATCGGCTCGGCGCTGGAACCGGAGAGGCCGTGGAGCTGGAGCTTCACCATGCACGGGCCGACCGAGTTCCACGACCTGCGCCACTTTCGCCTCGCGGAGAAGGTCGAGAGCGCCAGCTTCGTCGTCTGCATCAGCGACTTCGCCCGCAGCCAGCTGATGAGCGTCACCGACCCCGGGCGCTGGGACCGGCTGCACGTCGTTCACGTCGGCATCCCGGTCGACCAGTTCACGCGGGCGCACGATCGCAACGGCTCAGGCCACGCCCCGGTGATCCTCTACATCGGCCGCCTCGTCCCCGAGAAGGGCCAGACGATTCTGCTCGAGGCGGTCGCGCGCCTGAGCGGGCGGGGCCTTGACGTCGAGTTGCAGCTTGCCGGCGACGGCGCCCTGCGGCCCGAGCTGGAACGCACCGCGGCCCAGCTCGACATCGCCGATCGGGTCACCTTTCTCGGCGCCGTGGGCCAGGAAGAGCTGCGCGAGCTCTACGAACGGGCCGCGGTCTTCTGCCTGCCCAGCTTCGCCGAGGGGGTACCGGTCGTCCTGATGGAGGCGATGGCGATGGGGCTGCCGGTCGTCACCACCAGGATCGCCGGGATTCCCGAGCTGGTCGAGCACGAGCGCAGCGGCATCCTCGTCGCCCCCGGCCGGGCCGACGAGCTGACCGACTCGCTGGCCGGGCTGCTCGAGGAGCCCGAGTTGCGACAGAACCTCGGCGCCAACGGCCGCCGCGCGGTTGCCGCGGGCTTCGACTGCGAGGACTCGGCGACGCGGTTGCAGGCGCTCTTCGCAAGCAAATGCCCAGCGAGCTGAACAACCGCGCGGTCGAGCTGCTCGAGATGCGCCTCGACGCCGTCTCCCCGCAGCAGGCGGTGGGCCGGATCATCGAGTCGAGCGATGGCGGCTGCGTCCTCACCCCCAACCTCCAGCACCTGCGCGCGCACCGGCGCTCGGCGGCGGTGCGCGGCGCCTTCCGGCGCTGTGAGCTGGTCGTCCCCGACGGGATGCCGCTGATCTGGGCCAGCCGCATCCAGGGCACGCCGCTGCCGGATCGGGTCGCCGGCTCGGACCTGGTCTGGTCGCTCTCGCAGGCGGCCGCGAACCGCGAGCGCACCCTGTTCCTGCTCGGCGGCGCCCCCGGCACGGCGGACGACGCGGCCGCCGAGCTGCGCCGCAGGTTTCCGGGCCTGGGGATTGCGGGGACGCACTGCCCACCGTTGGGCTTCGAGCGATCGCCCGCCGCCATCGACGAGATCCGGGCACAGATTGCCGCGGCGCGCCCCGACCTCGTCTACATCGGCCTGCCGCTGGCCAAGCAGTTGGTGGTGATGGACTCGCTGCGCGAGACGGTGCCGCGGGCCTGGCAGATCGGACTCGGGGTCAGCTTCAGCTTCGTCACCGGCGACGTCCGCCGGGCCCCGGCCTGGGCGCAGCACACGGGCCTCGAGTGGCTTTTCCGCCTGACCCAGGAGCCACGGCGGCTGGGCCGGCGCTACCTGGTCGAGGGACTGCCGTTCTTCGCCGAGCTGATGGCAAGCGCCGCCGGGCGCAGACTGTTCGCTGCGCGGTCGCGGCGCTTCAGCCCGCTCGAGAGCTGATCGGCGAGGCGCACCGCGAAGGCGATCAGCGTGAAGGTCGAGTTGGCCTGGCTCGAGGTCGGGAAGGTCGCGCTGCTGGCGACGAAGAGGTCATCGAAGCCGTGCACCGCGAGGTTCTCATCGACGACGCCGTCCTCGGGCAGCTTCGACATCCGCGTCGTTCCCGCCTGGTGATAGCCACCGAAGAGCTGCTCGCGGATCGCCGCCTCGACGTCGTCGTGGATCATCTCGACCCGGCCCAATCCCTGTTCGCGCAGCGAGCGATCGAGCTGCTCATGTGCCCGCAGCACGGCCCGCACGTCCTCTTCGCCGAAGTGGAGGTTGGTCCGCAGCCGTGGCATCCCGCTGGCGTCGAGCTGATCGGTGGGCTCGGCGAAGCTCTCCCAGTGCGGCAGGTGCTCAGCGTGGTAGAGCAGCGGGTAGGCATTGGCGGCGCTGGGGACGAAGAAGCCGGGGACCTTGCGGCCACGGCGCAGAAAGCGCCGGTAGCCGAAGCTGAGCGCGAACGCGGTCGCCGGGCCGAGGTCGCGCAGGACGTTGCGCAGGTGCGCGCGCACGGTCGTCGGACTGCTCGTCTTGATGTGCGCCTGCCGAATTCCCTCCGCAACGCAGTAACGCCCAACCGGTGAGATCAGCATCAGGTAGACGAAGGAGAGGATGCCGCTGCCGTGCGAGGCATCGCCGATCTCGGGATTGACCAACCAGATCGCCACGTTGGGCAGGTCCTCGCGCCGCTGCAGCTCGGGGCTGAGGGTGAAGCGGCGGCGCACGTAGACCCCATCGCGATCGCGCTCATGCCCGTAGATCGTCTGCTCGGCAGGGGTCTCGAAGACGACGCGCCCGACCCGGACCTCGACGTGCGCCATGTACCAGCGGCCGAGGTGACCCGAGTGGTTGCCGATCCCGCCGGGATCGCTTCCGGTCGAGGCGAAGAGCAGCTTCGTCGCCCCCAGGCCGCCGGCCGCAATCACGTAGCGCTCGGCGCGAACCTCGACCCGGCTGCCGTCGCTGTGGCGGGCGAGGAGGTGATCGACCCGCCTGCGACCTTCCACGGGCTCGCCAGAGGCGACGATCTCAGTGCAGGTCAGGCCGGTCTCGAGCCGCAGCGACGGCGAGCGCTCCAGCGCGGCGCGGTAGACCCGGCCGAAATTGGTCGGCAGCGACCAGCGCTCGAGCTCGCTGGCACGCACGTCGCCGTCGCTAAAGCCGGGCACGATCGCGCGTCCTGCCAGCTCCGGCACCTGCTCGGCAGCGAAGACCGCCTCCCCGCAGCGGCACCAATCGCAAGCCCGTTGCAGGTAAGCGGAGACCTCGTCGTATCCGAGCGGCCAGCGCGCCTCGCCGACGACCGGCCGGGGCTCGAAGTCGATCGGGTCGAAGGGGACGCAGCGGCCGCCCCAGAGGTTGGAGGAGCCGCCCACCTGGCGGCGCATCGAGAGCTCTCCCCCGACGTGATGGGGATCGTTGCCGACCAGGTCCGCAAGCCGCTGGGCCTCAGGATCGAAGCCCGTCCCGCCGCTCTCGAGCAGCAGGACCCGGTGTCCTGCCCGCGCCAACTCGAGGGCGACGACGATGCCGGCCGGGCCGGCGCCGACGACGGCGACCTCGGCCTCGATAGTCGGCTCAACCAAGCTCTTCCCCGCCCTCGAAGTCGCGGCGGACGCACTCCCGGAAGGCCCGCAGCGAGTCCTCGTCGTGCGTGGCCGGATCCGCTGCGGCGACCGCGAGCCGGATTCGCTCGGGGCGCGTGGTGCCGAAGAGCACAGTGCCTTCCCGGTTGCGGTCAAGCGCGTCGCGCAGCAGCAGCGACGCCAGGGTCTCGGCATTGCCGCAGTCCCGCCCCACCTCGGTCCGCCAGCGCGCGCAAAGCCCGTCGTCAGCCGCGAGGCGGGCCTGGAGCAGCGGCAGGGCGCTCGAGAGCACGCCGAAGGTATTCGCCCTCGCCGCCTGATCGGGCTGAGCGGGAAACGGCGCGAGGGTCGAGTCGCGGACCTGGAGCACCGCGCCGGCGGCGCCGCGGCTGAGCTCGGCGCAGGGATCGGGGTCTCCGGACAGGCCCCAGGCCCGGATCTTGCCGCTCTCGATCAGCTCCTCGCAGAGCTCGCCCAAGCCATCGAGATCGACGTGGTCGCTCGGTGCCGGGTCGTGGACGAAGAAGACGTCGACGTAGTCGGTGCCGAGCTCGCGCAGGCTGGTCTCGAGGCTCTCCCGGGCACCCGCCGCGTCGTAGCGGCGACGAGGGTGGGCGCCGGAGCCGCGGCGCTTCAGCGCCGCACGCAGAGCCGGCAGGCGGGCGAGCGCGGCGCGGGCCGGCGCCTGCAGGCGCGCCAGCCGAGGAGAACCCGGTTCGATCCCGAACTTAGTTGCGATCGTGATTTGCTCCCGGCGCCCGCGCGCGAACAGGCCCAGCT
Source organism: uncultured Solirubrobacterales bacterium (assembly GCA_963699225.1). GTDB lineage: Bacteria > Actinomycetota > Thermoleophilia > Solirubrobacterales > 70-9 > VRUE01. Next base: position 2,424,209 of record OY969423.1, on the reverse strand, counting down.
CGCCCTCGGCCATTCCCAGCCCGTACATGCGGGCGACGTCGAAGTGGCTGAGGCCCTGAGCGTGCGCCTCGCCGAGCAGGCCCTGTCGCCCTCGCCGCGAGGGGATCTGCATCAGGCCCGCGCAGCCGAAACCAACCCTTGTTCTCCGAATATTGGGGTCAGGGAACTCGGTGTCACCACCGATAGTCGCTCTAGACGTCGACGACATCGGCCCTAGAAAGAGTGGTTCCCTTGCCCGACCCAGTGACCATCGCCATCGCCCTGATCGGGAGCCTCTGGCTCCTGGCGATCATCATCGTCCTCGCCGCCTGCCGGATGGCCGCGCTGAGTGACGCCGAGGCCTCCGCGCGCCCACCTCAGAGTCCCCGCCGCGCCAACACGTGGGGGATCGTGCGCAAGAGGATCTTGAGGTCGCCCCAGAGCGACCAGTTCGCCACGTACAGGTAGTCGATCGCGCCCATCTCGCGCAGCGGCACCCGGGCGGGGCCGAGGATCTGCCACGGCCCGGTCATCCCGGGAGTGAGCTCGAGCCGCTGCCGGTACCAGCCGGTGACGTGCTGGTCCTCGTCGAGGACCAAGGGTCGCGGGCCGACCAGGCTCATCTCGCCCTTGAGAATGTTGACCAGCTGCGGCAGCTCGTCCAGGGCGGTCTTGCGCAGCAGGCTGCCGACCCGCGTGATCCGCGGGTCGTCGGCGATCTTGAAGAGGCCCTCCTGCGCTTCGTTGCGGTCGCGCAGCGACTCCTTCATCGCGTCGGCGCCGTCGACCATGGTGCGGAACTTGAGCACCTCGAAGTGCTCGCCGTGGCGGCCGACCCGGCGCTGGCGGAAGAAGACCGGCCCGCGACTGTCGAGCTTGATCGCGACCGCGATCGCGGCGAACAGCGGCGCCACGGCGACCAGGCCGATCACGGTCGCGATCAGGTCGAAGCCGCGCTTGACACGGGTCGAGGACCTGGTCAGGGCGAAGCGTTTGATCCCCATCATCGTCACCCCGTGAAGATCGTCGAACTCGACCGAGGAGCCGACGACCTCGAGCAGCCGTGGCAGCACGCTGACCTTGATCCCGACAGTCTTCAGGGTGCAGATCAGGTCGGGCATCTGGCTGGGGTCGACGCAGTCCGAGGCGATGATCGCCCGCTGGATGTGGAGTGAGCGCCCCAGAGCGCGGATTTCCGAGAGGCGTGGGGCGGAAACGGCGTCGGCGGACCACTTGGCCACGTCGCTCGGATCCAGGTGGGCGACCAGATCGGCTTTGACGCCGTGGTGATCGGAGAACTTGGCCCGGATCGTCTTCGCTGCGTCGCTGTCGCCGACCAGCAGGCAACGCTCAGCAGGCGCCGCGTTCAGCGCCAGCGAGCGAGCGGCAGCGCGGGCGAGCACTGGGAAGACAATCAGCATTCCCCAGAACAACAGACCCTCGCCGCGGCTAAGCGGCGCGCCGGCGATCACGAACCCTCCCGCCAGCCAGGTGCAGAGTGCGCCGAGCGTGGCCACCTGGAAGAGCTTGGGGGCCTCGTCGAGCGTGGTCTTGCGCAGCACCGTCTCGTCACGGTCGTAGAGGCCGAACATCTTGGCTCCGAGGCAGAGAGCGAGCAGCCCGGCGATGCCGACCCAGGTCACCTGCAGGGACCGGCCCGAGACAAGCGAGATCGTCACGATCGCCGCCACGCAGGCGGATACGTCGGCGACGAGCAGCGAACGCCGCAGCAGCTGATCGCCGAGGAGGTGGGGACCGGTCGGGTATCCGTCGCCGGCGGTTGCGTCGATCAAGCGCAGTGGCGCGCGATCACGCTGCTTGCCGACGTATTCGGCGGCCGACTCAGGCGGCGCGCTTCCTGACTCCTGGCGCGTGCCGAGACCCCCGGTCATCCAGATGAGCTCCCGACACCCTCGATCGGGTCGCCGCCCAGACCGAGGATGCCCATGCCGAGACCGCGCTCCGAATCGAGGATGAGATCGACCGCTTCGTGGCGGGATCTGACCCCGAGTTTCGTGAAGGCGGAGGAGAGGTGACTCTTCACCGTGCTTTCCGCGACGGTGAGCTGAACGGCGATCTCGCTGTTCATGTAACCCATCACAACCAACCCGAGGATCTGCCGCTCGCGGGCCGAAAGCGATGCCGCCTCGACCTGGCGCGCCTGCGATTTCGGCACACACACCTGGCCAGCGCTGACGGCGGCCACGCAGGGGACGAGGGTCGACCCGAGCACCCCGGAGAGAACCACTCCCATGGCGCCGGCGCCGAGGGCAACGCGGATCTCCCCCGGCCGGATCGCCTCGCAGACCACGATGACGGGAGGACGCTCGGGCGCCGGACCCAGCAGCTTCATCTTGCGCACGCCCTCTACGAGTGACTTCTCGACGAAAACGACCAGTGCCACGGGATCGCCATCCAGGGCCACCTCGCTGGCCTCATCGCAAACGGCGGCCTCCCACCCCTGGCTCTGCAGAATCTCCGCGGCGAGCCCGCCCCGCACCCCGCTGCCGACAACTACCGCCGAGAGTGGTTCATCGTGGGCCGGGGACCAAGACCGCTCGTATCCGTTGGTCGCCGTTTTCGTCATGCCGCGCCAACGCCATCGCCACCGTATTTCTTTTGCTCTCGATGACTTTTATATGACGCTGCCCCGGCAGAGAAAAATTATCCCGCTCGAAGACAGACACACACCATAAAATGCATACGGCCAACGATCGAAATCGCTGGCCGTACAGGTTGCTCGTTTACCTCTTCGCCAAAAAGCAAGCCGTTACTTTTTGGACAAATATGTAGAACTCCTCGCCGGTCGACCGAGACGGCCGACCTCGAAGGAGGTGAATCAGACCTGCGTGGTGGTTACGGGTTGGATTTGCACCCAGCTGCCGGGTTGCTGATACCAACCGTGTATCCACCGACCTGCCCCGGGTAGCCCGCGTCTCCGCCGCTGCCACCGAGGCATGCAGCCGTCAGCTCCTGCAGGTCCCCGTAGTCCACGATGGTGGGCTGTCCATAAGCCATCATCGCCTCTTTGCTTTTCATTGACGCGAGCTCCTTTTCTGGTTGAGCGTGTCAACCATCAGATTGGGTGGGATTTTCGATCTTTCGTTGCACGCGGTCAAGGTGGGAAAAAGTTGTAGACCCGAGGACTCGGAGCGCAGCCAAACCTCCGCCGTGAGCAGTCGCCAGACCAGCCACATCCAGTGGAAGGAGCCCGGTTCGAGCTCGCCCGCCCCGTCGAGCAGGTCCCGCTCCATCCGCTCTTGGTCCACGTACTCCCGGATCGCTGCCTCAGGACCGGTGAGCAGGCTGCGCACGGTCGCCGCTTCCGCCCCGGTGAGGCAGTCGACCACCAAGGACTCGAACCGGGCCTTGCTGGGACGCAGCCGCACGGCATCGGGCACCAGCCCAGCGACGCTCTGCCTCAGGACTGGCCGCGTGAAGCGACGATCGAGCGTCGCCAACGGTGCCTGCCTCAGGCAGAGGCCGACGAGATCGAGGTCGAGCAAGGGATGGCGGGCCTCCACCGCCGCCATCGCCGCGCGGTTGCGCTGGTGCTCGAATATCCCCGCCTCGTCCAGCCCATGGGCGATGCCGTGGGCAACATCCGCCCACCAGAGCGGACCGTCCAGCCGCTTCCAGGCAACCGGGTCATCGCTCTCGCGCAGCGCCCGAGCGGTCGCAGGATGAAGCCAACTTGGCCGCCGCCCCCTCTCTCTCCACTCCAGTACCCGACGGTGGAGGCGCAGCGGCAGCGCCAGCAGCGCCTGCGAGGCCAGCATCGCCGCGACGTCCCGTCGTGGAACATGGGGCCCGGCGCCGGGCAGCGCGCCAGCCACTGTCATCGCCCGTCGGGGGCGGCCACGTCGGAGGGCCTCCGCGATCAGGTTCTGGCGGGGCCCGAAGAGCTCGTCGCCGCCGTCGCCGCCAAGCACGTTGACGACCCCTTCGGCGGCGGCCGCGCGCAGCAGCGGCAGGGTCCAGAAGTCACCCCAGCCGAGCAGCGGCGCGCCCCAGGCGGCCGTGTACGCGGTCGCGCTCTCGACCAGGCCGCTTGCCCTCCCCGCGACGAGGGGGCCGCCCAGCCCCAAGCTCTCGCGCAGCCCAGCTATCAGCTCAGTCTCATCGGCAATCGGGTGGTCGGGGAAGGAGGCCGAGCAGGCGCGAACCCGATCGCCCCCGCCGACCTCCACGGCGACCGCCGCGACCGCGGAGGAGTCGAGGCCGCCGCTGAGCAGCACGCCCGTGGGAGCGTCGGGTGCGAGACGGCGCCCGACGGCGACCCTGAGGCCCTCGCGTACCCGCTCGGCGAGCTCGTCCGCCGGGACGTCCAGCGGCTCCTCGTAACGCGGCTCCCAGTAGCGGGTTGTGCGAGCACCGCCCGGTTCGAGGACGACCATCTCCCCGGCGCCCAGCCTGTCGACGCCGGCGTAGAGGGTCCCGGTGCCGGGGCGGCTGCTCGCGGTGATCCAGTGGGCCACCCCCGCCCGGTCGGGCTGCGGCCGCCGGGGCAGCGTGGCCAGCAGCGGCTGCAGCTCGTTGGCGAAGCGGAGCACGCCGGATTCCCGGTGCAGGTAAGCCGGCCTCGCCCCCAGCTGGTCGCGGGCGATCAGTCCCTCGCACTTCTCCCGATCCCAAACGAGGAGGACGAAATCGCCGCGCATTCGGCTCGGCAGGCCCAAGCCCCAACGGCGGTACCCCTCCGCCAGGAGGGTCCCCGCGGCGCCCGCCGCTCCGGCCCGGCCCAACTCGGTGGCGAGCTCGGTGCCGTTGTCGAGATGTCCGTCGAACAGGCAGAGCACATCGCGCTCGTCGGACCGCGGCCCGTCGTAGGAAACGCTGAGCCCGCAGCGCGCGGAGGCGTCATATGTCCCAAGCAAGAGATGCCTCACCCTGAGGCTCCAATCCGCTCGGCCAGCACCTCGGCAAGGGTCGACGCATCGGTCTCCCGGCCGACCACCACTCGCTCCACCATGCCGCCGGCGGCTAGCGAGCAGACGTCGAGAAGCGCCTCCAGCCGAGGCCCATCGAGCAGCACGAGGTTGAAGGTCGCCGACAGCAGCACCTGAGGCTCGGTCACTGGCTCGAACCGCGGCGTCGGGAAGGCCTCGGGACGGCGATCGAGAACGAAGATCGCCTGCAGGGGCACGGGGTCCCGCTGTGGTTCCACCCGAACCACCACCTCCCGCGAATCGGCGCTCAGGACCGCGCCGTCATCAAGTGATCGCCGACTCCGCAGGCGCTCGACCTCTTCGGTGGCGATACCCGCCAGCGGCGCCCCGGGGTGGGCGAGCAGGTGCCCGCCATCGCGCTCGATCGCGAGCACGTCATCGGCGAGAAAGGAGGCACCCAGGCGGCAGAGCTCCATCGCGATCGAGGTCTTGCCGGCGCCGGAGGGGCCGAGGAAGGCGACCGCGCGACCATCGACGGCGACGGCGCTGGCGTGGAATACCTCGAGGCCGCGAAGGACGGCGGCAAAGGGCAGCACCTGGGCGACCAGGAAGCGCTGCCAGTCCTCCACCCCTCCGTCGCCCGGTACACCCCAGACGCGAGACGCCCGGGGAGAGACGATCGCGATCCCGTAGCGCGGCCCGGAGAACCTGTACCCCCGCTCGCCGCGTGCGATCTGGAAGAGAACCCCGCCGTCCTCGGTCCGTTCGTCGGAGATCGGAGTGGGGTCTCCCAGCCATTCCGAATCGGCCTCCACGCCCACGGTCAGCTCGACCGGCCTGCCGGCTGCACTGGTTCCGGACTCCGCCAACCAAGTGAGCGATCCCGGCACCTGCAGGTCGAGGCCAAACATCGTCGCCCGTGCGGAGGAAGTCACTGCTCAGAGCTCGACCAGGCGCCCGAAGCTGCCGTCAAGCGGAGAGAGGACGGGGACGCCGTCGTGCTCGACCCAGGCATGGGCGAGAAAGTCGGGGGCGGTTCGGGCGCCGATCACGAGTCGGGCCGCGATTCCCCGCCGGGCGAGCAGGCGCACGACGACCAGCGAGCGGCGCAGGCACCTGGTGTCGCCGGGAAGAAAGCGCAGCGTACGAACGACCGCGCCGCCCAGGCGCCTTGCTTCCTGCAGCTCGGCGGCATCGTCGGTGGCACCCGGCGAGGGCTCGGCCACCCGCAGGCGCGCCACCACCTCCTCGATCGGGACCCGGCGCAGCTCCAGGTTGGCGCGGGCGTAGGCAGCGACTATCTCCAAGCCAAGCCGCGCTCGCTGCAGCGGCGCAAGCGGGCGGTCCGGCGGCATCCTCCTCACTGACCCTCGTTGTCGAGTCCGATCAGCCCCCGCTCGAGCAGGGCCTCGCAGAGACGGCAGACGTCCTCTTCGACCGTCTCCTGTGAGAGATCGAACCGGTCGGCGACCTCAGCGCTGGCGTCAGCGACCGACCCGGTGCTCTCGAGCGCGTCGAGCATCGCCCCGGCGGTCGGGTTGAGGCCGTGGTACTTGCCCGTCTGCAGGTTGAGCACCACGGTCTCCGACGGGAAGCTGCGGTGAACGACGTGCTGAGGAACGGTCACCTTTGCCCCGGCGAACGGCGCTCGCAGAGAAACCGCTTCTTCGCTCATTTTGACTCCTCTCTCTCCTCAGTACTCAATGATGGTTCCCCGCCGTTGGCCCTCACGGATCGCCCGCCGCAGGGCCCAGATCGAAACTGGCAACAGGACCGCGGCAAAGAGGGCGACCTTGGCGATCGTCACCAGTGCCGAGGTGGCCTGAGGGCTGTTGACCAGCAGGTGTCGAAGCATTTCGGTCGCCGGCGTGAACGGCTGGAACTTGGACGCGGTCTGGACCCATTCGGGCAGCAGCGTGATCGGGAAGTAGAGGCCGCCGACGATCGAGATCAGGGCGATCACCCAGCTCGTGCCGACGTTGCCCTGCTTCATCACGACGGTCAGCGCCGCGAAGGCCAGGCCAAAGGGCAGGAACGCCATCAGCGCCAACGCCATCGCCGGAATTGCCAGCGGAACCGTCTGCCAGTGCAGCTGCAGGCCGAAGACGGCCCAGCCCACCGCCAGGGTGAGGGTGGCCATCGCGAATGCGTAGATCAAGGGGAACACGGCCATCGCGATGACGCTGCGAACCGGGCCGAACGGCGAGAGCACGAGGCGTTCGAAGGTGCCCGCGATCAGCTCTTGCCTGACCGTGTCGGCGACGGAGAAGCAGGAGTAGAGAACGCCGACGAGGGCGATGCCGACGATCACGAAGCCGAAGTAGGCGCCCGGCGAGTCGAAGCCGCTCACGTGCACGAGCTGGGAGACGTAGTAGAAGAGGGTGAGGCTGAAGATCGAGGTCAGGGCCTGGCTGGCGAGGCGACTGCGATAGGAGAGGTAGACCCGCAGGTCGCGGGCGAGCACTTCCCGGAAGGCATGCGCCGAGCCGCGCAGCTCGCTCATGAAGCACCCTCGGGTTCGCGGCCAAATCGCCACGGACTCGAACCCCCGGCGGCCACCGTGCCGATTTGGCCGCTCACAGAGCCACCAGCCTTCCCGCGTCGAGGATCCAGTCGCTGTCGAACTCGTGCTCGGGGTGATCGCCGCTGGGCGAGCACCAGAGCAGGGCGCCGCCACGATCGATCAGCCCGTCGATCGCCCGCTCGAGGACCACCGCACCCTCCAGGTCGAGGCTGGTCAGCGGCTCGTCGAGGAGGACGGTTTCGGGCTCGGGCAGGAAGGTCATCGCGATCCGCACCCGCTGCCTCTGCCCCATCGACATCCGGTCGACCCGCTGATCGGCCAGCTCGCGCAGGTCGAAGGCGTCGATCGTCTCCTCGACCCTGCTTTCCCTGGCGGCGGAGTCGATCATCGCCATGCCGGCCCAGAAGCGAAGCTGGTGGCGAACCGAGAGGCGAGCGTAGAGACCGCGATCGCCGGCGGGCAGGAAGGCGACCAGGCGGTGATAGCGGGATCGCTTGTCGTGCGGTCCGGAGCCCCAGGCATGGACCCGGCCCTGGTCGGGATCGATCAGTCCTGCCGCGATGCGGAGCAGGGTCGTCTTGCCGGCGCCGTTGCGGCCCCCGATCCAGGTCTTGGTACCGAGGTCCAACCTGAGGTCGACGCCATCGAGGATCGGTGCCTGATTCTTGCGCCAGCGCTTGTGGATCCCTTCCAGGCTGAGCGGAAACGCGTCAGCGGATACCAGGCCGGCAACCAAGTCCGAGCTCGCCGGCGCGACGGTCGGCGCCTGCGCCTCGAGCCGCACCGATGCCGATGCCCCGCCGCTCACGCGGCTTCCTTGGCCGGCACTCGGGGGGCAAGCCCAAGGGCGCGTTCGAGCGTCGCGGCGAGATCGGCCGGCCGCTGCGCGGCATCGGCGCTCAGGCGCAGCAGCTGGACGCGTTCGACGAGGTCGGCGTAAAGGTCGAAACGAGCCGAGTCGCGGCCCTCGTCGTCGGGCAGGCCCAGCATGAACGGGGCCAGCACCAGCGGCGAGCCGCCCGCTGGACAGGCGCCGAGACGCTGCCCCGGCTCCCGCTCGAGCAAGACGATCGCCGCCACCTCGGCCGCGGTGCCGGCGGGGTCGGCCACGGCAACCCAGCGCTCGCCGTCGACGAGGCCGAGATCCGTGCCCAGCGATCGCACGTCCCCGCTGGCGGCCGGCAGGTTGACGAACGGCGCCGCCGGGTACGCCTCGATCGCATCTCCGCGGCGACCGAGGACCACGGTGTCGTCAGCGAACAGCGGCCAGCCGCGCCTCACCAGCTCCAGCGCCAGGGTCGACTTGCCCGTGCCGCTGGCAGCCGCGATCGCCACCACGCCGCGGTCGGTCAGGACAGCGCTGGCGTGAAGCGCCTCGTACCCGTGCGCGATGCCGACGTTCGGCAGCACCCTGGTCAGCAGCATCCGGCGCCAAGCGGCACCGGCGGGGTCGCTCGGTGCGCAGCCGAGGCGCCGGCGCCTCGGGTCGAGGTGAAAGCGCGCCCGCGCGCCGTAGCGGAAGAGCAGGTCCCCCTCGCGACCCCGCTCGATCGCGAACACCTGGTCATCGCCCAGCTTCCCCCGCCACGCTTTCGGTGAGGCGGAGCCGCTCCAGTTGGACTCGAGCCGGGCGGCCGGCTCCATCTCCAGCGCCACTCGCGGAAGCTCGGAATCGGTGGGAGCCGAATCGATCGGGAGCGGAAATCTCGCCTCTATGGACAGACCGAAGGCAGGGAAGCTCTCGACCATCAGTTCTTTCGGTGGTGGTGCTTAGCGGTGGCACAGCGCCTGTAGCGGCGCTTGCCCGAGAGGTGCTGGCCGAGGATGGTCGTGAGCTGAACCCTCACGGTCACCACACCGGAGGGGAACCCGCCCAGATTCGCCACCGCGACAGCACCGTTCTTCTCCTGCTTGACCTTTGCCTTGCGCGAGACGCCACCGCCCGAGAGGGTGACGACGACCGTTTCGATCGGATCGTTCTCCGGGTCGTGGATGTGGATCCGCAGCTTTCGGCGCCCCAAGCAGCCTTTGCCGGCTGGAAAGGAGACGTAGCGCGAGAGATGCGCGGAAGAGAAATCCGGGACGGCGGAGACCAGGGCTGAGTCGACGCAACCGAAAGTCGCGTTCTCAACCACGCCGTCCGGCGAGATCGTCGGCTGCAGGCCACTGCCGGGTTCGCTGAAGCAGGCGCGCAGATAGCGCCCTCCGGCGCTCTGGAGAACCCTCCAGGCGGTCCGGCCGAGCGCCGGGTTGCGGACGCATTCGCTCGTTTCGAAGAACCACTGGTGCAGGCCCCAGTAGGAGCCGTCTGGCTGCTTGGCCATCTGCGTCCAGATTTCTTCGCCCACCGGGTGGGTGCAGAGCGAGAACGTCGTCGGCGCGACCACGGTGCCGGCGAACTGGCCGGGCTGGCCGCTCTGCTGGATCGCTATCCGACCCCCGTTGAAGGACCAGACGCCTTCGATCGGGGAAGCAGCTTGCGCTCCGGATGCGGCTGCCCAAAGCAACGAAACCGCGAACAGCATCGACGACAGGAAGCGTATTTGTCTTTTTGAGCGCGATGGCATGGCGCCCTAACGACCGCTGCCTCAAATTTCTTCCGATCAGGCCATAGCGAGTTCCGATCAGGCGACAGCGAGGATGAAATTCTGCGGATAGAGCGGCAATTTGTTGCAAAGGTGGATTTTTGGACTAGTTTTGGCTCTTCCTTAACAAGGCGCAATGGGGATTGCGCTCTGATGATTTCCGTCGAGCAGGAAAGTCGTCATCTACATAAGACGGGGGGCCGATCGCATTTTGGGAGCCAGTCGCAGCGAGTCAATCTCGACCGTCGAAGCCGATCGCGGTGAGAAGGAGGCAGGAGACACCGATCTCGTCCGGGCAGCCATTACGGCCGCTCAACAGGGAGACATGGACGCGATCCGCTTCCTCTACACCTGCTACGCGGCAGAGGTCCTGCTTTGTGTGAAGGGCGTGGTCAAGGATTCTCACGAAGCCGAAGACATCGCCCAAGAAGTCTTCATCAAGCTGATCGCCGTAATCGACCAGTACAGCCCGCGCGATGCGGTCCCGTTTGCGGCCTGGATTCGCCGGGTCGCCCGCAACTGCGCCTACGACTACCTGCGGACCCGCCGGGCGGTTCCTTGCGATGAGCTCTACCTCCACAGCGAGCACGGACAGCTCGAGCACGAACGGCGCCGCGACATCTGCCGCGCGCTTGACTCCCTACCCAAGGAACAGCGAGACGTGATCGTGCTCAGGCACATCCGCGGCTTCACACCACCGGAGATCGCCGGCATGCTGGGGAAAACCGAAAGCTCGATCCACGGCCTGCATCACCGTGGTCGGCTCAACCTCCGGAGGTCCCTCGCAAAGTGCGGTGCCGCGCCAGTCGTTGCCCCGCCACCGGGACCTTGACGTCGGCGCCCTCCCGTGAGCCACCGCCGCTCTCTTCCGGTGCGGCAGCGGGAGGGCGTTCAGCAGCCCAGAAGTACATCAGCGCATGTGCCACGACCTCCGCGAGGGTGACCCCCTGCGCCTCGGCCTCGGCGGAGATGTCCTCGCCGCTGCCGTCGGGCAGCCCGACCTCAACCTTGGTGGGGCCTCCAACCTGATCGGCATCCCGCTCCGGCAGCGGAAGGCAAGCCCAGCCCGGCGGGCGCAGCTCACGGTCGTCGAGGTAGGCGCGAATCGCGCGCTCGACGGTCTGCTCAGGAGACCAACCCTTTGCGGAAGCGGCGGCATCGAGAACATCGAGAGCGAAACCGCCCAGTTTCACCGCAGGGGGCTCCGGCTTAGTGGCGACCTCGCCCCTGGAGCAGGGCGAATTTTTTGGTGGATTCTCCACGTCGGGGTAGGGAGCGTCTCAGCCCAAACCGCGGAACTGCCGGCTGATTAACTCGACTTGATTCTAACAACGCTAAGTCGCGTTACGGTCAGTCTGGCCGTTCATCCACGGCCAGCTTGGCCATTCATCGGATGCGGTACGGGATCGTTAAATATTTCTTGACTTATAAATGTTAAAGGTTCCACGCAGACGATAGTCCAAGCTCGCTGTTTTTGACCTCTTCAGTCAAGATTTTCCCGGTGTAACCGCTGTTTATCTGGCTATTTCACTCCCCAGCCAAACAGCGAAACGCCTTTGTTCGGCTGTCTTCCATCCGCTCGAACCAGGGCCAGCCGCCCGACCTGCTGGCCCCTCGCGGACGGTTGGAAATCCACGGCCACGACCCGTTCCTCGCCGGGTTTGAGGGTGAAAGAGAGGCCCTCGCTCGAGGCTCCTGGGAGGGAGAACTGCGGGCCCGGAGCGCGCAGGAAGCCAGAGACCGGCGGCGAGCCGGGCTTGCCGGTATTGCTGAGGACCACGCTGGCCGACGCCTCATCGCCGACCGAAACCGGTCCGAAGTGGAGGGCGCTCGGCTCAAGAGTGAGCTGGCCGGGATGCGGAATGCCCCTTGGTTCCACCGTGATCGCACCGCCATTCGCACCGGTGGTCTGTCCGATGTCATCTTCGGCGAAGACTGCCACCGAGTAGATCTGGGGTTCGCCGGTGAAGTTCGCGGGCAGCTCCAGCGCGCCTTCGAAGTGGGTAAAAGAGGTGGCTTCCAGCGGAATTTCGGCTTCGCTGTGGTCGGGATTGGTGACGACCGCGTAGACATTGGCAAGGCTGCGGGTGTCGCTCGCTTCGACGCTGATCTTGGTAGTGCCGCCCCAGGCACCCCACACGCTCGGTGCTGAGGACGCCGCGGAGATGTATGGCGGTTCGTCGAACGGCGCCAGGCCGGCGACGTCGATCTCACCGGCGTAGGCTTCGGCGAAGGCACCGTTGGTGTCCTCGGCGGAGACGTTCCCCTGGTAACCCACTTCCCATTCCTGGAAGTTGGCCGGCACCTGGAATTCGGTCCGGTAGACGATCGCGTTGCCGTTGATGACTTCGAAGGGAAGCATCTGGTAGCTGATGTACATGCCTTCGGTGCTGTTGATTTCGGCGTAGACCTGCTGCACCCCACAGTCGTCTTCGACCCGGGCTGAGATGACCCCGGTGCCGCCTTCAGACGGCAGACTGGCCGGCGAAAGTTTCGCTTCGGTGACCAGCGGCCCGGTGTCCTCGGGCCCTTCTTCCCCACAAGCAGCGGCACCTGCCGGCACCGCCAGCAGCAAAGCAGCGAGCAATGCCAGTGTCGCCGCCATGATGCGGTAGCGCCTCAGGCCCTTGAAAATCGATCGTGACATGGCCAGCCCCCCAAAAGTTGACGTGTCGGCTCCGAATCGCCAACCCGACCATAAACGCCGACGGGCGGCAAAGTGTGTCCGAACCGATAAGGCCGGGTGGACGTAGGCCAGTGGGGGGTCCGAAGAGAATCGAACTCTCGACCTCCGGCAAGGCTGAAGGTTGGCCGCTTGGGAGCGGGATTGCGACGGTGCTGCAACCGAGATGCAATCGAAAGATGCGAACGCCGGCAATCAGCAGGAGATACGCCCGGCGCCCCGGCCCGGACCAAGGCGCCATGCCGGATCCAAGTACGCAGCTCCCGGAGAAGAGAAGATCTTGCTCAAGCAGGTGCCATCAGCGTTCACTTGCAGGATTGAGTCGCCGAAATCCATTTCCGCGAGCTCACTTTCAAGATTCAACCGCCGTTTGAACACGATCCGCTGCCCAGAGGGGTCCCAGCTCGGTGATGTCTCCATTGCTGGGGTTTCGGTTAGCTGAACTTCTCCACTACCGTCGACCTTCATCACGACGAGATCTACGTCCACCCTTGGGACTTCGCCTTCGTCGCCGAGACGAATCAGCGCAATCTCCGAGCCATCTGGCGAGTAAGCGGGGTCCCACGCACGACGAGCGACGACGGCGAGCTCCTTGCCTCGCTTGTCGATGGCGACGATATTGCCCTGACCGCGCTCGATCAGCAGGGTTCCGCCGTCGGGCGAGAACGCCTCCGGCGTTTCTCCCCCTTCATTCCTCCACGGTCGAATCCGCCGCAGCTCGCTCCCATCGATCGCTACCAACCAAAGTGAAGATCGGTACCACTGACGCCGCTTGCCCTCGGCGGTTCTCCAATATCCATGCTTGATCCGGACGAAGGCGATCGTCCGTCCGTCGGGAGCCATCACCGGCTGCCGTGCGCCGCGGGTCCCAGCAATTGCCCTGATCGATCCCGCGCCAAGGTCGAAGACATAGAGGCGCTGCCGGCCTGGGTCCAGTTCGCTAAAAAGCGACCGGGGTGCGCCCGAGAAGACAACCTTGCTTCCGTCGGGAGTCCAAGCCAGATCCGAGTACGGATAGGGCAAGGGGCCTGCGCCCAGCTCGCCACCGGCGATCACCTGTGAATTGGAACCGCCGGCAGGCGAGATGCGTACCTCGCTCGTTTCCGGCTTCAAGCCAAGGCGAACGAAGGAGAGGCTGGGGCCATCGAAATCGGCTGCGAGCGCGGGGGGTCCAGTGCCAACCACCATCAAGCACAGGAATGCGCCAATCGCTATCCCCCGCCGCAACATGCTGCAGATCATGCAGCATGTTGGGAACGGCAATCACAAAACCGAGATGCGACCCGAACCTGGCGATCGCGGGGTCAGCGATCACCGCTTGAATCATCGCCCGAATGGGCCAGGCGTGCATCCGAGAGACGCTCCGCAAGATCGCTTGGGACGACGTCCTTCTCCCAAGAATCGTGAAGACGTCGGCGTAGTCGGATGGGGGTCGCACCGATTGCTCGGTGGCGAGCTGGGTGCCAAGGTCGATGCAGATCTGGACTGCAACTTGCAGCCAGCGCTCGGTTGCTGCACGTTGCTGCTCGTCGGCGAGATAGGCGTCCTCGCCAGCTCGACGTAATTCGTCGAGACGCTCGATCAGCTCCTCAAGCCTCTGTATTTGGCCTTCAACTCGACCGAGATGAGACCCGCCGCACTGCGTATAGATCGATGCTTCGCGAGTTCGGGCTTGACGACCCGAAGCCGCCGTCGCGGGACCTCACAATTTGCAGAACGGGATCGCTCGTTCAGGACATATCTTGACGTGCGCGGCTCTGGAACTCGCCCCAGCCACTGTTTCCCCATCTCCCGCAGAGCCTAAGATTTCTCTCCATGCTCACCGTTGTCGAATACAAGCGCGAAAGCGCCGAGTGGTCGGTCAAAGCCCTCGTCGACCAGATCCGCTCAATTGAGGCGGTTCTCCTCTTCGGCTCGGTGGCACGGGGCGATGCGACGACCGATAGCGATATCGACTTGATCATCGTCGCAAGCGATCCACTCCGCTCTACCCGGGTTCGGGAGGCGCTCGGCGAGGAGCATCGACGAACCTCGATCACCTGCCATACCTGGGACAGCCTTGCGGTAGCCCGTAGGGAGGAGTGGTCGTTCTTCGTCCATCTGCGCGAAGAAGGCGAGATCCTCTACGGCGGGCCGGAGTTGAAGCGAAGCATCGACCGCACCCACCCTCCTGACGTGACCATCTGGAAGGAGCGCCTCGGTGACGAGCTCGAACGACTTGATCGCTTCGACGATCTCGCCCGCTATAGCGCTGGCTACAACCTGCCGTTGGCCCGCATCTTCCGAACCGCTCGCTACAGCTGCATGCTGGAGAACACCGCCGCAGGAGAGGCGGCCTTCAGCCGCGACGCCTGTTTCGATGTCTTCGCGAGGCGCCATCCCAAGGTCTCCGCAGAGACCGATCTTGTGAAGCGACTGTGGCCGTTCCATGCGCGGACCCAAGGTCGCCGAGGGCCGGCGCTGCCGTTCGAGCCCAAAGCGGAAACGGATGTCGTCGAGGCATGCGAAGCCGCCCGGGCGGTTGTCGGAGCCGCGCTCCATGGCTAAGGGTGGGCTCCACCCGAAACAGCTCGACGCGGTCGAGGCCGAAGCGCAGAACCTGCGCGAGCACAAGACCTTCATCGACACGCCGCTCTCCGGCAGCGAAGCCCTGATGGACTTCGCAACCGAAGCCTTCAACCAGAACTTCCGAACCCAACTCAACGTCGGCATCGACAGCTTCTCGCAGTCCGACAAGGAAGAGGTTCTCTTCGTCGCCGGTACCGACCATGACGAGGATCTCCCTATATACGATCTGGTGCGGCTGTACGTCGACTTCTGCAATCGCTGGCCTGACGTGCTGAATATCTCCTACGGCGGAAGCTCTGCGGACTTCCGTGAATTCAGGGCCGAACTGATGCCGCGTCTCCTCACCACCCTGCTCGAGGTGGCCAAAGAGCACGGAGACGACCCGGAGGAATCAGCCCGGATCGACCGGGCGAAAGCCGACTATGAAGAGGCGCTCAAGGAGGCCCGGAGTGCCGAACGGTCCAAACGCTGAGGAACGCCAGCTGATCGCGTTCATCGAACGCGACTATGCGATCGCCCAAGAAGCCACTGGCAGTGTCGAAAACGCCGTCGTCGCCAGCCGCTCCATCGGCTTCACCTTGATGGCAGCGCTGCTCGGTGTCGGTCTCAGCCAGAAGAGCTGGGCGGTCGCCGGTCTAGCCGCGGTCGCCGGGGCCGCGGTCTACATAATCGACGGCTACTACTCCTGGCAGGTGGAACAGCGCAAGGACTACCTTCGGGGCTTGGAGAGGGCGCTGGGGGCGCACTACACGGCGGTCGAGCGTGCCCCCAACAACGAATGGGAGCTCAACAACCTGACGATCCGCTTGGCGGGCGTCCGCATCGGGGCGAACTCCCAGATTCGCCAGTTCACCACCCGCGATGTCCGATTCAACAAACCGATGATGCTGTTCAAAGGCCTCTACCCAGTGCTGATCATCGCGGCCCTCGTCGCGACCGGCATCTTCGTGACCCATGCCCTACGCAAAAGCGCCGACCGCACTTCCCTCTCCGAGTGCAGGAACGGCGTCCGCATCGAACTCGCCACCCCGCTTCACGTCCAGCTCCCCCCAGGCGCGCTCGGGACTGTTGGTGACAGACACCACCCCATCCACCCGCGGATCTTCAAAACAACCGTCCCCGCCGCCAGCGTCGAATGCGGCTAGTGATGATGCGCCCGCCGATTTGAACTGCCGACCTTCGGCTTGAAAGGCTGAGGGGCGTTCGCTTGAGAAGGCGAGACGCGGCAGCGATGTGACTGGAATGAGACAGCAATGCCGGGTTCACTCAGCCCCGGCTCCGAGCGGTCGGGGCAGCTCGCCGACTGACCGGCCGAACATCCCATCAGCCTCACCTTGCGCCGCCAGCGGCGATCGGCAAAGCCGTACGACCTGAGGCAAGATCACCGAAGTCGAGCTGGGCTCGTCTTCCTCGCAGACGCGATCGTCGCGATCTGTTCTTGCGTCGAAAACATCTCGAACTCCTTTGTCCTGCCCGCCTCGGCAGACGGGCGATCCCCGACGCCAGGGCACGGCGGAGCCTTGCGAAAATGGCCCGGGTCGCCCGTCTCGGGACACGCAGCCAGTCGGCGCCGAGGCATCCTAGGAGGCCTGGGTGCGGACCAATCGAGACCGGAACCGCGCCACGTCGAGATGCACCTGGCGCGCGACCGGCGCTTCCCACGACTCCGATCGACGGTAGACCGCGTTGACGGCTTCGGTCAGAGGTCGAAACTCGCGGATCACGTGGTCGACGAACCACTTCATCTGCGCGTCGAAGGTCTCTTTTAGCTTGGCGGGGGGATCGAAGGGATTCGGCTGCGGCATCGGCTCGATCGGCGGCGCGACTGGCGGGGGTGGCGGCGCGATCCCGTAGGTGGAGACCAGTCGGCCGAGGAGTTCTTCGGTTCCCCTCAGCATGGGCTCGCTGGCCTCCACGATCGCGTCGAGCTCGGCGAAATCGTCTTCGCCAGGCTCCGGCGCCCTGCGACCGGGGATCACTGACTCAATGGCTTTCCGCTGCTCGCGCAGTCGTTCGACGGCCTCCCGGGACCTCTGGATCGTGCCGCGGCCCCGCGCTATCAACGCGCTCAACTCCTCGGCTGCCTCGCAGGCATCGTCCTCGGCGATGGACAAAGGCTCCTTCGCCGCGAGCTCACCGATCAGGGCCAGGACATCCCACTCGAAGCTCGCCCCGGCCTCCTCCATAGCGACCAAGTCGACGAGCCCGCGCTTCCACGGCTGGTTCTTCGCGTCAACGGGATAGCGGAACGTTGCCGCGTTCGGATCGACCTGGTCCAGCAGATCGGCGAACTCCTTCTGGGAACGCTCGAACGTGTCCCACGCAGACGAAGCTCCTGCCGCGCCGCAGGCGTCGGCGCATCGCTTCCAGAGTGAGCTGATCTTGTGGTCAACGACGAGGTCGGCGCGGGCACGCTCGAGGATCAGCTTCAAACCAACCTCGACCCGATGGCGCTGGAGGAAGACCACGTTGACGCCCATGTCGTCGACGGCGAAGGCCTCCGCGAGGAGCCGAGGCGTGACGAAGGCAACGAGGCGGCCGAGGCCGAGGAACTGGGACTCCCAGGTACCGACCAGCTCCAGCCGGAGGATGTACCCATCGCGCGGCTCCCCATCCGGAAAGATCGTGTCGGCCAGCGACGGCATCGGCTGATTGTCCCCGGTCCACCGCCGCCGGTTGTTGGACCTGCGGCCAGGCGGCGGAACTAGGCTTGGACGATGGTACGGGCGAGAACGATGATCAACGGCGGCGCGACCGTGGACCAGGTCGCGGCCGTCGGCCGCGTGATCCGGAAAGCCGGCTTCGAGGGCGAATGCGTCGCCGAGCTGGCGGCACAGGGTGGCGGCATTTGGGCGGTGATGCTCGACATCGGGCCGAAGACTTTCTTCGGCGGGCTGGTCGGTGCCGCCGGGGTCGATGCGTGGTGGCGGCTGAAGGTCTTGATGGTGGAACTGAGGGAAGCCTTCGGGGCTCGCGAGGGGTCCCACGTCCAGCTCTACCTTCGTCCTGGCGTGATCACGAAGGCCGAGTGGGAGGCCTCGGATCGGAAGCTCGGCCCGCCCGGATTCCACCGCAGCAACGAGCATCGCCCCGAGGAGCTCATGGTGGACTCGCTGATGTCGGACGAGGAGTTGAGGGCAATGGTCGACCGCTACCGCGACACCCCGGACTCGGATCCGATCAGGTAGCGGCGATCCGTATCGCCGGCCGCCGGTGGGCCACTACGCTCACGGTAATGGGGGGGCGAAGGAACTTGAGAACGAGCAGTTCGAACGCCGTGCCGCGGGGCTCGCTGGCCATGTCTGCGATGAGTGCTTCTCGGACTATGCGCTGATCGCCTACGTCAAGGAGCACGCGACCGAGAACGAATGCGACTTCTGCGGGCGCAAGGAGGACCGGCCGATCGCGGCGCCGGCCGACGATGTGGTCGGTCTGATCATGGAATCGATCCGCACCGAGTGGACGGATCCGGTCGAGGAGCTGGCCTACGACAGCGCCGAGGGCGGCTATCAGGGCCACCAGATCGAATTCGACCAGGTGCTCTACGAGGTCGGTGAACCGATCGCGGGCGACGAGTTCCGTGAAGCCCTGATCGCGGCGACCATTGGCTACACCATCCAATGGTGCAAAGCCGACTACGGGGCGCCGTTCGAGGACGAAGCGATGGCCTACGACTGGAGCGACCTCGTCGATCACGTTAAGTTCCAGAGCCGCTACTTCTTCTCCACCCAGGTCCGCGAGGGGCGCGAAGCCGGCCAGCGTGGGTCGGCGGTCGACATTCTCACCGACATCACGACGTTTGCCGAGTCGGCGGGCCTCTTCAGCACGATCTCGGCCGGAAGACGCTTTTGGCGCGCTCGCGCGTCCGAGGCCGCCGGAGCCTTCGGGACTCCTGGCGAGCTGGGGACGCCACCGCCGGCGGTGGCGCTCTCGTCGAACAGGATGAGCCCGGCGGGGATCCCCGCGTTCTACGGCGCCGAGGACCCCGACACCGCCATCGAGGAGATCCAGACGGTCCCGGTCCCGGAGTCAGGCGCCTATTGGAGCGCCGGAGAGTTCGCCCTCAGCGGCGACTGTCTGGTGCTGGACCTCGCGACGATGCCCGATCCGCCTAGCATCTTCGACTCCGAGCGCGCACTGCGGCGCCTCCTCTACTTCCTCGCGGACTTCGCGACCGACATCAGCAAGCCTCTCGGAGCACCGGGCCGCGAGCACATCGACTACGTGCCGACCCAAGTGGTCGCGGAGTTCCTACGGCTGTCGTTCGTTTCGGAGCTTGGGCCGGTAGCGGGTGTGAGATACCGATCGGCGCGGCACGACGGCGGGGCCTGCGTGGTCCTCTTCATCCCGAACGAGGACTGTGTGGACGAGGCATCCGGGGACCACCCTCAGCTCGTGCTCGGTGAGGTGCGCCACGGCGAGTTCTCAATCACGGCCGAGACGTAGGGCGACCATGAGGGGACCGAAACGTGCCGAAAAGGGGCTCTTCCTGACTTCTGCTGACCTCTTCTGACTTCTGGGAAGGGAGGGTCAAAGCCCCGTAAGGTCGCCACTGGCCCAGATCCGGCTTGATGCGCCGCCTAACGAGGAATGCGCCCGACCAGATTCGAACTGGCGACCCTCGGCTTTGAAAGGCTGAGGGGCTCGCGCATGTGGCGAGCGGCCTAGCGCCAACTATGCGACAGAGATGCGACTTGTCCGGTGCGGTCGTTTCGACCGAAGGTCAAGCGTCCTCTGGGTGATCGTCTTTACGGTCACCCTCGGGCCGATGGTCCTTCACGTTCAGGCTCTCGCTCGCCAATAGCTCAAGGTCAAGCTTCCGAACATCGGCCATCGTCTTGCCCTCTGGCAGAAGGTATCCGTCTGGCAGTTTCATGACGACTGTAGGTCCACCATAGAGACGATCAGTCTCGGAAGATCAAGCCACGAATCGTGGCGAAGACCCGAACTGGATCTTCTCGAATGGTGTCGAGGGGACGATCATTGTCGAGCGGGCCTCCCTGACGACTACGGAGCCACTGCGCCGCCTCAGCGCCATCAAGGCCTTCCTCTTGAAGCAGAACCACCGCGCGCCTCAAGTCGTCAACCACCCTCACAGCGCCGCGCCGCGGAACCGCAGTTCCCTTGATCCAATTGCGAACTGTGGCTGGGGTCACGTCGAGCGCTCCAGCTAGCTCCTCAACTTCGAGTCCGAGCTCGATTAGTCCTTGAACCCTCAAGGGCGTTGGCGTAGTTGCGCCAAGGCCCTCTGACTCTCCGTCGCTCTGCACAGACACGCGTTGGCGCACGTTGAGCTTTGTCATTTTGTGCTTCTCCTAGTCGGCCCTCGCCTCCCGCAGCGGGCCGTGCTTGTTGTGGCGTTTCTGAACCGGTCGAAGGTGGCTGCCCGTCCAGACAACCGCCACCGTGCCATATCAATTCAATTTTTGTTGTTTGATTTCCTGCAATTTGCATGCTTTCTTTTCCAAAAACAACGTTAGAACTAGCCTCAAACTTTCTCAAAACGCTATCCTCGGCCCCAGACGGAATCCCAAGGAGGTCTGATGAAAAGCGCGACAAGTAGAAGGTTTCGCCGGCTCCCAGAGCTTGAGCGTCTTGATCGCAGGCTTACCCGCGACTGGGATCTTCGAGCCGACGCCGAGGCCACCGTCTCTACGGCTCGCGAAATGATCGCCGTCGTCGCCCTGAGGGCATCCGATCTAGACCTTGACCGCCACTACTGGTGCGTGAGTCATGGCGCCGAGGGGCTGTGGGATTGCAAGCAGCTCGACGATGCGTCACGCCTCGTCAAGCTCTGGCGCCAAGCAGTGACAAACATTTGCAATGAGCGTGAGCTTGACCCCAATGAACCCAGAATATGGGCGGCGATCCTCTCCGCGCGAGTTGAGCACCGCCATCGTCGCTACAGCCTGGCGGTGGAATACGCGCATCAGGCACTCGCAGAAATTCAAGAGCTGGCTGGGGGCCGAGATGCAATCCGCGAGCTGCTTGCTCTCGGCGGCGTCGACCCCGTGTCGGAGATGTACTGCGCGGCGCTCGCAATTGCAATTCCAGCAGGGCGCATGCGCTTTCAGGGTCACCCGGTCTGGCGGGCCCAGTTTCTCGATCGTTGGGTTTCAGAGGCCTTGCTGCTGCTCGACCGCGACGTACCGCCAAAGTTGATCCGCATCCACGCGCTTGTCATCCAGACCTTCTACGCCCTCTGTGAAGAGGACCCCAGCCCCGACAACACGAGGTGGCTTGACCGCCTCGAGCTCTTCGACGATCTCGTACGGCCTGGCACACGACGTGGTCAAGCAACCCGGCCCCTGCGCGATGTTGCCCGTGCGGACCACGACGGAGACAAAAGCCGCCTGTCCGTAGCGACGGATACGGCGCTAGGGCAACTAGCCAATCTGCCGCGTCACATTGAAGTACTGACCGCCAACCGCTGGTGGCCCATCACCTCCCCCGCCAGCGCCACCTAAGCAGGCCAGCTGCTTCGACCTTAGTTAAGGAATCTCGGCGTCCGCCCACTCGATGGCAAGCGAGGCCCAGCGCAAAGCGTCTCGTGGGTCGATAGTCCCTGGATCCCCGAGGCCATATCGAATGGCTGCCGCATACGGATTGAGCCGATCCGCGTCCGAAAGATCGGCGGGTAGTTCGAGGCCTGCATCCTCACAAAGCTGCATAAGGATTCCAAGGTCATGAGTGAAGGGAAATTCCTGGCCACGACTTGCGATCGTCGCCTTCAACGCCTTCTCAACCGCCTGCTGGGCATGAAACCCCACCGGTGAGTCCGAGACTCGCTCGGCACTATGCAGGGCTTCGGCTGCGGCTAGATCCTCGCGGGCGAGGGCAAGAAGATCCCCCGGTAGGTCCGGCTCGATGCTCATTGAGCGAGAACTCGACCGTGCGAGAGAGCCGCATGGACTAGGCCCCCGCGCACCCCACGCCACCGTTCTGCGTAGTCCCGACTAACAACGATGACATCAGTTGGCATCCGGAGGTCGCGCAAGGTGCGCTGGAGCCTCACTGACTCCTCGGCCTCGTTGTCAACCGCAGGCTCGACGACGAGGAAGTCGACATCGCTTTGCGCGTTGGCCTCACCACGCGCATGCGAGCCGAACAGAATCACTTGCGCATCTGGAGCGGCGGCGGCCAAGCGGCGCCCAGCCTCCGCGATCAGGCTCTCATCAACAACTCTCATGATGGAAATCGTAGTCGTAGCCATGGATCGACAGGAAGTCATGCCCGACGATCATCGTTAGAGGGAGAACTGAAGTCGCTGGGCGACTCGGACCTGACCCAGCGCGCTCGCGATCGACACCTCGACATAAGTCTGGCGACGAGCCTGCCAAATCCCCATGCCAGTGAGAGATGTCCCAGGGTGAAGCTGCTCCAGGGCAGCCGCGTAGGGGGCCGCGATCAGCGGCGCTTGAGCTTCGGCCAGATCGGGGCCGTCCCAAAAGATCGCTCGCCCCGCTAGTCCATCCCCATCGGAAAGAATCACGTCAAGGCGGACTTTCAACGGTCCCGCCGGCCAAGCAAGCACCGTGCTCCGGGCCAGTTCTGCAACCGACCTGCCATCCCTCGCGTCAGTAGCAATATAGGCGTCGAATCCCGAAAGGACGTTGCCATTGGAGGTCGCCATGCTGGCATTGGTGTGACCGGCCCATTTACCTACCTTGCTTGCGCGGAGGTACCGACGAGCGGCGGGTGCGCCTTGTTCGTGGTAAAGCGATACTGCCTTCCGCGCAACAGTTACCGGCACGCTCAAAAAGGCAGGCGGTGGCTCGCTCGCAGGTGCAGGCGCCCGATACCCAGGCACTCGAACCTTCCTACTTAGCTCCGTCGCGGTACGCACCTTGAGGACTCGCAGTGTACCGATTGGTGTTCGAGCCGGACCTTATTCAGAATCAGCTAAGCAAACTCAGAACGGAGGCTCATCCAACTCAGGAGGCGCCTCCTCTTCCGGCGCGTCCTCCAAATCACCGCTCGTCACCGGAATCTCCTTGAGGGCCGGCTCCCACAACTCCGATCGAACTTGCTCCGCCTCATTGAGGCGAATAACGATCGGTGAATTACACGAAGATGCGCGTCCAAAGACCACAGCCTGCCTGTCCGGTAGGGCTGCCAGCAGCTGCGCATGAGACGCCCCAACGTAATTCTCAAGGAACCCCATACCGGTCGCGTCGTAAATCCGCAAAGCAAAAATCGTGTTGCATTGGTTGAGAATGCTCTTGGCCACATTTGCGGTGCGCTGCGTAATAAGGAAGCAGCCAAACCCATACTTTCTGCCTTGCAAGATCGCCCTTGTCGTGCCATTGACCGCGCTCTTCTCTCCCTCGTTCACGGTGGAGTTCCACTCGGGGACCAAAGAATGCGCCTCATCAAGCACCAAGCACACTTTTGCACGCTCACTGAATTCAGATTGAACAAGACCGAGCAGCGTCTCTGAGACGATCTGAGTGATTTCAACGGGGGATAGCTTGACGAGCAAATTCGCGGAGCCGTTAAACGGCTTGCCCTCCATTCGAGAGACCTCGAAGCGAGTTGGATTAAGGATAAGGAGGCGCTCATCTCCAGCCATAAACTGGCTCAATAGATCCTCAATTTCATCCTTAAATTCGAGGATGTTGCCCGCTTGTCCGCCTACCTCGCGCTTGCTGTCTACCTTTCCGGCAATTGCCTCGTTGATCCGGGTCGTGATTGCTTGCTCCGTCTCTGGTGGGCATACATCTTGAAAGTGCACTGCATACTGACCGGTTAGATCAAGCACTACAACCTTGATCCCATCGATCAGCATGCGCTGAATTAGCTCCCAGGCTAGATGTGTCTTACCTACGCCGAGAATGCCCAAGATGGCCGTGTTATGAGTGACGGCATGGTCCATATCGATCGAGATGCCATAGGTGGTGCCCGGAACATGGCCAACCTCTCCGGAGCTAAAGTGGTCCTCTCCTCCCTTGCCCAACAAACGCACAGGCGTTCCTGGCAGCGGAATCCATGGAACTGGTTTAAACGTAGTTTTCTCCTCATCCCACACGCCAAGCTTGCGACCACTTACGCGAACGTAATCACGTCGAAATCGATCTTCTCGCTCTGGCCTCACCAATGCCTCGGTGATCTGGTAAAGGACCTCTTGACCGTTGAGGGGGGCGGACACTAGCCGCGCCTCTTCTAGGCCGGTCGCTGCTGCTTGTGGAGCGGTCTCGATGTGCAGCTCCGCAAGAGTCGTCCCGTCACCAACATGCCCAATGACTGAGTCTCCATCAAGCGAGTCCAATGATTCCAGCGATGCACCTATCGGTGTATTCGCGCTGCCGTCAAAAGCGATTCGTACAGCTGGTTCGTCCACTAGCGTCGTGAGATCAACAATTGTTCCCACGGCGTCAGTTTCCTCAATGCGAAGCTGGCCGCCGAGCTTAAGCACCGCTCCGCTAGGAAAGCGCGCCACGGCAATTCCTGGGTCCTCGATCCGCTCGATTACCCCAACAGGCGATGCCACCTTTGGCCTCTGACGGGAGAGGCGGGCGAGTCTCTCTAGAGGTCCAACGGCAAAGATCACGATCCATGCCAAGTAGAGGGCGGCAATCTTGCTGGCGGAATCGGCAAACGCCGCATATCCGACCGCGAAAAGAACGATGCTCCAGAGAACCCGCCCACGCCCAATACGAGCAACAAAGAACGCCGAGTATCGAGATACCGTCGCTCTGAAGCCCGTGCTGTCCTTGAATACGACAGCGAGTACTGCAAGCGCGATCACCACAAATCCAAACCCGATAAGCACAGCCCGACCGGCCTTAGCCGCACCTTCGCTGATCTCAACCCCAGCAAGCGATACGGAGGCAGCGGCGAAAACGAGCGCCACACCGTTCGCGAGCGCGTCTGCGGGCCTGGTGAAGAAGGGCTCCAGAATAAAATCCCCCAGAATCAACGCCGCAAAGGCAGCGTAGAACCAAAGCCCAGAAACCCCAAACGGTGGCAAGAGTTGGTCGTTGAGGTAGATGCCTAGAAGCAGCAATCCCCCTACGTAAGCAATGGCAATTACCAGCCTCATAGGCTGGCTCAGACCACTTCGAGGCGGCGCGATGATCTCCCCTACCATCATCTATCTCCTGTCTCGCACTGCGGTAATAAGCACGAATTGCAAAGGCGACAGCTGGGGGGCATCCTGCCATACCTTGCGGATTCCTAAGAAGTACCTAGCCGATTGCCGCACGGATCGCCATAAAATCTCTTCCTGTCGGATGTGTATACCGCGCCAGCATCGTCTCGACCCGATGGCCCGCGATCTCGGCCAGGTCGGCGTCGTTGATGCCGGCGGCGCGGAGGTGGGTGACGTAGGAGTGGCGGCACTCGTGGGGGCGGATGTCTAGGCCGGAGGCTTGCTGGGTCGGTTTCCAGAGGTCGCGATAGAAGTTGCGCTCGCGCCACATGCGGCCGGTTGGGGTCGTGAAGAGCAGCTCGCAGTCCTCGCCGTTGAGGTTGATCTGGGCCTCGATCATCCAGGCCAAGGTCGCCGGGACCGGAACGGTCCTCCCCGCGTCGTGCTCGCCGTGGTCGGTCTTGGTGCCGTCGAGGATCGTGCCCTCGTGGGCGGTTCTTCTGACCTTCAGCGTCTCGCCGTCGAAGTCTTCGCGTCTCAGTGGCAGCACCTCTCCCAGCCTCATGCCGGTGTCGGTGAAGACGCGGACCATCGCCTCGTAGCGGCCGGCGGCTTTGGCGAAGGCGTGCATCTGCTCGAAGCTGAAGACGCGGATCGGTCTGCGTTTCTTCTTTGCCCTTGGATCGTTAGCCCGGACCCGCACTCCCTTGAAGGGGTTGAGGTCAGCGACTTCATCGGTGATCGCGTCCTCGGCCATGGCCGAGAGGGATCGCAGGATGCCGACGACTCCGGTGGTCGCTCTGCCTTGGACCCTCAGCATGTGGTCGACCAGGGCGAGGGCATGGCGGCGGCGCAGCTCGCGCATTGGCCATTGCTTCAGCGGGATGCCCTCTACCTGGACCTCGAGGACGCGGCCGATCCGGTGCTCGTTGGTCTCGTTGGTCCGCTCTGAGCGCGGGTGGTGAGTCGGCCAGGTGGCGAAGTACTCGCCCAGGGTGTCGGGGCGATCGGAGAGCCCGTAGGCCTCGTCGATCGCCTGTTGGGCTTCGCGCTTGAGGAGGAAGGTTCCCTTCCCACGGTTCCAGCGGGGCTTGGCTATTCGGTACTTGCCGTCGCTGCCGGTATACCTCGCAACCCAGACGATCTCGCCGGAGGGATTGCGGCGTTTGACTGGCGACTCTCGCCTCATGGGATCTCCCTCCGCTGGGCGAGGAAAGCGTCTACGTCTGCGGGATCGATCCGCCTTGCGGCTCCGAGCTTGTAGGAGGGCAGCTCTCCTCTTCTGATCCAGTTGCGGATCGTGCGGTCAGAGACGGCCAGGTAGGCGGCGAGAGTTCGCTCTGTGAAGAAAGCGACCGGCGGGGCGTTCCTCTGCATGCCCCTTATGTCAAAAGACAGCCCCGAATCTGTCGGTTGATTTCGCTTCATGCTCCATAGGTCAATCCTGGGGTCCGGGTTGATCCACGAGTTGGGCCATAGACCGAAGGTCGGCGGTACTGCCGTGCCTCCATACAGGCGGCCTCCGCACGGCGGAGCCGTGCCACAATCGGCCGCCGGAGGCACGGCCGGAGTCGCCACCACTCCGCCGGAGCCTTCCTGACGTTTGGGATCATCAAGCTGCGGCCCAGGCATGAAACCAAGGGGTTCGTAGTGTGTCGGGCTGTAGGGGGTGGTGGCTCGACAGGCTCTCAGGAGATCCCTGGATCGGCGGACGAGACCTCCTAGATGGACCTGGATCGGACTGGTGAGTCGGCTGCCTGGTCCTCGATGTCGCTGCCTGGTCGCTGTAGGAAGCGGATGGATGTGGGGGTCTCTGGATCTCGATGTGACCTTCATCGGGGATCTCGCTCCACGAACGAGCCGAAGCGCACGTCGCCTGGCGTCCAGTCCAGGCCAACGAGAAGCTCCTCGGCTGAGACTTCGAGCGAGCCGAGCAGCTTGACCAGCGTGTCCACCCTGGCAACGCGAAGGCCGCGCTCAAGGTGGCTGATCTCGGTGCGATGAAGTGAGGCACGGACGCTCAGCTCTTCCTGGGAGAGATCGGCGCGCTTGCGGACACGAGCTAGGTTGTCGCCAAAGTGAGCCGCTATGTCGATCATCAGCGCTCACCACGCAACTTGGCGAGGAGACCGTGCAGGGCCTCATGCTCTGAGACAACGCGGCGGTACTCGTTGCCCTCGTCAATGATCCCGGCCAGGTCTCCGAGCACGTCGAGCGTGTCTTGGTCTGGGACGATCACCATCTCGTCCAGGGCCGCCAGCAGGCGCGTGTAGGCGGCCTCCTCGCGTTGCAGGCGTTCGGGGTCTAGCTGGTCCGGGAACTCCTCCAGCTCGTCTTTGACGCCGGCTCGCGCCTTCTCGAAGGTGCTTCGCAGGAAGCCGATGTGATCGGCGGGGAGT
This sequence comes from uncultured Solirubrobacterales bacterium, assembly GCA_963699225.1. Taxonomy (GTDB): domain Bacteria; phylum Actinomycetota; class Thermoleophilia; order Solirubrobacterales; family 70-9; genus VRUE01. The sequence continues at coordinate 2,396,492 of OY969423.1, read as the reverse complement.
TCGAGGGCGACGGCCGCGCCGCTACCCGTAGGGTTCTGATCAGCCATGGGGAGGCATCGTCTCCTTGTGGTCAGGCCCTCGGTGGCGTTACCGCGCCGCCGGGGGCCGCTTTGTCGAATGCCTGCGAGCGTAGCACTTTGTCGGGAGGTACCGACAAAGTGGCTATTTCTTGAGGACTTCCCCCACTCGCGACCAGTGCAGGTCGGCTGCCTCGCCGATTTCCCGCAACGTCAATCCGGCCTTGCGCGCCCGCTCAAAGCTTTCGCGTCGAGCCTTGCGTGCCGCCTCGGCCTTGCTCTGGGCACCCTCGAATTTGGCCTGGGCACGGCGCACATCCGAAAGAGCCTTCTGCCGTGCTTGGTCTGCCATCCGCAGCGGAGCCTATTGGGCCGTCGCGACGCCGCCGAAATGAGACAAGAATGAGACTAAGACCGCCAGGAACGGCCCGGAACGCCAGGGAGACGCGAGGAACGGCGATTCGAGAGGAGCCGGCGCAATTGGCTCTGCACCGGGCATAGAACGGCATCGCGGGGAAAGCAACGAAATGCGCCCGGAGAGAATCGAACTCTCGACCTCCGGCTTGAAAGACCGGCGCTCTTTGGGGCTCGTTAAAACCCCGTTGACCACTGAGCTACGGGCGCTCACGCATCCCTGCGTGAGCGGATTATGCCTGTCTCAGAGTCCGAATGTCTTGGCGATGATATTGCGCTGAATCTCTGAAGTGCCGCCGTAGATGGTCGAGACGAGGGCGGTGCGGACGAGGCGCTCCATGTCGTACTCGGAGGCGTAGCCGTAGCCGCCCATCATCTGCATGCCTTCGAGCGCGGCACGCTTGGTCGTCTCGGTGACGAAGAGCTTCACCATCGAGGCCTCGCGGGGCAGCATGCGGTCGGGGTCCTCGTCGACGAGCGTCGCCACCCAACGGGTCATCAGACGGGCCGCCTCGAGGTCCGTGGCCATGTCGGCGATGCGGTGCTGCAGTGCCTGGAAGGAACCGATCGGGCGGTTGAACTGTTCGCGCTCCTTGACGTAGACGATCAGGTCGTCGAAGACGCGCTGGGCGATGCCGAGCATCGTCGCGGCGAGGATCAGGCGCTCGACGTTGAGGCCGGCCATCAGCTGCGTCCAAGCCTGGTCGACCTGGCCGAGAACGGCGCTGGAGGGAGCGGCGACGTCGGTCAGGTAGAGGTGGTTGGTGTCACGACCGCCCATCGTGTCGATCGGGACGATCTCCAGCCCATCGGCCTCGCGCGGCAGCCAGATCATCGTCAGTCCCTCATGCTTGGACGCCGAACGCGTTGTGCGGCAGACGATGAGGATGTGGTCGGCGATGTGGGCGTTAGAGCAGAAGACCTTCTGGCCGTTGAGCACGAAGCCGTCGTCGACGCTCTCAGCGAAGGTGCTGAGCGAGCCGACGTCGGAGCCGGCCTCGGGCTCGGTCATCGCGATCGCCTCGACCGCGCCGCCGGCGATGCCGCCGAGAATCTCGTGCTTCTGCTCCTCGGTGCCGAAGCGGTTGGTGGCGCCGGCGACGATCAAGGTCGTCGCGTAGCCGCCGATCGGGGCGAGGGCACGCGAGGTCTCCTCCATGAAGATGCAGGCGTCCAGCATCGTGCCGCCGGAGCCGCCGTACTCCTCGGGAATCGTCAGGCCGAGCCAGCCGAGCTCGGCCATCTCTTTGTAGATCTGAAAGTTGTGGTGGTCGGTGTAGCCCTCGGTGAGGCGCTCGCGCTGATCCGGCGTACCGCACTCGTGGTCGCAGTAGCGCTGGATCGCGTCGATGAAGTCCTCTTGCTCGTCCGTCAGGGCGAAGTCCACGAAGCGGCAGCCTAACGGTCGAGAAAGGTTGACGATTGGCCAAGAAGGACGCCTGATTCAGGCGCTGCAGAGCGAGAAGCCCAGGACGAGACTCGAACTCGTGACCCCATCCTTACCATGGATGTGCTCTACCAACTGAGCTACCTGGGCGGGACGCTCGATCTTAGTGGGTCGCGGGCGCTCCACGAAGGGTGATTTGGGGTTACCGATTTTGGTGAAGCTGCCGATAGAGGATCGATGACGCGAGTTCGGATGCCTGGATTGCGGGTTGCCTGCGGGGCGCTTGGCGCGCTGCTGGCCTCGCTTGCCCTGGCTGGAGCGGCCATGGCGTCGCCGGGCGCGACCGCCTCGATCGTCGGCGGCAGCACCGCCCTGAGCGAAGAATGGCCGTGGGCGGCCTTCATTCTCGCCGCCGACGCCAAAGGAGAAGGCTTCAGCTGCTCCGGAACGGTGATCGCGCCCAACCTGATCCTCACGGCTGGGCACTGCGTCGAGGACATCGAAACGGGCAAGAAGACCCCGCCCGCCCAGTACGTCGTCGTCACCGGCAGCTCCGACATCCGCGACGCGACCCTGCGACAGGTCTCGAAGGTGAGCCGGACGATCATCTACCCAACCTTCAACCGCTTCAAGGTCCACGGCGACGCCGGGCTGCTGGTGCTGGCGACTCCGACCACCGTCCCACCCGTCGCCCTCGCCGGGCCGACCGATGCGGCGCTGCTCGCGCCCAACACGCCGACCTATATCGCCGGCTGGGGCCTCAGCGGCACGCTGCGAAAGCTGAAACGGACGCCGGTTCTGAGGCGCGGCGCCACCTTCGTGCAGGAACGGCTCTACTGCGCCAATCACGCGCGCGCCTACTACCCCTTCTTCAACTACTCCTCACAGCTCTGCACGATCACACCGCCGGGCTTCTCGATCGGCACCTGCCACGGCGACAGCGGCGGTCCGGCGCTGGCCTTTCGCGAAGACGGGACGCCGGTGCAGATCGGGATCACGAGCCTGGGCGCAGCGGACTGCGACACGCACCTGCCCGACATCTTCACGCGGATAGACCGGATCTACCCGTGGATCGCCGAACAGATCGCCGCGACGGCGACGGGCTAGCCGCCGCCGTCACAGTCGATCGTCAAGCCTGGATCAGGTGAACTTCGAGGGTTCGAAGCGGCAGTACCTGAATTCGAACGGAATGACCTGGTTGTTGGCCTGGGTCGCGTTGTGGTTCAGCTTGACCACGACCTTCTGCAGACCGACCTTGTCGTTCGCCTTGAGTTTCTTGGCGCCTTCGAGGAAGAGCTTTTCCTCTTCGCCGACGTACTTGAGCCACTTGGCGAGCCTGGCTTCATCGGCAGGGGGCTGAGCCACGGCCTTGAGCTGCAGAATCGCCCTGTGCAGGGCCTTGCCGGCCTTTTCGAACTGCGGCGCCGCCTGCTTGAGCTTGCCCGCCTGAACCTTCTGACGGACGCCCTTGAGGATCTTTTCGTTGGCTTCCGTGTTGGTCTTGCAGATCGGCTCGACCGCTTCTTTGTAGCTTTCGCGCGTTACTTCGGCCGCCTCGGCGAATGGCGCGGCCACCATCGCGAGGGTCATGACGACGGTGCTCAGCGCGGCAAAGATCTTCTTCCCCACCAGATACCTTTCTCTCGTTCCCAATTTCCCAGGCTTCTCAGTCTCCCAAACACACGCCGGTGCCCAGGGATTCGGCAGCTTAGGGGACCGTTAAGCGTCGCGCTCAAGTCCGCGCGCACGACAACCCCCCTACCCCGCCACACAGCTCCTCTGCAGCACCTGGCTCACTCTCTTGCCCCCTTCGAAGGCAAAGCTGGTGCGCGAGAGCGGGAAGGTGGCCCCGGGCAGCCCCTTGGGAGCCGGGCAGCCGGCAGAGAGGAAGCTGCGGCGCTTGCCGTGCGAGGAGAAGCTCTTGCCGAGCTTCATCGAGATTGCGGTGACGTAACCCCACTTGGAGGTGACCTGGGGCAGGGAGGCGGTCAGCTTGGTGCCGTAGGTGCCGTAGGTGCCGTAGGTGGAGCCCTTGGCCTTGCCGATCACAAAGGGGATCGTGGCTGAGGTCGGGACCGGCTTGGTGCCGTAGACGTGGGCGAGGATCGCCGGGTGTCCCTTCCAGGTGCCGTTGAAGGCATAGACCTTGCCGTTGGAGGGGAAGGGGGACTGCTGGGAGATCAAGACCTTGGCCCCGAACTGGCCGGCGCCGACCAGCGAGGGCCCGCAGGCTTCAAGCGCGGCTTCGGTGGTGGCGGGCTGGAGCTGTTCGGCTTCGCAGACCGCCAACCCCTTGGGGTTCGATCCGCCCGTAGCGGTTGATCTCGATTTCGATCTTTTGCAGCTGTGGGGGTACCGAGCCCTTGGTGGCGCTGATCTTGGCTTCAAGAGAGAAGTGCACGGGGGCAGTGCCCTTGCGGGGCAGCTTGGTGGGGGCGAGGGAGGCGTTGACGCCGACCCGCACCTTGCCGCGCTGGATCGTGTCCGAGGCCGAGGCGGTGGGGGTATTGGAGGCGGTGGCGCTGCGGGGAGAGGAAGTCGAGGAGGAACCCTGCGCCTGGGCGGCGGCGCTTGATGGTGAGCCCGATCCCCCCGGCACAAGATCCCTAGTGCCTCTTGTGCCCCTTCTTCCCGCCCTTGCGCCCCTTGCCCCCACAGCTCGTCTTCAACACCGGTTCGAAGTCACGCACCTTGCCGTTCTGTCCGTCCATCAGCACCGTGGCCTTGTTGTTGGCCTTGCAGATGTTGGCTGAGTTTTCGATCAGGCCCTTCTTCGGACCGCCCTGCATTTCAAGGACGAACTTGGTGACCGGGGCGTCGGGGACTGCTTCGAAGGTGTTGCGCAGGCCCTTGTGGAAGGTGTCGACCTTGCCGGCGAGGACTACTTCGATCGGTTGGGAGGCCGGTCCCTTCAGGGCAACCACCAGGTCGGGCAGCTTGTGGGTGGAGGAGCGCAGGTAGACCGGTCCTTGCAGGGGGCTGTCGAGCAGCGGCGTGATCGCTGTTGCCTTGCCGTAGATCGAGGCCGCGGGACAAGCGTTGGCTGAGAACTGCACTTTGGTGCAGATCGTCTTGATGTTGCCCTGGTCGAGGAACTCGGTCGGGGGTAGGGCTACCGAGACCCTGCCGATGTTTGCTTCGCCTGGTTTGGCTGTGGCTACTGCTTTCAGGGCGGGGTGTCCCCCACGCTTGGTCGCTCCCTTGATCGAGATCGCCAGGTTGGGCTTGAAGGGGAGGGAGTTGCAGCCTCCTACCTGGAAGGGGGAGGACAAAGCAGCGCTGCCCCCTAGGGCCGAGGTGGCCGAGCCCAGGACCGAGGAGGGATCGCAGCTCGTTGGGTTCAAGGTGAAATTGGGGCGTCCCAGCTCGAGGGAGACGCTTCTGAGGTCGAGGGGGATCCCGTCGAGGATCTGGGGCAAGGGGTCGGAGACGGCGTGGATCCTGGCCGTTTCGGGATCGACGTAGAGGGCGACCCTTGTGGTTACGACCCCGAGGTCGAAGGGGCCTGCCACTGCTGGGGTGATCACTACGACGCTCAGGGGGGCGCCTTTGTAGGGGCCTGAGAGGTAGGCGTGGGCTCCGACGTGGATCGGGGTTATGCCTGAGCCTGCCGCTACGTCTGCTGTTCCTACTTCCGAGCTTGCCGGGCACGATGGGCTCTGCTTCTCCAGGGCACCGTCGCCGTTGTGGGTCCTGCCCAGCGCTTGGGCGATGCCTGCCTCTGAGCACTGGGCCACCCCGGCCAGCTTGCCGGTCAGGCCCTTGGGCAGGGTGGTGTCGATGCCGGCGAGGCGCTGGGTGCCGTCTTCGCGTGAGAGCTTTAGGACGAAGGGGCTATAGGCGCCTGCTTGGGGGGAGATGGTTCCGGCGCTGAAGGCGGGGTGGTTCTCCGCCGCTGAGGCAGATGTGGGGCAGGTGCCGCCGTTGGGCGAGACGGTGGTGGCGAAGCTGTCGGCTTCCTGCACCGTCGCGCCTTCTGGAGTGCTCCAGGGGGTGAGGCTGGCGGTGGTGGTGTATTCGCCGCAGGTCGCAGGAGTCGTGAGTGCAGCCCTGGGGCCGTTGAAGAGGTGGAGCTTGACGTCTTCGAGCGGCAGCTCGGGGCTTTCCTTGAAGGTCGTGGTCAATTGCCCCGTGGTCGGGTCCGCTTCGACCTTGCCCGGCAGCTTGGCGATTACGCCCGTCTGTTCGTCTTCGATCACCAGGTAGATCCCGAGCAATGTGCCGAAGGGGTTGTCAAAGGGCTTTGCCAGATAGACGCTTCCTTGCAGTGGGTCTTCAAGGAGCGGGGTCTTCACTTCGACTGAGCCGATCTTGGCCGCGTCGGGGCAAGCGGCCTTTTCTTCTTTGAAGCGGATCGGTTCCGCTCCGATCGGGCTGGCGAGGCGGATCTGGGCGCTCGAACAGCCGTCCCGGCCCGCTCCTGCTGAGGGATTCAAGGCCATTCCCGCCGGAAGAGTGACAGTGGTGTCCTTGAGGGCGGCTGTGGAGAGGGCCTGGGAGGATTCGTTCTGCGGTTGTTTCAAGTCGAAGTCCAACCCCGAGGGTGAATCCGCCAGATTGGTCGTCGGCTTGGATTCGATCGTCGGTTCGAACTGCAGCTGGTTGCAGCCGCTCACTCCGACTTTGTGGCCCGCCAGGTCTGTGGATTCATAGGAGCGGGTGACGAAGTTGCCGGGTTCAGCCCAGCTATCGGCGTGGGCGGTGGTGATGATCGGACCGCCGCAGGAGGAGGGCATGGTGACGAAGGCCTTGTGGGTGGGTTCGGCGGGGCAGAGGCCTCCGCCGCCGGCCGCGTAGACGCACGGGATACGCTGGGCGTCGTGACTTTCGGCGCTGGGGTCGCCCCACAGCGTCGTGCGCACGCCGCCGATCGTCTTGATCGCAGGGATGTCGGCAGCCTTGGCCGAGAGCTGAAAGCTGCCGTCGGCGCTGACCTGGCCGAGCAGGTGGATATAGAGGCCTTCGACAACTTCGAAGGCGAGCTCGGCCGGGTAGCCCGGCGGAGCGGCCATGTTGAAGAGGGGGACGATCGAGGCCCCGGTGCCGAAGTCTCCGGTAAGCGAAATGGTGAGGGCGGCGGTGCCGACCTGGCTCTCCGTTGGGCAGCCGGTTGCGCCGTTGTGGAGCTGCGCCTCGGTGCAGTGCGGCGCAGCCCCCGGATTCACCACCTCACCGCGCGGCAGCTCGGCGAGCACTTCGTGCACGCCGCCGCCTGAGGCGAGCTGCGTGGAGATGCCGTTGGGGTCGCGGTAGACGTTCCAGTAGAAGCCGGCAATCGTCGCCTGGTAGGGGTGCGAGCCGGCTTGGGTGGTCGGCGAGCCATCGGCGTTGGTGAGCGAGCCGAAGAGTCCCCCCGGGCCGTTCAGGAAGCCAAAGGGGCTTATTTCGGAGCTGACCTTCGTCGCCTGGGTGGTCGTAAGCGGCGTCGCGCCGCCGCCTTCGACCGCGGCTTTGTCGAGCACCGTCGCCGCTGCGTTGGCTTCAACTTCCAGCGGGATGACCACGTTCGCCTGTTCTCCCGCTTGCAGGGGGACCGACGCGTCGCTGGTGCAGGTGACCGTGTGGCCGGATACCGAGCAGCTCATGTCCGTGCGATGTCCCTCGCGACCGTAGAGTCCGTCCGGCCCTCGGAGCGCCGAGGGTTTCAGCGACGCCGGCAGGGTGTCGACGATCTTGAATTCGCCTTCGGTGGCTTTGCCGCCAACGTTGAAGACCTGCAACTGGTAGCCGGGGCCGGTTTGGGAGGAGTTGGAATAGGCAGAGCCAGGTTCGAATGCCGTCGGGTAGGCAACCACCGAGATCGTCCAGGCCGGGGCGATGCCGGGTTCGGCCGCGATCGCCGCGGACGGGAAGAGCGTCGCCGCTCCAAGAAGCGCAACTGCCGCGATAAGCCGCCTCATCTGACCGACCCTCCCTTCGCGCGCTGGGCGCGCTTTTGCTTGTGGTGCTTCTTTGCGTGCTTCTTCTTGGCGTGGTTCTGCTTCACGCAACGGCCGTGCTTGCGACTGCGTCCCTTCTTGCAAGCCGGTGGACGGGCGGGGTTACCGGGACCTGTGAAGGTCGAGGTCCCCGGCGTCTGGGCCGTCTGTCCCGAGCTGCCGGTGCCGAGGCAGGCTTCGCCTTCGCAGGGCGGCACGGGCCTTTCGTTCTGTGCGGCGATGCCCCCGCCCACCCGGGCGTCATAGACGTCGACCAGCTGGTCCTTGTCCTGAGCCACCAGCTGGCTCTGGGTGAAGAAGAAGACGTTGTTGCCTTCGGCATCGGCGTCTCCGAAGTAGGAGCCCTGTTCGCCCGTGCCGGGGGAGATCAGGAAGAGGCAGCCGCCGTTCTGGGTTTCGCTCTCACAGCTCCCCTCACCTTTTGCCTCCCACTCATAGACATCGTTGACGCTGTTTTCATCGGCGGAGACGAGCCGGTCGGGGGAGTCGAAGAACACCCGCTTGCCGTCGCTGGAGAGGTTGCGGGTCATGATCGAGAAGAGGCGGACGGGAGCGAATCCGAGGGGCGGAATGCGCTGTACCCCCGCCGGCCCGGTCGGGGCACCCCCGGAGGGGGCGCAGGAGACGCAGCTGACCCCTTTGCCCGTCCGGTAGAGGTAGAGCTCTCGAGTGCCGTGGTTGCGGTATTCGGTCAGCTGCTTCACGGAGGTGAAGAGCAGCGTCTGCCCATCGGTGCTAACCCGGCCGCTGTTGGCGACTGCGCCGTTGCCGACGTTCCTCGAGCGCGGAGACCAACTGGCGACATCAGCGGCATTCTCGTTCGTCGACAGCTGGCCGATGAACTGGACCTCATCACCGTGCAGGGCGTAGAGGTTGGTTGCTCCACTAGGCGCCTTTTCCGCCCCATTGGCCAGCGCTCCGCCGGCGACGAAGTAGGCATCTTCGCCGCTGGCGCCGATACCCAGCATCCCTTCGACCTGGGCACCGCTCGGGTCGGCGCTGTCGAGCGTGAGGTCGGTCAGCTGACCGCTCCCGAGCTCGTAGCGGTAGAGGTCATAGCCCTTGCCCGCGGTCGAGTCTGAAGTCAGCTTGCCTTTGTCGAGGAAGTAGACAATCGAGCCGTCTGATGAGGCCCAGGAGAAAGCGGCCGGGGTGCCGGGGTCGGTCACTCCTTCTTCGGGTGCTGAGATCCTGGTCGTGCAGGCCTTGGTTGCGGCTTCGCTGCATTCTTCGCCGTTCATCGGGCTCTGCGGGGCCAGCGGGTTCTGCCTTACGTAGAGCTGGCCGCTGCCGCCGGCGGTGAAGAAGATCCTCTTGCCGTCGGTGGAGATCGCGTGCTCGGCTTGGGTGTAATAGAGGTCGGCGCCGCCACCGAGTTCGGTGGTGCTTTTCTTGATGAACCAGTCATAGGGGCCGCCGATCGCGCCACCTGGTGGCACCGAGAGGTCGTTCATCACTCCGGCGACGACCAGCTCGCCCGTTTCGCGGTCATAGGCGTAGGCGTTCTGCTTGCCGGGGCGGTCGCCGGGCAGCACTTCGCCGCGTTCGCTTTCCATCAGCGCCACTGCACCACCGGCCGAGGTACCGGCGAACCTGAGGGGGCTGCCGGTGAGCGTTCCTTCGATGCTGATGACTTCGCTCAGCGAGCCGTCAGCGCTCGAGCGATCCAACACCCGAGTCGAGCCGGGCACTTCGGCGGCGAAGGTGTAGACGTCGGCGAGGTCTTCGTCCCAGCCGACGATGTTGGCGAAGGGGCCGTAGGAGGCCGGCGGCAACATTCCCCGCGTCGACCAGCCGCTGGCGTCAGCGGCGCGCGAAGCCATATACGAGGCAAAACTTTGCTGGCCTTCGCCGCCGGGGATGCCCCCGTAGGAGGCGAAGGTGATGCGGCTGCCATCCGTTGAGGTCTGGACAGCGTTGATTTCGCCCTGGATGGTGGCGCCGCCCTTTTCGGTCGGGCTGGACTGCTCGTAGGCGCGGCCGTCGGGCAGGCCAGTGGACGGCGGGGCGAAGGTGGAGAAGATCAGATCCTCACCCAAGCTCGAGCCGGCGGTTTCCCCACTGGTCGTGGTCGCGGTGAGGCGGAAGCGGTAGGCGGTGTCGGGAGAGAGGCCTGTGATCCGCTGCGAGACCGGCTGAAAGCCCGTGGCGGTAAGTTCGGCGTTGGGGGTCGATGCTGTCGCTTTCTGAGAGAGGGTCAGCGTGCCTTTGGCGAGGTTCAGCGAGGCGATCTTGGTTCCGGGCGGGATGCCCGGGCCGCTGATTTCCTGGCCGACGAGCAGTCCGCCTTCCAGCGCTTCTATGCCCACCACCGTTTCCGATCCTCCTTCGACGCTGCCGCGCAGGTGAGTCTCGAGCGGAACCGATGCCGGCGGGGAGGGCACGCTCGTCGCTGCGGCGAAGCCGCTCGCTTCGAACTGCGCTCGGGTGACGTACTGGAACGCGTAGGTGGTTTCTCCGCCGCGGGGGTTGACGAGGCCGCTGAGCGTCACTTCGCTCTCGCCAATTTCGGAGGCGGCTGCTTCGCCGAGGACCGGCCCGAGCGTCGTGAAGGGCACGTCTTCCCCGGCGTTGGAGCCGTTTTCGTTGGTGCCGAGGAGCCGGTAGTGGTAGGTAGTGCCGCCGCTCAAGCCAGTCACGTGGGCATCGACCGAGTTCATCGCCAATCCCGAGAAGGGGCCTTCGGGCTGGCAGGGGGCTTCGGCGGCAGTGTTGAAGCCGTGAGCCTTGAAGCCTTCTTCATCGACGTACTGGAAGGCGCAGGTAGCTTCCGGGGCTTCGGCGGCGCCGATCTTGCCCTGGAAGGTGGCCGAGTGGTCGGTGACTTCTTCGGCTGGTTCCGTTTCGACGTCGGGGACGATTTCGACCGGGCCGTAGATCTGGACGGTGGATTCTCCGTCGCCGCCGTCGGCAACGATGACGTTGCCGGAGGATTCGTCGATCCCAATGCTTCCGGGGTTAATAAGGCCCTTGGGGCGAGTGACGCCGAGCAGGGTGCCATCCGCTCCGTATTCGCTGAACTCGCCTTCTCCGAAATTTCCTCCGGTCGTGTAGATCCGCCCGGTCGAGCGATCGATCGCAATGCCATCCATCCACGCCGGGTCGATCGGCGCGCAGCTGACTGGCATACATTCGCCCGAAGGGTTGAGCTCATAGAGACCTGCGTGTTCGCCTCCGGTGGCCAGGTAGATGTCACCCGCCGTGTTGAGCGCGATAGAGGGGCTCGCAACGAAGATGCTGTTGCCCACCCCAAGCTGGGCGATGAAAGTGCCCGTCGGAGAGAACTCCTCGATACCGTTCGAGTTATCTGTCGCGAAGATGTTCCCCGTTGGCCCGACCGCGATCGTACGGGGCCCAAAGTCGCCTTTGTTGACCACTGGCGGCAGCCCTCCCCCTTGTGGGGTGCCATCGGGGGGAATCGCCGCGCCGGTGATGTTAACCGCGGTCGGCGCACCCGCCGGGTCGAACTGCTGGATTTTGCCGGAGACATCCGTCGCGTAGATGTAGCCGTTGTGGCCGCCGCCGGAGTTGTCGACGGTGACTTGGTACGTTTGGAATCCCGGGGGGGTGATCAGCTTGGGATTGGAGGGGTCGATCGTCCCGTTGGCTTGGAAGTTGTAGATGGGGTGCAAGACGTTTGTGAAGCTGTTGAAGACCACGATGTAGAAATGGTGTGTGGCCTGATTGACGGCGAGGCTAGCGGCCCCGTCATGTTCTTCTGGCATCGCTTCGCGGGAGAGCAAGGGGTGAACCCTGGCGGCCTGAGCGGATCCGGCACAGATGCAGAGGAGCGTGCCGATCAGGAGGAGCGCGGCGGCGATCGTCCTCGTGGTTGACCTGCCTAGTGGTCCGATATCACTGCTCTTGAGCATCTTTCTCTGCTTTCGTCGGGCCCAGGCCCGGCTGTCTCGCCGAGCCTGGGAGTTGCCGTCTAGATCTCTTGGGCGCAACCGGGGCTCAGAACCCGGTGACGGCCCAGCTTCCGACGCCGTGGGTCGCCGCCGCGGTCGCCCCGCTGAAGAAGACGAACGCACCGGACTTACCGGCTCCTTCGGAGGTGTTTTGGATATTCCAGATCCCGCCGGGGGTGGCGCCTGTCACTTCGGCTGTGTAGACACACAGCTGGCCTTCGGGAGCTTTGGGTGTTGCCACGCTCCCTGTGCACTCGCCTTCCCCTGCAGCACCGACAAAGTGCACTTTGGACACTTCCAGGCCGGCACTCAACGGAACCGTGAAGGAGATCGGGGCGTACGCTTCTCCGCTGGAGTTGCCGCCGCTAAACGACCAGGCACCGGTCTCCGTCGCGCCTTTGGGCAGGACGCCGCCGGCGGTCCAGGGCGAGCCGTCCGCTCCAGGAGGACCCTGGACGCCTTCTTCGCCGTTGCAGGCGTAGGTGCTGACGCTACTCGAGGTGAATTCAGAGCCTCCGTAGGCGCAGTGCTCGTCGCCGACCTGAAGTTCGGTGGCGGTGACGCTAGCGCCGGGAGCTCCGGGCGCACCGTTGGTTCCGTTGGAGCCGTCTTTGCCGTTGCCGCCGGCCGGACCCTGGGGGCCTGCAGGCCCCTGCGGTCCAGCCGGGCCGGTCGCACCCTTGGGGCCACGCGGTCCCTTCTTGGCCTTGGCCGAAGCAGTTGCCTTGCCGCCACCTGAAGAGTTGGAGGCGGCGTAAGCGCCGCCGAACATCGCGAAGACTAGGGCGATGACCGAGATCACTCCGGGTATGCCAAAGCGGGTGCGTAGCGTCGAGAACATCTGAAATCTCTCTCCTTGTCCCGTGAGCCCCTCTGCCTGCCGCTTCCCTTAGCGGCTTCCTCGAGGCTCGGTTATGTCCCTGTGGCGTCGCTGCTCAAACGAGCTGGTTCCCATAGCTGACACTCGGGTTCCTAAACGACTCCGCAAAGATAAACAGACGAGTTTGGCTTTGTCAAGGAACGAGAGTGGTATGAGCCAACATTGGCTCTGAGAGCGCCATTAAGCGCGCCGAGAACTGACCTCGGCGGCAGATACAGCGTCTAGAGGGAAGCGAAAAAACGGAGGGGGTGGGATTCGAACCCACGAGCGCCTTGCGACGCCAACAGTTTTCGAGACTGCCCCGTTCAACCACTCCGGCACCCCTCCGAGGCACTGCCAAGCAAAATCTTATCGGCGCCGAATCGGCCCAGGCGAGAGATAGGGTGAGCGAGTGATCGAGCAGGGGTCGAACACGCTGATTCTGCTCCTCAGCGTCACCAGTGGCGCGCAGGCTCGCGATTTGATTCGGGACATCATCAAAGAGCACAGCCACTGGAACGCTTGGGACGAGAACCTGCCCAAGCCCGAATCCCTCTGGGTGACGGGGATGTACGAGATCATCGGCAACTGGGACCTGGCCGTCTTCATACAGGTGAGGACAGGCGTCGAGAAAAAGATAATCTCCCAAATCCGACGCGAAATCCTCAAACATACGAACCTCCACAACTCCCAGCCGGTACACGAGCGGGGAGGAAGATTCGGCCGGTTCCAGGGGATTATCGCGAACTACGAAAGACCTTCCCTGGACCCCAACGGCTCCGCGGACTTCCGCCGCACTACCTTTGCACGCTCCCACGAATACGAGGAGAAAGGACGGACTAGGACCTTCATCGTCGTGGACGTCCCGGACGAGGAACACACCGCCCCGGACGTCAAAGACCTACTCGAAAGATTGCAACTTGCCGTCTCGGACAGCCCGGTGGCGCAGATCGTCGAGCGCGTCTACGCAAACTCGACACAGTTCGTGTTGGAGCTCATGAGCAGCGGCCCCGGCGCAACCGACATCACTCAGTTCAACCGGCTCATCGAGCCCATCCTCTCCGAGGCCGCCCTACTGAAGTACACGCTGCTCTGCTACGAGTACGACGAGGTCCCTTTTGGCTGGGGCCCATTGCCAGACCCGGAGAAACCGGGGCCTACAGGTCGAACTCGCTGAGCAGCTCCTGAAAATACATCTCGATTAGCTGCACGAAGCGGTCCAGATACCGCTCCGCCTCCTCAAACGAAGCATCTCGCTCGACCAAGATCGTCAAGGCTTCGGTCAAGCCGTCCTCGTGCTCGAGTTCCTCGTCCAACTCCAAGTGCCGAGTCGCTTGGCGCACCGACTCCGACCCAACCGCCGTCGCCGCGGTCTCCGTAATTTGCGGGTTGTAGCGAGCTGAGTACCACTCCACGAGCCAATCCCAGAGCACAGCCGGAAGCATGCCGTCCCTTTCCACCGATTTCCAGAGAAAGGCCATAAGGAGCTCCGTGGCGAACATCGGCTCGGCCTCGGTCAGGTCGAGCTCGCTCATTCCCATGACGCGTAGGTCATCTTCGAACATTCGATCATGGCCGTACTCCTCGTGGAGGTAGGCGAGAAGCCGCTCCGCGACTCGATCGTGCTTGATCGTCCTGGTCAGAGCGAAGCTATCGACCTCGTTGTTCATACGAATGCGGATGGCCGTCTCCAAGATGTGCCGCCGGTAGAACCCCTGGTGCGTCTCCACCCCTTCATGGAACGCCCGCAGGAACGCGCTCGAGGCCAGCATCGCCTCCAACTGCGTCGCGGCCCGCTCTTCAAGTCCCACCAGCCACTGGCCCGGTGCCGCCACCTCAGATCCCCCTATGAGAGCTGCTTGTCTGCTTTGCAACGGACATCGTCTCCTTTTCGGCGAACGTGAGGAATCCAAAGTAGCGCCGCCAGATGACGTGCCGCTGCCGGTCGACGACTATCCGGGTTCAAGAAACGGCATAGGGGCGCCGATGCAGCAACGTGCAAGGCGGCGAGCAGACAAGTGTCGGACGGTTCTTCGACCGCCACCCGCTGCTGCTGCGCTCGCTGGCGATCGTCGCCCTGCTCTGGGGGGTCGGCTACCTGATCTGGCGGATCGGCTGGAGCAGCCAGGGGGCCAGCCCGGTCGCCTACGGGATGCTGCTGCTAACCGAGATCTACGGGCTCTGGGCGCTCGGCACCTTGGCCTGGTTCTCCTGGTCGCGGCCGCCCGCGGTGCGGCCGCCGACGACGCCGGGGCGCACCGTCGACGTCTACGTCTGCACCTATGACGAGCCGCACGAGGTGGTCGCCGCAACCCTGGCTGGCTGCCGCGCGCTCACCTATCCCCACACCACCTACCTGCTCGACGACGGCAAACGGCCGGAGATGGCGGAGCTCGCCAGGCTCGCCGGGGCCGAGTACCTGACCCGGCCCGACAACTCGCACGCCAAGGCGGGCAACATCAACGCGGCGCTCACTCGCACCGAGAGCGAGCTGGTGCTGATGCTCGACGCCGACCACGTGCCGATGCCCGACGCGCTCGACGCGATGGTCGGCTACTTCGACGACGAGCGCATGGCCCTGGTGCAGAGCCCACACGACTTCTTCAACCACGACTCGGTCCAGCACTACGTCGTCGGCCGCCACGAGCAGTCGCTCTTCTACCGTGTCGTCTGCCCCGGCAAGGACCGCCACGGCGCCGCCTACTGGTGCGGCTCCGCCGCGCTGATTCGACGCCAGGCCCTGCTCGAGATCGGCGGCGTCGCCACCGAGACGATCGCCGAGGACTTCCACACGACGATCCGCATGCAGCGCCATGGCTGGAAGAGCCGCTACCACGACGAGGTCCTGGTCCAGGGCCTCGCCCCGCACGACCTCGACGGCTACCTGCTGCAGCGCGACCGCTGGGCGCGTGGCAACCTCGCCGTCTTCACCCTGCCCGAGTCCCCCCTGCGCGCAAAAGAGCTGATGCCGCTGCAGCGCCTCTCCTACTTCGCCAGCCTCTTCGCCTACCTGGCGCCGCCGATGCGGCTGCTGCTGATGGCGACGCTGGGCCTGGTGATGTGGACCGGCGAGCTGCCGATGAAGATCAGCGTGGTGGCGCTGGCGGCGCTCTGGCTGCCCTACCTGACGCTCAACCTCGGCGCCGGCGCCGCCCTCGCCCGCGGCTACATGAAGATCGGCGAGACCGCCCACTACGAGCTGCTGACGATGGAGATCTACACCCGCGCCCTGCGCTGCATCTTCCGCCCCGGCCACACCGCCTTCAAGGTGACGCCGAAGCAGGGCACCGGTGGCGGCGGGTTCGAGTCGGTGCGCAAGCTGCGCCTGGTGATCGTCTGCGCCGTCGTCGTCGGCGCCGGAACCGTACTGCGCCTGCTCGACCTCGCCGGGGTCGGGCCGCTACCCGACCTGCCCGGGATCGCCGCCGTGATCGTGCCGCTGCTCGGCCTGATCGAGATGCGACGCATCCTGCGCACGCTCTTCGCCGTCGGCCGCCGCCAGCAACGGCGACTCGTCTACCGCTTCGAGGGCGACGCCGAGGCGGAGTGCTACTCCGAGGAGGGCCACGTCAGCGGCCGGCTGATCGACGCCAGTGCGGCCGGGGTCGGCCTCGTCCTCGACGCCCCGCTCACGGTCGGCGCCAAACCGGCGATCCTGCTGCAGCTCGAAGACGCTGCCGGCAACTCGCACGAGGTCGCCGCCCAGGTCGAGGTGCGCTCCTGCCGCGAGGCGGACGGGCGCCACCTGGTCGGCGCGACGATCACCGAAATCGACTCGGCCTCGCGAATGCGGCTGATGGAGTGGTGCTACGTCGTCTGCAATCACGAGCGCCTGCGCGGCCACCGGCCAGCATTGCGTCCGGGCGAAGGCGAGTCGATCGTGCTCGAGCTGCCAGCCCCGCAAACGTTGCCGCAGACCGCCGTCGCCTGACCATCGGTGCAACGCGTTGTGGCCCTGTGGGGCCAGAAAACGTTGCACCTCGGAACGGAGAGGGTGGGATTCGAACCCACGAGGCGGGTTAACCCCGCCCACGCGATTTCCAGTCGCGCTCCTTAAGCCACTCGGACACCTCTCCGGGTAAACCGAAGGGTATTGACTCAGCGCCGAGCCGCGAAGAAGCCGCGCAGCAGGGCGGCGCACTCGGCCTCGAGAACGCCGCCGCTCACTTCGGGGCGGTGGTTGAGCGCCGGCTCGGCGAGCACGTCGAGGACGCTGCCGGCGGCGCCCGCCTTGGGGTCCGGAGCGCCGAAGACGAGGCTGGGAATGCGGGCGAGGACGATCGCGCCGGCGCACATCGCGCAGGGCTCGAGCGTCACGTAGAGGGTCGTGCCGGGCAGGCGCCAGCCGCCGAGCGCTTCGGCGGCAGCGCGGATGGCGAGGATCTCGGCGTGGGCGGTCGGGTCGGCGCGCAGCTCGCGCTCGTTGCCGGCGGCGGCGAGGACCTCGCCCTCACGTGCGATCACCGCGCCGATCGGCACGTCGCCGTGGCGCTCGGCCTCTCGGGCCCGCTCGATCGCCAGCGTCATCATTCGCTCGGTCAGCGGCTTTGCAACTTCGCCCTGCATACATGGGGGAGTATGTGGGACTACAACTTCATCGGCGGGCTGGTGTTAGGGAGGAGCCCGCTCGATTGCAGGGATTCAGGGGCAAACCAAAAGATGAACCGACGCTTCCCGATCGCCGCCGCAACCCTGCTCGCGGCCCTGATGCTCGCCCCGGCGCCAAGCCGGGCCGCGGTCGGCGTCTCGGCCGCGCATGGCTTCGTCCCGCACAGGCTGGTCGTCAAGCTGGCGGGAGCCGGGCGAGCGCAAACCATCGCGCTGCCTCGGCAGGCCAGCGTTGGCGAGACAGCGGCCGCGCTGCGATCCAACCCCAACGTCGCCTACGCCGCCCCCGACTACATCGCCACCGCCTCGGCGAGCGAAGACGAACCGACCGTCCCCAACGACCCCGGGCCGCTCAGCGGACCGCCCGGGCCGCCAGGGGGCTGGGTCACGAAGCAGTGGAACTTCCTGCCCTGGGAGGGCCTGCCGACGCCGCTGGTGCCGGTCTCCCCCGGCGGCATCGACGCCGTCGGCGCCTGGGAAAACCTGGAAGCGGCCGGGCATCCCGGCGCCGCGGGCGTGACCGTCGCCGTGCTGGACACCGGGATCGCCTACCGCTCGATGGGCAGGCGCTTCCGCCGCAGCCCGGACTTCGCCGCCGGGCAGTTCGTCAAAGGCCACGACTTCGTCGATGGCGATCGCCTGCCGCTCGACGAAAACGGCCACGGCACCCACGTTGCCGGCACGATCGCCGAGAAGACCAACAACGGGATCGGCCTCACCGGCCTCGCCTACCGGGCAAAGCTGATGCCGGTGCGGGTGCTCGACGCCGAGGGGCGCGGCCGAGCCGATCAGATCGCCAAGGGCATCCGCTTCGCCGTCGCCAACGGCGCCGATGTGATCAACATGAGCTTCAACTTCGGCTGCGGCCGCGAGGTGCCCGGGGTCGACGAAGCGCTGCAGCAGGCCTACCGCAAGGGCGTGGTCACGGTTGCCTCGGTGGGCAACCTCGGCTCGGAGGCCTGCGTCGCCCCGCCGGCCACCGCCCCGCACACGATCGGCGTCGGTGGCAGCACCGAGGGCGGCTGCCTGGGCTCCTACTCGCTGGCCGGCCGCGGCGTCGACGTCGTCGCCCCCGGCGGCGGCCCGGCGCTCAGCGGCTGCGCCTCGATCTCATCGGGCTCGATCTACCAGGTGACCCTGAAGGCCGGCAGCACGCGCCGCTTCGGTGAGCCCGGCAGCTACGTCGGCACCTCGATGGCAGCGGCGCACGTCTCCGGCGTCGCCGCAATGGTGCTGGCCAGCGGCACGGTCGAACGCAAACGCACGCCCAGCCGCGCGGCGGCGGTGACGAAACGCCTGCGCCGCACCGCCCGCAGCCTCGGTCAGCCGACGACCCGCGAGGGCGCCGGCCTGATCGACGCCGCCCTGGCGACCGAACCGCGCGGCCAAGCACACGCCACCCGCGGCGGCTGAGGCCGTCTGGCCAAGCAGATCAAGGACGCAGGGAGCGAAGGGTGCTCTGCACGTCAGCGACCGAGGACGCCGAGCTGCGCCGGCCAGACGGCCTCAGCTCGTGCGGACGATGATCACGCTGCAGGGCGCGTGGTGGGAGACGTTGTTGGGGACGCTGCCGAGCAGGAAGCGCCGCGCCCCGGTCATGCCCTTGTTGCCGACCACGATCAGGTCGGCTTTGGTCTCTTCGGCAACGTTGAGGATGCCCTCGGCAGGGTCGCCCTCGACCGGGTGCGTCTGCACCTCGATCCCCTCCTTGCGGGCCGCCGCAGCGGCGGCGTCGAGGACCAGGTTGACGTCCTCGCGCGGGCCGATCTCATACTGGACGTCAGCCGGTGCGCCTTCCTTCTCGCCTTCAACCTGCCGTTTCGAGACGGGTGCGTAGGCGCTGACGATGCTGAGCTGGGCGCCAGCGAGCTTGGCGAGGTCGACGGCCTGGCGGACCGCCTCAGCGGCCGTCTCCGACCCATCGGTTCCAACCACGATGCGAGTGAACACGCCGCCTCCTCTGCTCGGTCAGCTGAACGGGGCCGATACTAACGGGAGCCGTGGGCGCGAACAGGCAGGCCGTGGAAGCCATCGCCGAGGATTTCGCTCGGCGTCGTCGCCAGGCGGTAGATCGCGATCCCCATCGAGGCGAGCAGGCAGATCAGCAGTATCGCCATTCCGGCTTTCCAGAGAGCTGGCATTAGGCTGATCTCATCATGGAGAAGGTTGCCGACGGGGTCTGGCTGCTGCGCGGGGATACCCGCAAGGCGATGAACATCTACTTCCTCGAGGACGGCGACGGGGTCGTGCAGTTCGACGCCGGCACCAAGGCGATGGTGAAGCAGGCACGGGCGGCTGGGCAGCAACTGGGCGGGGTGAAGCGTGTCGTGCTCGGCCACGCCCACGCCGACCACCGCGGCACCGCCCCCTCGATGGGGGTTCCCGTCTTCTGCCATCCCGACGAAGTCGCCGACGCCGAAGGCGACGCGGCGATCGCCCCCTACATGGAAATCTCGGCGCTGCCGGCGCCGGCGCGCTGGCTCTACCCGCTGCTGCTGCGGCGCTGGGACGGCGGCGCGGTGAAGATCGCCGGCACCGTCGCGGAGGGCGATGAGGTGGCGGGGTTCCGGGTGATCCATTTCCCCGGCCACGCGCCGGGCCAGATCGGCCTCTGGCGCGAGAGCGACGGAGTGGCGCTCATCAGCGACACGATCTACCTGCTCGACTCGACCAAGATGGGCAAGCCGCTACCCGCGGGCGAGGCGAGCGTCCCCCACCCCGCCTGGGCCTGGGATCACACCAAGGCGAAGGAGTCGGTTCACAAGCTGGCGGCGCTCGAGCCAAAGGTCGTCGGCACCGGCCACAACGAGCCGCTCAGGGGCGAGGAGCTGCGCCCGGCGCTGGAACGGGCGGCCGAGAAGTACTGAGCGAGGCGGCGCCAGCGCCCCTCGCTGCCATAGTTTGCGCCCCTGATGATCGGGACCTACGCCTCGGCGGCGCTGATCTGCGCCGCCTCGCTGCTGGTTGGACACGCGATCCTCGGCCTCGCCGGCGGAGGCGAGTCGCGACGCTGGCTGGCGCCCGCGGTCGGCTTCGGCGCCGTGCTGACGGTGACCGGCTTCCTCGCCCGGGCGCCCGGGCACGCGACCAGCGCGACGATCGGCCTCGTCCTCCTCGTCATCGCCGCTGCCGCACTGCTCTGGTGGCGGCCGCGCGCGGTCAGCGGCGCCTCGCTGCTGCGCGAGGGCTGGCCGGTCGCGTTGATCGTCGCCCTCGCCTTCTCGATCCCGTTCGCGATCAGCGGTCGCTGGGGGATCATCGGCGTCGGCTTCAACAACGACCTCGGCCTGCACCTGGCCTGGGCCGAGTGGCTGCGCAGCGGCCTCGGCCCGGCGCCGGAAGCCGGCTATCCCCTGGGACCACACGCGCTGGCGGCGGGCATCGCCGCCCTGCCGGGCATCGGCCTCGGCCAGGCCTTCGTCGGTGAGATCTTCGCGATCGGCATCCTCACCGCGCTCGTCACCCTGACCGCGCTCGACGACCTCGGCCCGGGCCGACGGATCCTCGCCGCGGTCCTCGTCGCGATCCCCTACCTCGGTGCCTCCTACTTCGCCCAGGGCGCCTTCAAGGAGACCGGCGAGGCGCTCTTCGTCCTCGCCTTCGCCCTGCTCCTGCACCGGCTCGAGCGCGAGCGGGGCGAGACGGGCCCGCCCGCCTTCGGCACCGCAATCCTCGGCCTTGCCCTAGCAACCGGGATCTTCTTCTCCTACAGCTTCGCCGGGCTCGCCTGGCCGCTGGTGATCTTCGCGATCTGGGCGCTCACCTTCGCGCCGCTGCGCCGCGCGCTGGCACCGCGATCGTGGCTGCAGACCCTGCGCCAACCGGCGACGCTGCTGATCGTCGCCGTGCTCGGAGTCCTCGCCGTGCTCACCGTCGTCGGCCCTTTCGCCTTCATCCACGGCTTCAACCGCGTCGCCGGCACCAACACTTACGGGCCGGTCTCACCGCTCGAGGTGCTTGGGGTCTGGCCGGCCTCCAACTACCGCCTCAACGCCGCTGGCGGCGCCCAACTGACCGGGCTGGCGACGGTGATCGCCGCGGCCGCGATCCTGCTCGGCGGCACCTGGTGGCTGCGCCGCCGCAACTTCGCCGTGCCAGTGGCGCTCGCCGGCTGCACGCTGCTCTACCTCGCCTCGGTAGCGAGCAGCGGCGAGTACTCGCAGGCCAAGGCGCTGATGATCGCCGCGCCGCTGGCGATGCTGATCGCGATCCGCCCGCTGCTGTTCGAGGCCGGACGGCGGAGCGCGATGCGAGTGGCCTGGGCCGTGGTCGCGGTCGCCTTCGTCGGCGGCGCCGTCTACTCGAGCCTGCTGGTCCTGCGCGATGCCCCGATCGGCCCCCCCGGCCACGGCTCCGAGCTGCAGGCCCTGATCCCGATCGTGCACGGCGAACCCGTCCTCTACGCCGGCCAGGACCGCTACGCCGCCTACGAGCTGATGGGCGCCGACACCCACGTGCCCCTGGTCGAGTTCCCCGACGCCGACGTCTCCCCCAGCCCGGAAAAGCCGTTCGACACCGGCGACGCCTACAGCCCGATCGACTTCGACTCCTTCTCGCACGGAACCCTCGAGCGCTTCCCCTACGTGATCACCGGCCGCGCCGCCTGGAACAGCGAAGCGCCGACGGGCTTCAAGCGGGTCGCCGCCACCCCCTCATACATCCTCTGGAAGCGCATCGGCGCGCCACCCGAGAACCGGCACGTGCTGCTCGAGGGGACCGAACCGGCGGCCCACGCCGATTGCGCCTCGCCGGAGATCCGCATTCTCCTCGCCAGCGGCGGCCGCGCCTCGCTCTTCCCGGGCGCGGTGGTCGGCGGCAAGGGTCGCTGGGCGCCCGCGGCGGAACTCGAAGCCGGTCAGAGCGCCGCGCAGACCCTGCGCCTGCCAAGCGGTCGCTGGCGCCTTTCGATCCAGTACTTCTCCCCCTTCGACCTAAACCTGAGCGCGCCCGGCTTCGAACAGGCCCTGCCCGCCGCGCTCGACGGCCAGCGGCCGAACACGATCAGCCTCGCCAACGAGGGCCAGTTCTGGCCCGCGGGCGAAATTCGCGGCACCGGCAAGCCGATCCCATTCACAGTCAATGCCGCCGAGCCGAGCACGCTGCAGCGGCTGTCGGGGTACTCGGGCACAGCGACCCTCGGCGAGCTGGTCGCAGTACCCGCCAGGCCACACCGCATCGTCCCACTCAACCAGGCATGCAATGCCTGGATCGACTGGTACGAATCCCCCGAAGTCCCCTAAGGCGACCTGACCAAGCAGATCAAGGACGCAGAGAGCGCCGCGTGCTCTGCACGCAAGCGACCGAGGACGCCGATATGCGCCGCGTCAGGTCGCCTTAGGCGGCCTTGGAGGCCATGCGCTCGGGGGATACCCGGACTACGTCCCAAACGAGGCCGAGCTTCTCCAGCGAGTCGATCACGATCGCCGAGGGGTCGAACTGCCAGCGGCCGAGGCCGTGGGTGGCGGAGGTGGGGAAGGCGTGGTGGTTGTTGTGCCAGGCCTCGCCGAAGGTCGGGATCGCGATCAGCGCCAGGTTGCGGGACTCGTCGGTGGTCTCGAAATCGCGGTTGCCGAAGACGTGGCAGAGCGAGTTGATGCTGTAGGTGAAGTGGTGCAGGACGAAGACGCGGACGAGGCCGCCCCAGAGCAGGCCGGTGAGCGCGGCGAAGATGGTGCCGCCGATGATCCAGCCGAGCGCGAAGGGCAGAAGGAGGCCGCCGATCGCCCAGTAGATGAAGGTGCGGTCGACCCAGTTGATCACCGGGTCCTTGATCAGATCCGGCGCGAAGCGCTCCTTGTTGCCGCGCTGGGTGTGGATGAAGAGCCAGCCCATGTGGGCGTGGAAGAGGCCGCGCATCGCCCCGGACCAGCCGTGGCCGTGATCGACGTGGGGGCTGTGCGGATCCCCCTCTTCGTCGGAGAAGGCGTGGTGCTTGCGGTGGTCGGCGACCCAGGAGATCACCGGCCCCTCGATCGCGGCCGAGCCGAGGATCGCCAGCAGGCCGTGCAGCCAGGTCTTCGCCTTGAAGCTGCGGTGGGTGAGGTGGCGATGAAAGCCGACCGTGATCCCCATCCCGGTGAAGAAGTACATGCCACAGAAGAGGAAGACGTCGCTCCAGTGCAGGGCGCTGCCCCAGACCTGCCAGGCCGCGAGCCCGATCGCGATGAAGGGGATCAGCGTCACCAGGCCGGTGATGATGCGGTCGCGGGTCTCGTTGGCGACCGGCTGGATATCTGAGGGGAGAACGCCGCTACTTTCCATTCGGAGCGGCGATCATACGGGCTGAGGCACGGGGAAAGGTAAAGTCACGCGCCTTGGCCTTCTCCAGCACCGCACCGCTGCGCCGCGAGATCGAAGCGCGCATTCCCGAGCGACCGTTCAAGGTCGAGTTCTGGGACGGCACCCAGCTGCCGGCCACCGACGGCGACGGGCCCACCTTCCGCATCCGCTCGCCGCGCGCTGCCGCCCACGCCCTGCGCGCCCCCGGTCAGCTTGGGCTCGGTCGCGCCTACGTCAGCGGCGACATCGAGGTCGACGACATGGACGCCGTGATCGCGCTGCTCGACAGCTGGCAGCCGCCGACGCTGGACGGCGCCGACAAGCGCCACCTCCTGCTCGGCGCTGTGCGCGCGGCCGGGATCCAGCGCCCACCGCGCCGGCCCGACTCCGAGCTCGTGCTTAGCGGCCGCCGCCACAGCAAGGAGCGCGACGCCAAGGCGGTGCGCCACCACTACGACGTCTCCAACGACTTCTTCGCCCTCTTCCTCGACCAGTCGATGACCTACAGCTGCGCCTTCTTCGCCGAGGGGGCCGAGACGCTGGAGCAGGCCCAGGAAGAGAAGCTCGACACGGTCGCCCGCAAGCTCGCCCTGAAAGAGGGCGAGCGGGTGCTCGACGTCGGCTGCGGCTGGGGCGCCTTCCCACTGCGCGCCGCGACCAAGTACGGCGCCAGCGTGCTCGGCATCACGCTCTCGCCGCCCCAGGCCGAACGGGCCCGGCAGCGAGCCGAGGAAGCAGGCGTCGCCGACCGGGTCGAGGTTCGCGTGATGGACTACCGCGACCTCGCTACCAGTGGCGAGCGCTTCGACGCGATCGCCTCGATCGGCATGGTCGAGCACGTCGGCGAGGAGCAGATCGACGTCTACGCCCGCACCCTGGCCGGCCTGCTCGATCCCGGTGGCCGCCTGCTCAACCACGGCATCTCCCGCCTGCGCCATACCGATCCGGACGCCGCCGCCTTTTCCGAGCGCTATGTCTTCCCCGATGGCGAACCGCTGCAGCTCTCGCGGGTGCTGCTGGCGCTGGAGCGGGCCGGCTTCATCACCCGCCACGTCTCCGAGCACGGCGCCGACTACGCCGAGACCCTGCGCCACTGGGCGCGGCGCCTGGACGAGAACCTCGACGAGGCGCTGCGGCTGGCCGGACCGGAACGGGTGCGGGTTTGGCGCCTCTACCTGCGCGCCGCCCGCAACGGCTTCGAAAACGGCTTCCTCTCGATCTATCAGGCGCGCTGTTCTCTGGCCTGATCCGGGTCAGGGACGAAGCGCTCGCCCGGCAATAGGCGGTCGAGCCAGCCGGGCATCCACCAGCACCACTTGCCGAGCCGGACCATCATCGCCGGCACGACGATCAGTCGCACGACGAAGGCGTCCATCGCGACCGCGACCGCCTGCGCCACGCCGAAGTTCCGAATCGTGACGAACTCCGAGACGGAAAAGGCGAGGAAGATGGAGATCATGATCACGGCGGCGCCGGTGACGACGTGGGCGGTGCGATCGAGGCCGCCGTCGACCGCGGCGCGAGTCGAGCCGGTGCGCACGTATTCCTCCCGAATCCGGGCAAAGACGAACACCTCGTAGTCGATCGCCAAGCCGAACATCACCATCATCGTCGCCGGGATCACGGTGGCGTCGATGTAGCCGGGTCCGCCGAGCAGGGAGCCGTCGAAGAGCAGGGCGAGGACCCCGAAGCTGGCGCTGACCGTAAGCAGGTTGATCAGGGCGGCCAAGAGCGGAATCGTCAGCGAGCGCAGGACCGGAATCAGGATCAGGATGGTGACCAGCGAGAGCGCCAGGCGCATCATCGGCGACTGGTCGCGAACGGCCTCGTTGGCGACCATCTCGCCGGGCGCGACGCCACCGACGACGACTTCGGTGCCGGTCTTGCGGGCCAGGTCGGCGGCGTCGGCTTCGAGCCGGTCCTTGGTCTGCTTGGCCGCGTCGGTTTCCGGCCCATCGCGCGGGACGACCAGCATGCGAGCGTCCAGGCCGCCCCGATCGAGGTTGAGCAGCGTGCCAAGTTGACTGCGTTGACGCGGCGGACTGCCGTCGAGGCCGGCGAGGATGAAGTAGGCGGAGTGAAAGATCCCCGGCGACTTCCGTTGCAGCTGGGAGAGACCCGATTCGCCGCCGCCTTGCAGGCCGGATTCGATCTTGCCGAGACCGCTGCCGAGCAGCGTCGAGCGCCGCGCGCCCTGGCCGAGGCCGCCGGCAAGCTTGCCGGCGCCGGTTTCGAGCAGCTGCAGCCCACCCGTCAGGTGTTCGGCCCCAGCACCGAGCCGCTGCAGGGCGGGAGGCAGCTTGCCGCCGCCGTTGTCGAGCGCCTCGGCCCCTGCCGAGACCCGTTCGCTGCCCTTCGCCAGGCGCTGCAAGCCGCGATCGAGCTTGTCGGAGGCGTCGGCGAGCTTTTCGATCCCCTTGCTCGCTTCCTTGCCCTGCTTGCTCAGGCGCGAGGAGAGATAGAGACCGACGCCGAACTGGCCTTCCCCCCTTTCGATCCCGGCGCCAACGCCTTCGAAGGCGGGATCGGCGATTTCGCCGCTGCGAATGTCCCGGCCGGTGAGGCGAAGGCTGGCTTCTTCGACGGCGGCCAAGGCGGCGGCGTATTCGGGGTCGCTGCGCCCGGTCGACATTCGCTGCAGCGCCTGCCAGGCAGTAGCGAGCCGCTCTTCGGCGCCGTGCAGCGGCGGGCGGACTTCCTGCAGCCGGTCTTCCCCCGAATGCATCGCGTTTTCGAGCAGGTGGGCGCTGCCGGACAGTTCGCCGGTCTGTTCGCCCGCCTTGCCGAGCGCGTCGCTGAGCCGGCCGGCGCCATCGCTGGCCTTGGAGGTGCCCTGCGCCACCTTGCCGCTCCCTTCGTCCACCTGGCCGATCCCCTGGCTGAGCCGCCGCGTGCCTTGACCGACCTTCTGCAGGGCCCCGGCCAGCGCCCCGGCGCCGCCGTGGGCGGCGCCCAGGCCGGCTTCGAGCTGACCGGAGCCGGCCGCCGCTTTGCGCAGCCCGCTCGTGTTCGCCAGCGCCCCCTCGTGAGCCTTGCCGATCCCTTTGGCGAGACGGCCGAGCCCCCGTTCCTGCTTGGCCAGTTCGGTTTCGATTCCACCGGCGCGTTCGGCGCCGCGGGCGATCGCGGCGAAGCCCGCCATCGTCTCCACCCCCGGATCCTTTTCCACGTGGTGCTGGAAGCTGGCAAGCGCCCGCAACCGCTCGGTCGAGGTGACCGGATGGCCGCGACCGTTGACGACGACTTCCATCGGCGCCGTCCAGCCGGGACCGAGCGCTTCTTCGACTTCTTCCTGCTGCTGGCGCCCCGGGTCCCCCGGCGGCAGGAAGGCGGTGCTGGCGACGCCCGTGTCGAGGCTGAAGGCCCAGCCCGAGAGCAGCACCAAGACGAGGACGATGGCAACGACGGCGCCGGGACGCTGGGCGATGCGGCGCGACCAGCGCAAAGGCGCGATCTGGCCCGTCTGGCGCATCGGCAACGCCCAGCGATCGAGGTTGTCGCCGAGCACCGTCAGCAGCGCGGGCACGACGCAGATCGCGGAGGCCATGCTGAGCAGGGTCGCCGCGATCACCGCGATCGAGACCGAGCGCGCGATCGAGCCCGGCAGGATCATCGCCGCGACGAGCATCGCGAGGCTGAGGCCGCAGCCCGCCGGAATCACCGAGCGGGCGGTCGTCAGAACCGTCAGCCGTGCCGCCTCGCCGACGTCACCGCCGCCCTTACGGCGCTCTTCGCGAAAGCGCGAGACGACCAGCAGCGAGTAGTCGACCCCGAGTGCAAGGCCCATCATGCCGACCACCCCGATCGCGAAGAGGTCGATCTGGACGAAGCTGTTGACGATGGTGAGGATCCCGCGGGTCGCCTCGACCACGGCACCGCCGACGACGACCGGCATCACGGCGGCAAGCACGGAGCGGAAGACGAGCAGCAGCACGATCAGTAGCACCGGTATCGCGATCAGCTCCCCCAGCTTGGTCGCGCGATCGCCCGACTTCTGCAGCGAGTCGATCACCACCGGGAGGCCGGCGACGCTGGCGCGGACCGGATCGCGGACCTGGGCGTCGACCGCGCGCCGCACCGGTGGCAGAACGACCGAGACCCCTTCCGCTTCGCTTGCTTCGACGCGGACGATCAAGGTGGCGACGTTCGGCGACGGGCGGAGCCCGTCGATCGCGCCCCCGCCGGACCACGGCGTGACCACCAGCATGCGCGGCATCGCTTCGAGGTGCGCCGCGAGCTGCCGTCCCTGCCGCTCGATCTGGGCGTGCGGCCCGCGCAGCATCACCACCATCGCGTAGTCGCTGCCGAACTCATTGAGGGAGATTTCGTGGGCCCGCTTGGTGGGGGTGCCGTCGATGAAGAGCAGGTGGACGCCGAGTTCGTGATCGAGGTTGCGGCCGACGAAGGCGAGCATGCCGACGAGCACGATCCAGATGCCGACGACGAGGCGCGAGCGCCTCGTCGCCACCCCGGCTACCCCAAACAGCAATCGGGAGCGCCGCGAGCGGCCGGGTCGGGAACTCATCTCGAGCCGGCCGATCCGCAGCTCGCGGTCGTAGCGATTGCCAGTCGCGAGCTGCGCCTGGCGCCGTTCTGGCCACCAACGCGGAGCTCGGCGTCGAGCCGCCGCGCCCGACCATCAACGCACGGGTCGGCGTCCAGCGAGAGCAGGCTGTTGCCGGGGGACCCCAGCCGCATGCTGAAGTCGGACAGCGGGATGTCGGGCAGCCCGGCCAGCCGGGTGCCGAAGCGACCGTGATCGGTCTCGGTCGCACCGTGGACGGCGAGCTTGATCCCGCCGCCGGAGAGCTCCACCCAGAGATCCGGTTCGCCGTCATCACGAGGCTGCACGACGTAGATCGAGCCCGTCAGCGGTTCGCCGAGCAGCGGCGTCCGCGCCCTCGAGGTTCCGACCTTCGACCCGGGCGGACAGAGGTTGCGCCGAGCATCGGGCCGCGAGCAGATTTCCTTCAACTTGGCGGTGCTCAGCTTCAGGGCGGGCGGCATCGAGACGAACAAGGAGCGCATGGAGGCGTCGGCAGAGCGGAAACGAGCCGATATCCGCAAGCCGACCTGCTCGTGCCTGCGCGGCCGGCCGGGCTCCGCCAACGCCACCCGCAGGCGCGGCTTGAAGCCGAGGCGCTTGCAGCCACTGACCCGGTAGGGGCTGCTCAGCG
The DNA here is from genome assembly GCA_963699225.1 of uncultured Solirubrobacterales bacterium. Taxonomy (GTDB): domain Bacteria; phylum Actinomycetota; class Thermoleophilia; order Solirubrobacterales; family 70-9; genus VRUE01. The sequence goes on along the minus strand of OY969423.1, from coordinate 2,367,901 downwards.
TCGCGGTGGCGCCTTCCTGTGAGGCGACCGATGCGTCCAGCGCGTGCGGGCCACAAGACGTCGGGTTGCGGACGAGCCCGGGGCGATCGAGCGAGAGCGAGAGCGTTTGCAGGCGGATCGGCACCCCGCCGATGACGCTCGGCAGCTGATCGGTGGCGACGGTGACGCGACCGCTGCTGCCGTCGATCTGCATCGTCGCCCGGAAGGCGACGGCACCGAGGCTGAATGGCCCGACCGCGGCCGGGATCGCCATCACCATGCTGAAGGGTGCGTGGCGGTACGGCCCGGCCAGGAAGACGCTGCCGGAGAGCACGGCCGGCCGGGGGCCTGAGCCGACCCCGAGCTGCACCGAGCCGAGGCGGCTGGCAGGGGGGCAGTCGCCGGCGGCGGCCTGCGAGGCGGGGCAGGTCTGGACCGATCCCAGGGAGGCGCTGAGGCCGGCCGGGAGGTTCAGGGTGAACTGGGACGGCAGCGCTTCCCCACCCTGGCGGCGGACAGTGGCGGAGAGGGAGCTGGCGCGGCCCGCCTTGGGACTAGCCTGCGATACGAGCAGCTGCGGGTTGAAAGGCAGCGGTCCGGGACAGGTGAGCCCCGGCAAGAGACTGGCGATCGTCACCGTCGAGCTCGAGCGGACGCTGGGGCCGCCCCCGTAGGGGACGAAGCCGGCCTCGCCCTGCGCCGAGCCACAGGTAAGCGGCGAGGCGAGGAGGCCGGTGGGGCCGCCGTCCAGGTTCATCGTGATCTGACTGATCGCGACCGGCGGCAGGTCGTGGAGAGTGGCGACCAGGCGCCCGGTTACCGGATCCGGCTGCAGGCTGGTGACGAACTTCAGCTCGATCCCGGGACCGGGCGCGACGACGAAGAGGCGAAAGCGTTCTTCACCCTGCGGATCGCCGATATAGACCGTGCCTGCCAGCGGTTCGGGCAGCACCGCCGAGTTGAACTGGACGGTCCCTACCTGCGAAGCACGCGGGCAAGTTGGCGCCGCCTCACTGCCGAGGCCGAGCTGAGCGTTACTGCAGAGCGCCAGACCGGCCGCCCCTCCGGGCGAGACGGTGAGCCCGGCGGGCATGGCGATGCTGACGTCCCTCATCTGGGCGCTCGCCAACTCGCCTTCTTCTTCGGGCACGCTTAGGGCCATCCGCACGCCGGTCGGCGAGTCAGCGACGGGGTTGCCCAACTGCAAGCTCAGCCGCGGAGCGAAGCGCAGATCCCCACAGCCGACCAACGGGCCGGCCTCGGCGGTCGCGCTGAGCCAAGCCGCACCTTCTGCTCGCGAGCGCGCGCGCAGGGCGAAGACAAGCGGGCCGCATTCCGGCGGCATCGTGAGGAAGGGGTGAGGTGGGGCGGCGGGATCTTCCTGGTGGTCCGCCGGGACGCCCCAGAGTTCGATCTGCCCTTCGCTCGGGGCTCCTTCGGCGAGGTCGTCGGCCTCCAGGGTGATGCCGAAGTCCTCAGGCCGCAGCTTCATCTGGAAGGGGATCGGGAAGCCGGCTTTGGAGGTGAAGGCGGCGACCTGGCCAGCTTCCGGTTCGAGCAGGAAGATCGGCTGGGGTTCGCCCGAGGAACCGAAGCGGACGAGCCCGACCTGGCTTTCCGACGAGCATTCCACACCTTCTTCGTGGGCCTGACGGGGACAGGCCGGAACGGCGGAGGAGTCGCCGACGAAGCCCGGGGGCAGTTCGATCGCCAGGTCTTTGACGGAGTCTTCGCCACCTGCCGCTTCCAGCGCGAAGCCGATCTGCAGGCGGTCGGGGTGGGACCCTGAGCGATTCTCGGGGTTGCCTTCGGCGTCGAGCACGTGCACCGAGAAGCCGCCCGGGGCGATTCCGAATTCGGCCGCGGAAGCAGCGGAGATCGGGCCCCAGAAGAGGAGCAACCCCAAGATGAACAGCGATGGTCCCAGTGCCCTGCGGGCGTGAAGAGCCAAACCTTCCCCTGCGTCAGGTCGACAACGGCTTACTTCAACTGCATGGGACCGCTGCTCAGCGTACTAGAGGGGGAAACCGCTGAGGGCCGAGGAGAGCGCGTAATCGGCGCCGGCCTCGCGCAACTGCTCGACGCTGTAGCTGCCGGTAGCGACGCCGACCACCTCGATGCCGGCGCCGTGGCCGGCGACGACGTCGCGCGGGGTGTCGCCAACAGCGATGCAGGCGCCATCGGCGAGGGTGCCGCCGGAGACGAGGCCGCCGCGGGAGAGGGCCGCCTTGGTCACCTCGGTGCGATCGGCCGAGTCGGAGCCGTAGCCGCCGAAGCTGAAGAAGCGGTTGAGGCGGGCGCGGGCGAGCTTGATGTGAGCGGCGGCCTCGATGTTGCCAGTGACCAGGCCGAGCAGGACGCCGTCCTCGATCAGGCGCGGCAGCAGCTGCTCGATCCCCGGCATCACCCGGTAGCCGTCCGACTCGGCGACCGCGTCGGGCAGGTGCTTGAGGTAGCAGCCGATCGCTTTCGAGCGCTCTTCCTGGCTCCCCTCGCGGCCGATCACCTCGCGGAAGACGATCGCGGCGATCTCGGGGTCGGTCATGCCGGCGTCGGTGTGTTCGGCGACGTTTGCCTCGACCCGGTGCAGCTCCTCGAAGGCGCGCTGCCAGGCGACGCCGCCAGCGCCACCGGTGACCAAGATCGTCCCGTCGATGTCGAAGAGGACGGCGCGCACCGCGCTTGGCTCACTCACCGAGCAGTTCCTTCTGCGAGAGCCAGTAGAGCAGGCCGAGAGCGGGCAGAACGAGGATCGCGGCGACGATGAAGACGATGATCACGCTGGCCAGGGTGTCGGGGGGCGCCGCTGCCGCGGTGATCTTCAGCGAGGTCGGCAACAGGTAGGGGAACTGGGCCACGCCCCAGCCCCAGATCACGGCGACCACGGCGCCGCCGGCGAGCGGGCGCAGCAATCCCGGCGAACGCATACCCCGACGGCCGACGGCCGAGAGGAGGATGACGAGGACGCCGATCCCACAGAGGGCGGAGAGGATCACCAGCGGCAGGCCCTGGCCGGTGAGGCGGTCGAAGATGTAGCGGGCTTCGGCGTGCAGCTCGATCAGTCCGAAGGCGGCCGCGACGCCGGCGACCGTCGCGGCGGTGAGAGCGCGGCGGGCGAAGTAGCCGGCGAGCTCCTCGTCGCCGGCGCGGCGGGCGTCGCCGATCAAGAAGACGGCGGAGAGGTAGGCGCCGCTGGCGACGAACATCGCCCCGGTCAGCAGTGGCAGCGGCTCCAGCCAGCTCGAGAAGGGGGCGCCGTTGCCTTCCGCCGGGACATTGCCGGCGGCGATAGCGCCGACCACCGCGCCCATGAAGAACGGGGTGACGAGCGAGGAGACCGCGAAGGTGGCGCCGGCGGCGCGACGGCCGGCGAGACCGACGATCGACTTGCGGAAGGCGAAGCCGGAGCCGCGCAGGACGATGCCGACCGCGGCCAGCGCGATCGGCACGTAGAGCGTCGTCATCACGGCGCTGAAGGCCGGCGGGAAGGCGGTCCAGAGGACAACGAGGATGAAGATCAACCAGACGTGGTTGGCCTCCCAGACCGGGGTGAGCGAGCGCTGGATCAGCGCCCGCGGCCGCTCGCCGCGCTCGGCACCACCCGCAACCAAGTCCCAGAAACCGGCGCCGAAGTCGGCACCGCCGAAGAGCGCGTAAAAGGTCGCGCCGACCCAGAGGATCCCGGCGCAGACGTCGGCGCGGGTCACGCCCCGGCCTCCCCGCTCGCGGTCGGCGGCGCGTAGGGCGTCTCGACTTCCGCCTCGACTCCGCCCTCACGCCAGCGCCGCGACATTCCCCGCAGCACCAGGATCGCGATCGTCCCGATCGCCGCGTAGAGCAAGAGGACCAGGCCGAAGCTGAACCAGATTCCCTTGGCGTCGGTGACCGCTTCGGAGGTGCGCATGTAGCCCTGCACGATCCAGGGCTGGCGGCCGACCTCGGTGACGATCCAGCCCATCCAGAGGGCGAGGATCGCGCCGGCGCCGGAGATCGCCACGGCGCGCAGGAACCAGGGCGTGCTGGGAATGTCACGGCGGCGCCACCAGGCGAAGGCGAGCCAGGCGCCGAGCAGGAGCAGCGCGCTGCCGATCCCGACCATGCCATCGAAGGCGAGGTGCAGCATGGTGTTGGCGGGCGGCCGTTCGTCGACCGGGATGTTCCGCAGGCCGACGACCTTGGTGTCGGCGTGGAAGCCGACCAGGAAGGAGTCGAGGTCGGGGATCGGGATCGCGCCCTCGACCCCGTCGCTGGTGCAGATGCCGCCGACGTACTCGGTCTGGTGGGTGCCGGTCTTCTGGATGCACTCCATGCCGGCGAACTTGGCCGGCTGGTGGTCGGCAACTTCGCGGGCCGCGGTGTCGCCGACGAAGAGCTGGACCGGCGTCGCAATGCAGGCGATCGTCAGCGGGATCAGCAGGCCGAGCCGGTGCAGGCGGTCGCGCCGTCCCTTCAGCATCCCGACCGCGTAGATCGAGGCGACGAGGAAGCCGACCACCATGTAGGCAGCGAGGATCATGTGCGGGACCTCGTAGCCCGTCGCCGGGTTGAAGAGGATCTGGCCGGGGTTGGTGTCGACGACTTTGCCGGCCGCGTCGAGGGTGAAGCCCTGCGGCTGGTTCATCCAGGCGTTGGCGGCGACCACCGAGAAGGCGCCGCCGATGCCGGTGATCACCATCGGCACGCCCGACCACCAGTGGGCCCAGCCGCTGAGCCGCTTCCAGCCGTAGATGTAGATCGCCAGGAAGATCGCCTCGGTGAAGAAGAAGAGCCCCTCGATCGCGAAGGCGATGCCGAAGGCGGCGCCGAAGCGGTCCATGAAGTGGGGCCAGAGCAGGCCGAACTCGAAGCTGAGCACGGTGCCGGTGACGGCGCCGACGGCGAAGGTGACCGCCATCGCCTTCGACCAGCGGCGGGCCAGCTCCAGCGCCGCCTCGTCGCCTCGTTTGAGCCCGACGTAGTTGGCGATCAGGATCATCGCCGGCAGCGCCACCCCTAGGCAGGAGAGGACGATGTGGAAGGCAAGCGTGAAGGCCATCTGCTCGCGGGCAGCGAGCAGATTCGACGCCGACGCTGCCAGCGGGAGCGCGTCGAACGAGGGCATGTGGGCGAGCCTACTCCCCGCGGCGGGCGCTGCGGTAGCGGCGGATCAGCGCGTTGGTCGAGCTGTCGTGGCGCAGCTTCGGCTCCGCCTCGGCCTGCAGCTCGGGGATGATCGCCACCGCCAGGGCCTTGCCCAGCTCGACCCCCCACTGGTCGAAGGAGTCGATGCCCCAGATCGTGCCCTGGGTGAAGACGCTGTGCTCATACAGGGCGACCAGGGTGCCGAGCGTGTGCGGGTCGAGCCGCTCGGTGAGGATCGTGTTGGAAGGGCGGTTGCCCTCCATCACCCGGTGCGGGACGACCGCCTCGGGCGTGCCCTCCTCGCGCACCTGCTCAGGCGTCTTGCCGAAGGCGAGCGCCTCGCTCTGGGCGAAGACGTTGGACATCAGCAGGTTGTGGTGGTTGCCGAGCGGGTTGTTGGACTGGAAGAAGCCGATGAAGTCGCAAGGGATCAGCCGCGTGCCCTGGTGGATCAGCTGGTAGAAGGAGTGCTGGCCGTTGGTCCCCGGCTCGCCCCAGAAGATCGCCCCGGTGTCGTAGTCGACATGGGCGCCATCCAATGTGACGTGCTTGCCGTTGGACTCCATCGTCAGCTGCTGCAGGTAGGCGGGGAAGCGGTGCAGGTACTGGTCGTAGGGGAAGACGCCGCAGGTCTGGGCGCCGAAGAAGTCGGAGTACCAGACGCTGAGCAGGCCCATCAGCGCCGGCAGATTCAACGCCAGCGGCGTCTCACGGAAGTGCTCGTCCATTGCGTGGAAGCCGGCCAGCATCTCCTCGAAGCGGGCTGGGCCGATCGCCAGCATGGTCGAGAGCCCGATCGCCGAGTCCATCGAGTAGCGGCCCCCCACCCACTCCCAGAAGCCGAACATGTTGTCGGTGTCGATGCCGAACTTCGACACCTCCTCGGCGTTGGTCGAGACGGCGACGAAGTGCTTGGCGACCGCGGACTCGTCTCCGCCGAGCCCGGCCAATGACCACTCGCGCGCCGTGTGCGCGTTGGTCATCGTCTCCAGCGTGGTGAAGGTCTTGGAGGAGATCACGAAGAGGGTCTCCTCGGGGTCGAGGTCGCGGGTCGACTCGGCGAAGTCGGTGCCGTCGACGTTGGAGACGAAGCGGAAGGAGATTGCGCGGCGCGAGTAGTGGCGCAGCGCCTCGTAGGCCATCACCGGGCCGAGGTCGGAGCCGCCGATGCCGACGTTGACGACGTTGCGGATCGGCTTGCCGGTGTGGCCGGTCCACTCGCCCGAGTGGACGCGCTCGACGAAGGCGGCCATGCGGTCGAGCGTCTCGTGCACCTGCTTGACCACGTCGACGCCGTCGACGATCAGCGAGCGCCCGCGCGGCATACGCAGCGCCACGTGGAGGACGGCGCGGTCCTCGGAGACGTTGATGTGCTCGCCGGCGAACATCGCTTCGCGGCGCTCCTCGACCCCGCACTCCTTGGCCAGCTGGCCGAGCAGCAGCAGCGTCTCGTCGCTGATCCGGTTCTTGGAGAAGTCGAGGTGGAGGCCGGCGCCGTCGGCGATCAGCCGCTCGCCGCGTTGCGGGTCGGCGGCAAAGAGGTCGCGCAGGTGCTCCCCCTCGATCTCGCCGAAGTGCTTCTGCAGCGACTGCCAGGCGGGCTGCTGGCGCAGCGCCGGCGCCTCGCTCACGCTCGCGCCCCGGCCTGCGACTCGATCGTCTTCAGCATCTCGTCCCACGACTTGGCGAAGGCGTCCTTGCCCTCCTCCTGCAGTCGCTTGGCGAGCGCGGCGACGTCGATGCCCGCGTCGCCGAACTCCGCCAGGACCTGCTCGCAGTCGCCGCCGTCGGCCGGCACCAGGTCGCCGAGCTTGCCGTGATCGGCAAAGGCGTGCAGGGTCGGCTCGGGCATCGTGTTGACCGTGAAGGGCGAGGCAAAGCCCTCGATGTAGAGGGTGTCGGAGGCGTCTGGGTCCTTGGTGCCGGTGCTCGCCCAGAGCAGGCGCTGCGGCCGGGCCCCCTCGTTCATCAGCCGCTGCACGCGGTCTGAGTCGAGCAGCTCGCGGTAGGCGCGGTAGGCCTGGAAGCCGATCGCCAGGCCGAGGCGGTTGTGCAGCTCGTCGGGAACTTCGCCTGCGACGGCGACGTCCCAGCGGCTCATGAAGATCGAGGCGACCGAGGCGATGTCGGCGCTGAGGCCGGCCTCGATCCGCCGCTCGATCCCCTTCATGTAGGCGTCGGCGGCGGCGAGGTACTGCTGCGCGTCGAAGAGCAGCGTGACGTTGATCGGGATGCCGGCGAAGATCGACTCCTCGATCGCCGTCAGGCCGGCCTCGGTGCCCGGGATCTTGATGAAGAGGTTGTCGCGCTCCGCCTTGGCGTGCAGTTCGGCGGCCTCCTCGATCGTCGCCTCCGCGTCATCGGCGATCAGCGGCGAGACCTCGAGCGAGCAGAAGCCGTCGAGACCACCGGTGCGCTCGTGAACGCCCTTGAAGAGGTTGGTCGCGTCGCCCAGGTCGGCGAGGGCCAGCTCGAAGAAGATCCGCTCGGTGGGAGTGGCGCCGATTCCCTCCTCGGGAATGGAGCTGGCGCTGAGCTCGGCGATCTGCTCGTCGTAGGCGTCGCCGCCGGAGATCGCCTTGTCGAAGATCGTCGGATTGGAAGTGAGGCCGGTGACCGAGAGCTCGTCTATGTAGCCCTGCAAGGTCCCATCGGCCAGCATCGTGCGGGTGATGTTGTCGAGCCAGAGGCTCTGGCCGGCATCGTGCAGTGCGGCGGTCGGCTTCATGAGAGCAGCTCCTTTGCGGCTTCGGCCACCCGGTCGGGGGTGAAGCCGAACTTGGTTTGGACGTCTTTCAGCGGCGCCGAGGTGCCGAAGGTGTGCATCCCGATCTTGACGCCATCGAACCCAACGTAGCGGTCCCAGCCCAGGGTCGAGGCCTCCTCGATCGAGACCCGGGCGGTGACGGCCGGTGGCAGCACCTGGTCGCGGTACTCCGGGTCCTGACGGTCGAAGAGCTCGCAGCAGGGCATGCTGACCACCCGCGAGCGAATGCCCTCGGCAAGCAGCTCCTCATGCGCCGAGAGCGCCAACGCCACCTCGCTGCCGGTGGCGATAAAGATCACCTGCGGCTCGCCACCTTCGGCGTCGGCGAGCACGTAGGCGCCGCGGCGCAGGCCCTCGGCCGGGGCGTACTTTGAGCGGTCGAAGACGGGCACGTTCTGGCGGGTGAGGACAAGTGCTACCGGCTGGTGCTGGCGGTCGATCGCCGCCCGCCAAGCCTCGGCGACCTCGTTGGCATCGGCGGGCCGGATCACGTCGAGCCCGGGGACCGCCCGCAGCGAGGCGAGCTGCTCAACCGGCTGGTGGGTTGGGCCGTCCTCGCCGAGGCCGATCGAGTCATGGGTGAAGAGGTGGATCACCGGCAGTTCCATCAACGCCGAGAGCCGGATCGCCGGCCGCGCGTAATCGGAGAAGGTGAGGTAGGTCGACCAGAGCGGGCGCAGCTTGGAGAGCGAGAGCCCGTTGCAGATCGCCGCCGACTCGTGCTCGCGGATGCCGAAGTGGAGCTGGCGGCCGTCATAGTCGGCTGGCTCGAAGTCCGCAGCACCGTCGAACTCGAGCCGCACCGAGGTCGAGTCGGTGAGGTCGGCTGAGCCGGCGAGCAGCCAGGGCAGGCGGGCGGCGATCGCGTTCTCTACCTGCTGTGAGGCCTTGCGGGTTGCGATCCCCTTCTTGTCGGCATCGAAGCTGGGGATCTCGGCGTCCCAGTCGGCCGGCAGCTCGCGCCTCTGCTGCGCCTCGATCTCGGCGGCGAGGTCAGCGTTCTCCTCCGCGTAGGAGCCGAGCAGCTCTTTCCAGGCGGCGCTGAGCTCGGCGCCGCGCTTGCCGATCCCAGCGGCAAAGTGCTCATGCACGCCGTCGGGGACGAGGAACTGGGCGTCCTCGGGCCAGCCGTAAGCGCGCTTGGTCTCACGCACCTCCTCCTCGCCGAGCGGCTCGCCGTGGGCGGCGGAGGTGTCGACCTTGTGCGGCGAGCCGTAGCCGATGTGGCTGTCGACGATGATCAGGGTGGGCCGCCCCTGCTCCCCCTTGAACTCCTCGAAGGCGGTGGCGATCAGCTCGGTGTCGTTGGCGTCGCCGACCCGGGTGACGTTCCAGCCGTAGCCCATGAAGCGGGCGGCGACGTCGTCGTCGTAGGCGAGGTGGGTTTTGCCGTCGATCGTGATGTGGTTGTTGTCGTAGATCCAGCAGAGGTTGTCGAGCTCGAGGTGACCGGCGATCGAGGCGGCCTCGACTGGAGACCCCCTCCATGAAGCAGCCGTCGCCGGCGATCGCGTAGACGTCGAAGTCGAAGAGCTCGTAATCCGGCCGGTTGTAGCGGGCGCCCTGCCACTTGCCGGCGATCGCCATGCCGATCGAGGTGGCGATGCCCTGGCCGAGCGGGCCGGTGGTCGTCTCGACCCCGGAGGTCCAGCGGTACTCGGGGTGCCCGGGCGCCCGCGAGTCGAGCTGGCGGAAGCTCTCGATGTCTTTGAGCGAGACGGCGGGGTCGCCGACGACCTCGTAGTCGGGGTCGACCGCTTTGACGCCGGCCAGATAGAGCAGCGAGTAGAGCAACATCGAGGCGTGCCCGGCGGAGAGCACGAAGCGGTCCCGGCCCGGCCAGATCGGGTCGGCCGGGTCGAAGCGCAGGAAGCGCTGCCAGAGCGTGTAGGCGACCGGGGCGAGCGCCATCGGCGTGCCGGGGTGGCCGGAGTTGGCCTTCTGGATCGCGTCGATCGAGAGCGTGCGGATCGTGTTGATCGCGAGTTGGTCGAGGTCGCGGCTCACGTATCGATCCTAGACAGCCGGGACGGTGAGAGGCGTCCGGGGGAGGGTCTCCGGGCCGGCCTTCGGCCGGGAGTTCCCGGAGACCCTCCCCCGGACGCATCCCTCGGCCCCCACGACGGAGCGATACGTCAAAAGCGTTCCGATCTGCAGTGCGTCGACCCGAGTCCCGGAGAGCTTTCAGGGTTCGATGCGGGTGACAGTGCCGTCACCGTTGTTGGCAACCCAGACAGCTTCGGGACCGACGACTACCGCGCCGGGTTTTGGGCCGACGCCGACTGGGCTGCCGATCGGGTCGCCGCTCTCCAGGTCGAGGCGAGTTACGGAGTTGTCGGCGGCGCTGGCTACCCAGACGGCTTCGGTGCCGGCGTCGATGCCGCCGGGCTGTTCGCCAACCGGGATCGGGTCGCCGAGGATCGAGTGGGTTGAGGGGTCGACCCTGGTCACGGATGAGGAGCGGCTGTTGGCTACCCAGACCAGGCCGTGGCCGACCGTGATCCCGGCGGGGCCGCGGCCGGCGAGGATCGGCGGGCCGACGGCCAGGGTGCCGAGGTCGATGCGGCGCACCGTGCCGGTGCTGGCGCTGCTGACCCAGAGGCCGCCAGCGCCGACGGCGAGGCGCAGCGGCGCAGCGTGCGGCGCGAGTCCGCGCCTGATCACCCGAGCCTTAGGCCCGTCGATCGCGGTGATGCCGGCGCCGTCCTCGTCGGCAACCCAGATCCGGCCGCCGCCGGAGACGATCGCGCCGGGGCTGCCGCCGAGGTGAAGGCGCGCGGTCACGTTGCCGGCCGTGTCGAGTCGCAGAATCGTGCCGTTGCTGGGGTTCGAGACCCAGACCGAGCCGGCGCCGATCGTCACTCCGGAGGCGCCCTTCCCTACATGGACCTTCGAAACGACCCGCTGAGTATTGGGCTCGATCCCGGTGAGAGTTCCGTCGGCTGCGCTCGTCGCCCAGACGGTGCGCGGGCCGACGGCGAGGCGCAGGGGCGGATCCGCGACCGCGATCGGCTTGGAGACCGAGACGCCGTCGCCGCCGAGCAGGAACAGCAGGACGGCAACCAGGCCGACGGCCGCGGCAACCCCCGCCCCGATCCACTGCTTCGCCCGGACGCTCAGTCGCCCCCGGCGGCGCGGCGGCTCGTCTCCCAGGCGTATCGTCGGCCGCTCGTCGCGGGCCGAGAGCACCCGCGTCGTCGCCGGCGTCGCGCCCTCCCGCTCGGCCGCCGCGTCGATCAGCGCTCCGGCGCTCGCGTAGCGCTCGGCCGGGTCCTTGGAGACCGCCCGTTCGATCACCGCCTCGATCCCCCGCGGGAGCTCCGGCTCTGTGTCGGTTTCCTTGCGGGCGTAGGGAACGATCCCAGTCAGCGCCTCGTAGAGCACGCAACCGAGTGCGTAGACGTCGGCCGCCGGCCCGACCCGCTCGCCGCGCCACTGCTCCGGCGCCATGTACTCGACGGTGCCGACGATCGAGGCGCCACTGCCGGGGCCGGTCTCGGCGTAGGCCTTGGCCAGGCCGAAGTCCGAGAGGTAAGCCCGCTCGCCTTCGATCAGGACGTTGTGCGGCTTGACGTCGCGGTGGACGATGCCGGCGGCGTGGGCGGCGTCGAGCGCTTCGGCGACCTGGCCGAGCAGGTGGACGGCGCGCTCCGGCTCGAGCGGCCCCTGGCGGTCGATCAGCTTGCGCAGGTCGCCGCCCTCGATCAGGCGCATCGCGACGATCAGCTCGCCGTCGTCCTCGCGGGCGTCGTAGACCGGCACCACGGCAGGATGCTCGAGGCTGGCGGCGAGCCGCGACTCGCTGAGGAAGCGGCGGCGGAATTTCTCGTCGTCGGCGAGCTGCCGGGCGATCACCTTGAGCGCCACCGGCCGCTCCAGGGCTAGTTGCGTCGCTTTGTAGACGACGCCCATACCGCCGCGGGCGATCAGCGACTCGATCCGGTAGCCACCGAGCGTCGAGCCGATAGAGGGTTCCGCCACGTGGCGGTTATATCGCCGCGAAACGACGAAGGGCCCGCCCCGTGAGGAGCGGGCCCTTCGAGCTGGAGCCGGGGGGAGTCCATGCGGAGCCCCCCGGGAGAACCGGATTGGGGCTCAGCGCCGCACCGGCTGCCAGGTGATTACCGACCCGATCGTCGTCGCGGTCGAGCCGCTTTCCAGCGCGAAGCCTTCGGCGAGCTGCGAGCTGCGGCGACTGGCGACGTCGATTGCCGAGAGGGTCTCGGCTTCGTCGGTGGCAGTGAAGGCGGCCACCTTGCGACCGTCGGAGGAGAAGACCGAGTCGGTCGCGGAGTTGTCAGCGACCTGACTCAGCTTGTGGGCGAGGCCGGGGCCGATCTTCTTCACCCAGAGGCCCTGGTCGCGGCGGAAGAGCACCATCCCCGCCGCCGGGGCGACGTCTTCGACGAAGGAGGAACCGGCGCCGGCGACGAGCACCTTTACTTTGGTGCCGTTGCTGCGCATCGTGAAGATGTCGGCGTAGGCACCGGGACCTTCGCCGCTCTGGCCGCGGCTGAAGACGATCCCGCCCTTGAAGTAACGGGGCGAGAACTCGTCGATGTGGCCGGTCTTGCTGAGGCGGGCGAGACCGGCGCCGGACGGGCGCACCGAGTAGATGTCGTCGGCGGAGCCGCCGCCGGCCTCGGCGACGCTGCGGACGAAGACGATCGTCTTGCCGTCGGGCGAGAACGACGCTTCGTGCTCATCGCCGGCGCTGGTGACGAGCGGGCGGGCACTGCCCCCGAGATTGACCCGGTAGAGGTCGCGTGGACCGCCTTCGGTCGTAGTGCGGGTGAAGACGACGTACTGGCCTTTGGGATCGAACTGCGGCCGGCTGTCGATCTCCGTGCCGGAGGTCAGCTTGTGCTGGCCGGTGCCGTCGGCCCGCATCGCCCAGATGTCACCGGCGCGGACGAAGGCGATCTTGCGCCCGTCGGCGGAGAAATCCGGTTCGCTGTCGGTCGGGTCTTCGGTCAGCTGGTTGAGGTGGCCTTCTTTGGCGGCAAAGAGGCCGCCCTCGGTTTTTTCGACTTTGCCGCTTTTGGTTTCTTCGACGTTGGTGATCGCCCGCGAGAAGACGACGGCACCGGAGTGCCCGGCAGCGGCGGCGCTCGCTACCGGCAACAGGGCCAGGGCAAGGACGGTGAGTGTGAACTTGATCGAACGGTTGAGCATTGGACTCCCCTTTTCGGGTCGGTTGCTTTGCTCGATCAATGCTCCGCTCGCGAGGCGTGCGCGCCAACGACGCCGGCGTCCCCCACCGGGCCGGCTTTGGCCCGGTCCGGGTCAGCTCAATTTGCCGGCTTGCTGGCGCTGAAGACGGCGAAGCCGGGCTGTGGCCCGATCGTCGGTTGCTCGAAGCCTGCCGTCCCGAGCCAAGCGAGCAGGTTCTCGCGGCTCGGCGGCAACGGGTGGCCGCTATAGCTGCCGACCTTGAAGAGAGCGCGGGCCCGCCGGCTGGCGTCCGAGAAGAACGTCGTGCCGATCAGCTGCCCGCCGGGCCCGAGGCAGCGAGCAATCTCGGCGATGGCCCTCTGGGGATCGGGAACCATGTGCAAACCGCTGTAAGAAAGGAAGAGGTCGACCTCACCGTCGGCAAGTGGGAGCTCGGTCATGTCGGCGACGAGCGGCTCGACCTGCTGCAGCGATCGTTCCCGTGCGCGCCGCCCGACCCGCCTGACCATTTTCGGCGAGAGGTCCGCGGCCAGGTAGCGGACATCCTGCCCGGGGCTCAGCGCGCGCAGGGCGACACCGCCGCCGCACGGCACGTCGGCAATCGTCATGCCTTGCGACGCTCGCGCGATCGGCTCCATGCTCGAGTAGAGGACCGAGCCGTCGATGCCCCACACAGCGCGGCCGATGACGCGCACCAACCACGGGCGCTCGATGTAGAAGTCATAGAAAGCACCGAACGGACCCGCGCAGACATTCGGCACCTGTCCCGCCATCGCCTCAGCATCCCGCCGGGACGCGCCTAGCACTCGATGCGACCGGCACCGCGTTCAGCACCCGGCTGCCAGGCGACTCCGTAGAGCGCCACTTTCCTGCTCGAGCGAACCTCCTCGCGGCAGCTGCCGTCGACGTTGACCTGCTCGATCGCATTGCCGGTCGGAAAGAGCAGGCCGAGGCCAGGGTCGAAGCTGGTATCGGCCTTGACCGCAACGTAGGCGAGGCGCTGCCCGGAGGGATCCCAGCTTGGCGAGGTCTCGATCTCATCCTTGTTGCGAGTCAAACGCCGGATCTGCGTCCCATCGAGGTTCATCGTGTAGAGCTCGCCGATGTCGTAGTCGCGATTCTCTTCGGCTTCGATGCGGACCGGGTTGAGGTAGCCGACGAAAGCCAGTTGCTTGCCATCGGCAGAGAACTCCGGTTCTTCGCCCGGCACTTCCAACCCAGAAGTTCCCCCACCGTCGGTGCGCATCAGGGCGATCAGAGGAGCCCCCTGGTGCTGGTCCCGCTTGCTCAGGGCCAGGAGGGACCCGTCTGGTGAGAAGGAGCTGGGGGTGTAGCTGAGGCCGTTCCGCCAGCTGGTCAGCCGCCTTGCCCTGCCGCCGTCGATGCCGATCTCCCAGGTCGTCGTGCTCGAGTAATAGCGGCCGGAGACGCCGTGCCTGGTCGGCTTGGGAAGGTGAGTCCGCGAGCGGGAGAACACCAGGGTCGTGCCGTCCGGTGCGATCACGGGGTTCGCCCCTCCCCTCGTTCCCTTGACCAGGTGCGGGCTGCCGCCGTCGTCGATCAGGTAGATGCCCTGCCTCTTCCCGCTGATGCCGACGATGGCGACCGAGCTCCCGTCACCCGACCAGCTGGGACCGTAGAAGGTGATCGGTGCAAACCCACCTTCCTCGAACCTCTGCTTCAGCAGGTGCCTCTGTGCTTCGCCGGAAGGCCCGAAGGTCGTCACCGCGACAAAGGGCGATTCCGTCGGTTCGTCTCGTTCGGAGCCCTTGGTGTCGATCAGTTCCACGGTGGCAAGTCGCGGGCCGGGTGGCGCTGCCGCCCGGGCGGGCTGCGCGCAGAGGAACAGGGTCAGCAGGCCAAGGACGATCGCCCGCACCACACGCCCGGGCCCGCGCTTTTTCGAGTCACGATCCATCAGCGGTCAAGGCCGAGCTCGATCACGCGGGCGGCGATCAAGCGGGGGCGCTCGCGGCCTGACTCGCCGGGCACCTCGAGCTTGGCGGCGAGCGCGTCGAGCCGGCGCTGGGCGGTGCGCTCGCTGACGTGCAGGGCCTCGGCGATCTCGGCGCGGGTGGCGGGACGCCCGGCAAAGGCGCCCTCACTGCGGTAGGGCGCAACCAGGGCCGCCGCGGTTGCGCGCTCCTCTTCGTTGAGGGCGACCCCGGGGCCGGTGGCCGCCACGGTCCCCCCCGCCCGGCCCGGAATAGGGTCGGAAACTTCGAGCCGGTGGCCGCCGACGATCAGGGTGTCGCCGTCGCGCAAGCGGCGCGGCCGCTCGAGCGGCTCGCCGTTGAGCGCCGTGCCGTTGCGGCTGTCGAGGTCAGTCGCCATCAACACGCCACCGCGGTTCTCGATCTCGAGGTGATCCCAGGAGACCGCCTCGTCGTCGATCTTGATCTCGGCCTCGGGGTTGCGCCCGACGACGGTTCGCTCGCCCGTCAGCGCAACCGAACGGGGCTCGCCACCCTCGCCCGTGAGCCAGATTCGCGCGTCCATCTCGTCGCGAGCATAGAGTCCCGGCCGGTGACCGACGCCGACGCCGAGAAGCGCATCGCTGCCGAGGCGGCGGCGGAGCTGGTCGAGGACGGGATGACTGTCGGGCTCGGCACCGGATCGACCGTCGCTCACCTGCTGCCGGCGATCGCCGCCCGCGGCGTCAGCGACATCCGCTGCGTCGCCACCTCGATCGCCACCGAGGAACAGGCGCGCGAGCTCGGCATCCCGGTCGAGGAGTTCAGCCAGCTGCAGCGGCTCGACATCGCGATCGACGGCACCGACCAGGTGACGCCCGAGGGCTGGCTGATCAAGGGCGGCGGTGGCGCCCACCTGCGCGAGAAGATCGTCGCGGCCGCGGCCGAGCGCTTCATCGTCATCGCCGACTCGAGCAAGCCGGTCGAGGCGCTGAGCGCGCCGGTGCCGCTCGAGCTCTTCGCCTTCGGCATCGCCTCGGCCCTGGAGCGGCTTGGCTCCGCGGTCGCCCTGCGCGATGTCCCCCGCAGCCCCGACGACGGCCTGATCGCCGACTACAGCGGTGAGATCGGTGACCCGGCGGAGCTCGCCGCCCGGCTCGAGGCAGATCCTGGCGTTGCCGCCCACGGCCTCTTTCCGCCGGATATGGTGAGCGCGGTGCTGGTGGGGGCCGAGGGCACCGTCAAAAGCTTGTCCCTGAGCTAATCCGAGGAGACCAGATGAGTGATTTCACCGGGCTGGCCATCGCCGGCCGCGTCGCAACCGCGAGCGATCCCGATTGGGACGAGGCGCGCCAAGCCTGGAACCTGGCCGCCGACCAGCGCCCCGAGGCGGTCGCCTTCGCCGAGAGCACCGATGACGTCGCCAAGACGATTCGCTTCGCTGCAGAGAACGACCTCGAGGTCGCCGGCCAAGGGACCGGGCACGGCGCCTTCGGCCTCGCAGGCTCGCTCGAGGGCACGATCCTGATCAAGACCGAGCGCATGCGCGGCATCGAGGTCGACGCAGACGCTCAAACCGCCCGGGTCGAGGCCGGCGTCCTCGTCGCCGAGCTCAGCGCCGCCGCCCAGGAGCACGGCCTCTGCTCGATGCCGGGCTCCTCACCGGACGTCGGCGTCACCGGCTACACGCTCGGCGGCGGCCTCAGCTGGCTCGGTCGCCGCTACGGCTTCGCCTGCAACCGCGTGCAGGCGATCGAGCTGGTCACCGCCGACGGCGAGCCGCGCACTGTCGATGCCGAGAACGAGCCAGACCTGTTCTGGGCGCTGCGCGGCGGCGGTGGCAGCTACGCGATCGTCACCGCGCTGCAGTTGCGCCTGATCCCGATCGCCGAGATCTACGCCGGCGCTCTCGTCTTCCCGGCCGAGCTCGGCGCCGAGGCGGTGCGCGCCTACCGCGACTGGGCTGCCGGCGTCTCCGACGACGTCACCTCGGTGGTCCGCTTCGTCACCCCGCCGCCGATCCCCGACGTGCCCGAGCCGATCCGCGGCCGGCCGCTGCTGACGATCGATGGCGCCTGCATCGGCAGCCAGGAGGCGGGCGAAGAGATCGTTGCGCCGCTGCGCGAGCTCGGCGAGACGATCATGGACACCTGGACTCAGATGCCGGTCGAGGGCCTCTGCCGCATTCACATGGACCCGGAGAACCCGGTGCCGGGCCTCGGCGAGGGGATGACGATCCGCGAGCTCCCCGACGAGGCGATCGACGCCTTCGTCGGTCTGGCCGGTCCCGGCTCGGGCTCGCCGCTGCTGCTCAGCGAGCTGCGCAGCCTCGGTGGCGCGCTCGGCCGTCCGGATCCCAACGGCGGCGCCCTCACCCACCTCGAGACCGACTTCGTCATGTACAGCGTCGGCATGCCGATGACGCCCGAGCTGGGCGAGGCGATCCCCCAGCACCTGCAGAAGATCGAGCAGACGATGCAGCCCTGGGCCGGCGAGGGCTCCTACTACAACTTCACCGAGCGACCCTGCGACGCCGACGCGATCCTGCCCGCTGACGTCTGCGCCCGGCTCGCCGAGGTCAAGCGCCAGTGGGACCCCGACGGCATGATCGTCGCCAACCACTCCGTGTCGCTGGAAACCGCCTAGCGTCGCGGCTACCGGCGCCAGGAACCGACGTCGAGAGGAATCAAGCTCTCGAGGCGCTTGACCGCCGGGTCATCGGGACCGACCAGCTCGGAGATCGTCGCGGCGGCGGCGGCGATGTCCTCTGGGGTCGCCTGAGCAATCGCCTCGAGATCGGCCCAGTCCTTGGTGCGGTCGAAGAAAGCCTTGAAGATCGCCAGCGAGGCGCAATCGAGGACCGGTACCTGGCGCCCAGCGAGGGGGACCCAGACGACCGCCGCCGCCACCGCCTTATGTAGGGGCAGGTTGTTGAGAAAGACGTCCACCGGAGTCCCATCCCAGTCGAGCCTCGCCTGTCCATCGCGTTCGACCTTGGCAATGTCCACCTTGCCAACCCGCACGCCGGACGGCATGTGGGCGAGCGTCGGCCCTGCCTTGGCGGCGTCGATGAAGATGTTGACGTCGAGATCACGGGTGCCCCGCGGTTCCTCCGTGCAATAGGCGAGGGCGATCGCGCCGCCAAACGCGTGGGCGATGCTGGCCTCGGTGAGCGAGTCGTGAATCGCGAAGAGCTTCTCGACCAGCTCGCTCAAGCCGCCAGCTTCTTCCCCCCGAGGCGATCCGCGAGCCGCGGATAGTCCAGCTCGGGCCGCGCTCGGAACGGCAACGCCTCCGCCAGCTCGAGCACCTGGACCAGGATTCGCCCGGCCCGCTCGGCGTCGACGGGCGGCTTGCGACGGTCGAGCTTCAGCTCCAAGCCCCCGGCGGCCGCCAGCCGAGCAATCGCCTCCGCGCCCGGCTCACGAGCGCCCTGGACGTAGGCGTTGACAACGGAACGAGGCAAACCGGCCCGGCGAGCCAGCTCAGCTTGGCTCAGACCGCTTTGCGCCCGGATTTGCTCTGCGAGCGGGGTTCCGACTCCAGACATGAGTCAAATGTTAGCGGATTCGCTAACAACTGCCATTCCACTTAGCGATCAGGAGGGCGCAGCGGCCGCGTCGGCAACCACGGTCATGTCGGCGTTCTCGACCCCACCGGCCGGAATCGAGGTATCGCCGGCCATCAGTTTGGCGAGGGCATCGACCTTGTCGGGACCGGTGATCAGCCAGACGATCTGGCGGGCTTCGTTGAGAGCGGGGTAAGTGAGAGTCATGCGGCGATGGCCCTGGTAGGCGGTCTCGGTCAGCGCAACCCGCCGGTCCGTGACCTCGAGTACAGGGTCGCCGGGAACCAGGGAAGCGGTGTGGCCGTCGGGGCCGAGCCCGAGATGGACGCAGTCGAGCGGATCGGGAAGCGTGTTTTCGTAGTCGTGGGCGGCGCCCTCGAGGTCGCGCTGGGTAACCGGCATCGGCCGCAGCATTGCCTGGTGGTCCATCGAGAGGCCGAGCACCATGTGGGTGAGGTTGCGGTCCTCGCTGCCCGGCGAGGCAATCCGCTCGTCAACCTGGAACAGCTCGGCCTCGTCCCACGGCATCTGCTCTTCTTCGCCGAGGATCGCCAGCATTGCCCAGGGGCTGCGGCCACCGCTCATCGCCAGCGAGAAGGTGTTGCGCTCGGCTACCGCGGCGGCACCGATCGCGGCGATTACCTCGGCGGCACGGCGCGCCGCCGCCTTTTCGTCGGCGCAGACCTCGAGATCGATTGGCACGTGCCCTGCCTAGGAAGACTTCTCGTCGTGGCCGCCGAACTGCTTGCGCATCGCCGAGAGCACCTTGTCGGCGAAGTCGTCCAGCCCACGCGAGGCGAAGCGCTCGTAGAGAGCGGTGGTCAGGACCGGCGCCGGCACGCCCTCGTCGATCGCGGCGATCGAGGTCCAGCGACCCTCGCCGGAGTCGGAGACGCGGCCCTCGAACTCGGAGAGGTCGGCCGATTCCTGCATCGAGGCGGCGGTCAGGTCGAGTAGCCAGGAGCCGATCACGCTGCCACGGCGCCAGACCTCGGTCACCTCGGGCAGGTCGAGGTCGTACTGGTAGTACTCGGGCTGCTCCAGCGGCGCCGTCTCCGCGTCGGCCTCGCGCTGGACCTTGCCGGCGTTGGCGTTCTTGAGGATGTTGAGGCCCTCGGCGTAGGCGGCCATGACGCCGTACTCGATGCCGTTGTGGACCATCTTCACGAAGTGGCCGGCGCCGTTGGGGCCACAGTGCAGGTAGCCATTCTCGGCGGCGTTGGGCTCACCGCTGCGCCCCGGCGTGCGCTCGGCCGACTCGACGCCGGGCGCCAGCGAGGCGAAGACCGAGTCGAGTCGCTGCACGGCCCCATCGGGCCCACCGATCATCAGGCAGAAGCCGCGGTCGAGACCGAAGACGCCACCGCTGGTCCCGCAATCGACGTAATCGATCCCCTGCTCGCGCACTTTGTCAGCGCGGCGAATGTCATCACGGTAGTAAGAGTTGCCGCCGTCGATGATCGCGTCGCCGGAGTCGAGCACGGCGGCGACCTCCTCGACGGTCTTCTCGGTGATCTCGCCCGCCGGCACCATCACCCAGACCGAGCGTGGCGCGCTCAGCTTCGCGGCCAGGTCCTCGAGCGAGGAGGCGCCCTCGGCGCCCTCCCCCGCCAGCTCCGAGACCGCGTCGGGGTTGACGTCGAAGACGACGAGGCGGTGTCCGTCGCGCATCAGCCGTCGCGCCATGTTGGCGCCCATGCGGCCAAGTCCGACCATTCCCAGCTCCATGGCCGTAACCCTATGCGAGCCGGTGGCCCGTGTGTGCGACCGGGTGGGCAACGGGTAGCCTGGCGGACGAATGGCCAGGGCCGACGCCAAACACGCCGATGCCAACGCCGACGTGCTGACGATCTTCGGGATCAGTGGCGACCTGGCGAAGAAGATGACCTTCCGGGCGCTCTACCGGCTCGAGGCGCGCGGCAAGCTCGACTGCCCGATCATCGGCGTCGCGATCGACGAGTGGGACGACGAGAAGCTGCGCGAGCACGCCCGCGAATCGATCGCCGCCACCGTCGACAGCCCCGACGAGGACGTCTTCGCCCGCCTCGCCAAGCGCCTCTCCTACGTGCAGGGGGACTACGCCGACGGCGCCACCTTCAAACGGGTCGCGGCGGCGATCGGCGAGGCTAAGAGCCCCGTCTTCTACCTCGAGATCCCCCCCTCGCTCTTCGCCACCGTCGTCCACGGCCTCGGCGACGCCGGCCTCACCGAGAACGCCCACGTCGTGATCGAGAAGCCCTTCGGCCACGATCTCGAATCGGCCCGGGCGCTCAACGCCGACCTCTGCGAAGTGCTCGACGAGAAACAGATCCTGCGCATCGACCATTACCTCGGCAAGGAGCCGGTGATGGACATCACCTATCTGCGCTTCGCCAACGCCACCCTGGAGCCGATCTGGAACCGCCAGCACGTCTCCCACGTGCAGATGACGATCGCCGAGAACTTCGGCGTCGACGATCGCGGTCGCTTCTACGACGCGGTCGGGGCGATGCGCGACGTAATTCAGAACCACGCCCTGCAGGTGCTGGCCCTGGTCGGCATGGGCCCGCCGACCGGCAACCACCACGACTCGGTCCGCGACAAGAAGCTCGAATTCTTCAAGGCGACACGGACCGCCGACCCCAAGCGCTACGTGCGCGGTCAGTACAAGGGCTTCCTTGACGTCAAGGACGTCGCCCCCGATTCCACCACTGAGACCTTCGCCGCGATCGAGCTGGCAGTCGACAACTGGCGCTGGAGCGGCGTGCCCTTCTTCATCCGCGCCGGCAAGTGCATGCCGGCGAAGTCGAGTGAGGTAACCGTCGTCTTCAAGCGCCCGCCGCCGCTCGGCGTCGGCGCCGGCAAGCGGCCCGAACCGAACCAGATGACGGTGCGGATCGAGCCCACGCCCGGCGCCCGCATGCGCCTCTTCGCCAAGAAAGCAGGAGAGGAGGCCTTCGAGCCGGCCGACATGGAAGTCCTTTTCGAAAAGGTGCCCGGCGAGGAGCCCGAGCCCTACGAGCGGCTGCTCGGCGACGCGATCGCCGGCAATCACCAGCTCTTCACCCGCCAGGACACGGTCGAGGAGACCTGGCGGATCGTGCAGCCGCTGCTCGACGAACCGGGGCCAGTGCATCAGTACGAGCCCGGCACCTGGGGACCGCCCGAGGCGGAGAAGCTGACCCGCGGCATCACCCAGTGGCACGAGCCCTGGCTGCCTAGTTAGCACCCGACCAGGACGCAATCCCGAGTGCCGTGCTAGGTTTGGGACCCCTAATTAGGGACGCCTAACCGGCGGCCCTGACCGCCTAACCACATGATCCCCACCTTCGTCATCACTCTGCGAGAGGGCGTCGAGGCCGCGCTGATCGTCGGCATCATCGCCGCCTTCCTGGTCAAGGAGGGCCGCAGCGACGCGATCCGCCAGATGTGGGTCGGGGTCGGGATCGCGATCGTCCTCTGCGCCGCCGTCGCCATCGCCCTCGACGTCGTCGGTCAGCAGTTGCCGCAGCAAGAGCAGGAGGGTCTGGAGACGGTGATCGGCCTGGTCGCGGTCTCGACGATCTCCTACATGATCATCTGGATGCGCCGCCACGCGCGCGAGATCAAAGCCACCCTCGAGGGCGAGGCGGCCTCGGCTCTCGCCGCCGGCTCGACCATGGCGCTGGTCGGCATGGCCTTCCTCGCCGTCCTGCGCGAGGGCTTCGAGACCTCGGTCTTCCTGCTCGCCGCCTTTCAGGACGCGACCGACACCACCTCCGCCGGAGCCGGCGCGGTGCTGGGCCTCCTCGCGGCCGTAGCGATCGGCCTCGGCCTCTACCGCGGCGGCGTGCGGATCAACCTGACCCGCTTCTTCCGCGTCACCGGGCTGGTCCTGGTCTTCGTCGCCGCCGGATTGCTGGCGACGGCGATGCACACCGCTCACGAGGCAGGCTGGATCAACGGCCTGCAGGGACAGGCCCTGGACCTGACCTGGCTGGTGCAGCCGGGAACGGTCTCCGGCTCGCTGCTGACCGGGATGCTGGGCCTGCAGCCGGCTCCGACCATCATCGAGGTCCTGGCCTACGGCCTCTACGCGGTGCCGATGGCGCTCTACGTCGTCTGGCCGGACCGCTTCCGTCGGCGCCCGCAACGAAGTGTCGAGGGGCGTCAGGGCGCGCCGGCCCAGAGCCCGGCATGAGACCGCACCCCGCCCGGCGATGACCGAGCTGACACGGCGGCGGCTGCTGGCCTCGGCGGGCGTCGGCGCCGCCGGCATCGGCCTCGGCGGCGCGGCCGGATACCTGGTTGGCAGCGACGAGGCGCAGGCGAGCGACGGCACCGGCTCGGTCCCCTTCTACGGCGAGCACCAGGCCGGGATCGACACACCGGCCCAGGACCGCCTCCACTTCGCCGCCTTCGACCTGGTCGACCCGAGCCGCTCGGCGCTGCGCGAACTGATGCAGGAATGGTCGCGTGCGGCGGCCGAAATGACCGCCGGGCAGATGATCGGCGACGCCAACGGGGTCGAGCTCGCCCCGCCCGACGACACCGGCGAGACGGTCGGCCTGCTGCCCTCGCGACTAACCGTGACCTTCGGCTTCGGGCCGAGCCTCTTCGAACGGCGCGAGCTGGGCCTGAAGGGCTCGCGTCCCGCCGCGCTGGCGCCGATCCCGCCGCTGCCCGCCGACGAGCTGAGCGAGCTCGAAAGCGGCGGCGACATCTGTGTGCAGGCCTGCTCCGACGACCCTCAGGTCGCCTTCCACGCGATCCGCAACCTGGCCCGGATCGGCCGCGGCACCGTGGTGATGCGCTGGTCACAGCTCGGCTTCGGCCGCACCGCCAGCACCAGCCGCAGCCAGGCGACCCCGCGCAACCTGATGGGCTTCAAGGACGGCACGGCCAACATCAAGGCCGAGGACACGGCGGCGATGGACCGCCACGTCTGGGTCGGCAGCGAAGGGCCGGCCTGGATGCGCGGTGGCAGCTACCTGGTCAGCCGCCGCATCCGCATGCTGCTCGAGGTCTGGGACCGCTCGGCCCTGGAAGACCAGGAGCAGACGATCGGCCGCGACAAGTACCGCGGCGCCCCCCTGGGCGAGAGCGACGAGTTCGACCCGCTCGACCTCGAGGCCGAAAAGGGCGGCAAGCCGGTAATCCCGGTCGACGCCCACGTCCGCCTCGCCTCCGCCTCGGCCAACGACGGCGAGCGAATCCTGCGCCGCGGCTACTCCTTCACCGACGGCGTCGACGAGAGCCTCGGCGAGCTCGAAGCCGGCCTCTTCTTCATCTGCTTCCAGCGTGACCCGCGCGCCCAGTTCGTCCCGATCCAGCGCCGGCTCGGCCTAAACGACGCGCTCAACGAGTACATCAAGCACGTCGGCGGCGCCCTCTTCGCGGTTCCGCCCGGCGCCCGCACGGGCGGCTACGTCGGCGAAACGCTGCTCGGCTGACCTATTCCGACTAAACGTGTCGGTTTTTGTTAGGGTGCCCTAACTTTTCTCGTTCAATTCCAAACAGGAGCCTCTCACCGATGAATCGATTTCCCGTCCGCCTCTCGCTGGCCGCTCTGGCCGTCGGCCTGGTCGCGCTGCTCGCCGCCGGCTGCGGTTCCAGCGACGACGCCCCCGCCGGCGCCAAGAAGATGTCCTTCAAGCTGACCGACGCCGGCTGTGACCCGCACAACGCGGAGGCTCCGGCGGGCCCGATCAGCTTCGAGGTGGAAAACGCCGGCTCCTCCAGCGTCACCGAGCTCGAGGTGCTCGACGGCGAAACGATCCTGGGCGAGGTCGAGAACCTCTCCGACGGCCTCTCCGGCAACTTCTCGCTGACCCTGGAGAAGGGCGAATACACGCTGCGCTGCAATGGCGGTGAGGAAGAAGACGGCACGCTCACCGTGACCGGCGGGGCGCAGGCGCAGACCAACCCCGAAACCGAAGCGGCGGTCGCCGACTACCGCACCTACCTCGAGAAGAACACGACCGAGCTCCTCGCCGCGACCGCCCCCTTCGTCGCCGCGGTCGAAGCCGGCGAAGTGGAGAAGGCCAAGTCGCTCTACGCCGCGGCGCGCATCCCCTACGAGCGGATCGAGCCGGTAGCCGAGTCCTTCGGCGACCTCGACCCGCGCATCGACGCGCGTGAAAACGACGTGCCCGCCAGCGAATTCGGCGGCTTCCACCGGATCGAGAAGGCGCTCTGGGAAGAAGGCACCGCCAAGGGCATGGGCCCAGTCGCCGCACAGCTGCTCGCCGACGTCGAAGAACTCGAGCAGAAGGTCAAGCACGTCGAACTGCAGGCGGTGCAGATCGCCAACGGCGCCAACGAGCTGCTCGGCGAGGTCTCGGCCTCGAAGATCACCGGCGAGGAGGAGCGCTACTCGCACATCGACCTGGTTGATTTCGAGGCCAACGTCGAAGGCGCCGAGGCAGCCTTCGAAGCGGTCGAGCCACTGCTCAGCAAGAAGGATCCGAAGCTGGCAAAGGAAATCGAAGCGAGCTTCGAAGACGTCTACGCCTCGCTGAAGCCCTACCGGCGCGGCGACGGCTTCGTCTCCTACACGGAACTGACCAAGGCGGACACGCGCAAGTTGGCACAGGAAATCGACGCTCTCGCCGAAGAGTTGTCACAGGTTCCCGCCCAGATCGTCGGCTGAGACCCATAGCCTGGTCTGCATGACCGTCGCCACAGGCAACAGGGCCGACCAGCTGCTCGGAGCGCTTGGCTTCGAGAGCTGGCGGCCCGGGCAGCGGGAGGCGGTCGAGGCCGGCCTCGAGGGTCGCGACTCGCTGATCGTGATGCCGACCGGCGGTGGCAAGAGCCTCTGCTATCAGCTGCCAGGCCTGGCGAGCGAGGACCTGACGATCGTCGTCAGCCCGCTGATCGCGCTGATGCAGGACCAGTGGCGACGGCTGACCGCAGCCGGGCACCCGGTGGCGATGATCTCCTCGGCGATGACCCCCGAGGGCGTCCGCAACGCCCTCGACCAGGTGCGAGATGGCACCGCCCGGATCGTCTACTGCTCGCCGGAGCGCTTCGCCTCGCCGATCTTCCTCGACGCCCTGGCGCAGCGGCGGATCGATCTGCTCGCGGTCGACGAGGCCCACTGCGTCTCCGAATGGGGGCATGACTTCCGCCCCGACTACCTGCGCCTGCCGGAGATCGCCGAACGGCTCGGGCGGCCGCCGGTGATGGCCTGCACGGCGACGGCGACCAAGGCCGTGGCGGCCGAGATCGTCTCGCGCTTCGGCCTCAAGCAGCCGCTGCAGGTGCGCTCCGGCTTCGACCGGCCCAACCTCTCCTTCGACGTCGTGCGCCTGGAGGGCAAGGGTTCGAAGGCGAGGCGGCTGGCCCTGCTCGAAGGCGGCCTGGCCGACCCCGCCAACCGGCCGGCAATCGTCTACTGCGGCACCCGCCGCGACACCGACGAGGTCGCCCAGGCGCTGCGCGAGTCGGGCCTGCGGGCGCTCGCCTACCACGCCGGCATGGAGTCCGATGACCGCACCACGACCCAGCGCCGCTTCATGGAAGGCGACGCCGAAGTGATCGTCGCCACCAACGCCTTCGGCATGGGCGTTGACAAGGCCGACGTGCGCTCGGTCTGGCACATGGCGATCCCGACCAGCCTCGAGGCCTACTACCAGGAGGCCGGGCGCGGCGGCCGCGACGGGCTGCCGGCAAAGGCGGTGCTGCTGGCGATGAAGGCCGACCTCGGCCGCCTTGTGCGCTTCATCGAGCAGCGCGACCCCGAGCTGACGATCGCCCGCGAGCGTGGCTGGCGCGATTACCGCACGATCAAGTCCTTCATCTACGACGATCGCTGCCGGCGACGCAGCATCCTCGACCACTTCGGCGATCACGAGGCGGGCCGGCCGCTCGGCCGCTGCTGCGACGTCTGCGACGATGCCGGCTGGCTGCCCGACCCCGAGACGATCGTGGTCCGCCGCACGGCCAAGCCGAAGGCGCCGCCAGCCGAGCTGGCCGAAGCCGACGCGCCGCTCTTCGAGGAGCTGAAGGCCTGGCGGCTGAAGGCCGCCGCCGGCAAGCCCGCCTACACCGTCGCCCACAACAAGACGCTGGCGGCGATCGCTGCCTCCCGTCCCTCCGACGAGGCCGGCCTGGCCGAGATCAGCGGCGTGGGACCGAGCTTCGTCGCCAAGTACGCCGACGAAGTGCTGCAACTCGTCGCCCAGTAGCGAGGGCAACCCGACGCCGGCGGCAGTGTTGGCGCAAGGTGTTGGCCAACCCGGATCGCAGTCTTCCTCGATGAATCGCCGCATCTCGAAACGCCTCCTCGCGCTGGCGCTCCTCGCCGCCCTCTGCGCTGCTCTGCCCGCCACGGCGCCGGCCGGCACGCTGCTGCCCAAGGGCAAGAAGATCTTCTTCGGCGTCAGTGACACCGGCGACCCGGCCGACTTCGGCCACTTCTCCGCCGACCTGCACAAGCACCCGGCGCTGATCGAGAGCTTCCGCAGCTGGGGCGCCGAATTCCCCGACTCGATCGAACGCTGGCAGGCGGCCCGGGCCAGGCCGGTCCTGCACCTGACCACGGCCGACTCGGGCGATGGGCACGAGCTGATCAGCCCGCGCTCGATCGCGCAGGGCTACGGCGACGAATACCTGGTCCGCCTCAACCGGCTCTTCTGGGAGAAGAGGATGCCCGCCTACATCAGGCCGCTGGGCGAGCCCAACCGCTGCCTCAACGTCTACTCCGCCTACGACTGCGCCGGCAAGCTGCGCGACGCCGCCCACAAGCCGCGCTGGTACCGCCTCGCCTTCCGCCGCATCTTCATCATCGTCCACGGCGGTGGCAGCCGCGCCAAGATCAACGCCGAGCTGGGTGAAACCGGCCTGCCGCCGCTGCGCGCCGGCGGCGGTGGCCTGCCCCGCGCGCCGGTCGCGGTGCTCTGGAGCACCCTGCCGGCCGGCTCGCCCACGGTCCCCCAGAACCGACCCAAATACTTCTACCCGGGCGACAAATACGTCGACTGGGTCGGCACCGACTTCTACTCCGACGCCCAGGACTGGAAAGCGCTGACCGGGCTCTACAACCGCTTCTCGAGCAAGCCCTTCGCGATCCCCGAGTTCGGCATCTCGACCGGCGCCGACGACCCCGCCTACATGGACCGGCTGATGGGCTGGGTGCGCGGCCACAAGCGCTGCAAGATGCTCATCTACTACCAGGACTTCGGCTCGACCAGCTCCTACCGGATCCAGAACTACCCGTCCAGCCTGACCGCCCTCAGCGACGCCCTGCACCACCCGGTGTTCCCTGCTTTTGCGCCGAACCCGCCGCTGGCGCCGCCGCCCCCGCCGGGCGGGATCGCGCCGAAGCCATAGGGAGCGCGGCCTCAGGGCCGGCGCGAGCGCAGCACGACCCGGCCGCCGCGAGCCGGGATCATCGTCACGTTGCGGTGCCGCGGCCGCTCCGGCTTGGCTTCGTCGGCCTCGAGATCGAGGCGGGCGGCCATCGTGCGCAGGACGACGCGTTGCTCGGCCATCGCCAGCGCCGCGCCGAGGCAGCGCCGGGTGCCACCGCCGAAGGGCAGCCACTCGTAGGTGCCGGGCTTGCGGTCCAGCCAGCGCTCCGGCCGGAAGGAGAACGGATCGGGATAGACGTCCTCGCGGTGGTGGACGAGCAGGATGCTGATCGCCACCGCGGTGTCGGCCGGGATCGCGTAGGACCCCAGCTGCCAGGGGACGGCCACGCGCCGGCCCGTCATCGGGATCACTGGGCGGGAGCGCATCGTCTCGATGATCGTCGCCTCGACCTGCCGGGCAGCCTCCTCCTCGTTGCCCGAACGCACCGCCTCGCGAAGGCTCTCGTGCGGGCCGGGTGAGCGAAGCAGCCGCTCCCAGACCCAGGCCAGCTGGTTGGCGGTCGTCTCGTGGCCGGCCAGGACCAGCGTCATCAGCTCATCGCGCAGCTCGGAGTCGCTCATCCGCTCGCCGTCCTCGTAGCGGGCGGAGAGCAGCAGCGAGAGGATGTCATTGCGCTGGTCGAGGTCGGTCGCCTTGCGGCGCTTGGCGATGATCGCGTAGACGAAGCGGTCGGGAACGAGGAGGCCGAGCCGGGTCAGGCCGACCGGTTCGTCGCG
Organism: uncultured Solirubrobacterales bacterium; assembly: GCA_963699225.1. Classification (GTDB taxonomy): domain Bacteria; phylum Actinomycetota; class Thermoleophilia; order Solirubrobacterales; family 70-9; genus VRUE01. The sequence continues at coordinate 2,339,326 of OY969423.1, read as the reverse complement.
GCCGAGGTTGAGCATTTCGGCCACCCAGGCCAGCGGCAGGGTCGAGCCCCAGAGCAGCCTGCGGATCGCGAAGCGCAGGCCGTGCTCGAGCGTGCCCGAGCGCGGCCTGCCCTCGATCCCGAAGATCCCGCCCATGATCACGTCGAGCGTGATCGCCTGCATACGCGGCGCCAGCGAGAAGGGTTGCCCGCTCGGCCACCTGGCAATCTCACGCTCGGCGGCGTCGGCGATCAGCTGCTCGTAGCGAGCGATCGCCTCGCCGTGGAAGGGCGGCAAGAGCAGCTTGCGCTGACGCATGTGGCTGGGTTCGTTGGCGGTCAGCACCGATGCCGGGCCAAGCACGGGACGCAGTGGCGACTCGGTGGCAAGGGTCGGCGCCAGGGTGGGCTTGGCGGTGAAGAGCGAGCGCACGTGGTCGGGGTGGCAGGTGATCGCCGGCGCCCCGCGGACGTAGCCGTGCGCGGTCCAGACGTCACCGAACTTGCGCCGGTAGTTGAAGACGAAGCCGGTCTGGCGCAGGTTGAACCAGAGCACCTGCATCGCCGCCGGCAGGCCGATCGCCGGCGGCCGCGGCAGGGCCGCAAGCTCGGCTTGCTCGATCGGCCCCGCCGGCGAGGGCGGGGCGCTGCGGACCAGCCCGGCGCGGTCCTCGTCAGTAGGCAGCTCGGGCAGGGGTGGCGCTTGCAGTCGCATGCCCCTCTATTGCTACATCAAAACGTGTAATGGTGCACGTCCGCTACTTCGCGCGGGCAGAGCCCTTCTTGCCTTTTGCCGGCGCCGGCCGGTCTTGTGCCTGCGGCGCGGCGACGCCCGGCCCGACCGCCGCTTTGTACTTGTAGGGCTGCAGGGCGGTGATGCTCGAGTAGCCGGTTAGGTAGATGCGGCGGCCGTCGGAGATCACCGGTGAGTAGGTGCCGCGCGGGTAGCTGAAGACCTTGCGGCCGCTCTTCATCATGAAGCCGCTGGTCGTGTTATTGGTGAACTCGGCGACGTAGACGATGTCGCCGATCGCCGAAAGCGAGCCCACTACCTGCCCCCCGGCCGAGCGGCTCCAACGCAAGCTGCCGTCCTTGGCGTCGAGCGCGTAGATATTGCCGTCGAAGGAACCGATGTAGACGGTCGGCGGGCTGTGGCGGGTGGTCGAGACGGTCGGGCCCGAGTAGGCGTAGCCGCCGGTCGAGTAGCTCCAGGCCAGCGTCCCGTCCTTGAGGTCGAAGCTATAGACGCGGTCGTCGTTGTTGCCGGCGTAGACCCGGCCGAAGGCAACGGCCGGGGTCGAGTAGAACTGGCCGGAGGTGCCGAAGCCCTGGCCCAGCGAGGAGGTCTGCCACTTCAGCTTCCCGGTCCTGGCGTCGACCGCGTTCATGTAGCCGCCGTAGTCGCCGACGTAGAGGGTGCCGCCGTAGTAGGCGGGGGCGGACTTGACCGGGCCGCCGAGCTGGGTCGCCCAGCGCACGTTGCCGCTGATCGTGCTGAGCGCGTAGAGGTTGCCGTCCTCGCAGCCGAAGTAAACGGTGCGGCCGATCACCACCGGCGAAGACTCGGCCCGGCCCGGCAGCGAGTGCTTCCAGATCACCTTGCCGGTCTTGGCGTCGAGCTTGACGATGTGGCCGGGGACGAGGTTGACGATGTAGAGGCGGTGCCTGGAGTAGGCCGGCGAGGAGGCGTTGAGGCGACCGAGGCTGCGTTCCCAGAGCACCTTGCCGCTGTCGGCATCGAGCGCGTAGGCGGTGCCGTTGTTGTTGACGAAGTAGAGCTTGCCGGCGACGTAGATCGGCGGGAACTCGAGCAGCGGCCGCTCGGTATAGCGCCAGAGCTTGCGGAATGGGGGCTTGATCCCCGTCGCCGGCAGGTAGCGGGTGCGCGCCGGGTTGAGCCCGTACATCGGCCAGTTGACGGTCTTTGCCTTCGGCTCCGGCTTGGCCGGCTTCTGCGGCACGAAGGTAGCGCTTTCGTTGTGTACGTCGGCGGGCCGCTTGAGCAGCTGGTAGGCGAGCACGCCGGCGCCGAAGACGATGATCAAGCCGCCAACGATCAGGCCAACCGCGAGACGCCGGTGCTGCTTCCAGAGGTGCTCCGCCTGCGCCCACAGACCGGCGAGGAGTGTTTTGGCGCTGCCGCTCAACCCCCCGCCGCGGCGCGTCGCTCGGACTCCTTGACGACGCCGTCGACCAGACCCTTGACCGCCTGCTTGACCACGGCGACGATGACCGGCCCGACCACGGGCACCGTCGGATGGGTGCGCACGGCGTAGACCATCCCGGTGCCGGAGCCGGCGGCGGTCAGCTCAACGGTGCCGACGTGATCGCGCACCGGCAGGCCGGAAAGCAGCTTGTAGGAGAAGCGCTCGACGGGCTCGTAGGCGATGACTTCCTCACGCAGCGGCGGCCCGACCGCGGTCAGCTTGCGGATCGCGCCGAGCCCATTGGGAGCGGGCTCGCCCTCGCGCTCCAGCTCGGACTTGCGCAGCGGAGTCAGCTTGGCGTAGCCGCGATGGTCAGTGAGCACCGCGAACACCGTCTCCGGCGGGGCGGCGATCTCCCGGCTGAAAGTGAAGCTGGCCACGGCGGCGAAGGCTATCGGGAGGGCCGGGTGGCCCTCAGCCCAGCCTCCATCTCTGCGGGTCGGTCCCCTCGACCTTGGCAACTTCGCCCTCGATCACCATGTGATCGAGGCAGGAGAGAACGATCTGCAGGACCCAGGCGCTGACCGGGGTGTTGACGTTGTCGGCGCCGACGATCTCGGCGACTACCTCGAACGCCGTCCTCTCCCCCTCACCGAGCGCTTCGCGGGTCTTCTCCAGCAGCTCGGCTACCTGCCGCCGGGCCTCGGCGATCTTCGCTTTGGGATCGCGGAAGGGCCGGCCGTGGCCGGGCAGGCAGAGGTCGACCTCGAGCGGCTCGACCCGGTCGAGGCTGCCGAGGAACTCGCCGATCGGGTCGGGACTGTGGCCGTGGTCGAAGAAGAGCACAGTGCGGCCGAGCAGGTGGTCGCCGGAGATCATCAGCTTGCGCTCGGGCTGGTGCAGGACGACGTGCGAGGGCGCATGGCCGGGCGTCTCGTAGACCTGCCAGGTGCCGAGGTCGGTCTCCACCTCGACCCCGGGCAGCAGGTCGCGGTCGGGCTCGACGATCGCGTCGACGCCATTGTCGCTGTTGTCGCTGCGCTCCCGGTAGCGTTCGAGCCCGGCGATCGGGACGCCGCTCTGGCGCGCCACCTCGAGCCGCTGCTCGAGCGCCGCAGCCGGGTCGTCGGCGAGCAGGCGCACGTGCTCCCAGGCGGGGTGCATCCAGAGCTCGCAGCCGGCGCCCCCGACGATCGGCGCCGCCAGTCCGTAGTGGTCTGTGTGCGAGTGGGTGCAGACGAGCAGCTTCACGTCCTCGAGAGCGAAGCCGGCGCCAGCGAGAGCGAGGTCGAACTGGCGCATGCGGCCATTGCCGCCGATGCCGGTGTCGAAGAGGACGATGCCGCCGTCGGCCTCGATCGCCCAGACATTGCCATGCGGCACGCCCGGCCAGGGCAGGGCAAGGCGCAGTCGCCAGATCCCCGGCAAGACCTTCTCGCTGCGCGGCGCCTCGGGGCGTTTGCGCTCCTCAGCCATCCGGCTCATCCTCTCAGGCGCCGCCGGCCCAGCGCGTGACCGCCGTCATGCTCGGATAGGTTGGGCGCAGCGATGGAATCGAGCAGCCCCAAGCGCGCAGGACTCGTTCTCGGCGCGCTGATCCTGGTCGCGGCAGTGGCCAACCTCAACCTCGCGGTCGCCAACGTCGCCCTGCCCGACATCGGCAAGGACTTCAACGCCGGCCAGACCACCCTCAACCTGGTCGCCGTCGGCTACTCGCTCGGCCTGGCGACCTCGGTGCTCTACCTCGGCGCGCTCGGCGACCGCTACGGGCGCAAGATGATGCTGCTGCTCGGCATGGGACTGACGATCCCCGCCTCGCTGCTGGCCGGCTTCGCCCCCTCGATCGGCGTCCTCTTCGTCGCCCGCGTAATCGGCGGCGTCGCCGCCGGCATGGCCTTCCCCACCACCCTGGCCCTGATCACCGCCTTGTGGTCGGGCAACGACCGCACCCGCTCGATCGCGCTCTGGTCGGCGATCGGCGGCGCGATCGCCTCGCTCGGCCCACTGCTCTCGGGCGCCCTGCTCGAGCAGTTCGACTGGGGCTCGGTCTTCCTCATCACCCTGCCCCTCGCCACCCTGGCGCTCTACCTCGCCTGGCGCTACGTCCCCGCCCACGTCAACGAGACCACCGAGCCGGTCGACAACCTCGGCGGCGTCCTCTCGGTACTGCTGGTGGCGGCCCTGGTCCTGGGGATCAACCTCGCCCCAGTGCCCGGCAAGGGCACGCTGGCGATCGGCCTCGGCATCATCGCCCTGGCCGCAACCGGCGCCTTCGTCCTGCGCCAGCGACGCGCTCGCTCGCCGCTGTATGACCTCGACGTTGCCAAGCGGCGGATCTTCTGGGTCGCCGCCTGCGCCGGGATCATCGTCTTCGGCTCGCTGATGGGGGCGATGTTCATCGGCCAGCAGTTCCTGCAGAACGTGCTCGACTACTCGACCTTCGACTCGGGCCTGGCGATCCTGCCGGCGGCGATCCTGATGGTGATCGTCGCTCCCCGCTCCGCGAAATTGGTCGAGGCGCGCGGAGCGCGCTTCACCCTGCTGGTCGGCTACGTCTTCTGCGTGCTCGGCTTCCTCACCATGCTGCTGCTCTGGAAAGACAACATCGAATACTGGAAGGTCGGCCTTGGCTATGCCCTGATCGGCATCGGCGTCGGCTTCGCCGGCACCCCCGCCTCGCACTCGCTGACCGGCTCGGTTCCGGTCAGGCGGGCCGGCATGGCCTCCGGTACGGCCGACCTGCAGCGCGATCTCGGCGGCGCGATCATGCAGTCGATCTTCGGCGCCCTGCTGACCGCCGGCTACGCGGCGGCCGCCAGCGCCGCAATTGCCTCCTCGGGCGAATCGGCCAAGGTCACCGAAAACGTCGAAGGCGAGCTGACCAAGTCCTTCTCCAGTGCCGCCGACCTCGCCTCCCAGTACCCCCGTCACAGCGAACAGATCATCGCCGCGGCGAAGACCTCCTTCCTGCAGGGCGACGCCTGGGCCTACAGGGCCGGCATCATCGCGATCCTGCTCGGCGGTGCCCTGGTCTTCTTCGCCTTCCCCAAGCGCGACGAGGAGGAGCGCCTGCTGGCGCAGTACAACGCCGAAGACACCGCTTAGCCGACCGCGGCGGCTTGCGAAGATGCCGCGATGGCGACGCCCGGCGACTCCCAGCAATCGAGATTCGGCGCGACGCTGCGCGAAGGCGAGCGGGTAACGCCGCTCGAGCTCTTCTTCGATCTCGTCTTCGTGCTGGCGATCACCCAGTGCACGGCGCTGATGGCACACCACCCGACCTGGTCGGGAATCGCCCAGGGGCTGCTGGTGCTGGGGATGCTCTGGTGGGCCTGGACCGGCTACTCCTGGCTGACCAGCGTGATCGATCCCGAGGAGGGAGCGGTGCGCCTGGTCATGTTCGGGGCGATGGCGGCGTTGCTGCTCGTCTCGCTTTGCGTGCCGGAGGCCTTCGGCGACCTGGGTCTCGCCTTCGCCCTGATCTACGGCGTGGTGCGCAGCGCCCAGATCGCTCTCTTCATGCTCGCCAGTCCTGAGGACGACGCGCTGCGCCACTCGGTCCTGGGCCTGGCCGCCAGCACCCTGGTTGCGGTCACGCTGCTTGCCCTGGCCTCGCTCTTCGACGGCCTTGCCCAGGGCGCCCTCTGGGCCCTGGCCCTCTTTCTCGACATGGCCGGGCCGTATTTCTTCGGCGCGGAAGGCTGGAAACTGATGCCGGCTCACTTCGCCGAGCGCCACGGCCTGATCGTGATCATCGCCCTTGGCGAGTCGATCGTCGCAATCGGCGTCGGCGCCTCGCACGAGCTGACGCTGGCGATCGGCACCGCCGCCGTGCTTGGCGTGGCCTTGACCGCGGCGATGTGGTGGATCTACTTCGACGTCGTCGCGATCGTCTCCGGCAAACGCCTGGCCGAGGCGGAGGTCGGCAAGGTGCAGAACGAGATGGCCCGCGATTCCTACTCCTATCTCCACCTGGTGATGGTCGCCGGCATCGTCCTCGTCGCCCTCGGCCTGAAGCTGACGATCGGTCACACCAGCGCCCACCTGCACACGGTCCCCGCCTTTGCCCTGCTCGGCGGTCTCGCCGTCTACTTGCTCGGCCTCGTCGCCTTCCGCTACCGCCACGTTCACTCGATCAACCGCCGCCGTCTCGGTCTGGCGATCGTGCTGCTGATCCTCGTCCCAGTGGCTACGGAGGTGCCGGCGCTGATCACCCTGGCGGTGGCCAACGTCCTGATCTGGGCGATGATCGTCTACGAGACCCGGATGTACGGCGAGGGGCGACAGGAACTGCGCCGCACCCAGGCGGCCTAGCCGTCGATCGCCGGGGAGGCCGCGACCTCACGGCGCCGGCGCGGGCCGAGCGGGTGCTCGAACTCCTGCATCAGGCCGGCGATCGCGAAGCAGAGAGCGCCGGTCAGAGTTCCCCAGTTGGCGATGCCGGTCGCCACCATGTCGCCCGAAGAGGGACGCACGAAGGAGGCAACGGCGGAGACCATGAAGAGGATCGAGCCGAGCTGGTTGACGGCGATGATCCACCAGCCAAGGTCGCGGCGCCGCCAGACGCGCCAGAAGTGTTCGGCGATCCCGACCATCGCCAGGTGGCCCGAGATGAGGAAGAGCGCGCAGCCGATCATGTCGGGTGACCAGACGAGGCGATCGAACGCGGCCGGGGTCAGTTCCTGGATGAACGAGTCGACGAGGTTGATCGCGAAGACGATCGTGCCGGCGAAGAGGACGACGGCACTCAGCCACTGCAGGCGGCGCGGCTCGCGCGACCACCAGCGCCAGCGGACCGGCACCGCGTCCGCCGAGCTCGGCTCGTTGACGACCTGCAGCACCGAGGCGTAGCCGCCAGTGCTGAAGAAGACGCCGCCAATGAGGTAGATCGACGCGCAGGCGGTCGGGTTGACGCCGGCCTGGGCCAGCGCAGCGCCGAGGGCGAAGAGCGAGCCGCCGATCAGGAAGGCGGTCGCGGCGACCGTGTTGACCAGCGCGCTACGGCGAGACGAAAGTCCCCGGGTCTGGGCCGATGCGCTCACCGCGGTCGAGTCTCTCGAATTCGGCCATCTCGGCGTCGCTCAACTCGAAATCGAAGATCTCGATGTTCTCGCGGATCCGCTCTGGCGTCACCGACTTGGGGAAGACCACGTTGCCCAGCTGCAGGTGCCAGCGCAGGACCGCCTGCGCGGGCGTCTTACCGTGGCGATCGGCGATCGCGACGATCGTCTCGTCGTCGAGCAGCTCGCCCTGGGCGAGGGGACTCCAGGCCTCGGTGACGACACCGTGATCGGCGTGCCAGGCGCGCAGCTCGGCCTGCTGCAGGCGCGGGTGAAGCTCGATCTGGTTCACGGTCGGCCGGGTCTCGGTCTCCCCCTCCAGCCGCTCGAGGTCCTCGACGCGGAAGTTGGAGACCCCGATCGTGCGCGCCCGTCCCTCCCCGTGGATGCGTTCGAAGGCGCGCCAGGTATCGACGAAGCGGCCCTCGCTCGGCACCGGCCAGTGGATCAGGTAGAGATCGACGTACTCAAAGCCGAGCCGGCCGAGACTCTTCTCGAAGGCGGCCAGGGTCGTCTCGAAGCCCTGCTCGGAGTTCCACAGCTTGGTGGTGACGAAGAGGTCCTCGCGGGCCAGTTCAGAGGCGGCGATCGCGGCGCCGACGCCTTTCTCGTTGCGGTAGGCGCCGGCGGTGTCGATGTGGCGGTAGCCGGCCTCGAGCGCCTGCTCGACGACCTCCTGGGTGTCATCGGGCGGGACCTGGAAGACGCCAAACCCCAGCTGGGGAATCTCGATGCCGTCGTGGAGGGTGAGGCTGGGAATCGTCATAGCCGCTCAACTACCCCGCTGAGGCCGGGCCTACGCCGGCCGCCCCGGAGCTAGCTGGAGGCGAGGCCGATGGCGAGCAGCGGAAAGGCCAGCATGACACCGAGGTAGACGCCCATCGCGGCGCCGGTGGCAACGCTGGTCGTGCGCGAGCGCATCGACGAGATCACGCTGATCAGGAAGATCGCGCCAGCGAGAACGACTCCAATCCAAAATACGTCCGGCATCAGCGCCGCGAGACTATCGAACGGGGAGGATTCGGCGGCCTGGCGGCAAAGCGGACCGGCATGGAGACCAGCGGCGGCACAAACAAGAACCTAGTCCTCGCGGCGATGATCTTCGCCGTCTCGATGACCTTCATCGACATGACGATCGTCGCGATCGCCGTGCCGAGCCTGCAGAACGATCTCTCGCTCTCCTCGACCGGGGTGCAGTGGATCGTCAACGGCTACCTGCTCTCGCTCTCGGCGCTCTTCGCCTTCGGCGGCCGCATTGCCGACATCGCCGGTCACCGCAGCATGGTCGTGCTCGGCGTGATCGTCTTCGCCACCGCCTCGGCGCTCTGCGGCGCCACCCCAACCGGCAGCCTCGACGAGGCCTGGATCATCACCTTCCGCGTGATCCAGGGCGCCGGTGCGGCGATCATGTTCCCGGCGGCGCTGGCGATCGTCCTCGGCGCCTTCCCGGTGCACGAGCGCGGCCGCGCCCTGGCGATCTTCTTCGCGATCACCGGCGGCCTGACCTCGATCGGCCCCCTCGCCGGCGGCTACCTGGTCGAAATCAGCTGGCGGACGATCTTCTGGGTCAACATCCCGGTCGCGATCATCGCCCTCGTCCTCACCGCGATCGCCAAGCCGGAGAACACCAAGCACCCGGCGCCGCTCGACTACCGCGGCGCGGCGCTCGTCTGCGGCGGCATGGGCCTCGCCGTGCTCGGCCTGCAGCAGTCGAGCGTCTGGGGCTGGGGCAACCCGATCACCTGGATCTGCATCGCCGCCGGCGTCGCGATCCTCGCCGCCTTCGTCCTCTACGAGCTGCGGATCGAGAACCCGCTGATCCAGGTGCGGATCTTCGCCGACCGAGCCTTCGCGGCGGACAACGCGATCCTCTTCCTGCTGATGATCCCCTTCATCCCGCTCTTCTTCTTCGCCAGCATGTACGCGCAGATCTCACTCGGCGAAAGCGCCTCGGAAACCGGCCTCTACCTGCTGATCTTCTTCGCCGGCTTCGCCACCGCCTCGCAATGGGGCGGGCGCATGCTCGACAAAGCAGGGGCCCGCGCCCCGGTGGTGCTGGGCTGTGCGGTCGCCACCGCCGGCTTCGCGCTCTGGGCGCACTCGCTACCCGACCTCTCGGTCAGCTCGCAGTGGTATTACATCGTCCTCGCCGGAGCCGGGGTTGGCCTGGTGCTCGCCCCGGCCAACACCGACGCGCTCAACCGCGTGCCCGCCAACCGCTACGGCGAAGCCACCGGGATCACACAGACGGTGCGTAACTTCGGCTCCAGCCTCGGCATGGCGGTGCTCGGCACGGTCCTGATCCTGCAGAACAAGGCGAACCTGGAGTCGACGGCGACTGCCCACGGCGTACCGAAGGCAGCCGCCGACGAAATCGCCGACACGATCAGCCAGGGCAGCGGCACCAGTGAAGCGCCCGCGCACGTCAGCGGCGCGCTCGCCAAGGTGGTCGACAACATCCCCCACGACTTCGCGCTCGCCACCCAGACGGTCTTCTACGCGATGGCTGGCGTGATGGCACTCGCCTTCGTCGTCGCGCTGGCCACCATGCAGCCCGGCAAGGTCGAAGAGCAGCTGGCGGAGGCCGGCGGAACCAGTGGTGCGTAGGTGAGGTGCAACGTTTTCTCCATGAAATGCCCGGATAACGCGTTGCACCGTCCTCGCACCTGACGCTGGTACGTTGGCCGCGTGACGGTCCGGTCTCGCCGCTTCGCTCTGCTGGTCGCGACAGTGGTGACGCTTGGCGTACCGACAACCGCCACGGCCTCCTCCTCGAGCCCCGCCCAACGCCTGATCGATGCCTACACGCCGATCACGATGCTGCGCGAAGAGCAGGACCCGCCGTGCGAAACCACGGCCGAGCAGTACGAGCCAACCAGCGTCTCGACCGTGCTTGGCAACCCGTCGGTCGAGCTCGAGCGGGTAGAAGAAGGCGGCAAGGAAGAGACGATCAAGCGCGCGCCCACCGCGGCCGACATCGCCGGGCTCGGCGACCCCTTCCACCTCGAACTGCCCGGCGATCCGCTTGGCGACACCTGTATCTACGCGCGTGACTTCGCTCAGCTGAAAGCGGAAGGCAAGGCGCCACCAACCACCTACGCTCACATCGCCCGCCAGGTCGGGCATCCCGGCCTCGTCGTCCAGTACTGGTTCTTCTGGTACTTCAACCAGTTCAACGATCTGCACGAGGGCGACTGGGAGGGGATACAGATCGCCTTCGAAGCGAACTCCCCGCGCCAGGCACTGGCCGAAGGCCCGAGCGAAATGATCCTCTTCCAGCACGCTGGCGGCGAGCGGGCTGACTGGGAAGACTCGAAGGTAGAGAAGGAAGGGACGCACCCGGTGGTCTACCCGGCCGCCGGCTCGCACGCGACCTTCTACGACTCGACCGTCTACGTCCAGAACGGCTCCAAAGGCTCCGGTGTCGGCTGCGACAACACCAGCGGACCACTGCGCGAAGTGCGGGTCCACCCGGTCGCGATCCCGACCTTCCCGACCACGACCGGACGCTTCAAGTGGCTCACGTACTTCGGCCACTGGGGGCAGAAGGAGGCCGGCTTCAATAACGGGCCGACCGGCCCGTTGACGAAGAAGCAGTGGCTCGAACCGTTCTCCTGGATGGAAAAGCAGCGCTCGACCAGTCCGCGCGTGCCCGGCGGCTCGTTCGCTGGGCCGGCCGTGACCGGCGCCTTTTGCGGCGCCGTCTCCGCTGTCTCCGACGTGATCAACCTCGAGTCGCGCTCGCGGCCGGCGGCGATCGCGATGATCGCGGTACCGGCCCTGCTACTGATCCTCTTCGTCGGCCTGACCAGGTGGGGCCCGGTCGACCTGACCGAGCTGCGCCAGCGCCGCGCCTTCGGCCAGATCGTGCGGGCGGCGCGCCAGCTCTACGGCCGGCACTGGCGGACGATGGTGCCGATCGGGCTGAGCGCGCTGGTGCTGGTCGGCGCGGTGCGCGGTGTTGCCGCCCTGATCGCCGGCCAGCGCGGCGTCGACAGTGCCACCGGTCGCGCCGGCGCCCACCTCGCCCTGGCCGACACGATCGAATCGCTCGGACAACCGATCGCGGGGGCGCTGGTCGCGGCGGTTGTGATCTTCGCCGTACGCCTGCTGGTCGAAACGGGTGAGATGGGCTTCCTCGATTCCTGGCGCGGCGTGCTGCGCCGCTTCTGGCGCGTCGCCGCCGGCTCGCTGCTCCCGTACGTGGGCGCCTTCGCTCTCGTCATCACGGTGATCGGCATCCCCGTCGCGATCTACAAGTTCGTCTGCTGGCAGTTCGTCCAGCAGGAGATCCTGATCGGCGACAAGGGCATCCGCGACGCCTTCCGCGGCAGTTCCGATCGTGTGCGCGGCCGCTGGTGGCATGCGGTCCGAGCCCTCGGCTTCTTCTGGCTGCTCAGCGTCGCCGCCGGCCCAGTGCTCGGCTTCACCTTGATCTTCACCAACTTCTCGCTGCTCTGGATCAACGTGATCGGCTCGGTCGTCTTCGCTCTGCTCGTCCCCTACGTGGCGCTGGGCCGCACGCTGCTCTACTTCGACCTGGAGGTCCGGGCCGAGGAGGAGCCGGCGAAACCCTGGCGCGAGAGGCTGCCTCGGCGGGCAGCGCCGGCCCAGGCCTGAGCCCAAAGTGGCCTTGGCGCCTAAGTCGCGATCAGGGCCACAACGGCGGTCACCAGTGAGGCAATGAGGCCCCCGCCGACGCAAAGCAGGCCGAGCAGAATTGTGTCCAGGCGACCTCCGAGAGCGTCGATCTTGCCGTCAAGGCGAGGCCCGAGAGCGTCGATCTTGGTCTCGAGACGAGGCCCGAGAGCGTCGATCTTGGTCTCGAGACGAGGCCCGAGAGCGTCGATCTTGGTCTCGAGACGAGGCCCGAGAGCGTCGATCTTGGTCTCCATCGCATCGAGGCGTCGATTGACCTCGTCAAATCGTTCGTCAACACGTTGGAAACGTTCGTTGACGCGCTCGAAGCGTTCGCCAACTCCGTCGAAGCGCTCGTCTATGTGGTCGAAGCGTTCATCCATCCGGCTGCTCAAGTTGTCCAGCCGGTCGTCTGTCCAATTCACTCGCATCGCCTCCATGCCTCCATCGTGCCTCGGTCCGCCGCAACCGTTGCGCGCTGAATGTCACAGGTTCGAAACTTTTCGTCTGCAGACGATAATACAGGCGCTCCCGCCCCCGATCGGCGGCAGCTAGATTTCGCTCGGTGAAACTGCTCGCCTTCAGCGATCTGCACCGCGACCTCGGTCAGGCGGCCGAGCTGGTCGCAATGTCAGCCGAGGCCGACGTGGTGATCGGCGCCGGCGACTTCGCCTCGGTCCACGAGGGCCTGGGCGAAACGATCCAGGCCCTGGCGTCGATCGAGGCACCGACCGTGCTGGTCCCGGGCAACAACGAGACCGAGGTGGCACTGCGCCAGGCGGCATCGAATTGGAGCGCGGCGACGGTCCTGCACGGCGGCGGCGCAACGATCGACGGGGTCGAGTTCTATGGGCTTGGCGCCGGCATCCCGGTCACCCCCTGGGAGTGGAGCTTCGATCTCGATGACGATGCGGCAGGCCAGTTGCTCGCCGACTGCCCCGAGGACGCCGTCCTCGTCCTCCACTCGCCACCGCAAGGTCACTGCGACAGCAACGGCGCCGGTATGCACTTCGGCAGCCCCGCCCTGCTGCGGGCGATCGAGGAGAAGGTGCCAAGGGTGGCTGTCTGTGGCCACATCCACGAGTCCTGGGGATGCGAGAGCCAGGTCGGCAGCACGCCGGTCCGCAACCTCGGACCGAAGGGCACCTGGATCGAGATCTAGGAGCGGCGCGGGCGGTACTTGAGGTGCGCCACGCCGGGCGCGTCGACCGCTTCGACCTGCTCGAAGCCGAGATCGGCGCCGAGGTTCTCGAGCAGGCGAGCGCCATCCCCAAGCAGGACCGGAACGACGTTGAGCAGCATCTCGTCGACCAGCCCCGCGGCCAGGTACTGCTGGATCGTCTCGGCGCCGCCGCCGATCGCGACGTCCCCGCCACCCGCGGCCTCCGTGGCCTGGTCGAGCGCGGACTCGATGCCATCGGTGACGAAGGTGAAGGTGGTGCCCTCGAGCGCCAGCGGCTCGCGCTCGTGGTTGGTCAAGACGAATACCGGGTGGTGAAAGGGCGGCTCGTCTCCCCACCAGCCTCGCCACGGGTCATCGCCCCAAGGGCCGGGACCACCGCCGAACATGCCGCGCCCCATGATCGTCGCGCCAACGTTGGCCGTCGCCTGCTCGAAGATGGGAGTGCTGGCGTTGACCTCGCCCCCCTCCCGGCCATGCGGCTTGCGCCAGGCGGCGAGCTTGAGCACCCACTCGTGCAGCTGCATTCCACCTTCGCCGAGTGGGTGCTCCTCGCTCTGATTGGGGCCGGCGACGAAGCCGTCGAGCGATACCGAGATCTGGAACTTGAGCCGGGACACTGACTAGGCGTCGAAGAGCTTTCCGGCGCGGATCCGGGCCGCCATGTCCTTCGATTCCTCGCGGTAGACGCGGCCGTCCTCGAACTCGATCGCCGGGTACTTGCGCTGGCCAGAGAGCTGCTCGAGCTCGTTGCGCTTACCCGGGCGCAGCGGACCGGTCACCACCTCGTACTCGACTCCCTGCTCGTCAAGTGCCTTCTGCACTTTCCAGCAGGGATGGGCATCGATCTTCACGAACTGGGCCGAGCAGCGATGGAGCTTGACCGCCATGCGGCCAGCCTAACCCCCTAGCGCAAGAAAGGGAACGCCCCGGCAAATGCCGGGGCGTTCGGCTGCTCGGATCGCTACCTAGGGACAGGCAAACGCCGTCAGCTGTGACGGCAGCGAGGGGATTTTCAGTTCCAGTCCAACCGGCAGCAGGCCGCCGAGGCTGATTCCGCCCAGCCCTGTCAACAGTGAGTTGGCCTGGTTCGTCAGCGCCGTCGTGCGGGTGCAAAGCGCGGTCACTTTCGGGATCGTCGCGATTGCATTGTTCAGTTCCGCGGTGGTGATTCCACTCAATTTGGCGGCGCTGGAGATCGCCCCGTTCAGTTCTGAGCTCGTAACACCGACGAGCTTGTTGGCATTGGTGATCGCGCCTTCGATGTCGGACGCCGCGATGCCGTTGAGCTTGGTTCCGGCGTCAACCGCCGAGGCCAGCTGTTCGTGGGTGACACCCTGGAGCAACGACGTCGTCGTGTTGAGGCTGTTGGTCAGCGTTTCGATCTGTTCGCCTTGCGTTTCGACCAGTTCTTTGAGCGAGAGGTCAACCACGCTGGGGGTCCCGGGCGGACCTTGGCCGCCGGGCGCACCCGGGGAGCCCTGGGGCCCCTGCGAACCCTTTTCGCCCTGAGTGCCGACGGTGCCCTGCGGACCCGGTGGACCGAGCACATTCCAGACGATGCGTCGCTCACCCCGCTTGCATCTCTTCCCGGTCGAGATCAGACGTAGGGAGCCGCGGTGCTTGCCGGCCTTGACAGCGCAGGCCTGAACTGTGTGGACCGTGGCGGAACTAGCCCGCGGCTTTGCATTTGCCGAGCCGCAAACACAGACGAAGACAAGCAGCAGGATCGCTGCAGAGAGCGGTGCTCCCCAAAGGCGGGTGCCGAATTTTGACTGCCTAATGGCGTACATGGTTCCTCCGATTCCTGGGGTTACCGCCGCCCATGCCGGACGTCGGGTTGGAGATGGCGAAGTCGCACCGCCCGTGGGCTGTCACCGGTCCCGCTTCGCGGTTGTTCAGGGCCAGGACGACGCTGGCCGTCGCCGTCGCACCCTTTGAGGCGGCCGCGTGCAGAGCCCGCCGCAGCCCCGGTGGAAGCCTGAAAACGAGCCTCTGGGAGCCGGTGATGGGGCGTTCCCGGCGCAACGAGCCGAGCGCCTTGCCATGTGATCTCGGCGAGAGACGCGCCTTGAAGCGCAGGCGGGCGAGGACCTGGCAGGTCCCTGGGCCGCAGTACACCCAGAGGACGAGGCGCCGGTGCCTGATTGCCGCGCGGATCCGCAAGATCGTCAAGCGCACGTGCCGGGGGGTAGACGCGCCCGCCGAACCAGTCGGCTGCATGTTCGACCGCGGCGCATCGGGGGCAGCCGGCGGAAGTTCAGTGGCCGTCCAGGAATACCCGACGCTCAGCGCCGCGCCTTGGAAAGCGTTGTCGCCGACCACCGCCCCCGCCGGCGTGCCACGGTCGGGAAGGCTGGCATCGAACTCGAAGGCCCGCGACTGGCCTGGCTCGAGGGGACCGAGCTCGAGCGGTGGCATCGGCGCCAACGCGCCGTCATAGACCGGCCGCGATTCGCCGGGATCGCCGATCTCTCGAATCCGCATCGACATCCCGCTTGAGAGCAAGCCGCCGCCAGTACCGGGCGTGGCGGCCACATCGTGCTGGCTCAGCGTCAGCTCACCGGCTTTCTCGCCGTCGTTGGCGATCGTGACCGTGCCGCTGGCGCCATCGCCGGGGCCGATGTCGCTCGCCGCGAAGATCGGCATGTCGTCGCGCGAGTTCTCGAGTTCGAAACTGCCGCTAGTGACAGTCGCGACCGGGCGCGGTGGCGAGGGGTCGCCGTGGCCAGCCGCCGCGGCGGCGACCGCGATCGCCCCTAGGGCAAGCGGAAACACGATGCCGATGCCGCGCACCATCAGAACTCCTTGTCCGCCGCACCGGACTCGGTGGCGGGCGCTGCCGATATCGCGTTTTCCGCCCGGTCGTAGGGACCCGCGACCGGGGTCCAGGTCGCCGTGCCGTTGCCGCCTGCCGTGGTCCGCGCCGGGTCGACGATCGGCGTCGAGTTGTAGGTGCCGAGCACAATCGTCACCGTGTTGCCGCTCATCGTCATCGTCGAGGGGGTGCCGCTGGCACCGAAGCGGACGTTGCCGCCGAGCAGGCCGGCGACGTAGTCGCTACGACCGAGGTCAACTGTGCCGAGCGGCAGCACGGTTGAGTTCGCCGCGTTCCAGATCTGCACGCTGTCGTTGCCGAGCGGCAGGCCGAGCAGGCCGTTGTCATTGATCCGAACCACGACGTTGGTCGCCGTGCCGCTCCAGCCGGCGAGAATCGAGGCCAGCTCGATCGGCTCGCTGAAGCTGAGGACCAGGGAGTCGCCCGCCTCGGCAAGACCGCTGGTGCCAGTGTTGGTCGTCTGTACGTCGGCAGCGGTGGGGGCCGAGTTGTCGACCGTGGCCGAGCCGGCAAGACTGGCCACGTTGAGAGCTTTGTCGGTCGCCGCGACGGTGAAGGATTTGGTGCCCTGCACCAGGCTCGCGTTGGCAAGCAGCGAAGCGCTGCGGTAGTTGTAGGAGACGCCGCCGGCCGAGTAGGAGCCGGCAACCAGGGCCACCGCCCCGGCGCTGGTGGTAAAGCTGCTGGCGTCGGCCGTGGCCGACGCCGTGCCGCTTGCCGGATTGCCGGTGTCAGCAGCGACATTGGCGTAAACGAAGTAGTTGCCGCCCTGTTTGACGAAGCCCGGCGTTCCGCTCGATGTCTTGCCCAGCGCGACCGCGGTCACCTGCGGCGCGCGGAAATCATTGGCGGCCGCGATGCTGTTGCCGGGGTTCTCAGCCCGGGAGGAGAAAGAGGCGAAGCTAGGGGTTATCGCGCCGAAGCCAATCGCGACGACGACCACCGCCCCAACGCCAATCGGCAGTGGCCTAGCCCGGGTCACCGATCGCCCCTTCTTGACGCGGACGCCAGATTTTGACCAGCTCGTCCCCGGCGAGCAGCAGCAGCGGCACGACCACGAGCAGCAGCAGCCCCAACGGTGTGTGGGTGAGAACGGCGACGTGGCCGATCCATGGGAGGGCGTAGACGACGCGGCCAAGCTCACCGTTTGTGGCGATCCGCCAGTGCTCGGTGGTGTTGTTGGCATCACCCTGGGTGACGAACCAAAGATGCGAGCCGCTGTGCCGGATCCGCTTCACCCGGTGGGTGATCAATTTGCTCTGGTCTTCGGGGTCGCGGAAGGTGACGACGTCTCCGACGCGCGCATCCAGGGGGGAGATGCGCGCGTCGATGACGACGTCGCCCGCGGAGATCGTCGGTTCCATGCTGCCGGTCAGCACCGTGTGCGGCCGGTCGCCGAAGGCGAGCGGCAGCGCGACCGCGAGGATCAGCGCTGCCGCCACCACGACCACGGCCCAAACGGTGCCGTTGACGATCTGGCGGAAGATCGTTGGGGAGGTCTTCGAGGACATGTGCGCCATCGCGATCCAGTGCGGGCAGGGAGCGCCGCTCTGCGAAAGGGCGGCACCCGTCCCCGTTACTGGTTCTGCGCCTCCCAGCGGATGACGTGGCTGCCGGTGCTCTGGCCCTGGGCCGAGTCCGGCGCGTTGGCGGCAAGCGTCGCCGTCACCCGGTAGATGACTGAGTCCCCGGTCGACCACTTGGTCGCGACCGTGCCGGGGTTGTCGGCGATGCCGGTGGCGAAGCTGCTGCGTTCGCTGGCGAAGCTGGCGAGCGTGCCTTCGTAGAGAGCGGCGCCGGCGTCAGGCGTAAAGCCGGTGCAGTTGGGGAAGGTCGACGTCGTCTGCGTCCCTGGTTCGATTTTGAGGTTGACGCTGGTGGCAAGCGCCCCCACCGTGCTCGGTGTGTAGACCTTGACCGAGGCATCGAGCGACCCCGAGTAGGTCACCTTGATGCAGGAGGACTGGCTGTCTCCCGGTTTGGCGTTAGTGAGGCTGTAGAGGGCCGAGCCGCCATCGTTGTCCGACAGCACGACCGTGCCCGAGGTGACGCTATTGCCGGGGTTGTCGGTCTGGCTAGAGAACGCCGAGAAGACCCCGGCGCCAGCGATGCAGGCCACGACGCCAAGCACCACAAACGTGCGCAGGACCTTCGTTCGATTGCTCATCTGAACCTTTCTGTCTGCCGCGGACAAGAGCCGTTTCAAAATTGCGACATTCAGAGTTCGTCAAGTTCTCAGAGAAACTTGACTGGATGTCAAAGAATCGAAAACAGATTTTTGGGGGCGGTGCTGTAGCTAACCCACTACCGACCCATCAGAAGCAACAGGCTCGCTCGCCCGAGGAAAACAAGGAACGCGCCAGACAGGATTCGAACCTGTGACCTTCGGTTTCGTAGCCCGAGCCGGCGGGTCGGCTGGGCTACGTGGGGCTAGGCTTCAAGCGGTTTGCGGCGAATCGAGTCCCGCTGGGATCGGCTGGAATCTGTGGGGCATGTTGCCCCATTTGTTGCCCCAGATACCCGCTCGCCGACGCCATCGACGAAGGACTCTTTCGAATCCCAAGTCCGATATAGATACCCGAAGCTCCAGGCCATACCCAGTTAGTTCCTAAATGGATATTGTCATGCCTATTCGGGCAGGGCTTCTATGAGTAGACGGGGACATTTGAGGCTTCTTGCCACGCTGGCCTGTGGCCTGACACTCGCATGCATCGCGCTGATGCCTACCCTCGCGGCCGGAGCCAGCTTCCGGCGAGAGTTGCGACAGGACACGCGAATTCACGACCTCCGCAAGGACGTGGACGAGCACGAAAAGATCATCACCTACCTACTCTTCCCGGTCACCGTATTGGTCGGCATCCTTTCGCTCGGCGGGGCGATCGGAGTCGTCTTCAGCATTCGCGACCAGCGGCGGGTGAGTCAGCTCCATGAGCTCAACGTCGCCGGCGAGATGTCTTCGCAGCGGCGCACCGAGCAGAGCTACGGGTCGTTCTTCGAGCAGAGCCAAACGACGCTGTCACTGGTCAACGAAACCCTGCAGCTGGCCAAGGAAGCAACCGCGCAGGCGGCCAAAAGTATGGACGAGAAAGCGCAGATACGGGTCGACGCGATCGAGGAGAAAGCCCAGAAACTGATGCTGGAACTCTTCAACACGCACGAGTTCGACATCGTCGTCGTCGATCCCGGAAGGCGCCGCGAGCTACAGGAGATCGCCAAAGAGTTGCGCACGCTGGAGGGCTACCTGAGCCTGCAGAAAATCAAGCTCGGCGATAACGCGAAATTCGTCAAAGCCATCGACCAGTTCATCGAGGGCGAAACCGAGTCCGCTCTCTCGGCGCTCCAGCTCGCCTCCCAGGACCCAGTCGTCGGCGACCTGCAGAAGTTCATCGAGTACTGGGTCGGATACATCCTCACCACTGTCGGTCAGTACGGCGAGGCGATCGAACGCTTCCGTCACGACGAGCTCGACCTGCCCAAAACCAGCTCCCAGTACGTCCAGCTCGAGCGGATCATCGTCGAGACCGAGTTCTTCCTCATCGCCAAACCGAAGCCCCAGGGCGAGCGCAACCAGAAGTCGAACATCTCAGACACTCGGTCTCCGCAGGAGCGGTTCAGGGCGGTCGCGACGCTGCTCGACCGGCTGACGGAGTTGGACGAGGCACTGAAGAACAGTGGGATGCAGGACGACCAAGTGCACACGCAGCTAGAAGTCGCGCGCACCCAGGCCGACATCTTCGAGTGGATCGCCTACGACCGCAAGCACCTGGACGAACCGATCCCGGTCACGACGGTGGTGGCCGCGAAGGGAATCGTCGGCGAACCGCCGCCGCCACTGCCTGAAAAAGCCGAAGAACTCATCGACTCAGATCTCTGGACGGCCCTGAAAGATCCGGACCTATTCCGCTGCTGGGCCCTATTGCACGCACAGGAGATCTGCTCTCACTGGGACCAAAGCAGCGCTGATGTCGCCTTTGCCCTCGCCGAGTGCCACTTCAAGCTGCAGAACCCGCGGGCGCCGAAGGAGTTCGATAAAGCCAACACCAAAATCCACGAAGAGATGGGCGAGCATCGCGAGCAGCGACACGAGGCATCGCTGCTCCAGAGTCTGCTGATCTGCCACTGCCGATTGCTGAAACTCCAGGAAGAAAAAGAGGCGACGGAGAAGAAAGAAAGGGAGGAGGCAGAACGGAAGGCGGGCGAGGCAAGAGACGAGGCACGGGGCGAGGACTTCCATAAGAAGGAGGACGCCGCGATCCGCTCGGACCAGCGCGAGGTGCTCGACGCCGTAAAGAAAATGGGACGGGGGAGGGTGACGATCTTCAGTCAGATCCAGCGCCGGAACCTGACCCAGGAGGAATTCAAGACCGAGGTCGCCGAGATCGTTACCGAAATGCGTCTTCGCGGTGACGACGAAGCGAAGCCCGCAGCCGAGGGGGAAGCGAGTGCGGCGGAGGCTTCGTAGGCGGATCTCCCGGCTTCGCCCTCGACCGCTCCTCCTCTTCCGGCGCTGGCGCTGGCGGCGAGCGGAACGTCGCAGTGCCGCGCGGATGGCCGGCTACCGCACGCCGGTGCAGGTCTGCCCGCGCGGCTGCGACTTCCGCGAACTGGCGCGCCGCAACCTGCTGACGAAGACCAGGCCCAGCGGCAAGGCGATCGTCCACTCCACCTTTACCTTCGAGACCTCGAACTGCCCTATCTGCGGCGCTGGCCTCGCCCGCAATTGCGGCCGCTGTGGTCACGAAATCTTTGCCCCGGTCGCCGACCGTTGTCAGTTCTGTGGCCTGCCGCAACCATGGGCGACGGAGCGGCGGGCCGGGGCCGAGCGGGCCGACCTCCGGGCCTGGTCGCCCGAGGCTAGAGAGTCGGATGAGTTCAAGGGCCACGCCAACGACCCCGCTCATCCTCTGTTCAGCGCCTTCCTGCGCGGCTCGCTCTGGATCATCGAAGGCGATGTCGCCCATCTCGAGGTCGACGCCGTTATCAGCAACGACGATGTCGATGGGAGAATGTGGTCGCAGGTAGCGCGAGCGATCAAAACCGGCGCTGGCGAGGGAGTCGAGCGCCTCGCTCAAGAGGGCAAGCCATTCCCGCTCGGCCATGCCTGGATTACCCCCGCGGGGGGCCTGCGACAGATGAAGGGAATCATCCATGTCGCCTCGATGAGTCGGCGAGGAAAGGCCGACTTGGAGATTGTCCGCAAGTCCCTGGGCGCCGCCCTCGGCCTCGCGGGCGAGCAGGGCTATGAGTCGGTCGGCGTCGCCGCGATTGGCAGCGGCCCGACCACGATCGAACCGGCCGCCTGGTACCGGATGTTTGCGGAGGTCGCGATCGAGCACCTAGCCAGCAGGCAGATGCCGGAGATGGGAGGTCCGCCAGAGCTCGCGATCGTCCTCACTCTCTTCGAACCGCCGGACTTCGAGGCTGAAGTTGAACGGGTGCAGGCGGCCGTCAACCGCGCTTGGCGTCGAGCCGGACGGCCGGCAAACGGAAAGCTGGAGTGGACCCCGCCGCCGCTCTGGCGCCGAGTGGTCAACCGGCTCCGGCGCGGCCCGGCGGCCATCTGAACAAGGAACTGCTCGGTCGAAGCTGGCCTCTTCAGCATCAGCCTCGACCGGTCGTCATCCTTGCCGGGGATAACCTCAAATGAAGAGCGAGACCGAAAGAAACATCGGGAGCGCGCGACCTTGACCTTCGGCTTCTCATCTGGACGGTCAGATTCGTAGCCTGATGCGCTGGGTCGGCTGGGCTATGTGGGGCGCAGTTTCAAGCAGTTTGCGGCGAATCGAGCCCCGCTGTGATCGGCTGGAATCTGTGGGGCACGTTGCCCCATTTGTTGCCCCAGGGGTCAGGCGAGGAGCTCGTCGATGCGGGATCGGACGAGCCGAGCGCGCCCGGCTCCCGCTGGACCGTAGAAAGCGGCGGCACCCTGAACCGCGTAGTCGAAATAGAACTCCCCTTGAAGCTCGGCCAGCTCGTCGCGGATGTAGGTACGCAGATCGGGCGCTGCGGACGCGACTTCCTCGATCAGCTCAGAGCGTCCATCGATCAGCGTGAGCACATCGTGAACATCGAGGCTGGGCAGCAGGTCGCCATCACCCCGACCCTTCCAGGCGCAGAGCTTCGTCGCAACGAGCGCCGGCGGCGCTGCGGCACGTATCTCGGCACCGGATTCGAGAGTGACCGTCACGGCGCTGGAAATCGCCTCGTCGTACCAGGGATTGGAGAAACCGAGGATGTCGGGATCGGTCGGCATGACATCCAGAACGAGTTGCGGATCAGCGCTTCTCCACCGACATATGACGGGCTCACCCATCGCCTCCTGAAGCCCTCGCTCGCGAAGTCGTTCGCCGAGCCGGTGGTACTTCACACGGCTCGCCACCTCGCAGACCACATCGACATCTTCCGTCGCCCGCGTTGGAGGAGCGCCGGGCTCGGTGATCCAGAGGTGAACCGTGGCACCACCGACGAAAACGACCTCATCGAGCAGAGGCCCGAGAAGCGCTGCCGCAGTCTCCAACTGAAGTGCGCTCACCGCCGGCCCGCGACCACGGATCGCTCTCGCAGCATCTTCGAGAGAAGGTCTCCCGCTACCTTCCGGACCCGAGCATCCCCGGCCCTGAGGCTGTCGAGCAGAGCGAGGACTTCACCGAGTTCCGGCCAATTCTCCACCGCCTCAGGTGCAGCAGAGTGCAGCGGCTCGATTGCCTGCCCCCGAACTCGCCCGAAGGCGTAAGGCCAAACTGGAGGCGGCTCGTCACCCGAGGAGCGGATCGCGCCCGCCATCGGCTCCGCCGCCCATGCCGCAGGCACGCCCGGCGTCAGCGCACCGAGCCGACTAGGAGCAACGAAGCGGAGCGCATGAAGCGCGAACTCCTCGAAGTGAGGGAGATGGACTTCGCGACGTTCCACCGAATACAGATCCGCCCCCTTCGCTCGCCCCAACGCTCGCTGCACGACCGGGTGCGGAACACGGAGCCGCTCCGCAAGCAACCTGTAGCTCCAAGCTCCATCGTGGGCAAGCAGCCCACTGAGGACATAGACATCGGAATCCTTGACCATGATGAGAGTAGTGTATCAAGTATCAATACACAATACAACGAAGCCTCGCTAGTGGCTTACTTGGATCGCGGATCATCCACCGCGTAGCGCGGTGCACACTCGGCATCCGGTCCGTTGAGCTGCCCGATCTGGATCGACCCATCGTCCCAACCCCAGACCGAGAAACCAGCCGCCGCGAGTTCGTCAAGGACCGCGTCGAGCTTTACCTTCGCCTCTGTGATGTCCATCGGTTTCAATCAGCTCCTTGACCGCGTATCCCGCCTCCGCCTTCCTGGCAAGGGCGTCGATCAGATCGTCGGTGATCTGCTTGCCGCTGGCCGTCTTGCCGAAGGTCTTCCTCGCCGTCGCTCTCACAGACAACAAGTATCGTAGAAGCCGTGGGCTACGAGCGCATCAAGGCCGAGCACGCTGGGCGAAGAATGAGGGTGGAGCGTGGATGACGCGCGCGGAGGCGAAGCGGAGCGCCAAGCGCAAGCGTCGTCAGATCGACAAGCAAGACGCCGCTGAGGCACTCATTGATGACCGACTCCATTGCGAGTCCGGTGAGCCAGCCTCGACCCAATCGACCGAACTAACGAAGGAACCCTGGACCAACCCCGATCCTCAACCCGGCGACTTCGACGCTGAGCTCGACCGTGCCCGCCCCGACCAAATCGAAATACGCAACGGCAGCCACGACGCGAAGCTCTCAACCACACTCAGCGTCGAGGACAACGACGCCAAGCGCCCAGAGTGAGTTGCGACCGAGCGGGCTAACAACCCGGCGAGGTCGTCTCCCAATTCACCTGGCACTCCGTGGACTCAATCACGTCGATATCACGCCCTCGGCCTCAACCGCTTCGTCTACGCCTTCCTTCAATTCGATCATGGCGTCCCGTATCCGCCGCCTGATCAGCCACTCTGGCTCGTCTGCGTGCTTCTCCCTAATCTCATCCGCCGCGCTCGAGAGCTGCATTGCTCCCCAGCCTCGGCGTTGGATGTCTAGAACCACCGGGAGCTGTTCGCCGAGATTTCCTTTTAGCTTATTCCGCGCTGGGCCAAGAGAAATAAGGTTAGAGAGGAACGACGGACTCATGCAGGGATTCGACTTCAGGTCGAGTCCATCGGTTTTCGCGATCTTGAACAGAGCCGTAGCAGTTCGGTCCTGGGTTACCCACCAAGTCTCGTATCCGTAAACATCAGGCTTCTCTGATTTGCGATACGCCAGGACACCGAGATACATTTCAAGATCATGCCGAAGCAACAGATCTCGGTCAGCCTCGCTCCCACCTGATCGGACCCTCTTTCGTTCCCGCCACAACTCCGTGAGGCGAAATCGCTCCTCATCGGAGAGAGCAGCATCGGCAGATGCCTCAAGATCAATAGTTGAGACGTTAAGACCTTGTTCCAGAAACACTTGGATATCCTCAGGTCCCCTTAATCCTCTGAACATTTCTACATGCTTGGTGAAGTCCCCCGTTCCGACAACCTCTTGCCAATGAGCCAATGCGAACGGCATCTCCCCGATCCACTGCGCCGGATCGGTTCGTGCGCAGTGGAGGGCCCGCTGTAGATGCGTATCGGTCTCATTAATGACGCCGATCGTGGTGGCCAGCTCCATACCTGAATCCCTCGCTGAGCGAAGTAGGTTAGTAAAACGTTGCGACTCAACGTTCAAGTGCGTCTCGGCAAAGCAAGGTAGGAGAACTGAGGTGTCGAGAACAAGGACTCCTCGGCTGAAGAAATGCGATACTGCCCTCTGAACATCCGGCGCTTCGTGCATAAAAGCCAACAGCGTGTAAGCATCTGAAAGTTCACGAAGATAGCTTTGTATTGGCCTTGACGGCGAGACAAACGCCTGTTCCGCGACCTCAAGGAGCAGCTCGACGAGCTCATCGCGCGCCTGAATTACGCGCTTCAAATCTTTGTAGTTCCGAGTCGCCGTGTCTTCCGCTGGCTTAAGAAGGTCGGCTCGCCGAATTGCGCCATGCTCCTCCCTTACCGCCTCGGCAAACCCATGGCCTTGCTGCTCAAGCACAATTTGGAGCATGGCATCCAGCGCATCAACAATTGAACTCAGATCGTCACGAGGCTGAATTTCTAGTTCCTCGCAAACCCTTGTAGTGAGATCTGCGAGTTCCGTCTTAACAGCCTCTCTCTCGGCCAAGATTGCGATTGCTCGGTCAGCCTGCTGTGTTCGCTGGTTGTGATGGAGCGCATAAGTTTTAGGCGTACCTCCAGTTACCACAATCTTTTTGTCGCTCTTCAATCGTTTGAGCGACCCTTCAACTGAACTCTGTAGTCGGTCATTGCTGTGTGTCGGAAGCTGCCGCTGAACGCTTGCCACTATGTCATCGTGGCTCCGCCGGTTATCAGGGTCGGTGTCCTTGAGAGTTCCCAGAACTAGCGAGTCATAGGAAAGGCGAGTTAGATTCCGCGAATCCGACGAATCATGTGCCTGAAGCTCCAGATAAACCAAACCGGCTCGCAAATCCCGGTCTCCAACCGGACTGTTCTTAGTCAACTCATTCGTGGGAAGAAGAGGATCAACTACCCGCTGACAGAGTGCAACTGAAGCAGCACTGTTAGCTTGGGTTTGATCAATGCGATCTAGAAAATAAGTGTTATCTCGAATATCGAGCGAAATACCTTCAGATAGCAGTTCTGCCTTTAGATCGTCTGCCTTAGGCCCGATTTCCTGATTCGTCATGTAGATCAGCGACTTGCAGGGGATGTCCGCCTCACGAAGGCGCTTGATGGTGCCGTGAATCTTTGATTTCCAATTCGCTTGGATCGATATTTGAACGACTACCTCAGCCATAGTCTCCGCGAGAAAGACCGCGTCTCGACCTTTGTCCCCGACTCCCCCGATCCTGCGAAGGTCAGGAAATGAACCAGCCAGCCAGGCGCCGCAGAACTCCTCAAAGGCCTCCCAATCCACGGTTCTAAGGTGCTTTAGGGCGAAGCGAAGTCGGTCAGCGTCTGCCATGTCGGATAGCGGGGTCGGGATGCTCGCATCGAGCGGACATAGGCTCCTTACGCTACCGAGGTTTGGCCTGCAAGGTCAACGGAGCGAGGCGGGCTCGGGAACGACTTCCAAGTCGAGCGCTGGAGCCTCGTCGCCGGGCAGCAAGTGCGTGTAGCGGGTCAGCGTGAAGGCGGGTGAGTGGTGGCCGAGGGCGCGGCTTAGCTGGAGAAGGTTGGTGCCTTGGCTGAGGTGGAGCGAGGCGAAGGTGTGGCGGAACGTGTGGAAGCCGGCCCAGGGAGCGTCGACCTCCTCTGCGAGCGGCTTGAGGACGCGGCGGCGGAGGTTGCCGGGGTCGAGCGGGCCGCCTGCTTCGCTGGGGAAGGCGAGGGCAGTCGAGTCTTGATCGGGCTGGGCGGCGAGGCGAGCGCGCAGCCTTGCCTCGAGTGGCGCCGGTAGGCGGACCTCGCGCTTGCCGTACTTGCTCTTGGGCGGCACGATCCGATTGCGAACGAAGGCGCGACGGATGCAGACCTCGGGCTCGCTCTGGTCGAGTTGGAGATGCAGGCGCTGGAGGGCGATCGCCTCGCTGATCCGCAGGCCGGTGACGGCCAGGAGCTCGAGCAGCGGCGCGTGGCGCTCGGGCGCCATCGCCAGGAGGGCGGCGAGCTGGTCGCGGCTGAAGACCTTGACCTCATCCTCGGGCAGCTGCTCGCGGTGGGGCATGGCGAGGCCCTGAGCCGGGTTATGGCGGATCAGGCCCTCGCGCTTGGCGGTCGCCAGCGCAGCACGCAGCGGAATCACAGCGTTGGCGATGGTGCGGTCGCTGAGGCGCTTGCCCTGCTCCTCCTCATTGGCGAGCCAGTCCACAAAGCGGGTCAGCGCATAGGTGCTCACGTCGGCCAGTTTCAGCTTGCGCGGGAAGTGGCGGTGCGCGTAGGCGCGGATCAGACGGCGGTATTCCTCGCGGGTGCTCTCGCGGAAGCCGCGCCTTCCCTGGCCGCGGTAGCGCTCGACCCATTCATCGACGTAGCGGAGGAAGCCGATGGTCGTGCGCTCCTGAAGCTCGCCGCGGTCGCGGTCGGTCTCGCTCTCGCGCTTGATCCGCTTCGCCTCCTCGTAGGTGCGGGCGTGGCGCTTTCTCTGTCGCCCGGCGCTGCGGAAGACGCAGACGTAGCCGATCGTCCGCCCCGCGCCGTCCACGCGCTTGAAGACGCCGGGCGTCTTGGTCTTCCTGAGCCGCCGCTTGTCGCCGCAGCCTGGATCGGCCGCTGGGGCCGACGTATCCTGGGAAATGCTCATGAGCTTGTACCTCTTGAGCCGGGGGCGGGTCGTTTGCGCGGCGCCGCCCCGTTTGCATTGTCGGACAAAACGTTAACAGGAGAAATGGATCTCTCAGGGGCCATCTGAGCGCTTCGCCCTGGCTTCGCACTGCACTTCGTTCTATAGCTCGCACTGCACTTCGCACTGCGGCTCGCTCTGTAGCTCGCACCCGCTCAACGCGAAAGCGGTGGAAAGCCGCTCATCGCCTGGCGTTGCGGCGGCTCCCCTTCGCTGACATCTATCTGTCGCACGGGGGTTCCCATCGCATTTCCCGCTGGGGTTTCCCTGGAGGTTCCCATCGGCGTTGACGGGGCCGACCGGCGGTGGCCACGCAAAGCCGCGTTCAGCCTGGCATTGCGGCCACCGCGCTTCGCTGACTTGTATTGCCAGGCGCCCGGCTCGAACTCAATCGCCACCTGCTCGCGGGTCCGACCCGGTGCGTCAGCCTCGCCTGGCTCTGCTGACCTTCGCCCCTTGACTCACGCCCCGGCATCCATTCGGATTGCCGGCCGATCTACATGTGGCCGGACTGCGCGAATCAAGTCAGTTGCCGCTTTTCGAGGGCCGAGGCAGAGACGGAGTCCTGCTCCCGGAACTCCGTTCCTCCCTGTGGCCTGCGCCTCGGCCCTCGAAAAGCGGCAACAGCACCAGCCGTCAGCCCGCTCGGGTGTCGAGCCGGTCCAGCAGCTCCTCGCAGGCGCTCTTGGCTCGCCGGTAGCGCTCCCTCGCTTTCTCTTCTTCGTCTTGCAGCAGGCGCATCGAGGCCGAGCCCACCAGCACGCACTCGGCTTCTCCGTGCAGGCGCCTGAGCAGTTCCATTAGGTCGTGGGGCGGCATCGTCAGGTCGACGCCCCCACGGCCTTCGGTCTCTCTCCAGCCAAGATCGTGCATCAGGCGCAGGTCTTCGCCGAACTCGATGCCGAGCTGCTCGGCCTTCGAGAATTCCCTGTCCTCCACAGCGATCCATAGGTCGCCGATGGCGCTCAGGTGATTGAGGACGAGCTCGTAGAGCGCGTCGCGCTGTTCGCGGTCGATCGTGGCGGTTGAGCCGGGCACGGTGTTCCCTTTCGTTCAGAGCACCGAAGAGACGCCCAGGGATGCCGTCCAGCTCTCGCGCCTGGCGGGTACCGTCTCTATCGCATCGAAGGCTTCTACTTCGGTGCCGGGCCCCGGGGCGTGTTCAGCGTCGCCGGGGCCGTTATTGGTCTTGTCGGCTGCGAACGTAGGTGGACGGAACGCCCGCCTCAAGGCCTGCCGCTGAACCTCTGGCCGACCTCACGTTGCCCCATACGTTGCCCCAGGGCCGTTTTTGCGCTTCGGCGAGTTCTCCCAAAACCCCGCAAACCCGCTTCCCAAGCGGGATTCAGTGAGCGCGCCAGACAGGATTCGAACCTGTGACCTTCGGTTTCGTAGACCGACGCTCTATCCAACTGAGCTACTGGCGCGGGAATAGGCTGGGTAGCCCGAGGTGGCGATTCTAGGGATTCGGGGACGTTGTTAGGCGGCTTGCGGCTCGCTGGGCTTGTTCAGCCGCACGTGCCACTCGACCGTGGCGGTGGCTACTCGCTGGCCCTCGGTGTCGGTCATCTCGATCTGACAGGGGAAGACGACCTTGCCGTCGGCGTCGAGGGTCGCCAGGGCCTCGTCGGCGGGGACCCCCAGGGACGCGCGAGCCTCGATCGGGCCGTTGGCGATCTTTTCGTAAGAGATCTCGGCACTGCGCGCCAGCGGCGTGACGTCGCCCATGCGCTCGGCGAAGGCACCAACGAAGGCGGCTCCCGAGGCCGTCTCGGCGACGGTGAACAGAGCGCCAGCGTGCTGGGAGCCGACGTGATTCTTCAGCTCGGAGCGCTCAGGAAGTACGGCGACTGCCTCTCCTGGCGCGACCTTCGTCACCTCGATCTCCAGGAATTTGGCAAAGGGCACGGCCTGGGTCATCCCCTGTGCGATTGCGTCGTAATCGATCATTGGCAGGACCCTATTCCGTTCTGCTCAGCGACCCTCGAAGGTGGCGTGGCCGGGGCCACCGTGCTCGAGGAAGGTTTTGACCGCACGCTGCAGGTCCTCGGTGGCGAAGAGCTCACCGGCCTCGGTGCGGATCGCCTCGTCCGCCGCCGGAATGCCGCCTTCGCGGAAGCGGCGCAGGACCAGCTTCGTCATCGCGTGCGCCTTGGTCGGGCCGGCCGCCAACTCGGCGGCGAAAGCACGCGCCTTCCCGTCGAAGCCCTCGTCCTCGAAGACCCGGTTGACGACGCCCCAGCCCTCCAGTTGCTCGGCGCCGAAGAGCTCGCCGGTCATCACGAACTCGCGCGCCCGGCCGCTGCCGGCCCGCTCGGCCAACCGCTGCGTGCCGCCCATCGAGGGCGTCAGCCCAACCACTTTCTCGACCAGGCCAAACTTGGCCGAGCGCGCGGCGAGGATCAGGTCACAGCCCAGCGCCAGCTCGAAAGCGGCGGTCAAGGTCAGGGCGTGGGCGGCGAAGATGACGGGGAGCGGCAGCGCTTCCACCCGTTCCACCGCGCCGATCAATTCATCCCAGAGCGCACTCGCCCGCTCCGGCGTCAGCCCGTCGAACTCGGCGACGTTGACGCCACCGGAGACGGCGCGGCCCTCGGCGCGGATCAGGAGCGCCCGCGGCAGGTCGCCTTCGACATCGGCGATCCCCGCCTGCAGGCCCTCGAACATCGCCCGGTCAAAGAGGTTCAGCGGCGGACTGTCGAGCGTCATCACCGCCAGTCCGGCGTCGTCACGCTCTACTCGAATTGGACCCTGCGCCGCGCTCATCGCGCCGGGATCATGGCACGCGATGGACCTCGAAGAGGTTCGTCCCCAGCTCCTGCTCGGGAAGCCCGGCGGTGATCGCGATCAGGTCGCCGGAGGTGGCGATGCCGTGCTTGGCCGCCAGCGCCGCGCAGTCCTGCAGAAGGGCGCGCACGTCGCTCTCCTGCTCGTTGAGCACCGCGGTGACGCCAAAGAGCAGCTTCAATCGGCGCACGGTCTCGATCCGCGGTGAGACCGCCAGCACCGGCACGTTTGGCCGGTGGGCGGAGACGAGCCGAGCCGTGCGACCGCTCGTCGTCGGCACCACCAGCGCCGCCAGCCCGAGCCGGTAAACCGCGCCGACCGCGCCCTGGGCAACCGAGTCGGCGACGTCCTGGGTCGCCTGGTCGGTGCGGCCGAAGAGCCAGTCACCGTAGGGAAGATCGGGCTCGGTGGCGCGGGCGATCTGGTCCATCACCCGCACCGCCTCGACCGGGTGCTGGCCGACGGCGGTCTCCTCGGAGAGCATCACCGCGTCGGTGCCGTCGTAGATCGCGTTGGCGACGTCGGTCACCTCGGCCCGGGTCGGCCGCCGCGCGATCACCATCGAGGCCAGCATCTGCGTCGCCGTTATCGCCGGCTTGGAGCGCTTGCCGGCACCACGGATCAGCCGCTTCTGCAGGACCGGAACCTGCGCCAGCGGCACCTCGATCCCGAGGTCGCCGCGAGCGACCATCACTCCCCCGGTCGCCGCCGCGACGATCTCCTCGGCGTTCTCGGCAGCCTGCTGCTTCTCGATCTTGGCGATCAGCGGGATGTCGGAGTCGAGGCCGCGCAGCCGCTCGTAGACCGGCTCGAGGTCGGCCGCGGTCGAGACGAAAGACACCGCCAGCAGGTCGACCCCCTGTTCGACCGCGAACTCGACCCAGCCCAAATCCCCCGTGGTCGCCGCCGGGGTCACTATCCCCGGCACGTTCATGCCCTTGTGCGAGGAGAGCGTTCCGCCGACCTCGACCTCGCAGTCAACGCCGCCGTCTTCGGGACCGCGCACGCGCAGGCGGATCGAGCCGTCGGCGAGGTAGACAGGCTCGTCCTGCGCAAGCGACGTCACGCCCGGCCAGGTGACCGGGATCGTCTCCCTGTCGCCCTCGACCGCTTGCGGCGTCAGCTTCACGTGCGTACCGGTCTCCAGCTCGGCAACGTCGTCGCGCAGCTCGCCGATCCGCAGCTTCGGCCCGGGCAGGTCGCCGAGCACCGCCACCTCTTCGCCGACCTGCTCAGCCGCGGCGCGAATCGCCTCGACCGTACGCGCGTGCCGGTCGCGGTCGGCGTGGGAGAAGTTGAGCCGGAAGACGTCGGCGCCGGCCTCGATCAGGCGCACCAGGGTGTCCGGCTCCCAGCTGGCCGGTCCAACCGTCGCGATGATCTTCGTGCGCCTGCCGTGATGCATTCTTATGACTGTAGAGAGTGACGAATCGCACCCTGTGAAAACGCGACCTTTACACCAATCTCTGTGAGAATGGAGCCGTGAGCACCGTCGCCGAGCGTCCCGCCGGCGCCGACGAGCCGGCCTTCCCGGATCTCGTCGGCACCGCACCGCCTTCCCCTGCCGGGTCAATCGAGCCGGCCGAGCTGGAGAAGCTCGGCAAGCCCCCGGCCGTGCCGCTGCCGCGCAGCGCGCAGATGCTGCGCTTCAGCATGCGCCAGATCGAGTACGTCTTCGGCGCTCAGCGCCGAATCGGCGAGGTCTTCCGCATGCGAACCGCGATGCCCGGTGGCCCGGTCGTCACCAGCCACCCCGACCACGTGCGCTCCCTCTTCACCGCCAAACCAGAGCTGGCCCCCTCGCTGACCGGTGAGTCGCCGCTGCGGCCGATCCTCGGCACCGGCTCGGTCCTCACCTCGCTCGGCGCGCGCCACATGCGCCAGCGCAAGCTGCTGCTGCCGCCCTTCCACGGCGAGGCGATCGAGCGCTACACGGAGATGATCGTCGCGGCAACCGAACGCGAGCTCGACCGCTGGCCGCTGAACCGACCTTTCGCGCTGGCGCCGCGCATGCAGGCGATCACCCTCGACGTGATCATGGGCGGAATCTTCGGCATCGAGGGCAAGCCCGAGCGCGGCACACCCGAGGACCGGATGCGAGTCACGGTCAAGCGATTGGTCAATGCCTCCACCTCGCCAGTCGGCCAGCTCGGAGAACTGCTCAGCATTGGCCGCGAAGACGCCTCCGGGGTGATCAAGCTCGGCGTCGCCATCCTCGACCGGCCGACCTACGCCGTGATCAAGGCCCGCCGCGCCGACCCGCACCTGGAGGAGCGCCGCGACATCCTCTCCCTGCTGCTGCAGGCGCGCACCGAGGAGGGCGAGGCGATGGACGACAAAGAAGTCCGCGACGAGTTGCTCACCCTCGTCCTCGCCGGCCACGAGACCACCGCCAACACCCTTTCCTGGACTTGGGAGCGCCTCGTCCGCAACCCCAACGCGCATGAGGCGCTGCGCGAGGCGACGCGCAACGGCGACAACGCCGAAGAGCAAGTGGAGGCGACGATCATCGAGAGCATGCGCTCGCGCCCGGTTGTGCCTTTCATCGGCCGCCGGGTGACGGTGCCCTGGCAGCTCGGCCCCTACGGCGTCTCGGCCGACACGCCGATCGGGATGAGCATCCTGCTCGTCCACCATCGCGAGGACCTCTACCCCGAACCCTTCGAGTTCCGCCCCGAGCGCTGGCTCGGCCGCAAACCCGGCACCTATGAGTGGATCCCCTTCGGCGGCGGCATCCGCCGCTGCCTCGGCGCCGCCCTGGCAATGGCCGAGATGCGCGTCGTGCTCGAGGCAACCGCCCGCCGCCTCGACCTCGAGGCGGCCGAGCCAGAGCCCGAGCGCGCCCTACATCGCAACGTGACGATGATCCCGTCGCGCGGCGGTCGCGTCGTCCTGCGCTCGCGCCAGTGACCGCCTAACTGCGCCGCGCTATAAAGCCGACCGCACTCTGACTATCATCTGGGTCGTCTTTTCGACCGTACTTCGACCAGGACCTAGGAGGATTATCGTGTGCGATCAGTCTGGCGCGGCGCCGCGGGACTTGACACCGCCACAGCAGCAAAGCGTGCCGTTGTTCTTGCGCTATGCAGCGCCGGTGCCTTTGAAGAAGACTCCATAGTCACCAACAGCGGCTGAGTTCGGTTGACGTTCATCGAGCCCGCCGTCCTCATCTTTGCCGACGCCGACGATGTCGGCGTCGGCCGTTTGGTGTCCTGCCTGACCGACGAGCTGCCGATCACCTGGTGGCGCTTCGGCGTGGAGGAGGCGTCCGTGTCTGTGCAGGCGGACACGGACGGTTTCGAGTTGAGACAGCCGGGAGCAAGGGTGAGTGCGAACGACCTCCGCGCCGCGCCTCTCGTCATCTACCGCCGACGCCTGCTTCAGGCTCGGCCGCTCGTCTCCTCACAGCTGGCGACCGCCGCCGACCGTGAATTCTCCGAGCGCGAGTGGAGCTCTCTTATCGACGGCCTGCTCCTCGCCGAGGAGGTCCGAGCCGACTGCACATGGGTCAACGCCCCCACCGCGACGTTGCTCGGCTCGAACAAGCTCTCGCTGCTGCTGCGCGCCGCCAACGATGGCCTGCCGGTGCCGCCGTTCTCGGTATCCACTCCCGTTCGCTTTCCGGAGGCCACCTCAAAGGAGCTGGTTGCAAAGGCGATATCGGCGGATGAGCGAATCGACGAGCGGCGGCACTTCTCCACAACGCTCCTCTCCGACGCCGATCGTGCGGCACTGCCAGGGACGGCCCTCCCCACCCCCTCCTTGCTGCAGGAATACGTCGCTCCCTCACTCGAGGTTCGGGTGTTCTACTCACTCGGCGAGTTGCTCTCGCTCGCGCTCACCCCCTCGGACCAACACGTGGACATTCGCTATGCGTCGCTCGTTGATCTCAATCCACGGGAGTACGAGCTGCCCGCCGACCTCGCCGAGGCCCTCCGCGGCTTTGCCGAGGGCCTCTCCTTCTCCTACTGCACCTTTGACCTCGTGCTCTCCGAGCAGGGCGAGGCGGCGCTGGTCGACGTCACACCCAATGGAGACTGGAGCTACTTCGAGTCCGACGAGGAGCCGACCATCTCGCGGTTCCTCGCCAATGAGATCGCCAAACGCGTCGATTCACACCGTTAGGCGCCAGCAATCCTGTTACTTCACTAGATTCTCGCCGTCGAGCAATTGAGGAGGGGAAAGTGTCTAAACCGATCATGTTCGTGGGGTCTTCGAACGAGGATAAGGAACTGATCGATGCCCTTGGCGTCAACCTGAAGGAAAAAGTATCCGTTCGCAGTTGGGCCACTACAGCTTGGCCGCTTTCGCGCAGCACACTCGACGGGCTCGAAAAACACCTGGAAAACGCCGACTTCGCAACGTTCATACTCAACGCCACCGATGTCGCCATCATCCGCGAGCAAAGGCACGACATCCCCCGCGACAACGTCCTCTTCGAGCTGGGGATGGCGTTCGGTCATCTCGGGCGCGATCGCACGTTCATCCTCGTTCCCGACAGCAAGGACAAGGAGATTAGGATCCTCTCGGACCTGCTCGGCATTGTCACGATCCCGTTCGAACGGGACGGTGACGACCGGCAGACGATGGCAAACCCGGCGCGAGAGCTCTGGCCAACGATCAAATCCACCGGGCTGAGGTACCGCCCCGGGCGCGAGGACATATTCGAACGCGGCGATGCTGAGCACCTCGAGAAGATCGCCGACTCGGCGCTCTACGTCCTGGAGCCGAGGGACTCGGTGGATGAGCTCAAAAAGGCCGTACTCCACGGAGAGAGGGTGCCGGCGAAGTTCCAGTTCGCTCAGCCGGACGGCGGCCGCCACTGGCTGAGTCTCTGTCGCACCGACAACTACAAGTACTTCGAACAAGCCAAGGCACACCTGCGCAACAATCGAACGCTAATCGCCGAGCTGGCGTGCGAGGCAGCCGGCACGGCGGCGCTTGACCTGATCAGCCTCGGTTGCGGGGACGGCAGCAAGGATGAGATGCTGCTGCGGGCGCTCGCACCGCATCTGGGCGAGAGCGAGCACCTCTACTACTACCCGATCGACATCAGCGACATCCTCTTGGTCGAGACGATCCGGCGTATCTCGAAAAGCGCCATGACGCACGACGATTTCCGCTGCAAGGCCGTGCTTGGCGACTTCACGAACCTGCAAGCCTTCGCCACTATCACCGGCTACAGAGCTAACCCGAACTTGTTCTCGGTGCTCGGCAATACGCTGGGCAGCTTCGACGAGTCCGACATCCTCACCAGCATCGCCGGCGCGATGCTGCCGGGTGACCTGGTGCTGATCGAGGCCAACATCGGCGACCCCCAGGACTCGATGGCGCTGTTTGAAGACGACGACTCCAGGCAGTGGGACCTGAGTACGCTCGACGCGCTGGGGATACCGCGCGACTCGTGCGAACTCAAGTACCAGCCGAAGACGAAGGTGAGCGACGTGCCGGGGACCCGGACGCTGACGAGCTTCGCTGTTCCCAGTCACGAAAAGAAGGCGAAATACATGCTCTCTGGCATGCATCACTACGACTTCGAAGAGCTGACGAGCTGGATCGCCGACGAGCTCAACGTTGAGTTGATCGGAGAGCCCCTAGCCAGCGACGGCGTAGGCCTGCTCCTCGGCCAGCGAAAGGCTTGAGTCCCACGGACGGGAGCGGAGAGGGAGGGATTCGAACCCTCGAGAGAGCTTGCGCCCCCTACTCGCTTAGCAGGCGAGTGCCTTCAGCCACTCGGCCACCTCTCCGGGCATTCGGCACGATTGTAGGAACTCACGGGATACGGCGCGGTTAGTCTCGTCAGCGTGTCCGCCCGCTCGCACGCTCAATTCGAGGCGATCTTCGCCGAGGTTGAGGCGCCGTTTGCCTTCGTCGACCTCGATGCGATGTGGTCCAACAGCGACGCGATGCTGGCCCGGGCAGCGGGGAAGCCGATCCGGGTGGCGAGCAAGTCGCTGCGTTGCCGGGCGCTGATCGAGCGGATCCTGGCTCGCGACGAGCGCTACATCGGGCTGATGACCTTCACCCTGCCGGAGACGCTGTGGCTCGCCGAGGAGGGCTTCGAGAACTTGCTGCTCGCTTATCCCACCGCCGACACCGGGGCGCTCGAGGAACTGGCGCTGCGCTCGGTTGCCAACCCCGGCGGCGCGCCGATCGTGATGGTCGACTGCGTCGAGCATCTCGACGCGATCGAGTCGGTGCTGGGGGCAGCAGCCTCGCCGGTACGGGTCTGCATCGAGCTCGACGCGGGCTGGTGGGCAGCCGGCGGGCGGATCAAAGTCGGGCCGAAGCGCTCGCCAATCCACACGGTCGAGCAAGCAGTGGCGCTTGCGCGCGAGATCGAGCGACGGCCGCAGCTGGAGCTGGCCGCGCTGATGGCCTACGAGGGCCAGATCGCCGGCGTCGGCGACCGGCCTCCGGGCCGACGCCTGCGTGGCGCTGCGATCCGCTCGATGCAGCGCCGCTCCGCCGCCGAGCTGGCCGAACGCAGGGCCGCGGTCGTCGCCGCGATCCGCGAGTTCGCCGAGCTGCCGATCGTCAACGGCGGCGGCACTGGCAGCCTCGAGCTGACCGGGGCCGAGGACACGGTCAGCGAGATCGCCGCCGGATCGGGCTTTTACGCCCCCACCCTCTTCGACACCTACAGCCGCTTTAGCCTCACTCCGGCCGCCGGCTACACCCTGCCAATCGTGCGCAAGCCCAGCCCGGAGGTCGCGACCGCGCTGGGTGGCGGCTACCTCGCCTCCGGCAGCGGCGATGCTTCGCGCGTCCCCTCCCCCTGGCTGCCGCCCGAGCTCGAGCTCGACCCCGAGGAGGGTGCGGGAGAGGTGCAGACCCCACTCAGCGGCCCCCCCGCCCGTGACCTTCAAATCGGCGATCGTGTCTATATGCGTCACGCCAAGGCGGGCGAGCTCTGCGAGCGCTTCGACGTCCTCCACCTGGTCGAGGGCGAGGAGATCGTCGACGTCGTCCCCACCTACCGCGGCGAGGGCAAGACCTTCCTCTAGCTAGGCGCCGAGGACGCGCTCGGCGTACTTGTTGGTGAAGACGTGGCCGGGGTCGAGCTGCTCGCGGGCGGCCTGGAACTCGGCCCAACGCGGGTAGCGCTCCGCCAACGTCGCCGCGGTCTGGAAGTGGCGCTTGCCCCAGTGGGGACGGCCGCCGTACTCGTCCATGATCGCCTCAACCGCTTCGAAATACGGGCGCCACTCCATGCCGCGGTACTGGTGCACTGCGATGTAGGCGGTGTCTCGCTCATGCGAGGGACTGAGCAATGCATCGTCGGCAGCCGTCACCCGCATCTCGATCGGGAAGAAGACCGGGTAACGGTTGGAACGGATCCACTCGATCACCCGTCGCGCCGCCTCGGGCCCGTGC
This sequence comes from uncultured Solirubrobacterales bacterium, assembly GCA_963699225.1. GTDB lineage: Bacteria > Actinomycetota > Thermoleophilia > Solirubrobacterales > 70-9 > VRUE01. Next base: position 2,301,976 of record OY969423.1, on the reverse strand, counting down.
TCGCGCGGCACCCCGTACTCCATCTCGGTGAAGCGCACACGGCGCTCGTTGGCGAAGATTCGGTCGCTGCGATCGGTTGACGTGCTGCCCGAGGCGAGCCAGGCGGCGAAGCGCGAGAGCGAGGGAATCGCCCGCGGCATCGCCTTGCCGGCGGCGGATACCGCCTCCAGTGCCCAGTTCTCGAGGACGACGTCGTTGAGGAAGGTAGCCGCGCGATTGCGCGGCCGCGGCAGCCCCTCGGTGCGGTTGCGTTCCAAGACGAGCGCCGAGTCAGCGTAGGGAAAGGTGAAGAGCTCGAAGTGCTCGTGCGCGTCAGCGCGCTCTTGAAAGGTCTCGAAAACCTCCTCGCGCGGGGCGGAGCTGTCGACACGATGCAGGGTGAAAGCCGGGACACAGCGCAAAGTCACCGCGCTGATCGCTCCCAGGGCCCCGATGCTTACGCGCGCGGCGCGCAGCAGCTCGGGATCGCCCTCCGCGGTCAGCTCGCGAACCGAGCCGTCGGCAAGAACCAGCTCCATCGCCACCACCTGCGAGGAGATGTTGCGCAGCTTTGCGCCGGTGCCGTGAGTGCCGGTCGAGATCGCGCCGGCAACGGTCTGGCGATCGATGTCGCCGAGGTTCTCCATCGCCAGGCCGAGCTCGTGCAGCCGCTCGTTGAGGTCGGCGAGCACCGTGCCGGCCCCCACCTTGACCAGGCGCGAGGATCGATCGGCCTCGAGCACGCCGCTGAGCGCTCCCGCGTCGATCATCGTGCCGTCGGTCATCGCCGTCTCCGTGAAGGAGTGACCGCTACCGGCGACGCTGACCTTGCGCCCCGCGGCCGCCGCCGCGACGACCGCCTCGGCAAGCTCCTGGGGACTGGTGGGCTGGCGCCGCTCGACCGGAGCGCAAGTCTGGTCCCCCGCCCAATTGCGCCAAGGGCCGGAACCTCCAATCGCCGAGTACATGGCCGATCAGACTAGCCTCATCAACTCCCAACGGTGCGGATGACCCGAGGCGCCAGAGCATGGAACGAGTAGACAACCGTGCCCAGCAGCAAGGCGATGATCGCCAGGCTCGGTGCCGCGTTACCGGCGAGACTGGCGGCACCGCCACCGACCAGACCGCCGATGACCTGGCCGACGGCCCAGGCCATGTTTGAAAGACCCGCGGCGAAACCTTGATGCAGGCTGCTGGACTCGGCCATCTCAGAGAGCATCGCCAGCGCCGGCGTCAGGCAGATCCCCCCTCCCAACGAGGTGAGCATCAGGCCGGCTATCACCACGGTCTTGGTTTCCCCGAGGGCCACCAGGCCCATCGCCGCGGCGCAGATGCTGAGGCCGACCACAAACGGAATCCGGCGACCCCTTCGGTCGGAGTAACGACCGACAAGCGGTGCCAATACCACCTCCAGTGCCGCGCCGGCGACAAACCCTCCCGCGATCAGCGCGTGGCCCCCGCCCACCCCGGCGATCTGCAATGGCGCCAGGACATCGACGGCCCCGAACATCACCGACGGAATCGCGACGAAGGCGGTAGCCATGAGCACCGGCCGACTCAAGATCGTCCTCGCCACTTCGCGCAGATCCTGGGTTTCCGCGGTTCTTGCGTCGGGAAGACGAGAGGCGACGAAGGCGAGCCCCACCGCCACGCCGAGGACCGCGCTGAATACCACTTCGGTCCCTACCTGTGCCGCCAGCGCCCCCAGCACCGGGCCCAACAGCGCCCCGGCCACGGCAGTACCTAGCGCGGTCCCGATCACCGATCCCCGACTATCGGCAGGCGAAGTGGCTATCAGCCAGGTCAGAGCCCCTGACCAGATCAGGGCCCCCGCGGCTCCCTGCGTGACACGAGCGACGTCGAGCAGGAGAAAGTCATGGGCGAAGCCAAAAACAACGCTCGCGCATCCGAGCAGGAGGAGGCCGATGATGACCGTGCGCCGGGGCCCAGCGCGAGCGGCGATAAACCCCGCCGGGAGAGCGGCGAGCAGCGTTCCGGCCGCGTAAGCCGCCGAGAGAACACCCGCCTGCGCCTTGCTCAACCCAAGTTCGGCGACGTAGTCGGGAAGCAGCGGCGCGATGGCCGAGAAGAAGACGACGTCGAAGAAGACCATCGCCGAGGCAAGTATGAGCAATCGACGCATTGCAGACAATACAATCATCCGGAGCGATCACAGTCGTGGGCCGTCACGTCTAGCATCGGCGGATCGCCTACTCCCCGGAGGGGTGGCAGAGCGGTTGAATGCACCGGTCTTGAAAACCGGCAGACATCGAAAGGTGTCTCGAGGGTTCGAATCCCTCCCCCTCCGCTTATAGCCTCAGATTCGGCTTGTTAGAGCGGTTTGCGGAGGGTCTGCGAGGCCACAATCGAGTCCGGTTGGCTCCGGCTGAATCCGGTTGTGACGGTGGCACAGGGTGGCACAGAAGGTGGCACGGCGGTTACAGAACGGCGGGCAGACCCTGGACCCGCCGGGCTAGGAGCCGTCGCGGTCTCAGCAGCCTAAACGGGCATATGAGATATCGCCCACGCCATGCAGCATCTCGGTTACGGTTCGTCATCGCCACGGTCAGCTATTTTCAAATGATCCATTTTCTTAAGCTCACGATACTTGCTCTCGCCTCGGCAGCCATCTCAATCGCCTCCGTCGCGGTGCCAGTTGCCTCCGCCCAACCCGCGTGGACGATCACGCAGCTACCGGCCCAAGGGCAATTTCCACCCAGATTTCTAAGCGTTTCCTGCCCTTCCGAATCTCTCTGCGTGGCCGCCGGATCCGTCAATCAGCAGGCAGCCATCGCCATCTCAACCAACCCTGCTGGAGGGCCCGAAGCTTGGACAATTGCCACCCTGCCCGGAAGCGAGATGATCCGGGGCATCACCTGCCCATCACCATCCTTGTGCGTCGCTGTTGATAGCCATGGAGACGTTCTCAGCTCGACCAATCCAGCAGGCGGGGCGGGGGCATGGACAATCGCTCCGATCTCCGGATCCGGCGAACTGTTTGGGATCTCTTGCACTCCCAGCGCTTTTTGCGTGGCCGTAGGTAACGGCGGCACAATTCTCACCTCAACAAACCCAACTGGCGGAGCGAGCGCATGGAGCGTTAGCTATACCGAAGAAGAACCTTTTGGACTACGCGCCGTGTCCTGCCCGTCACTCCAACTGTGCGTCGCCTCCGACTTTGGCGGAGATATATTGAGCTCGAAAAACCCAACCGGCGGCGGGTTCTTCTGGAAGATTGTTACGCGGCCGGATGGCCTCAATAGTCTCCTTGGTGTCTCATGTCCATCAATCTCATTCTGCGTTACTGGGAATGCTACGGATATCCTCACGTCCAGCGCTCCGACCGCGGCTGTCTCAAGTTGGCAGGTATCTGCTCCAGGTAGTGGCTTTCAAATCACCGCGGTATCTTGCCCCAGCCCATCTACCTGCGCGGCGGTAGACAACGACGGAACCGTGCTTTCGTCGAACGAACCCGCTCAGGCCTGGACGATCACCAAAGTCATCTCAGGACCTACAAACGGACTGTTCGGGATATCGTGTCCATCCACATCCCTTTGCGTAGGAGCCGGGGTCAACGGACAAATTATTTCATCAGGTGAACCCTTTGGCTCACCCACCGCATCACCCACAGGCAAACGGCCTACGCGCCGGAGGCTGAGAACCACAATTACCTCTCATCCTCGGTACCGAACACTCATTCACAGAAGGCGCATAAGAGTCCATTTTCGCTTCAGGGCAAACGCGCGAGCTAGGGTCTTCAAATGTAAGCTTGATCGCCACCCTGCCTTCTCATGTCGGCCACCCAAAAGATATAGACCTTCGGTTGGTAGGCATACTTTTCGAGTTTGGGCGATAAGCCTGACGGGTCTCGCCGGCCCCAAGGCAGCGTTTCATTTCAGCATCGTCCGGAAATAGATCGCTACCTAAAACTGCCGTTTCTCCCACTTAGGAGCGGCGGCTACCTCAAGACCTTGGCGTTCAGTTTTACTGATGCTCTGTATGCAAATACATTGTCGTAGACAGGCACTATCACCGCGTGGCCGCCCTTCGGCGTGACGGCGGCGTGCTTCACCCCATTAGGCGCAATACCAAAGAGCGTGTATTGCCTCCGTCCGCTGCCAGAAGGCGCTGGCTGCCCCGCGACAACTGACATGCCGCGCTTAGTTGTCTCTGCAGTGGTGTTGCAGCCGGCAACGAGCGGCCTGCTTGCCATGATGCAGATGTAGTCCCGACCGGGCACTACCCACGCCTCTTCACCGACGGTCGTAGACACAGGCTGGGCCAAGGCGACCTTCAGCTCAAAGCCCCGACCTTCTACAACTTTTTCCATTTTTTCCGCTAGTTCAACGGGTGGCGGATCGGGTCTAGCCCTAAGTACCGCGAACGATGCAAGCTGCGCATTAGGGACAGAGACACCCTTTGTAGAGAGACCTTTGGGACCCTGAGGACCGGATGGTGATCCCAGTATCAACGCACAACAAACACTTACAAGCAGAAGTGCCGCTGCGAAAATTGCTTGAGTTGTTCTCGCCATGATGTCGTTTCCGTAATTAAAGAGTCGGTGGGACGGCCAGTAACGCCCGTCCCACCGACTCGCCCTGCTAGACGCTCATTACGGATTGTAGAACTCTACGCCGCCTCCAATTGTTTGAGTCGTTGAAAAATTGTTGAGAACAGCGCCCTTCAAAAATAGTGAGCCATTGTAATTCCCGTTGGAGGTTTCTCCAGCTTCTGCAGTACAGGTCCAACCCCCAACCTGGACGCCACTGCTGTTGTAGGCGCCCGCACATACCGAATTGTTGATCGATTTCGCATTCACGCGGGTGATCTTGCGAAACGTTCCGTCAAGACACACTCCCCCTGCTGGTACCACCGCGAATGTACAAAATGCCTCGTTGGAGGCAGCCGCAGTAGATGCGCCTACAGACAGAAAGGCGCTGGCCGCGCATGCTGCCACGCCCAAAACGAGGAGTGACGACCGCAAACGAGATACGAGTTTCATGAACGCTCCTAACTTGAGTACTAAGGAATATTACGGCGGTCGCAAGCTACCAGTCACTGCAAGTCAAATAGAATATTTGTTTATTTCATTTACTTGTGATGACAGCAAGGACAGTGTTGTTTGCACAATTCGTGAGGACCGAAGTCCGCGGCGACAGTGGTGCAGCGCGTAAGAGAATTGGGCTTTCCGCCGCGTAGTGTCAGACGCAGTGCACCCCCCGACCTACCCGCAAACCAGCGCCGCGAGAGCGGCAGTCAAGGGCGCGAAGCGCCCGACCCCCGCAGGGGGTTGAGGGCCGCGAGCGCGGTGCTTCAATCGCGCGGGTCGGGGCGCTAGAGCCCCGGTCCCCCGATATCCAGCTCAATCCTTGGCTCCCGAATCTCCAGCCGATGCTCAAGCTCAAGCCTGCGCTGGTGATCGGTAAGCCTTCGCTCTGCGTTCCTTCGCTCCAATCGCTCCCCAGGGTCCGACGGCTTGGGGCCGAAGACCCTTGCCGTGTCGGTCACACCTTGTTCAAGCCGGTAGCCCTCGATCTCGCGGACGCCTTGATCCCAGACACGCGCCTTCGCCGGCTCTGTGGGCCTCTCCCCCAGCTCCTTGACGATGTAGGAGGGCGGCTCGATCCGGGCGGCTGTGAGCGCTTGGGCGGCGCGCCGGGCAAGTAGCTGCTCGGCAAGCTCGTGCTCGCGCCGGACCTCGGTGCCCGGTGGCTGCATTTGCTCAAGCGCCGCGGTCCTCTCAGTAAAGGCTTTGGCCCAGCGCTCCTCGTTGGCCTGGGCCAGGGGGAGCTGCTCGCGGCGCTCGCGCCTGCCGAGCGCTTCGACGGCTTCGCATTTGTCGCCGGCCCGCTCAAGCTGCTCGCGCGCTTCGGCCACCCTGCTGACCTCGCTGGCGTAGCGCTCCTCATGCGTCCTCTCATCGGCGGCCGGAACGACCAGCTCCTTGCGGCGCGCCGCCAGCTCCACGGTGGGCAGCTTTGCCAGCTCGGCCCGTAGTGCCTCGTCGTGGGCGGCGGTCTGAGCGCGGTCACGTCCCACCGCTTCCGCGATGTGGGCGATGGGGTCACGCTCGGGAGCGGCCGGGGCGAACTCGTTGCGCTCGACCTGGATCTCCGGGGTCGCGTAAAGGTAGGTCTGCTCACGGGTACGCGAGGAGGCGACGTAGGCCTCCTGCTTGTCCATCGAGGGGTCGACCATGACGTAGGCGCGGTCGACGGTGGTGCCCTGGGCGCAGTAGGTGGTGACGGCGTAGGCGTGTTGCAGCGCCGGAGCCTCGCCGCCCAAGGTGGTGCGGTCCAGGTAGTCGCGGCCGACCTCCACCCGCCGCGCCTGGTCGATTCCGTCGAGGACGATCCGCCCGCGCTCGGCGTCCACCTGGGCGACCTCCCAGCGCTCGCGGTTGAAGACGTCGGCGCGACGGTCGTTGACGCGGGTGATGACCTGATCGCCGGCGGCGAAGACCTGGCCGCCGACCTCGATCTCCTCTGCTCCAAGCCTGTCTTCAGACTTCAACACCTCGCGCGCCGTGGCGTTCAGCCTCTCGACCTCTGAGTTTCGCTTCGCCACCATCAGCGCGTCCTCGCCCTGAGAGAACGAGGTCCACCAGTCCCCGACCATCGCCGCTCGTTGCAGCTCGGGGGTCTCCTTGACCGTGACCCGCTCGGCCTCTTGGTAGAGGCTCAACGCCTCTTGCGCGCGACCTTCGCGGATCAGCTTCGCCGCGTCGCGATCGACCTCGTGGAGGTGGCGGATCACTTCGTGCAGGTGGACGGGATCGGTTCTCTGCGCGATTGCGGAGAACAGGCCGCCCGCCTCGATTGAGCCAAGCTGCTCGGGGTCTCCGATCAGGACCAGCTTTGCGCCTTGCTCATCCGCATGGGAGATCAGGCGGGCCAGTTGCTCTGAGCCGACCATCGAAGCCTCGTCGACCAAGAGGACCGTACGCGGAGAGAGATGAACCTCGTGGCGGTCGAAGTCGTGAAGGAAGCTCGCAACGCTCGTCGCCTCAAGCCCCTCGGCGCGAAGGACGTTGGCCGCCCTCCACGTCGGCGCCACCGCCCGCAACTCAAAGCCCGCCTGCGCCCAGCCTTCTGCTGCGGCGACCGTGGCGAAGCTCTTGCCGGTCCCCGCCTCCCCGATCACCACGACGATGCCCTCGCGAACCGCCAGTAGGCGATAGACCATCTCGCGCTGGTCGTCCTTCAGCGTCGGCCGCTCCCCGATCACCCGCTTGGCGGCAAGCTCGCCCGCCTCCCCGCGCGCTTCCCGAGCCATCCGCTGTGCGATTTCAAGCGCCTGGCGCTCAAGCGCCCAGATGCGAGTGGTCGTGAAGCGAAGCCCTTTCGGGGTCTCGGCAACCCTGACTACGGACTCTGAGGAGAGGAAGGCATCGGCGGCGCTCTCGACCTCATGCGCTGGCGCTCCGTTGGGGAGCAGGTTGGCGACCGCCTGGATCGCGTCGCGGCGGTCGAAGTGAGAGACGTGGGCCGTCACCTCGCGGTCCAGTTGCGCCAAGGTCGGCTCGCGGGCACGCTCGACCTCCCGGCCCATCGTCAGCGTGATCGCCTCGCGGTCAAGACCGATCTCCTCGGCTTTGGCCTGCCAACGCTGGCGCAGGTCGCCAAGCTCAAGCTCCTCCTTCGCCTTGCGCGTCGCGAGCGTCGCGACCTGACGGGCGCGGGCGGAGGCATCCGCCCCCGCCGCCTCGAGTATTTCCGCGCGGCGAGTGGAGAACGCTTTCAGCCACGCATCCTCGAAGCCCTTGATCTCCGCGATGCCCTTGCGGACCTCCTGCCACTCGATCCCGAGGCGATGGGTCAGCTCGTGGCGCAGGTTTGCCTCATAGATGTAGCTGGCGGTGGTCGCGTGCTCGAAGATCGCCGGGTGGTAGAGCCGGGTCCACTTGCCGTCCGGCCCCTGGGTCGCATTGGCTACCAGCACATGGGTATGCAGCTGCGGGTCGCCGTTTCGCGAGGAGCGATGCACGTAGCCGGCGGCAAGGAAGCCGCTGCCCTGCACAAAGGCCATGCCGCCGTTGCCGTCGCCGCGCCGCGTCAGGCAGGCGTGGGCCTGCATGTAGTCGAGGGCTGATTCGACCGAGCGCAGGTGCGCGGCCTTGACCTCGGCGGCTGTCTTGGCATCACCGAGCGCCCAAGTCAGGGAGACCGACTTGGGAGCCGAGAAGGTCAGATCGAAGCCGGGGACCGAGGGGCCGGCACGCAGGCCAAGCGGCTCCCCGGTGGCCGGGTTGATGCCGGTCAGCATCGCGACGAGCTGGTCAGCCTCGACCGCGCCGGAGAGACCGAGCTCGGCGACGGCGTCCCCAAGCCACTGCCCCGACTCCTCGCCCTCGCCGGAGTAATAGTCCTCCTCGCCTTCGGCGACCTTGGAGAGGTAGTAGCCCTCCTGGCCTTTCCCGAGCTTTCCAATGCTGAGCATCGGGCCTATGTCAAATCCGCGAGACCGATCTGTCGGCCTCTTCGTCGGGGGGACGCACCAAGGCTCATGCCTTCTAGGTCAAGTCGCGACCCCGATTTGATCCACTGGTCTCCCTCTCGCTCCTGCTGAGGGGACCTGCCGGGCGCCGCATCGCTCATACCTAGTTGTCCAAGGAGGGCGTCCCGGTGCGCCACCAATTCGTTCATGCCCCTGGGTGCCGTCGCGTCCGCGCTTGATCCACTTCTTTGAAGTCGGGCGCGGAGGCCCAGTGCCCCGGCTTCTTTCAGTCGCGTCCTCGTCGGCGCGGATGCCAGGCGCTCCGCGCCTTTGAGCGAGCCCGGAGGGCGAGGCGCTGCTGTTGGAGCGTTTTGTCGGGCCGCCGCCCCGTGCCGCTGGGCCCGGCCGGTCCGGTGCCTGCGGCGGCGTCGCCCGTCAGTCCGCGTCAGCGAACTGATGTGGCGTAAGGGCTGTGGCTGTTGCCGTGGTGGTGCTGGCCGTAGGTGGCTGTCTGCCTGCCTCTGACTGGCTGGTCTGCCTTCCTATGGCTCTGGGTCCTGGCTGTCTGTGTGTGGGTCTGACTGGCTGGGTCTATGGCTCTATCTGATGGTCTGGCTACCTCTGCCTGGCTGTCTTCCGCTTGTTCTCTCGGCGGCGCGGCAGCGCCGCCGATCATCTTTTGCAGTTCTTCGCCGCCCCTGGATCGCCTGGAGCGCGTGCCCTTGCCGCCCGGCTTCAAAAGAAGTGGATCAAGCGCAGCCCAGATGGCACCTACAGGCCGTGAGACGAAAGCAAAGACCCCGCAGGCGGTCATTGGCGATGAAGCTGGCGGCACTGGACGGCGGGACCAATTGGTGGCGCAAATGGCCTCCCCCGTTGGACGACATAGGTATGAGGCAACGCAGCGATACAACGGCCGCCAGCCCTGGACAGGGGGTGCGCCCGGGAAACCGGTGGATCAAATGGGGGTCTCGAATTGACCTAAAGGACATGAGGCCCGATCCGATTCGCCAACTCGCGGGGGCGCTAGGAGCCTCGCGCCGGACTCAGACAACCGACAGATGCGCGGCTCACTTTTGACATAGGGATAGAGATGGCGAAGAAGCTCACGACATCGATCCCCCGCATCGCCCTAACGCCGGCTGAGGCCGCTGCCGCCATCGGGGTCGGCCCGGACTTCTTCGATGCCAATGTCGCGCCTGAGCTTCGACTGATCCGCCGCGGGCGCAAGCGCCTGGTGCCCGTTGCCGAGCTGGAGCGCTGGACCATCGAAAATGCGAGCCGGGTCCTTGGTGAGTCCGCATGAACAGAGCGCGGCGATGGAACGGCTTGGTCCCCCACGCCTCCAAGGAACTTCTAGGCTGCCCGGCATGGCTGACACTGCTGAACAGAAGGCACGCCGAGCAGTGCGGCGCGCGCAATCTGACTTCGAGCGCGAGCAGGAGCAGCTACGCGAGGCACGCACAAAGTCGCGAGCAAAGCGACGTGAAAGCTTCGAGCGGGCGCAGAAAGCCGGCCTGTCGCTGCGAGACATCGGCGAGGAGGCAGACATGCACTGGACCCGAGTCAGAGAAATCCTGCGCGAAGAATAAGACCGCCGTAGGGGGTAGACCCTACGGTCCTTGCTACGCTAGCGAACGTTCGTACAAAAGCGCCCCCCGGCGGCGCGCTAACGCCAACCGGGGGGCTGACCACAAGGAGAACACGCTCCTCATGGCTGACCAGAACCCTAAGGGTCGCGGCGCTGCCGTAGCCCTCGATCTCCCCGTCGATCACGTTCGCTTCCTTCGCGGCGTCTTCGAGAAGGCCCGCGGCGGCATCAGTGACGAGCTGGACGAATTCCCCGACCAGGTCGACCCCAAGCGGCTACATCGCGAACACGCCGCCTACGGCCGGCTGCTCACCGCGCTGGACGAGCTGGTGATCGTCCCCGACCACGACGTACGCGATGTGGTCGGGGACTTGGCCGGAGTCATTGATCGGAGCAACGAGTACAAGCGGGTCGTCGCTGAGCACGAGGCCCTGAACGGCCTTCTCGACCAGCTCAAGGGAGGCGAGGGCCGATGATCGATGTAGCAGGCCGCTTCGGAGACAACCTCGTCTGCTGCCGCAAGCGGGCCAATATTTCTCAAGAGGAGTTGGGCTACCTCGCGTCGGTGCATCGGACAGAGATCAGCCAACTTGAGCGGGGTTTGCGCATTCCCCGAATCGACACGCTGGTCAAGATTAGAGACGGGCTCGAACTCACCGCCGACGATCTGCTCGTTGGGATTTCCTGGACCCCCGGCAACTATCGACCCGGTGGGTTCGTCGAGCGGGACGAGGGCTGATGGCCGAGGGCATCCGCAAGCGCCACACAAAGAGGTGTCCGGCGCGAACCGGCGGTGCCTGCCGATGCGATGGCGGCTACGAGGCTTCCGTCTATTCGGAGCGAGACGGCAAGAAGCTCTACAAGACCTTTCGGCGCGAGGCAGAAGCGAGGTCGTGGCGGGCGGATACCAAGCGTTCGCTTGACCGGGGAAGCCTCCGGGCACCGGGAAGCCGAACGATTCGAGAAGCCGGCGAGGCATGGCTTGCGGGTGCCGAACGGGGCGAGATCCGCAACCGCTCCGGGCGTCCGTTCAAGCCCTCCAGCCTGCGCGGCTACCGGCAGAGCTTCATCGACCGAATCGTCCCGGCGGTGGGGCATGTCAAGGTCGCCGCGCTCACCACGTCGGATCTTCAGGTTCTCGTTGACCAATGGCAAGCCGAAGGGCACGCGGCTTCAACCGTGCGTAACTCGCTCCGACCACTGCAGGCGATCTATCGCCGCGCCCGTGCCCGCGAAGGGGTGCCGGTCAATCCCACCCGCGACCTCGAACTGCCGGTTCCCGAGCGCCGCGAGGTCGAAATCGTGTCGCCGTCCACCGCCGCGAGGCTGCTCGCGGCCCTGCCAGAAGGTGACCGAGCGATTTGGGCGACGGCGCTCTACGCAGGACTGAGATCCGGCGAGTTGCGCGCGCTTCGCTGGAGCGCCGTGGACTTGTCGCGGAATGTGATCGAGGTGCGCGAGTCTTGGGACCCTAAGGAGGGACCAGTCGAGCCAAAGACCAGGCGATCACGGCGAAGGGTGCCGGTCCCGAACATTCTCAGAGAGCAACTGCACGGCCTACGGCAGGGCAAGCCTGATCCCTCAAGCGAAACGCTGGTCTTTCCCGCCGACGACAAGACACCATTCCAACCCGAGCGCCTCTACCGCCACGCCGATAGCGCCTGGCACCACGCCGGCATCCGCGACCGCCTGCGCCTCCACCAGGCACGCCACACCTACGCCTCTTTCATGATCGCTGCCGGTGTCAACGCGAAGGCGCTGTCCTCCTTCATGGGCCACGCCTCGATCACCGTGACCTTCGATCTCTACGGACATCTAATGCCCGGCTCCGAGGCCGAAGGTGCAGCCCTGCTCGACGCATATCTCGACGGTCAAAGCGACGGATGAGCAGCACCAGCTTGCAAGAGCCCCCGGTCCGATGCAGCGGATAAGTTGCGGCCGTGGATAAGGATCGCGAAAGCGTCCACCCGATTCCGGGTGCCGAGAACGCCCAGATCGTCTATCGACGGTCGAGCGCTCGGCCCGTTGAGTACGCGATCTTGCTTCAGATCGGTGGGGCCAATGGCTGGGAGACCCGAATCGTGGCCGACAACTCCCATGCCGACCGCCACGTTGACGAGCACCATTGCCATCGCTACCTTGGCGGCAAGAAGCTGCCTGCCGAGCCACTGCCTTTCGACGCCTCGGACACGAACGATGCGATGGCCAAGACCATCCACTGGTTCACCGAGAACTGGAGGGAGCTAACCTCATGACAACCATGCGAACGCCCGCTGAGAAAGCCGCTCTATCAGCCTTCATCGACGCCGCCACAAGCGACGCCGATCCCGGCTACCCCCATGGCGCGGCTTTCATCCCTTGGCAAGAGACACCTCAAACCGATCGGGTTCTCTGGCGCTACCTACACGAAGGACGCCCAGCCGTCATCGTAGGAACAGAAGACTTCGACATGCTGATCGAACCAGTCCAAACAGGCCGTCTTTCTCGCCTTCGCAACGAGCTTCTCCAGCGAATCACGGTCGAGGTCTCCTATCGCCATAAGGACGCTCCGCCTGCTTCCGACATTCCTCCGGTCCGAGCAGATATTGGCCGGCATGCGCTGGAGCGGCTGGCCCCGGCTGCTGTTTGATGTGCCCGAAGCCGTAAGAGTCCTCTACCACCACGAAGCCCGCACCTGGTGGGCTGAGTCCCCTGATGTAAACGGCTGGTCTGCCATTGGCGACTCCTATGTCGAGATAGCCAAGCTGGTGAATGAAGGGGTCCCATTCGCCTTGGGCCGACCCACGGCGATAGAGCACTACGTGCTGACCAATGCGTTCCCCAACTACGACGGCGTTTAACAGCCTCAATCCCTTCCTGTTCACGCGCCAGGACCAAACGGGCGAACCAACCATCGAGCGCTTCAGCTAGGTGCGCAAACCGGCGACCAGGGACTCAGGACCATGAACTTATTCAACGTCCCCGGTCATTTCGGCTCTTACATCGTGGCGCTTTGCGTCCCTCTCAAACGATTCAGCGATTGACCGCAGGACGCGCGTCGTCCGGGGCCACTTCGCCGCCGTTTCTTGAGCCCATTTTCGATACTCCTGAGCCAAAGCTCGCTCCTGCTGTCCCCCATCGTAAGGGCTCCTGGTCGTGACACCTCGGCTATTGAAAATGCCAACCTCCATTCCAGTCTCAATACTGGTGCTGCCGATTTCGTCGACGATATTTCTCACTGATTCATTGGGCCATATGCCATCGTTTCCCTCGGGGCTGGCAGACAGCAGTCGGCCAATCATCTCGTCCCCGATATCGGCTCGGTCAAGTTCCGCAAGGGCTAGGCGAGCTTTTTTTACCCACCCAACGAGATGGTCGCCATCGACAGTTCCGTCCTCCCTCACCCCAGGCACTTCTCGCCAGCCTTCCAGGACCCACCAGGAATGCTCAGCGAGATCCTGCTCCTCTTTGTTGAGGGTACGCCGCTCTTCAGATTTCCCGCGGTAAACCCGGGCCACAAGCTGAACGAAGAAATCGGGATCCTCCCGCATCGCTCGATAAAGCGCCTTGGGATGCCGTTCATGATCGAGCAAACGGAAGAACCCGTACTCGTACCGCACAAGATTCTCTGCCGGATATCCAGTTTCGTCCAAGTAGTCGAGCAGTTGCCCAATCTCGTACCCAGGAGATTGGGAAGGTGTTTCGTCTCCGTCCGAGGTGAGGGCGGCGTCAAGAACTTCCTCAAAGACCTCATGTGGAAGGTCCAATTTGTCGTCTTCAGGACGATGAAGTGCTGCCGATAGCAAATCGACTGCGGCCCATGGTCTATTTGCCTTGAGGAGTTCCCGCGCCGCCCGCTGAGTGTCTTGACGGCCAACCCTCCAGGGATTCATTCGATTCCAATAGGCGTCTGAGAGGGACGAATCTATTTCCGCCAAGACATCCCAGGTCTCAGCCGTCGCCGGCGCGGCAGTTGCCGCCGTGATCCGACGCTCTAGGCTTTCCATGTCTGGACGAGCCAGGATCTCACGAAGCCACGCCAGGCCTTCCTCTTGGAGTCTCGTTTCCGCCCATCTGGTGGCAACTTCTCGAAGTTTGCCCTCGCTGGAATCAAGCCAAGGAATAAGTTCGTCAAAGTCCTTCGGCGCAACGGCCCCGAGCGTAAACCCGAGATGCATCGGAGCGCGACTCCGGGTAGCAAGCGCCTCCAAGAGATCCAGGGAGTCAGCGGCGAGAACTTCTTCCACTGCGACCCGTCGCTTCGCGGCAAGCTCGTCTTCGTATCCCTCTTCATTTCTTGAGTTGAACCCTTGAAGGTCCGGATTCCAATCAAACAGATAAGCATGCCGAGACGGATCGGCCTCAGGCTCAAGCTCTCCTGCCATCGACTCCATCCGAGACAGCGGCTCATCATCCATGGACCAATTCGCGTCGGCAAAGCGCCGATGTCGCGCGACCTCGCGATCTAGTCCTTCCCAGAGCGCGAGCTGATCCGAGGCTTCCAAAGGCGTGCTTTCGATGAATTCCTCAAACGCATCAAGGAGACGCTTCTGTTGATCCGGTGGCAGCGGATAGACGTGCTCCATCAGTTCGCCCCAACGTTTTGAGTCGGAAGCCGCCAACGAAACTCCAAGTCGAACGAGGTCCCCACAGTAGGAGACCCACTCGGCAATAGGCAGCCCCTGCGACTCAGGCTTCCAATCTCGGAAGCGCGGCGTATGTGGCGGACTGGACACGCCATGGTGGCTCGGCCAAAGGGACAGCACAAGCCGCCATCCAACATCGGGGAACAACTCAGTTATTTGCTCGACTGCTTCGACCCTCTTCTTCAGCGGAGCTGCCGTATGTCGGATCCAGCCGACCAGAACCTCGGAAAGGCTGTTGAGTGGACGATTGGAGAGACGTCCGCCAGGATCAATGCTCTCAAGGCGAGCCAACGCTCGGGTCGCGTCCAAGAGGTAGTCGGAGTTCCAACAAAGGGACTCGAGGGCCCACAGCAGACCTGTATGGGGAGAGGAGCCAAATAGAGCCGAACCTTGGTCATCGTCTTGGAACATCGACTGAAGAAGCGGTTCAGGCCGATCAAGGTCTTTGTGTACGGCGTCCAAAAAATCCTGAGGAGCTGCCTCCGCAAGCAGCGGTAGCACATCGGAGAGAGAGGCCCACGTCTTGGCGGTGGAGTCGCCATTTGCGACTTTGAGAATCTCCCGGACCGTGATCCGTGCGTGGTCAGAGGCTGACTCTCCGTCGCTTAGCCGTGCCTCTCCGGCAGCGCCTGCAAGGGCAAGTCCCTGAGCGAGACCGCCACGGAGGGTCGGCGAGTGATCTCGCGCCTTACCCAGCAAGCTCGCCATCGGCTGCTCGTCCTGCTTAAGGTCTAGGCGCGGGTCAGCTTCGAGTAGAACTTCTTTGGCTACCTCATTCCAACGGCTTAGCGTGTCGGAAGTAAGAGCGTCGTACAGCAAGAGAAAAGCCTCCGCCGGAGAGGCGAGATACCACTGCTTGCCCGTCTGGATGAATGGCGGATCGTCAGAGCCTCGCCATTGGATAAGGGCTTGCTCGATTTCCGCCCAAGGGCGTCCTACGAGTTGCCCGACGATTTTCAAATCATCGTCCGAGGGCGACCATGCGCCCGCCAGCATCAAGGGAGCGAAAGTCAGAGCCTCAGGCGGGCGAGACCACCGTGGCCTAGCGACTAGCGGATCGCGAGCAAGACTACGTACCAGCGCAGGCATACTTCTCCGTGCTAGGGCGGCCAATTCGTAGGCTGAAGCGAACTCCGCCGCTTCCAGCGCCTTGATCGCACCCTGTCGAGCGGGCCGAGGAAGTCGAATGTGCTCTCCACGGGGGAGTTGATCGCCCCCCACGGGAATCAAGACCCGATGCCCAGACTGCAGGGCAACATCTACGGCCGGGGCATCGAAGAGGGGAATTAGGATCATTGCCCCTGGCTCCAAGGCAACGCGATCCCAAGCCTCGGCGGACCTAACAACAAGCGGCGGAGGCGTCGAGTGACCTTCCTGTTCTAGATGTTCAATGACCGCGCAGATAAATGCCAGCGCATCGTCCCGCCACGAGGCCTGTACGGCAATGGTCGTAGGTGGACCGGCGAGCAGTTTCCCGACCCTCTTTCGCTCCTCGTCGCGGCCCGCAAGGAACAGATCAGCGGGCAATGGTGGCGCAGTCTTCTCTCTGAACCGGCCCCACCATTGCCCTAGCGTTTCGGCGTCCCGTGGACGGCGACCGAGCCGCTCGGAAATCCAATGATGGACGGCCGGGGTCTGCTGAAGCCATCCCTCTAGCACGTCGGCGTCGAGAACTCGAACGTCCGCGAAGAAGCCATCCTCGTTCTTTGCGGCTTCCCATTTGGAGGCAGTAGCCCATCGTCGCGGTGTCGCGAAGATAAAGATCGCTTCTTGGGGATTGGCGCCCAAAGGCTCGTCCCGCCGTTTTCCGTAGTCTTCCTCCGCCTTTCGTCCGGGCTGAGCATTCACCCCAAACTCAAAGAAGAGCCTTCCCGTGGGGAGATAGGTCGTTCCTGCGGAATCAGCGCGACCATCCCATCCTGGGGCAGCAACTCCCTCTCCCGCCCGAATTGAGACATCCGTGAGACCGGGCGTAGCGGCGATGAGTCTGCGCATCAACTCCGGAAAAAGGTGTTGAGCCTCCTTGGTGCTGGCCCATTGATGCAGCTGGGTTGCATCGACCAGCTCAGAGCCGATGGTCCGGCGCTCCTGCTCCATAGACGGAGCCGAAGCTCCTCTGTTTTTGGCGAGGCGATCGACATAGGCCGCGTCGAAGCGGAGGTTGCGAGACCCCGGAATCTTCGCGGACTCTAGGACCCCGTTGCGAGCCCAATTCCGGACCGTGTTCTCATGTACCGCCAGGCGCTGAGCGGTCTCGCGTACGTTCAGATACTCATGATGATCGCTGTCTGCCATAAAACAATCATAGCCTAATTGTTGACTTTGTAGAACCCTCTGGCTACCCTCGTTTCATGGCGGCTACGTTATGAACTCATCCCGTCTCGACGCCCACCGCGCGGTGCTTGAGTTGATTTTCTGGGCAACACGGGAATGCCTCAAGCTCGCTCTCTTCGCGGCAATGACGATCTACTGCATCGCGTCGCTCATCAGGGACGAACTACCCTGGGCACACGACCTTCTTTCCATCGCTGCGCGGCTAGTCAGTGGCTGAGCCGATCGCCGTCTCGGCGGAGCTGAATCGCCGGGGCATCTCCCGTGTGGCAGAGCTAGGACGCGGTGGCACAGCCGGTGGCACGAAACCGGCAAACGGCTTAAGCAAGCCAACTCCGGCGCTACTGCCTCCGCCTTGAAAACCGGCAGGCGTCTAACGGCGTCTCGAGGGTTCGAATCCCTCCCCCTCCGCTGATCCCTCGCGGGCCCGCTAGTCGAGCACGCGGATGAGGCTGAAGCCGTCGTAGCCCTTGCCGCCGACCGTCTGGATCGTCGTCGCCTCGACTCGCGGCTCGGCGGCGAGCTGCTCGTGGAAGCGGCGCTGGGCGGCGATCGCTGGGTCATCGTCGGAGAGGTCGGCGAGGCGGCCGTCGCGGATGACGTTGTCGGCGATGATCAGGCTGCCGGGGCGCGAGTGCTCGAGCGTCCAGGCGAAATAGTCGGGGGTGTGGACCTTGTCGGCGTCGATGAAGGTGAGGTCGAACGGACCGACTCCATCGGCTTCGAGCTGAGGAAGCTGGTCCAAGGCCGGGCCGACCCTGATCTCGACGACCTCGCCCAGACCAGCCGCGGCGATGCTCGCCGCCGCCACCTCGGCGTAGTCGAGATTGGCCTCAAGGGTGATCAGGCGACCGTCCGTCGGCAATGCCCTGCCCAGCCAGATCGCGCTGTAGCCGGCCAGGGTGCCGAACTCGAGAATCGACTTGGCCCCAATCGTTTTCGCCAGTAGATAAAGGAGCTTGCCCTGCGGCGGCGAGACCTGGATCTGGGGAAGCCCAGCCGCTTCTCCCGCCCGCACCGCGGCGTCTAGCGCGTCGTCGGGCGACGCGATGAGGCCGGTGATGTACTCGTCGACCGCGGTCCAGGTGTCTTGCGCCACGGGCAGAGGTCTATCAAGAGCGCCCTCCGGGCAGGAAACCTCGTACCCCGGCCGAACGTGCGGGGATGGAGACAGCTTCGCGCCGGGCGCGCAGGCGTGAACGATGGCTACAGCGCGCGGAGCGCGTCAGCGACGCCTTCGGGCTCGTCCTCATCCTGGTTTTGATCACGTATGTGCTGGCTTCACTGATCGAGAACCGGGGCTGGACCGCCGTCCTGCTCACCGTGGCGACGAGTGCGACCTCCGTGGTGGCGCTGACAAGCTCGCACGCGAAAGCACGGCTCGTGCGCATCGCCTTGGCGCTTTCCGCGCTGACGATCGCGCTTGCAGCCGTCGGGGCCGCCTCCGGCAATCACGACTGGCTCAACCTGGCGACCCTGATCCAAGTCTCGCTGTTGACGCTCGCGATGGGGGCGGTACTGCGCCGCGTCGTGATGGCCCCCGAGGTGGGCTCGCGCACGATCCTCGGCGCACTCAGTGTCTACGCCGTGCTCGGCATCCTTTTCACCTTCCTCTACGGCGTGATCGACCGAGTCCAGGGCGGGCCGTTCTTCGAAGGCCACGCGCACCCCGCGAGCTCTGACTTCCTCTTCTTCAGCTACACCACCCTGACCACGACCGGCTACGGCAACCTCGTGCCGGGCGGACAGCCGGGGCGCCTGATCTCCGGGCTGGAGATGATGGCCGGCCAAATCTTCCTCGTCACCCTGGTTGCCGGGCTGGTCAGCCTCTGGCGCCCGGGCGAGGCGATCAGGCGTCGCCGCGAGAAGCGCAGCGGTGAGGAACCGGCAGCAAACCTGCCGCCCTCGCCTTAGCTACTCGGAGAGCTCGACGCGCTCGATCATCTGCGCCTCGAGCGGTCGATCGGAGGCATCAGTCGGGGACGCCTCGATCGCGTCGACCACATCCATACCATCGACGACGCGGCCGAAGACGGTGTGCTTGCCGTCCAGCCAGGGCGCCGAAGGGGTGGTGACGATGAAGAACTGGGAGCCGTTGGTGTTGGGCCCGGCGTTGGCCATCGCCAGCGCGCCACGCTCGACCTTGTGATCGTTGAACTCGTCCTCGAAGGTGTAACCAGGACCGCCGCGACCGGTTCCCTCCGGACAGCCGCCCTGGACCATGAAGTCCGGGATCACCCGGTGAAAGACCAGTTCGTCGTAAAACTTGTCAGCCGAGAGTTTGCGGAAGTTTTCGACCGTCTTCGGCGCGTCCTCGTCGTGCAGCTCGAGCACGATCGCCCCGGCGCTGGTGTGAAGGGTTGCCTGCGACATCGGGCGTCACCCTACCCGGTTACGCGAAGGACGAGCGGACGCGAGGCACCAGGCGCGTAGGGCCAGCGCTCCTCAGGAAGCACCGCCGCACGGATCCGGATCTGTGCCGAACCGCTGATGTAGCGGAAGCGATAGCGGGCGTGAAAATAGCCATCGTGGTCGGTGCGCGTAACGAGCACCGGGCGCCAGCGCCGCGAAGCCTGCTCGAAGTACTGGACCGAGACCAGCTTCCCACGCCGGGGCAGGGGGGCACCGAGACTGCGTACGCGACCACTGAATCGCACTGATTCGCCGGTTCGCAATCGCGAGGAGGACGCCTTCAGCTCGACACCGCTGCGCACCCGCAGTGTTAGCGGGCTCCGCTCGGCAGGACCAAGGTGCGCATCACCCGCGAAGGCGACCGCTATCCGGCGTGAGGTCCCGGCCTGCAGCTGAAGCTGAAAGCCGCCGTGGGAGCCCGTCTGCAGGACCTCGACCCGCGCCTGGCCGAGAGCGCCACGCGAGGGGCGAGCGGTGACGCGCAGGGCGCGGCCGGCAAGCCCCGCACCATCGTCATCGACGAGGCGGCCGCTCAGCATCGCCGCTGTCCTGAACGGCACCGTCAGCTCGGTGCCGCTGTGCTCGTGCCAATGAAGGCGGGCGAAGATGCGCGCCTTGCCCCGCACTGGCTCAGCCCGCTTGAGCGCCGTGATCGGTTCGCCGGCGACCTTGCGCACTGTCATCTCGGTGCCGTCCCTGCGGCGGGTCGAGCTCGCCGTGTTACCCGCGGCGTCAGCGGCGTCGGCCCGAAAGACGTAGGTGCCGGGACCGAGGTCGCCCGGCAGTCGCGCCAGCAACACAGCCTTTTCCGCCGAGGCGCCGCGCTGAAATTTCGCCGGCAGCTCCGTCCACTGCTGGCCGTCGAGACGGCGGTAGTAGATCTCGCCGCTTGCCGGGCCAGAATGCTCATCGTTGATTTCGGCCTGGATCTGCGTCGCGGCTGCATCCCCGGCGACGGCCGGCTCGAAAGCGACGCCTGGGGGCACGTCGTCGAACCGCAGCGGCAGCGATGCCGCCGAGGATGCAGATTCATTGCCGGCCTCATCGCGCAGCCAAATACTGAGCGAGTAAATCCCGGCGCGCGGCACAAAAAGATTCTGCAGGGTGCCCAACTGGTGGCCCGGTACAAACTTCGCGCCGCCGTCATAGCCGGCCGGTCCAGTGATGCGCCACGAGGCGCCGCCAATCGGGCTTGCCGGGCCCTGGTCGGGGTTGACCCAGGTGAGGTCGAAGTCGTTGCCGCGGTGCCAACTTTCATTGCCTCCGGCAATCGTTAGGTCGCGCGGGTGGGCGGGCGGGTTGTTGTCGATCAAGATCGTCCGCGCCAGCCCGCAGTTGACGTTGCCGGCGAAGTCGGTAGCGCAGTGGCTGACGATGTGGGGTCCGTCGCTGAACCCGGTGGTCGAGATCGGGTAATAGCCAACGCGGGTGGTGGGACAGGGCCGCATCGTCGTCGCCCGTAGCTCGCCACCGACCGAAACGACGTTGCATGGGTGGTCGTGGGCCAACACCGGGTGACCGTCGATCAGCGCTTCGGTCCGCTTCAGACCGGACCCTCCGTCCAGGGCGCTGTACTCGAGCTTGTGCTCGCCCCGCAGCCAACCGCCGGCGAGCATGTCGCCTCCGATTGAGAAGACCGGGAGGAAGTCGTCCTCGATCGTGATCGTCAGAGCCCTAATAGCGGACCAAGAGCCGGGTTCGAGGCTGCACCACTTGCTTTCTGCCCTGGCGCAGAGAAGGCGGTCCTCGAGCGCCGGCATCGGGGTCGAGAAGCCGACGACGAAGTCGCGCGGAGTGACGTCGGTGGTGGACGCGGCGGCGAATACGTCGAAGCCGCCGCTCAGGTTGGCCACGCCGATTCGCTGCTCGATCCCGTCGTGCAGCGCGTGCCACCAGGTGCCGCTGACCCGCGTGATGCCAGTGCCTTCCGGAGCCTCCCAGCGCCAGCGGGCGTAGCGTGTCCCCGACACCGTTCCCTGACCATCGCGGGTGACGCTCTTTAGGTGCGCTCCGTCAAAGGGATCCTGACCGGCCGGCGGCACACACCAGCCATCGGGCCGGAACTTCGCTCCCCCGGTGCTGTCGGCCCAGTTCGCGTCGGCACCGACGTACCAACCGCACTGGGCGACCGAGTACTTGCCCGCGGTCGCCTCCTTGGCGACCAGCAGCAGCAAGGCCAGCGCCAGCGCGATCCCGATTGCGACGATGCGGCCGACCCCGGCTCGCGTGCCCGACATAACCCCTCCTTCGCTCGACGACATGTGCGGGGGCTAAGTCAAGGACGGCCGGTTCTCTCCCCCTAGCGATGAGCACCCGGGGGCTGCCGCCTCGGCGCCTTTGCGAGAATGGCCTCAATGTCACTTCCGACGCAGGATCAGATAACCGAGAAGCTGCGAGCCGTGATCGACCCCGAGCTGCGCCGCTCGATCGTCGAGCTGGGAATGGTGCGCTCGATCGAGGTTCGCGATGGCGGCCGGGTCGAGGTCGTCGTCTCGCTCACCACCGCGGGCTGCCCGATCCGCTCCCACTTCGAACAGGCCGTCGCCAAACAGGTCTCCGAGCTCGATGGAGTGACCGAGGTCGCCGTCGGCTTCGACGTTCTTTCCGACGAGGAGAAATCGTCCCTGCAGCAGACGCTCGGCCGCGGCAAGCTGCCCGCCGGGGCCCTCGCGCAGGTCAAAAACGTGATCTGCGTCGCCTCCGGCAAGGGCGGTGTTGGCAAGTCGACGATGACCGCCAACCTGGCTGCCGCACTGACCGCCGAAGGGCACCCGTCCGGCGCCCTCGACTGCGACGTCTACGGGTACTCGATGCCGCGCATGCTCGGGGTCAACAGCAAGCCCGAGGTCAACGGCGAGCGCAAAATCCTGCCGCTCGAATCGCCGGGTGGCGTCAAGGTGATGTCGATCGGCTTCTTCGTCGAGGAGAACTCGGCCGTTGTCTGGCGCGGGCCGATGCTGCACAAGGCGATCCAGCAGTTCCTCGAGGACGTCGCCTGGGGCGAGCTGGAGTACCTGCTGCTCGACCTGCCGCCAGGAACCGGCGACGTCTCGATGACCCTCGCCCAGCTGCTGCCGCAGGCTAAGTTCGTGATCGTCACGACCCCCCAGCCCGCCGCGCAGAGCGTGGCCAAACGGGGGGCCGACATGGCGGCCAAGTTCGACCTCGAGCTGCTCGGCGCGATCGAGAACATGTCCGGCTTCACAACTCCCCAGGGGGAGCGCATGACGATCTTCGGCGAGGGCGGTGGGCAGCTGCTCGCCGACGAACTCGACATTCCCCTGCTCGGCAAGATCCCGCTCTCCGAGTCCCTGCGCGAACACGCCGACAGCGGCTCGCCGCTGGTGACGGCAGAGCCCGACTCTCCCGCATCACAGGCAATTCGTCAGGCCGCGCGCGGGATTGTCGCGGCCACGCCACAGGAGCTGCCGGTCTTGCAAGCGACCCCGGCGGCAGCAGAACCGCCACCGGTCAGCGGAACGCCGCTGCCCGTAGTCCAGTAGCTAGCGCCTAGTTGTGCTTGAACACGTGCACGCTCGGTAGCACCGCGCTCACGGTGGTGATCCTCATCCCAGCTCACCTCCCTTCCCATCTCCTGCCCGTCTGACCGGGATTCGGAGGGCAATACTAAGAAAAAATTAAGTATTGAGGCATGGCTGAGTGCGAGTGCCTCCAATCAGGGAAACTTGCTTATCCTCCGGCCGGCCTTACCAATGAGATAGCTCTTGACTGGAGGATCAGCCTTGGCGACGACCGCAAAGGGGCAGAGGAGAAGCATCGACGAGGCGGTGGCCTACGCCGTCGGTCACCGGATCAGGATCGACGCCCTCGCGATCCTCAACGAAGGCACAGCCAGCCCCAACGAAATCGCCAAAATCATCGGCGAGGGCGTCAGCAAGGTTGGCCACCACGTCAAAGAACTGTTTGATTCCGGCTGCATCGAACTGGTCGGTACCGAGCAGCGGCGCGGCGCAACAGAGCATTTCTACCGGGCGATCGCACGCCCGTTCATCAGTGACGAGGAAGCGCGCCAACTGCCGGCTGAGACCAAACGCGAGTTCGCCGCCCTGATCCTGCAGGCGATCATGGCCGAGGGCCTGGCCGCCCTGCGCGCCGGCAAGATGGACTCCGACGAGGACATCTGGATGAGCTGGCGCTCGGTCTCACTCGACGAGGAGGGACGGCGAGAAATAGCTGACGAGATGGCCGCCTCCTACATGCGGATCGAGGAAATCGAGGCAAAAAGCGCCGCTCGCCTGCTCGAGAACGACCAGGACGGAACCTCGACCGTGGTTGCAGCGATGAGCTTCGAGCGCAGCCGCTCGGGTCGCCCGCCTGGCGAGCGCTTGGCCACGGGTGACAGCTAAGAGGGCGGCCAGTACAGCGCCGCCCTCCCAGTCCATCGAGCAAGCATCGAGTCCCCAATGCTAGGAAGCCTCATGCTGACGACCTAGCGGGTCACCCGACGCAATAACGATGTTAAAGCTAAAAAATGGTGCACTAACGCGAAAGTGGACATGGGTGACAACGCCCACTTCGTTTTTAGTGCTAAATGGCTACGAACCTATGCACCGAATAGTGTTACATCAAATGTCGTTCTTTAGGTACACAGTAAGTGCCTAAAGACGACAATCAGGCCGGGGCCGTCGTTAGGCGCTGGCCTTGCTCTTGTATCAATTGTTCGGGCCGATTCCGATTGGACTGCGTCCCGGCCACTGAAGGCCCTGCTTTGCGAGCGACGCGTGACTACTCCGTGGGTTCAAAGCTGGGGTCGGGTAGTCGGTCGAGAGCGTCGATCGTGTGAGCACAGGCTCTCGCGGCCTCGATCCCCTTCATTTCAAGGTGCCCAAAGAAGAAGGCGCGATGAGTCTCGTGCTCGTGAAAGTGGTGCGGAGTGAGGACAGCCGAGATAACTGGGACGCTGGTGTCGAGCTGGACTCGCATCAGCCCGCCAATCACCGCATCGGCGACGAACTCGTGACGGTAGATGCCGCCATCAACGACGAGTCCCGCCGCCACGATTGCGTCGTAATTCCCGGTTTCCGCGAGGCGCTTGGCCTGTAGCGGGATCTCGAAGGCGCCGGTCACCTCGAAGAAGTCAATTTGCGACTCGGGGATTCCGAGCTGCCCGATCTCCGCGATAAACGTCGTCCGGCTCTGGTCAACGAGATCCTTGTGCCAGCACGACTGGACAAAGGCGATACGCCCGTCCCGATCGGATCCCTGGATCAAACCGCTCATTTTGCGCAGCTCCTCCCTGGTTGTTGAGGAAAGTGTAGGCATGGGTTGGGCCGTCTGTATTTGTCGATGGCGCGGCCCGGAGCAAAGTGCCGCCTCGTTGAAATTTCCGCGGCCGAGCGTAGGGGCTGAGAAGGCCGTATCAAGCAACCTCTGGAGAGTTCTCCTTCGGGGAGCGCAGACGCCGTGTGCCTCGCTCTGAGAGGACTGGCAGCGGGAGGCGGTAACTCGACGCGGCAGATCGGACGGCGGTTTCTCGGGGGTCAAAGCGCCCAAGGAGTCCCTGTGGCCTGCGCTTGCACCCTATCGGGGAAGCAAGCACCCCCCAGGCACTTCGACCCCCGAGAAACCGCCGTCGACTGCTCCGTCACCTGTGCTCGCTTCATTCGCTCGCTCTGCCTGCAGCGGAGGCTTGAACGTGCCGCGCTGCACCACTCCCGGCGTCCAGCGCAGCCCCTCAAGCAGTTCGCCAGTTGGGACTTCCAACGAGCCGATGAGCTTGAGAAATGTGTCGATGCGAGGAATCCGCCCGCCGCGCTCCAACAGCCCAATCTCCGTCGGGTGCAGCGAGGCCAACAGCCCTAGCTCTTGCTGGCTGTAGTCGGCAAGCCTGCGAGCGCTACGCAGATTCGTCCCAAAGCGCCGCGCGACAAGGCGGTCCATTCACCTCACCCCCAGCAGGCGATTGACGTGAAGCGCCGGTTTGCTCGGCAGAACAAAAAGTCCGTTGCTGAGCAACAAGCCCTCTCGGACCAAATCGCGGACGGCGCGAGCGAGCGCGACACAGCCGACCAAGCTGCGGGGATCGGAAAGCACCAAGTTCGCCAGAACGGGGAGCGTCAGCAGGATCGGGTATTCGCGCAGGACTAAGGCCAGCACGGCGCGCTGCATCTGGAAGTCGGCCAGCCTCAAGCCTTCCCCCCTTCGAGCACAACGAGCAAGCCGTGCAGCGCATCGTGGTTGGCGGCAATCTCGGCGTGGTTGCTCCCCTCGTCGTAAGCTTCGGCCGCAGTCTCGACGGCCGCTCGCGCTGCCTCATCGGGCAGGCAAATCTGGCCTGTCGTCAGCCCAATCAGCAGCCGTTCATATGCTTGGGCTTCCCCGCAAGCCTTGCCGGGGTTCTCCATCCGCTCAGGAGTTTTCAGGTCTTCCCGCACTCCCTCCAGCCAGCCCGTCAGGCGGTCGCGCAGGATCGGAATGTGTTTGGTGGGGAGGTCGAGCGGCACCGGCCGCTCGCCGCACATAGGGTTCTTGGTAGCCATGAGGAGGCGTGTTCTCCTTGTGGTCAGGCGGCCCGTTCGCGTACCAGCGCGACGGGTCGCCGCTTTTGTCTAAGGGGACGCAGCGTAGCAAGTCTTTCACGATAAATCGCTGAAAAGAACTTCTATAGTAGATGCAGCCTAGATTTGAGAGCGTGCGGTGTCTGATGGATCACTCAGATCGGCCACAGCCCGCGCTCGGCAAGGCGATCCGCCAGCTCCGCGAAAAGCGCGGGGCTACTCAGGAAGCCTTGGCTCCCCTCGCCGGAGTCACGATGGGCACGCTCTCGCTAATCGAGCGAGGCCATGCCAACCCGACCTGGGACACCGTGAAGGGAATCGCGACAGCGCTCGACGTGTCGATTGGCGAGCTGGCAAAGCTCTCCGAGAAGTTCGAGAAGTAGCCGCTTCCCCACCTTATTCACGCGCTCCCCCCTTATTCCCGGTTTGGGGGGTCCACCTTCGCTACTCGGCGCCCTGTTGTACATGGGCACTTCGTTTTCAGTCCTGCTTCTCGACCCGCCTCTAGGGAGGCTGGCCCAATCTTTTGACGGATTTCGCCGCCTCGTTCGACAGGGAGGTATGAGGCACGAAATCGACTGTCGCGTCAAATCCAGGGGGGTCCACTTTTGCGGTTTCTTGCTCTGTAGGGATAGAGGGCCAAATGAATGACCGGCAGATCAACAGCACTTCACTTTCATCGCCGCTTCGCCTCTGGCTTCGAGGGTGGCTGCGGCGATCGCTTCCCCTGTCATTTCGCGGCCCGGTTAGTCCCGAGGGCCGCCAAAGCCCGCCGCAGCGCCATTTGCGGGCCTGGCGTTTTGCCGACATTCCTACCCCACTTCCATTTCAAAACACGATCAAGGAGGTCTTCGTCATGTTCTCCATCCTCTTCTTCTCCGCGTCCCTTGCACTCGACGCCTGCGCTACCACCTCCGCGCTGGTTCGGCAGCGGCTCTCCACCACCTCGGCGACCGTAATCGCCTCGGTGCTGGCAGCCTCACAGCCGATCACCGGCTCGGCGCTGGCTCCGCAGCCCCTCGCCGTCAATCGACCGCTGCCCCAAAGGCTGGCGTGAACTGGCAGGCAGGCGCTTGCCTGCGAACCCCAGAAGCGACCGGCGAGGTGCTTGCCTCCATCGGTGAGCATCGCGTCCTCTCTACGGCCCAGGTACGGGCGATCCACTTCTCGGATCGCAGCCCCCGCCGCACTCAGCAAATCCTCTCCTACCTGCAACGGGCGGACCTCATTGCCTTCGTCGACGCTCGCCGCGCTCCCCGGCGCTTGTGGTTCCTGACCGAGCGCGGCGCTGACTGGGTGGCCGACGCCGGCGACGTGGATCGCCGGCCGAAAGTCCTTACTCCCGAGCAGGCGGCTGGGCCGCTTCGCTCCCACACCCTCGGCGTCAACGAGGTCGGGATCAGCTTCCTACGGGCGGCGCGGAAGCGCGGCGACGAATTCGGGCCGCTCTACTGGCGACATGAGATCGCCCATCCCCTCAACCGTGGTCGCGGCAGCGCTCGCCGCACTTTGATTGCCGACGCGGTGCTGAGCTATGTGCGCGCCGAGGAGAGGCATTTCGTCTTCGAGCAGCGCTTCGTGGAGGTGGACCGGGCCACGCTCTCGGTTGAACGCCTGGTGGCCGAGTTGGCCCGCTACGGCCGCCTATACCGCGCCCGCGACAAACGCGGTGAGTCTCTATGGGGCAGCCACTACCCCGCCTTCCCGCCTGTGATCTGCGCCCTGGCCGGTGCCTCGCGTAAGGCGCTTATTCGTCGGCGCAACGTCGCGCTTGTGTTGCTGGGAAACGACCCGGAGCTATCGCGGGCCTACGGCGTGAGGATCGGCTTTTGCCTCTTGGAGGATCTGAGGAGTCGCGGACCCTTCGCGCCGATCTTCCGTGAGGTTGGCGAGTCGGATCGAGAGGTGGACTGGCTGGGCGAGAGCCAAGACACGGAAGCGGGGCGATGAGCAGACGGCCGCCGCGTCACCCAAGCCCCCAAAGGCAGGGTCGTCCCTGTATCGAAATTACGCCGACGCCCGCAGAGTACGAGCAGCTATGCCACGACCTGGCAGCGCTACGCGAGGCGGGCGCGACCTCAAACACGGCGGCGATCCTGCAAGCTGTCCACGATGCCGGAGAAAGGCGTATCCTCAAAGGCAATCAAAGGAAACGCCGGGCGGCGCGGACACGCCCCCGGCACGGCACCAGGAGGAACCCCTGATGCAAAAGCAGCGTAGCCAGCAAGCGATCATTTACGCCGCCAAGTCCACTGAGGACAAGCGCGGCTCCATTCCCACGCAGCTCGCCGACTGCCGCGCGCTCGCGGCGAAGGAAGGGCTTGCGGTGGCGGCGGAATATGCCGACGAGGCCGCAAGCGCTTGGTCCGGCGATCGCGGACCCGAACTCGCCGCCGCGCTCGATCATGCGGAGCGCATCGGGGCGGCGCTGATCGTCCAGCACAGTGACCGGCTGGCGCGGGGGGACGCGCGGCAGGCCCGCCATCTAATCGAGGTCTACCTATGGTCATTGAAGGCGGGGGTCGTGCTGAGGTCGGTTCAAGACGACAGCACCTTCGAGAACTTGGTCATGGCCGTTGTCATGGGCGAGCGCAACACCGAGGACTCGCGCCGAAAGAGCGAGGCCGTTCGAGCTGGCCTGGCCCGCCGCCGCAAGCAGGGCAAGTTCGTCGGCAGTCGTTGCTTTGGCTTGACCTGGCAGCGGAACGAAAGGGACGAGCGCGAAGTGGTCCACGAGCCAAGCGAGGCTCCGATGGTCGAGCGGATCGCCGCCGAACTACTCGCGGGCGTGGCTCAGATCGAGATTGCGCGGCGGCTGAATGCGGAGCGCATCCCGACTGCTCGCGGGGGACGGTGGCACCAGGGCACGGTGCGAAGCATCGTGTCTAACCCCGCAATCGCCGGGCTGATACGCGACGGCGACGAGCTGATCGAGGCCCAACACGAGGCGATCATCCCGCGTGAGACTTGGGATCAGATTCAGGCGCTCCGCGAAGCGCGAGCGCGGACCCATCGGCGGGGACGGCCAAGCTCCGGCAAGCACCTGTTTCGCAAGGGCTTTTTGCGATGCGGAGAGTGCGGCGAGGCGATGGTCCCGCGGACGGCGAGGAATCGCAGCGGCACCCTCTATGAAGGCTATTTGTGTCTCGGAAGAAAGCAGGACCCGACCTCTTGCGCGATGCCCCCGGTGCATCGCGCCGATGTGGACACGGCCGTATATCGCTACTTCGAGCAAGTTGGCCTTGACGTGGAGGCGACGCGCGAGCAGCTAACCGCCGCCGTGGCGCGCAAGCGGGCCGAAGTCCAAGCCCTGTGCAACGGAGCCGAGCGCGAGGCACAGCAAGCCGCTGAGCGCTTGGCGCGGGTGAAGCGCGACTACACCCACGGCGAGCTGACCGCCGCCGAGTGGCGCGAGCTGCGGGCCGATCTTGCGCCGGAACTCGACGCCGCCCAAGCCGAGGCTGAGCGCTTTCGCGAGCGCCTGCGCTCCACCAAAGCCGAAACCGCAATCTCCGATGTGGAGGCTGAGCTATTCGAGCAACTGACCCGCATTCGCGCCGCCGTCGCGGGCGAGGTCACGGACGCCGCAGGGGTCGCGGCCGTCCGTTCGGCGCTACTGCGCCTGTTCGACGGCTTCACCCTGCGCCGCGACATTCCCGACCGGGCGCATGTCGAGCTGATCGACACGCGCTGGATCGAGCCGCTGGTCAGCGAGAAGGCGGTCGCTGGTTACGACGAGAAGCTACGGCCGGTACTTGCTCGCAAACCGCTTGAGCAAGCGGAAAACAATTACGCCGAAGCCTTGCTCTTGTAGTAATTGGCGTTGATCTCGGCGTACTTCGCCCACTCGGCCGGGAGCTGGTCCTCGGCGAAGCAAGCGTCGACCGGACAGGCCTCGACACAGGCGTCGCAATCGATGCACTCGTCCGGATCGATGTAGAGCATCTCAACCGAGTCGTAGTCGGGCTCGTCCGGCGTCGGGTGAATGCAGTCGACGGGACAGACCTCGACACACGAGTTGTCCTTCTGGCCGATGCAAGGCTCGGCGATGACGTAGGTCATTCGAGGCTATCTCCTGGGTCGTCGTTTCGGGTGCCGTCGGAGGCTCGTGGCCTCCGCCAAAGCGCGGACGCTCATTTTAGGGGTTGGGCGGCGGAAGCGTGATCAGCAGGCGAAATTCGGCTAGCAAGTTCAACTTGTTCGTGCGGTGCAGATATCGTGGCGGCGTGCCTCGTCCGCACCTCCCAATCATGTGCGCGCTGTTCGCGCTGCTGCTCTTCGCACCGACCGCGCTTGCCGGCGGCGGCGAGGCCTGGCCACTTGGCGCAGCAGCGCCCACGGCTGCAACGACCTTTTCGTCCGACCGAATTATCGTCGAGTGGGCATCCGGCACAAGTCGCAGCGACCGGGTTGCAGCGCGTCAGAATGCCGACGCGACCTCGCTGCGACCTTTGGGCGACCCCCTGTTCCAGCTGCTCGAGGTCGATCCGGGTCAGAGCGCCGGTGATGCGCTCGATGCCTTGCACAACGACCCGTCCGTGCAGGCCGCTTCCCGTGATGGCTACAACTCCCTGGACTCGCTGCCGAATGATCCGATGTTCGGAGAGCTCTGGGGGCTCAGCAACAGCGGTGGCGGGATCGACGGCTTCTCCGGCGCCATTGCCGGCGCCGACATAAGCGCTCCGCTCGCCTGGGACCGCACGACCGGATCTCCTTCCACGGTCATCGCCGACATCGACTCGGGCTACCGCTTCGACTCACCCGACCTCGGGCCGGTCGCCTGGACCAATCCCGGTGAGATCGCCGGCAACAGCACCGACGATGATCACAACGGCTTCGTCGACGACGTGCATGGATACGACTTCGTCGGTTCCAGCGCGGATTCCCCAACGAGCGACAACGACCCCGCCGACGACAACCTGATCTCGGGCGGGCACGGGGTGCACACCGCCGGGACGATGGGCGCGGCGGGGAACAACGAAGTCGGAATCTCCGGTGTTGCCCAGAACGTGCGGATCATGCCGCTGCGGGTTTGCGCCAACTCCACCGCGAACAAAGATGAAACCCGTTGCCCCACCTCGTCCCAGATCGCGGCAATCAACTACGCGGGCGCGATGGGCGCGAGGGCAGCCAACGTGTCCCTCGGAGGGACGACGTTCAACGCCCCCGAGCGAGACGCGATCGCGGCCAATCCGCAGACGCTCTTCGTGATCTCGGCCGGCAATGACGGCAAAGACAATGGCTTCGAACCGCATTACCCCTGCAATTACGACCCTCTTGCCGAAGGTAAAAGTGCAGTCGACAACGTGATCTGCGTCGCCGCCACCGACCAGGCGGACCAGCTGGCCGGCTTCTCCGACTGGGGGACTTCTTCGGTCGACCTGGGAGCGCCGGGGACTGAGACGCTGAGCACGTTTCCTGTCTTGACGGCCACGTCCATTGACGACTTCGAGACAAACGACTTCTCTTCCAAGTGGGAAACCACCGCGGGGACGGGGACGGGCCGTGCGCCCGCCGGGGACGGGCCGTTGACTTCGTTCGGGATGAACGACTCGCCTGGCGCCGCGCCGTCCCCGAGCTCGGTCCATCAATCGACGCTCACCAGCGGGATCGCCGTCCCGTCCGGCTCCGGCGCCTGCACACTCAGCGGGTTGCGATTCCGCCACGCCGACACCGGGTCGAGCTTCTCCTACGCGGTCCTCAGCGACGGCACACCCGTGTTCACCAACACCGGCTCGGAAAATACGAGCGGGACGAAAATGGTGCACTTCAATACCGTGCCGATCAAGGGCTTGGGCGGCCACTCGGTGAAGGTCAGCTTCGGCTACAACGCCGGCCCCTCACCCACCGCCGAAAGCGGGATCTGGCTCGACGATCTCAAGCTCACCTGCTACGCGCCGCTCTCGACCCCTCCCGGATACGAATTCCTCCAGGGCACCTCGATGGCGGCGCCGCACGTGACCGGTGCCGCCGGGCTGCTCTTCTCGCTGAAGCCAGCGGCAACCGTGACTGGAGTTCGCAATGCCCTACTGGACGGCGTCGACGCGATCCCTTCGCTGACCGGCAAGACGACGAGCGGCGGACGGCTTGACGTCGCCAAGGCGATGGAAAAGCTCGTACCCCTCGAACCGGAAGGGCCTACGGGCGGGTTCAAAGAAGCAGAACGGAAAATCGAACAGGCGAACCCGCCGGCGGCGATCCAGCCATCGCCCGCACCCGTCTGCAAAGTGCCGAAGCTCGCGGGCGAGACACTAGGCCAGGCGACCGCGGCGCTCAAGGCGGCCCACTGCGCCCTTGGATCGGTGAAAAAGCCAAAGGCGAAGAAGGGACGCAAGCTCGGTCCCCTCGCCGTCAAGTCCTCGAACCCAGCCACCGGCTCGCTCTCCTCGTCGGGCAAGGTCGACATCACGCTGGGGCCCAAGCCGAAGCCAAAGAAGCACCACCACTAGCATCGCTCGGCGATGCTGCTGCTGACAGGGGCAACTGGAAGCGTTGGATCGCGGCTGCTGCCGCTGCTGCTCGAGCGCGGCCACGACGTGCGTTGCCTGGTGCGCGAGCCACGGCGCCTGGGCCCGCGGCGGGTCGATGTGCAGATCGCCCTGGGGGACCTTGGCGAGATGTCGGACCCCTACCTGGTGCGCCAGGCGCTGCGCGGCGTCGACACCGTCGTCCACCTAGCGGCGACGATCCGCGACCAGCCGCCGCACCGGATCGAGGAGCTGAACGGCCTGGCGACGGTGCGCCTGCTGCGCGCGGCCGAGCGCAGCGGCGTTAAGCGCTTCGTCTTCTTCAGCGCTCTCAACGCGTCGGAGGCCCAGCGCACGCGCTTCTTCCGCGCCAAGTGGCTGGCCGAGCAAGCGGTTGCCTCCTCATCGCTGGAAACGACGATCTTCGCTCCCTCGATCGTCTACGACCGCTCCGACCCCTGGATCACGCTGCTGCGCCGCTTCTCCTTCCTGCCGGTGCTGCCCGTCTCCGGCGAGGGCCGGGCTCGCTTCGAGCCGATCTGGGCAAACGACGCCGCGCGCTGTGTCGTCAGCGCGCTGGAGCGGGACGGGCGCCAGCGCTATGAGCTGGCCGGTCCCGAGACCCTCGACTACGACGAGATGTCCGACCTGGTCAGCCAGATCGCCGGTCGTCCACGCCGGTTGGTCCACGTCCCCCTGCCCATCATCCGCTCGAGCTTGATCGCGATGCGCTCCCTTTTCGGCGAGGCCGTGTTTGCAACCTGGGAGGAGGCCGAGTTGATGGAGGTCTCGATGACCAGCGAGCGCGGCACGGCCGACGCGGAGGAGCTTGGAGTCAAGCCAAGAAGGATGGGCGATGTACTGGAGGAGGATTAGGCAGGCGGCGGTACTGGCACTGGCGATCGGCGCGATCGGCGCCGCGCCGGCGCAAGCACTGACCTTGGTCCCGCCCAAGCCCGACGTCCTCTTCGGCGTCAGCGATCAGGGCACGACGCAGCAGTTCAACGAATTCACCGAACTGCTCGCCAAGCACCCGGCGTTGCTGGAGACCTTCCATCCCTGGGGCAACAGCCTCAACCAAGCCTACGAACGCTGGCGCGAAACAGGCACCCGGCCGGTCCTCGCGATCTCGACGATGGACGACCAGAACCTGAGCGAGCTGATCACGCCGGAGCAGATCGCCCTCGGGGCCGGCGACGACTACCTGCTGCAGCTCAACGACTTCTTCGCCAAACGCGGCCTGCCCGCCTACATCAGGCCGCTGGGCGAGCCCAACCGCTGCCTCAACGCCTGGTCGGCGATCAACTGCGACGGCACCCAGAAGGGCGGCGAACACACCGCCTACTGGTACAAGGAGGCCTTCCGCCGCATCGCCGCGATCGTGCGCGGGGGGCAGACGCTGGAAGGGATCAACGCGACCCTGGCCGAAATTGGCCTGCCGCCGCTCAACCGCACCAAGGGACCGAACCCGACCGAACTGCTGGCGGCACCGGTGAGCATCATCTGGAGCCCGCTGCCGGGCGGCTCGCCGCGGGTGAAGGGCAACTTCCCCGGCAACTTCTGGCCCGGCGCTCGCTGGGTCGACTGGGCCGGCACCGACTTCTACTCTGAATATCCGGTCTGGAAAGACCTCAACCGCTTCTACACCGGCAAGCAGCGGAAGGGCAAGCCGATCGCGATCACCGAGTGGGCGGTCTCGGGCAAAGACGAACCGCGCTTCGTCAAACAGCTGGTCTCCTGGACGGTCAAGCACCCGCGCGTGCGCATGTTCGTCTACTACGCCGGCTTCGGCCCCGGGACCAACACCTACGACCTGCGTCTCTACCCCCGCACGACGAACACCCTGCGCCTGAAGCTGCGCCGCGAAACCTTCCTCCAGTACGCCGAATACAACGCCGGCCTGCTGCCGCCGCTGCCGCCGCCTCCGCCCAAAACCTCCACGGTTAAATAGGGCGGCGACGCAGCGACCTGTCTCGGAAGATCCGGGGTGTGCGGCTGGCGAGCGCCGGATCAATCAGGGCAAGAACGCAAGAGGCCCGAATAGCAGAGCTATTCGGGCCTCTGAGGACGCCGCCCTGAGCCGATCCGCCGCCGCCAGGCGTGCGGACCGGGCTTTCGAGCCAGGTCGCTGCGTCGTTACATCATGCCGCCCATGTCCGGCATACCGCCGGGCATACCGCCGCCGGCGCCAGCCTCCTCGGGCGGCTCGGCGATGATCGCCTCGGTGACGAGGATGTTCTTGGCGATCGACGCCGCGTTCTCCAGCGCCGAGCGGGTCACCTTGGTCGGGTCGATCACACCGGCGGCGATCAGGTCGCCGTACTCGCCGGTCGCCGCGTTGAGGCCTTCGCCGGCCTTCAGCTCGCGGACCTTGTTGACCACGACCGAGCCCTCCTCGCCGGAGTTCTCGGCGATCTGGCGGACCGGCTCCTCGAGCGCCCGATAGACGATCCGGGCTCCGGTCGCCTCATCGGGATCCGATGAGAGCGAGTCCGGGTCGAGGCTGGCCTGGGCGTTCAGCAGCGCAACGCCACCACCCGGCACGACGCCCTCCTCGAGCGCGGCGCGGGTCGCCTGCAGCGCGTCCTCGACGCGGTGCTTCTTCTCCTTCATCTCGGTCTCGGTGGCAGCGCCGACCTTGACCACGGCGACACCGCCGGCCAGCTTGGCGAGGCGCTCCTGGAGCTTCTCGCGATCGAAATCGGAGTCGGTGTTTTCGACCTCGTTTTTGATCTGGCCGATCCGGCCCTTGATGTCATCGGCCTCGCCGTTGCCGTCGATGATCGTCGTCGTGTCCTTGGAGATGACGACGCGGCGGGCTTTACCGAGCTGGGTGAGCTGGGTGTTCTCGAGTTTGAGACCCATCTCCTCGGTGATCACCTCGCCACCGGTGAGGATCGCGATGTCCTCGAGCATCCGCTTGCGGCGATCGCCGAAGCCGGGGGCCTTGACCGCGACGCCGGTGAAGGTGCCGCGCAGCTTGTTGACCACCAGGGTCGCGAGGCACTCGCCCTCGACGTCCTCGGCGATGATCAGCAGCGGCTTGCCACCCTGCATGACCTGCTCGAGCACCGGCAGGATGTCCCGCACGGAGCCGATTTTCTGGTTGGCGATGAGGATGTAGGGGTCCTCGAGTACTGCCTCCATGCGGTCCTGGTCGGTGACCATGTAGGGCGAGATGTAGCCCTTGTCGAACTGCATGCCCTCGGTGAACTCCAGCTCCATGCCGAAGGTCTGGCCTTCCTCGACGTTGACCACGCCGTCCTTGCCGACCTTCTCGATCGCGTCGGCAATCACGTTGCCGATCTCATCGTCACCGGCGGAGATGGCGGCGACACGGGCGATCTGCTCCTTGCCGGCGACCTCCTTGGACTGCTTCTCGCGCAGGGTCTCGACCACGTTTTCGACCGCGGTCTCGATGCCGCGGCGCAGGGCCAGCGGGTTGGCGCCGGCGGCGACGTTCTTGAGGCCCTGGCGAACGATGATCTGGGCCAGCAGGGTCGCCGTCGTGGTGCCGTCACCAGCAACGTCGTTGGTCGCCGTGGCGACCTCGCGAACGAGCTGGGCGCCCTGGTTCTCGAAGACGTCCTCGACCTCGACCTCGCGGGCGATGGTGACACCGTCATTGGTGATCGTCGGCGCGCCGAACTTTTTGTCGAGCACGACGTAACGGCCCTTCGGGCCGAGGGTGACCTTGACCGCGTCGGCAACAGCGTCGACGCCGGCCTGCAGGGCCCCCCGTGCTTCCTCGCTGAACTTCAGCTCCTTATGAGCCATGTGTTTTCAGTCCTCCTTGGTTCTTCTAAGTCCTGGTTGGGCGGCCGGTTAACCGAGCTTGGCGAGGACGTCTGACTCGCGCAGCACGAGCAGCTCGTCATCCTCGACGGTGACCTCGGTGCCGCCGTATTTGGAGTAGAGGACCTCGTCGCCCTCGCTCACGTCGAGCGGGCGGCGAGTGCCGTCCTCGTTGATCGCGCCATCGCCGACGGCGACGACCTTGCCCTTCTGGGGCTTCTCCTTGGCCGTGTCGGGGAGAACGATGCCGCTGGCAGTCGTTTCCTCCTCCTCGATCGGCTTCACGATCAGCCGGTCCCCGAGGGGCTTCAGCTTCATCCGTATACCTCCATCATGGATCAGTAGTGGCTGGGAACAAAAAGATCGGAACTCTTGGCACTCTCGGGTGGAGAGTGCCAGTCGCAGGAAAGATAGCGAGGGCGCGCCCTCGGCGGCAACTCAACCGCTGGAAAGCAGGCGACAGCCCAGTAGACGGGCGATTCCCTCGCCCCCACGCGCCATCACCCAGTCGTGATTCCACGCGAAGATCGGCCGCGCGGCCGGTGCCAGCAGGTTCATCCAGGCCTTGCTGGTGGCGACGTTCCACTCGTAGAGGACGGCGGTAACGCCATCTTGCTCGTAGAGGCGCCAGCGGCCGACTCCGCTCAGCTCCCCCACCGCGTCGGCCTCCAGCAGGAACGGACGCTCAACCCGGGTGGTGGTTATCTCGAATCCAACCCGGTAGGGCAGCAGGCTCTTCCAGACCATGCGCCCGACCGTGCCGATCCCGTCCGCGTCCCCGGGCCGCAGTTCTTCCGCCTCCTCGACCCCGCGCCACCACTGCGGCCAGCGAGCCTGGTCGTAGATCGCCTCCCAGACCGGCTCGCGCGGGGACTCCAGCAGCCAGGTCGTCAGGAAGGAGTAGTCGGCCACCGGATCTAGATACGGATCAGGCGGGCGGCGGGATCAATTGTGGTGCGGCGTCTCGCCATTGCCGAAGTGAGCCCCGGGCGGCTCGACGATCTGCGAAAAGCGAATCACGGTGACCGATTCGTCGGGGGCGACCGGCTTGCCATAGATCTGTTCGAGGAACTTGATCTCCTCCTCGAGCCGGCGGAACTCCGGGTTGTCGTGCTCGATGTCGCGCGGTGAGAGCTCGGAGACGCGCTTGACCTCGACGTCGTCGATCACCGCGGTGAAGATCTTCTCGCGCGGGCTGTGACGAAAGCCGACCGTGATCCAGACAACCTGGCCGCGCTCGTACTTGTTGCTCTTGTCGCCAAGCCGAATCGTCGCCGTCTTGCGGCCGCGCTTGAGCTGGTCGACGAAGACCGGCGAGTAGAAGTTGAGTACGTAGATACCGCCCCGCATCGAGCCGCGAGCGTATCTGACCGGGCCGAAGGCGGCATCGACCTCAGCGTGATCTCCGGGCTCGAGTCGGGTTTTAGCTGTGGACGAACGGTCTACTTAGTTTTGAACGTTCGTCTTTCAGAAGTGTAGATCGAGGCAAAACGGTCGATGTGGAAGCCATGAGCAAATCCGCAGCCAGGGGTCTTCCCCGTTCAATGTTCATGTCCATCTCCGGGGTCGTGCTCCTCCTGCTCGTCTTCGCTAGCGTCGCCAGCGCGGCTAGCTGCCACGGCAAGCACGCGACGATCGTCGGCACTCCCGGCAACGACGTGATCCACGGCAAAGGCGCCAGCGACGTGATTTATGGCGGCGGTGGTGACGACACGATCTACGGCGGGACAAACGGCAACGACACGATCTGCGGTGGGCCCGGCAACGACAAGATCTACGGCGGCAAGGGCTTCGACAAGATCTACGGCGAAGGCGGCGACGACCATATCGATGGCGATACCGGCTCCGATCACCTCGACGGCGGTAGCGGCAATGACGACCTGGTTGGCGCCAAGGGCAAGGACAACATCGTCGGCGGTAGCGGCGACGACAAGCTGCTCGGCCAGAAAGGGCCGGATGACCTCAAGGGCGAGGCCGGCAATGACTACGTCAACGGTGAAAAGGGCAGCGACGACGAGAACGGTGGCGCCGGCAACGACCTGCTGCTCGGCGACAAGGGCAACGACGAAATTGAAGGCGGGGCCGGCGACGATCAGGTCGAAGGCGGCCCCGGCGACGATCCCGACCTCGAAGGGGGAGCGGGCAGTGACTTCGTCTACGGCGGCGCCGGCAGCGACCATGCCGACGGCGGCGAAGGCGACGGCGACATCGTCCGCGGCGACAGCGGCGAAGACGCCCTCGATGGCGGCCCCGGCACCAACGACATCGTCTCCTACGCCAGCGCCACCCGCGGCTCGGTCACCGTCGACCTCTCCTCCGGTCGCTCCAAAGGGGATGGCCATGACACCCTGCAGGGCTTCGAGGACGTAGTCGGCTCACCACAGGCCGACGCGATCATCGGCGACAGCGAATTCAATCGCCTCGACGGCGGCGTCGGCAACGACGACCTCGACGGCATGGGCGGCCCCGACGAAGCTTTCGGCGGCCAGGGCACCGATGAATGTGAAGGCTTCGCCGCCGAGTACTCATGCGGACCCGAAGAGGCCCCGCCGGGCAACGGCACCTTCGTCATCCTCA
Source organism: uncultured Solirubrobacterales bacterium (assembly GCA_963699225.1). Taxonomy (GTDB): domain Bacteria; phylum Actinomycetota; class Thermoleophilia; order Solirubrobacterales; family 70-9; genus VRUE01. The sequence goes on along the minus strand of OY969423.1, from coordinate 2,263,245 downwards.
ACCAGGGTCTCGACGGCAGCAGCCTGATCGTGCAGGGTGACGGCCTCGCCAACGACATCCACGTCTCCTTCAGCAACGGCATCTGGACGGTGACCGAAAACGGTCCGATCGTCTCTGGCGAAGGCTGCGAATCGTCGACCGCGAGCAGCCCGATCGCAACCGTCAGCTGCCCGACCAGCACCGCGACCGGCCTGCTCGTGATCACCGGCGGTGACGGTGACGACTCGATCAACGTCAGCGAAAGCGTCCCGACCAGCGTCAAAGTGCGGGCCAACGGCAACGCCGGCAGCGACACGCTCAGCGGCGGGCCCGGCGATGACGTGCTGGAAGCGGGCGAGAATTACAACGGTCCCAACGACGGCAACGACACTCTGATCGGCAACGGTGGCAGCGACGTGCTTTACGCCGATCCCGGCGCCGACCAGCTCAGCGGCGGGCCCGGCAACGACCTGCTGGTCTCCTCGGTCGAGGTCTGCCAGGGTCACACCTACAGCGGCGGGCCCGGCGAGGACACGGTCTCCTACGGTCGCTCCAACGCCAACATGCGCGTCGAACTGGGCGGTACCGGCGGCCCTCCCGGCTGCGGCACGCCTGACCAGGTCCTCGGCGACAACGAGGACCTCGAGGGCTCCGACGGTCCGGACACGCTGATCGGCGACAACGGCGCCAATAGTCTCTTCGGCCATACCGGCGCCGACACGTTCATCGGCAAGGGCGGCAACGACTCGGTTGAAGCGATCGACGGCCAGCACGACAAATCGATCGACTGCGGTCCGGGCAACGACGACGCCAGCACGGATTCGTCGGACCCCAAACCGATTAGCTGCTGAGCAAGCTCAGAAGATGTAGTTGTGCAGCTTCTCCGGCGCCAGCACGGTAACCCGACCGCGGCCGGGACGGACTACACCGGCGCGCTCGAGGTCGGCGAGGAAGCGGCTGACGCTCTCGCGCGAGGTGCCGGCGAGCTGAGCCAGGTCAGCCTGGTTCATGCGGATCGTCACCTCGTTGCCCTCCCCCTCCCGCGGCGACTCCTCGGCGACCAGCTGGGAGAGGACACCGGCGACGCGACTGGGCACGGTCTGGAAGGACTGGCGCGAGATCCGCTCGTTGGCGGTGCGAAGGCGCCTGACCAGGGCAGCGATCAACTTCACCGTGATCTCGGGATGGCGGGCCAGCAGCGCCCGCACCTCGCCGGCAGGTAGCGCCAACAGCTCGCCGTCGCTGAGCGCTTCGACGCTGGCCGAGCGCACCTCGCCGTCGAGCATCGCCAGCTCGCCGAAGATGTCGCCGGGCCCGAGACTCGCCAGGGTGATCGCCCGCCCGTCGGAATGCTCGCGGGTGACGCGGAAGTTGCCGTCGCGGACGATGTAACAGGCGTCGGAATGGTCGCCCTCGTGGAAGACGCGCGTGCCAGCGGGAAAGGAGCGAGCGACCGCGACCCGCGAGAAGCGCTCCAGCTCCCCTTCCTCGAGATCGGCGAAGAGCGGCACGCTACGCAGCAGCGCGACCGGCCCCGACCCCTCCTCACGATCTGCCATCGCCCTTGATTATCCCTGGTGCAGCGTTTTTTCCGCCCGATGGACGGAGAAGACGTTGCACCGGGCCCGCTCAGCGAGCCGCGAGAGTGAGCTTGCGGGGGCCGCGGCTGAAGCCGGCCTCGAGCAAAACGTCCTCCTGGCCGGAGCCGATCACCGGGTCGCCATCTAGTTTCTCCAGCGCCAGCTTGGGCAGGCGGCCGGCGGCGACCTCGGCGGCGAGGGCATGCACGGCGGCGGTCAGCTCGTCCGCGCTCAGCTCGACGAGGCGGACGAGGCCGCGGCCACCGCGCTCGATGTAGATCAGCGGCGCGCCGTCGCGCATCAGCACGTGTGCGCCGGGTGTGCGGGCGGGGCGGCGCCCGGTTGCCGGCTTCGGCCAGGGCAGCGAGGCACCGTAGGGATTGGCGGGGTCGGTGGCAGCGAGGAGCTGGAAGGAGCCGTCCTCGTAGGGGAGCGAGCGCAGGCGCTCGACCGCGCCGGGCAGGGCGAACTGGGCGCCCCCAAGGCCCTCGACGAAGTAGCCGCGGCGGGCGGTGCCGAGCAGCTCGAGGTTGCCGAGCTCGGCGTAGAGACTGGAGAAGCCGCCGGGGATGCCCTCGGCGAGCACGGTCTCGCGGGTGACGATGCCGTAGCGCTCGAGCATCAGCTCGGCCTGGGCGCGCAGTCGCGGCCCCGCCGCCGGCGCGTTGGCGAAGAGCGGCGCGGTCAGCGACCAGCGCCCCTGCACAGCGGCGCCGGCGGCGCGGCGGCGGGCGAAGCGGCGGCCGCGCTGCTGGTCGGGCGGCGGCGCGGCGCGGCGGCGTGGCGCCCGCAGGGGCGAGAAGGCGTCATTGGTCACCTCACCCGCCCAGGCGAGGTCCCAGAGGGCGGCGTGCAGCTCCTCGGGCGGGTGGTCGAGGTCGGCGAGCAGGTCGAGCCAGAAATCGGGGCCGGCGCTGAGGCGCTCGCGGATCGCATCGTGGACCTCGCCCTCCGGTTTCTCAAGCTTGAGATTGGCCGGTGGCGGGCCGGCGAGGCGGACATCTTCACGGAAGTAGAGGGCGATGCGACCGTCGCTGCGGCCGCGGGCTCCGGCGCCGATCCAGACCACCTCGCCGCTGGTGCAGAGTTCGTCGAGCCAGGTCTGCGAGTAGGCGCCGAGGCGGCGCGGCAGGACGTCCTCCTCCCAGACCTTCGGCGTCAGGGTGACTCCCTGCAGCGGCACCAGCGCCTCGCGCAGCCGGTCCGGCCCAGCGCCGGCGGCGCGATGAGCGTCGACGTTCTGCCAGCTCGGCAGGAAGCGGGCGAAGCGCTCGCGACCGGCGGGCTCGACTTCGCGGCGCAGGTGGGCGAGGCTGGCGCGGCGCACGCGGCGCAGCACGTCGGAATCGCACCACTCGCGTTCGCTGCCGCCCGGCAGCAGCTCGCCGCGGACGAGGCTGCCCGAGCGTTCCATCTCGCGCAGCGCCGGCATCGGGTCGACCCCGTAGCGCGAGGCGAGCTGGACGGTCGGGAAGGGGCCGTGGGTGCGGGCGTAGCGGCGCACCAGGGTGGCGAGCGGATCGGGGTGCTGCTCGAGGAAGGTCTCCGGCAGGCCGGCTGGCGGGGGCACGCCTAGGGCGTCGCGGAAGACGCCGGCGTCCTCGGCGGCGATATAGCGCTCCTCGCCGTTGATCCGCACCAGCGCCGCGCGGCGCTCGTCGACCAGCTTCGCCAGCATCGAGGCGGCCGAGTAGCCCTCGCTGACCCGCTCCTCGCACTCGCCGGCGGTGAGGTCGCCGACGTTGCGCAGGACCTGCTGCAGGGCATCGCGATCGCCGGCCCGGCCGGCCTCGGTGCGGTGCTGCAGCTGAGCCTCGACGTCCTCGAGCGCCTCGGGATCGAGCAGCTCGCGCAGCTCCTCCTGGCCGAGCAGCTCGCGCAGCAGGTCGCGGTCCAGAGCCAGCGCCGCCGCCCGCCGCTCGGCGTTCGGCGTATCCCCCTCGTACATGTAGGCAGCGACGTAGTCGAAGAGCAGCGAGGAGGCGAAGGGCGAGGCGGTTGGGGTCTCGACCTCGACCAGGCTGAGCTTGCGCGAGTGCAGGTCGCGCAGCAGCTCGTCCAGCGCGGGCAGGTCGAGCACGTCACGCAACACCTCGCGGTAGGTCTCCAGCACGACCGGGAAGCGGGGGAAGTCGCGGGCCACTTCGAGCAGGCTCTGCGACTTCAGCCGCTGCTGCCAAAGCGGCGTGCGCTTGCCCGGGTAGGCGCGGGGAAGCAGCAGCGAGCGGGCGGCGTTCTCGCGGAAGTGGGAGCCGAAGAGGGCCGAGCCGGAAAGCTCGCCGACGATCAGCTCTTCGACCTCGTCGGGCTCGATCAGGACCAGGTCGGCGGGCGGCGGCTCGTCGGCGTCGGGGAGGTGGATGACGATGCCTTCGTCGGACCAGATCGCGTCGGCCTCGAGTTCGCGCTCGGAGCGGATCTTGGCGGCGAGCGCCAGCCCCCAGGCGGCGTGGACGCGACCGCCGTAGGGCGAGAGCACGCAGAGTCGCCAGTCGCCGATCTCGTCGCGGAAGCGCTCGACCACGATCGTCTCGTCGGAGGGGACGACCCGGGTCGCGGCCTGCTGCTCGCGCAGGTAGGCGACCAGGTTCTCGGCGGCGCGGCGGTCGAGGTCGTACTCGGCGGCCAGCTCCTTGGGCTCGCGCGAGACGGCCTCGCGGGCGAAGGCGCCGATCGCCTTGCCCAGCTCGGCCGGGCGGCCGATCCCGTCGCCCTTCCAGAAGGGCACTGCCCCGGGCACGCCCGGGGCCGGGGTGACGATGACGCGGTCGCGGGTGATGTCCTCGATCCGCCAGGTGGTGGCGCCGAGCAGGAAGGTCTGGCCGGGGCGGGCCTCGTAGACCATCTCCTCGTCGAGCTCGCCGACCCGGCGGCCGTCCGGCAAATGGACACCGTAGAGACCGCGGTCGGGGATCGTGCCGGCGTTGGTGACGACCAGCGAGCGGGCGCCTTTGCGGCCGTGCATGGTGCCCTCGGCGCGGTCCCAGACGATGCGCGGGCGCAGCTCAGCGAAGCGGTCCGAGGGGTAACGGCCGTCGAGCATGTCGAGCACGTTCTCGAGCTGCTCGCGGGAGAGGTCGTGGAAAGGCTCCGAGGCGGTGACGAGGCGCTCGACCTCGTCGATCTCCCACTCGTCGAGGGCCGCCATCGCGACCAGCTGCTGAGCAAGCACGTCGAGCGGGTTCTGCGGGATCACCGTCTCCTCGATCGCCCCTTCGCGCATGCGCTTGGCGACGACTGCGCACTCGAGCAGGTCGGCGCGGAACTTTGGGAAGATGCGGCCGCGCGAGACCTCGCCCAGCGAGTGACCGGCGCGGCCGACTCGCTGCAGGCCGCGGCTGACCGACTTGGGTGACTCGACCTGGATCACGAGGTCTACGGCGCCCATGTCGATTCCCAGCTCTAGGGACGACGTCGCGACCAGGCACGGGAGTTGGCCCGACTTGAGTAGCTCCTCGACGATCGTTCGCTCCTCATGACTCAGGGAGCCGTGGTGGGCGCGGGCGATCTCGAGAGGGGCGGATGGGTCGAGTCCGTCGGGCCGGCTTTCGCCGGGAGTTCCCGACGGACTCGACCCATCCGCCCCAGGCGCATTCGTCCCCGCATGCTCGGTAGCTGGCAGCTCCTGTTCCCCTTCCCCATTCGCAAGCTCATTGAGGCGCTTGGCCAAGCGCTCCGAGGCGCGGCGGTTGTTGACGAAGATGATGGTTGACGTGTGTTCCTGGACGAGTTTCAGCAGCTCCGGGTAGATCGCGGGCCAGATAGAGCGGACGTGAGCGAGAGGCTCACCATCGGTGGGATTTCCGTCCTCGTTGGGAAAAGCGGGAGCTCCCGGTTCCGCCATGTCCTCGACGGGAACCACGATCTCCAGGTCAAGCTCCTTAGCCACGCCCGCGTCCACGATCCTGCACTCGCGCTTGGGCCCAACCAAGAACTGCGCGATCCGCTCCAGCGGCCGCTGCGTCGCCGATAGACCAATGCGCTGAAGGCCCGGCGCATCTCCCGCGGGCCGATCCGCCCCAGTCTTCACCAGATGCTCCAGCCGCTCCAAGGACAGCGCCAGGTGCGACCCCCGCTTCGATTGGGCCACCGCGTGAATCTCGTCAACGATGACCGCCTCGGTGCTGAAGAAGATCTCGCGAACCGCCGAGGAGAGCATCAGGTAGAGCGACTCGGGCGTGGTGATCAGGATGTCGGGCGGGTTTTTCTGCATCGCCCGCCGCTCTTTCTGCGGCGTGTCGCCGGTGCGCAGGCCGACTGAGATGTCGGCGCCGATGCCGCGCAGGGGCGCGCGCAGGTTGCGCTCGATGTCGTAGGAGAGGGCCTTCAGCGGCGAGATGTAGACAAGGCGAACCCCGTCGCCGCGATTGTCCTCTCGCGAGAGCTTGTCGATGCCCCAGAGGAAGCTGGCGAGCGTCTTGCCCGAGCCGGTCGGGGCGCAGATCAGCGTGTTGGCGCCGCTCGAGATCGCCTCCCAGCCGCCGGCCTGAGCCGGCGTCGGACCCTCGAAGGACGCCTCGAACCAGCGCCTGACGGGGGCGCTGAACGGCTTTAGGGGGTCAGACCCCGCACTCTGTTTCGCACCGGCGGCCAACCCACCGATCTTACGCAGGACGAACTACGAGGGTCGTATTTCTCCCCATAGTGAGAGAAATACGACCTCTCTCAGCTCAGCTTGGCGTGCCGCCGGCGAACTTGACGTATTCGAACCACGACTTCTTAGGCAGGAAACCGCTGCCGAAGAGACCCGAGCCGCCGCAGAAGTTGCAGCTGCCCGGCTGGTCGTCGACCGAGAACCAGTAGATCCGCTGCAGCTTCCATTTCGCCGCCTTGCTCTCGAAGAGCTTGAAGGCGCCCTTCAGCTGCGTCGCCTGGCCAGCTGGGCCTTTGGCGAAGGAATCGCCCGCCGAGTGCGGTTCCGAGCTCCAGCCGATCTCGGTGATCCAGAGCTTCTTGCCAGGATCGTGGTTGGCTTTGAGCACGGTGAGGAATTCTTCGATGTCCGGGGTCAGCTGCTGGTACTTGGTCGTGTACGGATGCAGGGCGACGCCGACGAACTTCTTCTTCACTCCCGGGGTCGAGCTATAGACCTGGTCGAGAAAGTCAGTGGCGAAGTAGGCCTGCGGCGGCTTGCCCTTGTATTCCGCTTCCTTGGGCCGGGCAAACATCCCGCCGAGGATCAGCTTCCCCCCTGGGTCGACGCTTTTAATCGCCGCGTAGGAGACGTTGATCAGCTTGCCGTAGTCCGAGGGGCTGGGGCGGACGACGAAGTACTTGAAGTTCTCCTCGTTCCAGATCTGCCAGGTACGGATCGGGCTTTCCGGCAGGCCCGGGTTGGCCGCCCAGAAGGAACCCCCCGGGCCGTAGCGGGCCACGACCAGCTTGAGGAAGTTGGACCAAGCGGTGCGCTGGGCGCCGGTCTTGACCGGCAGTGTCTTCGGCGCGCTGGCAGTGCTGCCGGGAACGCGTGCCTGGGTGACTGCCCAGGGTGGAGCGTTGTAGATGAAGGGCAGCACGTTGAGCCCCGCCGCAGCGGCGCCCGAGACCAGCATGTCGACGTTGGAGAAGTTTGCGTCCGCGGGGCCCGTCGGCTGCACGGCGCCCCAGGGAATCGGGATCCGCACGCTGTCGACGCCACCCTTGTGCAGGCGCTGGAACTGTTCGGCGCTGGGCGTCGCCTGCGGCGAGACGCCCCAGAAATCACCGGGGATGGCGATCGCCGACGGCGCCATGGCTGCCAGGCCCAGCATGGACACGGCGATCGCCGCGATCCAGGCACGGACCTGCCCAAGTGGGCGCTTCCGCTGCTTGACCATGTCAGTTCGCCTCGGGGGAGGCTGTTGTGCTCGGCCCACGACGCTGGCGGCGCTGCCTAGCCATCACTATTGCCACCGAGATTGCGGCTAGCGCGGCGATCGCAATCAGGATCGGCACCAGGGGCGAGGAGCCACCTCTGTCGCTGGACTGGGCCTTTGTTGCCGCGGGCGCCTTTTGGCCAGCGTCGTGCGTCGCGTTCTTGGCGCCCCCTTTGGCGCTGCCGCCTGGGCTACCCTGCCCCGTGCCGCCGCCATCGTGCTTACCCGACGCTACGCCACTGCCAGATGATTCTCCTTCGCCAGATCCTTCAGCTTCCTTCGAGCCTTCCGATCCCGAGTGGGACGGCGTCGTCCCGCCACCGTTATCGGTACTCGAGGTCTTTGCCGGGGTTTGTTGATGATGGTGCCTCGGCGTGTTTTCGCCTTCGGCCTTCGGAATAGCGTCCGAGTACTGCACGCCACTGGAGTCTTCGGCGTGAGCGAGCACAGGGAAACAAGCCAATGCCAGAGCAATCACTGACAGCAGCAGAAGGGCAGAGCGGCCCGCACTTGGGCCACGGCGATGGCGCATCCCGACGTTCATCGCGCGGAAGGTTAGACCAAACGGCGGCGTTGCTTGCGCCGATCGCCCTGATCGGCGGTTTGGCTCTCGCCGGCGGCGGCTTCGATGTGAGCGGTCGTCACATAGCTGGCCTTGCTGTGTGGCTTGTAGTCGTTGCCCTGCTTGTATTTGGCGCGGGCTCGGCCGTGAAGCCGGAGCGGCCGCTGTACTGGGCAGGCGGACTGATCGTCTGTCTGTCGCTTTTGTCTGCACTCTCATCTCTCTGGTCGGGTTCGATTGAGCTGAGCGTCATCGAGGCGGGCCGCGTTGCGGTCTACCTCGGGTTCTTCCTTGCCGCGTTCCTAATCGCCCAAACCGACGAAAGGCGCCAACGTTTCGCTGAAGGCCTGGCGATTGCTGTGGGCCTTGTCGTTGTACTAGGACTGGGCAGCCGTCTCCTGCCCCATGTATTGAATGTTGCAGACTCGCTTGGCACCGGTCCGCGACTGCGTTACCCGCTCGGTTACTGGAACGCCAACGGGGCGATGTTCGGTATCGGCGTCTCGTTGCTGCTCTGGAGCAGCCGTCAAGCAGCCTGGGCGGTCTTGCGCTGGCTCTCGGTGGCGATGATCCCGGCAGCGCTCCTGGCCCTCTACTTCACCTACTCGCGCGGCGGTCTGCTCGCGTTGATCGTCGCCTCGGGCTGTCTGATCGCGCTCTCCCGCGACCGGCTCTGGCTGCTCGCCACGCTGGCCTTCGGCGTGCTGGGAGCGGTGCCGGCGGTGCTGGCCGTGCAAACGCGCCACAGCCTCGGCGACAACCTGGCCAAGCAGGCAACGATCGACCAGGGCGTCACGGTGCTGCTGATCCTGCTCGCCGGCATTGCCATTGTGCTGCTGCTCCATGCGGCGTTGCGCTGGGAGGAGCGGCGCGAGGGGCGCGTAAGCGGACGGGCCGTGGCCATCTCCCGCAACCCAGCCGTGCTGAAGGGGATCGCGCTAATCGGGGTCCTGCTGGCGATCGGCGCCGTCGCGGCGGTGGGTGGCCGAGCCTGGGACCGGTTCTCGAGCCAGGACATCCAGTTCCCGAAAAACCCGCAGGAACACTTCTCCGACTTCTCCGGTGCCGGGCGGCACGACTTCTACAAGGTCGCGATCGAAGCCTTCGGCGAAAAGCCGGTTCTCGGCCACGGCGCCGGCACCTACCAGTTCTCCTGGGAGCAGCTGCGCTCGATCGAACTACCGGTCCACGATGCGCATTCGCTCTACCTGGAGGCCTTTGCCGAGCTGGGAGCGGTTGGAGGCGTCCTCGTGCTGGCCCTGATCGGGACCCTGCTCTGGTGCGCGTTCGCTGCCTGGCGAGCCGCTCCCTATCCCCAGCGTGAGCGTTACGCGGCGCTGCTTGCCGCGATGCTCGCCTTCGCCGTCGGCGCCGCCTTCGACTGGTTCTGGGAGATCGCCGGGCTGGGGGCGATCTTCTTCCTCGCCGCCGGCGTGGTCGTCGCCGGGCGCTGCGCCCAGCTCGCCGCCGACCCGCGCCGCGATCAATCGAGGCAGGACGGCCGCCGCTTCGGACTGACCGTCACCGCGGTGGTGCTGGCCTGGGTATCGGCGGTACTGCTGGTTGGACCGCTGCTGGTTGAACGCGAGATCAACTCGAGCCAGGCCGCTGCGGCCTCCGAAGACCTTGGAGCGGCGATCGACCACGCCGAAACGGCACGCTCGATCGAGCCCTGGGCGGCCTCTCCCTACGTCCAGCTCGGGCTTCTCACTGAGCGACAGGGCAACTACGGCGGCGCCGCCGTCCACTTCACTCACGCGATCGAACGCGAGGACCGCAACTGGCAGTGGTACTACCTGCGCTCGCGGGTCGAGCACGAGGGTGGGGACGAAAGGTCGGCCCGGGCGGACCTCGATCGAGCCCGTGAACTCAACCCGCAGGCCGTCTGCCTGCGGGGGGAATGGACCTGCTGATGACCGCCAAGACGAGCAACAGCGTCCGCAGCCACGGCGAGGAAACGGCCGCGGCCGAACCGCCATCGCGCGCTCCAACCCAGATAGCCAACCGACTCGGTCTCACCGGCCCGAGCGGCTCGCGGCGGCGCGGCGCAATGCTGCGACGCCTGCTTGCCGCCGGCGATTGGGCGGCGATCTTCGCTGCGCTCTGCGTCGCCACCGCTGTGACCTCGACCACCGACGTGGCCAAGCTTTTTTGGGCCGTCCTCTTTATCCCCGCCTGGTTGCTGGTGCTCAAGCTGCACGGGCTCTACGACAACGACCATCGGCGCATCCGTCACAGCACCCTTGACGAGCTGCCTTCCCTGATCTCCGCCAGCGCCCTTGGCACGATCGTGCTTGACGGCCTGCTCTGGCTTGGACCGGCGGGCGCGCTCTCGGCAAAGAGCGCAATCATCGTCGGGATCGGCGCTGTGCTCGCCTGCTTCGTTTCCCGGGCAGTACTTCGCTTCGTCTGGCAACGGTTTACCGGTGTCGCGATCGGGATCGTGATCGGGCCCGCCACTCTGGCCGACGTCGTCGCGCGACGGATTGCCACCCATCCGGAGGCGCGGCTGCAGCTAGTCGGCTACCTCTCGGCTCCGCGCGACAAGGACCGGCGCGCATCATTGCCGCGACTGGGCTCAATCGAAGAGATCTCGCGGGTGGCGCGCGAGCACAACGTAGAGCGGGTTGTGGTCGGTGAGCAGGAGATGGGCGCGCGCGATGTCGAGCACCTGATCGAGGAGTGCAAGAGCGCCGGCCTCGGCCTTACCTTCCTGCCCAAGCACTACGGGCTGCTCGGTCCGGGAATCGAGCTCAACCGCCTGGCCGAGCTGCCGGTGCTCGACTTCCGCTTCTCCGATCCGCCGCGCTCGACCCTGGCACTGAAGCGCGGGCTCGACCTGCTCGTCTCGGGCCTGATGCTGACCCTGCTCTCGCCGTTGCTGGCGGCGATCGCGCTGCTGATCGTGGTCGACTCCGGCACTCCGGTCTTCTTCCGCCAGAAGCGGGCAGGCAAGGAGGGTGTGCCGTTCACGATGCTGAAGTTCCGCACCATGGTCACCGACGCTGAGGAGCGGCTGGCCGAACTGGTTGACCTCGAGAAACTTGACGAGCCCGCCTTCAAGATCGTCGACGACCCGCGCATAACCCGGGCCGGGAAACTGCTGCGGCGGACCAGCCTCGACGAGCTGCCGCAGCTGATCAACGTCCTGCGCGGCGACATGTCGCTGGTCGGCCCGCGGCCCGAGGAGGAGGCCGTTGTCGCCCTCTATGACGAGCGCCAGCGAGCCCGTCTCGCGATCAAGCCGGGCCTGACCGGGCCGATGCAGGTCTACGGGCGCGGCGACCTCACCTTCGAGGAGCGGCTGGCGATGGAGCGCGACTACCTGGACAACCTCTCGGTCGCCGGCGATCTGGCGATCCTCTTGCGCACGCCGCGGGCGATCGTCCGCGGCGAAGGCGCCTACTAGAGAATCCCAGCCGTGTCCGCCCCGCTCGATCTCGAGATCGTCATCGTCAGCCACGGCGCCGAAGAGCTGCTGCGCCGCTGCCTGCGCTCGCTGCGCGAGCACCCGGCGAGCGGAGCGATGCGGGTGACCGTGGTCGACAGCGGCAGCCCGGACTCGACCCCCGACATGGTCGAGCGCGAGTTTCCCGAGGTGCGGCTTCTACGCCGCGAGAACATTGGCTTCTCGGCCGCCAACAACGTCGTCCTGCGCGAGGACGAGGCGAAAGCGGTGCTGCTGCTCAACCCCGACACCGAGGTCTACGCCGGCACCCTCGACGCCTCGTTGGCGCGGCTGTACTCGGACGAGCGGATCGGCATGGTCGGCTGCAAGCTGGTGACCGAATCCGGCGAGCTGGACCACGCCTGCAAGCGCTCCTTTCCCACCCCGCTCAGCGCCCTCGCCCACTTCACCGGAATCGGCCGCGACGATGGCGCCGGCGAGTCACTGAGCCAGTACCGGGCGACCCACCTCGGCGACGACGACCCCGGCGAGGTCGACGCCGTCAACGGCGCCTTCATGCTCTGCCGCGCTGAGGCGATACGGGAGGTTGGCCTGCTCGACGAGGGCTACTGGCTCTACATGGAGGACCTCGACTGGTGCCGGCGCTTCTGGCAGGCCGGCTGGAAGGTCTTCTACGAGCCGGCCGGCGTCGCCCTGCACGTCAAGGGCGGCTCCAGCGGCAAGCGGCGGGCGCCCAAACAGGAGATCGCCTTTCACCGCGGCATGGGCCGCTTCTACCGCCGCTTCGACGCCGCCGAGCACAACCCGCTCGTCAATGCGGCCGTCTACGCTGGCATCGGGGCGAAGCTCGCCACGAGCTTGGCAATTACGGCGGTTCGTGGTAGATAACATATATTGCAACTCTGGAAACGCCGATGAGGTTGGCGCTTTTATAGATACGATGTACACATGGCGGCAACTGGGATTTCGGAGAAGAACCGCGAGTTCCTCACTAAGCTGAACCGCGCCTTCCCCGGTCCGTTCACGCCGGCCGAAGCCGCAGCCGCCACGAATGCCGATCGCGACCGGGCCGGGCGCCTGCTTCGCCATCTCGCCGAACAGGGCTGGATATCGCGCCTGCAGCGCGGTCTCTACACCACCGTTCCGCTCGAAGCCGACGACCCCAAGTCGTGGAGCGCCGATCCATGGGCGATAGCCGCCATCGCCCTGGCTCCGGGATACGTGGGGGGCTGGACGGCGTTGAACCATTGGGACCTGACAGATCAGGTCTTCTCGACGACGGTCTTCGTCACCAGCCGCCCAGTCGCCCGTCGCAATCGCCGAATCGGCGCCGCTCGCCTCGAGCTCAGGCATCGCTCCGAAACGTCTTTGTTCGGGACGCGGCGCGTCTGGCGCGATGGGATTCCGGTTCCGGTCTCCGACAGGGAGCGAACCCTGATCGACTGCCTCGACGACCCTTCTCTCGGGGGTGGGCTAAGGCACACGGCGGAGGCGCTCGGGAACTACGCCGAATCGGGTGAGGCATCCTGGCCGAGTGTTGTCGAGTACGGAGACAGACTCGGCAACCGCACGGTGTTCAAGCGCCTTGGCTACATCGCCGAGACGTTCGGTTTCGTCGACGATTGGCTGCTCGAAGCCTGCCTGAGCCGAATCAGCGCCGGCATCGGCCGTCTAGATCCCAACATGCCCCCGGAAGGACCGATTCGAAGTCGCTGGGGCCTACGCGTCAACGCCGGAATCGAACGATGATTCCGCGCGCGTCGCTGCAGGCACGAGCGAGCGAGTGGGGATTGGCCGAGGAGGTGGTCGAGAAGGACTACGTGCTCGGTTGGCTGCTCTGGGGCGTCGGCTCGCATCCCGCCCTTGGTGAGACTTGGGTATTCAAGGGCGGCACCTGCCTGAAGAAGTGCTTCGTCGAGACCTACAGGTTCTCGGAAGACCTCGACTTCACCGTGCTCCCCGAAGGCCCGCTTGCGCCCGACGCCGTTTTGCCGGCGCTCGCGGAGGTCCTGGACACGGTCGAGCAAGAGACCGGCATCGCCCTCTCCGGCCGGCCGCCGGTCGCCAAGCTGAGGCCCGGTGACCGCTCGGCGGAAGCACGCATCTACTACCGGGGGCCCCGGGGCGCACCGGAAGAGGCGCGGATCAAGTTCGACCTCACCAACGACGAGACCGTCGTCGAACCGCCGGTTCGCCGAGCGATCGCCCACGCATACGAGGACTCTCTCCCAGGCGATGCCTCAGTTGGCTGTTACGTGTTCGCCGAAGTCTTCGCCGAGAAGCTGCGCGCACTCGGGCAGCGGACTCGTCCTCGAGACCTCTACGACGTCGTGAACCTCTACCGGCATTCCGAGCTGCACGAGGAACGTGACCTCGTGCTCTCCATCCTCCAGCGCAAGTGCGCTTATAAGGGGATCCCGGTACCCAGCCTCGAGGCGGTTACGGCAAGCGAGAAGATCGCGGCCCTGCAGGCCGACTGGAAGGCGATGCTGGCGCACCAGCTGCCCACGCTTCCGCCCGTCGAGGAGTTCATCGACACCCTCAAGGAACTATTCGACTGGCTTGGTGGAGCAGCGATGGAGCCACTCGAATCGCTGTCGCCCGGAAAGGAGGAAATCGACGACTCGTGGTCTGCTCCGCCTACTATCGCCCGCTGGCCCGGCGGCGCGCCGCTCGAGCAGATTCGCTTCGCGGGCGCCAACCACCTGCTCGTCGAGCTCCGCTATCAGGGCTCGACGCGCCAGATCGAGCCGTACGCCCTGCGTCGCTCCAAGGCGGGGAACCTGCTCGTCTACGCGGTCAAAATCTCCACCGGGGAAGTCCGCGCCTATCGGGTCGACCGCATCGAAGGCGTGCGGGTTACCGAAACTCCCTTCAGGCCCCGCTATGCGATCGAACTTGCGGTGCCGTTGCCCGTGAGAACGGGCATCAGGCGCGGCTGAGAGTTAGAAAGGCAGCGTCTCGCCGACTTCGGCGAGGGTGGGTGCGGTCTTGTCGCGCTCGGAAAGCAGCGGGCCGTCCACCGGCCACTCGACCCCAACGCCGGGGTCATCCCAGGCGATGCCCGACTCGGTCGCCGGGTCGTAGGTGCTCGAGCAAAGGTAGGTGACGTCGGCGACCTCGCTGAGCACGGCGAAGCCGTGGCCGAAGCCAACCGGGACGAAGAGCTGGCGGTGCGCCTCGTCGTCGAGCTCGTAGCCCTCCCACTGACCGTAGGTGGGCGAGTCGCGGCGCAGGTCAACGGCGACGTCGAAGATCTTACCGCGCGGGCAGCGGACCAGCTTCGCCTGGCCCGGCTCGGTCTGAAAATGCAAGCCGCGCAGCGTGCCCTTGGAGGAGCGCGAGTGGTTGTGCTGGACGAACTCGACCTCGACCCCGTGCTCGGCCCAGAGATCGCGGCGGTAGGTCTCGACCATGAAGCCGCGCTCGTCGCCGTGGACGGTCGGCCCGAGCAGGACGACGCCGTCGAGCTTGGTCGGCAGGCGCTCCAGCACTAGCCGAGGGCCTTGCCGTATTGCTTTTCGTAGTACTCGCGGTACTCGCCGGAGCGGATCGGACCCCACCAGTCCTCGTTGTCGCGGTACCAGGCGACGGTCTTCTCCAGCCCCTCGGCAAAGTGGACCTGGGCCTCCCAGCCCAGCTGCTCCTTCAGCTTGGCCGAGGAGAGCGAGTAGCGGCGGTCGTGGCCGGGACGGTCGGCGACGTACTCGATCAGCGACTCGTCTTTGCCGGTCAGCTCGATCACCCGCTTGATCACCTCGATGTTCTCGCACTCGTCGGGGCCGCCGACGTTGTAGGCCTCGCCGGCCACCCCCTTGCCCAGCACCGTGTGGATGCCGCTGCAGAAGTCCTCGACGTAGAGCCAGTTGCGGACCTGCTTGCCGTCGCCGTAGACCGGCAGCGAGTCGCCGTGCAGGGCGTTGAGCGTGATCAGCGGGATCAGCTTCTCGGGGTACTGGCGCGGGCCGTAGTTGTTGGAGCCGCGGACGATCGAGGCGTCGATGCCGTAGGTGTGGACGTGGGCGGTAACCAGTAGGTCACCGGCGGCCTTGGTCGCCGAGTAGGGCGAGGAAGGGTCGAGCGGCGAGGTCTCGGTGAAGGAGCCCGACTCGATCGAGCCGTAGACCTCGTCGGTGGAGACCTGCAAGTAGCGGCCGACGCCGAGCTCGCGGGCGGCGTCGAGCAGGGTGCCGGTGCCGATCACGTGGGTGCGGGCGAAGGCGTCCTGGTCGTCTATCGAACGATCGACGTGGGACTCGGCGGCGAAGTTGACGACCGCGTCGCAGCCCTCCATCGCCTCGCGCACGATCGTCGGGTCCTCGATCGCGCCCTCGATCAGCTCCGTCCCCTCGGGCAGGTTCTCGGGGCGGCCGGCGTAGGTGAGCTTGTCGAGCACGCGGATCTCGTGCTCGGCAGCGGCCAGGCGCACGTAGGTAGAGCCGATGAAGCCGGCGGCGCCGGTTACGAGCAACTTCATGCGATGGCCTCCTGCTCGGCGGAACGCTGGGAAAGGTAGGCGGAGAGACCGTCGCGCCACGACGGCAGCTCGATCGCGTGCTCGCGCTGGCTCTCCAGGGCGGAGTAGGCAGGGCGGGGTGCAGGTCGTCCGAGCATGTCAGTGGTGGCGGAGAGGACCAGGCACTCGACTTTGGCCTGATCGAAGATCTCGCGGGCGAAGTCGTACCAGGAACAGGCGCCGCCGGCAGCCATGTGGTGGATGCCGAACTCGACCCCCTCGATCAGGCGGACGATTCCGTAGGCGAGATGCCAGGTGTAAGTGGGCGAGCCGACCTGGTCGCGCACGACCAAGACCTCGTTCTGGGTCGAGGCAAGGCGCAGCATCGTCTCGACGAAGTTGGAGCCGCCGATGCCGAAGAGCCAGGAGGAGCGGACGACGAAGTGGCGCTTGTTGGCAGCCGCGGTTGCTTCCTCGCCGGCGAGCTTGGTGCGCCCGTAGGCCGAGAGCGGCGCGGTCTGATCGGTTTCGACGTAGGGCGCTCCCTTGCTGCCGTCGAAGACGTAATCGCTGGAGACGTAGACGACGCTGGCCCCAACCGCGGCGGCGGCCGCGGCGACGTTGCCGGCGGCGCCACCGTTGACCGACAGCGCCTCCCCCTCAGACTCCTCGGCCCCGTCGACATCGGTCCAGGCGGCGCAGTTGATCACCACATCGGGTCGCTCGAGCTCGAACTTCGCGCCAAGCGCTGCCGGATCCGTGACGTCGAGCTCGGTGTGCCCGAAGCCGACGACGTCGTGACCGGCATTGCCGGCGGCGAGGACAACGTCGCGCCCAAGCATTCCGCCGGCACCGGTGACCAGGACCTTCATCGCCGGACCTTCATCAGATGATCTTGATCTCGGACTTGTCGCCAACCAGCATGCGCAGGGTCTTCGGCATGCCGTCGCTGCGGGTGAGCTTGACTTCGCGGCCGAGCAGACTCGCCTCCATGCGAGTGCCGAGGTCCTCGACCACCGAGCCGCTGAGGATGATCGAGTGCTCGACTTCGGAGCGGCGCACGCAGACGTCGTCGCCGATCGAGGTGTAGGGACCGATGTAGGCGTCCTCGATACGGGCGCCGGCGCCGATCACGGCGGGGCCACGGACGACCGAACCGCTTATGACCGCTCCTGGCTCGACCACAACACGGCCCTCGATCTTCGAGGCCTCGTCGACCTCGCCCTCGATCTTGGTCTCGATCTCCTCGAGCACGAGCCGGTTGGCCTCGAGCATGTCGGCGAGCTGGCCGGTGTCCTTCCACCAGCCGCTGACCACCTCCGACTTCACGGTCTTGCCCTCTTCGATCAGGCTCTGGATCGCCTCGGTGATCTCCAGCTCGCCGCGCCAGGAGGGCTCGAGCGCGCGGGCGGCGTCGAAGATCGGTGGCGCAAAGAGGTAGACGCCGACCAGGGCCAGGTTCGAGGGCGGGTCTTTCGGCTTCTCGACCAGGCGCACGATGCGCTCGCCATCGAGCTCGGCGACGCCGTAGGACTGCGGGTCATCGACCGGGGTGAGCAGGATCAGCGCGTCCGGCTGCTCCTCGCGGAAGGTCGAGACGAGGCCGCGCAGGCCGTCGGCCAGCAGGTTGTCGCCGAGGTACATGACGAAGGGCGAGCCGCCGATGAACTCCTCCGCGGTGAGGACCGCGTGGGCGAGGCCGGCGGGCTTGTCCTGGACGATGTAGGTGATCTCGGCGCCAAAGACGGAGCCGTCGCCAGCGGCCTCGCGGATCTCATCGCCGGTCTCCGGAGCGATGATGATCCCGATCTCGGTGACGCCGGCATCGACCAGCGCCTCGATCCCGTAGAAGAGCACGGGCTTGTTGGCAACTGGAACCAGCTGCTTCGCCGAGGTGTGGGTGATCGGCCGCAGCCGCGTCCCGGCCCCGCCAGAGAGGATCAGGCCTTTGAGGTCTTGCACGTCGCCGGAAGGCTATCGTCGCGCCGACGATGAGCCCGGACGCCTCCCCGCCCGCAATCGATGTCGCGATCGTTAACTGGAACACGGCCGAGGCGACGATCGCCGCTGCACGCGCCTATCTGGCCTCTGAGGGCGTCGAGGTGAGGGTGACGATCGTCGACAATGACTCGCGTCCCGAGCAGCGCGAGCTGCTGCGCAAGGACTGCCCAGAGAACGTGCGACTCGAGCTGAGCGAGGAAAACCTCGGCTATGGGCGCGCCGCTAACCAGGCGCTGCGCAGCGGCAGCGCCGAGCTGGTCTGCATCAGCAACCCCGACGTAGTGGCAGAGCCGGGCGCCTTGGCGGCATTGGCGCAAGTGGTGCGCCAGGAGCCGCGCGCCGGAATGGTCGGCCCGGTCTTCGGGGGCGACACCGACCGCTACCACGCGGCGCTGCCCGGTACGGCCACGATGCTGGCACGGATCTTTGCCGGCTCCTTCGGTGAGCGGCCGCAGCCAAGCCCAGCACCGGGCGCGGTGGCCGAGGTCGGCCAGCCCTCGGGCGCCTGCTTCGTCGTCGCCCGCGAGACCTGGGAAGCGTTTGGTGGCTTCGACGAGGGCTTCTTCCTCTGGTACGAGGACGTCGACCTGGCCAAGCGCCTGCACGACGCCGGCTACCGCAACCTGATCGCCGGCGCGGCCAAGGTCGGCCACGTTGGCGCCGAGGCCTTTGTCCAGATCGATCCTCGTGAGCAGCAAGCGATCCGCCTGCGCTCGGTCGAACGCTACATTCGCCTTCATCACGCCAGGGCAATGCCAATAGCCGCTCCGCTACTTAGGCTCTCCCGGCGCCTTAGAGCGGGCGGCGCCCGATGAACTCCCTCTCCGTCGTCATACCAACCAAGGACCGCGCTGAAGCGCTGGCCCGGACGCTTGACGCGCTCGAGGCCCAGCAGGCGGACGGGGCAACGCTGGAGGCGATCGTGATCGACAACGGCTCGAACGACGGAACGGTCGAGCAGGTGCGGCGGCGAGCCGGCGATTCGACCCTCGCCATCCGCCTGCTCGAGCAACCCGACGGGGGGCCCGCCGCGGCCCGCAACGCGGGTGTCAAAGCCTCCACCGGCGAGCTCCTCCTCTTTCTTGGCGATGACACCGAGCCGGCCGACGAGACGCTGTTGCGCACCCACCTCGATCTGCACACCGCTCGGCCGGAGTCGACTTATGGAGTCCTGGGACGGATCACCTGGACCGCGCGCAAGCCGATCACGCCCTTCATGCACTGGCTCGAGAACGGCGGCCCTCAGTTCGCCTACTCAGCGCTCGAGCCCGGCCCGGTCGACGCGGCGAGCCATTTCTACAGCTCGCACGCCTCGCTCAAGCGGACGATCTTCGAGCAGGTCGGCGGCTTCGACGTCCGCTTCCCGACCGCCGCGGTCGAGGACACCGAGCTTGGCGTTCGCCTCGCCGACGCCGAGCTCGAGCTCGATTACCACCCCGAGCTGCTCGTCCTCCACGATCACCCGACGACACCGGAGCAGTCGCTGCGCCGCTCGGTCGCGGTCGGCCAGTCGGCCGCTCTCTATAACCGCCTGCGGCCCGACCGGCCCCACCCCGGCGTACAACCCCCCCGGGGCCTTGCCTGGTCCGCGGTGCGCGCCGCCACCCCTCTGCTCGGTGCACTCGCTCGCCTGCCGCTGCCGAAGGGAGTGCGCGAGCGGGTTTGGCTGGCGATGACTCGCGCGGGCTACGCCCGCGGCTACCGACTTGGACCCGCCACGGGACAATGAGGAGCGTCGCGAGGCTCAACGGCACGCTGCTGTCGCCCCTGGTCGCCTTCACCGGCGCCTGGGTCTTCGCCGCCCTGCTCAGTCAATACCGCCTTCTCAACGGCGAGGTGCCGTGGTCGACGATCATGGTCGTCGTCGTCTTCGCGGTTCCCCTCGCCTTCCTCGCGGGAGGCCTGATCGGCGAGGGCCTAGCGCTGAGGCAGACCGAATCGAGCTCGACTCGAAACGAGCCCCAAGCGAGCCGAATGCTGCGCAGGATCCTGATCGCCCTCCTCGTCGTCGGCCTGCTCGAGCTCGTCCACCAGTTCGCCAAGATCGGCGGCATCCCGTTGCTCTCGCCCAACGGCGGCACGCTGCGCTTCAGTCAGGGCGGGCCGACGATCATCCTCACCGACGGCCTCACCGTCGCCGCGATCGTGGCCCTCGTCAGGCCCCGTGTCCTGTTCGCCCGCGAGTCCCGGTTCGAGCTGCTGATCGCACTTGCGGCCGTTGGCGGCTTCGCCCTGCAAGCGGGTCGAGGCAGCGTCCTGCTGCCGGTGATCGTTGCCATCGCCGCCCGTTGGCTCTACTGGGGGAGGCCGCGCACGGCGATCTTCGTCGCCGGTGGACTGCTCGCCTTCGTCGCCGTCGTCTTCGGCTTTTACCTGCGTACACGGCAAAACCCCTACAACCCGTTTGAGTCAGAACTGTTCGGCGAAATCATTCCGGGCACTCCGTTCTTCCTCCAGCCGCTGATCCCGATCTACCTGGCGATCACGACGAACTTCCTCGCTCTGCAGGGGGTGGTCGGCCACTTTCCAACGGGAGAAGCATTCGGTAACGGGGCCTTCAACGCAATCGGTCTCAACATCATCTTCCACGGCGCCCGCAACGTCTCAGATGTCTCCGGGACGATCACACCACCTTGGGTGACGAGCACAATCGCCGGACCGCTCTGGGCCGACGGCGGATTCATCGCATTGATCCCCGGCGTCGCGGCGGGCGGCTTCCTTTCGGCCGGCGCTTTCTCGATGGCGGTCCGGACCCGGACGTTCCGCTGGAGCATGGCCGCTGCCTACTTCCTCTATCTCGCCGTATTCGGCCTCTACACGAACCTCTGGACCCAGCAGCTCGACTGGCTGCTGGTTGTTCCGCTTCTGCTGATCGTCGGCGCGTTTGCCGAAGATCCCGAAGCGCCCCCCGGCATCACCGGGCGTGTATGGGGAAGAATCCAGCAGATGAGGAGACGTGCGGGGGCTTCGGACTCCACGAAGCCGGCGAGCGAGGCGCCGCAAAAAAGGGGCGATAAGAAGCTGGCTCGTGGCCTGATCATCGCCGGCGTCGGGATCGTGGTGATCCTGTTTGTCTCGGGGCTGATCATCCAACCGCTGCTGAAGGAACCGTACCCGCTGCTCTCGTCGGTCAAGCTCCCTGCCGCTGTCGCCAGCGCGCAGCAGGTGATGACCAACAGCGACCGTCCCAACGACAACGAGCCGCTGGCCTGGGTAAGCGGCCACGGTCACGAGGCCGATGTCCACAGCTACATCCCGGGCCAACCCCTCTCGCAAGTCGAACATCTGGCGCGGATCAGGATTCCCCAAGTTGTGGGGCGCTCCCAATTCGACATCAACTACTGGCCCCCGTGGAGGGCGCAAGCGCTCTTTTCCTTCGAACAGCTGCCCAACAATCTCTCGATCACGGTCAGTCCCACCTGGAGCGGAGAAGGCAGGCAACTCAACTTTCGGGCGCCACTCTCCTCGCCTCCTCCGGGAACCACAAGGGAATTCATGATCGCTAATTGGGGTGGAGTAAAACCGGATCTGTTCGTCATCACCCGGGGGGACCCCGAATCGCGCCCGGTACTGCAAATCCTCTCCGGCGAGTCGGGCTTCCATCGTCAGCTCTACGCGACCAGACTGCCCTATCGCGGACTTGGCCCGAAGGCCTGGTCGGTCGAGATCGCGCCGATCATCGGCCTACCCGACAAAAGCGAAAACCGCATCTTCAAGGGCGAACGACTCGACCTCGTGCTGATTCACCACGATCCGAACGAGGATCACAGCATGGTGCATGTCCTGGTTGGTGAGTCTGGCTTTGAATGGGACGCGATCCGGCGCGATCTCGACGATTCAGGCTCGATCGCCCCCGGAACCGACTTCCTGATCGGCTCGCACCAGGGCGCCACCGCCATCTATGAAGTCGACCCTCGCGGCGCGAGCGGGCCCCACCTGAAGGTGTTTGGCCTCACGAACCCCCCGCCGCTCCAATAGTCGAGCCCGATCCACAGATAGAGCACTTCGAGGCAGCCGCGCCTCCCGATGGGGCCGCCCTGGGGCAATCCGCAGCGCGGGGCGTGTCGGTGCTGGTGGGGCGCACACTCGGCTTCCAGCTGCTGACGGCGGGGGTCACCATAGTCCTGGCCCGGTTGTTGACTCCAGCGGATTACGGCCTCTTCGCGATCGCGCTGTCGGTTCAGCTCGTCGGCCAAAACGTCGCCGAACTCGGTCTTCCCGCCGCACTTGTACGCCTGCCGGAGACGCCCTCGATCGCGCTTCAAGCCTCGACGATCGGATTTCTACTCATCGTCACCTCGGCAATCGTCATCGCGGTATTCGTCGCAACGTTTCTGGTCGTGCCCGTATTCGATGCCTCAGGAGACGTCCTTCGCGTGGTGTCGATCACACTCCTCGCCTTGCCGATATACGCGGCGCGGGCGGTCCCACTGGCGATGCTGGACCGCAAGATGAGCTTCGGCCGAGTCGCCGCCGTCGAGGCGGCTGACACGATCGGATTCAATCTCTTCGCCCTTGGGGCCGCATTGGCGGGCCTTGGGGTCTTCAGCCTCGCCGGCGCCGTGCCCGCCGGCGCGATGCTGGGTGCGGGAGTGGCCTGGTTTACCCCGGGTGCGGCTCGCCTGCCACGCTTCGAACTGTCGCGGGTGAAGCCTCTGATCGGCTTCGGCAGTCGCGTCAGCGTGCTCGGCATGCTGTACCTAGGGCGCGATCTCGGTTACGTCGCGATCATCGGTGCAATCGGCGGCGCCCCGATGGCGGGCTTCTACGGGATGGCAAAGCGCCTGTTCTCCTTTCCGACCGCGCTCTCCGCGGCCGTGGCCCGGGTAATGCTGCCCGCCCTTAGTCAGTCGGGCGAGCAGCGGCCGGCACGAACGGCCGGCATGCTGGGGCAGGTGGCGATCGTCTGCGGATTGCCCCTCGCCCTGATCGCGGGCGCGATCCAGCCCTTCATCAGCGTCGTGCTCGGACCGGAATGGCTACCCACCACGGACATCGTGCTGTTTGGCTCGCTCTCGATGATGCTGGTTGCGAGCGTTTCGGTTCCGATCAACAGCTATTTTCTGGCCGAGGGCAAGCCAAACGCTCCGGTCTTCGCCGTCAGCGCCGAACTCGCCGTCGGGTTTCTGCTGGTCGCCGCCCTCGTCTCCAACTTCAACGAGGCTGGGGTCGGCATCGCGATGTCGGTCGGCACCGTCGTCTCCGTCGCAATCCTCCTGGCGTCGACCCAGCCGCTGGTACGAGGGGGCGTTGGCAAGGTCGCTCGCATAACCGCGATCACGTTCCTCGCAGCTGCCGCCGGGCAGCTGATCCCGGCGCCCTACGATGCCGTCGGCATGCTCGCCGCCCTTTGCGTCTCCGGGATCGTTTGGCTGGCCTTGGCCGCGGTCCTCGTCCGCGACGAGACGGCGCGCATCGTGGGCATGATCCGTGCGATGAGGCCCCGGGCCGCACGATGACTGAGTCCAAGCCAACTGTCTACATCCCCACGCTCAACGGCGGTGAGAACCTGCGCCGCTGCCTCGCCTCGCTCGAGCGGCAGACCGCTCCCGCACAAGTGGTCGTT
The DNA here is from genome assembly GCA_963699225.1 of uncultured Solirubrobacterales bacterium. Lineage (GTDB taxonomy): Bacteria > Actinomycetota > Thermoleophilia > Solirubrobacterales > 70-9 > VRUE01. The sequence goes on along the minus strand of OY969423.1, from coordinate 2,239,837 downwards.
GCGGACAACGGCGAGGGGGAAGGCTGCGCGGCATTGCTTGAAGAGCAGTTTCCGGGAGTGACGAGGGTCGGCTTCGGCCGCAACCTCGGCTTTGGCAACGCCCTCAACCGCGCGATCCGCGAGGCAGGCGAGGGCCCGATCGTCCTGCTCAACGACGATGCCGTCGCCGAGCCACGCCTGATCGAGCAGCTCGGCGCCGCCGGCGGCCGGGCCGAGATGGTTGCGGCGGTGCTGCTCAGCGAACGCGACCCGACGCGGATCGACTCAGCGGGCGTCGTCGTCGACCAGACCCTGATGGCGTTCGACTACCTCTGTGGAGAGGAGATCGACTCCCTGGAGAAGGCGCCCGATCCGCTCGGGCCGACCGGCGGAGCGGCGCTCTACGACCGCGACGCCTTCAACGCGGTGGGCGGCTTCGACGAACGGATCTTCCTCTACTACGAGGATGTCGACCTGGCGCTGCGGCTACGCGCTCACGGCGCCCGCTGCGCGCTCGCGCCGGATGCTCGAGCCATTCACGGCTACTCGCTGACGCTCGGCGCGCGCAGCGGGCGCAAGTACGCGATGACCGGCTGGAGCCGCGGCTACCTGATGCGGCGCTACGGGATCACTTCCTCGATCTCGCCGGCGCTGCAGGCATTCTCCCGCGAGGGGGCGATCTGCGCCGGGCAGCTGCTTCGCGACCGCACGCTCGCCGGCGCCCGTGGCAGGCTCAGGGGCTGGCGTGATGCCAAGGATCTCCCCCCGCGCCCGCTCCCGGAGGGCGTTGTAACCAGGCTGAACCTGCATCAGGCACTGGCAACGCGCAGCAGCGGCCACGCGGCCTGAAAAGATGCCCGCCTCGATGAGCCAAGACCCAGGCACCCCCCTCGTCTCAGTGGTCACCGCTGCCCTCGACCCCCCGCTCGACAAGCTCGTTCGCTGTATTGAGAGCGTCGAGAGCCAGGACTACTCCCGCATCGAGCACGTCGTTGTCGACGGAGGCTCGACCAACGGCGCCCTCGACATCCTCGCCAAGCACACGCACCTTCGCTGGATCTCCGAGCCCGACCGCGGTCAGTGCGATGCGATGAACAAGGCGATCTTCAAGCAGTCGACGGGAGAGCTGGTGGTCTGGCTCAACGCCGATGACGTCCTCTACCCCGGCTCGATCGAGCACGCCGCCGCGCTCTTCCGCCAGGACCCCGCGCTCGGCTGGGTCTACGGCAACCTCGACGTCGACCGGCGCGGCCACCGGCACGTGATCAAGCCTCCCGCAGAGGCCTCACGCGAGGCGCTCGACTTCAACAACATCGGCCTGATCGCCCCCGGCACGATGTTCGCCCGCCGGGCGCTCGAGAAGGTGGGCGATCTCGACGAGGACTTTCACATGGAGATGGACCTCGACCTCTCGCTGCGACTGCTCGAGGCCGGGGTTCCGTCCCGCTACACGCCGCGCGCGCTGGCGCTGCTGGAGATCTATGACGGAACCAAGAGCGGCGAGGTGCCAAAGCGCGACATCGCTCTGGAGCGGCACAAGATCTATCTCAAGCACGACATGTTCCAGCAAGCGGGAGCCGCGCTGGCGCTGGCAGGTCGCTACGAGATCTCCGAAGAGATCGAGCAGGCACTAAGCGAAGGGCGCTATCGAGATGCCTCGGCCTCCGCCGCGAAGGGCCTGCGCTTCATGCCCTCGGTGTTTGAGCGACACCGGATCTCGTTTTGGCTAACCAGGCTCTTCCCGCGCATGATGCAGATGGTCAAGCGCAGCCTCAAGAGGATCTGACCGTGGCTCCCGAGGGACCCTCACAGAGGATCGCAACGCGGCTGAAGCGCACGCTCGCTCGCCTGGACATCCACGCCGGCCGCCACCGGCACACGCTGGCAGGAACCCGTGAGGCACTTCTCAAAAATGGTGAGATCGATTTGGTGATCGACGTCGGCGCCCACGCCGGCGAGTACGGCGGCGGGCTGCGCAGCTGCGGCTACCGGGGACGAATCGTCTCCTTCGAGCCAGTGAGCACGCAGTTCCAGCAGCTGCGCGCGGCCGCAGCCGGCGACGCTGCCTGGGAGTGCCGCAATCGCGCGGCTGGGGCACGACAGGAGACCGCCTCGATCAACGTCTCCGGCAACGAAGGCTTCAGCAGTTCGCTGCTGGAGATGGAGGAGGCCCACCGCCGCGCCGTCGCCGACTCGGGCTATGCGCGCACAGAGACGATCGAGATCGCAAAGCTCGACGACGAGCTTGCCGACCTCTCCCTGCCCCCGGGCCACGCATACCTGAAGGTAGACACCCAGGGCTACGAGCACGAAGTCCTGGTCGGCGCGGCGAATGTCCTGCAAGCCTGTCGGGCGGTCGAGCTCGAGCTCTCGCTGGTACCTCTCTACGAGGGACAGCTGCTGATCGGCGAGATGATCGAGCAGATGCGCAGTCGTGGCTTCGTGCCCACGCACCTGGAGCCGGAGTTCGTCGACCCCCAAAGCGGCGAGCTGCTGCAGGTCAACGGCCTCTTCCAGCCGGTCTGAAAGGATCAGCGCAGCGAATGGGCAGTGACGCGAACAAGCGCGCCCTGATCACGGGACTGACGGGGCAGGACGGCTCCTACCTGGCCGAGCTCTTGCTGGCCAAGGGCTACGAGGTGCACGGCATCATCCGCCGCTCCTCCAGCTTCAACACCGGCCGCATCGAGCATCTCTACCGCGACCCGCACGAGCAGGGAGCCCGTCTCTTCTCCCACTACGGCGACCTCAGCGACCCGGTCGCCCTGACCCGCCTGATCTACAAGCTGCAGCCGGCCGAGATCTACCACCTGGGGGCGCAGAGCCACGTCCGCGTCTCCTTCGACATCCCCGAGTACACCTTCGACGTCACCGGTGGCGGAACCCTGCGCCTGCTCGAGGCGATCCGCGAGTCGGAGGTGCAGACGCGCTTCTACCAGGCGTCCTCCTCGGAGATGTTCGGGGCGACGCCGCCGCCGCAGAACGAGAGCACTCCCTTCCATCCCCGCAGCCCCTACGCGGTGGCCAAGGTGGCGGCCTACTGGGCGACGGTGAACTACCGCGAGGCTTACGGGATGTTCGCCGTCAACGGCATCCTCTTCAACCACGAGTCGCCCCGCCGCGGCGAGACCTTCGTCACCCGCAAGATCACCCGGGCGGTGGCCCGGATCAAGGCGGGCCTGCAGGACAAGCTCTACATGGGCAACCTCGACGCCGAGCGCGATTGGGGCTACGCCCCGGACTTCGTCGAGGCCATGTGGCTGATGCTGCAAGCTGAGGAGCCCGACGACTACGTGGTCGCCACTGGTGAGAAGCACTCGGTGCGCGAAGCGCTCGAGGTCGCCTTCGCCCACGCCGGGCTCGACCACGAGGAGCACGTCGAGATCGACCCCCGCTACTTCCGCCCCTCCGAGGTCGACTCGCTGCTCGGCGACCCCGCCAAGGCGCGCGAGAAGCTCGGCTGGGAGCCGAAGGTCCGCTTCCGCGAGCTGGTCGAGCTGATGGTCGACGCCGACATCGAAGAACTGGACGACAAGCTCTCCGGGAAGGTCACCTGAGTTGAGCGAGCGCGAGCCGAGCAGCGGCTTCTGGCAGGGCAAGTCGGTCGTGGTCACCGGCGGCGCCGGCTTCCTCGGCAAGCCCACGGTGCGGTTGCTGAGCGAGCTCGGCGCCGAGGTGCGGGTGCCCCGCTCCGCCGAGCAGGACCTCACCGAGCCAGTCGCGTGCAGGGAGGCGCTCGCCGGTGCCGAGGTGGTCCTCCACTTGGCGGCCAACGTCGGCGGCATCGGCTACAACCGGCGCAATCCTGGGCCGCTGATCCGCGACAACATGGCGATGGGGCTCAACGTTTTCGAGGCCTGCCGGGAGCTCGGCGTGAGCAAGCTCGTCGCCGCTTGCTCGGTCTGCGCCTACCCCAAGTTCACACCGGTCCCATTCAAGGAGGACGACCTCTGGGACGGCTACCCGGAGGAGTCAAACGCGCCTTACGGGCTGGCGAAGAAGATGCTGATCGTCCTCTCCGATTCCTACCGGCGCCAGTACGACCTGGACTCTTGCGTGCCAGTGATCGCCAACCTCTACGGCCCCGAGGACAACTTCGACCTCGAGGACTCGCATGTGATCGCGGCGATGGTCAACAAGTACGTGACGGCTACCGCCAACGACGAGCCCGAGGTCGTGCTCTGGGGAACAGGCTCGCCATCGCGCGAGTTCCTCTACGTCGACGACGCGGCGCGGGCGTTGATCCTCGCCGCCGAGCACGCCGATTCCTCCGAGCCCTTCAACGTCGGAACCGGAATCGAGACGAAGATCCGCGACCTCGCCGAGATGATCTCCGCGGCGGCCGGGTTCAGGGGCGAGACCGTCTGGGACACCGACCGGCCTGACGGACAGCCGACGCGCTACCTGGATGTAAGCCGGGCAGCGGAGCTGATCGGCTTCAGGGCACGAACCTCCCTCGACCAAGGACTCGCGACGACTATCGCGAGCTTTAGCGCTACCAAGAACCCCGCCTAGCGGGAGCGCACGTAGATATCGCCCCAGTCCCGATCATCGGGTTGGGCTTCAATCGTTGAAAAGAGCCGATCGGGGTCGACCCAGCGGTCGGCGAGCTGCATCGACTCGCCATAGGAAGCATTTACCTCGACCGGGCCCAAGTTCTCGAGCAAGGCCACGCACGCACGCGCATCGTCGAGGAACTCACGAGTGAACTCGAAAGAGATGCAGCGAACCGGCGACGAAAGCCCTTCCAGTACTTGCTTCTCGAAGCCCTCTACATCGATCTTGCAGAAGCTCGGTGATCCGTGCTCAGCGATCAGGTGGTCCATCGTCGTCACCGGCACCGATTCGCTCCTGGTCCACGTGCGATCTGAGAAGCGGCCCTCGTTCTGCCACCGCGACGACATCGTGGCGATGGTCGAGTCGTCGTCGCAAACCGAAATTTCGGCGCTGCCGGGGCTGCTGCCGACCGCTGACGGGACGATGACAACCGCGTGGTCATCCCCGAACTTCCTGCGCAAACTCTCAACGCACGGGCCCTGCGGCTCGAGAGAGACGACCCGCGCGCCGATCTCACGAAGCAGCTCGGTTCGATTGCCAATATTGGCGCCGATGTCAAAGCAAAGGTCGCCGGCCGCCACGAAATCCCGATAGAACGCGACGCCTCGCTCGCGCTGCTCGGCATCGACGCGATCGCGCCTGGCCTCGAGGATGCCGCGGCCCCAATTGCTGCGCTGGAGCGTGTTTCGGATCGTGCGCCTAAGCATTAGGAGTGGCCGCCGTTTTGGATCGTCCTTTCGATGGCTGGTTGATATCAGGCATCGCGATCTCCTTGCGCTTGAATCAGCAGGCCGAAAGCCGGGCGCCTGTCGGGTGCGTCGTATGGTGCCGCGACCGTGGCTAAATGCCGATCAGTTGAGGGAGTCGGCTGTTGACGGATGAAAATGGATCGCCGCTGGCGGCGACTGCCGCTCGCGGCGTCGGCATCCTGGTCAGCCGTACGCTGCTCCTGCAGTTGCTGACCGTCGGCGTCACCCTTGTCTTGGCGCGGCTGCTCTCCCCCGCCGACTACGGGCTCTTCGCGGTGGCGACCGCGATTCAGAGCGTCGCCCAGGTGGCCAGTGGAGCCGGGCTCAGCGCGGCGCTGATCCGCCAGCCCGAGGACCCGGACAGGCGCCAGCAACGGGCGGTCTCGGGCTTCCTCTTCGCCACCGGGTCCGCTTTTGCCCTGGCCATGCTGGCGATCGCCTTTGGGGCGTTGCCGGTCGCGGGGGTGCACGGGGAGTCGATCAAGGTCATCGCCGCGACCACCCTGGCGGTCCCGCTCTACGCCCTGCGGGCGGTGCCCATGGTGCTGCTCGAGCGGCACCTCAAGTTCGGCCGGGTAGCGCTGGTCGAGACCGCCGAGACGCTCTCCTTCAACGCCTTCGCCCTTGCCGGGGCGCTGGCCGGCCTCGGCGCCTTCAGCCTCGCCGGAGCCGTTCCCGCGGCGGCAGCGGCGGGGCTTCTCTGCGCGGCCTTGCTCACCCGCCCCGGAGCCGGCCTGTCCCTCGACCTCGCGGCGGTCCGCGCGCTGGCCCACTTCGGCCTGCGGGCGAGCCTGCTGCAGCTGCTCACCCTGGCCCGGGGGCTCGGGTTCGTCTCGATCGTCACCGTTATCGGTGGCACCACGCTGGCGGGCTTCTACGCGATGGCGTCGCGCCTCTTCTCCTTCCCAACCGCGATCGCCTCGGCGATGCAGCGCGTCTCCTTCCCGGCGCTGGCGCGCTCGGCGGCGGAGCGGCCCCGTCGCGCCGGCCGTGCCGCCGCCCTCTCGGCGACGCTGGCCAGCCTGCCGCTGGCGATGCTCGCCGGCTCCTCGCACGCCCTGGTGTCGGTGGTTCTGGGCGAGCGCTGGCTGCCCACCGTGGATCTGGTGCTGACCGCCTCGCCGGGAGTGCTGCTGCTCGCCAGCGCGATTCCGGCGATGATCGCGCTGGAGCTCTCCGAGGGACGCCCGAACGTGCCGATCGCGGCCGTCCTCAGCTCGGCCCTGGCGATGGCCCTGATCGCCGTTGCCACCATCCCCTCCCTGGACTCCACCGGGGTCGGACTGGCGATGAGCGGCTCGGCCCTGGTCAGCCTGGTCGTGCTCGGCCTCGGGGTGGAGCCGGAGATGCGAACCGCCACCCCGGCGCTGATCCGGGCGCTGGCGATCGGCTCGCTCGCCGCCGCGGCGGGCTACCTGGCGCCGCTCGGCGACGATCTGGCCGGGCTGATCGTGCAGCTGCTGCTGATCGCCGGCATCTGGGCCGCCCTGGCGGGGCTGGCGATGAGGACGGAGCTGCGCTCGGCGCTGCGGATAGCCCGGCCGATGCTCCCCGGGCGACTGGGCGACAGGAGCGCCGAATAGGATCTTGCCCGCTCGGCAGACCCCGGGCCACACGATGAACTTCGAGCGCCTCTACACATACCGCTTCCGCGACATCGATCAGGCCGCCAGGCTGCGCGTCTGGGAAGCGATCGCGCCGCACGTGCACGGCCTCATGGGGTCGCCCCAGACGGTGCTCGACCCGGCCGCCGGTCGCGGCGAGTTCATCGGCTCGATCCCTGCCGCTGAGCGCTGGGCGGTCGACGAGGTCGCCTACCCCGAGGCAGAGCAGACGGCCGGGGTCAAAGTCGTCACCGCCAGCATCATGGACGCCGACCTCCCCGCCGAGCACTTCGACGGCGTCTACGCCTCCAATTTCCTCGAGCACCTGCACAACCAAGAGGCGATCGCCCAGTTCCTCGAAAAGATGCGCGACGCGATGAAAGCCGGCGGCCGGATCGCGATCATGGGGCCGAACTACCGCTATTGCGCCAAGGAGTACTGGGACTGTGCCGATCACTACGTGGCGCTCACCCACGTTGCCATCGCCGAGCACCTCTACGCAGCCGGCTTCGAGCCCGAGCGCGTCATCCCGCGCTACCTGCCCTACTCGTTCCGGGGCATCCTGCCGCCCTCGCAGCGCCTCACCGGCATGTACCTGAAGGCGCCGCTCGCCTGGAAGCTGCTCGGCAAGCAGTTCCTGGTGATCGGCCGCCGCTAGCCGGTGCGGGTCCTGGTCACAGGGGGCGCCGGCTTCGTCGGCGGCAACCTCGTCGTCGCCCTCGCCGAGCGCCACCCCGAGTGGGAGATCGTCGCCCTCGACAACCTGATGCGCCGCGGCTCGGAGCTGAACCTCGCCCGACTGCGCGAGGCGGGGGTCGAGTTCGTCCACGGCGACGTGCGCGAGCCCGCTGACCTGGCGGCGGCGGGGTCGTTCGAGGCGATGGTCGAGTGCTCGGCCGAGCCCTCGGTCCTGGCCGGCTTCGCCGACACCTCCTACTCGGTCCAGACCAACCTGCTCGGCGCCTTCAACTGCCTCGAGCGGGCGCGCGTGGAAGACGCCTTCCTCGTCTTCCTCTCGACCAGTCGTGTCTACCCGGTGGCGCCGCAGCTGGAGCTGGCCCTGGAGGAGGAGGCGACCCGCTTCGAGCTGGCCGAGTCCCAGCCCGTCAGCGGGGCCGGCCCAGCCGGGATCTCCGAGGACTTCCCGATGGCGGGGGCGCGCACGCTCTACGGCGCAACAAAGCTCTCGGCCGAGCACCTGATCGAGGAGTACGCCGACGCCTTTGGCCTACGCGCGGTGACCAACCGCTGTGGCGTGATCGCCGGGCCGTGGCAGATGGGCAAGGTCGACCAGGGAGTCTTCTCCTGGTGGCTGCTCAGCCACCTCTTCGGGAGGCCGCTGACCTACATCGGCTACGGCGGTTCGGGCAAGCAGGTGCGCGACCTGCTCCACGTCGATGACCTGATCGACCTCGTCGACGAGCAGCTCGGCGACCCCGAGCGCTGGAGCGGCGCCGTCGCCAACGTCGGCGGGGGCCGCGAGTGCAGTCTCTCGCTGCTGGAGACGACCGCGCTCTGCCGCGAGCTGACCGGCAACGAGATGGCGATCGGGAGCGAGGCCGAGACTCGCCCCGGCGACGTCCCCGTCTATCTGAGCGACTGCGGTCGGCTGCATTCTCTAACCTCGTGGCGCCCGCGCCGCGGGGCGCGTGACGTCCTCGCCGACCTGCTCGCCTGGTCGACTGAGCACGAGGACGATTTGCGCGCTGCACTTGGTTTCGAGCGATAGCCAAAGGGGGCACCAGAAAGCGATGCCAAAGGCCATAGTCACGGGTTCAGGGGGTCTGATCGGCTCCGAGTCAGCGGCCAGGCTGGTCGCGGCCGGCTATGACGTGATCGGGATCGAGAACGACACTCGGGCGGTCCTCTTCGGCCCCGAGGCGTCGACGGCCCAGGTCACCGAGCGGCTCAATCGCGAGCTGCCGACCTTCCGCACCGCCGACCTCGACATCCGCGACGCCGACGGCATCGACCGGGTCTTCGCTGAACAGGGCAAGCAGATCGAGCTGGTGATCCACACCGCCGCCCAGCCCTCGCACGACTGGGCCGCAAGCGACCCGCAGGCCGACTTCGGCATCAATGCCAACGGCACGCTCAACCTGCTCGAGGCAGCCCGCAACCACTGCCCCGAGGCGACCTTCGTCTTCACCTCGACCAACAAGGTCTACGGCGACACGCCGAACCACCTGCCGTTGGAAGAGCAGGAGACGCGGCTCGAGCTGCCCGCGGACCACGAGTGGTTCGGCGGCATCGACACGGCGATGTCGATCGACTCCACCCTGCACTCGCTCTTCGGCGCCTCCAAGGCGGCGGCCGACCTGCTGGTCCAGGAGTACGGTCGCTACTTCGAGATGCCCACGGTCTGCTTCCGCGGTGGCTGCCTCACCGGCCCCAACCATGCCGGCGCCCAGCTGCACGGCTTCCTCGCCTACCTAATGAAGTGCACCGTGACCGGCGACCCCTACACCGTCTTCGGCTACGAGGGCAAGCAGGTGCGCGACAACGTGCACAGCGCCGACCTGGTCGACGCCTTCCTGCTCTTCCACGCCGATCCCAAGGCGGCTGCCGTTTACAACATCGGCGGCGGTCGCGCCAACGCCTGCTCGATGCTGGAGGCGATCGCGATCTGCGAGCGGATCGCCGAGCGCGAGCTGAACTGGGAGATGAGCGACCAGGCGCGGGTCGGCGACCACCGTTGGTGGATCAGCGACCTCGACGAGTTCGGCTCCGACTACGGCGGCTGGCGCCCCCGGCGCGACCTCGAGCAGATCCTGCGCGAAATCTACGAGGCAAACGCCGAGCGCTGGACGTCGACACCCGCATGAAGCTCTCGGTCGTCATCCCGGCTTACAACGAGGAGGAGACGATCATCGAGACCGTCGAGGGCCTCGTCTCGACCCTCACGCGCGAAGAGATCGACCACGAGGTGATCGTGGTCGACGACTCGAGCACCGACAGGACGGTCGCAGTCTTGCGGGACCTCAGCGCCGCGCATCCGCAGGTGCGCTGCCTTCCCTCGCCTTACCGCAACGGCTTCGGCTTCGCCGTCAGGGCGGGGCTCGAGGCGTTCGAGGGAGACGCAGTGGCAATCGTGATGGCCGACGGATCCGATAGCCCGGGTGACCTCGTCTCCTACCAGCGGCTGCTCGAAGAGGGCTACGAGTGCGCTTTCGGCTCGCGCTTCATCCACGGCTCGACCGTGCTCGACTATCCGCGCTCGAAGCTGATCATGAACCGGATCGTCAATTTCGGCATCCGCGTCCTCTTCCGTCACGGCTACAACGACACGACGAACGCCTTCAAGGCCTACCGACGCGAGGTGATCGAAAGTGTCCAGCCCTTCCTCTCGCACCACTTCAACCTCACCGTCGAGCTGCCGCTGAAGGCCGTCGTGCGGGGCTACAGCTACGGGATCGTGCCGATCTCCTGGACCAACCGCAAAGCGGGAGTCTCGAAGCTGCGGCTCAACGAGATGGGCAGTCGCTACCTCTTCATCGTCCTCTACGTCTTCCTCGAGCACCACCTCAGCCGTGGCGACTACCGCCGCGACGGAATGCCAGCGGCCCGGCCCCGCGGGATATGGCGCGGGGGCCGCAAGACGCGTTCCAGCCACCTGTAGCGCTACGGCGCTCGACCACCGCCCTCTGCAGCAATCAGACGCCGGCAGGAGATGTTCATCGTCCATCCCGCGGGCGCGGTGTAAACAGGAATTTCAGCGAGGTGCTTGGCTTCGCATGATCTGGTGGCCGCCTTCAGGCTGTCGTCCCACGGCGGCCCGCCGCGGGCATCGCCGACGTCAACGTCAAAGGAGGTGATGAGGGGAACCAGCAGTACGGCGACAATCGCCATCTCGATCACGGGACGACCATTCGAGGAGCGATGGCGAGCGTCGATCAGGGCCAGGCCGGCGCCGATCAGCAGCAGGGTTGGCACCACCGCGTAACGGGCGCCGATATTGCTATAGACACCGACTGGCCAGGCCATCCCGCCCAGCCCGCGTTGGTAACTCGAGCCCAGAAACATCACCACCGAGGTGGCGATCGCGATTGCGGCGAAGAGGCGGCTGGAGGCGGCGCGCAGGGCCAGCACGATCAGGCAAGCGGTGACCGCCACGGTGATCGCGATGAGGAACGGCCATCCCCAGTGGATCCAGAGGGATCCGCTCAGTTCGAGCCCGAGGACCGAGCCGCTAATGACACGTTGCAAGAAGGTGGTCAGGATGCCGCCGGTCCAAGCGTTGACAGAGATATGCGGGCTGTTGAGCACCGTCACCACTTGGGCAACCGTGGCAAGCGCAAAGGTGCCGACGATCAGCGCGTCGCGACGGTCGCGAATCGCGACCGCGCGCAGGATCGCAATCGGGACGAAGAAAAAGATGGCGGGAGTGCTAAAGCCGGTAAGCAGGATCAGACCGGCACTGAGACAGGCGCCCATGGCCGTCGCGGGTCGCCAGAGCAGCAACCAGAAGACAGCGACGGCCATGAACCAAGAGACGTTGGTGGGCGAGACCACCGCCTCGATGCTGCCCACCGGAACCAGGACCGTCAGCGTCACCAGAAGCGCACGCAGGTAGGGGCTGCGGATGTGGGCGGCGCCGGCGAACCAGATGGCGAGCCCGCTGAGAGCGACAACGAGGGCGGCGGCTAGATTCATCACCGCCGGAGCGTCGCGCAGGGGCGCCAGCGCCCCGATCTCGCCGATCAGGCTCTGCACGACGACGAGGTATTCGGACCACGGTGTGGTGAGGGCGCTAAAGAAGTCGTGTGTCATCGCCCTTTCGAGGAAGACCGACCCGTCCTCCGCCCACAGCGAGTTAAAGGCGCCGGAGGGCCCGACTCTGAGCAGCTGCAAAATGATTGCCAACGCCAGGAAGGCGAGGAAGAGGACGCCCCTTTCCCAGCCCTTGAGCTTGAGCGTCTCCCTCAGCGAAGGGAGGAAGACGGCCCGATTGAGCACGTCTCGCAGCCGCCTGATGGTGTCCCCCGCCCGATCGAGCATCGGCGAGCACTCTAACGTCGTCGACCAGACGACCGATCGGCGTGGTTTTCGTGACCCGCCCGGCGCTGCAGGCCTGGCGATAGACCGCCTCAGCTCTCCCGACTCGCCCGCGCTGAGGCCTCGAGACGGGCAAGGTCGGCGTCGACCATCAGCTCGACCAGCTGCTCGAAGTCGACCGTGTGGCGCCAACCCAGCTGCTCGTAGGCCTTGCTCGAGTCGGCGACGACCCGCTCGACGTCGGCCGCGCGGATGAAGGCGGGGTCTTCGCTCACGTACTCGTCGGGGTCCAGGTCCAGGTAGCCGAAAGCCGCCTGGACGAGGTCTCGAACCGAGTGCTCCACGCCGGTCCCGACAACGAAGTCGTCGGGCTCGTCGCGCTGCAGCATCAGCCACATCGCTTTCACGTAGTCGGGCGCAAAGCCCCAATCCCGCCGGGCATCCATGTTGCCGAGGCGTAGCTCCGAGGCCTGGCCCAGCTTGATCGCGGCGGCCGTGCGAGTGATCTTGCGGGTGACGAACTGCGACCCCCGGCGTGGGCTCTCGTGGTTGAAGAGGACCCCGGAGCAGGCAAAGAGCCCGTAGCTCTCGCGGTAGTTGACCGTGATGAAGTGACCGTAGGCCTTGGCGACTCCGTAGGGACTGCGGGGATAGAACGGAGTCAGCTCGGTCTGCGGCGTCTCGCGAACCCGGCCGAACATCTCACTGGAGGATGCTTGGTAGAAGCGGGCCCGGGGGCAAACCTCGCGCATCGCCTCGAGCATCCGGGTGACGCCCATGCCGGTGTATTCCCCGGTCAGCGTGGCCTGGTTCCAGGAGTTGGCGACGTAGGACATCGCCGCGAGGTTGTAGATCTCGTCCGGTTCGCTGGCGCGCATCGCCGCGACCAGGGAAGCCTGGTCGCAGAGGTCACCGGTATGAAGGGTGAGGCGCTCGCGGACCGCCCGCAGCCGCTCGAGGTTCTGCTCGGCGGAGTCGCGGACCAAACCGTGGACGTCGTAGTCGAGATCGAGCAGCAGTTCCGCCAGATAGCTGCCGTCCTGGCCGGTGATTCCCGTTATCAGCGCCCGCTTCCCCAAACCAGTGCCATCCTACGAGCCACGGGAGTGGTCATGGCCAAGGATTTTCGCGCGGGCGCGGTTGAGCTGGTGCCAGGCGATGCCGCGAGCGAGACCGCGCTCCACCCCGAGCGTCTCGTCGCGGCCGAGGTGGCGCCGCATGCTGCGCAGCTGCAGCCAGGGAACCGCCAGCGGCGAGCGGTCGGCAACGGCAACGCGATGAGCCGCCCGCCGCTTGGCCGGCGCCATCTGAAGACCGCAGCGCTGCTCCAGCGTCGCGGCCTCGGCGGCGATGCGCAAGTAGACGTCGTCGTAGGCGCTGTTCCAGCGGCGCGCCAGCTCACCGCTTCGCAGGCGGGTCAGGGTCTGTCGCCACTCGCCCAAGTCGCGCCGCCGCACGCCGCCGCGGTTGGCGCGGTCGTGGCCGATCGCGGCGGCGCCGTGCTGCACGTAGTCGAGCAGGGGCGCGTCGACGTAGGCGAGGTCCCCGAGCGCCAGCGCCACCAAAGCGATCCAGCGGTCATGAAAAGCGCCCTCGGCTCGCAGCGGGAAGGGCAGGGCGTAATCGAGCAACTGGCGGCGAAACATGCAGGCAGTGCCCGAGACCGTGTTGGCGATCAGCAGCGAGAGCAGGTCGGTCGAGTTGTTGCGGCGCCGGTTCCAGTAGGTGTCGGAGATCACCGCCCCCTCGGCGTCGACGATCCGCATATCGCTGTAGGCAAGGTTGACCCCGGGCCCCAAGGCTCCGCGCAGGAGGCGGAGCTTCTGCGGGTACCAGCGATCGTCCTGGTCGCAGAAGGCGACGAACCGGGCGGCGGCCGGGACCAGGCCGAGCGCCCGCTCGAAGTTGCGATAGAAGCCGAGGCGCTCGCCGTGGGTGTGCAGCTGAAAGCGCTCGTCGCTGCCGAGAACCGCCTCGATCGCAGCCAGCGAATCGGCATCGGAGCCGTCGTCGCAGACGATGCAGGTCCACCCCCCGCGGTCCTGTGCCCGGATCGAGTCGACCTGGCGCCGGAAGAGCTCCGGGTCGGGATTGAAGCTCGCCAAGCAGATCGCGATTTCATCCCCGTCGGCCGCCATTCGGCTACTTTAGGCGCCGGTGACCGAGGAAATCGAGCGACTGAAGGGAGAGCTGTCGCGAGCGATCGCGCACCGCTGCGCCCTGCAAGAAGCACTTGCCGCATCGGAGGGCGAGCGGGCGGCGCTGCGCGGCGAGGACCGCGCCCTGCGCGCCGAGAGCGAGCGACTGCACGCCCTGCTCGCGGAGACCGCGACGCAGGCCGCCAACCTGCACGGCGCCCTCAACGTCGCGCAGATGGAAAAGGCGCGGCTGGAAGCCGCGCTCGAGGCCTCGTTGCGGGTCACCGACAAGCAGCTCGCCAGGGAGTCCGCCGCGAAACCAGAGCCCGCCACGGAGCAAAAGCAAGCCCCCGAAGCAGCGGCAGAGGATGAGACGGCCGCAGAGCCGGAACCACTGGCGAAGCCGGTCCCCCTCCGTGTCCTCGCCGATGCTGCCGTAATCGAGGTGCGCGAGCTGAAGAAGAAGTTCAGGATCCCGGCCCACCAGATGGAAACCCTGAAGGAGCAGGTGCTGCACCCGATTCGCAGCCGCAGGGGCACCGACCTGCGGGCGCTGCAGGGCATCTCCTTCGACGTCAGACAGGGAGAGTTCCTCGGCATTGCCGGCGCCAACGGCTCCGGCAAGAGCACCCTGCTGAAGATCCTCGCCAACGTCTACACCGCCGATCAGGGGACGGTGCGGATGGCGGGCCGGGTGGCTCCCTTCATCGAGCTGGGGGTCGGCCTCAACCCCGAGCTCGCGGCCTTCGACAACGTGATGATCAGCGGCGTGATGATGGGCTTGGCCCCCGACGAGGTGCGCTCGCTCTATCCGGAGATCATGTCCTTTGCCGGGCTCGAGGCCTTCGGCAACGTCAAGTTGAAGAACTACTCCTCGGGAATGCGCGTCCGCCTCGCCTTTGCCGTGATGGCCCAGGTCGACGCCGACATCCTCCTGATCGACGAGGTGCTCGCCGTCGGCGACGCGGAGTTCCGCAGCAAGTGCCTCGAGCGATTGCGCCGACTGCGGGAGGAGGGCAAGACGATCGTCTTCGTCACTCACTCGATGGACACGATGGCCAAGGACTGCGATCGCGGCATCCTGCTCAGCGACGGCAAGATCGCTCTCGACGGCGATCCCGCCGAGGTCGCGCGGCGCTACCAGGACGAGGGAATCCCGCCGGTCGCCGAGGAGTCCGAGACGCCCACCGAGGGCACGCCGACCCTCAAGGTGGTGGAGCAATGACCTCGGCCGCGCCGGCCGCGGAGCTCACCCTGCGCGATATCTCGGGGCCACAGGCGCTCGGGGTCGAGCCGCGGCGCTTCTGGAACCTGCTCTGGCTCAGCTCAGTCGCCGAGTTCAAGCTCGTCTACGCCGGCTCGGTGCTCGGCTACATCTGGACCTTGGCGCGGCCCCTGGCGATGTTCGGCGTGATCTACCTCGTCTTCAGCCACGTGCTCGGGGTCGGCGCCGGGGTCGGCAACTATCCCGCCGTGCTGCTGCTCAACCTGATGCTGTTCCAGTTCTTCGCCGATGCCAGCGGCCGCGCGGTGCGGGCGATGGTCTCCAGCGAGGGCGTGCTGCGCAAGATGGAGTTCCCCCGTGCGGTGGTCCCGCTCTCGGTCGTGCTTACCTCTGTCTTCACCTTCTCGCTCAACATGGTGGCGGTGCTGGCGATTCTCTTCGCCACCGGGCTGGAGCCGCTGAACACCTGGATCCTGGTGCCCCTACTCCTGCTCGCGATACTGGTCTTCACGACGGCGTCCTGCTTTGCGCTCTCGACCCTCTTCGTCCAGTTCCGCGACGTGGCCCAGATTTGGACGGTGGCCTCGCTCGCCCTCTTCTACGCCTCGCCGGTCATGTACCCGGCGGAACAGATCCCCTCCGACTTCCGTTGGATGCTGATCGTCAACCCGCTGGCGCCGATCTTCGAGCTGATGCGTAAGTGGGCAGTGGACCCGTCGGCTCCCGGCGTGCTCGAGGCCGCTGGCGGCCCCTGGGGATGGATCGGCCCGGGCATCGCCTTCCTCGCGGTATGCGTCTTCGCCCTGCTGCTCTTCCGGCGCAAGGTGCGGACGCTCGCCGAGCTGCTTTGAGCGACGGCGGACTGGCCCTGGTGGTCGTCACCTGGGAATGTGCCGATCACCTCGCCACCCTGGCCCGCTCGATGAACGGCAAGCTCGATCCGGAGGCGGAGCTGATCGTGATCGACAACGACTCGCGCGACGAACCCGAGGTGGCAGCGCGAGAGTGGGGCGGGCGAACGCGCTTCAAGCAGCTCGACTCCAACCGCGGCTTCGGCGAGGCAGTCAACATCGGCGTCGGCACGGCGCGGGCAGAAAACCTCGTTCTGCTCAACCCTGACACCGAGCTGATCGACGACGGGCTCGCCCGGCTGGCCGCCTTCGCGCGGGCGCGCCGCTGTCTTGCCGGACCGCGATTGCTCAACCCCGACCGCTCGCTGCAGCCGTCGGCGGGCGGCGATCCGGTTGGCCTCTGGCCGTGGATCGGCGCGCTCACCCCGGGCGCACTGCAGCCCGAGCCGTGGCGACGGCGGACCGAGCCGTGGCGCCTGCACTCGGCCACCCCGGTCGCCTGGCTCTCAGGCGCCTGCATCGCCGCGCCGCGATCGCTGTTGAGCGAGCTGGGGCCATTCGACCCCGCGATCCACCTCTACGCCGAGGACATGGACCTCGGCCTGCGTGCCGCCAAAGCCGGCGTGCCCTCCTTTCTGTGTCCGGAGCTGGCCCAGGTCATCCACCGGCGCCGGGGGTCGAGCGAGCGGCGCTGGGCGGAGGGACCGGAGCGAGTCGCCGCTGCCAACCGCCGGGCGGTCGTCAGCCGGGCCTACGGGCCGGCCGCGGAGCGGCGGGCTTGGTGGGCGACGCGGGCGAACCTGCGTCTCAGGGTGCTCGCAAAGCGGGTGCTTCGGCGGGATCGGCGGGCCGAGCTAAGGGAGCTGGAGGCCGCGCGCCTGGCTGTCGAACCTGCGCGGCTGCCAGCGTCTCCTCAACGATCTGCCTGAAGCGCGCCGCGATCTGCTCCGGCTCGAATCGCCGCTGCACATCATCGCGGCCGGCTGCCGTCATCCTTGCCACCAGCTCGCGATCCTCCAGCAACCGGACGGTCGCCCCGGCGAGCTCTTCGGGGGCGTCGGGCTCAACCAGCAGCGCCGTCCGCTCGTGATCGAGTACCTCGGCGACGGCACCCGTCCTCGCCGAGACAACGGGCCGGCCGGCCACGAGCGCCTCGCAGGCAACCCGGCCGAAGGACTCGGGGATGCGGGCCGGGTTGACCACCACGTCAGCCGCCGCGTAGACATCGGCGATCCGATCGACGGCACCGGTGAAGCTGACCGCGTCCTCGATCTCGAGCTCCCGCACGAGGTTGTCGAGACGGCGGCGGTAGTCGAGGTCGCGTTCGCGGTCAAATGGTTCGCCGACGACGAGGCAGCAGGCGCCGGGCACTCGCGCCCGGATCATCGGCATTGCTCGCAGCAGCAGATCCTGACCCCTCCCGCGGGTGACGCTGCCCACCATCGCCACGCAGGCTTGCTCCGGCGAGATCCCGTAGCGGCGGCGAGATCCGGCCCGATCGCCCGGCTCGCTCGGTACCGCGATCGGCGGGTAGAGCGTCTCGACCCCGATGCCCGCGTCCTCGAACTGCCTCGCAACCAGATGCGAGCAAGCGACCACCGCGGTCGCCCAGCGAGCCGTGCTCTTAACTAGGCCGTGGGCAGTCGCCCGCTTAGCCGGCGAGGGCAGACGTTCCGCGTTGAGCAGCTCGGATGCGTGGACCAGAACCGGGATCCCCTGGCGCCGCGCGGCCAGTACCGCCGTCGGCACCATCATCGAGGTCGTGATCACCAGATCGGGCTGGAAACGTCGAAAGTGATCGCGAAAGCGCCCCACCTGACGGGCCAAACCGACCGCGTGACGGGGGCTGCCCGCCACCGTGCCGGGGAAGGTGAGAGCGGAAAAGGGCAGCTCCCGAACGGCTCCAATCGCGGCAAGGTCCTGGCCGGCTGGTCCTGGCCCGGGCACCACGAACTCGATCGAGGCGTCCCCGGCAATCGCTCCCAGGCGGTGGCGCAAGGAGCGCAGCGCGCCGCTCATCCCCTCGTAGTGAACGACCACGCATATCCGTTTGCCTTCGATCATCCCGCCGGGCCCAGCATACGGGTGCCGGTCCGGGTAGTCTTCCGCGGCCGATGCTCGCTGGACGTCTGTATAGATGCCTCGTGCTCGTCGCCCTGGCGGCGCTCGTCGTCGTCGGCGTGGGCTGCGGCGGTGCGAGCACCAGCACCTCCACCGCGACGAGCAGCGCCTCCGGCGAAGCTGAAGGCGCGGCGGTCTCGGAAGCCGAAATCGACCGCTACAAGGAAGGGACGGCCCAGCACACCGCGCTGGAATGGTGGCGGACGGTGCAGCTGAACGAAGCCGAACTCGCCCGCACCCTCTACGCCGAACCGCCGAGCCTGCCCAACCTCGCCGGTCAGTTCAACTACGTCGTCGGCCAGCTGGACGGCAGCGTCAAGGTCGCCTCGGTCAAAACCAAGGGCAACCAGGCAGTCGTCGCGATCAACTGGAAGAAGCCCGGGGCGGCTCCCCGCGAGGTCACGCTGCAGATGGAACGCAAGAACGGGGAATGGAAGATCGCCACCACCCTGTTCCTGGACCTGATCGTCCAGAAGCTGCAGCGCGCCGAAGCCTCGAGTGGCTGACCACAACGAGGAGGCCGGCCTGATCCCGATCCTCGTCGATGGATCGGGACGGGACGGGACGACCCTGGCGATGCAGTTGCTCGCCACCGCGCCCGAGATCGCCTTCGACCGGGTCTACCCCTATGAGCAGCGGTATTTCAACTACCTGCTGCAGTGGTCGCGCCTGCCCGAGCAGGGCCGATGGGACGAAAGCAAGTGGAGCCTCGACAACCTGGCGCACACCGACTCGCTGAAGAACGCCCACGTGCTCGGTCCGGTTCCCTGGCTGCAACGGACGCTGATCGCCGGCAATGGCCCTGAGAGCTTTGCCGAGGCGGTCTTCGCAGCGGTCTGGAGCGAGTTCTCGAAGCGTGCCCGCGAGGCGATGCGAGCCGAGTTTGGCGATCCGAGTCTGGCGGTCCGCTACTACGCGCAGAAGAACGCCGAGAGCTGGGAGCTTCGCGCCGGCGAAGTTCCGCTTCCCCAGCTGAACCTGATTGCCCTGCTGCGCGACCCGCGCGACGTCTGGCAGTCAAGTGTCGCTTTCCACCGCCGCCGCAAAGGAGAGGGTGGGACCTTCCTGCCCATTGCCGACGGCGCACCGGAGGAGTCCTACCTCGATGAGTTCATCGCGCAGCAGAAGACGCGCCTCGGCTGGCTGCAGGCGCAAGCGGGCAAGGGCGAGATGCCGATCCTCAGATACGAGAGCCTGATTACCGACCTGCCGGCCGAGGCGGAGCGGCTGGGCAAGTGGCTCGGAGTCCGCCTCGATGCCGGCGCCGTGGTGAAACGGCGCGAGGGGTTCGGAAAACACATCACCGCGAACAGCCCAGAAGCCTCGGTCGGGCGCTGGCGAGGCGAGATGCCCGAAGAGGTGGCGGCGCGCTTCGCGGCGGCGATGGGCGCCGAGCTCACCGAGCTCGGCTACGAAGTCTGAGCGGTCTCCGCTTGGTCCCCGGCGAGCCCGGGCGCAACCGCGGCCCGGATGCCCTCGCTGGAGATCGGTGCCCCGTCCTCGGGAAAGTCGGCGACCGTGAACCCCGTCTCGCCCAGCTTCATCCTCACCCGCCAGTGGAAGCCACGCGCTTTCGGGGGCAGTACGGAGGCGATCGCCAAACCGTTCTTTCCCGCCGTCTCGACCAGCCAGGCGCGGTCGAAGATCACCGCGTTCGTGGGATCGACATCGTTGATGTAGAGGGCGTTCTGGAACTCCTGCATCATCGGCATCCCCCGCTTGTCGAAGAGAAACCAGGTCGCCTCGAAGACCCCGTCGCCGGCTAGGACCCGCGCCACCTCGCTCAGGTAGTACTCGGCGTGGGCCTGGATCAAGTGGGTGAAGACGGAGTGGGCGATGACCAGCGTGCGGGACCCGTCCTCGCTCGGGAAGGGGGCGGTCGCCGGCTTGCCCTCGCCGGGATTCCAGGCCTCGTAAAAGACATCGTGGTGGCGAAACTCGAACCCCGAAGCGTGGGGGGCGAGGTTTGCCTGGCACCACTCGATCATCCCCGCGTGCAGGTCGATCCCGAGGTAGTGGGCCGGCTGGGGCTGCTGCTGGATCAGCTGGCGGGCGAGGCGCCCGCAGCCGCAACCGAAGTCGAGGATGGACCGGTAGGCCTCGGCGGGCAGGTCGGGGAAGATCGGCTCGCCGTAGGGGTTGTCGAAGGCCGCGGTCTGCGTCGGCCCGACGTTTTCCCGCATCTCCAGCGGTGGAAACGGCAGCTCGGAAATCAAACCAGCCTTCCCACCGTGCGATCGCGCCGTCGCCAGTAGGCGCGTTCGTGATCGTCACTCCAATTGGCGAATGCGATCCCCCGCTGGCCGATGCGCAGTTGCGACTCGACCTCAAATCCGGTCTCCTCCAGCATCGCCTTGAGGCAGGCCTCGTTTGGCGCCCAAACGCAGGTGGGGTCGCCGTTGAGCGCGTCCCCGGGGTAGAACTGCATGAGCGGCACCGGGGGCAGCTCGGGACTGAGGTCAACCAGCCTTTTGAACTCACCTGGCGCAGTCAGCAGGGCATCGTCGATCACCTGCGTCTCGACGATCAAACGTCCACGGGCGACGTTCCAGACGCTGTCAAGAGCGAGCATCGGATCGCGCAGGTGGTATAGGACCCCGAGGAAGAGGACGAGATCGAATCCTCCGTAGCGCTCATGGGAAAGCTCATAGACATTCTCCTGGATGAACTCGACCCGCGAGCCGAGCAGCTCGCGCGCGACCAGGAAGCCGGTCTCCTCCGGCGGCATGTAGTCGATCGCGGTAACCGCGGCGCCGCGGCGCTCGCACTCGAAAGCGAAGAAACCATCGCGGGTACCGATGTCTAGGACGCGCAGGCCAGACAGATCAGCGGGTAGATTGAGGGATTCGAGGACGAGCTGGGAGTCGTTGACGCCGGGAGTGATCAGGCCTGGAGCTACCTCTATCCGGTGGTACCAGGAGCCGACCGAGTCGACGAGCTCTTGTGCCCGACCCTCAGTCATGATCGGGCCGCTGCCAGAGGAATCAAGATGAACATCTGCACCATTATCGCCAAGAACTACGTCGCCCACGCGCGCGTCCTCGCCGAGTCCTTTAGGTCCGTCGACCCCGAGGGCAGTTGCAGCGTCTTGGTCATCGACGACTTCGACGATTACCTCGACCCCGCCGGCGAGCCCTTCGAGCTGATTCGCATCGACCAGATCGGGCTACCGGACGCCGAGCAGATGGCCGCCTCCTACGACGTCGTCGAGTTCTCCACCGCGGTCAAGCCGTGGCTGTTGAAACACCTGCTTCAGCAGCCCGGGGTCGAGGCGATCACCTACCTCGACCCCGACATCCGCGTCGCCGCTTCGCTGGCGGAGATCGACCGCCGGGCAAAGCAGCACGGAGTCGTCCTCACGCCCCACTTCACCGCGCCCCTCCCCCGCGACGGCCTCAAGCCAAGCGACGAGGACATCCTGATCGCCGGCGCCTACAACCTCGGGTTCATCGCGCTCGGGGCGGGTGACACCGCGGATTCGCTGCTCGACTGGTGGGCGGAGCGCCTCGAGCAGCACTGCGTGATCGACCCTGAGAGCGGCTATTTCGTCGACCAGCGCTGGATTGATCTCGTCCCCGGACTATGGCCTGACCTCAACGTCCTCCGCGATCCAGGCTTCAACGTCGCCTACTGGAACCTGCCGGCACGGCGCTTCGAGAGCGCCGCGCAAGACGGCGAATATCGCGTTGACGGCGAGCCGCTTCGCTTCTTTCACTTCAGCGGTTTCGATCCGCGCAAACCCGGGGTGTTGAGCCGCCACCAGAACCGAATCGACGTCAGCCGCTCCCCCGCCCTAACGCAGATCTGCGCCGAGTACGCGGCTGCGCTGCTCGATCACGGCTATAGCGAGGCCAAGGACTGGCCCTACGGCTGGGATCTGCTGCCTAACGGGGTCCGGCTTGATCGCCCCGCTCGCCTCCTGCACCGCCGGGCGGTGCAGGAGAAGGCGATCGAGAGCTCGATCTTCACCCGGCGCGGGGCAAAACGATTCGCCAAGTACGCAACCGAGTCGAGCGATGGGGGCGCGACTCGCTACGCCCATGCCGTGCACGAATCACGCGCTGACCTGCAGCAGGCCTTCCCCGACATCGAGGGACGCGATGGCGCCGAATTCGCCCGCTGGATGCGGGAACAAACGGACGGGGTGTCCGAGCAGCTCCTGCCCAGCGCCGCCGGGGCGAGCAACGGCAGCGCTCGCCCGTCCGCGCCTGAAGGCAAGGCGTTGGGCGTCAACCTCGCCGGCTACCTCAGCTCCGAGCTCGGGGTCGGCGAGGCAGCGCGCCAGGTCCTCTCGGCCCTGGAAGCCTGCCAGGTGCCGACGGCGACGATCGACGTCCCGGTCGATTCATCGCTGATGCCCGCCGCACTTGGCAAGCTCGCCGAGAGCGACCTGCCGTTCGAGTTCAACCTGATCTGCGTCAACGCTGACATGCTGCCCGAGCTCGCCGGTGCCGCCAGCCCGGAGCTGCTCGAGGGGCGCCACTCGGCGGGCCTCTGGTTTTGGGAGGTGGGCCAGTTTCCCGAGCGCTGGCAGGGCTCCTTCGATTACCTCGACGAGGTCTGGGTCGCTTCCGAGCACGTCGCCGAGGCATTGCGGCCGCAGGCACCCGTGCCGGTCAACACGGTACGGATCCCGGTCACCCCGATCCCGCCCGCGGCGCTCAGCCGCGCCGAGCTCGGCCTGCCGGAGGGGTTCTGCTTTCTCTTCGTCTTCGACTTCCGCAGCGTGTTCAGGCGCAAGAACCCGCTCGGGATCATCGAGGCCTTTCGCGAGGCCTTCGAGCCGGGATCCGGCCCCTCGCTGGTGATCAAGTCGGTTTCGGGGGACGCCTTCGCGAAGGAGGCGAAGGCCCTCGCCGACGCGGCCGCGTCCCACCCCGACATTCACCTGATCGAAGAGACGGTCGAGCCCGAGGTTAAGAACGCGATGATCCAGAGCTGCGATTGCTACGTCTCCCTGCATCGCTCCGAGGGACTTGGCTTGACGATGGCCGAGGCGATGTACTTCGAGCGACCGGTGATCGCCACCGCCTACTCGGGCAACCTCGATTTCATGAGCGAGGAGAACAGCTACCTGGTCAAGCACTCGATGGCCAAGATCGGCGCCGACGCCGGCCCCTACCCGCCCGAGGCGGAATGGGCCGAGCCCGATCTCCGGCAGGCGGCGAGCTTGATGCGAGAGATCTTCGAGCAACCGGACGCGGCCGCGGCGCGCGGCCGCCGAGCCGCCGCCGACATCCGCCGCACTCACTCTCCCCGCGCTGCCGGGGAACAGATCGCTGGACGGGTCGCGGAGGCGAGACGGCAGCGGGTCCTCGCTCGCTTTGAGGCCCACTCGGCTGCCGGCGAGAACGGTGGCGGACAAGAGCGAGGTCACGGTGCGGCACTCGTCCCGATCGCCCCGGCCGCACTCGTCCCGGAGGGCGACCCCGCCTCGGGACAGGCGCAACTGCACCATCTGCTGCGCTTCGGCGACCCCCCACCGCGTCGGGGCGCGGGGCGCTTTCGCGCCTTCCTCAAGCGCTTCTACATGCGCCTGCTGCGCCCCTACGCGTCCCACCAGCAGCGGATCAACCTCAGCACCGCGACGGCAATCGACGAACTGGGCGCGATGCTGCGCCGGCTCGAGGCGCGAACGGGGAAGGCGGATGACGAGCTGCGCTCGCACCTCGATGACGAGCTCACCGCGGTCAGGGCTCGCCTGAGCTTGGTCAAGGCGGACACGAGCAGGGCCCTCGAGCTGCCGCGGGTCGTTGAGAAGCGGACCGCTGCCCTGCGCAGCTCAATTGAGCAGACGGACGCCGGACTTGCCGCGGCGCTGGAGAGGCTGGACGAGTTCGCGTCCTCGACCTCGGCCAGGGAACGGGAGCGCGACCAGCGCGAGGCCGAGCGGGACGAACGCGAAGCGAAGACCCGCCGGGCGACGGGCGCAATCGATACCCGCTTGACCACGGTCGACGCGGAGCACGCGGCGACGCGGAAATGGCTTGGATCGCTGACTAGCGACGTGGACGCAACCTTCAACCGCGATCGCGCCACGGTCGAGGATCTGCGCGAGACCCAGGAGCGTCTCTGGGCTGAGGCCGAGGCCGCCCTGGCATCCCTGCGCGAGCAGGCCGAGGACGCCCGGGAGACACTGCGGGCCGCCAACGCGAGTCCCTACATGGCGGAGGACCGCTTCGCTGCCCACACCCACCCTCTGCTCGGCGAGGTCGTCGGCTTCGCCACGAGTCCGGAGGGAGTGACGGACGAGGGCTATCGCGGTTTCGAGGATCTCTTCCGCGGTCCCGAGGAGATGATCCGCGATCGCCAGGCGACTTACCTGAACCTGGTCGGCGGCTTTGCCCCTGTGCTCGATGCCGGCTGCGGTCGCGGCGAGTTCCTCGACTTGCTGAGAGAAAAGGGGGTCGAGTATCGCGGCGTCGACCGCGATCCCGGCATGGTCGCCCGCTGTCGGCAGAAGGGCCATGAGGGGGTCGAGGAGGCTGACCTGCTCGACCTGCTCGAGGGACTCGAGCCGGACTCGCTGGGAACGGTCTTCAGCGCCCAGGTGATCGAGCACCTCGACTTGGGCCAGCTGCAGCGACTGCTCGAGCTCAGCCTCGCGCGCTTGCGGCCCGGGGGTCTCTTCATTGCCGAGACGGTAAACCCGCACAGCCCCGCCGCACTCAAGGCCTTCTGGGTCGATCCCAGTCATCGCCAGCCACTCTTCCCGGAGACGATGCTCGCCCTCTGCCAGCTCGCCGGCTACGCCGGCGCCGACGTCTTCTGCCCCCAGGGCTCCGGCGAGTGGGAGAGCGACCGCCTCAGCCAGGGCGAGTACGCGATTCTCGCGGTTGCCCCGGAACGCGGCGGCCGCCCGCGCCGCCCGCGCGAATCCTGACCGGCACGCGGTAGAAGTCGAAGCTGAGCTGCCGGCTCACCCCCTCGATGCTGATGTCCTGCACCGAGGGAATCTGGGCAAAGGCGCCAGCGCTATCGAGGCCGGGAGCCGGCGAGACCATCAGGCCATCGGCGCCGGTCCCGGGGACGAGGCGGTAAGTCACCGAGTCGCCGTTGAGGTGCGCGAACCTGAAGCCAGGGCGCCAGAGCAGCGCGCGCAGCCGTTCGAGTCCGCTGACGCCAAGGCCGTGGATGCGCATCAGGATCAGTTCCCCCGGTCCGGCCGGCGGCACCGGGATCACCGTTCCCGGTCCCCCCCTTGCCGAAGAGATGAATTCCTGGTGGCCGCAGCGGTCGGGGATGCGCCCCAGCACCTGCCAGCTTTCCGTCGTCCGCAGCGGGGCGAAATTGCAGACGACGGCAAAGTTCTGTTCGGGCGGATCCCAGGCGGGGTGGCGGCTCTCAAAGCCGCGCGAGCCGCCGCTCGGCTCGATGCCGAGCGGATTCTCACGCAGGATCCGCTCCGGGCCGTTGGGGTCTTCGATCACTTCCGCGTTGAGGCGATCGAGCTTGGCGGTGTAGGCGCTGTAGTTCTGGAAGACCGGCAGCGGCGACCAGTTGAGACCGTAGGCCCAGGCGACCCCGATCTCCCACGGATCGATCTCCACCTCTTTCCCCTGGAGCTGGGACAGGGTTCCCCGGTCGAGGTGAAATTGCGCCTGCAGCGCGGCCCTCGCACTATCGGCAAGTTCACCGCGCAGGCCCGGGCTGAAGAGGACTTCAGCCTGATCGCTCAGGGTGTTCAGGTTTTCAACCGGATCGAATCTCGGTTCGGCCGGATAGGCGTAGATCGCCACGGCCCCGATCAAGGCGGTGCCGGCGAGGAAGATCGCGATCCGTCGCGGCGCCCGGCCCCAGGGAATCACCAGCCATAGCGCCAGCGCCGTGGAGAAGGCAATCGCCAGGTGATCGGGCTCATAGCGGACGATTCCATACTTGAAGGTGATGAAAGCGGTGAGGCCGACGAGGCCGACCGCGCACCAGCGGGCACGCGCATCGCGGTAGGCGGCGAAGGCGGTGCCGACGGTGATTCCGACCGCAACGAGGAGAATCGCCGGCGCCTCCCAGCCGGGCCCCGCCTTCAGCACCATCGCTTCGTTGTAGCCGGAGACGATCTGCTCGCCGTTGACGAAGTAGTCGAAGAGGTTGCCGAGCGGCTGGCCGAGGAGAAGCCAGAGGGCGACCAACTCGAGAACCGCCAGCCCGAGGAAGGTGATCCACTGTCGCCTGCCGGCCCTCGACCCGGCCAGCGCGATCAGGCAGATCAGGAAGATCGGCGGCCCGACGGAGAGCTTGACCAGGACCTCCACGGCGCTGAGCGTGGCGCCGCCGAAGATCAGCAGGTTGATCGCGAAGCGGGGCCGCTGCTCCCCCATCGCCATCAACGCCAAGGCGGCGGCGAGCACCAGCGGCAGTTGCTCCAGGTCGGGCAGGGTGGCGAGGAAAACGAAGGCGATGACGGCGGCGCCCAGCTTGCCGAGACTGCGGCTCAGGACCCAGACCAAGGTGCAACTGAAGGCGAAGTAGATCGCCGCGCCGTAGACAAAGGCGAGCGCGGCGAGATCGCTGTACCAGAGGTCGGGGAAGGCGAGGAAGCCGAGGGGCCCGTAGGTGAAGACGATCTGGGTGCCGAAGTCGCGCCCATCGTGGGTCGCCATGTAGAGGCCGCCGATCCAACTTCCATCAATGCCGATCGCCGGCAGGCCGAAGCTCAGCCGCCAGGTGATCAGGGCAACGACGACGCCAAGCGCCCAAATCGGCACGCTCCAGCGCCTGAGGACGGCCCAGGCCCGAGTCGCAGACGCTACGACGCGAGCACGCAACGGGGCCCTAGGGCCGCGCGCGGCCGCCGCTGAGAGCGACGAAGGCACGCCAGGCCGGCTTTGGATGGAAGCGGGCGCCGGCGCGGAAGAGGCCCATCGAATCACAGAAGCTGCAAGCCGGATATTCGGTGCTGTCCTTCCAGGAGTACCAGTAGGTGCTCTTCAGGTTGAGCCGGTGGCGGTTGGCGATCAGGTAGCCATAGGACTTGCGCAATTCGCGGACCTGGCCCTGGATGCCCTGCTCGAAAGCGACGACGTTGGGGTCGTTTTGGGAGCCCCAGCCCATCTCGGTGACGTAGAGGCCGGTTGCGCGATCGTGGTTTTCGACGATGACTTCGCGCACGCCTTCGGTCAGTTCTTCGAGGTCTTCAACGTGGAAGGCGTACGGGTGCAGGGCGACCCCATCGAAGTAATTCTTGATCCCCGGCACCCGGTAGAGGGCGGCGAGGAACTTATCCGCGTCCATCCCCCGCTTCCCGGTCTGATCGGGGGCGCCGAAGAGGCCGGAGAGAAGAACTTTCGCGGTCGGGTCGGCAGCCTTGATTGCACCGTAGGTCGGCTTCAGCAACCGCGCGTAGCGGCTTGGTGAGACCGGGTAGGCAAAGTAGAAGAAGTTCGCCTCGTTCCAGACCTGCCAGGTGCGAACCGGCAACGGTCGCGGCACCGCGGGCACGTAGTTGACCCCCGCCACGGCCGGCGCGTGTTCGTTCCAGAATTCCCCTTCGGGGCCGTAGCGCTTGACCGCCGCGGTGACAAAGGCGAGCCAGGCCTTGCGCGCCTGGCCGTTGTCGATCGGCAGCGTCGTCGGCTTGTTGGCAACCCAGCGGGGCGCCCCGTAGAGGAAGGGCAGAATCGTCAGACCGTGTCGTGCCGCAACCGCAACCGCAGGGTCGACGCTGCTCCAGTCATAGCCGCCCTTCTTGCGCGGCTGGATCAGTTCCCAGTTGACCGGCCAGCGGATGCTGCCGATTCCGCCCGCCTTCATATAGGCGGCGTCGGTGTCGGTCAGCCCCGTCTGCGGGGCGATGCCGAAGAAGGTTCGCGGTAGCGCCTGCGCCACGGTCGGGGCGAGCAGAGCAGCGGCGAGGGCCAGCAGCAGGATCGTGGTCTTAGCGGTTCTCAACTCAGGCTGGGAAGGAGGTGGGGCGTGTGCAGGTCACTTCCTAACACGCCGAAGCAGCATCTGTAGCGCCGCAAGTTAGCGACTCAGTAGGACCCGCCCAGCTTGCGGTGATCCCAGCTGGCCGTTCGGACCGGCCGAAAGTGAATCGCGACGCGCTTCGGCGCCTGCGCTTGCAGAGCCGCCCTGGCGTCACCCTCGACGCTGGAGATTCCCTCCGCGTAGCGCAGGGTCAGCTCTTCGGCGAAACCGAGCACCGTCTCGCCGCCGGAGTGGATCTCCGCCTCGGCCTCGATCATCACCCCGCGCAGCTCGCCGTACTCGTGCCCGGTCTCGACCAGCACCGTGGCCCGCGGGTCGCGTTCGAGGTTGCGCACCTTCTGCGATTTCGCGTAGGTCCAGATCCAGATCTCGCCGCCGCGCGGGACGAACCACATCGGCATCGAGTGGGGCCAACCGCGCGGGCCGAGGCTGGAGACGATGGCGATCCGCTCGGCCTCGAGCAGCTCGAGCAGCTCGTCCTCGCTGAGCTTGATCTGGTCGCGACGGCTCACGCCGGGGAGATTGCCCGATCTGCGCCCGGTGCGCGTCGAGGTTCTGCGCGTTTGTGCGCACCATGCGCGGGAAATCGATCGGTAGCGTCGCCCGCATGGCGGTGCAAGCAAGGGTCACGGGAGCAACTGGGCAGAGTGGTAACGTACGTATGCTTCTTCCAATTAGCGTACGGACGCAGTTTGAAGGGACCGCATTGGCCACCACCGCCTCCAAGCTCCGCGCCAACATCTATCGCATGCTGGACGAGGTTCTCGAGACCGGCCAGCCACTGGAGATCGAGCGCAACGGCAAGACGCTCGTGATCGCGCCGAAGGAAGAACAGCCGATCTGGGATCGCCTGCCGCGACGTGAGGGTTTCATCGTCGGCGACCCAGACGAGCTGATCCACATCGACTGGTCCTCGGAGTGGAACCCTGATCCTTCTTGACACCCATGTCGTGGGCTGGCTCTACGAGGGCGCGGACCGGCGCATACCCTCTGCCGTTCGCGACCTGATCGAATCCGGTCAGTCGTTCGTCTCCCCGGTTGTCGAGCTGGAGCTGACCTATCTCTACGAAGTCGGCAGAGTGACGGAGCCGGCCGTGGCGCCGCTCTCCGCTTTGCGAAAGGCGATCGGCCTGCAGGTTGCCGACATCTCTACCGCGGCGCTGGTGCAAGCGGCAACCGGGCTTTCCTGGACTCGCGACCCCTTCGATCGCATGATCGCGGCCCAGGCGATCGTCGCCGACATGCCGCTGCTCACAGCCGATCGAAACATCCTCGCCAACCTCCCTCAGGCCACCTGGGACTGACTGACGCTAGGCCGCGAGCGGCGTGAAGGAGCGGCGGTAGGCGGTGGGGGTGGTCGCCGTGACCCGGCGGAAGTGGTCGCGCAGCGAGGCGGCGGTGCCGAAGCCAGCCTGCCAGGCAATCGCGTCGATCGGCAGGTCGGTCTCCTCGAGCAGCCGCCGCGCCTCCAGCACGCGCTGACCCAGCAACCACTGCAGCGGCGTGGTCCCGGCCTCCTCGCGAAAGCGACGGGCGAAGGTGCGGGGGCTGACGCTGGCGTGGCGCGCCATCGCGGCCACGTCGAGTGGCTCGTGCAGGCGTTCGGCCGCCCAGCGCCGGGTCTCCTCCAGCGAGCCCGTCGGGGTGGCCGCGGGCCGCTCGATGAACTGCGCCTGGCCGCCCTCGCGGTGCGGCGCGGCAACCATGCGACGGGCGACCTGCTCGCCAACCGCGGCGCCGCAGTCTTCGCGGATCACGTGCAGGCAGAGGTCGATGCTGGCACTCAGCCCCGCCGAGGTCATCACCGCACCTTCATCGACGTAGAGCGCCGCGGCGTCGACCGCGATGGCAGGAAAGGACCGCGCCAGCTCCTCGGCGAAGGCCCAGTGCGTCGTCGCCCGCCGGCCGTCGAGCAGGCCGGCGTGAGCGAGCGCGAAGGCTCCGGTGCAAACGGAGATCACCCTGGCGCCGCGAACCGACGCCTCGCACAGAGCCGCCGTCGCCGCCTCCGGCGGCGCCGAGAAGACATCGAAGTAAGCGGGCACGACAACGGTGTCGGCCTCGCTCAGTAGCGAGAGGTCGCCCTCGGGGACGACGCCGAATCCGGTGGTGGAGCGCAGCGGCCGGCCGTCGAGCGAACAGGTCGAGAACTCATAGAAGCCCTCCCCTGATTCGCGACTAGCCGCGAAGAAGGCCTGGGCGGGGGCCGCGAGGTCGAAAGCGACGACGCCGTCGAGGCAGAGAGCGACCACCCGGTGCATGGCAGAAATCTAGCGCATATTGGCATTCCTGCCACTCGACGCCGAGCGGTTACGGCGCGACCCTGAAGTCATGCAAATAGCCATCCTGATCTTCGAGAAACTGACCGCCCTCGACGCGATCGGCCCTTACGAGGTGCTGCGCTCGGTACCCGGCTGGGAGGTGAAGTTCGTCGGCCCCGCTAAGGGCGCCCTCCGCACCGACAGCGGCGCGCTCGGCCTAGAGGCCGACTACTCGCTGGAGGAAGTCGGAGCGGCGGACATCGTCCTCGTCCCCGGCGGGGAAGGGAACCGACCGCTGCTCAACGACGAGAGGGTGCTCTCCTGGCTGCGCCAGATCGACGCCGGCAGCAAGTGGACGACCTCAGTCTGCACCGGCTCACTGGTGCTTGGCGCCGCTGGCCTACTGGAGGGGAAGCGCGCGACTTGCAACTGGCTCTTCCTCGACCAGCTCGCCGGCTTTGGCGCGACGCCGGTCGAGGGCCGCTACGTCGAGGACGGCAAGTTGCTGACCGCGGCGGGCGTCACGGCGGGCATCGACATGGCGCTGCACCTGGTCTCGCGCGAGGCCGGCCCCGAGGTCGCCCAGGCGATCCAGCTCGGCCTCGAGTACGACCCCCAGCCCCCATTCGATTCGGGCTCTCCGGGAAAAGCGCCCCGCCCGATTGTCGAGCTGGTCGAATCCGTCGCCGGCTCCCGCGAGGAGTGGGTCGTTCCGGCTAGCGAGCGCGCTTGAGCCGAACCGCGCGGGTGGTGCGGGCGTCGGGAATCGCGACGAGCAACTGCGCCTTGAGCAGCCCGCGCGTCTGCAACAGCGGCCGGCCACGCTCGTTGAGGGCGATGACGAAGGTGTGTGACTTACCGCCGGCGAGGCTGAAGGTGCGGTGGCCGGCGGCGACGCGCACGACCCGGGTCGGCGTGCCGCGGCGGGCGCGCAGCGGCACCCGCGCATGGGTGCGGAGGATGATCTGGCCGGGGCAGGTTTCGCCTTCGGGCCAGCCGCAGCGGACCCAGACCCGCACCTTGCTGCCTTCGGGCTGGACGTGCTTGACCGTCAGCGGCGGTAGTTCAGGCGCCGCGATCGAGGCGCCAACCGTGGCGCCGTCGATGTAGTCGTTGTCGATGTTGATCGTCATCAGGCCGTAGCTCTCGTCGTGGCCACCGCGGTACTGGTGGATGCGCTGGTGCGAGGGCCAAGCGGTCGAGGGCAGGTAGGGGTCAAGGGTGTTCTGCTGGCCGTTCCAGTTGGCGGTCCAGACGTGATCGGGCAGCGTGTAGGTGCTGCCGATCGCGCGGTCGAGGTCGGCGATGCCCGAGGAGCTAGAGCTGTAGACGCCGGAGACGTAGCCCAGCGTGTGCAGCTGGCTGGTCCAGGAGGAGAGGAAGGTCAGCACGGCGCTGCTGGCGCTGGTCGTGCGGGTGTAGGCCTCCATGTCGAAGTAGATCGGGCTGCCCGGGCCCATGCCGATTTCAGCCGCCGCTTCGACCGCGTCGCTGGCGTCTTCGACTCCCTGTTGGGCGGCTTTGCTGGTGCTCAGCTTGGCGCAGCTGCTGCAGGCGCTGGTCGGCGCCTGCAGGCCGACGTAGGTCGGGATCAGGTGCCAGCCGGCGGCCACCTGTTCTTCCACCCACTTCGCCGTCAGGTTGGGCTGCGAGCAGCCTCGATTGCTGCCGCCTATATAGACGCCGATGCCACGGTAGGGCGAGGCCGCCCAGGCTGCCATCGTCCGCGACGATGGCGCCGCGCAAGCATCGAAGCCAAGGCCGGTAAATGCTTCGGGCGAGGAGACCGGGCCTGAGGCCGGCGCGGCGACGGCGCTGGCGCTGGCGGCCGCGCGGGCCATCGCGGCCCGCGGTTCAACCAGGATCGCGCGCTGGCGGCCGATCGCGTTCGACGGGCAGCGCTGGTTGGCGCCGGGCGTGCCTAGATAGACGGCACGGCGATCGAGCCTGACGCAAGCGTGGGGATGCTGGGCCAGTCGCAGCACGGGCCAGCCACGCGGCACCTCAACGGCGTGGCCACCGAAATGGACGGTGCGAGCCACCGCCGGCGCGGCGAGGAGACCGAGCAGCAGGAGTGCCGCGACGGCTGGACGAAGCAGGCGCATACCCGTCCAACCATTGCAGGGACCGATCGATTCGGCCGGAAATCAGGCCGGAACGAGATTTAGCTTGCGCCAGGGGCCCTCGCCTGCCATTGGCTGGGTGCGGCCGTGCAGCCAGTCGGTCTGCAGGTCGTCGTAGTGGCGGCTGGCGGGGTGACCTGACTGGCCGGTGAACATCTGCCAGCGCGAACGCTCGGGCGCGGTCGGTTCGGCAACCATGCGCCAGCTCGGCGCCCAGACGGCTTTGTAGGGATCGTTGGGGTCATAGGCGATCTGGCTCACCGTCTCCTGGGCCCCGCCGGCGCGGACCCGGCGGTTGAGCAGGCGCCGCAGCAGCGGGTTGGCCTCGCCGAGCGGGTGCGGGAACTCCATCTCGTGCACCTGCCCCCAGCGCCAGCCGGTGGCGTCGGGGCCAAAGCGCTCGCTGAGGTCGTCGAGCGCACCGCGCAGCGCCTCCAGCACGAGCTCGTCCCAGGGCCGGCCGATCAACTCCTCGTCGCCCTCCTCCCAGAGCTTCATCAGGTGCGAGTGCCAGCGCCAGGGCGAGGTCACGTGCGGGGTGAAGCCATTGTCGGCGCGGTCGAGCCAGCGCTCGGAGAGGTCGCGGTCGCCGATCGCGGCCCGCGCCACCTCGCGCGCCAGGCGCAGCAGGAAAGCCTGGTAGATGGTGCCGGCGATCGAGTCCGGGTCGAGCCGCCCGTCCCAGCTGCGCAGCCGCTCGATCGCGCTCAGCTCGCGCTGGCCCGTCGGGGTCAGGCGCCCCAGCCGGCGCGCCGCCTCGATCCCCGGTAGCGAGAGGTTGTCGGACTGCATCGCCTCGAAGCTCTCGAGGTCGTGTTCGTCGCTCGCTCGCAATAGCTGCTCGATCCGGGCGGCGCGGAAGCCGTCGAGCCACTCGCTGGTGATGTGGTGCGGGTAGTCGTCGCCGACGATGCGGTTGTTGGCGGTGACGAGGAAGCCGCTCTCGGGGTCGACGGTCTCCGGCAGCTCCTCGTAGGGGATCGTCCCCTCCCACTCGAACTCGCCGCTCCAGCCCGGCTTCGGCAGGTCGGGGCAACCGCCCTTGCGCAGCGGCAGGCGGCCGATCAGCTTGTAGCCGATCGAGCCGTGGCGGTCGGCCCAGATCAGGTTCGAGGCGGGCGAGCTGTGGTCGGCGAGTTTCTCGATCAGCTCGGGACCGGAGGTGATCTCGTGCATCTCGAACATGCCGGCGAAGGCGGTTGGTTGGTCGAGCGTCTGCCAGCGCAACGCCAGCGGCTCGGCCGCATCGGCGCCGAGCGCCTCGTTGACGATCGGCCCGTGGTGGGTGATCCGCACGTCCAGCACCTCGGGCGCATCGCGGCCCTTGACCGGGATCTCCTCGCGGAGGAGCTCGAGCGGGCGCCACTCGTCTTCAAAGCGGTAGCGATCGCCGTCGAGCCGCTCGATGAAGAGGTCCTCGACGTCGGCCATTACGTTGGTGAAGGTCCAGCAGACGTCGTTGTTCTGGCCCATGTAGACGCCCGGCATGCCCGGCAGCGAGGCGCCGCGGACGAAGCGGTCGCCGAGCCGGAGGCCGACCTGGTACCAGATGCCCGGCATGCTCTGAGGCAGGTGCGGGTCGCCGGCGATCACCGGTGAGCCGCTGGCGCTGAGCTTGCCCGAGACCGCCCAGTTGTTGGAGCCGCTGGCCTCGGCGGCGAGGCCGATCGAGCGGCGCACGGCGTCGATCTGCTCGACGATTGCAAGGCCGTCTCCGGACCAGGCCTCCTGGGTGACGATCGGGTTGTCGGCGGGATAGCCGGGATCGAGCTTTGCCGCCAGCTCGGGGCCGAGGGCGCGCTCCATGTCAGCCCGCAGCAGCTCGCGCTCCCAGTTGGTCGAGAGGCCGAAGGCGAGCAGCTTGCCGAGGCTGAGGATGTCGACCGGCCGCCAGGGTTTCCAGCCGAGGCGCAGCAGTTGCATCTCGAAGGGCATCGCCTTGGCGCTCGCGGCGGCGGCGTTGACGCCCTCGCAGAAGCGCTCGAGCAGGGCCCGCAGCTCGACGTCGAGCTGCTCGGCCTCGCGCTCGGCGGTACGCCGGATACCGAGCGTCAGCATCAGCCGATCGATCGCCAGGCCCTCGGGGCCTGCCATCTCGGAGACCCGCCCCGAGACGACCCGGCGGTAGAAGTCCATCTGCCAGAGGCGATCTTGGCCATGGCAGAAGCCCTCGGCAAACCAGAGATCACGAGCGTTGTCGGCGGCAATGTGCGGCACGCCCCAGCGGTCGCGCTCGACGCCGACCGGCCGGTCGAGCCCGGCGAGCGAGATCGTCCCCTTCTGCTTGGGCAGCGGCCGTCGCGCCAGCCAGTGCCAGGCAGCCGCGGTCGTGACAGCAGCGAGTCCCGTCCCGGCCAAACCAACCGTCAGCCCCACTCGCATTGCACCCCCGCGCGCCATCGAACAAGACTACTGGCCAGGCAGCCAGGTCGAACCCGCTCCGGTGCGCCTTTTGCTCTCTATGAGTGCATAAGGCGCACCGGAAGCTCAGATGCCGGCGGGGAGGCGGCCTTCGGCCTTGAGCTTGTCCAGGTGGGCCTGCATGACCATCGCGGCGGCTTCGCGCAGCTCGGGCGGTACGTCGCTCCAGGCCTCGTCGAGCAGGGCGTCGCGGGAGCGCTCGCCGCGCTCGAGGGCGGCGAGCAGGCGGCGCTCGCGCATCTCGCGGTGCTCGATGTACTCGGCCAACTTCGCCGCCGGATCGGTGATCCAGGGGCCGTGGCCGGGGGCGATCAGCTCGATTGGCTCGGCCTGCACGCGGCGCAGCGAGTCCATGTAGGCGGCGAGCGAGCCGCCATCGGGTGGGACGAAGGTCGAGCCGGTGCCGAGCACGAGGTCGCCGCTGAAGCAGACCCCGTCGCCGGTCATCAGGCAGACGTGATCGGGGGCGTGGCCCGGAGTTGCGACGGCGCGCAAGCCGGCGTGCTCCTCGCCGTCGCCGGGCAGGACGACGGGGGGTGCGTTGCCCCCCGACGCGGCGCCGGCCACGAGCCGTTCCGCTCCCTCGGAGTGATCGCCGTGGCCGTGGGTGAGCAAAACGACGCCGATGCCACCGCGCTCCTCGGCGGCTGCTCGCACCGCGGCGAGGTGGCCCTCGATGTCAGGCCCAGGATCGATCACCGCGCAGGGCCCCGATCCGTAGAGATAGGTGTTGGTCCCCTCCAGCGTCATCGGCCCTGGGTTGGGAGCGACGAGCCGCAGGATCTCAGCGTGCCCCGGTGCCGCCTCGGTCAGTCGCCGACCTCTTTGGCGATCGCCTCACGGGCGTCCTCGGGCTCGAGCACGACGAGGTCGCCGGCGCCGCGAAGGATCTCGCGGACGAGCCAGGAGGTGCCGGCGTAGGGCAGCTCGACGACAACGGCGCCGTCGGCCAGCTCCTCGACCACGGTGCGCTCCTCGCGCAGCCAGCGGGCGCGCTCGGGGGAGACCCAGACGCGGGCGACGTGGGCGGTCGGCACCTCGCCGTGGGTCATCCAGCCCTCGACCCCAGCCAGCTCCTCGACCTCGGGCCGCGGCTCGAAGATCTGCTCGGAGAGGTTCGCCTCCCTGATCCGGTCGAGCTTGAAGTGGCGGACGCCGTCTTTGGTCAGGTCGTAGCACTCGACATACCAGCCCTCTTTGCCGTTCTCCAGGCGATATGGCTCGACCGAGCGTTTGGTGAACGTGTCCTCGTTCTCCTTGTAGTAGTCGAGGTCGAGCACTCGGCTGCCGCCGATCGCCTCGTTGACGACGCGGGCGACCTCAGCGTCACCGCCGCTGCTCGAGGCGATCTCCAATCCCTCCTCGGAGGGATCGTGACCGAGCGCGGTGATGATCTTGGTGCGGGCGCTCTGCAGGCCACCCTGGGGTAGGTGGTCGCCGAAGAGGTCGATCGCCGCGACCAGCGCCTTTGCCTCGAGCGGCAGCAGGCGGGCCGGGCGGGCGAAGTTGTCGCCGTAGGGCTCTGAGTCGACCTCGATCTCGTCGCCCTGGATTTCGGCGTAGAGCACGTAGGTGCCGCCGCCGAAGTTGACGACGTTGAGCAGGTCGATGTCCTCGCGCAGCTCTTCATCGGTCAGTTCGAGCCGCTGACAGAGCTCACTCAGGCGCAGCCGCTCCTCGCCTTTGGCCGACTCGATCAGCAGGCCAGCCAAGGTGACCAGACGGGCAAAGCGCTCGGGGCGGATCGCCGCTTCGCCGCGGCCGTTGGAGCGAGCGCGGCGCGGCGCCTCGCGCAGCGGCCGGTCGACGATCTCAGCCGGCTGGAAACCATTGTCGTGGCGCTCATGCAGCAGGCCAAGCCGGCTCTCGGCCTCCGCGCGCAGCTCATCGGGGCCGAGCACCTGGGCGTTCTGGCGCCAGCGCAGCACCCAGGCGATCAGCTCACGCGGAGAGGCGTAGTCGGTCTCGAAGACCGAGCCTTTGCCCGGCGCGCCGTCGGCCTTCTTCGCCGGGCGCAGCTCGCCGTAGGCGCCAAAGTCACGCTCGATCAGCCAGGCAATGCGATCGCGGACGAAGATCTGCGCCCGGCCGCGGGTCTCGCCCAGCTGCCAGTCGGCACGCTGACCGTAGTCGCGGCGGTCGAAGTTCTCCGGTGGTGAGAAGTCGTGCTCGGCCTTGGAGGCGTAGCCGACCTTGCCCTGGATCCGCGAGAGGCGGAAGACCCGCACCGCCTCGCGCTCGTGGGCGTGGCCGATCAAGTAGAACTGGCCGCCGCGGAAGACCAGGTGGTAGGGGTCGACCTTGCGCTTCTCGGTCTCGTCGCGCTCCATCGTGTAGTAGGTGAACTCGACCGTCTTGCGGCGCGAGATCGCGGTCTCGATCTTGGAGAGGCGCTGGGAGAGGTCGCGGCCCCCGGCCGAAGCGGTCATCGCCATCTCGACCGGCGCCCGCTCGCCCTCCTTGAGCGGGTTGGGGTGACCCCAGGCGACCTGCTGCAGGGCCAGGCGCAGCGGCTCGGCATAGGCGAATTCGCCTTCGGAGAGCAACATCAGCGCCGTGCTCATCGCCGCTAGCTCGTCGTCGGAGAACTTGATCGCGTCGAGGTAGAAGTTCTCCGGCGGCAGCGAGTAGAGCTCGGCCTCGAAGAACCCCTCGCCGGGCTTCTCGACCCCGAGCTCGATTCCGAGGCTCTCGAGCTCGGCTCGGTCCGCGTAGAAGCGTCGCGCGAAGGCGTCGTCGTTCATGTCGCTGTAGCCCTCAACCTCGCGCTTGATCTCGAGCGCCGAAACCGGCCTCCCCTGAGCCATCAGGAACGAGATCAGCGAGAGCTGACGGATCAGCTTCTCGGTGTCCTTTGCCACGGCCCGCAGGATAGTGTGCGGCCCGTCTCGTGGACCTGCTCCGCAACCTCTTCGGCAACGTAACTTCGGGCATTATCCGGCTCGCGGTCTTCGCCGGCATGCTTTTGCTGCTCTATCTATTGATCATCAAGCCGGTCCTGAAGACGACCACGGACGCGATCCACTCGACCGGCCTCGACCAGATCGGCAAGTCGATGGAAGGCGTCAGCACCGAGATCAAACGCGAGGTCCACCGCACGTTTGAGGGGGCCAGCCCCGGCGGTCAGCGCAAGAAGCTGGTCCACTGCATCCAGCGGGCCGAAGGCAACGTTCACCGGATCGAACGCTGCACGCGGCGCTTCTGAGCGCTTGCGGCCGGCAGGACACCTGGCGCGTCGAGCGGCAGGGCGCTGAAGTGGAGGGTGAGATCGTGCCGCCCGAAGGCCAGCGAGGCGTCTTCAGCTTCGAAGCCGATCGTCTTCGTATCGACGTCGAGCGCGTAGTGGCCCGGGTAGTCGGCCCAGGCGGGGATCCGCAGCAGCAGCCCATCGCCAGCGGTACCCGGCATCACGTTCCAGCTGTGGCGATCGAGCAGGGCGTGGCGCCTGGCGCCGCGGAAGAGAAAGGCCCGCAGGCGTTCGAGGCCGGAGACGCCGAGGCCGTCGACGCGGACGAGCAGGGCCTCGTCGCGCCCGGTCGGCGGCAGGGGAACCCGCTCGCCGGGGGCGACGGCGAGCGAGCGCAGCGAGCGCTCCGGACCGCAGCGATCGGCGCCGTGGCGGAGCACGGCCCAGCGTTCGTCCCAGTCCTCGACCCGATAGCGGCAGAGCATCTGGACCATCTCCGCCGGTGAGTCCCAGGCGGGAACGCGTTCGTCGATCGTGCCGGGGTACGGCCGCACGCTGGCGAAGGTGGGATCGACCGCGGGCGCGTTCTCCCAGAGGATCCGGTCCGGCGCCGAGCTCGATTCGAGCTTCGCCGCGTTGAGTCGATCGAGTCGCTCGGTGTAGGCGGCGTACTGCTGGAAGACCGGCAGCGGGTCCCAGTCGAGCTCGTACGCATAGGCGGCGCCGGCTTCCAGCGAGGCCACGTGCACGCTGCCCGACCGCAGCAGGGCAAGCTGTCGCGGAGTCAGCGCGTAGTAGGCCTGCATCGCCTCGCGGCCGGCGAGCTGCTGTTCAGCCATTCCCCC
Source organism: uncultured Solirubrobacterales bacterium (assembly GCA_963699225.1). Taxonomy (GTDB): domain Bacteria; phylum Actinomycetota; class Thermoleophilia; order Solirubrobacterales; family 70-9; genus VRUE01. The sequence continues at coordinate 2,200,854 of OY969423.1, read as the reverse complement.
GGGTTTGACCATGTACTTCAGCTGGGTGACAAAGCTTTCGGCGCGGGCCTGGAAATCGAAGGTGACGGAGCTGAAGCCTTCCTGGTTGCCGACGTAGGTGAGGCCGGCCAGCAGGACGATCGCGCCAGCCGCGAGAGGTCGGCGGACATGGGGCGCAAGGGCAAGGCCGATTGCCAAGAGGGCGGCGAGACAGACTCCGGCGCTCCCGGGCGAGGAGCGCACGACCGCGTGCTTGAACATCAGGAAGGCGACCGCGGCGACCAACACCAGCAAGCCGATGCGGCGGGGAGCGTCCCAGCGGCGACCAGCGGCAACGGCAAGCACCGCCAGCGCGACGATCCCCAGGGCAAAGCCCGGGAGCTGCCACCAGCGCCCGGGCAGCACGTAGACCATCGAGGACGAGTAGCCGCTCAGCACGCTGGCGGTGTTGAGCGCGTAATCGCTGAGATTGCCAATGCCTTGACCGGTAGCGAACCAGAAGACGAGGAACGAGATGAGCAGCGAGGCGAGGAAGGTCGGCAGAGTGCGACGACGTTCGGGCAGGCCAAGCAGCACCGCGAGCCCGATCACGAGCAGGACCGGCCCGGCGCGCAGGGAGCCAAGTAGCTGCATCCCCGCCAGCGCGCCGGCGCCGAGCGCGAAGCCGAGCCGCAGGCGAGGGCTCCATTCATCGAGCAGGGCCGCCGCGCCGATCACGGCCGCCGTGATCAGAACTGGATCCGAGGAGGGCATCGATGCCACGAAGACCGTGATCGCCAGGCCGATGAGCAGGCCAAAGGCGCGGCGCGAGGCCCAGAGCACCGCGATGCAGAAGGACAGGTGAACGAGCGTCGACCAGAGGAAGGCCAATCGTCCGAGGTCGACCGCATAGGCCCCGGGAAAGTCGAGGAAGCCCAGCGGGCCGAAGCTGAAGACGATCTGGGTGCCGAAGTCGAGGCCCCGCTCGGAGGCCATGTATAGACCCTCTACCCAGGAGGGATCGATGCCCGCCGAGGGCGCCAAGCCGAAGAACGACCAGGTCAGCAACGCCACCGCTGCTCCAAGCAGCGGGGTCGAGAGCGCTACCCGCCTGAGCTCAACCAGGGCAGACGAGCGTCTTCGCGGCAGTGTCAAGCTCTACTCGCCATGGGACGTCGCTGGCATCGGTCGGGATTGGGACTTCGGCAGACCCAGTGGTCGCCGGCAAGGCGGTGACGAAGAGTTCGCCGAACCGCGCCACTTTCAGCCCGACTTCGGCGCCGGGGGCAGTCCGATAATCGAAGCCGCCGGGGGGCAGTTCGATCTGGAAGGAGCCTGACTTGGCGCGTTCGGGGATGAGGGCGAGGCACGACTGGACGGGAACCGCTTTCCCCGCCGCCGCCGTCAGCGGTTTCAGCGCCGGGCCGTGGCGATCGAGCTTGGGGCTCGGAGTGGGCACGGGGGCGATTTCGTAGTCCCTGAACAGCTGTTCGTCCGCCGCTTCGCGCGCCTGCTCGCCGGTCGCTTCGAGTTCCGCGAGGCTGAAGGCGGGAGAGCCGAACTTTTCCGCCGCTTCGTAGTAAGCCCAGATCGGGAAGAGCATGTCCGCGTGCGAGTGAGCTGTTTTTTCGTCCTCGACGACGCGGAAGCGATCGACCTGCCCGCGGCTCAGCTCGACCGCGGCGAGGGTGGCCCGGTTGGTTTCCCCCTCGGCCCGGAAGAGCTGGCCGCCGGCGCGGAAGTCGGCGACGTTCGCCATCAGCGAGAGCCCGAAAACGATGAATGCGACCACCCCCAGCGCTGTCGACCATCTGATTTCCCTGGCCAGCTCGGCGATCAAGAGCAGGCCGAGAATGCCGCCCAGGTAGACGTAACGGCCCGAGTTGGGCGTGCGGGCGGGACTGAGGCCGGCGGCGACCAGGGCGAGGTAGATGACGAGGGTGGCGACGACCGTCCAGAAGTAGATCGAGCGCGGGGCGCGACGGACGTGCAGGGCGATCAGCCCGACGAAGATCAGTGCCAGCGGGTAACCCCAGTCGGGACGGATTTCGAGCACGACCGGAAGGCCGATGCTTCCAGGCACACGAAAGAGGCCGGTGATCGCGGCGCTGATCGCCGCCATCTGGTCGGCGGCGCCGCTGAAGAGCGCGCTTACCGATTCGGCCGTCACTTCCGCCTGGCCGAACTTGCGGGCCCAGATGAACCAGGCGATGTAGAGGGCGCCCGGCACCAGAACGACCCAGACCCGCCGCCACTGCGATCGCCCGCCGAGCCAGATCGCGATCAGCGCCCCCAAGCCGAAGGCGATGCCGACGCTGAAGGAGGCGAGCGAGGCCGCCAGCAGCAGGCAAGCGGCGATGTCGCCCCCCCGGGTGCGGCGGCGCAGCGCCAGCAGCATCCCCAGGCCGCCCGCCATTCCGGTCAGGTTGGGTAGCTCGTAGCCCCCCATCAGGGTGTCCCAGCAGACGCCGAAGAGAGCGACCAGGACGGTGAGCGCAACAGCGACGACCAGCTGCACACGGGTGCGGACGAGCTGGAAGAAGATCGCCGCCACGATCAGGTGGAAGACGACCGAGACCGCCTGGTAGGGCAGGTGGGAGCTGGTGCCGAAGGTGGCGAACATCGCCTTGTAGATCAGCCGAGGAAGAATGATCAAGTGGCCGTTCTGAGGCGCGAACAGCGTTTCCAGCGCGAAGCCCCGATAGACGACGAGGTAGTTCCACTCGTCGTTGATGAACGTCTGGCCGGTTCCCCAGGCGAGGATCAGAATGGCGGCGAGGGCAAAGGCGAGGGCGAGCACCGCATAGGCGACCCGGATCTCGCCGACCCGGCGGGCCCAGGCCGCGAAGCGCGCAACCAGCGCATCGATAGTCCGCAGCGGGTTGACCTGCGGGAGCGGATCGCCCCGCTCCGGCCTCGTGTCCCTGGCTCCCATGCGGCGGGCAGTCTAGACCGGCCCGGCGGCCGGACACACCACGGTGCGGGCACCGGCCACGATGCCGGCCTGCCAGGGCACGCTGCTCGTGTCGGCGGGAATCGCGATGGTGTTGGGCCCGGCCCGTTCCGGCAGCGAGACGGCCAGCGTGTCGCCGAACCTCCCCAGCGACACCGCCACCGGCGAGGGCGAGGCATACCCCATCCCTCCGGGGGGAAGCCGCAGGACCGCTTCGGCCTTGCCGCCCGCGGGCAGGAGCGTCACGCAGGCGCCGTGCCGCACGGCCTTGCCATGAGCGACGGACAGCACGGCAACCTCGCCGCTGTGGCCGGAGGACTCGAGGGCACCGGGGTGCGGGGCGATTTCGAAGACGCGAGCGAGCTCTTCGTCGGCGATCTGGCGATCGCCAGGGGAGGCCGTCTTCAGTTCCGCTTCGGAGTACGCGGGCAGGCCGAAGTCAGCCTTAACCTGCTCAGCCGTTTCGACGTTGAACGTCATCGCGCCCGGCGGGTCCTCGACCAGCACCGGCGGCGAGGCCGCCTCGCCGGCAATCTCCACGGCCGCCAGCTTGGCGCGAATCGTCGCCGCCTGGCCGCGCCAGAACTGGGCACTGTCGCTGAGTTCGGCGATGTTCGCGGAGATCGAGAACACGAACACGACCCCGACCACCGCGAGCACCGTGCGGCTGGGCCGGTAGGGCCCGCAGAGCTCCGCGACCGCGAGCAGGGTGAGGATCGACCCGAGATAGACCAGCCGCGTATCGAAGGTGTTGCGGAACTGGTTGAGCGCGATCCCGACCAGGAGGAAATAGACGACCAAGACGACGACGGCGACGAGGGCGTCGCGGCTCGGCTTCGGCGGCCGTCGCAGTCGCAAGATCAAGAGCGCGGCGAGACCGACGACCAGGGCCGGCCCCCAGGTGGTCCGGATCGGCACCGGGTTGGCGTCGGGCTTCGGCCCGTTCGGTGTCGTGAAGAGGCCGGTGATGCCCGAGAGCGCCGCGCTGAGCTGGTCGAAGAAGGCCGAGCCGAGCACCTTGAGGTTGTGCACATAGATGGTCTGCTCGTGGAACTTCCGCGCCCAGAGGACCCAGGCGCCGTAGAGAACGATGGGGGCGAGCACGACCCAGCAACGGCTCAGCCGCAGGCCCGGCGGCCGCAGGACGAGCGCCAGCGCGGCGCCGGCGGCGAAGGCGACGCCGATGCTGAAGGAGGCAAGCGACATCGCCAGGAAAAGAGAGGCGGCAACGTCGCCCCAGAGGCTTTCGCGGCGCAGGGCGAGGAGCATCGCCAGGCCCGCGGCAATGCCGATCAGGTTGGTGATCTGGAAGGTGGGGATGAGCACGTCGGCGCCGGCGCCGTAGAAGAGGATCAAGGTCGCCGCGGCAAGGGCGAGCAGGTCCCCCACCGCGTTCCTGATCAGGGCGAAGAGCATGCTCGCCACCGCCGCCGAGAGGGCCAGGTTGAGCAACTGGTAGGGGAGCTGGGATTCGATCCCGAAGACCTCGAACATCGCCTTTTGCACGATCAGCGGCAGGACGATCAGGTGGCCGCCATGGGGGGTCAGCAGCGATTCCAGCGACCAAGGCAGGTAGGCGTAGATGTAGGCCCACTGGTCGACGACCGGGGTCTGACCGCGACCGAGGTAGAGCAGCAGGATCGTCGAGGCGGCGATCGCGCCGATCAGCGCCAGGATCGAGCGGCGACGCGTCAAGGCTCTCGTCAGGCCGCGGCGCGCTGGCCGAAGTAGGCCGAGCCCGACAGCGCCCGGTCGAAGCCCGACCAGGACTCGCCGGCGGGGAGCTGGCGCTCGAGGCGGTCGAAGCTGCCGAGGCGGCCGCCGAGGTTGTCGATCATGTGGACGAGGACGGCCTCGCGGGTGGCGGGGACGACCGGCGAGCCGTGTTCGAGCGAGCCGTGGTGGGCAAGGATGATGTGCAGGACCGCCTGGGCGAGGGCGGGATCGAAGCTGGGGATGTCCTCGATCTGGCGGCGCACCTTGTAGTAGCCGAGCGGAATCTCGCCCTGCAGGCGGCCGGCGTCGGTGAGGTCGATCGCCAGCGGGTCATCGTTGTAGGCCTCGGTCTTGCCGATGTCGTGCAACAGGGCACCGGTGACGGCGACGTCGCGGTCGATGCCGGGGAAGTAGGCGGCGGCGGCGCTGACCGCCTGGGCGACGGAGACGGTGTGCTCGAGCAGGCCGTGGCGGTATGCCTGGTGGTAGGTCTTGGCGGCGGGAGCGTCGCGGAAGCGCGCCCAGTTCTCCGAGTCCTCGCCGAAGAAGCGCTCGAGCAGGTAGCGCAACTGACGATCCTGGATCGTCGCCAGTAGCTCGCGCAGGCCGCTCTCCAGGAGCTCAAAGGAGACCTCGGACTCGACCGCGAGGTCCTCCTCCCTGTACTCCTCCGGCGTCGCCTCGCGCAGGCCGCTGAGCTTGATCTTCGCCCCCCAGCGCTCGCTCATCTCGAAGACGCCGCTGACGTGGAGGGGTGTGCCGGGCGAGGCCAGGGCGTAGAGCTCCTCCGCCTCCTCCCAGGCAATCGCCTCGGCACTGCCGCTGGCATCGCCGAGCACGAGTCGCAGCCACGGCTCGCCGTTCTTCTTGCGCCGCAGCTCGCGCTGGCGAATCGCGTAAACGCTGCCGACCGGCTGGCCATCCTGCAGGTCAGCAAGCGGCACCCGCACCAGCGTGGACTCGATCGGCGGCGAGTTCACCTCGACTGCCGGGGAAATCTCCGGCTCAGCGAGCGGCGCAACCTCCGGTTCGGTGAAAAGCGCCTGCTCCGGCGGATCGGTGAAGGCTGGTTGGCTCATCCCGACCCAAGGTAAAGAGGGGCGCGGACGATCATTCTTACTTGCGTTTTGCAGGGCATTTGCGCCGAGCTACAGCACCGAGCCGAGCCAGTGCCCGGCGACGATCGCGGCAAAGCCGACGACCAGCGAGAGGCCGAGGTTGAGCCAGACGAGATGCGCGTGGCCGGCGTCGGCGAGGCGGTGCGAGTCGAGCATCCAGGTCGAGAAGGTGGTGAAGGAGCCGATGCCGCCACCAGCGACGATCACCAGCGCCTCGCCTTCGAGGGCGGCCCCGGCGACGAGGCCGAGCACCAGCGTGCCGGCGAGGTTGATCGCCAGCACGCCGAGCGGAAACGGGTGGTCGCTGCGGGCGGCGAAGGCCGAGTCGATCAGGAAGCGCGCCGTGGCCGCGGCGCCGCCGAGCAGGGCCACCGCGACCCAGCCCACGGCGCTCACTCAGCCACCTCGGGCCGGCGCTCGAGCGCGATCCCGGCGCGCACACAGAGAAACCCAACGACCAGGGTGACGCCGAGATAGGCGACGGCCCGGCCCAGGCGCCCGCCGTCGACCATTTCGAACAGCTCCAGCTGCAGGGTCGAGAAGGTGGTCAGGGTGCCGCAGATGCCGGTGGTGAGGAACGGGTGCGCGAGGCTGTCCTCGGGGTGGTCGCTGAGCCGGCCGAAGAAGTAGCCGAGCGCCAAGGTGCCGGCCATGTTGACCACGAGAGTGCCCCAGGGCCAGCCGCCGGCGGCGTGCGGGGTCGCCTGGGCTAGACCGACGCGGGCGAGGGCGCCGAGCACACCACCCGCGTAGATCGCTGCAAGGCGGCGAAGATCAAACGAGGTGGGGCGCATCGGGGGTCTCCTATCAGCGTCGATGGACGTTGGTAGGGACCGTCAGCGGAGCAAATCCGCGCTTATGAAGGAGCGAGCCCCATCGCTCGGGTTGAAGCGTAGCGGCTAGCTTGGGCTAAGAACTGTGAAGCCGTGCTCGCGAGCGCCATCGGCAAGTCGTTTGTCGTAGGTCATGAAGTCGACGGGGAAGTGGTCGGCCATGAAAACCGCCGTCGCCAAGTGGATTGCGTCGAGCGTCGCGACCGAAAAGGGCGGAAGCACGATCGCATCCGCAAGCGTTCCCTCTCCGCCATCCTCAAAGCCTCCCTCCATCGGAATCGCAATCACTCCATGCAGGAGCTCTTCGGAGAGGGAGATGAATTCCGAGGGCTTGCCCTGATCGGCAAGCTCGGCCTCCTTGCGGCGGGCCAAGCGCCCCAGCTCGATCCAAAGCAGGCGACTTGAGATGACCTCGTCGAAATCCTCCAAGGCCCTCTGTATGGCAGGACGGTCTGGCTCGTTCAACAACACCCGGCCAAGGGCGCTGGTATCGACGTAGAGGACGCGCGGCGGGCTAGCCAAGTTCCTTGCGGCTCTCGTCCAAGAAAGCGTCGGTCGTGCCGGCGGGAGCCGACTGACCGAATCGTCCTTCCGACTCCAGGCGCTTGATCGTGTCTGCGAGCTTCCCTTCCTCGGGAGGAAGACTGATGCCGTGGAGCTCAGCGAGCATCTCCCTGAACTCGTTGCGGGCGAGGGGAACCACGCGGGCGACCTCATGACCATGCTCGGTCACGGTCAGCGATTCCCCGTCCTTGACCCGGCGCAAATACTTGCTGAGGTTCTGACGCAACTCCCTGACACCCACCGCTTTGGCCATTGTGCGTCAGACCGTAGCACATTCCTCGTCTGACGATTCATTGAAGATCATCAATGAATGTTCTAGGCTGCGCCCGTGGCCGTCGCCGAGCTTCCCGTGATCTCCTGCTGCACCCCTCTTGCGGGGTCCTCGCTCAGCGAGCAGCGCGCGGTCGAGCTCGAGGCGGTACTCAAGGCGCTTGCCGACCGACACCGGCTGCGAATCGTCAACCTGCTGCTGCGGGCCGGCGGCGAGGCGGTCTGCGTCTGCGAGATCCAGCCCATGCTCGGCCTCTCCCAAGGCACGGTCAGCCACCACCTCAAGCAGCTACTCGAGGCCGGCGTGGTCGCCCGCGAGACGCGCGGCACCTACAGCTACTTCAGCCTCGTACCGGGCGCGCTCGATGCCGTGCGCGAGGTCTTCGCGGCGTGAGCGACCGTCCCGACCTCGCCCGGCGCGCCGCCGCCGAGGCGCTTGGCGCCTTCGCCCTCGTCTTCGCCGGCTGCGGCGCGATCGTCACTGACACGGTCCACCCCGGCTCGCTCGGCGCCGTCGGCGTCTCGCTCGTCTTCGGCTTGGTGATCATGGCGATGGTCTACGCCACCGGCCACCTCTCCGGGGCCCACCTCAACCCCGCGGTCACCCTCGCCTTCGCCCTCACCCGCCACTTCCCCCGCCGCGAGGCGCTCGCCTACATCGGCGCCCAGCTGCTCGGCGCGATCGTCGCGGCGGCGCTGCTGCTCGCGGTCTGGCCGAGTCAGCCCGCTGACCTGGGCACCACCCTGCCCTCGGTCGGCAACGGCAGCGCCCTCGTCTATGAGGCAGCGCTCACCGCCTTGCTGATGTTCACGATCATGGCCGTCGCCACCGACACCCGCGCCGTCGGCGCCGGGGCGGCGATCGCGATCGGCGGCGCGGTCGGCCTCGACGCCCTCTTCGGCGGCCCGATCACCGGCGCCTCGATGAACCCGGCGCGCTCGATCGGCCCCGCTCTCGTCTCCGGCGAACTGCACGACCTCTGGATCTACATCGCCGCCCCGATCGCCGGCGCCGCCCTTGGCGCCCTCGCCTACCAGCTGGTCCGGGGCGCCTCCGACGCACCGGCAACCGAGCGGGCCTGATGGCCCGCGTCCTCTTCGTCTGCCTGCACAACGCCGGGCGCTCGCAGATCAGCGAGGCGCTCTTCAGGCGCGCCGCCGCGGGCCACCACGAGGCGCGCTCGGCCGGGACAGAACCGGGCGAGCGAGTCCACCCCGAGGTGGTCGAGGCAATGGACGAGCTCGGCATCGACCTCGCTGCTCACGTCCCGCGCGAGCTGACCGAGGCCGACGCCGAGTGGGCCGATGTCGTGGTGACGATGGGCTGCGGTGACAAATGCCCCTACATCCCCGGCAAGCGCTACCTCGACTGGGAGCTCGAGGACCCGAAGGGCCGCCCGTTGGAGGAGGTCCGCCGCACGCGCGAGGAGATCGAGCGCCGCGTCACCGAGCTGGTCACCGAGCTCGACGACTGAGCCATTGGAGTTGTGGGAGAGTCCGAGGCGATGAGGCTCGCTCGATTTGCCGATTCGCAGGACGCCCCCGTGCTGGGAATGCTCGACGGGGATGAGATCGTCGACCTCTCTGGGGCCGATGTTCCCGTAGAGCCCGCCGCTGCGCTCGCCGGGGTCGGCCGCGATGGTCTCGAGAAGCTTGCCGTCGGCGCACCGCGCATGGCGCTCGCCGAGACACGCCTGCTCTCCCCCGCCTCCCCCCGCAAGTACCTGGCGATCGCGCTCAACTACGCCGACCACATCGCCGAGATGGGGATGGAGGCGCCGGAAGTCCCAGTCTTCTTCAACAAGCAGGTGACCTGCGTGACCGGGCCCGGAGCCGAGGTGCACATGCCCAAGGTCTCGACCCTGCTCGACTACGAGGCGGAGCTGGCGCTGGTGATCGGCCAACGCTGCCGCCACGTGCCAGTCGAGCGCGCCCACGAGGTGATCGCCGGCTACACCTGCGCCAACGACCTCAGCGTGCGCGACTGGCAGGGACGGGCGCAGACGATGACGATCGGCAAGTCCTTCGACACCCACGGGCCGCTCGGCCCCTGGCTGGTCACGCCCGATGAGGTCGGCGACCCGCAGGACCTGCGCGTGCGCTGCTACGTCAACGACGAGTTGCGCCAGGACGCCAGCACCGCCGAGATGGTCTTCGACTGCTTCCAGCAGGTCTCCCACCTCTCCGAAGCTTTCACTCTCGAGCCCGGCGACGTGATCGCCACCGGCACCCCGGCCGGCGTCGGCCTTGGCCGCCAGCCGTTCCGCGAGTACCTGCTGCACGTCGGCGACACGGTGCGGGTCGAGATCGAGCGGGTCGGCGAGCTGGTCAACACGGTTATCGAGGAGCCCGAGGGCTACCTCGCCGAGCCCGCCTCGGCCTGAGCCGGGCTAGCGCCGGTGGACGCTGGTCGCCGTCGCCTGGTCGCGGGGGCGGACGACGATCTCGTCGATGTTGACGTGGGGCGGCTGGGCGAGCGCCCAGCGGATGCACTCGGCAACGTCCTCGGCGCTGAGCGGCTGCATGCCCTCGTAGACCTTGGCGGCCGCCGCCTCGTCGCCGCCGAAGCGAACCAGCGAGAACTCAGTCTCGACCATCCCTGGCACGACCTCGGTGACCCGAACCGGCTCGCCCAGCAGCTCCTGGCGCAAGACGCGCAGCATCGCTCGCTGGGCGTGCTTGGCGGCGTTGTAGCCGGCGCCGCCAATGTAGGGCTCGATCGCGGCGATGCTGGTGATGCCAACGACGTGGCCATCGCCCGACTCGATCAGCTGCGGCAGCAGCGCCCGCGTCATTCGCATCTGCCCCAGCACGTTCGACTCGTACATCGACAGCCACTTCTCCTCGTCAGCCTCGACGATCGAGTCGAGGCCGAGGGCGCCACCGGCGTTGTTGACGAGGACGTCGCAGGCCTCCACCGCCGAGGTGAAGGACTCCACTGAGGCCGGGTCGGTGACGTCGAGCGCGATCGCCTCGCCGCCGATCTCGGCCGCCAGCCGCTCGAGCCGCTCGAGGCGGCGGGCGCCGAGGATCGTGCTGTAGCCCTCGCCGGCCAAGGCCCGCGCGGTCGCCGCGCCGATGCCGCTGGATGCGCCGGTGATCACCGCGGTCTTCATCGCTTCCGACCCTAGCGGGCGACACGCGGTCCGACGGTTGGTTGAAGCTTCAACCGCAGATGAGCAAGGCACGCCCTGGAGCCAGCGCGGAGATCTCCGTCTCCTCCCATCTCGACGCCTCGCCGGCCACGGTCTGGGACCGGGTGATGACGCCCGAGGGCATCAACGATGAGATGCGGCCTTACCTGCGCATGACGCTGCCGCGCGGGGTCGAGCGGCTCGACCCCGAGAGCGTCGAGATCGGCGTGCCGATCGGGCGCAGCTGGATCCTCCTCTTCGGCCTGCTGCCCTTCGACTACGACGAGGTCTGCCTGGCTCGGCTCGAACCCGGGCGCGGCTTCCTCGAGCGCTCGAAGATGCTGAGCCAGCGAACGTGGGAACACGAACGCACCCTCGAGTCGGCCCGCGGCGGCTGCCTGATCACCGATCGGGTCAGCTGGCAGCCGCGTCTCGGCCTACCCGGACGGCCGCTGCGCCCCGTGATCGCCTGGTTCTTCCGCCACCGCCACCAGCGGCTGCGGCAGCACTTCGGTGGCGCCGCAGTTGGAACGTAGCCTCCTTCGCCGATCAGGCCTGCTGGTCTTTCCTCAGCTTGGCGACACCGTTGACACAGCGCGAGAAGGCGGTTCCCTTCTGGCCTTTGACGTGCTTTTTGCTCATCCCCTTGCAGGCTTTGCCGGGAGCGAGCTTTTCGTTGGTGGCGGCCTTTGCCATCGCGTTCACGCACTGGCTGAAAGGGGTGCCCTTCTCGCCGTCGACGTGCTTGCGACTCTGGTCCTTGCAGTAGACGCCGTAGGCCTTGCCCTTTTCCGGCAGGCTGGCGCCCGACCCCGGGGTTTCCGGTTTTTCGGGGGCGGGGTTGTATTCGGGCCCATTTCCGTGGCCGTTGCCGTGGTCGGCGGGCGGATTCGCCACGACCGTGGCCGGGACCGCCGCGAGAACCAGCGCCGCGAGCGTCGCCGCGACCTTCGTCTGGAGCTTCATCGTCTGCCTCCTCGTTTCGGTTGCACCCGTCCGGGCGCCCGTCCCTGGTGGAACGGGAGGCAGCTGGGCCCGTCAGGGCCTATTCCGGGCCGCTGCCTTCAGGCTTCTTGCCAGCCCCATGCTGCGCCGCGGCTCCTTTAGCCCCGGCGGCCCCTTCTGAGGCCGGACCTTCGGCGGGGGCGGGATCGCTTGGCGGCGCCTTTTGCTGACCGCCGCTGGGGTGAGCCGGGTGTTCCGGATGGGCGGGCTTCGCGGCCTGCCCACGGTGTTCTTCCGCGGCGGCGCCGGGGGTGGGGCTTTTGTGAGTCGCGGCCGTTTCCTGTCCGTGCGCAGAAGCGGACGGGTGCTGCTTTTCGTGACCCTTGCCGTGGGGATGCTCGAAGGCGTTGCCTTGAACGGGCTCCGTCCGCGGCGTCGTCGCTCCAGCCTCCACTTCATTGCCGCCCGATGTCGCCGAGCCACGACTGGCTGGCTGCTCGGCGGAATGGCGCTTCACCTCAGCGGGAGTGCTACTGGGGTCCGATCGATGTTGTGAAGCAGCCTGCGTTGCGGTCTCCGCGTGTCCCGGTGTCGCGGTCGCGGATGACTGCGCGGGCGCCGACTGTTGAGACTGCGAGCTGTCGCCGCCAGGCAGGCCAAGGTCGATCAAGCCGCCGCGCTCGGCCGCGCCAGTTCCGATCGCGGCGATAGCCAGAACAGCGGCGGCGCCTTTCAGAGCCGCCGAGGTGCTGAGCGTCTTCGCCGCGCCACCCGCGACCGCGGCGCCGGCAGCGCTGCTGCCCCCGCCACCGGCCGCCCCACCGCCAAGCAGACCCTGCAGCAGCCCCGCCACGGCGACGCCCGGCAGCGGCGCCAGCGCGGCGAAGTCCTGCTCCCGGCCTTCGATCTCAGCGCGGAAGCGGCGGCAATCGGAGCAAGCGCGCAGATGGGCGCGCACGTCGCGACGACGGGTGACGCGACCGTCACCGTCAGAGAGCGCCTTGGTCACGGTCGCGCAGTCCATATTCCGTCCCTCATCCATCTGCTGCAGGCTGAGGCGCGCCTCGTAGAGGGTCTGTCGCGCAACCGCGGGGGAAGTGCCGAGCGCGGTGGCGATCCCGTCGAAATCGAGTCCGGCGAGCTCGCGCATCACCAAGGCGCCGCGCTGGCGCTCGGGCAACTCGTCGACGTCGGTGAGCAGCTGGCGCAGGCGCTCGCGCGTGCTCAGCTCCTCGGCAAGCGGCGACCCCGGCGCAACCAGCTCGGCACCCAGCTCGCGTGTCTCGCGGCGCCGGCGCAGCAGGTCGATCGACTCGTTGTGGGCGATCCGGTAGAGCCACGGCTTCAGCTTGATCTCCCGCCCCTCGCCCGGCAGCGCCCGCAGCACCTTGAGCATCGTGTTCTGCAGAGCGTCCTGGGCGTCCTGGGAGTTGCCGACAATCGCCAGGCAGTAGCGGTAGAGCGGCTGGTGATAGCGGCCGAAGATCGCCGCGAAGGCGCGCTCCTCGCCCCCGGCCGCGCGCCGCACCAGGCGCTCGTCGGAAAGCAAGCTGCTCATCGCGCGTTGCGTGCATCGAGTGCCATCTCCTCAAGGGTAGGGGCCTCCACTCGCCTGCTGAAACGGCCGCCCGCGCGGGTTGTCAGCGCCTTTGCAAGTAATGGCTGACGACCCGACCGCCCCGGCGTTCCAGGTCACAACCCGTTTTTCGGGAATACCTCTGGAGGGAGATCAAATGGTTGGAGCTGTAATCGGACTGCTGATCCTGGTCGCGATCGTGCTCGTCCTGCTCAAGGTCGCCGTCGCCGGCGGAATCATCGGCCTGATCGCGATCGTGCTGCTGGTCCTGCTGCTATTGGGACGGCTCTAGATCACGGCTTCCCGTCGAGCCTCGAGTCCAGCCTGAACACTGACGAACCGGTCAGTGCTGAGTTTGGAACGGCCAAGTTCAAGTTGATCCGTGTCCGCGCCGATTAGTGCCGGCATGGGACAAGGACAGACTCCTCTCACGCTTCGGGAAGGCGGAGAGCACGCCCGTGCTCGTGGTCTCGCGCTCAATAACCGCTTGCTCCTCCTGGTCCTCGGGGCGTTCGCCGCCCTCCTGGCCGCCGGCCCCGTCTTCGGCCTCAGCGGCTATCCGCTCGTTCTCTTCGAGCTCTCGGCGATCGGGGCGATGTTCGCCGCCAACCGCTGGTACAGGCCCCAAATCGACCGCTGGTTGCGCGGCGCAGAGGGAGAGCGCCGCGTGGGCGCCGCGCTCGCCGAGTTGACCGCTGACGGCTGGATGGCGCTCCACGGCGTCTCGCTCGGCCGCGGCGACGTCGATCACATCCTGATTGGCCCGGGCGGCATCTTCACCATCGAGACCAAGAGTCACCGCGGCAGGATCCCGATCGACCACATTGACCCGAGAATGCTCAAACAAGCCTACGCGGAGAAGAAGCTGATCGAACGCATCACCGGCATGGAGGTCCAATCCCTCCTCGTCTTCAGCCGAGCCTGGCTGATCGGCTCAGTCCCCGCCCAGCGCAAAGGAGTGACGATCCTCCCCGCCCGCATGCTCGGCCACTACTTCTCCCGCCGCCGGCCAGTGCTCACCGCCGAGCGCGCCGAGCAAATCCATAGCCACCTGGCCCAAGCGCTGATGGACGCTTGAAGTCGAGGAGTAGTCCGAGAGCTTCTCGTCAGAGTTCCCGGCGAGCTTGCTTCAGGCTGTTGACGTCGATCCGGTCCTGGTCTCGATTGGCGGCACGCTTCATCGCCAGCAGGTCCTCGTATCCGCAGAACCTGCGCTGCTTGCCGTAGAAGTCCCGGGAGACGGTGTGGCCGGCGATATCGGTGTAGCTGCCAAGCTCCTCATCGGTCCCCTCGAAGCTGAAGGCCTGCATCACGTCGAGGCGACCGTGGTTGGTCATCAGGGTCCAGTTGCCGCCTTGCCGCAAGCCCTCGTAGTCGGGTCGCAGGTCGAACTCGCCACTGAACTCGTCGAGGTCGATCGGGGTTGCCTCGAGGTCCTCGAGGGCGGCGGCAAGTCGACGCAGGTTCGCCTGCTTGGGGTTGGGGCAGATATCGACGTCCTTGGTCGCGCGGGGGTGGCCATGGGCCGCAACCGCGAACCCGCCGATGATCACGTAGTCGACCTCGTGGGTGTCGATGACATCCAGCAGCTCATCGACCTCGAGTACTCGCACGATTAGATTTCCGCTCCCATCGCCAGCTCGGTGGCGACCCTGCTGAGCTCAGCCGCCTGCTCCAGACGCTCGCCCGGCGTGAGCTGCTCGTAATCAGCGCGCAGCTCAGAGATCGCCACGTTCCCGGCGCCGGGAGCCGCCTCATTTAGTGGCGTCGTCGAGACGACCATCGTCTCGCCCATCGTCTCCAGGATCCTGTTCATGGTCTCGATCGAAGGAGAGACGAGATCCCGCTCTATTCGAGAAATCGCAGCCTGACTAGTGCCAAGCCGCCGAGCAAGCTCCGCCTGGTCGAGTTTGTGGCGCCGACGCACTTCGCGAACCAAGAGCCCACAGCGAGGCGATTTCCTTGCGTCCTCCATGCTGGGAGTATACGTCAAATCAGATATATAGTTAGGAAATTAGCACAGCGTCAGCGTCCGGTCGCTGCCCCGCTGGCAGCCAGAAAGTCAAACTGGCCCGGCTTTCGACTACTTGCTGATCCTCGGGCGCTTTTGGCACCGCCATGCGATGGCGAGGGTGGGAATCGAACCCACGACACCACGATTTTCAGACAAGTGTCCGGGCCGGCCACTCACCGACCCGGATATGTCCCCAAAATCGCTCTAGCAAGGGGAATCGGGGCGATCTCACGTTCAGAGTAGCAGACCGTTTTTGAGTCCCAACTACCCGTAGTTTCCAGGGGATTCTGGGTTGTTTGGGCGACGAAGGCGATTTCGTCGCCCAAACAAACTGGTTCCAGGTCGGCGGTGAAAAACAGCCCTGAGTTGGCGCCCTTGGGCGATCAGCGACGAGATGAAGCGGGGTCGTCGGCACCGCTGATCTGCCAACGAACTCCAGGTCCGAACTCAAGGAGGACACCGCCTGGGGTGATCAGCTCCCAATTCGGAGGGTCGTCATCCGCCTCATGCGAGCCCCCAGGACGCACATCTAGGACAGAGCCATTGGAAAGCTTGCAGCGCAGCTCCCCCGAACTCTCATCGATCTCCGCATCCTCGATCGCTTGGCCGACTAGCTCGGGAGGATCCGCAGGGGACCACTCGGCGTCCTGGGTCGCGAGCCGCCACAGCTCGCCGGCAGAATCGCGGATCTCGACATGGAGCACGTCGGGATAGGCCTTTTTGGCATCGACAATCGATCCACGCATCGAGCGCAGGACATTCGCGGGAGAAGCATCTAGAGCGACGACAGTTGCCATTAGCGCTGCCTCCATTGTCGCAGCCAAGTGAGCAGTTCGCCATAGCTCATGTGTTCTTGCGTGCCCACGCCTGCCTTCGTGGCATGGAGTGCCTCGCTTGCTTCATAACGCTCCCGAGGCGTTAGCCCGACCTCTTTGCAGGCCTGCCTGAACTGCTTGATGTCGCGCTTGCGGGCCACCGGCGCGTGAGTCTATGACGGCGCGGAACGCTCACTCAGGCCGGCGCACCAAAAAGGTGGCCCGGGCGCGCCTTGGAGAAGGACGGGGCTCATCGTACGATGGCTGCCTCATCGAACTGGAGGCGTTTTGGACGACGGTTTGCGGGATGCGTTGGAGGCTGCCGGGCGCGACAAGGCGGGGGCAAAAGCTCGAAAGCAATTCGGTGAATGCCTTGCCGCCACACTTCGCGCAGGCGGTCAGGTGTTGTGGATCGGCGGCGCCATGATCGGTCCTGATCGAGCAGAAGGCGAGTCGCCATTCGACTTCGGCAGCGATGCGACCGTGGGCCTCGCCACCGTAATGCAGATTGCCGGAGAGCTGGTGAGCGGCGCCGTCCTCCTGCTGGGCGAAGGCAACCGATACGCAGCCGCCGCTCTCATACGGCAGCTCGTCGAGGTTGAGTACTTGGCGTGGGCCTTTGCCGAGGATGAAGAGAGGCGAGGAATTGGATGCGCTCAAGCAGGAAAGACCGGCAGCGCTTTTGGAAGCCCGCGCGCATTCGAGAACGAGCCGGAAGCCGTTTTCGCGGAGTGGACTACTGGGAGCATTGCGGCAAGGGTGGCCATCCCTCTCCTGAGGGCATCTATTTGCTCCCCGATCACTACGCCCCGGAGGCTTCTGCATCGGTCTGGTGGTGCGATATGGCGATACACGGGCACAGCGTCTGGCGCTATGCCCTCTCCGCCGCGAAGCAACTTGGCCAGGAGAATGCGCTCGCCTCCCTCGACGAGGCAAACGCGCTGCAGAAAGCAGAGGCACGCTGGCGAGGCGAGGACCCGTTTATTGAGCTGTGCAGTCGCTTGAATCCTCCACCGGGCGGCCTGGTGGGCACGTTGCTACGGCTCAGAGAAGAACGCGAAGGGAAGTAAGACCAACCACGCACACGGCCCGGCTACGGATCTTCTGAGGCCAAGCCAACCAGGAAGTCGAACCATCCCGGCGACAGCTTGAGCAGATATTCAGGAGCACCGCCAGCCCTGACAGTGAGGCCGGGACCAAGCTGGTCGTCGATCTCGATGTCCAGCGGGACCGCCGCGTTGTGCATCAACTCGCAGCGCACCCACTTATAGAGAAGGTGCTCTATTGGGCATTGCTCGCCACGAAACTCAACGCTGATATGGACCGAGAGCTCATCGCGGATCAATCGCCTAAAAGCCTCTCCGTCCTTCGCCGTCGGATAATCCCGACGAGCGCGAGCCGCCACAGCAGCGCACGCAAGGAGCAAGCCACTTCCTCGCCGGCCCTGCTGCCACAGGAACTCGGCGTCTTGAATGCGGTCCGACGCTCCCACCGAGGAAGCCTCTCAAAGGGATTCCTGGGCGTCGGTAAGAAGCTCGCGCTCAAAATCAGAGAGGTCCATCGAGGCGATGTTCAGGGCTGCGAGCCGTGCTAGGACGTCATCGAGATCACCGTCTGGCCGGAGCTCATTGATGAGCTTGTTGGCGAGCTCCGGTGGAACTCCGTACTCGTCAAGGGCGATCAATGGATTGGGCAGAAAGAGGTTTTCAACCCTGACCGCGTAAGGCCCGTAGCGGCCGGGGCGAAGCCCGACATCCTCGAAGACAACCTCCTGAATGCGCTCAAGGGCGCGAAGGCGCATGGGAAAAGCATGGCCTGCGACACGGCGAAGGAAATTGGATACGTCGCGGACGACCTCGTCGGCGCGGCTGGTGTCACCGTTGATGTCCTGCTCAACAAGAGCACGCGCACTCTGAAATTGGGAGAAGCGGCTAACGCGGAACGCTAGTTGGCGTCCCGAGCGCACATAGCCGGAGCGAAGCGAGCGACTGGGGAGGTGCTTCCAGATCGTCTCACAAGTCCCCAGCAGCTCATCCCACTCGGGCATGCCGCGCCAACCGAGGAGCGGCCACCATTGATCGGGATCCTCGCGAAGAAGCTCTGCGAATTCGAGCTGACGTTCCGGATCTATGCCGGTGTTGGCCTCTAGGACCCAGCGCGGAAGGAGTTGCTGCTCGAGGATCGGCTCGAGACGCGCACGAGCGGAGCCCTTGAGGTCATCGTCGTCGATGTGGAGGAGGAGGCTGGTCGGCGTGTCATCTCCCTGGCTGAGGATGGGGATGTCGACCTCGAAGAGCTGCTCGGCGGGGCGGTCATGAAAGAGGTAGATGGTTCCAGTGAAGTGACGGAACATGCGACCGCCTCGACCGAGGATGTTGTTGAAGGTGAAGTGGTCGAGCGCCTGGGGACCGTTGAAGCGGTCACGGATGACGACGTTCTTGGCCTTGGTGTTCACCCCCTCAATCAGACTGGAAGTGCAGATCAGAAACTTGACTCTGCCCTCCTCGAAGGCCTTGACCATGAACTGCCCCAGCGCCCGCGGCATCTGGCCATGATGGATACCGATGCCAGTCCGGAGGGCGCGCGCGATGAGCCACTCGGGGTGGTAATGCTCTCCTGCCCAATCCACCGCAGACGTAAGCGAGGGCTCCTCCTCCCCCACCCCAGCCTCGATCAGCGCAGCGGCGGCGGCATGGGCCTTCTCAGGGCTCCGGGTGTAGACCAGCGTCGGCTGATCGAGAGAGGCACAGAGGCTGGCGAGATCGGCGTCGTGGTCCTCTCCGGTCGAGACCGACTTGACGTCCAGTGCGACGGTGGTGTCATCGGTATGGAAAAACTGGGCGCGGAGTTGATCGGGAAGGGCCTCGGAGAGTCGCTCAATGTTGGGACCGAGCAGGAAATATTGGGCTCCGGTGGCGCGCAGGGAATAGAAGGCGCGGTTGAGGAGCTCGGCGCGTTCTTCATCGGCCGCGAGCTTGTAGAACTCGTCGATCGCGAAGAAGTCGATCTTGGGAAGATCCTCACGCTCAAGAAAGCGCTCCTGGGTGAGGACGAAGACATTTTTCTCCGCGATGGACTGGGCAGCGTGGGTCACGATCTTGTAGTCGCTACGCCGGGCAGCGAGCCGGCGACGGGTCTCGTCGATCAGCGCCAGGGTGGGAACGATCACGAGCATGTTCTGGTGGCTGCCACTCATCATGATCGCGTCGATCAGCAGGCTCTTGCCGAAACTAGTTGGGGCGCTGAGGATGACGCTCTCGCCTTCGAGTAGTCGCTGATAGACGAAGGCTTGGCTGGCGTGGAAGACGACATCGTCACGGAGCGACTCCGGGCGGTGAAACTCAATTGCGACCTGATCGGCGGCGCTGAGATGGTCGGTCTCGTCAGTGAGATAGGGAAAGAGGCCGAGCTTGCGGACCAGCGAATCGAGCAACTCCCGCTCGCCGTTCAGCCCGTCGCGGTACTCGAGGCAGCGGATGATCAGCGAGCGGAGCTCGGAGTCATACACACCACCCTCCATCTCACTGTGGGCCTGCGCGGACGCAATCGCCTGGAGGACAGCGAATGGATCTTCCTCAAAGCGACTTTGATCCCAAACCCGTTCGCGGAGCCCCTCGATGTTCAGATCCCCTGCCATGCCTCGAGCTTTCCGTGGAGTGCCTTGACGAACTCGGCCTTATCGGCGAGCGGCATCAGCAAGAGTTGTACGGTGACGTCGGCGGGCGCACCCGCCTTCGAAAATGCCTCATGCAACTCGCGGATCTCGCGCTCGAACTCCTCGGGATAGGGGTCAGCGATGCTGTCGTGGGCAGAAATCACATCGCTGTCGTAGGTGAGGAGAACGGGAACGCGAATGCGGTCGATGATCAGATCCAGCGACGTGTGCTCGTCGATCAACCGGCGAAGCTGCTCAGAGTGCTCCCAGGCGGGATCGAGCTTGTTGGTGACTAGGGCGAACTCAGAGCGCAGGAAGCCGCTGTCGAGGTGCTGCTTGAGCTCGGTGACGACGTTGCGGATCGCGTCGCGGGCGTCCTTGTAAAACTTCGCCTCCCCGAGCCAAAGCTCGAGCTCGCCACCGTCGGCAATCACCGCGTGGACGCAGTCAAAGCCCTTGACAGTATCGTTGGAACTGTCCTTGTAGTAAAGCTTGCTGACGGCAGGCTGACTATCGAAGTGACGGCGCAGCACCGCGTGGAGAATGAGCTCACCGAACTCACCACGACGAGCGTAGTGGTCGCTGTCGTAGACGATCTTCGCGGCGCTGCGGAGGAGCTGATGGCTCATAGTGGGACTGAAACGCTCAAGCTCGGTAGCGGTCAGCGCGAACTCCCCGAGATAGTGGAATAGGTAATCGGCGAACTGCACAGCCCTCCACTTACCTTCCTCGTAACCGGCGCAGAAGCCATGCAAGGCAGGCTCAAGATCCAACTCCTCTACCCGTACCTCGAGAAAGGCGCTTGGCTGCTTTTCATAGAGGGCAGAATTCATGGCAGAAGAAATGGCCTGGGTCGCTGGGCCTGAGTCGTTCGGAGAGGAATTGACGACTCAGATAGTTCCGGAATATAACTTGAACAGTTTCTGCAAACTTAGAACGGCCGCGTCCGGTCACGGGTTACGTGCGCCAGGACATAAGCCTCGTGTGGCCTGCGCTGCCCAACAGCGGCTATCAAGGCCTGGATTCTCTCCGAGAATTGGCGTCCAGCGAGAGTCGCAAATTTGGCTCTGCAGTGCGACGCCTTCGCGCTTTCCATCGAACTGAGAATCACACGATTCTGGCCTTATGGAACCAAAATTCGAAGCCCAGCTCATTCGGCAGAACCGCCTGGGAAGCCAAATGCCTTCGAAAAGCAAGCGGCAGCTATGGCCTCGAGTGCGTCAGAAGCTTCGTGATTGGGCGACGTTTGGGCGATGAACGGCTGGCCGTCGCCCAAACGATCGCTCTCGCTCAATCCAACTTAGTACTGATTTGCAGGGAAAAGTTGATGGCGAGGGTGGGAATCGAACCCACGACACCACGATTTTCAGTCGTGTGCTCTACCAACTGAGCTACCTCGCCTGGGAAAGCGCAAAGCCGAAGCTTGCTGGGCGAAGGCTAGCGACCGGGCGGCGAGGAGGCTGCTTGCATTAGGCCGATGAAAGCACTGCGGGCAGTGATCGCGATGCTGGCCCTGCTTGCCATCGGCGCGACCCTTGCCTCGGGGGGCTCGCGGGCTGACTCGGTTCGGCTGCGCTACCTGCCCGAGAGCAACGCGCTACGGACAGTCGCGAGGTTCGGCACGGCCCGGACCGTGACGGTCAACTCACTGGGCGAGCCTGGCGCTATCCGCGCGGATCCTGGCTGGTTGGCAAGGGCGCGGCCGCTAGGCGCCGACGCCCCGGCCTGGGCGCGGCGGATGTACCGGCGGTCGCTGCTGGTCCTGCACGCACTGACCAACGAGCGCACGGGTGCAGTGGAGGCGGGGGCTCGCCAGGGTTGGAGCTACGTCTGGCCCCGCGACGCGAGCACTGTTGCGATCGCGCTCGCGGCGGCGGGGTACCAGGATGAGGCGGGGCGCATCGTCGGCTTCCTGGAAGGACTCGACCTCGGGGCCGCGGCGCGGTTCCAAAGTAATGGCGCCCCTGTAGACGGGCGCGCAGCCCAGGGCGACGCAGCCGGCTGGATCGCGGCGGCCGCCAAGGCGGCGGGGCTGCCGAGTAGCTCGGTTGAGCTGCCGTGGAGAGGGCTGGACGACTACCAAGAGAACGGCGGCGGCGATTTCCTCGGCAACGCGATCGCCTCGGGCTCGCAGCACGTTCGGGCGCTCTTCGGAACGCCATCGGGCACCCTCGCGCGCCGCGCCGGCAACCCTTCATCCGGGCTCGACTCGGCCGCTGCCTGGGCGGTGCGTCCCTTCCCGCACCCGACGCTCTACCCGCTCGTGCGGCACACACTGCTGCGGTTGGCCGCGACAAGCGGCCGCTTCGGCATCGTCCCCTCCGAAGACTGGGACGGCGGCATCGACCCCTGGACCGCACCGACGGCCTGGACTGCCTGGAGCCTCGCCGCGCTCGGCGAGCGCCAGGCGGCGCTGCACCTGATGGTCGAGCTGCGCCGCGCCGCCACACCCAGCGGCATGCTGCCCGAGCGTGTAGACGCGCACACCGGTATCCCCACCTCGACCACGCCCCTCGCCTGGGCGCACGCCTTCACCGTTCTCGCTCTGCGCCAGCTCTGGCCTGGATCAAGGTGACTACGGCCCCGTCATGGTCCTCATCAACTCCAACGCCCCCTCCTTATGAAGGGGTTCGTTGAGGTTGCCGCACTTGGGGCTCTGCACGCAGGAGGGGCAGCCCGACTCGCAGGGGCACTCGCCGATCAGCCGCTCGGCGTCGCCGAGCAGGCGCTCGAACTGCTCGTAGCCACGCAGGGTGATGCCGACGCCGCCGGGGTGACCGTCGTAGATGAAGATCGTCGAGCGGCCGGTCTGGAAGTGGACGTTGGTCGAGAGGCCGCCGATGTCCCAGCGGTCGCACATCGCGATCAGCGGCAGCACCGCGATCTGGCCGTGCTCGGTCGCGTGCAGGGCGCCGAGCAGGACGTCGGGCGGCAGGGCGCCGCTGAGCCCGTCGGGCAGCACGTACCAGAGCGCCTGGGTGGCGAACTGCTGCTCGGGCAGCTCCAGCGAGACGATGTCGAAGGGCTCCTGCTCGGAGATCGAGACCCGCTGGTAGGCGATCACCTGCTCGGTCACCGAGACCTCGCCGAAGTGCAGCTCGACCCCCGAGGTGGAGCGCTGCTCGCGCACCCGCTCGATGTAGATCTCGGTCTCCTTCTTCGGCCGCGTGTACCAGTCGCCGTCGAAGCGCGAGACGATCGCCCGCCGCCCCTGCACGTCGAGCTGCTCGACCTCATAGGAGCGACCGAGGTGGAGGTAGATCGCGCCCGGATGGATCGTGGTGAAGGCGCGTTCGGACTCGACCAGGCCGAGCATCTCGCCCGACTCGCGCTCGATCACCGCTACCGAGTCGGGCGAGGCCGAGCGCAGCGGCACCTTGGCGGCGACGAACTCGCTGCTGCGCGGCATGATCCGCCCGCCCGCCTGGCGCAGCTCGCCCGCCGCGATCAGCCGCTGCGCCCGCTCGCGCCACTCGGGCCCGAAGACCTCGGCGTCCTGCTCGCTCAGCGGTAGCTCATAGGCCGCCGCGACCATGTGCCGGCCGGCGATCTGCTCGCTGGCGTGATCGAGAATCGCCGCCTCGACCGGGCGGCCGATGAACTCGTCGGGGTGGCGGCAGAAGAACTGGTCGAGCGCATCCTGGCCGGCGACGTATACGGCCAGCCCGCGGCGCCGGCGCCCCGCCCGACCCCACATCTGGCGCAGGCTGGCGACGGTGCCGGGGAAGGTGACGCAGATCGCCGCGTCGAGCTCGCCGATGTCGATGCCGAGCTCGAGCGCGTCGGTGGCGACCACCGCCAGCAGCTCACCGGCCGCGAGCCGCGCCTCGATCTCGCGCCGCTGCTGCGGCGTGTAGCCGCCGCGATAGGGCGCGATCCGCGCCGCCAGCTCGGGCTTGCCGCGCGCTTCCAGCGCTTCGCGGGCGAAGCGCTGGATCAGCTCGATCCCGCGCCGGCTCTTCAGGAAGCAAATGGTCCGCACGCCGTGCGAAACCAGCTCGGCGAGCAGGTCGGCGGCCTCCGAGAGCGGCGAGCGCCGCGTCCCGGTCGCCTTGTCGATCAGCGGCGGGTTCCACATCGCGATCTCGCGCCCGGCCCGCGGCGCGCCATCGTCGTCGATCAGCTCGAAGGGCGTGCCGACCAGCTCTTCGGCCAGCTCCACCGGGTTGGCGATCGTCGCCGAGGCGAGCAGGAAGCGCGGCTCAGAGCCGTAGGCGCGCGCCACCCGCCGCAGCCGCCGCAGCACGTTGGCGACGTGGGAGCCGAAGACGCCGCGGTAGGTGTGCGCCTCGTCGACCACGACCCACTCGAGGTTGGCGAGGAAGTCGCCCCAGCTCTTGTGGTGGGGCAGGATGCCGACGTGCAGCATGTCCGGGTTGGTGAGGACGAGGTTGTTGCGGCGGCGGATCGCCGGGCGCTCTTCCTTCGGGGTGTCGCCGTCGTAGATCGCCTCGCGCAGGCCGGGCGGGCGCAGCGCCGCCAGCTTGCGCGCCTGGTCCTGGGCCAGCGCCTTGGTCGGGTAGAGATAGAGAGCGCGTCGCTTGGCGTCGCGGGCAATCCCGTCTAGCACCGGCAGGTTGAAGGCGAGGCTCTTGCCCGAGGCGGTGCCGCTGGTGATTACCAGGTTCGAGCTGACGGCCGTCTGCAGCGCTTCGCGCTGGTGCGAGTAGAGCCGCTCGACGCCGCTGCGCTTCAGTGCTTCGACGAAGCCGGGGTCGAGCGAGCGCGGCAGCGCCACCTCCTGCGCCCCCCGCTCCTCTTCGCCACTCTCGGCGACGATGCGTCCGTCGCGGCGAGCCGGATCGAGCGCAATCGACCACGGAGCCTCGAGCAGGCTCTTCGCCATCAGGCGGCGCTCCGCGCCGGGCGCGCGACCTGTCCAGCAACCCTCATCGCCTGCAACGAGCTGCGGTCGTGAATGCGCAAGATGTCGGCGCCACCTCGCACCGCCAGGGCAACCGCGGCGACCGTCCCCCACTCGCGCTCGCCGGCCGGCAACCGCTCCTCCCACGAGCCGGCGAGGGCGGCGCCGATGAAGTCCTTGCGCGAAAGGGAGACGTAGAGCGGCAGGCCGAGTGCAGCGAGCTCGGGCAGGCGACGCAGGATCTCCAGGTCCTGCTCGGTGTTGAGGTCGAAGTCGAGTCCGGGGTCGATCGCGATCTGCTCCTCGGCGACGCCAAGGCCGCGGGCGCGCTCGACTCTCCCCCCAAACCACTCGACCAGGTGCCCGACCACGTCGCCGTAGTCAGGCGCCGGCCGGTCGACCCGCGGCGGCCCCTCGATGTGCATCAGCACGTAGCCGCTGCCCGCCTCGGCGACCAGCTCGAACATCTCATCCGAGCCACCGGAAATGTCGTTGACCGCGACGGCGCCCGCCCCGAGCGCCGCCCGCGCCACCTCGACCGAGAAGGTGTCGGCCGAGATCGGCACTCCCGCCCCCGTCAGCCCTTCGATCGCCGGCACCAGCGCCGCCGCCTCGACCTCAGGCGAAACCGGCGGTCCTGCTTTTGCCGCCACCGCACCGACGTCGAGCATGTCGAACCCCGCCTCGACCAGTGCCAAACCGTCGTCAACCGCCTGCTCCGGCGTGCCACTGCGCGCCCCCTCGAACATCGAGTCGACGGTGACGTTGACGATCCCGGCAGCCAGCGGCTGGGCAAGGTCGAGGCTGCGATCGGCGAGGCGCCAGCTCATCCGGCTACCGTAGCGACCCACCGATGGCACTGAGCTGCGTCTACACCGACCTCGACGGCACCCTGCTCGGCAAGGGAAGCTCGCTCTTCCGCGACGCCGAGGGCGGCTTCTCGCTGGCCCAGTCGCGTGGCCTGGAAGCCTGCCACCGGGCCGGGGTCGAGGTCGTGATCATGTCCGGCCGCCGCGAGCCCCAGGTCCACGAGGCCGCCCGCCTGATGGGCCAGAGCTCCTACATCTACGAGGCCGGCTGCGCCTTCGCGATCGAGGGCGAGACGACGCTATTGACCGGCGACCTCGTCCCCGACGAGGACGGCACCGTCTACGAGAAGATCGAGGCCCGCGGCATCCCGAAGATGCTCTTCGCCCACTTCGACGGGCGGCTCGAGTACCACGCTCCCTGGCACCACGGCCGCGTCCTCTCCCACCTCTTTCGCGGCAAGGTCGACGTCGCCGAGGCCAACCGGCTGCTCGAGGCCGACGGTCACGACGACCTGCGCCTGCTCGACAACGGCGCGATCGGCCGCGAGATGCCCGCGGTCGAGGGCCCCACCCACGCCTACCACCTGGTCCCCAAGCAGGTCAGCAAGGCGGGCGCCGTGGCTGCCCACGCTCGCGTCCGCGGCTACGACCCGGCCGAGTGCATAGCCGTCGGCGACTCGGTCGAGGACCTCGAGGTCGCCGCCGCCGTCGGCCGCTTCTTCGTCGTCGCCAACGGGCCCGAGCGCGACCCCGGCCTGCGCGCCGCACTCGGCTCCTGGAACAACGCCACGGTCACCGAGGGGGCAATGGGCGAGGGCTTCTACGAGGCGGTCGTTTCGACCCTGATCGAGCGCCGCTGAGCCTCTACTAGTATCGGGCTATGGACACCATGGAGACAGCGACAGTCGCAGAGCAGGAGTACCTGGAGATCATGTTCTGGCTCGAGGAGGCCGGGCTGCCGATGACCGGCGCCAACATCGCTCGCGCGATGCAGCTCTCGCCGCCGACCGTGCACGAGATGATCGGCCGCCTCACCGATGACGGCTACGTCGAGCGCAAGCCCGACAAGTCGCTCGAATTCACCACCACCGGCCGTGAGCACGCCAGCCACATCGTCCGCCGCCACCGCATGATCGAGCGCTTCCTCACCGACGTGCTAGGCATCCCCTGGGACGAGGTGCACGAGGAGGCTGAGCGGATCGAGCACGCGATGTCGCCGGTGCTGGAGGAGCGCATGCGCGCCGCGATCGGCGACGCCACCACCTGCCCTCACGGCCACCCGATCGTCGAGGGCATCCGCGAGCAGGGCGCCCTGCTCTCCGACGTCGAGCCCGGCGCCAAGGTCCACGTGCTGCGCTTCGAGAACGAGGCCGAGGAGCTGCTCCACTACCTCAAGGACTCGGGGCTCTACCCCGGCCTCGAGGGCTCGGTGCAGAGCTCCGGCGAGGAGGGCGTCACGATCGCCTCTGCCGAGGGCACGCACCAGGTCTCACGCAGCGTCGCTGAGACCGTCTCGGTCCGCGCCGACCCGGCACCGCCGCCACGGGCAACGATCCCGGAGCAGCTGGTTCTCTCCTCAGACCGCTACGGCCGCTAGGCCAGTCGCCGCTCTACCTACTGCGGTATCGCCACGCTGACGATCGGCGGGCTCGTCGGCTGCACGCTGCCGCCGCGCGGCTCGGCGGTGACCATCACCGTCTTGACGCCTTCCATGTCGTCGATCGTCGCCGAGGCGGTGCCGTCCTGGTTGGGCACGAAGAGAGTCTTCGCCGAGACGACCTGCCCGTCGCGTTCCACCCAAGCCTGCAGGACCTTGTTGCTCGGCAGCTGGTGGAGGTTGGTCAAGTGCAGGGTCCCCGAGCCACCGTCGCGGACCACCTCAGCGACTACACCCGGCGAGTGGCCTTCTACGACAGTGGTCGTGTTGCCGCCACCCGAGTCGCCGCTGCCGATCGCGTAGGCGGCAACTGCGGCGACGACGAGCACCAGGGCGGCCAGGCCCGCGACCGGGCGCAGGCTCCAGCCCCCGATGCTCCAACGGCGCCCGCGACTCGGTGCCGGCGCGCTCTCGGCCTCAGAGCGGACCTGCTCCATCAGCCGCCCGCGCAGCTGCGGCGGCGCCTCGACCCGCTGCACCGACTCAGGCAGCAGCTGCACCGCCGGGCGCAGCCACTCGAGCTCGGTCCGGCACTCCTCGCAGCCAGCCAGGTGGCGTTCCAGCTCCGCCGCCTCGCCGGGCTCCAGGGCGCCCAGCAGGAAGGCAGCGATCTCGTCGCTGCGGCGCTCGTGTCCGTTCTCGCTCATGTCAGTCCCTCCGCCAGCTCACCGCGAATCTTCTCCAATCCAAGTCGCATCCTCCCCTTCACCGTGCCCAGCGGCACGCCCAGCATGCCGGCGATCTCCGAGTGGCTGAAGCCGCCGAAGTAGGCCAGCTGGATCACCTTCGACTGCTCGCCGGGCAGCTCGTCGAGCGCCCCGCGCACCTCCTCTGCCGTCTCCCGCCGCAACGCCTCGGAATCGGTCAGCTCCTCGGCCGGGCGGTGCTCGAGGATCGAGTCGTCGTCGAAGTCGAGCTTCGGCGCCTTCCCGCTCTTGCTGCGCAGGGCGTCGATCGCGCGGTTGCGGACGATGCCGAGCATCCAGGTACGGACGCTGCCGCGCGCTGCGTCGTAGCGGGCACCGCTGCGCCAGATCGAGATGAAGGCCTCCTGGGTCACGTCTTCGGCCGCCCCCCGCTCGCCCACGATCCTGTAGGCGAGCGAGTAGGCGACTCCACCGTGGCGGTCGTAGAAGACCTCGAAGGCATCGGGGTTCTTCTCCCCGATCAGCGGCATCAGCTCCTCGTCAGCGAGGCGCTCTGCTTTGCTCGTGCCCATCTTCGATTGCTCCTAGAAACCGTTTCGGCGGGGTTCGGGCTAGGCGATGAAGGGTTCGACCGCCTTCAGCACCTTAGCTTCGGTCAGAGCCGGGTCGAACGCTTCCGGCGCCGGTTCTTCTTTGTTCTGCAGCCGGATCGCGGCGGCGTGGCGGGCCTCGACCTGGACGATCGAGCCGGCCGCTTCCAGCACTTCGGAGGCCTTGATCTGCGGCGCGGCGCCGTTGTAAGCGCTCACCCCGGTGTCCTCGAACGTCTGGGCGAGCTTGAGGAAGCCAGCGGTGCCGTTGTAGGGGAAGTCGAATTTCGGCTCCGCCACCGGCTTGCCGCCGAGCTTCTTGATCGTTTCGGTCAGCGCCCCGACGTGTTCTTCCTCATCGCGCCCGACTAGCTCGATCAGGCTCTTGAGGTCACCGCTCGCCTTGGCCCGCGTCTTCGCTTCCTTGTAGAAGGTTGACTCGAGGTACTCGAGCGTGAGGGCAAAGTTGAGGATGCCGACGTCGCCGCTTTCGGCCATCGCCAGCGCCCGGCCGACAAAGGGGCCGACCGCGAGCGCGCCGTAGACGGCACCGGCCGCCAGCGCTCCCTTGAGGATCACCTCGCTGCGGGAGATGTCTTCGCTGTCGGTGTCGATATGCACCGCGGCGAGCTCGGGCTGGGCCAGGATCTGGTCGCTCATCTGATTCTCCTTTCGCGCTTTGCGCCGGCTCAGCCGACGATGAAGGGTTCGACCGACTTGAGGACTTCGTCGGCGCCGGCGGGTTTGGCGAACGCCCCGTCTGGGGTGATCGATTCGCCCAGCAGGGTGTTGAGCGCCGCCGCGTGGCGGCCCTCGACGCTGTGGATCGAGAGTGCCGCGGCGAGCACCGAGGCGCCCTTGATGTTGGCCGCCTGGCCGAGGTAGGCGGCGGCGCCGAGATTCTCCACCGTCGCCGCCAGTTCGAGCACCGACTTGGCGCTCTTCAGCGGGAATTCGGTCTTTGGCTTCGGGGCGGGCTTGCCGCCCATCTGCTTGACGAAGCCGGTCAGCGCGGTGACGTGTTCCGCCTCCTCGCTGCCGAACTTGCGGATCGTCGCCAGGTCAGAGCCCTTGAAGAGGCCGCTTTTGACCACGTCCGCGTAGAAGGCGGTCTCGAGGTACTCGAGCGTCAGCGCGTAGTTGAGGATGCCGACGTCGCCCTTGCCGAACTGCTCGGTGCCGGTCTTGCCGCCGCCGTTGCCGGCCATCGTCGTCGTCGTGCTGCTGCTGTCGCTGCCGCAAGCGGCGAGAAAGGCCGCCAGCGCGGTCGAGCCGCCGGTAACGGCGAGCAGCTTGCGCCGCGACACCGGGTCACCCGTGACGCGCTCCAGCGCGCTCGGTTTGTTAGCCACAGCCATGCTTCCTCCTCAGTCGCGGATAGGTCATCAACCCCACCTACGGCGAGTGGGCGCAGCTGGATCAGCCGATGCGGGAGAGTCGCTCGCTCAGGCGGGCGAACCGGCGCGGACGCGATCGAGCGCGCGGGCGATGCGGGCGATGCCCTCACCGATCCGCTCGGGGGGGACGCTGGCGAAGGAGAGCCGCAGGCTGTTGGTGCCGCCCTCGATCATGAAGTCGGGGCCGGCGACGAAGGCGACGCCCTCGCCCTTGGCCTCGGCCAGCAAGGCGCTGGTATCGGTGCCCTCGGCGAGGTCGAGCCAGAGGAAGTAGCCGCCGCCGGGGACGACGAACTCGGCCTCGGGGATCCGCTCGTTCAGGGCCTCGACCAGGGCGTCGCGGCGCGCCTGCAGCGCGCCCTTGACGAACTCGATGTTGCGGTCGAGCCCGCCCGAGCGGCAGAGCTCGAGCACCACTGCCTCGGCCAGCATGTTGGGTGAGATGTAGGTCTCGTTGGCCCGCTTGGCGAGCTTGGCGATCTCAGCCGCCGGCCCGGCGAGGTAGCCGACGCGCACGCCGGGACTTACCGTCTTGGAGAACGAGGAAGCGTGGACCACCTTGTCGGCCTGGTCGAGCGAGAGCATCGTCTCCAGCGCCTCGCCCTCGAAGGGCAGCTCGCGGTAGGGGTCGTCCTCGAAGATCCAGAAGTCGTGCTCGGCGGCCAGCTCGACCAAGCGCACCCGCTTCTCGGCGGAGAGCGTGCAGCCAGCCGGGTTATGGAAGTTGGGAATGATGTGGGCGAGCTTGATCGGCCCCTGCGCCAAAGCCGCTTCGAAGGCGGCGATGTCGAGCCCGTCGTCCTCGAGCGGGACCGCCACCAGCTCGACCCCGAGCCGCTGCAGCATCAGCAGCGTGCGATCGTAGGTCGGCTGCTCGACCACGACCCGGTCACCGGGCTCAAGCAAGTGCTCGAAGAGCATCCAGCCGGCCTCCAGCGAGCCATTGGCGACCATCACCTGGCCGTCATCGAGCCCCCCGTGCCGCTGCGCGATCCACTCGCAGAGCCCCGGATGGCCGATCCCGGTGCCGTAGGAGAGGGCCTTTTCCCAGTCCTCGGCAAGCGCGATCGCCGCCGCGTCGCGCACCGCGTCGCGCGGCAGGATGTCGGCGCTCGGCGCCCCTCTTGCAAACGAAATCGTGTCGCCAGCCATGTGAAAGCGAGCCTAGCAACGCCCAGGCCGCGGCGACCGGCGGCGCCGCTCAGGGTCGGTGCGCCCGTTCCCAGGCGTAGGTCATCTCGATCCGCTGCATGATCGTCGGGTGGCTGCCGTAGAGGAGTGAGGTCCAGGCAGGCGGATCGGGTGAGCTCTGGCTCGTTGTGCTGAGCCGGCGGAACATCGCGCGGGCGACCGCCGGTTCATGGGTCGCTTGCAGCGACGACCAATCCGCCGAGGCCTCGGCCCGGCGGGTGACGAGATTGAACATCGGAGTCGCCAGAAACTGCAGCGCGACGAGGACAAGGAGCGCGACGGGCACCGCCTCCGGGCGGGCCATGCCGCCACGGCGGCGGGTGAACAGCTCGACCAAGGCTGCCGCCGGAATCAGGAAGAGCGCCAGCCAGCCGACCTGCTTGAGCGGATCGTCATGCGCGACGTGGGCTATCTCGTGACCGAGCACGGCGCGGACCTCGGCGCGGCTGAAGTCGTCGCCGAGCAGCGTGTTCCAGAGGATCACGGTCCGAGTCGGGCCGAGGCCGGTCGCCTCGGCGTTTGGCGCGGTGGTGAAGCGATCGACGTCCTCGACCTTGAACCGGGTTCCCTCGACCCCCTCCCGGCGCTCGAGCGCCCGCGCTTCGGCGAGCTGTGGATCGCGCAGCGGCGAGGTATCGGGAACCAGATAGGGGCTGACGAAGGCGAAGAGCAGCGCCAGGCCGACGAAGGCCGGCACCGCGGCGACCCACCACCAGCGCCGCAGCGGACCCGCCAGCCCCATCGCGATCACCAGCGCCACGGCGACGAAGAGGAAGGTGCCACCGAGCCCGAGGAAGCTCTCGAGCGCCCATTCGAGGTAGCCCTGGTGAGATACACCGTGATCCCGCTCCCACCACACCGCGGCCAGCCCAAAGGGGAGCTCAGCCAGCCAGACGACGGCGAAGCCGAGCATGCCGAGCAGCATCCCGGTGCCGACCCGGCCCGCCGCCGACTCGCGCATCAGCCGGTGTCCGCGACGGGCGTAAACCGCGAGGACCCCAAGCAGGACCACGATCGCCAGCAGGCCGTCGATCGCCAGGAAGCGTTCATAGGAGGCGCTGCGGTCGAGAAAGGAGGAGCTGAAGAAGCGATCCGGCGAGAGGTCGGGGCCCTGCGGCACTGAGGCGGTGGCGTGCCAGAGTGCCCACGCCGCCCAGAGCCAGAGCGCGGCTCCGACCAGCAGCCCCAGCGTCGATGGACGGGTGAGGCGGGAGGCCAGCCGCCTCAAGCGCCTCGTGGCGGGAATGCGATGTTGGGGTCGGCGGTCAGCGGCGGCGGTGCGATGTTTGGGCCGCTGTATGGGTAGGCGTCCGTCAGCAGGAAGAGGTAGCCGTAGAGCTGAGCCGAGTAGCGCACGGCGAGGGCACCGGCGTTGCGCAGGCCGAGGGGCATCGTGCCGGTGAAGAGCGAGGCGAACCAGCCGAGCAAAGCGACGGCGGCAAGGAGCGTTCCGTAAGCGACGGCAAGGAGCAGCGCCGGCAGGGCCAACACGAGGCGAAAGCCAACGGTCCAGCGGTTCTGCGGCGCGCGCTCAGCGATGCGGATTTCGATCGGGTAGCTACCGCGCTCACCGGTGAAGCCGGGAAACGGATTCGCAACCACGTACAGGTAGGCGATCACGTGCTGCTGATAGCGCGTGTAGGCGGCGAGGAAGCGGTGCAGTCCAGCCGGTGAGATGCCGGTGAAAAGAATCGCGAACCAGTTGCCGATCGCCGCGAAGAAAGCGGCGATGCCCCAGAGCACAAGCCAAATCAGGTGCGGGATCGCGAGTAGCAGGCGGAAGAAGACGGTGAGCCGGTTGCGCCGCAGGTCATCGCTCGATTCGAGCCGGATCGGGTCTTCCCGAGCGGGCAGCTGGCCGATCGCGGTGAGCGGGTCGCTGGAGGGATAGCGATCGGTCAGCAGCGTCATGTAGGCCCAGGCCTGCGCCGCGTAGGACAGCCCGTAGGCGATCAGGTCGCGCAGACCGCGCGGCATGCGCGCGCGGGCGAGGGCGAAGAACCAGCCGAGGAAGGCAGCGGCGACGAGCAGCCCGAGGCGACCGGTTTCGCCTTCTGAGGTCCCGCTGAAACCGCCCCCAGTGCCGAAGAAGGCACCGAGAAGGATTAGGGCGGGGACGACGAGCACGAGCCGGAAGCCGACCTTCCAGCGGTTCTGCCGAACCGGCGGGTCGATCTCGACGTCGATCGGATACCCCGGCTTGCCGCCGAAGCCGGGCAGCGGATCGGCAGCCAGGTAGAGGTAGGCATAGGTGTGAACGGCAAAACGGACGAAGCGCGCGAGGAACCCGTGCAGCGATTGCGGCGAGGTCCCCTTGAACAGGGTCGCGAACCAGTTGGCGATCGCGACGAAGAACGCCGCGATGCCCCAGAGCGTCAGCCAGAAGATGAACGGAATGGCAAACCAGAGGCGGAAGAACACGCTCCCCCGCCCCCGCTGCAGATCGTCGGAGACGACAAGCCGCACCGGCCGCGTCTCGACCCCCTCTATCCCCAACTCCATGGCTGGACTAGTAGCCGAAGCCTCGGACGGGACGGCTAAGAACCGCGCAGGACTTCGACGGCGATCTTGGCCGTCTCGGTCGGGCTTTCGCCGACCCGCACGCCCTTCGCTTCGAGCGCGTCCTTCTTGGCCTGGGCGGTGCCCGAGGAGCCGGAGATGATCGCCCCGGCGTGGCCCATCTGCTTGCCGGGCGGGGCGGTGAAGCCGGCGATGTAGGCGACGACCGGCTTGGAGATCTCGCTGGCGATGAACTCAGCGGCCCGCTCCTCGGCGTCGCCACCGATCTCGCCGACCATCACGATCAGCTCGGTCTCGGGATCGGCCTCGTACAGCGTCAAGATGTCGATGAAGTCCGAGC
The DNA here is from genome assembly GCA_963699225.1 of uncultured Solirubrobacterales bacterium. Classification (GTDB taxonomy): domain Bacteria; phylum Actinomycetota; class Thermoleophilia; order Solirubrobacterales; family 70-9; genus VRUE01. The sequence continues at coordinate 2,167,288 of OY969423.1, read as the reverse complement.
CGATGATCGGGTCGCCGCCAATGCCGACGATCGAGGAGTTGCCGGTGCCGGCCTGCTTCAGCTCATTACCGATCTGGTAAGTCAGCGTCCCCGACTTGGAGACGACGCCGATCGGGCCGGGATCGAAGAACTGCGCCGGGATGATGCCGACGTTGGCCTTGCCGGGCGAGAGCGCGCCGGGGCAGTTGGGGCCGAGCAAGCGCACGCCGGCCTCCCTGGCCTTCCAGTAGGTGTTGAGCATGTCGAGCACCGGGATGCCCTCGGTGATCGCGATCACCGTCTCGACGCCGGACTCGATCGCCTCGTCGATCGCCGGCGCGGCGAAGCGCGCCGGCACGAAGATCATCGAAGTGTTGGCGCCGGCCTGCTCGACCGATTCCTTGATCGAGTCGAAGACCGGCACGCCCTCGACGTCCTGGCCGCCCTTGCCGGGCGTGACACCTGCGACCAGATCGGTCCCGTAAGCCTTGTTGCGCAGGCCGTGGAAGGAGCCCTCACGGCCGGTCAGGCCGGAGACGACCAGCTTGGTCTCCTTGTCGATGATGATCGACATCAGCCGTTGCCCCCGGCGAGCTCGACCACGCGGCGGGCGGCGTCGAGCATCGTCGTCTCCTGGTTCAAGTTGGGCAGGTCGGCCTCGGCGAGGATCTTCAGCCCCTCCTCGGAGTTGGTGCCGTCGAGCCGCACGACCAGCGGCAGCTTCAGGTCCAGCTGCTGCGAGGCGGTGACGATGCCCTTGGCGATCTCGTCGCAGCGGGTGATGCCGCCGAAGATGTTGAAGAGGATCGCCGTGACCTTTTCGTCGGAGGTGATCACGGTCAGCGCGTCGACGATCGCCTCCGCCTTGGAGCCGCCGCCGGCGTCGAGGAAGTTGGCCGGCGCGCCACCCGCCTGGGCGACGACGTCCAGCGTCGACATGCAGAGCCCGGCGCCGTTGGCGAGGATGCCGACGTTGCCGTCGAGCTTGACGTAGGTGAGGCCCTTCTCCTTCGCCATCGCCTCCTGCGGGTCCTCGGCGGTGTCGGCGATCTCGGCCAGATCCTGGTGGCGGAAGAGCGCGTTGCCGTCGATCGTCACCTTGGCGTCGAGCGCGACGACCTCGCGGTCGTTGGTGACGATCAGTGGGTTGACCTCGATCAAGTTCGCGTCCTCGGAGCTCGCCACCTCGGCCAACTTCACCAGCACCTCGGCGGCCTGGTCGCGGATGTCCTCGTCGAGCCCGGCGGCGTCGACGATCGGCCGCGCGGCGGCGAGGTCGAAGGGCTTGGTCGGGTCGATGTGGACCTTGACCAGCGCGTCGGGGTCCTCCGCAGCCACCGCCTCGATGTCCATTCCGCCCTTGGCGGAGACCATCGCCAGCAGCTTCTTCTCGCCGCGGTCGAGGATCACCGAGGCGTAGTACTCCGAGGCGATGTCCGAGCCACCCTCGATCCAGACCTGATCGACGCGGAAGGGACCCTCGCCGTGCGGGCCGACGATGTCCATGCCTAGGATCGCGTCGGCATAGGTGCGCGCCTCCTCGACGTCCTTGGCGATCTTGATCCCGCCGGCCTTGCCGCGACCGCCGATCAGCACCTGCGCCTTGATCGCGCAGGGGTAGCCGATCCGCTCCGCCGCGGCGACGGCGTCATCGACGTTGGCAGCGACCTCGCCACTCGGCACGGCGACGCCGTGCTTGGCGAAAAGCTGCTTGCCCTGATACTCGAGGAGGTCCATGGGTGGAAGGCGCCCCTGCGGCGCGGGCGGCAGCCTATCCGACCTTTGCCGCGGCCGACTTCAAGTGGCGCGCCGCCTGCCTTGCGGGCTACTGACATAATGCGCCGCCGCCATGCCCCTCCCCAGTCTAAAAACCGTCAAATGGGTAACCACCGACTGTTACGGCACCCTGATCGATTGGGAGAAAGGCATCATCGATGCCTGCAAGAAAGAGGCACAGAAGGACGGCTTCAGCTTCGAAGAGGAACCCTTCCTCGCCCGCTTCATGGAGGTCCAGGCCGAAATCATGGCCGGCTCCTACGAGCTCTACGCCGAGGTGCTGCGCCGCACGATCGTCAAAGTCGCCGGTGAGCTGGGCTGGGAGATCGAGCCCTCACGGGCGCAGTTCCTCCCCGACAGCGTCGCCTACTGGCTCCCCTTCCGCGAGTCCAACGCGGCGATGGACCGGCTCGGCAAACGCTACGAGATCGGCATCGTCTCCAACATCGACGACAAACTTCTCGGCATCTCGCGCCGCCACCTGCGCACCGAACTCGACCTCGTGGTCACCGCGCAGCAGGTGCGCAGCTACAAGCCCGACCCCGTCCACTTCAAAGAGGCGGCGCGGCGGATCGGCGGCAAGAAGGGCTGGCTGCACATCGGCTGCAACTACACCAACGATGTCGCGCCGCTGCTGAAAATGAACGTGCCGGTGATCTGGGTCAACCGCCACGGCGAGAAACTCGAAGGCCGCAAGGCGCCCAGCGCCACCGTCAAGACCTTCCGCGACGCAGCCAAAAAGCTCGGCGCGTCCTGAGCGTTCTCTAGCGTTTCGCAACTTCAGCGCGCGCAGTTGTTTCGACCGGGTAGGTCGCCTGCGCGACCGCTATCTCCATGCATCGATCCGAACAAAGCAGGGTAGGACGGGGCATCCGGCTCGCCGTGATCGCGGCCGGCATGCTGGCGCTGCTCTGCCTGCTCGCCACCACGGGGTTTCGCTCCAGCGCCGCCGCGGCGACACCGGAACGGCCCAGCTTCGTCGTCATCCAGACTGACGATCAGACTCTCGATCAGCTCTACGCCGCCTTCGGCCAGCCAAAGCTGCAGGCGATGCCGAACACGCTCAACCTGATCGCCAAACGCGGTGAGACCTTCAACCGCTACTACGTCTCCTACCCGCTCTGCTGCCCCTCGCGGGTCAGCTTGCTGACCGGCCGCTACGCCCACAACAACGGCGTCAAGGGCAACATCCAGCCCAACGGCGGTTACTTCGGCTTCTCCTTCCGCGGCGCCTACACCCACAACATCGCCACCTGGCTGCAGGGCGCCGGCTACCGCACGATCCACGTCGGCAAGTTCCTCAACGGCTACGGCGACGAACCGTATTCGAACGGCACCGAAGTGCCCCCCGGTTGGAGCGCTTGGCACACGGTGCTCAACGCTGACACCCATCACTACTACTACGGCTACTCGCTCAACAACAACGGGGTCGTTGAAGGGCCTTACGGCGACTCCGGCACCTGGGAACCACGTGAATACACGACCCGCGACGACATCGGCTGCCCTTTCGCGCCGCTCAACGGCCAGCCCTGCTTCTACGAGACCGACATGCTGACCAACCTGGCGACGCAGGAACTGCGCGCCACCTCGCCCGAACAGCCCTTCTACCTGCAGCTCGACTACACCGCTCCCCACGGCGACTTCCGCAAGCCCGCCGGGCCGGAGCCGGCACCGCGCCACTACGACTGGTTCAAGGGCGCACCGCTACCCCACAACCGCGGCCAGGGCTTCGACGAGGGCAACGTCACCGACAAGCCGAGCTTCATCCGCGAAGCGCCCTACCTCGGCCTCAGCGAAATCCACACCTACCGGGTCTACTACGACAAGGCGCTCGAGTCGCTGCGCTCGATCGACGATGGGGTGAAACTGCTGATCGACACGCTGGGCTCGCTGCACCGGCTGCGCAACACCTACGTCATCTTCACCTCCGACAACGGCTTCTTCTACGGTGAGCACCGCCTGCTCGGCGGCAAGTTCCTCGCCTACGAGCCCTCGACCCACCTGCCCTTCCTGATTCGCGGCCCGCACATCAAAGCCGACACGGAATCGGGTGAGGTCGTCGGCAACATCGACATCGCGCCGACGATCCTCGAACTGGCCGGGGTCACACCCGACAAGAGCGTCGACGGGCGCTCGATGACGCCCTTCTTCAAAGACCCCAACCTGCGCACCCTGCGGCCTTACCTCTTCGAGTCCTTCGTCGAAACCGACGACGTCAACGAAGCCGGCGCGATCGCCGAACCCGGCGACCAGAGTCGCTCCACGCGCGAGCAGAGCCTCGCCGCCCGCAAGAGCGGAACGGCCGGCCGCCCCGGCGGCGAAGCTGGTGCCTCGCTGCTGGCGCCCCCGAAGGACTACGAGGGAATCCGTCTCGGTCCCTACAAGTACATCGCCTGGCCGGACGGCGAGAAGGAGCTCTACGACCTCGAAACGGACCCGTACGAGCTCAACAACCTGGTCCGCATCCCCAACTACTTCCCGGTGCGCAACTTCCTCCACCGCGAACTGACCGAACGGCTGGAGGACTGCAGCGGCCGCGGCTGTCGCGAAGAATCCGCCGAAATCCCGCTGACCCGCCGCGAACGCCAGCAGGTGATCCGCCAGGTCAAGGCAGAACGACGCGAAAAAAAGCAGCACGACAAAGAAGAACGGGAAGCGAAGAAACAGCAGCAGAAACGCTGAGCTTCGTCGGCGCCGCGAGCGCTACTTGATCACGGCGAGGACGTCGCCACTGGAGACCGCGTCCCCCTCGGCGATCTTGAGCTCCTCAACCTTGCCGGCGCGGTGGGCGACGATCTCGTTCTCCATCTTCATCGCCTCGATCACGCAGATCAGATCGCCCTCGGCGACCTCGGCGCCTTTCTCCACGGCGACTTTGAAGACGGTGCCCTGCAGCGGCGAGGACAGCGACTCGCTCGAGGCGCCGCCGCCACCGCCGGCCTTGCGCTCGCGCTTCGGCGGCTTCTTGCCACCCGCGGCGGGAGCGCCGCCGCCGGCCGCAGCCTCGCCGATCACCTTGACGTCGAAGAGCTTGCCGGAGACCTCAACCTTGTAGTCGCGGCTGACGATCTCGCCGCCACCCTCGGCGGGCTGGGGCGGCTTCGCATCGGCCGGAGCCGTCGACTTGAGCCAGTCGGTGTCCTCCATCAGGTCGCGGCAGGTCTCGCCCTGGGCCCACTGCTCGGTGGCGAGGATCGCTTCGTGGAAGGGGATCAGCGTGGTCAGGCCGCCGGAGTCGTATTCGCTCAGCGCTCGCAGCATGCGCCGGGTCGCCTTCTCGCGATCGACGTCCCAGACGATCAGCTTGGCCACCATCGGGTCATACATCGGCGTCACCTCGGAGCCACCCTCGACGCCGGAGTCAACGCGAACGCCGGGACCGGAGGGCTCGCGGTAGGAGTCGTCGATCGGGCCCGGCGCGGGGGCGAACTTCTTGTGCGCCGCCTCGGCGTTGATCCGGCACTCGATCGACCAGCCGCTCAGCTCAACGTCCTCCTGGGCGATCGAGAGCGACTCGCCAGCCGCGACCAGGATCTGCTCGCGGACGATGTCGATGCCGGTGACCATCTCGGTCACGCAGTGCTCAACCTGGACGCGGGTGTTCATCTCGAGGAAGAAGTACTCGTCGCCGACCTGCATGCCCTCGATCGTGCCGGCGCCGCGGTAGCCGACCGCAGCAGCCGCGTCGGTGGCGATCTTGCCGATCCGCTCGCGCATCTCCTCATCGACGTGCGGGCCCGGGGCCTCCTCGATCACCTTCTGGTGGCGACGCTGGATCGAGCAGTCGCGCTCGCCCAGGTGAATCACGTTGCCGTGACTATCGGCCAGCACCTGGACCTCGACGTGGCGTGGGTCCTCGAGGTAGCGCTCGACGTAGACGCGGTCGTCGGAGAAGAACTTCTCGCCTTCGCGGCCCGAGCCCTCGAAGGCCTCCTGCAGGTCGTCGGGGGTCATCGCGACGCGAAAGCCCTTGCCGCCACCGCCGCCCGCGGCCTTGCAGGCGACCGGGTAGCCGGCTTCCTCGGCCTGGCGCTTTGCCTCCTCTAGATCCTTGGCGACCTCGGTCGAGCCGGGGACGATCGGCACCCCGGCCTGCTCCATGATCTCGCGCGCCTTGGTCTTCGAGCCCATCGCTTCGATCGCCTCCGGCGGCGGGCCGATCCAGGTGATCCCCGCCTCGTCGCAGGCGCGAGCCATCTCGGCGTTCTCGGCAAGGAAGCCGTAGCCGGGGTGGATCCCTTCGGCGCCTGCCTCCTTGGCCGTCTCGATGATCTTGGGAATGTTCAGATAGCTCTCGGCCGGGACCGCGGGGCCGATCAGGAAGGCCTCGTCGGCGGCGCGCACGTGGGGAGCGTCGCGGTCGATCTCCGAGTAGACGGCGACCGAGCCGATGCCCATCTCCTTGAGCGTCCGGGCGACCCGGATCGCGATCTCGCCGCGGTTGGCAATCAAGACTTTCTGGAACACGGCGGCGCAGTCTAATCAGCGCGGGGGCGGGGCGGTGGGGCCGTCAGGGTTCGAATGACTGCGCCGCCGCCATACCTTCCGGTGCAATAGCTTCTCCGGCTCGATGTTGATCGAGCTTCAGTCACATTCGACGGTTTCCGATGGCCAGTTGGCGCCAGCCGAAGTCGTTGCCCAAGCCTGGGAAGCCGGGGTCACGACCTTGGCCCTCACCGACCACGACGCCGTCGCTGGCGTCGAGGAGGCCGCCGAGGCAGCGAAGGGGCTTGGCGTCGAGCTGGTGCCCGCGATCGAGATGTCTTGCGTGCACGAGTACGCCGAAGACCTGCATATCTGCGGCTACTGGGTCGATTTGGTGACGATCAAGCCGGTTTGCGAACGGGCGCAGAAGGAACGGGTCAACCGGGCCGAGGAGATCATTGGGCGGCTGCGCAAATGGGGCTTCGAAGTGAAGTTGGAGGACGCGATCAAAGAGGCAGGTGACGCGCTCTCGATCGGGCGACCGCACATTGCCCGGGCGGCCGGTGCAACCGGCGACCTCGGCCCCTTCTTCGAGGAGTACCTGGTGCCCGGCGCCAAGGCCTTCGTCCCCCGCCGCTGGCCCACCGCCGAGCAGGCGATCGCCCTGATCCACGAGGCCGGCGGCACCGCGGTCATCGCCCACCCCTACTGGGACATCGACGACCCCGACGAGGTAGAGGACCTGATCCGCTCCCTCAAACCCGACGGCGTCGAGGCCTTCTATCCCCCCCACACCCAAGAGCAGACCGAACACCTCCTCCACCTCTGCGAGGAGCTGGATCTGATCCCCACCGCCTCCTCCGACTACCACGGCCCCACCCACAAGACCTTCTCCAAATTCGGCGACTACAACACCTACGGCCTAGCCGAGCCCCAGGTCCCCCCCAAGCGCAGCTAGAGCATCGAGTCGCTCCCGGTGCGCCTTGTGCACGCTGGGAGTGCATAAAGCGCACCGGACCCACAAGCTGCGCGGCGGCTGCGGTTACCGCCCCCAGAACGAGAAAGGGAGGGGCGGTGGCCCCTCCCAAAACACTCGAGCGCGGCTCCTGCCGCGCGTTTTGGGAGGGGTCGTCGCCCCTCCCGTCCGCTTCGGACTAAGCGGTAACCGCAGCCGCCGGAATCAGCTCCCGCGACTCGAGGTACTCCAACAGCTTGGCCGCCGACTCCTCAGGCGTCTCGTTCTCCGTGTCGCAGACCCAAGCCGGGTTCTCCGGAATCTCATATGGATCGCTGACGCCGGTGAATTCCTTGATCTCGCCCGAGAACGCCTTGGCGTAGAGCCCCTTGACGTCGCGCTCGGCGCAGGTGTCGACCGATGCCTTGACGTAGACCTCGATGAAGCGGTCGCCCATCAGCTCGTGGGCCTCGTCGCGGATCTCCGCGTAGGGGGAGATCGCCGCGGTGATCACCGGCACGCCGTTGCGGCTGAGCAGGTCAGCGACGAAGGCGATGCGACGGATGTTGATGTCGCGGTCCTCCTTCGAGAAGCCGAGCCCCTTGGAGAGGTTTTCGCGCACGACGTCGCCGTCGAGGATCTCCAGCTTGGAGCCACGCTCGCGCAGTTGGGTCTCCAGCAGTCCGGAGATGGTCGTCTTGCCAGCACCGGAGAGTCCGGTGAACCAGAGGGTGAAGCCCTTCTCGCCAGCCATGCTTTCTCAGTCCTCCTTGTAAGCGTCGATCAGGATGTCGGCGACCTCGTCACGCGAGAACTCGTGCGGCGGCCTTTCGCCGTTGCCGAGCATTTCGCGGACCTTGGTTCCGGAAAGGAAGAGGCGCGCCTCTTGGTCATGCGGACAGGTCTTGTTGGAAGCAAGGCCCTCGCACTCGTTGCACCAGAAGGTGTGCTCGAACATCAGCGGCTCGATGCCGAGCTCGTCGATGTCGATCGTGTCGAAGATCTTCTGCGCGTCGTAGGTGCCGTAGTAGTCACCGGCACCGGCGTGGTCGCGGCCGACGATGAAGTGCGTGGCGCCGTAGTTGCGGCGGACGATCGCGTGCAGGACCGCCTCGCGGGGGCCGGCGTAGTGCATCTTCGCCGGCTTCACGCCCAGCACCACCCGGTCGTTCGGGTAGTAGTTCTCCATCAGCACCTCGTAGCAGCGCATCCGCACGTCGGCGGGGATGTCACCGGCCTTGGTCTTGCCGATCAGGGGGTGGATGAAGAGCCCGTCGCAGGTCTCCAGCGCCGCCTTGGTCAGGTACTCGTGGGCACGGTGGATCGGGTTGCGGGTCTGGAAGGCGACGATCTTCTTCCAGCCGCGCGCCTCGAAGTCTGCCTTGTGCTCGGCCGCCGTCTTGTAGCGGCGCATGAAGGCCTCCTCGTGATCCGGCAGCGCGTCGACCTCGATCGGGCCGGCGATCATGCGGTTGCCCTCCTCGTAGATCGCGGCGACGCCCGGGTGGTTCTCATCGGTCGTGCCGTAGACCTGCTCAGCCTCGCGCTTGACGTCGCGCTCCCAGATCTCGGTGACCTTGAGCCGACCAAGCGGCTTGCCTTCGTCGCTGGAGAGAGCGATCGTGTCGCCGGCCTCGCACTCCAGGTCGCTGGCCAGGGTGATCGGAATCGGCCAGTAGTCGCCGTCGGTGGTGCGCATCTCAGAACAGACGCGCTCCCAGTCGGCGGACCCCTGGAAACCGGTCAGCGGCGCGAAGCCACCGTTGCCGATCATCTCGAAGTCGGCGGTATGGCGCTCGTCAAGTGTCAGGGAAAGCTCAGTCATCGTCTCGCTCATGCGTTGAATCTCACCAATCGGTCGGGGGAGGGGGTTACGGAAGAGTTATTTCAGGCGCGTGGCGCCGCTAGTTGATCCCGCACTCGGTCTTTTCGAGACCCGCCCAGCGGCCATCGCGGGACGAGCCACCGACACCGACCGGCTTGGTGCAGTGCGTGCAACCGATCGAGGGGTAGCCCTGATCGTGGAGCGGGTTGTACGGGAGGTCGTGCTCATGGATGTAGTTCCAGACATCGCGTTCGGTCCAGTCCGCGAGGGGGTTGAGCTTCCAGAGCTCAAAGCGCTTGTCCCAGCCGAACTTCGCGGTGTTGGCGCGGCTGGCTGAGTCCTCACGGCGGACGCCGGCGAGCCAGCAGTCTACGGAAGAAAGCGCCCTGCGCATCGGCTCGACCTTGCGCAATCCGCAGCAGGCGTCGGGGTCGCGGTTCCAGAGCTCGTCGCCGTGCTGGGCGGCCTGCTCCTCGAGCGTCAGGTTGTGGTACCGGTCGAACTCGATCCCCAGCGACTCGGCAAGACGATCGCGCGTCTCGTACGTCTCCGGGAAGAGCACGTCGGTGTCGAGATAGAAGAAGCGGGCCTGCGGATTGACCTTGCTGGCCAGGTGCGCGGTCACCGAGCTCGTTTTCTGGAACGAGCAAGCGATGTAGTGGCTCTCGCCAAAGGTCTCGAACATCCACTCGATCGTCTGCTCGGCCGAGCGATCCTCGAGCTCGGCGGCGATCGCCTCCGGATCGGAGATGGCGGCTGGGGCGGCAACTGGGTTCATATCGCGCACTCGCCCTCGCCCCTCTCGACCTTGTAGGGGCTGGACCGGTTCCAGTCGATGAACTGCTGCATGGTCTCGAGGCTGAACTCGGCCGGCATCGTCAGCTCCTTGACCTCGGCTTCGAAGCGCTGGGCGCCGATCCGCTCGGCGAAGTCGTTGAACTCCTCATCCTCACCGGAGCGCTCGGCCTCGTACATGCGGACCCAGCGCTCGACCGCCTCGGGCACGCGCTTGGCGGGCAGGCGTGACTTCAGCCGCGTGCCGAAAACGACCTCGCCGCCCTCGTAGCGGCCGCCGATGTGCGGGATGTAGGCGGGGATCTGGCGTGCGCCGACTTTCAGCGAGGCGCCGTAGAAACCGATGTTGGCGATGTGGTGCTGGCTGCAGCCGTTGGGGCAGCCGCTCATCTTGATGTGGATCTTGCGGGTCAGATCATCGGTGATCTCCATCGATTGGAGACGCTCCTTGATCGCCCGGTTCAGCCCCATCGAGCTGGTGATGCCCATCTTGCAGCTGTCGGTGCCGGGGCAGCTGACCACGTCGGTGATCTCATCGGCGCCGGCCTCGTCGAGGCCGAGCTCGCCGAGCCGCTGCCAGAGGTCATACAGCGCCTCGTCGCGGACCCAGCGCAGGACCAGGTTCTGCTGCACGGTGCTGCGCGCGTAGCCGCCGGTGAACTCGCGCATGATCGCGGCCAGGCCACGGAACTGCTCCGGGGTCAGGTCGCCGCGCTCGATCTTTACCTCAACCGCGGAGAAGCCCTCCTGGCGCTGCGCCTGCACGTTGCCTTCGACGAAGCGATCGAACTGCGAGCGATCGCCGTTGGGCGAGGCCGCGGTCGGCGGCACCGAAGGAGCGTTGGCCTGCTCGTCGTCCTCGAAGCGCAAGCGCTCGACCAGCTCGGCATTGAAGTCGCGCTGGTCGACCCAGTCGCCCTCGAGCTCGGCGTCGACCTGCTCGCGAAGAGCATCGATGCCGATCTTGTCGACCAAGACCTTGATCCGGGCGCGGGCGCGGTTGGCGCGCAGCCACTCCTGACGATCGAAGATGCGCAGCACGGCCTCGGAGACCTTGAGGTAGTCGCCGTTGTCGGCCTCGATGAAGTCGTAGAGGGTCGGCGCCACGCGAGCCATGATCGAGGTGCCGCCGCCGACCCGGACCTCGAAGCCCTTGACCCCGTCGCGTTCGCGCGAGAGGAAGGCGATGTCGTGGATACCGGTGATTGCGCGGTCCTCGTCGGAACCGCTGAAGGCGGTCTTGATCTTGCGCGGCATCAGCTGCGTCGTCGGGTGGCGGACGAAGTAGCGAGCGTAGGCGCCGGCGTAAGGGGTCGGGTCGAAGATCTCGTCGGGGGCGACGCCGGCCCAGGGATCGCCGGTGACGTTGCGCACCGTGTTGCCGCAGCCCTCGCGCGAGGAGAGGTCGGCCTCGGCGATCTCGCGCAGCAGCGACTCCATGTCGCGCAGCGGGATGTGGTGGATCTGGATGTTCTGGCGCGTCGTGATGTGGCCCTTGTTCAGCGGCGCGTACTGCTCGACTACGCTGGCGAAGGCCTCCATCTGCTGCGGGGTGACGCCGCCGAAAGGAAGCTTGACCCGGACCATCTGCACGTCGGGCTGGCGCTGGCCGTAGACGCCCTGTTTGAGGCGGAAGCCAATGAACTCGTCCTCGGGGATCTGGCCGGCGAGGAAGGTCTCGGCTTCATTGTCGAAGTCGTCGAACTCGCGCTCGATGATCGGGATGATGTGACCGGGGACGTTGCGATAGGTCTCCGGGTTCTCCAAGGTGCCGGTGCGGCCCTTGCCCCGCTGCTCCTTCTGTTGGTCGACTGCTACCTCCATCCTGAGGAAAATAGCAAAACCTGACAGGGATTAGGGTATTTAGGGCTTGGTCAGCTCTGGAGGCAGCTTCTTGCGGGCGTGAAGGATCGACGCCGCCTCGCCCGACTCGGCCACGACGCCGCCCTCGGGAGCAAGCGGCAGACCCGCCTCGGACCACCCAACAATCCCCTCGCCGAGCTTCACCGCGTTGTAGCCCGCGTCAGCCAAAGCATCGGTAGCCATCGTCGACCGATTGCCACCGCGGCAATAGAGAACAACCGGCCGCTCCTTGTCGATCTCGCCCGTCCGCTCGGCGAGCTCAGCCAGAGGCAGGTGCTTTGCGCCCTCGATATAGCCGGCCTCCCACTCATGGTCGGCGCGCACGTCAACTAGCTGCGCCCCGTCCTCAACCAGCTTCTGGGCTTCGTCCCGGGTGACTTCTCGTGTCTCATCGCTCATGCAACGGAATCTAGCCAACCGGTCTCGAGAGGGGCGAGATGCCCCTTCCCAGTCCGGCTAGTCGATGTCAGTTCCCTCGATCAAGAACGCAACCCGCACATGAGCCCGGTACTCGTCCAGGTTCTCACCACGAATCCCGGTCGAGACGATGTCGACCGCCCGAATGTTGCGCAAGGTGCCCTGCGCCTGGCTCAGCGCCTGGCGCGCGGCGTCGTCAGTTGACGTTTTGGAGCTACCGACCAACTCGATGATCTTCACGACAGCCATCTCTCTCCTCCTTCTGACTTCTCGACAGTGCCCTTGGCGCTGACTCCTTCGAGCAGCGCAGCCCGCTGCCACGGGCCGATGGCGTCCTCCTCCGTGCCGGGCGCCGGCGCCGTCTCCGCGCGAAACCGCTCGATCGCCGCCGCGATTGCGACAGCCTCGTCCTCGCTCGGGGTCCGGGCCATGCCCCAAGCCTAGATGACAGGTTCGTCCCGCCGTCGGCCTGGTGTGGGAGCTGAGAACAAACGACCCGGGCCGACGAGGGAGGCGTCGAACCCGGGTCAATGTTGCTGGTCGCCGTCGGAGGGGGCCGACGGCAGGGGGGTCGCCGGCAGGGATCCGGCTGGTGCCGCTGCGGCATCTTTTGGGCCGTCAACATAAAAACACAGCCCTACAAAAAAATCAAGTCCCAATATGTTTTTTCTCCTTAAGACCGCTCAGATGGTTGCGCTTCCAAAGAATCGTGCGTACCATCAAACGCTCTGAGAGATTCGAGTGTCCACGGAGGTAGCTAGATGGCCAGTTATGGTCCGGTCGCGATGGTGACGACGCCGTGGGGGGACGCAGGCACGCTGCGCGATCGCAAGCTCCAGCCGGGGCGGCGACTGCCGCCCAAGGAGGTTGCCCGCAATCAACAGGAGCGCCTCTTCGCCGCGCTGGTGGCCGTCGTCGCTGAGAAGGGCTATGAGGCGACCCGGGTCGAGGACCTGCTGGAGCTCTCGGGGGTCTCGCGCAGCGCCTTCTACGCGCACTTCAAGGACAAGGAAGAGTGCCTGCTGGCGGCTCTGCACGCCTTCGTCGGCCCGACCGTCGGCGCGATCTTCGCTGACGGCGGTCCGCCGCCGGACGAACTGCGCGCCCGTCAGGCCTTCGACGCCTTCATCAACCTGATCGTCGAACAGGCCGCCGCAGCGCGTATGTGCCTGGTCGAGATCTACGCCGCGGGCCCCCGCGCGATCGAAGAGATCGATCGCACCACCGACGGCGTGCAAGCCTTCCTCTCCGCCACGCTCGAGCAGGTCCCCGGCCGAGAGGAAATGCCGCCGGAGATCGTGCGGGCGATGGTCGGTGGCGTGCGCAAGGTGATCCACAGCCGCCTCTACCGCCACGAGGAGGAGGAGCTGATCGAGCTGATCCCGCAGATGTGGGACTGGTTTGCCGTCTACGAGCCACCGCCCCAGCCGCTGCGCCGGCCGCGTGGCCGCGCCGCCCAAAACGGCGGTCCCGCCAACGGCTACGACCCCGCCGAACGGATCCTGCGGGCGCTCGCTGCGGTCGTCGCAGAAAAGGGCTACCCGGCGATGACGATCGGTGACATCGCAGCCCGCGCCTCGATCTCGCTCTCGACCTTCTACGCCAACTTCGCCGACAAGGAGGAGGCGATGCTGGCCGCCGTCGACAGCGGCTCCTCGCAGATGCTGGCGACGACACTGCCCGCCTTCCGCCGCGCCCCCGACTGGCCGCATGCGGTGCGTGGCGCCTTCGGCGCGATGTTCGCCTTCTGCGCCGCCGAGCCCGAGTACACGACCCTCGGCGCCGTCGACGTCTACGCCGCCGGGCGGCGGGCGCTGGAACAGCGCGACGAGGTAATGAAGACGATGGAGGGCCTCCTGGTTCCCGGCTTTGAGCTCGAGCCTGACGTCAGCCCGATCGCGGCCGAGGCGATCGGTGGCGCGATCTACTCGATGATCTACGACCAGATCAAAGCCGGCGGCGCCGAGAACATGCAGGAAGTCGCGCCGCTCGCCAGCTACATCACCCTGGCCCCCTTCATCGGCGCCGAGCAAGCCTGCACGGTCGCCAACGGCGACGGCCGCGGTCGCTAGCCCAGTCGGCGGGCCGGGTCGCGCCGCTCAGTTTTCGTCGGCGTTGCCGAGGCCGTCGACCGGGTGGCCGTGTTTGGTCACTTCGCAGAGGACCGGGGCCGGGTCGAAGGGGTCGGTGAGGGCGCGGCCGGCCGGAGTGCCGTGGACGACGCCAGTCCGTCTGGCGACGGTGCCACGGCCGCACTGAATCGAGAAGTCCCTGGTGCCGTCACGAGCGTCGATCACGTCTTCGCCGCCGCCGCCGTAGAAGCGATCGGCTCCGGGCTGACCCAGGATCGCGTTGGCGCGGCCATCACCGACCAGGACGTCCCAGTCGAAGGAGCCCTCCATGTCCTCGTCGGTGGATGAGAGGTGGACCCTGTGGCAGTGGGGAATCGCGTCGATCCAGGCGGCGTGGGCGGGGAAGGAGACGTGCAGGACCCCGGGATGGGCGGGCGTCTCGGCAAAGGAGGCGTCGTCGCGACCGGGACCGCCGACAAGGGCGCCGCCGGCGCAACCGCCGCCGGCGGCAAGCAGGTCACCGTCGGCACCACCGTAGAGGTAGGTCGGACCGGGACGGCTGCCGATCAAGCCATCGGCGCCGCCGCCGCCGTAGAGCTTGTCGGCGCCGAAGCCGGCCTCGATCAGATCGTCCTCGGAGCCGCCATGGATCGTGTCGTTGCCGAGGCCGCCGGCGAGGCGGACGTTCTGCGCGCCGGAAAGCGAGCCTTCGACCGTGAGGCTGTCGTTCCCTGGACCGAGGTCCGCCATCACCCAGCGCGCCGGCCCTTCGGCAGCGCAGGTCACCTGCACCGCGCTGACCCGGGCGCAGCCGGGGCCCACCGCGATCCCCTTCTTCGCCGTGATGCCAAAGGTGGAAGTCGCTTCGTCGAAGGCAACGACGAAATGGTCGTCGCCACCGCCGCCGGCCAACTCCAGGCCGCCACCCCCGCCTGAGACCGGATCGAGTTCGACATAGGCCGAGGCCTTCAACTTGCCTTCCCGCCCGCAGGAGACCGTGTTGCCCTTGGCGCCGTTGCAGCGGTCGTTGCCCTGGCCGCCGACGAGGTGGTCGGGACCGCCACCGCCACGCAACACGTCGTCGCCGGCGCCGCCGTCGATCACGTTGCCCTGGCCGTTGCCGACGAGGATGTCGTCGAAGGCCGAGCCTTCGAGGCTCTCGAAGCGGAAGAGGCGATCGTGGCCATCGCCCCTGGCTCTGTGCTTAGCCAGGTTGACCTTGACACCGCCGTTCTTGCCGGCGGCGACATCGGTGGCGAAGGAGGCAATGTCGCCCTTGCCAGGGCCGCCGTCCATGCGGTCATAGCCGTAGTCGCCGTGGACGAAGTCGAAGTTGCCGGGGCCGCCGTTGAGGGTGTCGATGCCGAGGCTGCCGGCCACTTCATCGCCGTTGCCGGGGCCGCCGGTGAGCTTGTCGTCGCCGAGGTCGCCGATCACGCGATCGTCGTCACCGGCACCGCCATCGGCGATGTCGTTGCCGCGGCCACCGTGGATCAGGTCCGATCCAGGCCCGCCGCAGAGCAGGTCGTTGCCGAGGCTGCCGAGGATCGTGTCATCGCCGTCACCGCCCCAGATCACGTCACGGCCGGGCGTCCCTTGCAATACGTCATCGCCGGCGGTGCCGACGATCGTCGCCCGCCGCCCGTGGCAACGGGCTTCTTCGACTTCTTCTTCGGCCGGCGGCACGGCCGCCGCCAGGGAAGAGGCGAGCAGGAAGACGAGAGCCAGCGGTAGGAAAAGCTTCCTCATCGCGGCCGAACCCTATTTGGGCCTTCGGCCACTCGCTCAGGCGCTGCGGATCAGCTTCTTGTTGACGAACTCGTCGGCACCGTAGCGGCCCAGCTCACGGCCGAAGCCCGAGCGCTTGAAGCCGCCGAAGGGCAGCTCGGGACCGTCGGCTCCGACCAGGTTGACGTAGACCATCCCCGCTTCGATCTTGTCGGCGACCCGCTCGGCCTGCTCCGCGTCGGTCGTCATCAAGTAGGAGCCGAGCCCGAACGGCGTCTGGTTGGCGAGCTCAACCGCCTCGTCCTCGGAGCCGACCCGGTAGACCTGGGCAACCGGGCCGAAGAACTCTTCCTGGGAGGCCTCGGTGCCCGGCTCGATCCCGGTGAGGATCGTCGGTTCGAAGAAGTTGCCCTCGCGCTTGCCGCCGGCGACGATCTCGGCGCCGGCATCGACGGCCCGCCTGACCTGGTCCTCGAGCCGGTCCGTGGCGGTCTCGGAGGAGAGCGGGCCGACAGCGGTGTCCTCGGAGGCCGGGTCGCCCGGCGCCGAGGCGGTCAGGGCGGCCTTGAACTTCTCCAGGAACTCGTCGTAGAGCTCGTCGACGACGATGAACCGCTTGGCCGCGTTGCAGGACTGGCCGGCGTTGTCGAGCCGCGCTTCGGCGGCGGCCGCCGCCGTCGCCTCGAGGTCGTCGGAGCCGAGCAGGATGAACGGATCCGAGCCACCCAGCTCGAGCACGACCTTCTTCAGGTTGCGGCCGGCGATCTCGGCGACCGCCGCGCCGGCCCGCTCGGAGCCGGTAACCGAGACGCCGTGCACGCGAGGATCGGCGATGACCCCCTCGATCTGCTCGTTGCTGGCGTAGATGTTCTCGTAGGTCCCCTCGGGAAAGCCGGCGTCGTCGAAGATCTGCTGCATCGCCGCGGCCGATTCCGGGCACTGCGGAGCGTGCTTGAGCAGGATCGGGTTGCCGATCACCAGATTCGGAGCGGCGAAGCGGGCCACTTGGTAGTAGGGGAAGTTCCAGGGCATGATCCCGAGCAGGACGCCGAAGGCGCTGCGGCGGACCACCGCCGTGCCCTCGCCGCCGAGCAGGGCAATCGGCTCATCCGTCATCAGCTCCTCGGCTTTGTCGGCGTAATAGGCGTAGATCTGAGCCGAGAAATCGACCTCGCCGAGCGCCTGCTCGACCGGCTTGCCCACCTCGCGGACGATGATTTCGGCCAGCTTCTCGCGCCGCTCGCCGTGCAGCTCGCCGACCCTGCGGATCAGTCCCCCCGCTCGGCGACGGTGGCGGAGGTGGTCCAGCTCCTATAGGCGGCGTCGGCGCTCGCGATCGCCGCGTCCAGATCGATGTCGCTTATCTCCTCGTACTCCTTGACCTTCTCGCCAGTGGCAGGGTTGACGACCGCGTAGGTGCTCATCGACTCCTCTCCTTCTCAGCTCTTTGTCGTTTCAGGTTCTAGTTCGAGCGCCTGCTCGACCGGCACGCAATCGGCGCTGACGCCCTCGGCGACCGCCGGGTGCGTGACCACGCCGCCGGCTACGTTGACGCCGGGCCGCAGCCCCGGATCGCGGCGGATTGCCCCGGCGACGCCCTCGTCGGCGAGGGCGATCGCGTAAGGCAGAGTCGCGTTGGTGAGCGCGTGGGTCGAGGTGATCGGCACCGCGCCGGGCATGTTGGCGACGCAGTAGTGGGTGATCCCGTCGACCTCAAAGGTGGGGTCGCGATGGGTGGTCGGATGCGAGGTCTCGAAGCAGCCGCCCTGATCGATCGCGACGTCGACCAGCACCGCGCCGGGCTTCATCAGCGCCAACTGCTCACGGCGCACCACGTAGGGCGCGCGGGCGCCGTGGACGAGGACGGCGCCGATCACCAGGTCGGCGCGCGGCAGCATCTCCTCCACCGCCAGCGTGGTCGAGTAGACGGTCGAGCAGGAGCCAGCGAAGTCGGTGTCGAGCTCGCGCAGGCGGTCGATCGACTTGTCGAAGACGAAGACGTCGGCGCCCATCCCGATCGCGACGAAGGCGGCGTTCATGCCGACGACGCCGCCACCAATCACCATCACGTTGGCGGCGGCGACGCCGGGCACGCCACCGAGCAAGATTCCGCGGCCGCCGAGCGGCTTCTCGAGCATGAAGGCACCAGCCTGGGTGGCGATCTTGCCGGCGATCTCGCTCATCGGCGCCAATAGCGGCAGGTGCCCGTGGGCGTCCTCGACTGTCTCGTAAGCGATGCAGGTGGCGCCGGAAGCGCAGAGGCCGCGAGTCAGCTCGGGGTCGGGCGCCAGGTGCAGGTAGGTGAAGAGCAGCTGTCCCGGGCGCAGCATCTCGACCTCAACCGCTTGCGGCTCCTTGACCTTGATCACCATTTCCGCCTCGGCGAAGACCGCCGCCGCGTCGGCGACGGTGCGGGCTCCCTGGGCCTCGAAGTCGGCGTCACTGATCGCGCTGCCCTCGCCAGCTCCGGCCTCGATCAACACCTCGTGGCCGTGTTCGACCAGCTCGCGAACCCCGGCCGGGGTTACCGCGACGCGGTACTCGTCGGGCTTGATCTCGGCGGGCACACCAATCTTCATGTGACCAGCTCCCTCGCTCGTATCGCCAGCCAGAACTCGATCCGGTCGTGGGCGCGCGAGAGGTCGCGGCCAGTTAGCTCTTCGACTTTGCGCATCCGGTAACGCAGGGTGTGGCGGTGGCAGTAGACCTGGCGGGCGGCTTTCTCCCACTGGCCGTTCTGCTCGATGAAGGCCTCGAGCGAGCGCAGCAGCTCGCCGCCGTACTCCTCGTCGCCGCCCTCGATCGGCCCCAGAACGCTGTCGCAGTAGAGCTTCAGCGCCTCGTCGTCCTGGATCGAGAGCAGCAGGGTGAAGGCGCCGAGGTCGCGCCAGGAGGCCACCTCCGGCGCGCCGCCGTTGTTGAGTGCTGTTGCCTCCAGCGCGCAGCGGGCCTCGTGGAAGGAGTGGCGCAGGTTCTCCGGCGGCGCCGGCCGGCTCGCCGCAGCCCGGACCGCACCGCGGTCTTTGATCAGGGCTTTGCGGGCATCGGCGGCGAGATCGACCGGATCGCGATCGGCGGCGTCGACGACCGCGCAGAGCAGCTCGCGGCGACCGCTCGCGTGCGGCGCCACCACGGCGGGGCAAGCGTCGGCGGCGAGCGCCCGCTCCAGGGTCGCCTCCGCCGCGGCAGGATCGTCGAGGTCGAAGACGAGGACGGCCGCTTCGTCGCCGATGCCGAAGGGCTCGAGCCGGCGGCGCAGCTCCGAGGGCTCGAGCCGCCCGCCCAGCGCTCCGGCGAGGACGTCGCCGGCGAGGCGGCGCTCGGTCTCGCGGGCGACGCGGCGGCGCATCAGCTCCAGGGCCACCACGGCAACTGCCTGCTGCAGGATCAGCCGCTCGAAATCCCCGAGGCCGCCGGAGTCGCGCACGATCACGACCCAGGCCTGGGGCGGGCCCCCACCCGGTGAGATCACCGGGTGGGCTAGAGCCCGGCCCGCCACAGCTGGATGGGAGGGGACGAAGGGATGCCCGTCGGCGGTGTGGCGCAGAGCTTCCTCGCGGATCGCGTTGACCGCCTCGGAGGAGAGCTCGCGGCGGAAGCCGCGCCCGGCAAGGCGCTCGCCGCGGCCGCCGAGGATCGCCACCGTGCCGCCAACCGCCGAGGCGATCGTCGCCACTATCTCCTCCAAGCCACGCTCTTCGAGGACCAGGCGCTCGAGTCGCCGCTGCACGGCGATGCCGCGCTGCAGCACCTCGTACTGCTCGTTGACCAGACGGGCGAAGGCCTTCTCGGTGATCGCGATGAAGGGCGTCGAGTAGGGGACCTCGAAGAGCGGGAAGTCACGTTTTTCCGCCTCCTCGACCACCGCTTTCGGCAACGACTCGTGGGTGAAGCCGGTGCCGAAGCCGAGCCCGGCGAGATTGTGGTCGGCGAGCAGCTTGACGAAGGCCCGCTGCTTGGTCGCGCTGCCCAGCGGGATCCCCGTGGTCAGCATCAGCTCGCCGCCGGAGAGCCACGGCGTCGGGTCCTCCAGCTCGGAGATATGAACCCAGCGCACCGGCGCTTCGGCCGCTTGGGCGCCAGCCACGAGCTCGAGATCGAGCTCATCCAGCAGGCTTTGAACGGTAAGCACCCGACCGCCTATCGCTGGACCCGCTCCCAGGCCTCGGTCAGGACGCCGTGCAGGACGTCGTGGATCTCTTCGAACTGCTCGGTGTCGGCGATCAGCGGCGGCGCCAGCTGGATCACCGGGTCGCCGCGATCGTCGGCGCGGCAGATCAGCCCGCGCTTGTAGAGCTCGCCGGAGAGGAAGCCGCGCAGCAGGTACTCGGACTCCTCGTCGCTGAAGCTCTCTTTGGTCTCGCGGTCCTTGACCATCTCGATCGCGTGGAAGTAGCCGGCGCCGCGCACGTCACCGACGATCGGCAGCTCGCGCAGCGACTCCAGCATCTGGCGGAACTCGTCCTCCTTGGCCAGCACGTGGCCGCAGAGATCCTCGCGCTCGAAGATGTCGAGGTTGGCCATCGCCATCGCCGAGGCGAGCGGGTGGCCGGCGAAGGTGAAGCCGTGGGAGAAGGAGGCGTCGCCCTCCATGAACGGCGCGGCGACGGCGTCGGAGGCGATCAGCGCGCCCATCGGCGCGTAGGCGGAGGTGAGCCCCTTCGCCACGGTGATGATGTCCGGCACGTAACCAAAGCGTTCGCAGCCGAAGTAGTGGCCGAGCCGGCCCCAGGCGCAGATCACCTCGTCGGAGATCAGCAGCACGTCGTAGCGGTCGCAGATCTCGCGTACCCGCTCGAAGTAACCCTCGGGCGGGACGAAGCAGCCACCGGCGTTCTGCACCGGCTCGAGGATCACGGCGGCGACCGTGTCCGGTCCCTCGAACTGGATCCGCTCCTCGATCGCCGTCGCCGCCCAGAGCGGGTGGCGGTCATCGGGCCAGCGATAGAGGTTGGTGTTGGGTACGTGGCAGCCGCCGGGCGTGAGCGGCTCGAACTGCGAGCGCAGCTCGGTGATGCCGGTAGCGGAGAGGGCGCCGAGCGAGGTGCCGTGGTAGGCGATCTCACGGGCGATCACCTTGTGCTTCTGGCCTTTGCCGAGCGCCCGGTGGTAGTTGCGCGAGAGCTTCAGCGCCGACTCGACCGACTCCGAGCCGCCCGAGGTGAAGAAGACGCGGTTGAGGTCACCGGGGGCGAGCCCGGCGAGGCGGGTGGCGAGTTCGATCGCGCGCGGATGGGCGTAGCTCCACAGCGTGTAGAAGTCGAGTTCCTCAACCTGGCGGGCAGCCGCTTCGCCGATCTCGGTGCGACCGTGGCCGGCGTTGACGCAGAAGAGGCCGGAGAGGCCATCGAGATAGCGCTTGCCGTGGTCGTCGTAGACGTAACAGCCCTCGGCGCGCTCAATGATCGGGATCTCGTGGTCGGCGCTATAGGAGCCCATCCGCGAGAAGTGCATCCAGAGGTGGCGGCGTGCCATCTCCTGCAGGCCTGAGTCCGCTGCCGAATCCGGCGTGGAGCCCGGTCGGGACACAACGGCCATGTCAGTCTCCTCTCATGCTACGACGATATGGACAACGCTAGAACTGGTATAGCGCACTTGCAATGTTCGCTTGGGAGAGTCCTCGCAAATGACCTGTACAAAGAGTACAAGTACTAGCAGGACATTTGGGACATTCGCAACTTGTGCAAATCGGCCGACGGGCCTACTTTGAAACGGTCGTCGCGCACAGTGAGCGGCGGATCGACGGAAGGAGAGGGAATGGAGAGCTCTGCGGTCCCCCCGACCGAAGTGCGCACCGCGCCGGTCCCCAGCAGCGGCGACAAGGGCCTGAAGAAGAACGCGATCGGCTTCGTCTCCAGCGTCGTCATCGGGGTCGCCTCGACCGCGCCGGGCTACAGCCTCGCCGCCACGCTCGGCTTCATCGCCGCCGCCGTGGCCCTGCAGTCCCCGGCCGTGCTGCTGATCAGCTTCGTGCCGATGTTCCTCGTCGCCGCCGGCTACTACTACATGAACAAGGCCGACCCGGACTGCGGCACCAGCTTCTCCTGGGTAACCAAGGCGATGGGCCCGCAGCTGGGCTGGATCGCCGGCTGGACGATCGTCGTCGCCGACGTGATCGTGATGGCGAACCTGGCCCAGATCGCCGGCCTCTACACCTTCGAGCTCGTCGGCTGGACCGCCGCCGCCGAATCGACCGCCGCCGTGACCGCCGTCGGCGTGATCTGGATCGTGATCATGACCGCGATCGTGCTGATCGGGATCGAGCTCTCGGCCCGCACCCAGGTCGGCCTGCTGGCGGCGGAGATCATCACCCTTGCCGCCTTCGCCGTCGTCGCCCTGGTCAAGGTCTACTCGGGCAGCGCCGGGCCAGCGGCGATCCACCCCAGCTTCTCCTGGATCAACCCCTTCAGCCTCAGTCCCAGCGAGATCTCCGCCGGGATGCTGCTCGCGGTCTTCATCTACTGGGGCTGGGATACGACCGCGACCGTCAACGAGGAGACCGAAGACCCGGGCGAGGCCCCGGGGCGGGCAACCGTGATCAGCACCCTGATCCTGCTCGGCATCTACATCGTCGTCGCCGTCGCCGCCCAGGCCTACGCCGGAGTCGACCACCTCGTCGCCAACCAGGAAGACGTACTCAGCGCCCTCGGCACCGAAGTCTTCGGCTCGCCGCTGGACAAGATCCTGATCATCGCCGTGCTCTCCTCGGCGGCGGCGTCGACCCAGACGACGATCCTGCCGACGGCGCGGACGACGCTCTCGATGGCACGCGCCAACGCGATGCCGAAGAGCCTCGGCAAGGTCCACCCACGCTTCCTCACCCCACACATCTCGACGATCTGGATGGGCGTCGCCTCGATCGTCTGGTACGTCGGCCTGACCCTGGTCAGCGAAGACATCCTCTTCGACTCGCTGGCCGCGCTGGGCCTGATGATCGCCTTCTACATCGGCCTCACCGGCTTCGCCTGCACGGTCTACTACCGCCGCGAGCTGACCCGCAGCATCAAGAACTTCTTCTTCATCGGGGTCGGGCCGACCCTCGGCGGCGTGATCCTCTTCTACCTGCTGATCAAGAACGGGATCGAACTCGCCGACCCGGCCAACTCGGAATCGGGCAATTCCTGGTTCGGAATCGGACCGCCGCTGCTGATCGCGGCCTTCTTCCTCGTCCTCGGGGTGCTCTTGATGGTCGTGCAGTGGCGCAAGGTGCCGGAGTTCTTCAAGCGCCGACCCGAAGTCGTGCCCGCCGGGTTCCTCGAGGGCGAAGCCGAGCTGGAGCCGGTGCCGCTTGCCGCCGGCGACGGGAAGGGAGACTGAGATGAGCCAGATCGTTGTCGGCTACGACGGCTCCGATTGCAGCCGCGCGGCGCTCGATGAGGGGCTGCGAACCGCGAAATCACTGGGCGACGATGTGGTCGTCGTCTTCGGCTACTCGCCGCCGGGCCTCTGGGGCGGCGAGATCGCCGAACACGAGGACGCGATTGCCGAACGTGGCACCAAGGTGCTGGGCGAGGCAAAGCACCAGGCCGAGGCGGCCGGTGCGACGGTCGAGGTCGAGCTGGTCGCCAAGAAGGCCTCGGAGGCGCTTGTTGACGTGGCTGAGAAACGGGATGCGCGGATGATCGTCGTCGGCAGCTACGGAGACCCCCCACTGAAGGGAATGATCCTCGGGTCGACGCCGAATAAGTTGCTGCATCTGGCGGAGCGGCCGGTGCTGGTGGTTCCCGCTCAGCGGTAGGGCAAGGGCGTTTGGGGTGGGTCCCAAAACGCTCGGCAGGAGCCTCGCTTGAGTGTTTTGGGACCCACCCCAAACGCCCATCCTCTAGCGGCCGATGTGGAAGCCGATCAGCTCGGGGATCCGCGCGATCAGGGAGCTGATCGGGTCGGGCCTGCGGTCAGAAAGCTCCGCGCTCTCCTTGCGTTGGATGCCAGCTCGGATCGCCTCGCCTCCTAGCCAGTGAAAAGGCTCCGGAGGGACGCGGGGCGGGCTGGGGTCTACGAAGGCGAGGTTGGAGTGGGCGTCGCGATGGTCCAGGGCTAGGGACGCCAGGGTGCGGCCGACCATGTGGGAGGGGCCTACGCCGTTGCCGGTGTAGCCCGCTGCCGCGAAGGCGCGGTTGCCTTGGAGGGGGAGGATCAGGGGGAGGTGGGTTGGGGAGGCGTCGATTGGGCCGCCCCAGGCGTGGGTGATTGCCTTGCCCTCGAGCCCCGGGAAGTACTCCCAGAGGTGAGCCGCGGTCTGGGCGATCACCTCGGGGTCTAGCTCGGAGCGGCCGTGGAGGCGGGCGCCCATCGCGATGTGGCCGCCGCCCCAGCCGAAGGCGATGCGGCCGTCCGGAGTGGTGCGGAAGTAGTTGATCAGGGCGCGGCTGTCGGTGATGCACTCGCCACCGGTCCAGCCGACCTCCTCCAGCAACTCAGGCACCGGCTCGGTGAGGACGATGTGCGACGAGGCGACCGAGAGCCGCCCTTGGAAGGGCCCACCCGCCGCCTTGGCCGCCGACCCCATTGCCAGCACGGCGCTCCGAGCCCGCACGACGCCACCAGCGGTATGCGCCTCGACCCCGGTCCAGGACCCCTCGAGCCTTCGCACCGCCGAGTGCTCACAGACCTCCACCCCAAGCCCGCGCAACCGCTCGCGCAACCCGAACGCCAGCCGCGCCGGCTGCACGGTGGCGGCACGTGGATAAAAGACCCCGCCTCTAAATACCGGTGAAGCACAACGCTCCGCTACCTGGTCCGGCGTCAGCGCCTCGAATACGTCATCTACACCCAGCTCGCGACAAGCCGCCAGCGCCTCCTCCCAGACATGATCATGCGCCTCGGCCGTCGACACCTGCATGTACCCCCCGTGCCGGTACCACGCGTCGACCCCCTGCCCCTCACAGAACTCCCCAATCCCCACCGCCGCCTCTTCGGCCGCCCGAGCCACCCTCAGCGCCTCGGCGTCCCCCCACCGCTGCCGCATGTTCGGCAGCGAAAACCACATCAAGTTGCAGAACCCCCCATTCCTCCCGCTGGGCCCGTATCCACACCGATCCGCCTCAAGCAAGACCACCGACGCCTCGGGCTCGAGTTGCTTGATGTGCCAGGCAGCCCACATCCCCGTGTAGCCACCACCGACTACGACGACATCGGCGTCGCGTGGCCCGACCAGCTCCGGCGCAACCTCGACCTCCGGAGCCTCCGCCAGCCAGTACCCGTGAGCGTCGTGCTTCACAGGGTCCGAGTCTGTCAGGGAGTGCGGGTGGGGTCTCCAAAACGCGCGGCAGGAGCCGCGCTTGAGTGTTTTGGAGACCCCACCCGCACTCCCTCATACACTCCCGCCATGTCGACCTTCGACGCACTCGCCGACCTGCCACTCGAGATCGAGGGTTACGAGCTACAGCCGCTGGAGTTTCAGATTCCGGGCTTTGAACGTCTGAGCACTGTGATCCACATATGGGGAGACGGTGAGGACGGCTTGGGCGAGGACGTCACCTATGACCCCGTCGACCACATCGCCTTTCAGGATGCCGGGCCCAGCCTGGACCTCACAGGCTTCTCCACCTTGGGCGAGTTCTGCGGGATGCTCGGTGAGCTGGACACCTTCCCCACGGAGCCGCAGCGCGACGTCTCGCGCCTCTACCGCCGCTGGGCATTCGAGTCGGCAGCGCTCGACCTGGCTCTGCGCCAAGCGGGCAAGGGGCTCGCCGAGGTCCTCGGCCGCGAGCCGCGCCCAGTCAACTTCGTCGCCTCGATGCGTCTCTCGCCAGGCGAGGACAAGCCCTCGACGATCGACACCTTGCGGGCCAAGCTCGACCGCTATCCCACCCTGCGCTTCAAGCTCGATCCGACCAATGACTGGACCGACGAGCTGATCGCCGCTCTGGTTGAGACCGGCGCGGTCGACTCGCTCGACCTCAAGGGCCAGTACAAAGGAACCGTCGTCGACGTCGAGACCGATCCGGTGCTCTACGCCAAGCTGATCGAGGCCTTCCCCGATGCCTGGCTCGAGGACCCAGACGTCAACGACGAGACCCGGCCGATCCTCGAGCCGGTCCGCGACCGCCTCACCTGGGACGCGCCGATCCACTCGATCGCCGACATCGAGGCGCTGCCCTGGGCGCCGAAGATGGTCAACATCAAGCCTTCGCGGGTCGGCGGCCTGCAGGCACTCTGCGCCACCTATGACTACTGCGCCGAGCACGGCATCGGCGCCTACGGCGGCGGCCAGTGGGAGCTCGGCGTCGGCCGCGGGCAGATCCAGGTTCTCGCCTCGCTCTTCCATCCCGACACCCCCAACGACACGGCGCCGCGGCCCTACAACGAAGCCGAGCCACCCGAGGGGCTGCCGGTGAGTCCGCTCGAGCCGAAGCTGAGCACCGCGGGCTTCCGCTGGGAAGACTGACTCCGGCAACCATCTCCTCCCCGCGGGGTAACTTCAGCGATGAAGTGGCGCATCGCAATCACCATCGCGTTCGGCCTTCTACTGGGCGCCTGGCTCTACTTCGATGAATGGTCGTACGAACGGCCGGGCTCGCTCCACCTGAACAGCCCGCTTATCGCGATAGCGGTGATGCTCCTCGCGATCCTCACCGGCTTTTTCGTCGCCCGCCCTTGGGTGCTGCTTTCCCTCCTCGCGTCGATTGCCTCGCTTGGATATCTGCAGTCGACCGGCAAGAGAGGGCCCGACGGCATCTCACCACTGACCTCGCCGCCCGGCATCTTTCACATCATTTGGTTCGCGTTGCTGATGGCCCTAGGTCTCGGCCTTTCGAGCCTTTGGCGCCAGTTCCGGGACCAGCGAGGTCTTAGGTCCACCTGACCCTGGCTTCGGCCGGCCGAATTCCTCGTTTCGGCTACGTTGCGGCTACCCGCCCCGCCGAGCAAGGAGAAAGAGATGGCCGAGAAAAGCTTTGCCGACGCGCTGAACGAGCAGATCGCGAATGAGTTCGCGGCTTCACAGCAATACGTGGGCGCCGCGGTCTACTACGACGCTGAAACTTTGCCGCGACTCGCCGCCTTCTTCTACCGCCAGGCACTGGAGGAGCGCGAGCACGCGATGATGATGGTGCAGTACCTGCTCGACGTCGGCGAGGGCGTCCACATCCCCGACATCAAGTCGCAGGAGACGACCTACGCGGACGGCAGCGCGCCGGTGCGTATGGCGCTGGAGCAGGAGAAGCGGGTCAGCAAAGAGATCTTCGCCCTCTTCGAGCTGGCGCGTGAGCTCAAGGACTACCGGGCCGAGCAGTTCCTGCAGTGGTTCGTCAAGGAGCAGGTCGAGGAGGTCGCGCTGATGGGCGATCTGCTCAACGTGGTCGAGCGCTCGAGCGAGAACCTGCTGCTGGCCGAGGATTACATCGCGCGGGAGAGCCTTGGTGAAGAGGGGTCGGATCCGACGGCTCCGCCAATGGCCGGTGGGTCAGCCGGATAACGAGGGTCATCCCCTCGTTATTTAGCCGAGCCAGCCCGCCCGTTTGCGCATCGATTTGATCCGGCGGAACTCGGCGATGTCCTCCCGCAGGGCCGCCGGAGCTGGGGCGGGAAGGAAGCGGGCGGGGAGCGGTGACTCGACCACGCCGGTGTCCGAGCTGCTGACTCGGTAGGCGCGGGCGCCGCGGCGGGCGGTTACCGCTGACGGTGGGCCTTCGCCTTCCCAGAGCAGGCCGGCGTAGTCATCGAGGCCGTAGCCGCTGGGCATGCCGTTGCCGACCGCCTCCAGGTAGGCGGCGCGGCGCTCGGGCTCGTTGTTGTAGTGGACGCAGAGGCTGCCGTGGAGCAGGCCGAGGCCGGCCTCGATCTCGGGCTTGCCCGAGGACTTGGTGATGCCGGACTCAAACCAGCACATCGCCCCGGCGCTCTGGCCGGCGAGGACGATGCCCTGGCGCCAGGCGAGGCTGAGGATGGCACTGAGGTCATGCGCCTCCCAAACCGCCAGCAGGTT
Source organism: uncultured Solirubrobacterales bacterium (assembly GCA_963699225.1). GTDB lineage: Bacteria > Actinomycetota > Thermoleophilia > Solirubrobacterales > 70-9 > VRUE01. The sequence continues at coordinate 2,139,524 of OY969423.1, read as the reverse complement.
GACCATGCTGCCGCCGCCGACGTAGATCAGGTCCTGGTCGAGCAGGTGGTCGCGCAGCGCCATCGGCCGCCGGCCGAGGCGGAAGAGCGAGAGGTCGGAGGGCTCGCAGGGGCGCTCGCCGAAGGCGGCGTAGAAGCGACCGATCTGCTCGGAAGTATCGCCGCTGGCGGTCGGCAGGATGCAGATCTTCGGCCGCTTGCCGGCGCGCTCGGTCGCCAGCCGCAGCATCAGCTCGCTGACCGCTCGGTCGGGCGGGCGCGAGGTGAAGTCGTGACCGCCCAGGGTGAGGATGCGCGAAACCATCGAGCGCTAGGCCGCCGAAGTGGCCGAGAGCGTCGATGAGGTCGCGCCGGGCAACCGGGTCACCGGCGGCGCGTCGCCGAGATAGGTCGTGGCCAGCCGCATCTCGACCACCCGGTCGCCGGCGGCGTCAAGCCGGTAGCCGCGCGCCGCGGGCCGCGAGGCGACCACCCGGCTCAGCTCGCAGCCGATGAAGTGCAGGCCGGCGCTGTCCTCAGCGGCGTAGCCCGGGCGCATCCCTTCGCGCAGCATCTCGTGGTAGGCGAGCCGCCGCTCGGAGGTCGGCTCGTAGTGGACGCAGTTGCTGAACGGCAGCAGGCCCAGGCCCTCGACTCGCTGCGGCGCGCCGTGGAACCCGGTGACCGCTTCATCGAACCAGCAGAGCGAGCCGGCGGAGAGGCCGCAGAGGACAACGCCGGCTTCCCAGGCTTCGCGCAGGATCTGGTCGATCCCGTGCGCCCGCCAGACTCCGAGCAGGCTGACCACGCTCCCTCCCCCCACGTAGATCAGGTCCTGGGAGAGCAAGTGTGCGCGCAGGTCCTCGGGCCCCTGCTCGCGGCGGAAGAGCGAGATGTGGCTGGCCTCGCAGCGCTCGGCGGGGAAGGCACGGTAGAAGCGGACTACGTAGTGATCGGCGTCGCCGCTGGCCGAGGGCAAGAAGCAGACCTTGGGTCGCTCACGCCGGCAGAGGCCGAGCACGTACTCGTCGAGCAGGGGGTTGCCCGACTCCATCGAGAACCCTCCACCCCCGAAGGCGACGATCTGGCGAGGCGCGGTCTCCATGCCCAAATGCTCCTCCCATGCGGCCAAAACTCGCTTGTACAGGGGTCTGAAGTTCGCCCCGGCGTGCTCGCCCGCTTGTACAGTCGGTGACTGCGGATTCCACCACCGTTCCCAGCGGTTTCCGGCTTTGTTAAATCGGTACCGGAACGTCCACAGAGCGCCTTCGGGGTGTACAATCGCGTTTACCTAAACACGGTTGTCTACCCGTGAGACCGACGTGCCCCCCGCCTCCTCAAACACCGGAAACCCAGCTCCAGCGCCATCTGGAGACCTCGGCGCCGTAATCGAGCAGGAGCGGCTGCCGGCCGGCATCGAGGAGCTAGCCGAGCCCCTCGTCGAGCACTCCCAGCGCGAACGCCTGCTCAACGCAATGGCCCGCAGCTGCGCCAAGAAAGGCTACGGCGCGACCACGATCGCTGACGTCTGCGAGGGCGCCGGCGTCTCTCGCGCCACCTTCTACGAGCTCTTCAAGGACAAGGAGGACTGCTTCCACGCCTCGATGGAGGTCGCCCTCGCCGACGCGATGGGCCGCATCGTCGCCGTCTACTCGCCCGACAAGCCCTGGGCGACGATGGTCCGCGACGCCGCCGCCGCCTTCCTCGACCTGCTCGCCAGCCGGCCCAGCTTCGCCCGCATGGCCCTGGTCGAGGCGCCATCCTCGGGTGACCGCGCCTTCGAGCTCTACGCCTCCGGCAAGCGCGTCCTGCAATCGCTGCTCGAACGCGGCCGCGACGACCCGGTCGAGGAAGCGGCGATTCCCTCGAGCGCCGGCCGCGCCGCGATCTCGGCGGCGGAGTCGCTGATCGTCGGCCAGATCCTCGCCGGCAACACGGCCCGCCTGCGCGAGCTGCTCCCCGACATCGTCTACATCACCACAGTTCCCTACCTCGGCCAGGAGGAGGCGCTGCGGCAGGCGCGCGAGGCCGAGCGAATCGCAGCTCCCGACGGCTGACCAGGTGGCGGCGGCCGGGGGGCAGAAACGGGAGCGCTGGCGGCCGCCGCGCGGACGCCACCGCCTCCCCCCTGAGGTGATCGCACGCTCGCAGCGCGAGCGCCTGCTTGAAGCAGCGATCCGCGTCGTCGCCGAGAAGGGCTACGCGGCCACGACCGTCGCCGACCTCACCCGCGAGGCGGGAATCTCGCGCACGACTTTCTACGGCATGTTCGAGGACAAGGAAGGCTGCTTCCTCGCCGCCTACGACGGCGTCATCGACGCCCTGGTGCGCCGGGTCACGGCGGCGTATGAGGCCGAGGAGGGCTGGCCGAACCGCGCCCGGGCCGGGCTGGCAGCGCTGCTCGAGGCGCTTGCCGAGGAGCCGGCGATCGCCCGCATGGCCCTGGTCGAAGTCGGCGCCGCCGGGCCCGCTGCACAGCGCCGCTACCGCGCCGCGCTGCAGCGGCTCACCCCCTTCTTCGACGAGGGGCGTGACTTCGCTCCGGGCGGCCGCAACCTGCCGGCCAACACCTCGCGGATGGCGATCGGCGCCGTCGCCGGCCTGATCTCCGACGAGGTGATTGAGGGACGCGCGGAGTATTTGCCGAGTTTGCTTTCAGAGGTGCTTTTTGCGACGCTGATGCCCTATATCGGTCCTGCTGCGGCTACCCGGGAGGTGGGCGGAGAAAATTAGATAAACGCTTACGTACACCGAGCCGCTATGATGAAGGTACTCCGGAGTTTTCAACCTACCTGGGACGGGCTGATGGCATCCGAATCGCGGCGGGAACTCATCTTGGCGGCCATGATCCGCGTGGTCGGCAGCAAGGGCTACAAGGAGACCTCGGTCGCCGACGTGATCGAGGAGGCGGGCACCTCCCGCACCACCTTCTACAAACACTTCGAGGACAAGCACGAGTGCTTCCTCGCCTCCTACGAAATGCTCGTCGAGCAGGTGTTCGCCGTGGTCGTCTCCGAATGCGACGGCGCCCAATCGTGGCTGCAGCGGGTCGAGAACGGCCTGGCGACGATCGTCAAACTCTTCGCCCTCGATCCCGAGCTTGCCCGCACCGCCGTGGTCGAGGTCGCCGCCGCCGGTGCCGACGCGCGCCAGCTGCACTGGGACGCTGTCGCCCGCTTCACCCAGTACCTCGAGGGCGGCCGCGAGCTCTCCGAGGGCCGCGAACTGCCCGACAACATCTCGCTGATGTCGGCGGGGGCCGTCTCCGGGCTGATCTTCGACGAGCTGCTGGCGGGGCGGGCGGCGCAGCTGCCGGCGATGCTGCCCGACCTGCTCTTCGCGATGCTCGTCCCCTACATCGGCCCCCGCGCCGCGGCCGAGGAGATGCGCCGCGTCGCCGCGGCGAGCTGAGCGCTAGGACTGCGCGCGAGCGGCTGGGCGACCCATCTCCTTGCGCAACCGTGAGCGCAGGCGGTGGAGGCGGACCTTGACGGTGCCGTCGGGGACGCCGAGGCGGCGGGCGATCGCCTCCTGGGTCAGGTCCTCTTCGTAACGCAGCTCGATCAGTTTGCGGTCGCGCTCGCTGAGGCGCTTGAGCGCGGCGTGCAGGTCGGCGCGCTCAACCGTGGAGAGGATCTGCTCGTCCTCGGCGCCCTCGGAGTCCTCGGCCGTGTCGACCGGGTCGGGGCGCACCCGCGAGTGATGGCGGAAGGCCTCGTTGCGGACGATCGTGCCCAACCACTCCTTGCGCCTGGCGCCGTCGCGAAGGGTTGAGCGTCGGCGCCAGGCGCGAAGCAGCGCGTCCTGGGCGATGTCTTCCGCCTCGTTGGGATTGCTGGCGTAGTGATAGGCCATCCGCAGGCAAAAACGGCGCGCCTCATCCCACTCCCAACCATCACCCTGATCCGATTCTTGAATGATCGAAACGTTGATTGCTCGACCGTACTACTTCTAAAACCAAACGGGTGAATTTTATTGCTGAAACTTTTTGGATCACAGATCTGGTCTTTATTCCATGGCGGTAACGACGTCGGGGGAGACGGGCGGGGACTGGGCGCAGCGCACCTACGAGGCGATGGCGCCGGTCTACGACGCCTTCACCGGCCACTACGAAAGCGAGGCGTGGATCGCCGACCTGGTCAAGCTCCTGGAGCACCACGGTCTGACCGGCAAACGCCTGCTCGACGTCGGCTGTGGCACCGGCACGAGCTTCCTGCCGATGCTGGCTCAGGGCTGGAAGGTCACCGGCTGTGACATCTCGCCGGCGATGCTGGCGCTCGCCCGCGAGAAAGCCAGCGAGGCGGTGCGGCTTGCCGTCGCCGACATGCTCGACCTACCGCAGTTCGGCGAGTTCGACCTGGCCTGGGCCCTGGACGACGCGATCAACTATTTGCTCAGTCCGGAGGAACTGGAAAAGGCCCTAGCGGGGATGCGCGCCAACCTTGCCCCCACCGGCCTGCTGCTCTTCGACGTCAACGAGCTACAGGCATACCGCACCTTCTTCGCCGAAACCTCGGTGGTCGAGCGCGAGGGGCGGAGGCTGATCTGGCGGGGCCTGGCTTCGGCCGATGCGCCACCGGGTTCGATCTGCGAGTCACAGATGGAGGTCGCACCCGGTGAGGTACTGACACATCGCCAGCGCCACTTCCCCGAAGCCGAGGTGCGGTCAGCGCTGGCGGGTGCCGGATTGGAGTGCCTCGACGTCTACGGTCACGGTCTCGACGGGATTCCAACCCAGCCGCTCGAGCCCACACACACCAAGGCGATCTACATCGCCCGCATCGCCGCCTAGGTGCGGCGCAGGCCCTCTTGGGCAGTTGCGAGCTGGTGGGCGGCGAGTGCCCATCTGCGCTGCAGCTTCGGTTCTATCGAGCGCGTGTTGCATGACACCGTTGCCAGGCAGTCACCCCAGGTGTTGGTCGCGTCGATGTAGAGGTTGAGGGCACGCTCGGCCGCACCGCCACTGGCGAGCAGGCAGCCGGGGCTCAGCTTGCCGGCGTCGATGCGCGCGTAAACCGCGCGCACCCGCTGCACCTCATGCAAGTAGTCGTCGTAGCTGAGCCCCCGGGCGAGGTCATCGCGCAGGCTCGCCATCGAGCCGACGAAGGGGCGCAACTGGCGACATGAGGCGCCGGCGGTGGCGACGTGCGCCGGTGAGGGCGACGCCGCCTCGGTCGTGCTCGCCGGCTTGTCGGCAGCCGTTGTACCGTCCTCGCCGCAAGCGCTCAGGATCAGCGCCAGGCCCAGCAGGATGCCGACTGTTACCGCCGAGCTGAGCCGCATCGGCGTAGTGTAGAAATTCGCCGGATGCCGAGTTTGCGCAAGCTCGCGACCCTGGCGGCCACTCTTGTTGCTCTCATCCTGTTCGCCGCTCCCTCGGCCCAGGCGAGTGGCAGCGGCGGCGTGCTGGTCGTCGGCGACAGCCTCGAGGAACTGACCTCGCCCTATCTGAAGCAGTACCTGCCGGGCGTGCCGCTGACCGTCAACGCGGTCGGTGGCTCCAACAGCTTCCAGATCTTCGACCTCTTCCAGGAAAGCTATGACCCGTCGCAGTCGGTGATCGTCTTCGACGCCGGCACCAACGACAACCCCGCCTATCCCGAGATCCTCGCCGGCAACTTGCGCAAGGTGGCGGCGGAGATCGGCGACCGCTGCATGGTGGTGCCGACCATCCACGGCCTTACCGTGAACGGCATCGACAGCGGCGGCAAGAACAGGGTGGTCGAGGAATTCGCCGCCTCGCGGCCGGGGACGCAGGTGCCCGATTGGGCGACCGCGGAGGAAACCCACTCCGAGCTGATGCAGGCCGACGACCTGCACCCGATCGCGGCCGGGGCCGAACTGCGCGCCCGCCTGATCGCGCAGGGGATCAAGACCTGCCTCGGAATTTCTACGGCGCCGGCCGCCAAGCCAGCGCTCGAATCCGGTCCCGACCTACCGCCGGCGCACAAGCTGGCGCGGCGCGAGGCCGAGCTTCTCGACTCGATCATCGGCCGAGCCCTGCGCTTCTTCCCGATCTCGCTGGCCAACGATGCCTGAACCGGTAGGGCGCGGCCAGCGCTACATGCCGGGCCTCGACGGCCTGCGCGCGATCGCGGTCCTCGGCGTCGTCCTTTACCACCTCAAATTCGGCTGGGCCGAAGGCGGGCTGCTCGGCGTCGGCGTCTTCTTCACCCTCAGCGGCTACCTGATCACCGACATCCTGCTCAACCAGGTCAACCACGGTGGGATCAAGCTGAAGTCCTTCTGGCTGGCCCGCGCCCGCCGCCTGCTGCCGGCGCTCTTCCTGATGCTGATCGTGGTGACGGCCTGGGTGACGGTGATCGGCCCGCACCAGCCGAGCGACTTCCGCGTGGCCGTGCTCAGCGCCGTCGGCTACTTCAACAACTGGTGGCTGATCCTCCACAACGTCTCCTACTTCGCCCGCTTCGCGCCACCCTCGCCGCTCAACCACCTCTGGTCGCTCTCGGTCGAGGAGCAGTTCTACATCGTCTGGCCCTTCCTGCTGATGGCGGCGCTCCACTTCGTGCCGGAAGCCAAACGCAAGGCCGGACCGCGGCCGCGGCTGGCCGCCGTCGCCCTGGTCGCGGCGCTCTGCTCGGGGATCCTGATGGCGGTCCTCTACCACCCCTCGCTCGATCCCTCGCGGGTCTACTACGGCACCGACACCCGCGCGCTCGAGCTGCTGGTCGGCGCGGCGCTGGCGATGGTCTGGCCCAGCCGTCGCCTCACCGGCAAGGTGACGCCGCAGGCGCGGCGGACGATCGACGCCGCCGGCCTCGCCGGCCTGATCGTGATCGGGCTGATGTTCTGGCGCTCGAACGAGTTCTCGCCCTTCCTCTACCGCGGCGGCTTCGCCCTGCTGGCGCTGGGCACAGCGCTCTCGGTTGCCGCCTTCGCCCATCCCGCCTCGCGCCTCGGGCCGATCGTCGGCTGCAAGCCGATGCAGTGGATCGGCGAACGCTCCTACGGGATCTACCTCTGGACCCTGCCGATCATCGTCCTCACCTCGCCCCAGGGCGCGCACGGCCCCAACCTGCTGCGGGCGATCCTGCAGGTGGCGGCGATCATGGTGGTGGCCGAGCTCTCCTGGCGCTACGTCGAGAACCCGATCCGCCACGGCGCCCTGGGCCGGCTCTGGAAGCGGTGGAAAGCGGGGGAGCTGCGGCGGGTGCGGGTCTCGCGCGAGGGCTGGATCGGCATCGGCGCCGCTGGGCTGGTCGTGATCGCCGCGATCGCCGGCCTGGCCGGGGTGGGCGTCTCCAACTCGCCCGCGATCGGCTCGGCCAACGTGGCCAAGACGGTCACTGCCAAGAACGCCAGGCGCAAGCCGCTGGCGACCTCCTGCGAAGGCGTCGTCCACATCGGCGACTCCACCTCCGAGGGCCTCGTCTCCGAAGAATATTTGCCGCGCGATGAGCTGATCGCGGCCCAGTACGCGCGGGTGGGTGCGACCACGGCGCACCTCGAGGTGGCCGGCGCGCGCTCGATCTACGAGAACTTCGAGGGCGAACCGAACGCCCAGGAAGTCGCCGAAGCGTGGAAGAACGAAGGCTTCAAAGGCTGCTGGGTGATCGCGATGGGGACCAACGAGGCAGCCAACGTCGCCGCCGGCTCCAACTTCACCTACGACGACCGGATCGAAAGCATGATGTCGACAATCGGCGACGAACCGGTGATGTGGGTCAACGTCAAGTCACTGGTGCCGAACGGCCCCTACGCGGAGGCAAACATGAAGAGCTGGGACGAAGCCCTGCTCGATGCCTGCGACGGCTACCCCAACATGCGCATCTACAACTGGGCCGCCGACGTCAAGGACAAATGGTTCATCCCCGACGGGATCCACTTCACCTCCGAAGGCTACGCGGCGCGCGGCCGCTTGATTGCCGACGCGCTGCTGGAAGCGTTCCCCAATACCGAACCGCTGAAGATGACCGACGCCAAGGACTGCGTCGTCTCGGGTTGAGACTGCGGATTTTCCACAGTAATTATTGACTAATTAAGTTACGTTGTGATAGAGGTCGCTCCCTCAGCGGTCAACCGATTGGAGCCCTCGTGAACTTCAACTTCATCCGCCTGGTGATCAAACTCGGTCACATCAATCCGGCGATTTGGGATGCGATCATTCCCCACGGTCCGCCGATCGCGATTGCGAGCGCAGCGGCAGACCTCAATCCACAGCCCCTTCCTCCCGCGGCGAAGCTCCAGCTGGCCTCGGCCGAGGTTGCCAAGGAGATTGCCCAGGCCGCGATCGCGGCTGGGGCCGCCGACAACTCGGAGGCAGCGGCGGCGATCGTCTCGCGCGCCATCGACGATTGGTGCGGCAACTCACCCAAGCTCTTTCCCTTTCCTTGGCCCGGCAAGTGGCCGTTTCCCTGGCCGCCCGACCCGGAAGAAGAATTCAAGCCCGACATCGGCACTTCGCGCGTCATCGGCGCTCTCACCCTTGCTTCGGTCGCCGCTCGAATGGCGGAGGGCGAGGTGCGCGAGGTCCTCGGCAAGGGGGCCGAACAGCTGCTCGAGGCTGGACTCGCCGGCTAGAAGATCTGGGCGTCGAGGAAACCGGCGATCAGGACCAGCCAGCCGCCGATCTCGGCGACGATCAGCGTCGCCATGAAAGCCTCGAGCCCGCGCACCGGGCGGCGGAACTGGTTGTCGGTGTCGCGCTTGAGCCCGTGCACCATGTAGCCGAAGACGGCAGCGTAGAAGTAGAAGGCCAGCGCTCCGGCGGCGAGCAGGTTGACCAGGACGCCCCAGCCGCTGAGCTCGACGAAGGTCGCAACCAGCAGCAAGGCGAAGCTGTAGAGCAGCGCCGCCCGGTGGGCGATGTCGGTGTAGGGATGTGCCAAGCCCTCCTCGGAGGCGTACATCTGGCGGACCTTCAGCACCCCCAGCAGCAGCGCCCAGAGGAACATCAGCGCCGCCGCCAGCAGCACGACCTTCGTATCGTCTCCCAGGACCACCTTCCCTGAATACCAGCTAGGAGAGAGCCATGTCAGGCCCCACCACGATCACCGGCGTCGACTTCGCCACCGTCTTCGTCACCGACTATCCCGCTGCGATCGAGTTCTACTGCCAGACCCTCGGCCTCGAGCAATCAGTCGACTACGGCAAAATCCCCGGCGGTGAGGTCGAGACAGGCAGCCTCACCCTGCAGGTGGTCGACGCCGCTGCAATCGGCCGCGAGTTCGAGCCAAACACCCACCCGATCGCCTTCCACGTCGAGGACGTCGAAGCCACCCGCGCCGAGTTCGAGTCAAAGGGAGTCAAATTCCTCGCCGACACCCTCGACAGCGGCGTCTGCCACATGGCGTTCTTCGCCGACCCCGCCGGCAACAACCTGATGATCCACAACCGCTACGCGCCGCGAGACTGACGGGGCGCTGCGCGGTTAGACAATCCCGAGGTCGGTGACGTCGAAGAGGCCGTCCTCGTTGGAGCGGATCTCCCGCACGCGCGGCTCGCTGTCATGGCTCGGTTCGAGCAGCGAGACCCGCACGTTGGGTTGGCTGTGAGACCCCGGGACGCGCAGGCTGACCTTGACCTCGGTGAGGATCGTCGCGCCACTCGGCGGGCGCGCCTCGCCGGCGGACAAGGCGCGCCATCGCGACCCCGCCTCGCCGCGTAGGCGCAACCAGCCAGGCAGGTCGAGATAAGACTTGTCCTTCTTCTCCCAGCAGGCCAGCTCGCCGGCGAGGGGAACGGAGTCCGACTGGGGCAGGACGAAGCGTGGAGCCTTCTCGGCTGGGGTGTAGCCGGCGGCGTAGAGCCGACTCAAGCGCCGCTGCTCCGCCCGACCCTCCCAGCCGACGTCGAGGCGGTCGACCAGCCAGGCGGCTATGCCGACAAGGGCCCCGATCGCGAGCATCGCCAGCGCGACGAGGCTGGCGTTTTCGGGCCCGACCGACCAGGTCGAGCTCGACAGCAGTGCGGCGATGACGATGCCGGCGATCGCCAGCGGCAGCAGGGTGATGATCCGGGTTAGCGAGCCGGGCAGCCTGGCGAAGACGCTGACGAAGACGAGGAGGAAGGCGGCCACCACCAGCGGCGTCGCCGTCTGGGTCAGCTCGTGGCTGGTGATCGCTTCGTTCTGGTGCAGCAGCGAGACGCTGAAGTAAGCGGTCGAGCCGGCCGCCGTCAGCACCGCGACGATCGCGAACAGTTCGAACACCGCGATGCCCGACTTGCGCCGGCCACCGAAGAAGAGGGCGAAGATCGTGCCCACCCCGAGCGCGCCGGCGAGGGGCACCAGCGCCTGCAGCGCCGCGCGATCACCGTCGCTCAGCAGATGCTGTTTCACGCGAGCCTTTTCGGCGGCTGCCCCCTTCAGCCCTGCCGGGCTATATCGAGCTGGTTCGCCATGCCGTCGATCATCTGGCGCACATGCTCGCGATCGGTTCTGTCGATTGGGAGATCGTCGATGCGCCCAATGAGCTCATCGAGGTCGACAAGGCCGGCCTGGAGAGCATCGCGAGCGAATTCCCAGTCACGGTCTCGGCCGGCGGCGCACTTCGCCAAGACGAGATCGCAAGGCTCGAGGCAGAGAGCCACGATTCCGGCCTGCTGGCGGACCCGAGGCGGGATCTCGACTCTGACCAGGCGATCGCGCCACCCCGTCGGAGCCCTCGCGGTCTCCGGTCCCACTCCGTGCGCGTAGTAGCCGTGGGTACCGTGAAAGGGCGAGCCATCGCCGAGGCTCGCGTCGATCTCCTCCGCCTTCGCCGGGTCGTGGCGGGGGTAGATGTCGGCCTCCATCGAGAGCGCCATGCTTTCGGGCGGTTCGTCGACCGTGCCGAGGATGGCTTGGCTGCCGATGACGACTATCTCCTTCTCCCCGGAGACCTGGGCCGCGGCGGCGATCAGGTGATCAAAATGCTCGCGGCGCATGCGTGCCTCAAACCGTCTCCAGGATCTTCCGGCGCTCGGGCTCGCTCAGCAGGCCCGCCAGGGGAGAGTTCTGACGCAGATCACGGCCTCTCTCGTCATCCGCGGCAATGATCTTGCGGATCTCCGACATCGGCATCGAGAAGACGTCTTCCCACGCCTCGGCATAACGCGGGTCGATCCGGCCGTCGCGTTTCCAGCGGGCCAATTTGCGCTGCGCCTCTTCGATCATCGGGCGGCGGAGCCGGGGCGCCAGCGCCCGGTGGTAGACGAGTCCACGCAACTCGGGGGACCGATGCCCCACGGGGCGGTAAGCATCATCGAGGCCCCGGCCGGCGTGCATTCGCGCCGCTCGACGGCGCGGCTCGAGCATGATCGGCTCTAGAAAGTGGAGCTTGCGCCGACCCGCTTCGCGCTCCTCGGAAACTCGCTCATATAGCTCGAAGAAAGCGAGCAACGGGATCTCCTTACGCCCACGCTCCGAAATCACCACTGGCACGTCGCCGGCGTCGATCCAGTTATTGAGCGCGGTATGGCTCACGCCCAGCAGTTCCGCAGCCATGCTGCGAGCGATCGTGCCTCCCACTTGCTCTTCGAGGGCTTCGCGGACCGCTGCGACATCGAGATTTCTGGTGTCTCGCTCTGCTCGTCGTAGCTGAGCCACGTTTTCAATCAACTTTTTGCGTTCTCGCAGTTTCATCGTGGAGATCACATTCTATCTCAAAGTTGCGGAAACATCCTTTTTTACGCAATTTTGAATGATGCTGCAAACTTTCGTATTAGCTCTTTTATTTGAAAGTTTGAGGCGCACCAATTAGCTCAGCGTTATTAACATCGGTAGATACGCTGAGTTAAAGCATCATCGCCACATGTGGTTGCCGCTCCCCCCTTAACCAGCCGCCTCTAGCTTGGCGACGCCGACCGGCTCGCCTTGTGGCCGCATCACCGTCACCACCACCGTCAATGCCAGCGCGATCAGGATCGCCGAGGCGGTCAGCGCCGCCGGCACGCCTTCGGCCAGCTGATTCGCCGCGCCGTTGCCGGCCGCGGTGAAGACCGTGATCAGGATCCCGATCCCGAGCGTGCCACCCAGCTGGTGGGCGGTGTTGACCAGGCCGGAGGCGGCGCCGGCATCGCGGTCGGCGACGCCATGGATCCCAGCCGTGGTCAGGGGCGTGAAGGCGGAGCCCATGCCGATCCCGAGCAGGACCATCGGCATCGCCATCTGGGTGACGTAGTCGGCACCGACCGAGATGCGGCTGAGCCAGGTCATCCCGATCAGCGCCAGCAACAGGCCGCCGGCCAGCAAGCGCAGCTCGCCGATCCGGGCGATGACCCGGGGAACCGCCTGCACCATCGAAAACAGCGAGAGCGTCATCGGCAGGAAGGCAAGGCCCGCGGTGAGAGCGCTGTAGCCCTCGGCGCCCTGCATGAACTGGGTGAGGAAGAAGAACATCCCGAACATCGCCCCCACCGCCAGCATGCGGGCGCCGTAAGCACCGGAGCGAACGCGGCTGGAGAACAGGCGCAGCGGCGTGATCGGGTGCTCGGCCCGGCGCTCGTTGACGACGAAGGCGGAGAGCAGCGCCGCGGCGGCAACGAAGGAGAGCAGCGCCACTGGATCTCCCCAGCTGATGTCGGCGGCGCGCACGAGGCCGTAGACGAGCGCCGTCATGCCGAGCGTCGAGGCGGCGGCGCCGGCGAGGTCGAAGTGGCCGGTCTGCCGCTCGGTCTCAGGCAGGTGGCGCGGTGCGAGCCAGATCAGCGCCAGGCCGATCGGCACGTTGATGAAGAGTCCCCAGCGCCACGAGGCCCAGGTGGTGAGCACGCCGCCGAGGACGAGACCGACGCTGCCGCCAGCCCCGGCGACGGCGCTGTAATAGGCGACCGCGCGGGTGCGCTCGCGTCCCTCGGGGAAGCTGACCGTGAGCAGGGCGAGGGTCGAGGGGGCGGCGATCGCGGCGCCGACGCCCTGCAGGGCGCGAGCGCCGAGCAACCAGGCCGGCGATTGGGCGAGACCGCCGAGCATCGAGGCGAAGGTGAAGAGGGCGATGCCGGCGACGAAGACGCGGCGGCGTCCGAGCAGGTCGCCGGCGCGAGCACCGAGCAGGAGCAGGCCGCCGAAGGTGAGGGCATAGGCGTTCTGCACCCAGGAGAGGGCCGAGTCGGAGAAGCCGAGATCCCTATGGACGTTGGGCAGAGCGGTAATCACGACGGAGACGTCGAGGATGATCATCAGGTAGCAGCCGAGGATGATCGCGAGGACGAAGTTGGGATTGGGAGCAGGGGACTTGGACGTCATCAAATAGCCCTTTCGGGAGAGAGGAGTGGTGCTAAAGTGGAGGAGGCCTCCGGGTAATTCGGAGAGTGCCTCCGGTTCGTACGAGCACTATACGGAGGGTGCCTCCGCTTTGTCAACTCCAGTCTGCAAGATTTAGAGAAGAGCCATGAGCGCAGCCGACGTCACCACCCTCGCGCCGCGACCGAAGCGGGCCGACGCGCGCCGCAACTACGACAAGCTGGTCAACGCCGCCCGCGAGGCTTTCGCCGAGCAGGGCACCTCGGCCACCCTCGAGGAGGTCGCCCGCCGGGCGGATGTCGGAATCGGCACCCTCTACCGCCACTTCCCCACCCGCCAGGATCTGCTCGAAGCCGTCTATCTAGAGGGAGTCGAGGGAATCTGCCGCGCCGTCGAGAGCTACGAAGACCTGCCCCCCTGGGAGGCACTGAGCGGCTGGCTACATGAGTTCGTCGGCTTCGCCGCCACCAAGCGGGCCCTGGCTGAGGACCTGCTCGCCTACATCGACCGCGACTCCGAGGTCTTCACCGCCTGCGGCGGCGCCATCTACGGCGCCGGCGAGCCCCTACTCAAGAGAGCCCAAGGTGCCGGCGTAGTCCGCCCCGACGCCGACATCGCCGACGTCACCAAGATGGTCAGCGGCATCGCCGCAATCCGCACCGCCGACGCCGAGCAGATCGACCGCATCCTCGGCGTCGCGCTTGACGGGCTGCGGGCCTAAGCCCTCAAATTCCCCGAACGGCGCCTTATGGATCGAGGCGCCGTTGGCCCCTCCGTTGACATAATCTGACCATCTGGATTCTTTTTGAGCGGGCAGAGGGGGCCGGGGCGGAGATGGAGCGAAGCGATGAGCTGGTCAAGGTCGGCTATGCCAGCAATCGGGCCGAGGCGGCGATGATTCAAAGCCTGCTCGAGAGCGCGGGCATCCCGAGCCTTCTGCAGGCCCTTGGCGTCAACGGCCCCAATCTCGGCTTCGGGACCCTGCCAAACGACCCGCAGCGGATAATGGTCCGCGCATCACAGGCCGAAAGGGCACGGGCCCTGCTGGCTGACACGCCAGCCGCAGTCGGGCAAGAAGCTCTGCCGGAGCCGGTCGACGCCGACTTCCTTGAAGATTCCGGTGGCAGGAAGCCGCGCGGCTACGGCCTGGTCGGCGGCTATGCGCGCATTTACCTCTGGTCATTCGGCATCATGGCCCTCGCCTTTGGGATCTTCCTGGTTCTCCATGGCGGCTGAATGAGCGAGATTGAGATGACACCAGCTCCCCCATCCCGAGGCTCGCGCCGCCTGCTCAAGCTCGGCAGCGTCCTCGCAGCGCTGTTCGCAGTCGCCATCGCCGTCACCCTTTTGACCAACGGCGGAGGTGGGAGCTCGTTCAACCCGATCGCGCAGGCAGCGGCGGTCACGGAGGAATCGTCGGGGGCGAGGTTTTCGCTCCACGGTACGGTCGAACAGAGTTCGCTGCCTCAACCAGTTCCCGTGCGCGGCGCCGGCCTGCTGAATAGCCAGGCCAATCGCAGCCAGATGACTTTCACGATGTCCACCCCCAAAGGCGAAGTGGAGATGGAAGCCATTGGGAATGACAGCGACGTCTACCTCAAGTCCTCCCTGTTCAAAAGCCTTCCCGACGGCGACGAGTGGGTGGGATATGACGCTGCATTGGGCAACTCCTCGGAAACCACCGTCGGCGCCAGCTCCAACCCGAGCGAACAGCTCGATCTGCTGCGGGGGGTGAGCGATGAATTCCAGAACCTCGGCAAGAGGACCATCCGCGGAGTCCGGACGACGGGCTATCGGGCTGCCCTCGACATCGGCCACTACGCCGACTACTTGCGTAGCAAAGGAGATAACAGGGCCGCCGACGACTACGAACGCGTCGCCGAAGTCGCACCCACCACCGCCGAGGTCGAAACGTGGATAGACAGTGAAAAGCTCGTCAGGCAAACAAAGGTGACGACACACACGCGAGACCCAAACACCGGCGGGACGAGCTCCACAACGACGACCCTGGATCTCTACGACTTCGGCATCTCCCCCGAAATACAGCCGCCCGACCCAAACACCGTCTACGACGTGACGTCGAAGATTCGAGCCCAACTGGGCCTGGACAGCTCAAGCTAGAGCACGCGCACGGGACGGGAGCGACGGGACTCGAACCCGCGACCTCTGGCGTGACAGGCCAGCGCTCTAACCAGCTGAGCTACGCCCCCGGAAGGCAGGGCAGACTAGCGCCCGGCGGTCATTATCTCAGGGTCGCTGGATTTGGAGGCGGAAGGGTCCTCCGTGGCGGCGTTTTGAGGTGATGACGAGGCGGAGGTGGTGCTGGCCGCAGACGGTGTAGTCGAGCTGGTGGGACGGGTCGAGGCCGTTGCGGGAGCTGCGCAGGAGCCTGCCGGCACGGCTACGAAGGGCCAGTTCGTAGCCGTGCCTGGACAGACTGCTTGGGCGCAGGCTGACCAATCCGTCGAGCGGTGTGCGCAGGGACTCGACGGCTGCGCCCTCCCCCCTGGCTGGAACGTGCCCGGACAGCGTCAGGCTGGTCCGCCCCTGCCAGGGCTCGAGGGTGTCTTCCCGGATCGCCCTGAAGGCGGCCTCGTTTGGCTTCAGCGCTGGGCTGTAGCGCCAGGGGACCGGGAGGTTGGGGAAGCGGTAGTGGGCAAAGGCCTCGGCGAACGCCTCGCCCGGGTCCTCGAAGTAGTGGGTGCCCTCGTCACCCGGGTAGAGGCGGCCGCTGCGCTGGCCGCGGCAGACCCCCTCGACGCTGGCCCAGCGCTCCGGGCCCCAGTCGATCGCGCTGCCGAACGGCGGCGGCATCTCGCGGTGCTGGGCAACGTGGTGCCCGTACTCGTGGGCGAGGACGAAGTCGAAGGTCGCGCCATCGCCATCGGCTTCTTCGTAGCCGCCGATGACGATCTTGTTTTCGCCGCTGAAGTAGCAGGCCTCGGCGCCGAAGCCGCAGTCGAAGCCGAGCTGGAATTCGCTGTCGAGCTGGACCGTGAGCAGGCTGACCTCGGGGCCGTGGATCAGCGTGCCGATGAAATCGGCGACCTGCTGCGGGTCGGTGACGTCGCAGACCTCGGCGCAGGCTTCGGTCACCGAGACCGCGATCGTCGCCCCGCTGCCGTCATCGATCGAGTAGCGCTGCGACGACGCGGATGCCGATATCCGCGCCGCCGCAGCACCGGGCTCGCCCAACACGACGTCGTGCATCGGTACCGCCGGTGACGGCACCTCGAGCGTGACGCCCAGATTGGGACGCTTGGCGACGGCCCCTCCCGGGACCGCCAGGAGAAGCAAGATCATGGCTATGCCCGCAAGCGCCCCCGCCGGGCGCCCGCTCACGGGGCTGGTCCCGGCCTTATCTCGTAGGCGTGGGCTGGAAGCGTGGCGGAGGTGGGACGGCGAGCCGGCAGCACACGGCCGGCGCTTCCCGTGCGGCCCCGAGCCGGTCGCGCCGCCCAGTGCGGCCGCGCCGGTTCGGCGCCCAGCAGCGAGGACCAGGTGGTGGTGCCGATCGCGCCGTCGGCCGCCAGGCCGTTGGCGACCTGGAAGGAGCGCACCGCCGAGTAGGTCTGCTTGCCGAAAACGCCGGTGACAGGGAGCTGCGTCTGCCCCGCGCCGACCAGGTGCTCCTGAGCCCAGACGACGAGGTCGCCGCGACTGCCGCGCTTGAGCAGCGGGTGTTCGGCGATCGGGCTGTAGCCGACCAGCGGTTCGTTCGCGGTCGAGCCCAGCGCGCCCCAGCTGGCGGCGTTGGTCTCCTGCCAGTCCCACCAGCTCGGCGCCAGGCCGTAGCTGGCGGCGAAGCGACGGAAGCGCAGGACCTGGCCGGCGCCGGGGTTGTCGTAGGTCTGCCCGATCGGGTAGATCGGGTGGGCCCAGAGCCGGTTGAAGAGGTAGGTGTGCTCGAAGACGGCGCGCACCGAGGTGCCGATCGCCTTCCAGTACATCTGCGGCTGGTTGAAGGTCGCTCCTTCCGGCCCGAAGAAGACCGAGTAGGGAAAGGCCGGGTGGTAATCGACGTAGGGGAAGCCGGCAAGCGAGAGCGGGAATTCGGCGCCGATGCGGGTGCGCAGGGCGCGGATGTAGCGTTCGGCCGAGGCGTATCGGCCTTCGTACTCCGCCTCGGCGTCGATCACCAGGCAGTCGGCCCCGCGGCGTACCGCGGCGGCGCCGATCTTGGCCTCGGCCACCGGGCTCTCGCCGTAGACGAACTGCCAGGCGCAGACATCGAGCCCGCCGGCGTGGAGGGCTTCGACCAGCCCGGAGCTGAACTGGCTCCAGTAGCTGCCGGCGTCGCCCGACTTCACGTAGAGCGTGCCGATGCTGTCCTGCTTGGCGCGGGCAATGATGCGGCTGATGTTGCCGCCTTCGGAGTGATCGACGTACCAGACCCACATCCCCTGGCGGTCGAACGGAGTGCCGCCCGCGGTTTCGGTAGCGGGGACTGCGGCTTCGCCGGCTCCACCGGGAATTGCGCAGGCAGGGGTTGGCATGTACGCGAGGAGCGACATTGCGAGAACGGTGATCGCGAAGAGCACTGGGCGGATCCCTGGCGCCGCGGAAGAGCTGGTCTTCACGTCAACTGGGAACACGGTAGCGGCGATTTGGCTGCGGACAAAGAAACCGCCATACCATTGGCGTACCGAAACTAAGCACGACGGTCTGGGCGCTTGCGGAGTGTCGATCAGCGACCACTCGGGCCTAGTATGGGACACGTCCTTTGAGTTAGTCAGCTGAATCGAAGCCATCCCCCTTTCCCGCAAGATCCTGTGCATCGGCGCCCTGATCAGCGCCTCGCTGGGGATGGTCGCCGCGCCCGGATCCGCGGCCGCGGCGACGCCCGCACCGGTGCGGGCTCGTCTCTCCCAAGCCGGGCGGCGGCTCATCTTTAGCCTGCGGACCTCAAAGCCAGAGGCGCTTGCCGGGCTCGGCCGACTACCGGTGGGCAGCGGCTCCCCCTCGCTCTGCCTCGAGCTGCGGGCCGGCGGTGGCGCGGGCGAGCGACGGCTCTGTCTCGGCGGCCCAAGCAAGGCATCGCAACGGGTCGGGCTCGAGCTGCTCAACGCGGCCGGCGAAGTGACCGACAAGGAAACGGTCCCGGCGCGGCTCAAGCGCCCCCAGCCCGACAAGCTCGTCCTTGCCCTGCTCCCCGCCGACGCCGGCCTCACCCCACAGCGCTACCGCTGGCGCGTCACCTCTAGCCGGGGCAGCTGCCGCGCCAAGCACCCCGGCGCCTGCGAAGCGAGCCTGCCGACCAGCGGCGCCCGGCTCTTCCGCTTGCGGGCGGTGCGCCCGGTCGGCTGCAGCGGCGGCAGCGCCGGGCTCGACACCAACGGCCCGCGCGAGCGCAACGTCGTCGCCCTCACCTTCGACGACGGCCCGAGCGAATACACGCCGCGCTTCCTCCAGGTGCTGCGTGAAAAGCACGTCCCCGCGACCTTCTTCGAGATCGGCCAGGAGATGTCGCGCTACCCCGCGGCGATGCGCCAGATCCTGCGCGAAGGCGACGAGATCGGCAACCACACGATGCACCACACCGAATTCCCCGGCTACGGCGCCATCGCCCCGGCGACAACGCTGGCGGAGTCGATCACCCACTTCCGCCCTTGTCTCTTCCGCCCACCCGGCGGCGCGGTCGACTCCGCGGTGATCGGCGCTGCTGCCGAGGACGGCCTGCGCACGATCACCTGGGATGTCGACCCGGCCGACTGGTCGAGCCCCGGCACGAGCGCGATCTACAGCCGCGTCGTCGACGCCGCCCAAGCGGGCTCGATCATCCTCATGCACGACGGCGGCGGCCCTCGCGAGGAGACCCTGGCAGCGCTGCCGGGGATCATCGACACCCTGCGCGCCCGCGGCTACGGCTTTGCCACGGTCACCGACTTGCTCGGACAGCGGATGATCTACAGGCCCTACGGCTGAGCGGGTGCAACGTTTTGTTCCTCTACTGGGACCCCAAAACGTTGCACCTCGACAAAGGCGAGCGGATTCATCCAATCCTCGCTCGGCTGCGTAGGCATAGGCGATGAAGATCGCGATCGTTGGAACCGGCGTTTCGGGCCTCGTTGCTGCCCACCTCCTCCACCCCGGGCACGAGATCACCGTCTACGAGGCGGGCGCGCGGGTCGGCGGTCACTCGCACACGGTCGAGGTCGAGAGCGATGGCGAGAGCCACTGGATCGACACCGGCTTCATCGTCTTCAACGACCGCAACTACCCCAACTTCGAACGGCTGCTGGAGGAGCTCGAGGTCCCCAGCCAGCCCTCGCACATGGGCTTCTCGGTCTCCGACGGGCGCGGTGGCTTCGAGTACTCGGGCACGCCGCGCGGCATCTTCGCCCGCAAGTCCCACCTGCTCAGCCCCGCCTTCCTCGGCATGCTGCGCGACTGGCGCCGCTTCAACCGTGAGGCGCAGGCGCTGGTCGGGATGAACGGGACCGCGCCCTCACTGGGCCAGTGGCTAGAGGAGCAGGGCTTCTCGCGGCATTTCACCGAGCGCCTGATCGTGCCTCAGGCCTCCGCCGTCTGGTCGGCGGACCCGGAGCAGATGTGGAGCTTCCCGGCCAGCTTCATGGCCGAGTTCTTCGACAACCACGGCATGTTCAGCCTGCGCGACCGGCCGCGCTGGCGCACGGTGCAGGGCGGCTCGCGCAGCTACGTCGAGGCGATCACCGCCCCCTGGCGCGACCGCATCCGCCTGCGGGCGCCGGTGCGCAGCATCGAGCGGCTCGAGGAGGGCGTGCGGATCGCCGCCGATGGCTGCGAGAGCGAGGAGTTCGACCAGGTCGTGATCGCCGCCCACTCCGACCAGGCGCTGGCGATGCTCGCCGACCCGAGCGAGGCCGAGCGCGAGATCCTCGGCGCGATTCCCTATCAGCGCAACGAGGCCGTCCTCCACACCGACACCTCGCTGCTGCCGCGGCGCCGCACCGCCTGGGCGAGCTGGAACTTCCACCTCACTGAGCCGGCCAGCGAGCGCACCACCGTCACCTACTGGATGAACAACCTGCAAGGGCTGCGCGCCGACCGCGAGTTCCTGCTCACCCTCAACCGCGGTGAGGCGATCGACCCGGCCAAGGTGCTGCGCCGCTTCAGCTACGAGCACCCCGTCTACACCGCCGAGGGCGTGGCGGCGCAATCGCAGCACGCCGAGATCAGCGGCGTGCGGCGCACCCACTACTGCGGCGCCTACTGGGGCTGGGGCTTCCACGAGGACGGCGTGCTCAGCTCAATCCGGGCCTGCGAGCGTATTGCCCCAGCGGTCTCGCCGCGGCCGCTGGCGAGCGACGAGCCTGCCGGGGCGCTGGCGGCATGAGCGCTTCCGCCGTCTATGAGGGCTGGGTACGCCACCGGCGCTTCGAGCCGATCGAGCACTCGTTTCGCTACCCGCTCTTCCTCATGTACCTCGACCTCGACGAGCTGCCGGGCGTGCTCGACCCCTTCCCGCTCTTCTCGGCCCGGCGCCCGGCGCCCGCTCACTTCCAACGCGCCAACTACATGGGCGACCCCAACCGCCCGCTGGCCGAGTGCGCCCGCGACGCGGTCGAGGCCCAAAC
Source organism: uncultured Solirubrobacterales bacterium (assembly GCA_963699225.1). GTDB lineage: Bacteria > Actinomycetota > Thermoleophilia > Solirubrobacterales > 70-9 > VRUE01. The sequence continues at coordinate 2,118,804 of OY969423.1, read as the reverse complement.
CGGCAGCCGCCCAGCCGGCCCGGTGCGCCTGCTCGCCAACCTGCGCTACCTCGGCCACGTCTTCAACCCGGTCAGCTTCTACTACTGCTTCGAGCAGGCCGGGGAGCGGGTAGATGCGATCGTGGCCGAGGTCAACAACATCCCTTGGGGCGAGCGGCATCCTTATGTCCTGGCGCGCGGATCGCGCCGTGGGGCCGTGCTGACCGACGAGCTCGACAAGACCCTTCACGTCTCCCCACTGATGGGGATGGACCAGACTTACGCCTTCCGCGCCAGCGAGCCCGGCGAGCGCCTCGGCGTCCACATCGAGTCGCGCCCGGTGCAACACGCTGTCCGTCCATCACACGGAGAAAACGTTGCACCGAGTGGAGGCGCGGAAGGCAAGGCCTTCGACGCGACGCTCTCTCTGCGCCGCCACGAGCTCAGCCGCGCCCGGCTGGCCGGGATGCTGGCCCGTTACCCGGCGATGTCGCTGCAGACGGTCGCCAAGATCTACGCACAATCGCTGCGCCTGAAGTTGAAGGGCGCGCGCTACTTCCCTCATCCCGAGGGGAGGAAGCCGAGGGGGTTCCTCTCGCCGTGAGGGACCAGCTCGCCCGCACCGTCGTCTCGCAGGTGCTGACCCGCCTGCGAAATGGACGCATCGACGTCGTCGAGGCCGGCCGCGAACGCAGCTTCGGCCCGGCCGGCGCCGAGCTGCGGGCAAGGATCGCGATCCACGACCCGGCCGCCTGGCGCGGCGCCCTGCACGGCAGCGTCGGCCTCGGCGAGACCTACGTAGACGGCCTCTGGGAGACCGACGACCTGGTCGCGCTGATCCGCATCGCCGCCCGCGAGCTGGGCGAGACCGGCGGCGTGCGCGGCGCCGTCGCCAGGCCGCGCGGCTGGGCCCACCGGGTGCGCGGCCTCGTCCCGGACAACACGCGCACCCGAGCCCGCCAGCACATCGCCGCCCACTACGACCTCGGCAACGAGCTCTTCGCCTCCTTCCTCGACGAGCGCATGCTCTACTCCTGCGCCTATTTTGCGCGCGAGGGCGCCAGCCTCGAGGAAGCACAGCTGGCGAAGCTGGAGCGGATCTGCGACGAGCTGCGGCTGGGGCCGGAGAACCACCTGCTTGAGATCGGCAGCGGCTGGGGCGGGTTGGCGATCCACGCCGCCCGCGAGCACGGCTGTCGGGTGACGACGACGACGATCTCCCCCGCCCAGCACGAGCTGGCCAGCCGCCGGGTGCGCGAGGCAGGCCTCGAAGACCGGGTCGAGGTCTTGATGAAGGACTACCGCGACCTGCGCGGCAGCTACGACCGCCTGGTCTCGGTGGAGATGATCGAGGCGGTTGGCTGGCGCCACTTCGACGAGTACTTCCGACGCTGCAGCGAGCTGCTCAGCTCCAAGGGCCTGATGTTGCTGCAGGCGATCACGATCGACGATCGTCTCTACGAGGCCGAGAAGGCGGCGCGCAGCTTCGCCAACACCCACGTCTTCCCCGGCGGTTGCCTGCCCTCGAACAAGCTGATCGCCGACTGCCTGGCGCGCGTCACCGACCTGCGTGAGGTATGGATGTCCGACATCACCGCGCACTACCCACCCACCCTCGCCAACTGGCGCCAGCGCTTCCTCGAGACCTGGGAGCGGCTGCGCGCCCGCGGCTACGACGAGCGCTTCCGCCGCCTCTGGGAGTTCTACCTCTGCTCCTCGGAGGCGGGCTTCCGCGAGGGCCGGATCAGCGACGTGCAGCTGCTGCTGGCCAAGCCCGGGTGGCAGTGAGCGAAGGGCTCCGCGAACCGCTGCTGCTGCTCCACGGCCTCGGCGGCTCGAAGGAGATCTGGTCGCCGGTGCTCGGGCTGCTCGAGGCCGAGCGGGCGCCGCTGGCGCTCGACCTGCCGGGCTTTGGCACCGAGCCCCCGCTCGCCGCACAAGTTGAGCCGAGCGCCGCCAACCTGGCGGCGGCGGTGCACGAGCGCTGCCTCGAGCGAGGGATCGAGCGGCCCCACGTCGCCGGCAACTCGCTCGGCGGCTGGGTCGCGCTGGAGATGGGACGGGCGGGCTGGGCCTCCTCGGTGACGGCGATCTCCCCGGCCGGGCTCTGGCGGGCACCGATCGGCGAGCGCCGGGTCAACACCCAGCTCTGGGCACGGCGACTGCGACCGCTGGTTGCCGTGGCGATGCACAACCGCGGCCTGCGCGAGCGCATGCTCGCCACCTTCGCCGCGCACCCGGAGCGCATCCCGGCCAGGGAGGGACACAAGCTGGTGCTGGGCTGGATCGACGCCAGCGGCTACGACGGCGCCAACCGGGCAATGCGCACCCACGTCTTCGACCCGGCGGGCTATCCCGAGATTCCCGTGACCCTCGCCTGGGGCGAGCTCGACCGCCTGGTCGGCCCGCCGCGACCCGAGCGCCGGCCCGCCGGCGCTCGCTACCTCGTCCTGCCCGAGGTTGGCCACACGCCGACCTGGGACGACCCGGAGCTGGTCGCCGCAACCCTGCTCGAGGGCAGCGCGGTCCCGGTCGCGGGCTGAGTCTGGGAGAGTTTCGACACCTGCAACCCAGAAGGAGACGCGCTTGATCGTCGAGAGGACCGAGAACCCGCAGTGGCTGTCCAACGCCTACCTGGTCGCCGATGAAGCCGGTGGCAAGGGTGTGCTGATCGACGGCAACGACGACCTCGGGCCCCTGCTCGAGCGCGCCGAGCAGGACGGGATCGAGATCACCCACATCCTGATCACCCACCCGCACGGCGATCACATCGCCGGCCTCGCCGCGGCGCAGGAGCAACTTGGCGGCGTGCCGATGGTGGCCCACGCCGAGGCCTTGGGAGAAATCGAGGACGAGGTCGCCGAGACGATCGCAGACGGCGAGACGCTCAGCACCGGCGATCTGGAGATTGAAGCGATCTCGACCCCAGGCCACGCGGCCGGCCACGTCGCCTTCCTCGTCAACGGCACCGACGTCTTCACCGCTGACGTCCTCTTCAAGGGCACCGTCGGCGGCACGATGGCTCCAGGCGCAAGCGGCTTCGCGGACCTGAAGACCTCGGTGATGCGGCTGATGGAGTTGCATCCGGAGACCATCGTCCACCCCGGCCATCGCGAGTCGACCACGATCGGTGCCGAGCGCGAGGGCAACCCCTTCGTGCGGATCTGGCGCGGCGAGGATGAGACCGGCGAGGAGGCCGTCACCGTCTGGGGACGCCCGGCGACGATGAAGCTCTGGGCGCCCGACTACGACGGCGGAAACAAGGCCTGGATCGTCTTCGGCGACGACGGCACCGAGGCGATCGTCGGCGGATCGCAGGTCGAGCGAGGCTGAACGCGGCGAGGCCCGCCGAAGCGGGCCTCGTGCGCCAGGGAGAGATCGGCGTTACTTGATCAGCGCTTCCATCAGCAGCCAGCAACCGTCGGTCCTAGTCGCCGGTTTGAAGTAGCCGCCGAGGAAAAGTGGTGGCGTGTAAATCAGGGTGTTGGGACCACCCGAGGAGCAGCGGATCATCGAGGTGATGCTGCCGCGGATCGCCAGCTGCTCGCCCTTCTTGATCTTCATGTCGACCGGGAAGGACTCGACGTTGTAGTCGCCTTCTTCTTCGGCCGATTCCATCTGGCCGCGGTATTCGATGCGCTGGCCGTAGCGCTTGGCGAGCGCGTCGGTGCCGTTGATGTGCTTGACCGCCAGCAGGCGGAAGCTGCCGGGGCCGCCGGCGATCAGGCGGATCTTCTTGATCGTGCCGGTCTTCGGCGCGATCTCGCCACCGTTCGGCCGGCCGTAGGCGTCGTTGAGGACCATCGTGCAGGGTTCGAGCGCGGTTTCGGGGCCGTTGCAGGTGAGGCCCGGCAGCGAGTTCGAGGGCTGCACGTTCGAGTTGAGCATGGCGCCGAAGCGGACCGGCGCCTTGGCCTGACCGGCGGCCGGAACAACGGCGAGAGCGAGGCAGGCGAAGGCGGCAATGAGGCCGGCGCGGCGGGCGATCTTCTGGGCGGTGCGGTTGCGAGTCATTTGAGTCTCCTTTGGGTCTGTTTGGCGGGTGAGTGCCTTGTGCAGAAACCTTCGCCCGCATCCGCCACACCTCCCAGACCCCCCAGGGGTGGACCCCCTCACCCCTTCCCGGCCTTCCGGCGCGCTTTATGTAGCTATAGCCCGCATAAGGCGCACCGGAACGAGGCGGCTCGTAGGATCAGCGCCGTGAATGCCGAGCCACGACAGACCAGCGCCGCCGAGCTGAAGGCGCAGATCGAGGCCGAACGGGGCGGGCGGCCCTTCCTCGTGCTGCGCGACGGCGAGGGCGAGCAGCGGATCGTCGTGATCGAGGAGAACACCGCCGAGCTCTGGATCGGCCGCGGCGAGGCGGCGGGACTGCGGATCGACTGGGACGACGAGGTCTCCGCCCTGCATGCCCAGATCGAGGTGGTTGCCGGCGAGTGCACGCTGCTCGACGACGGCCTCTCCCGCAACGGCTCCTTCGTCGGCAGCGAGCGCGTGCACGGCCGCAAGCACCTGCGCGACGGCGACACGCTGCGCTTCGGCCGCACCACCGTGCTCTTCCGCCGTCCCGGCGAGTCCGCCCCGGAAGCGACCGTCGTCGCCAGCGAGGTCCCAGCCGCGGCGACGATCTCACCCGGCCAGCGCCGCGTCCTGCTCGCCCTCTGCCGCCCCTTCAAGGACGGCGCCGCCTTCGCCACGCCGCCGACCAACCAGGCGATCGCCGAGGAGCTCCACCTCAGCGTCGACGCGGTCAAGACCCACATGCGGGCCCTCTTCGAGAAGCTCGAGCTCGAGGACCTGCCGCAGAACCGCAAGCGGGTCGCCCTCATCGAGCGGGCCATGCAGAGCGGCGTCGTCGCTCCCCGCGAGCTTTAACAAGCGCCGATCTTTAGCTCCCAGGCACGACCTGGACGCATATGCGATTGGTGTGCGCGCGTATTGCCCCCAAACTCACTCGTTAGTTCTGAGGATTCACTCCTTTTTCGATCGCAAGGCAATCGCATGACGTTTGCACTGACCACCAACCAGATCCAGGAATTCGCCTTCGACTGGTATCCGGTCTTCGGCGTCGTCTTCATGGCGATGCTGCTCTTCGTCTTCTTCCGGCTGATGCGGACGACGATGGGCACGACCAAGCCGGAGACGGTCAAGGCGAGCAAGACCGCGCCGGTGCTCTGGGACGACGTGCAGGGCGTCGACGCGGCCAAGGACGAGCTGATGGACGTCGCCGAGTGGCTGCGCGATCCCAAGCGCTTCGCCGCGCTGGGCGCCCAGCCGCCGCGCGGGGTGCTGCTCTTCGGTCCCCCCGGGACCGGCAAGACGATGCTGGCGCGGGCGGTTGCCGCGCAGGCCGGCGTCGACTTCTTCGCCGCCTCGGGCTCGAGCTTCGTAGAGATGTTTGTCGGGAGGGGTGCCGCCCGCATCCGGCGGCTGTTCAAGGAGGCGCGCAAGTCAGGGCGCGCCGTGATCTTCATCGACGAGCTCGATGCCGTCGGTGGAGCGCGCAGTGGTGGAGGCGGCGATGGTGGCTCTAGTGAGCGCGAGCAGGCGCTCAATCAGCTGCTGGTCGAGCTCGACGGATTCGAGCGCGATCCCGGCACCGTGATCGTCATCGCCGCCTCCAACAACGTCGACAAGCTCGACAAGGCGCTGCTGCGACCGGGCCGCTTCGATCGCCAGGTGCTGGTCTCACCGCCCGATCGCGACGGCCGCGAGGCGATCCTGCGCGCCCACGCCAAGGGCAAGCCGCTGGCCGACGATCTCGACCTCACCGATGTCGCCCGCAAGACGACCGGGATGACCGGCGCCCAGCTCGCCAACGCGCTCAACGAGGCGGCGATCATCGCCGGCCGCGCCGAGCGCAAAGCGACGGCCCGCGAGGACCTCGACGAGGCGCTGCTGCGCCAGTCGGTCGGCTCCCAGCAGGCGCGGCGCCTGAACCAGAAGGAGCGCCGCATCGTCGCCTACCACGAGGCCGGCCACGCGCTCTGCCGCCGGCTGCTCGGTCTCGATCCGCCGGAGATCCTCTCCATCGTCCCGCGCGGCCCGGCGCTCGGCTTCGTCGGCCACTCGCCGGAGGAGGACACCTACTTGAAGTCGCGCGACGAGCTGATCGACGAGGTCGTCACCCTGCTCGGCGGCCGCGCCGCCGAGGAAGAGGTGTTCGCCAACTCCTACTCCGGGGCCGTCGACGACCTCGCGCGCGTGCACGCCGTCTGCAAGCAGATGGCCGCCGAATTCGGCATGGGCGTCTCGCTCGATGCCGACGGGGCGCCGCCGATCGCGCTGCCGACCGGCGACTACGCAGTCTCCGACCAGACTCGCCGCGATGTCGATCGGGCGGCGATGGTGCTCGCCCGCGAAGCGCACCGCCGTGCCCGCGCGCTGCTGGCAAGCAATCGCGAATGCCTCGACAACCTCGCCGCCAACGCACTCGAGCGCGAGACTCTCACCCGCGAGGACCTCGACGAGATCTTCGCCGCCCACGAACTGCACACCCCCTCACGTTCGGGAATGCTTGATCGCGCCGTGGCCACGCTTTCCACGGAGGCGCCGGAGCCGAGCTAGCATCGTCGGCAGAGATGGCGCCCCCAGCAGACACCGACTCGCACTACTTCCCCCCCGGCCGCTCGGCGGCCCGGATGGTCCACGGCGAGCGCTCGGTCGGCCTGCTCTACGGCCAGCGGGCGCTGCTGATCGGCGCCCTGGAGCCGCTCACCTACACCGGCACGATGATGAGCACCCGCTCGGCCAACCGGCCCTTCCAGCGCCTCGCCCGCACGGCGAAGATCCAGGAGACGATCCTGCTTGGCACCCGCGAGGAAGCCGACAAAGCATTGGCGGTGGTGCAGCGGCTGCATGAGCGGGTCAAGGGCACGCTGCCCGAAGACGCCGGCATCCACCCCGCCGGTACGGCCTACTCGGCCTTCGACCCGGAGCTGATGCTGTGGACGCTGGCGGTGATCGCCGACTCGGGCCGGGCGATGTACGAGACGATGGTGCGCCCGCTGAGCGAGGGGGAGCGCGAGGACCTCTGGCAGGACTACGTCCGCTTCGGCGAGCTCTTCGGCCTCCCCGCCGGCGAGGTCCCCGGCAGCTACCGCGAGTTCAGCGCCTGGTGGGAGGAGCGCCTCTCCTCTGCCGACCTGCAGGCGACCGCGCACGGACTGGAGATGGCCCCGCTGGTCGCCTTTGAGCAACCGGTGCCGCGCGCAGCACGCGGCAACATCGTCGCCCAGAACCACATCATCAAGGGCACGCTGCCGCCGCGGGTGCGGGAGATCTTCGGCATCCGCTGGAGCGCGGCGCACGAGCGGAGCTTCCGGGCGATGACCGCGACCCACCGCCGCGCCCGCCGCTACTTCCCGCGCAAGATGCGCCGCGGCCGCAACGACGTCTTCTTCGACGTGGTCAGCAAGACCGAGCACCAGCGCGGCGGCACCGTTACCCCGCAGCTACACGCCGGCGCCTGAGCCGATGGCCCGCAAGCAGGCGGCCAAGCGCCCACCGGTCCGCTGGTGGTCGATGCGTCGCGCCCAGAACATGAAGCCGGCGACCTATCGCTGCCCGATCTGCGGCAAGCACCTAGCGGCGCTCAGCGAGCACGTCCTGATCGCCCCCGAGGACGACCGCAGCCAGCGTCGTCACGCCCACACCAAGTGCGTGCTGCGCGAACGCCAGGCGGGCAACCTGCCGACCGAGGAAGAGTGGCGGCGGACGCAGCCGCGCCCGCCCTCGCTGTGGCAGCGCCTGCGGGCGAAGCGCAGCTAGCTGCCCGGCAGCACCTTGCAGGGCCGGAAGAAGGTGCCGGTGAGGAAGGTGCCGTCCTGGAAGAGGAATTCCCCGCGCGCCTGCAGGCGGCCGGTTTCGCAGCGGGCGTTGACGTAGCTGTGCTTCTTGCCCTTGAAGGTCCATTTGCGGTTAACCGTGATGTGACCCGAGGCGGGGTGGCCGTAGCCGCCGGCGATCTTGGGGATTTTGGCTTTGACGCGATAGCCGTAGACACCTTTGTGGATTTTTTCGATCACGACGGGGACGATGAAGGTAGTCGCCACCGGAACCGTCGTGTAGGCGTGGGCGAGGACCGAGTCGAATCCGTGCACCTTCGGACCGTTGAAGATCGTGATCGGCGAGGAGACCGGGAACGGTTTCTGTTCCGGAAAGGCGACGGTCGCGGTGCCGTAGCCCGTGCCGACGATCGCGTTCGGGCAGGCCTTGCGGGCGGCGGGCACGGTGGTCGCCTGCAACTTCCCCGCGGTGCAGACTTCGAGGCCGGTCGTATCGACGTGGCCGTGCTTGTCGAATTCGAAGGTGATCGTTTCCAGGATCGGCGGCAGTTCGCCCGAGATCGTCGAGACCTTGCCGCCACCGTAGATCTTGATCGGCGCGTCACGGTGCTTCGGCAGCGTTTCCGGCCGGAACCCCCCGCGGCCGTTGATCAGCAGGTCGCCGACCTGGAGTTTGACCGTGTCGTTGTCGCGGCGAGCGGAGACGACCGTGGCGGCCAGCGCAAGCGCCGCCACGGCAAGCAGGCCGAGGACGAGGAGACTCTTCCGGCGCTGTCCCCTCATCCCGATCTCCTCCTCTAGTTACGCACCTTGCAGGGCAGCAGGAAGGTGGCGTTGAGAATGCTTTTCGCCTCTTCCGCCTGCGCGGCCGTTTCTTCCGGGCCACCTTTGAAGCTGAAGGCTCCGTGGACGACGAAGTGGCCGGTTTCGCAGCGGGCGTTGATGTAGCTGTGCTTCTTGCCCTTGTAGGTCCATTTCTTGCCGACTTTGGCGGTGCCTTCGATCGGGTGGCCATAGCCGCCGGCGATCTTGGGGATTTTCACGTTGACGCGATAGCCGAACGAGCCTTTGTGGATTTTTTCGATCACGATCGGGACGATGAAGGTCGTCGGGCCGGGGTAGTCGAGGTGGGCGTGGGCGATGATCGTGTCGTCGTTGCCCTTTTTGGGGCCGTTGAAGAGGGTGATCGGCGAGCCGACTTTGATCGGCGCCTGTTCGGGGAACTTGACCACCGCGGTGCCGAAGCCTTCGCCGACGATCGCGCCCTTGCAGGCTTTGCGGGCGGTGGGCACGTCGGTGGCGACGAGTTTGCCTTTGGTGCAGACCGCGAGGCCGGTGGTGTCGAGGGCACCGTGCTTGTCGAATTCGAGCACGAATTTGTCGAGGATCGGGGGCAGCTCGCCAGTGAGGGTCGAGAGTTTGCCGCCACCTTCAGTCATGATCGGCGCGTTTTCGTGCCTCGGCAGCGCCTTCGGCGCGTAATCCCCGTGAGCGTCAAGCACCAGGTTGCCAATCACGACGTGCACGTTGATCGCGCTGGCTGTCGCGGCGGCGACAAGCAAGGCGAGCACAGTTACTGCTGCGATCCTCTTCTTCATAGACCCTCTTCCCCTCCCGTTTGCCCAAATTTCAAGATAGCGAACATGCCACGAATCGATGTTAAGGTCGGGCAGCGGGTCCCCAGCTCGGGGGGCCGACCGTGGTGCCAAAGCCTTCTTCTTCGGTGCTGCCGTTGGCGAACTCCTTCTCGCCGCCCCCGTCGGCTCGCATCACCTCGAGATCGCTGCTGAAGCGACCGACGGCGAGAAAGGCGATGTGCCTGCCATCAGGTGACCAAGCGGGGCTGAGGTTGCAATTGCCGCTGAAGCAGTCGCGCTTGTTGTGGGTGAGCTGGAGCACGTGCTTGCCGTTGGCGCCGGCGACGAAGATGTTGATCCCGGCCGCGCGGTTACTGACGAAGGCGATGCTCTTGCCGTTCGGCGCGGTGTCCGGTTCGGACTCGTTGCGCGGCCCGTCGATCAGGACTCGCTGGTTGGCGCCGCTGGTGGCCATCGCGAAGATGTCGCTGCGGTCGGTCTTGACGTTGTGGTCGCGATCGCTGACGAAGACGATCCGCTTGCCGCTTGGCATGTAGACCGGTTCGGAGTCGTTGAAGTTGCCGTTGGTGAGCTGGCGCAGGCCGCTGCCGTCGACGTTGACGCTGAAGATGTGCGCCTTGCCGGTGCCGGTGTGACGGTCGAAGACCACCTGTTTGCCCCTCGGCGAGAAAGCCGGGTTCTCGTCGAAGCTGGCACCCGTGGTCAGCTGCCGCAGGCCGCTGCCGTCAACGTTGACCACGTAGATGTGGCGGCCCGGGGGCAGTGGAGTGCCCGCTTCGTAGTTCCCGGCGAAGGCGACAAAACGCCCGTCGGCCGAGAACGACGGCGTGTCATCGCCCGAGTTCGCGGTCAGCCGGTGCGGCTTCTGCCGCTGGCGCGGCCCGTGCAGGACCAGCCCACCGGTATCGGCGGATTCGTCGAAGCTGGCCCGCGGGTAGACGAGCGGGCCCGCTTTGCCGGGGAAAGCGCCCTGCGCAGAGCCAACAAAGACAGCGACCATCACCACGGTGAGCCCGAGCAAGAAAATTCCATCTCGAATTGTTCGGATCATCTCCATCCCCAATGGGCGGTACTGGGTTCGAACCAGTGACCCCCTGCGTGTAAAGCAGGTGCTCTCCCAGCTGAGCTAACCGCCCAGGCGCAACGCTCTGATTATGGAACACGCGGGAGGAGGAGGTGGCGCGGTCGGTGGAATGGGAGAATCCGCACCGTGAGATTCGAAGTCTTCTGGCGGGTGGCGTTGGTGCAGCTGGTTGCCGTAGCGCTGCTTTCGCTGCTGCTCGCCCTGATCTTCTCCCACGGCTTCTTTGAAAGCTGGGGCTGGTTGGTGGGTCCCTTGGCCTGGCTTGGCTGCGCTTGGCTGACCGCAAAGATCGTCGGACTGGAGCCGGAGCCAACGCTGGTGCGGGCGATGCTGGCGGGGGTCGTCAGCCTGCTCGCCGTGCTGATCGGCCAGCACTGGCTGGGGGCCCTGGTCGCCGTCGGTCTCTTTGCCTACCTCTGCGCGATCAATCTCCGCCTGGCCGGCCTGAGGCCCCGATGAGTGCCGGCGCGAGGCGGATGGCTTCGTGAGCTGGAACACCGCCGACATCCCCGACCAGCGCGGCCGCGTCGCGGTGGTGACCGGGGCCAACGGCGGCTTGGGGCTCTCCACCGCGCGAGCCCTGGCCGCGGCCGGGGCCGCAGTCGTGATCGCGGCGCGCAACCAGGAGCGGGCCGCGGAGGCGGTGGAGCGGATCCAGGCCGCGGTCCCCGCAGCCAACTTGACGATCGTCAAGTTGGACCTTGGCTCGCTTGACTCGGTCAAGGCGGCAGCCGAAGAGGTGCTGGCGTCCCATGAGGCGATCGACCTGCTCGTCAACAACGCCGGCGTCATGGGCATTCCCCAGAGCCGCACCGCCGACGGCTTCGAGATGCAGTTCGGCGTCGACCACCTCGGCCACTTCGCGCTCACGGCGCGACTGCTGCCGGCGCTACTGAAAGCACCGGCAGCGCGTGTGGTCACGGTCACCAGCACCGCCCACCACATGGGTCGCGCGGTCGACCCCGACAATCCCAACCTCGACGGCCGCTACGGGCCCTGGCGCGCCTACGGCCAGGCCAAGCTCGCCAACTTCCACTTCGGCCTCGGGCTGGACCGTCTCTTTCGCGACGCCGGCGTGCCCGCGGCCAGCCTCGTCGCCCACCCCGGCCTCTCCAACACCGAGCTGCAGGCGGTCAGCGTCGAGGAGACCGACGGCGGCCTCTCCCAGCGCTTCTTCCTGATGCTCGCCCGCACGGTCGGCATGTCCCCCGGCGAGGGCGCGCTCTCGCAGCTGCGCGCGGCGACCGACTCCGGCGCCAAGGGCGGCGAGTTCTACGGCCCGCTCTTCGTCAACAGCGGGCCGCCGGTGCGCAAGCCGGTGCTGAGGCGGCTGGGTATGAGCCGGGCAATCGAGAAGCTCTGGCGGGTCTCCGAGCGCGAAACCGGACTCGAGCTGCGACCGTGAAGCTCGGCCTCGAGAACCGGGTGGCAGTGGTGATGGGCGCCAGCCGAGGCATCGGCCGGGCGATTGCGGCGACGCTGGTACGCGAGGGCGCCGCGGTGGCGATCGTCAGCCGCTCGGCCGAGAAGCTGGAGGAAGCAGTGGCGGAGATCGGCGAGGGAGTAACGCCGTTCACGGCCGATGCCGCCGACCTCGATCGCCTCGCCACCCTGCCGAGCGAGGTCGAAGACAAGCTCGGCCCGATCGAGATCCTCGTCCTCAACACCGGTGGCCCGCCCTTCGGCGGCGCCCTCGACCACGAGCTCGACGACTGGGAGGCCGCCTATCGCTCGCTCGTCCTCGCCCCGCGCGTGCTCACCGGCGCCGTCGTGCCGGGAATGCGCGAGCGCGGCTGGGGGCGGATCGTCAACGTCGGCTCCAGCTCCACCCGCGAGCCGATCCCCGGTCTCAACCTCTCCAACGCCCACCGCATGGCCGCGGTCGGCTTCCTCAAGACACTCTCGCGCGAGGTCGCCGCCGACGGAATCACCGTCAACACCGTCGCCACCGGCCGCTTCGCCACCGAGCGGCTCGCCGACGCCGGCGGCTCGCTCGCGGGTGCCGAAGAGGCCGCGAAGCAGGAAGTCCCCGCCGCTCGCCTGGGCCAGCCGGAGGAGTACGGCGATCTGGTCGCCTTCCTCTGCTCCGAGCGCGCCGCCTACATCACCGGCACCGTCGTCCCGATCGACGGTGGCCTGCTGCGCTCTGCGTTCTAGCTCTCCTGGGACGGGCGCATCGAGGGGAAGAGGATGACGTCGCGAAGGTTCTCGGCGTCGTCGCCGGCGAGGATCATCGTCAGGCGATCGATGCCGAGGCCCGAGCCGCCCGCCGGCAGCGAGCCGTATTCGAGTGCCCGCACGAACTCGTCGTCGCTGGGGTAGGGCGCCTCTTCGCTCTCGGGGTGGCGGCGCTGGCGCTGGCGCACGAAGTTCTCGCGCTGCATGTCCGCATCGTTGGTGTCGGTGCCGCCGCCGATGATCTCCATCCCGTCGACGACCCCGTCGAACGCCTCGCCAAGCAGGTCCGGGTGCCCGGGCACAGGCTTCACGGTCGGCCAGAGTTCGCGCGGCAGGTCGACCAGGAAAGTGGGCTGGACCAGTTTCGGCTCGATCAGCTTGCCTTGAATTCCATCGACGATCCAGGCCCAATCCGTGTCCGGCTCAACCTCCTCCCCTAAGAGCTCGATCAGCTCCTCGCGGCTGGCGCTGAGGATGTCGACGCCGGTCTCCTCGCGGATCGCGTCCTGCAGGGTGATCCGCTTCCACGGTGCCTTGAAGTCGATTGTGCGATCGCCGCGCTCGACCACCGTCGTCCCCAGAACCTGCTCGACCACGGCCGAGATCATCTGCTCGGCGAAGCTCATCACGCCCTCGTAGCCAGCGCAGCTGAGAAACCACTCCAGCATCGTGAACTCGGGGTTGTGCTTGGGCGAGATGCCCTCATTGCGGAAGAACCTGCTCAGCTCATAGACGTTCTCGAAGCCGCCAACGATTGCCCGCTTCAGATAGAGCTCGGTCGCGGTGCGCAGGAACAGTTCGCGGTTGAGCGCGTGGTGGTGGGTCGTGAACGGGCGCGCCGCGGCGCCGCCCGCGAGGGTCTGCAGGATCGGCGTTTCGACCTCGACGAAGTCGTGCTCGTTGAGGTAGTTGCGGATCGCCGCCACCACCTTTGCCCGCATCGCGAAGATCTTCCGCGAGTCCTCGTTGGCCATCAGGTCCAGCTCGCGCTGGCGGTAGCGGACCTCGGGGTCGGAGATGCCGTGGAAGAGGTCGGGGGGGTCGCGCAGCGCCTTGCCCAGCATCGTGCACTCGCGCACCGCCAGCGCCAGCTGGCCGCGCTTGGTCACGTAGAGGTCGCCCTCGATGCCGACCGCGTCGCCGATGTCGAGCGCGTCGATCCTGGCGAAGGCCTCCTCGCCGATGGCATCGACGCGAGCGTAGGCCTGGATCGAGCCAGTCAGGTCGCGGATGTCGAGGAAGATCGTCTTGCCGTGGCCGCGGCGGCCCACCACGCGGCCGGCGATCCGGTAGGAGAAGCCGGCCTGCGCGCCCTCCTCGAGCTGCTCTGGATCGTGCGCCGCGTGGATCGCCGAGATCTTGTCGCGATCCGGGAAGCCCTCGTGTGGATAGGGGTCGATCCCTTCCGCCCGTAGTCGCTCGAGCTTCTCGCGGCGGACGCTCTCGGTTGAGCCCTGCGAAGGCTCGGCCTTCGCGGGTGCTCCGTCGTTCATGGGGCCAGGCCGACCGTGACCCGCTCGTCGCCCCGGTAGTCGGTGCGCGTCTGGGCCTCGCGCAGCAGCTCGCGCATCGCCGGGCCGTGATGGGTGTCGTGCTCGAGCGCCATCCGCCAGCCGCTCGGCGTTTCCTCGATCAGGCCGCGAATGATGTCGAGGCCGTCATCGCCGGCGTCACCGGCGTCGGGGTCACCCTGCACGGCGACGCGCGGCTCGCGGCGGATCTCCGGCGAGCGCTGGTCGATCGAGGTGTTGGTGATGTAGGGAAGGTTGGCGATCAGCAGGTCGACTTCCTCGACGTGATCGGGGATCCCTTGGGCCACCGTCACCTCGAGCGCGATGCCGAGCCGCTGCGCGTTCTCGCGCGCCTTCTCGGCTGCCTCGGGCGAAAGATCGGAGGCAGTGACGCGCAGGTCGGGCCGCTCGCTGAGCAGTGCCAGGGCAATCGCCCCCGAGCCGGTTCCAACCTCGTGGACGCGGGAGCCCTTGGGCAGCTCGGCGCCGATCGCGACAAGCAGCTCGGTCTCGCGGCGCGGAATCAGCACTCGCTCGTCGACCGTGATCTCGATCTCGCGGAAGCGGCAGCTGCCGAGGATGTACTCGAGCGGCTCGCGCTCGCGGCGGCGAGCGACGTAGCGCTCGATCTCCGCCTGGGCCTCGGGGGTGACGACCGTGGTGCCGTCGCGCTCCAGCTCCTCGACCCGCATCGAGAGCGCTTTGGCGACTAAAAGCTTCGCGTCGGCCTCAGGCGTCTCACAGCCGGCGGCCGCGATCGCCTCGGTTGCCTGCGCCAGGATCTCGGCGGCGCTCGCCGCGGCGGGCGCTCCCTCCATCTGAGCTCCCACGGCTACAGGCCCGCTACAGGTCTGATCGGTTCGCTGGAAGCCACGATCGAAAGGCTACCGTGTCGGCGCCGCACGGCGAGGATCCAAATCGTCCCGATCACCATCATTCCCAGGCTCTCGAGCTGGGCGGTGGTCAGGCCAAGGGCGACGTCGCTGTTGCGCCGCAGGAACTCGACCAGGAAGCGCTCGACCCCGGCGTAGATCAGGTAGATCGCGAAGAGGACGCCGGCGCGGAAGCGGTCGCGCAGCTGCCAGAGGACCCAGGCGCCGAGTCCCATCGCCAACGTCTCGTAGATCGGCGTCGGGTGGACGGTGCGATCGGTGGGTACGGTGCCGTTGGGGTAGGACATCGCCCAGGGCCCGTTCCAGGGCTTGCCGTAATCGCCGTCGCCGGAGAGCTGGCAGCCGCAGCGACCGATCGCGTAGCCGAGCGCCAGGGCGGGCGCGGCGAGGTCGAGCAAGGTGAAGCCGAGGAAGTCGCGGTACCAGGCCCAGGCCAGGACGGCGAGGGCGCCGCCGATCGCGCCGCCGTACCAGACCAGTCCCGAGCCGGAGAAGAGGTTGCCGATCAGGTCGTTCTTGACGCTGCTGTAGTTCTGGACGATGAAATAGATCCGCGAGCCGACGATGCCGCCGATCAAGGCCGCGAAACCCATCTCATAAGCCCAGTCGACCGGCCTGCCGATCTCCTTCAGCCGCTTGCCGATCAGCGCCCCGGCGGCGAGGAAGGCAAGCGCGAACATCAGCCCGAAGGTCTGCAGGGTGAGCGGCCCAATATGCAGCTCGGGATACATCGCTCAGCCGGCGATCAGCATCTCGAGCAGGGCCTTCTGGGTGTGCAGGCGGTTCTCGGCCTGGTCCCAGACGGCGGAGCGATCGCCGTAGAGCACCTCCCCGGTGATCTCCTCACCGGGGTGTGCCGGTAGGCAATGGAGAACGATCGCGTCGTCCTTGGCGGCGGAGAGGAGGTCGGCGTCGACCCGGAACGGCGCCAAGTCGGCGCGGCGGCGAGCCGACTCCTCCTCGTCGCCCATGCTGACCCAAACGTCGGTGTAGATCGCGTCGGCGCCAGCCGCGGCGTCGCGCGGGTCGGCGGTCAGTTTCGCTTCGTGCCCTTCCTCGAGCTGGTAGCCGGGCGGCGCCGCGACTACGACCTCGACCCCAGCCAGCTCGCCGGCGATCGTCAGCGAGCGGGCGACGTTGTTGCCGTCGCCAACGTAGGCGAGGCGCTGGCCGGCGAGGTCGCCGCGGCGCTCGCGCATGGTGAGCAAGTCGGCGAGCGCCTGGCAAGGATGGTGGAGCGGGGTCAGCGCGTTGACCACCGGGACCTCGGCGGCGGCAGCCAGCTCCGCGACCCTCTCGTGCGAGCCGGAGCGGATCACGATCGCGTCGACGTAGCGAGAGAGCACCCGGGCGGTGTCGGCAGGCGACTCACCGCGCGAGAGCTGCATTTCGTCGCCGCGCAGCACGATCGGATTGGCGCCGAGCTCGGCGACGCCAACCTCGAAGGAGATCCGCGTGCGGGTCGAGGGCTTCTCGAAGACGAGCGCGATGCTGCGCCCGGCCAGCGAGTCGGCGCCGAGGCGCTCGCCGCGTCCCGCTTTCAATGCCGCGGCGCGGTCGAGCAGCTTGCCGAGCTCGAAGGCGCCCAGCTCTTCGCCGGTGAGGAAGTCGCGCTTCAAGCAGCGGATACTAGAGTCTGTCCGACAACCCCCGCGCACGTCTGGCGGCGGCGGACACGGCGCGGTGCAGCGTCCTCAGTCGGCCAAATAGCGTTGCTATTCGGCCTCCCTGCGTCCTTGCCCCGCTTGGTCCGGCGCTCGCCAGTCGCACACGCGAGTTTTCGGACAGACTCTGGCGGTGGAATTCACCGCCGTCAGCTGGAACCTCTTCCACGGACGTGATTTCCCACCCGATCCGGCCCTCTTCACCTGGCGCTCACGACTGCTGGGGATCGAGGAGCGAAACGAGACGCACGTCCAGGTCAACCGCGAGCTGCTCGCCGAGTTCGCCGAGCTGCTCGGCGCCGCCGAGTGGGACGTCGCCCTCCTGCAGGAGTGCCCGCCCCGCTTTGCCGCACCTTTGGCCGAGGCGTGTGGCGCTGAAGCGCACCAGGTCCTCACCTCGCGCAACTCGCTCAGCCCCCTGCGCAGCTTCATCGCCCGCCGCAATCCCGACCTGATCGCCTCCGGCGAGGGCGGCTCGAACCTGACCCTGACTCGCAGCGGCGGGATCGCGGAGCGGCGGGAGCTGGCGATCCACACCGGGCGGCCGGAGCGGCGGGCGATGGCGTTCACCCGTATTGCGCTCGGCGAAGGCGCCGGCCTCTGCGTCGCCAACCTGCACGCGACCAACGATCGGGCGGACCTGGCGACGGCGGATGTCCTGCGAGCAGCCGACGCCGCGATCGAGTGGGCGGGAGATGCGCCACTGCTCTTCGGCGGCGACCTCAACCTTCGACCGGCAGAGGACCCCGTCGCTTTCGAGGCGCTGCGCGAGCGCTTTGAACTCGACGGCGCGACCCATCCCCGCGCGATCGATCACCTGCTGACGCGCAATCTCGAGATCGTCGAGCCGCCGAGCGTTTGGCCGCCCGAGCAACGAGAGCTCTCCCGGAACGACCTGCGGCTTCGCCTCTCCGATCACGCCCCGGTCCAGGCCCACTTCAAAACGGGTAGCCCATAGTCGCTCGATCGGCAGGAATGCGATAGTCAAGCGGAGAACACCCGCCAAACGACCAGGAGGCGAAACGGAATGGCCGCGAAAAAACAGTCCACCGGCAAAGCGACGAAAAAAGCCAAAGCCGGCGCGCGTGCCAAAAAACCGGCCGCCAAAAAAGTAGCTGCGAAGAAAGCTGCGGCTAAAAAGCCAGCCGCAAAAAAAGCTAAAGCCAAAAAAGCTGCAAGCAAAGGGGCGACTGCCGGGCTCGACAAGAGCGTCGAGCAGTTCCGCGAAAGCCTTGAGCGCAACGTCACGGTCAGCCGCGACCGCCTGCAGGAGGTCGTCGACGACGCGGTCAAACGCGGCCGCATGACCCGCAGCGACGCCGAGAAAATGCTCTCGGAACTGGTCAAAAAGGGTCGCCGTCAGACCGACTCGCTGCTCAAAGAACTGGAACGGCTGGTCCAACAAGCGCGCCGCGAGGTTGGCGGTCGGGCCGAGCCGGTGCGCAAACAGGCGACTCAGGCCGCACGCCGCGCGCGTAAGAAACTGCCCTAGTGGAGCAAGCCACCGGTGAGGCACCGGCCCGCCGCCATCGGGGCGAGCAACTCGAGGTAGAGATCGACTCGCTCGCTTTCGGCGGGCGCGGGCTGGCGCGGGCGGATGGACTGGTTGTCTTCGTTGCTGGCGCATTGCCAGGCGACCGAGTCCGGGTCGAGATCACAAAAGCGAAGAAGCGCTTCGCCGAGGCGCGCACCGTGGAGCTGCTCAGCCCCGGTGCCGACCGCATCGCCGACCGCTGCTCTCACGAGAGTGAGCCCTGTCCCGGCGCGCCTTGGCAGGGGCTCGACTACGCGCGGCAGCTGACCGAGAAGAGCGCCCAGGTCGAGGAGGCGCTGCGGCGGATCGGCGGGCTCGAGGGCTTCGAGCTGGCGCAGATCGAGCCGGCGGCCGAGCAGTGGCGCTACCGCAACAAGCTCGAGTACTCCTTCGGTGAGCGCGACGGTGAGCCAATCCTCGGCTTCCACGCCCGTGGCCGCTGGGACCTAATCGTCGACGTCGACGACTGCCAGCTTGCTTCCGAGCGCGGCAACGCGGCGCGCAACGCGATCCGCGAGTGGGCGCGGCTGGAGTCGGTTCCGGCATACGACGGCCGCGAGCGGACCGGTGTGCTGCGCAACCTGATCGTGCGCGAGGGCTGGCGCACGGGCCAGATCCAGACCCGCCTGGTCACCTCGGCTGCGCGCTTCCCGAAACCTCCGGTCGACCTGCACACCGCGATCGAGGGTGACTCAGGCGGCACTGACGGGCCAACCGGGGCACTTGGCGAGGAACGACTCCGCGAGGAGCTCTTCGACCTGAAGCTGGAGATGTCGCACGGCGCCTTCTTCCAGACCAACACCGAGATGGCCGAGCGCCTCTACGCGATCGCCGCCGAGTTCGCCGGCCTCAGCGGCAACGAGCGCGTCTTCGACCTCTACTGCGGCATCGGCACGATCGGGCTGACGATGGCAAAACAGGCGGGCGAGGTCTGGGGCCTCGAGATCGTCCCCGAGGCGATCGCCGACGCCGAGCGCAACGCCGAGCGCAACAAGATCGAGAACGCCCACTTCATGGCCGGCAGCGCCCGCACCGGCGTGCGCCCGCTGATCGAGAAGGCCGGCAAACCCGACGTCGTCGTCATCGACCCACCCCGCGCCGGCCTCTCGCAGAAGATCGTCCGCCGCGTGCTCGAGTGCGAGGCGAAGAAGATCGTCTACGTCTCCTGCAACCCGACCACCCTGGCTCCCAACGCCGCCCAGATGGTCGAAGCCGGCTACAAGCTGAGCCGGGTCAAGCCGGTCGACATGTTCCCCCAGACCCCGCACATCGAGTGCGTGGCGCTGCTGGAAAAGAATCCAACGAACTAGAGGCTCGCGATGACGATGAGTGTGGCGAGAGCGATGAAGCCCGATGCCATTCCCACCGCGAGTCCGATGAATCCCTGGCTCATCGTGCGCCGCATCTCTGCCATCTCGCCTCGCAGCTCGCGGATATCGGTATCGACCTTCTCGAAGCGCCTATCAACCTGTTCAAAACGCTGATCAATCTGCTCGAAGCGCTTGTCGACGAGCTTGAAGCCGGAGTCGACTCTTTCGCTGAGGACATCGAGCCGATCGTCTGTCCATTCCCGTGCCATTGCCTCCATGATGCCAGGCTAGGCTGAAACTTGTTGTCTGTGGTTGAGCTGGGATTGGGAATTTGTCACAGCTTCCGTACGAATCCCAGGCAATAGGCTTCTCCACCATGAGCAATGGCAAGAGCAGGGGCTTCGGAGTGGCCGCCGGGCTCGATCCCGGAGTGGCACGGCCGCTTGCTGAGCGTTGCGCGGAGCTCGGTTATGGCTCGATGTGGTCGAACGACCATCCCGGCGCCAAGGGGCTGGACACGCTTGCCGAGTTCGGTGCGGCGGCGCCCACGCTCGACCTCGGCGTCGCCGTGATCGCGCTCGACCGCACGCCACCGGAGACGATCGCGGCCGACATCGAGCGGCTCGGCCTTGATCCCGCACGCCTCTGGCTTGGCGTCGGTGCCGGCTTCTCGGAGAAGCCGCTGACGCGGATGCGCGAGTCGCTGCCGGAGTTGCGCGAGAAGCTGCCCGGGGTCCGCCTCGTCCTCGCCGCAATGGGCCCGAAGATGTGCGCCCTCGCCGGCGCTGAGTTCGACGGCGTCTTCTTCAACTGGATGACCCCCGAGTTCGCCACCGGCGCCCGCGCCAAGGTCGAGGCCGGCGCCCAAGAGGCCGGCCGCCCCGCCCCGCCCGTCTTCGGCTACGTCCGCACCGCCGTTGGCCCCGACGCCGCCGAGCGCCTAGCCAAGGAGGAGTCCTTTTACCGCGACCTCCACGCCGGCTACCGCAACCACTTCGACCGCCTCGCGGAGCCCGAGGGCACCGTGGGCGTTGCCGCCGGCGACGCCCCAGACGCCCAGCAGAAGCTGGCGGCCTACGAGGCCCTCGACACGATCGTGGTCAGGGGCCTCGCTAGCGCCAAGGCAGAGCCGATGATCACGGTCGCCGAGGCCGCTCGCGTTCAGTAATCACACGTACCATTCAAGAGCTCGTGAGAGGTCGTGTGCCGAGAATGTGGTGTGGAACGCTGTGGGCGGCGACCGCCATCCTCGTCGCAGCTGCCCCCTCAGGCGCCAGCGCCAGCTCATTCTGCGAAACGAGCGTGGTACACAACTACCTGAAGCCGCTCGAAGGCCTGCCATCGCTGAGGACCGAACCGACGCGGCAGAGGCTTCCCTTCGGTCCGGGCAATCTCTTCTTCGGCACGAACGGGCAGGGGCCGCTAATAGTCGATGATCCGCAAGTGGGCAGTCAGGAAGTGGGCTACTTCCTCGATTACACGCCTACCAATCCCCAGCCGACCGGCAAGTACCTCGGCTGGCTGGTGACGGCAAAGCTCGACCGCGTCGATTCGACCGGCCGCGTTCGGGAAAGCGCCGGCTTCAAACAGGTGCGAGGTCTTCGCTTCCGCAGCAGCCACACGCTCTCCTTCGAGCTCTCAGAGGAGCCCGCCCTGTATCGGCTCGAAGTCGTGTTTCGCAACGACTCGGGCAAGCGGCTCGGCCGCTTCGGCAGGTACCTGCGGGTCCTGGAATCGCACCCAGAAGAGCGGCTCACTCTCTTGCAGAGCGCTTACCGCCCAGGAGAAACGGTGGTGCCACGGCTCGAGAACGAGGGAACCGACAGGCTCTCCTACGGCCTTGGGTACAGCATCGAGCAGTTCGATGGCGCCGCCTGGGTGCCGACCTCGCTCGGGCCCAAATTCTTCCTCGCAATAGGCCTCGATTCATTTCCTGGAGAAGCCGCCTCCTGCTGGGAATTCACAGTCCCGATCGACACCCCACCCGGGAGGTACCGGTTCCGCACGTCAGCTGATGCCTACAAGACGACCGCGCGCCAAGAACGGCCAGAGCGCTCCTCCCTGACCGCGGAATTCGAAGTCGTTCCGTAGGCCCGCGCCTCAGTAGGGCGGCAGGTCCTCGTACCAGTCCCCCAACATCTTGAACGACCGCCAGAAGCGCGCCTTGGCGTCTTCTTCGTCAAGCGAGTCGTCAATGTCCGGCGTGTAAAGAGCATCGACTGTGGGGGTGAAGGCCTGGATCTCGCCCTCGCGCGGCTCGATCGGGCGCGAGAGCGGCACCTGGAGGCTGTTGAGTACGCGCAGGGCGGGCTCGCCCATGACGACGACGACCTTTGGCTGCACGATCGCGATCTCTTCGACCACGCGGCGCATGCAGGGCTCCGCCGCGAGGTCGGGCTCGGCTATCGGGCACTTGACGCAGAGGGTGCCGTAGACGACGAGCGGATCGATGCCGAGCCGCTTGAAGCTCTTCATCAGCGCGTTGCCGGCGCGTCCGTAGAAGGCGACGCCCTCTTCGATCTCGGCCGCCGCGGGAGCGTGCTTGAGCATGAAGACGTCAGCCTGCGGGTGGCCGGAGCCAAGCACCGGCATCAGCTTGCCGCGCGGGCAGTGGGGGCAAGCCTGGAGATCGTGGGTCATCTGGTTGAGCTCGCGGATCGCGCGCTCGAGGTACTTCTCCTTGATCTCGTCGTCGGTGGTGGGCATGGGGCTGGGCGCTCTCTTTGACGAGGCCGCCCCGGCTCCTCTCGCCTGCCCCGACTGCATCAGCTCTTGCTCGCCGGACGGCGTTTGCGCGGACGGCCGCCGCGCACTGGCTTGGCGTCGGGAACGCTGCGTTTGGGCGCCTTCGGCCGCCCCGCCGTCTGCAGCAGCTTCAGCGTCTGCACGTAGACGAGGTTCTTGTGCTTGCGGGTGATGTCGGCGTCGCGCATCGCCTCGAGGAACTCCTCTGGCCCGTCGAAATCATGGATCCGGACGCGCACGCTGCCCAGTCCCTGGGCGACGTGGCTGTCGGAACCAGCTCCCGGCACGATCCGGTACTTGCGGGCGAAGCGTTCGGCCTCCTCGTTGAAGGCAGTCAGGGCGACGCGCGGGTTGAAGACCTCGAGCACGTCGATCTCCTCGACCATGTCGAGCAGGTGCTCGTAATCGGGCACCGAGTGGAAGCGGTCAAAGGGATGCGGCACGTAGACCAGGCCCCCCTGGGCGCGAATCGCCGCGATCGTCTCCGCCATCGTCATCCCCTTGGGAATCTTCTCCTCGAGGAAGAGCCCGATCACCTCGCCCTGCTCGGCCGTCTTCACCTCCTCGGCGACGATCACCTTGATGTCGTCCATACCTTCAGCGATACGTCGGGCCTCCAGGGCCCCGGAGACCTCGTTGTGGTCGGTGATCGCGATCGCGCCAAGGCCACGGTCCCGCGCCGTCTCCAGCAGTACCTCGACCGGGGTCGCGCAATCGGGCGAGTGGTCGGTGTGCATGTGCAGGTCGACCTCGATCAGCGGCCGCTTGGCGATGCGCCGGCGCACCGCTTCGTTGCCGGCCGGATCGTGGCGCCGCGCGGCCAGGCGCAGGTAGATCGCCTCCAGCTCGTCGGCAACTTGCGACCACTCGCGATCGCCTCCTCCGGGCGCCACCAGCTCGTAGGGAGCCGGGAAGTAGCGCTCCAACAGCTCTCCCGTAGCGGCGGAGGCGACCGTGCGGGCGTCGAGCCGGCCAAAGAAGATCTCGATCAACGGTCGCGCCACCTGGGTCGAGAGCACTCGCTCCTGCGGCGCATGGAAGGTGGCGACATTGAGCGCTGAGGAGTGGCGCAGGGCGGTCG
Source organism: uncultured Solirubrobacterales bacterium (assembly GCA_963699225.1). Taxonomy (GTDB): domain Bacteria; phylum Actinomycetota; class Thermoleophilia; order Solirubrobacterales; family 70-9; genus VRUE01. The sequence goes on along the minus strand of OY969423.1, from coordinate 2,095,440 downwards.
AGGAGACCCGCGGCGCAAACGGGTCGTGGACGTGGACGATATCCGCGGTGGACGCCCGCAGCAGCTTTTTGACTTGATCGCCGACGCCGGCGACCTGCACCGAGTGGCCACGCCGCTCGAGCTCCGCCGAGACTCGCTCGATGTAGCGATTGACCGCGTTCTCAGTGCCACGCCGATGCGGCGTGACCTGAACTATCGAGAGCTTTTCCGACACGGCCGCAGCATAAGCACCATCCCTGCAGGGATCGAAGGGACTAGGACGCCTCTACGCTTCAACCTCTGCGGGCTTCTCGACCTTGGGCGCAGCACCCTTGTCGCGCCGGTTAGCCGCGATGAACTCCTCGGTCTGTTCGCGCGCTTCATCGTCGGGGCGCTGCGAGTGCGGCGACTTCATCAGGTAGCTGGAGGGCCCGTCGAGCTGGCCGGCGATGCCGTTGTTGAGCGCCAGCTTTATGAGTCTCACCGCGTCGATCACGACGCCGGCCGAGTTGGGCGAGTCCCAGACCTCGAGCTTGAGCTCGACGTTGAGTGGCACGTCGCCGAAGGCTTTGCCCTCGAGCCGAATGTGCGCCCACTTGCGGTCGGTCAGCCAAGGGACGTAATCGGAAGGTCCGACGTGAACGCTCTCGGCGGGCAGGTCGTGGCCCATGATCGAGGTGACCGCGTTGGTCTTGGAAATCTTCTTCGAGTCGAGCCGCTCGCGCTCGAGCATGTTGTAGAAGTCCATGTTGCCGCCGACGTTGAGCTGTGAGGTGCGCTCGACGCGGACCCCCCGGTCGTGGAAGAGGCGGGCGAGCTGGCGGTGGACGATCGTCGCCCCGACCTGGGACTTGATGTCGTCGCCGATGATCGGCAGGCCGGCCTCTTTGAAGCGCTTGTCCCAGTAGTCCTCGCGGGCGATGAAGACGGGCAGGCAGTTGACGAAGCCGACGCCCGCCTTGAGCGCCTGCTCGACGTACCACTTGGTCGCGTCCTCGGAGCCGACCGGCAGGTAACAGACCAGCACGTCCGCCTTGGTCTCCTTGAGGATGCCGACGACGTCAGCGGTTTCCCCCGGCGCCTTGGTGATCTTCTCCTTCAGGTACTTGCCGAGGCCATCGAGGGTCATGCCGCGCTCGACCTTGACGCCAAGGTTTGGCACCTCGGCGAACTTGATCGTGTCGTTCTGGCCAGACCAGATCGCCTCGGAGAGATCCTTGCCGACCTTCTCGGAGTCGATGTCGAAAGCGGCGACGAACTCGATGTCACCGACGTGGTAGCCCCCCAGGTCGACGTGCATCAGGCCGGGCACTTCCTCGCTGGGGTCGGCGTCCTTGTAGTACTGGACACCCTGGATGAAGCTGTTGGCGCAGTTGCCGGTGCCGACGATCGCTACGCGGACCTTCTCGTCCGTGCGGCCGGCGCCGTTGCTGCCATTTGCTCCGTTGCTATCGCTCATGTAATTCGAAGTCCTTCCTCGATCGGGCTAGGTGGCAAGGGACACCCTGGGCCGCGACTGGTTACAGATCTGTTGGGTCCGGGCCCTCGTTTGAAAGCTGGTTTCGGACGTGCCATACGCGCTGGATCGTGGTGATGATGGTCAGCGCCGCGATCAGGTAGACCGAGGGCGCCAGCAGCTCGAAATCGCCAATCCCAGCGCCCTTGGCGAAGACCAAGCCGATGGAGAGTATGACTACCCGCACGGGACGCGTGGCCAACCCCACCTTGCACTCGACCCCGAGCGCCTCGGCGCGGGCGCGCGTGTAGGAGACCATCAGCGAGCCGAGCACGGCGACGACGCACATCGCCGCGGCGAAGTCCTGGCCGTTGGCGGCGAAGTAGCCGGCCACGGCGGCAAGCACGATCCCCTCCTCGATCCGGTCCAGGGTCGAATCGAGGAAGGCGCCGAAGAGCGAGCCCTTGCCCGACATGCGCGAGTAGCGCCCGTCGAGCGTGTCCATCACCGAGCCGACGATGAAGGCAACCCCGGCGAGGAAGAAGTAGCGCTGGGTGACCAGGCCGGCGGCGATCAGGTTGCCGATCAGGCCGGCGATTGAGATCGCGTTCGGGGTAAGGCGCGACTCGATCAGGCGCTCGCGGGCGTAGGCGCGCAGCTCCTGGCCATTGCGTGCCTGGCGACCGTTGCGGCGTGGGCCGGGGGCCCGAGGGGGCGCCGAAGACTCCATCGGGGTCAGGCTACCGGGCGCGGGGGACCAGATGCCACCCCCGGAACGCGCCGTCCAGCTAGGCCTCTGCCTCTCGCTGCTGTGCAGGGCGAGCCCAGGACCACGCGTGGGGACGAGCGCGGGCGAGCAGGCGCTGGGCGACCAAGGCGGAGGCGCCGGCGACCATCCAGCCGAGCGCGACGTCGACCCAGTAGTGGTTGCCGGTGACGATCACGACCCAGGCGATCAGCAGCGGCCAAAACGCCCACCACGCCCTCGACCACCAGTGGCGGCAGACGCGCACCCCGGTGATGCCGATCATCGCGGCGAAGGCGCAGTGCATACTCGGCACCGCGGCGTAGGGGTTGATGAAGACTTTGGCCAGCGAGGAGTCGTGGTTGACGTTGGAGAAGTCGGTGATCGTGTCGACGAAGCCGTCGTGGGGAAACATCCGCGGCGGCGCGGTCGGGAAGAGCGTGTAGCCGATCAGGGCGAAGCCCATCGAGACGACGAACATGTTGCGCACGAAGTAATAGGACTCGTTGCGGAAGAGGTAAAGCCAGATCAGGAAGCCCAGGGCGATCGAGAACTGGGCGTTGAGGTAGAGCTGGTTGGCGAGGTCGATCACCCAGCGCGTGGGCAGGAAGAAGGCCTGGACGCTGGGCTCGAAGAGGAGGTGGGTGGAGCGCTCGAAGTCGATCACCTGCTGGCCGTGCCCGATCGCCTCCGAGCGCTGGCCGTCGGCGATGCCGCGGACGAGCTCGTAGGCGATGTCGACCAGGACGAGGATCCCGAGCTGGCGGCCGGCGTCGCCCCACCCCTGGGGCAGCTTGGTTCCGATGCGGGCGAGGGCACGAGACACGGGACAGCCAATTGTAATTCGCCCGTTAACGGGCGAAAGGACGAGGATCAGCCGAGAAAGCGCAAAACGCGATCGATCACGCGGACGTCGTCGATCCAGGGCCAGTGTCCGGCGCCCTCGACGAGCTCGAACTGAGCGCCAGGCAGGGCCGCCGCGTAAGCCTCGGCGAAGCGCGGCTTGAGGAAGGGGTCGTTGGCTCCCCACAGGACCAGCGCAGGGCAGGTGATGCGGTTGAGATCCCCGCCGGCGAGGGCGAGGCGGCCGGGATCGGCGTGGCGGTAGAGGGCGAGTGTGGCCTCATTGGTGCCGTGGTCCAGGTGGTCCCAGATCGTGTCTATGAACCGGGGCGGCATCGCGCGGCGGTCACCTGAGAGCTGGCGCATGATCAATCCCATCGACGATTTGGTGGTGGTCGCGTTGGCGAGCTCGCCGAGGCCGCGGCGGCGCCAGATCTGCGCGACCCAGTGCCAGCGAAAGCCGGGCAGTAGCGGCACCGCGTTGATCACCACGAGCTTCTCGACCAGCTCCGGCCGTCGCTGGGCGCCGATCAGGGCCAGGCAGCCCCAGTCGTGGACGACCAGCTTGCGGCGGCCGATGTCGAGCCGCTCGAGGCAGCGTTCGAGAAAGGCCGAGAGCCCGTACATCGAGTGGTCGAAGTCGGCGGGATCGGGATGGTCCGAGCGTCCCCAGCCAGGCATGTCGATCGCGATCGCCGGACCACCTCCCTGTTCGAGGAAAGGCAGCCAGTCCTCGCCGTGGGTCGGATTGCCGTGGCAGTAGACGGTTGGCGTCCCCTCGCCGGGGACGCGCCGGTAGAAGACGTTGACGCCGTCGACCCTCAGCTCCCCCTCTTCGATCACGGCCACGCTCGAACCATATGCCTGGCTGGTAGGCCCTGGTGAGAGCCCTACTAGGGTCCGCGCCATGGATTGGAAGCGACCGCCGAAGCGCCGCGTGCGCGCGATCCGCGACCGGTTGCGCGAGATGTACGGGCAGCCGGTGAACGAGCCGCACGGACACCCGATCGCCGAGTTGATCAAGACGGTGCTCTCCCAGCACACCAACGACCGCAACCGCGACCGCGCCTTCGCCGCCCTGCGCGAGCGCTTCCCGCTCTGGGAGGAAGTGCGCGATGCACCGGTCAACGAGGTCGAGGAGGCGATCCGGCCCGGCGGCTTGGGCAAGCAGAAGGCGCCGCGAATCCAGGCGATCCTCGAGCAGCTCGGCGAAGACCCCAGCCTCGACTGGACGAAGACAGCGCCGGCGGCCGAGTCGATGGCCTACCTGGACTCGCTGCCGGGGGTCGGGCGAAAAACCGCTGCCTGCGTGCTGATGTTCTCCTGGGGCATCCCCGAGATCCCGGTCGACGTGCACGTGCACCGGGTCGGTGGGCGACTCGGCTTCTTTCCCGAGAAGGCCTCGTTCGAACGCGCCCACGACGAGATGCAGGCCATCGTCGATCCCGCGGACGCGTACGAGCTGCACATGAACGTGATCCGCCACGGGCGCGAGGTCTGTCGGCCGAAACCGCGCTGCGGCGAGTGCGAGCTACGCCGAATGTGTCCCTGGTACCGTGCCGGGCGCAAATGAGCAAAAAAACGTTCATCGTCTTCGGCCTCGTGGTCGTCGTCCTGGCGGTCTTGATCCCGTGGCTCGCCTTCCGCAATGACGGCGACGCTGCCCGTGGCGCCCAGAGCGTGCCCGCGGACCTGAAGAGCGGCCAGAGCCTGTTCCAGACCAACTGCGGCACCTGCCACACCCTCTACGCCGCCGGCACCGACGGCAACTACGCCCCGGATCTCGACGAACTGCTGACGCCATCCGGCCCGGCAAAAGGTAAAGAAGTGGGGCAGGTGGAAGGCCGCGTCCTCAACGCGGTCGAAAACGGCGTCGACAGCACCACCACCCCGGGCCGGATGCCGGGCGGCATCCTCAACGAGCAACAGGCGAAAGAAGTCGCCGAATTCGTCGCTCATACCGCCGGCGAGGGTTGAGCCGGGCCAATCCCGGAAGGGGTTTCGCTTAACTTTTTCGGTGAGGCGTGGTTGGGCTGGCGCCGCTAGCTCGCGCCGAAAAAGTGCAAGACGCTCCACCCCTTCCGGGATTGGCTCTGGTCAGCTCCTAGCCCCCGAGACTCAGTTCGCTGACGACGCCGGCGTGATCAGACGGCCAGAAGGGCGGCGTCGCCTGGAACGGGGTGTCCCCGATCAGGTGAGCGTCGTCCCCGTCAGAGCGAGCGGCACCGCGAGCGAGGATCAGGTCGATCCGGGTCCGCAAGGTCGAGACCGGGTTGTTCAGCGCCCCCGGTGCAAGCGGCGGGGTGTTCGACTCCTGGCAGCACGAGACGCCGGGCCCGAGCAGTTTCTCGTTCCAGCTGTCGCGGAACTTGCCGGGCGCGGTTAGCTGCGCGTAGGAGGTGGTTGTGGAGCCGTCCGAGGCGGAGTTGAAATCGCCGGTGGCGACGATCGTCCCGCCCTTGCCCGGACCGGCGAGGAATTCAGCTGCCTGCGTCTGTTGCACGAGCGGCGATTCCTCGGTTTCGAGGTGGGTGTCGACGAAGCGGAACGGCTGGTGCTTCAGCTTCGCGTCGATGCTGGCCCAGCCGCGATCGAATGACAGGGGCCCGACCGGCGATTCAATCGCCTGTTGAGTGGCGTAGCGCCCGCTCTGCGGATTGCTCCAGCTCAGCCCCGGCGTGTCGTCGTTGACGAGGATCACATCGCGATCTTCGAGTTCAACCGAGCAGGTGATCGTCGGCCCCGGCTGGACGCAGCCCTGTTCGGCCAGGGCGAGCGGCGCCGGCCCGATTTTCGCGTTGTGCGCAATCGACGCCGCCGTGTAGTGCAGCCCGCGGGCTTGGAGATCGTTTTCCAGGATGGCGAGGAAGTCGTAGCCGGCGGGCGGATTCAGGCCGCCTGTCGTCCACTTGCTGACCTCCTGCAGTCCGATCAGGTCCGGTTCGGATTCCTGGACCTCGTCGGCGATAGCTTCGGCGCGCTGGGGGAAGTTCGTGTACTGCACGGTCGCGTAGATCCGCGCAACGGCTTCGACGAATGCTTCCGGGGTCGTCGCTTCGAGTGCCGGGTTGAGGCTTGATCCCAGGTACATGTTCTGGGTCATGACCGTCAGGTCGCGCTTACCGTGACCGTGACCTTTGCCGGGATGGCCGGGGTGATGCGGATGGTGATGGGACTTGCCGCGATGGTGGCCGAAGTCCCGACCGCCGTGATGCGCTTCCGCAGCGCCCAGCGGCAGTAGGGCAAAGATCAGCGCGGCAGCGATCGCGAGCAGTGTCGCCGGTCGTCGGCTCCACAAATGAAGGTGATTCACATCGGCTCCTCTTCGTTGGCGACCCGCCGCGAGCCGGCGAGTCGAGTCGTCGAGGCGCCTCCCCGCCAGGCGCCCACCCCAAGTGGCTGCCCGGCATTGCTAAACGCAAACCCACTATAAGCAGAAGCTTGGCATCATGTGGGAAATCTGCCATACTGCCGCTTAGATTTCTTAGGCAGAACGAACTAGAGTTGGAGGTAGTTAATAGTGGGTAAGACGATCGGAATCGATCTGGGCACGACCAATTCCTGCGTTGCCGTGCTGGAGGGCGGTGAGCCGACCGTACTGGAGAACTCCGAGGGCGGACGAACGACGCCGTCGGTAGTCGCCTTCAGCGAGTCCGGCGATCGCCTCGTCGGCACCGTCGCAAAGCGCCAGGCGGTGATGAACCCCGAGAACACGATCTTCTCGATCAAGCGCTTCATGGGCCGCAAGGAGGCCGAAGTCAAAGAGGAGGAGACGATCGTCCCCTACAAGGTCGAGGCCGGCCCCAACGGCGACGTCCGGGTCGACGTGCGCGGCAAGCAGTACAGCCCGCCGGAGATCAGCGCGATGATCCTGCAGAAGCTCAAGGCCGATGCGGAAGCGAAGCTCGGCGAGGCGGTCGACAGCGCCGTGATCACCGTCCCCGCCTACTTCAACGACGACCAGCGCCAGGCGACCAAGGATGCTGGCAAAATCGCCGGGCTCGAGGTCAAGCGGATCATCAACGAGCCGACTGCCGCCTCGCTCGCCTACGGGCTCGACAAGGAGACGGCGGACCACACGATCCTCGTCTTCGACCTCGGCGGCGGCACCTTCGACGTCTCGGTGCTCGACATCGGCGACGGCGTCTTCGAAGTCAAGGCGACCGCCGGCGACAACCACCTCGGTGGCGACAACTGGGACAAGGCGATCGTCGAGTGGCTGGTCGCCGAGTTCAAACGCGACCAGGGCGTCGACCTGGCCGCCGACAAGAACTCCCTGCAGCGCCTCTACGAGGCGGCGGAGAAGGCGAAGATCGAGCTCTCCTCAGCGCAGGAGACGCAGATCAACCTGCCCTTCATCACCGCGGTCGAGGGTCAGCCCAAGCACCTCGACATGAAGCTCTCGCGCTCGAAGCTGAACGAGCTGACGGCGGACCTGCTGGAGCGGGTCGTCGGTCCGGTCAAACGGGCGCTCGACGATGCCGGCGAGGCAGTCGATCACGTCGTCCTGGTCGGCGGCATGACCCGGATGCCCTCGGTGCGCGAGCGGGTCAAGGAGCTGACCGGCAAGGACCCGCACCAGGGCGTCAACCCGGATGAGGTAGTCGCCGTCGGCGCCGCGATTCAGGCCGGCGTGCTGGCCGGCGACGTCAAGGACGTGCTGCTGCTCGACGTCACCCCGCTGACCCTCGGCATCGAGACCAAAGGCGGCGTGATGACGAAGCTGATCGAGCGCAACACGACGATCCCGACCAAGAAGTCGGAGACCTTCTCGACCGCCGACGACAACCAGCCCTCGGTCGAGATCCACGTGCTGCAGGGCGAGCGCGAGATGGCCAGCGGCAACAAGAGCCTGGGCAAGTTCCAGCTCACCGGCATCCCGCCGGCGCCGCGTGGCATGCCCCAGATCGAGGTCACCTTCGACATCGACCCGAACGGGATCATCCACGTCACCGCCAAAGACCTCGGCACCGGAACCGAGCAGAAAATCGAGATCCAGTCCGGCTCCGGCCTCTCCGACGAGGAAATCCAGAACATGGTCTCCGACGCCGAGAGCCACGCCGAGGAGGACAAAAAGCAGCGTGATCTAGCCGAGGCGCGCAACCTCGCCGAGAACGCCGCCTACCAGTCCGAGAAACAGCTCGAGGACCTGGGCGACAAAGTAGAGGCCGACGACAAAGAGGCGATCGAGGCGGCGATCAAGGACGTGCGCGAGGCGCTCGACTCGGAGAGCGTCGAGGAGATCAACTCGAAGACCGAAGCGCTGACGGCTGCTTTCACCAAAGTGTCGGAACAGCTCTATGCGGCGGCGCAGCAGGAACAAGCAGCGCAGCAGTCGGCTGACGGCGGTTCTGCCGAGGGCGGCGACTCCGCTGATGAGGAGGAGGTCGTTGACGCTGAGGTGGTTGACGAGGGCGACGACAAGTGAGGCCAGATCAGGGACATGAGTCCGGGACTGAGGAGCATCGGCCCGCGGGTCCTGTCGGTGCAGGGAACCCACCACCCCCTCCGGTCGCTAAAGCGTCCTCAGGGGCGGTGCCCCCTACACCGCCACCCGCGGGAGACGCGCCACAGGCGGACGCCGTTGAGACCGATCTCGACGCGCTGCTGGCGGACGCCCAGCGGGAGCGGGACGAGTATCTCGACCTCGCTAAGCGGACCAAGGCTGACTTCGAGAACTTTCGCAAGCGGATGACGGCGGAGGTTCAGGCGGCGTCGGGGCGCGGGAAGGCTGAGGTGATTCGGGAGGTTGTGGTGGTTCTCGATGATCTCGAGCGGGCGATTCAGGCTGCGGGTCTTGATCCGGAGGGGGATTCCGAGGATGGGCTCTCTCATGGGGTTCTGCTGGTCTTCCGCAGGCTGCGGGAGACGCTGACGCGGAACGGGGTCGAGACCTTGGATCCGGAGGGGGAGAAGTTCGATCCAACGCTGCACGAAGCGCTCTCGACCGTGGCCTCGGTTGGGGTCGAGTCGGGGACGGTCGTCGAGGTGATGCAGAAGGGGTACCGGCTCGATGAGCAGTTGATCCGGCCTGCGCGTGTGGTGGTGAGCGAGTAGCTGGTGGCTGAGGATCTCTACAAGGTGCTCGGGGTCCCGAAAGGGGCCTCCGAGGAGGAGATCAAGAAAGCGCACCGCAAGCTGGCGCGCCAGTACCACCCTGACCGCAACCCGGACGACCCCAAGGCGGAGGAGCGCTTCAAGGAGATTCAGGGCGCCTACGACACGCTTTCCGACCTCGAGAAGCGCAAGGAGTACGACGCCGGCGGGGGCATGTTCGGCGGCTTCGGCGGTGGGGCCGGTGGACCGGGTAGCGCCGGTCCCTTCGGGCCTAGCGGACCGGGCGCGGCCGGTGGCTTCGACGTCAGCGACATCTTCTCCAACCTCTTCGGCCGCAGCGGTGGCGGCGGCCGGGCCCAGCCACAGCAGGTGCGCGGCCGCGACCTCGAAACCGAGCTCAGCCTCAGCTTCGACCAGGCCGTCAACGGCGCCCAGGTCTCGGTCACGGTGCCGAAGGCCGAACGCTGCCCGACCTGCCACGGCAACGGTGCCAAACCGGGGACCAGCCCGGTCACCTGCCCGCGTTGTGAAGGCCGCGGCATCGACGCCCAGAGCCAGGGCTTCTTCTCGATCAGTCAGCCCTGCCCACAGTGCGGCGGCCAGGGTCAGATCATCGAGGACCCCTGCCCCACCTGCGGCGGCTCGGGACTGACCAAACAGACCAAGCGCTACAAGGTGAACATCCCCGCCGGGGTCAAGGACGGGGCGCGGATCCGGCTCGCTGGCAAGGGTGAGGCGGGCCAGCGCGGCGGCCCGCCCGGCGACCTCTTCGTCGTCACCCGCGTCGCCGCCTCGCCGATCTTCAAGCGGCTCGACGGCGGCAACCTCGAGGTGACAGTGCCGATCACGATCGCCGAGGCGCTGCGCGGGGCGACGATCGAGGTGCCGACGCTGGAGGGCACGAAGAAGATCAAGGTCGGCTCGGGCACCAAGCACGGCTCGATTCAGCGACTCAAAGGCGAGGGCGCGCCGAAGCCGAAGGGGCGCGGCAAAGGCGACATCCGCTACCGGCTCGAGATCGAGATGCCGGAGAAGCTGACAAAGGAGCAGGAGGAGGCAGCCGAGAAGCTGGCCGAGGCCTTCAACGGAAGTGACCCCCGCGCTGACCTGTTGGCAAGAGCAGGCCGCCGATGAGCGTCCGGCGCGAACGGATCGAAGTCTCGATCGACTCCGACCAGGGCGTCTTCATGATCTCGGTCGCCGCCGAGCTCGCCCACATGCACCCGCAGACACTGCGGATCTACGAGGCGCGCGGCCTGATCCAGCCCAAGCGCTCGCCGAAGAACACCCGGCTGTACTCGCAGCGAGACGTCGAGCGGCTGCGACGGATCCAGCAGCTGACCACCGAAGGCCTCAACCTGGCCGGGGTGGAGCGGGTGCTGGCGCTGGAACGCAGGCTGAGAGAACTGGAAGGAGGCGCCGATGCAACCGGATAGGTTCACGGTCAAGTCGCAGGAAGCAGTTGCCGCCGCGCAGGCTCTCGCCGCCGAGCGCAAGAACCCGGAGGTGACGCCCGCCCACGTTCTGGTCGCACTGCTGCGACAGGAGGATGGCCTGGTCGTGCCGATCCTGCAGAAGCTCGGTGCCGATCCGAACGCGATCGCGAGCCGCGCGGTGGCGGCCGTCGAGGAGCTACCGAAGCTGAGCGAGACCGCTGAGGTCCGTCCCTCTTCCACCCTCGTCGCGACCCTGCAGCGAGCAGAGCAGGAGATGGCCAAGCTCAGCGACGAGTACATCTCGACCGAGCACGTCCTCTTGGCATTGACCGACTCAGCCTCCGGGGTCGCCGACCTGCTTCCCGCGCGCGGCTCGCTGGAGCAGGCGGTAGCCGAGGTGCGCGGCCCCCACAAAGTCACTTCACAGAATCCGGAGGACAGCGTGCAGGCGCTGGAAAAATTCGGCCGCGACCTCACCGCGGCGGCCCGGGCGGCGAAGCTCGACCCGGTGATCGGCCGCGACGAGGAGATTCGCCGCGTGGTCCAGGTGCTCTCCCGGCGGACCAAGAACAACCCGGTGCTGATCGGCGATCCCGGCGTCGGCAAGACCGCGATCGTCGAGGGACTGGCGCAGCGGATCGTCGACGGCGACGTGCCGGAGAGCTTGCGTGACCGGCGCGTGATCGCGCTCGACATCGGCTCGCTACTGGCCGGCTCGAAATACCGCGGCGAGTTCGAGGAGCGGCTGAAAGCGGTGCTGACCGAGGTCCAGGAGGCGGCGGGACAGATCGTCCTCTTCCTCGACGAGCTGCACACGATCGTCGGCGCCGGTGCCGCCGAAGGCGCGGTCGACGCGGCCAACCTGCTGAAGCCGATGCTGGCCCGCGGCGAACTGCGCGCGGTCGGGGCAACGACCCTCGACGAGTACCGCAAGCACATCGAGAAGGACGCGGCGCTGGAGCGGCGCTTCCAGCCGGTGCTGGTCGGCGAGCCCGACATCAACGACACGATCGCGATTCTGCGCGGGCTCAAGGGCCGCTACGAGGAACACCACGGCGTCCGCATCACCGACTCGGCGATAGTCGCCGCGGCGACGCTTTCGGAGCGCTACATCGCCGACCGCTTCCTGCCCGACAAGGCGATCGACCTGATCGACGAGGCCGCATCGCGACTGAAGATCGAGATCGACTCGATGCCGACCGAGATCGACGAGGTGAAGCGGCGCGTCCAGCAGCTCGAGATCGAGCGGGCGGCGATGAAAAAGGAGACCGACGATGCGTCGAAGGCGCGGCTGGAGGCGCTGGAGGCCGACCTCGCCGAGCTCAACGAGAGCTTCAACGAGATGAACGCCCGCTGGCAGAACGAGAAGGGCGCAATCGACTCGATCAACGAGGCCAAGGCCCGGCTCGAGGAGGCCGGCCGCGAGGCTGAGCGGGCCGAGCGCGACGCCGACCTCGAGCGCGCCGCCAAGCTGCGCTACGGCGAGATCCCGGAGCTGGAGAAGGCGGTAGCCGAGCAGGAGGAGCGGATCGCCGAGCTGCATGCCGGCGGCGCCTCGATGCTGGCCGACGAGGTGACCGAGGAGGACGTTGCCGAGGTCGTCGCCAAGTGGACGGGCATCCCGGTCAGCCGCCTGATGGAGGGCGAGGTGGAGAAGCTGATCCAGATGGAGGAGCGCCTGCACGACCGCGTGATCGGCCAGGACGAGGCGATTGAGGCGGTCTCCAACGCACTGCGCCGCTCCCGCGCCGGCCTCTCCGATCCCAACCGACCGATCGGCAGCTTCCTCTTCCTCGGCCCGACCGGGGTCGGCAAGACCGAGCTGGCGAAGAGTTTGACCGAGCTGATGTTCGACTCAGAGCAGGCGATCATCCGCCTCGACATGTCCGAGTACATGGAGAAACACACGGTGGCGCGGCTGATCGGCGCCCCGCCCGGCTACGTCGGCTACGAGGAGGGCGGCCAGCTGACCGAGGCGGTGCGCCGCCGGCCCTACGCGGTGGTGCTGCTCGACGAGATCGAGAAGGCACACCCCGATGTCTTCAACACGCTGCTGCAGATCATGGACGACGGCCGCCTCACCGACGGCCAGGGGCGCACGGTCAGCTTCACCAACACGGTGCTGATCATGACCTCCAACGTCGGCAGCGACCGCATCGTCGGCGAGGCGGTCGACGAGAAGATCCGCGAGCAGATCGAAGAGGTGCTGGCGGCGACCTTCAAGCCCGAGTTCCTCAACCGGATCGACGACACGGTGATCTTCCACCGCCTCTCCAAGGCCGACATCGGCCGCATCGTCGAGCTCCAGGTCAACCAGCTGATTGGCCGTGTGCACGAGCGCGGGATCGAGGTCGAGCTCTCCGACGAGGCGAAGACCCTGCTCGGCAACCTCGGCTACGACCCCACCTACGGCGCCCGGCCGCTGAAGCGCGTGATCCAGAAGCAACTGGTCGACAAACTGGCGCTGAAGCTGCTCGAGGGCGAGTTTCGTGAGGGCGACACGGTGCAGGTCAGCGCCGCGGAGGGCGAGCTCGTTTTCGAGCGCGTCGGCACCGAAGTTCCTGCCTAAACGGCAGCGATGGGAACTAAAGCCCATTATTTGGTGTTAAGGGAAAGGTTGGAGAATCCGAAATAAGCTCTCAACCTGACCAATCCATGCTTGGACGCCGTCGTATCGATACCCCTGCCCCCCTCCGATCTTCAATTGCCCACGCCGCTTTCGCGGTAGAGGAGCGCGTGGTCTGGGGCGGCGCCGACGTTCTGCGCGGGATCGTCGACGTGGTCAAGTGGCCGTTTGAGCGAGCGATCTGGGCGATCGAGCGCGGCCTCGTCTGGCCCTTGGAGGAGCGCACCGGAGATTGGGACCCGCAGCTGCGCGCGTTGGGCGTTGCTGTCCTGGGCCTACTGGCGGCTGGCGCCGGGGTGCTCGGCCTTCTCTGGGCTTCCGGCAGTGGCGGCGGTGGAACGTCCCCAGCGCCGGAGGCGAGCGCGCCGGTCGCGGCGCCAATCGTGCGGCAGGCCACCCCACCGGCAACGCCAGCAGCGCCGGTGCTGCAAGGAGCAAAGCCCGACTTCGCCGACGCGCCGCAGAGCAGCGTCTCGAAGAACTCAGGCGCCAGCGCGGAAAGCACTGCGGCAACCCGCGGGTCGACCAGCGAAAGCGGCTCGACCGCGGAAGTGGCGAAGTCGGCGGGCTCGAGCACCGGCGACTCCGCCAGCACACCCGCCGTCAAGCCCGCCGGACCGCCGGCGACCAAGGTCGCCGGCCAGTTCGCCGGCGCCTTCGTCCTCTATGAGATAGGCCGCAAGACCTCGCAGGTCGAAACAACCTTCAACGCAACCGCCACCCCACGATTGGCCCATGAGCTCCTGCGGCGGCCGCCGCGGCAGCCGGCAGGCGTCAAGGTGCCGAAGGCGAAGGTGCTGAACGTCGTGGCCGGACCGCACAAAGGGGACACCTTCACGCTGAGCGTCTCGCTGCTGCGGGTCGGCGTCACCAGTGAGCTGCGGCTCGAGATGCAGCGTGATCCGAAAACCGGCGTCTGGCAAGTCGCGGACTCGCTCGGCTGATGGGCCGCCTGCGCAATACCCTCGCCGTCGCGGCGGTCGGCGCGGCGCTGAGCGCCACCCAGGCGAGTGCCGCCGCACCCGAACCGGCAGCGACGATCGCGCCAGCGCTCGAACAGAACGAAACACTTGCCCCGCCTGCGGCAACGCCGGCACCGCAGCCAAGCGGCGGCACCGCAGTGGAAGCGCCGGCCGAAGAAAAAACGGAAGCAGCTGAACCGGCGACGGAAAACGGACCCGACGCCGGCGCGGTTCCCACCCCGACTCCCTCAGAAGTCTTCGAAGTTCCGTCGATCCCCAGCTCCAGCTGCGCCAGCTCGGGAGTGCCGCCGGTGCTGATCCCGATCTACCAGCGCGCCGCCAACGCCTACGGGCTCGGCCCCCAGGGCGCCGCGATCCTCGCCTCGATCAACGGTATCGAGAGCGCCTTCGGCACCAACATGGGGCCGTCGTCTGCCGGCGCGATTGGCTGGATGCAGTTCCTGCCCTCGACCTGGGAAACCTGGGGAGTCGACGCCAATGGCGACGGCGTGCGCGATCCCTACGACCCCGAAGACGCGATCTTCGCCGCGGCGAGCTACCTCAACGCCTCGGGCATGCCGACCGACACGTACAACGCGATCTTCTCCTACAACCACGCCGACTGGTACGTGGCCGAGGTGCTGGCCAACGCCAGTTGTTACGGCTCGCTCGGCGGCGGCACCGGCGGCGGCTTCGCTCTCACTCCGCAAATGCCAGTGCTTGCCTGCCAACCGGCTCCGGCCTGGCAGGATCGGATCCCCGCCGACTACCTCGCCGCCTTCGAGGACGCGGCGGCTCGCTACGAACTGGGGCAACGCGGGGTGTGGGCACTGGCCGCGGTCGCCAGGCTCGAGTCGAACTTCGGCCGCAGCATGGGCGCCAAGCAGATGCGCGAACGCGGGCCGCTCGGACTCGAACCGAGTGAGTGGAACAAGTACGCGGTCGACGGCGACGAAGACGGCCACATCCACCGTGCTGATCCGGCCGACTCGGCGGCGACATTGGCACGGTTGATCTGGTCGAAAGGCAGCCTCCGCGCCGGGATCTTCGCCCACAATCAGGCCGCTTGGTACGTGCAGGCGGTGCTCGCCGACGCCGAAGCCCTCGAAGGCCACTGCAAGACCAGCTACGTCGACTGGCGCGTCGCCCCGCTCGCCTCGGGCTTCGAAACTCCGGGCCCGAGCGCGGTGCTCGACAACGGCTTCGCCAGCGCCCCCGAAGACGCGCCGGCGGCGGTCAAGGCGGCGATCTCCGCCGCCAACTCGATCGCCACCACCCCCTACATCTGGGGCGGCGGGCACGGCAGCTGGTACGCCTCCGGATACGACTGCTCGGGCGCGGTCAGCTTTGCCCTCTACGGCGCCGGTCTGCTCGACACACCGCTCACCTCCGGCTCACTCGAGAGCTACGGCGAACCCGGCCCCGGCCGCTGGATCACCATCTACGCCAGCGCCACTCACGCTTACGCCGAGATTGCCGGCCTCCGCTGGGACACCGTCGGAGATGCTCAGGGCACTGGCCCACGTTGGCATCCTGAGCCCCCTTACCCCGAAGGCTTCGTCGTCCGCCACCCGGCTGGGTACTGAGCCTTCGGTTGCCACTCACGGAGCGTCGGGGGTCCCTCCCCAGGCCGCTTCGCGGGAGTTCCTGGGGAGGGACCCCCGACGCTCCTTGGGCCGGGTAACGTAGGGGCCAAGTCCCCGTCGAGAGGAGAGTGCGATGCCTACCTTTGTGATGCTTACGAACCTCACTGCCGAGGGAGTTAGGACCCTGAAGAACAACCCAGGTCGGGTTGCCGAGGTCAACAAAGAGGTTGAGCAGATTGGGGCGAAGGTGGTGGCCCAGTACGCGACGTTGGGGCAGTACGACTTCGTCACGATTGTCGAGGCTCCTGACGAGAAGGTGATGGCGAAGGTCTCGGTTGAGCTGGGGTCGCGAGGGACGATGACGAGCCAGACGCTGGCGGCGATGTCGACCGACGATCTGACCGGCTCGCTCTAGGTAGGGCAAGCGCTTGAAGATCCTCGTAGTCGGTGGGGGTGGGCGGGAGCACGCGATTGTGCGGGCGCTGGCTCGCTCGGCTCATGCGCCTGAGTTGCTCTGTGTGCCCGGGAATGCTGGCATCGCTGCCGATGCCGAGTGCCTGCCCGAGATCGCGGCCGATGACGTTGGGGCGATCGTCGCCGTCGCCCGAGAGCGCGGTGTTGACTTGGTCGTGGTTGGGCCCGAGGCGGCGCTGGTCGCCGGGGTCGTCGACGCGCTTGAGGACGCTGGCGTGCCGGCCTTTGGGCCGAGTGCGGCGGCGGCGGAGCTGGAGGGCTCGAAGGCGTTTGCCAAGGAGCTGATGCGGGAGGCCGGGGTACCGACCGCGGCGCACGTGTTGCTGCACAGCCACGAGGAGGCACTTGCCGAGATTGCTGTTGCCACTTACCCAGCGGTGCTCAAGGCCGACGGCCTGGCTGCGGGAAAGGGAGTGATCATCTGCGGCTCCGAGGACGAGGCGCGGGCCGCTGTCGACGTCTTCTTCACCGAGCAGCGCTTTGGCGAGACGACCGTGGTGCTGGAGGAGTTCCTCGAGGGTGAGGAGCTCTCGCTACTGGCCCTCTGCGATGGCGAGAACGTGGTGGCGCTGGCGCCGGCCCAGGACTACAAGCGGATCTTCGACGGTGATGAGGGCCCCAACACCGGCGGCATGGGCAGCTACTCCCCCGTGCCCGGCTTCGGCCCGGCCGAGGTCGAGGAGATCGTCGATGCGGTGCACCGGCCGATCGTGGCGGCGATGGCGCGGCGCGGGAGGCCCTTCCACGGCGTCCTCTACGCAGGCCTGATGATCGGCGCCGACGGCCCCAAGGTGCTCGAGTTCAACACCCGCTTCGGCGATCCCGAGACGCAGGCGGTGCTGCCGCGGCTGCGCTCCGACCTGGTCGACCTCTGCCTCGCCGCGCGCGAGCCGGGCGGCCTAGCCGGAGCCGAGGCCGAGTTTGCCCCCGAGTGGGCGGTGACCCTGGTCCTCGCCTCGGCCGGCTACCCCGAGAGCTCCTCGAAGGGCGACTTGATCAGCGGCCTCGAGGCGGCGGCCGAGCGGGCCGAGGTCACCCACGCCGGCACCGCCGCGCGCGACGGCGAGATAGTCACCGCCGGCGGCCGGGTACTCAACCTGACGGCATTGGGAGCGACGCCGGCCGAGGCCCGCGATCGTGCGTACGATGCCGCGGGCCGGATCGAGTTCGCGGGAATGCAAATGCGATCCGACATCGCCGCGCGAGCGGTGGACCGCGTCGCCAGCTAGCCAGTCATAGGAAGGAAGGGATGAGCGAGATTTCAGAGGAGCCCCAGCCCACCGGAGGCGAAGCCAACGAGCCGCAGGTCGGCGAGGCGCTGGCGATGCCGGCGGTCGAGGAGGCCTTCGAGGAAATTGACGTCGATGAGCCCCTGGTCGGGATCATCATGGGCTCGAAGAACGACAAGCCGAAGATGCAGCCGGCGGGCAAGGCCCTGCACGAGGCGGGGATTCGCTACGAGGTGCGGGTGATGAGCGCTCACCGTGATCCCGAGCTGGTGCGCGAGTACTGCACCAACGCGCGGATGCGGGGGCTGAAGGTGATCATCGCCGGTGCCGGCATGTCCGCCGCCCTGCCGGGGGTAGCCGCCGCCCACAGCGACCTGCCGGTCGTCGGCGTGCCGATCCTCGGCAAATCCCTCGGTGGCCTCGACGCGCTGCTCTCCGCCGTGCAGATGCCGCCCGGGATCCCGGTTGCCTGCGTGGCGATCGACGGGGCGAAAAACGCCGGCATCCTCGCAGCCCGGATAATCAACGCGTGATCCCGAGGTACACGCGGCCTGAGATCGGCGCGGTCTGGTCTCCACAGCGCAAGTTCGAGTGCTGGCTGGAGGTTGAGCTCGCCGCGACGGAGGCTTGGGCCGAGGAGGGCGCGGTGCCGCGCGAGGCGGCCGGGGCAGCGCGGGCAAACGCCGCCTTCACGGTCGAGGCGGTCAACGAGCGCGAGAAGGTGACCGACCACGACGTCGCCGCCTTCGTCGACGTCGTCGCCGCCTCGGTGGGCGAGCACGGGCGCTGGATCCACTACGGGCTGACCTCCTCCGACGTGCTCGACACGGCGCTGGCTCTGCAGCTGCGCGAGGCGGGCGAGGTCGTGCTGGCAAGTGCCCGCGCCTACCGCGACGCGCTGGTTGAGCGGGCGCTCGAGCACCGCGACACGCTCTGCGTCGGCCGCACCCACGGCGTCCACGCCGAGCCGACCACCTTCGGCCTGCGATTGGCCGGCTTCGCCTTCGAGGCCGACCGCAACCTGGGCCGGCTGACCGATGCCTTCGAGCAGCTCGCCTTCGGCAAGCTCTCGGGCGCGGTCGGCACCTACGCCTCGGTGCCGCCCGCGGTCGAGGCGCGGGTGATGGAGCGGCTCGGCCTGCAGCGCGAGGATGTGGCGACGCAGGTAATTCCCCGCGACCGCCACGCCGTGCTCACCTCGCGGGTCGCGATCGCCGGCGCTGGTCTCGAGCGTTTCGCCACCGAGGTCCGCAACCTGCAGCGGACCGAGGTGCGCGAGGTCGAAGAGCCGTTTGCCTCGGGGGCGCAGAAGGGCTCATCGGCGATGCCGCACAAGCGCAACCCGATCCGCACCGAGCGGATCACCGGCCTCGCCCGGGTCCTGCGCGGCTACGCCCAGACCGGGCTCGAGAACGTCGCCCTCTGGCACGAGCGCGACATCTCCCACTCCGGTGCCGAGCGGGTGATCCTGCCCGACGCGACGATCGGCCTCGACTACATGCAGGACCTGGCGACCAAGGTCGTCAGTGGGATGACTGTGCGCGAGGACCGCATGCGCGAGAACCTCGAGCTCACCCACGGCGCCCTCTTCAGCCAGCGCGCCCTCACCGCCCTGGTCGAGTCCGGCCTCACCCGCGACGAGGCCTACCGCGTCGTCCAGGAGAACGCCCAGCAGGCATGGGACAGCGGTACCCACTTCCGCGAGCTTCTCGGCAAGGCGGCTCCCGAGCTCGACCTCGATGCCGTCTTCGACTACAGCTCCTACCTCACCCATCTGCCCGAGATCTTCGAGCGGCTGGAAGCGCTGCGCGGCTGAGTCGCTCGGACCGGCTAGACCGGGATCACGGTCAGACCTTCAACGCCCGAGAGAGCATCGAAGTCGCCATCTTGGGTAAGTACCGGCATCCCGTGCGCTGCGGCCGTCGCGGCTATCCATAGATCGTTTACACCAACTCGCCGCTCTGATGCCACGAGGTATGCGCGCATCGCCGCCCAGGCGCGGGCCACCCTTGCTTCGACCGGCAGAATAGTGACCCCTGCAACCCCTTCGAGGGTCGTCATACGTCGATCCCGGCTTTCGATATCTGGTGCAGCCAAGACGCCGGCGCGTAGCTCGGCAACGGTGACGATCGAGACAGCGGAACGTTCGGGAAGCGCCTCCTCTCGCAACGGGCGACCCTTCTCAACTGCAACCAGAACGGATGTGTCGATCAGACCAACCGAGGGGCGCTTGGAGGTCACCAGATCGGGCCCAATTCGTCGGTCGTTCCTTCGGTCAGGCGGCGTATGTCAGCCCCAAACGTAGGATCGCGATCAGCAATTTCGCGAATCGCGAGCACGTCCTCAGGCGTAAGCCAGCGAGGCTCGCTCTTGTGTGGAACCAGATCGGCGACCGGCTTACCCCGGACCGTAATCACCATGCTCTCGCCCGCCTCGACGCGCTTGAGCAGATCAGCGGTTTTGTTCCGCAGGTCACGTGTCGCTATTTCTACGATAGTGCGACGATCGTAGCATCCGTTCCTGATGCCCATATAGGCCGTGGAGTTAGGCTCGTTGTCGGTGGAGCATGGAGCGCAAAGCGGGATCGAGGCGGACATCGCGATCGTCGGCGCCGGGCTCGCCGGGCTCGTCGCCGCCCGTCGGCTCCTCGCTGCCGGGATGGAGCCGATCGTGGTCGAGGCTCGCGACCGGGTCGGCGGCAGGCTGCTCAACGAGGAGATCGGTGAGGGCAAGGTGGTCGAGGTCGGCGGCCAGTGGATCGGCCCGACCCAGGAGCGGATCGCGGCGCTCGCGGTCGAGCTAGGCGTCGAGACCTTCCCGACCTATGACGAAGGGCGGCACCTGATCGAGATCGGGGGCAAGCTGACCTCCTACTCCGGGCCGATCACCGACGCCAGCCCGCGCCTGGTCCGGGACCTCGCGCGGGCGATCTCGCCGCTGGCGCTGATCGACTACGAACAGGCCCGCGCCCGGCTCGACCGGATGGCGCGAAGCGTGCCGCTGGAGGAGCCGTGGCTGGCGGAGAAGGCGCTCGACTGGGATGGCCAGACCTTTGCCACCTGGGTGCGGCGCAACACCCGCACGACTGCCGCCCGTACGCTCTTCGAGCTCGCCACCGAGGCCGTCTGGGCAGCGGAGCCGAGCGACGTCTCGCTGCTGCACGTCCTCTTCTATACGCGCTCGGGCAGCGGCTTCAACACGCTGCTCGGCACCGACGGGGGCGCCCAGCAGGACCGCTTCCACGGCGGCTCGCAACGGCTGGCGCTGCTGATGGCCGAGCAGCTGGGCAAGGGACGCGTGCGCTTGGCGGCGCCGGTGCAGCGGATCGAGCATGGCCCCGGTGGCGTCGTCCTGCACGCCGGCGGGGTGGCTGATGGACCGAGCGGCCTGACCCTGCGCGCGCGCCGCGCGATCGTCGCCGTGCCGCCGACCCTGGCCGGGCGGATCACCTATGACCCACCGCTGCCGGCTCGGCGCGACCAGCTGACCCAGCGCATGCCACAGGGCACGGTGATCAAGACGATGGCGATCTACGAGCGCCCCTTCTGGCGCGAGGAAGGCCTCTCAGGGCAAGCGGCGAGCGACGGCGGGCCGGCTCGCGTCGTCTTCGACAACTCGCCGCCCGACGGCAGCCCCGGTGTCCTGCTCGGCTTCCTCGAGGGGCGACTGGCGCGGCAGTGGGGCGCTCGGCCCGCGGCCGAGCGGCGCGCGGCGATCCTCTCCGGCCACGCCCGCCTCTTCGGCGCGCAGGCGGCACGACCGGAGCGCTTCATCGAGCGAGTCTGGGCGGAGGAGGAGTGGACGCGCGGCTGTTACGGCTGCCTGATGACCACCGGTGGCTGGACCGAATACGGCCGTGCCCTGCGCGCGCCGATCGGCCCGATCCACTGGGCCGGCGCCGAGACGGCGACCATCTGGAGTGGCTACATGGACGGCGCCGTCCAGTCCGGCGAGCGCGCTGCCGATGAGGTGCTGGCAGCCCTTGCCCTCTAGGCTGTCCGCCGTGCTCCTCTACACCTGCGGACAGAAGACAACCGGGCCGGCGTTTGCGCATCCGTGCGCGAAGGCGGGCAAGGCGCTCGACGCGGCCGGCTACACCTACGAGCTGAAGGTGATGGGCGGGTACCGGCTGATGCCCTGGACCTGGGGCAGCCGTGATGAGGACCGGGCCGAGGTGAAGGAGCTGAGCGGCACCAACGAGGTGCCGATCCTCGTCCTCGACGACGGCGAAGTGATCTCCGGCTCGAGCACGATCGAGCGCTGGGCACAGGAGCATCCTGCGGCACACGCGGCGGCGAAGATCTAAGCGGCGACCAAATCGCGCTCGCGCGCCGGGTGGCGTGCGGTGACGACAACAGGGGTGCCAGCGCGCGGCGAGAGGGTGATGTTGCGGCGGCCGATTTTCTCCGGCGCCGGGCTGGCCTTGTGCAGCTCGCAGCGGGTCAACACCTCGCGCAGGACGATCCGCATCTCGAACTCGGCGAAAGCGGCGCCGATGCAGCGGCGGATGCCGCCGCCGAAGGGGATCCAGGCGTAGGTGTCGGGGCCGTCCTCGAGGAAGCGCTCGGGACGGAAAGCGAAGGGCTCGGGATAAGACTCGGCGCGAGTGTGTGTGAGCCAGATCGCCGGCGTCACGTCGGTGCCGGCGGGAAGGTGCAGGTTCTCGGTCTCGAGGTCGACGCTGAGGCGGCGGCCAGCGAGCGGAACGACCGGACGCAGGCGCAGCGACTCGCTGATCACGGCGCGCAGGTAGTCCTCCTCGCCCGCCTCGAGCGACTCACGCAGGCGCTGCAGCGGCCCCTGGTGGCGAAGGAGGAGGTCGAAGGTCCAGGCCAGGGCCGTGGCGGTGGTCTCGTGGCCGGCCAGCAGCAGGGTCATCAGCTGGTCGCGCAGGTCGGAGTCGCTCATCTCGCTGCCATCGTCGAAACGGGCCTGCATCATCAGCGAGAGGATGTCCTCGCGCTCCTCGTAGGCGCCGCTGGCGCGGTGCTCGGCGATCTCGGCGTAGAGCAGCTCGTCGGCCAGCTTCAGCTGCTTTTCGAACTTGGCCCAGGGCCCGCGGCCGCCGAAGCGGCGCGAGGCCAATCCGCTCAGCTGGGCCACTGGCGAGGCGGTCTCCTCCAGCACTTGGGTGAGGACGGTGCGCAGGCGCTCGAAGCGGGGGCCGTCGGCGACGCCGAAGACGACCTTGAGGATGACCTCGAGCGTGATCGCCTGCATCCGCGGGTGGATCGGGAACTCCTCGCCGAGCGGCCAGGAGTCGATCTCGCGATCGACGATCTCCTCGACCAGCGGCTGGTAGGAACGCATCCGCTCGCCGTGGAAGGGGGGCAGCATCAGCTTGCGGTGGGCGAGGTGGTCGGCGCCCTTGGTGACCAGCAACGAGCGGGGCCCGACGATCGGGGTGAGGATGATGTCGCGGCCCGGCGGCAAGCCGTGCGAGCGCTCCATGTAGAGCGCCTTGATCGCGGCCGGGTCGGAGATCATCACCATCGGCCGCTCGAAGGTGAGGAATTTGACGCTGAAGTTGTCGCCGTACTTTTCCCGCGCCTCCTGCATGAAAGGCAGTGGCCGGAAGCTCCACCTGAGTGTCTGTACTAGGGGCGAGCTCTTTGGTTCGGGCGGCAGGGTCACGGCGGCAAGCATCGCATACTGGCTGCCCAGCCAGTATGAAGGCTCGGTTCAGCCACGCCGCGCTCCTCGCTAGCATCGCGCCAATGCCACCCCTCACCGATTTGAAGCTCCACTCCTCCGGCAAGGTCCGCGAGATCTACGAGTGGGATGACGACCTGCTGATGGTCGCCTCCGACCGGATCTCGATCTACGACATCGTGATGCCGACGGCGATCACCGACAAGGGCAAGGTGCTCAACCGGATCTCCGAATTCTGGTTCGAGCTGATCGGCGACATCGTCCCCAACCACTTCATCTCGGCCGATGTGCCGGAAGAGGTGGCGGAACGGGCGATGCGGGTGCGGCGGCTGGAGATGTACCCGGTCGAGTGCGTCGTGCGCGGCTACCTCTCTGGCTCGGGCTGGAAGGAATACAAGAACGGCGGCGCCGTCTGTGGGATCGAGCTACCTCCCAACCTGCTCGAGTCCGACAAGCTGCCGGAGCCGATCTTCACCCCGGCGACCAAGGCCGAGATCGGCGACCACGACGAGAACGTCGACTTCGACCGCGCCGCCGAGATCGTCGGCGACCGAGCGCTGATGGAGGAGCTGCGGAGGATCTCGATCGAGGTCTACGAGCGTGGATCCGAACACGCGGCCGAGCGCGGGATCATCCTCGCCGACACCAAGTTCGAGTTCGGCCGCCACGCCGGCGCCGAGATCGTTCTCGCCGACGAGGTGCTGACGCCCGACTCCTCGCGCTTCTGGCCCGCTGACCGTTACCAGCCGGGCAGCACACAGCCTTCCTTCGACAAGCAGTACGTGCGCGACTGGGCGACCGAGAGCGGCTGGGACAAGACCCCGCCGGCCCCTGAGATTCCGCCCGACGTGGTCGAGCAGACGCGGGCCAAGTACGTCGAGGCCTACGAGCGGATCACGGAGCTGTCCTTCTAGTGCCGCGAGCGAGGGTCTTGATCCGCCCGAAGGAGGGGATCCTCGACCCACAGGGCAAGGCGGTCGAGCGGGCGCTGCCGGCGCTCGGCTTCGAGGGAATCGAGCACGTGCGGGTCGGCCGCATGGTCGAGCTGGAAGCCGAGGACCCGGAGCGGCTGGGCGAGCTCTGCGAGAAGCTGCTCGCCAACCCGCTGATCGAGGACTACGAGATCGAGCAGCTAGACGGCGCCGCCTGATGCGCTGGGGAGTGCTCCAGTTCCCCGGCTCCTGCGACGAGCGCGACGCCCTCAATGCCTGTGAGCGAACCGGCGCCAAGGCGCGACTGGTCTGGCACGAAGAGCGTTACCTCGATGGGATCGACGCCGTCGTCGTCCCGGGCGGCTTCTCCTACGGCGACTACCTGCGGGCCGGCGCGATCGCCCGCTTCTCGCCGGCGATGGAGGCAGTGGCCGAGTTCGCCGCGAGCGGCGGCCCGGTGCTCGGCATCTGCAACGGCTTCCAGGTCCTCTGCGAGGCAGGCCTGCTGCCCGGCGCGCTGCTGCTCAACGAGAGCATGCGCTTCACCTGCCGCCAGCTCGACCTGATCGAGGAGCCGAGTGGTCGATTGACCACCACCGAGGTGGGTCAACCGACCACTCGGCAGCTATCGATTCCGGCCAAGCACGGCGAAGGCCGCTACTTCGCGCCGGATGAGGTGCTCGATGCGCTCGAGGCGAACGGGCAGGTCGCATACCGCTACGCGCCGGGGCAGAACCCGAACGGGTCGGCGCGGGACATCGCCGGCGTGCGCAACGAGGCCGGCAACGTGGTCGGCCTTATGCCGCACCCCGAGCACGCGGTCGATCCGTTGACGGGATCGACGGACGGGCTGCGGGTCTTCGAGGCCGTCGCCGCGGCGGGAGCGGCGGCGTGACGGTCGAGCTCGCCAAGCACCGCGAGCTGGGGCTGACCGATTCCGAGTTCGAGCTGATCGTCGAGAAGCTCGGCCGCGAGCCCAATGCGGTCGAGCTGGCGATGTTCAGCCTGCTCTGGTCCGAGCACTGCGCCTACAAGCACTCGCGCAAGCTGCTGCGGCGGCTGCCGACCGAGGGTGAGCGGGTGGTGATGGGCCCAGGCGAGAACGCCGGCGCCGTCGACATCGGCAACGGCCGCGCGATCGCCTTCAAGGTCGAGTCCCACAACCACCCCAGCGCGGTCGAACCCTTCCAAGGCGCGGCGACAGGGGTGGGCGGCATCCTCCGCGACGTCTTCGCGATCGGCGCGCGGCCGATCGCGATCCTCGACTCGCTGCGCTTCGGCGAGCTCGACTCGGTCCGCTCGCGCCACCTGCTCGACGGCGCCGTGCGCGGAATCGGCCATTACGGCAACTCGATCGGCGTGCCCAACGTCGGTGGCGAGATCTACTTCGAGGCTCCCTACGAGCACAACTGCCTGGTCAACGCGATGTGCCTGGGAATCGCCAAAAAGGCCGACATGGTCCGCGCCGCAGCCGCCGGGATCGGCAACATGGTCGTGCTGATGGGCGCCTCAACCGGGCGCGACGGCATCGGCGGCGCCTCGGTGCTGGCCTCGGCCGAGCTCGGCGAGGGCGACGATGCGAAGCGCCCGACGGTGCAGATCGGCGACCCCTTCGAGGAGTCGAAGGTGCTCGAGTGCTGTCTGGAGCTGTTGGAGAAGGGGCTGCTGGTCTCGCTGCAGGACCTCGGCGCCGCCGGGCTGACCTCCTCGGCCGGTGAGATGGCATCCGCCGGCGGCGTCGGCATCGACCTCGACGTAGCCCTGGTGCCGCTGCGCGAGGCCGACATGGAGCCCTTCGAGATCATGGTCTCCGAGTCGCAGGAGCGGATGCTCGCCGTGGTCGAGCCCGACAAGGTGGCCGCTGTGCTCGCGGTCTGCGAGAAATGGCAGACCGGCTCGGCCGAGATCGGCGTCGTCACGGATTCCGGCCAGATCCGCATCCTGCGCAACGGCGACGTCGTCGGCGAGATGCCGGTCGAGGCACTGGTCGACGGCTGCCCGCTCTACGACCTGGAGCCGGCCGAACCGCAGGAGTGGATGTACGGCAACCGGGCGACGCTCGCCGGCGACGCCTCCAGTGAGGAGACCCTGCTCGCGCTGCTCGCCTCCCCCAGCATCGCCTCCAAGCGCTGGGCCTTCGAGCAGTACGACTCGGTGGTCGGCTCGCGCACGGTGCGCCGGCCCGAGTCCGCCGATGCCGCGGTGCTGCAGATCCCCGAGGCCGGCAACGCGATCGCGGTCTCGATCGACGGCAACGGCCGCCGGGTCGCCTGCGACCCCTACAACGGCACGATCGAGGCGGTGCTCGAGTGCGCCCAGAACCTCGCCTGCGTCGGAGCTGAGCCGCTCGGCCTGACCAACTGCCTCAACTTCGGCAATCCGGAGAAACCGGCGCCCGCCTGGCAACTCGACCAAGCGGTCAGCGGCTTGGCCGAGGCCTGCGAGCAGCTCGGCGTGCCGGTCGTCGGCGGCAACGTCTCGCTTTATAACGAGGGACCGGAAGGCCCGATCTACCCGACCCCGGTGGTCGCCATGGTCGGCGAGCTGCCCGACCCGGCGAAGGCTTGCGGCAGCGCCTTCCTGCGCGAGGGCGATGCGATCGCCCTGCTCGGCCCCTTCGAACCCTCGCTGGCCGGCTCCGAGCTGACCAAGCTGCGCGGCGAGCTCGACGTTGGCCTGCCGCGGTCCGACATCACCGCGGTGACCGCGGCCTGCGCAACCGTCCGCGACGCGGTCCGCGCCGGCAAGCTCTCTTCCGCCCACGACGTCAGCGACGGTGGGCTCACCTGTGCCCTGGCCGAGTCGGCGATCGCCGCTGGCCTCGGCTGCCGGGTCGATCTGCAGCCGCTGCGCGAACGCGGCTGCTCGCCCGAGGAGGCCCTGTTCGGCGAGGGGCCCGGCGGCTTCCTGCTCAGCGGCGACCGCGAGGTGCTAAACGCGCTCGGGGCGACGCTGATCGGCGAGGTCGGCGGCAGCACGATCGAGGTCGCCGCCGGCGACCGCAGCTTCACCGTCGGCGTCGGCGCCGCCGAGAGCGCCTGGCTTTCGCTGAGCTCGCAGGCCGAGCACGGCGGCACCTGAAACGAGGGCGGCGATAGCCGAGAAGAGGTAGGCGTCGTTGGAGACGTCGAGAGCGGCCTGCAGCGTCGCCGGTTCGCCGACGATGGCGACGAGGATCGCGGTGCCGAGCACGGCGCCGACCTGACGGAAGGCGGCGTTGACGGCGCTGGCGGTGGCGAAACGGTCGCCTGGGATGTCGCGCACCGAGGCGGCGCCGAGGGTTGGGAAGGCGAGGCCGATGCCGATGCCGGTGAGGCAGGCGCCGGGCAGCCAGAGGCCGAGCCAGTCGGGAGTGGCGCCCGCCGAGCGCAGCACCATCACGCCAGCGGCGAAGAAGAGGGTGCCGGGGACGATCACGGCGCGGTGGCCGAAGCGGTCCGCGAGCTTGCCGGCGGGGCCGGCGACGACGGTCGAGAGGGTCGGCCCAGGCAGCGTCGCGGCACCGGCCTGCAGCACCGTGTAGCCCCAGATCGAGGTGAGGAAGACGACGTTGCCGAGGATCAGCGAGAAGAAGGCGGCGGCGAAGAGCAGGGTGCCGAGATTGCCGACGCGAAAGGAGCCGTGGCGGAAGAGCTCCGGCTCGATGATCGGGCGTGGGTGGCTGCGGCTGCGCCAGATCATCCCGCCGAGCAGGAGGCCGGAAGCGACGAAACAGCCGAGCGTCGCGGTCGCGGTCCAGCCCCAGTCATTGCCCTCGACGATCGCCAGCGTGACCAGGGCAAGGCTGAGGGCCAGCATCAGCGCCCCGAGCAGATCGGGCAGGCGGCTGTCGAGCTGCGGGCGCTCGCGCAGAGCCTTGGCGCCGAACCACACCACGGCGGCTCCCAGCGGCAGGTTGACGAGGAAGACCAGGCGCCAGTCGTAGAGCTCGACCAGGGCACCGCCCAGGGTTGGGCCGACCGCCGCCGCGGCCGCCGCGGCGGCGCCCCAGATGCCAACGCCCGCGGCGCGGCGCTCGGAGGGAAAGGCATCGAGGACAAGCGCCAGTGAGGTCGGCATGACCATTGCCGCGCCAACGCCCTGGATCACCCGGAAGGCGATCAGGAAGCCGAGCGATGGAGCCAAAGCGCAAAGCAAGCTGGCGGCTGTGAAGCCGCTGACGCCGAGCAAGAAGATCCGCTTGTGGCCGAAGCGGTCGGCCAGCCCGCCCGCCGGCACCAGCAGCGCTGCGATGACGACGAAGTAGCCGTCGAGCACCCAGGAGAGCGCGTCTCGCCCCGAGCCCGCGAAGGAGCTCGAGATATCCGGGAAGGCGATGTTGACGATCGTGGCGTCGAGGAAGGCAAGGAAAGCGCCGGCGCAAGCGACCACCACGATCCCTTTATGACCACGGTCATACATCGGCGCGGACTATAGACTATGACCGTGGGCATAGCGAGGATCGCCGATGGAGAGCCGCGAGAGGGCAAGCGCCGCGACGGTCGCGCCCTGCTGCTCAAAGGCGCCCGTCAACTACTTGCCGAGAAGGGCTACGCCGGCATGGAGCTGCGCGACGTCGCCGAGCGCGGCGAGGCCCCGCGCGGCTCGATCTACCACCACTTCCCGGGCGGCAAGGTGCAGCTCGCCCGCGAGGCGGCCGAACTCGAAGGCGCGACTATCCGCGATCTGATCGAACGCTCGCTCGAGGAGCGCGGCCTGAAGCAGACCCTCGCACTCTTCGGCGACGTCTTCCGCCGTCGCGTCGCCGACTACCCGGAGCGAATCGGCTGCCCGGTCGCCGCCGTCGCCCTGGCCCGACCCGAAGACCCGGAGCTCGCCGCAGTTGCGACCGCGGCCTTCCAGAGTTGGGAACGGCCGATCGCCGCCGCCCTGCGCGACGAAGGAGTGCGGGCCAAAGATGCCGAGGCCTTCGCCGGGCTCGTGGTCTCCACAGTCGAGGGTGCTCTGCTGCGGGCTCGTGCCGCCGGCAGCCAGGAGCCGCTCGACTCGGCGATCGGTGGCCTCGGACATGCGCTGGACCGGCTGCTCGAAGGCTCGTCGGCGTCGCCTTAGGCCTCTAACCTCCCGGCGGTCGTCGTCGAACCTGGAGGGAAGCATGCGATCGTTGGGCACAGTTGCTCTTGTGGGAATGCTCCTGGCCATAGCGCTGGTCGGTGCGTCCCCTGTCTCAGCAGCGACCGAAGTCGGCGACGAATGCGCGGGTAACGCCGCGAGCGGCCCGTTCACGCTGGTCCCGGAGGCGCGTTCCTCGGAAGGTCCACTGCCGCTGTCAGCACCGGCCAGCGGCGTTGTGACGGCCTGGAAGGTCAATTCCGCTCTCCCCACACCGGTCCCGGAGGTGATGGCGGCCTTTCGACCAACGGGCGAGGCAGGCACTTTTCAGGTAATCGGCGAGAGCAATGAGGAGAGCGTCAAACCCGGCTCGAATGTCTTCTCCACGCGGATCCCGGTCCGAGCAGGCGACCGGTTCGGGCCAGTCGCGGTAGGTGAAGAAAGCGCACTGAGGTGCGCTACTGGCAACACCGCCGACCACACCTGGTCCTTCAATGGCAGTGTCGGCGTCGGCTCCACGCATCTCTTTCATGCAGGCGTGGACGAACGCGTGCCGCTAGTCGCCGTGATCGAGCCCGACCGCGACGGAGATGGCTACGGCGACGAGAGCCAGGACGGCTGCCCGCAGAGTGCCGCCTACCAGGGACCCTGCCCGACGATCTTGCTCGACACCTTCCCGATCGTGCTCAAGCGCTCGGTCCTCGTCCTGGTCAGCGCCAGCGAAGCTTCCTCGGTCCAGATCTTCGGCCAGGTTGGCTGGAAACCACGCCACAAGGGCGGCGCCCTGGCCTCGAAGACGACCGACAAACCCGGCGACCACATCAGCACCGGGGTAATCGTCGGTCTCAGCGGTGGCACGACGCTGGTGAAACCGGGGGAAGTCACGCCCTACAACGTCAAGCTGCCCAAATCTGTGATTCGCCACCTCGGCGATACCTCGCCGAAACAAGTGGTGAAGGGAACGATCACGGCGCGGACAACCGACCTCGCCGGCAGGGTGACCGATCACACGATCACGATCCGCCTCCACGGCCGCGACCGGGTCCACTCCACCAGGACCTCTTAGCCGGAACGGCCGCAAATCGCGAGCTTTCTGTCGCGGCTTACCGGCCGCCCGCCGTTGCTACCCTGCCGGGGTAGGCAGTCCGCCTGCGCGTCACGTCCTTCCCCAACCGCGAGGAAAGCGCGCTTGACTCCGCCCCAGGGGCAGTTCATAGACCGCGACAGCCCGCGCGAGGAATGCGGGGTGTTCGGCGTATACGCACCCGGGCACGACGTCTCGCGCCTGGCCTACTTCAGCCTCTACGCACTGCAGCACCGCGGCCAGGAGTCGGCCGGGATCGCCACCTGCGTTGGCGGCCACATCACCACGATGCGCGACTCGGGCCTGGTCTCGCAGGTCTTCGACGAGGAGAAGCTGAAGGCGCTGGAGGGCGACATGGCGATCGGCCACGTGCGCTATTCGACCACCGGCGGCGGCTCCTGGGAGAACGCGCAGCCGGTCTGGCGCGACGACGGCCGCGAGCTGGCGCTCGCCCACAACGGCAACCTGACCAACGCGGTCGAGCTCTGGGGCGAGCTGAAGGAGCGCGGCATCGCCTTCCGCGGCACCTCGGACTCGGAGATCATCGCGGCGCTGCTTTCCTCCCATGACGGCAAGTTGATCGAGGACGCGGTCACGGACGTGATGCCGCGGTTGGAGGGCGCCTACTCGACCGTGGTGATGACCAAGCGCGCGATCGTCGCCTTCCGCGACCCGCACGGGGTGCGGCCGCTCTCGCTCGGCCGCCTCGACGACCGCTTCGTCGTCGCCTCGGAGAGCTGCGCCTTCGACATCATCGGCGCCGAGCTGATGCGCGAAGTGCACCCCGGCGAGATGGTCTCGCTAACCGAGCGCGGGCTGGAGACGCGCCAGGTGGTCAAGGCCGAGCGGCCGGCGATGTGCGTCTTCGAGCACATCTACTTCTCCCGCCCCGACAGCCGGCTCGAGGGCAAAGTGCTGCAGCAGGTGCGCGGCCGGATGGGCGAGATCCTCCATCGCGAGTCGCCGGTCGAGGCCGACCTGGTGATCTCGGTGCCCGACTCCGGCAACCCAGCCGCCGCCGGCTTCGCCCGCGCCTCGGGGCTGCCCCGCGACGACGGCCTGATCAAGAACCGCTACGTGGCGCGGACCTTCATCCAGCCCGGCCAGGAGCTGCGCAAGCACGGCCTGCGGCTGAAGTTCAACCCGCTGCCCGAGATCGTCTCCGGCCAGCGCATCGTCGTCGTCGACGACTCGATCGTGCGCGGCAACACGACCCGCCAGATCGTCGGCATGCTGCGCGACGCCGGCGCCCGCGAGGTCCACCTGCGGATCTCGGCGCCGCCGATCCGCAACCCCTGCCACTACGGCGTCGACATGTCGACCCGCGAGGAGATGATCGCCCACAAGCGCTCGATCCAGGAAATCGCCGACGAGCTCGACGCCGACTCGCTCGCCTACCTCTCGATGGACGGCGTCTACGAGGCGATCGGCACTCCACCCGAGGACCACTGCGATGCCTGCTTCAGCGGCCGCTACCCGCTCGGCGATCCCGAAGACGCGAATGGAAAGTTTGCGTTGGAGGATGTTGCAGTCGTTCCCGCAGTGGGTCAATGACCTCACTCCCAGGCGGAATGTGGTCAAGCAGATCAAGGACGCAGGGAGCGTGGCGTGCTCTGCACGCGAGCGACCGAGGACGCCGAGATGCGTAGCGCCACATTCCGCCTGGTGGTCCTGGCCAGCGGGACCGGATCGAATCTGCAGGCGATCCTCGACCGACTGCACATGCGCGAGGGGATCGAGGTGGTCGGGGTCGGCTCCGACAAGCCCGGGGCGCCGGCGATCGAACGGGCCCGGGCGGCGCGGATCGCGGTCGGGCTCTTCCCCCGCGAGGACTTCGCCGATCGGGCCGAGCGCGACGCCGCAATGGCCGACTGGGTCGAGGAGCGGGGCGCCGATCTGATCGTCCTCGCCGGTTACATGCAGCTGCTCAGCCCGGCCTTCGTCGGGCGCTTCCGCAACCGTGTCGTCAACGTCCACCCCGCCCTGCTGCCCGCCTTCCCCGGCCTCGACGCGATCGGACAGGCGCTGGCGGCGGGCGCCAACGTCACCGGCGTCACCGTCCACTTCGTCGACGAGGGCGTCGACACCGGGCCGACGATCCTGCAGCGCGAGGTCGACGTGCCGCCCGATCGCGACCGCGAGGCGCTCGAGCTGGCGATCCACACCGTCGAGCACCAGCTCTACTCGGAGGCGATCCGCATGATCGCGGCGGGCAAGGTTAGGATCGACGCTGACGACCCGCGCCGGGTCGTAGTCGATGACTGAGGCCGCCGCAGACACCCGATCCGAGACCGTCAACGACGGCGCGATCAGGGTGCGCCGGGCGCTCGTCTCGGTATCCGACAAGACCGGGGTCGCCGACTTCGCCCGCGGCCTGGCCGCCCTCGGGGTTGAGATCCTCTCCACCGGGGGCACCGCGGCAGCGCTGCGCGAGGCTGGGCTCGAGGTGACCGACGTCGCCGAGTTCACCGGCCAGGAAGAGATCCTCGGCGGCCGGGTCAAGACCCTGCACCCGCGGCTGCACGCGGCGCTGCTCGCCCGCCGCGACGACCCCGAGCACATGGCCACGCTCGAACGCGAGGCGATCGTGCCGATCGACCTGGTCTGCGTCAACCTCTACCCCTTCGAGCAGACCGTCGCGATCCAGGACGTCGAGCCAGGCGTTGTGGTCGAGAACATCGACATCGGCGGGCCGACGATGATCCGCGCCGCGGCCAAGAATCACAACGGGGTCGCGGTCGTGGTCAAGCCCGAGTCCTACGACGCGGTGCTGGCTGAGCTGGAGGAGTCCGGCGGCGAGGTCTCAGCGACGACGCGGCACTGGCTCGCCAACGAGGCCTTTGCCCAGACCGCGCGCTACGACGCCGCGATCAGCCGCTGGTTCTCGACCGAGTACGAGGACTACCCCGAACACCTCGCCGTCGCTTACGAGAAGGTGCTCGACCTCTCCTACGGCGAGAACCCGCACCAGCGGGCCGCGCTTTACTCCGAAGCCGGCGTGCGCAGCCACGTGCTCTCGCGCGTCGCCAAGCTGCACGGCCGCGCCCTCTCCTTCAACAACGTGCTCGACCTCGACTCGGCCCGTCGCCTGGTTGACGACTTCGAGCAGCCCGCCTGCACGATCGTCAAGCACAACAACCCCTGCGGGGTGGCGATCGGCAAGGAGGCGCTTGAGGCCTACGAGAAGGCGCTGGCCTGCGACCCGATGTCGGCCTTCGGTGGCGTCATCGCCTTCAACCGGCCGGTCTCCGAGGAGCTCGCCAAACGACTGCACGAGAACTTCGTCGAGGTGCTGATCGCGCCCGACTACGAGCACGGCGCCCTCGCTGTCCTGCAGCAGAAGGAGGCGATCCGCATCCTCTGCGAGGAGGAGCGCCGCCAGCGCGAACCGGGCGAACGCGACGTCAAACGGGTGATGGGCGGCCTCTTGATCCAGGACCGCGACGGCGACCCCGAGCCGCGCGAGATCATGGAGGTTGTCACCAAGTCACAGCCGGGCGATCAGCAGTGGGACGACATGTGCTTCGCCTGGACCGTCGTCCGCCACGTCCGCTCCAACGCGATCGTGATCGCCAAGGACGGCGCCACGCTCGGCATCGGCGCCGGCCAGATGAGCCGCGTCGACTCGGTCCGCCTCGCAGTCGAGAAGTGCCGCGACGCTCGCGGCGAGGATGCGGACGCCCTGCTGGCGGACTCCGCCGTCGCCTCAGACGCCTTCTTCCCCTTCGCCGACGGGCCCGAGCTAGCTCTGCAGGCCGGCTCTACCGCGGTGATCCAGCCGGGCGGCTCGAAGCGCGACGCCGAGGTAATTGCGGCCTGCGAGGAGGCCGGCGTGACGATGGTCTTCACCAAGCACCGGCACTTCCGCCACTAGCTCTCAGCTCAGCTCGCGCGCTATTCCTTCGATTTAGCGCGCAATACGTGCGATGAGCCTGCATAGCGTCGGGTCCGCCGCGAGAGCGGCGACGCCCCGGCCGCCGGATGCGGGCCTCGTCCTCACGAAACGGGGGCTGGCGGGTTCGACTCCCGCTCGGGGCGCTAAGATCTGAATACGTGAGGGTGGGGTCGTTCGTTATTTCGACGGCAGCCCCCGTTTCGCAAATGACCCGCCTCGGCGGGTCATTTGCGTTTTAGCTCGCCGCCAATTCTTTCTGCTTCGAGCTCGCCCGCTGCACGTGGTCGCAGACCTCGTCGGGGGTGTCGGCGATGACGAGCAGCTCCTTGTCCTCGGGGCCGATCATGCCGTCGTCCTCGAGGCTGTCGTCGATCCACTCGAGCAGAGGCGCCCAGTGCGTTGAGTCGACCAGGATCGTCGGGAAGTGCTTGATCCGGTTGGTCTGGATCAGGGTCAGGCACTCGAACATCTCGTCGAGCGTGCCGAAGCCGCCGGGCATGATCACGAAGGCACGCGCGTAACGAACGAACATCAGCTTGCGGGCGAAGAAGTAGTGGAAGTTGAGGCTGCGGTTGACGTAGGGATTCGTGTGCTGCTCGTGCGGCAGCTCGATGTTGAGGCCGACCGAGAGGCCGCCGGCCTCCGCGGCGCCGCGGTTGGCCGCCTCCATCAGGCCGGGCCCGCCGCCAGTGATGATCGAGAAGCCGTGATCGACCAGGCAAGCGGAGATCTCACGGCAGAGCCCGTACCAGCGGTGGCCCTCACTGATCCGCGCCGAGCCGAAGATCGTCACTCCATCCTCGATGTCGCGCAGCGCGTCGAAGCCACGCTCGACCTCGTTGTGGATGCGCCCGAGGCGAAGATCGTCCTGCTCCTCGACGTCGCAGGGCGTGCGCAGCAGCAGCTCGTCGCGCTTCGCCCCCGTCGTCCCGTTTGGACCCGTCAAAGCCTTCGCCTCGCTGAGTCGCTCAGCTCGGCCTGGGGCAGGAAGCTATTGATGCTTGCCGATGCTGGTCTGCTTGCCCGTACACGTACCTTCTATTTCAGGCTGTCCCGGATACTGGATGCTGTAAGAGAAGTTCACGGACACTTTCACAACCACCTTCGTGGGGGACGTAAAAGTCCCGGTGAGTACGGTTCTCATGGTTCCGGTCCCGTGACCCCCGGCGAGACTCGGGTGCGTTGTGTGGTCGAGCTTGAACTTCGCGTTCTCGATTGGAAGGGCGGATTTTTCCAGCACTGAAAACTCAACTGGCACCTGATCGCCGGTGCAGCTTGCCGGCGAGAAAGGGCTTACGCTGACCTGTGCACCTTGGCGCTTACCAACCTTCACCACTTTGACTTCGGTTTCGTGAACCTCAACTTCTCCGTCTTTTTCAGGCCCCACCACCCGACCGTAGTAAAGACCGAGCTTGGGTGTAATTGGCTCGCCAGCGGCAACGGCCGCGGCAAGAGCAGCCATCAGGACAAGCCCAGCCACGACAAGACACGACACCCTTCGACTCATTCCAGTCCCCTTTGAGGTCAGCTATGAGCGGCACCCTATATCAAGCTATGAGGATCGGAAGACGCTCCGGCCAGGCGATCCCTTCGGGTGACCGACCCTTGTCCGGAGCAGACACCCATCCGGCGTTCCGCGTTGGGCCAAAGTGCCCCCGGCGGGATTCGAACCCGCGCCGCGCGGCTTAAAAGGCCGCCGCTCTAACCAACT
The DNA here is from genome assembly GCA_963699225.1 of uncultured Solirubrobacterales bacterium. Classification (GTDB taxonomy): domain Bacteria; phylum Actinomycetota; class Thermoleophilia; order Solirubrobacterales; family 70-9; genus VRUE01. Next base: position 2,059,721 of record OY969423.1, on the reverse strand, counting down.
GAGCTACGGGGGCGTGGTCGCTCATGGTAGACGGGCGCCGGGGGACTCGGACTTGCGGTCAGGAAAGTTCGGGCAGACCCTGCTCGGGGGTCGATGCCTCGGCGTGGGTGCGGCGGGGGATACGACCGGCGCCGCGGGCGGCGTGCCCGGCCTCGACACCGAGGCGCAGAGCGGTGGCCATCGCGATGGGGTCGGCGGCGCCGAAGATCGAGCTGGCGGCCATCACCGCGGAGCAGCCCAGCTCCATCGCCAGGGCGGCGTCGGAGGCGGTGCCGATGCCGGCGTCGAGGATCACCGGGACGCTGGCGCGCTCGGCGATGATCGCGATGTTGTACGGGTTGCGGATGCCGGCGCCGGAGCCGATCGGCGAGCCGAGCGGCATCACCGCCTCGCAGCCCGCCTCCTCGAGGCGTCGCGCGAGGATCGGGTCGTCATTGGTGTAGGGCAGGACGGTGAAGCCCTCGCCGACCAGCGTCTCGGCCGCGTCGAGCAGCTCGACCGCGTCGGGAAAGAGGGTGCGGTCGTCGCCGATCACCTCGAGCTTGATCCACTCGGTCTCGAAGGCCTCGCGGGCGAGCCGGGCGGTGCGAACTGCGTCGTGGGCGGTGTAACAACCGGCCGTGTTGGGCAAAGCGATGAGGCCGAGTTTGTCGAGCACGTCGAGGACCGAGCCCTTGGCGTCGGGATCGATGCGGCGCAACGCGATCGTGACGATCTCAGCCCCGGAGGCAGCCAGCGCGCTCTCCATCTGCTCCAGCGAGCGAAAGCCGCCGGTACCGGCGATCAGACGGGAGGTCCAGGCTTGCCCGCCGAGCTCCCACCCCTCGGCGCCGCCCTGGATCGCCGCCAGGACCTCGACCTTGCTGCCCTCCGCCAGCGGCATCTGGGTCCACTCGCCGCGCGGGGCTACCTCGCCATCGAGCGCAACCGCGACGCCACGGGCGTCCTCGGCGCCGGCCGCGCGTACGGCGTCGGCGAGGCTGGCGCCGGACGCCAAATCGTGGGCTTTGCCATTGAGCTCGATCCTCACCGTCCCACCCCCACGCCGGCGAGGCGCTCGGGGTCGGCCGCCGCGACCGAATCCGGCAGCTCGCCTCCCGCCAATAGGCCGGCGATTGCCGCGCCGGTGAGCGGCGCCAACAGGATGCCGTTGCGGTAATGCCCGCAGGCAAGCAGCAGCCCGTCGAGGGCGCCGGGACCGATCAGCGGCAGGTTGTCCGGCGTGCCGGGGCGCAGTCCGGCCATCGCTTCGACCAGCTCCATCTCGGCGACGTCGGGGAGCAGGCGGTAGGCCTCACGGAGCAGCTCGTGCACCCCGCCGGCGGTGACCGTGGCATCGAAGCCGCGCTCCTCAGTCGTCGCGCCGACGATCAGGCGGCCGTCGGGACGCGGCACCAGGTAGACGCGCTCGGAGGCAACGATCCGCTCGCAGGGAGCCTCACCTCCGGTCGAGCGCAGCTCGAGGATCTCGCCTTTGACCGGGCGCACGGGTGGACGCGCCGCCTCGGGCAGCCAGCTCTCCGCCCCCGCCCAGGCTCCGGTGGCGAGGACGATGTGATCCCCCAGCAGCTCATCACCCGCTGCCGTGCGCACGCCTTCCAGACGGTCGCCGTCGAGCACCGGCGCGGCCACGTCGGTGCCGCCGCGCACCTCGACGCCCTCTCCCGCCAAGGCCGCAAGCAACGCCACCGTCATCCGCCGCGGGTCGATCGCCGCCTCTTCGGGTGCGTGGACGCCGCCGTTGAAGGAGGGGGTCAGGCCGGGCTCGAGCTCGCGGCAGCGGCGCGGCGGCAGCCACTCGGCGCCAAGGCCGAGTGAGCGCTGCAAGTCGTGGACGCGACGCAGTTCCGACGCCTCGTCGCGGTCGAGGGCGACATGGAGGGCGCCGTGGGGGGCGTAGCCACTGCCGAGCCCGCTTGCTGCCTCCAGCTCGGCGACGAAGTCCGGGTAGATCTCGGCAGCGGCGATCGTCATTCGCAGCAGCTCGGGCTCGCCGAAGGCGAGCTCGCCGATCGGCGCCAGCATCCCGGCGGCGACGCGGGTGGCGCCGGCCGGCGGCTCGGCGCGATCGAGCACCACGGTCCTCGCGCCACCCTGGGCGAGCCGCCAGGCGCAGCAGAGGCCGATCACTCCACCTCCGACAACGACCACGTCATAGGAACCTCTGTCGTTCATGCATTGCCTCCGCCGGCATTACCCGGATCAGGTTCAGACGGTCGGTGGCCTCGTTGCCACCCTCTCAGCCTCTTCGGCTCCCGTACCCTTCCGATGCTACCCGGCCTGGGAGGCAAGCAAGCGATAATGGGACGATGAGCCTGGCACCACCCGAGGCCGAGGGACCGCTGCGACGCGAGCGGCTGCGCACGGCGCGGCTCTATCTCTGTTGCGAGGCGCGCCCCCGCGGCGAGGATCCCGAGCCGCTACTGGCGGCGGCTTTGCGCGGCGGTGTCGACATCGTGCAGCTGCGCGAGAAGTCTTTGCCACGGCGCGAGATCGAGCTCGCCGCGCAGACCTTCCGCCGCCTCTGCGACAACAACAGCGCCCTCTTCATCGTCAACGACGACCCCGACCTGGCGCGCGCCTGCGACGCCGACGGGGTCCATTTGGGACAGGACGACACGACCGTCGCTGAAGCACGAGCGCTCCTTGGCCCCGACGCCATAGTCGGTCTATCCACGCATTCAAAAGAGCAAATTGCGGCTTCCGGTGACGCGCCTGACCAAGCAGATCAAGGACACAGGGAGCGCGGCGTGCTCCGCACGCAAGCGACCGAGGACGCAGATATGCGCCGGTCAGGCGCGTCACCGGACTACATCAGCGTGGGGCCGATCTGGGAGACGCCGACGAAGCAGGGCCGACCCGCGGTGGGGCTGGAGCTGATCTCCCACGCCGCCGCCAACGCTCCCCACCCGTTCTTCGCGATCGGCGGCATCGACGCCTCGAACGTCTCCCAGGTGGTCGAGGCCGGGGCGCGGCGGCTCTGTGTCGTGCGCGCGGTCCGCGACGCCACCGATCCCGCGGCTGCCGCCGAAGCGCTGCGCGCCGCCTTCGCCCCCCTCGGCGAGGAGGCGCCCGGTGCCTGAGCACCCGCGCAAGCGCAAGCAGCGCGGCGCCTCGCCGACCCCGCGCGAGCGGATGGAGCGCGGCTACGCCCGCGCCGAGGAGCGCAACCAGGAGGCCCGCGAAGCGCTCGAGCCGCTGGATAAGGGCGAGCGGCCGCTGGTGGTGACGATCGGGGCGGTCATCTCCGCCCTGATCGTGCTCTCGATCGTGATCGGCTACCTCGCGGGCACCAAGGTGAACGGCGAGAAACCGCCCTTCGTCCAGGTCCTGGCGCCGTCGCTGCTGCTGGGCTTGATGGCCTACGGCATGTGGCGCGCCCGCTACTGGGCCGTGCTCGGCTTCCAGCTGATCCTTGTCTTCCTCATCTTCAGCGCCGTCTACGGCCTCGCCCTGCAGGCGGCGACGGTTGGCCAGATCCTCGCCACCCTCGGCCTGCTCGCCGTCACCGGCACCTTCTTCTACTTCATGGTCAAGGCGATGGCGCGGATCCAGATGCCGACGCGCGAGTAGGCAGCGCCTGTTCTATAGGCTGGGAACCAGTGGCAGATTCTTACGACGTGATCGTCATCGGCGGGGGCCCGGGCGGCTATGTGGCCGCGATCCGCGCCGCCCAGCTGGGCAAGAAAACGGCTGTCGTCGAGCGCGACAAGGCCGGTGGCCGCTGCCTCAATTACGCCTGCATCCCGGCCAAGACCGTGCTGCGCACGGCGGAGATCTACGAGCAGGCCCGTGAGGGAGCAAAGCTCGGCATCGTCGCCAAGGACGTCTCGATCGACTGGGAGGCGCTGGGCAAGCGCCGCGCCTCGGTCTCAGAGTCGCTCTCCAGCGGGGTCAAGATGCTCTGGGACAAGAACAAGATCACGCTGATCGAGGGCTCAGGCTCGCTGACCCCCGAGGGCAACGTCAAGGTCGGCGACGAGGTCTACGAGGCGGGCGCGGTCGTGCTCGCCACCGGCTCGGTCGCGCTGCCGATCCCCGGGGTCGAGTTCGGCGGGCGCGTCGTCGACACCTGGGGCGCCTGGTCGCTGCCCGAGCAGCCGCAGAAGATCGCCGTCGCCGGCGCCGGCGCCTCGGGCTGTGAGATCGCTTCCGCCTACGGCCGCTTCGGCACCGAGGTGGTGCTGATCGAGATGCTCGACCAGATCCTCCCCGCCGAGGACAAGGACATGGCCCGCGTGGTCGAGCGTGCCTTCAAGAAGCAGAACATCACGATCTCCACCGGCACTCCGGTCAGCGACGTCGAGGCGAGCGATGGCTCGGTCAAGCTCAGCTACGGCGAGGAGAAGATCGAGGTCGACTACCTCTGCATCGCCGGCGGCCGCGCTCCCGACGTCGAGGGCCTTGGGCTCGAGGGCGCCGGAGTTGAGCTGACCGACAAAGGCAAGGTCAAGGTCGACGAGTACCAGCGCACCTCGAACCCGAAGGTCTATGCGATCGGCGACCTGGTCAACGCCAAGGCTCTCGCCCACAAGGCTTCCGAGGAGGGCGTCGTCGCGGCCGAGCACGCCGCCGGCGAGCCCGCCCACCCGGTCGACCAGAACCTCGTCGCCGGCGCCACCTTCTGCCACCCGCAGGTCGCCAGCGTCGGCCTCACCGAGGCGGCAGCCAAGGAGGCCGGTTTTGACGTCAAGGTCGGCAAGCAGAAGCTGGGCGGCGTCGGCGGGGCCACTGTCTACGACGACAAAGATGGCCTGGTCAAGCTCGTCGTCGACTCCAAGTACGGCGAGATCCTCGGCGCCCACATCGTCGGCAACCGCGCCTGCGACATGATCGCCGAGCTGATCGCGACGATGGCGCTGGAGGGCGGTTACCAAGAGCTGGCCCAGATCGTCCACCCCCACCCGACGATCTCCGAGGCGATTCCAGAAGCGGCGCGAGCCGTCGCTGGTGGAGCGATTCACGCCTGAGACGCACGTCACGCAGCGCCTCTCGTCGCTGCCCATAGAGTCGACGTGTGGCTGAGTCGCGCCCCCGCGTCACTTTTTACTTCGACCTCGGTTCGCCCTACGCGTACCTGACCGCGGAGCGGGTTAGCGCGCTCTTCACCGAAGCGGGGCTGGAGCAGCCGGAGTGGCAGCCGATCCTGCTCGGTGGCCTGTTCCGACACTTCGAGCGCGACTCCTGGGGCAACGGCGCCGAGCGCGAGGCGGGGATGGCCGAGGTCGAGCGGCGCGGCGCCGAGTACGGGCTGCCAGCGTTGGTCTGGCCAGAGCCCTGGCCCGGCAACATGCTGATGGCGATGCGGGCGGCAACTTTCGCCAAGCAGACCGGCCGCACCGTCTCCTTCGCCCTCGCCGCCTTCCGCCAGGCCTTCGTCGCCGGGCGCGACCTGAGCGAGCCCGACAACGTGTTGATCGCCGCCGCCGGCTGCGAGCTGCACCCCAAGGCGCTGCTCAAGGCGGTCGAGACCCAACACGTGAAGAACGCCCTGCGCGAGGCGACGGACGGCGCGGCCGAGCGAGGCGTCAGCGGGGTCCCAGCGCTGGTCGTCGGCGACCAAGTCTTCTGGGGTGACGACCGAGTCGAGGAGGCGGTCGCCGCAGCTAGCTAAGGTGGCCTCAATGGCAGATTTGCCTGACGCCACCACCTCCTACGAGCTCCTCGCCCGCATGGCGCTGATCCGCCGCTTCGAGGAGGAGGCGGGGCGCCAGTACCAGCGGGCCAAAGCCGGTGGCTTCCTGCACCTGGCGATCGGCGAGGAGGCGACGATCGTCGGCACCACCTCGGTGATGCGCGAGGAGGACTACCTGATCGGCACCTACCGCACCCACGGGCACGCGATCGCCCGCGGCACCGACCCCAAGCGGGTGATGGCCGAGCTCTTCGGCCGCGTCGACGGGACCAGCGGCGGGCGCGGCGGCTCGATGCACATCTTCGACGCCGAGCGGCGCTTCATGGGCGGCTACGGGATCGTCGGCGGCAACCTGCCGATCGCGGCCGGGCTGGCGCTCTCCTCGGACTTCAAGGGCGAAGACGCGGTCACCGTCTGCATGTTCGGCGACGGCGCCTCCAACGCCGGCAACTTCGGCGAGACGATGAACCTGGCGGCGCTCTGGAGCCTGCCGATCCTCTTCCTGGTCGAGAACAACCTCTACGGGATGGGCACCTCGGTCGAGCGCCACTCGGCCCAGACCGACCTCTCGAAGAAGGCCGAGGGCTATGGCATCTCCGGCCGGCGGATCGACGGCATGGACGTGCTGGCGGTGCGCGAGGGCGTCGCCGAGGGCGTGCGGCTGGCACGCGAGGAGCGTCGCCCGACCCTGATCGAGGCCTTCACCTACCGCTACCGCGGCCACTCCGCCGCCGACCCCGAGGTCTACCGCGAGCGCGACGAGGTCGAGGAGTGGCGCCAGAAGGATCCGATCGAGAGCTTCGCGCGGCGCTGCATCGAGGCAGGCGTGCTCGGCGAGCGTGAGCTGCAGGAGGTGCGCGACAAGGCCGAGCAGACGGTGCTGGCGGCGGTCGAGTTCGCCGAGGCCTCGGAGGAGCCGCCGCTCGACACCCTCTACGAGAACCTCTACGTGCTCGACAGCGACGCCTGGTACGCGGTCGACGAGCGCAGCCCCGAGCCGCACCGCGGCGAGCACGAGAGCAAGATGCCCGACGCCGCCCGCGAGCTGGCCGAGGCGGGAGCCGCCTACGCGGAGCAACAGGACGGCGGGTCGCGCCCCAACCCGGCGACCCACGGCGATGCCCAGGAGGGCACCGAGCCCGAGGTCGCCGAAGAGGTCGAGGAGGCGGCGGACTGATGGCGGAGCTGCGAATGCGCGAGGCGCTGCGCGACGCGATGGCGGAGGAGATGCGCCGCGACGAGGCGGTGCTGGTGATGGGCGAGGACGTCGCCGTCTTCCAGGGCGCCTTCAAGGTGACCGAGGGCCTGCTCGACGAGTTCGGCGAGCGCCGCGTGCGCGACACGCCGATCTCCGAGAACACGATCGTCGGCGCCGGGGTCGGCGCGGCGATGGGCGGCCTGCGGCCGATCGTCGAGCTGATGACGGTCAACTTCTCGCTGCTCGCGCTCGACCAGATCATCAACCACGCCGCCGCGATCCCCTACATGTTCAACGGCCAGGCGCGGGTGCCGATGGTGGTGCGGATGCCCGGTGGCGGCGGCCACCAGCTCGGCCCCACCCACTCGCACAGCTTCGAGGCCCTCTTCCTGCAGGTGCCCGGGTTGCTCGTCGCCTGCCCCTCGACCCCGGCTGACGGCAAGGCGCTGCTGAAGACGGCGATCCGTGACGACAACCCGGTGATCTTCATCGAGCACGAGAGCCTCTACGGGGCGCGCGGTGAGGTGCCCGAGGGCGACGGTGAGGTGCTGCGCTTCGGCGAGGCCGCGGTGCGCCGCGAGGGCGGCGACGTGACGATCATCGGCATCCTCAAAATGGCCCACACGGCCGCGGAGGCGGCCCAGACGCTGGCGGACAAGCACGGCGTCGAGGCCGAGGTGATCGACCCGCGCACGCTGCGCCCGCTCGACCTCGACACGATCCTCGCCTCGGTGCGCAAAACGAACCGGGCGGTGATCGTCGAGGAGGGCTGGCCGCACGGCGGCGTCGGCGCCAACCTGGCGACGCTGATCACCGAGCAGGCCTTCGACCACCTCGACGCGCCGGTGCAACGGGTGACCGGGGCCGACGTGCACATGCCGTACTCGAGGCGGCTGGAGCAGGCTGCCATTCCTCATGAGGAGCACGTCGTTAAGGCGGCACTGGCTGCTTTGGAGGGGTCGATCTGATGGCCGAGATCGTGATGCCGAGGCTGTCCGACTCGATGGAGGAGGGAACGATCCTGCAGTGGCTGAAGCAGGTTGGGGACGAGGTGGCCGTGGGAGATGAGCTCGTCGAGATCGAGACCGACAAGGCGAATATGGCTTACGAAAGCGACGTGGCGGGGACGCTTAGCGAGATTCTGGTCCGGGAGGGTGAGACCGTTGCGATCGGAACCCCCATTGCGACAGTCGGGGATGCAGATGCGTCCGATCGGGACGGTGGAGGGACCGACCGCACTGCCGCGGGTCCTGTCGCCGCAGGGGACCCACCGCCCCCTCCGGTAGCTAAAGCTTCCTCAGGGGCGGTACCCCCTACGGCGCCACCCGCGGAAGCTGCGATCAATGCACCACCGGCTTCCAACGGAGGCGGCGAGCGCCCGAAGGCGTCACCGGTGGCTCGACGGATTGCCAAGGAGAAGGGTCTCGACTTGGCACAGCTTCAGGGCTCCGGGCCAGGTGGTCGGATCGTCAAGGCCGATGTCGAGAAAGCTGGTGGCACACCTACCGGGGAGACAGGATTTGAACCTGCGACCGCTCCGTCCCCAGCCAGCACTTCCGCACCAGCAGCTCCTGCTCCCGAAACAGCCAAGGGGACCGTCAGCTACGAAGACCCGTCGAAGCTGCAGTCGACGGTCGCCAGGCGGATGTCGGAGTCGAAGGCGACGGCGCCGCACTTCTATTTGGAGGCAGAGATCGATATGAGTCGGTTGGTTGCGGCTCGGTCCCAAATCAAAGCCGGAGCCAAAGAAGGCGACGTCGTTCCTTCGTTCAACGACATGGTGGTCAAGGCTTGTGCGTTGGCGCTGCGGGATCATCCTCGGGCCAATGGGGCTTATCGGGATGGGCGCTTCGAGCTCTATTCGCGGGTGAACATCGGGGTGGCGGTGGCGGCTCGGGATGCGCTCGTGGTGCCGACGATCTTCGATGCCGACCAGAAGAACCTGCGGCAGATCGCCGGCGATTCGCGGGCGTTGGCACAGCGGGTGCGGGACGGGCAGATCACGCCGCCGGAGCTCTCGGGGGCGACCTTCACCGTCTCCAACCTGGGGATGTTCGGCATCGACAGCTTCGCCGCCGTGATCAACCCTCCGCAGGCGGCAATCCTCGCCGTCGGCGCGATCAGCGAGCGCCCCGTCGTTCGCGACGGCCAGACCACCACCGCGCACCTGATGCGGGTCAACCTCGCCTGCGACCACCGCATCCTCTACGGCGCCCCCGCCGCCGAATTCCTCGCCCGCGTGCGCTCGCTGCTCGAAGAGCCGCTCTCGCTGGCGCTCTAGCGGGGACCGGCGCCGCTCAGCGGCTCAACGCGGAAAGCCGAGCGCGTCGGGTTGGCCGGCTTGTAGAAGGTCGCCGTCTGGGCAATCGTTCGCCAGGGTTGCGGCAAGGCGCCGCCGGCACCGAGGAAGCGGGTGAAGAGGATGGAGGCGCGGCGGCAGCTGATCCCCGATCGCGGCGGGATGTAGAGCAGGTAGCCGGCCTTGGGGAAGAACAGCGGGCCGACCCGGGTGCTGGCGTTGACCGTGAAGGTGCCATTGCAGAGAGCACCGAGCAAAGAGCTCCCTTCGCCACTTCCGCTGCTGCGCGAGACCGAGAAGCCGGCAGCGTCGCCGGGCTTGAACGACGCCTTGCCGCTCCCTTCGGCGCTCACTCTCCATGGCCTGGGAAGAACCCCGTCGTAGTCCTCGAGAAAGCGGGTGAAGAGTTTCGCCGCCGCTCCGCAGGCAAGTCCCGAGGTCGAATCGATCGTGATCGTGTAGCTGCCGGCTGGCAGAACGGCGGGACCAATGCGGTCGTCGTGGAGGACGCGGAAGCTGGGGCAGCTCGTCGGCGCGGCCGTCGCGCCGGGGCCGGTGGCCAAGAGCGCGACGAGCAGGGCCAGGGCAGCGAGAATCGCAGGAGCGAGCTTCTTCATCAGCGGCAACCTAGCAGCGGCCTCGGTGCCAAGACGGTGTCGCTCAACAGGTCTTCTTCGCGCCCGTAACCGCGTTCCAGGCCCGGCCGAGGGAGAAGTCGGCCGAGACCCTGAGGATGCCGGGGTGCGAGGCGCGTGCGATCGTCCACTCGCCATGGCGCAGCAGGCATCCGGCGCCGCGGGCAATCGACCAGTAGGGGGTGAAGTTGACGCGGACGAGGAAGTCGCCGGGACGGGTGACGTCGAGGCCGAAGCTCTGCCGCCCGACCCAGAGCGTGTGAGCCGCGGCGCCGGCCATCGGCTCGACCAGGGGCTCGGGATTTCGCACCGCGTAGATCCGCCAGTGGGGTGAGCTCCAGCGCAGATGGAGGTAGCTCGGCGCGCTGAGGATCAGGCGGCGCTCGGCGACCGAGGAGTAGTCGAGCGGGGCATCGGGCAGGGCGACGTAGGAGATCGCGTTGCGGTGCAGCCAGTGCTCGTACGCCGCGGGGGTCAGCTGGCTTTCGTTGTCGTAGAAGACGTCGTCGCGAGTGGTGTCGAGCTGGCGCAGCCAGCCGCGCGCAAGCTCGAACTGGGTCGCCAAGTAAGCCGACTCCCAGTGGTTCGCGGTCGGTGGCACCTCGACCCGCACGCCGGTGCCGCCATGAGCGCGCAGCCAGTGGGCGGCTGGCTGGAAGTACTCGCGCGAGGTCGAGGGGTCGCCGACGCTACGGGCGATCTGACTAACGCTGGCAGTCACCTGCCAGTAGAGACCGCCGGCCATCGCCAACGAGAGGACGACGACTGAGAAGGCGCCGAGGCGAGGCCGTCGAGCGAGCATCACCGCGGCCAGCACCGGGCCGCCGAAGAGGGCGCCGAGGCGGACGGCGTTGCCGCCCATCGGGTTTGGCGCCAGCAGCAACACGGTCGCCGCCGCGACGTAGCCGATCAGGGCCCAGCGCAGCTGGCGCTCCTGATCGCCGAGCCCGCGCGTTACGAAGAGCGCGCCGCCGCAGAAGAGCGGGATTGCGACGTAGGAGGAGAAGGCGAAGGGGAACTGGCCCGATTCGGGGAAGGCGAGGTTGGGCAGGAGGACGAGGCCGAGCGCGATCGCGGCCGCGCCGGCGGCGACCCGGTTGACCGGCCTGCCGCGCTCCAGCACCCCGACCAGGACGATCCCGGCGAGGAAGGCGGCGGCGACCGGGCTGGAGAGGGCGCAGGCTGCGGCTGCGGCGAAAGCGAGCTTGTCGCGGCGGATCTGCAGGCAGCGCAGCGCAGCCAAGCCAAAAGCGACGCCGAGAGCGAAGGTGAGCTGGCCGTCGGCGAGCAGCGTGACCACGCCGGCGGCGAACCAGAGGGTCGCCCAGCGGGCGGGGGCGCCCCAGCGGTCGCGCACGAGGCGGTCGAAGAAATAGGAGGAAGCGACGACCGAGATCGTCCCGACCAGCTGCGGCCCCAACAGCGAGGCGAGCGGTGGGAAGAGGAAGCTGTAGGTGAGCGTGTAGTGGCCGCCGTACCAGCTGCCGTTCCAGATCGCCAGGCCGGCGTGCTGGAAGAGTTCGGTACGGAAGACCTGGGCGGCGAGGTCGCCGACCTGCGGGTTCCAGACCAGCATCGCCAGGGCGAGCAGGGAGCTGAGGGCGACGGCGGGAAGCCAGTCTGGTCGGAGGGCCTTTGACTGGACCATTAGGGAGGACGCCAAAGGATAGAGCGGCGTCATGCAACGATTTCGGTGATGAGCGCAGAAGTCCTCGTAATCCGCTGCGGCCTCGTCACCTACGACGAGGCGCTGGTCGCCCAGCGCTGGCTGCGCGACGCGCGCGAGGACGGCTCGATTCCCGACGTCCTGCTGCTGCTCGAGCACCCTCCCACCTACACCCGCGGCCGCCGCTCCACGCCTGAGGAGCTGCCGATGGCGGCCGAGTGGTACGAGATGCAGGGGATCGCGGTGCACGACACCGATCGCGGCGGCCGCGTCACTTACCACGGGCCCGGGCAGCTGGTCGCCTACCCGATCGTCGACCTGCGCGCCTACGGCGACGACGTCCACGAGTACGTGCGGCGGCTCGAGCGGGTGGCGATCTCGGCGCTGGGCAAGCACGGGGTAGGTGCGCAGACGATCGAGGGCCTGACCGGGGTCTGGACCGAGGGCACACCACCGGGTGGCCCAGCGGTGGAGAGCGTGCAGACCATGGACGGGATCGGCCCGCCACCGCCAGAGGCGCGCAAGATCGGCTCGATCGGCGTCCACGTCAGCCGCGGCATCACCACCCACGGGCTCTCGGTGAACGTCAGCAATGACCTGCAGCCGTTCGAGTGGGTCGTGCCCTGCGGTATCGAGGGCTGTCAGGTCAGCTCGCTGAGCCGCGAGCTCGGCAGCGAGCAGGAGCTGGCGCCCTTTGCCGACACGGTCGCCGAGCGCTACGCCGAGGTCTATGAGCGCGCCCCCCGGGAAGCAAGTCCGGCCGAGCTGGGCCTCGACAACGCTAGGCTCGGAGTCGCATGAGCGAGTCGACGACAGAGCCCGCGGAGCGCAACGCTCCCACGGAGGAGCGAGTCCACGTAACGCGCTCCCGTGCCAAGCCGGGCGGGATCGCGGCCGAGAGCGACGGCACCGTTCCCTTCCGCCGCGCCCGCAAGCCGCCCTGGCTGAAGGTGCCGGCTCCGGGCGGGCCGACCTACCGCCGGCTTAAGGCGATGATCGGCAGCGACAACCTGCACACGGTCTGCGAGGAGGCCAACTGCCCCAACGTCGGCGAGTGCTGGGAGCGCGGCACGGCGACCTTCATGATCCTCGGCGACGTCTGCACCCGCCGCTGCGGCTTCTGCAACGTGAAGACGGGCGTGCCGACCTGGAACGACCCGCTGGAGCCGCTGCGGGTCGCCAACCAAGTGAAGAAGATGGGACTGCGCCACGCCGTCGTCACCTCGGTCGACCGCGACGACCTGCCCGACTACGGTGCGAGCGCCTTCGTCGGCGTGATCCGCTCGATCCGCATGCAGGCGCCCGGCTGCAAGGTCGAGATCCTCACCCCCGACTTCCGCGGCCAGGAGATGCCGCTGGCCAAGGTGATCCACGAGAAGCCCGACGTCTTCAACCACAACGTCGAGACCGTGCCCCGGCTCTACCCAGTGGCGCGGCGCGGCTCCAAATTCCTGCGCTCGGCGCGGGTGCTGAAGATGGCCAAGGAGATGGGCGGCGCCGATGTCGTCACCAAGTCGGGGCTGATGGTCGGGCTGGGCGAGAGCTTCGAGGAGATGGTCGAGACCTTCGGCCTGCTGCGTGAGCATCGCGTCCAGGTGCTGACCGTAGGCCAGTACCTGCGCCCGACCGAAAACCACCTGCCGGTGGTGCGCTACTGGCACCCGGAGGAGTTCGCGGCGCTGGAGAAGGCGGCCTACGACCTCGGCTTCGAGTCGGTCGCCTCAGGTCCGCTGGTGCGTTCGAGTTACCACGCCGACCAGAACCTGCCCGAGCGGGCGCTGGCCGGCTAGCTGGCGGCGAGCAGGTCGCGCCGCGCCATCTCGCGGGCGAAGGCAACGACGTCGCCGAGCGCCCGCCCCTCGTCGATTTCGAAGCGCTGGGCCAGGCCACTGGCCAGCTCGCTGACCTGGCGCGGCTGCTCGAGCTGCTCCCAGATCCAGGCGCCGGTCGAGTTGAGCCGCACCGCGGTGCCGGCATCGACGTCGAGCAACACGGTCTCGTCGGGCCGGTCGCCGTGCACCGCGCGCTCGGTGCGGCGCAGTGTGGTCTCGGCCTCGATCGTCTTGGTTTCGCTCATCGGTCCATACCCTATGACCGGATGAGCGGCCTCTATGGATTCGAGGTTAAGAGCGATACGGCTAGACTCACGCCACTGGCGATCTACTTCTGGAGGAGAGATGAGCGAGATCCGTCCCGAGCCGTATGAGGCTCCCAGTGTCGAAGAGATCGACACTGACGGCAAGCCAACTGCCACCGCTTCGGAGGTTCTCGCAAGGGCCGCTTAGAACGGCAGGGCGCTTCAGGCCGGGGGAAGGACGGTGAAGGTCGTGCGCTTGACCGGTCCGGTGCCCGCGCTGGTCTTGGCGCTCGCGCTGAGGCGGTAGGTGCCGGGCTGAAGGTCGGTGAGCTTGCCGGCTTGGCGGTACTGGCCACTGAAGGCGACCGAAGTGCGCCCCGCGGCTGCTTTCTTGGTCAGCCGGGTGACGACGTGGAAGCGCCGGCCCTGTCGAGCTTCGATCGCGAGCGTCACGGTCGCCGCTGAGGAGAGCGAGAGCTTCACCTTCGTCCCCCATTTGCCTCCCGCCGTGACCCGTCCGAGCGGCTTGGCGTGGAAGCTCTTCGGCTTTACCGCCAGCGACCCGATCTTCGGAAGGTGAGCCCGGTCGCCATGCGTCGACACGATTGGAGCTTTTCCGGCGCCGGTCGCCGGGCACGGTCCTTCGTGGATCGAGGCTGAGGTCGGGCACGAGTCCTGAGTGACGTCGCCGTAACCGTCGCCATCGACGTCGGGCTCGATGTCGGCGTCGTAGAGGATCGCGCCGTTGTGGGATTCGCCGACGACACCGGTGATGCCGGGGAATGGCGCTTCCGTGCGCGAATATTTCGCCTGGCCGCCGACGCTCGATTGGAAGCCGGGGACACTGCCACCCGGCACCGTCAGGCCGACATAGGCGCCAGCCGGGATCGGCATCCGGGTCGGAAAGCCCGAGATCTGCGAGAACGCCGAGTTGGTGGGCGCGGTCACGGTCCCGGTTTCGCTGAAGCCGAGCACGTGGTAGGCGTGGAATGCCCCGCCGCTCCCTCCGGGGTTATCGGTCAGCACATTGATTCGGTAGGCGCCGCTGCTGCCGTTCAGCACCCGCCAGCGAACGATCACCCCGGGTGAGGATGTCGCCGTGGAGACGCCGCCGAGGGCGGTCTGCACGTATAGACAGGAGGGAGAGCAGGCGGCTGGCGGAACCGAGCGTTCGCCCTCCAGGGCAGTGCCGAAGAGCAAGCCCGAGCAGGCCGAGGTCGCTATCGGCGAGCCCGGGCAGAGGTCCTGCGATGCGTCCCCGTAGCCGTCGTGGTCTTCGTCGGGCTCGAGCACGGCTTCGAGGTTGACCCGGCGTTCGGCCACCAGTGAGGATCCCGAGAGGCTGCCGCCGGCTGCCGTGGGGGTGGACACCTCGACTTCATCTCCGCCGGCGGTGGCCTTGAAGAAGAAGGGCGTCGATTCAATGAAGCCACTGTCGTGGAAGCGCGCGGCAAGGACGTCGCCCGCGTGAGCCGGCAACCTGTCGTAGAACCGATCCACGGTGCTCGTTGGCAACCCGAGGAGGTGGTGGGCGGTGCCCTCGCTGACGACGGTGCCCGTCGTCGCGCCGGTCTTATGCACCGTCTGGACCTGCACGGTGTCTGTGTCGCCGGCTTCGACGGAGCTACCAACGTAGGTGCCGCTGGACACGATCACCCCGTCGTAGGGGAACACGTAGGACTTGCTGGCCGGACTGGCCTCGTGCATCTGCGCCACGGTGCAGATGCACCCGCCCGCCGAGGTGGCAAACCCTGTGTTGGACCCGCTGCCGACTTGGCCCACCAGCACCGGCAGCGGCGCCGCAGCGGCGGGTGCAGCGAAGAGCGCGACCGCAAGGACGATCGGCAAAAGCACAGCCCCCGCGAGCGATCGGACGAGACGCACTGCCTCATTCAACACCGAAACACGGCGGTCAGCGTGAACTTCCTAACCGGCCGGACGAAAGTTGCGCCACAGCCCCTCGTCGATGGAGCCAGCCGGGATCGAACCGGCGACCTCCGCCTTGCAAAGGCGGCGCTCTGCCAGCTGAGCTATGGCCCCGCAGGTGAGAGTTTAGGTGGGTCGAGGCGAAACAGACGGAGCGACAGACCGCTCAGTCGTCGAAGTCGAAGTCCTTGGGCGGCTTCTGCTCGAACCAGAGCTGGTCGTCCTCGGGGGTCTCCTCGAGGAAGTCCGGCGTCTCCTCGAGCACGTCCTCCTCGTGGTGGGCAGACTCGGGCTCGGATTCCGCGACGGGAGCGGACTCTTCGGCAGTCTCCGGCAGTGCCTCGTATTCCTCGGACTCGGACTCCGCGTCGGGCTCGGCCGGCTCCTCGATCTCTGGCTCGGGCTCCGTCTCGATCTCGACCTCCGCCGCCGGCTCGGGCTCGGCATCGCGCGGCGCCTCGAGCGCCTGGTCGAGTTCATCGGAGAGGCGCTGCTCGTTCCAGAAGGCGTCGTCCTCATCGTCGTACTCGTCATCGTCGTCGGGCGCTGGACCCTGGACGCTGACCTCAGCCTCTTCGGTCTCGGCGAGGCCGGCAAGCGGGTCGGTGGGCGCCAGGCGAGGCTCGGCGATCTCCTCTTCGACCAGCTCCTCGTCGGTCGGGCTCGGCGGTCCGCCCAGCTCCTCCTCGACGTCGAACATCTCGGTCGGCTGTTCGGCGATCGTCTGGCGTTCCTCGGCGCTGGGCCCGGAGGCCTCGACGGCATCGGCGATGATCTCGTGCTCCATCGCCGGCTGCTCCTCCTCGGCGGGGGCCTCATCGACGAGCGCGGGCTCCGGCTCGGCGAGATCCTCGACGACCGCAGTCTGTTTCGGCTCGGGAAGCGGCGGGGGCTCCTGCAGGTCGGCGATCGTCGGCTCACGGCGAGCGCTCTCGTCCTCGGCGATCTCCGGCTGCTCCATGAACTGCGTAGGCGCCTCCGCCATCGGATCCGCCGCCTGCTCGTCGCCCGGCCGGTCCGCCTGACCGAACGCCTCGTCCTCGAGCTGCTGCAGCTCGGAATCGCCCGCGCCGTGCTGGCGCTTCAGTTCCAGGTGCTCTCGGATTGCCTCGTCAAGGATGCCCATGGCTGACTCCCAAAGCGGGAACCTAAAGCCTATGCGGTTATCCTTCGCCTTGCGAGGGCGCTGGGATGAACCTCCCACCCACGCACTCGGGGCTATAGCTCAGCTGGCAGAGCGCCTGGATCGCACCCAGGAGGTCGGCGGTTCGAATCCGCCTAGCTCCACTTCAAGAAGGCCCTGCTAGTCGGAGCCTTCTCCGTTTCGGAATCCCAGGCGATCTCGCCGTATCGCACTCCATTTGAGCCACTAGTGGCTCAAATCTTGAGGATTCGTCGATTTCCGCTCATTTTGGCCAGCACAGCAGCCTCAGCAGGCAAAGATGCGGTGAGGCAGATCCACGACTACTAGGAATACGGTCAGCGCCCGGAGAAGCTCTTAATCGAATCGCGGATTACGGTGTGACCCGAGCCATTCTGGCTTGGAAGGTCAACCCGCTCATTGAGATCGTCGCGGCCGCCAACGAGAGACATTCCGTGTCCAAACGTGACGCGAAATCCCATGATCTTTCTGGCGATCAGTCCGGTGTCCTTGGGCACGGTGGACTGCGGGTTCAGCCCCTGATCGACAATCCTCTGTCGCAGCTTCGGCTGGTCGTTGGCGTCGATCGCCCGTTGAACGAACGTTTCGGGACGAAGGTCTTCTTCGGGCTCCTCTAGGAAGGCCTGGACCGCGACCTGATATCGACCCTTGCGCTCGGGCGAGAGGACATCCTCGTTGATAAACGTCTGCGCCGCATTCCAGAAGTCTTGGGTCGCTTTCTCGGCACTCGCGCTGAGCTGGCATCCGAGAAAGTCATAAAGGAAAAAGCGTGCCAAACCTCGTCCCTCCGTTCGGCTTCGCTGATCGTCGGAGGCGAGACCCTGCATAGTCAGAGGATTGGAGTGATCAACGAGCTCTACGACAGCCGCCTTGAAGACGCGGGTCTTGCGCGTAAGGGTGAGATCGCGGAGGAACTCCAAATTGATTACACGCTTGGGACCTTCATCGTCAATCAGAACGTGAACCCCTACCTCGCGCTCGAGCTTCAGTACAGCGATCAAGTCTTGGTTGGCAGCTCGCGCTCTGATGACAGTCAGTAGGCCCGGTGAATTGGTCTTCTTCTGTAGTTCGAAAAGATGTACCGCCATCGCCTGCGAAGCAGAAACATGCCGGGTTGGATCGGAGAGAATTGCTCCGACGCTGTCCCTAACGACGGGAGGCAGTCCAGGATCGGCTTGGATTCGAATGCCACGGCCAAGCAGCGACTCCTTGAGCTTGTCGCGAAAATAGTTCTCGAGCTCGGTGTCAAGCGCCACCGGGCTATCAGTGAGGGTCAGCGGCTCGCCGGTTTCTGGCCGTGGCACGTCGTGCACAACGGCATCACTGATCTGCAGGTCCGAAAGCGTCACAGTCATATCGCCCCTCCCTTCTTCGTGAGGCAAGCGCGGGCCGCATTTAGGTAGGACAGTCGAGCCTCCTCGAAAGATCCGATTGCCTCGTTCTCTTCGACCTCTGAAGCTGAGGCGTCGAAAGTTGCGGCGACGGCGGTGAGACGATCCCGCGCAGTCATGTAACTGGTGGCGACAGGGTCACCGACCGGGACCCTCAAAAGCAGACGCTCATAGGTCGCGTGCACCTCGGTCGCCCACATTGCGATGTCGGGGTCGGCTTCGGACCTCGCCTGTCGCAGCCGCGTCACACCGGGGGCGAGCGTGACGGCAGCTGCGTCGAGCAGCGAAGTTAGATCATCGAGTTCCTTCTGGGCGCGAGCATGTTGATGATCGTCGCGCTGCCTCGTTCGCGCCCAGTGCGCGGCGACTCCGGGCCCAACGACGCCGGAGACGACGATTCCGACCATTGAGATCGCAGCAGTGTCACTGAGGGCCATTGGCAGCATGATGGGGCGGAGGCGAACACCAACCGAGAACTCCAAGTATAAGACTTGGAGAACTCAGCAAGAGTTTAGTAACGGGACACTACCCCATCAAAAATGTGCAGAAATCATCCTGCCCTCAAGTAGACACTTTCTGGTTCTTAAGACTGCCCACCACATGCGCCTACTTGGGATCAGACGCCTGCTCCGAGGAAGCCCCGTTTTATCGGTAGCGATTCCATTTTCCATCAGAGCTTTGGCAAGCGTTTCCAAACTCGCTTGGCTATCCGTTCACCGAACCAGCCTTTTTCGATCTTGACACCGAGTGCGACCAAGCGCGTGCCTTGATTCTCGGTCAACTTCAGCTTCCAGCGCTTCTGGGCACGGCGAATCGCGGTGCTAAGGGGTTCGGGGTCAACGAGTAGCTTCTGTCCGAGCGCCGACAGAAGCTCGTTAACGATCTCCATATTCGCCTTCGGTTCTCCGGGTCTCAAGAGGAAGGCGATCAGGCGCACTATCTGGGCGCGAGCCCCCTCGTCTTTGAAGATATGTCCGGAGAGAGTTTCGGCGACCGGACGACGGTCCTCGACCCGGCGCATCGGTCGCAGGCGCTTGCCGGCATAGTTAGCGAGCTTGCGCTCATCTATTCCGCCAGCGGCCACGGCTTTCAGAGAGCGGCGGCGGCGGACCTTGTGGGAGATCAGGGCCACGGCGATCTCGGTGCGAAATGATTCGGGCTGCTTCCTTGCCCAAGTCGCGACTGCATCGACAAGCTCATCGTGTCTTACTCCGTTGCTGACCAGGGGTGTGCGAACCATCTTCGGCGAAGGTTTGGCGCGAAGCCAGGCGATTAGAGCCGCGCGGGCGTCGCGGTTCTCTTGGGTTTCAAAGGCAGCGCGGGCGTCGACGGGGCTCAAGGGCCAGACCCCGGCCTCATCGCCGAGGGCGAGGATTAGCTCTGCCCGCGCACGAGCCACGGCGGCGGCCTGCTCGGGGGCCTCCCAATCGCGCGCCGGCAACTGATCAATGATCGCCTGACGGGCTGCGTTGGGGGCCTCGGCACCGAGCTGTCGGGCGCGGCGCAGAATTTCTAGCGTCCATCCCTCGGTCGGGATCCGCGCTGCGTCGTTTCGAAGCGCGTCTTCAAGCGACTCGGCGATCGACTCGACCGAGCGCAGGGCCATGGCGACACGGTAGAGCCGTACGTGACGTTCACATGCCTCATCGCTCGCCGACCACTCATCGGCGGCGAGCATCTCTTCGATGCGATGGACGACCCCCTCCTGCAGTGACTCTGCCGAGGACGGCACGAGCATCGGCGCCAGCCGTTCGCAGAAATGCGGCACCTCGAACTGCACCTCGGTCGGTGCCGCGTCAAACCCGGCCAACATCGTCACCACCACCTCTCCGGCCTGATCGGCGATCGCGATTTCGGGCTCAGACACGGAGGCGTCCATTCCATTCCTCCCAATGCTCAGCCGGGGCGTGCCGCCAGGCATGCAGGACACGCGCATTGACCCGCTGGTCGTCCCCCTGACCATCGAAGACCTCGTCGGCATACCGGTTCACCACCTGATAAGCAAGCCCCGATTCACAGTCGAGCAGGTGGCCCTGGATTCGGAAGGCAAGCTCTGGCTTCGAAGGTCCGGAAAGGCCAGCGAGTTGCAGCTGATCGCAAATCTCAGCAACCCTCTCAGCGGGGTAGTCAGCCTCAGCGGCTCGTATGGCACCCCAGATCTGGTCGGAATTGATCAGAGCGAGCGCGGTCCCTTCGTCGAGCCTTTCCAGAGGCACCACTAGAACTGAAGGACTCTCCACGACGACGCTCGCGATTGCGGTCCACAGCTGTTCGATTTCTGCGTCGGAGAGGCGGCTGGCCATTTTTGCCACGCTTTCGATCCGGGCGGGCGTTTCGAGCAGTCGGGGGTCGGCGAAGAGCCGAGTGACGAGCTCGCGCCCAGGTATCGGCGTCGGCGCCTCGTCAAGGGCGATTCGAAGGGCTCCGACTAGATGGTCGGCGTCTAGCTCCTCGGCCCTGCGGTAGGTCTTCAGCGCCTTGGCGAGATACCACGCGGTCGTACCGAGAGGATCGAGCTGCTCGGCGAGACCCATCAGCACCGTCATCACCCGTGAGCGCTCCGGGCCCCTAAGGGTCTGAACCATGTCGGATAGGAGTCGCGCGGCGCTGCGCTTGGTCTCCTCGTTCTGTTCGGAGAGCGAATCAAGCACCTCGAGCGGCACATCAGGGGCGTCGCGCTCGAGGCGCTCGCCAAATTCAGGATCGAGGTTGTAGATCTTCCCCGGCGCCTCTAGATAAAGCAGATCCCGGCCGGGGTCGCTGGTATCTGCGGTGCGCTCGAGGTAGCGGCGAAGCTCTTCGAAATGGCGAGTTGAAAGCTCTTCGGAAGTGCTCCCTGATCCGGTCTGGTCGAGACCGTCGATGTAGGCAGCGGGGCCAGGTGAATCGGCGATCTCCGCCATCAACCTCTGGACCTGTTCAATGCGGTGGTCGGGAGGAACCGCGGCCTCAGTCCAGTAGCTGGCGAGGCGGGGCTCGCGAAAAAGGACCGCGGCGAAAACCGGGAACTCGGTGCGGAGGGCAACGAGCTTTGCGACCTCGGGAGCCCGAGCGGGAACGTAAACGCCGCGCGCTTCTGCGAGCTTGGCCGTAACTACGAAGTTGTTGAGCAGCACCTTGACCCGCCGGGGACTGCGCACATGAGAGGGGATCAGTGCATAGAGAGCGTCATCGAGAATGTCGCCCTCGCCGGCCTCCTGCAACTCACGCCAAAAGCCAGGCCCATCTTTACTTCTGGCGATTTGCTTTTCGACCAGCACACCGGCAAAGCTGGTCAAGCGTGAGCCCTGAAGCGGCGGAAGGGCCAACTGGTGTTGAAAGATCTTGTCGAGGTAGGCACCGGCACTCGAGTAGTAGGGAACTTCGGGTTCAGATGGGGTTGACTGTTCAACCTCTCCGAGCGCCTGTTCGATCACACGACGATCGGCGGCGACGATGAAGGCGCAACGATCTGCGTCCAGAAAGGTGCGCAGGGCTTTCAGGGTCTTGACGATGTCGGCGCGACTGCAGCGGTCGAGCTCATCGATGAAGAACACCAGGCGCCTTGGCTTGGGCAGCGGATAGGGCCGGGCCTCGACCTTCTCTGACCACCAAAACAACAATCGGTAGAGACCGACGTGCTCGGCCACGGTTTGGCGGAGGCGATCCCAACGCTCGGCAGCCCGAACCCGGGCGCCGCGAACTGGGGCACTCTCGTCCGTCGCCCATTCGACCAGGCGGGTAAAGCGCGAGAAGAACTCCTCGTCCTCGGAGGGCTTGGATTGCTCGATTTCGACCTTGCCGGCGTCGACCAGGGCGGTGATCAGCAACAGGAAGGTGGAGATCAAAGCGCCGATCAGAACCGAGTCGACGCCGAGCAGGGCACCAACGGCCGCGAGGAACACTGCCAAGGCAACCAGCGGCCAGAGACGGGCGTTTCGCAGTGCACTCCAAAGTCCGGGCAGAGTTAGCGAAACCCGTCGCTGATTCTCATAGAGGCCGCGGTTGAATTCCGAGTAGTGAGGGTCCTCGTGAGGAAGGTGCAACTCCCGGGCTACGTGGGCGATGAAGTTACGGCGCAGTCCATCCCCGCCGTAGCGCCAGGCGTCGTAGCGGATAAGCCGAGAGTGCCCTCCTAGTGCAGCCAGCCGTCTCTCGATTAGGGAGTAGAGGCTCGACTTACCCGAGCCCCAAGGAGAGAAGAGAGCGATATTGACTGGAGTCTCGGCTGCGTCGCAAAGCTCTGCAACCCGACTTGCAAGAGGGGCGTAGTCGAATTCATCAGGATCCCCGGCACGCAGAGCACGATCCGGAATTAGATCCGAAGCCACAATTGATGAGGCGGAATGCACTGGCTCAGGCGCCACGGTGCGAAGTTGGCTTGGTGGGCGGTGGTCTATTTGAAGAGATCGGAGCGCAGTTCTTTCGCCCTTTTAAGAGCGTCTGAATCCGCGACCCCTAGGATCGTCTGTGCTCTTTCCTCAGCCTTCGCCTGCTTTTCTTTGGCGTCCCCCGCAGAGACAGCGAAGAAGTAGGACGGGACGGCGCCCGTTAGAACTCCGACTAGGGTTCCGAGTACAGCCCAAACCTTGAGGAAGTCATCGATCCGGTACTCGTGGAGTGCGACCACCGCGATCACTCCCACCAAGAGGAGATAGAGAACGGCAACTACAGTGGCCTGTCTAGAACTTGGGGTCATCTGATCTCCCTCTCGCATTAACTCGGTTGCTTCCCCGCCGAGCGTTAAGGGACGATCCTAATCCTGTTTCGGAACTATTTGTTTCCGTGACACGCAGTGGCCTACCGGCACCGACGGCGCAGTGCCCTACAGCGGCTCCGTCCCCTCGCTCAAGATCTTCAGGTACTCGTCGTAGGCGAAGATCTTGTTGCGGGGGCGGCCGGTGAGCTCGCGGAGGATGCCGATTCGCTCTAGTTGGCTGATGGCCGTGGCGACTGTCGGTTCGGAGACCGGCAGCTGCTCGGCGGTTTCGGGGATTCGTAGGACGACCTCTCTGACAGCGTGGTCAAAGACGAGCAGGGCTGAGCCCATCGCGCGGCCGAGGGTGCTGATCCGCTTCCTGTCTCGCTCGATCAGCTCGACGATCCGCTTGGTGGTTTCGCTCGCAAGGTCGGCGACTGAGATCACTCCCTCCAGGAAGAAGCGGAGCCAGCCCTCCCAATCGCCGTCGGTCCGGATCGCCTGAAGCCGTTCGTAATAGGTGTCGCGGTGGCTCTTCAGGTGAAGGCTCAGATAGAGCAGAGGCCGCGAGAGGACGCGGGCTTCGCCATCAGCGGTCTCGCTGCAGAGCAGGAGCGTCACAAGGAGTCGGCCTAGTCGACCGTTGCCATCGAGGAATGGGTGGATCGTCTCGAACTGGGCGTGGGCCAGCGCGGCTCTAATCAGGATGGGCATGGCCACGGGCTCGCCGTGCAGAAACTTCTCGAGGTCGGCCATGGCGGACGGCACCTCGTTTGGGGGTGGAGGGACGTAGCGAGCCGCCGTGGGCTCGGATCCGCCGAGCCAGTTTTGAATTCGACGGAACTCGCCCGGGCCAGTCGCGCCGCCGCGAGTGCCGCGCAAGAGCTCGCCATGAATCTGCTTCAGGAGGCGCAAACTGAGAGGAAGGCCCTCCTCCATGGTTCTTAGGCCCAGGTTGAGCGCGGCGAGGTAATTGGTGGTCTCGCGCACGTCCTCTTCCGGGACACCCGGCGCAACATCGTGCTCAAAGAGGAGCAGATCCGAGAGAGAGGACTGGGTGCCCTCGATCTGCGAGGAAAGCACCGCCTCCTTGCGGATGTAGCTGTAGAGGAACTGATCAGCGTCGGGCAGAAGGAGGGTGATGCCGTCGAGTCGACCCAAGGCCTGATTCGCCCGATCCAGCAGGCGTTGCATCTCCGCATCGATGGCAAGCGGAGGATCTGGTGGAAGGGGCTTCGGCGAGAACGTCGAGTAGGCGCCAGACTCAGAAGGCACGGGCGTGAACTGCCCGGCCCTGCCCGCTTTGTTGTTCGTGAAGGCGCCGCTCATGTCCCTGGGATCCTTGGGATGGAAACGACGCTACCAAAGGTTTAGGCGTTTTACTTGGGATAGCCGGGCTGCAACCAAAGCTTCTTTGGGAAGCGTGGCAAGGCGACGCGGCTCAGCCGCGTTTCGGCGGCAGCTTCAGCTTCTTCGTCAAGCTCTGGGTGCGGGTGACCTTGCGGGCGTCGCTGATCGCGACCGTGATTAGAACTCGCAGCGAGCCAGCCTTGCGTAGCGCCGCTTTGCCCTTGGCGTTGAGCTTGACCGTGACCGTTTTCTTCGCGCCGGGGGCGATGCCGGCGAACCTGGTGCTGCCGTAGCTCACCGACTTCTTTGGCCTGGCTGAGATGCGGGCGCCGTCCAGGGGGGCGATACCGACCGTGCCGGAGCAGCCGGTGACAGCCGCCACCGAACAGGCGACCGTGAGCTTCACGGTTTTGCCATCGGGGAGGACTGTGAGCAGGCCGAGGTTGCCGAGCGTGTTGGGCACGGGGTCGGTGTGGGGCGGGTCCTGGGCGCCGACGTTCGGGGGGCCCAACGCACCGGGATCCGAGGGACCGGGGCCTTTGGGGTCGGGTTCTTCGGGACCGGGTTCTTCGCCGCCAGGAACGATACAGCCGATGCCGCTCGACGCCCCCGACGGGTTGGTCGCGACGTGGACCTGGTAGCCGGCGGTCGAGCCGGTCGCCATGCCTGCGAAGGCGTTGCCGCGGCAATCGACCGAGGCCGAGACCGTCTGGATCTGATTGGTGGTGATTTGGACGCCGCTGCCGAACTGCTGCCCCGCCCCGGCGCTGTAGCCCCAGAGCCCCGTCGGGATGCTGGTGGCGGTGAGCAGCTGGGCCTCGCCGGCGGGGCCCAGGGCGATCGCGGAGCTGGCGAAGAGCGGCTTGTCGGGCGTAAGCGGGGTGAGGCTCGGGATCGAGCCGCCGACACCGGCCGCGAGCGGATTCGAGCCGTTCTGGCTCGCGACCGCGACGAAGCCGTTGCGCAGGGCCGCGATGCCGTTGATGTTGGAGCCGAGCAGGGTTCCCGGGTGGGGCACCCCGCCTGAGCCACCGAGCGAGATCCGCAGCTGCGTATCGGTGCGGCGGCAGTAGTCAACGCTGCCAGCACAGGTCGTTTTCAGCGCGTCATCGAGGCCAACCGCCATCAGCGCGACCTCCCCCGTCACCGGGTCGACGTTCATCCGCGTCAGCTTCCAGTCGGGGATCGCGCTCGACGGCGTCTCGTTCCAGCCGATCGCGGGCCGCGGCGTCACGTTGACGACCGGGCCGCCCGCCTTCGCCATCTGCACCCCGCAGACCGCCCACTCCTGATCGGACGGGGTCGGTTCGGTGCCGTGCGACTTGAAAGAGCCGTAGGGCGAGTCCCAAGCCGCGATCGGCGTGCCGTCGGGCAAGACGGCGGCCCCCAACACGCCCGGGCCGCAATTGGCGAAGACAAAGCCGCCGCCGCCATCGGGGATCTGCGGATCGGGAGCGGCGATCGGGGCCAGCTGTTGCGGCGACGCCGGCCAGGTGCCGGTCGAGGTGCTCGACTGCATCACCCGGTCGGGAGCGATCAGGCCGCTGGTGCTGCGGTCGATCCAGATCGCCGCCGCATCGCCTTCGTCATCGATCGCCGCCACCGGTCCGGCGTCGATGCGCTGCACGACCGCGAGCTTGGTCACCGCCCCCCAGCTGCCGCTGGCTTTGCGATAAATGCCCCAAACCGTGTCTTTGCCTCCCTCCTGGGCGCCCTCGAAGACGACCGCCGCCGAGCCGTCGCGGCCGAAGGCGAAGCTCGCGTTGGGCGGCCCGGTGCCAAGGAAGGTCGGCGTCCAGGCGGCCGCTTCCGGGGGCCGGCTCAACACGTACATTCCCGCGCCGCCGGGCGCGGTGGTCGCGGTGAAGCCGAGTTGCGCGGTGCCGTCGTCGAGCAGGCTGGCGTTGACGTTGCGCTGCGAGAGGTAGCTTTTCACCTGTTCGGCTCCGCTCCAGGCCGCTTTGGCCGGGTCGCTGCCACAGAGGCCGGCCAGTGCCGCCATCGCACCCAGCAGCGCCACCTTGAGTGCGTTCGGCCCCGGCACGCCGGAGACCGTATCGCGCAGAGAGCAGAGAGGTGGGGATGAAAGTCGGCTGATTGCCCTAGCGGACAGTCGGCACGTAGACGAGCTGCTGCATGCGTCCGTCAAACACCTGTGAGTCGACGAGCTCCAGGTCGATATCGGGCAGGTCGGCGAAGATCGGATCGGATCCTGAGGCCCCGGCTATGACGGGGAACACCATCACCTCGAGCCGATCGACCAGGCCGGCGGCTAGGAGTGCGTGGTTCATTGCGAGGCTGCCGTGGGAGCGGAGCGGGACAGGTGACTCCGCCTTCAGGCGTGGAACGGCCTCGAGGGCGTCATCGGCGATGAGCGTTGTGTTCTCCCAAGTCAGCGGCTCCTCCAGCGTCCGGGAGATGACGATCTTTTGCGCCTTGTTCAGCGGCGTATGGCTCGGATCGTCTTCCGCTGGAGCGAACTTCTGAAACAGGCGGTAGGTGTTCGCCCCGAAGACCAGCGTCTGATCCTTGTTGCCATAGGTCTGGGCCCGCTGCTCGACCAACTCGGGACCCTCCTTGCCCCAGTAGGCAACGCGACCAGAGCCGAAGCCGTCCAGGGTTGAGAACAGGTCGACCGTGTACGTCGTCATGGCTACTTGCTCCTCTCGGTAACGGGGTCGCTTCGCATCGCTACTTGTGCTGCGACTGTGGCAGCTTGACGGCGCCGCGCTTGGTGACCGGAGCCGAGGGCGGCGGCACGACGGGCCCGATGTCGCCATCCGGGGCCTCGTCGAGGTCGACGATCACCGGAGCGTGGTCGCTCGGGCCCTTGCCCTTGCGCGCTTGGCGGTCGACCCAGGCGGCGCGCACGCGGTCGGCGACCGGGGCACCGGCCAGGATCAGGTCGATCCGCATCCCGAGGTCGCGGTGGAACATCCCGGCGCGATAGTCCCAGTAGGTAAAGACCCGCTCGTCCGGCCAGCGGTCGCGGACGACGTCGCGAAGGCCGAGTGCTTGCAGCTCCGCCAGCGCCGCGCGCTCGGGCGCCGTCACGTGCGTCTGGCCGGCGTAGGCCTCCGGGTCGAAGACGTCCTCGTCGGTTGGGGCGATGTTGACGTCGCCGCAGACGACAGTCGCCTCGGGGCCGGCGGCCACCGCGTCACGCAGCGCGGTCAGCCAGGCGAGCTTGTACTCGTAGTGCTCGGAGCCCGGCTCGCGTCCGTTCGGCACGTAGACCGAAAGCACTCTGATCCCGCCGCAGGTGGCGGCCACCGCGCGAGCCTCTGGATGCGGGAACCCCGGCGCGTCTGCGAGGCCAGGCACGACGTCCTCCAATCCCACCCGCGAAAGAATCGCGACGCCGTTCCAGGACGGCTCGCCGTGAACGGCGATCTCGTAGCCGCGGCCGGTCAGCTCCTCCCCAAGCAGCTTCTGGAAGGCATCGTCGGTCAGCTTCGTCTCCTGCAGGCAAACGACGTCCGGGCGACGCTCGTCCAGCCACGGCAGCAGGCGCTGCAACCGCTGCTTGGCCGAGTTCACGTTCCAGGTGGCGACGCGCACCGATCGCACGGTACACAGACACGCTGAAATCACCGCCGGCTTGCAAGCGAATGGCGTCCGACCTCCCTAACTACGCAGCGAAAGCTGCCTCGACACCTCGTGCAACTCGCCGGTGTCGACCTCGAAGACGAAGCCCCTGACGTTGTCGGTGTGGGGGATGAAGGAGCTGGCCTTGATCCGCTCGATCCCGTCGCGGATGTCGCTACCGAGGTCGGAGAAGGCTTGGGCGCTCCACTCCGGGCGCTCGCCGGCCTCGGCCTCGAGCTTGTCGGCAAACTCCTCGTCGGTGAAGGTGAGCATCCCGCAATCGGTGTGGTGGATGAGGACGATCTCCTCGGTGCCGAGCAGGTTCTGCGAAATCG
This sequence comes from uncultured Solirubrobacterales bacterium, assembly GCA_963699225.1. GTDB lineage: Bacteria > Actinomycetota > Thermoleophilia > Solirubrobacterales > 70-9 > VRUE01. The sequence goes on along the minus strand of OY969423.1, from coordinate 2,031,781 downwards.
CCAGGGAGCGGATCGCGTCCTCGGAGACGACGCCGCCGGCGTTGCGGATCACGTGGGCATCGCCCTCCTCGAGGCCGAGGATGCCGTAGGGGTTGAGACGCGCGTCCATGCAGGCGAGCACCGCGACCCGCTTGCCGGGAGGCAGCGGCAGGTCCCCCTTGTCGAACCTCTGCGCATAGGACTTGGCGTTGTCGATCAGTTGATCGGTCTGGCTCATCTTCCCCTCCTTGATCGAAGTATCTTGATAAACTCTATCAACAAAAACATCTTTATGTAAGATGCGCCGCCTCGTCCCGCGGCAACGGGAGCTGACCCCCTAAAGAACCGACGCATAGAGGAGGCAGATCCGATGAAGCACCAACCCACTAAGAGGCGAAGGAGCGCAGCCCCACTGGCGCTGCTCTCGAGCCTCGTCCTCGGCATTTCCCTGCTGGGTGTGAGCGGCGCAGTCGCACACTCACGCGATCACCGCCCCTACCGGCACATTGGCCACGGTTGGCCTACCCCACCCTCGGACCAGGCGCTGGCGCTGCAGTGGTTCGACCTCACCAACCAGACAGTCGCAGCGGCCGGGTTCCCCGAGCCGATCACCCAGAGCCGCACCTGGGCGGTCAGCTGGATCGCTGCGGATCGCGCGGTGCAGGACGGCTTCGGCCCCCGCTTCCAGGCCGCCGCGTTCGCGACGGCGCTTCACGACACGCTCGTCGCCCAAGTGCCGAGCCAGCAGGCCCAGCTCGAACACGGCGCTGTCGTCAACCCTGTCTGGGATCCCCAACGGATGGGACAAGAGCCGCGGCATCGCCGCTGGCCAGCACGAGGCGAGCTTGATCCTCGCCCAGCGTGCCGGCGACGGGCTCGACACCGCCTCGGTCGACATCCCCTACACGCCACCGCCGGCCGCACCGGGCGTTTGGCAACCGACCCCGCCGACCTTCGGCCCCGCCGTGCGCGCCGGCCAGAAGGACGGGCACAGCTTCCTGCTGGCGAGCAACAGCCAGTTCCGGCCCGCTCCCCCACCGGCCCTGGACTCGGCCAAGTTCCTCAACGCACTGGCCGAGATCCGCGCCTATGGCCAGGACACGAGCAGCGTCCGCACGCCGGCCCAGACCGACACGGCCAACTTCATCTACCAGGACTCCTACGCCCTCTACGGGCAGGTGCTGCGGGCGGTGCTAGCCGACACTCACCACTCGCTGCTCTGGGATGCGCGGGCGGTCGCGGCCTTCCACGTGATCACCGTGGACACGCAGATCGCGATTTTCGAGGCCAAGTACACCTACACGTTCTGGCGCCCGGTCACCGCGATCCGCACCGGCAGCGTCGACCCCGACCCGACCTGGACGCCGCTGTGGGCGACTCCACGCCACCCCGAGTACCCGAGCGGGCATGCCGGCTACGCCGGCGCCGCCGAGGGAGTGCTGACGGCACTGACCGGGCCCTGGACTCCGGCGCCGATCCCCGCCACCTCAACAACCGCTCCCGGCTCAGTCCACACCTACACACGCTGGTCGCAGATTACCCAGGAGACGATCGACGGCCGCGTCTGGGAGGGAGTCCACTACCGCTTCTCCGACGAGACGGCGGCAAAGGTCGGTAAGCAGGTCGCCGCCTGGGACCTGCCGCGCCTCTACAGGCTGGGCCTCTAGCGGCTCGTTGAGTCGGGCGGCCCCTTCTCAAACGAAGGGGGTCGCCCAGCTCAGCGTGCCGATGCAGCCTTAGACCGCCAGCGCGGTGGCGAACACCGCGCAGGAGGCCGTGCCGGGGGCCGGGAGGCGGGAGCTGGCGTCGAAGCTCAGGGTGATGATCCTGGCGGGCGTTCGCGCCACGATCGTCCCGGTCGCGCCCAACTCGGTTCCGGTCGAGACGGTTGCGATGACGTTGCCGTCGCCTTCGAACTGGCCGCGGCGGGCTTCGTTGGTGTTGGTTGTGAAGCCATAGCCAGTCCGGGCGGCGCCGATCACCCGCAGGATCATGGCCCCGAGGCCGCCGTTGTATTCGCAGGTGGCGCGCACGGTCACACCGGCAATCGTGAGGACGTCAGAAACGCAGAAGACGGAGAGAGTGCAGCCGGAGAAAGTTCGGTCGATATAGCCGACCTGATTGCCGCTGACGAAGCTGCTGGCGGGACTGCCGCCGAGCAGTTCCGCGTTGGTCGCCAGGTCCGCTTTGCTCGCGAAGGCAGCTTTGTCGGCGCTCAAGGCCCTGGTTGCACTGTCCGCGCTGGTAGCACGATCGGCGCTGGTCGCATGATCGGCATTGGTCGCGCTGGTCGCCGTCGGCACGGGCCCGAGCGTGCGGCTGTCCACCTTGGCGCCGGTGATCGTCCCGTCCTTGATCTTTGCCCCGGTCACCGCGCCCGCCTTCAGTTGCGCGGTGCCGACGCTCTTGGCCGGCAGCTTGGCGGCCGCGTAGGCGCCGCCGCCGAGCAGGATGAAGAGGCAGATCGTCGAGATCACATTGGCGTAGCTGAGGTGTCGTCGAGCTGACTTCATCGAGGCTCCGTTCGGACGAGGGCTGGGCTCGAGGTCTTCTCGACTCAGACCCACGGCGCCTTGAACTCTGCGTGCGGGTGCCCACTCCCGCTCAGAACCGAACCGACAGTTGCCTTCAACAGTCCTTAGGACTGCCGCGCTACGTTGAGGTGGTGAACGCCGCGACCAAAGATCTGATTTGCCTCAAGTGCGGCAGCCCGATGCGCACCTACGAGCGCAACGGCATCACGATCGACCAGTGCACCGCCTGCCACGGCATCTTCCTCGACCGGGGTGAGCTGGAGCGCCTGATCGGCGCCGAGAGCAGCTACCTGGGCGCCCACTCGGGCGATGGGCCGCAAGCCGACCGCGACCGCGGTTTCCTCGGCGACCTGTTCGACTAGCGCTCCAGCAGTCGTTCGAGCTCGGTAGCGGCGCTGGCGGCCCCACCAGCGGAGCGAAAGGCCTCGGCCACGCGTTCGGTGGCGGGCCGCCGCGAGATCGCGGCGGCAACCGCCGACCGCAAGCGGTCGGGACGAAGTCTGCTCGCGCGCAAGCTCTCCCCCGCCCCGGCAACCGTGACCCGGCGGGCGATCTCGAACTGGTCGCGGAGGAAGGGCACGACGCAGACCGGCACGCCCGCGGCCAGCGCCTTCTGCGTCGTCCCCATACCGCCGTGGCAGACGACGGCACTTGCTCGTCGCAGAATCGGGGAGTGAGGGAGAAAGCGCTCGACGCGAGCGTTTGGGGGAGCGCGAAAGCGGGCGGGGTCGTGGGCAGCGGTGGTGGCGATCACCGCGTAGGGCTCCGCGGCGAGGGCTTCGAGGCCCATCTCGATCAGCGCCCCGTCGTCCTGGAATTCGGTCGAGGCGCTGAGCAGGACGATCGGGCGCTCCTCTTCGGCTAGCCAACTGGGCTCCTCGGCCGACGGGTCCCAGAGCCCGGGCCCGACCAGGCGCACGTTGGCGGGCCAGTTGCGGTGATATTCGAAGGGCTCGGCCGAGAACTGGATCAGCAGCGGTGCCGAGAGGTAGTAGTCCTCACCGCGCGGGAACACCGGCAGACCGAGGCCGTGCCGAAGCTGGTTGAACGGGGGCAGGATCGAGCGAAAGGCCGCGCGACTGGCGGCGTTCAGGGCGCCGTCGCGAAGGCGGCCGAGGGGGCCGGCGGGAGGAGCGAAGCCCGGGCCGTAGGCGGGGACGCCGCGAGCCGGAATCGGATGCGGGTAGGGCAGGTAGTGGGCCCAAGGCAGGCCCGAAGCTTCGGCCGCCGCCGAGGCGGCGATGCAGTTGATGTCGATCCAGAGCAGGTCGGGGTCCTCGGCGGCGATCGCCGCCTGCATGTCTGGCAGCTCGAACTCCGCTCGTCGGGCGAAGGCGCCAAAGAGGCGGCGAGTGGCGCTGAGCGGATTCGAGGCGCGCCAGTCGTCGACCTCGATCGCTTCGATCCTCGGGTCGACGGCGTCTGCCTCGAGGCCCACCGCCTTCAATGGGGGAACGCCTGCGGCGCCGGTGCGGACCACGACCTCATGACCGCGGGCGGAGAGCTCGAGCGCTGTCGGCACAGGTGGAAAGGTGTGCCCGGAGCTCGGGCTCATATAGAGCAGGATCCGCGCCATCACTCCAGCTCCAGCAACGCTTCGACGCTCTCGAGGATCGCCGCCTCGGTTCGCCGTGCCGAGAGGCCGAGGTCGAGCCGCAGGAGCTTCCAGCTGGTCAGGTCGGTGGCGAGGAAGAGCTGGGCAAGCCGCCGCTCGCGGCCGGCGGAGGTCAGCTTGGAGAGGTGCTGCTGGAAGACCTCGCCGAGCCACCAGCGGTGGTACGCGCGCCCCCCATCGGTCATCTCCTTGACGGCCGGAAAGCGATCCTCCTCGGCAAGCAGGTGAAGCCCTACTTCTCCCTGGCGCTCGTAGTCCTTCAGCAGTTGGCGGATCGCAGTCACCGGGACCGCCTGCCGCGCCCCTTCGCGGTTCCGCACCGCCCCCATTCCCCAGGCGACGTAGCCGGCCAGAAAGAGGTCCTCCTTGTGACCGAAGTGGCTGCGCACCGTTGGCACGCTGACCCCCGCCGCCTCGGCGACCTCGGCGAGGGTGACCTCGTCGTAGCTCCTGCTCGAGAAGCGCCTCCAGGCGGCCTCGCGGATCCGCTCGGCCGTCGCCGCGGAGCGCTGGGAGCGAATCGACATGTCATAGGGCCGTGGTTCCGTCGCCGTGGTAATTCACTTACTTTAGATGTAAGTCAATTTGGATACAAGCGCCAAGCTTGGTCCCGCGGCGCGGTGCTGCGCCTATCTGCAAGCCTGCCGCGGTGGCGCTGCTGGCAGCGAAGATCCTGCTCTCGCCACTCTGCGTGGTCGCCGTCTCCCTCGCCGGGCGGCGTTGGGGGATGGCCGCGGCCGGCGTGCTCGGCGGGCTGCCGGTCGTCGCCGGGCCGATCCTGCTGGTCGAGACCCTCCTGCACGGCCGTGGCTTCGGGGCCGACGCCGCTGCCGGCACCCTGCTTGGACTTGCGGCTCTAACAGCATTCGTAGTCGTCTACGGACGGGTCGCAGCGGGGGGCGGGCCGCTGCCGAGCGTGCTCTGCGGCTGGACGGCGTTCCTGCTGGGCGTAGCCGTGCTGAGCCCGTTGCGACCGCCGCCGGTGCTGTCGCTGCTCCTGGTCGGCGCCGGCTTCGCGCTAGGGCTGAGGCTGCTGCCCCCCGCGCCGCCGCAGCCAGTCACCGCTCCCGTGCCGCCCTGGTGGGACCTGCCGGCCCGCGCCCTCGCGGCGCTCGGGCTCGTGCTCATCCTGACCGCTCTCTCCGGTGCCCTCGGCGCTCACCTCAGCGGCCTGCTGGCGCCATTCCCAATCATTACCAGCGTGCTCGCCGTCTTCACCCAGGGCCACGGCGGCTTCGCTCCACTCGCCGTCCTGCTGCGCAACTTCCTGATCGGCTTCTACGGGTTCGCCGCCTTTTGCTTCGTGCTCGCGATCTCCCTGCCCTCGCTGAGCACGGCCGCCGCTTTCGGCCTCGCGGCCGGGACAGCGCTCACCGTGCAAGGAGCGATCTTGCTCCTGCGTTCGGCGGCCGGATACAGCGGTGGGCTGGACGCGGGGCTCGACTAGCCCGGCTCGCCCCAGGCAGTGGCGACTAGCGAGCGCGAGCCGCCGTGATCACGGTGCTCACAGAAGTAGATGCCCTGCCAGGTCCCCAGCGCCGGGCGGCCGTCGCTCAGCGGCAGTGTCAGTGACGGGCCAAGCAGTGCAGCCTTGATGTGGGCCGGCATGTCGTCGTCACCCTCGAGCGTGTGCGTCCAATACGGAGCGCCTTCGGGAACCGCCTGGTCGAACCAGGCCTCGAAGTCATGCCGCACTTCCGGTGAGGCGTTCTCGCTCAAGGCCAGGGAGGCCGAGGTGTGCTGGATCAGCAGGTGCAGCATCCCGACCGAGATCTCGCCCAACTCGGGAAGCGCGTCAAGCACCTCGCCGGTGACCAAGTGGAAGCCGCGCGGTCGCGCGGCGAGCCGGATCGTTCGCTGAACCCACATCTCGTTCTCCTCCTTGGGGTTGAAATCCCGATCACTAGGGTGCCAGGCATGAGTGCTGCTCAGATCGAGATCACCGACGACGCCGATAGCCACCGCTATGTCATTCGCGCTGACGGCAAACGGGCGGGGCTTCTGCAGTACCGGCTGCGACCCGAATTGATCGAGTTGGTCCATACCGAGATCTACGAAGAGTTCGAGGGTCGCGGGCTCGGCGGTCAGCTGATCTCTTTCGCCCTGCAGGACGCGCGCGAGCGCGGGCTGGCGGTCCTGCCCTTCTGCCCCTTCGTCAACGACTACATCCAGCGCCATCGCCAGTACGTCGACCTCGTGCCCGAGGGACGGCGCGCCGAGTTCGAGCTATAGCGTCTTGGAGGCCCATCGTTCATACGAGCGGTTCGAGGAGGGGCACCGGGTCGCGGCGGCCGCCGACGGCCGCGATGGGCCGCACTACGGGCGGAACGCGGCGCTTGCCGTTGCCGTAATGGCTGCCTTCCTTGCCCTGGCGACCTTCCTCTCCAACGAGGCCGTGAAGGAGGTCGTCACCGGTGAGACCCACCGGGCCGACACTTCCGCCCGGCTGGAGAGCAACCGGGTCAAGATCGACATCGCCAGTGGCAACGCCGGGTTGCTGCAGGCCCTCAGCGCGGGCAGTGCGCAGGTGCGGCGCGCCTCCGCCGAGGCGCTGCAACATGAGACGCGGATCGCCCAGGAGCTGAAGCCAGCCGACGCTCACCTGAACGCCGAGATCCACGCTGACGAAGACGAAGCCGACCACGCCAACACCCAGCACCTCGACTACGAGCTGGCCGAGGTCGGCCTCCAGGTCGGAATCGTGCTGGCCTCGGTCTCGATCATCGCCCGCCGGCGCTGGTTGCTCGCCTGTGGTGGCGCCGCGGCAACGGCCGGCGTCCTGCTGCTCGCCGTCGGCCTGCTCGCCTAGCCGCTCGGCTGGTCCCCGCTCCCGCTCGAGCAGACGATCGCCGAGACCGGCCGCAGCATGGTCGACCTCGGCGTCGTCTGATTCACCCGCTTACGAGGACCAGGCCTCGCTCTCCTGTCCGGAGTAGCGCAGCGACCCCGGCGTGGTCAGCTCCTCACCGGTCTCCAGCAGCGTCTTCAGGCCGGAGAGGATCATCGGCCAGCCGCCGTACAGTTCCGGGTTCGCGCTCTCGGGCAGCTGATCGTGAGTGACGGTGAGCTGGCAGGAGTCCCCAACCGGCTCGATCTCCCAGGTCACCCGCGAGGTTCCCTGCGCCTGGACGTCGTCGCTCCAGAGCGCGTTGAAGCTCTGCACCAGGCGGCGCGGCGGCTCGACCTCGAGGTTCTCGCCGGCGGCGATCTTGATCCCGGCGGCCGGGTGCACGGACTCGTAGCTCGAGCCCGGCGACCAGTCCGAGCTGACCCCGACGCCGAAGTTGTACTTCGCCCGCAGCTCGGGATCGGTGATCGCCTCCCAGAGCCGCTCCGGGGTGGTCTTGATGTAGATCTCGAAAACCTTCTCCATCGTTACTCCTCCTTCTCCAGTTCTTGCTTGAGGCCGCTCAGGGCCGCTGTCCAGGGCTCCGCGTACTTGCTCACCCAACGGTCGTGAACCAGCCGGATCGGGACGGGGCTGAGGAAGTGCAACTTCTCGCGCCCGCGCTTGCGGGTCTTGACCAGACCCGCCTCCTCGAGCACGCGCAGGTGCTTCATCACGCCGAAGCGCGTCATCGGCAGCCGCCCCTCGAGCTCGCTCAGCGTCTGCCCATCGCGCTCGAAGAGCTCGTCGAGCAAGCTGCGGCGAGTGGGATCGGCAAGCGCCTTGAACACCTCGTCCATGGACTGGACTATAGGTGACTAATTAGTCACATGTCAAGCGAGTCCGTCGAGCGCGGCCCGGCGGGCCGCCGCGCCGCCCAAGTACGGCGTGAGGACGAACTGGATCGCCTCGCCGGCGATTGCGGGGAGCTCGGCCTGCTTGCCAAGCGAGAGGCGCTGCGCGACCAGCATTGCCACCCCGCTCGCCATCGCCCGCTCGGTGATCACGGGCAGGCGCTCGCCGTGCCCGGCCTGCTCGCGGCCGGGCTCGAGCAGCTGGGCGATGTAGGCGATCATCCGCTCGTAGCGCTCGAAGCCGGCACTGCCGCGGGCCAGGGCATCGTTGGTCAGCAGCTGTGCCGCGACGGGTTCTGCCGCGGCCCAGTCGAAGGCCGCCCTGATCCCGCCTGCCACCTGCTCGGGCCACTCGCTCGCCGCCGCACAGGCGGACTCGATCCGCACCTGCAGGGCCGCGAAAGCCGAGTCGAAAGCGAACGCGAAATCGTCTGGTTGCCGTGCCCTGTCGCCCATCCCGCCCCCGCTGCCGTTGGAGCGCGCATGGTAAACACGAATGTCTGCTCGCGCAAGCCCCCTGCTCCCGTTTGCCAAACAGCGCCACGGGTAGCTCGGCGGGATGAAGGTTCTCTTTGCTCCGATCGGAATTCTCGCCGGGCTGGCCGCCGGCTTTGCCGCCCAGAAGGGCTTTGAGCGAATCTGGGCGATCGTCGACGACGAGCAAGCGCCGGAGGTCGAGAACCGCGAGGTCTCCTACCCCAAGCTGGTCTTGGCGCTGCTGCTGGAGGGGGCGATCTTCCGCCTGGTCAAAGGCATGGTCGACCGCGGCGCTCGTGTCGGCTTCGCCTCGGCGACGGGTCGATGGCCGGGCGAGGAAAAGGCCGATCCCGCGACCTAGGTGATGCCGGCCTGCAGCCGCACGGTGGTGCCGAGGGCGCCGGAGCGGATCTGGACCAGATCGCAGAGCTGATTGGCCAGCCAGAGACCGCGGCCTCCCTGCTGGTCGACCGCCGGGTGCAGCCGGCCGGCGAGCGGCTCTTCGATCGTGCCCCGGTCCTCGAAGTCGATCAACAGATAGTTGCCCTCGCGCCAGATCGACATCGTGCCGGTGCCGCCGCCGTGGGCGATGCTGTTGGCGGCGAGCTCGCTAGCCGCGGCGACCAGATCGGCCGCGCGCCGCGGCCCAATGCCCATCTGCTCGGCGGCTTCCTTCACCCGCTTCCTCACCGCCGCGAGACGGGCGCGGTTGTAGGGCAAAGTCTCGGCATCGGGCGGATGGCGGGGAAGCTGGCCGCTATAGCAATCGCATTCGCGACGGTAGCTGTCGCTCGGCAGCCGCGAGCCGTCGCGCAGCACCGCCCGGTGTGAGCGGAAGACCCCATCGAGCACCTCGTCGGGGAGCGCCGAGCCGTCGTAGGAGCAGAGCAGCGAGGGGCGTGTCCCGGGCGGAAAGGCGAGGTTGAGCAGGTGCTCGTGACGCTGGCACTCCTCGATCTCGGCCGCCTCGCGGCCGGGCCAGACCGGTTCGCTGATACCCCGGGCGGGGCGACCGGCCTGGCCGGCCTGGCCGGCCTGGCCGGCGAGAAAGTCGCGCCAAAAAGACACGATCCGGGCCGGGTTGCGCCCGACCTCTTCGATCGCGACGAAGCCCACCCGCTCGGCATCTGAGCCAAGCTCTGCTTTGAGCAACTCGGCGTTCGCCTGCCGTACCGCCACCAAAGCCGGTTCGCCGCCGGCGAGGGCGGCAGCAAGAAAGGGAACGGCGGCGGCCAGGAACTGCTCCCGGCCCGCGTAGATCAACGCCTCGTGCTGAAAATCCGGGCCCATACCAATGTCGATTTCGCCTTGCGCCACTACGGTCTCTTCGGCCAACTTCAGGCGCGGGTTTAGACGCTCTGTCTCATATTCAGCCGAAGCGCTGGCGCATCGGCTGAAAGGCCTTCCACCAGCCATCGTCCAGGGCAGCGCGGTCAACTCTCTCGATGACGGCGCCGTCGTCGTCCTGCAGCTCGTAGCTGACCAATGGCCGCCCGTCGACCCGCTCGACCCCCAACACGTGGGCGATCAGCACGTAAGGCGGGCAGCTGAGCCAGCGCTCACCGGGTTTGGGAATCGACTTGGTGTCGACCATCCCCGGCTTCATACCCGTCTATTCGGAAGGAAAAACCGCCCAACCCAGATCCTCCTCCCGGTTAGAAAACTTTTGTACCGTATTAAGCGCACTCATCGAAGAAGGCTGAACGTTTAGCCAGCTTCGCGGCAGGGCATCGGGAAAGCATGGATAACAACAAATGCAGAAATAGCCTCCCTTCATGAATTCATGAAGGTAGTGGTGACCGGGGCCAGCGGCAACGTCGGCCGAAGCGTTGTCGAAGCTCTTGCTGAGCGCGATGAGGTGAGCCAGGTCGTCGGCATGGCGGGAGCGGCAGGTATCGCCCGCTCCGATCTCGAGCCGAGCTTCCGCGGCGCCGATGCCGTAGTCCACCTCGCCTGGGCGGTCCAGCCCACGCACGACCTCGAGGAGCTGCAGCGGCTCAACGTCGAAGGCAGCCGCCAGGTGTTCGAAGCGGTCGCCGCGACCGGCGTGCCGAAGCTGGTCTACTCGTCATCGATCGTCGCCTACTCGTCCGCACCGCGTGGCCACCTGGTCGACGAGGACTGGCCGCTCGGCGGGGCGGCAAGCTCCGTCCACGCGCGCCACAAGACGAGGGTCGAGGGGCATCTCGATGAGTTCGAAAGCGTCGCTCCGAACACCCAAGTGGTCCGCCTGCGACCGGCCTTGACCTGCAGGGGCGACGCCACGGTCGAGCTCTCCCGGCTGCTGGCCGGGCCCTTCATCCCTGACTTCCTGCTGCGCCACGGCCTCGTCCCGGCAATCCCGCGGCTGGCCGGGCTCTGCTTTCAGGCGATCCACACCTCAGACCTTGCCCGCGCCTACGCCCTCGCCACGATTCGCGACGTCAGCGGCGCCTTCAACCTCGCGGCCGGGCCGCCGCTCGGCACCGACGACCTGGCGGCTGCGCTCAACCTGGGGACCTTCCCGCTGTCCTTCTCACTGGCCCGCCGCTTGGCTGACCTGAGCTGGCGCCTGCGCTTGCAGCCGACCCCGCCCGACTGGCTCGACATGGCAATGGAGCTGCCGCTGGTTTCCTCAGAGCGGGCCGCGCGTGAGCTGGGGTGGGAACCGCGAGTGACCGCGATCGAGGCGCTGGCCGACCTCTTCACGGGCCTGCGCTCGGTCCAACACGGCACGGCAGCCCCGCTCGGCAGCCCGGTCATGCACCTCGGCGAGTGGCCGGCCGAGATCGAGGCGGAGCGGCCCGAGAAGGAGCCGCGGGAGGCGAAATTGGTCCAGCAGCTCACTGCCGTGCACGCGATCGGGCGGCAGGCGCTGACCCAGATGCGGCGGGCACCGCTGATTGCCGGCGACGAGCGGCTCGCGGCGATCTTCGTGGCGCACGCCGGCGAGACCGAAGCACACGAGCAGCGCCTGCGCGAGCGACTGCGGGCACACGGCGTGGGTGTTCTCGACGGCTCCTCCGAGCGAGCCGGGGGTATCGGCATGGCGGTCTTCGCCGCCAGCGAGCCCGACAACCCCGCCAAGCTGGTCGCCCACGCCTTCTCTTACGAGCACATGGAGATCGCCGCCTATGAGCTGCTGACGAAAACGGCCGAAGAAGCGGGCGATGGCGCGACTGCGGCGATAGCCAGACAGATCGGCGAGGAGGCGCGGCAGATGGCCGACCGGCTCGAAAACTCGTTTGACCTCGTCGTCGACGCCTCGCTCAACGGTGGCGGTGCACTCGACCTCGCCACCCAGCTCAATCGCTGCCTGGCGGATGTCCACGCGATCGAGAAGCAGGGGCTGCAGCTGCTTGAAATGGCGCCGAGGGTGGTCGAGGACGAGAATCTGAAGCGCTTCTTCGCCGCCCACCTGCGCGAGAGCGAGGAGCACGAGGCGATGCTGCGCGAACGGATCGAGGCGCGCGGGGCCAAGCAAGCCAAGGCGAGGGACGCCGTGCTGCAACTGACTGGGATGCAGGTCGGCGCCTTCTTCGCTGCCCAACCCGAGACGACGGCCAAGCTCGTCGGCTTCGTCTCCGCCTTCGAGCACCTCGAGATCGCCGGCTATGAGCTGCTCGAGCGGCTCGCCCGGCGAGCCGGCGACCAGAAGGTCACCGGCGTCGCCGAACGGATCCTTGCTGAGGAGCGTGCCGCGGTCGAGGCGCTTGCTCAGGCCTTCGCCAGCTCGTAGGTGAGCAGGGCGATGCCGTCGCCGAGGGTCTTCGAGTCGGTCAGGCGCAGTGGCTTCTTCTCGCTAACGTCGCCGAAGAGGCGCTTGCCCTCGCCGAGCAGGACCGGGAAGACCATCAGGCGCAGCTCATCGACCAGGTCGTGCTCGATCAGGCCCTGAACCAGCTGGGCGCTGCCGGCGACGAGGATTACGCCGTCGACCTCCCGGTGCAGCTGAGCCACGGCATCGGGGAGCTCGCCACTGAGGATCGTCGTGTTCTCCCAGCTTGCCCCTTGCAGAGTCGAGGAGACGACGTACTTCGGCATCGAGTTCATCTTCTCGGCGAAGCCGGCGCCGTCTTCCATCGCCGGCCAGGCGGCGGCGAAGCCCTCGTAGGTCACGCGGCCCAGCAGCTGCGCCTCGGCCTCGAGAAGCTCGTCGAGCTTGAACTTGTCGCCCTCTTCGCCGCGATCGACCTCGAAGGTCCAGCCGGCGTGCTTGTAGTCCTCGCCTCCACCCGGCGCCTCGATCACGCCATCGAGGGATACGAACTCGGTTACGACGATCTTGCCCATCTCGTTCTCCTTCTCTTAGTTGTCGGACTTCTACCCCTACGACGAACGGGCAGACTCGAGATCGACACCCTGCCGAGATTTCTCGGAATCGATTCTCAAGATCGACACCACCGGTATGCTTCTCGCGCTCGAGTGCCCTGGCGGCGCCGAGCATCAGCCAGGCGCGCGAGTCTCAAGGCTCACCGTGCAGGGTGCGACGAATTCGAAGCCAGGGCAAGCGGCTCATCCACCAGGAGCCGTAGCTTGGATCGTCCAAACCCTCCAGAAAGTCCGGCTGCCCACGGGGCACTCGTATCTCAGCTGTCGCGCGAGATCGTGCAACTGCACGCGCGGCTCTACGGCCGCGGCCCGACCAAGGCGCGCAGCTACCTGCAAAGTGACTACGCGGTCTGCATCCTCGAGGAGATCTTCACCACCGCCGAGCGCACCCTGATCGGCGCCGGCTCCAGCGAGCACGTTCGGGAGACGCGGGCGAAGTTCCAGGAGGCGGTGAAAGAGGAGTTCGTCGAGGTGGTCGAGCGGATAACCGGGCGCTCGGTGCGGGTCTTCCTCAGCCAGGTCGACGTCGAGGCCAACCTGGCGCTCGAGTTCTTCCTTTTCGCCGAGCCCGAGAGCGGCTAGTCCGCGGCGGCCTCGCCGAGCAGGAAGACCTCGATCGCGACGTCGGGATCGACGTGGACGACGCTGAGAAAAGCCTCGACCCGGCGGCCCATGATCTCTTCCACGCTGGCCTTGTACTCGGCTTCCAGCGCTTTTTGGTGCAGGCCACGGGTGCGCCGCACGTGCTCGGCCTGACCGGCGCTGATCAGGGTGCGCTCGACCGCGGTGTAGATGTCGCTGAGCACGCAGACAACCGTCTCGTCATTGATGAAGCTCTTCGCCGCGCCGGGACCGCGGCCGAAGTACTCACGGTGAAGCGCGACCATCGCGTTGGAGAGCTCAACCAGCGCCTGGCCTCCTCTTGGGGTCTCTTTTCCGGCCATCGGGTCCTGGGAGCTCGGGGTTCGACAAGGTCGCCAACCTCAACCGCTCCTCGCGCGGCCTCTGCACGGACTGCGTTGGATCAGGTCCCCCGCAGGTCGGTCAGTTCTTGCAAGTAATGCGCGCTGGCCCGTGTGTCAGGTCGGAGCGTCAGCCTACTAAGTCAATGGGTATGTGGTCGGGGCTAGTTCTATATAGGAACTCCCACCCTGGAGTAGCTTTGTCTGGTGCAGTCCAAGGGAGCACCCGCGGCGGTTCGCGCCGAGGAGGAGATCTACCGACTCGCGCAGGTGGTGCGAAGCACCCGCGACGCGGTGCTGAGCAAGGATCTGAATGGGGTGATCACCTCCTGGAACCCGGGAGCGGAGCGCCTCTACGGCTACAGCGAGGAGGAGGCGATCGGCTCCTCCATATCGCTGCTGATCCCGGCCGACCGTAAAAACGAGGAGCGGGAGATCCTCGACCGGGCCTGTCGCGGCGAAGCGATTGAGACCTACGAAACCGAGCGGGTCCGCAAAGACGGCGTCAGGATCAACGTCTCGCTGACGATCTCCCCGATCGAGCATCCCCAACGCGGCATCGTCGGAGCCTCGGTGATCGCCCGCGACATCACCGCCGAGAGCCGCCGTCGCCACGCCCAGGACTTCCTCGTCGCGGCGACGCGCGGGCTCGACTCCTCGCTCGACTTCGATCGCACCGCGCGGACGATCGTGCGGACCGCGGTGCCGGAGCTGGCCGAGCTCTGCGTGCTCGACTTCGTCCGCCGCGACGGCTGGGTCGGCGACAGCATCGTCGGCGCCGCAAGCCCCGAGGCCGGCACCATGCTGGAAAAGATTCGCAGGCGCACCCCGCTCGACCCGCGCTGCGACCATCCGGTCGCCCAGGTGCTGCGAGCTGGCCAGCCGATGGTCTGGCACGATCTCACCGCTCCGAGCGTGCTCGAGGACGTCGTCCAGAGCGATGAGCACCGGCTGCTGATCGAGGAAACCCGCTACCAATCGGCCGCCGTGGCGCCGCTGGTCGCGCGCGGGTCGACGCTCGGCGCGATCTCCTTCCTCCACGCCAGCACCAACATGCGCTACGACGCCGAAGACCTGAGGTTGCTCGGCGAACTCGCCGACCGCGCCGCGATGGCGCTCGACAACGCCCGCCTCTACGAGGAGCGCGACCAGATCGCGCAGAACCTGCAACGCGGCCTGCGACCGCCCGAGCCGCCCTACGTGCCCGGGCTCGACATCGCCGTCGTCTTCGACGCCTTCGGCGAAGGGATGGAGATCGGCGGGGACCTCTACGACGTCCTCCCCACCGAGGACGGCTGCTGGATCATGATCGGCGACGTCGCCGGTAAGGGCAGCGTCGCCGCCGGTGTCTCGGTGGCGCTGCGGCACTCGATGCGCGGCCTCGCCCGCCAGATCGACGAGCCCCGCGACCTGCTCGCTCAGCTCAACGAGATGCTGCTCGAGGGCCGCAGCCTCAACGATTTCGCCACCGCACTGCTGCTGCGACTGCGCCGCGATGGCGAACACTGGACCGCGACACTGGCCGCCGCCGGACACCCGCCGGCAATCCACGTCACCGGGGAGGGACCGGTGCAACTCGGCGGCGGCGCAGTCCTCGGCGCCTGGGCGGACGCGCCGATACCGAGCCACGAGATCAAGCTGGCGGCGGGCGAGACCCTGGTCCTCGCCACCGACGGCTGGTTCGAGGCAGGCCCGCCCGAGACACACGTGGCGTCCGAGGCCCTCGGCGAGCTCGCCCACTCCTTCGCCGACCTCGAGCTGGGCGAGATGACCGAGTGCCTGCGCCAGGACGCGATCGCGCGCAGCGGCGGGCGGCTGCGCGACGACCTGGTGCTCCTCACCCTGCGCCCGGGCACGGACTGAGCAGACGGCTCGCTAGGTCGAGGGGCCGAGTTCGTCGAGCATCTCGAGCATCTTGCGGTGGTAGGCGATCCCCGCCGTTAGGACTAGCTCAGAGGGATGCCAGCTCTGCTCTCCGCGAACCGCCGCCAGGTAGCCCTCTAGCTCGGTGAGCTTCTCCTCGTGCCAGGACCGCCGCTGCTCCAATAGGGCGACGGGATCGCCACCAGCGAAGATCTTGAGGATGGCCTCGTCGCGCAGCTGCGGCGGCGTCCAGTTCGCGTCTTCCGCCCAGGCCGTTAGCGCCGCCCGACCCGCCTCGGTGAGCGCGTAGGTTTTGCGGCGCCGACCCCCCTCCTCTTGGCGGACGGACATGTAGCCGCCGCTGGCAAGGCGAGCCGGCTCCTCGTAGGCGGTCGTGTGGGGAACTGGCCAGAAGTTCTCGATCGAGCTGTCCATCGCCTGCTTGATCTCGTACGGCGTCGCCTCGCCGAGCTGATCGACGAGGGCGAGCAGCGCATATGAAGTGTTGGTGAGCTTGGCCGGCTTGCTTTTCATAGTTCGAGGCGTATAGTACGGGACGAATGGTTAACCCAGGCCCGGAGGCGGACATGGACGACAGCAGGCAAGGCGACGTCGAACGAGTGGATTACGACGCGGTGATCGTAGGCGCCAGCCTGGCTGGCTGCGCGACAGCGATCGCCCTGGGACGCGCCGGTGCCCGCATCGCCTTGGTCGAGAAGCGGCCCGACCCGACCGCCTTCAAGCGCATCTGCTCGCACTTCATCCAAGCCTCGGCGGTGCCGGCGCTCGATCGGCTCGGCCTGCTCGAGCCGATCGGCGAGGCCGGCGGGGTGCGCACGGCGATGCGAGCCTGGACGCCCTGGGGCTGGATCGAAGCGCCGGCCGCCGAGGCCCGCGAGGGAGTCAACCTGCGCCGTGAGCTGCTCGATCCGATGGTGCGCGAGGCGGCCGTGGCCACACCGGGCGTGGAGCTGATGCTCGGCCGCAGCGCCGAGCGGCTCGTACGGGAGGGTGACACCGTTCGCGGCGTTGTCGTCCGCGAGGCCGGCGGCGCGGAGAGGACGCTGAGTGCCCAGCTCGTGGTCGGGGCGGATGGCCGCGACTCGCGGATCGCCGAGCTTGGCGCGGTCAAGACAAAGACCTCGCGGCACGGGCGCTTCGCCTACGGCGCTTACTTCGACGGGCCACCGGCGGCGGCCGGTGGAGCCAGCTCGATCTGGATGCTGGACCCCAACTGGGCGGCCGCCTTCCCGACCGACAGTGGGCTCGTCTTCTACGCGGCGATGCCGACCAAGGACCGCCTGCCGGAGTTTCGCCGCGACCCCGAGGGCGCGCTGATCTCCTTCGTCGGCAGCGTGCCGGAGGCGCCGCCGATACGGGCCTCGCGCCTGGCCAGCCCAGTCCTGGGCAAGATCGAGATGCCGAACAAAGTGAGGGTCCCGGTCGCGCCGGGCTTGGCGCTCGTCGGCGACGCCGCGATGGCCGTGGACCCGCTCTTCGGAGTCGGCTGCGGCTGGGCCTTCCAGTCGGGTGAGTGGCTCGCCAAAAGCGTGGCGCCGGCGCTTGCCGGCGAGGAGCCACTGAGCGCCGGCCTGGCCCGCTACCGGCGCCAGCACCGGCGGGCCCTGCGCGGACACGCGAGCCTGATCAACGAGTACGCGAGTGGCAGGAAGATGAATCCGGGGGAGCGGCTGATCTTCTCGGCCGGCGCCCGCGACCCGCGGATGGCCGAGCGCTTCGAGGCCTTTGGCACCCGCAGCATCGGCCCAGCCCGCTTCTTCACCACGGCGCTCCCCCGCGCGGTCGCCGTCAACGCGCGTCACGCCCTGGCCTCGCGCGGGCAGCGACCGGCGCCGCGGCCCGGAGGCCACAGCGCCAGCCCGCTGTCCTGAGGCTTATTTGTGCGAGCTCTGGCCGACCTGGGTGGTCAGGCTGACTTTCGGTTCGCCTGAGCCAACCGTCGCCGCTTTGACCGCGAAGCTCAGCTGTCCCTTGTGCAGGTGTGAAACTTTGACCACGGCGAAGGTCGAGCTGATCGTGCGCGAGACCTTCAGCTTGCCCGGCTTCTTACCCGGCCGCGACGCCACGGCCAGCAGGTGGCCTTTGTTGACCAGGCGCAAGCCCGAGAGCTTGAACTTGTCGAGCGGGCTGGTCCAGGTGAGCGTGATCTGAACCGACTTGCTGGCGGCGCCGATCGCGACCGAGTGCGTCTTGCTCTGGCCTTTGGCGAGCAGGTCGGTGAACTGGCGCGGCGGCGTCTGGCAGGTGAGCGCGGCCTCGATCGTGTTCATCACCGACTGCAGCTGGGCCGAGTCTTTGAGCGGGAAGTACTGGCCGCCGCTATCACTGGCGATCTTCTGCAGCCGTGCCTGGTCTTCGCCGGCGGCGATGCCGCCGAAGCCGATCACGTAGGTCGGCACGTTGTGAACGAGGTGGCCTTCGTTGTAGGTGCCGACATCGTGGCCGCCGTCGGTGAGGAAGATGCGGGCGTTGGCGCCGGGGTTGTCGGCGTCGGACTGGGCGAAGGCGGCATTGTAGTCAGTGGCGCCGTTATCGGCGTGGATCTTCTGGTCGAGCGCCGTGCGCATCGCGTTGCCGTTGGGGCCGACCGGCTGCGGTGGGAAGACCGTGTCGGCGCCGGGTGGATTGTTTTCGTAGCCGGCGGAGCCAAACTCGACCGCACCCAGCGTCGTCCCCTTGCCCAGCGTGTCGATCAGCAGGTTCATCGCCTGCACGCGCAGGCGATTGGCGTCGGTGAATTCCATCGAGATCGAGTCGTCGACGATCGCCTCGATGTTGCTCGCCGGGGCGCAGGCGGCGCTGGCCGACGGCGCGGCTGAGGCTCCCGCGGTGGCGATGGCCATTGCGAAGAGGCCGACAACGGTGGCGGCGGAAAGCAACTTGGCAACTCGTCTCATGTTTCCTTCCTACTGCTTGAGGATTCCTGTCCACTCGCTACGCTGGGCTGACGATGGTTACAGCCTCAGGGGACAAGATCACGGTGATCACGCTCGGACCGCAGGGAACATGTCATGAGCGGGCCGTGCAGCGCTACCTGGAGTTCCAGGGCGTCGACGAATATCGGATCGAGCTGATCACCGACTTCTTCGTCGGCCTGGAGATGCTGCGGGAGACGCCAAATGCCTTCCTCGTCCAGTGCAGCGCCCACCCGAAGGTGCACGAGGTCACCGAGAAGTACTGGCGGGAGGTCTTCGTCGTCGACACCTTCATCTACCCGACCAAGCACCTGGTGCTGCTCAGCCGCCGCGACGTCGAGGTGCCGCGCTCGATCGGGATCGTGCCGGCAACCAAGGGCTACGTCGACCTCTCCCAGTGGGAGGAGGTGATCGACGTCGTCTCCAAGCCGGTCGTCGGCGAGGGCTTGCTAAGCGGTTCCTACGACTCCGGCCTCACCCACATGGAGCACTTTGAAGAGCACGCCGAGGAGCTGCGGCTCGACCTCGACATCGGCGAAATCGACACCACCTGGGTCGTCTACGGCCGCGAGAAGCGCTTCCGGGGCGAGGTAATCGGGATTCCCTCGGCGCAGCTCTTCGAGCGGGGCAGCGCCGAGGCGGCGAAGGTCCCACCGGTCCACGCCTAGCACGCGTTACCATCGCGCCCGACGCTGGCGCACCTCGCATGGTCGCCTCGGCGTTGGCATCAGAACGGTGGGCGCGATGGCGGCTGTTGCGGCGGCTATTCGGCCTATCGGGGTCCCCCCGTGGAGTCGGAGCATGTCCCATGCCGATGAGGCCACCGTCAGGCGCTGGTTCGACGCCTTCAACTCTCGTGACCTCGAAGCAATGCTCGCCTGCATGGACGCACACGTCGACTTTCGCCCGCTGCGGTTGTACGGGATAGACCCCATCTACCACTGCCACATCGGCGTGCGCGATTGGTTCGCCGACCTGGTGCGGATGGAACACCGCCACCGAGTCGACCTCGCCGAGGTGAGCGCGGCCGCGGGGGAGAAAGTGATCGCCGCCGGCACGCTCTCGGCCGCCGACCCGGCTGGGCCGTCCTCGTTCTGGGCCGTGGAGCACTTCGAGAACGGTCTGATCGTCGCCGCCCAGCACTACTTAAGCGACCGCTTCCACCTGCGATGAGAGAGGAGCAAGGAGAGCAGGCCGCCACACCGCCGAGCGGCGGAGAGCTGAACGCCGCGATCACTCGCGAGCTGGTCCGCATCCACACGGCGGCAATCGGGCGCGGGCCGAGGAAGTCCTACTCCTTCCACAGCGGCGACACCCTGATCACGGTCATGCTCGAAGTGCTGACGCGGGCCGAGCAGACCCTCGTCGCCTTTGACGAGGGCGACGCGGTACTCGCCATGCGCCGACTCTCCCAGCGCGCCATGGCCGCGGAGATGAAAGCCGTTGTCGCCCAGCTCACTGGGCGCAAGGTCCTCGCCTGCATGGCCGACAACCACCTCGACCCCGACATGGCGGTCCAGGTCTTCGTCCTGGCGCCGGCCGCCTAGGCAGGTTCAGCTCTCGGCGAGCTGGCGGGCGAGGCGGCGCATCGCTTTGGCGTTGGGCCGCCGAATGAAGGCGCGGGTCATCGCCGGGATCAGGCTTTCGGCGCGCGCCGCCTCGAGCCACTCCAGCTCGAAGGAGATCTCGGTGCCGCCGTCGGGCAGGCCGCGCAGCCGGTAGGTGCCACGGGTTCGACGCTTGCCTTTGAGGCCGACGCCCTCCTCGACGATCAGCGAAGGCTCCTCGATCTCGACGATCTCGAAGTCGGTCCAGTCCTGTGACATCGGCGCGCTGGCCCGCGCTTCGGCCTTGGCCCCGACACCACGCCGCGGCCCGGAGAACTTCCAGTCGACCAGGAAGTGATCGAGGAAGGCCTCGTGATTGGCCAGCACGGCGAGGTACTCGAAGACCTCCTCAACGGGCTGGGGCACCTCGATCGACACGGTCACCGGCTGCACCGGCGCGATCCTACGCCGTGGCGCGCCGCAGCACGTCGCGCAGGGTGCGCTGGTCCTCCGGCGAGAGGCCCTTCAACCAGGCGGGTGGCTTGCGTGCCTCGCGCATTAGGCGGGTGCGCAGGCGGCGGCCCTCGGCGCTGAGCGCGATCAGCTTGACCCGGCGATCGCCGGGCGCGGCGGTCCGTTCGGCCAGACCGCGCGCTTCCAGCCCGTCGACGATCCCGGTGACGTTGGAGTTGTCGCAGCGCAGAAAGTTGGCGATCTCACTCATCGTCCGCGGCTGGTCGAGGACGCGCAGGGCGCCGAAAGCGGCGGGGCGCAGGCCGGACTCCTGGGCGATCGCGAGGAAGGGCGGCGGGTAGACCAGGGAGGCGAGAACGTCCCAAGCCTCACCAGCGGCGGGGCCCGCGGCCGGCGAGGGCTCTCTCTTCTTCTCCGTCGTCTTGCTCATAGCCTACCAAAATACATTCTAAAATGAATATTTGACAACGTCAACTATCTGCTAACGTCACCGCTCGCGTTTCTGTGGGGAATCGACAGTCTGGAGTGGCTATGGCGACGGAGCGGCAAGAGGGCATCGAAGTCGAGGATCTGGTCCGCGAGTTCAAGAACGGGCCGCGGGCGGTCGACGGGATCGACCTGAAGGTCGAGGCCGGTGAGATCTACGGCTTCCTCGGCCCCAACGGCGCCGGCAAGTCGACCACGGTGCTGATGCTGACCACGCTGCTGCCGCCGACCGAAGGGACGGCGCGCGTGGCCGGCTTCGACATCGTCAAGCAGGGCCCACAGGTGCGCTCCTCGATCGGCGCGGCGCTGCAGGAGGCGGCGCTCGACCCGTTGCTGACCGGCCGCGAGCACATGCGCCTGCAGACCGCCCTGCACGGGATCGGCAAGCCGGAGCGCGAAACCCGTGGCCAGGAACTGCTGGAGCGGGTCGGCCTCTCCGAAGCGGCGGACCGCAAGGTCGGCGGCTACTCGGGCGGGATGAAGCGGCGGCTCGACCTTGCCCTAGCGCTCGCCCACGGGCCCAGCATCCTCTTCCTCGACGAGCCGACGACCGGCCTCGACATCCAGAGCCGCACCGCGCTCTGGGACGAGGTCGGCCGGCTCGCCGCCGAGGAGGGGGTGACGGTCTTCCTCACCACCCAGTACCTGGAGGAGGCCGACGCGCTGGCCAACCGGGTCGGGATCATCGACCACGGTCACATTGTCGCCGAGGGCACCCCGGCCGAGCTCAAGGCCGAAATTGGCCGCCCGACGGTCGAAGCAACGCCACGCGAGCCCGGCGAACGCGAGCGGCTGGCCGCCGTGCTGGAGCGCTTTGGCGAGCGCGCCGGGGCTTCGCCGCGCGGCGCCGCGGCGCGGCTGGAGGGTGGTGAGGCGCAGCTGGCCGAGGTCGTGCGGGCGCTCGACGGCGAGGGGATCGCGATCGAGCAGCTGCAGCTGCACGCGCCCTCGCTCGACGACGTCTTCCTCGCCAAGACCGGGCGCTCGCTGGAGGGCGCCGGCGACGAGGTCGAGGAGCCCGAGACCGAGGCGGTAGGCGCGGCGTGAGCAGCGGCCTGCGCACACAGGTCGGTCAGCTCGCCCAGCGCTCGGTGCGGCGCACCATGCGCCAGCCGGCGCAGATCGTTCCCGCCCTGGTCTTTCCCCTCTTCCTGCTCGCGGTCAACTCAGGGGGGCTGAAAGAGGTGACCAACCTGCCCGGCTTCCCCACCGACTCCTACCTCACCTTCGCCCTCGCCGTGCCCTTCATGCAGGGGGCGCTCTTCTCGGTGATGAACACCGGCACCGACCTCGCCCGCGACATCGAGACCGGCTTCCTCAACCGCCTGGCGCTGACGCCGCTGCGCGGAGCCGCCCTGCTCAGCGGTCTGCTCGCCGGCACCGTGCTGCTCGGCCTCGTGCAGGCCGTGACCTACCTCAGTGTGGGCCTGGTCTTCGGCGCCGAACTGGTGACCGGCGTCGCTGGCGCGCTGACGATCATCGCGCTCTCGGTCTCGATCACGGTCGCCTTCGGCTCGATCGGGCTCTTCGCCGCCCTGCGCACCGGCTCTGGCGAGGCGGTTCAGAGCCTCTTCCCGGTCTTCTTCGTCTTCCTCTTCATCTCGGCGATGTCGCTGCCGCTGGAACTGCTGCAGACCCAGTGGTTCCACGACGTCGCCGCGGCCAACCCGGTCACCTACCTGCTCGAGGCCTTCCGCTCACTGCTCTTCGAAGGCTGGGACGCGGGCGCGCTGGCGCTCGGCTTCGGCATCGCAGCAGCGGTGCTGATCGTCGGCATGTTCGCCGCCAGCAGGGCGATGAAGACACGGCTGGTGCGGACATGAGCGCTAGTGGGGAGAGGCGCCCGGCCGGCTTCAGCGCGATCGCGCGCGCCGTCGCCTGGCGCAGCATCCACAACTTCCTCACCAACCCGGCCTTCCTGGCACCGGCGATCGTCTTCCCGCTCTTCTTCTTCATCGCCTTCGCCGGTGGCCTCTCGGCCGTCGGCAACGTGCCGGGCTTCGACTTCCCCAGCGGCTACACGGCCTTCCAGTTCGTCTTCGTGCTGTTGCAGTCAGCGGCCTTCGGCGGCGTCTTCACCGGCTTCGGCATCGCCCGCGACTTCGAGATCGGCTTCGCCAACCGCTACCTGCTCGCCGCCGCCAACCGCAACGGGATCATCGCCGGCTACGCGATCGCGGCCCTGACCAGGGCGGCGATCACCTGGACCGTGCTGACCACGATCGCCCTGATCGCCGGCATGCAGGTCGGTGGCGGCGGGGTCGAACTGTTCGGCCTCTACGGGCTGGCGATCCTGACCAACCTGGCGGCGACGCTGTGGGCGGCGGGCATAGCGATGCGGGTGCGCTCGATCCAGGGCGGCCCGCTGATGCAGTTCCCGGTCTTCCTGATCCTCTTCCTCGCCCCGGTCTACGTACCGCTCAGCCTGCTCAGCGGCTGGATCCACGCAGTCGCCTCGGTCAACCCGGTGACGGCGCTGCTCGAGGCGGGCCGCGGCTTCATCTCCGGCGAACCGGTCGTCGTCGCCCTCGCCTTCGCGGTCGCCGTCGTCCTGCCCGTCCTCTTCGCCCTCTGGGCGCGCGGCGGCCTGCGCCGCGCCGAGGCGGCCGGCTGACTTCACACAACAGCGCGGTGTAACGCTTTATCCACCCATTGCCCGGAGAAAGCGTTACACCCGGCCGCCGACTTTCGCTCAGTAGGCGGTGTTACGCGAGCGCGGGCGAGGGAGCGACTTGTAGAGCTCGGCGGCGCCGCGGTTCCAGAGCACACCGTCGATCTCGGCGGGCGAGAGCGACGTGGCGGCGGCGAGCAGCTCAACCGCGTGGACGGCGCAGGCGCGCAGCTCGACCTCCTCGGGCGAGCTGTGCTCGAGCAGTTCGCCTGCTTCGATCCGTTGCTCCAAGCTGGGATCGAGGCGCAGCACGCCGTCGAGGCGCAGCACCTGGGGAACCAGGTTGTCGGCAAAGGCAGTGAGACGATCGAGGTCGCGTAGCTCCACGAGGCCGGCTCGCGCAACGTCGGCGGCAGCGATCTGGGCGCGCTTGAAGAAGGGAACCGAACGGCCGTCGTAGGTCGAGACGTCGGCGAAGGCACGCCAGCCGGCGAGCAGATCGGTGAGGGCGAGGGCCGAGGCGTGCGCCGCCTCGATCACAGCTCCGAAGCAGCCGCCATGCTCATGCTCGACGTGATCGCCGACGTCGCGCAGGGACGCGGCGAAGTCGCCCATCAGGGGGTGGTCGGGGTCCTGGCCGAGGGCCGTGGCGATCTCCCCGGCGCCGATCGACACGAGCTCGGCCGCGGCCCAGGGCCCGCTCTTGCGGAAGCGCTCAGTTAGCCCGGCCGCGACCGTGAAGTAGCCGCTGCGGCCGGGGCGCTTGCGGATTGTCGGCCACCAGCCGGAGCCGAAGTTGATCGCGTCGAGGCAGAGGACAAAGGCAGCACGCACCTCGCCGTTCGCCTCGACCAAGTCGGTCGCGGGGTCGGGCGGAGGCACCTCCACCCCATACGGCAAGGCGGCAGCGTAAGCCGGCAGGGCCCTCTCGTCGATCCGCACGAAGTTCGCCCGGCCCGCAACCCAGGTGCAGGCCGAGCGCACTCTGTCTGGAACCGAGCCTTCGACCTCACCCATCACCGGGGTGAGGTTCTCAACTTGGCTCGCTCAGCGAGTTGCGCGCCGCGCCGGGACGGCGATGTTCGAACCGACGTAGCGCCGCTGACTGCGGTTGCGACGCTTGCGGCGCGGCTTCGTCTGGGCCTGAAGCTGGGCGCCGGCCTGTGACGGCTGGGCTCCTCCCGACTGCGAGGCCGATTCAAGTCCAACGCCGGTCAGGCTGATCTGAGCCCCACCGTCACCGTCACCGGCGAGGAAGAGGCGCGCCGTCTTGGCGCCGCTGCTGATCGGGTCGAAGTTGACCTGCAGGTTGCAGGTCGCGTTCGGGCTGAGCGGGATGCCGGTGCAGTTCTCGTCGAGCAGGTGGAAGCTGCCGATGGCGCCGCCGGAGATGACCGCGATGAAGACGCCGCCGGGCATGTTGCCGTTGTTGGTGACGTCGATCGTCTTGGTCACGCCGCCGGAGCCGACCGCGACCGAGCCGAAGTTGGTCGGGTTGGTCGCGGCGGTCAGTTCGGGGCGGCCGCCTTCGCCGCTGAGCGCAGCGGTGAAGCTGGTGCCGCCTTCGGATTCGGCGCGCAGCTGGGCCGAGAAGGGCGCGACGTTGTTGGGATTGAAGCTGACCTGGATCGAGCAGGTTTCGTTCGGTTCGAGGGGGTGGCTGAAGCAGTCGCTGTTGCCGGTCCAGAAAGCGCCCGAGCCCGAGCCGACGACAAGGATCGAGTAGAGCGGGGCGGGGACGCTGCCGACGTTGCGCAGCTGGAAGTTGGTCTGGCTGGTTTCGCGATTGGCTTCGTGCAGGCCGAAGTCGTAGCTGCCCGGTTCGAAGGCGATCTGGGGCAGCGGCGGTTCTTCGCCCGGCGGCGGCGCGGCCGAGGCGGCGGCGGGCATCGCCGCGAACAGCGCGCAGGCGGCGATCAGGAAGGTTGCCGCGGAAGCGCTCCGCGCTGACTCGGACTTGCTTCGGAGTGAGAACATGGACGTTTCATCGACCACAGCGCTCGTCTATATGACGATGCGAAAGAACTTTCACCTAAGGACTGGTACATGGCGACGATCACGCAGGGCGAGCAAGAGCAGATCGAGCAGGCGAACGCGTCGGGCAAGACCCCGGTCGTCTTCATCCACGGTCTCTGGCTGCTGCCCAGCAGTTGGCAGAACTGGCTCGACCTCTTCGCCGAGGCCGGCTACGCGCCACTCGCTCCCGGCTGGCCCGACGATCCCGAGACGGTCGAGGCGGCGCGGGCCAATCCGCAGGCGTTCGCCGGCAAGGGCGTGGTCCAGGTCGCCGATCACTTCGCCGAGGTGATCGGGGCGCTCGACAGGAAGCCGGCCGTCGTCGGCCACTCCTTCGGCGGCCTGATCACCCAGATCCTCGCCGGGCGCGGCCTCTCGCTCGCCTCGGTCGCGGTCGACCCGGCGCCGTTCAAGGGCGTGCTGCCGCTGCCGATCGCGACGATCCGCACCACCCTGCCGGTGCTCGGCAACCCGCTCAACAAGGGCCGCGCCGTGACGCTCAGCTTCGACCAGTTCCGCTACGGCTGGGCCAACGCGGTCAAGGAGGACGAGGCGCGCCAGCTGTATGCGGAGTACCACGTCGCCGCGCCGGGCAAGCCGATCTTCCAGGCCGCGATGGCCAACTTCAACCCCGCCGCCGAGACCAAGGTCGACACCAAGAACCCCGACCGCGGGCCGCTCTTGATCTTCACCGGCGAGGACGACCACGCCGTGCCGCCGGCAATGAGCAAAGCGGCGTTCAAGAAGCAGAAGAGCCACAACCCGGGTGTGACCGAGCACATCGAGATGCCCCACCGCGGCCACTCGCTGACGATCGATCACGGCTGGCGCGAGGTCGCCGAGAACGCCCTCGGCTTCGTCAAGCGCTTCACCGAGGCCTAGCCGGCGTGGCGCTGACGAAGCGGGCCCGCGCCTGGCAGGAGCGCGGGCGCAGTGAGGAGTTCCGCGGCTACGGCATCCACAGCTTTCGCCAGCCGGGTGAGGGCCTGCTGCTGCTGCTTCTACACGGCTTCCCCTCCAGTTCCTATGACTGGCGCCTGCTGCTCGAGCAGGACGTGCCGAGCAACGTGCTCGCCTTCGACTTCCTCGGCTTCGGCCTCTCCGACAAGCCGCGCGAGCACGACTACAGCCTCTTCTGGCAGGCCGACCTGACCGAGGAGCTGGTGCGCCGCCACGGCGACGGGCACCCCGTCCTCATCCTCGCCCACGACATGGGCACCTCGGTCGCCAACGAGCTGATGGCGCGTGACCTCGAGGGCAAACTGGCGATGGAGGTCGCCGGGATCGTGCTCTTCAACGGCAGCATGGTGCTGGAAGCGGCGAGCCCAACGCCGGCGCAGCGGGCGCTGCGCAGCCGGCTCGGTCCGCTCGTCGCCAGGCTCTCCAGCGAGCGTTTCTTCCGCCACCAGTTCGGCTCTGTCTTCTCGGAGGCGCACCCGCTGAGCGACGCTGAGGCGGAGGATCAGTGGTCGCTGGTCTGCCACAACGGCGGCCGCACCCTCGGCCACCGCCTCGTCTCCTACATGGACCAGCGCGAAACGCACGCCGAGCGCTGGCACGGCGCGATCCGCGAGTGGCCCGGCGAGCTCAGCCTCGCCTGGGGCCTGCGGGACCCAGTCGCAACCACTGCGGTGCTGGCGGCACTGCGGGAGCTTCGCCCGCAGGTGCCGGTGAGCGAGCTGCCCGAGCTCGCTCACTATCCCCAGCTCGAAGACCCGCGGCAGATCGCCCGCTGTTTGTCGATCTGAGCGAGTCCCGTTCGTCGTTAGGGTGAGAGCGGCGAACGGCGCTGCTGACGAGACAGGAGGAATCGAGATGCAGTTCATGCTTGCTTTGATCGCCGAGGAGCGCAGCTGGGAGGAGGTCACGCCCGACGAGGTGAAGAAAAACCTCGCCGAGATGGGTCAGTTCAACGCCGAGCTGACCGAGGCGGGCGCCTGGGTCAGCGGCGGCGGGTTGCAGGAGCGCGCCACCGGCACCACCGTCCACTACAGCGACGGCGAGCCGCTCGTCACCGACGGGCCTTTCGCCGAGACCAAGGAGCAGCTCTCCGGCTTCTGGATCATCGACGTCGAGAGCCTCGATGACGCCCTCGCCTGGGCGAAGAAGATCCCGTTCACCAGCAATCACGTCGAAATCCGGCCGATGGTGACCGGTGGCAAGGAACTGCTGGAGAAGGCGGAACGCTCGTAGCGGCGGCTCGCGACAGCGTCGCGGCCCGCGCCTTCCGCGAGGAGTCCGGGCGGGCGGTGGCGACGCTGATTCGCGTCACCGGCGACTTCGACGTCGCCGAAGAGGCGGTCCAGGAAGCCTTCATCGTCGCCCTGGAGCGCTGGCCGCACGAGGGGGTGCCGGCCAATCCCGGCGCCTGGATCACCCAGGTCGCCCGCAACAAGGCAATCGACCGGATTCGTCGCGAGGGCGTACTGCGCGACAAGGTCGCGGCGCTGGAGCGACTGGAGACGATGCGCGCCGAAGCGGAGGCTGGGCCGGGTGAGCAGCTGGGTGAGATCGAGGACGATCGCCTGCGGCTGATCTTCACCTGCTGCCACCCGGCGCTGGGCGCCGAGGCGCGGGTGGCGCTGACCCTGCGCAGCCTCGGCGGGCTCAGCACCGGCGAGATCGCCCGTGCCTTCCTCGCCAGCGAGAGCGCGATGGCGCAGCGGCTCGTCCGTGCCAAGCGCAAGATCGCCGCCAACAACATCCCCTACGAGGTGCCGGTCCTCGAGCAGATGCCCGAACGCCTGCCGGCGGTACTGGCGACGCTCTACTTGATCTTCAATGAGGGCTACCTGGCGGCTTCCGGCGAGGAGCTGGTCCGCACCGAGCTCAGCGGCGAAGCGATCCGCCTCGCCCGCATCCTCGTCGCGATGCTGCCGCGCCAGGCCGAGGTCCGTGGCCTGCTCGCCCTGATGCTGCTCACCGACGCGCGGCGGGCGGCGCGCCTGGACCGCGACGGCGAGCTGGTCCTGCTCGAGGACCAGGACCGCTCGCTGTGGGACGCGGAGCGCATCGCCGAGAGCCTCGAGCTCTCCCGCGAAGCGGCCGCCGGCGGCCCGGCGGGCCCCTACACCGTGCAGGCCCGCATCGCCGCTGTACACGCCGAAGCGGCGAGCGCGGCGGAGACCGACTGGGATCGCATCGTCCGCCTCTACGAGTGGCTGGTCGAGGTCGCCCCCGGACCGGTGGTCGAACTCAACCGGGCCGCGGCCCTGGCGATGCGCGACGGGCCCGAGGCCGGCCTGCAGCTGATCGACGCGATCGAGGGGCTAGACGACTACCAGCCGCTGCACGGCGCCCGCGCCGACCTGCTCACCCGCCTCGGCCGTGGCGAAGAGGCGGCCGAGGCCTACAAGCGCGCCCTGTCCCTCAACTCCAACCCGGTCGAGCGCCGCTTCCTGGAGCGACGCCTGACCGAGATTGGGAAGAGTTAGCCCTCGGAGTAGGCCGGCTCGCGCTCGGGCTCGCCGGTCGGCGCCTGAGCATGTTCGGCCATCTCCTCGGGTGAGGGCATCGGCACTTCGCGCAGGACGGTGAAGGCGATGACCACCGCGGCCGCGACCAGGATCGCGCCGATCAGGTAGGCGAGGTGGTAGCCGGAGTTGAGCGCGGCCAAGTTGCCGGCGCCGTCGGCGAGCTTGTTGTCGGTGCGCTGCGCGGCGAGCGTCGCCAGCACAGCGAGGCCGATCGCGCCGCCCACCTGCATGCTGGTGCTGACCACGCCCGAGGCGAGACCGGAGTCCTCCGGCGTCGCTCCCGACATCGCTAGCGTCATCAGCGAGGGGAACGAGGTGCCAACGCCGAGGCCGACCAGCAGCAGCGGCGGCAGCAGGTCGGTGAGGTAGTTGCCGTCGACCGGGGTGCGGGCGAAGAGCAGCAGGCCGATCCCGACCATGATCACGCCCGGGATCAGCGTCGTCCGCGGGCCGAAGCGCATGATCAGCTTTTCCGAGAAGCCGAGCGACATCGTCCCCATCACAAGCGTCGTCGGCAGGAAGGCGAGGCCGACCTGGAGCGCGTCGTAGCCGAGGATCCGCTGCAGGTAGAGGGCGCCGAGGAAGAACATGCCGAACATGCCGGCGACGAGGAAGGCCTGGATCAGGTTGGCGCCGACGACGTTGCGCGAGTGGAAGAGGCGCAGCGGCATCAGCGGGTTCTCGATCCTCGTCTGGCGGTTG
This sequence comes from uncultured Solirubrobacterales bacterium, assembly GCA_963699225.1. GTDB lineage: Bacteria > Actinomycetota > Thermoleophilia > Solirubrobacterales > 70-9 > VRUE01. The sequence continues at coordinate 2,002,051 of OY969423.1, read as the reverse complement.
ATGAAGGCAGCGCCGAGGACGAACGAGACGGCGAAGAGGATCAGGGTCTGGGCCGAGCCCCAGCCGTGATCGCTGACGCCGAGGATCGCGTAGACGCCGATCATCAGCGAGCTGGTGATCAGGGCCGCGCCGGGGATGTCGGCGCCGGCCTTGAAGCCGAGGCCGGGCTTGTCCTCGACCAGGCGCGTGGCCATGTAGGCGGTAGCGATGCCGATCGGCAGGTTGATGACGAAGATCCAGTGCCAGCTGATCGCCTGGGTGAGGATGCCGCCAAGCAGCAGGCCGATCGAACCGCCCGCCGAGGCGACGAAGCCGTAGACGCCGATCGCTTTCGCCTGCTCCCGGGGCTCGGGGAACATCGTCACGATCATGCCCAGGATCACCGCCGAGGCGAGCGCGCCGCCGACGCCGGCGAAGAAGCGGCCGCCGATAAGCATCGCCTGGTTCTCGGCGACGGCGCAGAGCAGCGAGGCGACGACGAAGACCGCGAGGCCGATCAGGAACATGCGCCGCTGCCCGAGCAGGTCACCAAGCCGGCCGGCCAGCAGGAGCAGGCCGCCGAAGGGGATCAGGTAGGCGTTGACGACCCAGGCCAGGCCGCTCTGAGAGAAGCCGAGGCTGTCCTGAATCGTCGGCAGGGCGACGTTCACGATCGTCACGTCGAGGACGATCATCAGCATCCCCGCGCAGAGGACGTAGAGGGCGAGCCAGCGGTTGTCGTGCGTATTCGTCATGTCGGCCACCTTATCATTTGGTTCAGAAAAACAACTACTAACTTGCCTATCCGCATTTGATGGTTGTAAACTTATTTACATGTCGACAAAGCGCTCATACGGGGAGGCTTGTCGTTTCGCCTACGCCCTCGACGTCGTCGGCGAGCGCTGGGCCCTACTGGTCGTTCGCGAATTGCTGCTCGGCCCGAAGCGCTTCACTGACCTGCGCACCGGGCTGCCCCATGCCAGCTCCAACATCCTTTCCGAGCGCCTGCGCGACCTCGAGCACGGGGGCGTCATACAGCGTCGCAAATTGCCGCCGCCGGCAGCGTCCACGGTCTACGAGCTGACCGAGTGGGGTCGTGAGCTGGAGCCGATCGTGACCAAGCTCGGCGCCTGGGGCGCCCGCTCGCCAATCGCGCCGGACTCGCAGGAGATCGGGCCCGACTCGGTGGTCCTCGCCCTGCGCTCGCTCTTCAACGCGGAGGCGGCGAGCGAGCTGACCGCGACTTACGGGCTGCGGATCGGCGAGAACCGGTTCCGTGTCGAGATCGCTGACGGCGAGCTCGAGCTGAGGCGCGGCGCGGCCGAGGATTCGGCCGCAGCGATTGCCCTCGCCGATGCGCCAACCTTCGCTGCCATCCTCGCCGGCCAGCTTCCCCTTGACGAGGCCGTTGCCGCAGGCGCTGCCCAGGTCGAGGGCTCCAAGCAGGCCGCGAAAAGGTTCCTGCGCCTCTTCCCGATGCCCAAGCCGTGCGAGTGTGCCGGCGCGGCAGCGGACCAGGCGCTTCAGCCCGCCTAGCGGCGATCCACACGATCGCGTCAACGGCGCCCCCAACTGTGGGCCTCGGGGACGACGGCGCGCAGCTCAGCCACGGCATGCTCGCGCAGCTGCCGGCGAGGCGTCCCCGGCCGACGGGGCAGGGCGGAACGGCTCGGGGGCCGTGGGCTCTCGGCATCCTCGTCTCGCCCCCGCTGGGCCGAAGCCTTGGGGATGCTCAGCTCGGCCACCTCCGAGACGACGACGTTGGTCGTGCCTTCGTGGCGCTCGAGCCTGCCCAGCGCGCGGACCAAGGGGGCGGCGCGAACGGCAGCGCGGCAGCGCTCGTAGACGGGCGGCGGAACCACGAGGTTGACGGTCCCCAGCTCGTCCTCGAGCAGCATGAAGACGATTCCGTTGGCGGTTCCGGGGCGCTGGCGGGCGACGACGAAGCCCGCCACTGCGACCGTCGCGCCGTTCTCGGCCCGCTCGAGATCGGCGCTGGACCGGACCTCGTCGTCGAGATCGTCCCGCATCAAGCCCAGTGGGTGCGCATCGAGGGTCATCCCGACCGAGTGGTAGTTGGCGATCAGCCGTTCCCAGTCACCCAACGGCTTCAGCTCGGGCGCCCGGGGTGGTTCAAGTGGCAGGGCCATCTGCACGTCCTCGCCGTGTCGCCGACCGGTACCGGCTCCCCCCGCCTCCCACAGCGCCTCACGGCGCCCCCTCCCCACCGCGAGGCAAAGGTCGCCGCCACGACGGCCGACCAGGTCGTCGAGAGCGCCAGCCCAAGCTAGGCGTTCGAGGCCGTCGCGACCCGCGCCCGAGCGCGAGGCGAGGTCGGCGATCCCGGCGTAGTCGCCACTGCGCTCGCGCGCGGCGACGAGGCTCTCCATCTCCTCCTTGCGCGCGCCCTTGACGTAGCCGAGCCCAATCCGCACGGTCAGCTCGCCTTCGATCGGCTCGACGTGGCAGAGCAGCCGGCTGCGGTTGGCGTCGGGGCCGGCCACCTGCACGCTGCGGCGCTGCGCCTCGTGGACGAGCGCGTCAGGCGGGTAGAAGCCCATCGGCTGCTCGTTGAGCAGGGCGCAGAGGAACTCCTGCGGGCGGTGGACCCGCAGCCAGGCCGACTGGTAGGCAAGCAGGCCGAAGGCGGCCGAGTGCGCTTTGGGGAAGCCGAAGCCGGAGAAGCCGCGGATCTGCTCCCAGACACGCTCCGCCACTACTTCGGGCACTTTCTTCTTCACGGCACCAGCGATGAAACGATCGTGGTGGTCCTGCATCGCTGCCTCGGAGCGCTTGCGGCTCATCGCCCGCCGCAACGAGTCCGCCTGGGGGGCGGTGAAGCCGGCCAGGGCGATCGCCACTTCGATCACTTGCTCCTGGAAGACGATCGTGCCGAGCGTGTACGCCAGCACGTCCTTCAGCAGCGGGTGCGCGTAGGGGACCTCGAAGCTCGGATCCTCGCGCCGCCGCTTCAGCCGCTCTATATATGGGTGCACGGCGCCGCCCTGGATCGGGCCGGGGCGAACCAGCGCCACCTGCACGGTGAGGTCGTCGAGGTTCTGCGGGCGGGTGCGGGGCAGCATCGACATCTGGGCGCGGCTCTCGATCTGGAAGACGCCGGTGGTCTCGGCGGCTTGGATCGAGCGGAAGGTCTCGGCGTCGTCGAAGGGGATGCGCGAGAGGTCGAGCGTCTCCCGCCGCGTCTCCCTCACTTCGTCGACGCAGCGCTCGACCGCCGAGAGCATCCCCAGCCCGAGCAGGTCGATCTTGAGGAAGCCGGCGTCGTTGCAGGAGTCCTTGTCCCACTGGACGATCTGCCGTCCCTCCATCGCCGCCGGCACGACCGGGCAGACATCGATCAGCGGCCGGGTCGAGATCACCATGCCACCGGGGTGCTGGGAGGCGTGCCGGGGCAAACCCATCGCCTCCGGGCAGAGCCGCAGCAGCGCCTGCCAGCGCGGGGTCGCCGTCCGCTCGGGCCCAATCGCGGCGATCACATCCTTCTCGATCTCGCCGCTGCGCTCGTGGAAGCCGACCATCTTCGCCACCCGGTCGACCTCCCCCGCCGGCAGCCCCAGCACCTTGCCGAGGTCGCGCACGGCGGCGCGCGGGCGGTAGGTGGGAAAGGCGGCGACCAGGGCCGAGTGCTCGGACCCGTAGCGCTCGTGCACGCGCGGGATCAGCACCTCGCGGATGTCGCGCGGGAAGTCGAGGTCGATATCGGGCATCGTCGCCCCGACTTCCTTGCCCACCTCCTCGTTGAGGAAGCGGCTGGAGTTGAGGTCGTTGGCGACCGGGTCGATGTGGGAGAGGCCGGTGAGGTAACAGACGATCGAGCTGACGCTGGAGCCGCGGCCGCGGCCGGGCGGCAGAATCGAGCGGGCCGAGTCGCGGCCGCGCACCTCGGCGGCGACCTCGCGGGCGAGCAGCAGCAGATCGTGGTGGAGCAGGAAGAAGCCGGAGAGGCCAAGGGCGCGGATCGTCTCGAGCTCTTTTTCCAGGCCCGCTTCGGCCTCGCCCCGATGCGGCGGGCCGGCGTAGCGTTCGGCCAGCAAGACCCGGCAGAGCTCGGCCAGCTTGCGGTCGACGCCCGGCTCCTCGGCACGCGGGTAGCGGTAGCCGAGCTCGCGGCTGAGGTCGAACTCGAGCCGCTCGGCAAGCCGCAGGGTCTCGACGACGGCGTCGGGGTAATCGGCAAAGCTCTTGGCCATCGCCCGGGGCGAGCGCAGGACCGAGCTCGAGTTTCCCCGCCGCAGCGACTCGGACTCCTCCAGCGTCATCCCCAGCCGGGTCGCGACGAAGGCATCCTGTAGGTGAGCGCGATGCCTGGCGTGCGAGTGGACGTTGCCGGTGGCGACCGCGGGCACCCCCAGCCGCTCGGCCAGCCCGGCGAGCCAGCGGTTGCGGCTGCGGTCGCGGCGCCAGAAGGGCCGCTGCAGCTCGATCCGGAAGCGGTCCCGCCCGAAGGCCCTGAGCAGCCCACGGGCGGCCTCCGCTCCCGCGGCCGCGTCCCCCCTCTCCCAGGCAGCGGCAAGCATCCCCGCGCCGGCGCACCCTGAGAGGCAGACCAGCCCCTCAGCGTGCTCTTCGAGCTGCCCCAGACTCACCCAAGGCTGACCGGCGGTGCGCGCCCTGTTGTCGCGAGTGTGCGAATGAGCTGCTGTAAGCAGCCGGCAGAGATTGCGGTAGCCGGTCGCGTCCTGGACCAGGAGTGTCAGGTGGACGTATCTGCCGGCGGGTGGCGCCGTAGGGGGACCCGCCGGCTCGATACCCACTGTCAACTCTGTGCCCGTGATCGCTCTGACCTCTGACCCCTTGCAGGCCTGGACGAGCTCCATCGACCCCCAGACCCCATCGTGATCGGTCAGCGCGAAGGCCGGGTAGCCGAGCTGCGCCGCGGCGGCGGCCAGCTCGGCCGGCGTCGAGGCACCATCGAGGAAGGAGAAGGCCGAGTGAGCGTGCAGCTCGACGTAGGGGGCCGCAGCCGCCATCAGCCACGCTGCCGGTACCAGCGTTTGCTGACGATGCTGCGGAAGACGACCAGGTTGCGGCCGTCGGCGAGCACCAGCTCGAAGTAGTGGCGGCCGAGCGGATTCGGCGTCCACCAGCGGTCCTCGACCACCCACTCCTCCCGCACCGTCTCGACCGCGACCCCATCGACCGAGGTCGGCTTCCCCGCCGAATCGGCCACAACCTTCGCCGGTCGCGGCACGTAGAGTCTTCGCAGTCCCGGAGTCATACGAACATATGTTCGTATGACTGAGTAAACGGAGTCAAGCCAAAGCGTCTGGCCTTAACAAGATGAAGCTAAGCGGCGGCTTCGCCGGGGCCGTTGAGACGGTCGAGGACGCTGAGGACGGCCTGCGTGTTCGCTCGCAGCTGCCTCGTGCTTTCCTCCATCTCGGCGATCACGCCGATGTAGACCTTCTCGTTGCGGAGCAGGATCTCGCGGTTGAACTCCCGGGTTTCCTCTTCCCGAGCTTCGGCTTTTTCGGCGAGGAGCTGAAGCCGCGCCTCGCGATCCCCGCTCTCCTCGTCGCGCTTCTCCATGTAGAGATCGAATTCCTGCTTGCGCTCCTCCTCGCGCTGCAAGAACTCTTCGTGCCGGCGGGCAGACTCCTCGCGCTGATGCTGGATGAGCTCGCGAAGGCTCTCTTTGCGGCGATTGAGCATGGAACGTATTGTCGCAGGCGATTACGCGCTCGTGGTGCGCGAAACGTCACGGAAGCGTCATTTCGGCTGCGCCAAAGCGCTATAGCCGAGCCGCGGCCGGAGTCAGCATCGCCCAGCGCTCGGGGAAGCGCGAGGCGGAGTCGAGCGGCACGATCGTCAGCAGCGAGTCGGCGCCCTGGGCGGTGCGGACCTCGCGGATCGCCTCGCCGAGGCGGCGCTTGCGGTGCTCTGCGCCGCGCAGCGAGAGCTCGAGCTGATCGCCGACCGGTGGGCCGAGGCCGAGGGCGCGAAGCCGCAGAGCGGCGACCGGTCCCGGCAGCGTCTCCAGCCGCGGCGCCAGCACCGCGCGCAGGGTCCGCTCCGAGGCGGTCGGCCGCCCAAGCCCCTGGTCGACGCTCCAGCTGCCGCCGCCGCTGAGCACGGCGCCAAGGCGCAGCCCCAGCAGCGTCCTGCCCTTGCGCTGTGGCGCGGCGAGCAGCCGGGTGACGAGCAGCTTCAGAGCGTGCTCGAGCTGGCCACCGGCAGCCCCTTCCGGCAGCTCGAGCTGCTCGGCCAGCTCCTCGTGCGAGCGGCGCGGGCGCAGCGGCGCGTCTTCGCCGCGGGCGAGCCGCAGCGCCTCCAACCCGGCCGGCCCGAAGCGATCGGCGATGCGGCCTGGGGAGAGCGCCGCGAGGTCGCCCAGCGCCTCAATCCCCAGCCGCCGCATCGTCTCGATCAGGCCCCCCGCCTCGCGCGGCGGCAGCTCTAGCCTGCCGACCAGCGTCGAGACGGGAAGCGCTGCCAGGAAGTCGCCTGCCTCAGGCGGCGGGACGATCGTCTCCCTCCGCGCGGCGGCATGAGCGGCGAAGCGGGTGGGCGCAACCCCGATCCGCACCTCGATCTCCGCCGTACGCCGCGCCGCCGCCAGTACCCCGGCACTCGTGCCCCCGTGGATCCCGCGCAACCCATCGAGGGCAAAGAACGCCTCCCCGGCCCGCTCCGACTCGACCGCGGCGCCGATCCTCTCAAGTCGGCGCAACAGCCCCTCGGTCAGCTCGCCGGCCTCAACAGGGTCGGCAAGCGCGGAATCGGGGATCAGGACACAGGCAACCTCCATACGAACATATGTTCGTATATGTCGGCCACCCGAGTCAAGGGCGAATTCCGGCGGCGAATGCCGCCGGAAGGATCACCGGCCCTTCTTATGCCCCTTCTTGCCCTTGCGGGCTTTCTTCCCGGAGCACTTCGCCTTAACCACCGGCGTTGAGTCAAAGACCTTGCCGTTCTGGCCGTCCATCAGCACCGTCGCCTTGTTCGTTGCAGCACAGAGGTTGCGGCTGTTGACGATCAGGCCCTTCTTGCCGCCCTGCATCTGCAAGGTGAACTTGGAGACGGGAGCGTCGGGGACTGCTTCGAAGGTATTGCGAAGAGCGCCTTTGACCGAGTCGACCTTGCCGGCGATGACGACGTCGACCTGGCCGTGCAGGGCGACTACGAGGTCGGGGAGCTGGTGGGTGGAGGATCTGAGGAAGACCGGTCCACTGAGCGGCTGGTCGAGAAGAGGCGTTATCGCCGTTGCCTTGCCGTAGATCGAGCGGGCCGGGCAGGCTGCTCCGGGGACCGATCCCTGGTTGAACTGCACCCTGGTGCAGACGGTGCCGATGTGGCCCTGTTCGAGGAAGGCGGAGTGGGGCAGGGTCACCGCGACCCTGCCGATGTTGGCTTCGCCTGGCTTTGCTGTTGCTGTTGCGGTTAGAGCCGGGAAGTCGCCTCGCTTGGTTCCTCCCCTGAGCACTACCGAGAGCTTTGGCTTGAAGGGGAGGGCCGAGCAGCCTCCTACCTGGAAGGGGGAGGAGAGAGCTGCTGTTCCTCCGAGGGGGGAGGTGATGCTCCCCCCCACCGCCGTCGGGTTGCAGCTGGTCGGGTTGAGGGTGAAGGAGGGGCGTCCCAGTTCAAGGGAGATGCTCCTCACATCCAAGGGGATCCCGTCGATGATCTGGGGTAGGGGATCGCTTACCGCGTGGATCTTCGCCGTTTCGGGATCGACGTTGAGGGCGACCCTGGTGGTCACTACTCCCAGGTCGAAGGGGCCGGCGACTGCCGGGGTGATCACGACGACGCTCAGCGGGGCGCCCTTGTATGGGCCGGCTAGGTAGGCGTGGGCTCCCACGTGCAAGGGGGTGATGCCCGAGCCTGCGGCTACGTCTGCTGTTCCTACTTCCGAGCTTGCCGGGCAGGATGGGCTTGCCTTCTCCAGGGCGCCGTCGCCGTTGTGGGTCCTGCCCAGTGCCTGGGAGATGCCCGACTCCGGGCAGTAGGGGATGCCGGCGAGCTTGCCGGTCAGTCCCTCGGGCAGGGAGGTGTCGATGCCGGCGATGCGCTGGGTTCCGTCTTCTCTGGTGATCTTGAGGACGAAGGGAGAGTAGGCGCCGGCTTGGGGGCTGATCGTGCCTGCCGAGAAGGTTGGCTTGTTGGGGGCTTCTCCCCCACTTCTGGGGCAGTTGCCGCCTTGGGGGGTTGTGGTGGTTTCGAAGGAGTCCACCGGATGGGCGTCTGCTCCTTCGGGGGTCGACCAGGGGGTGAGGGTCGAGGTGGTGGTGTATGCGCCGCAGGTTGCAGGGGTGGTTAGTGCCGCCCTTGGTCCGTTGAAGAGATGGAGCGCCACGTCTTCCAATGGGAGCTCGGGGCTTTCTTGCACCGTCGTGGTCAGTTGGCCGGTGTTGGGGTCGGCCGTGACCTTGCCCGGCAGCTTGGCGACGATCCCCCGTTCTTGGTCTTCGACCACCAGGTAGATCCCAAGCAGGGAGTTGAAGGGGTTGTCGAAGGGCTTTGCCAGGTAGATCGCTCCGGGAACGGGCTCTTGCAAGAGCGGCGTGGTGACTTCCACCGAGCCGATCTTCGAGGCCCCCGGGCAGTTGGCGGGTGCCGCTCCGTCTGAGCCCAGCTGAGCAGGGGTGCAGGCATCCAGGCCGCCGCCGGCAGAGGGGTTCAGCGCCATCCCCGCCGGCAGGGTGACCGTGGTGTTCTTCAGGTTGGCGGTGGAGCGCCCGACGAAGTCTTCTTCTTGGGGTTGGTGCAGGTTGAAATCAAGACCCGAGGGGCTGTCGGCGAGGTTCGTAGTCGGCCTCGCTTCCAGTGTCGGTTCGAACTGCAACGAGTTGCAGCCGTCGATGCCGACCGGGCTGCCGTTGCCGTCGGTCGATTCATAGCTCGCTTCGGCTTCTTCGCCGCTCCAGTTGGCCATGTGGAGGAGGGTGTCGATCGGCTCGGTGCTGCATGAGCCGGGCAGGCTGACCGCGGCGGTGTGGAGTTCTTCTTTCAGCGGGCAGCTGCTGCCGTGTTCCACGCAGCTGCCGCGGGTCTGGTCGTGGCCGGAGTCGGTCGGGTTCCCCCAGAAGCTGACTTCGGTGCCGAGGGTTCCGAGCTGCGCCGTGATGTTGCGCACGTCTGCCGCCAGCCCGTAGTCCGAATCGCTGCGCACCCGGCCCAGTAGGTGGATGTATACGCCGCCGACCACTTCGAAGCCAAACTCGGCCGGCATCCCCGGTGGGGGAACCATGTTGTAGAGGGCGTGCAGGGAGATGTTGGGACGTTCTTTGAAAGCACTCAGGGAGATCGAGACGAGGCCGATCTGGGTGTTGTCGGGGCAGCCCACCGCTTCGTTCTCCAGGTCCACCTCTTCGCACCGCGGCACCGAGCTTGGGTCGATGAGCATCCCCTGGGGCACTTCGCCGCTGATGTCGCGCACGCTGCCCCCGGGCACGAACGTGGACCCCTTTTCGGGGTTGTTGGCGAAGTCCATCCCCACGGTCAGCTGGTATGGGTGCGAGCCCGCCTGGGTCGTGGTCGAGCCGTCGGCAGCGGTAACGCTGCCGTGAGCGCCCGCGTCGCCGACGGAGAAGCCGAAGGGGGCCGGTTCGGAGCTGACCGGGGTCGGCACTGTGGCAGCGGCCGGTTCGGCGCCGCCGCCTTCGACCACGGCCTGGTCGACCACGCTCGTAGGTGCGCCGGCTTCGACTTCTAGCGGCACGTAGGCCAGGGCCTGCTGGCCGGGATAAAGCGCTTCGCTCGCCGCGCAAGTGACCGTCTGCCCGGCGACGGCGCAGCTCAGTGTGCCGCCGGCACCGAATCCGCTGGCGCCAAAGCTGCCATAGGGGACCTGAGAGGGCGAGGGTACGACGCCGCTCGGCAGGGTGTCTTCGAGCGTGAATTCGCCTTCGGTCGGGGCGCCTCCGACGTTCGTCGCGACCAGCGCGTAGCCGGGTCCTTCGGCGGGTGAGGTGCTCGTCGCCCCCGGCTTGAAGTTGGTCGGGTAGGGGATGATCGTGAGGCGCCAGCCCGGCTTTGCCCCCGGTTCGGCGGCGCTCGCGGGTGTTGCGGCGATCCCCAGAACGCAGAGCGCCGCGAGAAGAGTCGCGATCCGGAAGTGGTAACGCATCGTCTTTGTGTCTCCCATCTGCTCGCTTGCCTTCCTCATCGCCCTGCCCTGCCGTTGCTCGCGTGCTTTGGCTTGCCTGCCTTGGCCTTGTGGCCGTGCTTCTTGGCGTGGCGCTTCTTCTTGTGCTTGTGGCGGTTGGGCGTTGGGTTGCCTGGGCCAGAGAAGCCGGCGCTGCCCGCAGACTGGGCGCCCGGTGCTTGCGGCGCCGGCCCCTTGCAGGCTTCCCCTTCGCACCTCGGCGGTGGCGCTTCGTTTTGGGAGGCGATGCCGCCGCCCACCCTTGCGTCATAGAGGTCCTGCAGCTGGTCGGTGTCTTGACGGACCAGCGATTGACGGGTGAAGAAGAAGACGTCTTCGCCGTTTTCGCTTGCGTCGGCGAAGAAGGAGGGTTCGTCGCTTTCGCCGCTTGAGATCAGGTAGATGCAGCCGCCGTTTTGACCTTCGCTTTCGCAGCTGCCTTCTCCCTTGGCCTCCCACTCATAGACGTCCTGGCAGCTGCGGATTCCTTCGGCGCCGGGGACGACCGGGCAACCGCCGCCGCCGTTGAGGTCGTTTGCGACCAGCTGGTCGGTTGTCTCGAAGAACGCACGCCTGCCGTTGGCGGAGAGGCTTCGCACCCAGACAGCGCTGGGGACAGACGCCTTTGCAAAGCCCGCGTTGATGCTCTGCATCGTCGCTTCGCCCACGGGCGTAGCGCCGGTCGGGTTACAGGAGACGCATCCCAGTCCCGCTCCGGGCTCATAGCGGTAGAACTCGTACTTGCCTTCGCTGTCGTAGGAGGTCGGAGAGAGCTTGGAGAGGAAGAGCAGCGTGCCGCTGGCGCTGACCCGGCTCGTTTTCATAGATTGCACGGCAGCACCAACGGCGTTTGTCGGGAGCCAGTTGAGGCCTTCTTGACCAGTACTGGAACCAAGGCCCGTCGGCGCAACGAAGCTGACCTGCCCTTCGTGCCAGAGGTAGATGCAGGCGCAACTCCCCGCGCTCGCCTCCGCCAGCGCCCCTTTGGCGGCGAAATAGATGTCCGAGCCGTCGGCGCTCGAACCGAGCACTCCCAACACTTCGACGCCGTTTGCATCCGTCGTGTCAGGAGCGATGTCGATCAGCTCACCCGTCTGGGTGTCAAAGCGGTAGAGGTCTTTGCCCTGGTCTTCTGTGCCGGTGGTGGCGTCGTTGGTCAGCTCCTCAGAAGAGGTGAAGAAGACGTAGCGCCCGTCGGGGGTGGCTTCCATGAAGGCGGCCTTCTGCGGGCCTTTGGGGTCTTTGCCGCCGGTGCCAGAGCCATTGGTCTTCTGCGAGGCCGATACCTGCACCGTTTTCGGGCTGGCGCCGTCGAGGCCGGTGCGCACGTAGAGCTGGGCGACGTTGTAGGAGGTGAAGAATAGGGTGGAGCCGTCTTCGGAGAAGACGTGCAGCTGCTGGGTGTAGTAGCCAGAGCCGACACCGGAACTGCCGCCGCCCTTTTTCGGGTCGTTGCTCACCCAGTCATAGGGACCGGCGAAGGCACCGTGGAAGGGCTGTGAGCCATTCGAGAGCAGATCGACCAGGCTCAGTTTGTGAGTGCTCCGGTTCCATAGGTAGATATTTGACCAGCCCGCCGTCGCTCCGGTGGCGAGCGCTTCTTCGCTTTCGAGGAGGACCTTGGAGCCGTCAGCCGATTCATCCGCGAAGGCGACGCGTTCGGCGTTGGCGATCCCGCCGGCGATCGCCGTCATCGTGCCGCTTTCGAGGTCCTGTTCGTAGAGCGTTCCCGGTTCTCCGGAGTGCCAGGCGACGACGTAGTCGCGGCGCAGGTCCTCGCTCCAGCCCGCAAAGATGGCGAAGTTGCCGAAGCTCACGCTGGGCCAGAAGTTGTAGCTGCCCCATGAGCCGCCCCGGAGTGCCGCGTAGGCGCCGAGATGCTGCCCGCCGCCGCCTTCGGTGGCGCCGCTGGCGGTGATCAGGTAGCTGGCGGCCTCGCCGTCGGGCGCGGCCCTGAGGCTGTATTGACCTCCGCGTGCGTCCCCGCCGTTCTTGGCGACCGGCGTGGCCTGCTCATAGGCACGGCCGTCGGGCGGACCCAGCGGCTGGTTGGCGTAGGTGGCGAAGGTGGCTTCGGAGCTGGTGGTTGTGCCGGTGGTGTTGGTGGCGGTGAAGCGGCAGCGGTACGCCGTGGTGGGACTGAGCCCGGTGACCCGGGCGCTGACTTCGACGACTTCGCCGCCGGCTTCGAGGCCGGCGCCACCGCTTGGCGCTTCCGTCGCTTCGGCGTAGCCGCTTGCTTCGAACTGCGCCTGGCTGACGCATTCGAAGTGGTAGGCGCTCGCTTCGTTCTCGGGGTTTAGTTTCGCGACGGGCTTGGCCGTCGTATCGGTGATTTCTTCGACGCCGACCGCCGAGATCACCGGCGCCGCGGCAGCGGTTTCAAAGCTCGTCTCGGCGCTGGCTTTACCGCCGTTGAAGGGCTTTTCCACTACCAGGCGCACCTGGTAGTGGGTGTGGGCGACCAAGCCGGTTGCTTGCTGGCTGACCGCGTGCTCATTGCTGTCGGCCGGCAGTTGTTTTTCAGGCAGCTTGGTCCATTTCACCCCGTCGGCGGAGTATTCGAAGTGGTAGTCGGCGAAGAAGCCCTCGGGGTTTACGTGGCCTTCGAAGGTGGCCGTGGTGCCGGTGAAGGTGGTGACCGCTTCGATCGACGCGGTCGGCGGCACCGGTTCGCCAATGACGAGCACGCCGGGTTCGGGTGTGTCGGTGGTTATGTAGATGGTTTCGGACTGTTCGTTCTGGGCAACTCCCTGGAAGTTTCCGCCCGACGCGCCTTCGAGGTACGTTTCGATCAGTTCTCCCGAATGGGTATATTCCTTGAGGTAGGCACCCCAGTTCACCAGGAGATTGCCGTTGAGGGAGTTGACCTCCAGCCCAGAGGCGCCGCCGCTGCCTGCGAATTCCACGAGTGTCCCTTCGGGGCTACCCGTGGGACTGTAGGTGCTGATCTTGTTGCTTTCGAGCAGGTAGATCTCGCCGCTCTGGTCGACGGCGATGTCGTTGACGGCTCCGCTGTAGCTGCGCACGAAGGAGACGCCGGTGATCTTGCCTTCTTCGATGGTTGGCGCGTACTCCTCGACGCGATTATTGAACCGATCGTCGAAGAACACATGGCCGTTGAGCGGGCTCACCTCGACCACATCGTTGGAGTAGCCGTTTTTGATCTGCCCCGGGCCATTGCCCGAGGTCCCGGCCTTGCAGCCGCTTTCGGTGGTGCAGAACTGCAGTTCTTCGGCCCCACCGCTCACCTTCACGTTCCAACCGAAGGCACCCTCGAACTGACCGGTTGCCGAGAAGACATCGACGCGGGTGCCAGCTTCTGGAGGGCCTGCGTCGGAGACGTACACGATTCCGGTCGAGGGGTCTACCGCCACGGAAGGCGCTGCAGCCGTACCGCCGGCCGCGTTGGAGTTTTCTCCTGGCAGGCAAGTCGAAGCCACGGTGCAGATGTCAACCCCGGGTCCACCCACGCCGAGGCCGAAGGCACGGATGAATTCTCCCGCAGCGGAGAACTGCTGGACGCGGTGGTTTTTTTCGTCGGTGACGTAGACGTCACCTGCAACACCGCCGGCGCCGGCTTGGTTGACCGCGATTCCGCCCGCGAATTTGGTGAACTTGCCGCCTTCGGTGCCGTTGCCGCCGAAGAACTTGACGACGCCCTTTTCAGCCGCGAGCGCCGAGCCGGAGCAGAGGGCGAGGAGGATCATGAGGCCCAGGAAGGGCACGAGCAGCAGGCGGTTGTTGGTCGAGTGTGATCTAGCGGGGTTCATGACACTCCTTGCCTTCAATCTGGGGTGTTTCACCTGGGTGCGTTAGCCGATCGGCGGGCCGGAGTGAGTGTTGAGCCGACCCGCCGATCAAGAGCGATCAGGGCGCAGTGACCGCCCAGGTTCCGTAGCCGCCCGCAGCAACGTTGAGGAAAGTGAGGACGGCTCCGGATTTCAGGTTCCGCGAATTGGAGTACGTCGCGTACGTTTCTTCCACTTCGTAGATGCAGAGGTTGCCCGGCGCGGCTGCGGGTTCTTCTCCGCTACCGGGACATTCGGCGGTCGGCTCGTCTTCGTAGGTCAAGTAGTGCGCCGGCACCGAGGAGGCCAGCGGGATGTTGAACGAGATAGGGACAAGTTGGCTGACCGTCGCCCCCTTCGTGAACCCCCAGGTGCCGGTCTCGCTTTTCCCGCTCGGCAGCGTTTCGGTGAACCCGGTCTGGCCGTCTTCGCCGTTACACACGTAGGCGGTCGGGCTGGCCGATTTCACTTCGACGCCGCCGTTGGCGCATTCGGCGCCCGAGTAGGCGGCCGTGATGGCGCTGGTGCCGTTCGTGCCGTTGCTCCCATTGGAGCCGTTAGCCCCGGCGTCGCCCTTGGCGCCGGCCGGCCCTGCCGGCCCCTGTGGCCCAGCAGGCCCCGTAGCACCCTTGGGACCCCTCGGCCCCTTCTTCGCCTTCGCTGAGGCAGTTGCCTTGCCACCGCCTGAAGAGTTGGAGGCGGCGTAAGCGCCGCCGAACATTGCGAAGACCAGGGCGATCACCGAGATGACTCCGGGGATGCCGAATCTCGTACGAAGCGTCGAGAACATCTAGATCTCTCTCCTTGTCCCGTGAGCCCCTCTGCCCGCCGCTTCCCTTAGCGGCTTCCTCGAGGCTCGGTTATGTCCCTGTACCTGTCGTTCCCTGGAGCGCTTTGACTAGGTGTCCTTCGTTCCTAGAAAGTGACCTTGGTACCGACCAGTGGCGGCAGTGAAGCACCCGGTTCAAGGGTTGTCAAGCAAAAGTTCCCAAAAGAAAAAGAGCGTTCCCAGAGGCGTTCCCGGGAGGGATATGGGGGTACCGAAAAGAGGCCGCTGAAACCGGGGGCCTAGGCGGCGGGGCGAAGCGCCACGTCCACAGAAACCGAGCGGTCCGGGGCAGCCAGGGCGGCGGCGGCGGCGGCGGCGAGTGCTTCACGGTCCAGTCCATGCCGCGCAGCCACGGCAGCCAGAGGCTCGGCGACGCCCATGTCCGGATACAGGAGTTGCAACTCGATCGGCCGGCCCGCGCGAATAGCGACGACAGCGCGCTTGTGCGCTTGGTCCGCTCGATCGGCCCTCTCGGCCTTGGTCAACTCGATCGAGATCGCATTTGCGTCGCTGTCGTATCGGGCACGCATGTCAACCATCCGGAAAGGTTGTGATGACGAAACCAGGCTCGTCGCTTGCCAGAACGACAATGATCGCACGATGATCCATCCCCAATCCGGTCACTCGCCGGTTTCCGGATTGATCGAACTGTGCTCCCATCGGATTTGCGACAACCGCCTCGATGTCGCCTCGCCGGATTCCGTAGAGCCTCATCTCGTTCCTTGCATGGCGGCTGAAACGCACACCTCGCTAAGTCTGGGGATGGCGAATGTCTCCGCTCAAACGCATCGCCTCCTCGGTGCCGATGTAGGGCGCGAGGATGAATTCGCCCAGCTCTGGGAGGAGGTCGAGTAGGCGCTCGGCTTCACCGGCCGCGACCTTGCGGGAGCTGAGCATGACCAGGGCACCAAGCGTTGACTCCTCGGTGCTCGGAGGCAGGTCACGCTCGCCCTGGCGCTCGGAGCGACCTCGTTCCAGATATGGCACCAGCTCATGCACGGTCTCGTGGAAGCGAGCCGAAACCACTGGGCCGGCGGCCTGGGCCTCGACCAGGCAGAGGCGAGCAAGGTCGGGTTCGGCGGCGAGAAATGCGAGTACGGCGCGGGACGCCTCGATCGCCTGGTTTGGCCAGCCCTGCGCTCCGGCGGCCGCCTCGGCGCCGAGGTCACGAACATGCCCGACGACGACCTCGAAGGCCGCCAGAAAGCACTCGTCCTTGCTCTCGAAGTTCTCGTAGAAGACGCGGCGGGAGACCCGGGCGGCTTTGGTGATGTCGGTGATCGTCACCGCGCGGTAGCCCTTCTCGGCGACCGCCGTGGCGAGGCCGGCGATCAGGCGCTCGCGCTGGTTGTGGGCGACCTGCTCGCGACTGAAGCCGTGGCGGCCGGCCGGCAGCGGCCCGAGCTCGTCGTCAGCCACCCAGGGCCTCGACGCCGCCCGCCTCGCGCGCCGCCGCGTCCTCACCGACGTAGGGCCGCAGCAGGAACTCCAACGCCTCGGGCAGCAGCGCCCGCAGCTTCTCCGCTTCGCCAGCGATCAGGCGCTGGTTGATCACCCAGAGCACCCCGCCGGCCAGGGTCTCCTCGAGGCTCTGCGGCAGTTTGTCGGCGCGGGGGTTGAACTCACGCCCCGGCCGCAGCAACGGCGCGAAGCGCTTCAGCGCCGCTTCGTGGCGCGCCGCCGCCTCCGGCCCCGCGGTCGGCGCCTCGACCAGGCAGGCCTGGGCGACGCCGGGATGCTCGGCTGCGATCTTGAGCAATGCCCCCAGCCCTGCCCCCACCTTGTCGGGCCAGGGGCCGTCTTCGCGGTCGAAGGCTTCCTCCACCTCATAGGCCGTGCGCTCGACCGCCGCGTCCATCAGCGCCAGGAAGGCCTCTTGCTTGTCGGCGTAGTGCTTGTAGAAGGTCGCGTAGCCGACCCGGGCCCGCCGCACGATCTGCTCGATCGTCGTCTCGGCGTAACCCTGCTCGGCGATCAGGTCCGCGGTGGCCTCGAGGATCCGGCGCCGCTGGTCCTCCGCGGACGCGGCGCGGCTGACCGGCTCGGGGCCGGGCGGCTGCCGGGAAGCCTTTCCAGGCAATGCACGCACGCAGTCAGGATAGCGCGCGTTCCCATTGGTACGAAGGCAGTATATGAAGTGTTGATAGTTCCCAAAGATGGGCTAAGGTACCTCGGAGTGGATGCACCACCCACACTGCGCGCGGTGAGGTCATGGGACGAGGCAATCCCGCAGCGCGCGTCGGATGAGGGGGCGCTGGAAGCGATGCTGCTCAGCGTCGGCGCACGGGGCTACGACAAGGCCACGGTGCAGGAAGTGCTGGAGCGCAGCGGCATCTCCCGCGACCGCTTCCAGCGCCGCTTCGGCGGCAAGGAGGCCTGCTTCGCGCAGGCCTACGAGATGGCGGCAGATCGACTCTGCGCGGAAGTGCTCGAGGCGGGCCGTGAGGCCGAGAGCTGGCGGGCGGGCTTCCGCGCCGCCCTCGCCAGGCTGCTGCGCACGGTCGCCGAGCAGCCGCTGCTGGCGAAGGCGCTGGTGGTCGAGGTGCGCGCCGCCCGCGGGCAGGCCTGGGCAAAGCACCAACAGCTGATCGAGCGTTTCGCGCGGGCGGTCGACTCCGCCCGTCACGAACCCAGCGCCCGGGCGACGGCGACGGCGCTCACCGCCCAGTTCGTCGTCGGCGCGGTCGAGGAAGCGATCGCCACCGAGATCGGCGCGGGCCGGGCGGCGACGGTCGAGCGCCTGCTCCCCGACCTCGCCCACCTCGCCGTGCTCAACTACTTTGGCGAGGACGAGGCGTGGCTGGAACTCAGCTCTGCTCCCGAGCGAGCTCTGCGGCCTCTTGACTCCCCACATATGGAGTAAGCGTGAACTCGACCAGGTCGGGCAGCAGCTCCTCCAGCTCTTCGGCTTTGCCGGCAATGATGCGACGGGAGATCAGCGAGACCATGCCGCCGACCAGGGCCTCCTCGGTGGTCGCCGAGAGGCGCTCGAGGACCTCGGGTGGACGGCCCTCGCGGCCGGTCTGGAAGTAGGGCACGAAGCTCTGAATCGCGGCGTCGTAGCGCTCGACCACGACCGGGCCGGCGACCAGCGCCTCGACCATGCAGAGGCGGGCCAGGTGCGGCTCGGCGGCAAGGAACTCGAGCATCGCCCCGATCCCGGCTTTGACCGCGTGCGGCCAGTCGTCCTCGGCGTCGAAGGCGGTCGAGACGCGGCCGACCAGCTCCTCCATCACCGTGTCGTAGGCGGCGACAAAGCACTCGTCCTTGCTGGAGAAGTGCTCGTAGAAGGTGCGCCTCGAGACCGCGGCGTGGCGGGTGATGTGGGCGATCGTCGTGCCGGAGTAGCCGTTTTCGGCGATCGCCTCGGCGAGGCCGGCGATCAGGCGCTCGCGCTGGTTGTGGATGACGAACTCGCGCGGCAAGCCGTGGCGGCCTGGGGGCAGGCGCGCGAGCTCCGGCGGGTATTCCTCCGCTGACACTCCCGAGTCACCCGTGTCCCGGGAGGAGGACTTCTTCTTGGCCACACCCCGACGATATCGCGCTGGCGGATCGAAGCCCCTCGACAACTCGGCCAGGCCGGCCTCGATTCCCAGATACGGCATTACTGCGGCGGACATCAACTGCGGCACCAGCTCGGGCAGCTCGTCGGCGTTGCCGCGTACGACTTTCGCGTAGACCTGGCCGTAGGCAGAGCCGGCCAGGGCCTCGGCGGTGGTGTGCGGCACCGACTCCGGATCCTCCATCTCGTTGCGGCCGGCGTCGATCAGCGAGGCGATCACCCGCATCGTCATGTCGCGCCGCGCCCGGGCGGCGTCGCCGGCGGCCAGCACCTCAACCGCGAAAGAGGCCCGGCTTGGGGCGTTGCGGAGGTTTTCGACGATCTCGCAGGCGACGGCGCGGAGCCGGTCGGGCCAGCTCTCCTGGCTGTTGTAGGCCTCCAGCATCTCCCGCATGCAGCCCTCGTTGATCTCCTGCCAGGCGGAGAGGAAGCAGTCGTACTTACCGCGGAAATGGCGGTCGAACGCGGGCCGGTCGAGTTCGGCTCGCTCGAGGATCAGCTCGATCGTGGTCTCGGCATAGCCGCGCTCGGCGGCGATCTCGATCAGGGCCTCGACGATGCGCTCGCGCTCGGGACTGGCGGCGCGCTCGCGGGTCTCCAGGTCAAGCACTAGGTCATGGGACCCCCAATCCCTGCCCCTGGCTCAACCCGCGTTGGCGGTCGATGCTTCTTCGCCGGCAATCCGCTTGGCGGACTCGGCGCCGAGGTAAGGCGTGAGCGAGAACTCGACCAGCTCCGGCAGCAGCTCCTCGATCTGCTCCGCCTGCCCCATGATGATGCGCTGGTAGAGAATCCAGAAGATCCCGCCGACGATCGTCTCCTCCAGCGTCGTCGGCAGCTCCTCGCCCTTGGCCGAGACCTTGCGGCCCATGCGGAAGAGCGGCACGAAGGCCTGGATCGAGCGCTCGTAGCGGTCGACCGCGGCGGGCCCGGCCGAGAGCGCCTCGACGATGCAGGTGCGGGCGAGGGCGGGCTCGCTGGCAACGTAGTGGAGAAAGGCGGCGAGGCCCGAGTTGACCCGGGCCGGCCAAGTGTCGACCTTGCTGGCAGCGTCGACGACGCGCCGCAGCGCCTCCTTGACCGCGAACTCCGAGGCGGCGAGGAAGCAGTCCTCCTTGGAGGAGAAGTTCTCGTAGAAGGTGTTGCGGGCGATGCCGGCGCGGCGGACGATGTCGGCGACCGTGACCGCGCGATAGCCCTTCTCCACCGTCTCCTCGGCAAGGGCGGCGATTATGCGGGCCCGCTGGTGCTGGGCGATGAACTCGCGAGGCAACTGGTGCCGACCCGGTGGCATCCTCGTTGCTTGCGGAGCTCGATCGGGCACGAACGCCAGGGTACCTCTATAGGAATCCGTTTCCAAGCTGGACGGATCTACCAGATACCGCTACTGTTCCTTATTCCAGACAACCCGTTCCCTTGATCAGCAGAGGAAGGTCGGATGGGCAAGCAAGCCGCAACCAAGGTCCGGGCAGGGGCTGCGGGGACCGGCGCAACGGGGAAGGTCTTCCCCGAAGCTCCCGCACTCAGACTGGTGAGTTCCCCGAAGCGTCAGCGCATTCTCGAGGGCATGCTCGAGGCTGTCGGCAATGCCGGCTACGACTCCGCATCCGTGCGTATGGTGCTGGATCAGACCGGCCTCTACAGGCAAGCCTTCTATGACGAGTTCGCCGACAAGGACGCCTGTTACCTGGAGGCGCTCGCCTATGGCGTGGCCAAGTTCGAAGCCATTGCCAGGGCGGCTGCAGAGCCGGAAGAGGGCTGGCGGGCCAAGCTGCGGGCGGGCATCGGCGCCATCCTCGACGCCCTCGATGCGGACCCCGCAATCGGCCGCGCGCTGATCGTCGAGGTCCACGCGGCGGGCCCTGAGGCGCTGAAAATTCGCTCCGAAGCGATGAAAGAGATCACTGATTTCATCGATTCGGCGCGCCACGCCTCGACCGGCACCGAGACGCCACCGCCGATCGCGGCCGAGGGGATCGTCGCCGGCATGCACGCCGTGGTCCACGCCAAGCTGGCGACGGGGGATGGCGACGGCTTCCGCGGGCTGCTGCCCGACTTCATGTACTTCGCGGTGCTGCCTTACTTCGGAGCCGAGGTCGCCGGTGCCGAGATGAAGGCCGCTAGAGCCTGACCGGCTGAGCCACGCCAAACGGCGAGATCGGAGTTGGACAGTCTGAGAACACTGCCCTACTCTGAACCCATGGATCCGTCCTCGACTTCAAGTGTAGAAAAAACACAGGGCGGTACGCAAAGCCTGCCGCGCGCCTACCTGGTGCGCTCCGAAAGGGAGCGTCTTTTGGAGGCGATGCTGCGCGTCGCAGCAGCAAAAGGCTACGAAGCGACCACCGTCCAGGACGTGATCGAGGTGGCGGGCGTCTCCGAGCAGAGCTTCGAGCAGATGTTCGGCGACAAGGAGAGCTGCTTCCTCGAGGCCTACGAGGCGGTCTTCGACGTCCTCCTCGCCCACATGAGCAGCGCCTTCGAGGCCGCCGCCGGGCGGCCATGGCCCGAGCGGGTCTCCGCCGCGCTCGGCGCCTTGGTGGGACTGCTCTCGATCGAGGCCGGGATCGCCCGGCTCTCGATGGTCGAGGTGACCGCCGCGGGGGACGACGCCCGCGCTCGCTACCGCTCGGCCCTGGCGCGCTTCACCCCGTTTCTCGAGGAGGGTCGCCAGTACGCGAACCAGGTCGAGGAACTCCCCGCCGACACCGCTCGCTTCGCGATCGGTGGTGCCGCATCGATGATCTTCGACGAGATCCGCGCCGGGCGGGGACCGGAGCTGACCCGAATCCTGCCCGACCTCGTCTTTGCCGTCCTGATGCCCTACATCGGCCCGGAAGCAGCTGAAGACGAGATGCGCCGCGTAGCGCGCGAGCACGCGGCGCAGGCTTGAGCTAGACGCCCTCGCCGTGGCGGCCAGCCCCGTCGGCGAAGCGCCTGGCTCCTTTGACGGCGACGTGAAGAGTCTCGCGGCCGAGCCGGTGCTCGAGCGCGATCCCCTCGGCGAGCGGTAGGCCGAAGCCCTCGATCGCGGCGCGGCGGTCGGCCAGCATCGTCTCCTGCGGGAAGGTGGCGATCCGCTCGGCCAGCTCGAGGGCGCGCTCGAGCTGCTTGCCGGGCTCAACCAGCTCGTTGACCAAGCCGATGCGGTGGGCCTCCTCCGCCTCGACCGGGCGGCCGGTGAGGATCAGCTCCAGCGCCCGCCCCATGCCAACCACCCGGGGGAGGCGCTGGGTGCCGCCGTCGACCAGGGGCACGCCCCAGCGACGCTCGAAGAGGCCAAAGGTCGATTGCGGAGTGGCAATCCGCAGGTCGCACCAGAGCGCCAGCTCCACTCCACCCGCCAGGCACCAGCCATCGACCGCGGCGATCGCCGGCTTGGCGGGCGTCAACCGCGTCGGTCCCATCGGGCCGTCGGGATGGTCGACGTCGAGATCCATCGCTTTCAGGTCGGCGCCGGCGCAGAAGGCCTGGCCCCCGGCACCGGTCAGAACTAGGACGCGGGCGCCCTCGTCGGCCTCGAACTCCTTCAGTCCCTCGCGAAACGCCTCCGCCGCAGCCGCGTCGATCGCGTTGCGCCGCTCCGGCCGGTCGATAGTCATCACCGCGGCCGCGCCAACCCGCTCGTAACCAAGCCCCCCGCTCATCGCCGAGATCCTCCCACAGCCTCCAGAGTGGGGAGCGGGCGGGCTAGTCGTCACGGCCTTCCGGGTCTCGCAACGACGCCCAGCTCCCAGGCACTACGTCCCGGCACGCGTGACATCAAGGGCAGACGCTTGATGTCACCTCCAAGCTAGGCATCCGCTCGGACACTGGTTTCGGGCACAAAAAATACGACTGGCGGAGACGCTCGGTTGCCTGCCGCGTGCGTAGCCTTCGCTCGCTGAAGCTCGTTGCGCCACCTTCGGGGCGGTGTCCGGTGGGCTTCCGCAGACCCCGTCCCTCCCAGTCGCAAGTTCAACTTAGCGCGCACCCGGGCGGGCCGCTAGGGGGGCGACGAATACGTTCCCGCAAACTCCGGGAATTGGGCTCGTCCGGTGGCGCGGTATACGGTCCGGGTGGGATGAGCGACGGTCTCGAAGCGTCTCGGCGGAGGGCGCGGCGCAACGTTGTGCTGACGGCTGCGATCGCCGGCCTCGGCGGGCTGCTCTTCGGCTACGACACCGGCGTCATCGCCGGTGCCCTGCTCTTCATCAAGACCGACTTCGGTCTCGGCAGCTTCGCCCAGGGCCTGGTCGTCGCGGCGGTGCCGATCGGCGCCGTTGGCGGCGCCGCAATCGCCGGACCGGCGGCCGACACCTACGGACGGCGCTCGATGATCCTGCTCGCCGCCAGCGTCTTCATCGTCGGCGCCCTGGCCAGCGCGGCGGCGCCGGGCGTCGAGGTCCTGGTCATCGCCCGCATCGTGATCGGGGTCGCGATCGGCCTCGCCTCCGCCGCCGCTCCCGTCTACATCTCCGAGGTGGCACCGCCGGAGAGCCGCGGGCGCTTGGTCAGCTTCTTCCAGCTGGCGGTGACGATCGGCATCCTCGTCGCCTACCTGATCGGGCTCGCCTTCGACCACATCGAAGGCTGGCGCTGGATGCTGGGGCTCGGCTGCGTGCCGGCGCTGGCGCTCGGCTTCGGCATGCTGCGGATGCCGCAGAGCCCGCGCTGGCTGGTGATGAGCGGTGACGACTTCGCCGCGCGGGCGACGCTGGCGAAGATCCGGGTCGACGACCCGGACACGATCGACCGCGAGCTGGAGGAGATCAAAGAGAGCCTCGACGAGAAGCCGGGCGCCTGGAGTGAGCTACTGCAGCCGGTAGTGAAAGCGGCGCTCGTCGTCGGCGTCGGGCTGGCGATCCTGCAGCAGGTGACCGGGATCAACACCGTCATCTACTACGCGCCGACGATCGTCGAATTCACCGGCGTCAACTCCTCGGCCGGCTCGATCCTGGCGGCGGTCGGCGTCGGCGTGATCAATGTCGGCTTCACCCTCCTCGCGCTGCGCCTGCTCGACCGAGCGGGGCGGCGGACGCTGCTCTTCATCGGCGTAACCGGGATGTCGATCTCGCTCTTCGCCCTCGGCGCCGCCTTCAAGGTTTCCGGTGGCGACAGCACCGTCGGCTCGGTGATCGCGATCGGCAGCCTGATGGCCTACGTCGCCTCCTTCGCGATCAGCCTGGGGCCGATCTTCTGGCTGCTCAACGCCGAGATCTACCCGCTCAGCGTGCGCAGCAAGGCGGCCGGCGTGGGCACGATGGCCAACTGGACCTTCAACTTCATCGTCTCGCTCACCTTCCTGCTGCTGATCGAAGCGCTGGGAAGATCCGGCGCCTTCTGGTTCTACGGCGTGATCGGCCTGCTCACCCTCGCCTTTTGCTGGAAGTTCGTGCCGGAGACAAAGGGCAAGCGGCTGGAGGACATCCAGGACTACTTCCAGGATCGCGTCGATAAATCAGGCGCCGCCTCCTCCGCTCCCGCGTCCGGGGGCGGCTAACCTCCGGCCGATGCGTATAGACGAGATCATCGCCGCCAAAGCGCCGACCTTCTCGGTCGAGTTCTTCCCGCCCAAGACCGATGAGGGGCGCGAGGGCCTGTTGGCGACCGCGCGCTCACTGCGCGAGTTGGAGCCCGACTTCGTCTCGGTCACCTACGGCGCCGGCGGCTCGACCCGCGACGGCACGGTCGAGATCACCCGCGAGCTCAAGGACGAGCTCGGTTACGAGACGATGGCGCACCTGAGCTGCGTCGGCGAGACCTCCGAGGGGTTGGCGCAGACGCTGGACCAGATCGAGGCGGCCGGGATCGAGAACGTCTTCGCCCTGCGTGGCGACCCACCGCGCGGCCAGGAGGACTTCGTCCAGCTCGAGGGCGGCCTGGGCAGCGCCGCCGAGTTGACCGCGTTCATCGGCTCGCGCTGGCCGTTCACGGTCGGCGGTGCCTGCTTCCCTGAGGTCCACCCCGAGGCGCCCGACCTGGAGACGGACCTGGCCTACCTGAAGACCAAGGTCGAGGCCGGCGCCTCCTTCCTGATCACCCAGCTCTTCTTCGACAACCAGGTCTACTTCGACTTCGTCGCCGCGGCGCGGACGGCGGGCATCGAGGTACCGATCATCGCCGGAGTGATCCCGGTGGCGAGCTTCGCTCAGACCAAGCGCATCTGTAGCCTCTGCGACGCCTCGATTCCGCCCCGGCTGGAAGCCGCCTTCGCAGCGGCGAACGGCGACGAGAAGGCGGAGTTCGAGCTCGGCGTCGCCTACGCAGCCCAGCAGTGCTCGGAGCTACTGCTCGCCGGTGTGCCGGGAATCCACTTCTACGCGCTCAATCGAGCGCCGGCGACGTGGGCGGTGCTTGGCGCCCTACAAGCAGCCCGGCCCTGGGAACGCGGCCGCGATGACAGCGACGACTTGGCCAAGTCACTCTGAGTAAACTGCTCCTCGCATGGCCAATCGCAGGGAGGAAGAGAGGGAGCGACTCCGCCAAGCTCGGCAGGAACGCGAGCAGAAGCAGGCTGGCTCCGCAAAACGTCGCCTGATGATCGGCTACGGAGCCGCGGGCATCGTCGGCATCGTCGTCCTGATCGGGATCATCGCGGTGATCGTCTCAGCCTCCAACAAGAACGACAGCGGTAACGCCCATATCGACCAGCAGTCGGGCTCGACCAACGGCGTCCAGCCCGACACGCGCAGCGGCACCACGGTCGCGGCGGTGAAAGTGACCAACCTCAAGGAGGCGGCGAAAAAGGCGGGCTGTGACCTGCGCCTCCACCTCCCCGAAGAGGGTCACGAACACATCCCCCCGACGGCGCCGACGCCGGAATACGAAACCAACCCGCCGACCTCCGGCAACCACGTCGAACCGCCTTACCAGCAGGCCGACGGCGCCTACAAGGAAATGCCTCAGGAAATCGACATGGTCCACTCGATGGAGCACGGTCGGCTCGAGATCCAGTACTCGCCGGATCTTTCCGAAAGCGCCCAGCTGGAACTGGTCGGTCTCTACGAAACGATGTACGGAGCGACGCTGCTCTTCCCGAACACCAACATGCCCTACGAAGTCGCTGCGACGACCTGGCGCAACCTGCTCGGCTGCAACGAATACAAGGGCGAGATCACCCTCGACGCGATCCGCGACTTCGGCAAGCAGACCTGGGGCCACGGCCGCGAGCCGGTCGAAGGCTTCCCCTTCACCGGCCCGACGCCAGTCGAACCGACCGTCGGCTAAGAAGCACTCGGCGCCCGGTAGGCCGGGAAGAAGTCGTCGCCGGCGCGGTCGCCACTGAGGCGCTCGTATGCGGCGCGGTCAGCGACGATCTCCGACGTATGCCAGGCTAGCTCACGATTCGCAAAGCCGCGCTTGAACTCCTCGAGCCGGTCGCCGCGGCTGATGCCGCCGCCGAGGCTGAGCGGTTCTCCGCGCTGAGCCGCGAATTCGACCAGCGAGGCGACGACGTTCTTCATCGGCGAGTCGCGCAGGTGCGAGTCGGCGCTGCCGCTGAGGTAGTAGTGGAGGTAGCCGTCGGAAGCGACGGCGATCGAGGCGGCGGCAACTGTGCCGTCGGGGGCGTGGGCAACGGCCAACCAAGTGCGGGCGGATTCGAGGATGCGATCGAAATAGTGCGCCCCAAAGAAGTAGCGCTCGGCAGCGCCGGTGCGTCGCATCGTCTGCTCGTAAGCGGAGAGGAACCCGGCGCGCTGGGCAGCACTCGTCTCGGGGCCTGGCACGAGGCTCAACTCGTATCCGTTGCGCAGGTTCTTGTTGATCTGGTTGCGATCGCTACCGCGGCTCTTTGCCGGCAGGTCAGGGTCAGCGATCTGAACCACGTTGCGCTCGCTGGTGGCGCCGAGGGGCGGCTCGGCGAGGGTGTGTCGGAGGAAGATCGTGACCAGGCCGGTGGCGCTGAAGTCGATCGATTCCGGGGGCAGGATGGGCGGAGTCGGGGGGGTGTCCTGCGGAGCAACAGCGGGGAGGCTCCGCAGGACACCCCCCCGACTCCTCTCTACCAGCCCCGGATATCCGTAGGGCGAGATCGCGTCACGCTCGGGGCCACCCTCGATCTCGCGCGCGATCAGCGGAGCGACCAGTTCCCTCGCCTCGTGTGTGATGCGCAGCGTGTGGGTGACGCCTTCGGCTTCGAGGAACTGGGGCGAGCGGAAGAAGTCCTCGCCGGACGCCGCCTCGCCGCGGTCCTCGATCAGCTCGCCGCGAGCGGTGGCGCTCACGGGAGCAGGTCGGCCGTAGCGGCGCGGAACTCGTCGGGCAGGACGCCCCAGACCTCGCAGTCGTCGGCGGGCGCTCCCTCGCGGCGCAGGTGGGCACGCATCGTCCCCTCGTGCTTCCAGCCGAGTCCGGCGACGGTCTTCTTTGCCACCTCGTTACGGGCGGGGATACGCCCGTAGACCCGGTGGGCGCCGAACTCGTCGAAGGCCTTGGCCAGGGTCAGCGCCTCGGCGCGGCGGCCGACGCCCTTGCCGCGCACGTCATCGCCGATCAGGGCACCCAACTCCGGCGCAGTCTGGCGGAAGAGACCGTAGAGAGCGGTGAAGCCGACCGGCTCGTCATAGCCCTCGACCTCGATCGCGTACTTGCGATCCTCGCCCGAGTCATTCATCGCCCGGCCGACCCAGGCCTCGGCCTCGGCCTCGGAGAACGAGTCGCGCTGCTCCATCAACGAGGCGGTCGCCGCCGGGTTGTTGAACCAGCGGTGCACGGCGGCGGCGTCGCCGGGCTCGAAGGGCCGGAGGCTGACTTTCGGGCGGTCATTCACGACGAAAACCCTACGTCGTCTCCCCTCCCGGAGGTGTAACGCTTTGTCCTGCCGTTGGGCGGAGAAAGCGTTACACCAGGTCAGTCGGGCGCGAGGCCGTGGCCGGTGACCAGCAGCCAGAGCGTTTTGGCGAGGATGCGAGCGTCGAGGGCGGCGCTGCGGCGGTCTACGTACTCGACGTCGAGCTCGATCCGCTGCTCCCAGGGGATGCCGGCGCGGCCCTGGACCTGAGCCCAGCCGGTGATGCCGGGGCGGACCTCGTGGCGCCGGTGCTGGCGCGGCGTGTAGTCGATCACCTGGGCGGGAATCGTCGGGCGCGGGCCGACGATCGCCATCTCGCCACGCAGGACGTTGACCAGGTTGGGAATCTCGTCGAGCGAGGTGCGCCGCAGGACGCGGCCGGCACCGGTCACGCGCGGGTCATCGCGGGTGACGACCGTGCCCACCCCGACCGGATCGGACCCGGCGACCATCGTGCGCAGCTTCAGCATCTCGAACTCCTTGCCGTTGAGACCGACGCGGCGCTGGCGATATAGGACTGGCCCGCGACTGCCCAACTTGATCGCGACTGCAGCCACCAGCAACACGGGTGACAAAACGATGAGAGCGACCAGCGCGAGGGCTATATCCAAAATTCTGGGCATTCCAGTTACCGATGACGCATCGTGACCAAGCAGATCAAGGACGCAGGGAGCGTGGCGTGCTCTTGCACGCGAGCGACCGAGGACGCCGATATGCGCCGGTCACGATGCGTCATCGCGTGCCCGGTGCCTTATCCCAGGCCCCGGCGGGTTGCCCGTGGCGGAAGCGGTCCCAGAACCCGGCGGCGATCGAGAGGGTCGTCATCGCGTAATAGCGAGCGACGCGCAGCGGGCCGACCGGGAAGCTGCCGCCGAACAGCGCCGCGGCGATTGCGGCGACCTGGATGCCGTAGGTGACGACGTAGACGGTGCCGCTGCCGAGCAGGGCGAGGTTGGCGAAGAAGGCGACGAAGTGCAGAAACGGGGTCAGGTAGCGCAGCAGGCGGTGCGAGAAGAGCTCGAAGGCGTAGAGGGTCGAGTAGCCGCGCGGCGAGATCATTCCCTCGCCGACGACGATGTCCCAGATGCCGACCATCATCCGCCGTTTGCGGGCGAACTCACCCTCCATCGTCGGCACCATCTTCTCCTCGGCGCGCGCACTCGGCACGTAAAGCGAGCGCTTGCCGCGCTTGGCGAGGGCGAAGGGGAAGGAGAGGTCGTGGCTGCCCGCGGGGTCGAGCGGCAGGTAGTCGGCAGCACGGACGGCGTAGATCGCGCCGTTGCCGGCCGTGATCCCGGCGAGCTCGGACTCCATCTCGCGGACCGCCATCTCGTAGCGCCAGTAAGCGCCCTCGAGGTTGTCGCCCTCGGCGTCGAGGAAGCGGACCTGGCCGCAGGCGTAGGCGACCCGTGGGTCGGCGAACGGGGCGACGAGCTGGCGCAGGGCGTCGGCGTGCCACTCGCTGTTGGCATCGGAGAAAGCGAGAATCTCACCGGAGGCGCGCTCCGTGGCGGCATTCTGCGCGGCCAGCTTGCCGCCGCGCGGCAGCTCGAGGACGAGGTCCGCACCGGCGGCGCGGGCGCGCTCGGCCGTGGCGTCGTAGGAGCCGTCGGAGGCGACGATCAACTCGAGCAGCTCGCGCGGGTAGTCGAGGGCGAGGGCGTTGGCGACCTTGGCCTCGATCACCTCCTCCTCGTCGTAGGCGGCGACGATCAGCGAGACGCGGGGCAGCTCGGCCGGCTCGGCCGCCGGCTTGCTCGGCCGCCGCAGGGCGACGAGGAGGCGCAAGACGAGTGGATAGCCGAGATGCGTGTAGACGATCAGCGCGGCGGAAATCCAAAAGATCGCGGCGAGCATCGGGCGATTATCACCGCACCAGTTCGTCGTACAGCGTCAGGGTCTGGGTGGCGACCACGTCCCATGAGTACGGGCCGGCTGCCGCGACTCGCGCCGCCTCTGCCAGGCGCTCACGGGCGGCCGAGTCGGCAGTCAGCGCACTCAGGGCCGAGGCGAGCGCTGTGGCGTCGCCGGGAGGCACGAGGTGTGCCGCGCCGGTCGCCGCGACCTCGGGGAAGCCGCCGACGGCGCTGAGCACCATTGGCTTGCCGAAGGCGAGGCCGGTGTAGAGGACGCCGGAGTGCTCGGCGTCGCGATAGGGCAGGGCGACGAGGTCCGCGCGGCGGAAGATCGCCGGGATCTCGGCGTCCTCGATGAAGCGGGTGACGAAGCGGACCCGCCCGGGGGCTGCCTGCGCGGCCGTGCGCAGCGGCGCGACGTCCATGCGCGGGTTGCCGACGATCCAGAGCTCGGCCCCCTCGATTTGGGCAAAGGCCTCGAGCAGCAAGTCGAGGCCCTTATAGGGACGGAGCAGGCCGAAGAAGAGGATCACCGGCCCCTCCGCGCCCTCCAGCTCAGTCGGCAGCGGCTTCTCCTCGGGCAGGCTGGTGAGGTAATCGAAAGCGCCGTGGGGGATGACGCGGACACGGGATGGGTCGAGGCCGACCTCTTCGCGCAGGCGCGCGGCGCCGTGCTCAGAGTGGGCGACAACCGCATCCATTCGAGAGAAGACGCGGTGCGCAACTGCGATTTGCCGGCGGCTGGACCTGGGCGGAAGGATGTAGTGGGCAGTGAGCAAGCGCGGCCGCTTAGCCGGCAGCAAGTGCGCGTCGAGGGCGGGCATGGTCAGCCACTGGTAGTGGACGACGTCGGCGTCGAGCTCGCCGCGCAGCCGGCGCATGTCGCTGAGGTGCTCGGCGGCCTTAAGGGCACGGCGGGCCGCAGCGTCGAGGCCGCGCTCGGCGCTGCGGCGATAGAAGCACTCGCGCACCCGGTAGCCATCCGGCTCAGGCACCGGTCCGTAGAGAAAGCGGCTGGTCAGCAGCTCGACCTCAGCGCCGCGGCGAGCCAGCGCCGCGGCGAGGGCGCGGTCATAGGGCGGCGTGAAGGCCGAGGGGTCGACTAGCTGGACTTTCATCTGCGAGGCCCGGTACCACCGGACACGGCGATTATCGTGACCGCGGTGGCGCCCACGCTCTCCTACTGCGTCGTGAACACGAACGGCCGCGATTACCTGCTCGCCTGCCTCGAGGCGATCAAGCGCACGCACCCCGAGGGCGTGGAGCGGGAGGTCCTCGTCTTGGACAACGCCTCCAACGACGGCTCGGCCGAGGCGGTGCGCAGCCATGACAGCGGCGTCCAACTGATCGAGCGCGAGCGGCGCACGGGCAAGGGCGAGAACGACTCGACCCTGATGCGCGAGGCGACCGGCAAGTACTGCCTATTGCTCAACGAGGACTCCGAGCTGCGACCCGGCGCGGTGGCGGCGCTGCTGGAGGCCCTCGAGGCGGACCCGAAAGCGGCCGCGGCAACAGCGCAACTGCTCAACTCCGCGGGCGATCCGGTCCCCTGCGCCTGGCGCTTCCCCGGCGTCGGTACGGCCCTGGCGGGCGCTCTCTTCCTGCACCGCTGGCTGACCGTGCAGAGCAAGGGCGGCTCAACGTGCCAGGTCGACTGGGGCCAGTCCAGTGCCCTACTGGTCCGCCGTGAGGCGGCAGCCGAGGTCGACTACATGGACCCTGCCTTCTTCGTCTATTACGACGAGTGCGACTTCGCCAAGCGCCTCGCCGAGGCGGGCTGGCACAGCCTCTTCGTCCCCGCCTCCGAAGCGGTCCATCACGACCAGCTCTCCACCGACCTCGGCGCGGGCCTGCCCCGCATCGTCGAATTCCACCGCAACCGCGACCGCTACATGCGCAAGCACCATGGGGACGGCGCGGCGCTGGCGGTGCGAATTCTTACCGCCTGGTCTTACGCGGTGCGGGCTCTTGCCGCCACGGTCATGCCCAAGCAACCGGCGCGGATCTACTGGGCTCACGCCCGCCAAGCGCTGAACCCCGGGCGTGGAACCAGCATCGCCGACGCAGCTCAGCTCAGCTAAAGCGAGAGTCCTCGTCCATTTGCTCGACCTCGTAGGTCTCCGGGACGGAACCGTCGATGCCAACCGCAGCCGGGCGCAGTGCCCGCAGGCCGGCAAGTACCTCGGATGGGTGGCGCAGGCGAGCCAGCCAGTGGCGCTCGGCGCGGGTGAAGAAACCTGTGGCGAGCAGCGCGAGCGGATAGGCCAGGGCAAAGGCGAGGCGCAGGGCGAAGCCCACGAAGCCCTCGGTCGGCAGCAGCAGCTCGCCGAGGCCAACCAGGCCAGCTGAGACGGTGAGCACTCGCAACAGGCGCCCCCATTCGTAGGGCACCGGGAAGAGCCGCTGGGTGAAGACGTACATCAGCGCCAGCACGACGATGTAGGAGGCGACGAGGGCGAGGCCGGCGCCGACAATCCCCAGCGGCGGCACCAGGACGAGGTTGAGCGCGATGTTGGCGGCGAGTGCGGCCCCAGTGGCAGGGAAGTTGAACTCGGTGCGGCCAGTTCTGCCGAGGATGACGACGAGCACCATGTAGAGCGCGTAGAGGGTGGCGGCGGTGGCGAGCAGGCCGATCGCCTTGTAAGAGCCGAAGAATTCGGGCGCGGCGAGGGCGCGGACGATCCAGCGCGAGAGCAGCCACATGCCGGTTACAACGAAGGCGCAGCCGGCGACGAAGAGGGTGACCACCGTGGCGTAGACACGCCGCGCCTCGTCGTCATCGCGGATCGAGTAGGCGAGCGGCGGCCAGGCGAGCTGAAAGCCGCGGACGAGGACGTTGACGCCCTGGGCGAACTTGACCGCGAGCGAGTAGAGGCCGGCCTCCGAGAGGCCGGCAGCGTGGACGATGATGATCCGGTCGACGAAGTTGAGCCCGTAGAGCGAGAGCTCGGCCGGCATCGTCGGCAGGCCGAAGCGCAGCAGCCGGCGCAGCAGCGGCCCTTCGAAGCGCAGCGAGAGGCGGCGCCGGTGGATGAGGATCAGGGCCAGCACGATGACGGCGCCGCTGGCGTAGCTGCCGATCAAAAGGCCACGGGCGCCCTCTTCCATGCCGACGACGAGGACCACCGTCAGTCCAATCGCCCCGAACACGCTGAGGATGGTGGCGATGAAGAAGGCCTTGGCGCGCTCTTCGAGGCGGAAGAGGGTCAGTAGGTATTCGCTTATCGTCAACACCCAGAGGCCGCCGATCGAGATCCGGGCAAGACCCGGAGACGAGTGGGCGAGTAGCGCATCGGAGATCTGCCCAGCGAAGGGAAGCGCGATCAGCGCTGCGAGCGTGGCGAACCAAAACAGCGCGGCGAATGAGGTGCCGATAACTCGATCCGGATCCTCGTCGTCCCTGTAGTAAAAGCGCAGCAGCGCCTCGACCATGCCGAGGCGGATAACGATGCTGGCCGAGACGACGGCGGCGAACATCACCTCGGCCGCGCCGTAGTCGCCCCTTGTGAGGTAGCGCGTGTAGAGCGGCAGCAGCGCCACCGCGATCAGCTTCGAGACGATGCTGGCCGCGGTGTAGGCGGCCCCGGTCGTCGCTAGGCGGCGGAGGTATCCGGACACGGCTCGACCCTACGTTGCTGCGCGGCCGCGAGCGACGCGCCAGCGGCTAGGAGGACCCAGGTGATCGGGTCCTCGTAGAAGCCGGCGTAGGCCATCGTGTGGACTAGGAGGGCGACAAAGGTTGCCAGGACTGCCACGCGAGCCACTTGGCGCGCGGGTCCTGTCACTGCAGGGGACCCACCACCCCCTACAGCGCCACCCGCGCGAGAAGCGGATAGACGAGACAGCGAGGGACGCAGGCCGCTGGCCATCGTCCACAGGGCTGTTACGACGAGGGCGGCGTAGAGCGCCAGGCCGATGAAGCCTTGCTCAGCAGCGACGGTGATCGGCTCCGTGTGGGAGACCGAGACGGGGGCTTTGCGGGTCTTGACGTGCCTGCGGTAGGCCTTGGGGAAGCTGCCGGAGCCGTAGCCGTAGATGGGGCGCTGGGTGAAGAGGTGGACGCCGCCGGAGACCAGATTGGCGCGGCCGCTGGTGTCGATGTTGACCCGGTCGAAGCTGAAGCTGCCCGCCAAGGTGACGATCAGCATCGTCAGGACGACGCCGCCGACTGCGGCTATTGCCGTCCATTTCAGGCTCCAACGCAGAGCGGCTAGAACAACCAGCCCAGCAAGGAGTGCGGCGAAGCTCGACTGGGAGAACGTGGGCACCAGGCCTATCCACAGGACAGCAATGAGAGCGGTGAGCAACGCCAGCGTTCGTCGCTCTCGGGCCCACAGCAACGCGCTCATCGCGACTACTGCGACGAGAGACAGGTACCGCCCGTAGATGTTCGGGTCCCAGAAGACCGAGTTGACCCTGAAGTAGGTGTGGAATTCATTCGACCTGATCACCTGGTCGTTCCAGAACAAGCTCTTCGTTACGAACTCCACTGAGCCGACCAGAACGAAGCAGACCGCCTCGATCCCAACGACCCATAGGGCTAGCGTCAACAGTCTCCGGTCCCATGTCACATCTCGCAGCAGCCCGTAGACCAAACTAAACGGCACGAAGAAAAAGCATGTGTTCTGCAGCCCCTTGGAGAAGTCCTCGGAGTACAGAACCTGAACGGCGTACAGGAGCACCACGGCGGCTAGAAGGCGCGGGAGCCAAGCGCCTGGGCCGGCGGGTCCTGTCACCGCAGGGGACCCCCCACCCCTTCCGGTCGCTAAAGCGTCCTCAGGGGCGGGCCCCCCTACGGTGCCACCCCCCGGCAGGAGCGGATGGCCTACACGCCAGTCTCGGAGCGTGATCGACAGGACGGCTCCAGCAATCACCAGGTAGAGCGGCACAAGGAGGTTCGCTGTGTCGCCGCCGGAGTGGAGCGGCACTCGGAACGGAAGAGCAGCGACGATGGCGAGTGGCAGGAGCAAGGGCCAACGCCTGAAGACATACGCGAGCGCACCTGTGACCGCGAGGCCCACCAGGCCAAGTGCGACCAAGCGGCCGTTGCTGTGCCGTAGGTCGACGATCTGGTGGGAGTGCCACTGGTCGCCGAGGATCAGGACCGGGAAGAGGGCCAACGCCACGAGCATCGCCAGCGAGCGCAGGCGTCCGGGCGGCAGCAGGATCGCGCCCGCCGCTCCACCCGCTGCGACCAACACGCCAAGCCCGGCGAAGAAGTCGCTCACGGCTTGTCTCCGGACGCCGCCTGCTTGCACCCTTTGGCCGGATTCCGCTTCGCGTGATGCAGCTTGATCGTGCCCGGCGGCACCAACACCCGTTCTTGGCCGAGCAGCTTGACTCGCAGCTTGTAGCGACCGGGGGGTGCGATCCCGTCATTGCGAGTGCGACCGTCCCAGTAGTAGGTGTGGAAGTGGTAGCGCTTGAGGAAGGTGTCGCGGTCGAGGGTGACGATCAGCTTGCCGCCCGGCTTGACCACCTGGACGGTGCCGTGGTCGGACTGGGTGGTTCGAAAGCGGATCCGCATCCTGTCGTAGCGACAGTCCCCGTTAGGCGTGA
This sequence comes from uncultured Solirubrobacterales bacterium, assembly GCA_963699225.1. GTDB lineage: Bacteria > Actinomycetota > Thermoleophilia > Solirubrobacterales > 70-9 > VRUE01. The sequence continues at coordinate 1,967,594 of OY969423.1, read as the reverse complement.
AACCGTGAACCGGGTGCTTCGGGTGAAGGATCGGCACGGCGACGAAGGAGGTGCGGTCAAGCACGAGCGGGTCGCGCTTCAGTCGCTGCGACCAGGCAAAGGCGGCGAGTGTGGCGAGGACGAGGAGGGCGAAGACGAGGCCTGCCCAGGCCTCAGCCTTCGGTCGCGGCATTGTCCTCGCCGACGATCACCGAGACCGAGGCGCCGCCGGAGACCGATTCGATGTCAGCGCTCATCAGCTTCACCTGCGAGATGCCCAGCGCCTTGGCGACCTTGCGCGCTTCGGGCGCGTGACCGCGTTCGAACATGACCATGCTTTCGGCGAAGCTGGTGCTGCTGTTGGTGACCGCGCCGAGCTTGAAGCCCTTGCCCTCGACTTTGTCGCCGTATTCGGCGGCGAGGCCGGGCACCGCGGTGCCGTTCAGCACCGTCACTTCGATTTCGCCCGGCTTGGTCGCCTTCGCCGACTTGCCCTTGCCGCCCTTGCCGTCGGCGGAGTCCGAGCCCTGGGTGGCGACGTAGACGGCGCCGGCAGCGATCAGCAGCACGACGACGAAGATCCCAACCAGGTAGCGCGGCTCGGCGATGCGCGAGCCGAAGTTGGAGAAACCCTCGCCGAGGCGCTCGCGCCTGGTCAGTTCCGGCAGCCCCGCGTCGCGGCGCTTTCGCCGCTCCTCGCGCTGGTCGAGCGCCGCGCGTTCGCTGGTGCGTGCTTCCTCCAGAGCGCGCAGCTCCTCGGCGCGCTTGGCGGCGGCTTCCGAGGTCGACTCCTTGCGCTCGGTATCGCGCTCGGGCGCCGAGCCAGCCCACTCGCGCAGGCGACGAAGGTCGCGCCCCTGGGAGAAGGCGAGCATGGCGAGAACGGCGAGGCCCAGAAACGCTGCCAGGCCTGCGAAGGCGCCGATTTCCTTGATCAACTCCACTGAGTGGCTGCGAGAGGCTACTCGTCGTAGACGACTGCCGCCGCGTCACCGCCAGGAGCGGTGATCATCTCGACGACACGCTGGGCCAGATTAGCCTCGTCCCCGGCCATCACGAGGTGCTCGAGCGAGTTCAGCGTCGTCTCGATCCACTCCGGATCGAGCGGCGCCTCGCGCACGGCCCGCTGGATTCGCCGCGCCGCCGTCGGCTGCCCGCTCTCGGCCAGGCCGAAGAGCTCCTCGTGCAGCTTCTCCCCCGGCCGCGGTTTGGTGAACTCGATCGCGATGTCGGTTTCCGGCTCGTAGCCGGCCAGTCGGATCATGTTGCGGGCGAGGTCGACGATCCGCACCGGCTCACCCATGTCGAGGACGAAGACCTCGCCCTTGCCGACGCCGATGTCGCCCGCGCGGATGACCATCTGAACCGCCTCGGGAATGGTCATGAAGTAGCGGGTCATCTCGGGGTGGGTGACCGTGACCGGTCCGCCGCGCTCGATCTGGCTGCGGAAGATCGGCACGACGCTGCCCGAGGAGGCGAGCACGTTGCCGAAGCGGACGCTGGCGAAGCGGGTGCCGGGATGTTTGCGCCCGGCCGCCTCGACGATCCACTCGGCCATCGCCTTGGAGGCGCCCATCACGGTTTTCGGGTTGACCGCCTTGTCGGTCGAGATCAGGACGAAGCGCTCGACGTCCGAGGCGGCCGCGGTCTCAGCCGTGATCCGGGTTGCGATCGCGTTGTTGCGCACCGCCTCGAGCGGGTTGGCCTCCATCAGCGGCACGTGCTTGTAGGCGGCGGCGTGGAAGACGATGCTGGGCTTGAAGCGCTGCATCACCTCCAGCATCCGGCTCGGCTCCTTGCAGTCGGCCAGCACCGACTCGACATTGGTGCAGTGGCGCTCCTCGACCATCTCGCGGTCGATCTGGAAGAGGTTGTCCTCAGCGTGGTCGAGCATCACCAGCAGCCGCGGTTTGACCTGAGCGATCTGACGGCAGAGCTCGGAGCCGATCGAGCCGCCGGCGCCGGTGACGAGGACGATGCGGTCGCGCAGGTAGGCGCCGACGCGGTCGAGCTCGCGCACGATCGGGTCGCGCCCGAGCACGTCCTCGACCCGCACCTCGCGCAGCTGCTTGTTGAGCTGGACGCCGCCGCGCAGCAGCTCGAAGACGGTCGGCAGCGTGCGTACGCGGATCTCGCGCTCGCGGCAGGCGGCGACGACTTTGGCCCGCAGCGTGCCCGGCGCGGAGGGAATCGCAATCACCACCTCGTCGGGATGGGTCTCGTCGAGGATCTTGTCGATCTGCTTGGTCGAGCCGAGCACCTTGAGCCCGAGCATGCGCATGCCGCGCTTGCGCGGGTCGTCGTCGACGAAGCCGATCGCGGTGACGCCGATTTCGGGATTGAGCTGCAGCTCGCGCACCACCATCTGGCCGCCGGAGCCGGCGCCGATCACCAGGACCTCGCGCTTGGGGACGCGAGCCGAGCGCGAGGGACGTTCGACGATCAGGCGAACCGCCAGGCGGGCGCCGGTGATCAGCATCAGGGTGAGCAGGAAGTCCATCACTGCGACCGAGCGCGGCAGGTTGTGGGCGAAGGGCCGCAGCACGGTGAAGGCGACCACCAGAATCGCACTGGCGACGGTGACCGCGCGGACGATCTGCAGGAAGTCGCGACCACTGACGTAGCGCCACCACTTTTGGTACATGCCGAAGGCGGCGAAGACGATCAGCTTGAGGGCGATGACGAAGCCCACCGACTGAGCGAAGAGGATCCAGTAGCGGTGCGGCAGGTCGCTCTGATCGAGGAAGCGCAGCCGGAACGCCAGGTAAAAGGCGAGGGCGACGAGGGCGCCGTCGGCACAGACCTGGAGGACCCGGTTGCGATAGACGGGGTGGTTCAACCGGCGCATAGAGAGCGGAGTGAGTTTACCTCTACCCGGCTCTATCCCTACGATGTGGCGCTGATGCTGGCCCTGCTCTTGCTCGCGAGCCTCTCCGACAAGGTCGTCGAACCGGTCGTCGATGTGGCCACCGAATTCATCGGCTCGGCCGGGGTCATCGCCGTCTTCCTGTTGATGACCCTGGAGTCGGCCTGCATCCCGATCCCCAGTGAGGCGATCATGCTCTTTGCCGGCTTCAGCGTCTCCAAGGGGGAACTGACCCTGGTGGGGATCGTCATCGCCGGGGTGCTCGGCAACCTTGTTGGTTCTTGGATCGCTTATGCGGTTGGCTACTACGGGCGCTTGGACCTGCTCGAAAAGAACAAGCTGATCCACATCAGCCCCAAGCACCTGGCTTGGGCCGACAGCTGGTTCGAGCGCTACGGGGCTGCCACCGTCTTCTTCTCGCGGATGCTGCCGATCGTTCGTACCTTCATCTCGCTTCCTGCGGGAGTGGCGAAGATGCCTTTCTGGCGCTTCTCCGTCTATACCCTCGCCGGCTCCATCCCTTGGGTATTGGCGCTTGCGATCGTCGGCGAAAAGGTCGGCGAGAACTGGGAAGACTGGCGCCACAAGCTGGGCTACCTCGACTACGTGGTCTTGCTGGCGATCGTGGTCGGAGTCGTCTACTTGGTGGTCAAGCGGCGGCGGGGTGGCGGTACGCCGAAGGATGAGGACCCGACGCCCGTGGCCGAGCCGGCTCGCTCGCCGGGCGCTTGAGCGCCGCGACGGAGGGACGGATTCCAGCTGGGCGCGCGATCGTGCTCGGCCTCGTGCAAGGGCCGGCGGAGCTGCTGCCAGTCTCCAGCTCTGCCCACATCGTCCTCGTCCCCTGGCTGGCTGGCTGGGACTGGGAGGCGATCGATCCCGAGGTGCGCAAGAGCTTCGAGGTCGCCCTGCACACCGGCGCGGCGGCGGCGCTACTGGTCGGCCAGCGGCGCCTGATCGCCGAGGAGCTGCGCGCCTTCGACCTGCGTGGCGCCGTCGTGCTGGCGCTCTCATTCCTGCCGGCGGCGGCGGTCGGCTACAAGTTCGAGCGGCCGATCGAGCGGCACCTCGGTGGCCCGCGGGCGACCGCCTACGGCCTGCTTGCCGGTGCGGCGGCGATGCTGGTTGCTGACACCCGCCCGCAGCTACGTGGCCGCGGTGAGGCGGGCCCAGTTGACGGCCTCGCCCTCGGCGTCGCCCAGGCGGCGGCCCTTGCTCCCGGCGTCTCGCGCAACGGCATCACCCTGGCGGCGGCCCGCTGGCGGCGCTTCTCCCGCGATCAGGCGAACCTGCTCTCGCGCACGATCGCGCTGCCGATCATCGTCGGCGCCACGGCCCTCAAGGGCACCCGCCTCGCCCGGCGCGGCGCCTCGCCCGAGCTGCGGCGCTCGGTGGCGATCGGCATCGCCGCCTCCTTCGCCTCGACCCTCGCCTCGCAGCGGCTGATCAAGCTGGTCGAGCGCGATCGCGCGTTGTGGCCATATGCGGCTTATCGGGCTGGCTTGGCGGCAGTGGTGCTCACTCGACTGCGCCACCTTTGATCCAACTATTTCCGAGATTTGGATACACTTCCAAATTCTTGGAAGAATTTGGATAGATTTGGAGTTGCTAATGCACGTGGCGCAGCCTCCCGACACAGCGTCCATATCCCCTCAAGGGTCTCGATTGATTGAGGTTTTCAATGCTCCACCAGACCCTCGTGGAACGAAGGAGTACTTGCACTGGGACAAGCTGCGGCGCCTCAAACCACCTCAGGGTCTCGGCGCCGAGGAGTGGTGGTGGAAGACCAAGTTCGAAAGAAGCACCAGCATGCGGGTCCTGGACGCAACCGACTCAAACGGTATTCGCTTCAGTTACGGCCTTCCCGATTCCGTGCTGCGCAGCCTGCATCGCATCGACCAGCGCTGTAGCGGTGAGGTTGCGATGGACGATGTCGTGACTTCCGACCGACAGGCTGGACAGCGATTCCTTGTCAACTCGCTGATGGAGGAGGCGATTCGCTCCAGTCAACTCGAGGGAGCAACGACGTCCCAGGTGGTGGCAAAGGACCTGCTGCGAACAGGACGTGAGCCCAAAGACCGGAGCGAGCGGATGATCTTCAACAACTATCGGGCATTGCAGTTCATGCGCGAGGAGATGGGCGAGACGCTGACGCTGGATGCCATCCTGGAGCTGCATCGCATTGTTACCGATGGGACCCTTCGCAATCCGGCGGCCGCAGGGCGCCTGCAGAGGCCAGATGAACCGCGTGTCGCGGTATTCGATCGAGACGAGCAGCTTCAGCCGATTCACAAGCCACCAGCGGCCGCCCAGCTTCCGAAGCGCATGGAACTGCTGTGCGAATTTGCCAATGAAAACGACGAGGCTCGGCGCTTCGTGCACCCCGTGGTGCGAGCCATTCTTCTGCATTTTTGGCTCGCTCACGACCATCCATTCGAGGATGGCAATGGTCGGACCGCGCGGATCCTCTTCTTCTGGTTGATGCGAGCGCGGGGTTACTGGCTTGTCGAGTACCTGCCGATCTCCCGAATTTTGCGGGGGGCGCCAGCCAAATATGCACGAGCCTTCCTTGAAACGGAGACCGACGCGGCTGACACGACCTACTTCTTGATCCACCAGCTACGAGTTATCGAGCGGGCGATCGAGGAGCTGCATCTCTACTTGAAACGCAAGTCGATGGAAATCAAAGAAGTCGAGGCGCTGATTCGCGGCGGAGATGGGTTCAATCATCGGCAGCTGGCCCTCCTTTCAGACGCACTCCGACACCCCGAGCGAAGCTACTCGTTCGGTAGCCATGCAGAGCTTCACCGGGTAACGCACGAGACGGCTCGTGGCGACCTCTCCCGGCTCGCAGATCGTGACCTTTTGGCTCGGCGCCGCGTCGGGCGGGAGTACGTCTTCGAGCCGCTGCCCGATCTGTCGGAGCGACTGAAAGAATCGTCCGCATGAGCGACGCTTACGCCAAGGCCGGAGTCGACCAGGGAGCCGCCGACTCGGCGGTTGCCGGCTTGGTCAAGGCACTGGGCGCGATTCAGCTCGGCCGGCCCTCACGACAGGTGCCGCTGCCGGGCCACTACGCCAGCGTGATCAAACTCGACGAGCGCACCGGGATCGCGCTCTCGACCGATGGCGTCGGCACCAAGCTGCTGATCGCCGAGGAGCTGGGGCGCTTTGACTCGATCGGGATCGACTGCGTGGCGATGAACGTCAACGACGTGATCTGCGTCGGCGCCGAGCCGCTGGCGATGCTCGATTACATCGCGATCGACCGCGCCGATCCGGCGGTCTGCGCCGAAATCGGTGTCGGGCTTGCCCGCGGCGCCGAGCTGGCCGGGGTCGAGATCCCCGGCGGCGAGCTCGCCCAGCTCGGCGAGATGGTGCGCGGCGTCGACGTCTCCGGCGCCTGCTTCGGCACGGTCGCGCTGGGGGAGATCGTCGACGGCTCAACAGTGCGGCCAAACGACGTGATCATTGGCCTCCCCTCCTCCGGCCTGCATTCCAACGGCTACACCCTGGCCCGCTCGGCCCTGGACGGGCTCTCGCCGGAGGAGGACCCGGAGGGCCGGCTCGGCCGCTCCCTCGGTGACGAGCTGCTCGAGCCGACCGAGATCTACGTCAAGCCGGTGCTCGAGCTGCTGCGTTCCGGAGTCGACGTGCGCGGTCTGGCCCACATCACCTCCGGTGGGCTCGGCAACCTGCTGCGCCTCGCCGCCGAGGTCGCCTATGAGATCGAGGAGCCGCTGCCAGTGCTGCCGATCTTTGAGCTGATCGCCAAGCGCTCCGGCACCTCAGACGAGGAGATGCACGAGGTCTTCAACATGGGCTGCGGCTTCTGCTGCATAGTCGCTGCCGCTGATGAGCAGCGCGCGGTCGATCTCCTCCGCCCCCACTACCCTGGGGCGAAGCGGATTGGCTCGGCGGTTGACGGGCCGCGCGAGATCCGCCGCCACTGAATGGAAGCCCGCCCCAGCAGCGCGATGATCGGAACAGTGCTTTCCGGCCGTTACCGGCTGGAGGCGAAGCTCGGCAGCGGCGGCATGTCGACGGTCTACCTGGCCCGCGACCAGACGCTCGACCGCCAGGTGGCGGTGAAGGTGATGCACCGCGAGATGTCCGAGCAGGCGGACCAGCTCGAGCGCTTTCGCCAGGAGGCCCGCTCGGTCGCCAAGCTCTCCCACCCCAACGTGGTCTCGGTGATCGACGCCGGCGAGGACGGCGGCCACCCCTACATCGTCTTCGAGTACGTCGAGGGCGAAACGCTGAAGCAGCGGATCAACCGCGACGGGGCGCTGGTGCCGCAGGAGGCGATCGCCTACGCGATCGAGATCGCCCGCGGCCTCTCGATGGCGCACGCGCGCAACATGGTCCACCGCGACATCAAGCCGCAGAACATCCTGATCGACGCCGAGGGCCGAGCGAAACTGACTGACTTCGGCATCTCGCGCCAGCTCGAGCAGGACGGCATGACCGCAACGGGGCGCGTGCTCGGCACCACCGACTACGTCGCTCCCGAGCAGGCGATGGGCCGCAAAGTCGACCCCCGCACCGACATCTACTCACTCGGCGTCGTCCTCTACGAGATGCTGGTCGGCCAGGTTCCCTTCGCCGCCGACAGCCAGGTCGGCGTGGCGATGAAGCACGTCAACGAGGAGCTGCCCGACGTGCAGCGGCGCCGGCCCGAGGTCTCGGCCGCGGTGGCGCTGGTGGTGGAGCGCGCCACCGCCAAGGACCCAGGCGAGCGCTACCAGCAGGTCGGCGAGATGATCGATGACCTCGAGACGGCGCTGGAGGTCGAGGCTGCGCGGGCCGGCTCGACCACGGGCGAGGCGACCAGCATTCTCGACGCGGTGCCGCCACCCAAGCGCAAGCTCCCGGGTCCGGGGCGGCGCAGCTGGGTCGCGATCGTCGTCGTGCTGCTGATCGCCGCCGCGGTGCTGGCGGCGGTCCAGCTGATCTCGAACGGCAACATCGGGGGCGGTGGTGCCGACAAGGGCAAGGGCAGCGCGATCGGGGTCAGCTCCGCGACCGACTACGACCCGCAGGGCGATGGCCACGAGGTCGGCAGCAAGGTCGAACTGGCGGTCGACGGCGACCCGACCGGCACCGCTTGGGAAACCGAGCACTACGAATCCGACACCTTCGCCGGCACCAAGACCGGCCCCGACCCGGGGGTCGGCATCTACGTCACCGCCAGCTCCTCCGCGAAGCCGTCGAAGATGATCGTGCGCACCCCCACCCCCGGCTGGGACGCCCAGGTCTTCGCCACCGACTCCGGGCCGCCGGAAGACCTCTCCGAATGGGGCGAACCGGTCGGCATCGCCGTCGACGCCAGCTCAACCGAGGAAATAGACCTCACCGTCCCCTCCCCGGCCAAGTACTTCCTGCTCTGGTTCAACAAGGCCTCCGAAGCCAACGACCAATACGGCGGTTACCAGGTAGAGATCAGCGACATCAAGCTGCTGCGCTAGCAACGGCTGAGTGGTTCCGTCCGATATCGCTGAAATCCTTCACCGTGCTGACGATCAACTTCGCGTTGACCCAACGATCAAAGCGAGGCGCTAGGACAAAGCCGGGCGAGGACCGACGCTCAGGTTTGAGGAGTTCATCTTCTGCGTTGAACTCCCACGGGGACGGGACGGAGCGGCGCAACTCCGGGACGGAGTTATGTTGCCGCCATGTGCGGGTGAGGCGATCACCCGTACATGGTTGCCCAGCATCAGAGAGAACCCTGAGCGGCTGACCAACTCCGTCCCGTGCATTGACTTATAGACGGTTTGGCGGCGGAACCGCTTCGAGAAGATTGTCCTATCGCGGAACTTCCTGTAATAGCAGGCTTTTGGCCTCCTGGCGACCTCACCGCGGGTTCGAGAGCGCCCGCTCTCGCGCCTCAGAACTCGTAGGAGCGAGCTTGCTGGTGGCGCTCGATCGCGAGGGTGACGAGGCGGTCGCAGAGGGCCGGGTACTCGAGGCCTGAGGCCTGCCAGAGCTTGGCGTAGACGCTGGTCTCGGTGAAGCCGGGCATGGTGTTGATCTCGTTGACGAGGACGGCGCCGTCGGGCTCGACGAAGAAGTCGCAGCGGGCGAGGCCGGAGCAGCCGCCGAGGCGGAAGGCCTCGATCGCCAGCTCGCGCACCCGGTTGATCTGCTCGGCCGGGATCGGCGGTGGCACGACCAGCTCCATGCCGCCCTCGCGGTACTTGTTCTCGTAGTCGTACCAATCGCCATTGGCGACGACCTCGCCCGGCTGGGAGGCGTCGACCTGCTCGTTGCCGAGTAGGGAGCACTCGACCTCGCGGCCGGCTGCAGGTGCCTCGACAATCACGCGGGGGTCATGGCGCCGGGCGAGCTCGACCGCGGCGTCGAGCTCGTCGCCCACTCCGGCGACCTTGCTGATGCCGACGCTGGAGCCAAGCCGGGACGGCTTGACCCAGAGTGGCGCGCCGAGGCGCTCGCAGCGCTCGCGCCAGCCCGGCTCCCCCGCGTCGACGAAATCGACCTGGGGAATTCCCGCCTGGGCGAAAAGCCGCTTCAAGGTCAGCTTGTCCATGCAGGCCGCCGAGGACAGCACGTCGGAGCCGACATAGGGAACGTCCAACCACTCGAGCAGGCCCTGCACGCTGCCGTCCTCGCCGAAGGGGCCGTGCAGGGCGGAAAAGACGGCATCGGCGTCGAGCAAGCCCTGGCCGGGAACCAGCTCCAAACCGGCGCTCTCGTAGGTCCAGGCACCCTCCCGGGAGATAGTTACCCGCAGTGGTTCGTGACCCGCCTCCTCCAGGCCGCGCGCAACCGCTTTCCCCGAGCGCAGCGAAACGTCGTGCTCGGACGAGCGGCCGCCGCTGAGTACGGCGACCCTCATTCCGTTTCTTCGGCTTCCGTTTCGGCGGCGCCGGCGGATGCCTTGCCGACGACCAGCGTCACCGTACTGCCAGGTTTCACTTCTGAGCTCGGCGGTGGGAACTGGTCGATGACACGGCCGACCTGCGAGGGGACTTCGGTTTCCTGTTCCTGCACGACCGGCTTGAGGCCGGCTTCGCGAACCATTTCCACCGCTTCGGCGCGTTCCTTGCCGATCAGGTTGGGCGCCGTCGCTTTTTCTTCACCCTTGGAGACCGTGATCGAGACCGTCGAGCCCGGCGGCAGCTGCGAACCGGCGCTCGGCGCCTGGCGGATCACCTGACCTTCGGGCTGCTTGCTTTCCACTTCTTCGACCGAGGGGACGAAGCCGCGGCCGCGGATCTGCTGCACCGCCAGCGAGCGCTGTGAGCCGACCACGACCGGCACCTTGGCGAGCTTCGGGCCGCTGGAGACCTTGAGCACTACCGTGCTCCCCTTGGTCGCGGTCTCGCCACCGGAGGGTTCGGACTTGAGCACCAGCCCTTCTTCCACGTCCTTGGAATGCACCGATTCGGACTTGGCTTTGAAGCCGGCGCCTTCGAGTTTTTCTTCGGCGGCCGTGCTGGCCGAGCCGGCGGTCGAGGGCACCTTGGCGCTGCCGGGTCCGGAGCTGACGGTCAGCGTCACCTTTGGCTTCGAGCAGAAGAAGGTGAGGAAGCTGCAGTCTTCGGAGGCTTGATCGGCCGGTGGCGCGGCAGCGGGGTCCTGCTCGAGCACTTCGTTGGCCGGCGCTTCGCGCTCGACCCGCTTGACGTCGCCGACGCTGAAGCCGTCCTGCTGCAGCAGCGCGATCGCCACGTTGAGCTGATTGCCGGTGACGTTGGGGACCTCGGTCGTCGTGTCGCGGGTCAGGGCGAAGCCGACCAGGAGACCGATCAGCACCGCTATCGCAACCAGGATCCAGATGCGACTGCGCTTGCCCTCGTCCGGATCGACGCCCTCGGCAACCGGCTCCTCCGGGACCGCGACGATCGGCGGCAGCGGCGCGAAGGCGGCGGTGTTTTCCGCGCCCCCGCCCGGGTCCTTGAGGGCCGCGTCGATCGCGGCGATGAAAGCGTCGGCGCTCTGGAAGCGCTGGCCCGGCTCCTTCTCCAGGGCGCGCATAACCACCGCGTCGAGCGCCGGTGAGACCTGGGGATTGATCGAGCTCGGCCGTTGCGGCGCCTGGGAGACCTGTTTCATCGCGATCGCCACGGCGGTGTCGGCCTCGAACGGAACACGCCTGGTCAGCGCCTCGTAGAGCATCACCCCGATCGAGTAGAGGTCGGAGACGGCGGTGACCTCAAAGCCCTGGGCCTGCTCGGGCGAGAGGTAGTGGGGCGTGCCCAGCACCGAGCCCGCCTGGGTGATCTCCGAGACGCCGGCCTGGGCGATGCCGAAGTCGGTCACGGTCGCCTTGCCCTCGGCGTCGACGATCACGTTCTGCGGCTTCAGGTCACGGTGAACGACGCCGTGACGGTGAGCGAAGCGCGCGCCCTCGAGCACCTGGCGGATCAGCCCGGCGGCCTGCTCAGGGGTGAGGCCGGCGTCGATCACCTGCTTCAGCGTGCGCCCCTCCAGGTACTGCATCGCGATGTAGTAGGTGCCTTCGAACTCGCCGCGATCGAAGACGGCGACGATGTTGGGGTGCTGAAGACCCGCGGCGGCCTCGGCCTCGCGGCGGAAGCGCTCGACGAACTCTTTGTCCTGGGCGAAACGGGCGTGCAGGACCTTGAGCGCCACCCGACGCTGCAGGTGACTGTCGTCGGCGAGCCAGACGTCGGCCATGCCACCCGAGCCGATGCGCTCCAGAACCGTGTAACGGCCGTCGACCACCGACCCCTTTGTCACCTCAGCCACGCCTCACGCCTTTCATCTTCATTCGCCTATTCACCGTTCAGGATCGTTTCCGCGACATCGCGGAAAATTGGGGCGGCAACGTCGTTGCCGAATTCTTCCGTGCACTCCACCGTCGCCGCAATCGCGATCTTGGGTTCGTTGGCCGGGGCGAAGCCTATGAACCAGGCCTGGTTCTCTTCTTCGCCGCCGCCGCAGGCTTCGTTGCCGGGAGTTTCCGCTGTGCCGGTCTTGCCGGCCACTGGAACACCCGGGATCGCCGCGTTGGTACCGGTGCCTTCACTTACCACGCCTTCCATCGCGGTGGTCAGCTCTTCGGCGGTCTTGGCGCTGATCGGCTGACTGTACTGGGAGGGTTCGAGTTTTTTTGTTACTCGCCCGTCAGGATCGACCACCCGGCTCCAGATCTGCGGCTTCATCAGCTTGCCCTTGTTGGCGACGGCGGCCGCAACCTCTGCCATCTGCAGCGGCGTCACTGCCAGCCGCTCCTGACCGATCGCCACGCGGGCCAGGTCAACGGGGTCGTTGGCGTTCAGCAGTTCGCCTTCTTCGTTGAAGACGCCGCTCTTGTAGACCTCGCTGGAAGGGAGGTCGATCGCGGGCGTCGAGTTGAAGCCGAACTTTTCCATGTATTCGAACAGTGTGTCCTCGCCCAGTTGCTGGCCGAGCTGGCCAAACCAGGTGTTGACCGAGTTGGTCAGGGCGGTGTCGAGGGTCGCCCCGGGAAAGCTCTCGCCAAAGTCGTTTTCCAGCGGCGTCCCTTCGACTTCGAGGCTCCCCGGCGCGTCGATCGGCGTTTCCGGGGTAATCGTGCCGCTTTCCAGGCCGGCTGCCGCGGTCACCACCTTGAAGGTCGAGCCGGGCGGGTACTGGCCCTGGGTGGCGCGATTGAGAAGCGGCGTTTCGATTTCATTCGTGCTCAGCTTCGAGAATTCGTAGGGCACGCGGTTGGGGTCATACGGTGGGTTGGAGGCCATCGCCATTACCCGGCCGCTCTTTGGCTCGATCGCCACCACGGCGCCATAGCCAGCGGCTTCGAGATCGGCCAGCGCGGCCGCCTGGGCCGCAGGGTCGAGGTTGGTGACGATGTCGTTGCCTTGCTGATTGCGGCCGCGCAGCTGGTCGAGAATTGAACTGAATTCGGATTCGTTGCCGACCAGTTCGTCGTTGTGGAAGCGCTCGAACTCACTGTCGCCGAACTGGACGAAGCTGTAGCCGACCGGGTGGCCGTAGAGCCGGCCTTCTGGGTAGCGCCGCACGTAGCGCTTGCCGGAGCCGTGGCCCTTGGCGACCGAACGGGCGATCACGGTGCCGTCGGCGGCGAGGATGCGGCCGCGCTGGATCTGCTGCTGCTCGAGCAGCGGGCGCTTGTTGGCGGTCTTTTCGCGCAGCGCCTTGGCGTCAAACACCGACCAATATGAGGTGAAGCCGATCAGCACGGCAAAGAGGACGACGACGAGGCCGAAGAGCTTGACGATCTGGCGGTTCAAGCCTCTGCCTCCCGTCGCGCTCGATCAGACACCAGTAGCAGCAGAGCCAGAAGGACGAAGTTGGCGACGATTGAGCTACCGCCGTAGCTGATGAAAGGCAGGGTGACGCCGGTCAGCGGAATGACCCGGGTGACGCCGCCGATGATGACGAAGGCCTGAATCGCGAAGACGGCGGTGAGCCCAGTGGCGAGCAGCTTTGAGAAACCGTCGGCGGAGAGCAGGGCGATCTTGAAGCCGCGCGCCGCGATCAACAGGTAAGTGAGGATCACCGCGCAGGCGCCAAAGAGGCCGAGCTCGTCGACGATCAGCGAGTAAATCGTGTCGGTCTGGGCCGCCGGCAGCAGCGCGTTATCGGTGCCGGGGATCGTGATCAGCGACTGGCCGAAGCCTTTGCCGAAGAGCCCCCCGTCGGCTTGGGCGAAGATCGATTGCAGGATCTGGTAGCCGCTCCCGCGCGCGTGCGGATAGGGATTGAGCCAGACCTCGACCCGGTCGTGCACATGCGGCACGGTGGCGGCAAAGAACCAGGCGCCGACGAGGAACATCGCCATGCCGATCACAACGAAGGAAAAGCGGCCGGTGGCGACGTAGAGCAGGGCGAGGAAGGCGGCGAAGAACATCAGCGAGCTACCGAGGTCGCGGATGAAGACGAGCATGAACATCGAGGCGCCCCAGACGACCAGCATCGGGCCGAAGTGCTTGAGCGGCGGCAGGGTCACCCCAAGTACGCGCCGGGCACCGACGATCAGCACCTCGCGATGCTCGCGCAGGTAGGAGGCGAGGAAAACGACCAGGCAGATCTTCGAGAACTCGGCCGGCTGGAAGGCGAGCGGCCCGAGCTTGACCCCGAGGTAGGCGCCGTTGACCTGCTGGCCGATTCCCGGCAGGCGCGGCGCCAGCAGCAACAGCAGTCCTACTCCCGCGATCGTGTAGCGATAGCGCTCGAGCACGTCGTAGTCGCGCAGGAAGTGGATCGTCGCGGCGAAGAGCACTAGGCCGAGGACGAACCAGTTGGCCTGGTCGCGGGCCAACCCGGAGTCGATCCGGTAGACCATGACCAGGCCGAAGGCCATCAGCAACGCCGCCAGCGGGAAGAGGTAGGGGTCGGCGCTGGGCAGCCGCACGCGCAGGTAGAAGTGGGTGGCGAGGCAGACGGCAAAGAAGTAGGCGCCGTAGGTGAGGCTGAGGTTGTCGAGCTGCGCGTTCTCCTGGGCGAAGACCGCGGCGAAGCCGGCGGTGAGGAGGAGGGCGACCGGGACCAGAGCCATCAGCTCCCGGTTGCGAGCGCTCACTTAACTCCCTGGGATTCTTCGATGTCTTCGACCAGCGAGACCGCGTCGCCGCGCGAGCGCAAGTCATGGCCCGTGACCGCGTCCTGGCGGCGCGGCGGCAAAGAGGAAGTCTGGATCGGGCTGGCGTAGCGCTCCTCGTAGAGCTCGATCCCGAAGGGAAGTTCGTAGGGCATGCCGCGATAGAGGGCGACCCGGCCGCTGTCGTCGGTGCCGAGGAACCAGACCTGGCGGTTGCCGTACCAGGCGCCGAAGGCGAGGGCTCCGAGCACGACAAGGACCGCGAGCACCTTGAGCACCCGGCGCAGGCCGCGGCGTGGTTGCTTGGCGGCGAGCTGGTCGCGGCGGTCGCGGGCTGCCTCGGCGGCGGCGCGGCGGCGCACCTCGGTTGTCGTCAGCCCCGCCTCCGCGGCCGTGCTGCCGATCAACGTCGCGTCCTCGTGGCTCTGCTGCGGCGCAGCGGCGTCTTCGAGGCGGAAAGCGAGGGCGGTGATGTTGTCGCGGCCGCCGGCCCGGTTGGCTTCGTCGACCAGGGCCCGCACCGCGGCGCCCATCGAGCTGGCGCCGGCGAGCAACTTGGCGATCTGCTCCTCGCCCAGCATCGTCGTCAGCCCGTCGGAGCAGATCAGGAAGACGTCGCCCGCGACGGCGGGCACGGTCTGCAGGTCCGGTTCGACCTCGGCCTCGGGCCCAAGGGCGCGAGTGATGATCGAGCGCTGCGGGTGGTCCTCGGCCTGAGCGTCGGTGATCTGGCCCTTGCGTCGCATCTCCTCGACCAGCGAGTGGTCCCGGGTCAGCTGCTCGAGCTTGCCGCCCCGCAGCCGGTAGGCGCGGCTGTCGCCGACGTGGCCGATCGCCACCTCTTCCCCAACCGCATCGACGATTGCGGCGGTCAGGGTCGTGCCCATGCCAGCCCGCGAGGGGTCGGCCCGCGCGAGCTCGTGGATCTTGCGGTTGGCGGCGAGGATCGTCTCGCGCAGGACCTGCTCGGGCGGGCCCTCGGGCAGGTCGACGTCGAAGGCATCGGCCGCGGCTTTCGAGGCGACCTCCCCGGCCTGAGCGCCACCCATGCCATCGGCGACGACGAAGATCGGCGCCCGCACGAAGAAGGAGTCCTCGTTGGCGTTGCGCTGGCGCCCCGTGTCGGTGCGATAGGCCTGGTCGTCGATCCGCAGCATTTATCCCGAGGCCTCGTACCTGAACTCGGTGTCACCGATCCGCACGACGTCGCCGTCGATCAGCTCCGCCTCCCCGTTCAGGGTCGCGTCGTTGAGCAGAGTGCCGTTGGTCGAGTTCATGTCCTCCACGTAGGTGCGCCGGTCGCGAGTGAAGATCCTGGCGTGCACGCCGGAGGCATAGCGGTCGTCGATCCGCACATCGGCTTCGGCCGAGCGGCCGATCGAGAGGCCGCCGATCAGGTCGAAGCGCTCGCCGGGGTCGAGGCCGCCGCCGCGCTCGACGATCAGCCAAGCGTCACCGGCGGTCGGTTGCGGGGAGAGGCCCGGGACCTGGTGGAAGCCGGTCGCGTCCGGCGCCGGCGAGGTCGTGCGGCGCAGGTCCTTGAGCGCACTGCGGGCGATCCAGAGCAGGAAGAGATAGAGAACGGCGAGGAAGCCGAACTTGAGGAAGACGGAGATCGGGGCGTAGTCCACTAGGCCGCGGCGCTCAGGTCAATGTTTCGTTCGCTCACTGCTCGATCTCGAACAGGAAGGTCGTGGTGCCGACCGTCACCTGGTCCCCGGGGCTGAGCCGCGAGGAGGAGACACGCCGGCCGTTCACCTTGATGCCGTTGGTTGAGCCGAGGTCGGCAATCGTCCAGTCGCCGGTCGGCGAGCGGCGCAGCTCAGCGTGACGGCGGGACACGTTGGGGTCGGGGAGCACGCACTCGGCGCCCTTGGAACGGCCGATCGTGGCGCGCGGTCCCTCGAGCACGTAACGGCGATCGTCGAGCGAGACGACGGCGCGGGTGGTGACCATCGCTTCGGCGCGCTGCTCCGGGGTCGCCGGCGCGGCCGGTCGCTCTTTGACCGCCGAGTAGACCATCGTGTGGCCCTCCTCCCCCTGGCGCGGCGCCTCCCCCTCGTGCGCCGGCGGCTTGACCAGGCGGGTCTGGATGCCGAACTCACCGAGCCGCAAGCGCTCGTCGGTCTTGAACTCGACCGCGGGACGGGTGAGCAGGTCGTAGTCGCGGCGGCGAGCATGCTCGAGCAGATAGCCGGAGAGCTCCTGCTCGAGCGAGCGCTCGTAGCCTTCGAGCTTGACCCGGTCCTTGGTCGAGAGGTAGACGGTGTACTCGTTGGGCACGTAGACACGCGCTACCCCGGCGGTCTTGTGGGCATCCATCTCCTTGGCCAGCTTGCGGGCCAGCTCAACTGGCTGCACCTCGGAGCTGAAGGCGCGGCTGAAGACCCCCTCGACGAGGCCTTCGATCCGACTCTCGAGGTTGCGTAGAACGCTAATCAGTGGGCTCCTTCTCGCGGCACGGCGGCCTTGGCGGCCGACGAAACCGGCTCGAATCCTACGGGAGCAGGACGCCGTGACCGACGGCGAGCCAGGCCCCCAGGGCAGCAGCGAGGCCGATCGCGCCGAGGCGCAGGGGCAGGGCGCGCTCGCTGCGCGGCGGCTGGTCTGCGAGGTGATCGATCGAGGCCTCTATCGTGCCGCCCAACTGCTCCAGCGAGGGGCGGCGATCCGGGCGGGTCTGCAGGCAGGCATCGACGGTCTCGCAGAGCTCGCGCGGCAGGTCGGGGCGTAGCCTGCGCAGCGGCTTCATGCGGGCGCCGATCGCTCGCGCCGTCGCTGCCGGCGTCGAGCGGCGAGTGGGGTGATCGCCGCTCCAACTCTCGTAGAGCATCAACCCCAGGGCGTAGACGTCCGCCTCGGGCCCGGCGGTGCGGCCCTCGGCCTGCTCGGGGGCCATATAGGCGAGGGTTCCGACAACGTCTCCGGGCGCGGTCAGGGCGGCGGCGTCGGTGAGGCGGGCGACCCCGAAGTCCATCAGCTTGGCGTGCGGCTCCCCCCCTCGGTGACCAGGACGTTCTGCGGCTTGATGTCGCGGTGCACCACGGCGCGTGCATGAGCGTGGTCGAGCGCCTCGCAGAGATCGGCGCCGATCTCGCCCAGCTCGCGATCGCTGAGCGTGCCATCCCGGTTGAGCTCGGCCAGGGTCGCGCCGTCGACCAGCTCGGTGACGAGCAGGGCGTTGCCGTCCTCCTCACCCATCTCATAGAGAGTCACGATCCCGGGGTGGTTGAGCCTGGCCGCTGCCTGCGCCTCGCGCAGGACGCGATCGGAGTCCGGCGCGCCGGACGATTCGATCGCCTTGACCGCCACCGGCCGCTCGAGCCGTCCGTCCCAGGCCTCGTAAACCGTGCCGAAACCGCCGCTGCCAATGCGGCGCTCGATCAGGAAGCGGTTAAGTACGAGCGAACCAACCAATGCACTCTGCGGCTTCGCCGCGAATCCGCTTCCTCCTGCGACATACTCCCTGCTTCTTGGAGGATTCCGCCTCATCCCGGCCGGGTCGACGCCCGCGGCCTCGCCGTCGCCCTGAGCGGCAGCAGATCTTGCTGCGCCGTGGGCTCGCGCTCGGCGGCGGCCTGCTGCTGCTGATCCTGATCGTGCTCGGGGTCAAGGGGTGTCTCGACGCTCGCAAGGAACGGGCGCTTAGCGACTACGCCCGCAACGTCGGCGAGATCGTCGAAGAAACCAACAAGACCAGCAAATCCTTCTTCGGCAAGCTCGACGAACCGGGCGGGCTCTCGGTTACCGAATTCATCAGCCAGGTCAACGCCGATCGCAGCGCGATGGACAACTACGCCGGCCGTGTCGACGGGCTCAGCGCACCAGGCGACATGAGCCACGCGCAGAATGCGCTCGAGCTGACCTACGAGCTGCGCGCGAGCGCGATGAACGAAATCGCCGAAAAGATGAGCACCGCGCTCGGCGACGTCGGCGCCGAGCAGGCGACCAAGAGCATCACGGCACAGATGCGCAAGCTGCTCGGCAGCGACGCCCTCTATGCGGCGGTGGTCCGGCCCGAGATCAACGGGGTCCTCGCCGCCAACGGAATCGGGGGCTCAGACGTGCCGAAAAGCATCTACCTCCCCGAAGAAACGCGCTGGCTGGACGAAAGCGAAGTGAGCGCCGCGCTCGGCTCGGTGAGCGGCGCTAGCGGCGAATCGGTGAGCGGCGGCATCCACGGCCTCGGCTTGATCAGCACCAGCGTCAACGGCACCTCACTTACCGCCGAATCGACCACCTCGGTCGCCAGCGAAGGCACCCCGGAAGTGGAAGTGGAAGTGGCGAACCAGGGCGAATCGACCGAGAACGGGATCAACGTCTCGGTCAGCGTCAGCGGCGGCACGACCCTCTCAGGCACGATCGACAGCATTGGCGCCGGCGAATCCGAAACGTTGGCGATCCCGCTGACTCCGGCGCCCAGCGGCGAAGTGACGCTGGAAGTGAAAGTCGACACAGTGCCGGGCGAGAAAGTCTCCGAAAACAACGAAGCCAGCTACAACGTCGCCTTCGAATAGGCGGGGTCCCGGCGTGAGGATCGCCTATCTGGGACCGGCGGGGACCTTCACCGAGGATGCGCTGCGCGAGGCGCAGGCCGGCGGGGCCGAGTACGAGCCGCTGCGCACGCCGACTATCCGCGAGGCGATCCTCGCGGTCGAGCGGGGTGTAGCCGATCGCGCCCTGGTCCCCTTCGAGAACTCGATCGAGGGCTCGGTGCGCAGCACCCTCGACACCCTGGCCTTCGATGCCGAGAAAGTGACGATCGTCGGCGAGCACGATTTCGCCGTGCGAGCGATGCTAATTGCCCGGCAGGAAATTGAGCCGGAGCGGATCGAGGCGGTGATCTCGCACCCCCAGCCGCTCGCCCAGTGCGCGCGCTTTCTGCGTGACCAGATGCCCGACGCAGCGCGACAGAGCACCGAGAGCACGGCGGCGGCCGTCAAGCTCGTCAGCGAGTCGGAGGAGCCCTGGGCTGCGATCGGCGCGGAGGCGGCAGCCGAGCTCTACGGCTGCACGATTCTGCGCGAGGGGATCGAGGACGAGGCCAACAACGTCACCCGCTTCGTCTGGATCGCGCCATCGGGCACCGAGCCGGGTGGTGGCGAGGCCTGGAAGACAGCGCTGGTTTTCTCCGAGCTTGGCGAAGACCACCCCGGCGCCTTGGTCAACGCCCTGCGTGAGTTCTCCAGCCGCGAGGTCAACCTGACGCGGATCGAGTCGCGGCCGTTGCGGCTTGGATTGGGGCGCTACATGTTCTTCTGCGACCTCGAGGGCGCGATCTCCGAGCCTGCCGTAAAAGAGGCCGTCGATGCCCTGCGCGGCAAGGCCGAATCGGTCCGAATTCTCGGTTCATACCCGACGCGGTAGGCAGCCTGCGTAGAATTCCCGAGCGACATGGCACGTGTGCTCGTACTCAACGCAACGTATGAGCCGATCAACGTCTGCACGTTGAGAAGGGCTGCTGTGCTGCTGCTCAAGGAGAAGGCGGAGCTACTGGAGCGCCGCGAGGGCGCAATCCACTCCGAGCACATGACGATGGAGCGTCCCGACGTGATCCGCTTGACCAACTACGTGCGGATCCCCCGCGAAGCGCATCGGCGCAAGATCACCCGCCGTGCCGTGCTCGCCCGCGACTCCTGGACCTGCCAGTACTGCGGCTCCCGCAAATCCGGCCTCACCGTCGACCACGTCATCCCCCGCAGCCGCGGCGGCAAGTCGGTCTGGGAGAACATCGTCGCCGCCTGCGCATCCTGCAACCGCCGCAAGGGCAACCGGCTGCCCCGCGAGATCCACATGCACCCCAAGAACACGCCGAAGGCGCCGGGGCCCAACGTGTTCATCCAGGTGGCGAGTCCGAGCATTCCGGCGGCTTGGCAGCAGTACCTGCCAACTGCTGATTTGCCGGCCGCAGCGTAGGGCAACAGGGGAGGGTGCTGAGAAACCCGGGCACCGCCTAAAACGGCGGTGCAATCAAGTTGGCCGCTGACGCGGCCAAACGAATAACTCTGCGGAGCCGCTTCGCGAAGGTTTCTCAACACCCTCCCCTGCTGCCCATCCCTACGAACGCCGATCCGACCGTCCGCGAAGTACGGCCGTCTAGGTACAGGAGCGCTGGGGAAACCGCCCAGCTTGTACTCAAGTCGGCACCGGGCGCGCAGAACGCAAAGCACGCTTTGTCCCGAATCGCTTCGGTGGCCAAGAAGCTCGTGAGCTCAGAGGTGGTGGGGTTGGTCTCTCTGGGAAGCTTCGCGAAGCGGCTCCGCAGAGTTATTCAAAGCCGCGAAGCGGCACTCGGTTGCACCGCCTGAAGGGCGGTGCGTCGGTTTCCCAGAGAGACCAACCCCACCACCTCTCTACTCGGGAATCTGCTCCTGCTCGTCCGTCTCGTCCGGGGACGAGTCGTCATCGACCACCAGCGCCACGGCGCTGACCCGGTCGTCGTCCTTCATGTTCATCACCCGCACCCCCTGCGTCGGCCTCCCCATCTGGGAGATGCCGCCGGCGCGGGTGCGCTGGACCATGCCGTTTTGGGAGATGAAGAGCAGGTCCTGGTGCTCGCGGACGATCAGGGCGCCGGCGAGGCCGCCCTTCTTTTCGGTCAGCTTCGCGGTCAGCACCCCCTTGGTACCGCGGCCCTTGACCGGGTACTCGGAGACCGAGGTGCGCTTGCCGTAACCGTTCTCGGTGACGACGAAGAGCTCGGAGTCGTCGCGGGCGATGTCCATCGCCAGGACCCGGTTGGGCTCGCCGTTGACCTTGGCCGAGACGTTCATCCCTTTGACGCCGCTGGTGTCGCGTCCCATCGAGCGCACCGCCGCCTCGGAGAAGCGCGAGGCGTGGCCGGACTTGGAGACGAGCAGGATGTCGTCGTCGCCCGAGGTGAGGCGCACCTGGACCAGCTCGTCGGAGTCGCGGATCTTGATCGCGATGATCCCGTCGGCGCGGATCGGCGTGTTGTAGGCCGTGAACTCGGTCTTCTTGACCAGCCCCTGGGCGGTGGCGAAGACCAGGTACTTGTTCTCGCTGAAGTCGCGGGTCGGGATCACCGCGGTGACCTTCTCGCCGTCGCGCAGCGGCAGCACGTTGACCAGGGCGCGGCCTTTGGAGGTGCGCGACCCCTCGGGCAGCTCGTAGACCTTGAGCCGGTAGACCTTGCCGCGGTTGGTAAAGAAGAGCAGGAAGTCGTGGGTCGAGCAGATGTGCAGGTGCTCGATGTAGTCGTCCTCCTTCATGTCCATCCCCATCACCCCACGGCCGCCACGATGCTGCTGGCGGTAGGTCGCCAAAGGCAGCCGCTTGGCATAGCCGGAGTGGGTGATCGAGATCACCATCTGCTGGTCGGCGATCATGTCCTCGATGTTCATGTCGCCCTCGAAGTGGGTGACTTCGGTGCGCCGCTCGTCGCCGTAGCGCTGGTCGACCTCGTCGAGCTCCTCGACGATCACGGCGTCGATCCGGGCCGGGTCGCCGAGGATCGCGCGCAGCTCGGCGATCCGCTTGGCCAGTTCCTCGTGCTCCTCGCGCAGCTTGTCGGACTCCAGCGCGGTGAGACGGGCCAGGCGCATGTCGAGGATCGCCTGGGCCTGCTCCGCGGAGAGCTCGAAGCGCTCGATCAGCCCTTCCTTGGCTGCATCCGTATCGGCCGAGCCACGAATCAGCGCGATCACGGCGTCGAGGTTCTCGAGCGCGATCAGCAGGCCCTCGAGGATGTGGGCGCGAGCCTCGGCGCGTCGCAGCTCGTATTGGGTGCGGCGGATCACTACCTCGCGCTGGTGGTTGACGTAGTGCTCGATCAGCTCCTTGAGGCCAAGCGTCTTCGGCACTCCGTCGACCAGCGCGACCATGTTGATCCCGAAGGTGCTCTGCATCGCCGTGCGCTTGTAGAGCTGGTTGAGCACGACCTCGGGTGGATCGCCGCCGCGCTTGGTCTCGATCACCAGGCGCATGCCGTTGCGATCGGACTCGTCGCGCAGGTCGGAGATGCCGGTGATCTTTTTGTCGCGGACGAGGTCGGCGATCTTCGTGATCAGGCCACCGTCACCGCCCTTCTTGACCATGAACGGCAGCTCGGTAACGATGATCGCGTCGCGGCCGCCCTTGAGCGGCTCGACGTGAGCGCGAGCGCGGATTCGGACCGAAGCGCGACCAGTGGCATACGCATCCGCAACTCCTTCGGCGCTCATGATGCCGCCACCGGGGAAGTCGGGGCCTTTGACGTGCTCCATCAGGCCGGCCAGGTCGATCCCGGGGTTGGCGATGTAGGCCTTGACGGCGCCGATCGACTCGCTCAGGTTGTGCGGCGGGATGTTGGTCGCCATACCGACCGCAATCCCGGACGAGCCGTTGACCAGCAGGTTGGGAAAGCGGGCCGGCAGCACCAGCGGCTCCTGCTGGGACTCGTCGTAGTTAGGCCCCCACTCGACGGTATCGGCGTCGATGTCGCGCAGCAGCTCGGTCGAAAGGCGGGCCAAGCGCGCCTCGGTGTACCGCATCGCGGCGGGTGGATCGTCGTCGATCGAGCCGAAGTTGCCCTGCCCGTCAACGAGCATGTAACGCAACGAGAAGGGCTGCGCCATCCGCGCCAGCGTGTCGTAGATCGCCGAGTCACCGTGCGGGTGGTACTTGCCCATCACCTCGCCGACGATGAAGGCGGACTTGCGGTAGGGCCGGTTCGGCTGCAGGGCGAGATCGTGCATCGCGTAGAGCACGCGACGGTGCACCGGCTTCAGCCCGTCGCGCACGTCGGGCAACGCCCGGCCGACGATCACGCTCATCGCGTAGTCGAGATACGACGAGCGCATCTCGGTCGTCAGCTCGCGCTCCTCGATCCGGCCTCCGCCGAGGATGTCTCCAGCCTCCATCAGATCACCCCACCCTGATTAGACATCGAGGAACCGGACCTCCTTGGCGTGGCGTTCGATGAAGGCCTTGCGCGGCTCCACCTTGTCGCCCATCAGATCGGTGAAGATCTTGTCCGCCATCGCCGCGTCGTCGATCTGGACCCGCTCCAGGGTGCGGCTCCCCGGGTCCATCGTCGTTTCGCGCAGCTGCTCGGGGTTCATCTCGCCCAGACCCTTGAAGCGCTGCATCTTGACGTCCTGGCGAGCCAGGTCCATCACCATCCGCCGCAGCTCGGCGAAGGACTCGGCAACGCGCTCTTTCTGCTCGAGCGAGACTTTGAACGGCGGGCGGCCGACCTGGCTGAGCAGCTCGCGGTGAGACTCGACCAGGCGGCGGTAGTCGTGCGATTCGAACAGGCCGGCGGAGAGCTCGAAGGCCTTGGCCAGCCCGTCACGGCGGTGGACTGCGCGGACGAGGATTTCGTCGCCGGATTCGGAGACGATCTCGGTGTCGAATGGCTCGACCTCACCGGCGTCGCCGTTCAACACGTCCTTCACCTCGGCCAGCGAGGTCACGCCGCGGTCGAGAATTTCCGACTCGCCGAGGAAGCGGATCAACTCGTGGCCGAAGTCGGCCTGCAGCGAGTCGGCCCAGCCCTCGTGCTCCTTCAACCGCCGGTTGAAACGCTGCCAGCGAGTAGTGGTCAGCTTGTGCGTCTCGGCGGCCGCGTCGGTCACCTCCATCTGCTCGAGCTTGTCGCGGAGCAGCAGCTCCTCGAGCTCGGACTCCTTCTCGACGTAGGTTTCCTGTTTGCCGTTTTTCAGCTTGTAGAGCGGCGGCTTGGCGATGTAGACGTAGCCGGCCTCGATCAGGTCCGGCATCTCGCGGTAGAGGAAGGTGAGCACCAGGGTGCGGATGTGGGCACCGTCGACGTCGGCGTCGGTCATCAGCACGACCTTGTGGTAGCGCGCCTCTTTGACGTCGAACTCCTCACCGATGCCGGTGCCGACGGCGGTGATCAGCGCCTGGATCTCGTTGTTGGAGAGGACCTTGTCGATCCGCGCCTTCTCGACGTTGATGATCTTGCCGCGCAGCGGCAGCACCGCCTGCGTGTTGCGATCGCGGCCCTGCTTGGCCGAGCCGCCGGCGGAATCACCCTCGACTATGAACAGCTCGGCCAGGGCGGGGTCGCGCACCGTGCAATCGGCGAGCTTGCCCGGCAGGGTCGAGTTCTCCAGCGCCGACTTGCGGCGGGTCAGGTCGCGTGCCTTGCGGGCGGCCTGACGGGCGCGGGCGGCGTCGACCGCCTTGCCGACGATCCGTTTCGCCTCGCCGGGATTCTCCTCGAAGAACTCGCCGAGCTTGCGGTTGACCGACTCCTTGACCAGCCCCTCGATCGGCGGGTTGCCGAGCTTGGTCTTGGTCTGGCCCTCGAACTGCGGGTCGGCGAGCTTGACCGAGATCACCGCGGTCAGCCCCTCGCGCACGTCGTCGCCGGTGAGGTTCTCGTCTTTCTCTTTGAGCAGGCCTTTACCGCGCGCGTAAGCATTGAGCGTGCGGGTCAGGGCCGAGCGGAAGCCGGAGAGGTGGGAGCCGCCCTCGTGGGTGTTGATGTTGTTGGCGAAGCTGAAGATCGATTCCTGGTAGGAGGAGTTCCACTGCATCGCCACCTCGACCTGACCGTCGTCGGTCTCGTTTTCGAAGAAGACCGTCTTGCGGTGCAGGGGGTCCTTGTTCTCGTTGAGATGGGCGACGAAGTCGACGATGCCGCCCTCGTAGTGGAAGGTGTCCTTCTGGCCACCAGCGCGCTCGTCAATCAGCTCGATCTTGAGGCCGCGGGTGAGAAAAGCGGTCTCGCGCAGGCGCTCGGCCAGGGTCGCGTAATCGAACTCGAGCTCGTCGAAGATCTCGTCGTCGGGCAGAAAGGTGATCGTCGTGCCATGCGAGTCGGTGCTCTCGCCGCGGTGAAGATCTGCCTGTGGCTTGCCGCGCTCGTAGTCCTGGGTCCAGATCGCTCCGTCGGTGCTGATTTCGAGGTGGAGCCTCTCGGAGAGCGCGTTGACGACGGAGATGCCGACGCCGTGCAGGCCGCCGGAGACCTTGTATCCCTCGCCGCCGAACTTGCCGCCGGCGTGGAGCGTCGTCAGCACCACCTCAGCCGCGGGGCGCTTCTCTTTCTCCATCTCGCCGACCGGGATGCCGCGGCCGTTGTCGACCACGGTGCAGCTGTTGTCGGGGTGCAGGACTACGCGAACGCTGTCGCAGAAGCCGGCGATCGCCTCGTCGACCGAGTTGTCGAGCACCTCGTAGACCAGGTGGTGAAGACCACGCGGCCCGGTCGAGCCGATGTACATGCCCGGTCGCTTGCGAACCGCTTCCAGGCCTTCGAGGACGGTGATGTCCTTGGCGCCGTAGGACTCTGAGCCGCCTTTTTTCTGCGCGGCCGTATTCGTCTTCTCAGGCAATTAATCCCTTCCCGCTCTCATAGAAAACCCCGACCGTTTGGGCGCTTGCCGCCCAGGGTCGGGGCAGAAACACAAGTTGACATAAGGATACCAGTTCGGACCTCCTGGCAGCCCCCTCGGATCAAATAAAACTCCTGCAAATCACGGTATTTCAAATAAGTCTCGCTCATTACTCACACGAAAGCGCAAACTCTTCGGCGCTCGCTCTCCGAGTCTCTCCCGCAGCCGCTCGAGCAGCTGCGCCTGCATCAAATCCAACTCCTGCGCCCAGACGGAATCCGAGCAATCGATCGTCACCTCTCCCCCGCGTTCGGAAGTGGGGCGTGTGACGGCAGCGATGCGCTCGCCGACCAGCTCGGCCCATACCGACTGCAGCGAGGCAAGCCCCGTCTTCGGAGCGGCTGCCTCGAGGGCGGAGCGCAGGGCGGTGGTGGCGGGCCGAGGCGCGCGGCGGCGGCTCACGCGGCAGCTGCCTCCCCTTCGCTCAACGGCATCCGCACGATGCTGTCGCGCGCTTGCGGCGGCAGAGAGTCTTCGTCGGCAGCCGAGATCACGGCCTGCCCGGCGTTGCCCAAGCGTTCGACCAGACGCCCACGCCGCTCGGGGTCGAGCTCGCTCATCACGTCGTCGAGCAGGAGCAGGGGAACGACGCGACGCGCCTCGAGCAGGACGTCGCGCTCGGCGAAAATCAGGGCCAGCAGGGCGGCGCGTTGCTGGCCCTGCGAGCCGTAGCGACGCAGGGAACGGCCAGCCGAGTTGAACTTGACCTCATCGAGATGCGGCCCCCAGGATGTCCGCCCCAGACGCAGGTCGGCCTCGCGACGCTCACCCAGGCCGACTCGAATCTCCTCCGCCGAACCCGAGGCCCGCGGCGCGTACTCGACCTCTCCCCCGCCCTCCAGGCCGAGCTCCGCGGCGGCGGTCGAGAAGTGGTCGCGAAGCTCGGCCACGGCCTCGCCACGGGCCTCGACCAGCGCCGCGGCTGCCTTGGCCACGGCCACGTCCCAGGTGTCGAGCTGGGACGGAGCGCCGTGGCCGGGCGCGAGCTGGGCCACCAGGGCGTTGCGTTGCGCCAGCGCCTGGCCGAAGCGCTGGCGCAACTCCGCGCGGCTGGGCCAGCGAGCGGCGATGAAGCCGTCGAGATGCGCGCGGCGCTCTGCGGGCGGCCCCTTGATCAGGGAGAGGCGATCGGGCGAGAAGACCGCGACGGGTGGGCGACTGCGGGCCAGCGTCGCCGGGTCGGCCGGACTGCCGTCGAGTAGGTGGCGGCGACCATCGCTGCGGCTGACCGATGCCAGCAGGTGTCGCTCGATCCCATCCTCGTCGCGGATCGTCGCTTCGGCGCGAGCAAAGGAGCCGCCGAAAGGAATCAGGTCGCGGCGATCGGAGGTTCGGAATGAGCGCCCGGTGAGGGCGAAGTAGAGCGCCTCGAGCAAGTTCGTCTTGCCAACACCGTTGGAGCCGACGAGGCTGATGATCCCGGTGCGAAGCTCAATCCGCGCCGCGACCAAACTCCGTGACGGTCTCGCTTCGACGGCGGTGACGAGCACCGGCCGGGCTCACACGTTGAGGCGGATTGGCATCACCAGGTAGCGGAAGTCTTCGTTGTCGACCGGCTGCAAAAGCCCCGGCCGCAGCGGCGAGATCAACCTCAGCATCACCTCATCGCCCTCGACGCTTTCGATCCCCTCGCGCAGGAACTCGGGGTTGAAGCCGATCTCCAGGGGCTCGCCCTCGAAGGCGGCCGGCATCGTCTCCTCCGCGTCGCCGACATCCGGGGTTGAGGCGGCGATCTTGAGCTCTCCCGGCGAAAAAGAGAGTCGCAGCGGCGCGTTGCGTTGTGCCAGCTGGCTGATCCGGCGCGTGACGTCCAGCAACTCCGGCCTCGGCAGTCGCACGTCGTGCTCGTAGGACTCCGGCAGGAGCTGTCGAAAGTTGGGGAATTGCCCCTCGATCAGCCTCGTATTGAGGACGATTGCCCCTGCCTTGAAGATGGCCTGGTTGCGCTGCAGGGCCACCGAGACAGTCTCGACGCCATCGGCGGAGACAATGCGGCCAAGCTCACGCAGCGCCTTGGCTGGGATGTTGGCCTCGAGCTCGCCGCCGATCGCGCTGTCCAGCTCGGTGCGCTTGACAGCAAGCCGGTAGGAATCGGTGGCGACCATCGTCATCTCCGAGCCGCTGGTGCTAACCAGCACACCGGTGAGCACCGGGCGCATGTCATCGCGAGAGGCGGCGCGGGCGACCAGGTCTACCGTCGCAGCGAGCGCGGCCGCCGGGATCGAGAGGGGCTCGCCCTCTTCCTCGGGGAAGGCGGGAAAGTCCTCGCTCGGCAGCACACGGAGGTGGAAGCTCGAGCCGCCGCTGCGAATCTCGACGTCGCGCTCTGACTCGCGCAGCTCGATCTCAACCGTCGGGTCGCCGAGAGAACGCGAGACCTCAGCGAGGAGGCGGCCGGGAAGGAGGACCGAGCCGGCGCCGTCCACCTCCGCCTCGAGCTTCGTCTTCAGGCCCATCTCCAGATCCGTGGCGCTGAGGGTGACTCCATCCTCAGCGGCGGAGACCAGGATCCCGGAGAGGGACTGGGTCGCGGCGCGTGTCGATACAGCTCGGGAGACAACTGAGAGCTTTGCGACAAGCTCGTCTCGTTTGGTTGTCAGCTTCAAGTGATTGATGCCTTCTTAAGTTGGGTTAGTGCTTGTGGAAAAGCAGGAAAAGAAGCTCTGCGCCGCATTGAGCCGCGATTTGCTGGCTGTGGAGGGCGCTGTGGGAAAGCATGGATTCTTACAGTGTCGTCGGCCGTCAGGAGCGGCCTGTGGAGCTCTTGTGGATAGCTGCGCGCAACTCGTCGACCCGCGCGGCCCAGTTGGGGTCCTCGCCGCAGCGCGCCTCGGCCCGCCGGATCGCGTTGAGCACAGTCGAGTGATCGCGGCCACCGTAGAGACGACCGATCTGAGGCAGCGAGAGGTCGGTCAGCTCCCGGGTTAGGTAGATAGCGACCTGGCGGGCGTTGAGTGGGTTGGCTGCGCGGGTCGAGCCAACCAACTCCGCTCTCGAGATACCGAAGGCTTTGGAGACACGCTGCTGGATCTCCTCCACCGGCGTCTGTTCGGAGCCGCGCGAGGATTTGGGAATTACCGCTTCGACCAGCTCCGGACTGAGCGGCCGCGCAGTCAGCGAGGCGTGGGCGATCAGCCGCGTTAGGGCGCCGTGCAGCTGCCGCACGTTGAGGTCGATCCGCCGCGCCAGCTCGGTGAGCACGTCCCCCTCGGTGTCGACCCCGGCCTCGCGCACGAGGCGGCGCAGAACGGTGAGGCGGGTGGCCATGTTTGGCGCCTCGACGGCGATCGTGAGCCCCCACTCGAAGCGATCGCGCAGGCGCGACTCGAGGCTCGATAGCTCGCTGGGAATGCGATCGGCCGAGAGCACGAGCTGGCTGCCACCTTCATATAGAGCATTGAAGGTGTGGAAGAACTCATCCTCGGTGTGGCGCTTGCCCTCGAGGAACTGGACGTCGTCAACAAGGAGGACGTCGAGGTCTCGGTAGCGGCGCTTGAACTCCTCGGCACCGGCGCTGCGCAGCGCGGTGACGAACTCATTGGTGAAGCGCTCGGCGGTCGTATAGCGAACGTTGAGAGTCGGCGCTGAGGCTTCGAGGTAGTTCGCAACCGCTACCAGGAGATGGGTCTTGCCAAGCCCCGGCGGTCCGTGCAGGAAGAGCGGGTTGTAGGCCTCCGACGGCGCCTCGGCCACGGCTAGGGCAGCGGCGTGGGCGGCGCGATTCCCCTCCCCGATCACGAAGCGATCGAAGGTGTAGTTGACGTTGAGGCCGGGGCCGGCCGCTGCCTCAGTCCCAGGATCAAGGTCTCCCTCGACGACGAGGCTGACGTTGGTGAGCTGCGAGCCGGCGCCGCTCAGCGCCTCGCGGATCAAACCCGCGTAGCGCCGCTCGGTCCAGGCCCGAATTCCCTCAGGGGCGGAGAGGAGGAGGGTCTCGGAACGGCTGCCGACGACCTTCAGCGGCTCCAGCCAAAGCTGGAACGTCGACACTGGGACGGAGGCTCGCAAGCGAGCTTGCACGTCGTTCCAGAGGGAGTCGAGGTCTTGTTGCGCCGCGTCATCTTGCACCGGCGGCCGACCATAGCGACGCCTGGAGGAGCCGAAATCGGCCCCTCCGCAAATGCCGCTGAAATCATTTTGCCGGCGAGTTCCCCCGCTCGACCGCGCGTCCGTATACTGCGACGCCCGATGAAGCGGACTTATCAGCCGAAGAAGCGGAAGCGGGCCAAGACGCACGGATTCCGGGCGCGTATGAGCACGCGTGGGGGTCGGGCGATCCTCAAGCGCCGCCGCGCAAAAGGCCGGAAGCGCCTCACTCCCTAGATGGCGGGGAAACGGCGCCGCCTCTCACGCAGCGGCGAGTTTGACCGCGTCTACCGCGACGGATCCTCACATGCAACCCGCTACCTCGTTCTCTACAGCTTCCCTCGCAAGGACGAGGAAGAGGAGGATGAGGTGAGGCTTGGCGTCTCGGTCAGCCGCAAGGTTGGCGGCGCGGTCGATCGCAACCGGGTCAAGCGTGTGATGCGCGAGACCTTCTGGGGCCTGTCCGATCGGCTGCCGGCCCAGCACGACTTCGTCCTCGTCGCCCGCCCTGAAATCGGCGACCTGATCGAGCGTGAAGGGTCTTCCGGCGTGCGCGCCAGCATCGAGGAGGCCCTTGCGGGCTCCAAAGGGAAGAAGCGTTCCACGTGAAACGTGCCCTTCTGACCACGATCGCCTTCTACCAGCGCCGAATTTCCCCCTCCTTCCCCCGCCGTTGCCGCTACGAGCCGAGCTGCTCGGGCTACGCCGCTGAGGCGATCGGTCGTTTCGGGGTGCTGCGCGGGAGCCTCCTCGCAGCCTGGCGCCTGCTGCGCTGCAACCCCTTCAGCCACGGCGGCTTCGACCCCGTTCCAGAGCGGTTTACGCTCAGGGTGGGGCCCGTCGATCCCGCTGTTCATCACGGTGAGGTGCATACGTGATCCCGCCCGCCAACATTCTGCAGCCGCTAATCGACGTCGCCAACGCGGTCCTCCAGTTCTTCCACGACAGCGCCGGCCTCAGTTGGGGCATGTCGATCATCGCCCTCACGGTCTGCACCAGGGCGCTGCTGATCCCGCTCACCTACCGCCAGCTCAAGGGAATGCGCGCTCTGCAGGCGCTGCAGCCGCAGATCAAAGAGATCCAGGCGAAGTACAAAAACGATCGCCAGCGCATGCAGCAGGAGATGATGCGCTTCTACCAGGAGAACAAAGTCAACCCCTTTGCCTCCTGCATCCCCCTGATTGCCCAGCTGCCGGTCTTCATCACGCTCTTCTATGTCCTTCGGCACGAGCTGCCGAGCGATATCGGTTGTGAAGCCGGCCATTGCGGCTCGGAAGCCTCGTTCCTCTTCATCAACGACCTGACGGCGAAGGCGCACGGAGCGGAACTGATCACCCTGCTCGTCCTCTACGTGGGGACCCAGTTGGTCTCCGGCCTGATCATGTCGGTCACCGCCGATAAAAGCCAGCGGATGATGATGGCGCTCCTGCCCTTCATCTTCGTCCCCTTCGTGATCAACTTCCCCGCCGGCCTCATCCTCTACTGGATTACGACCAACTTCTGGACGATCGGCCAGCAATACGTGATCCAGCGCGTGATTCCAGCGCCTGTCGCGGCCACGCCGGAGGCGATTGCGGCGGCGAAGCCACCCCCGCCTCCACCCAAAAAGAAGAAGAAGCGGCGATAGCGCCGCCACGCTGCGGCCTGGCCGCATAGACTGCGCCGCGTGACCGGAGCTGACGACTGGCCGCAAGAGCCCGCTGAGCGGGTTCGGGAGCTTGTTGAGGAGGTACTCGACGAGCTTGACCTGGAGGGTGAGGTGGAGATCGTCGAGGACGACGATCGGATCACCGCTTCGGTCGTGGGCGACGAGGACTACGGACTGCTGATCGGCAAACGTGGACAGACGATTGACGCCCTGCAGCTGATTGCCTACCAAGCGGCCTTTCGGGGGATGCGCGAGCGCAAGCGGGTCATCGTCGACGCCGCCGGCTATCGCGACCGTCGTAGGGAGACGCTGACGGCGCGAGCCGACCGGGCCGCTGAGCAGGCGCTGAACGAGAACCAGTCGGTTGAGCTGGACCCGATGAGTGCGCAGGAGCGCCGCGTCGTGCACGAGCACCTCAAGGAGCGCTCGGGCGTCGAGACCTACAGCGAAGGGGACGAGCCGCGGCGGTGCGTGGTCGTCGCCCCGTTGGTTTCCGAGTAAGCGAGTGCCCCGGTAGGGGTTCCGCTTAACTTTTTCGAGCAGCGTTTGTGGCGACGGACAATGGCTGACGGCGAAAAAGTGCAAGACGCTTCACCCCTACCGGGGCACTCGCTCGATGACGCGCAGCGGGCGACGATCACGCGGGTCCTGGAGCTTCTGGAGATTGAGCGGGCCTCAGTGAGTTCCGTCACCGAGCCGGATCGGGCCTGGCGGGTGCATGTTGCGGACAGCCTCACCGGGCTGGAATTCGAGCAACTGCACGAGGCCTCCCGAATAGCCGATATTGGCTCTGGGGCTGGGTTTCCGGGGCTTGTGCTGGCTGTGGCCCTGCCCGATTCTCGGCTCGATCTGATCGAGTCGGTGGGGCGCAAGTGCGACTTCATCCAGCGTGCGATCGATGACGCCGGGATCGCCAACGCGCGGGTGATCAATGCCCGCTCGGAGGACCTCGCCGACGGTGAGGGGCGCGAGGCCTACGCGGCGGTTACCGCCCGTGCCGTCGGTCGGCTCTCAACCCTCGCCGAGCTCGCGTCGCCGTTGCTCGAAGACAGCGGCGTTCTCGTCGCCTGGAAGGGCAAGCGCGATCCGGATGAGGAGGCGCAGCTCGAGCGGGCAGCCGAGGCGCTGGCGATGCGGCCCGAGGAGATCCGCCATGTCGGGCCCTCCGCCGGCAGCGACCATCGCCACCTCCACCTGATCCGCAAGTCCGGCCCGACGCCAGAGAACCTGCCCCGCCGAGCTGGAATGGCTAAGAAGCGCCCGTACGGATGAGGAATGAGGGCCGGTCTGATGGAGCCTCGCGAAGCGGCCCCCGGCAAGGTGGCTATGAGCCGCGAAAGCGGCTCCAAATTCGTGAGCGAAGCGAACATAGGCTCCAGCGGACCGGCCCTCATTCCTCACGCGAACTAGTCTGCGACCCATGGGCGTCGTCTACGCGATCTCCAACCAGAAGGGCGGCGTCGGTAAGACGACGACGGCCGTCAACGTCGCCGCCTGCGTTGCCGCGACCGGCGCGCAGACTCTGCTCGTCGATCTCGACCCGCAGTGCAACGCGACCGTCGCGCTCGGCGGCGAGCGCGACATGCATCCCTCGTCGTATGACTGCCTGATCGGCGAGGTCTCGGTGGCCGAGGCGGCCCGTCCCGCTGGCCCCGACAACCTTTGGCTCGTGCCCGCCAACCGCGATCTGGCCGGCGCCGCGGTCGAGCTGCCGCGGATCGAGGGCTCCGAGACGCGCCTGCGTGAACGGCTCGGCCCGGTGCGCGAGCGCTTCGCTTACACGCTGCTCGACTGCCCGCCCTCGCTGGGCCCGGTCAGCGTCAACGCGCTCACCGCCGCCGACCGGGTGGTGGTTCCGGTCCAGGCCGAGTACCTGGCGCTGGAGGGCCTGGTGCAGTTCCTCGACACGCTGGCGGTGATCCGTCGTGAGCTCAACCCGGCGCTCGAGGTGTCGGGGCTCTTGGTCACCATGCACGACGAGCGCACCCGCCTGGCGCAGGACGTCGAGCGCGAACTGCGCCAGCATTTTCCCGAGATGGTTTTCGACACGGTCATACCGCGCAGCGTCCGGCTCGCCGAGGCACCCAGCTTCGGCCTACCCGTGATCGACCACTCGCCGAACTCGCGAGGCTCCGATGCCTACCGCGCCCTCGCCCGGGAGCTGGCCGAACGTGGCTAGCGCGCCCAAACGCGGCAGGCGAGGCCTCGGCAGCGGCCTGGCGGCGATCCTGCCCGAGGCGAGCAACGAGCACGCCGGCGAGCTGCGCGAGCTGCCAGTCGAGGTGATCAAGCCCAACCCCAACCAGCCGCGAACCAAGATCGACCCCGAGTCACTTACCGCGCTGGCGTCCTCGATCGAGGCTAACGGCGTCGTGCAGCCGCTCCTGGTCCGCCCCCTTCCCGACGGCAGCTATGAGCTGATCGCCGGCGAGCGCCGCTGGCGCGCCGCGCAGGCGGCGGGCTTGACCAAGGTGCCGGCGGTTGTGCGCGACCAGGAGCTGGCCGAGCGGCTGCAGGTGGCGCTGATCGAGAACATGGTTCGCGAGGACCTCAACCCGGTCGACGAGGCACGGGCGTGCGCGGCCCTGGTCGACGAGCTCGGCCTCTCCAAGGAGGACCTGGCCCGTCGCGTCGGTCGTAGTCGCCCTGCGGTCTCGAACTTGATCCGGCTCCTCGACCTACCCGACGAGACGCTCGAGCTGCTCGAGTCAGGCGAGCTGAGCGAGGGCCACGGCCGCGCCTTGCTCGCCGCCGATGGCAACGACGTTCGCCGCCGCCTCGCGCGCGACGCGGTGAGGGGTGGCTGGTCTGTCCGGGAGACCGAGAACAGGGCTAAGCTGGCTGGCCAGCCAAAGAAAAAAGGAACCTCATCGAGGGCGTTGCCACCGGGGGAGACAGAGGCCTTGCGCGACGCGGCCGACAAGCTCGAGTCGGTGCTTGGCCACGAGGTAAAGCTGCGTCCCAAGGGGGGGGAGATCGCGCTCGAGATCCTGCTCGAGGATCTCGAGCAGGCGCTAGCCCTGGCTCGCGCACTCTCGCGTCAGCGCCGCTGAGCGCCACGCCCAGTCAGTCACGATTCCCCCGCTATCCTTCGCTTGGCTCCGGGCGATTAGCTCAGTTGGTTAGAGCGCGTCTCTGATAAGGACGAGGTCCCTGGTTCGAATCCAGGATCGCCCACTCGTGCAACAGATGCAGATCTACGGCGTCAGCTTTGACATGGTCGGCAAGCAGCCGATCGTCTTGCTGAAGACTGTCGACAGCAACAAGTTCCTGCCGATCTGGATCGGCCACCCGGAGGCAGCGGCGATCCTGATGAAGCTGCAGGGCGCCTCGACGCCGCGGCCGATGACCCACGACCTGCTCTCTGACCTGCTCGAGCAGCTCGACGCCAAATGCGAGCGCGTCTCGGTCACGGAGCTGCGAGACAACACCTTCTACGCCTCGATCACAGTCTCGATCAACGGCACCGAGATGGAGATCGACTCGCGCCCCTCCGACGCCCTCGCCCTCGCCGTACGGGTCTCGGCGCCGATCTTCGCCGACGAGGATGTGATCGAGGAGTCGGCGATCGAGTTCGAGCACGACGTCGAGGACACCGAGGAGGTCGTCGACAAATTCAAAGAGTTCCTCGACGAGGTCACCCCCGACGATTTCGCCAAAGGCGAAGATTCCTAAGCGCCAGCTGGAGCCAGGGCGAGGTCGAGGATCTTCTCGACCAACTGCTCGAAGGACATGCCCGCCGCCTCGGCGGCCTGGGGGAGGAGGCTGGTGTCGGTGAGCCCGGGGATCGCGTTGACCTCCAGCACCTGCGGGCCATCGTCGGCGAGGATCAGGTCGACGCGCGAGAAGCCCGCGCAACCCAGCGCCCGGTAGGCGCCGAGCGCGGCCTCGACAACCGCCGCTGACTCCTCCGCTCCGAGTTCGGCGGGGCAGACGAAGGAGGTGCGACCGATCTCGTAGCGGGCCTCGAAGTCGTAGCTGTCACCAGCCTGCGGAATCACCTCGACCACCGGCAGCGGCTCGTCGCCGAGCACGCTGACCGCCAGCTCGCGCCCGTCGACAAAGCGCTCGAGCAGGACGCGGTCGTCGTAGCTGAAGGCCGAAACCAGCGCCTCGGGAACGTCGAACCAGTTCTCGGCGAACTTGATCCCCAGGGCGGAGCCCCCGCGGCTGGGCTTGACCACGAGTGGAAAGCCGAGGCGATCCTCGAGCCCGGCGAGCGCGTCGGCCGCGCCGAGCTCGCGAAAGGCGGTCTCGTTGAAGGCAAACCAGTCCGGCGTTGGGATGCCGCCCGCCCGCAGCTCGTGCTTGGCGAGCACCTTGTCGATGCAGCGGGCGCAAGCGGCAACACCGGGTCCGGTGAAAGGGATTCCGAGGATTTCAAGCAGCTCCTGGGCGGTACCGTCCTCGCCGCCGGGGCCGTGCATGGCGACGAAGGCTATGTCCGGCCGGCCGCCAGTCAGGTGCTTGACCATGTCGCCGTCTGCCTCCAGCGGCAGCACCTCGTGGCCGAGCCGCTCCAGGGCGTCTTCGACGCGAGCGCCGGAACGCAGCGAGACGCCGCGCTCGAGCGAGCGGCCGCCCTTGAGCACAGCGACCTTCATGCGCCCTCGGCCTTCCTGAAGGGAAGAACGTTCTCGGGGTCCACCGTCTCCTCCTTGGGCTCGACAGCCGCCGCCGGCTTCTTGCCGGTTAGCGCTGAGTACAGCTCGACCTGCTCCTCGACAACCCGGCCGATCCGGCGGATGCCCTCGCGCAGTTCGTCCGCGCCGCTGCCGGAGAAGTTGAGCCGCATCGAGTTGCGACCGCGGCCGTCGACGTAGGCAGCTTGTCCGGGCACGAAGGCAACGTCGTCGCGCAGCGCCTTGGCCAGCAGGTCGCTGGTGTCGATGTAGGGGGGGAGGGTGGCCCAGATGAAGAGGCCGCCATCGGGCTCTGTCCAGCTCGCTTGCGGCGGGAAGTAGCGGCCCAGGGCCTCGATCATCGCGTCGCGGCGGTCGCGGTAGAGCTCGGTCAGGCTCTCGATGTACTCGCGCCAGCGGCCCTCGGCGAAGTACTCGCGGACAAAGTATTGGGTCAGGGTCGAGGTGCAGAGGTCGGCCGCCTGCTTGCCCAGCACCACCTTCTCCATCACCGGCGGCGGCGCCACCGCCCAGCCGAGGCGGATGCCGGGGGAGAGGATCTTGGAGAAGGTGCCGATGTAGATGACGTAGTCGCCACCGTCGAGCTGGTACAGCGGCGGCAACGGCTCGCCGTCGAAGCGGAGCAGCCCGTAGGGGTTGTCCTCGACCACGAGCAGTTCGCGCGAGCGAGCGATTTCAACGAGCCGTTGGCGCCGCTGCAGCGACATCGTCACCCCGGCGGGATTCTGGAAGGTCGGCACCGAGTAGATGAACTTGGGGCGACGCCGTTCGACGTCGAGCCGCTCCAGGGTGTCCTCGAGTTCGGCGATTCGCATTCCCTCGCCATCGCACTCGATCTGGATCGTCTCTGCCTGGTAGCTGCAGAAGACCGGGATCGCGCCGGGATAGGTCGGTGCCTCGCAGATCACCACGTCCCCGGGGTCGACCAGCGTCTTGCAAATCAGGTCGATCGCCTGCTGGCCACCGGTGGTGACGATCACGTCGTCGGGGTCGGGCAGCATCCCCTCGGCGCCCATCACTTCGACGATGCAGTCGACGGTCTCGCTGAAGCCCTCGGTCGGCCCGTACTGCAGCGCCTCGGCAGCCGACTCCTGGGCGATACGGGTCATCTGCGCCGCAAAGGTCTGAGGCGGGAAGGTCGAGGTGTCGGGCAGCCCCCCGGCGAGCGAGATCACCTCGGGCCGCGCCGTCACCGCCATCAAGTCCCGCATTGCCGAGGAGCGCATCACCCGTGTGCGCTCGGCGAAAAGGCCCGCGTAGCGCTCCAGATCGCTGCTACTGGCGTGTGCGCGACGGCGCTGGGGCGGCTCGGACATGGGGGATAGTGTGGCGAATCCGCGTCGCCCCGCCCAGGGAGTTAGGTTTTCGGGCGTGGGATCTTTCTCTGGCATCTGCCTCGAGCTCGGCATCGGCATCGCGATCGGGATGCTTGCCGGCACCACCGGCACGCATGGCTCCGCCCGTGGCCGGATGACGATCCTCGCCGGCGTGATCGCGATCGTTGTCGGTTTCCTCCTGGCGGGAACCGCCAACGTCAGCTCGTTGGCGGGCGCCTTCTTCTGCTTCGTCGGCGCCGTCTTCGCCTGCCTCGTCGTCAGCGACGTGGTCAGCTCGGCGGGCCGCCGCGAGGGCAGCGGCGGAGGCGCGCTCGCCTTCCTCGTCTCCCTCGCCGCCCTGATCGTCGTCGCGATCGCGATTCTGATCTCACCGGCCGTCCTTCTCGTCATCGCCGCTCTCTTGTGGCTCGGCATCTCCCGACGCCGCCGCGCGCAGCGCAAACACGCCGGCCTGCGCGTCCTCCGCTAGCCGCCGGTCGCGGTCCGCGATCATGGCGGCAGTGGCTGCTAAGAAGCTGGTTCTCACCTATGTCGACTCGCTGCGCACGGACATGCTGGAACGCACCGTCGCCGACGGCCGCGCGCCCACCTTCGGCGCCCTGATCGAGCGCGGGGTGCTCGTGCCCGACTGCGTCTCCAGCTTTCCGTCGGTGACGCCGGTCGCCAGCGCCGAGATGGTCACCGGCCGCGCCGCCGACGGCCACTGGATCAGCGGCATGAACTGGTACCACCGGCTCGAGCGGCGCTACGTCGAGTACGGGTCCTCACTGGAGGCGACGCGGGCCTTCGGCGTCTTCCGCTCGCTCTACGACCTCGTCTACAACATGAACCTCGCCCATCTCAATCCGGCGGCCGAGACCCTCTTCGAGCAGCTCGACGACGCCGGCCTGCGCACTGCCTGCACGCCCTTCCTGATCTACCGCGGTCGCCACCGTCACCAGGTCTCGCTCGAGGGCCTGCTGCGCCGCGCGGTCGATGCGACCAGGCTCAAGTTCCGCCACCACACCTGGGGACCAGCGGAGCTCTTCTACGGCGACCTCTACGCCAGCCGCGAGGTGCCCTGCAAGTCGACGTCGATCCCCGGCAACCGCGACGGCTACTCGGCCTGCTGTTCAGCCGAGCTGGCCAAGTCCGATGACTTTGACTTCCTGCTCTTCTCGCTGCCGGATAACGACAACTACTCGCACCGCCACGGTCCGGAGGCGAGCGTCGAGTCGATCGCCAAGGCTGACCACTGCTTCGGCAAACTCGTCGAGGCGGCCGGGGGCCTCGACGCCTTCCTCGAGCGCTATGCCGTGATCCTGCTCGCCGATCATGCCCAAACCCCCGTCCACCGCGGCCTGCCACTCGCTGAACTGCTGAGCCGCGAGTGGGCGGTACTGCAGCCCTCCGAGTCCGAACCGGAGTCGGCCCAGATCGCGGTCAGCCCGACCGGCCGCGCGGCCTACGTCTACTTGTTGCCGGGGGAGGGAGAGCGCGCCGATCCCGAGGCCCTGCGCCAGGCTCTCGCCGTGATCGAGGGCGTCGACCTCGTCTGCCGCCTGGAGCGCAGCACCGGCCAGCCTCTGGTGAGGACCGAGCCCGGCGCGCCGCGAGACGGCTGCAGTGCCGTGGTCGAAAGGGGCGAGGCGCGGCTCAGCTTCCGACCTGGAGGATCGGTCGCCGATCTGCGCGGCGCCAATTGGCAGGTCGAGGGCGACCTGGAGGCTCTGCAGGCGACGATCGAGGACGGGAAGCTGCGCAGCGAGACCTACCCCGACCCACTTGCCCGGGTCTGGTCGGCGCTCTGCGCTCCCCACGCCGGCGACTTCCTGCTTTCACTGCAGCCTGGTTTCGAGGCCGTCGATTGGGGTGGGGTAACCCACGTCGGCGGCGGCAGCCACGGCTCCCTGCACGCCGGCGACTCGCTCGGCCCGCTGCTCTTCGTCGGCTGCGGTCCCGAGGCGGCGGACGAGCGCGAGCAGTGGACCCTCAGCGACGTGGCGCCGGCGGTGCTCGACCACTTCGGGCTATGAGGTGGCTGGCGGCCGTATTTGCCGTCGGCTTGCTCTGTCTGCCCGCGCTCGCCACCGCGGCGAGCGCTGAAGTCACCGCCTCAGAAGCCGCCCAAATTGCCGCGCGCGATCCCAATGTCGCCAAGGAGCAGCAGGCCAACGGGACCCTCACCCACGCGGTCAACAAGGTCGACGGCAACTGGGAGGTCGGCTACTTCGCCGACGACAAAGAGGTGGCCCTGGTCATCGTCGATCCCCGGACCGGCCTCGTGCGCGAGTCTTGGACCGGCTACCAGGTCGCCTGGAA
This sequence comes from uncultured Solirubrobacterales bacterium, assembly GCA_963699225.1. Lineage (GTDB taxonomy): Bacteria > Actinomycetota > Thermoleophilia > Solirubrobacterales > 70-9 > VRUE01. The sequence continues at coordinate 1,927,838 of OY969423.1, read as the reverse complement.
AATGGCCCGCGGCTACTCAGGCGCCTTCGGCCACAAGCTCAACGCGCCCTACGTCTTCCTGCCGCTCTGCGCGATCTTCCTGATTGGCCTGCTCGACTGGCGCCGCCTGCGGCGGATCGCCAACCTCGACCTCCTCTTTCTGCTCGGCTTCGGCGCCTCCAACTTCTTCTTCAACCGGGCCGAAATCGGCGTCTCGGTCCCGCTCCAATACATCCCGCTCGCCTACCTGTTCGGGCGCGCCCTGTGGATCGGGATGCGGGGTGGGGGAGAGGGGATCCGCCCTCGCTGGCCGGCAGCATGGCTTTTCATCGCCGCCCTCTTCCTCATGGGGTTCCGAGTCGGCCTAAACATGGCCGACTCGGGCGCAATCGACGTCGGCTACGCCGGGGTGGTGGGCGCGGATCGGATCGCCCATGGCGAACCGATCTACGACAACTTCCCCGAAGACGTCTCCCAGGGCGACACCTACGGCCCGGTCAACTACCTCGCCTACGTTCCCTTCGAGCGAATCTGGCCCTGGTCGGGAACCTGGAACGACCTCCCCGCCGCCCACGGCGCCGCGGTCTTCTTCGACCTCGCCACCTTCGCCCTGCTGATCTTCCTCGGCCGCCGCATCCGCCCCGGACCCGCCGGCAACAAGCTCTCCGCGACCCTCGCCTTCGGCTGGGCCGCCTACCCCTACACGGCCTTCACCCTGCTCTCCAACTCAAACGACTCGCTCGTCGCGGTGCTCCTTGTCGCCACCCTGCTCATCCTCGCCAAGCCGGCGGCCCGGGGCGTGATGGCGGCTCTCGCGACCTTCGCCAAGTTCGCCCCAGCCGTCCTCGCCCCAATGCTCCTCACCTATGGCGAGAAACGCTGGCGCTTCGTCCTCGCCTTCACCGCGACGACCGTCGCCGTAATGCTTTGGCCCGCGATCGACCCCGGTCTCCACACCGTCTACGAGCGCACCATCGCCTACCAAGCCGGCCGCTCTTCCCCCTTCAGCATCTGGGGCCAAGTCCCCAGTCTTGAGCCACTTCGCGTGGCCATCCTTATCGGGGTCGCCGCCCTCGCCATCGCATTTGCCTGGTGGCCCAAGGAGAAGAAGCTCTTCCAGGTGGCAGCGCTGGGCGCGGCCTTGTTGATCGGCGTCCAGCTCACCATGCACCACTGGTTCTACCTCTACATCGTCTGGTTCTACCCCCTGCTCTTGGTGGCCTTGGCGGTCAGGTCCCCTATGTCAAACACTCAAGAGCAGCCGCAGGCTGCTCGTTTGACATAGGGGACCTGACCGCCACCCCGACCTAAAGCTCAGGCGCAGGAACCATCACCGGTGTGATCGAGTCAGCCAGCCCTCGATCGTTCACGTCGACCACCGCCCCCATCACCCAAACGTCCTCTTCCGCCGTCTCGAACTTAACCGGCATCTGCGTGATCATCTGCTCCAAGATCAGCTCCGGTTTCACGCCCAGCACGCTGGTCCGCGACCCGGTCATGCCGACGTCCGAAATGAAGGCGGTTCCCTGCGGCAGCACCCGTGCGTCCGCCGTCGGCACATGCGTGTGAGTGCCGAGCACGCCGGCCACCCGCCCGTCGAGGTGCCAACCCATCGCGACCTTCTCACTCGTCACCTCGGCGTGGAAGTCGACGATGACGAAGTCGGCCTCGACCTTCTCGAGGATGTTGTCGGCCTCGTGAAAGGGCGATCGCGCCACCCGCAGGCCGATCGCGCCGCTGAGGTTGATCACGCCGCAGCGGCGCCCGCCGATCTCGACCACGGTGTAGCCGCGGCCGGGGTTGGCGTAGGGGTAGTTGGCCGGCCGGATCAGCCGGTCGCTGCGGTTGAGGTAGCCGTAGACCTCGCGGTGGCGGTAGACATGGTTGCCGGTCGTGATCACGTCGGCGCCGGCGTCGAAGATCGCCCCAGCGGTCTTCTCGGTAATGCCCATGCCGCCGGCTGAGTTCTCGCCGTTGACGATCACCATCTCCGGCGCGAAGCGCTCGCGCAGCGCCGGCATCGCAGCGGCGAGACCGCGCCGGCCCGGGCCGCCGACCACATCACCGATAAAGAGGACCTTCATGACAACGACCCTATCCGCGCAATTGCGAAAGGGTGTGCAGGGTGAACGAGCGAAACGACGTGGTCGAGCGCGCCCTGGGCTATCCCTACGGCGCTCCGTCCGGACCCTTCGTCCAGCTCGGCCACCAGACCCTGAGTCCGGCCGAGATCGAGATCGACCGCGAGGAGCGCATACCGGTCCTCGCTTATGGCTCGAACGCGGCTCCCAAAGTCCTCTCGCGCAAGCTCGCCCTCAGCGACCAGCCAGTGCTCGTGGTTCCCGCTCGCTTGTGCGAGTTCGACGTCGTCTACTCCGCCCACATCTCCCCTTACGGGGCGATCCCAGCAACCCTCCAGCGCAGCCCGGGAACCCAGGTCCGCATCCACGTCATCTACATGACCAGCGCCCAGATCGGCGTGATCTCGGCGACCGAGCCGAACTATGAGCCGGAGCTGCTGGGGGACATCGAGTGCCGGCTCGAAGACGGCGAGGACCTGAACGAGGTCTCCGCCTACATCAGCCGTCACGGCTGCCTGCTCGTCGATGACTCGGAGGTCGCGCTCGCGGCCGTCGCGGCAACCGGTAGGACGCTCCCCGCGATCGCCGAGCCCGAGGCGATGGAGCTGGTCCGCTCATCGCTTTGTCCTGACACCGACCTCGAGTCCTTCGTCCTCGCCAACGTCACCGATCCCAACCTCTCCCAGTCACGCTCGGCCCAGCTTCCTCGCCGGCCGCTCGCGAGCAGGTAGATCAGACCGCGCTGAAGCGGCGCAGGGCGAGCCGGGCCAACAGGCCGTAGGCGACGATCAGGATCCCAAGGTGAAGCAGGGCGCCGCCGATACTTGGCCCACCCGGATCGAGGGCCCCCGTCATCGCTTGCAGTGCCGGCTTGAAGGGGAAGAGCGCGGCAATCACCTTGATCACGTCGTAGAGGGCTGGGCCGACCGCGCCGGAAGGGATCAGCGAGAGGAAGGCGACCGGCAAGGTGACCATGAAGGCGAGCAGCGAGACCGCCCGAACCTCTCGCGCGGCCGCCCCAAGAGCAGCCCCGGCGGTTCCCAGCCCCGCGCCTCCCGCGACGATCGCCAGTAGCCAGAGTCCGATGCGGCCCCAGTGCAGGGGCACGAAGATGGCCAGCCCCGCCAGCATCAGCAGCGTCACCACCAGCCCTATCGTCACCCCGAGCGCGACCTTCTCGGTCAGCAGCGCCGAGCGCGAGACCAGGCCGCGGGTCAGTCGTGGGAAGGCATTCTCCTCTCGCTCCAGCGCCAGCGACCCAGCTACGAGCAGGACCGTGACGAAGGCGAGAGTGAAGGTCGCCGCGACCGCGATCGCGAAGATTTCGAGCGGTGGGGTCGAGGCGTTGACCACCTGCTTGTCGACCGCGATCGGCCGGCTGATGCGGGTCAACAGGGTTGCCGCGGTGCCCAAGTTGCTCTTCGTCAGGGCGGTGAAACGGAGGACCTGGTCGAGCGATTGGCGCAGCGCGCCCGGCGGCAAAGTTGCCCGCACCGCGTGAAGGATGCGAGTCGTGGTGCCGAGCCCGAGGATCTGGATTGCCTGCCCGAGTACGGTGAACTGCCCGCCGTGGACGACGAGGCCGACGAATTTGCCGCCTTCGTGGGCGATCTGACTGGCGATCACCAGGTTGGCCTGGGTTAGCAGCGAGTTGATCCGGTCGTTGACCAGCCGCGCCTTGACCGGGTCCTCCTCGTTGACGATCACTTCGACTTTGGGCGTGCGTGGGACCGGGGTCGAGAGCGAGTTGATGTTGTCGACCAGGTCCGCCGGCAAGATCAGCGCCGCCAGCACGTCGCCGGAGCTCACCTCTTCCACCGCTTCGGCGTGGTCCTTCACGTGGACGCACTCGACCCGTTCGCAGATCCGGTCGCTGACGCCGATTTTGGGCAGTTCGGTGGTGCCGACCGAGACGCGCGATTGGGCCGGCACTTCGTTGAGGAAGGCGACGCGCGGCTTCTCCGGCGATCGCGAGATCGCGAAGCCGACGAGGACCGCGATCAGCACCGGGTAGGCGACCAGCAGGAACGCCTGCAGGGGAGAGCGGCGGAGGATCTGCAGGTCCTTGAGCAGCAGCCAGCGCATCAGTGGCCCCGGTGGTGGAGAAAGGCGACGAAGGCGGTCTCGAAGTCCTGGCTCGCCGACTCGGGAGCCTCGGTGCGCACGGCCCCCCGCAATCCCTCGGTTGACCCGTCGAAGAGCGCCTCACCGTCGGCGAGCACCAGCAGCCGTTTGCCGTAGCGCTCGGCCTCCTGGATGTCGTGCGTCGAGAAGATCACCGTGGTCCCGCGCTCTGCGGCAAGCGCCACGACGAACTCCCACAACCGCGCCCGCTGCCGCGGATCCAACCCCACACTCGGCTCATCGAGCAAGAGCACCGAAGGCCGCGCCAACAGCCCAATCGCAATATTGATCCGCTGCTGGTTCCCCCCGGAGAGCTTGGCGACGATCTCTTCCCGCCGCTCGGCCAACCCCGTCAGCTCCAGCATCTCCTCAACCGACGCCCGCGGATCCGGATGCTTCTCCAGCCGCGCGAACAGCAGCAAATTCTCCTCGACAGTCAGCCGTCTATATAGAGCCGCCTGCTGAGGCACCCATCCCACCTCGCCCTCGGGAACGTGAACCTCACCGCCGTCGGGCTTGGAAATGCCGGCGAGTATCGAGAGCAGCGTCGTCTTGCCTGCGCCGTTTGGGCCGATGACAGCCACGAGATCGCCCGCGGCAGCTTCGAAGCTGACCCCCCGCAGAGCTTCCCGCTCGCCGAAGCGCTTGACCAACTCGCGCGCCGCCAGCACGGCCACCTTCGTCCCACTCCCCGCATCCATTGCTGCCGAAAGCTATCCGTAGCCAGGAATCGGATTGTTAGACCGCGCTTGAGGACGGGAGAGAGGTGGCCCTATCCCAGACACTCAGACCGGCGTAAGCCGGGCGTCTGGGATAGGGCCACCTCTCTCCCTCCCTTAAACTCGCTCTCAATGCCGTTCCCCGCCACCCGCATGCGTCGCCTCCGGCGCACCGAGTCTTTGCGGGGCCTGGTCCGAGAAACGAACCTGGCTCCTTCGCACTTGATCCAACCGCTGTTCGTGGTTGCAGGCGAGAACGTCCGCGAAGACGTCGCCTCGATGCCCGGCATCGAACGCTTCTCGATCTCCGAGCTAGTAGCCGAGGCAACCGAGATCGCCACCGCCGGCATCGGCACGGTCCTGCTCTTCGGTATCCCCGCCGCCAAGGACGAGTCGGGCACAGGCGCCTACGATGACGAGGGCGTCGTGCAGATGGCGGTCCGCGCCCTCAAGGAGGCCCACCCCGACCTGACGGTCATCACGGACGTCTGCCTCTGCGAGTACACCTCGCACGGTCACTGCGGCTTCGTCCGCGACGGCGAGGTCGACAACGACATCACGGTCGAGCTGCTGGCCAAAATCGCGATCTCCCACGCCGAGGCCGGCGCCGACGCGGTCGCCCCCAGCGACATGATGGACGGCCGCATTGGCACGATCCGCCACCAGCTCGACGAGGAGGGCCACTCCGGCGTGCCGATCATCGCCTACAGCGCCAAGTACGCCTCCGCCTTCTACGGTCCCTTCCGCGACGCCGCCGAGTCGACCCCCGAGTTCGGTGATCGGCGCGGCTACCAGATGGATCCCGCCAACGCCGCCGAAGCCGTGCGCGAGGCCGAGCTGGATCTGGAGGAGGGTGCCGACATGCTGATGGTCAAGCCCGCCACTCCTTATCTCGACGTGGTGCGCCAGGTGAAGGACGCGACCGGAGCGCCGCTTGCCGCCTACCACGTCTCCGGCGAGTACTCGATGCTGAAGGCCGCCGCCGAGCAGGGCTGGATCGACGAGCGTGCCGCCGTGCTCGAGACCTTGACCTCGATCCGCCGCGCCGGTGCCGACGCGATCGTCACCTACTACGCCAAGGAGGCCGCCGCGTGGCTTCAGTAAAGGTCCCCCAGTCGAAGGCGCGCTCGCGCAAGGACGGTGCCGCGATCCCGCTTGACGAGACCGACAAGCGGCTGATGAACCTGCTGCAGTCGAGCTTCCCGCTTGACCCCGAGCCCTTCGCCCTGGTCGCCTCCGAGGCGGACCTGGAGCTCGACGATGTCCTCGCCCGCACCAACCGCCTGCTCGAGAACCGGATCATCCGCGAGATCACGCCGATCTTCGACACCCGGGCGCTTGGCTACGACTCGATGCTGGTAGCCGCAAAGGTCGACAGCGAGCACCCACAGCGGGCCGCCCAGATCGTCAACTCCCACCCGGGGGTCTCGCACAACTACCTGCGCACCCACGACTTCAACCTCTGGTTCACGATTGCCACCCCGCCCGACTCCGAGCTCGGCCTCGCCGGCACGCTCGCGGCGCTGATGCGCGAGACCGGTGCTGAGTCGATGCGCGAGCTGCCCACCCTGACCCTGTTCAAGATCAACATGAACCTGGAGATGGAGAAGGGCACCGACGCGCTGGCCGCCGCTGCGGTCGAGGCCGCGCCACCTCGGGAGCTCGAGGCGCAGCCCTACGACGAGCGTGACATCGCCGTGATTCGCGCCCTGCAGGGGCCGATGGAGGCGATCGAGCGCCCCTACGACGCCGCCGCGGCCGAGGTCGGGATGACGACCGAGGAGCTGCTCGCCCACCTCGGTGGGATGGTCGAGCGCAAGCTGCTGCGCCGCGTCGCCGCGATCCTCTTCCACCGCCGCGCCGGCTTCTCGGCCAACGGGATGGGCGTCTGGAAGGTGCCCGAGGCCGAGATCATGGCCACCGGCGCCCGCATGGCCTCCTTCCGCGGCATCTCCCACTGCTACCAGCGCCCCACTTATGCGGACTGGCCCTACAGCGTCTTCACCATGGCCCACGGCCGCTCCAAAGAGGAGTGCGACGCCGTGCTCGACTCGATCGCCGAGGACTGCGGCATGGGCCCCGACGATCGGGCCACCCTCTACTCCTCGACCGAGTACAAGAAGATCCGCCTGCACTATTTCACCGACGATTACCGGCGCTGGGAGGAAGAGCATTCCTAGCGGCGAGCGCTCGGCGGAGCTCTACCGCCGCGCGCTGAAGGTCCTGCCCGGCGGCGTCAACTCGCCGGTGCGGGCGATGCGACAGATTGGGCGGGAGCCGATCTTCATCGAGCGCGGAGAGGGCCCCGAGCTGATCGACGTCGACGGCAACCGCTACCTCGACTGGGTCGGTTCCTGGGGGCCGCTGATCCTCGGCCACGCCCACCCCGCCGTGCTGGCGGCAGTCGAGACCGCCGCGGTCGGCGGCACCAGCTTTGGCGCCGCGACCGAGGCCGAGGTCGAGCTGGCCGAGGAGGTGGTCGCTCGCGTGCCCTCGGCCGAGATGATTCGCATGACCAGCTCCGGCACCGAGGCAGCGATGAGCGCGATCCGGCTCGCTCGCGCCGCCACCGGTCGCGAGGTCGTGGTCAAGTTCGCCGGCGCCTACCACGGCCACTCCGACGGCCTGCTCGCCGAGGCTGGCTCTGGGGTTGCCACCCTGGCGCTGCCGGCGAGCGCCGGTGTCACGGCGGCCCAGACCGCCGGCACGGTGGTGGTGCCGTGGAACGACCGGGCCGCGCTTGATCGTGCCCTCGCTGAGCGCCCCGTCGCCGCTGTGATCCTGGAGCCGATCGCCGCCAACATGGGTGTCGTCCCGCCGCTCGACGGCTTCCTCGAGCACGCCGCCAAGGCCGCCCGCGCCGCGGGCGCCCTGCTGATCTTCGACGAGGTGATCACCGGCTTCCGCGTCGCCACCGGCGGGGCCCAGCAGCTCTACGGCGTCGAGCCCGACCTGACCGTGCTCGGCAAGATCCTCGGCGGCGGCCTGCCCGCCGCCGCTTTTGCCGGTCGCCACGAGCTGATGGAGCGGATCGCCCCGGCGGGCGACGTCTATCAGGCCGGCACTCTTTCCGGAAACCCGCTGGCAACCGCCGCTGGCCTCGCCACCCTGAGCCAACTCGACGCTGACGCCTACGCGCGCCTCGGCGAGCTCACCGAGCGCCTTCGCGACGGCCTCCTCGCCCTTGCCGAGCAACACGCGCTGCAGGTCGCCGCCGTGCCGGGTCTGATCACGCTCTTCTTCAGCCCCGACCCGGTCACGGACTTCGCCGCAGCCACAGCCTGCGACCTGGAGGCCCACGCCCGGTTCTGCCGGGCGATGCTGGCCCGCGGCGTCTACCCGCCACCGTCGCAGTTCGAGGCCTGGTTCGTCTCGCTCGCCCACGACGAGGCGACGATCGACCGCACGCTCGAGGCAGCCGCTGACTCCCTTGCAGGGGCCCACGGGTGACTGAGCTCGCCGAGACGCTCGATCGGGTCGCCGAGCGCCTGCGCGAGGCCGAGGCGCCGCTCTCAAACCACGTGACCGACTCGGAAGAGCGCCCGGTTTTCGGCCTGCTCGCCGCGCTCGGCCCGCGCTCGGCAGCAGCGCCAGCCGAGTACGCCTTCGTGGTCGAGGCCGTGCGCGAGGGTTACCTCCTGCACTACGGCACGCCGCGCCTGCTCGCCGGCCACGACGACGACCTCGCCCTGCTCGCCGGCGACTATCTCTACGCGCTCGGTATTGACCGCCTCGCTGTGCTGGGCGACACCGAAGCGGTCGCGGTGCTGGGTGATCTGATCGGTCGCTGCGCCCAGATGCACGCTGAAGAGCGGCTCGATGAGGTGCCCGGGCTGTGGCGTTCAGCCGCCCTCGCGGTCGGCGGTAGGGACCATGGCCACCCCGCCGCGGCTTGAGTCAATAGACTCCGTTCTCCTGAGGTTGAGCTGTTGAGCGACGAATCGGACAAGCAGAACGGGGCCGAGGCAAGCGGTCGGCCGGAGCGCCCAGCGCCCCAGCCGCCTGGCTACTTCGAGGGCGAGTCGATGACTCGCCGCAAGGCCTTTACCGTTGCGGTACAGGGCATCGGCGGTCTCGCCGGCGCCGCGATCGTGCTGCCCGCCGTCGGCTTCGCCGTAGCGCCGATCTTCCACCGCGGCAAGGAGCGCTGGGAGGCGGTCGGACCGACCAGCGACTTCGTCGAAGACACCTACCGCCAGGTCGTCTTCACCGAAACCGAGTCGATCGGCGATGCCGGCAAGACCACCGCCTACGTGCGCCGTAGCTCGAAGCAGCTCGAAGAAAAACCGGGAGAGTTCGTCGCCGTCTCAAACCGCTGCGCCCATCTCGGCTGCCCGGTTCGCTTCGTCGAGGCCGCCGGCAACTTCATCTGCCCCTGTCACGGCGGCGTCTACGACTTCCAGGGCAAGCGGATCGGCGGCCCGCCGGTGCGGCCGCTCGACCGTTTCCAGACCCGCGTACGCAACGGCCAGGTCGAGGTCGGGCCGCGCTACAGCGTCACCTCGCAGCTGGAGCCCGTCCGTGCCCGCGACCCCGGCGAGTTCACTGGCGGTGTCTGGGAATATCTGTACCCGCCGCGTCCGTCCACCTTCCCACCACCATGAGCACGATTGAGTAGGCGACGATGAACCTCGACTCCCTGATCCCCGCTCCGTTGCGCAAACCGGCCAAGCCCGGCACGAGCAATGGCGCCAAAGGACCGGCCCCAGCCGATCTCAAGACGGCGCCGCCGGAGCGTCCCTCCGACGCGCAGCGCCTTGGCGACCGCGCCAAGGACGCCCCCGCCGACGTGCTCGCCTGGGTCGACCAGCGCACCGCCGCCACCGGCTTCCTCACCGGGATGCTCTATCGCAAGGTGCCGAAGGGGACCAACTGGTTCTACACGCTCGGTTCGGCGACCCTGATCGCCTTCATCTCGCAGGCGATCACCGGCGTCTTCCTGGCGATGTTCTACACCCCATCGGCCACCCAGGCCTACGCCTCGATCGCCCACATCAACAACGATGTCTTCCTCGGCCAGCTCGTCCACGGCATGCACAAGTGGGGCTCGAGCGTGATGGTGATCCTGGTCTTCCTGCACATGGGCCGCACCTTCTTCTTCGGCGCCTACAAGTACCCGCGCGAGCTCAACTGGGTGATCGGCGTCGTGCTGCTGATCCTGACGATGACGATGGCCTTCACCGGCTACCTGCTGCCCTTCGACCAGCGCTCCTTCTGGGCCTCGGTCGTCGGCATCAACATCAACGGCACCGGGCCGATCGTCGGGCCTTACCTGAGTGACTTCCTGCGCGCCGGCCCTGAGCTGGGAGCGACCACGCTCTCGCGCTTCTACGCGATCCACATGCTGCTCGTGCCCGGCGCGATCATCGCGATGATCGGCGCCCACATGTACTTGGTCGTCAAGCTCGGTACCACGGCGCCGCCGTGGCTGAAAGCCGAAAAGCCGAAGGTCGCGGCGCCGGTCTCCCAGCTCGACGCCGGCGTCGAGGGCAACGGTGCCTCACCCGGAAACGGAGCCTCGGCGAGCGCATGAAGCCCACGGAGAAGCAGGCATACCTCGAGGAATACGAGCTGCTGAAGAAGAAGGGCAAGCCCTTCTTCCCCTACGCGGTGCTGAAGGACTCGGCGATGATGCTCGCCGTCGTCGGCGTGATCATCCTGATGTCGGTCCTGCTCGGTGCCGAGCAGGGGCCGAAGGCAGATCCGACCACCACCACCTACGTGCCGCGCCCTGAGTGGTACTTCTTCTTCCTCTTCGAGCTCCTGCGCGTGATCAAGCCGCCCGAGCTGGTCCCGATCGCGACGATCGGCATCCCGACCGTCTGCATGGTCCTGCTTCTCCTCTTGCCCTTCTACGATCGCGGACCGGAGCGCAACCCGATTCGCCGCCCGATCGCGACCACGGCTGGGATCCTGACGATCATCGCGATGGCTTACCTCACCTTCCTCGGTGCGACCGGGGGTTCGCCGACCGAGATCGACATGAAGGTCGCGCCCCAATATGAAGCCGGTAAGGAGGTCGTTGCCGGCTCCGGCTGCCTCGCCTGTCACAAGCTTGGCGAGAACGGCAACAACGGTCCCGGCCCGGAACTGACCCACATCGCGCAGCGCATCCCGCGTGAAGCGATCATCCGCTCGGTGGAGATCGGGCCGGGCATCATGCCCTCCTTCCGTGACCTACCGCCGAAGAAGCTCAACGAGCTCGCCGATTTCCTCTCCTCGCTCGACTAAGCCGTCCCGGGACTCGGCCCAGTTCGCGGAGCAGGTCAACCGCATGTTCGACCGCGTCGCGGGGCGCTACGACCTGCTCAACTCGCTGATGAGTGCCGGGCTTCACCATCGCTGGCGCGAGCGCGCCGCGGACATCGCCGCACCTGCTCTCGGCGACTCGGTTCTCGACGTCTGCTGTGGCACTGGCGACTTCGCCTTCGAGCTGGCGGGTCGCGTTGCTCCCAACGGCCACGTCGTCGGCTGCGATTTCTCTGAGCCGATGCTCGACCTGGCCAGGGACAAGGCGGCGGCCCGCGGCGCCAGCGCCGTTCGTTTCGAGTGGGCCGACGCACTCAACCTTCCCTACGACGCCGATCGCTTTGACCTCGCGACCGTTGGCTTCGGTGTCCGCAACTTCGCCGACCTCGACCGCGGCCTGCACGAGCTGAACCGCGTGCTTCGCCCCGGCGGCAAGCTGGTCGTGCTCGAGTTCACCAAGCCCCGCCGGCCACCCTTCTCAACTTTCTACTCGCTTTGGTTCGACCGTTTCGCGCCGGTTCTCGGCCGCCTCTCCGACGATCCTGAAGCCTACGCGTACCTGACCGAGTCGCTCAACACGTTCCCCGCCCCGCGTGGCCTGGCGGAAAAGATGGATGCAGCCGGGTTGGGCCAGATTCGCTACACGGTCCTCGCCGGTGGGATCGTCACGATCCACAGCGGCATCGCCGAGTGACCCGGTCCAGCGCGGTCCCGCCCCCGGTCACCGCAGTTCTCGATGCCTCCAGCCGTTGGCTGCCGGCCAGGCTGGGCGAGGTCGAGGAGCTGCTGCGTGAACAGGGCGCCGATTACGGTGAGCTACTCGCCGCCGATGTGGCGAAGACGCTAGCCGCCGGAGGCAAGCGACTACGACCGCTGCTCGTCCTGCTCTGCGCCGGCGCCAACGGGGGCGATGGAGCCGTACGGGCGGCCGCCGCAATCGAGCTGATTCACATGGCGACGCTGGTCCACGATGACGTCCTCGACGATGCTCCCCTGCGGCGTGGCCTACCGACGATCGCCGCGACCACTGGGCGCTTGCGCGCGACCGCGGTCGGCGACCTGCTCTTTTCGCGAGCCTTCGCTCTGCTGGGGGGGCACGGCGACGCCCGCGCCATCGCTTTGCTCGCCGCCGCCTCGGTCTCACTGGCAGACGGTGAGCTGGCTCAGCGCCGGGACGCCTTTGACCTCGGCATCACCGAGATGCGCTACCTCGATCGCTGCCGCCTCAAGACCGCGACCCTGTTCGAATGCGCTTGCCTGATCGGTCGCGATCTGCCCGCTCTGGGCGAGTTCGGGGCGCAGATCGGGCTCGCCTTTCAGCTCCTCGACGACGTGCTCGACGTCTCCGGCCCGGTCGAGCGCACCGGCAAGGCGCGCGGCACCGATCTGCTCGACGGCACCGTTACCCTGCCGCTGCTCGACGCGGCGGCGGCCGATCCCTCGATCCGCGAGGTGAATCTCCGCGCCCTCGACGCCGAAGGAGCCGAGCGCCTCTGCGATCGCATAGCCGCGACCGGCGCGCTCGATCGGGTGCGCTCGCGCGCCCTGGAGTTGGTCGCGAGCGCCAAGGGTCAGCTCGATGGCGATGCTTTCGATGCTGAGCAGCGGCAGTTGCTGGGCCTCGTCGCCGATGGCGTCGTGCAGCGCTACTCCTAATCAATCCCGCCCATATGCTCCGCCATGCGCGGGTTAGAGAAAATCGTCGGCCGTGATCAGATCGGCGTCAAGTGCCACTGCGAAGGTCTCGACCACGAACTCCATGTTCTCGTGCTCGAGCGTCTTCAAGACCTCGCTGAGGGCGCGCGTGCCGAGGTCCAGCTCTTCGTCAAAGGCGTCGATCTCGGCTTCTGCGTGGATCTCGTTGTTGTGCCAGTTGCACTCGGGGCAACGCCGCCAGAGCCGCCAGTGGCCCCGATCCCCAGCTTGCTCCCAGCAGGTCGGCTGAACCAGCGAGGACTCGCACTGCGGGCAGACGTGAAGTCCGGTGGTGATCTTCGTCTGCGGAGCGTGTGCATCTCTCATGTCTGCACTATCGAACCCGCGAAACGATCACTCCATCCGCACTTTCACGTAGAGAGCTCAGAAAACACGAATACCGGGTAGCGCTCCGCGCCAATTACATGCGAGGCGAAATCTGATCCGATCGCCGCTGGTGGCCGGTACCATGGTCCTATGCCAAACATCGGACCAATGGAGCTCGCGATCGTCCTGATCATCGCCCTGGTCGTCTTCGGCCCCAAACGGCTGCCGGAGCTGGGTAAATCGCTCGGCAAAGGGATTCGCGAGTTCCGCGGATCGGTCAGTGGCGAGAGCCATGACGAGCCGGCGCAGCCGGGGGCGATCGAGCCACCGCATGCCCCCGTCGAGCCACCGAAGCCCCCCGTCGGCAAGGGAGCCGAGGAGGGCGAGACGGTCGCTCACGATCGCCCCTAGGAACTAGCCATGGCCCGGATGAGGCCGGTCTCCCACGAAGATCAACTCAGCCTGGTCGAGCACCTCGACGAGCTGCGCACCCGCATCGTCGTCTGCTTGGTCGTCGTCGGCGTAGCCCTGGCGCTCTGCTTCTGGCAGAACCACCTGCTGCTCGAAATCGCCTCCGGGCCGCTGCCCAGCGATCACAAGAAGCTGCTCACCTTCGGCATCACCGAGCCCTTCACGGTCACGCTCACCGTCTCGGTCTACGGGGCGCTGATCCTCGCGATGCCGGTCCTGCTCTACCAGCTCTACGCCTACGTGCTGCCGGCTTTCAGCGAGCGCGAGCGCCGGGTGGTGCTGCCGATCCTGATCTTCGCCCCGGTTCTCTTCCTCGCCGGCGTCGCCTTCTCCTATTTCGTCGTGATGCCGGCGGCGGTCAAGTTCCTGCTCAACTTCAACGACAACCAGTTCAACGTCCAGGTCAGGGCCCGCGACTACTACAGCTTCTTCTCGACCACGATGCTCGCCGGCGGCGTCATCTTCCAGCTGCCGCTGGCGATTCTCGCCGTTGTCAGGCTCGGGATCGTCAGCGTCGAGCAGCTCTCCAAGAACCGTCGCTACGCCTACCTGGTGATCGCGATCGTCGCCGCCGCCCTGCCCGGGGTCGACCCGGTCTCGATGCTGCTCGAGATGGTTCCTCTGCTTGTTTTGTTCGAGTTGAGTATCTTGATCGCTCGTGCCTTCGGCAGGCCGGGGGAGGCGGGAGGCTTGGCAAGACCCTCAACCCAGGAGCGGTGATTCGAGTTGGCGGAAAGCGGCGAGCGGCGGATGCTGTTCGATATTCGGGGACGACGCAAGCACGTCGTCCGGGTCGTCTACGCGATCCTCGCGCTGCTGATGGGCGCCAGCCTCTTCCTCGTCGTCGGGCCCTTCAACATCGGCAACCTGGTCGGTAACGGCAGCAGCACCAGCGCCGCCAAGGTGCTGCAGGAACAGGCCGAACGGACCGAAGAAAAGCTGCGTCGGGAACCGGAAAGCGAAACCCTCTTGCTAGCCCTGACCAGGCAGAGGATTACGGCGGCGAACAGCCTCACCGAAGTCAACTCCGAAACCGGGGCGACCGTCCTCACTCCGGAAGGGCGGCAGGAACTCGCGCTGGGGATCGAAGCCTGGGGCAGCTACCTGAAGCAGTCCAAGGAACCGAAGGCCAACACCGCGCTGCTCGTCTCCAGCGGCTACTTCAGGCTCGCCGAATCCTCGACGGGCCTTGAAGAAGCGGTCCAAAACATCGAAGGCGCGGCCAAAACGCAGCGCATCGCCGCCGAAGCACAGCCGACGATCAACTCGCTGACCACGCTGGCGATCTACGAGTACTACGCCGGCAACTTTGCCGCTGGTGACAAGGCGGTCTCCGAAGCCGAAGCCAAGGCACCGAACAAGGCGGAAGCGAAAGAAATCGGCAAACAGATGGCCGAATTCCGCAAACGCGGCCAAGCCTTCGAAGAACAGAAAAAGAAAGCCGAAAAAGAAGAAGCCAAATTCGGCAAAGAACGCCTGCAGAATCCCCTCGGCGGCCTCTCCGGCAGCACTGGCTCGCTAGGCGAATAGAGCTGCATCGGAAGTGGGCCGTGCTGGGCTCGAACCAGCGACCTTGAGATTAAGAGTCTCCTGCTCTACCAACTGAGCTAACGGCCCGCGGTCGGCAAGTATAGGAAGGCGGCGCGCCTAGGAGGGATTGGCGAAACCCCTGCGCACGTCTGGCGGCGGCGGACGCTGCGCGGTACGGCGTCCTCAGTCGGCCCAATAGCGCTGCTATTCGGCCTCCCTGCGTCCTTGTCCCGCTTGGTCCGGCGCCCGCCAGCCGCCACGCGGGTTCCGCCAATCCCTCCTAGCGGACCGTGCAGGCCTTTTCGACGCTGCCGTCGATGATCGTGCCGTCGGTGAAGGTGAAGCGGCCGTGGGTGCTGAAGATGCCGTCGCCGCAGCGAGCCGAGACGTAGGAGCGTTCCCTGCCGCCGGAGCGGTAGCGCTTGCCGATCGAGGCGTCGATGTGGGTCAGCGCGCCGTGGCCGCCGGCGATCGGCGGTAGGTCGATCGTTGCCCGGTAGCGGTAGCGGCCGCGGCGCTTTTCGATCGGGATCGTGATCACGAAGTTCTGCACCGCCGGCACGGTGATGCGCGCGTGCATGATCACGGTCGGCTCGCCGGCCAGGCGGGGACCGTTGAAGAAGGTCAGCGGAGAGCTGACGACGAGGAACTGCTGGCCCGCGTCGCCGATCGCCACGCTGGCGTGCCCAGTGCCGACGATCGCGCCGGGGCAGCGGTTGCGCGCTTCGGCGGTCGTCGCTTCTTCCAGCGCGCCCGGCTCGCAGACGGGAAGCCCGCCGGTGCTCAGCCTGCCGTCGCGGTCGAAGTCGAGCACCAGCTGCTGCAGCGGCGGGGGAACGCTGCCGTTGACCGCTTTCAGATTCGCTTCGCCGTCGAAGTTGATCGGCGCGTAGGTGCTGCGCGGCAGGCTTGAGGGCTTGAAGCCTCCGTCAGCGGTCAGCACCAGGTTGCCGACCCTGACCAGGGCGGCGTTTGCCGCGCCCGCGAAGAGGACGCAACAGATCAATGCTCCAGCTGCCAGAAGCCGCTTCAAGTTCTCCTCCGACAACCAGGCTAGCGGCCCGTTCAAGTCGGCGCCCCGGGCCGATCCTTAACACAGTCTTCTGCAACGTAGGCCCCGCTCGGCCGTCCGGACCGCCAAACTATGTGGCGTGCCCGTGAGGAGGAGCAGGGGGCGGAGCGATCGTGCGCGCGCTGAGCGGGGTGGAAAGCCGCGCCCGCCCGTAATGCTGCGTCACCCGCGTCGGGCGCTGGTCGCCGGCGCACTCGTGGTCGCCGTTCTCTCGATTTTCGGCTTCAGCCTCGAGGGCAGGCTCAACCCGAGCACGATCGAAATCAGCGGCACCGAGACCAGCCGGACCACCGGCATGCTGAACGAATACTTCGGTGAATCGGCGCCCTTCGTCGTCTTCCTCCGCGGGCCGCAGGGCGCGATCGACGAACAGGGGCCGGAGTTGATCCGCAAGCTTCGCCAGGACCCCAAGGTGACGACGCTCTCGCCTTGGGACCGCGGCGCGACCAGCCGGCTCCGGCCATCGCCCCGGCGCGCCTTCATCCTGCTCGACTTTCACGTCAACAACAACGAAGCGGTCGACGACAAGGTTCCCCTGCTCAACAAGTACCTCGAGGAAACCATTCACGCTCCGGTTCGCGCCGACCAGACAGGTGTCGCAACCCTCTCGCGGGCGATCGAGGACAAGTCGATCTCGAGCACTGAGCACTCCGAGCTGATCGCCCTGCCGGTGCTGTTGATCGTGCTGCTGCTGGTTTTCCGCTCTCCAGTGGCGGCGGCAATTCCGCTCGGTTTCGGCGCGCTGTCAGTGCTTTCCTCGCGCGGCCTGCTGGCGATCCTCACCAGCTTCTTCGACGTCAGCGCGATTGCGCTCGTAGTTTGCTCGATGTTGGGGCTGGCCTTGGGGGTGGACTACGCGCTCTTGATGGTCTCCCGCTTTCGCGAGGAGCTGGCCGCGGGCGAGGATCCGGTCACCGCGGCCTGGACGACGCGTCGCACCGCGGCCCGGACGGTCGTCTTCGCCGGCAGCACGCTGGTCCTCTCGATGGTTGTCGCCCTCCTCGTCGTGCCCGGCGCCCTGCTCGCATCGCTCGCGGGGACCTTGGCGCTCGTGGTCATGCTCACGGTCCTAATCGCGACCCTGCTTGGCCCGTCGGTACTGGTCCTCGTCGGCACGAACATCGACCGCTGGCGGATTGGCGCTGCGCCCAACGGCGAGCGTTCCCGCCTGATGTCCGTGGTCACCGCCGCCCTGCGCCGGCCGGCCCCGGTTGCGGCGGCGATCGGGGCAGTCGT
Organism: uncultured Solirubrobacterales bacterium; assembly: GCA_963699225.1. Lineage (GTDB taxonomy): Bacteria > Actinomycetota > Thermoleophilia > Solirubrobacterales > 70-9 > VRUE01. The sequence continues at coordinate 1,910,355 of OY969423.1, read as the reverse complement.
GCTGCTGCTCGCCGCCCCGGCTCTCGCGCTCAAAACCGGCCCGTTCAGCATCGGACAGCTGCCCAAGGACGACCCGGCCCGCCACAGCGCCGAACTGATCGAAGAATCGGCGGGCGGCGGGCTGGAAGCGCCGTTCGTCCTCGTCGCTGCCTCGCCTGAAGGGCCGATCACCGAAGAAGACACGCTCGAAGCATTGGGTCGCTGGCAACGGCGCATTGCCCACACGCCGGGGGTCCAGAGCGTGATCGGGCCAAGCCAGCTCTCGCGCTCGGTGAAGCCTCTGCAGAAGGGCCTTTCCGGCCTGCTCGCCTCCAACGAAAGGGTCGGCCCCCTCGCCAACCTCAACCGGCTGGGCAAAAACCTCAACCGGCTCGCCGGGGGAGTGAGCGCGATCCGGGGCGGTCTTTCCCGCGCCACATCCGGCGCCGCGCTGCTGGCCGAGGGAACCGGCAGGGCAGAAGAAGGCGCCATACAAATCGCCGCCGGGCTGGGCCAGGCTGCTTCCGGCAGCGAAGAAGCGATTGACGCGATCGACAAGGTGGCAGAAGGGAACAAGGAACTCGCCAAAGCCAACGAAAGGGCGGCGGTCGGCGCCCTGCAGATCAAGTTCGGCAGCCACGACCTGATCCCCGTTCTCAACGCCAACGGCCTGCCAAGGGCGAGGAGGCTGCAGCGCTCGCTGAATCGAGACTCGACCGTCACCACCCCGCAGGCGCAGGCCACAAATCAGGCCGCGAGCGAATTGCTGAACGAAGCGCTGAGGCAGCTGGAAGCGATGACCGTCGGTAAGACGGATCCAAACTACGCCGCCACCCTGGCGGCGCTGCGCGAAGCATCGGCCAAGGCCTCCGTCCTCAGCGGGGAACTGGTGACTCTGCAGGAACGCCTCGCCTCAGACACTCACGAAGCGCGCGAAGTGAGGCTTTACATCCAGAGCACGCTGCACGAAATGCGGAAACTGGCCGCCGCCTCCAAACAGCTCTCCGACGGGCTGAAGAAGATCGAAACGGGCAGCAAGAAACTCTCCGCCGGCACGGCCAAGCTCGACCAGGAAGCGTCGAAGGAACTGAGCCAGCTCGGGCCCTTCCAGGAAGGCGCGGAACAGCTCGTCGCCGGCCTCTCCCGCCTGACCGGCGGTACCACTGAACTGGAGAGCCGCCTGAGCGAATTCTATTCCCGCTCCTATCCAGTCGAAAGCGGTGCGCGGCGAGTGGCTGTGCGGGTCGAATCGCAGAATCGATCGATCCAAAGACGCGTCAAGAGGCTGAAGCGGACCTCGCCGGGCATCTTCGATTCGGGCTACTTCGTGCTCTCGGCACTTGACGGGACCCGCGGTGAACTGCACGAACGCGCCGCCGAAGCGGTTGCCCTGAAACACGGCGGCCAGGCGGCAACCCTGCTGGTGATCCCGAAGGACCCACTCAACTCTCCGGGCTCGATCGCGCTCAACAAGAAATTGGATGACGACGCAAGCGCGCTTGGCGGGGAATCCGGCCTCAAGACAGGCGTCACCGGCGGCCCGGCGATCGTCAACACCTTCAGCTCGGTCACCAGGGACAGCCTGCCGATCGAGATCGCGGCGATCGTCCTCGCCACCTTCCTCGTCCTCGTCCTCGTCCTGCGCTCGCTGCCCCTGGCAGCGCTCGCGATCGCGCTCAACATGGCGTCTGTGGGCGTCGCCTTCGGCGTCCTGATGCTGCTGACCAACGTGCCGGAAGGCTGGCCACTGGGTGGCCATACCTACGTCGATGCCGTCAGCACGGTGATGATCTTTGGCGTCGTCTTTGGCCTCTCGATCGATTACGCGGTCTTCCTGCTCGTGCGCATGCGCGAGCACTACGACGAGTTCGGCGACAACGCGAAGGCGATCGAATTCGGCCTGGAGAAGACGGCGCGGGTGATCACCGGCGCCGCCGTGATCATGATGGCCGTCTTCATCGCCTTTGCGAGCGCCCCGATCGCCACCGTGAGCCAGATCGGCATCGGTCTCACTGTTGCCGTCATCCTCGACGCGACCGTGGTTCGCGTCGTCCTCCTGCCCGCCCTGATGCTCTTGATCGGCGATCGGGTCTGGTGGCTGCCGGGCCCACTAGAGCGTGTCTTGCCGCGTCTCAACGTCTGAGCGCTGTAGCGCCCTTTATTGGCTGCAAAAGAGCGCGTTGACTTCCAGTTAAGTCCCCGCGCGCCGCACCCGTGGCGGCGGGTCGCTCGGATACGATTCTGCAGCCGTTCCACCGGGTCGGAGGCCGGGGAACCGCAAGCGACGATCCGTGGCTGCTAATCCTTCAGGCGAGGACGCTAGCTCGGCGCAAGGCCGGGGGGTCACCCCTGTGCGGGTTGCGGTGATCGCGGTCCTGGCCATCGCCGTGATCGCGCTTGGCTACGTGATCTTCAACGGTGGCAGCGAACACAAGTACAACCTGCTCTTCCAGAACGCCAGCCAGCTCGTCCCCGACAACCAGGTCCTGATCGGCGGCCAGCCGGTCGGCTCGGTGGAAAGCATCGAGCTGACCGACAACAACCTGGCCAAGGTCGTTGTCAGCGTTGAACAGGAACTGCACGAGGGCACCACGGCGACGATCCGCGCCACCTCGCTCTCCGGCGTCGCCAACCACTACGTCTCGATCAGCCCCGGCCCGAACAGCAACCCGCCGCTGGGGAACGACGCGACGCTTGGCCTCGCCTCGACCACGACGCCGATCGACATCGACCAGCTCTTCAACACCTTCCCGGCGCCGGTCCGCCGCGGCCTCGCCCAGTTCATCCAGGGCAATTCCGAAGTCTATGCCGGTGCCGGCAAGCCGGCCAACGAAACCTTCAAATACATCGGCGTCGGCTTCAACCGCGCCGGCGCCTTCGCCCACGAGATCAACGCCGACGAAAAGCTCTTCGCCCGCTTCCTCGTCAGCTCGAGCAGGCTCGGCACCACGGTCTCCGAACGCGGAACCGAGCTCTCCAGCGCAATCGCCAACGCCAACGCCGCCTTCGGGGCGATCGCCAAGCAGAACGCCGCCCTCGGCACCAGCCTGCAGCTGCTGCCACCGACCTTCCGCCAGGCCAACACGACCTTCGTCAACCTGCGCGCTGCCCTCGACGACGTCGAACCGCTGATCAACACCTCGCGCACGGCGACCAAGAACCTGGCGCCCTTCCTCGGCGAACTACGACCCGTCCTCTCCAAGGCGGTGCCGGTCTTCAGGAACCTGCGCTTGACCGTGCGCCGCAACGGCTTCGCCAATGACTCGGCCGAACTGCTCGGCTTCCTGCCCGCCGTGCAGCAGCGCGCCTCGCGGGCGTTCCCGCACTCCGAAGGCGCGATCACGGCCTTCCAGCCCAACCTCAACTTCATCCGCGCCTATACGCCGGACCTCTTCAACGGCTTCGCCCGCCTCGGCCAGGTCAGCGCTCCCTACGACGGCAACGGCCACTACATCCGCAGCAGCTTGAGCGACCTCAACCTCTTCAACTACAACAGCGGCAGTCGCGCTCTGGAACCGATCGCGCCCTCCGAACAGTACGACGTCTTCGGCGCCTCGGCCGGCGTTAAGACACGCTGCCCCGGCGGCGCCAGCCAGCCCGCCGCCGACGGCTCCAGCCCCTTCGTCGAACCGCCGCACAGCGGCTCCGGCGTGACCACCTCCGACTGCAACCCGGCCGACGCGCCACCCGGCCCATGAGGAAAGCGATCGTCATCGGCGGCCTGGTCGCGGCGGTGATCGTCGCAATCGTGCTGATTTCATCGGGCGGCGGCGAAAGCAGCGGCTACGTCGTGCGGGCGATCTTCGACAACGGCGGCTTCATGGTCAAAGGCGAGCAGGTGCGCGTGGCGGGGGCCAACGTCGGCGAAATCGAGTCGGTCGGCGTCACCCTGCCCGGCGAGGTCGACAGTTACGAAGGCGGCAAGGAACAGGCGGTCAGCGGCAAGGCGGTGATCGTGATGAAGATCGAAGACCCTGGCTTCCAGGACTTCCGCAGCGACGCCACCTGCCAGATCCGACCGCAGTCGCTGATCGGCGAGAAGTTCGTCGATTGCCGGCCGACCCTGCCCCGGGCCCCGGGTGCCAAAGAGGCGCCGCCGCTGAAGAAGGTCCCGTCGGGCCAGCCGGGGGCGGGCCAGCACCTGCTGCCGCTGGAGAACAACAGCACCAGCGTCGACCCCGACCTGATCAACGACATCAACAAACTGCCCTACGCGCAGCGCTTCCGCCTGATCTTCAACGAACTCGGCGCCGGCCTCGCCGGTCGCGGTTCCGACATCGAGACGGTGGTCAAGCGGGCCAACCCGGCCCTGCGCGACGTCGTCCGCCTGATCGGCATCCTCAACGACCAGCGCGACCAGCTGACCCAGCTATCGGCCGACTCGGAGCAGGTCCTCGGGCCGCTCTCGCGCGAACGCGCCCAGGTGGCAGGCTTCTTCACCAACTCGGGTGCCGCGGCTCAGGCGACGACCGAAAAGGGCAAGGCGCTGGAAGAATCGCTGCAGAAGTTCCCCGCCTTCCTGCGCCAGTTCCGCACCACGATGCGCAGCTTGCAGGGCTTCTCCGACGTGGCGACGCCGGTATTCACCGACCTCGGCAAGGCGGCCCCCTCGTTTACCGAAACCACCCGCCTGCTGACCCCGTTCTCGGCCGCCTCGACCGTGGCCCTGAAGTCGCTCGGCGCCACCGGCGAAGAAGCGGGCCCGACGCTGCGCGCCGCCGACCCAATCGTGCGCAAGACAAGCCAGCTCGCCCTCACCGGCGCCGGCCCGATCAACACCTTGGCCAAGTTCCTCGCCAGCACCAAGGAAACCAAGGGCTTCGATGCCCTCACCGAACTGATCTACAACGGTACGGCTACTTCGAACGGCTTTGACAAATATGGCCATTTCACGCGGCTCCTCACGACGCTTACCAACTGCCTCGAATATGAGCTTGAAGAAAGTGGCTGTTCGGCCAACTTCACTGGCGCCAGTGCCGGGAGCTCTGCGCTGCCCGAGACCGCCCTCAATGCCCTGCTCGAAGAACAGGAAGCAAGGGAAGCACAAGAACTTGGTGCCACGTTTGCGCGGCCCGGCGCCCCCAACTCCACGGTTGCTCCCGCCGCGCCGATCACACCGGAAGCGCCCCAAATCTCCCAGGGACGTCGGCTTGAAGCGAAGATCTCCCTGCCCGCTCCCCGCCAGCGCGCCCTCCTCGACTACCTCCTCGGCCCATGAGAAACCGCAGCGGCATACAGGGAGTGGCGAGCAGCCCGGTGATCGTCGGCGCGGTGACCGTGCTGGTCATCATCATCGCCGTCTTCCTCGCCTACAACGCCAACAACGGCCTGCCCTTCGTCTCGACCTACAACCTCCACGCCCGCGTTCCCAACGCCAACGCCCTGGTCAAGGGCAACGAGGTGCGGATCGGTGGCGCCCGCGTCGGCGTGGTCAAGTCGGTGGTGCCGGTGCAGACCGGCAACGGCCAGGTCGCGGCTGAACTCGAGCTCAGCCTCGACAAGAACGTCGAGCCGCTGCCGGTGAACTCGACGATGATCATCCGCCCGAAATCGCCGCTCGGCCTCAAGTACCTGCAGATCGTCCCCGGCGACTCGAAGGAAGGCTTCGCCGCCGGGGAAACGATTCCGGTCAAGGCCGCCCATCCCGAACCGGTCGACATCGACCAGTTCTTCGACATGTTCGACGAAAAGACGCGCAAGGCGATCCAGCGCAACCTGGCCGGCTTCGGCAATGGCCTGGCCGGTCGCGGGCCGCAGCTCAACAACGCCTTCGTCGCCCTGCGCATGCTGGCCGAAAGCAGCGAGCCGGCCCTCTCTGACCTGGTTGCGCCGAGCACCGGCTTCGGTGAATTCTTCGAAGCGCTGGAGGCGCTCTCGGCGACGGTCGCGCCGGTGGCCGAGCAGCAGGCGAGCATGTTTGCCGCCCTCGACCGCACCTTCGCCGCCTTCGCCCGCGTCTCCCGCCCCTACATCCAGGAAACGATCTCCAAGGGGCCGGAAACGCTTGACTCGGTGACCGAAGACCTGCCGGCGATCAACCCCTTCCTGCACGACTCCGAACGCTTCTTCGCCGCGCTCAAGCCCGGAGCCAAAGTGCTGGGCGAAACCTCGCCGACGATCGCCGCCGCACTGCGCGCCGGGATCCCGGCACTCAACCGCTCGCCGGTCCTCAACGCCCAGCTTCCGCCGACCGCCGACGCGCTGCTCGCCTTCCAGCAGTCGACCGGCGTCTTCAACGGGCTCGACCTGCTGATCGACACCAACGAACTGCTCGGCCCGGCGATCAGGTTCATCGCGCCGGCTCAGACCACCTGCAATTACCTCAGCCTGGCCTTCCGCAATCTCTCCAACGCAACGGGCGAAGACAACGGGCTGGGCGGCTGGCTCAACGTGATCACCTTTCAGCCGGCAGAAGGTGTCAATTCGGAGGGCGGCCCGGCCTCGGCGCCAGCAAACGGCGGCGAACTTCCGGGTGCCAATAAGGGAATCCCGCTTAATCATCTGCACTCGAACCCCTATCCAAACACCGCCTCACCTGGCCAGCCTAAGGAGTGCGAAGCGGGCAACGAGCACTACGAAACTGGTGTGACCCGGATCGGGAACACATCCGGTAACGACGGCATAAAAACCGCCGAACAGTCCGACAAGCAACTGCCGAAGAAAAAATAATGGGGCGACTTCCGGAGAGAGACACGAGGGCGGGGGCGACCAACAGTCGCTTCAACTGGCGACCGAGCAACGCGATGATCGCGGTGATCTTCATCCTCATCTTCACCGTCGGGCCCTACCTGGCCTTCACCGGCCACGTGCCCTTCACCAGCTACGGCTACCAGCTCAAGGCGACCTTCAGCAACGGGGTCAACATCGCCACCAACTCGCCGGTGCGGATCGCCGGCGTCGACGTCGGCCGGGTGATCTCGACCGAACGCGACGGCGACGCCACCACCGTCACCTTCACGGTCGAAGGCAAAGGCCAGCCGGTTCACGACGACGCCTTCGCCGCGATCCGGCCGCGGATCTTCCTGGAGGGCAACTTCTTCGTCGACCTCTCGCCGGGCAGCCCAAGCGCGCCGGAACTGGGCAGCGGCGACACGATCCCGGTCAGCCGCACCTCGACCTGGGTCCAAATCGATGAAGTCCTCACCGCGCTGCAGGCGCCGGTGCGCGCCGATCTCGGCCACCTGCTCGAGAGCTACGGCACGGCGCTGACGAGCAAGCCGACCGCGGCCGAAGATGCCACGCAGGAACCCGAGGTGCAGGGCAAGACCGCCGGCGAAGCGCTCAACGGCGCCTTCCACTACGGCGGCGACGCCGGCCGCTACAGCGCCCAGGTCACCAACGCCCTGCTCGGCACCCAGCCGCACGACCTATCCCGGCTCATCGCCGGCACAGGCCGCACCTTCGCCGCCCTGGCCAAGAACGAGGACGACCTCAAGGGCCTGATCGTCAACTTCGACGTCTTCACCGGCGCCCTCGCCGCACAGTCGGCCAACCTCTCGACCACGGTCAACCGCCTGGCGCCGACCCTGAAGAACTTCCACAGCTCGCTGGTCAGCCTCAACAAGGCACTGCCGCCGCTGCGCGCCTGGGCGATCGAGATGACCCCGGCCGTCGCCGAGCTGCCGGCCGTGATCAAGGCCGGCAAGCCCTGGCTGGCCCAGGCTCGCCCGCTGCTCTCCGGCAAAGAGGGCGGCGGCACGGCGAAACTGCTGCGCGAAGCGACCCCCGGGCTCGCCGGCGCCGCTCAGGCGGGCAAGGCAATTGCCCTGCCCCAGCTCAACCGGATCAGCCTCTGCACCAGCAAGGTCCTCGTTCCCACCGGCAACCAGGTGATCAACGACCAGTTCGGCACCGGCCAGCCCAACTACCGCGAATTCCTCTACACCCTGACCGACTTCGCCGGCTGGGGCCAGAACTTTGACGGCAACGGTCCCTTCCTCCGCGTCCAGCCCGGCGGCGGCAACCTACTGGTCGAACAGAAGAACCCGGAAGGGAACCTGAGCACGGATAAGCGCGACTACGCGCACACGATCGCCCCGCCGCTCGGTACCCAGCCCCAGCTCGGCGGGCGGCCGCCGAAGAAGCCGGAAGTCCGCTGCGACAGCAATCCCGTCCCCGACGTCAATGCGGGGCTCGGCCAGGTCGGCGCGCCCAGCCCATCGGTGGTGCCAGGCTCATGAGCGGCTGGTCGAGCTTCCGCGCCTCGCTCTCGCGCCAGTCTCGCGGGCGCAGCAAGGACACGATCGCGATCATCGTCCTCGCTGCTTTGGGTGTGGTGATGACGCTCTGGATCTTCACCCAGCAGAAAGCCTCGCTGCCCAACTGGGTGCCGATCGTCGGCGAAGAATTCGACCACATCACCGGCGATTTCGCGACGGCGCAGGCGGTTACGCCCGGCCAGGGCCAAGCGGTCGACATCGCCGGCATCCAGATCGGCAAGGTCACCTCGGTCGACCTCGAAGACGGCCACGCCATCGTCGGCATGGACATCGAGCCGAAGTACATGGAATTGATCCACGCCAACGCGAGCCTGCTGCTGCGGCCGAAAACCAACCTCAACGACATGGTCGTCGAGGTCGAACCCGGTAGCGGCAAGGACCACATCGAGGACGGCCACAACTTCCCGCTCTCCCAGACCGAACCCAACGTCAACCTCGACGCCTTCCTCGGCACCCTCGACGCCGACACCCGCCAGTACATCCAGCTGCTCGTCGCCGGCGGCGCCCAGGGGATCGGCGGTCGTGGCCACCAGTTCGGCAACGCCCTGCGCCGCCTGCAGCCCTTCTCGCACTACATCGCCAGCCTCAACAAGGCGGTGGCTGGGCGGCGCGTGGCGCTGGCCAACGTGATCCACGACTTCGGATCGCTGACCACTGAACTGGGTCGCCACGACGCCGCGATCGAACGCTGGGTCACCTCCTCCAAGGGCGCTCTCGGCAACTTCGCCAGCCAGCAGAGCTCGATCCAGGAAATCCTCACTGAATTCCCCTCAACCCTGACCGCGGCCGAATCCGCCTTCGCCAGCGCCAACGCCTTCTCCAAGGCTGCCCGCCCGGCGCTGCTCGGCCTGATCCCGCAGGCGCAGGCGCTGAAGCCGGCGCTGAAGGCAAATCAGCGGCTCTTCGAACAGACTGTCGAGCCGATCCGCACCCAGATCCGCCCGTTCACGCGCGAAGTCCGCCCGGTTCTGACCCATGTCAGGCAGGGTTCCGCGGCGCTCAACAGGAGTGTGCGCGGCTTCGGCAACTCGCTGGGTGCCTTCAACAGCTTCCTCAACGAGCTTGCCTACAAGCCGAAGGGATCGAGGCAGAGCTATCTCTTTTACCTGCCGTGGCTCAATCACGATGCCAACGCAACCTTCAACCTCGAAGATCCCGCGGGCATCATCGGTCGCGGCTTGATCCTGATCTCCTGCAACGGCACCGAGCTGGCCGCCGGGGCCGAAGCGGCTGAGCCTTACTTCAAGGCCACTTTGCGCGGCTCCAATGTTCCACGCAGGAGCGAACTGCCTCCGATCCCGACCTCGAAAGAAACACCGCAATTCACCGGCTGCGGTCGGGGAACAGAATGAGCAAGCGCGCGCCCAGCACAACCCAGCTCCTGGTGATCGCCGGTTTCGCCCTCTCCTGCTTCGGCATCCTGCTCTTCCTCTGGATCACCTTCGGCGGGCCGACCCCGTTCAAGGCGCGGCCGTATGAGGTCAACGTCCCCTTCAAGGAGGCGACCCAGCTCGCCCAGCAGTCCGACGTGCGCATCTCCGGCGTCTCGGTCGGCAAGGTGCAGGACATCGTCCTCGCCCCCAACGGCGAACAGGCGATGGCCAAGGTGGACATCGACGACAAGTACGGGCCGCTGCCGGCAAACACGCGCGCGGTGCTGCGCACCAAGACGCTGCTCGGTGAGACCTACATCGAACTCACCCCCGGCAGCCGCAACGGCCCCAGGCTCGCCGACGGCGGCACCCTGCCGCAAGCCCAGATCGCCGAATCGGTCCAGCTCGATGAGATCTTCCGCACCTTCAACGCCAAAACCCGCGCCGCCTTCCAGACCTGGCAGCAGGAAGCGGCGGTGGCGATCGAGGGCCAGGGCGCCAGCCTCTCCTACGCCTTTGGCGAGCTCGAACCGGCCTTCACCAGCTTCGACCGCGTCTTCCGCGTGCTCGACAGCCAACGGCTCGCGGTCAAGCAGCTCTTCCGCAACGGCTCCACCGCGCTCAACGCCCTGCGCGGCCGCCAGGGCGAGCTGGCCGGCCTGATCGAAAACTCCAACGCGGTCTTCAGCACCACGGCGGCCCGCGACCGCGACATCGAAGCGCTCTTCCGCGCCTTCCCGACCTTCCAGGACGAGTCGAAACTGACCCTCAACCGGCTCAAGGGCTTCGCCATCAACGCCGACCCGGTGATGAAGCAGCTGGTCCCGGTCGCCGAACAGCTCTCGCCGACCCTGACCGCCTTCTCCAAGCTGGCGCCGGAAGCGAAGGGCTTCTTCGAAGGTCTCGAACCGGTGATCGACCGCGCCCCGAGCGGCTTCCCCGCCGCCCGCAAGCTCTTCCGCGACGAGTTCCCGCCGCTGCTGCGCGCCGTCGATCCCTTCTTGCGCAACCTCAACCCGGTGATTACCGGCCTTGGTCTTTACAAGCATGAGCTAACGGCAACGATGGCCAACATTGCTGCCGCCTCCAACGCCAAGTTGCCGATCGAAAATGCTTCAGGCGAACGCAGCCACTATGTACGGGCGATGGGTCCGTTCAATCCGGAATCGCTGGCGACGTACCCGAGCAGAACGACCACTGGTCGGACCAACGCCTATCCACAGCCCCTTGCTGCCAAGAGCCTCGCAACCGGCCTGCCCAGCTTCGATACCCGGGGGTGCACCGCGGGAGTAACCGCAACGATCAACGAAGCCGAAATCCTGAAAAACTCGGATTTCGCCGCGCGCACAAATCAGAGCAAGAAGACGACTGCGGAAAACGAAAAACTGTCAAAGACATTCTTCGAAATCCTGAAGAAGTACGCCTTCGGTGAACAGACCGACTCCGCCGCGACCGCCGCCCCCGGCTGCTTCCAGCAGGCGCCCTTCAACCCGATCGGCAAAAACGGCGCCCCAACGACTTACCAGCACACGTTCGAACAGAGCGAATAGCGCCGACCTGTGCCCTCGGCCTGGTCCTTGACTTGCGCTAGCAATCGCCTCCCCATCTCGTTCGATCCTTGCGTGAGTCCGGCGCTTTTAGCGCACCACGCGTAGGTCTGATGAGGCGAGACTTGCCGGATGGATCGGAGGGCGAGTAACGACGACGCCGACAGGGACGCTCTCTACAAGGTTGCCTACGACGAGGCTGTTCGGGCGCTTTCCGATCAACGGCTTGAGACCGACAGTGTCCATAGCCGCACCGGCCTCCTTCTTTCGGTAGCCGCGGTCGCCACCTCCTTCCTCGGAGCAAGAGCTTTGGAGGCTGGTTCACTGAGCCCAATCTCTTGGTTGGCATTGGCGAGCTTCATCGTCACGGCCTTGGTACTGCTAGCGATTCTTATGCCGGCCAAAATGGAGTTTTCCGCCGATGCGCAAGAGGTGATCAAGACCTATATAGAGGCGCCGAAACCAGAATTGATCTGGAGTCTGCATCGTGATCTCGCACTCCATATGCACGGCAGTCACGCCAACAACATGGAGGCACTCGACCGGCTCGCAACGCTCTTTCAGGTTGCGTGTGGGCTTCTAATCGTTGAGATGATCTTCTGGGTTCTCTCAATCCCGTTGTAGGCTCTGAGCTATGACAAAACATTTCATCTCACCTGATTCCCAGCGGCCCAAACAGCCACAGCCTGAACGGCCCAGCCCAATGCAGCCCATGCAAAACGGCATTTCGCTGCGCTACCTGCTTCCAAAGCGCTTCTGGCGCCCCCGCTGATCCTTTCCTCTCAATTTGCAAGGACGCTTCTAGGGCGCGAGCCCGGCGTTTGATTCTCTTGAGACTCCCGGCGGTTGCCGCCGCACCGGGCCCTTAACTAAGTCGATGGCCTCCGCTCCCACAGCCCACGTCCCGCCGCAGAACATCGAGGCCGAGGAATCGGTGCTGGGGGCGATGCTGGTCTCCGAGCCGACCCTGACTCGGGTGATCGACGAGGTGAAGCTGAACGCCACCGACTTCTACCTCGAGAAGCACGGCGCGATCTTCACCTGCGTCCACGATCTCTACGCGGCGTCGAAGCCGGTCGACGAGCTCTCGGTCACCGAGGCCTTGGTGCAGCGCAACCAGATCGAGGAGGCGGGGGGCAAGCACTACGTCTCCGAGCTCGCCGCCAAGGTCCCCGCCGCCGGCAATGCCAAGCACTACGCCGAGATCGTCCAGCAGAACTCGCTGCTGCGTCGCCTGCTCGGCGCCGGACAGCAGATCCAGGGCTGGGTGCACGAGCGCGACGGCGAACCGCGCGAGCTCTCCGAGCGGGCCGAGAAGCTGCTCTTCGACGTCGCCCACAAAGAGCAGGCGAGCGACTTCAAACTGCTCTCAGAGATCCTCCACGGCGAGGTCGACCGGCTGGAGAAGCTCTCCACCGGCGAGGCGGAACTGACCGGCACGCCTTCGGGCTTTCGCGACATCGACGCGATCACCGGCGGCTTCCAGCCCGGCAACCTGATCATTGTCGCTGCGAGGCCGGCCATGGGAAAGTGCCTTTCGTCACAAAGTCGAGTTTACGATCCTAGGAGCGGCGCTCAGCGTAGAGTCGACGAGCTTTTCCGCGCGCGGAACGAGGGCGAGGAGGTTTGGGTCGCGTCCCTCGGCCCGGATCTCAAAATGAAGCCAGCCAAGGTTGCGGCAATCGAGTCCAATGGCCGCAAACAGGTCTACCGGCTGATGACAAGACTGGGTCGGTCGACGGAGGCCACGTCAAATCATCCGGTCCTGACCAGTTCTGGCTGGCGCGCGCTGGGTGAAGTCGAGGCGGGTGACAGAGTGGCCGTTCCTCGGCGACTCCCCGGCCCCAATGTCACGGCGGAACTACCTGATCGCGAGGTCGTCCTACTCGGTGCCCTTATTGCCGATGGATCCATCAGTGGCATTACTCCCTGTTTTTGCTTCGGCGAGAGCTCGCCGGTATTGCCGGAGGTAGAGACGGCTGTGCGCGGATACGGCCTGCGGATGAAACTTGGCGCACGTAGTCACGGAACCGCCGTCATCAGCGCCGGCCGGCGGGGTTCCAGCCCGAATCCAGTGACGGCGATGCTCCGACGACATGGCCTCATGGGTCGCCGCTCGGCCGAGAAGTTCGTGCCCGATGCAATTTTTGGTCTGTCGGATAAGCAGATCGCGCGCTTTCTCGGTGTCATGTACGCGTGCGACGGTCACGTCTACTGCAGCGATCGTCTGGCGCAGATCGGCTACACGACGATCAGCGAGCGGCTTGCCCGCGATGTCCAGCACCTGCTGTTGAGACTCGGCATCGTTGCGACGATCCGGACGCTGAAGCGGCCCGTCTACGAGGGAACGGGGAAGGTTGCTCGGGAGATTCGCATCACCTCTCAGGAGAGTCTGCGCCGCTTCTGCGAGCTGATCCACGTTCCCGGTAAGGAAGCGAAGCAAGACGAGGTGCTGGAGCGGCTTGGGTCTGCTCCCCGGTCGACGAACACCGACACGCTCCCCCGCAATATCTGGGAGGAGATCCTGTTTGCCAAGGGCGGTCGCTCCTGGGCTGATGTCAGCGAGCTGACTGGCCGCCCTCGCACTCATAACTGGCATGTCGGCAAGCGCTCACCTTCTCGTGGGCTCGTCGCGGAGCTGACGACGACTGTTGCCTCGCCGGCCCTCGAGGAGCTCTGTGACTCCGACATCTGGTGGGACGAGGTCGAGTCGGTCGAGCACGTGGGCGAAGAAGAGACCTACGACCTCGACGTGCCGGGGCTGCGCAATTTCGTCGCCGACGACATCATCGTCCACAACAGCGCGATCGTCGCCAACATCGCCGAAAACGTCGCGGTCAAACACAACCAGCCCGTCGCCTTCTTCTCGCTCGAGATGTCCGAGGTCGAGCTGGCCCAGCGCTTCATCGCCTGCCGGGCGCGGATCTCCGGCGACAAGCTGCGCAAGGGCCAGGTCTCCCAGAAGGACTGGCCGAAGGTGGTGCGGGCCTGCAACGAGCTCGAGCAGGCGCCGCTCTGGTTCGACGATTCCTCCGACCTCGGCGTGCTCGACCTACGGGCGAAGGCGCGCCGTTTGCACGCTCAGGAACAGGACAAGGGCGGTCTCGGCCTGATCATCGTCGACTACCTGCAGCTGATGCGCACCGACGATCCGCGCGCCAACCGGGTCGAGCAGGTCGGTCAGATCAGCCGTGGCCTGAAGATCCTCGCCCGCGAGCTCGAGGTGCCGGTGCTGGCGATCTCGCAGCTCTCGCGCGCGCCCGAGCAGCGCCACCCGCCCAAGCCGATGCTCTCGGACCTGCGCGAATCGGGGAACCTCGAGCAGGACGCCGACGTCGTCGCCTTCCTCTTCCGCGAGGACTACTACCGCGACCCCGACGAGGAGCCCGACGGCCTTGCCGATCTGATCATCGCCAAGCATAGGAACGGCCCGATCGCCTCACCGAAGCTCGTCTTCCTCGACCGCTTCCCCAAGTTCGCCGACTTCGCCGGCCAGGACCAGCCGATCGAACAGCCCGTCGGCGAGGGCCCGCCGCTCGACGATGTCGCCGCTATGGGACCGGAGTTCTAGGTGCCTGGCGCGCGCAGCGAACCCTTCCGCGAACAGGCCTGTCCGCTCGGGGTCTGCGACGGCTCCGGCTGGATTCTCGGCCCCGAGGACGTGGCCCGTGAATGCGAGTGCCGCGCCCAACGGCTCAAACGCGGTCGCGTCCGCGGCGTCGCCTCGGTGATCCCGCCGCGCTACCGCGGCGTCTCCTTCGACCGCCCGCCCGTTTCCGACATGGCGCGCGACCTGCAGACCAAGGCCGCCGTCGGCGAGGTGCGCGGCTTCGTCGACGATCTAGAGGCCCGGCTCGAGGCGGGGCGGGGGCTGTGGATCTTCGGCGACACCGGCACCGGCAAGACGACCCTGGCGATGCTGGTCTCCAAGATGGCCCTGGAGGCGGGGAACTCGGTGGCGATCTACTCGCTGCCCAAGCTCCTTGCCCACATCCGTCGCACATACGACTCAGAGCCTGGTGGCGACTCCTACCTCGCCTTCTTCGAGCGACTGACCTCTGTCGACCTGCTCCACATCGATGACCTCGGCGCCGAGAAACGCAGCGACTGGGTGCTCGAGCAGCTCTACGCGTTGATCAACGAGCGCTACGAGGCGCAGCGCTCGGTCCTGGTCACGACCAACCTCCCGCACGAGGAGCTCGAGGAGCAAATCGGCAGTCGCACGGTCTCGCGGCTGAGCCAGATCTGCGACGAGGTGCCGCTCTTCGGCGACGATCGTCGCTACGGCAAGGTCGCCTAGCCGACCGAATCGGCACAATGCTCCGGCGATGCCAGGGCTTGTAATAGTCGGCGCCCAGTGGGGCGATGAGGGCAAGGGCAAGGTCACCGACCTGCTTGCCGAGCGTGCTGACGCGATCGTGCGCTTCCAGGGCGGCAACAACGCCGGCCACACGATCGTGCGCGACGGCGAGGAGTTCAAGTTCCACCTGATCCCCTCGGGGATCCTCTATCCCGACAAGGCCTGCGTGATCGGCAACGGGGTCGTGCTCGACCCGCGCATCCTGCTCGGCGAGATCGACGGCCTGCGACGCCGCGGCGTCGATATGAACAACCTCAAGATCTCCGCCAACGCGCACCTGATCATGCCCTACCACGTGCTGCTCGACACGGCGGGCGAGCTGAAGCTGGGCAAGCTCTCGCTCGGCACCACCCGCCGCGGCATCGGCCCCTGTTACGCCGACAAGGCGCTGCGGCTCGGCATCCGCGTCCAGGACCTGCTCGACGAGAAGATCCTCCGCGCCAAGATCCGCACCGCGCTTGCGAGCAAGCAGCAGGCCCTGCGCGAACTCTCGGTGCAGCGGCGCAAGCTGCGCAAGGAGGCGGGGGAGGGCGTCGCCGCCGAGGGTGCGATCGAGGACGCTCCGGACCCCCGCATCGACCTGCACACGATGACCGAGGAACACGTCAACTACGGCCACCGCCTCGAGCCCCACATCGCCGACACCTCGCGTCTCTGCTGGGACGTGCTCGACGCCGGCAAAACGGTGATCTTCGAGGGCGCCCAGGCGACCCTGCTCGACCTCGATCACGGTACCTATCCCTTCGTTACCTCCTCCAACCCGATCGCCGGCGCGGCCACGGTCGGCGCCGGTGTCGGCCCGACCGACATCGATGAGGTCTGGGGGGTGGCCAAGGCCTACGCCACCCGCGTCGGCGCCGGCCCCTTCCCGACCGAGCTCGAAGACGCGACGGGCCGCCACATGCTGGAGAAGGGCCACGAGTACGGCACCACGACCGGGCGCGAGCGGCGCTGCGGCTGGATGGACCTGGTCGCCCTGCGCTACGCGGTGCGGCTCAATCGGATGAGCTCGCTGGCGATCACCAAGCTCGACGTGCTCAGCGGCCTCGAGACCCTGCGGGTGGCGGTGCGCTATCGCTCGCGCGAGGGCGCCCTGCTCGACAGCTTTCCCTACCACCAGTCGATCCTGCACTCGGCAACCCCGGAGTACGAAGAGCTGCCGGGGTTCAGCGCCGACCTACAGCAGTGCCGCAGTGAGGACGAGCTGCCGGCCGAGGCGCGCAGCTACCTCGACTACATCGCCGAGTTCGTCGGCGTGCCGATCCGCCTCGTCGGCGTCGGGCCCGCCCGCGATCAGGTCGTCTGGCTCGGCGACTGATTCAGGCCGGCGGACTCGGCAGGCTCAGCCGAGGGTGGTTCCTGAGAGCGCCGCGACCTTCCAGGTGCCGCCTTCGTCCCTGAGCGGCATCGCATAGGTGACGTGGCCGGCGCCGAAGTAGATCAGGAAGCCCTGTTCGCCTTCATGCCGCAGGCTGCCGGCGTCAACCGTGGTGATTTCGCGATTGACAGAGGCCGATACGGGTTGGGTGAAGGCCTTGAGGACCGGCGCGCAGCCGGCGTTCTTGGACTGGGGCGACTGCGACCCGAGCTGTTCAAGCTGTTCGATGTTCCCCTTGGCGAGGTAGGAGCAGGCCTTGTCCCATTCTTCCGCGGCACGGGAGACGTAGAAGCTGTGCACTGCTTCCGCGGCCTCCTGCAGTTCGGATTCGTCGCTCTCGTCGCCGAATTCCTGAATGCTGTTGTCGCCGCCCTTGGTGCGGAACTGCGCTGAGCCCCCGCCGGAGACCTTCAGTGGCGTTTCGACTTCCTTGACGGTCTCGTGAGAGGAGCCACCCTGACCCTGGCTGCTGTTCTGTGACCCGCCGTCGTTCGCTGACGAACTGTCTCGGGATTCACTCTGGGCAGTTGCATCGGTCGTGACCGAGCTGCTTGCGTCACTCGCGGTGGAGCTCGAGCCTGAGCCACCGCAAGCAGCAAAGAGCGCCGCTAGGACGACAGCAACGATGAAGGCCGCGATTGGCCATGTCCCTACCCTGGTCAACACGGTCGAGTGTATTTGATCGCCGCCCTCAGCTCAGCTGTTTTGGGGAGAGCGAGTCGACCCGCCAGGCCTCGCCTTCCTTGCGCAGCGGCATCGCGTAGACGACTTCCCTGCCTCCGTAAAAGAGGAGGAAGCCCCGCGTACCCTGCTGCCGCAAGCTGCCAGCGTCGATCGCGGCGCTTTCTTCACGTTCCTGCTTGCCGATGCGCAGGAACGTTTCGAGGAAGGAGGGGCAGGACTTGTCCTGCAGTTCGGTTGAGGAGATCGCGAGATGTTCGATTTTGCTCCGAAGCGCGGGCGAGAGCTGGGCGCAGGTGGCGGGCCAGTCTTCCTTCGAGCGGGCCGAGAAAAAGCTCTGCACGGCCTTTTCCGCTTCCTCCAGTTCACCGGCGCTGCCTTCTTCACCGAAGTCGAGTAGGCCGCTGTCGGTCTTGTCGCGGAACTGATCCGAGCCGCTGGCCGAGCTGCCGCAGGCGCAGAGAAGCGTCGCGCCAAGCGCGGCAGCGATCAGCGCCGCAATCAGCCATTTCGCCTTCTCCCCGGTCAAGGGCATCGATTCTATTGGCGCTCTCACCACGGAGACGCGGGGGTACAGAAAGGTCGCGCGCTGCGGCCTTCTGCTCTACAGTTTCGATGTGGCTTCAGGTAGACGCACGGCTAGGCTGAGCGAGCGGCTGCCCAGGGGCCGGCACGGGTTGCCGCGGGAGGCCGTGACGGAGTCCCAGCGCATCCGCATCCTCCAGGCGATGATCGAGGTCGTCTCCGAGCGTGGCTACCCCGAGACGCGGGTCGTCGACGTGATCGGGGTCGCCGGCGTCTCCCGCAAGACGTTCTACGAACTCTTCTCCAGCAAGGAGGACTGCTTCCTCGCCACCTACGACGTGCTGCTCGGCAACCTGCTCGGCGACACTGCTCGCGGCTTCGAATCCAAGCCCGGCTGCTCATGGGCCGAGCGCGTTGCGGCTGGCCTCGGCGAGCTGCTCAAACACCTCTCCGAGCATCCCGACGAGGCCCGTTTCGCGATCGTCGAGGTCCTCGCCGCGGGCCCCAAGGCGCTGGCCCGCCGCGACGCTGCCCTGCGCCAGTTCACCGGCTTCCTCGACGCCGGCCGAGCCGAGACCTCGGTCGAGTTGCCGGGGATCACCTCGCTCTCGCTGGCGGGCGGAGTCAACGAGCTGCTCTACAGCGAGATCCTGCACGGCGCCGCCGCGCGGCTGCCGAGTCGCCTGCCCGACCTGATGTTCTGGATCACCCTTCCCTTCCTGGGTCCCGAGGGTGCCGCCGAGGAGCGCGAGCGCACGCGGCTTTCGATGCTCGAGAGTTAACGACGGCGTTGGGAAGAGCGCTCCATTCGGTGAAAGTCCGGGTTTATCTAGATTGGGATACTGATAATTTGGGCATTGGAGGGATTGTCCAAGGCTTAGCTATTGGCCGGGGCTGACACGGCCGGGCCGCAAAGGAGAGAGATAGAGCACATGCGCAAGCGTTTGATTACGACATTGGCACTGGGGGCGGCGCTCGCCGTCGCGGTGGCGGGGATCGCCACGGCAGACAAGCCCACCGTCGTCCAGGTAGGCAACCTGAAGCTGACCCTGAACGGTGGGTTCACTCCGAAGGCGCTGCCGAAGAGCGGCAAGCCGGCCCCGATCACCCTCAACGTCAGCGGCAAGATCCAGACGCTCGACGGCACCCACATCCCGGCGGTGAAAGAAATCATCGTCGAAACCGACAAGAGCGGCTCGATCGATACGAAGGGCCTGCCCAAATGCACCGCGGGCAAACTGCAGGCGCAGGACACCGCGCACGCGGAAGCGATCTGCAAGACCGCGATCATCGGCAGCGGCAAGACCAACGTCGAGGTTGCCTTCCCCGAACAGGCGCCCTTCATCGCCAAAAGTAAATTGGTTGCCTTCAACGGCGGTACCAGCGGTGGCAAGACGACGATCTACATTCACGCTTACCTGAGCTCGCCGGTCTCGGCGGCTGTCGTCACCACGGTCAAAATCTCAAAGATCCACAACGGCCGCTATGGCACCAAGTCGATCGCGACGATTCCGAAGATCGCCGGCGGCTACGGCTCGGCGAAGGAATTCTCGCTGACCCTCGATCGCGGCGTCAACAACACGCCGTTCCTGTTTGCCAATTGTCCAGATGGCCACCTCAACGCCAAGGCCACCTCAGTGTTCTCAGACGGAACCAAGTTGATTGGCAGCTTCGTCCGTTCCTGCACTCCGAAGGGCTAGTTAGCACCAAGTCTCAGGACGAAAAGGGGAAGAAAGGGCGGCCAAGGGCCGCCCTTTCTTTTGCCTCAACACGAACTCAACAGCGAGACCTCTTTCGGTACTGGTAAGTTTTTACCGTGGGCAAGCGCTTGACACTCGCGTTCTTCGCCGTCGCGTTCTTCGCCTTGGCAGTCGTCGGCCTGGCGCTCGCAAAGAACGAAAAGCCGATCGTCGTCACGGTTGGCAACCTGAGGCTCACGGCCAACGGCAACTTCAGCCCCACGGCGCTGCCGAAGAACGAACTGGCGCCGATCACGCTGAACCTCAGCGGCAAAATCGAAACGCTCGATCACACTCACCCTCCAGCGATCCAGGAAGTAATCGTCGAAACCGACAAGAACGGTTCGATCAACGCAAAGGGCCTGCCGGTCTGCACCTCGGGCAAACTGCAAGCGCAGACCACCGCCAAGGCCAGGGGGATCTGCGGATCCGCGATCGTTGGCGAAGGCAAGACCAGTGTCGAAGTCGCCTTCCCCGAACAGAGGCCCTTCGTCATCAAAAGCGAACTGCTCGTCTTCAACGGCGGTGTAAGCGGCGGCAAGACCAAGGTCTTCGTCCACGCCTACCTGAGCTCTCCGGTCTCGGCCGCGGTCGTCGTCCCGGTCACGGTCTCGAAAATCCACAACGGTCGCTACGGCCTCAAAACGGTGGCCAAGGTCCCCAAGATTGCCGGCGGTTACGGCTCACCGCTGAGCTTCAGCCTCAAGGTGGGTCGCAAGTTCACCTACAAGGGCAAGAAGCAGAGCTACCTGCTCGCCAAGTGCCCCGACGGTCACCTGCAGGCGAAGGGCGTCGGCATCTTCAGCGGCAACCTTCGCCTGGCCGGCAGCCTGGTTCGCTCCTGCACCCCAAAGGGCTAGCCAGGCGGGATCAGTCCCTCGGCTTCGCGACGCCGCTCGCCGCGCCGCAGCATCCGCTGGGTGAGGATCGCGATGCTGAGGATCGCCGTGGCGCCGAGGCTGAGCTGCACGCTGAGCAGCCCCTCGCGGGTCCAGTAGACGTCGCGCAGGTCGAGCAGCAGCGCCGCCTCGTCGAAGGTCAGCCCCATGCCGACGCCGGTGGTGATCGCGAGCCGCTCTTCCAAGGTCTCGTCGTCTGTCAATAGAGCGGTCGTGCCCGAGGCGAAGGCGAGAACGATGCCGGGCACGAAGTGGTGGATGTGGCGACCGCCGACCTTGACGTTGCGAAACGGCCACCACTCGTCGCGGATGCCGAGGGTCGAGAGGCGCACCAGGGCGAAGGAGCCAAGAAAGCCGGCGAGCAGGTTGAAGAGAACCGTCTCGGAGCGCGGCGCCTCGTCGTATCCACCGACGGCGACGCTGACCGTGTCGAGCGCGGCGGCTGGCGCCACTTCAACCAGGCTCTCGCCGTCGGTCTCGACCTGGGCGCGGCGCTGCAGCATGCGGCCGAACTGGCCAACAAGGACGACGCCAGCTCCTCCCAGGGCGACGGTGGCAAGCCCAATCGTGGCCCGCTCGGAGCGTGCCCAGTGGAAGTGGGTTCTCGCCCTGGCGCGTCGGGTCAGGCGAGTCGGCAAGCGAGGCGAGCCCATGCGGGGCAGCCTAGCGGTGGATTCAGCGTTCCTCGGTGACGATCGTCTTCACCGTGGCGATGGCGCCGTCGGTGAGCTCGATCTCGACCATGTGGGTGCCGATCTCGCGGATCGGCTGCTCGAGGCGGATCTTGCGCCGGTCGATGCGCAAGTCGCGGGCGTCCTGGATCGCGTCGGCGATCTCCTTCGCCCCGACGGAGCCGAAGAGCTTGCCATCCTCGCCGGCGCGCTGGTAGATCGTCAAGACGGTCTTGGAGAGCAGCGAGGCCGCCTGCTCTTCGCGCTCGGCGCGGGCCTTCTCGGCCTTTTCGATTTCTGCCTGACGGCGCTGAGCCTGCTCCAGGGCACCGGGCGTGGCTGGGGTGGCCAGCTTGCGCGGGATCAGGTAGTTGCGCAAGTAACCGGGCGATACGTCGACCGGCTCACCGCGCTGGCCGAGCTGCTCAACGTCCTCGAGCAGGATGGCCTGAGTCATCAGCGCTCTCCGACGTAGGGCAGGAGGGCGATCTCACGGGCGCGCTTCACCGCCACGGAAAGCTGGCGCTGGTGCTTGCGCGAGAGTCCGGTGACCCGACGACCGCGCGTCTTCCCCTTGTCGGAGAGGAAGCGACGGAGGAGATTGAGGTCCTTGTAATCGACTTCCTCGGAGTTGATCCGCGTGTATTTACGCGGCCGGGTGCGATCGTCGCGACGACCGCGGCGGGGAGTCGATGAAGTTGAGTCGTTGGTTCGGGCCATGCTGGGCCGGGAATCCTACAGATATCCCAGCCCAGGCCCGGACCCCTTCAGCGCGAGGCTAGAAGGGGATGTCGTCGTCGCCACCGCCACCGGCCGCTGCGCCGGCGAAATCGGAGGAGTCGGCGGGCACGTCGCTGCTGGGGCTGAAGCCGCCCCCTTCGTTGCCCCCACCACCGCCAGAGCCGTCGCGCGAGCCGAGGAACTGCACCGAGTTGGCGATGATCTCGACGCTCTGACGTTTGACCCCGTCTTTCTCCCACTCGCGCCAATCCAGGCGTCCCTCGATTGCCACGGGACGGCCCTTGGCGAGGTAGTTGGCGCAGTTCTCGCCCTGCGCACCCCAGACGGTCACGTCGAAGTAGTTGGGCTTGTCGACCCATTCGCCGGTCTGACCGTCCTTGCGACGGCTGTTGACCGCCACGCGCAGCTTGCAGACTGCCGTACCACTGCCGAGATGGCGCAACTCCGGATCGCGGGTCAGGTTCCCGGTGATGACCACTACGTTCACGTTTGACGCTGCCACGGCTCTCAACTCCTCTGGATCGTTGTCTGGGATCCAGTCTAAGAGCGTTGGCGGCGCGACTCGCCCCCTTGCCCCCGCAATCTGCGCAGGAAACCGACTACTCGGCGGGAGCGACTGGGGCGTCGGCGCTCTCGGGAGCGCTCTCGGCCGGCTCGACAGCCTCAGCTGCGGGCTCGTCATCCGGCTCGGCGGCGACGGCGGGACGGGGTGGGCCCTGGGGACCGCGGTCGCCACGATCGCGCGAAGCACCCGGGGCCGGAGCGGCAACAGCGGGTGGGATCATCACCGGCGCATCGGGATCGACTTTGAAGATCCGGAAGCGCAGCACGCCATCGGCGATCTTCAGGTTGTGGTTGAGCTCGTCGAGCAGCTCGGTCGGCGCCTCGAAGCGCAGCCAGCGGTAGTCGGCCTCGTTGCGCCCGCCGATTTCGTAGGCCATCTTGCGCAGGCCCCATTTATTCTCGTGTTTGAGCGCTCCTTTGCCCTCGATCCGGCTGCGCACATCCTGCGCAAGCGCGTCACGACCGGCCTCGTCTGGGCCGGGGTCAAGCATCAGGACCAACTCGTATTCACGTGGGGCTGCCAAAGCGGCGAGGGACTATAGCTAGTGCGGCGCAAACTCCATCGACCCGTCGTCGGGGGGTGGCGGGGTGGGAGCGGGTTCAGGCGGGGGTTCGGGACTTGCTGGAGGGACGACTTCGGGGGGAGGGACGGGTTCAGGGATCGACCGCGTGGCGGGCGGGTCCTGTCGCCGGGTGGGGGTCTTCGGCTTGTGCTGCGCGCTTCTTCGGAGGATGGGACGATGCGCCCGGCGCTGCGCAGTCTTCCCCTCAGAAGCCTCCGCACGGCGCCGAACACCCCCACCCGACACCACCCGCCCGAGATGCCGCTGGGATCCTGACCTCGAGCCTCCATCAGAAATCGCGCCCTTTGGCAACTCCGAAACCACCGGATCGGAACGAGCTTCAACCCGCGGCAGCCCGACGTCAGCGGGAAGCGGAGCAGGCGCCGGCGGCCTCAGAAAGCTAGGTGCAACCCGCAACGCAAGCACCACCGCGGCGACCCCAAGGAGTGCCAGTCCAGCTCGAGACCAACGGACCCGGACACGCATCCACCCCTAAGTCCGGGCCCGGGGATTGTCTCCCCAAAGCTCTTGAGATGGCAGGTGGGGTGCCCCTGGTCAAAACACTCAAGCGCGGCTCCTGCCGCGCGTTTTGACCAGGGGCACCCCACCTGCCCACCCACGAACATTCGGTCAGCATTCCCCCGCCCCCGGGTAGGGTTGACCCGTGCCCGACTCCGATCCATTGATCATCGTCTCTAACCGGGGGCCTGCCCAGTTCGAGCGCGATGAGAACGGCGAGCGCACGGTGCGGCGGGGCGGGGGAGGCCTGGTCACGGCTCTCTCGGGCCTGGTCTCCCACCGCGACGCGCTCTGGATTGCCTCGGCGATGACCGACGAGGACGTCGCCGTCAGCGAGGAGCGCGGTGGCCCGGCCGAGCTCTCGATCGACGGCATCGACTACCGGGTGCTGCTGGTCGGCTCCGACGCCGAAGCCTACGACCGCTTCTACAACGTGATCGCCAACCCGATCCTCTGGTTCATCCAGCACTACCTCTGGGACCTCTCCAATGCTCCCGACATCCGCCAAGAGGAGCTCGACGCCTGGGACTTCGGCTACCAGGCGGTCAATCGCGACATCGCCAACGCTGTGCTGGGCCAGATCGAGGGCCGCGAGAGGCCGCTGGTGATGCTGCACGACTACCACCTCTACACGGCGCCGGGAATGATCCGCGAGGCCCGGCCGGACGCCTTCCTGCACCACTTCGTCCACATTCCCTGGTCACAGCCCGACAGCTGGCGCATCCTGCCGGGGCGAATTCGCGAGGCGCTCTTCCGCGGCATGCTCGCCAACGACATCATCGGCTTTCACACCCACGCCTACTGCATCAACTTCATCCGCTGCTGTGACGAACTGCTCGAGGTCGACGTCGACTACGAGGCCGGCATCGTCCGCCACGATGGCGGCGAGACTCGCACCCGCGCTTACCCACTCTCGATCGACGCCGAGCGGCTGCGCCGCGCCGCTGAGACACCCGAGGTGGCCGCCGCCGAGCGCGAGGTGCTGGAGCGCCGTCGCAAGCACCTGATCATCCGCGTCGACCGCGCCGACCTCTCCAAGAACGTGCTGCGCGGCTTCACCGCCTTCGACACCTTCCTCACCCAGCACCCCGAGTTCATCGAACAGGTCACCTTCATCGCCCACCTACAGCCCTCGCGCCAGGACGTGCCCGAGTACGCCGAGTACCTGGAGCGCATCGAGGCCCTGGTGGCGGTCGTGAATCACCGCCACGGCACCACCGACTGGATGCCGATCGACCTCAAGATCTACGAGAACTTTTACGACGCTGTCGCCCGCTACAAGCACTTCGACCTGCTGATGGTCAACTCGCTCTTCGACGGCATGAACCTGGTCGCCAAGGAGGCGCCGGCGGTCAATACCCGCGACGGCGTACTGATGCTCTCCGAGAACACCGGCTCCCACGAGGAGCTCTCCGACTGCACGCTGACGGTCAACCCCTTCGACATCCAGGAGCAGGCCGACGCGATCTACCGGGCGCTGACGATGGATCCCGAGGAGCGCCGCCTGCGCGCCCAGCACCTCAAGGAGCTGGTCTTCTCGCGCAATCCCGGCGACTGGGTCGACGATCAGCTCAAGGACATCGGCGAACTGCGCGAAGCGGTTAGCTAGCGCGCTGGAGCCGGCTCAGGTATCGAGCTCGGAGAGCAGCTCGACCCAGTCGCGCAGCAGGCGCGGTGAGAGGAACTCCTTGCGGGCGTGTTCCTTACCCGCCCGCCCGAGGCGCTTGCCGAGCTCGGGGTCGGCGAGGATCTCGAGGCAGCGCTGGGCGCACTGCTCGGAGGAGTCGACCAGGAAGCCGGTCTCGCCGTCGCTGATCTGCAGGGGAATGCCGCCGACGTTGCCGCCGATCGTTGGCCGCCCCTTCCATAGCGCCTCGGTCACGGTCAGGCCGAAGCCCTCGCGGATCGACTTCTGCAGGCAGACGTCGGACTGCGATTGGAAGGCGTTGACCTCGATCGCGCCGACGTTGTTGAGGTTGTTGAGGATCTTGATGTCCTCGTCGTTCTCGGCGTACTCGAAGGTGCGCTGGAAGAACTCCCAGCCCTCCGGATCGTCGGTCGCCATCGAGCCGACCAGGGCGAGCTGTGCATCCGGCACCTCCTTGGTCACCTCGCGGTAGGCGTCGATCACGCCCATCGGGTCCTTCCAAGGGTCGAAGCGCGAGACCTGGGTGATCAGCGGCCGGTCGACGTCGATGCCGAACTGGCGGCAGACGAAGGCGGCGTCATCGGGCGAGAAGGCCATGTTCTTCGGCGAGAGCGGGTCGATCGCCGGCGGGATGATCCGCACGCCGTCGTGCGCGGCGACGCCCTTCGGCACGTAGGTCGGCAAGTGCCAGACGGTCGCGTCGTACTCTTCGATCATCGGCTGCAGGCGGGCGATCGGCGCCGGATTGGGCTCGGAGAGGTCGATGTGGCAGCGCCAGATCCAGTTGCGGCTCTTCGCCTGGGCACCGCGCTTGAGGCCGATCGGCTGCGGGTCGTGGACGATGACCGTGTCCCACTCGCCCTGCAGGCCCTCGGCGTTGATCGCATTGATTTCGTCGAACAGCGCCCATTCGGAGTCGCTCAGCGTCTCATCGGCGCCTTGCAGCGAGTTATGGAGCAGCTTGGTCGCGTTGTAGAACTCCTCTTTGCCGAAGATGACGTGCCAGTGTGCATCGATGCCGATGTCTCGCATCAGCGGCACGATCGTGTAGAGGATCTCCGAGACGCCGCCGCCGAAAGCAGTGGCGCTGACGTGCAGAACGCGGTGGCCCTTCATCGGCTCCGCCAGCTCGCGAATCCGTTCGATCGTCTCCTTGCCGGCGATGTGGGTGTAGTCGGCGAGGGACTTGTGGCCTAGTGAGACTTCCTGAAGCATCGGGGAGTTCTACATCGCCCGGCGGTCGCCCGTGCTTTAGCCCTGCGGTCGTTTGCCCAATGTCACACTGACCTCTTCGCGCTTGTTGTCGCGCAGGATCTCGAGCCGGACACTCTGGCCGGGCCTGTAGGCAGCGATATAACGGGCGAGGTCATCGGGCTGCACCACCGGGTGGCCTTCGATCGCGAGGATCACGTCGCCGCCCGTTTCATAGGGCGTCGCTTGGAAGGTGAGTTTGCCGTCGGGACCCTTCAGCCCCGCCTTGTCGGCGGGGCCGCCCGGCACGACTTCGGAGAGCAGGGCGCCGTGGTCGGTGTCGAGGCCGAGCTTGTCGGCGAGCTGAGGGTAGACCGGCTGGGTGGCGACGCCGATGTAGGCGTATTCGGCTTCGCCCTTTTCTTCCAGCTGGGCTATGGAGCGCTTGATCGCGGAGACCGGCACGGCGAAGCCGACGCCGGAGTTGGAGCCCGAGTCGGTCTCGATCTGCTCGTTGATGCCGAGCACGCGGGCGCCGGCGTCGAGCAGTGGCCCACCGGAGTTGCCGGGATTGATCGAGGCATCGGTCTGGATCGCGCCCTCGATCTGGAACTTGGTCAGCGATTCGACCGAGCGATCGGTCGCCGAGACGACCCCCACCGAGAGCGATTGCTGCTCGCCAAAGGGGCTGCCGATCGCCGCCACCGGCTGGCCGACGACGAGGTCGTTGTCATCGCCCAGCTTGAGCGGGTGCAGTTCGAAGCCGTCGGGCTTGACTTCCAGCAAGGCGACGTCGGCAAAGGGGTCAAAGCCGACGATTTTCGCCGGCACGATGTTGCGGTCGGGGAACTCGATGAAGACTTCCTTGGCGGCCTTGCGCTCGCCGGTCGATTCATCGGTAACGACGTGGGCGTTGGTGACGATGTGGCCCTTGCTGTCGAGCACGAAGCCCGAGCCCTCCGCGGCGCCACCGCCGCCGCGGAAGATCGAGCGAATCGTGACCACGCCCGGCGAGGCTTCGCGGAAGACCCGCGCCGCATCGAAGCCGTGCTCGGCGGTCTGCACGGCCACCTGCGGCGTCGCTTGGGTGACGGTGGTCGTCTGAGTTGCGGAGTCCCCGCCTCCGCCTCCGCCACAGCCGGCGATTGCCAGGGCGCTCAGCAGCGCTGCGAGCGCTAGACCGCAACGTTTTGTCCCCCCAATCGAGGGACTTTGCGTCGCGCCTTTCACGCGGTGGCCTTGTGCGCGGCCGCCGGCGTCGGCTCGGCCACCACTGCGCGTGAGCGCGGCAGATCGAGTGTGAAGGCGGTAAAGCGCTTGCTGGAGGCGATCGCGACGCGGCCTTCCATGCGCTGGGCGAGCTCGCGGGCAATCGCCAGGCCGAGCCCGGAGCCGCCGGCCGAGTCGGCGGTATAGAAGCGCTCGAAGATGCGGCTGTGGACGCGGCGCGGGATGCCGGGACCGTCGTCGGAGACGGTCAGCTCAGCGCGGCGGTTGACGGAATAGGTGGTCACGGTCACCTTGGTTCCCTCAGGCGTGTGCGTGAGGGCGTTGTCGAGCAGGATACGGATGACTTGGCGCACGCGGTCGGGGTCGGCGCTGGCGATCACCGGCAGGTCGGGCGTGCGCAGCTCCAGTCGCGAGCCCCGCCGGTCGGCGCGGGGACCGAACTCGCGCGCCACTTCGCGGGCCAGCGAGCCGAGGTCGACGTCGCGACTCTTCATCGCCACGGCGCCGGCGTCGAGCTGGGAGAGGTCAAGCAGGTCGGCGGTCAGCTTGGTCAGGCGGACGATCTGTTCGCGCATCGTGCGCACGAACTCGGCCCGCTCCTCGGGGCTCGGGTCCTCCTCCTCGAGCAGTTCGACGAAGCCGCCGAGGCTGAAGATCGGCGTGCGCAGCTCGTGCGAGGCGTTGGCGATGAACTGCTTGCGGGCGCTGTCGAGCTCGGCAAGGCGCCGCTGCATCTCATTGAAGGTGCGGGCGAGCTGACCGAGCTGACCGGCGGCGGAGATCGGGATCGGCGTTTCGAAGTTGCCGTCGGCGACTTTGCGAGCGGCATCCTCGAGCCTGCGGATGTTGGAGCCGGCAAGGCGGGCGTAGTAGATGCCGATCCCGGTGGAGATCAGCAGGGCGAGCAGGCCGCCGATCAGGATCTGCCCTTTGACGCTGCCCATTCCGCTGGCGGCGCCGCCGATCGCGACCGTGTAGACGTAGATCAGGAGCGTCGTGCCGACCGCGATCCCGATCGCGATCAGGGTGATCCGGTTGCCCAGGTTGGGGGGCCTGAACCGCTGCATATGGGTGCCTTACTCGCGGAAGCGGTAGCCGACGCCGCGCACGGTGAAGAGGAACTCGGGGTCCTTCGGGTCGCTCTCGAGCTTCTCGCGCAGGTGGCGGATGTGGACGTCGACCGTGCGCGGGTCGCGGTACTCGGAGTCGCCCCAGACATGCTCGAGCAGGGTCTCGCGGCTGAGCACGCGGCCGGGAGAGCGGGCGAGCGCGCCGAGGATCTCGAACTCGACGTAGGTGACCTTGACCTCCTCCTCGCGCAACGTGACCATGCGCCGCTCGAAGTCGATGACGAGGTCGCCGTGGTCGATCGCGCCCTCCTCGGTCGGTTGCCCGCTCATCCGTGAGCGGCGCAGCGCAGCCTTCACCCGGCTGCGGAACTCGCGCATCGAGAAAGGCTTGGTTATGTAGTCGTCGGCGCCGACCTCGAGGCCGGCGACCTTGTCGGTCTCCGAGCCCTTGGCGGTGAGCATGATGATCGGCACCTGGCTGCGCGAGCGCAGTTCGCGGCAGACTTCGACACCGTCGAGCTTGGGCAGCATCAGGTCGAGAATGACCAGGTCGAAGCGTGCCTCCTCGAAGCGCTGCAGCGCTTCGCGGCCGTCCTGGGCGGAGGTTACGTGGTAGCCGTCCTTGCGCAGCGGGTAGCTGAGCAGCGTCTGTATGGACTGCTCGTCGTCGACCAGGAGGATGCGCGTGGAACCGTTTGGCATGGACAGAGGATATTCCCCGTGCAAACTCCGCATATTGCGGGGGCGAAAGCTTTCAGAGGATCAGCAGATGGACAGATGTGCGAGTACCAAGTACTAAGGTTGCTGGGTAGAGAGCCGATATGAAGCGCAGGATGCAACCACGACAGTTGAAGAGCCTCGTCGAGACTGGGCACTACAAGCCCGAGCCCTCGCTGGTCGCCGCAGCGATGCTGCAGCGGCGCGGCGTCAGGGAACTGCTCACCAGCGAGAGCTTCATGCGAGCTGGTCGAATCCCTCCGGCTCCAGAAGTCGGCCACCGGGCAGCCTGATCTCGACCCCAGATCCGGCTTGAACCTCGCCTACCTGCGTAAGCGTGGTGCTCCCCTTGCGCAACACCTCAGCTGTCGCTCGCTCTAGCTGCGCCGGCGGAACACAGGCCAGCAGCTCGTAATCCTCGCCGCTGCCGAGCAACCACCAAGGCTCGCGCCCCGTGGCCTCGCTCAGGGCAACGGCGGCGGGCGCCAGCGGCACCGCCGCGGCCTCGATCCCGAGCTTGACGCCGCTTGCCTGCGCTAGGTGGTGCGCATCGGCACCGAGCCCGTCGCTGAGGTCAATCATCGCCGTCGCCCCCGCCAGCGCGAGGGCCCGTCCGGCCGCGAGCCGCGGCGTCGGCTCGAGTTGGCGCTCGACCAAGGTGGCGTCGGCGTCGGCGCGTTGCTGCTCGAGCAACTCGAGACCAGCGACGGCGCCTCCGATTTCGCCGGTCAGCACCAGTGCGTCGCCTGCTTGGGCACCGGCGCGTTGCACGAGCGCCTCTGGATCGGACGCATGGCCGACCACGGTGATCGCGAGGAAGAGCTGGTCGGAGCGGGTGAGGTCGCCGCCAGCGAGCTCGGTGCCAGTCTCGCCGGCGAGCTCGACCATGCCATCGAGCAGCTCGATGCATTCCTCCTCGGCGAGGTCAGGCGGGAGGCCGAGGACGACGTAGGCCTCTCCGGCCTCGGCTCCCATCGCGGCAAGATCGGAGAGAGCGGTGGCAAGGGCCTTGTGGCCGATTTGCCTGGGAGTGGCGAGGCCGCGCCGGAAGTGCACGCCGTCGACGAGGGCGTCGACCGACGTCGCCGTCGCGCCACTCGGGACCGTGACCGCCGCGTCGTCGCCGCTGCCGAGATGCGTACGGGGCCCGCTCGCGGGTAGCCGTTCACGTATTCGTGCCAGGAGCTCGAACTCGCCCATGCGCACCATTGTCCCTCCCAGCCTCTCCCGTGACTAAGGTCCGACCCCACGTGGAGCGCCGTCAGCCCCTTCTACACCGCATCGGCGAGGCCGGGGCGAAATTCGGAACCAAGCCGCCGCGCAGCAAACGCGTGCGGCTGGCGATCCAGCTCGGCATCGCCGTCGTCGTCTTCGGCTTCCTCGTTCTCACCGTCGTCGACCAGTGGGCCGAGATCCAGGACAAGGGCGTCCACTTCCACGTCCTCTGGCTGATCCCAGCCTTTGTCATCCTGCCGATCTTCTACGCGCTCAACGCGGTCGGCTGGGACCTGATCCTGCGCTTCCTCGGCTACAAGCTGGGGGCGGGGCGGGCGCAGGTCGCCTGGGGCCAGCCGCTGCTCGCCCGCTACGTCCCCGGCAGCGTCCTCTATGTACTGGGCCGGGTGCTGCTCTCCGAGCGCGCCGGAGTGCCGCGGCGGCTGACGGTCGCCAGCATCGTCTACGAACAGGCGCTGCAGGCGACCTCGGCGATCGTCGTCGCCGCCTACTTCCTGATCGTCCATCCCGACCTGCAGGGGCAGCCGCTGCGCTGGGGGATCCTGCTGCTGATCCCGCTGCTGGTCGTGCTCCTGCACCCGCGCGTCTTCGGGCCGCTGGCTGATCGGGTGCTGCGCGCCTTCGGCCGCGAGCCGTTGCCCGAGGTGATGTCGCTGGGCGGGGTGATCGCGGTGATGGCCTTCTACGTCCTCAACTGGGGCGTGATCGCCGTCGGCATCTACTGCGTCGCCCGCTCGGTCAGCTCGATCCCGCCCAGCCAGATATTCGTCGCTGGCGCGGCCCAGGCCTTTGGCTACGTGGCGGCCCTGGCCACCCTGGTCGCTCCCGCCGGCCTCGGGATCCGCGATGCGGCCTTCGCCTGGTCCTTCAAGGTCGCGGCGCCGGGGGATAGCTTCGCGGTGGCCTCGTTGATTGCGATTGTGGTTCGCGGTGTGCAGACCGTTGTCGAGGTTCTCTATGTGGGGATCGTGACTGCGCTGGGTCGCAGGGAGGGATGGTCGATACATACCGGAGTGATTCACGCCTCCCCTGAGGAGGAAGAGGCGGCCTCACAGGGGGATGCGAGCTCCGAGCTGGTAAGCGGTCAATCCCAGCAATAGGAGCTCGAGCAGGCGGTCCCTGGAGAGGGCAGCTGCTGGTAGGGGCCAGAGCAGGTACCACGGCAGCAGCCAGGAAGTGGCGAGTAGCAATCCCGTTGTTGCCCAAGCTGATGCGCGGAGCCAGTCGCCGCCGCGGTGGGTCCAGAGCAGGAGGTAGATGACCAGGACGGCGTAGAGGGCGAGGAACCCTGCGCGGACCAAGCCGGGGTCGAGGCCGGTGAGGCGGGCAGTTGTGATCGGGACGCTCATGTGGCTGGTGCGGCCCTGGTTCTCGCCGGCGAGGGTGAAGGCGTGCAGCCAGTTCCAGCCGAAGGCGAGATAGGCGGCTAGTGCGACCAGCGCCAATGCCGCGAGGGCGCCGAGTAGGAACCGCGGTCGACGCTCTGATCCGAGCAGGGCGAAAGGGATGGCGATCGCGGCCGTCGCCTTCGTTGCGCAGGCCGCAACAAGAGCGCCGCCGCCGAGACCCTCGCGGGCGGTGAGCATGCCGGCTACGCCCAGAGTCATCAACAGGACGGCGAGCCCGTCGTTGTGGGGACCGCCGACGACGTGGACGAGCACCAGCGGGTTGAGGGCTACGAAGGCGGCGGCGCGAGTGGGATCGATGCCTCGGGCCGGGGCGAGGCGTGCGACGAGGTAGGCGATCGCCAGGACGGAGGCGGCCGATGCCGTCTTGAGGACGTAGACGGCGGTGCCGACGGGCAGCCAGGCGAGCGGATAGGTCGCCAGCGAAAAGAGCGGTCCGTAGGCGCTGGTGGTTTCGGTCCAGGTGACGTGGGGGAAGGCGGGATCTCCCGGGACGCTCTGGGGGGCGTGGACGTAGGGATCGAGGCCGTGCCGGACCGCGAGCCGGGCGTAGTCGACGTAGCTGTAGACGTCGTGTGAGAGCAGCGGCGGCAAGCAGGCGAAGAGGGCGAGGAGCACGACGATCGCCGCCCAGACCCGCCGCCGGTCCAGCCGCGGCGCCACCACCAGCGCACCGAGGTAGGCGGCGAATCCGCCCCACATCAAGGCGTAGGCAACCCCCGGCGCGAGGCTCAGCTACTTGCTCCCGGCTTCTTCAGCCGCGCCGCCGCCGCCAACGTTCGCTGCCGGTGGGGGAGGAGGCACCGGCGTCGGCTTCTGTCCTGCGCCCGGGGCGTAGGCATCGGGGTTGTAGCCGCCGGTGACTTCTTCGCCGATTTCGCGGGCGCGGTCGGCTTCGGCTTCCGCCGCCCCACCAGGACCCCCGGCGCCTTTACTGCGTGGAGTCGAGGCGGTGAACTGGCCGAAGAACGGGGCCCAGCTGATCGGATGCTTGGGCTTGTCGAATTCCTCGCAGGGGATTTCGGCGCCGGAGTAGAGCGAGTGCCAGATTTCGGCCGGGAAGGTACCGCCGAAGACGGTGATGCCGTGCACGCTGGTCATTTCGATCGCGTTGGACTGCGGGTAGCCGACCCAGACCACGGTGGTCAGGTTGGGCTGATAGCCGGCGAACCAGGCGTCGGTCTCGCGGTCGGTTGTGCCGGTCTTGCCGGCCTGGCCGGGGCAGCCGGTGTAGGCGGCGGTGCCGGTGCCTTCGGTGATGTTGTCGTGCAGCAGGCGGGTCACCTCATAGGCGACCGCTTCGGAGATGACGCGGCGTGGCGGAGCCCGGTTGGGGCGCTCGGTTTTGCCGCCGGGGAAGACGATGCGCTTGATCGCGACCGGGTCGTGGTGGATGCCGCCGTTGGCCAGCGTCGCGTAGGCATCGGCCAGTTCCAGCGGTGAGACGCCGACGCGGAGGCCGCCAATGCCCTCCGCCGGGATCCCGTCGAGCGGGCTGGTGATCCCCATCGACTTGGCCGTTGCGGCGACTCGTTCCGGGCCGACGTCGAGGTCGAGCTGGGCGAAGACCGTGTTGTCGGAGGCGACGGTCGCCTGCTGCAGGTTGACGTTGCCGAGGTATCCCTCGTCGGCGGTGTGCACTTCCCAATGTCCCCACTTGGGCAGGTTGAGGTCGAGCGGTTTCGACGTGTAGTAGGTCGTGTAGGGGTCGATGCCCTGCTTGATCGCCGTGGTCAGGACGAAGGCCTTGAAGGTCGAGCCGGGCTGGCGGTGGCCCTGGGCGGCGAGGTTGAACTGGCTGGCGTCATAGCTCGAGCTGGAGACCATCGACTCGATCTCGCCGTTGTCGGGATCGATCGAGACCAGCGCCGAGGAGGGGTCGGTCGAGTAGGGCAGCGCCGAGCGCATCGCTTCCAGGCCGACTTGCTGCAGCCGCGGCTGGATCGTCGTGTAGGCCTCGAGCCCACCGTCGCGCACGGTTTGAGCGCCGTAGCGTTCGATCAGTTCGTGTTCGACGTAGTCGAAGAAGAAGGGTTCGCGATGGGCGAAGTAGGAGCCGGAGACGTTTAGTCCGAGGCCGCTTGCTTCGGCTTCGCGGGCGCGGGCGGGGGAGAGGTAGCCGAGATGGGCCATCTTTGCCAGCACCGAGTTGCGGCGCTGGCGGGCTTCTCCGGGGTGGAGGATCGGGTTGTACTCGGAGGGCGCCTGCGGCAGGCCGGCGAGCAGGGCGGCCTGTTCGAGCGAGAGCTTCCAGACTGGTTTCGAGAAGTAGATCTGCGCCGCCGCGCCCACCCCCACCGTGGTCGCCCCTTCGATCGTCCCGTAGGTCGCGGTGTTGAGGTACTGGTCGAGGATTTCCTTGCGCGAGTGCTTTTCGGCGTACTCGATCGCCAGCTTCGCCTCGATGATCTTGCGTTTGAGGTCGCGCTTGGGGTTTCGCAAGCAGAGGTTGCGGACCAGCTGCTGGGTGATCGTCGAGCCGCCCTCGACGGTCTTGCCCGCTTCCAGGTTCTTCACCGCGGCGCGGAGGATGCCCTCGGGGTCGACGCCGCCGTGTTCGTAGAAGCGCTGGTCCTCGATTGCGACCGTGGCCAGCTGCAGCTGCTTGGGGATGCGCTCGATCGAGACCGGGTCGCGCGCTTCATCGGACTCGATCAGCCCCAGCTTGCTGCCGTCACCGGCGTAGATCACTGAGTTTCCCGTGCGGTCGACTGGCTTGCAGGCGGCAAGCGAGGGTGCGTCGGCGGCGACGTCGAGCACCCAGGAGGCGATCGCGAAGACGCCAAAGACGAGGACGACGAAGAGGGTGCCGCCGAGCAGGGCCAGCTTGCCCCCGATCCCACCGCGCCGCCGCTGACGTCGCCGATTGCGCTGCGCCATGGGCAGAGGGTACTTCGGCCCAGGTACGGCTCAGGCCTGAGTGTCCTCGGTCGAGAGGTTGTGGATGATGCCCTCGACCAGCATCTGGTTGGGAATGACGATCGTCGTGCCGTCGCCGGGGCTGACGTAGGTGTAGGAGAGAGTGATGTCGGTGACCCGCCCGGCGACCTCTTCGAAGGAGATGCGGTCGCCGATCTTGATCGGCTGGGAGACCGCGAGTTGAACGCCGGCGACCATGTTGGCGATCGTGTGCTGGGCGGCGAAGCCGACGATTGCCGCCAGCACCGCGGTCGAGGCGAGGATCCCGGTTGCCAGCCGCTTCAGCTCGGTGAACTGGCTGAGCGCGATCGCGACCACGACGAGGAAGACGATCAGGATCACCAGCCGGCGCAGGAAGCGCAGGCGTGTCTTGGTCGAGCGGGAGACCTGGGAAACTGCGGGGCTCATGGCGACCAACTTAGAGGTGGGGGGAGTCGGGCAGCCCTCCCGGCTCAACTTTCCGTACGCCAATTGGGGGCCATGGGCCGCGGTCCTAGGAGTGCTGCTGGCGCTCGGGACCGGGATCGTGCTCTCGGTCCCGGCGCTGATCATCGACAATCCGCCCTCGGGCGGGGAACTGAGCGACGCCGCCAACGCCTTCGTGCAGCTGGCCACCGCGCTCGGCTTCCTGCTGGTGCCGATCGCGATCGCCGCCGTCCGGGGGGCGACCGTGCGTCAAGCCCTGTCCCGGCTCGGCCTGCGGCGCTTCCGCCCCGGCGCGATCAAGTGGATGTTCGCCGCGATCGGCGCCTACCTGGTCTTCGCGATCGCCTACACGGCGATCTTCGGCGAACCGCACCAGAAGGACATCGCCGAAGACTTCGGCACGGTGCCGGTCCAGGTCCTGCTGATCGTGATCGCCGCCCCGATCAGCGAGGAGGTCTGCTTCCGCGGCTTTCTCTTCGGCGGCCTGCGCGAGCGCTGGCCCAGGATCGCCGCAGCGCTCGTCAGCGGCTTGATCTTCGGTGGCTTGCACGCGACGACCGGAGTCAGCGCCGTGCCGCCGCTGATGGTCTTCGGCTTTATCCTCGCCCTGCTCTACGAGAAGACCGGCTCGATCTGGCCCGGAATCCTGCTGCACATGCTGAATAACTCGGTGGCCCTGCTC
Source organism: uncultured Solirubrobacterales bacterium (assembly GCA_963699225.1). Classification (GTDB taxonomy): domain Bacteria; phylum Actinomycetota; class Thermoleophilia; order Solirubrobacterales; family 70-9; genus VRUE01. The sequence continues at coordinate 1,874,072 of OY969423.1, read as the reverse complement.
GGGCAGTAGCGGGCAAAGAAACGGCCCGCCGTAGCGGGCCGTTTCAGGGCGAAAGGGGTGTTAACACCCCTAACCGACTGACACTCGTTGAATCAGGCTATCAAGCGCTTCGATAGCCAGCGGAGGGCGGGGGACTCGAACCCCATCCGGACCATAGGCCCGGACTTCCGAGTGTCAATCGGTCGCCGATACCCATCGGCATCGCCCTCCGCTGCGCCGAACGTATTGGCGTCATCTGGCAAATCAAGAGACGCGCGTCTTATTTGACAAAGAATTGACTCTTTCGTCACCCCGACCGCGCGATCGGTAAGAATCCAGCCCGTGAGTCGCCGCCTCGGTCCCACCCTGATCGTCTTTGCCCTGCTTGCACTGGCAGCGGCACCGGTTGCGTTTGGCGCGGCGCCTGTGCCGGTGAAACCCACCGGTCCGCCGGATGCCACGGTCTCGATCCAGGTCGGGCACCTGCATGGCGGCAAGGCTGGGATCTACGACACGGTGCCGGTCAACGGGACGATCACGCCGTTCATGGCCGGCCAGCACGTCGAAGTGACCTTTTACCTGAACGGCCACAAGCTGCTCGCCCGCCAGGCCGCGGTCCAACCCGGCAAGGGAGGCAGCGGCAGCTTCAGCGCCTCGATCGTCGTCCGCGAAGACGGCAAGTACGCGGCCGCGGCGAAGCACGTCGCCACCGCGGTCCTCGGCGCCGACGCCACCGTGCGCAAGAGCTGGGGCGTCAGCTTCCCCGCCCTGCACGCCGGTCAGTGCAGCAAGGTCGTCGGCGGCTTCAAGCAGGCGATGGCGAAGCTCGGCTACAACGCCGGCGGCGGCAAGTGCTTCGACGGCCGCACTGGCCGCGAGGTGCTCGCCTACCGCAAGGTCAACGGCCAAGCGCGCACTGAGCGGGCCGGCAAGGGCCTGGTCAAGAGCGTCTTCGGTGGCCGCGGCGGCTACAAGGTCAAGTATCCGAACGCCGGCGAACACGCCGAGGTGCCGCTCGACAAGCAGGTCCTCGTCCTCACCAAGGGCGACAAGCCCTTCGCGATCTACCCGGTCTCGACCGGCAAGCCCTCGACGCCGACGGTGACCGGGCACTACAGCTTCTACCGCCAGGAACCGGGCTACAACTCGGAGGGCATGTACTACTCCTTCTACTGGCACAACGGCTATGCCGTCCACGGCTACCACGAAGTGCCGACCTACGCCGCCAGCCACGGCTGCGTGCGCACCTTCATCGCCGACCAGCCGCGGATCTACGAACAATTGAATTACGGCGAGAGCATCTTCGTCTTCTAGCGAGGATCGCCGGTGATCAGCGAGAGAGCCCTGAAGGCGGTTCTTTTCGTAATCGCCGCCTGGCACGTCGTCACCGGAGGGATGGCGCTGATTGCGCCAGACACCTTCTTCGATCAGATCGGCCACTACGGGATCGAGAACTCCCATTACGTGGGCGACGTCGGCGCCTTCATGCTGGCCTTCGGGGTGGCGGTGGCGATCTCGATCTGGCGGGCTTCTTGGCGGGCGCCGATCCTCTGGCTGGGAGCGCTCTGGTACGGCTTCCACGCGCTCAACCATGCTTTTGACACGGGTGAAGCGAAGAGCGAGGCGCGCGGCTGGAGCGACACTCTGTTCATCGCTTTCGGCGGCGTGGCCGCTGCCTGGCTGGCGCGGGTATCGGAAAGGCTGAACGCCGCAGACCACGAGTAGGAGGTGCAGGATGAAGGTCTTCGTCGCGGGTGCGAGTGGGGCGATCGGCAGGCCGCTGGTTCGTCGATTGCTGGCGGCGGGCCACGAGGTGACGGGGATGACGCGGCGCGAGGAGAAAGCGGAGGCGATCCGCGCGGTGGGCGCCAAGGCGGTCGTCTGCGATGTCTTCGACGCGGCGACGCTAGAGAACGCGGTCCGCGAGGCGGCTCCGGAGGTTGTGATCCACGAGCTGACCTCGCTGCCGCCGCGGCTCGACCCGAAAGGCAAGGACAACCCGCTGGCCCCGACCAACCGCTTGCGCATCGACGGGACACGCAACCTGGTCGCGGCGGCGAAAGCTGCGGGTGCGCGGCGCCTGATCGCGGCGAGCGTTGCCTTCTTCTACGCCGCCGAGGGTGACTGGGTGAAGGGGGAGGATGCGCCCGCATTCGCGGAGGTGTCCGGGCAGTTCGGCGAGGCCGGCAAGGCGCTGGCCGAGCTCGAGCGGCAGGTGACGGGGACGGAAGGGCTGGAGGGCGTTGTGCTGCGCTACGGCTGGTTCTACGGCCCCGGCACCTACTACGACCGCGACGGCTCCCAGACCGAGGACTTTCACAAGCGACGGATGCCGATCGTCGGCAGGGGCACCGGGACCTTCTCCTTCATCCAGGTCGAGGACGCGGCGAGCGCCACGGTGGCCGCGGTGGAGCGCGGCGACCCCGGCGTCTACAACGTGGTCGACGACGAGCCGGCGCCGCTGAGTGAGTGGGCGCCGGCCTTCGCCCGGACGGTGGGGGCGAAGAAGCCACGGCGAGTGCCCGCCTGGCTTGCTCGCCTCGTCGCCGGCCCCGCCGCGGCGGCGATGACGACGAGTCAGCGCGGCGCCTCCAACGCCAAGGCCAAGCGGGAGCTCGGTTGGCAGCCGCGCTACCCGAGCTGGCGCCGGGGCTTCGCGGACCCGGCGGCGCGCGGCTAGCCCGATCTCGCCGGCGTCGCGGCGACCGTAGGATGTGCGCCGCATGCCCGACCTCGCCGCCGCCAAGGAGACCCTGCTCGCCGAGCTGCGCGAGCACTCGCTGATCCTCGGCGAGGTGACGCTCTCCAGCGGCGCGACGGCGCAGTACTACGTCGACGCGCGGCGAGCGCTGCTGCGCCCCGCCGGCTTCCTCGCCGCCGGAGAGCTGATTGCCGAGGTCGCTGCCGAGGTCGGTGCCACGGCTGTCGGCGGCCCGGCGACGGCGGCGATTCCTCCCGCCTGTGCGGCGCTTGCGGTCCCGGCCGGCAGGGATCTGGTGGGCTTCTTCGTCCGTGGCGAGCGCAAGCAGTACGGCATGCAGCGCTGGGTCGAGGGTTCGGTCGAGGAGGGTGCGCGCTGCCTGGTGATCGAGGACACGGTGACGACGGGAGGCTCGACGATCGAAGCGCTCGAACGGATCCGCGAGCAGAATCTGGAGATTGCCGGCGCACTCGTCGTCGTCGATCGCCTCGCCGGTGGCGTGGAGGCAATCGCCGCAGCCGCAGGCGTCCCGTGCCGCGCCCTGGTCACGATCGACGAGATCTACCCGGATCGCCCGGACCGCGACTGAGTTGGAGCCCGACGCCGTAGAGATCCGCGTGCTCGGCTGTCTGGTCGAGAAGCAGCACACGACGCCGGATGCCTACCCGCTCTCGCTCAACGCCCTGCGCCTCGCCTGTAACCAGTCGACCAACCGCGACCCGGTCGTCGACTACGACGAGCAGGCCGTGGTCGAGGCGCTTCGCCGGCTTGCCTTACGAGGGTGGACCCGACTCGCCAGCGGCGCCGGCAGCCGCGCTCGCAAGTATCGCCACCTGCTCGACCAGGCCTTCGGGCTCGACGACGCCGAGGTTTCTCTGCTCGCCGTCCTGATGCTGCGCGGGCCGCAGACTCCGGGCGAGCTGAAGCAGCGGGGCCAGCGCCTGCACGACTCCGCCGACCTCGCCGCCGTGCAGGCCACGCTCGAGCGGTTGGTCGAACGGGGCCAGGTCGCTCGCCACGAGCGCCAGCCGGGACAGAAGGAGGACCGCTACGAGCAGCTGCTCGGCGGCTCGTCGCCAGCCGCCGTGGTTCCCACTCCGCCCATCGATTTGTCTCCGGACCGCGAGTCGGGTGACCCGGAGACTGAGTCCGCCGAGCAGCTCCCGGCCGAGCTGAAGCCCGCGGAGGACCGCCTCACGCGCCTCGAGCGCGAAGTGGCGGAGCTGCGCGCCGGGCTTGACGCGCTGCGCGCCGAGCTCGGCGACTGAGCGGCGGCGCCACAAACCCTTAAAGGGGAGATGGCGCCCTTGCGCTAACTTGACGGGCGGTCCCGTAAACGTCCTGGTACTTATGGCAGGGGAGGCAGGAATGTTGTCGAGACCGTTTTCTGTGCGCCACCGCGCGGTTTTGTCGATCGCGCTCGCGTCCGTCACCGCGCTGGCGCTTGCGGCGCCGGCCGCTCCGGCAGCTCCCGGCTACCGGCTGAACTCGACCGCTCCCTCGATTCCGGTGACCGACGAAGGCCCGATCGGGGTCGCGGTCGACCAGAGCAGCCAGGTCATCTACGTGGCCGAGGCGAGCGCTGAACTCTCTAACGTGAAGCCCGGCGAGATCGAGCAGTTGAACGCCTCCGGAACGCCGACCGCAAACTCCCCGTTTGGCACCGGCGGGCAGGACCTCTTCGTCTCAGTCGCGGTCAACCCCGTCACCCACGGCATTTACGCCTACCAGGTCGAAGGGTCCACTCCGTTTGGTCAGAAAGGCGAACCGAAGGTCAGCACGTTCTCCTCTGCCGGCGTCCTCGGCACCTCGTTTGCCCCCGCCAACGCCCAGGCTGCGACCCTGGCCGCAGATTCGGCGGGGCGTCTCTTCTTTCCCAACAACGTCACCGGCAGCGTGCAGATCTTCAGCGCCTCCGGAACGCTGGAAGGCTCGATCACCTGCGGCGCCTGCCCGGGCGGCCCCTTCTCGACCCCGCAGGCAGTCGCCTTCGATGCGGCCGGAAACCTCTACGTCGTCGATGCCGGCAGCGGTCGGGTCGTCAAGCTCGCTCCGTCCGGCGGCTCCTACGCGTACGCGTCGACCCTGCAGAGTGGGGATGGCGCGGTCGCGGTCGCGATTGACGGCTCGAGCGGAGCCGTCCTCGTCGGCGACCTGGAAGGCGGGCGCTACCACGTCGTCGCCTATGACTCATCCGGCAGCGAGTTCGACGACTTTGGCGAGGGCCTGGTCAGCCCCTCGCAACTCGAAATCGTCACCGGTCAGCTGGCGGTGAACTGGACCACGCACGCGGTCTACCTCAGCGATCCAGGCGGCAAGAGGCTCTGGGTCTTCGAACCGACCGGTTCGATCCCGGCGCCGACTGCCGCCACGGCCGCGCCCTCCCCGCTGGGTCAGGTGACGGCGACGCTGCGCGCCACCGTCAACCCCAAGGGCCACACGCTGACCAGCTGCGGGTTCGAATACACCAATCACGCCGACTTCCTGGCCAACGGCTTCGCCAACGCCAAAGCCGCCGCCTGCCCACCGCTGCTCGGCGAAGACGCGAGCACGCAGATCAGTGCGGCCGTGGCGGGTCTGACGCCAAGCACCGCCTACGACTACCGGATCAAGATCGCCAGTTATGGCGGCAACGCCGAAGGCGGCCCGCAGGCATTCGAAACCCTGCCGCCGCTGCCGCCCGTGGCGACGACCGGGACCGCTTCGGCGCTGACCAAGACGACGGCGACGCTGGGTGGGTCGGTCGACCCGAAGGGCGGCACGGTCTCCAACTGCCACTTCGAGTGGGTGACGGAAGCCGCCTTCGGGGCGACCGGGTTCAGCGGCGCCGCCTCGAAAGTCTGCTCACCGTCGCCGAGCGGCAACGGCCCCGTCTCTGTCACGGCCAAACCCAGCGGGCTCACCGCCGGCACCGCGTACCGCTTTCGGGTCGTCGCGACCAACAACTCCGGCACCGGAACCGGCACTGACAGTGGGTTCTCCACGGTCGCCGAAACCTGCAGCGAAAACACGACCCTCTGTCCGCCCTCCAGTGGGGGCTCGCAGTCATCGGTCCCTCCCGTGCTCTCGCCCCCGCCGGTAACCGCTCCAACGCCCGCTCCAAAGCCGCTCAAGTGCCGCAAGGGCTTCAAAAAGAAGAGGGTGCACGGCAAGCTGAAGTGCGTGAAGGTCAGGAAGCACCGCGCCAAGCGCTAGAAATGGGAACGCTTGCCACCCGCCGCTAACCTCAAGCGGAGGGTATGGGGCAAGCGAGAGGGAAGAGAGGCCTGGCTGTGGTGACGATCGTGGTTGTCGCGATCGCGCTGCTGATTGCCTCGATCGCCCACGCCGAGCTGACCGAGCGCGGTGGCCTCTTCGTGCGCTTCAAGGGCGGGATCAACCCGGCGGCGCTGCCGCGAACGCAGCGCGCGCCGATCACGGTCAGCGTTGCGGGCAGGGTCAAAACGCTTTCCGGCGAACGGCCGCCGGCGCTGCGCGAGATCGAAATCGAGCTGAACCGTGGCGGCGAGCTCAACTCGAACGGGTTGCCCGCCTGCCGCTACGGTCAGCTGGTTGCCGTTGGGCCGTCCAAAGCGATGGAAGAGTGCGGCGACGCCTTGGTCGGGGACGGTGCCTACATCGGCCAGACCGCTTTCCCCGAACAGGCAACCTTCCCCTCGCGGGGTCACATCCTCGCCTTCAACGGCGTCTACCGTGGGCGGGAAGTCATCCTCGCCCACGTCTACGGCAACGACCCGGTGCCGATCACGCGAATCATCGTCTTCTACATCCACCGCAGCGGCGGCACCTACGGGACCGTGATCAAAGGCTCGCTGCCCGACGCGGTCAACCACTACGGCTACGTCGAGGAAATCGCCCTGCGGCTGCACCGTGAATACACCTACCGCGGTCGGCAGCGCAGCTACCTGAGCGCTGCCTGCGACGCTCCGAGTGGCTTCACGATCGCGACCTTCCCCTTCGCCCGCGCCTCGATGACCTTCGCCGACGGCCGCACGCTCGCCAGCACCCTCACCCGCAGCTGCAAGGTGAGCGGTTGAGGCGGCTGCCGCCCGGGCCGCACGGCCTGCCGCCTGAGCTGGTCGAGCGCAACCAGCGCGAACGCCTGATCGCGGCGATGGCCGAGGTCTGCGGCGAGCGCGGCTACGCCGAGTCCTCGGTGGCCGAGATCGCCAAGCGCGCCGGTGTTTCCACCGCCAGCTTCTACCGCCAGTTCAAGGACCGCCGCGAGTGCATGCTGGCCAGCTTCGAGGAGTTGTTCGGGCGGCTGCTGGTGGGGATCGAACGCGCCTGTGCGGGCGAGCCTGGGCAGGGCGATAGCGCCCGTGTGGCGGCGCGAGCCGCGGCCGAGCTGCTGGCCGGCGACCCACCGACGGCGCGCCTGCTGAGCGTCGAGATCGTCGCCTGCGGAGAGCGGGGAGTGCGGGCCCAGCAGGAGGCGATCGAGCGCCTCGCCACGCTGCTGCGAGGCGGGGGGGAGCCGGCGTTGCCGGATCCGGCGTGGACCGTAGTTGCCGCGATCTTCGCGCGAGTGAGCAAACGTGCGGCAGAGGGCAAGACGCCCGCCGCCGCCGAGCTAGAAGCAATCGCCGCCCAGCTCTAAAAGGCCTGATATCCAGGCCTTTCGTGGGGCTGTGGCACGCTTACGCCTGCGTTGAAACGCCCTTCTTCTTCCTGAAAACGTCTCTCTTGACTTTATGAAAGTCTTCGTTTACGGTGTTGATCGTCGTCTCTGAAGACGGCACGGGACAAGCACCACAGGGACATAACCGAGCCTCGAGGAAGCCGCCAAGGGAAGCGGCGGGCAGAGGGGCTCACGGGACAAGGAGAGAGATTTCAGATGTTCTCGACGCTACGCACCCGCTTTGGCATACCCGGAGTGATCTCGGTCATCGCCCTGGTCTTCGCCATGTTCGGCGGCGCTTACGCCGCCTCAAATTCTTCAGGTGGTGGCAAGGCAACTGCCTCGGCCAAGGCCAAGAAGGGACCGCGTGGCCCCAAGGGTGCGACCGGCCCCGCCGGCCCGCAGGGCCCGGCAGGACCGCAGGGTGCACCGGGCGCCAAGGGCGATGCCGGGGCCAACGGCTCCAATGGGACCAACGGCACTAGCGCCACCACGGCCGCCTACTCGGGCGCCGAATGCGCCAACGGCGGCGTCGAAGTGAAATCGGCCAGCCCGGCCGCTTATGTGTGCAACGGCGAAGACGGCCAGACCGGCTTCACCGAAACGCTGCCTAAAGGCAAGAGCGAGCACGGGACGTGGGGGTTCGCCAGGGAAGGGACGGGCGTTGCCTGGTCACCGATCTCATTCAACATTCCCCTCGCCTCCTCGGTTGCTGCGCACTACATCGCATTTGGCCAACAGACGGCCGAATGCCCTGGAACCGCGGAAGAACCCGCTGCCGCGGAAGGCAATCTCTGCGTCTATGAAGGTACCGAACTGCATGGGACCTTTAACGGTGCGCTGAACGTGGAAAACGAAACCCCTGGCGCCGGCAAAAGCGGTGCGGTTATTTCGTTCTTCGGCGCCAGCGGTCAAGCAGGGGGTCCCTGGGTGGTAACTGCTCCCTAATGCTCCGATCGGGCGGGACCGGCTCCACTACCCCGGTCCCGCCCGATCGACCCATGTATTCAGATGAAGACGCGACGCAATGACGGCAAGGAGTGTCATGAACCCCGCTAGATCAAGCTCGACCAACCGCACGCTGCTCGTGCCCCTCTTGGGCCTCATGATCCTCTTTGCCCTTTGCTCCGGCTCTGCCCTAGCGGCCGAAAAGGGTGTCGTCAAGTTCTTCGGCGGCAACGGCACCAAAGGCGGCCAGTTCACCACGGAGGCGCAGAGTATCGCTATCAATCAAACCGGCGCCGGCGGCGGGGGTGTTGGCATTGGTGATCTTTACGTCACCGATGCACGAAGCCACCGCATCCAGCAGTTCTCCGCCTCAGGTGAATTCATTCGTGCCTTCGGCCTCGGCGTGGGCGGCCCCGGGGTCGACGTCTGCACCTTGGCTTCTGCCTGTGTGGCAGGTGAAAACTCAAACGCGGCGGGAGGTCTGGGCACCGCGGCATCCGTGGCGATAGACCCCTCGACCGGGGTCGTCTACATCTCCGACCCAGGAGACCTGTCAGCAGCCGTCAGCCGCATCGACGTCTTCTCGGCCACGGGTGAATTCGAGGGCGCCTTCGGCTGGAACGTGAAGGCGACCGGCGGCGCCGAAGAACTGCAGTTCTGCACTGTTGAAAGCGGCTGTAAGGCGGGAACCTCGGGGATCGGTCCGGGGCAGATCAAAAACGGATACGCCGGCGATGAGGTCGCGGTGAGTCCGCTCAACGGCCACGTGTTCTTTTGCGATCGGGGGAACAATCGCGTCGAGGAGTACGCGCCCAACATCGAAGCAGGAAAAGTCACCGGTGTCTCCTTCGTGCGCAGCTATGCAGAAGCAGCCGACGTCGCCGTCGACCAGAGCGGTGAGATCTACATGCTCGAAGGCGGCAACAGGATTAGCACCTACAGTCCCACCGGCACCCCCGAAGGGACGCCCTTGGAACTTGGAGGCAGCAGAAGCACCTCCGGGCTGGCGATAAACTCCCTCAACGGCAATTTCCTGGTTAATTTCCTGACTGAAATTAACGAATACTCCCATTCAGGCGAACTGCTCGCAACGTATCTCGAGGGGGCCTCGGCCCGGGCGTTCATCTTTGGCATCGCCCAGAACGAACAGTCCGAAACCATCTACCTGACCACCACAGAACCCGAACCCGGTGTGCTCATCCTCGGCGTCCCGGTGCCGCCGACCGCCTCGATCGAAGCGGTCACCACCTTCACCGGCACCACGGCCACCTTCGAAGGCCACGTCAACCCCAAAGGCTTCTTCGCCAAGTACCACTTCGAATACTCCGCCGACGGCGTGAAATGGACCAAGCTGCCTGAAAAACAACTGCCGGCCGACAGCGAAGAGCACGCGGTCAGCCAGCAAGCCACCGGCTTGGTCGCCCACACCCACTACCAGGTGCGCCTGGTAGTTGAAAAGAACTTGAACGGCGGCAAAGCAAGTGCCGAAACGAGCTTTGAAACCGCCGCCGCGGCGCCGCTGATCGCAACCATCAGCATCGAAGAAATCACGGCCACGACCGCTAAGCCAGTCGCCAAACTAAATCCCGAGAACGAAGAAACCTCTTACCACTTCGAATGCGTCAGCCAGGCGCAGTTCGAAGCCAGCGGCTACGCCGAAGCGACGGAAGTGCCCAGCGGCGGCGCCAGCCTCCAAGCCGGCGGCGAAACAGTCGAAATCAGCGCTCAGGTCACCGGGCTCAGCCCGACCACGGCGTATCGCTGTCGCCTCATCGCGAGCAACGCCACCGGCCCCGTCACCAGCACCGAAGTGACCTTCACCACCTACGCCAGCCAGCCCCTGGGTCCGCCCGACGGGCGCGTCTATGAGCAGGCGACCCCGATCAACAAGAACGGCGCGGATGCCCGCGGGGGAGTGCTCAGGCTGAGAGCCGCACCTGACGGCGAAGCCGCCGACTACTTGATCAACGGCGGCGGTGCCACGCAGGACGGCGGCCTTCAGAAGCTCGGCGTCTACTCGGCGCTGCGCGGTGCTGATTCGTGGAGCAGCCACACCTTCTGGCCCAGCGTCAGCTTCGGCAACTTCGCCACGATGGTCGGCTGGAGCGAAGACCTGCGGCGCGACTACGTCATCTCGCATCAATTCAACGAACCACCGACACTTTACGAACAGGACCTAGAAAGCGGCGCGATGACGGTGATCGCGGGCGGGCTCAGCGGCGAAGAAGTCGCCTTCGCAGCCGAATCGGCCGACGGCTCGGAGGTCCTCTTCGAAAGCGAAGAAGCGGTGGCAACCGGAGCAACGGCAGGCTGGAACAACCTCTACCTGTGGAACAGAAACACCCACAAACTGAGCCTGGTCGACCTGCTCTCAAACGGCTCGCAGCCCTTCCACGGGGCCTTCGCCGGGGCTTATGCCTGGTCTACCGCTTCGGGCAGTAACCCGAAAGCGCCCGGCGGCGGCTACACCCAGCTGCACGCCCTCTCCAAGGACGGCTCCACCCTCTTCTTCACCTCCTACAACGTCAACCAGCTCTACGCCCGCACCGGCCTCGACACCGCCAGCCCGAAAACGGTGCAGGTATCGGCTTCGCAGAAGACCAACGGCCCGGGGGGCGGCAAAGATCCCAAAGGCCCACAGAAGGCCGCCTTCATGGAAGCCACCCCCGACGGGCGCTACGTCTTCTTCACCAGCTCTGAGGAGCTGACCAACGACGCCACCACTGGAACCGAAGACCAGGGCAAAGATCTCTACCGCTTTGACACCGGGAGCGGCGAACTGATCGATCTCGCCCCCGACACGACTGACGTCAACGGCGCAGAAGTGCAGGGTGTCCTGGGCTCGAGCGCCGATGGCTCAGACGTCTACTTCGCTGCCAACGGGGTGCTGGCCGCAGGCGCGAGCGCGGGGAACTGCAGTCAGTCCGGCGGCGCCTGCAGCATCTACCTCTGGCACGAAGGGCAAGTCAGCTTCATCGCGCCTACGGGCGGGGGCTTCGGTGGAGAGGGCCTCAACTGGATACCGAACTCCTCCCTCCCCGTCCCGGCGATGAGAACGGGCCGGGTCAGCGCCAACGGCACGCTGCTCTTCCTCTCCAAGCTCTCCCCGACCTCCTACGACAGCAAAGGCAATTACGAGTTCTACCGCTACGAACCGGGAGCTGGATTGGGGTGTGTCTCCTGCAACCCGACCGGCGCTCCGCCGGCGAGCGGCGGCGCTGGGATGCAGGACATCAACCCCGGTATCGCCGCCGCAAATGTCCCCGGCACGGTTTGGGTGCGAATCCTATCGGCCAACGGCAAGCGCGCCTTCTTCGAGACAGGCGAACAGCTGGTTGCCAACGATCTCAACCATCGCCAGGACGTCTATGAGTGGGAGGCCGAGGGAGAAGGCAACTGTCAAAGCGAAGGCCAAGACGGCGGCTGTCTCTACCTGATCTCAAGCGGCGAAAGCAGCGAACCCTCTTTCTTCGCCGACGCCAGCGAAAACGGCGACAACGTCTTCTTCTTTACTCGCCAGCAGCTGGTCCGCCAAGACACCGACCAGCTGCAGGACCTCTATGACGCCAGGATCGGAGGCGGCATCGCCTCTCAAAACGAAGCACCGCCGCCCAAGTGCGAAGGCGAAGCCTGCAAGGGAGCGGCGCCTCAAGCGTCGGGAGCCCAATCAGCGGGCAGCGCCAGCTTCTCTGGCCCCGGCAACCCCAAACCCGCCCACGCCAAGAAGAAGAAGCGCCACGCCAAGAAGCACAGCCACAAGAACAAGAAGAAGCACGCGAGCAAGGGCAGGGCAGGGCGATGAGCAAGGCAGGCAAGCAGATGGGAGAGACAAAGAAGATGCGCAACCAGCTCCGGATCGTGGCCTTTCTCGCAGCGCTCTGTGTGCTGGCGGTCACCGCGACACCCGCAAGCGCCGCCGAACCGGGGGCCAAGCCTGGCTGGCGCCTCTCGATCATCTCTTTCCCGGCCAACTTCAAGCCGGGAACGAAGAGCAGCTCATACAACGAAGGCCCCGGCTACGCGCTGGTCGCGACCAACACCGGCGCGGCGCCGACCGAAGGCCAGTACACGATCGAAGACACCCTGCCGAGCGGGGTCGTGCCCTCGCCCGCTCAGCCCCCCACAGGCGAATTCGGAGCCGAATTCGCCCGCCACAAACTAAGCTGCACGGTCGCCGGGCAGACGGTCAGCTGCGGCACGAGCGAAGCGCTCTACCCCGGCCAGAAGGTCGTCGCCTTCGTGCCGCTGGAAGTTGAAGCAGCCGCGCCTGACACCGTGGTCAACCAAGCCCAAGTCGAAGGCGGCGGCGCCGAACCGGCCACGGCCACGGTGCCGACCACGGTCAGCGCCGAACCAGCGCCCCTCGGCTTCCTCCCGGAAAGCTCGGGTGCTCACGGCAGCGCCACCAATGCCGATGGCTCGACTGCGACCCTTTCCGGCTCGCATCCCTACCAGCTGAGCGTGGGGATGGAGTTCAACAGCAACCCTGAAAATGGACACACTTCCTACGTGCCGGGCGGCGGCGTGCGCGACATCACCGGCGAAGTGCCCCAGGGGATGGTGATCAACCCCAATGCCGTACCTCAATGCGAAGAGGTGGATCTGGAGAGCGAAGTATTCGGAGCGGCGAGTTGCCCCGAAGACACCCAGATCGGCCTCATCTCGCTCTCCTCGAGCATCGGCGGTGAAAGCCCCGGCATCTCCCTGTTCGCCCTCTACAACATGGTGCCGCCGGCGGGTGTGCCGGCCGAGTTCGGCTTCGAACCGGTCCCCGGCATCTTCATCCACCTGATGGGCCGGGTGCGCTCAAACGGCGACTACGGGCTGGCGGCCGACGTGCGCAACATCCCGGCGCAGGTGGGGATCATCGGCAACGAAGTGACCTTCTGGGGAAACCCGACCGACTCCGGGCACGACCAGACCCGTGGCCGCTGCTTGATTAACGGCGGCAGCTGCCCACTGAAAGAAGAACTGCACACCGCCGCGGTCAGCCTGCCGAGCTCCTGCGGCGCCGAGCCAATCGACACCTTCCTGCACATCGCCAACTGGCTCGGAGAAGGAGCAGAAGCGAGCTATGAGTCCACCGACGGCAACGGCAACCCGGTCGGTATCGACGGCTGCAACTCGCTGCAGTTCGAACCGACGATCGAAGCGAGGCCGACGACGAACCTGGCCGACTCTCCGAGTGGTCTTGAATTCGACCTCAAACAGCCCCAGGAAGAAAGCATCGGCGGGCGCTCCACGGCCAACCTGAAGAACACCACGGTCACCCTGCCGGCGGGGATGGTGCTGAACCCCTCCGCTGGCAGCGGCCTCGGGGGCTGCACACCCCAGCAGCTCGGCGAAGACGGCACCAAGCCGGCTGGATGCCCCAGCGACTCCAAGATCGGCTCGGTCGAAGTCAAGACCCCGCTGCTTGAGAACCCCCTTGAGGGAGCCGTCTACCTGGCGAGCCCCTTCAACAATCCCTTCAACTCCCTCCTCGGCATCTATATCGCCGTCGAAGACCCCCAGACCGGCGTCGTGGCAAAGCTCTCCGGCAAGGTCACCGCGGATCCGAACACGGGCCAGCTGACCACGACCGTGGAAGAAAGCCCCGAGCTTCCGCTCGAAGACGTCACGCTTCATCTCTTCAACGGACCGAGGGCGGCTCTCACCACTCCTGCAACCTGCGGCGCCTACACCACGACCGCCAGCCTCACTCCCTGGTCGACCCCAGAAGGCGCGACGGTGCAGAAGACCGACTCCTTCGAAACCACAACCACTCCCCAAGGCGGCAACTGCCCAAGGAGTGGCGGTGAAGCCCCCAACAAGCCAGCTTTCTCAGCCGGCACAATCAGCCCCCAAGCAGGCGCCTATAGCCCCTTCGTCTTGAAGCTCTCAAGAGAAGACGGAACCCAGAGAATCGCCGGCATCGACACCACCCTGCCCGAGGGCCTGACCGGCAAGCTGGCAGGCATCCCCTACTGCCCGCAGTCGGGAATAGCCCAAGCGCTCTCAAGGACCCACAACGGCGATGGAGCCCTGGAGAAGGCGAGCCCCTCCTGCCCTACTTCCTCGGAAGTAGGAACAGCAGACATAGCTGCAGGCTCAGGCATCACCCCGATCCACGTCGGAGCCCACGTCTACCTAGCGGGTCCCTATAAGGGCGCTCCGATCTCCATCGTTGTGATCACCCCAGCAGTCGCAGGTCCCTTCGACCTCGGAGTCGTAACGACAAGGGTCGCTCTAAACGTTGATCCCGAAACAGCAAAGATCCACGCCGTAAGCGATCCCTTGCCCCAGATCCTCGACGGCATCCCATTGGATGTCAGAAGCATCTCCTTGGAACTGGGCCGCCCCAACTTCTCTTTGAACCCAACGAGCTGCAACCCAATGGCGGTAGGAGGAAGCCTCACCTCGGCCCTGGGATCCACCCAGGCCCTCTCTTCCCCCTTCCAGGTCGGAGGCTGCAACACCCTCCCCTTCAAACCGAAGCTCCAGATCTCCCTCAAGGGAGGGACCAAGCGAGGCGACTTCCCAGCCCTGAGCGCAACCGCAACAGCAAAGGCAGGGGAAGCAAACATCGGGCAGGTCTCAGTTGAGCTGCCCCACTCCGCCTTCCTCGAACAAAGCCACATCGGCACCGTCTGCACCAGGGTCCAGTTCGCTGAAGGAGCTATCCCCGGAGAAAAGTGCCCAACAAGATCGATCTATGGCAAGGCAACAGCGACCACGCCATTGCTTGACCAACCGCTAAGTGGCCCGGTCTTCCTCAGATCCTCCAGCCACCAGCTGCCAGACCTAGTAGTTGCCCTGCATGGCCAAGTAGACGTGGTGGTAGCTGGCAAAGTCGATTCAGTCAAAGGCGCTCTCAGGAATACCTTTGAAGCAGTTCCCGATGCCCCGATCTCCAAGTTCACCTTGCAGATGCAAGGCGGTAAGAAGGGCCTGATCGTCAACAGCCGCAACCTCTGCGCTTCTGCCAACAAGGCGACGGTCTTGATGGACGGTCAAAACGGCAAGGCCTGGGATACGACGCCGGTGGTGAAGGCTAAGTGTGGGGGGAAGGGGCGCAAGGGCGCTCACAAGAAGGGGCATAAGAAGGGCTGAGGTTGGTGGCTGGCGCACCGTGCCAGCCCCTAGAACTTGTTGCTGTTCGCGCCGTATCCCTCTAGTGCGAAAGGGTTGAGGAACTGGCGGCCCCAGAACCGTTCACGCGCGGCGGCGGGAAGGTGGGCCAGGTCGCACACCTCGTCCCAGTCTCGTTCGATTACCTCGACCTGATGACTAACAATGTCGCGGGCGGCGGCCTGTCCCTGTTGTCACTCAGTCCTCATCGTCGCCTTCCGCTACGCGCATCGCCAGACGGATGGCAGCCAGGTAGGCGAAGAAGATCCACTCGCGAAAGGCCGGTCCATAGTCGCGCTTCTGGTCGCGTTTGTTGTGGCGGATGCCGTAGTTGTTGGCAATATCGAAGAGCGACCCCTGATCCTTCTTGCCGAGTACATTCAGTCGCTTGTCCTCTCGCAGCCGCTCGAGGATCCCGGCCAGCTGACTGAGAGCGGCGAATTGCGCCTCCACAGTGGCGTCGACGTCGCGGAATGCGCGGATCGCGTCGAGCACCTTCGCCCGGATGTCGTCGGCGATGGCGGAGGTCGGGAGCGGCTGGTCACCCAGCACCTCCAGGCCCGGGGCACTCTTCGCCGCTATCTCACCGTCGGCGCGCATTTCCAGGCTGGGCTGAAGCCTCTCGAGGATTGGGGCGACCGCCTCCCGCAGCCTGGCTTGTCCCGCCGCCAGTTCGTAGAAACCTTCAAACGAGCCGTCAGGGTCCAAGACGGGTCTCGACACCACGTCGCGGTAGAGCAGTTCCAGTGTGCGCAGGAGAAGGCCCTGGTCGTCGAACTGGGTGCTGGGTGACGAGGGAGAGGCAAGGCTCTCTGGGTTCTGCAGCTGCGGCCACAGGCCCTCGCGATTCAAGTTCAGCATCAGCCAGGCTTCGGGGTTCTCGATATGTGGGGGCGCGATGACCGGTTCGCCATCCGGTGCGATGCCCACGTGCTCGCCCTCCTCGAATCCCTCGACGAAGTACTTCTCGGCCTTGAGCTTCGCCAGCTCGCCGAAAACCAATCGTCTGAAGATCTTGGGGCTGAGTGGCTGAAAGGTCCTGCTTGTCACACCAGCGGGCTCGGCCACCGTCCTAGATGCCATTGCGTTCCCGGGGGCGGGCTCGCTGGTCACCGTTACGGCCGTTACGGCCGGGGCGGCCGACACGAGTTGGGCCGGCCAGTTGTGCGCCGGCGCGGGCGGGCCGTACCGGAGCTTCGCTTGGACCGCGAGGAAGTCATCGATGTCGCCGGCGGCGATTAGGTGTCGCAGCTCGATTGGCACGTCCCGGTACCAGGAGCCGTCAGCTTCGCCTCCCCCGCTGCCGAAAGGCCAACCCTCACCGAAGACGAGGCCTCCCACTCGTTTTGCCAGCTCATCATCCATCCCCAGCTCGGTGCGCAGGTCTTCATCGGTGATTCGAGGCTGCTCCTCCACGCCGCGATACCGACCGACGGCGAGCGTGATCACCTTCATGTACGCCTCGAGCAACGGGCGTGCCCCAGGTATGAAAGAGAGTCCGCGGACGCTGAGCGCTACCCGACCGTGTCCTTGGAAGACGCCGAGCGATGGAGGCAGGTCCCGCAGCTCGGCGATCAGGTCGTGGGTACTGCCGCTGCGGTTCAGCTCCCGCTGGAGATTCTCGCCGTCCGGCCACTCTCCATCTCGCTCGAAGGCCTTGAAGACTCGGGTGAGTGCCTCCTCGTGCAGGCGTGCCCAGTCGGCTGCCAGCACCACGTTTCGCTCATACATCTCGGTCATTGCCGCCTCCATCGATCCACCATGCCCCGAGCTGGATTCGAACCAGCGGCCTACTCCTTAGGAGGGAGTCGCTCTATCCAGCTGAGCTATCGGGGCGGGTTTGCAGATTGTCTCGTAGATGTCCCTGCCTATGAGAGCCGCCCGGCAGCTTCTGTGATCAGCTCCTGGCACCAGGTGACGGCAGTGTTGGCCACGGCGATCGCCCGCTTGCGATCCAGCGTCTCGATCGGCGCGTCGTCGTAGCGGAATTCAGCGGCCCAGGGTGTTAGCCAGGAAGCCGATTCGAGCTCCGGCTCCATGGTGATGGAGTGTTTCTCGGCCAACACGATCAGATATTCGAGGTCGTGTGTCTTTGGAAAGTCGATGCCCTCCAACATCAGAGCGACCTTCACGGCCTTCTCGACGGCCTGCTGCGCGTGAAAGCCCACCGGGCGGTCATCCATCTCTGGATCTGGAGCGAGCTTCTCGGCAGTCGCCAGGTCGATTGCTGCGAGCCGAGCGAGGGACCCCGCAACTTCGATCTGCTCAGGCGTGGGCAAGGACGCGGCCGTCGCGGAGCGCATGGTGGACCATCGTTCCCGGCACCTTTGCGCGGCGTTCGGCGCGCTCTTCGTCTAGGACGACGATGTCTACCGGTGCTGGGAAATCTCTGAGAGCGCGTCGCAGACGCTCCCACTCCCTGAGGCGGTTCTCGACAACAGGCTCGATGACGAGGAAGTCGACATCGCTATCCGGCCCCGCCTCTCCACGCGCGTGGGAGCCGAAGAGGATCACTTCTGACCTTGCGCCGGCGGCTTCTGCCAACAGTTGCCCTGCCTGGTCGATCAGGTCGCGAGAAACCATGGTGGACAAGGTAGCGGAGCGAGTTGCGGACAATGCAATCCATTGGGCAGCGAAGCGGTTTCGCTGCCCAAACCGGCGTATAACCACGGCAATCGACTGGAATCCGCGACCGCATTCGAAATGATGCCGGCCGCACTCCAAAGCCGAAAATGCGCACTCCTCAAACTCGCTTAGGAGGGAGTCGCTCTATCCAGCTGAGCTATCGGGGCTGGATCATCGAATCGTAGAGCTAACTGCCTGCAGCATCGAGGTCCTCGAGGTCAGCGAGATCGCGGGTTCTCCCAGCGGCTTGCTTCATTGCCTTCAGGTCCTCAACTGAGCAGACGGCGACTCTCACGCCGAGAACCTCGGTCTCAGTGGCACGAGGGTGTAGCTCGTCAAAACCAGGGACGCCGTCAAGCCCTTGGACAACGTCCAGGCGACCCAGCTCGGTCTCAATGGCAACCTGCTCGCCGCTCGCGAGCTGCCCCGCAATCGAAGGTTGGCTGCTGAGGAAGGATTCACCGGTTTGCACATGGCCGTTGACTTCCGCCGCTACCGCCGCAACCCGTTTGAGGTTCTCGATATCTGGGGCAACGACGATGTCTACGTCCTTGGTTCCGCGGACAACCCCCCAGGCGTTGACGGCCAGCCCGCCGATCAGTACGAACTTGACGTCTGCCTCCGAGAGCCGGCGAAGGAGTTGATCGAAGGCCGCTTCGGTCAACGTGGACGAGCGGTACCCACGAATTGCATCAGCTTGTGACTCAGCGCGATTCCCTCGGCCAGGTTGATGCTCATTGGTCGCTGGGCGTCATCGCGGAGTCGCTGCACGCGAACTGCCTCGGCTGCCGCTGCAGGACCCTTTGACGCTTCGCTCGGCTGTTGGATCGATGCCACAAAGACACGGTAGCGGAGCGGAACGGTTCTCTTCTGTTTGGGCAGCGGGCGGCTTTCGCTGCCCAAACGATCGTTAATCGGTGGAAATCGAAAGCAATCCCCTATTCTTGAGAAAGGCAAGCGCCACGGCTCTGCAGAGCCGAAAACGCGCACTCCCCCGACCGCTTAGGAGGGAGTCGCTTCCAGCTGAGCTATCGGGGCAGATAGGCAAAACGTAAGGCAGGAAGTTCGATAGCGAAACGCGGCTTCGGCGAGCTCAGGTTGCGCTCGTGGCCGGGGTCTTGATAGCCCAGGCGGGGGAGTCGGGGCCGGGCCAGGTTCGCAGCACGCGCTCGGTCAGGTCTGCGCTGCGCTGGTCGATCTGCTCCTCGTCCCAGAGCTCATGCTGGCAGAGGCGCTGGTTGATCAGGAGCACACTTCTACTGGCGAGCTCATCGCGCTTGCCGTATGGGTTGATCTCGGTCTTCAGCCAGGGTTCATTTGACATCGAGGAGTTGAGCGGCTGTGTGACCAGGGTCAGGTTGCCGAGGCGATTCACGTGCGCGTCGCGATCTTCGGTTGCGGCTTGGGGATCGTCGCTGTCGACGATCGGCCAATTCTCTTCCCACGCTTTCGGCATGGCGTGCTCGATTGAGAGGCCCGCCGGTAGAGCCAGGGCCTCGGTCTTCGGGGAATTCCGGAGGTCCAGCTCGCAGGCTTCGAGGATCATGCAGACCCGATCCCGGCCGACATACCCGTAAAGGTCGCCGCCGTTAAGGCGCTGGCGAATTTCCTCGTCGGATGGCCAGATCGCAGTTGCCGCCTGCGACGACCGCAATTCGCGAGCCACGCCTTCGTCGGCTTGGGCGATCTCGCCCTTGATTGCCTTGAGAAGGCTGGTAAGGGTGCGGTTGTAGCTCTGTGAGGTGAGGCGCAGGATTGCCCGGCGTACGAGCCAGCTCTCGAGGGCGGCAAGCGCGCGCAGGCGCCGGTCGGCGCTCAACTCTGCCTCGCGGAAGAGGCAGAGCGCGACGGGGAGCATCGTGGTCGTGTCCATAGTTTCCATGCGTGAGAAGAAGAGGCCCTCTGGTGTGCCGGGCTCGTAGCCGTCGAACGAGCGCATGACGCGCGCGTCCTCGCAGATTCGTGGCACAAGGTCGCTCATTGGACGCTCTGACTTGCCGTGCAGGATGTCTTTGCGGAAGGCGTCGAAGAGCTTGTCCGCCCGCACCACCCTCCCAAGTTCCATCGCTAGCCAGTGCATGAGGAACCAGTCCGCGCGCGCTCGCTTCTCTCGACCTTGGCGGATCTCCTCGAGCCAGTAGTCGTCTCCCTCGAATGTTGGCTCCCACCACTCGTCATAGAGCGATTCCGTGACCACTCCCTCTCGCTCTCCCTGCAAGAAGGTTGCGTTCTTCACCAAATCCAGCGCGCCGAGGCCGGTTCCGCGGGCGTTGAGGGTCTCGAAGATGACTTGGGCGTTATCGCTCTCATCGAGGTTGATCGAGACGACGTAAAGGAGGCTGTCCAGGCACGTTCTCAGTGCGCCTAGGCGCGTCGCCTGGCTATCCGCATCGCTCCCACCGGCAATGACCCACTCGTCGATCTGGTCATGGAAGAAATGCCACGCTTGCGAAATCGGGCTACTCGCCTCGGCGGCCTTCCCTTCGAGGGTGGCGACGAAGTCCGCCCGGTCGCGCCGCGAGGGCCAAACCTTGAAGCGCAGGTCGCCCTGCGCCGCCCGCCCACGATTGAAGTTCAGCTCATCCAGTTCGACGGCGATGTCCTCCGCACCTCGCTCCCTCGCCACCGCGGCGGTGGCGGCAATCACGATCTGAAGAGTTGTGAGGCGCTGCTGGCCATCGATTACCAATCGGGGATCGACGCCACCGGGGTCCGAGTGCTCCTGATCGAGAACAATCGGGCCAAGGAAATGTCGCTGCGGATCGTGCGCCCCAGGA
Source organism: uncultured Solirubrobacterales bacterium (assembly GCA_963699225.1). Taxonomy (GTDB): domain Bacteria; phylum Actinomycetota; class Thermoleophilia; order Solirubrobacterales; family 70-9; genus VRUE01. The sequence continues at coordinate 1,853,311 of OY969423.1, read as the reverse complement.
TCGGCGAGGTAGCGGTCGGTCGTGTCGGCGATGTCATCCCAAAGCGCCACCCAGTTCTCGGCCTCGTTCCATATGTAGGCCCGCTGATAGACGGGGACCTGAAACTGGATGCGATCGTTGAAAAGGTCGAAGATTCGCTGGGTCGTCGGCTGCTTCACTTGTCGGCACCTTAGCCGCTTTACCTCGAGCTTTCTAAATCGATCGGTATTTCACACTTAGGCCCTCGGGGTGATCAAGGTGTTTACCAGCCGACTTTTTGTAACTTAAGCCAAGCCTAAAGTAGTTTTGCTACCATTCGACGTGCTGATGCCAGCAACTGACCAGATCCTTAAAACACTTGCCCTCTGCGATGAGTCGCATCGGGTGTATCAGCGCACCTTCAGTCAGGCGAGCGAGATGGTTTGGCGCCAGGAATCGGAGCGCCGAGCCATCGCCGAACAGATTCGTCGAGCGGAACGGGACATCAGAGTCGCAAAGCAGACGCTGAGAACGCTTCCCGTAGTGGAAGAGCCAATCTTTCGGGCGCGGGAAGTCGACAGGGATCAGATTGCGTGGCGCTCCCAAGCGGCCCCGCAAAACGTCGACGTCAACCGGTTGGAACGGGAAGTCCGGGCCTCTATCGAAGCATCCGCGCGATGGGAACGCGAAGCACGCGAAGCGATGCGACAGCTCGATCGTATTGTTGCGAAGGAGAGGGAGCGCAGCGTTCGCGAGCTCGAAAGAGCAACCAAGAGTCTCCAAGGCCACCAGCGACTGCAGGTGCTTCGGGGGGTCCAAGCCTGGGCGACTACCGATATGCCGGTCGGCCTGGAGTCTCGACCGTCAGAAGACCGCAGCGTCTCTACGGGAAGCAAGTGGCTACAAGGCTTCTTCAGGGTTCTTTCGAGAGAGCATGGGGAGTGGCTCAGCTTCCGCCGTCGAACAGCTGCTGACCGCACCGGCAGCGCCCGTCATTGGTTTCGAAACTGGGGCCGCGATGCGATTTTCGCGCTTGTGCACGGCCTCGGACTTCGAGAGCTGGTTTCGATGCTCAGCTCAAAGCCTCGCTTGGGCCCCGGTGAGTTTCGAGTTCGACCACACCGCTATCGTGGCCCCGAACTCGACCTCCGCCGTTGTCGGCTTGCCGAGTCGATTGTCACAAACGGCCCAACCTTCAGCCCGCTGGAAAGAGTCCTAACCAGCAGCGGTGGGTTGAGCTCCGGATCGATGGGAACGCCCACCTCGCCCGTTCAGAGGAGGTGGGCAAGTGCGCCCCCCTATATATCAATTCGAAGGTTTTTCATTTCATCCGATAACGGCTCAAGCCGATCGTTTTCTGCGCGACCTCGACGAGAGGCGCTGGGATCGGTTCGTTGTGTCAGCACAGATCCTGGTCACTTCGCTGCAATCGGGACGCTCGGCCGCTGGGCGCTTCAGCCGGGTGCGCGGGGCTGGGAGTGGTCTCTACGAGCTGAGGCTGAACATGCCGGGCGGGTCGGGAACGCAATACCGGCTCCTCTACGCGCGAGACGGACGTCTAATTCTCTGTGCGCGTGGCGTGAGCAAGTTGCAGGGTCCCCTGCCGCGTGCGGATGTCGAACTTGCGGCACAAGCCGTCAAGGAATACCGCGCCCATCGTGACGATAAGTCGTCAACATCCTCCAAAGCGCTTGGAGTTCGAGCGAAATCTTCTCAGCGGTGAATGGGCAGAGACGGTTAGAGCGATGCTTGAATCGAGCGAGATGAGCCAAAGGGAGCTCGCGATACGCCTCGAGGTGAGTGAGGCGCGTATCAGCCAGTTGCTAAGTGGTGGAGAAAACGTCACCTTGGAGACGGTTGCCGATTTGGGATGGGCGCTGGGGGTGCGGTTTGCTCTGGTGCCTATTCCTTTCGACGACAGATCCGGCACGCCCGCGTCAGCCGACCCCCCCCCTCCCCGCTGGCTAGCTTCTCTGCGTCGTCGAATCGCATCCCGGAAAGAGGCCCAGGGCCCTCCGCCAAGCCCCGAGCGGCTTCCGCGCGAAGTCGCAGTGAACTAAAGGCTTTCGGCCACTTCGCAGGCCAGGTCTGAGCCGGCCCCTGTCAGCCCGCGGTACTTCTTGATCCTCGCCGAGGCGGTCGCCGAATTGGGCCCAGCTCGGCGACCTCGGCGGGTGAGTTGGGGCTAAGCGTAGAGGCTCTCCGAGGCCAGCTCCTGCGCCCGTCGGCTCCACAGCTTGACCTGCATGAAGATGTCGTCGCCGTAGGCCTCGAGGGCGTCGAGGGCGAGCAGGGTGAAGCGGCCGTTGGAGATCTCTTCCTGGTCGACCGTCTCCTCGTCGAGCTCGGCGGTGGCGGCTACGGCGCCCTGCACGAGGGGACGACCCCAGACGAGGGTGACCGCGCCGGCACGGCCGTTCTCGCCCCGCCAGCGGCCGACGACCTCGTCGTTGAGGTCGATTTTCCAGCCGGCGTTGTCCTCGGCGAGGACGTCGGTGAAGTCGACCTTGGCCTGAAGCTCGCTCGGCTCGCCCTCCTCGGGCTGGACGTATGAGACGTGGCCGAAGAGCTCCAGCGCTCCATCGGGACCCTGGGTGCGCGCTGTGCACGGCACCCAGACCCGGCCGCCCCAGGCGCGCTCGGGGTACCAGTCGAGCTCTGCTGGCGGCTCGATCCCCTCCGGCAGGTCCTCGATCTCCTTGCAGGCTTGGTGGAACGCTTCGCCGAGCCGCTCGGCAAAGCGGCCATGCGGGATCCCCTCCTGGGTCGAGTCGGCGATGAAGCGGGGGATGGGGCGGTGGTTGGGTGGCATCAGAGGCACTCACGCAGGTCGGCGGCGGCGCGCTCGGGAGGGTAGGTGTTGATGTCGACTCCCGTCGCGAACTCGAAGCTCGCCTTGATGCTGAGCCGCGGCGCGATGTCGACGTGCCAGTCGAAGTGCTCGGTGCCGCGCGGTGCGGTGCGGACCCAGAGGTTGAGCTCGGGCGAGCTCTCGAAGCGCTCAGCGAGCAGGCCCAGGGCGGTGTGGATCATCGCCGCGCCGCCACTGTCCTCAGCGAAGCTGGCGGCTCCCGAACGGGGGATCACCCGCAGCTCGAAGGGCGAGCGCGAGGCCCAGGGGCAGATCAGCGCCGCCTCGTCGTCGATCGCGACCAGGCGGTCCTTGCGGCGCATCTCCTCGACCAGGATCTCGCTCAGCAGACCGCCGCCCTGGGTGCGTTCGGCGTAGGCGCCGACCCGCTCGCGCTCGCGCGCCACCGCGGCGGGGACGAAGTCGAGCGCGTAGAGCTGGGCGTGGCTGTGCTCGAGCGAGGCGCCGGCGCCGCCGCCCTCGTTGACGATCAGCTGCACGTAGGAGGCATCGGCGTGGGCGCGCATGCGCTCGCGCCAGGTGGCGACCGCCGCCGCCAGTTGCTCCTCGCTGAGCTCGCACATCGCGGTGACGTGCTCGGGCGCGTTGATCAGCACCTCGTGGGTGCCGGTCGCCGGCCGTGAGGAGAAGAGGTCGGGTTCGCCGGAGCGGCGCGACTCGAGCAGCGGGTCGCCGGCGCTGGCGAAGGCGCCGGCCTCGCCCGAGCGGGCCGCCGGCTCGGCGCCGCCGTCCGCCTCATTCGCCAGAGCGGGATAGAGGTTCGGCACCACCCGCGTCGTCCAGCCCGGGCTGTCCGCCTCGCCGCCCCCCGGCCGCGTCGCGTAGACCTCGGGCGGCGTGCGGTCCTCGCGTCCCTCGCAGAAGGGGCAGTTCTCCGGCCCCTTCGGTTCGCTCTTGGGCAGGTTGAAGCTGTCGGGGCGGGCGGCCCGCCCGGGGGCGAGGATCGCCGGCAGCCCGGAGAGCTGGTCGATGCGTAGTTCGGGCGCGCTCAGGAGCGGGAGGGTGGCAGGTCGGGCTCAGGCTCGACGGGCGGCGGTGGGGGCGGCTCGGAAGGCGGCGACGCTGGTGGGGCGGGCGGCTTCGGCCGTTTCCTGCCCTGCTCGCCGCCGAGGAACGGTTCGATCATGTCCATCGGCAGCGGGAAGACGACCGTCGTGTTCTGGTTGCTGCCGATTTCCAGCAGCGTCTGCAGGTAACGCAGCTGCAGCGAGGCCGGGTTGGTGCTGATGATGTCGGCCGCGTCGGTGAGCTTCTGCGCCGCCTGGAACTCGCCCTCGGAGTTGATGATCTTGGCGCGGCGCTCGCGCTCTGCCTCCGCCTGCCGCGCGATCGCCCGCTGCATCTGCTCGGGGATTTCGACGTCCTTGATCTCGACCGCGGTCACCTTCACGCCCCAGGGCTCGGTCGACTCGTCGATGATCTTCTGCAGCTCTTCGTTGAGCCTCTCGCGCTCGGAGAGCAGCTGGTCGAACTCGGCCTTGCCGAGCACCGAGCGCAGCGCCGTCTGTGAGATCTGCGAGGTGGCGATGAGGAAGTTTTCGACCTCGACGATCGCCCGGTTGGAGTCGACCACGCGGAAGTAGGCGACGGCATTGACGCTGGCCGGGACGTTGTCGCGGGTGATCACCTCCTGCGGCGGGATGTTCAGCGTCACCGTGCGCAGGTCGACCTTGACCATGCGGTCGATCAACGGGATCAGCAGGATCAGGCCGGGGCCCTTGGTGGCGATCAGCCGACCGAGGCGGAAGATCACGCCGCGCTCGTACTCGCGCAGCACCCGCACGGACGTGCCGAGCGCGATCACGACGAAGAAGGCGATGATGATCAGGACTCCGAGTGCTGCTGCCATCAGCTTGCTCCTCCTTCGGCTTTGCCGGCGGGCATCGGCTCGGGGCGAACCACCAGGGTCAACCCGTCCACCGCATCGACCCTGACTCTATCCCCCAGCCGGACCGCTGCCCCGCTGTCGGCCAGGCGGGCGCTCCAGACCGTTCCCTCGGCCCAGACCCGGCCATCGGGGTCGATGTCGCTGCGCGCCTCGGCGAGCGACCCGACCAGCTCCTCGGTGCCGGTGCGCACCGGCTGGTCGCGGTGAGCCTCGATCACCTTGCGGGTGATGAAGTAGAAGGCGACGAGCGAGAGGACGCCAAGCGCGATCAGGGCCGGCCCGACGTAGTCGGCGGCGCTGCTGTCGGATTCCAGCGCCAGCACGCCGCCGACGATCAGGCCGAGCGCGCCGAGTGCCGCCAGGACGCCGCCGGTGGAGAGCAGCAGCTCGGCGACGAGCAGGCCGACACCGATGGCAGCGACGATTGCGGCTGAGTCCATGATTCGATTATCCGCTTTCGCATTCTTCGCGCAGGGCGAAGCGCTGGATGTCGGCCGCCAGTTCGGCGTGCTCGGTATACGGGCCCTGCTTCAGGTAGCAGAGGTTTCCGTTGCTGGCGTAGAAGGCGGTGTCGGGCAGGCCGGTCCCGGCGCCGATCGAGTGGGTTATTTCCTCGTTGCCGTCGCTGAAGCTCGGATACGGCAGCGGCGCCTCTTCGAGGAAGGTTTCGGCGCCGGCGTTGGAGTCCTGGCTGTTGACGCCGAGGAAGGCGACCTTCTTGCCGTAGGCCGCGGAGGCCTTCTGCAGGGTGGGGAACTCGAAGCGGCAGGGCCCGCACCAGGAGGCCCAGACGTTGACCACGACCGGGTATCCCTCGAGTGCGGCGATGCGCTGTTCGAAGGCGCCCGAGCCGCCGGGCAGGAGCTTGTCGCCTTCCTTATATAGAGCGGCAAGCGGCCCGGGCGCACCGGCAAGCGCCTTGGCATAGTCGGGGTGCTGGCCGCCGTAGTCGCCGCCGCTGTCGGCCCCGCAACCGACCGCCACCAGCCCCACCGCCGCGACCGAGATCAGACCGATCACGAACTGTCGTCCCTTTTTCTTCAATTCCTTGATTACAATACGTATGTTCGGTTCGCTGCTTTGTGCGAACCGCTTGTGAGAGCGCTGGGGGGAGGCAGTAAGGCTGACTCCCGGCATTCCTCGTCTAAGTGCCCCGCCCGTCATCCATCGCGGCGGGGACGGAATCCGAAAGCCTTCATGGCCAAGACCAGCGAAGTTGCCGCGCCAGCGGCAGTTCCATCTAGCGCCGATATCGATCGGGCAGCGAAGTTCGCCCGCGAGCCCTTCCTGCTTGACGGCGAGGGGCCGGAGGCGCTCGCGCCGGGCACCGCCCGCCGCCGTGCCCTCGACGCCGCTTTGGCCGAGCTCGACGAGGGGGCCGAGGATCCGTCGATCCAGTGGCGCCGCGATTTTTCCCTGCTCTTGGGCCTGGAGCGGCTACTCGCCGACGAACCGCCGAAGCTGCGCGACGGCGCCGAACTGAACCCGCACCAGGTCGACGCGCTCTCGGGCACGCTGACCGAGTTGATGGCCGAGCAGCAGGTCGCGATCGGCGACGAAGCCAACGGCAAGGCGAAGGCCAACGGCTCGGTGGCGGCGGCGGAGAAGGCGGCGCCGGCCAAGAAGGCGGCCAAGGCGAAGGCGGATGACGAGGACGCTGACGCCAACGGCGAGGTTGAGCTCGACGAAGAGGACGAGGAGCTGGCGCCCGACGAGGAGCCCCAGGACTGGGAGGAGCAGCCGGCCTCCGACGAGGAGGAGGTGATCGAGGAGGCGCCCGACGATCCCGGCGCCGAGCGGCGCTTCTGGTTCGAGCACGCGACCGGTGCCGGCAAGACCGTCGCCGCGGTCGGCTTCATCGACGCCACCCGCACAGGCGGCGTGCTGATCCTCACCCACCGCCGCAACCTGGTCGACCAGTTCATCGGCGAGATCTCCGACCGCGGCTACAAGGAGCGCCTGCGCCCGCCGCTGCTCGGCGACCGCGACGATCCCGACGGCCCGGTCACGGTCGAGACCTACCAGTGGTTCGTCCGCAACCACAAGAAAATCTCCGACGCCTACTCGATCGTGATCTGCGACGAGGCGCACACCGCGCTGGGCGAGAAGACCAGCGCCTGCATCCGCGCCTGGACCGGCCCCGTCTTCATCGGCATGACCGCGACCGGGGCGCTGATCGCCCGCCACGTCGCCGACCTCTTCCCGACCCAGACCTCGCGCTTCGACTTGATCCAGGCGGCGCGCCGCGGCGTAATTTCGCCGCTGCGCTGCATGCGCATCCCGCCCGGGCCGGGGGTGCGGACGATCGCCAAGGTGCCGCTGCGCAAGGGCGAGGTCGACCAGGACTTCGACCAGGAGGAGCTGGCCGCGCTGCTCGACCAGGAGCCCTTCAACGTCGCCATTGCCGACCTCTACAAGACCCGCTTCGACGGCATGCCCGGCGTCCTCTACACCGCCGGCGTGCAGCACGCCAAGAACGTGGCGCGGGCGCTGCAGGCGGCGGGCGTCACCGCGCGAGCCGTCTCCGGCGAGACGCCGAAGCGCGAACTGGCCGAGATCCTGGCCGGATTCGAGCGCGGCGAGGTCGACGTGCTCTGCAACGCGATGCTGCTCGCCGAGGGCTGGAACTCGCCGCGGGCGACGCTCTGCATGCACTTGGCGCCGACCGCCTCGCGGCGGATTTACCAGCAGCGGGTCGGCCGCGTGACCCGGCGCGCGCCGGGCAAGGAGGCCGGCCTCGTGATCGACTTCGTCCACCCGGCGACCACCCACGACGAGACGATCATCACCCTGCACAGCCTGCTCGACCGCGACGTCTACCGCGGCGGCGCGATCGTGATCGGCCCGGTGCGGCGCTCGCGCGGGCGGCGGATCCGGGTCGAGCGGCGGATCGTGCCGGTCTCCGGCGAGGAGGAGCGCCGCATGCAGGTGCTCGAACGCGAGCTCTGGCGGATCGCGGTCGAGAACCTCGACCACGCCGAGCAGCACGCCTGGGCGGCGCTGGCCGGGGCGCGGGTCAACCCGCAGGGCTGGCGGCGCGCACGCGCGATCCTGCAGGGCTCCGGCTCGCAGGAGCTGAAGCGTCGCTTCCTGCTCACCTGCGTGCAGCGCAACCGCACCTCGCAGCTGAAACTGAAAGCGCTGAGCGAGATCGCCGACCTCGGCGATGCCGACGCCTTCGACGACGCGATCGACATCGTCGGCACCTGGAGCCGCGACGACAAGCGGGCCGGCACCAAGACGCTGCTGCAGGCCCTTGTCGACAAGCGGATCGGCCGCCGCGACCAAGCCCAGGCCTGGGTCTGGCGCCTCGCTTCCTACACCCCGGAGCTGCACGAAGAGTATGCGGTGCAGCGCTGGCCGGAGACGAAGCGGCTGCTCGGCCTGCTGGTCAATTCCTCGGGCCGGGCGCACGGGCGCAACGCGCGCCGGCTTGTCCACTCCGCTCGCAAACAGGACCGCCGCCTTGCGGTCGCCCTGCTCGCCGGCGCGGTCTCGCACACGCCCGAGGGCGAAGAGGTGCTGCGTGGCGCACGGATGCGGATGGCCCGCAAGCCCTCGGCGATCGCCCGCGAGCTGCTGCGCAACTTCCCCAAGGGCGGCAAGCGGCGCAACAAACGCGGCAAGAAGCGGCCGAAGCGGGACGGGGGCCCGGCGAACGGCGAGACGAACGAGGCCAACAAGAGAAGCGATTCCCCCGAGAGCGCTGATGTGGAGCGCGATGACGCGAGTCAGGACAAGGGTGCCGAGGTCAAGAAAGCCGCCAAACCGAAACGGCGTCGCAAACGGGCGAAAAAACCCGCGAAAGGCTCAGAGGCGCAGCTGGACCTCGCCGGCTCCGAGGCTGACGCTGGCGCCGCCAGCAACGGCAACGATGAGGTTGCCACGGTCGTCGATTCCGTCGGCGACGCCTGAGCCGTCCCCCCAAGCGACCTCGCGCCCAAGTAGCCCGTCGCGGCGTCGCCACTCGCTGAGCACCTCGTTGTCTTCCGCCCAGACCCAGTGGTCGAGGTGGCGGCTTAGAACTACCGCAGCGGTTGAGGGAGTCGGGGGAAGCCCCGCCGGAGCAACAGCGGGGAGGCTCCGTCGGGACTTCCCCCGACTCTCCGCAGTCGCGCCGAAGAGCGAAATCGCCGGTTGACGGAGGTCAGCGGGGAACTCGTCGGGAGCTATGGAGAGGTTGAGGCCGACGCCGATTACTGCCCAGCCGTCTTGGGGGCGGGCCTCGACCAGGATGCCGGAGAGCTTGCTGCCCTCGAGCCAGACGTCGTTCGGCCACTTGACCTGGCACGAGATCCCGGGACGGAGCGCCTCGGCGGCTGCGCAGACCGCGAGCGGGACCGAGAGTGGGAGCAGCAGGTGGCGCTCGTCAAGTGGGCGCAGGATCGCCGAGTAGAGCAGCGCCTTGCCCTCGGGCGCGGTCCAGACCCGCCCGACGCGTCCCCGGCCGGCGGTCTGTTCGCGTGCGGTGACCACGGTGCCGCCGGGGGCGCCGTCTTCGACCAGCTCGCGAGCGCGTGTGTTGGTCGAGTCGGTGACTCGGTAGTGGCGGTGGGGGGACCCGAACGTGTTGGGCATGTCGGCGAGGATTGGCGCTTTGGTGTCGCTATGCGCCACTAAAGCGCCAGAGCCATCACCGTGCGTCGTTGAGTAGGGCGTCGACGAGGCCGTCGATGTCGTGGCGGGCGGCTTCGACGTTGACCTCGAGGCCGGCGTCGACGACGGCCTCGCTCGTTACCGGGCCGATTGAGACGATACGAGCGGCCCCGGGGAAGCGCTCGCCGAGCGCCTCGGTCAGGTTGCGCACGGTTGAGGATGAGGTGAAGGTGACGTAGTCGGCGGCCTGGGCGGCCTCGATCGCCTCAAGGCTGGGCTCCTCGCGCACGGTCTCGTAGAGGGCGACGACGTCTACTTCGGCGCCGCGGCCCTCGAGGTGCTCGGGGATGACGTCGCGAGCGTCGGCGGCGCGGGCGACGAGGACGCGCTTGGCGCTGACCTCAACCGTAGCCAGCGATTCGACCAGCGACTCGGCGACGAAGCGCTCGGGGACGATGTCGGCGCTGATGCCGCACTTCGCCAAGGCGCGCGCCGTGCCGGGACCGATCGCGGCGACGGTCGCACCGGCGAGGGCGCGAGAGTCGAGGCTCGCGTTCCGCATCGCCTCGAAGAGCAGGCGGACCCCGTTGGGGCTGGTGAGGACGATCAGGGCGTAGTCGCCAATTCCCTCGATTGCGCTCCGCACCTCGTTGCTGCCGATAGTCGGCTCGATCCGGATCGCCGGCAGCTCGACTACCTCGGCGCCGAGGTTGCGCAAGGTCTTCGCCAGGCCGCTGGCCTGGGCGCGGGCGCGGGTGACGACGACGCGGCGGCCGTAGAGCGGACGCCGCTCCAGCCAGGCAAGCGACTCGCGGCGCGCGACGACGGGGCCGACGACGATCAGGGCCGGGGCCTTGACCTGCTCGCGCGCGACCGCCTCGGCCAGCGTGCCGAGCGTGGCGACGACGGTGCGCTGGCCCTCCATCGTGCCGCGTTCGACCGCCGCGGCCGGCTCGTCAGCGTCGCGCCCGGCGGCGATCAGAGCGGCCGCGTTGTCGCCCAGGCGCTTGACGCCCATGTAGAAGGCGAGCGTGCCGGGGAAGCGGGCGAGCGCCTCCCAATCGAGCGCGCTCTCCTCCTTCTCGGGATCCTCGTGGCCGGTGACGAAGGCGACCGCGGAGGCGTCATCGCGGTGGGTGACCGGGATGCCGGCGTAGGCGCTGGCGGCAACCCCGGCCGTGATCCCCGGCACCAGCTCGAACTCGATCCCGGCCTCGCGCAGCGCCTCGCCCTCCTCGCCGCCGCGGCCGAAGACGAAGGGATCCCCACCCTTCAGCCGCACCACGCTCTTGCTGGCCCGCGCCGCCTCGATCAGCCGCTCGCCGATCTCCTCCTGGGGCACTGAGGGCACGCCGGGCGCCTTGCCGACGTAGACCAGCTCGGCATCCTCGCGCGCCCCGTCAAGCGCTCCCGGCGGGATCAGCCGGTCGTAGTAGATCGCGTCGGCCGAGCCGATCAGCGCCAGCGAGCGCGCCGTCATCAGCCCCGGGTCACCCGGACCGGCGCCAACGAGGTAGACGACTCCAGGCCGTGCTGTCATTCCGGTGCGCCTTTTACTCCGTGGGGGTGCATAAAGCGCACCGGAACGCTCATGTAGCCAGCTCCTCCGCTCGCTCGAGCAGCTCGCGGGCGCCGGCGCCGATAAGGCGCTGCGCTAGCTCGGCGCCGAGCGCGGTCGGCTCGGTCGAGTCGCCCTCGACGCTGTCGCGGGCCCACTCGCTGCCGTCGGGCAGGCCGATGAAGGCGTCCAACCGCATCCGGTCCTTCTGGGCATCGACTCTGCCGTGGACTCCAATCGGGCTGGCGCAGCCGGCGCCGAGCAGGGCAACGACGGTGCGCTCGGCGGTCAGCTCGCGCAAGGCGGCTTCGTCGACGATCGGGTCGACTATCCGCAAGGCATCCTCGTCCTCATTGCGGATCTGCAGCAGCAACGAACCCTGCCCCGCGGCCGGCGTCATCGCGTCCCCGGGGATCGGGAAAGCGATCTCGCTCTCCCGTCCAAGCCGCCGCAGCCCAGCGACCGCAAGCACGATCGCATCGAGCTCACCCTCGGCGAGCTTGCGCAGGCGTGTGTCGACGTTGCCGTGAAGCTCGCGCACCTCGAGGTCGGGCCGCACCGCAAGCAACTGCGCCTGCCGCCGCAAGCTCGCGGTCCCCACCTTCGCCCCCTCAGGCACCTCATCGAGCGAAGACCCGACCCCAATCCAGGCATCCCGCGCATCCTCACGCTTGGGCACCGCCGCCAGCATCAGCCCCTCAGTCAACTCCGCCGGCAGGTCCTTGGCCGAGTGAACCCCAATCTCCGCCTCGCCCGCGAGAAGCGCTTGCTCGACCCCCCGCACGAACCGCGCCTTGTCCTCGGCTCCGCCGTCGGAAGCAACTTGTACGAGCTCAGCCCCTCCCAGCATCTCGGCGACCTGACCGGCCTGGGCCATGGCCAGCTTGCTGCCGCGGGTCGCGATCCGCAGGCTCAACTGGATTTGCGGCGGCGCAGCTCTGTCACGTTCGAGGCCCCGTCCTCGGCCTCCGGCTCGGTCTCGACGTCCAGCCCGAACAGCTCACGCAGCGCGCTGACATAGAGATACGCCTCGTCGCTTCCCGCCGAGCGCTTCATCCGCAACGTCGGCTCGTGCAGCAGCCGCGAGGCAATCGCCTTCGCCATCACGGTCAGCCGCTCGCGGTCGGCCTCGCTGAGGTCCTCCCAGCGCCCGTCGTTCTCGGCCAGGACGCGGCGCACGACCTCGTCGGCGCGCTCACGCAGGGCGGCGATCGTCGGCACCACCTCGAGTGAGGCGAGCCAGCGCTCGAAGCGGTCCTGCTCGGCGTCGATCAGGCGCTCGGCTCGCCGCGCCTCGGCCTCGCGGCCGCTGGTGTTGCGTTCGATGATCTTCTGGACGTCGTCGATGTCGTGCAGGCTGACCCCGGCAATCTCGCGGCAGGCCGGCTCGATGTCGCGCGGCACGGCGATGTCGACCAGCAGTAGCGGGCGCCCCTCGCGGGTCGCCATCACTTGCTCGAGGTCGTCGCGCTCGACGATGTGGTGCGGCGAGTTGGTCGCCGAGACGACGATGTCGGCCCGCTCGAGCTGCTCGGGCAGCTCCTCGAAGCGGACCGCATTGCCGTCGAACTGTTGGGCCAGTCCGATCGCGCGGTCGTAGTGACGGTTGGCGACGAAGACGGTAGAGACGCCGCGGCGGACCAGGGCGCGGGCGAGCAACTCGGCGGTCTCGCCGGCGCCGACGACGAGCACGCGGCGATCGCTGAGGTCGCCCAAGGTGCGCCGCGCCAGCTCGACCGCAACCGAGGGGATCGAGACGTTCTTCTCGCTGATCCCGGTCTCGTCGCGGGCGCGGCCGCCGGCAGCGAGGGCGCCACGGAAGAGGCGGTTGAGGATCGGCCCGGTGCCGCCCTCGACCAGGGCCAGCTCGTAGGCGCGCTTGACCTGGCCCTGGATCTCGGCCTCACCGAGGATCATCGAGTCGAGCCCGGCGGTGACGCGGAAGAGGTGGCGGACCGCCTCGCCGGAGCGCAGCGAGTAGAGGTGGCCGAGCAGCTCGGTGGGGCGGATCTCGGCCTGGCGGGTGAGCACGCCGAGCGCCGTCGACTCGGCCTCGACCGGGTCGGAGACGACGAGGTAGAGCTCGGTGCGGTTGCAGGTCGAGATCGCAGCCGCCTCGTGGATGCCGGCGACCTCGGTCAGCTCGCGCAGGGCGCCGGCGGCGCGGCCCTCGGTCAGCGAGAGCCGCTCGCGCAGGTCGAGAGGAGCGGTCTTGTGCGAGACGCCGAGGGCAAGCAGCTCACTCATCAGGCGCCGCCTCCTCTGCTCCCGTGAGGGCCAAGGAATCAGATATGGATTGGCCCTCACTCCCGCGTCCGGGGGCGGCTTGGTCGCTGTCAGCACGGGCTTCTGCAAATGCGGCCAGCTCGCGCAGCTCCTTCTCCATCCGCTGCAGTTTGCTCGCCATGATCGCGACGTAGATCACGATCAGGACCAGGAAGACGACGTAGGCGCCGGCGACGTACTTGCCGGCCTCGTCAAGCGGCAGCGCCGGCGTCTCGGCGAGGAGCAGGCCGATCACCTAGCTCACCTCCGGGGCGATCCGCGATCCGCCGGCGTTTGGCGCCGGGGCGTCGAGCGCCCGTCGCAGCCGCTTCAGCTGGCCCGAGGTGCTCTTCGCGGTTAGCTCGAGCTTGACCAGGGTCACCCAGAGCAGCGCCGTCGCGGCGAGGCAGATGAGGAAGGTGAACATCATCGATCCGGGCAGCCCCCCGTTGGTGGTGGCGAAGACGCGCGGGTGCACGAGGCTCTGCGCCATCCGCACCGCCATGAAGTTGAGCGGCACGAAGGCGCCGGCGGTGACGGCGAAGACCGAGGCGTAGCGGGCCTGGCGCTCGGGGTCCTCGATCGCGTAGCGGAAGGGGTAGTAAGTCGCGTACATCAGGAAGACGATCAGGAAGCTGACCAGGGTCGGCTCGTCCCAGACCCACCAGTGCCCCCAGGAGGCCTTGGCCCAGATCGAGCCGGTGATCAGCACGGCGACGCCGAAGATCACCGACATGTGGATCGAGACGTATGAGTAGGCGTCCCACTTGCGGTTGCCACTGCGAAGGTGGAAGATCGCGAAGACGCCGCCGACGATGAAGCCGATCAGCGCCACGATTGCCAGCGGCACGTGCAGGTAGAAGATCTTCTGGATGAAGCCCTGGTCGGCGTCGAGCGGGGCGTAGAAGAAGACCAGCGAGAGCGCAGCGGCGATCCCCACGACGGTCGCGATCGAGAGGGGTCTGAGTCCTTTGCCGTACATGCCTGAGTTTGGGCGGTCCGAGGCGCCCTGCCCGCTAGTCCTCCAGGAGGAAATCGAAGACGGCCCAGCCGAGCAGGAGGAAGATCAGATCGTATAGGGAGAGCACCGCCAGCCAGCTTCCGAAGCGGTGGTAACTGACTCCGCCCGCGGCGAGCAGGGGCTCGCTGGCACCGGTGGCGGCGATCATCAGCGGCACGACAAGCGGTAGTAGGACCAGGGGGCCGAGCAAATCGCGGGCGCGTGAATGCACCGCCATCGAGGAGATCAGGGTGCCTGTGGCGGCGATGCCGAGGTCGGCGAGCAGCAGCACCGCGACGAGCGGCCCGAGCGCCGCGGCGGAACCGAGGAAGAAGAGGGCGAAGATCGGCACCACGACCAGCTCCAGCACGGCGAGGTAGGCGAAGAGCGCCGTCGCCTTGGCGGCGAAAAGAGCGCTGCGGTCGATCGGGGCGAGGCGGATCGCGTCGAAGCCGCCCTCCTCGCGCTCGGCGACGAAGAGGCGGTTGACCCCGAGCAGGGCGGCGAAGAGCAGCGTCGCCCAGAGCACCCCGGCGGCGAGGCTGCCCGAGAGCTGGGTGCGGTCGAGGCCGAAGCGGAAGATGACGAAGGTCGTGGTGGCGAAGAGCGCCATCGCCGGCAGCGACTGCAGGGTGCGCAGCTCCGCCCTCAGGTCCTTGGCGAGGATCGTCACGTAGGCGACGCGCGAGGGAGTCACGCCGGCACCGCCCTGCCGCCCGCCTCGAGGCGCAGCACCTGGTCGGCCTCGGCTTCGAAGCGCTCGGGGTCGTGGCTGACGATGACGCGGGTGCGACCGGCGCCGGGGCCGATCAGGGCCCGGGCCAGCTCGCGCCCTTCGGCGTCGAGGTTGGAGTCGGGCTCGTCGAGCAGCAGCAGCTCGGGCCGGTGCAGGACGCAGCGGCAGATCGCCAGGCGCTGGCGCATCCCGGCCGAGAGCTCGGCGACCCGCTGCTCGGCCCGACGCTCCATCCCGACCGCGGCGAGCAGCTCGCCGATCCGTGCCTCGCCGGGTTCCCCGGTAAGGCCGTGCAGGCGGGCGTGGAAGCGCAGGTTCTCGCGCCCGCTGAGGTCGCGGTAGAGCAGTGGCTCGTGGCCGAGGAAGCCGATCTTGCCGCGCAGCTTCCAGGCCTCGTCGGGCAGCGCGCAGCCGAGCGCCCGCACCTCGCCGCCGCTCGGCCGCAGCAGGGTGGCGAGGATGCGCAGCAGCGTCGTCTTGCCGGCTCCGTTGGGGCCAAGCACGAGCAGCGTCTCGCCGCGCCCGAGCCGCAGCCCGACGCCGTCGAGCGCCGTCCGTTCTCCGTAGTCGCGGCGCAGCCCGGCGAGGCTCAGCGCCGGCTCGTCTGTCGCTTGACCGGCCATCACCGCCGGGATTCTGACCTCTAGGCTGCCGCGGCACATCTCAATAGGAGGGACGAATGAGCAGGACCAAGAAGGCAGGGGCGCTCGCGGTGCTGGCGCTGGCCGCGATCGCACTGGTGGCGATTCCCGCCGGCGCGGCCGGACCGGGCCAGACCGTCAACGTCAAGTCGGAAGTGACGCTCGGCGCCACGGGCTACCAGGGCAAGGTCAAGGCCGCCAACTCGAACTGCGTCGGCGAACGGACGGTCGTCCTCAAGCAGAAGGGCAACGGCGTCCTCAGCCGGACCAAGTCCAAGGCCAACGGTAACTGGACGGCCGACCTCGAAGACCTCAACGCAAACATCAAGATTCCGGCCAAGGTCTTCGCCGAAGTGAAGCCTTCGACGCAGGCGACCGCCGGCCCGATCTACAAGTGCGGCGCGGCGATCTCCAAGACGGTCGAAATCGCCGGCGGCTGACCGGTACGGGGGTTGATCGCTCGCGGTACGCTTTGAAATCCGTGAGCGATCAACCGCCAATCCTCAACGAGGTCGACACCTACGGACCCGCCTACATGCGGGTCGCGAATCAGCTCGGCCGCTACGAGGGCAACGAGGAGGAGGCGCCGCTGGCGATGGAGCTGCTCGGCGTCAAGGCGGGCGACCGAATGGTCGACGCCGGCTGCGGCCTCGGGCGCTTCGTCGCCGCCTTGGCCGACAACGGGGTCGACGCCGTCGGGGTCGACATCTCCGAGATCGCGATCGCCGCGGCGAAGCGCGAGTACCCCGGCCCGACCTATTACGTCGCCGACCTGATGCAGCCGCTGCCGCCGGAGCTGAAGGGCTTCGACGGCCTGGTCAGCCTCTCCTCGAGCTTTGGCTTCGGCGAGACGGTGGCCGAGGATGAAGCGATGATGCGCGCCTACCACGGGATGCTGCGCCCCGGCGGCAAGATGGCGATGGAGCTCTCCGACCTCGAGCGCTCGCGTCACCGGCTCAAAACCGACGAGGGCGTGGTCGAGCGCGAGACCAACGGCGTGCAGGAAACGCTCGACGTCAACTTCTCAACCGGGATGCTGCACGTGCACTACGTCTACGGCGACGACGTGGTCGACTCGCGCATCCGCATGTACGAGGCCGAGGACCTGGAGCGGATGGCGGTCGAGGCTGGCTTCCGCGATGTTGAGCACTACGGCAACTTCGCCGGCGGGCCAAAGCGGCCTGAGGACCGGCTGGTCCTCGTCGGCACGGCATGACCGATCCGGGTGCAACGTCTTATCCCCCTAGTGGAGGGACAAAGCGTTACACCGGGGCTGCGGTCGTCGTCGACGCCTACTCGACCGGGGCGCGGCTGGCACCGCGCTTCGCTGCCGCTGGCCTGCCAGTTGTCCACGTGCAGAGCAGTCCCAGCCTGCCCGAGTTCTACCTGCGCGCCTTTCGCGCCGGCGATTTCGTCGAGAACGTCGTCCACGAGGGCGACCTCGAGGCGACCGCAGCGCGGCTCGCCGTCCACGAGCCGGCCTTCGTCGTCGTCGGCGCCGAGCCCGGCGTGCCGCTGGCCGACGCGCTCAGCGAGCGGCTCAGTCTGCCCAGCAACGGCAGCGCCCAGAGCCCCTCGCGGCGCGACAAGAACGCGATGTCCGAAGCGCTGCGCGCCGCCGGCCTGCGCACGGCAGAAGCGCTGAAGACGGCGAGCGCTGCCGCGGCGGTCGCCTGGGCTGCGGAGCGCGGTGGCGCGCCGGTCGTGGTCAAACCGCTCGACAGCGCCGGCACCGACGGGGTCAGCATCTGCCACGATGCCGCCGCGATCGAGGCCGCCTTCGCCGCCAACCTGGGCCGGCCCAACGCCCTGCACGGTGCCAACGAGCAGCTGTTGGTGCAGGAGTTGCTCGAGGGCACCCAGCTCTTCGTCAACTCGATCAGCTGGGACGGCGTCCACCACGTCTCCGAGGTCTGGCGCGACAACAAGCTGCGCGCCGGCGCCAACTTCATCTACGACTACGAGGAGCTGCTGCCCCGCCACGGTGAGCAGCAGGACCAGGTCGTGCCCTACGTCGAATCCGTGCTCGACGCGCTCGGCATCCGCTTCGGGCCCGCCCACACCGAGGTGATGCTGACCGCGAGCGGGCCGGTGCTGGTCGAGTCGGGCGCGCGCATGCACGGCTCCGTCCCCGACGAGATCGTCGACCGCTGCACGCCCAGCCACCAGACGCTCACCGCCGAGGCCTACCTCGACCCCAAATCGGTCGCGCGCCGCGCCCAGCAGTCCTACGAGCTCGCCGCCGGCGCCTACTGCGTGATGCTGATCTCCCAGCACGAAGGGCGGATCGTCGATGACGCCGGCATGCGTGAGATCGAGGCGCTGCCCTCCTTCGCCGGCACGATCTCGATGCTCGGCCCCGGCGACCAGCTGAAAAAGACCGTCGACCTCTTCTCCTGCCCCGGGATCATCTACCTGGTCGACCCCGATCGCGATCGGCTCAAAGCCGACTACGACCGCATCCGCGAGCTCGACGCCTCAGGCGCCGTCTTCGAGCTCGAGCAGCTCGTCGCTTCCTAGCTTGGCGGGGGAAGACCCGGGTCAGCCGCCGCGCTTGCGCAGGGTGCGGCGGCCTACCTGCAGCAGCGGCCCAGCGCCCTCGCGCAGCGCCTGCGTGCGCACGGCGCCCTTGCCGTAGAGCAGCTTGGCCGAGGCGCGCACCGCTTCGCCGAGAGTCTTGTCGTAGGGGTGCCACCAGAAGTCGCGGGTGAGGCCCGGCTCCCAGGCGTTCATCTTGATGTTGACGCACTCGTAGAAGCCGAATTTGGAGTGCGAGCGGCCGACGCCGGAGTCCTTGACGCCGCCCCAGGCGCACTGGCAGGCCCCGTGGCTGAAGGAGTGGTCGTTGATCCAGACCATGCCCGACTCGATCCGCCGCGCGATCCGTTCGCCCTTCTGGCGGTCCTTGGTCCAGACCGAGGCGCCGAGGCCGAACTCGGAGTCGTTGGCGAGGTCGATCGCTTCCTGCTCCGACTCGACGACGACGATCGGCAGCACCGGGCCGAAGATCTCCTCGTTCATGATCCGCATCTCGTGCGTGACCCCGGTCAGCACGGTGGGGGCGATGAATTTGCCCGGCAGGCCGGCGACGTCGACGGGGCCACCGCAGAGCTTGGTCGCGCCGGAGGCCTCCGCGTCGGCGATTAGGTCGACGACGATCTCGTACTGGCCGGCGGAGGTCATCGGGCCGATCTCGGTCTCCCACTGCAGTGGGTCGCCGAGGCGCAGCTTCTCGGCCTCGCGGGCGACGCCCGCGAGGAAGCGGTCGGCGACCTGCTCGAGCACGTAGACGCGCTCGATTCCCGAGCAGGTCTGGCCGGCGTTGGCGAAGCCGCCCCAGACGGCGCCGGAGATCGCGTTGGGCAGGTCGGCGTCGGCGCAGACGATCATCGGGTCCTTGCCGCCGAGCTCGAGCACCGAGCCCTTGAGGCTCTCGGCGCAGACGGCGCCGACCTTGCGGCCGACGTCGACCGAGCCGGTGAAGAAGACCTTGCCGACGCTGGAGCGGGCCAGCGCGTCGCCGACCGCACCGCCGCCGTGGACGACGCGGATCAGGCCCTCGGGCAGGCCGCCCTTCTCGAAGACGCGGCGGATCGCTTCGCCCAGCAGCGGGGTGAGGCTGGCGGGCTTGAGCACGACGCCGTTGCCGGCCATCAGCGCGATCGCGACCTCGCCGAAGGGGATCGACCAGGGGTAGTTCCAGGGCGCGATCACGCCGACGACGCCGATCGGCTCGTAGGAGAAGTGACCTTTCTTGGAGAGCAGGAAGCCCTGCGTCATCCGCACCTTCTCGTCGGCGAGGATCTTGGGTCCGGCCTTGGCGCACCAGTGCAGGGCGTCGACCGTCGGCAGCAGCTCCATCGTGTAGGCCTCGGCGCGCGGCTTGCCCTGCTCCTGGACGAGCAGCTCGGCGATCTCGTCGATGTCGTCGAGCAGTGCGTCGGCGGCGCGCTTCATGTAGCGGCCGCGGTCGGCGAGCGAGAGCTCGGCCCAGGCGGGCTGGATGCGGGCGACGTCGTCGACCACGGACTGGACCTGGTCCGGAGTGATCGTGGCGACGGAGCCGACGAGCTCACCCGTTGCCGGGTTGAAGGACTCGAGAGTGGACTGGGACGGGGGTGACTGCGTTGCGCTCTCCATCGGGCGATTCTAGGCCCAATGCCAAAGACTGTCCAAGTAAACGGGATAGGCCTCAGCGTTCGCTTTGGCGCCGCTGCTTCCAGGGCAGCACCGGGATCCCCTCGCGAGCACAGCCGAGCGCTTCAGCTTGCGGGAGAATCCGCCGCTGCTTTCCCGGCCTCCATTCGTAACGCCCACTCGGCATTGCGGCCACGAGCTCCGGAATCAGTTCGGCGGGGTACCTGCCCGCCCGGTCTAGTTCATGGAAAAGTGGCCAGCGCTCGTAGGTCGACATCGCTCTTTCGGCTTCGCCGGCTCTCGCCCTGTCGCCACTCCTGCGGGCCTCCCCCCACTGCCGGAACCAGAGGCAGGTGACGGTGCCGATAACGGCGGTTTGCACCTGGTCGCGACTCGTGGTGATGCCCGCAGTGGGGACCCGCGACGGACTGAAGCTCTCGGGCAGGGGGATTCCCCTCAGCATTTCCCTCACGGCGGCGTCGTGGTCGGCGGCTTTGACGACTTGCGGGGGCATCGCTCCTAGCCACGCCTGCGAATCGACCTTCGTCAACCACGCGAGCCTTTCTTCGAAGGCGGCGAGGTCGGGAACCGCGGCTTTGAGTTCGAGCAAGTAGCCGTCTTCTGACCAATACGCGGTCATCTGGCGGTTGCCGCGGCCGCCCTGGTTGACGAACCACTCCGCCCGCGTGTCGACGTCTGCCGTAGTTCCCAGCACCGGGAGCCTGACCCAGTGCTGACCGTGAAGATGGGGCGCTTCGTGGGCGTACTCAAGTTCACTGGCGAGCGACCGGCGAGCCCAGCGAAGTTCGACCTTGCGCTGGCGCACCGCAGGGGGCAGCATCCCTTTCTCACGGAACTTCATGTAGAGGGCCGAGGAGCCCTGTATGTGCTGGGGTTTTCCCACTTGCGTGCTGTGGATGGTTTCGTCGGGGATCGGCTTCCCGGTGACGAATTCCATTGAGCCTTCCCCCGAGCTGCCGCGCGGCCAATAGGGGCCATGGGGCGCCTCGTAGACGTCTTCGACCCGCCAGCCGGGGCCTTCGAGCAGCAGCAGCGGAGTCGATTCGGCGAAGCGAACGAGCTCGGCGCCGTAGGCGCGGGAGGGGGGCTCCGAAGCCCCCCCGGCGAGGATCACGATGGCAGTGGCGATGGCGGCGGCCGCTCCGGCAGCCGCCAGTGCGAGGCGCCGTGGCCGACGCCGACGGGATGTCTCGATCTGGAACGGCGAAGCCGACTGCTCGCCCTCGATATCGGCGAGCAGCTCGGCTTCCGTCGCCCCGAGATCGAACTGGTCCAGCCGATCCCGGTCGACCGGGTCAGCTGCGGCGAGTGCCGCCTCGACCTCACGCATGTTCATCGTGCCTCCTCCGTGTCGAGCTCTGAACTTCGGTGTGCCGCCGTGTTGCCGCCCTCGATCAGGGCTCGCAGCCGCCGCCGAGCGCGATGTAGGCGGCTGCGGGCGGCGAGCGAGGAGACGTTGAGGACCGTTGCCGCTTCGTTCGGCGAGAGTCCCTCCCAGGCGACGAGGAGCAGCAGCTCACGGTCTTCGTCGCCCAGCTCGCCCATCGCCCGCAGGGCCTCGGCTGCCTCACCGGCCGGGGCGGGTTGGGTTGCAAGCTCGGTTCGCAGCGATTCGGCGAGCCGCCCACCGAGGCGGGTCCGGCGTCGCTCGGACCGGTGCAGGTTGGCGATCGTGCGGCGTGCGACCGCGTAGAGCCAGAGCCTCGCCTCCGCGCCGGCCGGGACCTCGGCGAGGCGCCGCCAGGCGATTAGAAAGGTCTCGGCGACGACGTCGGCAGCGTCCTCGCTATCGCCAACGCGTCGCAACGCATAGGCAAGGATCGCCCGGCCCTGCTCACGGTAGAGCCGGCTGAACTGGATCTGGGCGAGCTCGTGGCCGAGCGCGCCCTTCTCGATCTGACCCTGCGCCATCGTCTCTATATGTCCGGTCCGGCCCAGCCGTTGCACGAACGAAGGATCGCGGCGTCGCCCGGCTAGGTCACACTCAACGCCGATGGTCGACAGCCTCTTCGACAACACCGAACCCGTCCACGAGCAGCTCCCCGACAATGCTCCGCTGGCGGTGCGGATGCGGCCGCGCTCACTCGACGAGCTCGTTGGGCAGGAGCACATCCTGGGGGAGGGGTCGGCACTGCGGACGGCGATCGAGAGCGGGCATCCGCATAGCGCGATCCTCTACGGACCGCCGGGGGCTGGGAAGACGACGCTGGCGAGGATTGCGGCGAGCGGGGCGGAAGGGGCGTTTGAGGAGGAGTCGGCGGTCAACGCGGGACGGGCCGAGATCCGGGCGGTGATCGAGCGGGCTCGGGAGCGGCGGCGGGGGAGCGGTAGGCCGACGGTGCTCTTTCTCGACGAGATCCATCGCTTCAACAAGGCGCAGCAGGATGCGTTGTTGCCGGCGGTCGAGGAAGGGCTGCTGACGTTGATCGGGGCGACGACGGAGAACCCCTACTTCGAGGTCAACTCGGCGCTGTTGTCGCGCAGCCAGATCTATGAGTTGCAGCCGCTTGAGCCGGCGCATGTCGAAGAGCTCTTGCGGCGAGCGCTCACTGATCCGGAGCGAGGGCTGGTCGACCCGCCGCCGGTCTCCGACGCGGCGCTGGCGATGCTGGCGGAGCGCAGTGGGGGCGACGCGCGGGTGGCGCTATCGGGCCTGGAGCGTGCCGTAGAGCGCGCATCCGACTTTGACCACAGTGGGGGTGGGTCAAAGTCGGATGCGATCGACGTCGCCGCGATCGAGGATGCGCTGCAGCGCAAGGCGCTCGATTACGACCGCCAGGGCGACCGCCACTACGACTTCGTCTCGGCCTGGATCAAGGCGACGCGCGGCTCCGACGTCGACGCCTCGCTCTACTACCTGGCGGTGATGTTGGAGGGCGGTGAGGATCCGCGCTTCATCGTCCGCCGCATGGTCATTCTCGCCTCCGAGGACATCGGCAACGCCGATCCGCAGGCGCTGCTCGTCGCCGACGCGGCGGCGCGCGCGGTCGATCGGGTCGGCCTGCCCGAGTGCGCGCTCAACCTCGCCCAGGCCGCCGTCTACCTGGCGCTGGCGCCGAAGTCCAACGCCTCCTACAAGGCGCTCGAGGCGGCTCGGGCCGAGGTACGGGAGAACGGCGCGAAGACGCCGCCGGACTACCTGCGCGATGCGCACTATCCCGGCGCCAAGTCGCTCGGCCGCGGCGAGGGCTACCGCTACGCGCACGATGAGCCGGGCGGTGTCAGCGACCAGCAGCTGCTGCCGGAGGGGCTCGAGGGGCGGCGTTTCTATCTCCCCACGGATCGCGGTTTCGAGGCCGAGCTGAGTCGGCGCTGGGCCGCTCTGCAAAAGAAGATCCGGCCCGGTTGAGACAACCGCAACTTCTTTCTGAATCGGTGTTTTAGAGGGCGGCTTTCCAAGCTAGAGCCAGGGAGAGCCGACACACCGGCCGGAGGTCTGGACTGGGGACCTCCGGCCGGGTATCAAAAAGGGACACAGGGGGGAAACGGTGACGCGCCTCGCTCGATGGGCGTCGTCACCGCGTAAGGGGCCAGGTCAGGGAGCGGCGTATTGCGCCGCCGCTCCGCCCCGCGCCCATGTGGCCGACCGCCTATCGTGGATGCATGGCCACTGAGGAGAAGGAGCGGCTCCGTCTCGGCGGCATGGCGCTGCGCAATGGACTGCTGATCCACGGCCCGACCCACTGGGCCGCGGCGGTCCGCGACGCTGACGGCAGCATCGAAGTCGCCTCGGAGCGCAAGCCCGAGCTGGCGCCGGCGCTGGCGGCGCGGATCCCAGGCCTGCGCGGCCCGTTGCGACTCGCCGACGCCCTGGCGGTGCTGCCGCTGGTGCGGCTGCGGATGCCGGCGGCCCGGCTCCCGTTCGAGAACCCCCGAGTGCTCGGCACGATCGGCGCCACCCTGGTGGCGACCGCGGCCCTGCGCAAGCGCTTCGGTAGCTCCGCCCTGCGCGAGGGCGTTGTCCAGATCGTTGGCGCCGCCCCGGCGCTGGTCGCCCTGCTCGATCGCGACCTCGCCGCCTACCACGGGGTCGAGCACAAGGCGATCGCCGCCTACGAGCAGGGCATCGAGGACCCCACCGGTGTGCCCAAGGAGCACGACCGCTGCGGCTCCAATCTGATCACGCCGATGATGCTGCTCTCGGTCGGCGGCACCGTGATGCTCGAGCGCCTGGTCGAGAAACCGAGCCCGGCCGCCCGCGCGGTTGTGGGGCTCGCCGGCGCCTCGATCGCGGTCGAGATGTTTGCCTGGAGCGATCGCCACCACGGCGACCCGCTGGCCGAGGCCTTCCACACGCCCGGCCGCGAAATCCAGCGCCTGATCGCGACCAAGGAGCCGACGCCGCAGCAGCTCGAGGTCGGCGTCGCCGCCCTGGCCGAGATCCTGCGAGCCGAGAACGGCGCGTAGACTGCCGCCTCGTGTTCGGAAGGATTGACCACATAGGCGTCGCCGTCGAGGACCTCGACGCGGCAATCGAGCTCTACGAAAAGAGCTTCGGCATGGAGCTTGGGCTGCGCGAAACGGTCGAGGAGCAGGGTGTCGAGGCGGCGTTGCTGAACGTCGGCGACGGCCACGTCGAGCTGATGGCGGCAACCGGGCCCGACACGCCCGTCGGCAAGTTCATCGCCAAGCGCGGCGCGGGCATGCACCACGTCGCCTACGCGACCGACGACATCGACTCGACGCTCGAGCAGCTGGCCGAAAGCGGGATCGAGCTGATCGACGCCAAGGCACGGGTCGGCATCGGCGGCAGCCGCGTCGCCTTCCTGCAGCCGCGCTCGACCGGGCGCGTGCTCACTGAGATCGTTGAACCCCCTGAAGGAGGGCACTGATGGCGGACGCACAGAAGGTTGAGATCGGCTTCGAGGGTGGTCAGGTCATCTCGGTCCGGCTCAGGGACGACGAGCTCAAGGACCTGCGCAAGCAGCTCGAGAAGGGCGGCTGGCACGACGTCAAGACCGAGGACGGCGTGCTCGCCCTCTACGTCGGCAAGGTTGCCTTCCTGCGCATCGACTCCGGCGATCACCGGGTCGGCTTCTCGCTCAAGAACTCGGACTGATGCGCGGTCGCAAGCTGCTCGGCGCCGCCGCCCTGGCGACGCTGGGCGCGGCGCTGTGGTGGCGTAAGAACCCTTCGGCCTGCCCCTACGGCCAGCGCTTCTGGGTCGAAGCCCCGCACCCGATCATCACCCGCGACCGCCTGCGCTCCGTGCTGGCGCCCGAGGCCGGCGAGCGCATCCTCGAGATCGGCCCCGGCGTCGGCTACTACACCCTCGACATGGCCGAGTGGGTCGGGCCCGAGGGGAAGATCGAGATCTTCGACCTGCAGCAGGAGTTCCTCGACCACGTTGGCAAACGCGCCTCCGAGCGTGGCCTCACCAACATCAATCCCACCCAGGGCGACGCGACCGCGCTCCCCTACGCCGATGGCTCGATGGACGCCGTGGTCCTCACCGCGGTCCTTGGCGAGATCCCCGACCCGGTCGCCGCTCTGCGCCAGATCCAGCGTGTGCTCAAGCCCAGTGGCCGCCTAATAGTCGGCGAGCTCTTCGGCGATCCTCACTTCACCACCCAGTCGGCGCTCAAACGCCAGGCCGGCGAAGCCGGGCTGGCTTGGGAGACGCACTCGGGCAACTGGTTCGGCTACTTCGGGCGGCTTCAGCCGACCGATCGCTAGTAGCGCGGCGGCAGGTCCCGGCGTTCCTCGGGCACCGGCTGCACTCGTTCTTCCGGCGCGACGACGGCGCCGCGGGGGGCGCGTCTGGACCAGATCATCTCCTGGAAGAGACCGAGGATGAGGCCGGCTGCGCCGGCGATCATCAGGATCACGCCGACGGTGTCGAGGCTGACGCCTTGCACGTGGACGTTGGTCGCGAACTTGAGAATCGCGCCAACAGCGATCAGGAATATCCCTCCACCAATAGTCATGGCACCGTTGTACCCGTGGCCTCAAAGCCCAAACGACGCTGAGTTTGAGGTTTGTGGGGCTATTTGCCTACAAATCTCAAACTCAGCCCGGGGCCACTTGGCAGCTCGGGCACCAGTAGGTGGTGCGGTTGGCGTCGCCCTGGCCGCGGGAGCGGATCTTGGTGCCGCAGCGGGGGCAGGGACGGCCGGCGCGCTTGTAGACGGCGCGGTCCTGGCGACCTGCCTCGACCGCCTCGAGCATCAGGTCGTGGGCGGCCTGGGCGACGTGACGCAGCTGCTCGACAGTGACGTCGGCGACTCGCTGCCAGGGGTCGAGGTGGGCGGCGAAGCAGGCCTCGCTCTTGAAGATGTTGCCGATGCCGGCGACCAGGTGCTGGTCGAGCAGGGTGTCGCCGAGACCGCGATCCGGGGCGCTGGCAAGCGATTGGGCGATCTGCTCGGCGTCGAAGTCGGGCGCCAGGATGTCGGGGCCGAGGCGGGAGAGGACGGGGTCGCGGCGCACCGATTCCGCGCGCAGCAGCCGCAGCGTCGGGCCGCCGAACTGGACGGCTTCGGCCCGCTCGGTCGAGAGCACTGCCCAGGCGGCGCCGACCGGCTTGCGCCAGGGCTCGCCGCGGCGGTACGTGTGCCAGGAGCCGCTCATGCCGAGGTGGCTGTGCAGGACCAGCTCGCCGAAATGCAGCAGCAGGTGCTTGCCATGGGCGCTGGCGCGCTCGAACTTGTGGCCGTCGAGGCGCTCAATGCGGGCCGCGCGGCCGCGCGGGTTCGGCGCGCTGGCCTCGACCGTGCCGCCGTCCAGAGCGGCTTCGATCCGCCGCGCGGCCCGCAGGATCGTGTCGCCCTCGGCCACCGCTCAGGCCAGGGCGGTCCAGAGCTGCTGCTCGGCCTCGAAGACGCGCTGGGCGGCGCCGCCGATCTCGCGCCAGAGGCCCGGCTCGGGGCCGTCGCGCTCGCTAGCCGCGTGGAAGGCGCCGGCCAGCTCGGTCCAGCGCGCCGCCGCCTCTGCGGCAAGCGGCGCCTCGGGGCGCCCGGCCTCCTCGAGGAAGCGCGAGTACATGAGGCGGAAGGCGCCGCCACCGGTGCCGCGGCGCTCGATCACCTGGTAGCCGAAGCGGGCACACCACTGCCAGTCTTCGGCGACCTCGGGCCAGTTGCCCGCCTCTTTGGCCAGCCGCTCGACCGCGCCGAGGCCGGAGAACTCACCGAACTCGGAGGCGACCATGGCCTGGGCGGCGCGGTCAATCGCAGCCGGGATCGCCGCCCGCAGCTGCTCCTGCGTCACCGCGCCGGAGGCGGTGAACATGTGGCCGGAGAGGGGGTAGGCGGGGTGGCCGCTGTGGCGGGCGCGGTCGAGGTCCTCGAGTCGCGTCGTCGTCTGCAGTTGCTCGAAGCCGGTGTCGGAGAGATGCGCGAACTGCTCGTCGTAGCCGGCCAGGACGACGGCGTGGCCGGGGAAGTGGGCCGAGTTGCCGTAGTGGTCGAGGTAGTAGAGGTCGGTGAGCAGCAGCACCGGGTTGCCGGCATCGACCTCCTCGCGCGCTGCTTCCCAGGCGCCGTCGTCACCCTCGTCGAAGGTGCGCAGCTGCAGAACCCCGCCAGTTAGCTCGCTGAAATTCTCCTCCAATCGCGCTGTCCTGCCATTGAACCAGCGTGTTGGAGAGGCATCTTCCAGAGCGACGTAATAGAAGCAGGCGCCAGCGCCGAGCCCGAACGCCATCTCCTCGCTCAGATTGGCCACTCCGTGGAAGCCGAGCAGGTTGCGCAGGGCGGTCGAGCCGCAGTGGTGTCCAGGCGTGTGGACGTAGCCGGGGACCGAGGGCATGACGAGATACTGACCTACCGGCTTATCCTCCGCGCCGATGCACGAAGCCGATCTAAAACTGTTGCGCTTGATGCGCACGCGCGGTCACTCGCCCGGGCTCGAGTCCGCCGCCAAGGCGCTGGGCAAGGCCGGCAACAACGGCGCCGTCTGGGTCGTGCTCGGGATCGCGCTGGCGCTGCTCGACCCGGAGCGGCGCGAAGCGTGGCTGATCTGCGCTGCCCTCGGCCCGATCTCGATCGGGCTCAACTACGGGATCAAGCTGCTGGTCAAACGGCCACGCCCGGTGCTCGAGGGGCTGCCGCCGTTGGGCGGGGCGCCCAGCTCGCTCAGCTTCCCCTCCGCCCACGCCCTCTCCTCGTTCGCGGTGGCAACCGCGATGTTCCGGGTCGACCCGGCCACGGCGGGCGCCCTCGTCGTCGCCCTGGCGCTCTCGCTCGGCCGCCCATATCTCGGCATGCACTATCCATCCGACGTACTCGCCGGTGCCCTGCTCGGCATCGTCCTGGGTCTGATCGTGCCGCTCTCACTGTGAACCGGGGAGGCGGCGCTATATGAAGGTCGGGATCGTTGGGCTGCCCAACGCGGGCAAGTCGACGCTTTTCAATGCCTTGACCGAGGGTGGGGCGCAGACTGGCGACTACCCCTTCACGACGATCGAGCCGAACGTGGCGATCGCCGAGGTGCCCGACGAGCGGCTCGAGCAGGTCGCCGCAACGTTGAAGTCCTCCAAGCTCGAACCGGCGACGATCGCCTTCCACGACATCGCCGGCCTGGTCAAGGGCGCCTCGGAGGGGGAGGGGCTCGGCAACCAATTCCTTGCCTCGATCCGCGAGACCGACGCGATCTGCCACGTCGTCCGCTGCCACGCCGACTCCGGCGTGCCGCACCCCGACGGCCGCGTCGACCCACTGGCCGACATCGAGACGATCGAGACCGAGCTGATCCTCTCCGACTACGAGCAGGCCGAGCGGCGCCTGCACCGGGTCGGCAAGGGCGCCAAGTCGGGCGACGCCGAGGCGATCGCCGAGCGCGACTGGCTGGAGCAGGTGGTCGCGGCACTGGCCGAGGGCAAGCCGGCCCGTTCGATCCCGGTCCCCGATGCGGCGGCGCACGGCCCGCGCAACCTGCAGGCGCTGACCTCGAAGCCGATCCTCTACGTCGCCAACGTCGACGAGGGCGACGCCGAGCCACCGCAGGTGGTTGCCGACCACGCTGCCGCGGTCGGGGCGGGCGTGGTTGCGGTCAGCGCCCGGATTGAGGGCGAGCTGGCCGAGCTCGACCCGGCCGAAGCGGCGGAGATGCGCGAGTCCTACGGGGTCGAGGGCTCGGGCCTGGCCCGCCTCATCCGGGCGGCTTATGAGCTGCTCGACCTGCTCACCTTCTTCACAGCCGGTGAGGGCAAGGAGGCGGTCGCCCGACCGATCCCGCGCGGCTCGACCGCCTGGGAGGCGGCGGGCACGATCCACACCGAGATCCAGGACGCCTTCATCAAGGCCGAAGCGATCGGTTGGGGGGAGCTGGTCGAGTGGGGCGGCTACGCGCCGGCCCGCGACAAGGGCCTGCTGCGGATCGAGGGCCGCGACTACGTCGTCCAAGACGGCGACGTGATCACGATCAAGGTTTAGAGGCCTGCAAACCGGCGCATCTCGGGGTCCTCGGTCGGCTGGATCGGGTCACGCACCAACTGTGCGCTCCCCTCACCAGCCTCCCTGCGTCCCCCGACCTGCTTGGTTTTCGGCCTCTAGGGTTAGTTAATGGACGAAGGCGCGCGCTTCCCAGGTATTGCGGCAAAGGCCGGCCACTACGAGAGCTTCTACATCAAGGCTTGCCGGCCCGGCGGTGGCCAGGGGATCTGGATCCGTCACACGGTCCACAAGCGTCCCGGGGCCGAGCCCAACGCCTCGATCTGGTTCTGTCGCTTTGACCGCGAGGCCGAGGGACCGCGGGCGACCAAGATCACCGTGCCGGCGGCGCAACTCTCGGCCCCGGTCGGCCTATGGATCAGGGTCGACAACGCCGAGATTGGCCCCGGGCACGCCAGCGGCTCGATCGAGACCGAGGCGCTCAGCGCCAGCTGGGACCTCACCTTCGCCGGCGACGCCGATCCCTGCAAGTACCTGCCGGCCGACTGGCTCTACGAGGCTCCGGTGCCGCGGACCAAGTTCGTCGCGCCGTTCCCCAATGCCAGCTTCAGCGGGCGGCTCGAGATCGACGATGAGGCGATCGAGCTCTACAGCTGGCCCGGCATGATCGGCCATAACTGGGGCAGCGAGCACGCCGAGCGCTGGGTCTGGCTCGAGGGCACCGGCTTCGCCGAGGACCCCTCGATCTACTTCGACGCCGGCGCCGCCCGGGTCCAGGTCGGGCCCTGGACGACGCCCTGGCTGCCTTCGGGGATGCTCGTGCTCGACGGCGAGGCCCACCGGCTCGGCGGCTTCGGCCAGATTCGCTCGGCCGCGATCGAGGCGGAGCCGGGCGCCTGCGAGTTCACCCTGCCGGGCCGCGACATCGTCGTCCGCGGCCGGGTCAGCGCGCCGAAGAAGGACTTCGTCGGCTGGGTCTACGCTGACCCCAAGGGCCCCGAGCACCACACGCTCAACTGCTCGGTCTCCAATCTCGAGCTGACCGTCGAACGCCCCGCCCTCCCGGCCCGCCAGCTCACCCTCAGCGCCGGCGCCGCCTATGAGTTCGGCCTGCGCGAGACCGACCACGGCATCCCGATCCAGCCCTATCCGGACGGTTGAGGAGGCCTTAGCCTGCGACCTTCTGGAAGCTCATCCAGGTGCTGTAGCCGCCGAGCGCGACCTCGAGCTGTTCGCCGGTCACCGTGGTCACGCCGCCGGTGCCGATCAGCTTGGCGGCGATGATCCGCGGCGAGACGCCGCGTTTAGTGATCACGACCTGCTTCAGCTTGCCGTCGAGGTAGGCGCCGAGCTTGGCGCTGATTTCGGGGCCGGAGAATTTCAGCGTCCAGTCATGTAGCGGGCAGTAGGTGTCATAGGGGTCGGGTACGCCCTGTAGGTACGGGATCGCTGGCCCGCCGAAGACGTTCTGGATGCTCTCGGTATAGCCGCCCGAGCAGGCCGAGAAGTAGGTCTCGACGATCTTGCCGGCGTAGGTGACGACCTGGCCTCTGGTCGCTTCGGTCGCGGCGTTGGTGGTCGCGGTCTCGCTGGAGAGGCCGTCGTAGACCTGGCTGCGGGTGTCGTTATAGAGGTCGAAGCCGTTGCCGCCGACGCCGGCGGTGAGGGCGAAGGAGCGCGACTCGATCGCCTGCGCCTGCAGCTCGGCCGCCGGCCATGAGGGCGGCGACTCGTTGGGGACGACGCCCTTGACGTACTGCTCGACCGGCAGCGCGTTGATCACGTTGAGCGATCCGGCGTTGCTTTCGGTCGGCACCGCCTCGAGCACGCCGCGGTAGGTGCCGACGCCGGCGATCGTGATCTTGCCCTTGCCGGCGGCGCGCAGCTTGGTTCCGCAATCGGCCAGCGGCTTGCCGGCGGAGCTGCGCAGCTTCACCCGCGAGCCGTCGCGGTGCGCCTCGTATGTGCGAGCCGGGTCGAGGGCGACGCCGCAGGCGCTGGTCGCGGCGCTGAAGCCGATGTCACCGGGTGAGATGTCGAGCAGGACGCGGACAATCCGGGTCCCCTCGATCTGGCCGATCGAGCTGCCCTGGTAGTAGTGGGCGAGGATGAAGCGGTAATCCATGCCGTGCAGGGCGTAGCCGTAGGCGCCGTACTGGCTGACCCCGACCCCGTGGCCAAAGCCGTGCCCGCGCACCACCCAATTGACGCTGGCCCGGGCGCTCGAAGCGACCGCGAGCAGCATCAGGACCGCGACGGTGAGAAGGACCCCCAGCTGGTTGTGTCGGTTAGAGCGCATCTATCGCACAACAGATTCGCCCTGCCCGAGTAGCGGCCTGCATTACCCTGGCCTTGCGGTGCGCCTTTTGCTCTCCACAGGTGCATAAGGCGCACCGGAACGGGAAAAGGAGATGGAAATGGCGACGCAGACGGTGCAAGCGGTTGATCACAAGCTTCTTGCCGCGGGCGAGTGGATCGAGACCGGGGCTTGGGGAGAGGCGAAGAGCCCTTACGACGGGACCCTCGTCGGGCGGGTCGCCGAAGGCGATGCCGCGCTCGTCGATCGTGCGGTCAGGGCTGCCCATAAGGCTTTTGAGACGGCCGATTTCCCCCAGTACGAGCGGGCGGCGCTGCTCGACCGGGCCGCCGCGCTGGTTCGCGAGCGTCGCGACGACCTCGCCCTGGCGATCTCCGCCGAGGCGGGCAAGCCGCTGAAGACGGCGACGGTCGAGGCTGAACGCTGCGTCGACACCCTGACCTTCTCGGCGACCGAGGCGCGCAAGCTGACCGGCGGCACCGTGCCGATGGCGGCTTCCTCGGCCGGCGTTGGCAAGCTCGGCGTGATGCTGCGCGTCCCTTATGGAGTGGTGGGCGCGATCAGCCCCTTCAACTTCCCGCTCAACCTGGTCGCCCACAAGCTCGGTCCGGCGATCGCCGCCGGCAACGCGATCGTGCTCAAGCCGGCCGGCCAGACTCCGGTCTCGGCGCTGAAGCTGGCCGCGATCCTGGTCGAGGCGGGGCTGCCCGACGGCTGGCTCTCCGTCATTCCCGGCCCCGGCAAAGAGGTCGGCAACGCGATCGTCGAGCATGAGCTGACCCGTGCCCTCACCTTCACTGGCTCGGCCGGGGTTGGCTGGGGCATCCGCAGCAAGGTCCCGCACAAGAAGGTCAACCTCGAGCTCGGCTCCAACGCGCCGCTGATCGTCAACTCGGACGGCGATTGGGAGACGGCTGCCGACAAGGCGAAGCTGCACGCCTTCTCGCACGCCGGCCAGAGCTGCATCTCGATCCAGCGCATCCTCGTCCACGAGGAGATCGCCGACGCTTTCACCGAGCGGCTCGTCGCCAACACCGAGACGCTGCGGGTCGGCGACCCGCTCGACTCCGAGACAGATGTTGGGCCACTGATCACGCCTGGCGACCGCGATCGGGTCAAGCAGTGGATCGACGAGGCAGTCGCCAGCGGCGCCAAGCTGCTGACCGGCGGCGATCTGGTCGACGAGGGCCGTTGCCTGGCCCCGACCCTGCTTGGCGCGCCGCCGCGCGATGCCAAGGTCTGGTGCGAGGAGATCTTCGGGCCGGTGGCGACGATCGATCGCTTCTCCGACTTCGGCGCGGCGCTCGAGTCGGCCAACGACTCCAAGTTCGGCCTGCAGGCGGGAGTCTTCACCCGCGACGTCAGCCGCGGCATCGAAGCGGCCAACACGCTCGAGTTCGGCGGCGTGCTGATCAACGAGGTGCCGACCTTCCGCGCCGACCAGATGCCCTACGGCGGCGTCAAGGACTCGGGCAACACCCGCGAGGGCCCCTCCTTCGCGGTGATGGAGCTGACCGAGGAGCGCTTCGTAACACTCCAATAGCTACGTAGTAAAAATTAGGTACCCTCTCCTCACGTCCAGCGAGTGAAGGGGAGAGCATGAGGTTGCGCGGAGCAGTTGCCCGATTGGGTGCGATGGCTGCGGTTCTGATCTTGTCCCTGGCGCTGGCGGCGCTGGCCGGTGCCGCGGTGTCGGACACCGAAGGGCAGACCACGGTAGGACAGCGGATCGTCCCTGCCGCCCCCGGCAGCTACCGCTTCCTGCAGCTGGCCGAAGGCGAGCCCTACACCGTGCGCGAAGAACTCGCCGCCGCCAACCCGGAACGGACCGGAAAACGCACCTCGCTCACCTACTTCGGCCAGCTCTCCGACTTCCAGCTCGCCGACGAGGAGTCGCCGGCGCGGCTGGAGATCATCGATCCGCTCTCGACCCCGCTCAACCTCCCCTTCGGTGCCGCCTGGCGCCCCTGGGAGGCGCTCGAGCCGCAGATCGACGACTCGATGATTCGCCAGATCGACCAGTTCACCGCTGCCAGCCCGGTCGCCAACGGCAATGGCTCGCACAGCCCGATGGACTTCACGATCGACACCGGTGACTCGGCCGACAACCAGCAGCTGAACGAGACCGAATGGGTGCGGACCCTGCTCGAGGGCGGCACACTCGATCCCAACAGCGGCGTCGACAAGAAAAAATATTCGAACCTGCTCTGCCCCAACCTGCTGGTTCCAGGCGCGGCCGAGGCCGCCCGCTACACCGGCGTACAGGACTACAACGACTACTTCGAGGGCACCTTCCCCGAGTTCTACGACCCCAACAGCCCGCAGGGCCCGCACGCCGCCTGGCCCAAATACCCGGGCCTGATGGACAAGGCGCAGCAGTCCTTCACTGCCGCTGGCCTCAAAGTTCCCTCCTACGTCGCCTTCGGCAATCACGACGCGCTGGTCCAGGGCAACGCCGCGGCAAACGCCGCCTTCGAGGCTGTCGCCACCGGCTGCCTGAAGCCGATCGGCCCGGTGCCGAATCCCGAAAACGCGCCGGCGCTGCTGACCTCGCTGCTCAACCCGACCGCCCTGCTCAGCACCCTGCTGACCAACCCCAAAAACCTGATCATCGTCCCGGGCGATCCGAAGCGCCAATCGGTCTCCAAGAAGCAGTTCAAGGAAATTTTCGAGAAAGGCACGCAGGCCGACGGCCACGGCTTCGACTACATCGAACCGGCCCAGGAAACGGCCTCGAAAGGCGCCGCCGGCTACTACTCTTGGAGCCCCGATCCGGGAATGCGCTTCATCGCCCTCGACACGGTCGCCGAGGCGGGCACGATCGTCACCCCGACCGGCCACTTCACCGCCGACGGCAACATCGACGACCCCCAGTTCAAATGGCTGGAAGGTCAGCTCAAACAGGCGACCGAAGCCGATGAACTGGTGGTCATCTTCAGCCACCACGCGCCGGAGAGCCTCACCGCCGACGCCCCCGACGAGCTGGCGCCGCCCTGCCTGCTCAACGACGCGCACGGGCACGACGTCAACCCCGGCTGCGACCTCGATCCGCGCAACTCACAGCCGATCCACCTCGAGGCCGACACGGTCGAAATGCTGCACCAGTATCCAAACGTGATCGCCTGGGTCGCGGGTCACTCGCACGTCAACACGGTCGACCCCTTCCCCAACCCGAGCGGGCCCGGCGGCTTCTGGAGCATCCGCGTCGCAGCCGAGGCCGACTGGCCGCAGCAGAGCCGCCTGCTGCAGGTCTTCGACAACCACGACGGCACGCTCTCGATCTTCGGCACGATCCTCGACCACGTCGGCCAGTCCGCGGCACCGCCCGCCGGCACCGCGGCGAGCGGCATGGACCTCAACGACCTCGCCTCCGTAGGCAGAACGATGAGCTTCAACGACCTGCAGAGCGGCGCCCCAGAAGGAGAAGGCGAAGCTCAGGATCGCAACGTCGAGCTGCTGGTCGACGATCCGCGCTGAGACTTATGGCGCCTTAGTGTCGCTATACGCCACTAAGGCGCCAATTCTCTAGTTGTCGTGCGGGCGGGCCATGCGGCGATGGTCCAGCGCCTGCTCGAGCACCGAGGGCTCGACGCCCTGCTCGAGGGCGACCTCGCGCAGGGAGCGCCCAGACTCTGCTGCCGCCTTGACGATGTCGGCGGCGCGGTCGTAACCGATGTGGGGGTTGAGCGCGGTGGCCGTGGCCAGGGTGGCCTCGGCGTGGCGCGTCGTCATCTCCTCGTTGGCCTCGATCCCGGCGACGCACTTGCCGTCGAGCAGGCGTGAGGCGGAGGCGAGCAGCTTGATCGAGTCGAGCAGGTTGCGGGCGATCAGCGGCACCCGCACGTTGAGCTCGAACTGGCCTTGGCTGCCGGCGAGGGTGATCGCGGCGTCGTTGCCGACGACCTGAGCGGCGACCTGGATCACCACCTCGGGGATCACCGGGTTGACCTTGCCGGGCATGATCGAGGAGCCCTTCTGCAGCTCGGGCAGGCGCAGCTCGGCGAGGCCGGCGCGCGGCCCCGAGCCCATCAGGGCGAGGTCGTTGGCGATCTTGTTGAGCGAGATCGCGTAGACCTTGAGCGCGCCCGAGAGCTCGACCAGGGCGTCGCGGTTGCCCTGCGCCTCGAAAGGATCGAGCGGGGCGGAGATGTCGAGCCCGGTTTCGGCGCCGAGCCGCTCACGCACCTTGGTGGCGAACTCGGGGTGGGTGTTGAGGCCGGTGCCGGTGGCGGTGCCGCCGAGCGGGATCTGGCCAACCCGCCGCAGCGTCGCCTCGACCCGCTGGATGCCGAGCCGCACCTGCGCCGCGTAACCGCCGAACTCCTGGCCGAGGGTGACCGGGACCGCGTCCATCAGGTGGGTGCGGCCGGCCTTGACCACATCGGCGAACTGCTCCGCCTTGGCCTCCAGCGCGGACTCCAGCGAGCCCATCGCCGGCAGCAGGTCATGGGTGACCTCGCCCAGCGCCGCCAGGTGGACGGCGGAGGGAAAGACGTCATTGGAGGACTGGCCCATGTTGACGTGATCGTTGGGGTGGGCGCCCTCGCCGGCGAGGTTGGCGAGCACCTCGTTGGCGTTCATGTTGGAGGAGGTGCCAGAGCCGGTCTGGAAGACGTCGATCGGGAATTGGTCGTCGTGCTCGCCGGCAGCGACTGAGTCACCAGCGGCGGCGATTCGTTCCGCCAGCGCCTTGTCGAGCTCACCGAGCTCGCCGTTGACCAGCGCCGCTGCGGCCTTCAGCCGGCCCAGCCAGCGGACGACGGGAACGGGAACCCGCTCGCCGGAAACGGGAAAGTTGTCGACGGCCTTGGTGGTCTCGCCACCCCAGAGCTGCTCAGTCAAGGTCTGTGCCTCCATCGAAGTCGTTGTCGCTTCAGCGTATTGAGCCGGCGGTTCCGCCTGCGTCCAAGTCGAGCAGCCTGGCCCTACTGGTGAGGCCGAGCAGCGCCTGTGCGGTGGTCCAGGCGGGCGTCGGCGAGCTGTCTGGCTGGTAGGAGATCGAGCCGTCGCGGTGGGCGAGCGAGACCAGGTAATCGAGCGGGCCGCGCCCGGACGGGGCGAGCGAGCGCTGTGGCCCGATCCCGGCCAGGCGCAGGGCGATCGTCGCCAAGCCGGTGCTCTGCGCGTTGGAGGCCCCGCCCGGTAGCGCCGGGAAGCCGCCATCCGCCGATTGGGCCGAGCGGATGAAGGCTGCAGCGCGTGACAGCGCCGCGCTCCTTCTCTCGATCGCGAGCGCCCAGCTGGCGAGGCCGGTGGTGTCGACGTCGGCGGGCACGCCGGGGCGGTAGCCGAAACCGCCCCCGGAGGATTGGTTGGCGACTAGCCACGCAGCGGCGTGGGCGGCGGCACGGGGACGGGAGACGCGCAGGGCGAGCACCGCCAGTGCGGTTGCGTTGACGTCGGCGCCGAAGGAACCGTTGGCGGCCTGAGAATCGAGTTTCGGCCCGACCAGCGCCGCGGCCGCCGCAGCGGGGTCGCCTTCACCACGCAGGGCGAGGGCGAGCCGCGCCCAGGCTTCGCCGCGTCGACGTCGGAGGAAGCTAATTGCGTTGGCGACGACCCGGCGCAGCCGTTTGGGGGGCGGTCCCGCTTTTGCCGCCGCGCCGGGCGACCCAGCTCCGCCACCCGGATTCTGGGGGGAGGCCGGCGGCGATTGCGGCGAACTTTGTTCGTACAGGGGTCCGTAGAAGAAGTGGACCGAGTCGCCGTCGGCTACCTGTGTCAAGCAGCCACCGGCCGAGAAGCGACCGTCTACGGTCAGCGACCAGTAGCGGTCCGGGGCGGCCGAGGCATAGGAGCCGATGCGGTCGATGAAGAAGTCACGGAAGCTCGGGTCCCAGTTACCGCGCCAGGCAATGCCGGCGGCGCGCATCGCGTCGTCGAGCGCTCCTGTCGCGGTCGGTCCGGGGGCCGAGCTGGGCGAGCCGGAGCAGGGATGGGACCCGCTGCCGTCACCACCGTCGACAGGATGTGGCTGGGTGTCGACCGGGCCTTCGAAGAGCGGCGCCGGAGCGCCGGCGGCAGTGACGCTGAGCGTCACCACCGTGGCGCCGGCCGGTACGGCAGGCGCCGCCACGGCCGCCGAAGCGACCGTGGCGAGAAGCGCTGCCGCAAGCCGGATCCTCACTCGGAGACGATCCGCCTCGCGTGAGTGAGCCGGACCGAGCCGTCTTCAGCCCGAGTGGCGGCGGTGAGGCGGAGCCTCAGCCTTGACCGCTGGGCAAGCGCTGTGGCGAGAGCGCCGCTGCCGTCGACCGCGATTGTCCGTACCGCGCCCGAGTCGAGCTCGAACCCGGCCGTGCCGAGCGTGCGCAGCGAGTCGCCCCGCCCGGTCCGGTACTGGACCGTGAGCGTGCCGCGGCAGCCGCCGGCGCCGTTGCCGCGCGGGCAGCGCAGGCGGATCGCGACGCCACTTCCCTGCAGACGCGCCTTGCCGCGCACGGAAACGCGCGGCCCGCGCCCCCGGCCGTGCTTGATCTTCTGCAGCGGCGGAACCTCGACTTTCGGCGCCGGTCCCGGGTTTGCCGTCTTCGCGCCGAACTGGAGGAAGACGAGATCGCCGAGCCCGACCGTTTCGGTGGCATCGCTCTGCGGGGCGCCGCCGCCGAGACTTGCCCGCCAGCCGTAGTCGGGCGTTTCGGCGACGCCGTCGAGCGAGTCGACGTGGACGCCGGCACTGCCCGTCGACGCGTCGAAGCCGGCAACGCAGCCGCCCGGTGTTGACGCTGCCTCGGCGTCGGCAAGCACCCCCTCCAGGTCATCGCCGGTCTTGCTGTCGACCCGGCACATGCGCACGTCACCGGAGCCCGGCCCGTGGTCGATCACCAGCGTGATCGGCACGTCCGTGCCGGGCGCCACAGGTGCCACCGGCCGCACCGCCGGGCTGATCCCGTCGAGCCGCGCCGGCGGGGCGGTCGAGAAGCCGATGCCGCCAAGTGGCCGCACCGAGTCATAGGTCTCGAAGGCGCCGCCGGCGTATTCGCCGGTCCAGTCGAAGTGGCCGTCGGGCCGCTGCAGCGAGACCAGGTAGTCGAGCGGCGTCTTGCCCTGAGCGGTGGTCCATTCCGGACTCTGGGGATCGATTCCGCACTGGATCAAGCCGCTGGTCACCCAGGAGGTGGTGTCGGTATTGACGCCGATCCCGAACGATTCCGGCGGGGCGATGAAGCCGCCCGTCGCCGGGTCCTGCAGGGTGTGGAGCAGGGTCAGCGCTTTGCTCAGGTCCGGGTCGCTCGGTGTGACCCCGGCGGCGCAGAAGGCGGCGACGACGGAGCCGGTCATGTCGGTGTCGGCCGGCGCGCTCGGCGAGGCGTTCCAGGTCCAGCCGCCATCGGCGTGCTGCTGGGTGCGCAGGTAGTCGACGATCTTGCGCAGGATCGGCTGCGGAGCGCCTGCCTGGCGCAGGGCGAGCACGCCGAAGATGTCGTCGTTGAGCAGCCCCGGTTCGCCGATCTGGGCGCCGTCGAACAGTTCGGCAATGCGCGCGACGAGGTTGCTCGTGGTCGTGTCGGCGGTCGAGGCCGAGAGGCGGGAGGGCTGGATCCCGCCGGCGACGCCGCTGAGGATGCCGCGCTCGGCATCGGTACCGGCGCCACCCGGTCCCATCGTCTGCCATTCATCCAGGTAGAAGTCCTGGGCGCTGGGGTCGGCCAGCGAGGTGCTGACATCGGCCGCGTTGATCCCGGCGGCGGCGAGGGCGGTCATGCCCCAGTCGCTACCGATGCTGCCGCTTTCTTCCTGACTGGCCTGGAACCAGTCGGCACCGCGATCGGCGGCATGTGCGGCCTGGGCCGGGGTTACGTAAGCGGTCGCGTTGCCGGCCGCGGCGGCCAGGGCCGCGAGGGCAAGGCCCAGCGCGGCGAGTGCGCGCAGGGACCATCGGGGGGCGATTCTCTGTGGCGTATTCATGTCGCCAACTCCTTTTTCAAGGGCGGCGACGCACGCGCACGAACGTGTCGAGTGAGCCGGCCGCCTAGTCGCGAGGCGAACCTCCTTACGACTCTCGACCGGATATTCGGGCTCGGGATCGTCCTCCTGACCACCCTTCCCGGACCTTTTTGTCGGCCCAGTGGGACTACTAGTCAGTCGTCACCCATACCGCTGCGCGTCAGCCCCGGATTCGCACCGGAGTTCCCCGCGTCGTGAGTCGGCGCCACCCTAACACGGCACCGCGGAGCCGCTCAGCCGCCGGCCTGGCCGGCGTCGAACCCTTCGCGGTAGACGCGCAGGAAGGTGGCGGAGGGCGGGCGGTTGTCCGGGCTGTAGCGGGCGGCAGAGGTGAGGCGGCGGATCAGCTCGGCGTGGATGCCGTCGGTTTGGGAGGCACCGCGTTCGGCGGCGCCGAGGAGGTAGCCGAGCTGAAGGTTGGTGTCGCCACCCGGTTCGGCCCGCGCTTCCGCGTTGAGCTTCGTTGCGACTCCGACCAGGGTGGTGCCGACGGTGGCCAGATCGCCCGCCTTCTGGTTCTCGGCGAGGCATTCGCTGATCAGCGCCTCGCCGCGCAGCTTGACTTCACCGGGGGCGGCGTCCAGTGCCTTCAGGTAGGCGCCTTCTCTTTCGAGGCAGGCGACCGGCGTCGTGTCGCTCGGCTGCCCGCAGCCGGCGGCAATCAGGGCGAGGGCGAGGGCACAGAGGGCGAGGGCGCGGCGCATCGGCCGCCCATCCTAGGCGTCAGTCGCCGCGAGGCGAGACGCCGCCGGAGTGAATCGTGCCGATCCCGCCCGGGGGTCCGGTCGGCAGTTTCTGTGGCGGTGAGCTGGGCCGGGGCTTGCGCGGCTTGCGTTCGCTGGCCGGACCCGTTGGGAAGACTTCGACCCATTCGGCGAGCTGGAACATGGCCGCCGGCGCGTGCTGCCAGGAGAGGTGGAGATGGTTGCCGCAGCCGTGCCCGGCGTCGCCGTTGTAGCCGACCCAGCGGAAGGGGGGGACCGGCTGATTCTGAAGTGGCTCGGCCCATTCGGCGAGGCGGGTGATCGGGGTCCAGGTGCTGTCGCATTTGCCGGGAGTGCCGTTCAGCGGCACCAGGTCGACCGCAACGCCGTTGTAGTGATCGGAGTCTTTGACGTGGCACATATTGCAACCGACGTGTTCGCCGTTTGGGAGCGGTCCGGAGTAGCCGTCGGTGACGTAGATCGGGTAGCGGGCGGCGATCCAGCGCAGGTCGCCGAGGATGCGCTTGTCGACCATGTCGCCTTCTTCGTGGGGGATCGAGGCCGGGATCGGCACGATTTCGCCGGGCGTGTGGACGACCCTGGTTGCTGTCGGCCCGGCGCTGGCCGAGTTCGCAATCAGCAGTCCCAGCGCCAGCAACGCCGCCAGCGCCAGCAAGATCCGCCCCGTCTTCTCTGCCACGGTTGCCATGCCCCCCTCTCATCGGCCTTCGATGGCGTTCCCTTGAGAACAGCAAGGCAGCGGTAGGGTTCCGCTCGGTATGGCAACGGTTCGCGAGGCAAGCTTCGACCTCTTCCGGGAGCTGGGGATGACGACTATGTTCGGCAACCCCGGCTCGACCGAGCTGCCGATGCTCGCCGATTTCCCCTCCGACTTCCGCTACGTGCTCGGCTTGCAGGAGGCGGTCGTGGTCGGCATGGCCGATGGCTACGCCCAAGCCTCCGGCAAGACGACGATGGCCAACCTGCACACCGCGCCCGGCGTCGGCAACGCGATGGGGGCGATCTTCAACGCCCAGGCCAACCACTCGCCGCTGCTGATCACCGCCGGCCAGCAGGCGCGGGCGCAGATCACCCTGCAGGCCAACCTGACCAACCGCGACGCGATCCGCATGCCCCACCCGCTGGTCAAGTGGGCTTTCGAGCCGGCCCGGGCCGAGGACGTGCCGCTCGCCCTCGCCCACGGCGCCCACCTCGCCGGCCTGCCGCCCAAGGGCCCGACCTTCGTCTCGCTGCCGATGGACGACTGGTACGCCGAGGTCGACGAGGCCGACGCGCGCGAGGCGATCGCCCGCAAGGTCAGCGGCCGCGCCGCCGCCGACCCAGCCGCCGTTCGCGCCCTCGCCGACCGGCTTGATGCGGCCGCCAATCCGGTGATGGTCGCCGGCCCCGACATCGACGCTTCCGGCGCCTGGGACCTCGCGATCGCGCTCGCCGAGCGCCAGCACCTGCCGGTCTGGGCGACCCCAGCCACCGGGGGCGGGCGCCTCGGTTTCCCCGAGAACCACCCGAACTACCGCGGCGTGCTGCCGCCGGCGATCGGGCCCGTTGGCCAGACCCTCGAGGGCCACGACCTGATCCTCGTCCTCGGCAGCTCGGTCTTCCCCTACTACCCATACATCCCCGGGCCGCTGCTGCCCGAGGGTGCCAAGCTGGTCGCGATTACCAGCGATCCCGATGAGGCCGCCCGAGCACCGATGGGAGACGCGCTCGTCGCCGACGTCAAGCTGACCCTTGCCGCCCTGCTCGAGGACCTGCCCGAGTCCACCCGCCCGGCACCGGAGCCGAATCCGGGCCCGCAGGAAATCCCGCCCAGCGACCCGCTCAATTCCTCCACCGTGCACACGGCCCTTGCCGAGGTCTTCCCCGAGGACGGCATCGTCGTGCTCGAGTCACCCTCCAGCACCCTCGCCCTGCGCAACCAGATGCGCCTCTCGCGTCCCGGCAGCTACTACTTCGCGGCAGGCGGCGGCCTCGGCTTCGGCCTCGCCGCCTCGGTTGGCGTGCAGCTCGCCCAGCCAGACCGCCCGGTCGTCTGCGTGATCGGCGAGGGCTCGGTCCAGTACGCGGTCAGCGCCTTCTGGAGCGCCGTCGCTTACAAAGTGCCGGTGACCTTCCTGGTCGTGCGCAACGAGGAGTACGCGATCCTCAAGTGGTTCGCCGAGGTCGAGCAGGTCGCCGGCGCTCCCGGCCTCGACCTGCCCAAGCTCGACGTCGCCGCGGTGGCCGAGGGCTACGGCGTCAACGCGACCCGGGTCAAGGACCGCGACGAAGTCCGCGACACCCTGCAGAAGGCTTTTGCCTCCTCGCAGCCGGAGCTGGTCGAAGTCCCGGTGGCGCCGGGGATGTCCCTCTTCTAGGCCTGACGATGGCGCTGCTGGAGAGCAAACCGGCACCTGATCGCGCCCCCGACAGCCTCGCCACCGGCACGCCCCAACCGCTGCGCGGGGAACTGGAGCAATTGCTCGGCACCGACCGCGTGCTCGCCCGCGCCAGCGACATCGTCCGCTACGCCTCCGACGCCAGCCCCTATCGGCTGCTGCCCCAAGTTGTGGTGATGGCGCGCGACGCCGAGGACGTCGCCAAGACACTCGCCTTCGGCAAGCGCAGCGGCATCCCGGTCACCTTCCGCGCCGGCGGCACCAGCCTCAACGGCCAGGGCCAGAGCGAGGGCATCCTCGTCGACGTGCGCCGCCACTTCAGCGGTGTCGCGGTCGAGGCCGGCCTGCCGCGGGAGAGTGGCGAGGAGATCGAGGCCGCCACGGCCCGGGTCAAGCCCGGCACGGTGCTTGGCCACGCCAACCGGGTGCTTGCGCCGTATGGGCGCAAGCTCGGTCCCGACCCCGCCAGCACCGACATCGCCTGTGTCGGCGGCGTGATCGCCAACAA
This sequence comes from uncultured Solirubrobacterales bacterium, assembly GCA_963699225.1. Taxonomy (GTDB): domain Bacteria; phylum Actinomycetota; class Thermoleophilia; order Solirubrobacterales; family 70-9; genus VRUE01. Next base: position 1,810,432 of record OY969423.1, on the reverse strand, counting down.
CTCCGGCGGCATGCGCTGCGGCGTGAGCAAGGACTCTTACTCGACGGTCAGCTCGATGACGCTGGTGCTCCCCTCCGGCACGATGATCGACACCGCCGCGCCCGGCGCCGCGGAGCGCTTTGCGGTCGAGGAGCCCGAGCTGGCGAAGGGCCTGGAAGCGATCCGCGACGAGATCCGCGCCGACGCCGAGCTGAGCGAGCGCATCCGCCGCAAGTTCGCGATCAAGAACACGACCGGCTACCGCCTCTGCGCCTTCCTCGACGCCGAGGAGCCGCTGGAGATCTTCCGCCGCCTCGTGGTCGGCTCCGAGGGCACGCTCGCCTTCGTCGCCGAAGCGGTCTTCGAGACAGTCCCGCTCCCCGCCTGCACGACCACCTCCTGGATCCACTTCCCCGGCATCGAGGAGGCGATCGGCGCGGTGCGCGAGCTGGTCGGCAGCGGTGCCACCGCGGTCGAGCTGATGGTCGCGCCGGCCCTGATCGCCGCCGCCTGGAACATGGTCGGGGCGCCGCAGGAGTGGAAGGAGCTGTCGCCCGAGTCGGCGGTGCTGCTGGTCGAGTACGGCGGCGCCGACGAGGACGAGCTCGCCGCGCAGGTGGCGAAGGCCGAGGAGATCCTCGCCGGCCACGAGACGATCCAGCCCTTCGCCTTCACCCGCGAGGCGGAGGAGATCGAGCTGGCCTGGCGCGTGCGCGAGGGCCTGCACGGGCTGATCGGCCGCGTCCGCATCCCCGGCACGGCGCTGATCGTCGAGGACGTCTGCGTATCGCCGGAGCGGATCGCCGAGGGCGCCCGCGACCTGCAGGCACTGCTCGGCGAGCATGGCTTCCTACCCGGCGTCGCCGGTCACGCCTCCGCGGGGAACCTGCACTTCATGCTGACCCCCGACTTCGCCAAGCAGGAGGACCTCGAGCGCTACGAGGCCTTCATGGCGAAGCTGGTCGAGCTGATCGTCGACAAGTACGACGGCTCGCTCAAGGCCGAGCACGGCACCGGGATCAACATGGCCCCTTATGTGGAGCGCGAGTGGGGGGAGGTGGCGACCGAGCTGATGTGGCGGGTCAAGCGGCTCGCCGATCCCGATGGCGTGCTCAACCCCGGCGTCGTCCTCAACCGCGACCCCGACGTCCACCTGCGCAACCTGAAGACGACGCCGGCGATCGAGGAGTCGGCGAACACCTGCGTCGAGTGCGGCTTCTGCGAGCCGGTCTGTCCCAGCCGCAACCTGACCACGACGCCGCGCCAGCGCATCGTCCTGCGCCGCGAGATCGCCCGCCAGCCAAAGGGCTCGCCGCTGCGCAAGGCGCTGCTCGAGGAGTACGAGTACGACTCGCTCGAGACCTGCGCCGCCGACGGCTCCTGCCAGCTCGCCTGCCCGGTTGGGATTGACACCGGAAAGCTGGTCAAGGAATTGCGCGGGGAGGGGCACGGTGGGCGGGCCGAAGCGGCGGCGTTGGCGGCGGCGAAACGGTGGAAGACGGTCGAGGCAGTCTCGCGACTGTCGCTGCGTCTGGGCGGCCCGTTGGTGCGCAGGACCAAACGCGGACGCAACCTGCCCGGAGCCGCCCGGAGGGGAGGAGAGGGTGACCCTCTCCCGACAAAAGCGGGGAGTGTCGGGCGAGGGTCACCCCCTGCTCCCCGAAGCGCCGCCGCGGCTGTCTACGTTCCGAGTTGCACGAATCGCATCTTTGGCGGGAACCCGGTCGAGGCGCTGACGGCGGTTTCCGCTCGGGCCGGGATGCCGGTCTGGATCCCGGACGACGTAGCGGGGTCGTGCTGCGGGTTGCCCTGGAGCTCGAAGGGCTTCGGCGAGGCCCACCGCCACAAGGCGAACGAGATGGTTGAGCAGCTCTGGCGCTGGAGCGACGAGGGGTCCCTGCCGATCGTGGTCGACGCCGCCTCCTGCACGCAGGCCGTGACCGATCCCGGCGAGGGGGTGCTGAGCGAGGAGAACGCGGAGCGCTTGAGCAAGCTCGAGATCCTCGACTCGGTCGCTTGGGCCCATGACCGCCTACTGCCGAAGCTTGAAGTGGGCGACAAGGTCGCCAGCGCCACCGTGCATCCGACCTGCGCTACCCGCCACATGGGCCTGGCGCCGCGGCTGCGCTCGCTCGCCGGCTTCCTCGCCGACGACGTCTACGTTGCCCCGTCGGCAACCTGCTGCGGCTTCGCCGGCGACCGCGGCATCTCCCACCCGGAGCTGACCGAGGCGGCGACCCGTCCCCAGGCCGAAGAGCTCTCCGGCCGCCACTTCGACGCCCACCTCTCCAACAACCGCACCTGCGAGATCGGCCTCAGCCGCGCCACCGGCGCGAATTACGAGTCGGCTCTGATCCTGCTCGAGCGCCTGACGCGGAACGGCTGAAGGCTCGTGGCTCTCCGCTAGCCGCTGCCGCGACGTCGATGAGCGTCGAGACGTTCCCGCCCAGAAGGCGCCTCGGCCTTCTGCGCGATGTACTGCTGTGCGATCGAGGCGAGCAGTGCGACGAACACGCCGATCCCGGTGAGGATGTAGAAGATCGTGAATATCTCGGTGCCGGCGGAGGTCGGGTGAAGGTCTCCGTAGCCCACCGTGGTCAGGGTCACGACGGAGAAGTAGAGGGCCTCGACGATGGTCCAGTGCTCAAAGCGCCAGTAGAAGATCGTCCCCGTCAACACCAGGGCGGCCGCGACAAAAGGCAACGCCTTGGTCTCGGGATCGCGCCAGACCCCAGCGACTGCCCGTGCGAGTCCCCGGAACGCTAGAACCAAGGGAAGCATGGGGACCGGATTCGCCAAATCCATGCGGTTTCCTGGCCAAGCCAGGACCACTCAGTCGTACTAGCGGCTAACGCGGAGCGGCTGAGACCGCCGCGGCACCCTGCTCGTCGGCCTCGGCCTCGACCTCGCGGATCGTCGTCAAGACCCGCCGGTCGCTGTCCATGCGACCGTCGAGCAGCGGGTTGATCAGGCCGCGGAAGGCGGAGACGTAGCGCCACCACTTCGGCGCGAAGATCCGCGGCGCCCGCTCTTCGATCCCGCGCACGACGGCGGCACCGGCCTGGTCGGGCGTGATCCGTTTGCGCAGGAACTCGGGCAGGTTCTGCTGCATGCGGTCGCCGTTTGCCGCGACCGCGTCCTGGACCATCTTGGTGTCGACCCAGCCGAAGTAGGCGACGCTGGCGCTGGCGCCCAGCGGCGTCAACTCGGCCCGCAGCGAGCGGCCCAGTGACTCGACTCCCGACTTGGCGACGGCGTAGGGGCTGTTGAGCATGCCGTTGACGAAGGCGTAGACCGAGGAGGTGACGACGATGTGCCCCTGGCGCTCGACGACCTGCGGCAGCGCCGCCCGCACGGTGCGCCAGACGCCGAGCATGTCGACCTCGAAGACCCGCTCCCACTCCTCGACGCCGATCCCGCGCACGGTGGCCATCTGCTTCTGGGCGATGCCGGCATTGGCGACGACGACGTCGAGCCCGCCGAAGCGGTCGACCGTCTCGGCGACCGACTGCATCACGGCGCTGTAGTCGGTGACGTCGGTGGCAAGCCCGATCGCCCGTGGCCCGATCCGCTCGGCCGCCTCACGCGCCTCGGCGGCGTCGATGTCGAGGACTGTCACCGAGGCGCCGCGCAGGTGCAGCTGACGCGCCGTCTCGTAACCGATCCCGCGGGCGGCGCCGGTAACCAGCGCTACCTTTCCGTTCAAGTCGTAAGCGGGCATGCGGCGGGCAGCCTAGCGCGGAGCAGTCGGCTCGGAGGCATCCGCGTTGCCCGCTTCCACCGTCTCGGCCTTGCGAATCGCCGCGGCCATGCGCGGGTCGCGCTCGACCCGGCGCTCGAGCAGCGGGTTGATCAGGCCGCGAAAGGCGGAGACGTAGCGCAGCCACTTCGGGGCGAAGATCCGCGGCGCCCGCTCCTCGATGCCGGCGACGATCGCAGCGCCGGCGGCGGCGGGCGTGGTCCGTTTGAGCAGGAAGTCCGGGGAGAACTCCTGCAGCAGCTTGGTGCCTGGCTTCTCGAAGGTGTCCTGGACCATCTTGGTGTCGATCCAGCTGAAGTAGACGACGCTGGCGCTGGCTCCGAAGGGCGCAAGCTCGGCTCGCAGCGAGCGGCCGAAGGCCTCGACCGCCGCCTTGGAGGTCGCGTAGGGGCTCATCAGCATGCCGTTGACGAAGGCCGCCGCCGAGGCGACGATGACGACCTGGCCGTTGCGCTCGCTGATCTGCGGCAGCGCGGCCCGCACCGTGTGCCAGACGCCCATCAGGTTGACGTCGATCACCCGCTCCCACTCCTCGACCGGCATCGCCCGCGTCGTCGTGATCGTGGGCGGCGCGATCCCCGCGTTGGCCATCGCGATGTCGAGCCCGCCGAAGCGCTCGACCGTCTCCGCCACCGCGGCGCGCATCGCGCCCGCGTCGGTGACGTCGGCGGCGATCCCGAGGGTGCGCTCGCCAATCCGCTCGGCGGCCTCGCGTGCCCCGGTGGCGTCGAGGTCGACGACCGCGATCGAGGCGCCCCGCGCGTGCAGCTGGCGCGCCGTTTCGAAGCCGATCCCGCGGGCGGCACCGGTGACGAGCGCCGCCTTGCCGTTGAGGTCGTAAGCCGGCACGCGGCAAGACTAATGCGTACCGATCTCACCCGGCAGGGACCGGGGACCGGGCCGCTCCTAGAATCACCCGTCCATGCCCGGCTTCCGCCCCGTCGACACCAAGCAGTTCTTCCCCGAGCTCGAGGAGCGGGTGCTGGAGCGCTGGCGCGAGCGCGATGTCTTCCAGCGCTCGCTCGACCAGCGCCAGGGGGCCGAGCTCTGGAACTTCTACGAGGGCCCGCCAACCGCCAACGGGCGGCCCGGCTCCCACCACGTCCTCGCCCGCGTCTTCAAGGACATCTACCCGCGCTACCGCTCGATGTGCGGCTACCGGGTGCCGCGCAAGGCCGGCTGGGACTGCCACGGGCTGCCGGTCGAGATCGAGGTCGAAAAGCAGCTCGGCATCTCCTCCAAGCAGGAGATCGAGGAGTTCGGCATCGACAAGTTCAACGCCCGCTGCCGCGAGTCGGTCTTCGAGTACGTCGAGGAGTGGAACAAGTTGACCGAGCGGATCGGCTTCTGGATCGACCTCGACGATCCCTACGTCACCCTCGACGACGACTACATCGAGTCGGTCTGGTGGTCGCTGAAGCAGCTCTGGGACAAAGACCGCCTATATGAGGGCCACAAGGTCGTGCCTTACTGCCCGCGCTGCGGCACCGCGCTCTCTTCGCACGAGGTCGCGCTCGGCTACAAAGACGTCGAGGACCCGTCTATATATGTGCGCTTCCCGCTGCTCGGCGAGGACGGGGGTGAGGCGGGGGAGTCATTGCTGGTCTGGACGACGACCCCGTGGACGCTGCCGGGCAACGTCGCCGTCGCCGTCGCGCCGGAGGTCACCTACGTCAAAGCCCGCAGCGGCGAGGAGACCCTGATCCTCGCCGAGCCGCTGCTCGAGCGGGTGCTGGGTGAGGACGTCGAGGTACTCGAGCGCCTGCCGGGCTCGACCCTGGTCGGCCGCCAATACAAGGGCCCGGTCTTCGAGCTGGACGAGGAGCCCGCCAACGCCTTCCGCGTCCTCGCCGGCGATTTCGTCACCACCGAGGACGGCACCGGGCTGGTCCACATCGCCCCCGCCTTCGGCGAAGACGACTACGCGGTCGCCGCCGCCAACGGCCTCTTCGACCCGACCACCGCCGCCACGCTCTACAACCCGGTCAACCTCGAAGGTCGCTTCGACCGCCGCGTCAGCGGTTTCGAGGGGCAGTTCGTCAAGGACCCCGAGGTGACCAAGGCGCTGATCGCCGACCTCGACTCCCGCGGCCTGCTCTTCCGCCAGCAGGTCTACGAGCACTCCTATCCGCACTGCTGGCGCTGCGACACGCCGCTGCTCTATTACGCCAAGTCGAGCTGGTACATCGCCACCTCGCAGGTGCGCGACCAACTGCTCTCCAACAACGAGACGATCGGCTGGCACCCCGAGCACATCAAGGACGGCCGCTTCGGCAAGTGGCTGGAGAACAACGTCGACTGGGCGCTCTCGCGCGACCGCTACTGGGGCACGCCGCTGCCGATCTGGCACTGCACCAAAGGCGACTGCACCGAGCTCTACTGCGCCGGCTCGGTCGCCGAGCTGCGCGAGCGGGCGAGGGGGGAGGTGCCCGAGGACCTGCACCGCCCCTACATCGATGAAGTGGTGCTCGACTGCGCGAGCTGCGGTGGCGAGATGCACCGGGTCAAATCGGTGATCGACACCTGGTACGACAGCGGCGCGATGCCCTTCGCGCAGTTGCACTATCCGTTCGAGAACGAGGAGCTGTTCGCCGAACGCTTTCCGGCCGACTTCATCTGCGAGGCGATCGACCAGACCCGCGGCTGGTTCTACACGCTGCTCGCCGAGTCGACCCTGCTCTTCGAGGAGTCGAGCTACCGCAACTGCGTCTGCCTCGGCCTGATCCTCGACCCCGAGGGCCAGAAGATGTCGAAGAGCAAGGGCAACGTGGTCGAGCCCTGGGACGTGATCTCGGCCCACGGCGCCGACGCCTTTCGCTGGTACTACCTGACCGCCCAGCAGCCCTGGTCGGGCTACCGCTTCTCGGTCGACACGGTCGGCGAATCGGTGCGCCAGTTCCTGCTCACCCTTTGGAACACCTACTCCTTCTGGGTCCTCTACGCCAACGCCGAGGACCTCGGGCCAGCCGACTTCGACGGCGTGCCCGAGCCGAGCAACGACCTCGACCGCTGGGCGCTCTCGAAGTTGCAGTCGACGGTCGCGACGGTGCGCGAGAACATGGACGAGTTCGACTGCACCGCCGCCGGGCGGGCGATCGCCGAGTACGTCGAGGAGCTCTCCAACTGGTACGTAAGGCTCTCGCGCCGCCGCTTCTGGGATGGCGACCGCGCCGCCTTCGCGACCTTGCGCCACTGCCTGCTCGAGGTCTCCGCGCTGCTCGCGCCCTTCACGCCATTCCTGGCCGATGAGATCCACCTCAACCTTGCCGGCGGTGAGGCCGAAGCGCTCGGCGAGAGTCCCGACTCGGTCCACCTGCGCGATTTCCCGGCAGCCGATGCCGCGCTTACCGATCCCGAGCTCGAGGGGGCGATGGAGGCGGTGCGGCTCACGGTCGAGCTCGGCCGTGCCGCCCGCGCCCAGGCCAAGGCCAAGGTGCGCCAGCCGCTGCGCCGCGCCGTGATCGTCGCCAACGACGCCGAGCGCGCCGCGATCGAGGCCCGCGCCGACCTGGTCACCAGCGAGCTCAACGTCAAGGAGCTCGACTTCGTCTCCGAAGAGGCCGACCTGGTCAGCTACGCGGTCAAGCCCAACTACCGCTCGCTCGGCCCGCGCTTCGGCAAGCGCATGCCCCAGGTCGCCGCTGCAGTTGAGGCGCTCGACCCCGTCCACGTCGCCAAGGTGATGGCCGACGGCGGCGAGGTTGGGATCAGCATCGACGGCGACGACCACACGATCGGCCCCGACGAGGTCACCCTCGCCCTGCAGCCGCTGCAGGGCTACGAGGTCGAGGCGGAGGCCGGCCACGCCGTCGCCCTGCAGCTCGAGCTCGACGACGAGCTGCGCCGCGAGGGCCTCGCCCGCGAGATCGTCCACGCCGTCCAGAACGCCCGTAAAGCAGCGGGCCTCGACATCTCCGACCGCATCGCGCTGACCCTTGGCGGCGATGACGAGCTGATCGCTGCCGCTCGCGAGTATGAGCCCTACATCGCCGGCGAGGTTCTAGCCACCTCAGTCGCCTACGACGCTTCGGAAGGCCTTTTCGTCCGTGTCGACGGCCGCGACCTCGAGATAGGCGTGACGAAGATTTGACATTCCGCGCACCATGCTTGCGACCGAAATGTTTACGGTGCAATCATGCACGTGATGAGGGAGAGCTGGACAGACGCGCGACTGGACGATTTCCGTGGTGAAGTCGACAGGCGTTTCGGCGACGTCAACGATCGCCTCGACAGAGTAGAGAGCGAAATTCGAGAGCTTCGGAGCGAGATGAAAAGCGGCTTCGAATCGATCAACCGCACGATGATCCACGGTGTCATAGCCCTCTCAGCCGCCTACATCGCCGGCTTCGCCGCAATCGTCACCCAACTCTAGTCGCGCTTCTCCGGCCGAACCTCGATTCCTCGCTTCGACTAGACGCTCAAGGTGTAGAGCACTTCCGCGAAAGCATTCGCGGGCTGGGCCGTCCTGGCACACGTGTCGAAGCCGTCCAGGGAGCCCTCTCCGGAAGGCTTGGCGACCACGCTGGGACCCGAGATGCGGACCTGCTGCGCAACGGTCTTCGGGAGAGGGCTCCCTGGACGGCTACCTCCGCGCGCTAGTCCGAGGCCTTCTCGCCGATGATGAAGTCGGTCTTCTTTGAATCCGAGAACTTGATCCAACAGTGATCGGGCGCCACACCGGCGACGTCGATTAGTGCCGCTTCGATGCGTCGGGCGATCTCCGCCTTCTGCTCGTCGGTACGTCCCTCGAACCAGTTGACCTCGACGAAGGGCACGGCGCTACCGGGCCGCTAGGCGAGTGCCGGCTCGAGCTCGGCCTCGAGGCGACGCTTGGGCATCGCGCCAATGACCTTCTTGGCGATCGCCCCGTCTTTGAAGAGGATCATGGTCGGGATCGAGAGGACTTCGTACTGAGCGGCGGTCTGCTGGTTCTCATCGACGTTGATGCTGACGATGTTGAGATCGTCGCGCTCGGCGTCGATCTCCTCGAGCACCGGATGGACCACGCGGCAGGGGCCGCACCAGGGAGCCCAGAAGTCGACGAGCACGGGCCCCTCGGCCTCGAGGACCTCCGACTTGAAGTTGGCGTCTGTCACGTCGCTGAGTTTGCCTGTCACTGGGATCGCTCTCCTGGTTGAGGTTCGGCGCTCAATACTTCATAAAGTATAGCGAGGTCTTCAAGCCCTCTCGGGCCGCTCTCCTCACCGTCCATAGCGTAGAAGAGGCACCCGCCAGATCGCCTCCAGCACGATCGAGCGGCTCATCTTCGACGAGCCCGTCTGGCGGTCGCGGAAGACGATCGGCACCTCGACCACGTCGAAGCCGAGCTGGATCGCCCGGTAAGTCACCTCGACCTGGAAGGCGTAGCCGCGAGAACGGATCGCGCTGAGGTCGACCGCCTCCAGCACCTCGCGGCGAAAGCACTTGAAGCCCCCGGTCAGGTCCCGCACTCCGACCCCGAGGGCGAGCCGGGCGTAGGTGCTGCCCCCCTTGCTGATCGCCCGTCGCAGCGCCCCCCAGTCGCTGACGCCGCCGCCGGGCACGTAGCGCGAGCCGATCACGATGTCGGCGCGCTCGGCGGCCTCGAGCAAGCGCGGCAAGTAGGCGGGCTCGTGCGAGAAGTCAGCGTCCATCTCGATCACCAGGCCCGCCCCGCCGGCGAGGGCATGGCGGAAGCCGGCAATGTAGGCGGGGCCGAGGCCTTCCTTGGTCTCGCGGTGGAGGAAGTGGATCGACTCTTCCCGCTCGGCGAGCTCGTCGGCGATCCGCCCGGTGCCGTCGGCGGAGTTGTCGTCGACGATCAGGACCTGGGCGTTAGCGGGAAGCTTGTCGCGCGCATCGGCAACCAGCCGCTCGATGTTCGACGCCTCTTCGTAGGTGGGGAGGACGAGCCAGGCCGGCCCTCGCTCGGGTTTGCTCGCGGGCATCTGCGGGGGCGATGCTATTGACGCAGCTGAGCGCGAGCTAAAGAGGCCGCCGCTCGCTAGCTTGCAGCTGTGACCAATGCGGAGATAGCCGCCGCCCTCGAAGAGCTCGGGGTGCTCTACGAGCTCGACGGTGCGGTCAAATACCGCGTGCTTGCCTACGGCACCGCGGCCAAGGCGATCCGCGAAAGCCCGGTCTCGGTTTCCGACCTCGCCGCAGCGGGCCGGACGACCGAGATCCCCGGTGTCGGCAAGACCCTGGCGGAAAAGATCGACGCGCTGCTGGCGACTGGCGAGATCCCCGCGGCGGTGAAGCTGAAGGCCAAGTTCCCGCCAACTCTGATCGAGGTCACCCGCGTGCCCGGGGTCGGGGCGAAGACGGCGCGGCGGCTCTTCGACGAGCTCGGCGTCGCCACCCTCGATGACCTCCGGGCGGCGGCGGAGGGCGAGCGGATTCGCGAGATGAAGGGCCTCGGGCCGAAAGCGGAGAAAAACGTCCTGGCTGGTCTCCAGCGGTTGGGCGAGCCGGGCGAGGCGAGCGGCCGCGTGCTGCTCTCGATGGCGCGCCCGATCGCCGAGGAGCTGGCGCGGACGCTGCGCGAGCACCCGGCCGCGGACAGGGTCGAGGTGGCGGGTTCGGCTCGCCGCTGGGCCGAGACCTGCAAGGACATCGACCTGATCGCCACCGCCACCGAGCCGCAGGCGCTGGCCGAGCATCTCCTCGCCAGCCCACTGATAGCGGCGGCGGGCAAACCGGGACCCAACGGCGTGCGAGCGCAGACCCAGAACGGGATCTCGGTCGACCTGCGGATCGTCGCGCCGCGGGCCTTCGGCAACCTGCTGCAGCACTTCACCGGCTCCCAAGCGCACAACGTGCAGCTACGCGAGGACGCCGTCGGCCGCGGCCTCTCGGTCTCCGAGCACGGGATCACCGAGGTCGAGAGCGGCAAGGTCGATCTCTGTGCCAGCGAGGAGGCCGTCTACGAGCGCCTCGGCTACGCCTACATCGAGCCCGAGTTGCGCGAGGGCCGCGGCGAGCTGAAGGCGGCGCGCGAAGGCAAGCTGCCGGAGCTGGTCTCACTCGACGACATCAACGGCGACCTGCACTCGCACACCACTCTCTCGGACGGTCGCAACACGCTGGAGGAGATGGCAGAGGCAGGCCGCGAGCGAGGCTATGCCTACATGGCGATCACCGACCACTCCGCCAGCCACGGCTTCGGCGACCACGTAACCGAGGAGCGGCTCTGGGAGCGGATCGACGAGGTCGCCGACTGGAACAAGGGCAAACGCGGTTTCCGTTTGCTTGCCGGCTCGGAGGTAAACATCGGCCTCGACGGCTCGCTCGACTACTCCGAGGACGTGCTGGCGGGCCTCGACTGGGTCATCGCCAGTGTCCACACCTCCTTCGGCGTCTCCGAGAAGGAGATGACAGCGCGGGTGCTGGCGGCGATCGAGAATCCCTACGTCGATTGCATCGGCCACCTCACCGGCCGCCTGATCGGCCGCCGCGAGCCCTACGGGGTCGACGTCGAGGCCGTGGCCGAGGCGGCGGCGCGCAACGGCACGATGATCGAGATCAACGGCAACCCCAATCGCCGCGACCTCTCCGAGCACCACGCTCGCCTGGCCAGCGAAGCGGGCGTGACGATCGTGCTCAACACCGATGCCCACGGGGTCGACACGCTGAACAACATGTCCTACGCGGTGGCCACCGCGCGGCGTGCCTGGCTGACAGCGGCGGACATCGCCAACACGCGCAGCTGGGCCGAGTTCAAGAAGCTGCGCAAGCGGTAGGAGGGTCGAGGGCTACCGGAGCTATTCGAGCGCGAAGACGACGCGGACGCTGGCGGTGACCGTGGAGGCGCCGGGCTTGGCCGGCGGTGCCGGCGCTGTATCCGAAGCTCCCTTGGGACTGGCGCGACCTTCGACTGGGACCGCTTCCGTCTCTTCTTCGATCGTGATCGCCGGGCCCAAGACGGCGCCCGCCCGAGTGGCCAGGGTCGCGGCCTTGCCCTTGGCCTGGTCGAACGCCGCAAGGAGAGTGTTGTTGTAGGCGGCTTCGGGGTTGCTGGCGAAGAAGGTGGGGCCGCGGGTGCCGGTGGCGCCGGCCGCTACCGCGGCGTTGACCAGTTCGCCAGCGCGCTGGGGTTCGTGAAGGACTACGCCGACGCCCTCAGAGGCTCGGAAAAGGGTGTGCTTGTCTCGGCTGATCTTTCGCACTGAGATCTGGCCGGTAGTGACGTCGCCTGGGCCGATCCCTGGTGTCGCTTGTGCTGTGGCGATCACCGCCCGCAGCTTCACCGCGACGACGTGCAGCGCCGCTCCCCGGGTCTTGCGTTCCTTGCTGACCGAGAAGCCGAGTTTGGCGGCGTCGTTGGGGACCTTCTGCGTTGCCGAGCCCTTGACCGTGACCGTGCGTTCGACCGCGCTTGCGCTTGCCGGGAGGATCAGAGCCAGCGCGATAACAGAGAGCAGGCTCAGTGAGCGTCGAACGATCATCTGAGATCACGCTACCCGCCGGCGGCGACGCTCACTCAGGCGTGGGCGCGGCGACTGCTGCGCAGGCCGGGTGTGCGGACGAGCTGGATCGGGCGCAGGGCCGAGTTGGGGACGACGTAGAACTTGACCCCGTCGCGCTGCTCGATCGCCAGCACCGCCGCCTCGCGCGAGTGCCAGGCGAGCGAGACCAGCAGGGCATAGCCGGCGCCGATCGCGGCGACGCCGGGGAAGAAGACGCCGAGGACGCCGGCAGCGATCGCGGTGACCGCGACGGGCCAGAGGCGGGCGGCGGTGATCCGCGCCGGCGACTCGGGCGGCAGCGAGGTCGCCGTGCGCGCTTGGGCGAGGGTGTCGCGCAGGCTCTCGGCCGCGCGACTTGGGCGACCGAGGTAGAAGCCGACGACGAGGGCAATCAGCCACCAGGCTGCCGCCACCGCGAGCGTTCTCGTGTCGGCGTCGCGGTTCACCGCCACCGCGGTAACCGCGGCCAGGGCGGTGGCCTCGGCCCCGGTGAGCAAGACGGTGACGCGAAGCAGGTCCGTGTAAGGCATCGCTAAGCGGCCAGCTCCTCGAGCAGGCTCACCCAGCCGTCCGGACCGTCGACGGCGAGGTCGCACTCTTCGTTCAGCTCCGGCGGGGCCTCGGGCGAGATCACGCCGACGCAGAGCACCGCCTCGAGCTGACCTTCCTTGCGCAACTCGCGCAGGCGGCGAAAGGCGTCGAGATCAGTGCGGTCATCGCCGGCAAAAACCGCGGCAGCGATGTCCTCGCCGGCCAGCAGCGCCGCCACGGCGGTGTCCTTGCCACCGCCCCCGAGTGGGCGCAGCTCGAGCACCTTGCGGCCCCAGCGCGGTTCCAGTTCGGCTCGCCCCGCCTCGGCGGCGATCTCGTGGGCGCGCGCCTCGGCGGCCCGCTCGTCCTCGGCGCCGCGCCAGTGCAGCGACTGGATCGGGCCCTTGTCCTCGAGCCGGAATCCGGCCGCCGCCAGCTCCTCGCGGTCGAGCCCGGCGATGAAGTCCGCCGCCACCCGCTCGGCACCGGTCAGCGCCGGGTCGAGTTGCGGCTCCTCCTCGCCAGGCATCAGCAGCTCGAGCCCGTGGTTGCCGGCGTAGGCGATCTCCTCGACCCCGACCAGGCGCCGCGCCTCCAGCGCCTGTCGCCCGGAGATGCAGCCGACCAGGCCATAGCGTCCGTTCAGCGTTCGCAGCAGCTCGCTCGTGCGGGCCGGCACCGCGGCCAGCTCGGGACGCTCGACGATCGGCGCCAGGGTGCCGTCGACATCGGTGAGGATCGCCGCGCGGCTTGGGTCGGAACGCAAGCGGTCCAGCGGCGAGTGCCCGGCGCCGCCATCCCCTGTCTCATCTGCGGGAGGCACGGCCTTAGTATCGCGGCACGATGCCCTCCGTCCAGGCGCCGCCGAGCCACGCGACCCTCAAGCTCGCCACGATCGGCACCCTCGCCGGCATCTTCAGCGGCCTCTTCGGGGTCGGCGGCGGCACCGTGATCGTGCCCCTGCTGATCTTCTGGTTCGGCTACGGCGAGCGGCTCGCCACCGGTACCAGCCTGGCCGCGATCGTCCTGATCGGCCTGCTCGGCGCGGTCGCACAGGGCGGGATCTACGGCAACGTGCACGTCCTCACCGGCCTCCTGCTGGCGATTCCCGCCGTAGTCGGAGTGGTGATGGGCACCGCGATCCAGCAGCGCATCCCCCAGCGCGCCGTCTCGCTGCTCTTCGCCGTCCTCCTCGTCTCCGTCGCGATTGAGCTGATCCTCAAATGAACGAGCTTGCCGCCATCCTGATCGCGATCGCCGGTGGCCTCGCCGGCGGCTTGGTTGGCGTTGGGGGCGGCGTGCTCTTCGTGCCGGCGCTGACCATCTTCCTCGGGCTCAGCCAGGTCGAGGGCGAGTCAACCTCGCTGCTGATGATCGTCATCGTCGCCCTCGTCGGTGCCTACCGACAGAACGGCTACGGCAACGTCAGGCTGCGCGAGGCCCTCGTGATCGGGATTCTCTCGCCGCTCGGCGTCCTGATCGGCGTCGGCGTCTCCAACGCCGTCCCGACCCGAGCCCTGGAACTGGCCTTCGCCGCCCTAGCCCTCTTCATGGCGTACACCCTCGTCCGCCGCGCCCTTTCCGCACCCGCCTAGCCGGCGCCGCGCAGGCCCATCGGTAACCTCAAACGCGTGGATTCACTTCGCTGGGAAGGCGACGTACCGCAGCTGCGCAACCCGATCCTCGTCTGCTCGTTTCGGGGTTGGAACGACGCGGCCGCCTCCGCCTCGACGGCGCTGACCACGGTCGGCGATGCCTTCGATTCGGAGCTGATCGCCGAGGTCGACGCCGAGGACTACTTCGACTTCCAGGCGACGCGGCCAACGATCGTGCTCAGCGAGGGCCAAGCGCGGCGGATCGACTGGCCTCACAACAACCTGATCGCGGTCCGCATACCGGCCGCCGAGCGCGATCTCGTCCTGCTCGACGGCACCGAGCCGAACCTGCGCTGGCGCACCTTTTCGGAAACGATCGCCACTGCCGCCGACGCGCTCGGGGTGGAGATGGTGATCACCTTGGGAGCGTTGGTCGCCGAGGTCTCCCACACCCTGCCGGTGCCGATCACCGGCCTCGCCTCGGACGAGAAACTGGTCGAGGAACTCGACCTGCAGCGCTCCAGCTATGAGGGGCCGACCGGCATCGTCGGCGTCGTCCACGATTGCTGCCGCCAGGTCGGGATGAGCTCCGCCTCGCTCTGGGCGGCGGTGCCCCACTACGTAGCCGCCGTGCCGAACCCGAAGGCGGCGCTCGCTCTATTGCGCCGGCTCGAGGGCCTCACCGGCATCGCCGTCGACGCCACCGAGCTAGAGGAAGAAACGAGCAGCTACGAAGAGCAGATCGACCGCGCGATCGCCGCCAACCCCGAGATCGAGGAGCTGGTCGACCGCATCGAGGCCGAACAAACCGAGCTGAACGGCCCCGAAGACCTACCGTCCGCGGACTCCATCGCGAGAGATTTTCAGCAGTTCCTGCGCCAGCAGGGCGATCAATAGTCGCTCGCGTCGCGACTTAGCTCTCTGCCGCGGGGCAGATGAGCCGGTAGTCGCACCAGCTGCAGGTCGTCGGCGCTGGCCGCGGCTCGAAGTCCTGGCCCAGCACCCCCTCGCCGACCTCGAGCACGGTGCGCTCCACCCGCTCGGCGTCGTCGGCCCTGACCGGCGCTGCCACCTTGTCGGCGTCGAGCACGTAGTAGTAGCTGCCGGTTCCCGCCTCGAGCCCCCAGGCCTCGCGGGCGGCGAGCCGGTAGAGGGCGAGCTGCAGGTCGTTCTCGAGCTGGGCTTCGCTCTTGCGTTCGCCGGTCTTGTAGTCGATCAGCTCGTAGCTGCCGTCGGGGAGGCGGTCGACCCGGTCGACCCGGCCGCGCACCTGGTGCTCGCCGATGCGGATGTCGAACTTGCGCTCGAGCCAGACCGGCACCCCCTCCGATTCGCGCTCTCGCTCCCAGTAGAGGCGCATCGCCTCGCGAGCGCGATCGCGGAACTGCAGCTCGTCGTCGCTGCTGCCAAACCCCGAGCGTCGCCAGCCCGACTCGAAGAGCTCCATCAGCTCGGCCAGGCCGCCATTCGTGGTCTCGCCCTCGCCGGCGTCCTTGTGGAAGCGTTCCAGGACGCTGTGGATGAGGATGCCGAAGCGCTGGTTGATCGTCGGCTCCTCGGGAATGCCGAAGACGCGCCGGAACTTGTACTTCAGCGGGCAGGTCAAATAGAGGTCGAGGTCGGAGGCGGAGAGACTGAGGGCACCATCGCCTCGGCGCGGCAGGAAGGCTTCCAGCGAGGGCTCGTGGCGGGCGGCGATCAGCATGCGCCGACCATCGCGCTCGCGCTCTGAGTCGAGCAGGTAGGCGTCGAGCGGCGAGGCGTCGAGCTCGGTCTGTTGCTCGGGAGTCGCCACCTGTCGCAACAGCCCGTTGACCGCCGCGATCGCCTCGGCCGTCGCCTCCTCGCCCGGTCGCTGGGCAAGGGCCGCCAGCTTGAGCAGCTCGAGGTGGCGGGCAATCGCCCGGTTGACGTCGATCACGGTGTCGAGGCGCGGCTCCGAGAGCTCTCGTCCGGCCCGCCAAGACGCCTCCAGCACCTCCTCGCGCAGCTTGCGGTAGGTGGCGTGCAGGCCCTCGGCGGGGCCGAACAGCTCCTCCTCCTGCGTCTCCTCCCTCTCGTTCTCCGCCGCCGCCCCGTCCTGTTCGACCCGGGAGAGCACCAGGCTCAGTCGCGCCTGTGCGCCTTCGGCTCCCTGGCCGAGCACGAAGACGTGATCGAACTCGGTCCCCTTGGCGGCACGGCGGGAGAGGCCGAGGACGGCGCCCGGCGACGGTGGCTCCTCGCCGCCGGCTGGCTCGACCCCGGCCTCGGCGACGGCGCTGAGGTAGCGGACGAAATCGCGGGTCGTGCCGTGCGCTTCTCGCCGCGCCCAGGCGGAGGCCAGCTCGGCCAGACGGGAAAGGCCGAGCAGCCGCTCCGCCACCTCGGGCTCGGCGGCGAAGAGCCGCTGGCGGCGCAGGCCGACCCGCTCGATCAGGCGCCTGACGAAGACGTCGGCGCGGCGTTCTTCCAGCGCCGCCGAGGCTTCCCCGTAGAGCTTGAGGAAGGCCTGGATCCGCTCGCGCCCCTCGGGCGGGATCTGCGGGCTTTCCAGCGCCGCCTCGCAGGCGGAGACCATGTCGACCTTGCGGCGGCGGGCGATCGTCGTCAGCCGCGCCAGGTCGGCGGCACGCAACTCGATCGGCGGCCTGGTCAGCGCCCGCGCCGCGGCCGGTGAGTCATCGGGCGCGGCGAGCACGCGCAGCCAGGCGATCGCGTCGCGCACCTCGGGTCGCTGGAACAGGGCCGCCGGCCCAGCCAGGTGGAAGGGGACACCGCGCTCCTCCATCGCCGCCGAGACCGGCCCGCCGTTCGCCGCCGGATCGTCGATCAGCACGCAGATCGCCCCCGGCGCAGTTCCCTCGCTGAGCAGGTGCTCGACCTCGCGCGCGATCGCCTGCGCTTGCGCCCGCTCGTTGGTGCAACGCCAGAACCGCACCGCCGGGTGGCGGAATTGCTGATCCAGCGTTATCGAGGGGTCCTCGGCGGTGGGTGCTCCGGCCGCGTCCTGTGCGTAGAGGTGGTTTGGGTTCTCCTCCGCCAGCTTGGCGAGGATCGCCCGCTGGGCAGGCGTCGTGTCCTCGTACTCGTCGACCATCAGGTAGGCGAATCGGGTTGCGATCTCGGTGCGGATGTCGGGGCGCTCGTGCAGGAGCTTGCCGAGGGTGAGGAAGACGTCGCCCTCGTCGAGGTTGCCCGAGGCGGCGACGATCCGGTCGTGGGCGGCGCAGAACTCGGCCAGGTCGGGCTCGGGCGGGTCGGAGCCAGCCTTCAGTTCGTCGATCTGAGCCAGTAGCCGCGCCAGTAGCCCCGCCGGGTTGCCGCGGATCTCGTGGTTGCGCAACGGCAGCTCGTCGAGGTGGTCGAGCATCATCGCTAGCCGCTCCGCCGGGCCGAGCACGTCGAAGAAGGGATTGAGCCCGGCCGCGGTTGAGTGGACCCGCAGCAGTCGCTCGCAGACGACCGGCCAGGTGCCAACCCACAGCTCCTCATAAGGGGCTCGAAGCAGCGCCTCGACCCGGGCCTGCAGGCGTCGCGCGGTTGCCGGTGTGGCGGCGGCGAGCAGGACACGATCAGCGTCGACCTCGTCGGTGGCGAGCCGCGCCAGGCGTCGCGCCAGAGCCTCGGTCTTGCCGGTGCCGGTGGCTCCGAGCAGCAGCAGCGGGCCATCGCCGTGCTGGACCGCGCGCTGCTGAGCCTCCGCCAGGGTGAGCATGGTCCAACGCTAGCGAGTGCGCGGCCTCCATAGGATGACCGGCATGGACGTTTTCTCCGCAGACTGGCTGGGAATTTGCCGCCGTTGTGTGGCGGCGCAGCGAACGATCTTCGAGCAGGTGCGCGGCATCGAGGCTCGCACCGAGTACGAGGGGGTGGGCGAGGGGGGAGACCACACCCTGGTCATCGACCGTCGCTGCGAGGACGTTGTCTTCGCCGAGCTTGACGCGCTGGCGGAGCAAGGCGCGGCATTCGTCGCCGTCTCGGAGGAGCGCGGCGAAGTCGAGTTCGGTGGCGGCGGACCGGCGCGGGTCGTGATCGACCCGATCGACGGTTCGCTCAACGCCCGCCGTACGCTTCCCTCGCACAGCCTCAGCATCGCCGTGGCCAGCAACGACTCGATGGCTGCGGTCGAGTTCGGCTACGTCTATGACTTCGGCGCCGGCGAGGAGTTCACAGCCCGTCGAGGCCAGGGCGCGACGCTCGACGAAGAGCGGATCGAGGTTGGCGCCGACGGCGAGAAGCTGGAGCTGCTCGGTCTCGAGGCCGCCGAGCCGGAGCGCGCCGTCCCCGCGCTCGAGGCCTTCGCCGGGCGGGTCTACCGGATTCGCGTGGTCGGCTCGATCGCGATCACCGCCGCCTACGTCGCCGCCGCTCGCTTCGACGCGATGATCGGCCTGCGGCCCTGCCGCTCGGTCGACGCCGCGGCCACACAGCTGCTCGTTCGCGAGGCCGGCGGGATGGTGGCGTTCGGCGACGGGCCGCTGAACGAGGCGCCGCTCGGGCTTGACGCCCGCTACACCTTTGCGGCCGCGGCGGGCGAGCGCGGATTGGCGATCGCCCGGGCCGGGCAGTAACCGGCACGCGCTTCGGGTTTAAGAACGTCTGTTCGCGTAGAACGTATGTTCGTTACACTCGCGAATCCGAGGCAGGAAACCGCAGACGAAGGGATTTTTCTTCAAATGGCATCGACCAACGGGAGCAAAAGCTCCGCCTCCAAAGCCAAAACGACGACCACCACGGGCGCTGAGAAACGCCAGCCCCGCAGCGTCGCCGAGACCGCTGTTGACCTCCCCGTCGGCGCGGTCCTCAGTGTCACCGACCGCGTCAGCGAGCTGGTTGAGTCGTTCACCGGCCGCAGCGCCGCCGAAAAACAGCTCAAGTCCTACCGTACCGAGCTGCGCCGGCGGGTCAAGCGCACCGAGCGTCGTGGCTCCACCGCTCGCAAACGTGCCACCACCGAGGCCCGCAAGACCCGCAACCGGGTCGAGCGCGAGGCGCGCAAGCGTCAGCGCACCGTCGAGACGACCCTGAAGCGCAACCGCAACGAGCTGGAGCAGCGGGTTCGCAAAGCGGTCGATCTTCTACCTGTCTAAGCACCCAGTACCGACACCGGCAGTGAGCCGGCTGGCTCGTATGGCCAGCCGGCTTGCGCCGGTGCGTAGGCGCGGAACTGAAAGCGCGCGCCGCGGCTGTCATCGTCGCTGAAGCGATAGGCGTAGCGGAAGCGCCCGTTCGGGTCCGTGCGGACGCTGCGGAACTCACTCCAAGGCAGGCCGGGAAGGCGGAACTGCAGTTGTACGACCTTGCCGTCGGTCGGCATCGTCGCGCCCTGGCTCGCGACCTTGCCGCGAAAGACCAGTGGCGAGCCGCCGATCTTCGCGACCCGAGCCGAGGCCCGCAGAACCACGTGGCTGTGCACCGTCAAGGTCAGCGGCCTGCTGTCGGCCCCCCGTGTCGTCGCCGTGGGCGCAACCGTGGCGAGGACTTCGCGGCTCGGTCCCGGCGCCAGCCGGATCCCGAAGCGGCCGTCTTCTCCCGTCCGCACGGTTGCCACACGCTCCGCTGGGCTGCTGCCGTCCGCAAAGCGCTCGCTCACCCGGACCGTCGCGCCGGCAAGCGGTGTCCGCCGTGCCGTCAGCGCGCGCCCGGCGAAGCAGGTGCCGCGCCCGTAGCGCAGTGTTCGTTGCCGGCCAGCGCGGATCAGCAGTCTGGCCGGCACCTTGAGCGGTCCACTCAGGCGCATCGCTGTGCCATCTGCCCGCTCGAGCGAGGTCGTCCCGTTGCCCGCCATGTCGTAGGCACTGGCGCGGAACTCATAGTCGCCCGCCGGGTAGGCGCTCGAGTCCCAGCGCGCGCGCAGGGTTCCGGCCGAGACTTGCGTTGGCAGCGCCACGAAGCGCTCGCCGGCGCCGACACGACGAACCGCGATCGAGCCCCGGTTTGGGTCGGGCCCGGAGTAGCGATCCTCGGCTCGCGCCTCGATCAGCTCCGGGTCACGGGCGTTTGGGGCGGCGGCGAAGGCGAGCCGTGGTGGCTCGCGATCGATCCTGACCGTCGCCGTAGCCGGCGGGCGGTTGGTCCGCCCGTTGCCGGCCGCCCCGTCGGCGACGTTGCCGGCCGCGTCCCGGGCGTAATAGGCGACTGAGTGCACGCCCGATGCGATCACGGTTGTGCTGACGGCGGCGCCTGCGGCGGTCGTGGGCGCGCCGCCGTCGATCTGGATCGCGGTGAACGGGCCCTCGGCGCTAGCCGTGGCCGTCATTCCCGAGGCCGCGTCACTGGCCTCCGCCGTCAGCTTCACCGGGTCGCTTGACCATCCGGCGGGCACGCCCTCGATCCGGGTCAGCGGCTCGGTCTTGTCGACGCGGAGAACCGTGGTTCCGGGCGGCGACGAGGCAGTTCCCGAGCCGGAGACCGCGACCGCGTGCACGTAGTTGATCCCCTCCGGCAACTCGGCGAGCGGCAGCGAGTCGGCGGCGACGCCGCCCTGCAGATCGGTTTCGACGGGGCTGCAGGTTGTCCCAGCACAGGGGCTCCCAGTCGGGGAGGCATCGGTCGACACGGCATAGCCACGGATACCGGAGATCGGTAGCGGACCGCTTGGGTGAGCGAGGTGAACGGTGTAGGGGAAGGCTGAGCGACCGATCCACCCCGGCGAGGCGAGCGGCTCGACAGCACCCGGACGCGCATCGTCGAAGCGGAGCTTGGCGCTTACCGTCGGACCCTGCGCGCCGCCGCCGTCCTCCAGCCAAACCTCCGCCGTATAGGCGCCGGGCGCGGCCGGAGCGCTGAGATGGTCGATTGCGCTCGCCGCCCACGGCAGCCTCGTGTCGCCGATCAGGACCTCGCCGCCCGGACCGAGCAGCCGGTAGTGAACGGCGGCGACGCCGGATGGGTTACTCCAGCTGAGCGCGAACATGCGGCTCGGGTGCCAGTTGTCCTCGCCGCCGTCGACCCGCAGGTCGATCGGTTGCATAGTGGCCCCTGCCGCCGCCGGACAGACCAGCGCGAGGGATAAAACCAACGCGATCGCAGAGGTGCAACGTTTTGTCCTTCTCATAGGACCACAGCGCGTTGCAGGTGCTTTGGCCCGCCGCATCACGGCCCAAACTCCCCGGCTGCGGACCCGCTCGAACTCGAGGAAGAGGAGGCGGCTTCGCTGCTGGCCGGTTCGGGCGTCGCCGCGGGCGCTTCGTATTCCACCGCTCCTGCGGGAGCAGCGCTCGGTTCGGCGCTGACCGGGTCGGCCTCCGCCTTTTCTGCCGCGGGCTTTGGTGTCGGCTTGCTCGCCGGGGTTTCCGCCGGCGCCGGCGCCGGCTGGTAGTCAACCGCCTCGTCTTCGCTTGCGGCGCCCGCGCTGGCCGCCGAGCGTTCGATCGCTGGCTTGGGCGCGGGGTCTGGGACCAGCACCGGCGCCGGCAGTACGCCGGTGGCGACGCAGGCTGCCGCGCCGCCGGCCGCTCCGGCGCAGACGGTGAGCAGCTTTGCGATCGCCGCCATGCCGGCGCCCCGGGTGCCTCCGGCGGCGGCGACCTGCGCGGCAACCGATTCGCTGCTACCAAATCCCGGCAGTCGCGACGAGAAGTTGGCGGCTAGATCCTGCGCCCGTTCCAGCAGCGAGCGAGAGGGTGGCATCAACGGCAGCAGCGCTGCGGCGATCCTCGGGGCCGCCCTGTAGGTGCGCATCGTCGCCCGGCACTGGGCGCAGGCGCGCAGGTGCTCGCGCACTTCCCGCGCCTCGCGCGGGCTGGTCTCTCCGTCGCAGAAGGCCGAGAGCAGCGGCCGCAGATCGCGGCAGCGGCTGCCGTCCTCGCTGCGGGAGACGAGAGTGCGAAAGCTGGCCCTGCCCTCGGCGAGCAGTCGATTGATTTTCGTCTGGCTCCAGCCAGTTCGTTCGCCAATCTCGACATAGGAGTAGCCCTCGGCGAGCAGGCCGAGGGCCCTCAGCTCGGCCGGCTTCAGCGCCTGCAGCGCCTCGCGGCTGCGGGCTATGTCTTCGCGGCGCTCGGCCTGCTCGTCGGGTCCGGCGCCAGCGGCGGGGATCAGCGCCATCGGGTCCTCCGCTCCCTCCCTGATGCGCTGGTAGCCGAGCAGCTTCTCGCGGGCTTGTCGGACCGCCAGCGCCTCGTGCTTGGTCACCGTCTGGGTCCAGCGGATCAGTTCGCGTAAGTCGGTGGTCGGCGCTTTTGTCAGGACGATCTCCAGCGCCCGCTGGTAGGCGTCGTCGGCGTCTTCAGCGTCGAACGAGTAGCGCCTCGCCGTGCGGCGAAGGGCGCCCTCGTAGCGAGCGATCATTTCCACTGCGGCGCGCTTGCGTGCCGCTGCGCTGGTTTTGGTTGCTTCTGATCCCTGACTCAATTCCCGCTGGGCTCCCCTGCACCGGTTCAGATCGGCCGTCCAAACATGGCAAGCCAATCCGGTGCGGACACAGAACTCGCCCCCCACCTGGACGAGTGACCGGGGTAAATCAGTGCAAATTGCAGAGATCTCTATCGGCGGTCCTCCTCTCTCGGTCGGCAGGTAGCATCCGCGCAATGAGCACTTGCGTAGTCACCGGCGGCGCCGGTTTCCTTGGCTCGCACCTCTGCGAGCACCTGCTTGGCGAGGGCCATCGGGTCATCTGTATCGACAACCTCGAGACCGGTTCGCTACAGAACATCGAGCACATCCGGGACCCGGCCTTCGATTTCCGCCACATCGACATCATCGATTACGTCGATATCCCCGAGGACGTCGATTTCGTCTACCACCTCGCTTCGCCGGCCAGCCCGATCGACTACCTGCGGCTGCCGCTGCACACGCTCAAGGTCGGCTCGCACGGCACCCACCACATGCTCGGCGTCGCCAAGTTCAAGCGCGCCCGCTTCCTGATCGCTTCGACCAGCGAGGTCTACGGCGATCCCAAAGTTCACCCGCAGACCGAGGACTACTGGGGGCACGTCAATCCGATCGGCCCGCGCGGCGTCTATGACGAGGCCAAGCGCTACGCCGAGGCAATGACGATGGCCTACCACCGCCAGCAGGGCGTCGACACCTCGATCGTGCGCATCTTCAACACCTATGGCCCGCGCATGCGCGCCCACGACGGCCGCGCGATCCCGACCTTCTTCCGCCAGGCGCTCGAGGACCGGCCGCTGACGGTCTTCGGCGAGGGCGACCAGACCCGCAGCTTCTGTTACGTCGACGACCTGATCCGCGGCATCGTCGCCCTGGCCGAGTCCGACGTGCACGGGCCGGTCAACATCGGCAACCCGGACGAGTTCACCTTGCTGGAGCTGGCCAAGACCGTGATCGAGGTGACCGAGTCGAGCTCCGAGATCATCTTCGAGCCGCTGCCGACCGATGATCCCCAGCAGCGTCGCCCCGACATCACCCGGGCGCGTGAGCTGCTCGGTTGGGAACCGTCGATTGAGCTGCGCGAGGGGCTGAAGATGACGATCGAGAAGTCCGGCGTCGAGCGCCTGGCCGGCGCCTCGGACTAGCTAGCTAAGCCGCAACCGGAGCCGTCACGTCGCTCGTCCTGTAGAAGGCGATCGAGGTGGGGACGTTGGTCAGCTCCTCGCGCATCGCGTTGAAGGTGCGCATCGCGGCCGTCTCGGTCGGCCAGCCGTAGCGCTCGAGGAGGGCTTCGGAGCCGGTCTCGTCGGGGGCGCCGACCGTCGACTCGGTCAGGGCGCTCGCCAGGGCGGCCATGCCACGGCAGAAGTCCTCCTCGTTCCAGCTGATTCGACCGGCACCGTCGATCTCGACGAAGCCGTTCTCGGCGAGGAAGCTGAGTTCGACGTAGGCGGCGCCGGGGTCGCCGTAGTACTTCGGCCCGCGGCGCAGGTAGTGGAGCAGCTCGGCGATGTGCGTCGCGCACATATCGAGGCGGCTCACCCCGGTGATACCCAGCCAAGCGTCGGAGATCGTCATCAGGAAGCCGTAGACGTCCGCGATCGCCTCCTGCAGGGCCATGAAGGGCTCGATCCCCAGCGTCTCCATCCACTCGTCGTAACAAGTGGCGGGCACGACTACGTTGTGGCCGTGATCGTGGCCGCGGATCCAGGGCATCAAGGTGTCCGCGATCGGCACGTCTGCCGCCCGCATCGGTCCACTCAGGAGCTTTTCGGCGAGCGGGATCGTGATCACCGAGTAGCGAGCGAGGTGAACGTTGCGCATATAGAGCGTGCGCTGTTCCTCGATCGGCAGCCCGTCGACCCATTCGTCCTCTGGCATGAAGTAGGCGAAGTGCTTCGGGTGACCCGCTGCCTCGCCGGCGGAGACCAGCAGGTTGGTTACGTTCATCGGCAGCTTGAAGGGCACACGCATCCCGTTGGCGCCAATTTCGGCTTCGACTGAGGCCAATGCTTGCTCGAGGGAGTCATCAAGGTCGTTCAGCAGCCCCTGCTGGCGCTCGTCGCGGGCGGCGGCGAGGAACGAGTGCAGGCCGATGCGGGTCTTCATCCGCCACGTGCAGAGTGGGCCGCAGACGATCTCGAGTGCCGGCGGCGGGCCGTTGCGGGCGATCTC
The DNA here is from genome assembly GCA_963699225.1 of uncultured Solirubrobacterales bacterium. Lineage (GTDB taxonomy): Bacteria > Actinomycetota > Thermoleophilia > Solirubrobacterales > 70-9 > VRUE01. Next base: position 1,785,629 of record OY969423.1, on the reverse strand, counting down.
GAGGGTCATCTCGCGGTGCTCGATGCCGCCGGCAAGCCCCTTGGCGCGCAGGCGGACCGCCGCGGCGGAATCCTCGTCGAGCAGGTCGGCCAGCTCACGCATCAGCTCAGCCATCTCGCCGCGCAGCACAGAGGCGGCGCTATCGGAGAGGGTCTCGCCCTCGGCGCTCTGCAGGCTGCGCATCGCGTCGCTCTGGGCGGCGAGCTGGAGCAGTAGCGGCATCACCTCGGCAGCGTTGGCCGGCGGCTCGCCGTCGAGGCGCACATGGCCGACGCCGTGCTGATCGTCGACCGGCCAGAACGGCGGCAGAAGTTGCGGAGCGCTGCGACTGGCCAACTGCGACATCTCCCTCTCCCTTTTCCCCGCATGGCTCGATGCCATGCCTGTTCGAGTCCACAAATCTGGTTATCGCTGAATACCTCTCCGGTACGAGCGAAGGTACAGAAGGGAACTTACAGATGCAAATAAATCGATCGAATCAATTAGAGCATCATCGGGAGGCCTGGTAAAGGGCAGCTAAGTGCGCTCCGCATATCCTGTCGCCATGGCTACCGAAGAGACCCACCGCACGATCGCCCCAATTGTTGGGCCGGATGATGAGCGCGTCTTCACCGACTCCGGCATCGAAATAGAGCGCGTCTATGACGCCGATGATGTGGCGCCAGGGCTGGAGGAACGCCTCGGTGAGCCTGGTGCGCCGCCCTTCACCCGCGGCATCCACGAGGGGATGTACCGCGATCGGCTTTGGACGATGCGCCAGTACGCCGGCTTCGCCACGCCGGAGGACACCAACGAGCGCTACCGCTACCTGATCGAGCACGGCTCGACTGGGCTCTCGATGGCCTTCGACCTGCCGACCCAGCTCGGCCGGGATTCCGACGATCCGCTTTGCCACGGCGAGGTCGGCCGCACCGGCGTCCCGATCGACACGATCGAGGACATGCGGATCTGCTTCGATCAGATCCCGCTCGACAGCGTCTCGACCTCGATGACGATCAACGCGCCGGCGGCGGTCCTGCTGCTGCTCTACGAGCTGGTTGGCGAGGAACAGGGCGTGCCGTCGGAGAAGCTGCGCGGCACGGTCCAAAACGACGTGCTCAAGGAGTACATGGCGCGCGGCAACTACATCTACCCGCCGGTGCCGACGATGCGCCTCACTACCGACATCTTCGAGTACTGCCACCAGAACGTGCCGAAGTGGAACACGATCTCGATCTCCGGTTACCACATCCGCGAGAAGGGCTGCTCGGCAGTGCAGGAGGTGGCGTTCACGCTCTCCAACGCGATCGCCTACGTCGAAGCGGCGCTCGAGCGCGGTCTGAAGATCGACGAGTTCGCGCCCCGCCTAGCCTTCTTCTTCAACGGCCACAACCAGGTCTTCCAGGAGATCGCCAAGTTCCGCGCGGTGCGGCGGATGTGGGCGAAGATCGTCGCCGAGCGCTTTGGGGCGCAGGACCCGAACTCGATGAAGATCCGCTTCCACACCCAGACCGGGGGCGTGACGCTGCAGGCCCAGCAGCCCGAGGTAAACATCATCCGTGTCGCCCTGCAGGGCTTCGCCGCCGTTTGCGGAGGCACCCAGAGCCTGCACACCAACGGCTTCGACGAGGCCCTGGCGCTGCCGACCGAGCGCTCTGCCCGGATCGCCCTGCGCACCCAGCAAGTGCTGGCTCATGAGTCCGGTGCCGCCGACACCGTGGATCCCTTCGCCGGCTCCTATTTCGTTGAGTCGCTAACCGACGAGGTAGAAGCGCGCTCCTTGGAGCTGATGGAGAAGGTCGAAGAGCTCGGTGGCTCGGTCGAGGCGCTGGAGTTCATGCAGCGCGAGATCGAGGAGTCCGCGCACAGCTACCACGAGCGCTACCGCAGCGGCCAGGACATCATCGTCGGCGTCAACAAGTACGTCACCGACCAGGTTGACGACGTCGACATCCTCCGCGTCGACCCCGAGGCCGAGCAGAGCCAGCTGGCCCGGCTGAAGGCCTTCAAGGAGCGCCGCGACGAGGCGGCCGTCGAGGCCAAGCTCGAGTCCCTGCGCGACGTCGCCCGCGGCGAGGGCAACCTGCTGCACCCGATCCGCGCCGCGCTCGCCGCCGACGCCTCGATCGGCGAGGTCTGCGGCGCGATGCGCGACGTCTTCGGCGAATACAAGGGCGGGGCTTTCTTCTAGCGCGCCCCTCGAACCCTGTCCCGCGCGGCTCCCCTCAACGGTCAGGATTCGTGTAGGAAGAATCTTCCACACCCTGGTGTGGTCAATGTTGCTTGCGCTCGCAGAGGAGCCGGGCGGCACGCTCGAGGGCTTCGCGGACGCGGTGGGGCTCGTACTTGATCTCGTAGTGAGTGAAGCGTAGGGGGGTCATTCCGGCGAGGACATGGGTGCGGTCGCGGCGGGCGTCGCGCGCCTGCGTCGAGGGCGTGCGGTGGTACCTAAGCCCGTCGGTCTCGACTACGAGGCCCAGATCCGGCCAGAAGAAGTCGACTTCGAAGCCGTTCACGATCTGTTTGGTCGACGGGACGAGAAGGCCCGCCGACTCTGCGATCGGGCGGAAGAGAACCTCCAGGTCGGAGTCCGAGAGGCGGAAGGTGTACCTATCGAGGAGCTGGCGCAATGGCCGAACACCCGCCTCGCCGGCGTGGCCGGTGAGTTTCAGGCGCAGCTCGTCCGGGGTGATGAGATCGCGCTTGTCCGCCTCGTTAACTGCTCGCTCGACGACGGCCAAGCCCGATTCCGCGGCAACGTCGATCAGCGTTCGCACTATGTCCGTGACCGGGATGTTCCGGCGATGGACGATCTCTGCCGCGTGTAGCGCCGGGCGAGACCGCACTCGAATGCCCGCTCGAGACAGCTTTGTGTGGCGGGGCACGCTCATGTCGGTGATCCCGACTCTCTCCGCTCCGACTTCCCATAGGGCGGCCGCGCTGCGGTGGCTCAGTGCGGCCCCTTCGCCACCGACAAGGACGGCCGTCATCCAGCGGCGCTCTCGGGTCATCTCCGGCCAGCCCACCGCGTAAACACCCGGCGTGACTTGATGCAGCCTCCCCCGCGTCACTCGATGCTCGATGGCCCTCTTGCTGTACCCCAGCGCCAGCAGCTGCCGACGCGCAACCACCCCGTGCTGTCGCCCGGCCAGTTCCCAGGCCTGCCTACTTCGCTTGTACTTACGCCCATCCGACATTGATCACACCTGAAGTGGGTCAATGTCGGATGGGCGCCCACTCTCCCCCTGAACGGACTCGCCCAAGCGTCCAGGGTGGGAAGGAACGGCGCGACGGGGGTGGAAGCGGCCCCAATGATCGAGGCCGCGCGCACACTGATGAAGTCCGAGCCGGAGCTGGCTGAGCTGATCGCCGAGGTCGAAGGCGTCGAGGTGACGATGGCCGAGAAGGGCTTCGGCACGCGGGTCGAGTTGCGGGCCGAGGATGGCTCCGGTCTCGCCGAGGCCGATCTCGAGCGACTGCTCGACCGTCTTGCCGAACCGCAGAAGCAGCCCTTCGGCAGCGCCTGAGGCATCGCGGCCTTCAGCGGCGCGGGTAAATAGACTTCCGCGCCCAATGCGCGAGAAGAATCCGGTCACCCACGAGGAGAAGATCTCCTACCTGCGCGAGCTGCGCGACGCTGCGGTCAACTCGGCTTCCGAGGAGGCGGTGGAGAAGCAGCACGCAAAGGGCAAGTTAACTGCCCGCGAGCGGGTCGAGAAGCTGCTCGATCCCGGCTCCTTCGAGGAGCTCGACACCTTCGTGCGCCACCGCACCTACGACTTCGAGATGCAGAAGAAACGGCCCTGGGGCGACGCCGTCGTTACCGGCCACGGCACGATCGACGGTCGCACCGTCTTCGTCTTCTCACAGGACTTCACCGTCTTCGGCGGCAGCCTCGGTGAGGTGATGGCGGAGAAGATGTGCAAGGTGATGGACCTCGCCGCCTCGGTGGGGGCGCCGGTGGTCGGCATCAACGACTCTGGCGGCGCTCGCATCCAAGAGGGTGTCGTCTCGCTTGGCGCCTACGGGGACGTCTTCGCCCGCAACGTCAAATGCTCGGGCGTGATCCCGCAGATCAGCTTGATCATGGGTCCCTGCGCCGGCGGGGCCGTCTACTCGCCGGCGATGACCGACTTCATCTTCATGGTCAAGGAGACCTCGCACATGTTCATCACCGGGCCGGAAGTGATCAAGACGGTGACCGGCGAGGAAGTCGAGTTCGAGGAGCTCGGCGGGGCGATGAGCCACAACTCGAAGTCGGGGGTTGCCCACTTTGCCTCCGAGGACGAGGAGAGCTGCCTCGAGGACGCCCGCTACCTGCTCGGCTTCCTGCCCTCGAACAACCTCGAGGCACCGCCCCGCTTTGAGCCCTCCGACGACCCCGAGCGCGAAGACGACTCGCTCGACTCGCTGGTCCCCGACGATCCCTCCAAGCCCTACGACATGCGCGAAGTGATCGCCCGCGTCGTCGACGACGAGGAGTTCTTCGAGGTCCACGAGCACTTCGCCAAGAACATCGTCTGTGGCTTCTCGCGGCTCGACGGTTTCCCGGTCGGGATCGTCGGCAACCAGCCCGCCTTCCTCGCCGGCGTCCTCAACATCGAGGCCTCGGAGAAGGCTGCCCGCTTCGTTCGCACCTGCGACGCCTACAACGTCCCCATCCTCACCTTCACCGACGTGCCTGGCTTCCTGCCCGGCACCGACCAGGAGTGGAACGGGATCATCCGCCACGGGGCCAAGCTGCTTTACGCCTACACCGAGGCGACCGTGCCTAAGCTCACCGTCGTCACCCGCAAGGCGTACGGCGGTGCCTACGACGTGATGGCCTCCAAGCACATGCTGGCCGACTACAACGTCGCCTGGCCGACCGCCGAGGTCGCGGTAATGGGCCCCGAGGGCGCGGTCAACATCATCTACCGCAAGGACATCGCCTCCTCGCCGACGCCCGACGAGCGCCGCCAGAAGCTGATCGACGACTACAAGGCCCACTTCGCCAACCCCTACTCGGCGGCCGAGCGCGGCTATATCGACGACGTGATCGAGCCGCGCGAGACGCGCCCCAAGCTGATCAAGGCGCTGCGGATGCTCCAATCCAAGAGGGTGGAGCAGCCGAAGCGCAAGCACGGGAACATCCCCCTGTAACGCCTCTGGCGCGGCGGGTCCTGTCGCCGTTTTGGTGCCACCATCCTGCGGGGGCGGCTGCGCCGCCTCCTCGGACGGTCCCCCAAAACCGCGCCACCCCCCGCGAGAGACGTCACAGGTGAACATCCCGGCTGCATGCGCAACGATCGAGCCTGAGAAGCTCCGCCGCACGCGGAAGAGCTGACCGCCCGCCCGTGGTCATCGGGTTTTCACGTCGCCCGACCCCGCCTCGAGCTTGGATAGCTCGACCGGAGACGCTCCTCGCGGGGGGTGGCACGGTAGGGGGGCCCGCCCCTGAGGACGCTTTAGCGACCGGAAGGGGTGGGGGGTCCCCTGCGGTGACAGGACCCGCCGCGCCGGAGACCTCCGTCTAGCTACGGAAGCTGCGCCGCGGCGTCGCGTCGCGAATGCCAGGTCGCCACTGAGGCTGAGGTCATCTCTTCCCAGGCGGCGTCCTCGCCGAAGTACTGCATCACCACGAAGTAGAGGAGGCCAGGAAGCATCTCCGGTGCCCGGGCGGCGTCGCCGTCCATCAACTTGGCGCACACAAGAGTGTCGATAGCCCCTACCATGAAGGTGGACGTAATAGGAGGTGGAGCTTGGCGAGTGGGAATCTCGCGGCGCGCGCTGTCAAGTGCGCGGGAGAGGCGCTCCATCAGATCGCGCCGTTGGGCGAGCGAACGCTCGCCCGCCGCGTGGACCTCGACAAAAATCGCTTTCGCGATTGCCGGCTGGTTGGCGCAGAACTCGAGCAGCTCGGCCATCGCCGCACGCAGGCCCTCGCGCCAGGTCGGCTGCCGTTTGGCGGCGCCGAGCAGGCGGCGGTAGAGCCACTCGCTGGCATCGCCGTAAGCCTGAGCGAAGCAGTCCTCGCGGTCCTCGAAGTACTTGTAGAAGGTCGCCCGGCTCGCCTTCGCCCGCTCGATCACGTGCTTGACCGCGACCTGCTCGTAGCCGAGCTCGCCGCTGACCAGCAGGACCGCCTCCAGCAGGCGCTCGCGGGGTGCCCTCGCGCGCAGTCCCGGGAAGGGCACTACGGGGGCTATCTCCTCGTCTCTGTCGAGCGCGCTCGGCGTTTCCGACATCGGTCCTACTAGTTTTGCAAACGTTGACCTTTTGTCTAGGTATAGCAGCTTTCAAAAACGGTAAATACACTAGAGCGACCAGAACGCAATGTTTTCTGTAAAGCAAGAAAGTAGACATCAGATGTATGTTTTGGTACCTTGCCGGAATGGCGGACTCGCGATCGCTCTCCGAAAGGCTCGCCACGATGCCCCCCGGAAGGCACCTCGTGCCCCGCGACTTCGTCACCCAGAACCAGCGCGAGCGCATGCTGTTGGCGACGGCGGAGTTGGTCGCCGAGCGCGGCTACCAGAAGACCACGATCGAGCTGATCGCCAAGACCGCTCGCGTTGCCCTCTCGACCTTCTACGAGCAGTTCTCCAGCAAGGAGGAGTGCCTCCTCGCTGCCTTCGACGAGTCGATGGAGGCGGCGGCCGAGGTCTTCGCCGGGCTGCTCGATCCCGAGCAACCCTGGGAGGAGCAGATCTCCCGCGGGCTCGAGATCGCGCTCGAGATGATTGCCAAGGAGCCGGCGCGCGCCAGGCTTTGCATAGTCGAGGCGCAGGCGGCCGGGGGAGAGGCGCTGAAGCGCTACCAGGCGATGCTGGAGCGGGTGGCTCCGAAGCTGCGCGAGGGGCGGATCCACAACCCGCGCGCGGGCAGGTTGCCGGACGGCCTGGAGGTTGCGATCGTGGGCGGGCTTGTCTGGCTGGTCCACCAGCGGCTTCTGGCCGATCAGGTGGACGACATCAAGGCCCTGCTGCCGGAGATGCTGCAGGTGACGCTGACGCCCTACGTCGGCGAGGTCGAGGCCGGCCGGGCGGCGGACGCGGCGCAAGCACGCGCCGCCGCGGCTTGATCAAAGCGAGCGCAGGGGGAGGGCCGGTCTGATGTGAGTATCGGCAACGAACGGCTGCCCCGGGCGTCGAGTGACCCCGCCCGCGCCCGGATCGCGGCGGCGATGATCGACCTGGTCGGCACTCGCGGCTACGCCCAGACCAGCATCGAGATGGTTTGCGAGCAGGCACGGGCTCGCCGCTCCCACTTCGACCGCTGTTTCGCCGGTATCGAAGACTGCTTCCTCTGCGTTCACGACGAGGTCGCGGGCGAGTTCTGCGAGCGTGTTCTCGCCGCTTACGCCGGACCGAGCTCCTGGCACGATCGCATCTGGGCGGCGGGCTGGGCGGCGATGCGCTTCCTGGCCGAGGATCCCATCCGCGCCCGCTTCCTCGTCGTCGAGGTGAACGGAACCGGCAGCAGTGCACAGGAACGCCGTGATCAGGCCCTGCAGCGGCTTGCCGACATCCTCGACGGCGGTCGCGAGGAGCTGGAGAAACCGGACTCGGTCTCCCGTTGCACCGCTGAAATCGTCGCCGGCGCGATCTACGGCACGGTGCTCGGCAAGGTCGAAGACGGCAGCATCGAGCGGGGCCAGGACTTCCTGCCCGAGCTCGTCTACATGGCGGTGATGCCCTATCTCGGCTCGCGCGCAGCCGAGGATGAGCTGCTGGTCCAGTCGCTGCGCTAGCGAGTATCGTCGGGTTCATGGCCAAGGGGGCGGCGCAAGAGGGCAAGGCGAGCGATTCCACGCCCGCGGGCGCTTCACCGCGCCTGCCTGCCGGGCGCCACGGTCTGCCGCGCGAGTTCATCGAGCAAAACCAGCGCGAGCGGATCATCACCGCCCTGGTCGACACCGTCGCCGAGCGCGGCTACAACGCCACCACCGTCGCCAACATCACCAAAGCCGCCTCGGTCTCCCGCCGCACCTTCTACGAGCACTTCGCCGACAAGGAAGCCTGCTTCCTCGCCGCCTACGACATGGTCGCCGACCACATCCGCGCCTCGATGCGGGCCGCGGCCGAGTCCTTCAGCGACTGGCCGCAGCAGGTCCGTGCGGCGCTGGCGACGATGCTGCGCTTCCTCGCCGCCGAGCCCGAGCTCGCCCGCCTCTGCATGGTCGAGCCGGTCGCGGCCGGGGGGGAGATCGCCGCCCGCCACCGGGCGACGATGCAGGGCTTCGTCGCCATTCTCAAGGGCGGTCGTCCCGAGCACAGTGGTGAGCGGCCGCTCCCCGAGGCAACCGAGGAAACCCTGGTCGGCGGCATCGTCTCGCTGATCGTGCGTGAAATCAGCGCCGGCAACACCGAGCAGCTGGAGAAGCTTCTGCCCGACCTGGTCGAGCTGATCCTCGCCCCTTACCTCGGCAACGACGAGGCCGAGCGGCTGGCTCGCGACAACGGCTCCGAGGTCGAGCCGAGCTAGCTAAGGCACCGCGGTCGCCTCGGTCTCGACGCCGCCACCCTTGCCGCGACCGCCTCGCGCCGCGGCAACTCCGCCCTCCTCGCGGGTCAGGCGATGCGCCAGGTAGACCGGGATGATCGAGATCAGCACGACCAGGACGGCGACGACGTTGACGATCGGCAGCTGGTTGGGGCGGAAGAGGCGGGAGAAGATCCAGATCGGCAGGGTTTCTTCGCCGGCGCCGATTGTGAACGTGGTGACGATGATCTCGTCGAAGGAGAGGGCGAAGGCGAGCAGGGCACCGGCGGCTAGGGCGGTGCGCATGCTGGGCAGGGTGACGAAGCGGAAGGTCTGCCAGGTGTGGGCGCCGAGATCGGCCGAGGCCTCCTCGAAGGAGCCGGAGGTGCGGCGCAGGCGGGCGACGACGTTGTTGTAGATAACGACGATGCAGAAGGTGGCGTGGCCGACGATCACGGTCAGCAGCGAGAGCGGGATGCCCAGCACCTGAGTGAAGGTGTTGCTGACCGCGACGCCGGTGACGATGCCTGGCAGGGCGATTGGCAGGACGACGAGGAAGGAGATCGTCTCGCGGCCGAAGAAGCGGTGGCGCGCCACCGCCAGCGAGGCGAGCGTGCCGAGCACGATCGCGATTGCCGTCGCCGCCAGCCCCGCCTTGATCGAGGTCAGCAGCGCTTCGTGGACCGATTCGCTTTCGATCGCCTTCGGGAACCAGTCCAGGGTCAGTCCCGGGGGCGGCCATTCGAGGATGTTGCTGGCGTTGAAGGCGTAGATGAAGATGATGATCAGCGGGATGTAGATGAAGGCGAGCCCGACCGCCACCGCTAGGCGGAGAAGGAGGGCGGATCGTCGGGAGAGCCTCATCGCCGCATCCCTAGATGTGCTCGAAGGCGCCCAGCTTGCGGGCGACCAGGAGGTAGGCGATCATCACCACGATCGGCACTAGCGCCAGGGCCGAGGCGAAGGGCAGGTTGTTGGAGATGTTGTTGAAGATCACGTTGCCGATGAACTGGTCGTTGGAGACCAGGCGCGGCGTGATGTAGTCGCCGAGGGTGAGGGCGAAGGTGAAGATCGAGCCCGCGACCACGGCCGGGAAGGCGAGCGGCAGGATCACCCGGCGGAAGGTGGTGAAGGGCGAGGCGCCGAGGTCCTCGGAGGCGCTGATCAGCGAGTCGGGGATGCGTTCCAGCCCGGCGTAGATCGGCAGGATCATGTACGGCAGCCAGAGGTAGCTCATCACCAGCCAGACGGCGGTCTCGCCGAAGCCGGGCCCGTGGAGGCCGATCGGCGCCAACGCCCAGTTGATCACCCCTTCGGCCTGCAGCATCGTCCGCCACGAGTAGACCTTGACCAGGTAGCTCGACCAGAGCGGCAGCAGCACCGCGACCACCAGGATCGCCTTGCCGCGCCGGCTCGCCAGCTTGGCCATGTAGAAGGCGATCGGGAAGGCGAGGACCGCGTCGGTGATCGTGACCAGGGCCGCGATCAGGACCGTGCGGCCGATGATGCTGCGGTAGACAGGTTCGTTCCAGAGCAGTTCGAAGTTTTCGAGGCTGAAGCCGCGGACGACCTCGCCGCTGAGCGGGTTGACCGTCCAGAAGGCGGCGACCAGCAGGACCGCGAGCGAGCCCAGGTAGCCGATCACCAGCCAGCCAACCGGGCCGGCCAGCAGAGCGCCGATCTGCAGGCGCGGGCGGCCCTGGAAGAGGCCGGCGAGCCTGTGGCCCACCGACCTCCTCGTTGCGAGGGCTTCGCTCATCGCTCAGGCCGTTCGATCAGCCCTTGATAGAGGTCCAAGCCTGGACCCAGTCGTTGTAGTCCTTGCAGTCGCTTTCGCCGTTGCCGCAGTCGGCGAGCGGCGTCTGCCAGTAGTAGACGCGCTTCCAGAACGCCGGTTCTTCAGCGTGGTATTCGCTGCAGAAGTTCGGGTTCGCGGTCTCTTCGCAGGCCTTTTCCTGGGCCGGCGCCTCGCCGAAGAATTCTGCGATTTCGGCGTTCACTTTCGGTTCGATCACCCAGTTCATCCACATGTACATGCAGTTGGGGTGCTTGGCGGAGGAGCTGATCATCCAGGTGTCCGACCACCCCGTCGAGCCCTCTTCGGGCAGGAAGCCCTGGCTCGCCGGGCTCGCTGCCACCGGCTTGCCGGCGCCCTTCAGTTCGAAGTACTGGTACTGCCAGGTCGTCCCGACGACGCTGTCGCCACCGGCGAAGGCGGAGATCTGCTTGGCCGCTTCGGACCAGTATTCACCGACGTAGGGGCGCTGTTCCTTGAGCAAATTGACCGCCGCTTCGAACTGTTCTTCGTTCAGCTCGTAGGGGCTTTCGATCCCCAGGTCGGGCTGGTGTGCCTTCAGATAGACAGCCGCGTCGGCGATGTAGATCGGGTCGTCGTAGGCGCTGATCTTGCCCTTGTACTTGGTCGCTTCCTTGGGGTCGAGGATCACGCTCCAGGACTTCGGCGCCGGTTTGACGTCGTTGGTGTTCCACATCAACAGGTTGGCGCCGCGCCCGTGCGGGATGCCGTAGTGGACTCCGTCGAAAGTGTTGTAGGGCTGGTTCTTGAGGTCGGCGAAGACCGTCTTGTAGTTGGGGACGAGGCTGACGTTGACTGGATCGACGTCGCCGCCTTCGACCAGCCGCGCCGAGGCGTTACCCGAGGCCGAGACGCCGTCGTATTGGCCGCTGCGCATCAGCTGCACCATTTCGTCGGAGGTGCCGGCGATCTTGTCGTTGACCTTGCAGCCCGTCTTCTGTTCGAAGGGCTTGGTCCATTCCGGTTCGACGTAGCCGGCCCAGGAGATCAGGTCGAGCGATCCCTCGCCCTTGCCGACCTTCTTCAGTTCTTCGCCGCTGGAACTGCTGTCGCTACTGGAGCCGCAGCCGGCAAACAGGAGCATCGCTGCCAGCAGGCCTCCTACGATCAGCCACGCGGTTCGCGCGGTGTTTGCGTGCTGCGTTCTCACGGTGATTCCTCCTCTGTAGTTGAGCGGCCACGGATGGCGACCGTTTGGTCTGGGCGCCAGCCCACGATGACCTCCCTACCCTGCTCGGAGGCAGCGCCTGGCGACGTGCCTTCGACGTTCTGGCGAATCAGCTGAAGCTCTCCGCCCTGCTCGAGGGCGACGGTGTAGCGCGTGACCATGCCGGCGTAGGCGACGTCGGCGATGCGGCCGCGCTCGGTGCGCAACCCGTTCGGGGCCGCCGCGGGATCGACCAGCTGCACCTTCTCGGGGCGGATCGTGAAGCGGGCGCCGTCGCGTTCGAGCAGGTTGGAGACGCCGACGAAGCCGGCGACGAACTCGGTCCGCGGCTGCTCGTAGAGCTCGACCGGGGGGCTGACCTGCTCTATCCGCCCTTCGTTGAAGACGGCGATGCGATCGCTCATCGTCAGCGCCTCGTCCTGGTCGTGGGTGACGTAGACGAAGGTGATGCCGACCTCGCCCTGGATCGACTTCAGCTCGACCTGCATCTGCTCGCGCAGCTTCAGGTCGAGGGCGCCCAGCGGCTCGTCGAGGAGCAGCACCTTGGGCCGGTTGACGATCGCCCGCGCCAGGGCGACCCGCTGGCGCTGGCCGCCGGAGAGCTCGGCAGGGCGGCGGTCGCCGTAGCCGGGCAGGCGGACCATCTCCAGCGCCTCGTCGCGGCGCTTGGCCCGCTCCGCCTTGGCGACCCCGGCGATTCGCAGCCCGTAGGCGACGTTCTCGCCGACGGTCATATGGGGGAAGAGCGCGTAGTCCTGGAAGACGGTGTTTACCGCCCGGTCGTAGGGCGGCACGCGGCTGACGTCCTCGCCCGCGAGCTCGATCGTGCCACCGCTCGGGTCCTCGAAGCCGGCGATCATCCGCAGCGTGGTCGTCTTGCCCGAGCCCGACGGCCCGAGCATCGTGAAGAACTCGCCCGGTTGTACTTCGAGGTCGATGCCCGCAACCGCAACCACCTCTCCGTAGCGCTTGGAGAGACCGGCCAAGCGGATGTCAGGTGGAGTGGCTACCCAGCAAAGTTATCCGAGCAGTTGAGGAAAGCAAGGACAAACTCGCCCCGACCAGTTGGCCGGGGCGGAGTACGTCCTAGGCGTCAGATCAGAAGCCCGCGGGGTGGCGGGCGACGAAACCTTCGTTGGAAAGGAGTTCTTCGTGCCAGCGTGGGCCGGTGCCGCTCGAGTCGCCGGCGGTATCCCAGCGGAAGCCGGCGATCACCGCATAGGCGTGGCCGGGGTTGGCGTAGACGGTGAGCCAACGACCTTCGCCTTCGAGGCCCCAGCCCTCCATCGGACCGGAGGGAAGCGGGCTTTCGAGGAATTTGCCGCCATGCAGCGCGTAGCTGACGGAGCCGGAGCAGTCATAGCCGGCGTCCCACCATTTGGCGTGGCCGCCGCCCCAGATGTAGGGCTTGAGGCGAATTTTGTTGGCCGAGGCAATCACTGCCTTGACCCGGGCCGGCGCCGAGGCCGGCGGGACAAGCATCCCGTTGGGCAGCAGTCGCGCTTTCGCGGTCGGGGTGCAGATGTCCGTTTCGGCGGCTGAGAGGCCGCCTCCGCCGCAGTTGGCGGATGCTGCGCCAGGTGCCACGGCCAATAGCGCCAACACTGCCGCTACGGCTATGCCTAGCTTGAGCTTATGGGTATTGGTGCGCAAACCGATCTCCTTTGTCGGCCTACGGGGTTAGCTGTCGGGCTGGCGCGAAAGGAGCCTGCGCCCCCGCCTGTGTCAGGCGAGTTAGCCCCGAAAACGTGGTTCCCCCGCTCCCGTGGCGCATCTTGCGCACGGGACTCGGCGTTTCGGTTATTTGGAACGGCGGCAGTGTAGACGATCCACCGGCCGTCTGCTCATGAAACACAAACATTTTATGTTCCCTTGGCTTTGGGCCTGGAATTTGCGGATTTCTGTCGCCTGGTGGCTGCAAACGCGAACACAACAACTGATTCGACACGGCGGCTGGTAGCTTGCGCACTGCGATGGAACTTGCGGGGAAGACGGCGCTGCTCACTGGCGCCACAGGGGGGCTTGGCCGGGCTACCGCCGGGGCACTTGCCTCCCGCGGGGTGAGCTTGGTGCTCAGCGGCCGCAAGCAGGAGGCACTCGACGAGCTCGCCAAGGCCCTGCCGGGTGAGGGCCACCGCACCGTCCCCGCCGATCTTTCTCAGCCTGGCGCGGCGGAGAAGCTCGCCGCCGAAGCCGGTCCGGTCGACATCCTCATCGCCAACGCCGGCCTGCCGGGAACGGGGCGCCTGCCCGACTACACCAGCGAGCGCCTGGAGGGGACGCTGCGCGTCAACCTCGAGGCGCCGATGCACCTAGCCCGCGCTCTGGAGTCCGCCATGCTGGAGAAGAAAGCGGGCCACATGGTCTTCATCTCTTCGCTTTCGGGCAAGTCCGCGACCCCGCTCTCCTCGGTCTACAACGCCACCAAGTTCGGCTTGCGCGGCTTCGCCCTCGGCCTCCGCACGGATCTGGAGCCGCTCGGCATCGGCGTCTCAATCGTCTCCCCGGGCACGATCCGCGAAGCCGGCATGTACGCCGACTCAGGTGCCAAACCGATCCCCGGCCTTGGCACCGGCTCCCCCAAGCAGGTTGCCGACGCCGTAGTCAAGGCGATCGAGCACAACAAGGTTGAGATAGCCGTCGCCCCCGTCCGCCAGCGCGCGCTCGCCCACTTCGCGCTGGCGACCCCGGGTTTCTCGGTCAAGGTGGCGAGTGGTGACGCAGGCCAAAAAGCCGCCGCCAACGTCGCCAAAGGCCAGCTCGACAAGCACTAGCGCCGTCGGTCAGGCCTTCGCGCCATCCGCGAAGAGCGCGCAGTCATCCAGCGACTCGCAGCCACATTCGCTGGCGACAGCGAGCCAGTCCCGCATTGCCCGCGCCCGCTCGATCAGCGCGTCCATCTCGGGCAACTTGCGATCGGCAAGTGCTTGTAGTTCCTCATGAGCCGGTGCTCCCCCGTCGATCGACTCAAGTAGCGCGCGCACCTCATCGAGCGAGAAACCGGCCTGCTTGGCAATGTCAATCACCCCGAGACGCCTCACCGTGTCGGGCCCAAAGCGGCGCTTGCCGCTCGCCCGCTCAGCCTTCGGCAAGAGGCCGTTGCGCTCATAGAAGCGAATCGCCGAGACGCTGATACCAGCCTTCTTCGCGACCTCGCCAATGCTGAGCGTCGTATCCGTCACCCAATTCCTCCTTGACCTCAACCCAGGTTCAGGTCCGACACTAGCGCGAGCTACGTGCCGACCTGAGGAGCCAAGTGAACGACACCGACCCGATCGCCTGCACGCTCGGCGAGAACGACCTAAGCCAACGACTCGACGAAATCGCAGCACTCGGCGCCAAAAGCCTGCTCGGTCACGAGGCAAAGGACGGAGTGCACACCCTGCGCTTTCTCCGAGACGCTGGGACCCGCCGTCAGCTTGAGAACATCGCCGCCGCCGAGGCCCGCTGTTGCTCGTTCCTCGATTTCAGTGTCAGCGAGCGCGACAGCGACCTGATGCTGACCATCGCCGCCGCTGGGGGCGGCGAGCCGGTAGCCCAGGCGCTGGCTTTGGCTTTCATGCAGCGGAAGCGGGAATGAGGCCGGTGGGGTGCCTCTCGACCGGGCGGATACTCAAATCGACGGCCTAATTAGGCCGTCGATTGGACGGGCGAGAGGCACCCCACCGGCCCCTTCGCCGGTTGCCTAGGATGGAAGAGTGAGCGACAACAAGGACTCCTTCGGCGCCCGTTCCAGCCTCGACGTTGGGGGTCGTAGTTATGAGGTCTACCGCCTCGATTCTCTGGCCGACCGCTTTGACGTAGCCCGCCTCCCCTACTCGATCAAGGTCCTGCTGGAGAACGTGCTCCGCCTCGAGGATGGCGTTTCGGTGACCGCCGCCGCGATCGAGGCGATAGCCAGTTGGGACGCCGCGGCCGAGCCGTCGACCGAGATCCCCTTCCAGCCCGCCCGCGTGCTGATGCAGGACTTCACCGGCGTGCCGGCCGTAGTCGACCTGGCGGCGATGCGCGACGCGATGGCCGAGATCGGCGGCGACCCCGAGGCGATCAACCCGCTGGTCGACGTCGACCTGGTGATCGACCACTCGGTCCAGGTCGACGCCTTCGGCAACGAGCGCGCCTTCGCCGTCAACGCCGAGCGCGAGTTCGAGCGCAACCGGGAGCGCTACTCCTTCCTCAAGTGGGGCCGCGAGGCCTTCGACAACTTCAGCGTCGTGCCGCCGGCGACCGGGATCTGCCACCAGGTCAACCTCGAGTACATCTCCCAGGTCGTCTACAGCCGCGAGCGCGATGGCGTCCTGCAGGCCTACCCCGACACCCTGGTCGGCACCGACTCGCACACGACGATGGTCAACGGCCTCGGCGTGCTCGGCTGGGGCGTCGGCGGGATCGAGGCCGAGGCGGCGATGCTGGGCCAGCCGATCTCGATGCTGCTGCCGCAGGTGGTCGGCTTCAAGCTCAGCGGCGAACTGCCCGAGGGCGCCACCGCCACCGACCTGGTGCTGACCGTGACCGAGATGCTGCGCGAGCGCGGTGTCGTCTCCAAGTTCGTCGAGTTCTTCGGTCCGGGACTGCCGACGCTCGGACTCGCCGACCGGGCGACGCTCGGCAACATGTCGCCGGAGTTCGGCTCGACCTGCGCGATCTTCCCGGTCGACGCCGAGACCCTGCGCTACCTCGACCTCACCGGCCGCCCGACCGAGACGATCGAGCTGGTCGATGCCTACGCCCGCGAGCAGGGGATGTTCGCCGAGCCCGACGCGCCGGACCCGACCTTCTCCGAGCTGCTCGAACTCGACCTCGGCGACGTCGTGCCCAGCATCGCCGGCCCCAAGCGCCCGCAGGACCGGGTGCCGCTTGCCGATGCGAAGGAGGCCTTCCTCGAGGCGATGGAGGAGTTCGACCCCGAGGCCGGTGAGCAGCTCGGCAACGGCATCGACGAGGCCGGCGAGGAGTCCTTCCCCGCTTCCGATCCCCCGGCTGAGGACCACGACGATGAGCGTGGCCGGCCGCGGCCGGCGATCCACGACCCCGCTGTCGCAGTCGCTGAGCGGGGGAGTGAGGACGCGATCGAGGTGAAGCTGGAGGACGGCACGACGTTCGAGCTCGACCACGGCCGCGTCGTCATCGCCGCGATCACCAGCTGCACCAACACCTCCAATCCCAGCGTCATGGTCGGCGCCGGCCTGCTCGCCCGCAACGCGATCGAACGCGGCCTTACCCGCAAGCCCTGGGTCAAGACCTCGCTGGCGCCGGGCTCGACCGTCGTCACCGACTACCTCGACAAGGCCGACCTGACCAAATACCTCGACGGGCTGCAGTTCAACCTGGTCGGCTACGGCTGCACCACCTGCATCGGCAACTCGGGCCCGCTGCCGGCCGAGATCTCGGCCGCGGTCGAGGAGAAGGACCTCGCCGTCTGCGCCGTGCTCTCGGGCAACCGCAACTTCGAGGGGCGGATCAACCAGGACGTCAAGGCCAACTACCTGGCCAGCCCGCCGCTGGTCGTCGCCTACGCCCTGGCCGGGCGCATGGATCTCGACCTGACCAGCGAGCCGCTGGGTGAGGGCAGCGACGGCGAGCCGATCTACCTGCGCGACATCTGGCCCGACGCGGCCGAGATCAAGGACCTGGTCGGCCGCTCGATCGCCTCGGAGATGTTTACCCGCAACTACGGCAGGGTGCTCGAGGGCGATGAGACCTGGCGCGCGGTCGAGGTGCCCGAGGGCGACCGCTACACCTGGCCCGACTCCACCTACGTGCGCAGGCCCTCCTTCTTCGAGCAGATGCCGGCGGAGGCGCCTGGCGTCGAGCCGATCGCCGGCGCCAGGGTCCTGGCCCTGCTTGGCGACTCGATCACCACCGACCACATCTCGCCGGCCGGCGCGATCAAGAAGTCCAGCCCGGCGGGGGAGTGGCTGATCGAACAAGGTGTCGAGCCCCGCGACTTCAACTCCTACGGCTCGCGCCGCGGCAACCACGAGGTGATGGTGCGCGGCACCTTCGCCAACATCCGCCTGCGCAACCTGTTGGCCGAGCGCACCGGCGGCTTCACGCGCCGCTTCCCGGACGGCGAGGAAACGTCGATCTACGAGGCGGCGATGGCCTACGCCGAGGAGGGCGTGCCGCTGGTGGTGCTGGCGGGCAAGGAGTACGGCTCCGGCTCCTCGCGCGACTGGGCGGCCAAGGGGACCAAGCTGCTCGGTGTCCGCGCCGTGATCGCCGAGAGCTTCGAGCGCATCCACCGTTCCAACCTGATCGGCATGGGAGTGCTGCCGCTGCAGTTCCCCGATGGTGAGAGCGTCGAGTCGCTTGGCCTCAGCGGCGAGGAGATCTTCGACGTCGGCGATCTCGAAAACGGTGAGGCCAAGACCGTCGGTGTCACGGCGCGACGCGACGGAGGCGACCCGGTCGAGTTCGAGGCGATCGTGCGCCTCGACACACCGAACGAGATCGGCTACTTCCAAAACGGCGGAATTCTTCAAACCGTTCTGCGAAACCTGCGGTAATCACAGGCAGGCGGCGCAGGAGGGCCGCGGGAGGCAGGGGGGTCCGCGCGACCCTCACTGCACCTGCGCGTCGGTAGCCAGGGAGGGATGCCGACGCGGCCGTTCCCCTAAACGGGACTGCTCAGAGGAACAGTCAGGTTCTACCTATACCTTGCCCACGCCCTCAGGTCAAGGCTTCCTGAGCGGATCTACGGCGATTCCGCAGCCCCTTGCGGGGTTTCCGCAATTCCCCAGCCGCGCCGTTCGATCAGCTCGATCCCGATAACACTGCCGACCGGGCCAACCGGCGTGAGTGTTGCGGCAAGCAAGGTGTAGGGCGCCTCGCGCTTGCCGCAGGCGACCCAGATCACGATGCACAGCCCGACGAACCCCAGCCCGTGCGCCCAGCCGAAGAGCATCGTCTCGGTTTCGAAACCAGGCAGCAGCCAGAAGACGATCAAGAGGCTGAAGATGCCGAGCTCGATCCAGGAAAGGACCTTGACCTTCTGAAAGAGCGGCCCCGGCACCGGCTTGCGCAGCGGCGATTTCACGGCGCTAAGCGCCGGGAGTAAGCGCGGTGAGCACGATGCGTTCCTGCTCGCGCGCGTGGGCGCCGGAGTAACCCTCGCCGGTGCTGGCCCGGGTCGGGCGGCCGATGTAGTCGAGCGCGACGCCCTCGGGGACGATGCTGGGGAAGCGGCGGGACATCACCTTCCAGCAGCCCATGTTGCGCGGCTCCTCCTGGACCCAGACGATCTCCTTCAGGTTCGGGTAGGAAGCGATCACGCTCTTCAGCTGCTCGTCGGCGAAGGGGTAGAGGAGCTCGACGCGGGCGATCGCGACGTTCTCCGCCTGCTCGCGCCGCTCTGAGCCGTCGAGATCGAAGTAGACCTTGCCGGTGCAGAGGACCAGGCGCTCGACCTTCTCGCGCCGCTCCGTCGCCTTCGGGTCGTCGAGGATGAAGTGGAAGTGGCCGTCGGTCAGCTCCTCGGGCGTGGCGGTGGCGCGGTCGAGGCGCAGCAGGCCCTTGGGGGTGAAGACGACCAGCGGGCGCGGCTTGCGGATCAGCGCCTGCCGTCGCAGCAGGTGGAAGTATTGGGCCGCCGTGGTCGGGTTGGCGATGCGGATGTTGCCCTCGGCACCGAGGGCGAGGAAGCGCTCGATCCGGGCGCTGGAGTGCTCGGGGCCGGAGCCCTCGTAGCCGTGCGGCAGCAGCAGGGTGAGGCGACTGGTCTGACCCCACTTGGCCTCGCCGGAGACGATGAAGCTGTCGATGATCACCTGGCCGGCGTTGGCAAAGTCGCCGTACTGGGCCTCCCAGAGCACCAGCGCGTTGGGCATCGCCGCCGAGTAGCCGTACTCGAAGCCGAGGCAGGCGGTCTCCGAGAGCGGGCTGTTGTAGAGCTCGAACGGCGCCGTGGCGTCGCCCAGGTTCTGCATCGGGCAGTACTCGAGGCCGGTGTTCTCGTCATGCAGGACGAGGTGGCGGTGCGAGAAGGTGCCGCGCTCGGTGTCCTGGCCGGTGAGGCGGATGTGGACGCCCTCGGTCAGCAGCGAGGCGAAGGCCAGCGCCTCGGCGTGGCCGAATTCGATGCCCCCGTTGGCCAGCGTGTCGAGCCGCTTGGCAAGTGGCTTGCGCAGCTTGCGGTGGATCGTGAAGCTCTCCGGAACCTCGATCAGAGCCTCGTTCAGCTCATTGAGCTTCTCGGCCGGCACCGCGGTCTCGACCGGCGGGCTGGCGCTGCGGTCGAGCTCGCCGGTGCTGGTCGTGGTCACCGTCGGGTCCTCGTAGTCGCCCAGCTCCATCTTGTGGCGCAGGTCCTTGAGCGAGGCCGACATCTCGTCGTGGCGGGTCTTGGAGGCGGCCTCGACCTCGCCCTCGGTCAACACGCCCTCCTCGACCAGCTGCTTGGCGTAAACCTCGGAGACCGGCGGGTGGGCCTTGATCTTGGCGGCGATCTGCGGCTGCGTGTAGGCGGGCTCGTCGGTCTCATTGTGGCCGTAGCGGCGGTAGCCGATCACGTCGATGACGATGTCGCGGCCCCAGCGCTCGCGGTAGGCCATCGCCAGCCGCACCGCGGCGGAGCAGGCTTCGACGTCGTCGGCGTTGACGTGGACGATCGGCACGTTGAAGCCCTTCGCCATGTCGGCCGCGTAAGGCGTTGAGCGGGCGTCCTCGGGATCGGTGGTGAAGCCCACCTGGTTGTTCTGGATGATGTGGATCGTGCCGCCGGTGGTGTAGCCCTTGAGCGCCTGCAGGTTGAGCGTCTCGGCGACCACGCCCTGGCCGGGGAAGGCGGCGTCGCCGTGCAGCAGCACCGGCACCGCGCACTTCGGCTTGTGCTCGATCGTCGAGCCCTCGAAGTCGGACTGGATCAGGCGGGTCGCGCCCTCGACCACCGGGTTGACGAACTCGAGGTGGCTCGGGTTGGGGTAGAGGCGGACGGCGATCTGCTCGCCCTCGTGCGTCTCGTAGACCCCCTGGTGGCCGTAGTGATACTTGACGTCGCCGGTGCCGCCGTGGGGGATGCCGGCCACGGCCTTGACCTGGTCGATTCGCTTGGAGCCCTCGAACTCGGCCAGGATCGACTCGACCGAGCGGCCCAGGTTGTGAGCGAGGACGGCGAGGCGGCCGCGGTGGGCCATGCCGAAGACGACCTCCTCGGCGTCGCTGCGGTGGGCGAGGGTGACCAGCTCGTCGAGCATCGGCACGACCACATCGAGCCCCTCGATCGTGAAGATCTTCTGCCCCAGATAGGCCTTCTCGATGAAGCGCTCGAACTGGAAGACGTCGATCAGCCGCATCAGCAGCCGCTGTTTCTCCTCGATGGCGAGCGGCGCGCGGTGGGCGCCGGTCTCGACCATCTCGCGCAGCCAGGTGCGCTGCTGGTGCGAGGAGAGGTGCTCGAACTGGTAGGCGATCGTGCCGCAGTAGGCCTCGCGCATGCGGGGGAGCGCCTCGAGCAGGGTCTCGCCGGGAACGCCGATGCGCAGGATCGAGGCGGGCACGCGGGACATCAGCTCCGGGGTCAGGTTGAGCGTCTCCGGCTGGATCGCCGGGTCGCCCTTGGGCTCGCGCCCGAGCGGGTCGAGGCGGGCGGCGAGGTGGCCGTGGGTGCGGTAGCCCTTGAGCAACGAGGTCGCCGCCTGCACCGCCTGCAGCAGCTCCTCGTCGGGCTGGGTGGCGGTGACGCCGGCCTCGGCGCTACTCGCGGCGGGAGCGCCTAGCGGCGGCGCGGAGGCGGAGGCAGGATGGGCTGAGGAGATCGGCGCCGAGTCGATGCCGAGGTCGTTGGCGACGCTCTCGTAGAAGCCTTCCTCGCCCTGCAGCAGCAGCTCGATGCTGCGCAGGAAGGCGCCGGACTCGGCGCCCTGGATCACCCGGTGGTCGTAGGTCGAGGTCAGCGTCATCGTCTTCGAGACGCCGATCTGGCGCAGCCGCTCTGGGGTGGCGTGGGTCCACTCGGGCGGGTAGGCGATAGCGCCGGTGGCGATGATCGCGCTCTGCCCGTTGAGCAGCCGCGGCACCGAGGCGACGGTGCCGATCCCGCCCGGGTTGGTCAGCGAGATGTTGGTGCCCTGGAAGTCATCGGCGGTGAGCTTGTTCTCCCGCGTCTTGGTGATCAGCTCCTCGTAGTAGCTGTGGAAGCCAGCGAATTCGAGGTCCTGAGAGCCCTTGATCGCCGGCACCATCAGGCTGTGCGACCCGTCCTTGCGCTCGACGTCAACCGCGATCCCCAGGTTTACCGGCCCGTTCTCGATCGCCACCGGTTTCCCGTCTTTCCGCGTGAACACCCGAGTCATCACCGGATGCTCCTTAGCCGCCTGCACGATCGCCCAAGCCACCAAATGAGTGAAGGACACCTTCATCCCCCGCTCCTTCAACAACCCATTGATCGCCTTCCGCTTAGCGTCAAGCGTGTCCACCGCGATGGTGCGGAAAGACGTGGCCGTAGGCACCTCTCGGCTCTCATCCATGGCCTGAGCCAACATCGCGGCAGGCCCCCGCAGCACCTTCTCGTCCCCAGCAGCCGCCGGTCCCGCTCCGTTCCCAGCGGCCAGCACATCGTCCTTGGTGACCTTGGCGCCTGGTCCCGAGCCGCTTACCGAGCCAAGGTCGACGCCATTGGCCGCCGCTACTCGTCGGGCCACTGGGGTCGCCCGGACTCCATCGCTCCCGTTGGTCCCGGCGACGGCCCCCGACGCCTCGCCCGCGGGTGGCGGGGTAGGGGGTACCGCCCCTGAGGACGCTTTAGCGACCGGAGGGGGCGGTGGGTCCCCTGCCCCGACAGGACCCGCGGCCGATGCGCTCGGTCCCTCGCCGCCCGGCTCCATCTCAGCGAGTGGCGCTCCGACCGGAACCTCATCGTCAACCTGCACGAGCAGTTTCGTAATGACGCCATCCATAGGCGCCGGAACCTCGGCGTCCACCTTGTCCGTAGACACCTCGACAACCGTGTCGCCCTCGGCAACAAAATCTCCCTCGGCGACGTGCCACTCCAGCACGATCCCCTCGGTGACCGA
This sequence comes from uncultured Solirubrobacterales bacterium, assembly GCA_963699225.1. Lineage (GTDB taxonomy): Bacteria > Actinomycetota > Thermoleophilia > Solirubrobacterales > 70-9 > VRUE01. The sequence continues at coordinate 1,763,191 of OY969423.1, read as the reverse complement.
CTCGCCCATTTCGGGCATCGCAATCTGCACGGTCGCCGTCTCCGCCATCTCTCTCGTCAGTCTATGAAACCCGGGCCGTCCGCTTCCCCCGCTTCCCCGACGCGAAATCTGCGCGCCAAGAAACAGTCGAGCCAAAAAGGGGCGGTAGGCTGAGGCGATGAACTACTTCGTCACTGGGGCCACCGGATTCATCGGTCGCAACCTCGTGCAGCGGCTGCTCAAGCGCGAGGGCACGGTCTACGCCCTGGTGCGGGCGGGATCGCGCGGACGCCTCGAGGAGCTGCGCACCTCCTTCGGCCCCGACGGAGCCCGGGTGGTGCCGATCGCCGGCGACCTTGCCTCGCCTGGCCTCGGCGTCTCTGAGGAGGACCTGCTGACCCTGCGCGGCGAGGTCGACCACTTCTTCCACCTCGCGGCGATCTACGACATGACCGCCGGCGCCGAGGCGCAGGAGATCGCCAACGTCGAGGGCACCCGTCACGCGGTCGAACTCGCCGGGTCGATCGAGGCCGGCTGTTTTCACCAGATCAGCTCAATCGCGGTCGCCGGCCTCTACAAAGGCGAGTGGCGCGAGGACATGTTCGACGAGGCCGAACACCTCGACACCCATCCTTACTTCCGCACCAAGCACGAGTCCGAGCGGGTCGTGCGCGAGGAGTGCTCGCGCTCCTGGCGGGTGTACCGGCCCGGCATCGTCGTCGGCGACTCGCGCACCGGCGCAATCGACAAGGTCGACGGGCCCTACTACGGGTTCAAGCTGTTGCAGCAGGCCCGGCGGGTGCTGCCGGCCTGGCTGCCGACCCTCGGCGTCGAAGGCGGCGAGATCAACATCGTCCCGGTCGACTACGTCGCCGACGCGATCGACTACATCGCCCACAGGCCGGGCCTCGACGGGCAGGCCTTCAGCCTCACCGATCCCAACCCGAAGACCGCCGGCGAGATGATCAACCTCTTCGCCCGCGCCGCCGACGCGCCGCAGGCGAGGCTGCGGCTCGACTCCGGGGTCACCGATCCGGCTACCTCGCTGATCCGCACTGGTATGCGCTTCTTCCCGCCGGCGAAGCGGGCGGCGAAGATCGGGCTGGACCAGCTCGGCATCCCCGCCGGTGTGCTCAGCTACTTCAGCTACCCGACCCACTTCGACTCTTCCAACGCCGAGGCTGCGCTGGCTGGCTCGGGCATCTCGGTGCCGCCGCTGGAGTCCTACGCCGAGCGCGTCTGGGACTACTGGGAGCGAACCCTTGATCCCGACCTCTTCAAGGACCGCACCCTGAGCGCCGCGGTGCGCGGCAAGGTCGTGCTGATCACCGGTGCCTCGTCGGGGATCGGCAAGGCGACCGCGGTCAAGGTCGCCGACGCCGGGGCGACGGTGCTGCTGGTCGCGCGTTCGGTCGAGAAGCTGGAGGAGACCAAACGCGAGATCGAGGCCGCCGGTGGGGTCGCTCACATTCACCGCTGCGACCTCGCCGACATCGAGGACGTCGAGCGGATGGCCGAGGAGGTGCTCACTTACCACGGCCGCGTTGACGTTCTGGTCAACAACGCCGGCCGCTCGATTCGTCGCTCGGTCGGCCTCTCTTACGACCGCTTCCACGACTACGAGCGCACGATCCAGCTCAACTACCTAGGCGCGGTGCGGCTGATCCTCGCCCTGCTGCCCTCGATGCGGGCCCACAAGTCGGGGCACATCATCAACATCAGCTCGATCGGGACCCAGACCAACCCGCCGCGCTTCTCGGCCTACGTCGGCTCGAAGGCGGCGCTCGATGCCTTCAGCCGCGTGATCGCCTCAGAGGTGGTCGACGACGGCGTCCACCTGACAACTATCCACATGCCGCTGGTGCGCACGCCGATGATCGCGCCGACGCGGATGTACGACATGTTCCCGGCGATCTCGCCCGAGGAGGCGGCGGAGATGATCGCTAAGGCGATGGTGGGGCAGCCGAAGAAGGTGGCGACTCGCCTCGGCACATTCGGCGAGCTGCTCTACGCGGTGGCACCCCAGCTCAGCGATCGGATCCTCAACCAGGCCTACAAACTCTTCCCGGAGTCGCAGGCTGCCAAGGGCAAGTCGGAGGAGGCTCCTGACAAGGCGCCCTCCACCGAGGCGGTTGCCTTTGCCCACTTGATGAAAGGTGTGCACTGGTAGGCACCGGTATGAAGGAACGCCTTCTACTGGTCCTCACCGTCATCGGCTTCATCGTGCCGAACGTCTGCGTCGGCATCTTCTTCGCCGAAGAGGGATTCGATCTCAGCGGTTACTTCTCGCTTTGGACGGCCAGCACGCCGTCGACGCAACTGCTGCTCGACCTGGTCATCGCCGCCCTCGCCCTCTTCGTCTGGGCCGCCGTGGAGGGGCCGCGGGCGCGGATCAAGCGCTGGTGGCTATGCATACCCGCAACGCTGCTCGTAGGTCTCTGCTTCGGCCTCCCTCTGTTCCTGTGGATGCGGGAGCGCACCCTGAACGCACCGGCGTAGATGGCCGATCGTCGGCTCAAGCACTGGGGCTGGGGGTATGAGGACCAGGCGCGCTCTCGACGGGAGCTCGAGGAGGCCGCGGCCGCGATAAGGGAGCGGTTTGGGTTTGGGGGCGAGCTGGAGCAGCCCGTTCCGCTGGATGAGGTGAAGCTGCGGGCGTCGCGGTTGAAGTTGCCGGGAGCGTTCGGCGATCTTTTTACGGATGACCACTACGAGCGAGTGGTCCATGCGCTGGGGAAGGCCTACCGGGATGTGGTGCGGGGGTTTCGGGGGGAGTTCGAGAACCCGCCTGATCTCGTCGCGTTTCCCAGGGACGAGTCGGAGATCGAGACGGTGCTCTCCTGGGCGGAGGCCGAGGGGGCGGCGGTCGTTCCGTTTGGCGGCGGGACGAGTGTGGTCGGCGGGGTGGAGGCGCGGCTTGGCGAGCGACCGGTGGTCTGCCTTGACCTGAAGCGGTTGGATCGGGTGCTGGAAGTCGATGCGGAGTCTTTGGCGGCGCGGATTCAGGCGGGGGCCACCGGACCCGGGCTGGAGGACCAGCTGCGTGAGCACGGGTTGACCCTGCGGCACTTTCCCCAGTCGTTCGAGTACGCGACCCTGGGCGGCTGGATCGCGACGCGGGCGGGCGGGCACTTCGCCACGCTCTACACGCACATCGACGACCTGGTCGAGTCGGTGCGGGCGATCACGCCGCGGGGGACCTGGGAGAGCCGGCGGCTGCCGGGATCGGGCGCCGGGCCCTCGCCGGACCGGGCGCTGATCGGCTCCGAGGGGATCCTCGGGGTGATCGCCGAGTCCTGGGTGCGGGTGCGGCCGCGGCCCCGTTTCAAGAACTCCTGCGGGGTCGAGTTCGACGACTTCTACGCGGCGGCGCGGGCCGTGCGCGAGATATCGCAGTCGGGGCTCTATCCATCCAACTGTCGTCTGCTCGACGCGCTCGAGGCGGGCACAACCGGCGCCGGCTCCGGCGAGACGAACCTCTTGGTGCTCGGCTTTGAGTCCGCGAACTTGCCGGTCGACGAGCCGATGCGCCTGGCGCTCGACATCGCCCAGTCCCACGGCGGTGTCCCCAACTCGCCACCTCCAGGCCGCGAGCGCAGCGCCGGGACCAGTGGAGATGGCGACGGGTCATCGGCGGTCGAGAGCTGGCGCGGGGCCTTTTTGCTCGCGCCCTACCTGCGTGACACCTTCGTCGCCTGCGGGGTGCTCAGCGAGACCTTCGAGACGGCGATCACCTGGGACCGTTTCGAGCAGTTCCACGCCGAAACGATGACCGCGGTGCGGACAAAGGTGGCTGAGGTCTGCGACGCACCTGCCGAGGGGCCCGGCGCCCCGCGGGTCAGCTGCCGCTTCACCCACGTCTACCCCGACGGCCCGGCGCCCTACTTCACCGTGCTCGCGCCCGCGGTCCGCGGCGGCGAGGTCGAGCAGTGGGCTGAGATCAAGGCCGCTGCCGGCGAGGCGCTGATCGAAGGTGGTGCCACGATCACCCACCACCACGCGGTCGGCCGCGATCACCGCCCCTGGTATGACCTCCAGCGGCCCGCCCCCTTTGCTGCCGCGCTGCGCGCCGCCAAGGCCGAGCTCGATCCAGCCGGCATGCTCAACCCCGGCGTGCTGATCGACCCCTAATCAGGTGCAACGTTTTGTAGTCCCATGAGAGGGACAAAACGTTGCACTTCGTCTGAGCCTGGTCCGCCGAGGGCTTACACAGCCCTTACAGAGGGTTGACCGGTCCCATACCTGCGGATTTGACGATCCGCCCTGTTCGATCCAACGACCAGGAGGACCAAGATGCTCGACTCATTTCGAAAGCGCGTCCGCTCGGTGGCGGTGGTGGCGGTCGCCGCCGCGCTGACCGTCGGCGGCGTGGCGCTCGCGCAGGGCGGCAACGAAGGCGGTCAGGGAGAAGGCTCGGGAGTGCCGAGCGGCAAGCGGAGGCCACCCGGTCCGCCGATGATGATGGGCGGGCCCGGTGGCAAGGACCTGACCTACGCCCAGCTGCACGTCCAGCACAACGGCAAGGCGGAAGTGATCCGCATGGATCAGGGCGAGATCACCGCCGTCGACGACAGCTCGATCACGCTGAAGGAGAACGACGGCAACGAAGTTACGGTCGCCGTCGATGACAGCACCAAGGTGCTCGCGGGACCGGGCAAGTCTTCGCTGTCCGACCTCGAAACCGGCGAGGAAGTGACGGTCTGCGGGCCGGAAGGGGAAGCTGCCAAGGCGATCATGGTGCCGCCTAAGAAGGGGCAGGCGCCGCCGCTGGAACAGCCCGACACTCGCAAGGACGGGCAACTGCCGCCGCCTCCGGGAGCGCAGATGAGAGGCTAGGCGGATGAAGGGAGCCATCCTCGTCGTCGAGGACGAGCAGGCGATCGCCGAGCTCGTACGCGCTTACCTCAAGCGCGACGGGTTCGGCGTCGTCTGGGCTTCCAGCGGCGAGCAGGCGATGGAGGAGCTCTCGCGCCACTCGGTGCGGCTCGTCGTCCTCGACATCGGTCTGCCCGGCATCGACGGCTTCGAGGTCTGCCGCCGCCTGCGCGCCCGCACCGGCGTGCCGATCCTGATCCTCAGCGCTCGCGACGAGGAGGTCGACCGCGTCGCCGGGCTAGAAGCCGGCGCCGACGATTACGTCATCAAGCCCTTCTCGCCGCGCGAGCTGGTCGCCCGGGTGAAGGCGATCCTGCGCCGCGTTGACGGCGGTGGCAACGGCAGCGAGGAGGGGGTGCTGGCGGCGGCAGACGTCGAGCTCGATCGCGCCGCGCGGACGGTGACCGTGGGCGGCAACACGGTCGAGCTGACCGGCCGCGAGTTCGACCTGCTGGCGGCGCTGCTCTCCCACCCGGGCATCGTGCTCAGCCGCGACCGCCTGCTCGAGCTGGTCTGGGGCGGCGAGTTTCCCGGCGGCACCCGCACTGTTGACGTTCACATCGCCCAGCTGCGCGCCAAGCTGGAGCGGCCCGAGCTGCTGCAGACCGTGCGCGGGGCCGGCTACAAGGCCGTGGCCTGATGCGCTCGCTGCGGGCGCGGCTCTTCATCGCGATCCTCGGCGTCGTCCTGCTCGCCGTCGGCGCCTCGCTGGCGCTCGGCATCGTCCTCACCCGCGACGCGGTGCGGGAGACGATCCGCCACGACGTCGAGCGCCAGGCGACGACCTTCGCCGCGCAGCTGCCAAATGTGATCGGCAGCGGCGCGCCGGTCCCACCGCCGATCCGCTCGCAGCCTCTTGGCGGCGCGCCGGGCGGGGGAGTGCCCGGCACGTCTGTGGAAGCGCCGCGGCCGGTGCAACTGCTGCTGCCCAGCGAAGCCGCTCGCCTGCTGCCCGCCGCCGCGGTTGCGTCCCTGCGCGAGAGCGGCAGCGCCGACGGGACCGCTGAGATCGAAGGTCAGAACTCGATCTACGCCGCGCGCCGGACAGGCAGCGGCAACTCGGTCGTGCTCGTCACCCGGCCCGATGTGGTTTCGGGAGATGACTTCCGCCGCTACCTCGCCGCCCTGCTGATCGCCGGTGGCGCCGCGGCCCTGCTTGCGGCCGCGGTGGCCGCCCTGCTGGCGCGCCGCCTAACCCAGCCCCTGCGCCGGCTCTCCGCTGCGGCCGGAGAGCTTGCCGCTGGCCGGCGGCCCGAGCCCGTGCCGCCGGAGGGCACCGATGAGCTCGATCAGCTGGCAGGTTCGTTCAACGAGATGTCCGAGCAGCTCGGTCTGGCTCGCGACGCCGAGCGCGCCGTCCTGCTCTCGGTTTCGCACGACCTGCGCACGCCGCTCACCTCGATCCGCGGCTACGCGGAGGGGATCGAGGACGGCACGGTCGAGCCGCGCCAGGCGGCCGCCGTGGTCGGTCGCGAGGCGGAGCGGCTGGAGCGACTGGTCGGTGACCTGCTCGCGCTCGCGCGCCTGCGCCAGGGCGTGATCGAGGTGCGCCGCGAGCCGGTTGACCTGGCGGCGGTCGCCCGCGAGGCCGAGGAGCGGCTGCGCCCGCGCGCAGCCGAGGCCGGTATCGCGATCCGGGTCGAGGGCGGCCCCGCCGCGGCAACCGCAGATCACGGCCGCGTGCTCCAGGTCATCACCAACCTGCTCGACAACGCGATCCGCGTCAGCCCGAAAGGAGCGACCGTGACGATCGTCGCCTCGCCGGGCGCGATCGAGGTCAGCGACGAAGGGCCTGGGATCGCGGCCGAGGAGATCCCCCGTGCCTTCGAGCGCTTTCACCTCCGCGCCCGTGCCGAGCACGCCTCCCCCGACGGCGCCGGCCTTGGTCTGGCGATCGTTCGCGAGCTGAGCGAGGCGATGGGCGGTAGCGTCACCGTCGAGAACCTCCCCACCCAGGGCGCCCGCTTCACGATTCAGCTACCGAGCTGAGCGCTACCCTTTCGCGACTGATTCTCCCTGGCCGGGTAGCTTGCGCCTGCCTCCCCGGCACCACCCAGGATGGAAACCATCACTTCCGAACAGCCGACGGTCCCGGTTCCTGCCGGCAATCCCGAGCACCCGCTCGACGAGCCGGTCGTGCCGCGCCGCTCGCCGCTGCGCGCCGCGATCAAGACCGGTCGCCCGCAGGAGTGGATCAAGAACGTCTTCGTCTTCGCCGGCCTGCTCTTCTCCGGCAAGTTCAACCAGTCCCACGACGTGCTCGAGGCCTTCCTCACCTTCGTCGCCTTCTGTCTGATCTCCAGCGCCGGCTATTACGTCAACGACCTGATCGATGTCGAGCTCGACCGCAAGCACCCGAAGAAGCGCTTCCGGCCGCTGGCCGCGCGCGAGCTCTCAGAGGGAATCGCCAAGGCGATCGCGCCCGGCCTGGCGATCATTGCGATCGCGATCGCCTTCGCCACGGTGAACTGGGAAGTCGGCCTGATGGTGGTCGGTTACGGCGTCGCCCAGATGGCCTACAGCCTCGGCCTCAAGCAGATCGTGATCGTCGACGTGATGACCCTGGCCGGCCTCTTCATCCTCCGCGTCGCCGCCGGCGCGGTCGCCGTCGACGCCCACGCCTCGGAATGGCTGCTGCTCTGCACCGGCATGTTCGCCCTCTTCCTCGGCGTCACCAAGCGCCGCCAGGAGGCGGTCTCCGAGCTGCACGAGGGGACCAGCAGCCGCCCCGTGCTCGAGCATTACTCGTTGCCCTTCCTCGACCAGATGGTCGCCATGGTCACCACCGGCACCGTGATCAGCTACTCGATCTACGCCGTCAACTCACCGCTGATCGGCAACGAGATGATGTGGACGATTCCCTCCGTCCTCTACTGCGTCTTCCGCTACCTCTACCTGATCTACGATCGTGCTGACGACCGTTCCACCGCCGCGATCGTGGTCGACGACAAGCCCCTGATCGCCGGCGCCGGCAGCTTCGCCGTAATCGCCTTCCTGCTGCTCTACGTCTTCAACTAAGCGCAGCAGTTACATGCTCGTGACCGGTGGCTCGGCGCCCTCGGTCAAATAGAAGCGCGCCCGGCCGATCTCCTCGCCATTGACCTGGACCACGGCGGCATGGGGGCCGGGGGTGGTGAAGGTGGCGGTGGTGCCGATCGACATCACCAGGCGCTGGTCCTGGCCGGCGGGCATGCCGGGTGGGCGGCCGGTCTCGAAGTCAGCCTGCAGGCCCTCGCCGAGCTCGACCCCGTCGGGGTCGTGGATGCCGACCTGGAGGTTGTGCGGCTGGTTGGTCTCGCTCCAGGCGACGTCGAGGCCGAGGGCGATGTGGAAGCCCCATTCGTGCGGCAGCTCGGGCAGGCGCAGGGCGTTCCAGCCGCCGCCGACCATGTAGAGCTTGCCGTTGACCGCCTCGCTGTGGTCGGCGAGCATGAGGAAGCCGATCTCCATCGGGTCAGGATACGGGGGTCAGTCGGGCTCGACCGGCAGGTCGGAGATCAGCTCCGTCTTGCCGCCCCGCTCGAACTGGAGGTCGATCGTCTCGTTCTTGCGGTAGGTGCCGAAGAGCCCCAGGTACATCGCCAGCCAGCGCCCGGTGCCGACCTTCTCCTTGATGATCTGCCGGGTGAAGACGATCTCGCCCGCGGCGACGGTGTAGTCGGTCCCCTCGCCCTGCTCGACCCCGTTGATGTAGACGACGTAGGGCGCCCCGGCCCCGGCCGGCAGCTTCATCCGCCGCCCGGCGGCGTAGCTGCCCTTTGGAATCTCAGCTTCAGCCATCTGATTCCAGAGTCTCCCGCACCAGGTCGAACGGCGTCTCGTGCTTGCTCGGATCCAGCTCTTCCCGCCGCACCCCACCGCAGTAAGGCATGAAGGTCCCATCCCCCCGCACGTCAATCCCGGCAACGGGCTTGTGCAGCCAGCCCTTGCCGCTCAGCTGCAACCGAGCATGAACCTGCTGCTCCGGCCCGTAGTCCCGCAACGACGAAACCCCCTTCACCGGCCCCTCAGCCCGAATAGCCAGCGCTCGCTCCCGCATAGCGGCAACGGCCTCCCCAAGCTCCTTAAAGCTCGCGTGATCCACGTCGGACCCATGCCGCACGGTGAGCTTCCACTTCGGACGAGACACGGCCCGCAGAATACGAGAGGGAGGGATCGGTCCTCCTCCCACGGAGGCTTTGGGAGCGGAACGATCGAAGCTAAGGCAACTGCGGGACGGACGGTCTCCGTGGGAGGAGGACCGATCCCTTGCCCTGGTGTCTTACGCGCCGCGCCGCGGCCGCTTCGGCCTGCGTGCCGGCGGCCCGACGATCTTCTCGGGACCCTCACGGTTCTCCATGCGCACGTAGTCGCGCTCGCGCGCCCCGGTGTAGATCTGCCGCGGCCGAGCAATTTTCTGCTCGGGATCGTCCTTCATCTCCATCCACTGCGCGACCCATCCGGCCGTGCGGGGGATGGCGAAGATCACCGTAAACATCTCGTTGGGCACGCCAAGCGCCTCGTAGATGATCCCCGAGTAGAAGTCGACGTTTGGATAGAGCTTGCGCGAGGTGAAGTACTCGTCGTCGAGAGCTCGCTTCTCCAGCTCCTGGGCGATCTCGATCAGCGGGTTGTACTCGGTCGCCTCGAAGATCTCGTCCATGTGCTGCTGGATGATCCGCGCTCGCGGGTCGTAGTTCTTGTAGACGCGGTGGCCGAAGCCCATCAGCTTCGCTTCGCGCGCCTTCACCTTCTCGAGGAAACTGGGGATGTTCTCGACCGAGTCGATTTCGCGCAGCATCTTCAGCACCGCCTCGTTGGCGCCACCGTGCAGCGGTCCGTAGAGCGCTGCCACCCCGGCCGCCACGGCCGAGTAGGGGTCGACGTTGGAGGAGCCGACGCCGCGCACTGCGTTGGTCGAGCAGTTCTGTTCGTGGTCGGCGTGGAGGATGAAGAGCACGTCGAGCGCCTTCGAGAGGCTTTCCTTCGGCAGGTGCTTGGCTTCCGTCTTCTTGAACATCATCGAGAGGAAGTTCTCGGCGAAGTTGAGGTCGTTGTCGGGGTAGACGTAAGGCAGCCCCATGTTGTGGCGGTAGGAGAAGGCGGCCAGCGTCGGCACCTTGGCGATCAGGCGGACCGCGGCCATGTAGCGCTCTTCTTCGTCCTCGACGTGCTTGGCGTCGGGGTAGAAGGTCGAGAGGGCGCCGACGCCGGCGAGCAGCATTCCCATCGGATGGGCGTCGTAGCGGAAGCCCTCGAAGAACTGCTTGAGGTCCTCGTGGACGAAGGTGTGGTGGGTGACGTCGAAGACCCAGCGGTCGAGCTGGGGCGCGGTCGGCAGCTCGCCGAAGATCAGCAGGTAGGCGACCTCGAGGAAGGTCGACTTTTCGCAAAGCTGCTCGATCGAGTAGCCGCGGTGTTCGAGGATGCCGGCATCGCCATCGATGTAGGTGATCGAGGAGCGGCAGGAGGCCGTGTTGGTGAAGGCCGGGTCGTAGGCCAGCATTCCGAATTCGTCCTCGTCGACTTTGATCTGGCGAAGGTCCATCGCCCGCACGGTGCCGTCTGTGATCGGCAGCTCGTACGTTTTTCCGGTGCGGTTGTCGGTAACGGAGAGCGACTCGGAACCGGTGCTGGCGTTCCCGTCTGCGGCTGCGTCTCTGATCTGCTGCTCGGTGGCCATCACCCCTCCTCGAGCTGTTTGAACTGGAGCAGCAAGTATCGCAGTTCGGATTGCCCAGGCTGTTGCGCTGCGGAGAACAGGGGCGCTACTCGGCGGCCGCCGGCAGCGGCTCGAAGCGGGTCATCGCGTGCAGCTCGGCGAAGCGCTCCTCGATCTCCTCGCGGCTCAGCGCAGCCACCCGCTCGGTGCCGAACTGCTCGACGTTGAAGGAGGCGAGCACGGTGCCGTAGCCCATCGCCCGGCGCAGGCAGGCCTCGTCGATCTCGCCGTCCTGGCTGTCGAGGTAGCCGACGAAGCCGCCGGCGAAGCTGTCGCCGGCGCCGGTCGGGTCGCGCACCTCCTCCAGCGGGAAGCCCGGCAGGGCGAAGAAGCCATCGTCGGTGAAGAGCGCCGCGCCGTACTCGCCCCGCTTGGCGACGACCGCGCGCGGACCCTGCGCCATCACCGCGCGGGCGGCGCGGGCGAGGTTGGGCTCGCCGGTGAGCTGACGAATCTCGGCGTCGTTGACGATCAGGCAGTCGACCTCGGCAATCGCCGCCAGCAGCGAGTCCTTGGCGGTGTCGATCCAGAGGTTCATCGAGTCCAGCGCTGAGAAGCGGCTGGCGGCGCACTGGGCGCGGACCTGGCGTTGCAGATCCGGCTGGATGTTGGCGAGGAAGAGTGTCTCGGCCTGGCGCGAAGCCTCGGACAGCTTCGGCTCGAACTCGCCGAAGACGCCGAGTTGGGTGTCCTCGGTGTGGGCGACGTTGAGGTCGAACTCGTAGCGGCCGCGCCAGAAGAAGGACTCGCCGCCGGCGACCCGCTCGATGTCGTCGGTGAGCACGCCGCGGCGCTCCAGCACCTCGAACTCGGCCGCCCCGAAGTCATCGCCGACCGGCCCGACTGGGCGCACCTCGGTGAAGAAGCTGGCGGCCAGCGAGAAGTGCACGGCGGCGCCGCCGAGCATGCGATCGCGCTCCCCGAAGGGGGTTTTGACACTGTCGAACGCGATTGAGCCGACTACGGTGAGGGACATTGACGGGAGCGTATAGGGAGTCGGGTGTGCCCCGACGGCGCAACGGCGAGGAGGCGCCGTCGAGGCACACCCGACTCCCTTTCCCAGCGCGACTATGGTTCGCCGCCGTGAAGGCAGTCCAAATAGACGAGTTCGGCGGTCCGGAGAAGCTTCGGATCCTCGATATCGAGGATCCAGTTCCCGGCGAAGGGGAAGTCATTGTCGACGTCGTCCGCAGTGGGATCAACTTTGCTGACACCCACGCGACTCGCAACGACTACCTGGCCGAGCAGTCGCTGCCGCTGGTTCCCGGCACTGAGATCAGCGGCCGCACCGCCGACGGACGGCGGGTGGTGGCTTTGCTCGGCAGCGGCGGCTACGCCGAGAAGGTCGCCGTGCCGGAGGCGCTGCTGATCCCGCTGCCCGACGAGGTCGATGACGACCAGGCGGCGGCGCTGTTGCTGCAGGGACTGACCGCGGTTGCCCTGGTCCAGCGCTGCGCTCGCATCGAGCCGGGAGAGACCTTGGTGGTCGAGGCGGCTGCCGGCGGCACCGGCGGCATGGCCGTACAACTCGGCAAGCAGGCCGGGGCGAAGGTGATCGGGCTCGCCTCCAGCGGGGAGAAGCGGGCGCTGGTCGAGCGGCTCGGCGCCGACGCCACCGTCGACTCGCGGGCCGAGAACCTCGGTGAAGCGATCCGCGACGCAAATGGCGGCGAGCGGGTCGACGCTGTCCTCCACATGAGCGGCGGCAAGGCGTTCGACGAAGAGCTCGCGATCCTGGCGCCGCTCGGTCGCATGGTCGTCTTCGGCATCGCCTCGCGCGAACAGCGTGAGGTCTCCACCGCGGCTCTGCTGCGTGGCTCCAAGACCGTAGTCGGCTTCTGGCTCTTGCACCTGCTCGCTCGCCGCGAGCTGGTCGCGCCGATGATCGGCGAGTTGCTCGGCATCGTCGCCAGGGGCGAGCTCGAGGTCACCATCGGCGGCGTCTACCCGCTCTCCGAGGCAGCCCGCGCCCACGAAGACCTGATCGCCCGCAACACCAGCGGCAAGCTCCTCCTGGATCCGTCGAAGTGATCTCCTTCAAAGAACTCGGCCTCTCGCCGCAGATCCAGCAGGCCCTCGATGAGCTCGGCTTTGACGAGCCGACGCCGATCCAGGACCAGGCGATCCCCGAGCTGCTTGACGGCCACGACGTGATCGGCCAAGCCCAGACCGGCACCGGCAAGACGGCGGCCTTCGGCCTGCCGCTGCTGCAGTACCTCGACCCGGACAACGACGAGGTGCAGGCGGTCGTGTTGACGCCGACGCGCGAGCTCTGCATCCAGGTAACCCAGGCGCTGCGTTCCTACGCCGAGCATCTCGACATCGAGATCGTCGCCGTCTTTGGCGGCGCCCCGATCAAATCGCAGCAGGCGCAACTGCGCTCGGGGGCCCACGTCGTCGTCGCCACTGTTGGCCGCATGATGGACCTGATGAGCCGCCGCTCGCTGGTCCTCACCGCGGCCCGCTACATCGTCCTCGACGAGGCCGATGAGATGCTCGACCTCGGCTTCATCGAGGACGTCGAGAAGATCCTTCGCATGTGCCCGAGCGGCCGCCAGACGGCGCTCTTCTCGGCGACGATGCCGCCGCCGGTCAAACGGCTTGCAGAGAGCTATATGTATGACCCGACGACGATCAGCATCACGCCGAAAACACTGACCGTCGACGCGATCGCCCAGGCTTACGTTGAGGTCGGGGCTAAAGAGAAGGCGGCGAAGCTGGTCGAGCTACTGAAGATCGAGGAACCCGAGCAGGCGATCATCTTCTGCCGCACCAAGATCGGCGCCGACCGGCTGGAGAAGACGCTGAAGGCCAAAAGCCTCGACGTCAAGGCGCTGCATGGCGACATGAGCCAGGGCTCACGCGACGGCGTGATGATCGCCTTCAAGGACCACCGCGTGCGCCTGCTGGTGGCGACCGACATCGCCGCTCGTGGCCTCGACATCGAGCACGTCACCCACGTGATCAACTACGACGTGCCGGCCTCCTCGGAGGTCTACGTCCACCGCATCGGCCGCACCGGCCGGGTCGGCCGGACCGGCCGGGCGATCACCTTCGTCACCCCCGCCCAGCGCGATGAGATCGGCCGCATCGAGCGCGACGTGAAGACGACGATCGGCGAGTGGGAAACCCCGGAGGAGCGACTCGAGCACGCGCCGCGCCCGCGTCGCCGCGAGCGGCCGGAGCGCAGCGAGGCCACGGAGTCGCGTGAGCCGAAACCGGCTCAGGACGACGTTGCTGTCGAGGCTGACTCGGACAAAGCGGATACGGACAAGGACGACTCCGCCAAGTCGGTCAAGCTCTTCGTCAATCGCGGCGAGCGCAGCGGCATCACCGAGGAGGACCTGCGCTGGGCGCTGCGCGAGGGCGCCGTCCTGCCCGAGGAGGCGATCCACGACGTCCACGTCCTGCACCGCTTCTCCTTCGTCCACATCGACCCCGATGTCGCCGAGCGCACGGTCGAGTACCTCGACGGCACCAAGGTAAAAGGCAAAGAGATCCGGCTCGAGGTCGCGAAGAGCTGAGGTCCGGCGGCTCAGCCGGTCAGCTCGGCGATGCGGCTGAAGAGCTGGTCGAAGTCGATTGGCTTGGTGATGTAGCCGCTGACCTCGACGTCGGTGGCGGCGCCGGCGTCCATCTCGTCCTGGTGGGCGCTGACGATCAGGACCGGAGTGTCAACGCCGGCGGCGCGTAGCTCCCGCAGGGCGTCGATGCCGGACTTGCGCGGCATCATCGCGTCGAGCAGGAGGATCTCCGGCTTCGGCTCAGAGTCACGCTGCATCGCCTCGATCACCTCGACGCCGTCGGCAGCGGTGATCACCTCGTAACCCTCCATCTCGAGCCGCGTGCGCAATAGGAGCAGGATCGTCTCTGAGTCATCGGCGATGAGTACCCGCGTGCTCACAACGCCTCCTCCCGGGATTGGGCCGCCGCCCGATCCACGTCGTCATTTCGCGGCTCTTCCGTTTCGCTCCCCGCAAGCGCGGGCAGCCAAACCCTGAAGGTCGAGCCCTGGCCCTCGACCGATTGGACGGAGATCGCACCGCCGTGCAACTCGACCAGCGATTTCGAGATCGCCAGGCCGAGGCCGGTGCCGCCGACATGCTGGGTCAGCCCAGCGTCGCCGCGGGTGAAGCGCTCGAATATGTGATCTAGCTGGTCCGCTGCCATTCCGGGTCCGTTGTCGCTCACCGCGAGTTCGACTCCACCGGCGTTGCCGCCCGCCGTGACGTGGATCGAGGCGCCCGCGGGACAGTACTCATGTGCGTTGGTCAAGAGATTCACGAGCACCTGGCGGATTCGGTCGCGGTCGACGCTGATCGGCGGCAGGCCTGGAGCGATCGCCTGTGTCAGCGCTTGGTCCTTGGCCTGGGTCTGGCTCAGCATCGTCCGCACCGGGTCTTCGACCAGCGAGGCGACGTCGATCACCGCCGGTTTGATCGTCAGTCGGCCGGCGTCGCTGCGGGCGAGGTCGAGCAGGTCGTTGAGCAGGCGCACCAGGTGGCGGGTGTTGTCGAGGATGATCTCGACCGTGTCGGCCTGCTTGGGCTCGAGCTTGTCGCGCTCCAGCATCAGCAGCTCGGCGAAGCCCTGCACTGAGGTGAGCGGGCTGCGCAGCTCGTGCGAGGCGGTGAGCACGAACTCGTCCTTCATCGTCTCCAGCTGGTCGCGTTCGCCGGCCCGGCGCTGCAGTTCCGCGGCCATTTCGTTGAAGGCCGTGCCCAGGGAGGCGGTCTCCGAGAGGCCGCCGATTTTTACCCGCGTGTTGAGGTCACCGGCGGCGAGGCGGCCGGATGCCTCGACCAGCTCCTCGAGCGGACGTCGCATCGAGGCGATCAGGCCGCTGAAGAGCAGGGCGGCGCCGGTCAGCCCGGCGATCAACCCCGCCCCGACCAGCAGCGCCGTGTCGCGGGTCTCGCCGCCGATGTCGTCGCGCAGCTGTTGGCGCTTGTGTTGCTGGGTGAGGATCACCGAACGAGCAGCTGCCGGATGTTCACCGTTGGCGAGCCGGGTGCGTGCGGCGATCTCAACCTGGTAGGAGCGCGCGGTCGAGTTCTCGAAGTCCTGGCGCTGCTGCAGGAAGCGGGCGACACCGACCACGGCGAGGCCGGTGAGCACGGCAAAGGCGATCGCGAAGCCGATCGTCAGCCGGTTGGCGAGCGACGGGCTGAGCCGGAAACGGCGCCGGGAATATGCTTGCCCCTCGATGGGAGACGAGGCTACAGGCACGGCCGACGGCACTGCGGAGGCGCCAGAGGGGATCGATAAGGCCGGGGTCGAGGCATGGTTTGGGGAGCACATACCCAGCGCCGAGCCACCGCTCACCTTCGAGCGAATCTCCGGCGGCCACTCGAACCTGACTTACGGGGTGCGCGACAGCGCCGGCAAGCGCTGGGCTCTGCGCCGGCCGCCGCTGGGCAAGCGCTTGGGCTCGGCCCATGACATGGGGCGGGAGCACCGCGTCGTCTCGGCGCTGGCCGCGACCCCGGTGCCGGTTGCGCCGATCGCCGGCTTCTGCGAGGACGAGAGCGTCAACGAAGCACCCTTCTACGTGATGGAGTTCGTCGAGGGCCCGATCCTGCGCGGCCTCGCCGAGGCAGACTCCTTCCCCGACGAGAGCGACCGCCGCGCGATTGGCGAGCGCGTTGTCGACACGCTGGTCGATATTCACGCCGTCGACCCCGATGCGGTCGGCCTCGGCGAACTCGGCCGCAAGGAGGACTACGTCGCCCGCCAGCTGCACCGCTGGCAGGGCCAGTGGGAGAAGTCGAAGACGCGCGAGCTGCCCGCGATCGACGCCGTCCACGAGCGCCTCGCGGCGCGGATTCCCGAGCAGGGTCCGGCGACGATCGTCCACGGCGACTACCGGCTCGACAACATGATCCTGACGCCGGGGGGAGAGGTTGCCGCCGTTGTCGACTGGGAGCTCTGCACGCTCGGCGACCCGCTCGCCGACGTCGGCCTGCTGATGGTCTATTGGCCCGAGGCAGGCGAGGACGACATCTCACTGGGGCAGCCGGCGACGATGGCGCCCGGCTTCCCCAGGCGTGAGGAGCTCAAGGCCCGCTACGCCGAGCGTTCCGGCCGCGACCTCTCCCAGCTCGACTTCTTCGTCGCCCTCGGCTACTGGAAGCTGGCGATCATCCTCGAGGGCGTCTACGCCCGCTACGCCGCCGGCCAGTACGGCAAGGTCGATCCAGGCATCGAAGCGTTCGCGCGCCTGGTCGAGCGATTGGCCGAGGCCGCCGAGCAGGCCGAGCGAAGTTAACGTCGAAGAGGGTCCAGTTGGCTTGACATCGCTCCGACGGACCTGAAAGGGTCGAGCGTTGTAGCGAAAGTAACTGAGCAGGCGCAAGCCTCTCGTTCCCTCAATCCCAAGGAGAGTATTTGTGAAGCAGATTCGCAAGCGCATCACGTACGCAAACGTGATGTCCTCGATCGCCGTCTTCCTAGTTCTCGGTGGCGCCAGTGCATACGCCGCCAAGAAGATCGGCTCGAACGAAATCAAGGGCAACTCGATCACGACCGGCAAGCTGAAGAAGAACGCCGTGACCGCGTCGAAGATCAAGCAGAACTCGATCACCACGGCAAAGATCAAGAACGGTGCCGTGACCGGCCCGAAGATCAACCTGACCACGCTCGGCACGGTGCCGAACGCGACTCACGCTTCGACTGCTGACACCGCAACTAATTTCAGCCGTTACTTCACCACCGGGGTGAAGAAGGCGTCGGCCGGTACCAGTATTCAGCTAGGGACGATTGGCCCATTTACGATTACTGGCAAGTGCACGAATTTGGGCGGAAACGATTTCGAAGCCCAGACCTTTATCAGGACCTCGCAAAATGGAGCGTTCGTGAACACTCCCAGCGGGACTTCGTATTACGAAGCTAACTTCAATACCGGTACCGAAGACGAAATCGGCGAATCCTCAAGCTCGACTACTCCTTACTGGTACGACTACTACGACGATGACGAGACCGGCTGGACCGCTGCCTCTCCGGATGGCTCGGTTGTGCTTGTCGCCAACTCGTCGCAGGGCGTCCACGTGTTTGGTGCTGACTGCGCGTTCGTCACCAGCTGGATGAACAGGGCGTAAGCACGTTTCTCGTCCCTTCTGGGACAAGAGGTTCATGCGAAAGGGCCGGGCTTTGCCCGGCCCTTTCGCATCTCTGGATGCATCGTCCAGCCCGCCTTGACAGCGCATGGGGGGCTTGCCATCGTCGGCGGCCGTGCAGCAGATCCGCAAGCGCCTGACCTACGCAAACGTGATGTCCTCGATCGCCGTATTCCTCGTTCTCGGGGGCGGGGCCGCCTATGCGGCCAAGAAGATCGGCAGTCACGACCTGCGGGGCGGGGCGGTGACGACGGCGAAGATCAAGCGGAACGCGGTTACGCGGTCGAAGATCAAGGCTAACGCGATCTCGACCGCCAAGATCGCCGCCGCAGCGGTGACCAACGCCAAGCTGGCCGATGGCTCGGTCAGCCTCGAAAAGCTGGCTCCGGGCTTTATCGCCCCGGCTGCGGAAAAGCTCTCTCATGCCGCCAATGTCTCGGCCGGCGGGGTGGTCTTGGCTGGAAGCTTGGGGATTTCACAGGCAAACGTCACCCACCCCTCGGCTGGTTTCTACTGCTTCTCGGGCCTCGCGCCGGCTCCCGTGGGGGGAGTGGCAACGGTCGACTACTCCGAGGCGGGCGAAAACATCCTGATCCAGTTCGATACTGGCCAGGGACCTCTATCTATATGTCCGGCCGGAACCCAGGCCTTCGTCAACGCGCGGAAAACGATCAAAAGCAGCGAAAAAACGGAACCTGTCGATGCCGGGTTCTTCCTGATCGTCTACTGAGCGCCTAGATCGCCCGCCGGGCGTGCTTTGGGTCCAGCTCGCCGGCAGCCTCGGCCTCGGCACGTTTGGACCAGCGGTTGAGCTCGCGGCGGGCGAGAACCATCTTGTGGACCTCGTCGGGGCCGTCGGCGAGGCGCAACATGCGGCTGAAGCGCCAGAGGGCCGCGAGGGGTGTGTCGTCGGTCATGCCCAGCGAGCCGTGGATCTGGATCGCGCGGTCGAGCACGTCCATGACGATGTTGGCGGCGACGATCTTGATCGCCGAGATCGACTGGCGGGCGGCGCGCTTGCCCTCGGTGTCCATCTTCCAGGCGGCGTAGAGGGTGAGCAGGCGGGCCTGGTCGATCTCCATCCGCGAGGCGGCGATCGCCTCCTGGACGAACTGCTTCTGGCCCAGCGGGCCGCCGAAGGCTTCGCGCTCGTTGGCGCGGTGGCACATCATCTCCAGCGCCCGCTCGGCGGTGCCGATCGCGCGCATGCAGTGGTGGATCCGGCCGGGGCCGAGCCGGTCCTGGGCGACGACGAAGCCCATGCCCTGGCCGCCGAGCAGATTGCTGGCCGGCACGCGGCAGTCTTCGTAGCGGATCTCGCAGTGGCCGGGACCCTTGTTGTGGCCCATCACCGGGATCGGGCGGACCAGGTTGAAGCCCGGGTTGTCGGTCGGCACGCAGATCATCGAGGCGCGCGCGTAGGGGTTGGCCTCGGGGTCGGTGACGACCATCGCGATCGCCAGCTCGGCGCCGACCGCCCCCGAGGTGAACCACTTGTGGCCGTTGATCACCCACTCGTCGCCGTCGCGCTCGGCGCGCGCCTGCAGCAGAGTTGGGTCGGAGCCTGATACCTCGGGCTCGGTCATCGAGAAGCAGGAGCGGATGCGGCCCTCGAGCAGTGGCTCCAGCCAGCGTTCGCGCTGCTCATCGGAGCCGTGCTCGGCGAGGATCTCCATGTTGCCGGTGTCCGGCGCCGAGCAGTTGAAGGCCATCGGCGCTGCCGCCGGGCTGCGCCCCATCTCCTCGCAGAGCAGCCCGTACTCCCAGTTGCTCAGCCCTGGCCCGTAGCGCTCGTCGGGCATAAAGAGGTTCCAGAGGCCCTCCGACTTCGCCTTCTCGCGGATCTCGACCAGGATCTTCGGGTAGGGAACGCCCGGGCCCACCTCGGCGTCGAGCGCTTCCATGATCTCCCTCTCCTGCGGGTAGATCTCCGCATCCATGAAGTCGAGGATGCGCTCGCGCAGGGTCTCGACCTGGGGGCTGGGCTTGAAGTCCATCGGGGTCCTCTCCTCGGGGCTGGTCGCCGGAACGCTAGCGGGCCACGCGATAGCGGGCGAAGAGCTCGCCGTCTTGCTCCAGGAGCCAGGTGAGCTCGAGCTCGGCGGTCTCGGGGAGAACACCCTCGACGATTCGGGGTGCTTCGCCGCCGACCAGCTTCGGGGCGATCGTCAGGAACAGCTCGTCGACCAGTCCAAGCGCCTGTAGGGCGCCGTGGAGGGTCGGGCCGCCCTCGCAGAGCAGCGCCTCGATGCCCTCCTCACGAAGCGAGTGCAATAAAGCGGCGAGGTCGACCCGGCCATCGGGTCCGCTCTCGACCACGATCAGGCGCTTGTCGAGGCCGCTGTAGCGCTCGGCCCGCATCGTGCCGGCGCCGATCATCACCGCGTCGAAGCGCTTCCGCAGTCCGACCAGCATCGCGGTGTCAGCAGCGGAGCCGATTGGCCCCGAGACACCCCCGATCGTCGCGCGTCCGTCGACGGTCGCGGCGAAGTTGACCGCGACAAAGGGCCGCCCCTCGCGCTCTTCCTCCCACGGGTTGTAGGAGTCGAGCTGCTGCTCGACCGTCGTCTCGCCGGGATCCGGGGTCAGCCGCCGCACAAGCGGAGCCTAGCCCTGTGCGCTTAGGAGTAGTCGTGCCAGCCGGCGAACTTGCGGCCGGCGAATTTCTGCAGCTCGGAGACGTCAGTGGTGAAGCGGGCGCGGACGGTCTCGAAAAGATCGTCCGGGAGCTTCGGCTTCGGCGCCGGCGGCTTCTCGGGATCGTGGACCAACTTCTCGACCCGCCAGCGCAGCGGCTCGGGCAGGCGGTCGAAGTTACGGTCAAAGGAGCGGAAGCCGGGCAGCTTGATCAGCTTCTCCATCAGCTGGTATTTGTCGCCCTCCTTGGCTCCGGACTTCTCCCACTCGCGGTCGAACTGCTCGGAGGTAAAGTTCTCGTCGACGCCGGCGAAGGCGAAGGCCCTGCGCATCGTCTCCTCGCGTTCGGACTGCAGCTCCTCCTGGGTGATGATCTCGATCTGCTCGCGATCGAAGTGCTCGAGGTAGGGCTGCAGTTGCATCCAGTACTTGGAGCGGTTCATGTAGGAGGCATCGGGATTGGAGAGCACCTCGACCAGGTCACCGGTCTCGTAGCCGGCGCCGGTGGCGTGGACCCAGTGGGAGAGGATGCGCTTGATCGGGTCGCGCACCATGTAGAGCAGGCGGGCGTCGGGGCAGTGCTCGCGGATGCGCGCCGGGACGCCGGTGAAGCGCGGCAGGTTCGTGTAGTGGGGGGAAGACTCGCCCCGGACCTTGAAGCGGCTGTCGAAGCGGCTGGCGTACCAGTCGAGGCCGAGGTCCCAGTTGAGCTCCTCGCAGAAGAAGTTGAGCTCCTTCGGCTTTGACATCTGGATCTCGGGATGCAGGCCGAGGTAGTGGTGGATGCTCGTCGTGCCGCACTTCAGCCCGCCGATGATGATCAGGCTCGGCATCGCCGCGTGGGCCTTGCGGCGACGGCGGACGCGGCTTTTGCGATCGGCGGCGTAGCGCTCGCGGGCGCGCGAACACATCGCCTCATCGGCGGGGTCGCGGGTGGCCTTCGCAGTGGCGATCTGGGTCTGGGCCTCTGACACGCGCGGGCTAGTGTAGCTGCGATGCCCGTTGCCGATCTTGCATCCAGCTTCAACTCGTTCTTCCACGCGACGACCGCGTTCTTCCAGCATCTCTCCGACATTCGCTGGACGCCGTTCATGGTCGCCCTCGGCTTCCTGCTGGCGATGCAGTTGTGCCGCGCCTGGGCCTGGCGCAACGTGCTGCGCGCCGCCTATCCCGACAAACCGATCTCCTTCCTGCAGCTCGGCGCGGCTTACTTGGCGGGGGCGGGGATCAACGCGATCCTGCCGGCGCGGGCCGGCGACGTGACCAAGGTCTTCCTGGTCAAGCGCCAGATCCCCGACTCCTCCTACCCGGCGGTCACCTCGTCCTTCCTCGTCCAGTCGGTCTTCGACACCACAGTCGGCATCCTCGTCTTCCTCTACGCGATCACCCAAGGGCTGCTGCCCGAACCGCCGGAACTGCCCGATTCTCGCGCCTTCGAGATCTCCTTCTGGGTCAACCACCCGAAGACGCTGCTGATCGTGATCGGTGTGCTGCTGGTGGTGAGCGCGATCGGCATCTACTACCTGGCCCATCACGTGCGCCGCTTCTGGGCACGTGTGCGCCAGGGCGTGGTGATCCTCGGCCAGCCGCGCCGCTATCTGCGCCAGGTGGCGGCCTGGCAGGGGGTGGGGTGGGTCTGCCGTTTCCTCGCCTTCTGGTTCTTCCTCGAGGCCTTCGGCATCGGCGGCTCGGTCGGCAACGTGCTGCTGGTGATGAGCGTGCAGGCGATCGCCACCATCGTGCCCTTCACGCCCGGCGGCGCCGGTGCGCAGCAGGCGCTGCTTGTCGCGACCCTGCACGGCCCCTCGCGCGCCGCCGTGCTCTCTTTCTCGGTCGGCACCCAAATCGCGATGGCGGCCTGGTCGGTGGTGCTCGGCTTCACCGCGATCCTGCTCGTCTTCAGGACGACGGACTGGAAAGGGCTGATCAGGCAAGCTCAGGACGATGCCGAGCGGGAGGAGGCGGCGCCTTCGGCCGCGGGGCCTTAGGAGTTGCAGTTACGGTCAGAAGCCCCGAGCAGGAAACGCGGCGGTTCTTGAGAACTTTGCCCTTGTACTCGGGTTATGAGAGGCAGGGATGGTTGCTCGTATGGGGACAGGCGTGGCGGGGCTCGTGGCGGCGATCGTGCTCGCCGGGATCTGGATCGCTCCGGCCTCGGCCTCGACTTGGAACGTCACCACGCTCAGGGACGACCAGGTCCCCGGGGACCTCCTCGGCGTCTCCTGCCCATCCACGGGACTTTGTGTCGCTACGGGCAGCGACAGCCTGGTCGCCACCTCGACCAATCCGACCGGCGGTCGCGGGGCCTGGAAGGTTTTTCATCCGGGTGGAGTGGAAGAAGAAGTGGCCGAAAAAGCGGAAGAACAGGGAAAACCGGTGATCTTCCCCGGAGCGCAGATCAGGGGAGTCTCCTGCCCATCCACGGGACTTTGCGTTGCCGTCAGCCTCGACGGCCGCATCTTCAGCTCGACCGACCCCACGGGGGGCTCCGCGGCTTGGAAGATCGTGCCGTTGGGCGGTGAAAAAGAACCGCACGTCCATATGACCGGCATCTCCTGCCCTTCGCCGGCCCTCTGTCTCGCCGTCGCCTATGGCAGCAAGATCGTCTTCTCGACCGACCCGACGGGTGATCGACCAGCTTGGACGGTCGTCGAACTCGCAGAACCACTCGACCTCCGCGGTGTCTCTTGTCCAAGTGTCTCGCTCTGCGTGGCGGTCGACAACGAAGGCAGGATCGTTTCCTCCAGCGACCCCACAGGGTCCGCTTCGGCCTGGGCGCCAGCTGTTTCCCCCGCCGGGCCAAACGGCCTCAACGGCATCGACTGCCCATCGGTCTCGCTCTGCGTGACCGGTAACGCCGGCCAGATAATCACCTCGACCAATCCGACCGCGTCCGCTTGGAACGTAGTGACCGCGGGTACCGGCTTGCCGGTCAAGGGGGTTTCCTGTCCGGCCCTGACGGCCTGCGCGGCGATCGACAACAACTCTGACGCGATCGTCTCCACCAACCCCACCGGCGGCGCCGGCGCCTGGTCGTTCACCAACGTGATTCCATCACCCCTCACCCCGGCAGGAACCGTCGACGGAACCACCAACGGCATGTTCGCCATCTCCTGCCCGACAACGTCGCTGTGCGCGGCTGCAGGGGTTAACGAACAGATCATCACCTCCACCGATCCTTTCGAGGCGGACCCACTCAAGGCACTGGGGAAGTCGAAGCGCTTGCGGGTTGTGATCACCCATCACCCTGGCAAGCGGGTCAACCCAGGTAATCGGAGGACCAGGGTCACCTTCCGTTTCCGCGCGGTTGGCGCCGGTGCCAAGGCGGCCCGGTTCAAGTGCAGGGTCGCCGGCCGCGGCTTCCACCCCTGTAAGTCGCCAAGGCGCTATCGGGTGGGTGTCGGCCCGCACACTTTCAGGGTCCGGGCCACGGTGCCGGGGGGTGCCAAGAGTCCGTCGGCGAGCTTCCACTTCAGGGTCGGCCGGCTCACCGAGTCCCCACCCGCCGGGTCGTGTCGCCCCAAGCCTCCCGACTTTCCTCCCGGCCAGCCGTACGAACCCTGCATCAACGCTCGCTGAGCGAGGACGGAGAAACCGCCTTTGACGGGGCCGCATCGGCGAGTGGGTCGCGACCGTCCCAGCTGCCCGCAGACGCATAGGGACGGAAGCGGATGAAGGCGGATTCGTGGTGGAAGGGGCGCTCGCGGTCGGCCTTGACGGCGGCCATGTGGGTGCCGTCGTCGCGGTAGGAGTACTCGCGCATCGCCTCGGCGCTGCTCCAGAGCGAGAAGGTGGAGACGAGGCGGGGTGGGCGGGCGAGCCCGATCGACGCCAGCAAGCCGGGCGCCCCGACGACCTCCGCTTCGGCCGGGCCGGCGCTGCGCAGGAAGGGGCGCAGCCGCTTCAGTCTGGGCCGGCCGAGGGTCAGCACCGCTACCGGCTCGTCGTCGGCGACCGCGAGCTGGCGCTCGGGCAGTCCGGGGATCGCCGGCCAGGCGCCGGAGACGCGCAGCGGCTCGAGGCGAGCGTGCCAACCGGCGACGAGCCGGCTTGCCAGGGGATGGTCGCTGCGGAGGAAATCGCCGAGGGCGTCGTCGTTCTCCCAGGCTGCGATCAGGCCGAGGCGCCCCGGGAAGAACGGCAGCCGTCCCCCGCCGCCCTGCGGGGCGGTGACCGTCGTCTCGGCGTAAAGAAGGCCGGGGACCGCCTCCGGGCGTGGCTTGCGCCGCAGCGCGCCGGGCATCCGCGAGGGGCCGACATCGACGATGTGCACGGAGACGATCACGCTGTGCTCCTTCCGTGGCGAGAGTTAACCTAGTGGGTACTAAGAAGCTGCCGCGAACCGTACTTAGGGTCCACTAGGTTGTCAAGCGCAAAGAGCCAGACGCCAAGGAAGCGCCTCAGCGCCGCCCAGCGGCGCGAGACGATCGAAGGCGCGGCCACGGCGCTCTTCGCCGAGCGTGGCTACCAGGGCGCCTCGATTGACGAGATCGCCCGTCGCTCGGGGGTGACGCCGCCGGTGGTCTATGACCACTTCGCCTCCAAGCGGGACCTCTACCGCCGCCTGCTGGAGCGCCATTTTGCCGAGCTGCGGGAGGTCTGGCGCGAGAACTTCGTCGGCGAGGATCCGCCCGCCCGCCGCGTCGCCCGCTCCTTCGACGCCTGGTTCGCCTACATCGAGGCCCATCCCTTCGCTGGCCGCATGCTCTTTCGCGACACCACTGGCGATCCCAAGATCGAGGCGATGCACCAGGAGGTGGCGGCAAGTAGCCGCGCCGCGATCATGGGCCTCTTCGCCGACCAGCCCGGCGTCGAGAAGGTGATCGGCCCGGAGGTCGAGGAGGGCCTGGAAATGGCCTGGATAGTGATGCGCGGCGTGCTCCAGGGCCTGGCCATGTGGTGGTACGAGCACCCACGAGTCCCCCGCGAGCGGGTCGTTGCCACCGCGATGAATTCCCTCTGGGTCGGCTGGGAGCGGACCCAGGCGGGCGAAGCTTGGGGCTAGCCGCCTCAGCCTGCGAGGGGGTTGACCCAGCGCACGCCCTCGAAGCGCGAGAAGTCGTTGTCGCTGGAACAGAGCTCGGCGCCGTGTTCGATCGCGAGAGCGGCCAGATGCGCGTCGTTGGTCAGATTGCCGGCGGTGCCGAGTGGCATGAGCAGGTCGCGCATATGGCCAGCGTGCCGCTCACTTGGGTGAACGATGGTCGCCACGGGCGATTCGAGCCAGCTGTTGATGTACTCGAAAGCGCGGTCGGGAGAAAGGGCGTTGCCGAACGCGGCGGGATTGGTCGAGATACGGAGAAAACCAAGCAGAACCATCCAGGCGAAGCCCACCTCCTCGGTTCCCGAGAGTGCCTGCTCGAGCCAGGGTCTGGCCCGCGCGTAGTGGCGAGAAGAGTCGTCAGCCGCGTAGACCAGCAGGTTGATGTCTGGCAGCTTCACTTGCCGAGATTGAGCTTGCGAATCGTCTCGGCGTCCTCGAGTTCACCGGCCAGTTGCAGGGCCTTGTCGAGGTTAACTCCGGGTCGGGCTCCCATCCGCTGGGGAGGAGGAAGTTTGTAAGGGTGCGGCTTGGCCTCTTGCCGCTCGAGCCCGCGCCTCACGCTCGAGTTGAGCGCCTCCTTGAAGGAGATGTCCTTCCTGCGCATCTCCTCTTTCAGCTTGGCAGCCACATCGGGATCCAGGGTGACCGTCGTTCGCATGAGAAGCATCATTGCATCACATTCCTTGCTGTCATGATGCCCTAGCTCGACCATCCGGGGTAGCGCCCGGCGATATGCCACTGCCAGGGCGGTCGTTCGGACGCGGGGAAGCCATAGTGGTCGCGGCCGGGCAGGGTCTCGAGCGGAACCAGGGCCGGATCGTCTTGGAGCAGCACGGGGACGCCGCGGGCCGCTTCGACCTCGGCCTTGGTGGCGCGGCGAACCTGGCGTTCCCAGCCGAGGCCGGGACGGTAGAGCCAATAGGTCAATTCGATCCAACCACGCGAGCGCCGCAGGTCGTCGATCTGGGTGAAGGCGGTGGTGCGCCGACGCGAGGCGGTCAGGTGCGGGCCGGCGGCGACGGCGCAGCTTTCGCGACGGCAGTAGCGGAAATCAACCGGGACCAGGGGCAGGCCCGTCGGCCCCGGTCTCGCTACGGGCGCCGGCGCGAGAGCGCGAGCAAGGCGAGCGAGTGGCCAGCCGTAGGCCGGCACCAGCGGATGGTGACGGCAGTCGTCGGGCAGTCGCGGCGCACAGGCGATGCGCTTGGAGATCGCGCCGGCGAGGCTGCGACCGGCGTCGATCTCGCCGCCGGCGGCGACGGCCGCGATCGCCGCGAGCAGCAGCAGGGCGATCAGGGCGACGAGGCCGGCCTGCTCAACACTCGCCGATCCACGCTCGGAAGCCTGTGCATGGTGCATGCCCGCGACGCTAGGCAGCGTGGGCGCGCGGGTGGCGCGCAGGGTGTCGCGACTTTGTCCCGCAACGCCCTTCTGCTATTCATGTGCGAGATGGAGGGCAGCCCCTTCAACCTTTTCGGTGACCCCGACGAGTTCCGCGCCCGCATGGAGGAGCTCTCGGAGCAGATGCAGTCCTCCCAACGCGTGGCCTGGGCGGACAACGCGATCAAGCTCGCGGTCGAGATGACCGTCGCCTCGATCGGCCAGCTCGACCTCACCGGCGATCCCGATCAGCAGGCGATGCAGGTTCGCGACGCGATCCGCGTTCTCTTTCCCGAGGCGGTCACCCTCGTGCGCGAGGCGCGCGAAGGTTTGTCTTAGTTCGACGACCTCAGAGAAGGTCGTAGCGCAGCTTGATCACCGCGCCGCGGCGGAAGATCGCCGCGATCAGCTCTAGCGGCACGGCGACCAGGATGGCGGGGATCGCGGCGAGGACGCTGATCAGTAGGTCGAGGCGGCGCTGCCAGGGCCGACCGGCCGGCACGGCCGTGCCGCGGCCAAAGGCCCCGAGCGCGACGTTGCGGCCGAAGGTGAGGCCGTTGAGCAGGGTCTGCCACATCGAGGCGATGCCGGCACCAGGCGACCAACGGGAGCTGACGACGATCTGATCGCGGTTGGCGACCAGACGCCGCACCGCCTCCGGCGTGAAGAGGTAGCGGCTCTCCGGTTCGAGACCGGCCCAGCCGGCGCTGCCGATCCAGGCGGCGAAGCTGGCCCGGCTGACGATCCGGATCGCCTCGTCGCGATCGAGCCGGTCGAGGGCCGAGAGCGCGTCGGCGCTCCCGTCCGCGTCTCCGATCACGCCCAGGCCGCAGCTCTCGCAGCGCTTCACCGGCCCGTGCAGGCCTGGCCTGGCGTCGAGCCAGCCGAAGAGCGGCTCGCCGCAGGCGGGGCAGGGGGGATTGTCCGGCCCCGCCCCTGCCTCGAGCGGAACGACGGGTGTGCGCTCACCGGCTCGCGTCGAACTCATCGCAGGTAGCGTACGCCCCGTGAACCGGAGAAACGTCTTGGCCTGGGAGGAGCGCTGGGCAACCCCAACCGCCTTCGCCGCCTTCGCCGCGGTCCTCTTCGTCATCGCGGCGATCTTGGTCGCCACCCAGGGCGTCGGCAGCGCCGGCGGTGACTCGGAGCTGTTGCGCAACGTCGACGCGCATCGCACGGCCCAGCTGATCTCCAGCATCCTGCAGGCGATCGGGATCAGCCTGCTCGCCGTGCCGCTCTACTACCTCTTCCGCAGTGCCAAGGCCCGCAGTGATCGGATGCGCGGCCAGCTCGTCGGCGTAATCATCGCCGCGCCGCTGTTCCTCGCCATGCTGGCGATCCTCGGCGGCGTCTCGACCCTGCACGCGGCCTCGGACTTCGTCAGCAACGAAGTGCCGCACCTGCTGGCCAAGGGCGTGAACCTGAACAGCGATCACGCCAACGAAATCGCCACCGAAACGATCAGCGAAGCTCCCCTGCGCCCGCTGGCCGCCGGCTTCGGCCTCGGCGGCCAGATCGGCTTCGTCGTTGCCATGGTCTACACCTGCCTCTACGCGATGCGGGTCGGTCTCCTGACCCGCTTCTGGGGCTCCCTCGGAATGGCCCTCGGCGCCGTCTCCTTCCTCTTCTTCCAGTTCGCCCTGCTCTGGTTCATCTACCTGGGAATCCTCTTGCTTCGCAAGGACAGTCAGCCCCCGGCCTGGGCCGCGGGCGAACCGATTCCCTGGCCTACACCGGGGGACAAAGCGGCTGCGGCGATGGAGTCCAGTCCGGCCGACAACGGCACCCTCCCTCCGCAGCTAGAGGAACCAGGGGATCCGCAGGAGCTTGAGGATCCCGAGGATCCGACCGTGACGGGCCGGTCCCAGTAGGCCGGAACGTCTTGCACTTTTTCGTCGTGGGCTAGAGGCGCCAGCTCACCCACTCTCCACCGAAAAAGTTAAGTGAAGGCCTACTGGGACCGGCCCGTAGCCGCCTGCTTCCGATGGGTCCGAATCTCACTCATGATGCGCTCTAGGCGGGGCTCCTGAGAGTTGTCCACGAAGCTCATGGCAGTGGCGACACCAGGGTGGATGGCCGCGATGCGCTCGTGCATTGCCTGGGCGACGGCTCTATAGGTGGGGTGACCCTCGCGGCCTGAGCGGAGCTCGATCAGGTGCATTGCCTCGCGGGCGTTGAGGTCGAGGGTGTAGCGAATGCGGTAGGCGAGGCTGAGGGCGTAGGGGGCTTGCTCGGAGAGGCCTGCCTCGACTAGGCGCTCGTACTCGGTGCGGGAGATCTCGAGGGCTCGCTCGAACTCGTCGCCGGCGCCCGCTTCGCGGACCTCCTCGGGGATCCCGGCTCCTAGATCAGGCCCGAGGCGCTGCCACTGGACGGTCAGCATGCGGTGGCGCTGCAGATCGCGGAAGGCGCCGTAATCGGAGACGATCTCGAAGCGGTAGCGCAGCGCCTCGAAGCCGCGCCCGGGGCGATGGCGGCGGTTGGCTCGCTCGCCGACCATCGCGGCGAGCAGCGCCGCTCGCTCGTCGCGGTCGAGCACGTCGAGGCGGGCGAGGACCTCGGTCTCGGGCACTGAGGCCGACTCGAGCAGGCAGGCGGCGAGCAGGCTCTCTTCGCTGCCGTCGACGTGGACCAGCTCGACCGAGGGGCTTGCCTCGCCGTCGCCGCGCCGGTCGAGGCCGAGGCGCGAGACCCACTGCTCGGTTTGCTCACGGCGCTGCTGCAGGTAGGCGACCCACTCGCCACCGCGGTCCGGTCGCTCGACCCGCGAGACGAAGCTCGGCATCACCTGCTTCAGCTCGCTCAAGATCATGCCGCCGTACTCGCGCGCCTCCGGCAGCGGCGAGGCCATCAGCCGCAGCAGCATCTGCTCGTAGGCCTGCCCCGAGGCGTAGATGCCGACGTGGCTCAGGGTCGCCGCCGGCAGCAGCCCGCGCAGCAGGTCGAGCGCCTTGGCGCGGATCGAGCGCTGCCACGGCCCCTCTGGTTCGCCGTCGCCGCGCGGCCAGCGCTCCGCTGCCCACTGCTCGACCTGCTGCAGCGAGCGCGAGTAGATAGAAAAGATCTCGTCCATCGCGGTGCCGAACTGCGCGCCGAGATCGTCGCCCCGGTAGTAGCGGTAGCCGCCCTCCTCCGACATCGGCTTGTCGTAGGGGATGTAGCGGGTCGACTGCTCCAGGTAGGCGGCGAGCCGGCCGCGCTGCAGCACCTTGGTCAGCACGTTGGAGACCCACTCGCAGGCGACGTGGGCGCCGCCAACCTGAGCGATCGAGTCGTCGCCGTAGCCGAGGAAGACGCGTTCGTAGAGACCGGCGGCGCGCTCGCCCTCGGCGCCGTCGAAGGGCCGCTCGCCAGCCGCCGCGTCGGCGGCAAACTCCTCTAGGTAGAGCCTGCGCACAGTCCCGGAATAGCGCGAGTAGCGGGCAAAAAGCGCCCCCTTGACCGTCTCGGGCAGATTGACCAAGGCAAAGACGGGCCGGTCGAGGTTGGTGAAATGGGGGGCGAGCAGGGCTCGCTCCTCGGCGCTGAATTGCTCGACTGGGTAACGCACCGGGGCATCGTAGCCGCGCTCCCGGCCGGGCTTCCCGTCACTGAATTGGAGGATTTTGCGGGTAGCGCCGAGGCTGCTCAGCGACCGCTTGCCGGCGGCGCGGCCATCAGCTCGACGCGGTGGCCACCGGGGGCGATAACCCGTGCCCGCGGTGCGCCCCAGTGTTCGCGGCGGCGTTCGACCTCGAAACCGTGCGCGGCCAGCGCCGCGAAGACGCCCTCGAAGTCGGCGACCACAACCGCGGTGTGGCCGCGCGGCGGCACCGTCGGCGACTCGGTCGGCATCAGGTGGACCTGGGTCCCCTCGCGTTCGAGCCAGGTGAACTCACTGAGCGAGGCAGGCGGCTCGACTAGCTCGAAGCCGAGCAACTGCCAGAGCTCGACTGACCGCTCGATGTCGGCGGGCGCTACCTCGATCCCGACGTGGTGCAGCATCAGAACAAGAGTGACAGCAGGGCGGCGGCGACCACGATCGTGGTCGACCAGACGACGGCCTCGGCGGTGATCTCCATATCGAGGCCGTAGGCGTGGGCGACCACCAGCGAGTTGAGGCCGGACGGCATCGCGGAGAGGAGGCGGTAGGCGGCGGGCAGGTCGATCAGCGGCGCCGCCATCAGCATCAACAGGGCGGGGACGACCGCGAGCCGAGTGGCGATGGTCAGGGCGACGGGGCGAGTCATCGGCGGCGGAATCGGCAGCTGGCCATGCTCGGCGTTCTCGGCCAGGGTGGCGCCGACGGCGAAGAAGCCGATCGGCAGAATCGCCACGATCAGCGCCTGGGAGATGTCGACCAGCTCGGTTGGCGCCAGGGACTTGGGGGCGAGGAGGCCGGCGATCGCGGCGTAGAGCGCCGGGTTGCGGGTGAAGAAGGCGCGCACTCGCTCGCGCGGGGTTTCGCCCGCCTTGGTGCCGAAGGCGGCGCCGACCGCGAAGGCGCCGAGCAACAGGCAGGGGCCGGTGACGAGCACGTCGTAGAGGACCGCGGTCGAGAGCTGGTCGCGGCCGAGCAGGGCAACCGCCAGCGGGTAGCCGAGGTAGCCGGTGTTGACGCTGAGCACGGTGACGACGACGGCGCCGGTCTGAAAGCGCGGCAGCTTCAGCCCCCGGTCGGCGATCAGGAAGGCGAGCAGGGCGCCGAGCGAGGAGGCGACGATGCCGAGGATCAGGCCGACGCCGTGGCTGAGGTCGATGTTGGCCTTGGCGATGTTGAAGAAGATCACCGGCGGCAGGAAGACGTAGAGCAACAGCGTCAGCGCCCGCCGCGAGGCCATCGCCGCGCCGGTTGGCCAGCGGCGCTCGGAGGCGACACCGATCGCGACCGAGATCACGATCGCCGCGGTTGTGAGTAGAACGCCGATTCGCGGACCCTTTCAGGTTCGCTGGCAGATCAGGCGGCGGCTATTTGGAGGATCCCGCCGAGCAGGAATGCGAGGCCGACGAGCGGCCAGATCCAGTCGTTTTCGGCGATTCGAGCCTGCAGAGTCGTCATTGCCCGTCCGTCTGGAAGCGATTGGCGGTCGACGAGACGAGCTGACCCGTACATGAGCAGTGAGCCCAAGAGGGCCACGACTCCCACCATGAGGATCAAGAGGGCGGGAATGGCCAGGAGCCAGGCGACCGCGTTGGTCGACGCCCAGCCAGGCGTTCTTATGAGGAAGAACCCCAGTGCGCACCAGGTCGCCGACAGCAGCAGGGAGCGAAACGTGCCGTCGAAGAGCCTCGCCAGGTGCCATCGGTTGCGCGCGATCTGCTGGGCGCCCCAGCGCACCATCGCATCGGAGGCGTTGTTCGCCCAGAGTTGGATCGCCGCCAGCAGCCCGGCCAGGGTTTGCAGCGCGATGCCGGCGGCTGGCACGGGATGGTCGGCCCCCCAGGCGAACGTGAAGAGAATCGCCGTGATCATGATCGCGGCGCCACTGGCGAGGTAGGCCTGAAGTTGACCCGACCTTGGGAGAGTCGCGCTCTCGCCCTGTAACTCTGCCTCTGGGTGCCTCAACTTGTCGTTGAGTAAAGCGCTTCGATCTCCGCTTCGTACTTGCGCTCGATCGGGCGGCGCTTGAGCTTCATCGTCGGCGTCAGCTCCTCGCCGCCGGGCAGCCACTCGCCGTCGAGTGCCTTGAAGCGCTTGATCTGTTCGACCCGGGAGAGGCGCTCGTTGGCCTCTGCGACAGCGCGCTCGATCTCCGCCGTGACGGCTGGGTCGGAAGCGGTCAGGCCGCGCGCGGCCAGGCTTTCCGCGTCGAGCGCGATCAGCGCCACGTTGTAGGGGCGGTTGTCGCCGATCGCCACCGCCTGGGCGATCAGTGGCGTCGCCGCCTTCAGCTTTGCCTCGATGTTGGCCGGCGACATGTTCTTGCCGGCGGCGTTGATGATCAGCTCCTTCTTGCGGTCGATGATCCGCAGGTAGCCGGCCTCGTCGAATTCTCCGATGTCGCCGGTCAGCAGCCAGCCATCCTCGCTCAGCGCTTCGGCGGTCTTCTCCGGCAGGTTGCGGTAGCCGGCCATCACCTGCGGGCCGCGCACCATCACCTCGCCATCCTCGGCCAGCTTCACCTCGGTGTCGGGGATCGGCGGACCGACGGTGCCGACCCGCACGCCGCCGGGCGGGTTGAGCGTCGTGATCGCGGTGGTCTCCGACATCCCCCAGGTCTCGCGGATCTCGATGCCGAGAGCGAGGAAGAACTCGAGCACCTCCGGCGGGGTTGGTGCGGCGCCGACCACGAACGACTCGACCTGGTCGAGGCCGAGCATCGCGCGGATTGTCGAGAGCACCTGCTCGTCGGCCTGTTTCCACTCGGCCTCGAGCTCGGCCGGCGCGCCGCCGTCCATCATCGCGCGAGCGCGATGACGGCCAAGCTCGATCGCCGCCACGGTCGCTTCGCGTTTCGCCTCGTCGGGCTCGGCCGTGATGCCGATCTCGATTGCCGTCTTCAGCTTTTCCCAGATCCGCGGCACGCCGCCCCAGACCGTTGGTTTCACCTCGATCGAGTAGGCGACCATCTGGCGCGGGTCGGGGCAGCAGTAGACGCTGTTGCCGTAGAACATCTGCGCGTAGATCCCCGCCCAGCGGTCGGCGATGTGGGCGCTGGGGAGGTAGGAGATAAAACGCCCGCCGGGGGTGGTCTGCTGGACCTGATCGCAGGCTTGCCAGACCGCGACCATGTTGGCGTGGGTCAGCTGCACGCCCTTTGGCGGCCCGGTGGTCCCGGAGGTGTAGATCAAGCAGAGCACGTCCTCCGGCTCGACCGCGCGCCAGGCCGCCTCAAAGTCAAAGTCCGGCTCGCCCATCTCTTCGAGCTCCCCGATCGCGATCGTCCCCTCCGGCGCCTCGCCGTCGATCACGACGACGTGCTCCAGTGTGTCGACCAGCTCACGGGCCGCCAGCACGGTGTCGAGGAACTCCTGCTCGGTGACGATCACCCGGTTCTCCGCGTCCCGAACCAGGTACTCGATCTGCTCCGGAGACGACGTGTTGTAGACCGAGAAGCAGGTGGCGCCCAGGTGCATCGCCGCGGCATCGGTGAGATGCAGGGCGGGTCGGTTGACGAGCATG
Organism: uncultured Solirubrobacterales bacterium; assembly: GCA_963699225.1. Classification (GTDB taxonomy): domain Bacteria; phylum Actinomycetota; class Thermoleophilia; order Solirubrobacterales; family 70-9; genus VRUE01. Next base: position 1,729,358 of record OY969423.1, on the reverse strand, counting down.
AAGCCCACCGTGTCACCGCGCATCACCCCGAGCGCGGCAAGCCCGGCGGCCCGCTTGCGCACCGCTTCCGCGTACTCGGTCCAGCTCGCCTCGTACTCGGAATCCTTCAGCCGCAGCGCTGGCGACCCAGCCCACTCCTCAGCGGTGGTCTGAAATGCCTCGCACATCGTCGAGGCCGACAGCGCGGCCGGTCTTCCTCCCATGCGATGACCTTACCGCTGACTTCGTGGTCAGTGCTCCGTATGCACCCAAAAGGGGCGAAGTCAGCCGGGGTCAGCAGAAGAGGGCGATGCTGAAGCCGTCTGAGCCGCCGCCGCTGGCCAATGCCACCGGGGTTCCGGCACTGTTTCGGAAGAACCCGATCAGCTTGTCATCGGGGAACCCGGGGGCCCGCATGAAGGTCAGTATGCCGGGTACCGAGCCAGCGGCGTCAGAGGTGCCGAGGCTGGCAATCGGCACGCAGTTTTCAACCGTTCCGCCGGGGAGAAGGCTGGTATCGAAGGTGATCTCGTACTGGCCCGTGGAGTCGATTTTCGTTGCTGTCACGCCGTGGCCGTTCTGGATTTGCGGTGGTTCGATCGCTCCACCCACTTTTCCGGTGCGGATGAAGGCGTAGGCCCTGACCGACGGCGTTCCGGAGGTACCGGCGGGGCCGGCGGGCCCCTGTGAGCCCGGTTCACCCTTCGGGCCGGCCGCACCCGCGGGGAGTGAGCCTTTGGCGAAGTCGTCCGCTTGCAGCGAGAAATCCTTGACCTCGGCCGAGCGCACCGCGCCAGTCTTGATCTGCCTGGCCCCGACGCTGTCTTTGGGGAGCTGGGTGACCGCGATCGCGCTGCCGCCCAGGGCGATGAAGACCGCCGTCACCGACATCACGTTGGCGAACGTCAGCTTCTTGGTCAGCCGCTTCATCCCGGCCATCCTAAGGGCCGGTCGGCGGCATTGGACAAGTAGGGCCTGCCTTTCTAGAAAAGCGAGGCACCGGCGTGTTCAGCGAACTTCACCAGCGGCTCCGGGATGACTCCGAAGAAGACGACCGCGGCGGCGGCGAGCAGGGCCGGGGCAACGAGGTAGATGCGTCGGCCCGCCTCGGGGTCGATCGGGTCCGCTTCGGGCGATGCCCCGGCGATCGCCGGAGTGGCGGCGGTGCCGCTCTCGGGCCGCATCCACATCGCTGCCACCACCCGCAGGTAGTAGGCCAACGAGATCATCGTCCCGACCGCGATGAAGACGGCGAGCCAGGTGTAGTCGCCTTCGACCAAGGCCTCGATCAGGTAAAGCTTGCCGATGAAGCCCGCAGTGGCCGGCAGGCCGGCGAGGCCGAGCATCGAGATCGTCAGCGGCCAGGCGAGCTGGGGCCGCTCGGCGCCGAGGCCGCGCACCGCGGCGATGTCGTCTCCGTAGGGGGTCTCGCGCTCGCGGGCGATGACCACGGCGAAGGCGGCGAGGTTCATGAAGGCGTAGGCGGCGAGGTAGAAGACGATCGCGTTGATCCCCGCCTCGCTGGCGACGACGAGGCCGCCGAGGATGTAGCCGGCCTGGGCGATGCCGGAGTAGCCGAGCAGGCGCTTGAGCGAGTTCTGGCCGAGTGCGCCGACGTTGCCGACCACGATCGAGATCGCCGCGAGCACGGCGAGCGCCGGCTGCCATTCGCTCGCCTGCGGCGCCAGGGCGACGTCGAAGAAGCGGATGAAGACGGCGAAGGCCGCGGCCTTGGTCGCCACCGCCATGAAGCTGGTGATCGGCGAGGGGGCACCCTCATAGACGTCGGGGGTCCACTGGTGGAAGGGCGCGATCGAGGTCTTGAAGGCGAGGCCGACCGCGGCCATGCCGATCCCGATCAGGATCAGCGGATCACCGAGCACGCTCTTCTGGGCGATGCCGTGGGCAATCCCGCTGAAGTCGGTCGAGCCGGTGCCGCCGTAGAGAAAGGCCATCCCGTAGAGCAGCGTCGCCGAGCCGAGCGAGCCGACGATCAGGTACTTGAGCCCCGACTCGAGCGACTTCTCGCGCCGCATGTTGGTCGCGCAGAGGATGTAGAGCGGGATCGAGAGCGTCTCCAGGGCGACGAAGAAGGTGACCAGGTTCTGAGCCTGGGCGAGCAGGACCATGCCCAGCACCGAGCCGAGCAGCAGCGCGTGGTACTCGCCCTTGCCCGCTTGCTCGACGGCGGGCTCGCGGATCGAGAAGAGCACGGCGAACGCCGCGGTGAGGAGCGAGATCAGCGAGATCGAGATCGCCAGGTCGTCGATTCGCAGCGCGCCCGAGACGAGGTCTTGGGGGTTGTCCCAGCGCCAGATCAGCAGCCCAGCCGTGGTGGCGAGCGTGACCAGCGTCAGCGCCGGGACGCTGCGCTTGAGCGGCTTGAAAACGCCGGCGAGTAGGACGACGCAGAGGCCAACGGTCAGCGCCAGGACGGGGGAGAGGGCGGCGTAGTCGATGTGGGGGGCGTGGAAGTTCACTGGCTTGCCTTGGTGGGGTCGGGGGCCGTCGGATGGGTCTCCCAAAACGCGACTCCGCGGAGCTGCGCGGGTTGCTCTCCGGGACTTGGTGGCCGCTTCGCGCTAAGTGTTTTGGGAGACCCACCCGACGGCCCTTCGGTCGCCGCCACGGATCGCGCCACTGAAGGGTCCGTGCGCTTGAGGATCAACTGGGGGTAAAGGGCCAGGCCGACTATGCAGAGCACCAGCGGCACCAGCACGATCCCGTCGCGCCAGCCGATCTCACGCGAGATCAGTCCCTCCGGCTTGCGGTTGTGCATCGTGCGCTGGTAGAGGCGTAGGGCGTAGTAGGCGCTCATCGCGACGCCGCTGATCGCGACGAAGGCGAAGACGATCTTCGAGTCGAAGAGGCCGTTGAGGATGTAGAACTCGCCGATGAAGTTGGCCGATCCCGGCATCGCCAGGGTCGCCAGGGTGACGATCAGGAAGAGCGCGGCCAGCACAGGAGCCTTCATCGCCATCCCGCCCATCTCGCGCAGGTCCTCGCTGCCGGTGCGCTCGACCAGGAGCGCGATGATCACGAAGAGCGGCGCGACGACGAGGCCGTGGTTGACCATCTGCAGGATCGCCCCGTCGGAGCCGTCGGCGGAGAGGGCGAAGATGCCGGCGGTGATGAAGCCGAGCTGTGCGACCGAGGAGTAGCCGGCGATCAGCCGCACGTTGGTCTGGGTGAAGGCCATCACTGAGCCGTAGAGGATCGAGGCCAGGGCGATGACCAGGATTACCTCCTGGAATTCGATCGTCGCCGCCGGGAAGAGCGGCAGCACGACGCGCAGGAAGCCGTAGGCGCCGACCTTGGCCAGCACGCCCGAGAAGACCGCCAGCGCCGGCAGTGGCGCCGCCCGGTAGGCGTCGGGCATCCAGCCGTGCAGGAGGAAGGCGGGCATCTTGACCAGGAAGGCGGCGGCGAAGAACCAGAAGATCCAGCGCTGGCTGCCTTCGCCGATCGGGTGCTTGGCCAGTTCCGCGATCGAGAAGGTGATGTGCCCGCCGTCGGCGGCGATGATCGCCGTGGCGATCGCCCCGACCAGCATCAGCAGCGAGCCGATCAGCGTGTAGACGATCATCTTCAGCGTCGCCGCCGAGGCGCTCGGGCCGCCCTCGCGATCGCTGCCCCAGGCGCCGAAGAGGAAGTAGAACGGCACCAGCATCAGGTCGAAGAAGAGGACGAAGAGCAGCAGGTCCTGGGCCAGGAACGAGCCCAGCGTCGCGGTCTCGCCGATCAGCATCATCAAGAAGAAGAGGTGGGGGCGATCCTGCTCGCGGAAGGCGGCAAAGGCCGTGCCCGCCGTCCACAGCACCGTGGTCAGCAGGATCAGGAAGACGTTGAGGCCGTCGATCCCGAGGCTGTAGTCGACGCCGAGCCCGGGGATCCAGTTGACGTCGACGGTGTCCTGCAGGCCGGAGGCGCCGGAGTTGAAGCCGGCGACGAGCGAGATCGCGATGCCCAGCGTCGCCACCGCGCCCAGCGTCGCCCACCAGCCGGCCAGCCGCCTGGGGAGGAAGAGGCCGACGAGGCCGAAGGCGAGCGGTGTCCAGAGCAGCGAGTTGATCATGAGCTGCTCAGCAGGAAGTAGAGGGCGAGGCCGGCGAAGCCGACCAGCAGCAGCAGCGCGTAGCTGCGCACGAAGCCGCTCTGCACGACGCGGACGAGGCGGCCGCTGCCGCTGACGACGTCCTCGGTGCCGCTGACGAGGCCGTCGACGACGAGGCGCTCGAAGGTGCGGTTGGCGAAGCGGCCGATCGCCAGCGCCGGGCGCACGATCAGGAAGTCGATCGCCTCGTCGAAGTACCACTTGTTGACGAGGAAGGTGTGCAGCGGGCGCAGGCGCTTGATCAGCAGCGCCGGGGTCTCGGGGCGGGCGATGTATAGCCAGTAGGCGATGCCGATGCCGACGATCGAGATCGTCGCGCCGATCGCCAGGCCCGCCCAGGAGGCGCCGACCGAGGGCACGATCCGCGCCAGCGGCGAGTCGGCGAAGACCGGGTCGAGGAACTTGGTGATCGTCTCATCCACTCCCGGCACCTGGACCAGGCCGGCAAACAGGGCGAGGAAGGCGAGCACGCCCATCGCCACCCGCATCGGCCAGGACTGCTCGGCGATGTGGTGATCGGCGCCGGGGAAGCCGACCCCGGTGTCCTCCTCTTCGCCCGTCGCTGGGTTGAAGGGATGGGCGTGGTGGACGTGGCCGCTGTCGATCAGCTCCTGCGCCTCGGCGCAGGGCTTGCCCGGCAGCACGCGGAAGATCAGGCGGAAGGTGTAGATCGCGGTCAGCAGGGCGCCGAAGTAGCCGAGCACGGTGAAGATCTCGTACATGCCACCGCGCGCGGTGGCGTAAGCGAGGATCTCGTCCTTGGAGAAGAAGCCCGAGGTGCCGGGGAAGGCGGCGAGGGCGAGGCCGCCGCAGAGCATCGTGATCGAGGTGAAGCGCATCGCCTTGCCGAAGCCCTTCATGTCGTCGATGTTCTGGTTGTTCGCCATCGCGGCGATGATCGAGCCGGCGGCCATGAAGAGCAGCGCCTTGAAGAAGGCGTGGGTCATCAGGTGGAACATGCCGGCGCTGTAGGCGCCGATCGAGACGCCCATGATCATGTAGCCGATCTGGCTCATCGTCGAGTAGGCGATCGCCCGCTTCAGGTCGGTCATCACCAGGGCGATCGTGCCGGCGACCAGCAGCGTCGCCAGGCCGACGAAGGCGGCGATGTCGGCGGCGGTTGGGGCGAGGACGAAGAGGACGTGGGTGCGGGCGATCAGGTAGACGCCGGCGGTGACCATCGTCGCCGCGTGGATCAGCGAGGAGACGGGGGTGGGGCCCTCCATCGCGTCGGGCAGCCAGGTGTGGAAAGGCAGCTGCGCCGACTTGGCGAAGGCGCCGACCAGGAGCAGCAGGCAGATCGCCGTCACCGTCCACTCGTTGGTGTGGAAGACGTGGGGTGCCTTGGCGAAGACCTCGCTGTATTCGAAGGTGCCCAGTTCGCGGAAGATCAGGAAGGCGGCGAGCACGAGTCCTATATCCCCGACGACGTTGATCACGAAGGCCTTCATCCCGGCCCGGGTCGCGGTGGTGCGGCGGTACCAGAAGCTGATCAGCGCGTAGGAGGCGAAGCCGACGAAGGCCCAGCCGACGATCAGCAGCACGAAGTTGCCGGCGAGGACCAGCAGCAGCATCGAGAAGACGAAGAAGTTGAGGTAGCTGAAGAAGCGGTGGTAGCCCTCGTCGGACTGCATGTAGCCGAACGAGTAGAGGTGGATCAGGGTCGAGACGCCGGTGACGATCAGGACCATGAAGACCGAGAGCGGGTCGAGGTAGATCCCCAGCTTGATGTTCAGCCCTGCAACCGAGGCGTAATCCCAGAGCGACGATGCATGGTGCCGTGCGTCAGGGGCTTCTCCAAGCAGATTGATCAGTGCGGCTACGCCGCACACAAACGCAAGCCCGATGGCAAGCGTGCCGATCGCGCCCGCTGCCTTAGATGGCAGCACTTTGAAGCCAAGCGCGATCACGATCGAGCCCAACAGCGGAAACAGGAGGACCAGCCAGGCCCAGGCGGTGGCGCTCACCCTCGAAGCTCCCTCAGCGCGTCAACGTCAAGCGGCAGCTTGCGCCTAAAGATCGCCACGATCAGCCCAAGACCGACGACTACCTCGCAGGCAGCGACGACCATGACGACGATCGCGAAGATCTGCCCCTGCTGGTTGCCGACCATGCGGCTGAAGGCGACCAGGGCCAGGTTGCCGGCGTTGAGCATCAACTCGAGGCAGAGCAGGATCACTACCGGGCTGCGGCGGATCAGGATGCCCGTCGCCCCGACTGCGAACAGCAGCGACGAGAGGACGATGTACCACTCGATGTTCATGCGTGACCACCCAGGGGCGAGGACGCCGGTGCCTCCTCAGAACGCGCCTTCGGCGCTGAGTGTTCTGAGGAGGCACCGGCGTCCTCCTCTGCGCGGCCGCGCCTGTTCGCGAGGACTACGGCGCCGACCGCGGCTAGGAGCAGCAGAATCGAGGAGGCCTCGAAGGGGACCAGGAAGCGTTCAAGCAGGAGGCGTCCAATTGCTGCTGGGTCGCCGAAGCCCGGGTTGACGTCAGGGCCGTGCGTCCCAAGGGCCAGCAATGACGAAGCGAGCACGGCGACCGAGAGCTCGATGAACAGAGCCGCCCCGAGCAATGGCGCAAGGAAGCGCTGGCCCGGGATTGGCTCCCAGGCGGACTCGGTGTCGCCGCCTACGTAGGCGACCACGAAGACGTAGAGGACCATCACCGCGCCGGCGTAGACCACAACCTGAGCGGCAGCTACGAAGGCCGAGGTGAGGAGCAGGAAGAGGACCGCCAAGGAGAAGAGGTGGACGATCAGCGCCAGGACGCCGTAGAAGGGGTTGCGCATGGCGACGACGCCGACCGCGCCGCCGAGGGCGCCGATTGCCGCCAGGAAGAAGAGGACCGCTTCCACTTACTCGCCCTCTGCTCGCAGCGGAGTGCGCTCGATCGACTCGGCGAGCAGCATCTCCTTGGTGAAGATCAGGTCGGTGCGGTCGTAGTCGGACATCTCGTAGTCGTGGCCCATCGTGATTGCGTCGAAGGGGCAGGCGATCTCGCAGTAGCCGCAGAAGATGCAGCGCGAGAGGTTGATCTCGTAGATCGCGGCGAAGCGCTCGCCGGCCGAGACCCGTTCGCCGGGGATGTTCTCGGCGGCGACGACGCGGATGCAGTCGGCCGGGCAGGCGGCGGCGCAGAGCGAACAGCCGACGCACTTCTCCAAGTCGGTGTCCTCGAACTTGTGCAGCTTGTGGCGGCCGCGGAAGCGCGGGTACACGGGCGTCTTCTCCTCGGGGTACTCGATCGTCATCGGTCCCTCGATCAGCCGCGCCATCGTCGTCTTCAGCCCGCGCAGCGTCTCGCCGAAGGCACGGTAGGCGCCGCCGACGCCGCCCGGCTCGGGCCCGCGCTGGACCTCGACCACGCTGTCGTCTTTGAGGTAGGGGAACTCGCCGCTCACGTGACCACCACCAGGACCGCGGTGACCAGGACGTTGAGGGTCGCCAGCGGCAGCAGCACCTTCCAGCCGAGGCTCATCAGCTGGTCGTAGCGCAGGCGTGGCAGCGTCGCCCGCACCCAGATGAAGACGAGGACGAGGCCGAGCATCTTGGCCAGCATCCAGATCGGGTCGAGGAAGCTCGGGCCGGGCCCCATCCAGCCGCCGAGGAACATCGCCACGGCGACGCCGGAGACGACCAGGATCTCCATGTATTCGACCAGCAGGAAGCTGCCGAAGCGCATGCCGCCGTACTCGGTCATGAAGCCCTGCACCAGCTCGGCGTCGGCCTCGGGCATGTCGAACGGGGTGCGGTTGGTCTCGGCGAAGCCGGCCAACATGAAGATCAGGAAGCCGACGAACTGGGGAATGATGAACCAGATCGTGCCCTGGGCTTCGACGATGTCGACCAGCGAGAGCGAGCCGCCCATCATGATCACGCCGAGCAGGGCCAGGCCCATCGAGACCTCGTAGGAGATCAGCTGGGCGGCGCCGCGCATCGCGCCGAGCAGGCTGTACTTGGAGCCCGAGGACCAGCCGCCGAGCAGCAGGCCATAGAAGGCGATCGAGCCGACGGCGAAGAAGTAGAGGATGCCGATCGGCACGTCGATCCCGTAGAGCCCGACGCCGTCCTGGACGTTGCCCCAAGGGAGGATCGCCAGGGCGAGCACGCCGGAGAGGACCGGCAACAGCGGGCCGAGGATGAACAGCGTGCCGATCGCGTTGGCCGGGCGGAAGGCCTCCTTGGAGAGCAGCTTCCCCACGTCTGCGAGCGGCTGCATCAGGCCGAAGGGGCCGACCCGGTTGGGGCCGTAGCGGTGCTGGAAGCGGCCGATCAGCTTGCGCTCGAGCACCGTCATCAGCGGCAGGATGCCGAAGATCACCCCGAAGATGACGAGGCTCTTGACCACCATGATCCAGGTGGCTTCGACGAACTGGGTGTCGGCGAGGGTCAGCATCAGGGGGCGGCAGTCTTCTCGATCTGGACTGAGACCGGGCTGCCGTTGAGCAGGGCGTTGGCGTTGCCGTCGGCGACGCCCTCGATCAGCAGGCAGGTGCCCTCGGGGATGCGCTCCCTGATCGTGACCTTGGCGCGAATGCCGGTGCCGTTTTGGGAGACGGTGACGTCGTCGTTGGTCTGCAGTCCTAGGCGGCCTGCGTCGGCGATTGAGAGTTCGACGCGTTGCTGAGGCGCAAGGAACCGCAGCGGTGGGTTTAGCTCGGTGATGGGGCCGGCCCATAGGTCGCGGTATGTGCTGAGGGCTAGGGCGCCCGGGGCCGAGTCCCCAAAACGCTCGGCAGGAGCCTCGCTGGAGTGTTTTGGGGACTCGGCCCCGGGCGCCTCAGTCGGCTCAGGCACGTTCGCGGAAGCTGGGGTGTCCTGCCAGCGGATGCCGCGGCCGCCGATGTCGGAGTCCGAGATTCCGGCGTAGAAGGCGACCTCGTTCGTGAGGGCGCCGAAAGCTGAGGGTTGAGAACTGACGCCCGGGTCGTGTCCCAGCGTCAGTGAGAGCTCCGCGAGGACGCCCCAGTTGGGACGGATGTCGCCGGGGCGCGAGGCGCTTGGGCGGACGCGTTGGAGACGGCCGTCGGGGTGGCTGACGGTGCCGTCTTTCTCGGCGTGGGTCTCAAGTGGGAAGACGACGTCGGCCATGGCGGTCGTTGCGGTCTCGAAGGTTGAGAAGGCGATTACGTGGTCGGCTTTCGCTAGCGCGTTTTTCCACGCCGTGGTGTCCGGGAAGTCACGCAGCGGGTCGACGCCGAAGAGGAGGAGGGTCTTCAGCTCGCCCGACTCGAGCGCGGCGCGAATCTCCTCGGTGGCCTTGCCGACGCGCCCTCCATTTTCCGTCCCTGAGACGGAATTTGGGGGTGGGGTCAGACCCGGCCCGGCGTCGGGGAGGCAACCCGCCTCGCGCAGGCCGCGGGCGTTGGTGAAGTCGGGGACTTCGAGGAGGCCCGAGCCGTCTTGGCTGGCCAAGTCGAGCGCAGAGGCCATGTCGAGCAGGGCCGCGACGGCGCCGTCGCCCTCGCGGCCGATGCGGTCGCCCCAGATGACGACGACGGATTCGGCACCACGAAGGACGTCGGCGACGTCAGCCGCAGTGCCGTCGCTCGGCTGGCGCAGGCCGCTCGCCAGCTCGGCGAGGAAGGCGCCGGCGCCTCCGGGCGCGTAGCGCGCGACCGCAGTGGCACCGCCGTCCAAGGTCGTCGGCGCTTCGGTCGCGACCGCCAGCTTGGCGCCGTTGCGGCGGATCGCCTTGCGGATGCGCAGGTCGAGGATCGGGGAGCTATGCAGGGGGTCGGTGCCGATGACGAGGATCGCGTCGGCGTCGTCGATGTCGCGGACCCGGGCGGAGATCTCGGGCTGGGCGAGCCGTACCAGCGCCTCCCGGCCGGGGCCGCGCGAGGGGCGCGAGTCGATGTGGGGCGAGCCGAGTGCCTCGCGCATGATGCGCTGGACCAGGTAGCCCTCCTCGTTGGAGGCGTCGCCGACGATCGCCGCGCTCTCGGCGCCGCCGTGCTTCAGCGCCGCAGCGGCCTTGGCGATCGCGCCCTCCCAGCCTAGATTGGCGACGCCGCCACGCAGCCGCGGCCCGCGCACGCGCTCCTCGGCGTCGAACATCTCGAAGCCGTAGCGGCCGCGGTCGCAGAGCCAGCCGTCGTCGACATCGGAGTTGTCGCGGGCGATCACCCGCTTCACCCGCTCGTCGCGGACGGTGAAGCTGACGTTGCACTGGCTCGGGCAGAGCGTGCAGACCGAGCCGGCCTGCTCGATGTCCCAGGGCCGGGCGCGGAAGCGGTAGGTGTAGTTGGTCAGCGCCCCGACCGGGCAGAGGTCGGTGATGTTGCCGTGGAAGGGCGCCACGTAGGGGCGGTCGTCGAAGGTGCCGACGAAGGTGCGGTCGCCGCGCTCGAGCAGCTGCAGCTGCTCGTCCTCGGCCACCTCCTGGCTGAAGCGCACGCAGCGGTAACAGAGGATGCAGCGCTCGCGGTCGATCGCGACCAGCGGCGAGAGCTCGATCGGCTTCTCGAAGTGGCGCTTGTTGTCGGTCATCCGGCTCTTGCCGGGGCCCCAGCCCATCGAGATGTCCTGCAGCGGGCACTCGCCGCCCTTGTCGCAGACCGGGCAGTCGAGCGGGTGGTTGACGAGCAGGAACTCGACCACGGCGCTCTGCGCGTGCTTGACCTGGTCGGTGCGGGTGTGGACGACCATGCCGTCGCGCACCGGGGTCGAGCAGGAGGTCTGCAGCTTCGGGATCCCCTCGATCTCGACCAGGCACATGCGGCAGGCGCCGACCGGCTCGCCCAGCTTCGGCTCGTAACAGAAGACCGGGATCTCGACGTCGCCCCGCTTGGCCGCGTCGTGGAGCATCTCGCCTTCGGTCGCGGTCACCTCTCGCCCGTCGATGATCAGGTTCACTTGGGCTTTGTCGCTCACGTCGCCGCTCCCAGGGTCTCGGGCGCGCCCTGGACGACGGCGATCCGGTCGTCCTCCAGCGGCGAGCCGGCTTCGGCGATCACACGCTCGAACTCAGGGCGGAACTTCCGCACCATTGCCCCGACCGGCATCGCCATCGAGTCGCCGAGCACGCAGAGGCAGTGGCCGATGATGTTCTCCTGCACCGAGGCGACGATGTCGAGGTCCATCGGCGTCGCCTCGCCGCGCACCACCCGTTCCAGCATCTTCACCGTCCAGTTGGTGCCCTCGCGGCAGGGGGTGCACTTGCCGCAGGACTCGTGGTGGTAGAAGCGCGCCGTGCGCAGCGCCATGTGCGGGATCGAGACCCGGTCGTCGGCGACGATGATCGAGCCCGAGCCGAGCATCGAGCCCGCCTCGGCCATCGCCTCGAAGCTGTAGGGGAGGTCGATCCCTTCCTCGACCTTGAGCACCGGCGAGGAGGAGCCGCCCGGGTAGAAGGCCTTGATCTCGCGGCCCTCGCGGGGGCCGCCGGCCAGGTCCATGATCAGCTCGCGGGTCGGGATCCCCAGCTCGACCTCGTAGTTGCCGGGCCGCCGCACGCAGCCGGAGATCGAGACCACCTTGGTCCCGGGCGACTGCTCGGTGCCGAAGCCCTTGAACCACTCGGCGCCGTTCTCGACGATGTGGGGAACATTCGAGAGCGTCTCGACGTTGTTGATCAGGGTCGGCCCGCCGTATAGACCCTGCACGGCCGGGAAAGGCGGCTTCAGCCGCGGGTTACCGCGCTTGCCCTCGAGCGCGTCGAGCAGCGCCGTCTCCTCGCCGCAGATGTAAGCGCCGGCGCCGCGGTGGACGACCAGCTCGAGGTCGTGGTGGGAGCCGAGGATGTCCTTGCCGAGGTAGCCCGCCTCGTAGGCCTCGGCGACGGCGGCGTCGAGGATGTCGGCCTGCGAGTCGTACTCGCCGCGGATGAAGATGAAGGCGTGGCCGGCACCGGCGGCGAGGGCGGCGATCGCGATCCCCTCGATCAGCTGGTGCGGGTTGCGCTGCATCAGCTCGCGGTCCTTGAAGGCGCCTGGCTCGGACTCGTCCGCATTGCAGCAGAGGTACTTGTTCATCTCGCCGCGGGGCAGGAAGGAGGCCTTCTTGCCCATCGAGAAGCCGGCGCCGCCGCGCCCGCGCAGGCCCGAGTCTTCGAGCTCTTTGAGGACCTGCTCGGCCTCCATCTCCTTGTAGGCCTTCTCCAGCGAGGCGTAGCCGCCGTAGCCCTTGTAGCCGTCGATCGTGCGCAGCGCCGGGTCTTCGGCGTTCTTCAGCAGCATCCGCGTCTCAGGCATCGGGCCCTCCCGGCAGCGGGCGCTTCTCCAGCGCCTTCTCGGGCAGCACCTCGGCGCCGTCGCGCAGCTGCTCGATCGCGGTTTGCGCCTCGGCCGCCTCGAGTGGGCCGAAGTAGCGCTCGTCGATCGAGGCCATCGGCGCGATGTCGCAGGCGCCGAGGCACTCGAAGCCGGTGACGAAGAAGCGCTCGTCGTCCTCACCGGCCGCGGCCTTGAAGGCCTCGAGCAGCTCGTCGCCGCCGCGCATCCAGCAGCTGATGTTGGTGCAGACCGCGACCTTGTGGATGCCGACCGGATCGGTGTGCAGGAGGTCGTAGAAGCTCGCCACCGACTCCAGGTAGGCCGGCGTCACCCGCATCACCGCGGCGGCCTGGCGGATTCCCTCCGGCGTGCACCAGCCGTAGAGCCGCTGCACCGCCCAGAGCGCTGGGATCGAGGCCGATTTGCGGTCCGGGTAGCGCGACATCAGCTCTTCGATCCGCTTCTGCAGATCGGCCGGGCAGTCGACCTCGTGCAGCTCGGGGACCCGCTCGGGCGTGCGGTCAGGGACGCGGCCCTCGCTGACGGCGCGGTCCACCGGCAGCTCGGGGTTGTTGATGCCGAAGCCGTCGACGGGGCTCACCGGTCGACACCTCCCAGGATCGGGTCGAGCATGCCGAGGCTGCAGATCATGTCGGCGATGTAGCTGCCCATCGACATGTCCTTGAAGGCCTGCAGGTTGACGAAGGAGGGGTCGCGGAAGTGGACCCGCGCCGGCTTCGCCGAGCCGTCGGCGAGAACGAAGCAGCCGAGCTCGCCGCGCGGGCTCTCGATCGCGTAGTACATCTCGCCCGGCCCGACTCGGTAGCCCTCGGTGACGAGCTTGAAGTGGTGGATCAGCGACTCCATCGAGGTCGAGAGCTCCGAGCGCGGCGGCAGCACGTACTTGCGGTCGTCGGCGATGAACGGCCCTTCGGGAAGCCCGTCGAGCGCCTGTTCGACGATCCGCACCGACTCGACCATCTCGGCGACGCGCACCCGGTAGCGGTCGTAGTTGTCGCCGATCGTCCCGACCGGCACCTTGAAGTCGAACTTGGGGTAGGCGAGGTAGTCGAAGGCCTTGCGCAGGTCCCAGGGCTCGCCGCTGGCGCGCAGCAGCGGCCCGGTCACGCCCAGTTCCAGCAGCCGCTCGCGCGAGACGATGCCGGTGTTCTTGGTCCGCGAGAGGAAGACCTCATTGCGGTCCAGCAGCGCCTGGTACTGCTCGACCCGCACCGGCATGTCGGTGAGGAACTCGCGCAGCTTCTTCTCGAAGCCGAGCGGAATGTCCTCGATCACGCCGCCGACCTGGAAGTAGCGCGTGTGCATGCGCTGGCCGGTTGCCATCTCGAAGAGGTCGAGGATGCGGTCGCGCTCGCGGAAGCAGTACCAGAGCATCGAGATCGCGCCGAGGTCGAGCGCCGTCGTGCCCAGCCAGACCAGGTGGGAGTGGATGCGGTTGAGCTCGAGGAAGATCACCCGCAGGTGCTTGGCCCGCTCGGGTATCTCCAGCCCGACCAGCCGCTCGACCGCGCCGCAGTAGGCCTCCATCTGGAAGAAGAAGGAGACATAGTCCATCCGCTCGACGAAGGGGATGACCTTCCAGTAGCTCTTGTCCTCGCAGGACTTTTCGATTCCGGTGTGGACGTAACCGATCACCGGTTTGAGGTCGCGCACGACCTCGCCTTCGAGGTCGACGACCAGCCGCAGCACGCCGTGCGTGGCGGGATGGTGCGGGCCCATGTTGACCGTCATCACCTCAGAGGTGCGGTCCTCGGTCAGGAACTGCTCAGCCATAGTTCTTTTCGTTGTAGGTGAAGGTGACGGGCTCGCCGCCGACCGGAAAGTCGCGTCGTTGCGGCCAGCCGACGTAGTCCTCGGGCAGCAGGATCCGGGTCAGGTCTGGGTGGCCCTTGAAGACGATGCCGAAGAAGTCGAAGACCTCGCGCTCCTGGAAGTTGGCGGTGGGGAACATCTCCACGCAGGAGTCGATTTCGGGCAGCGCCTGCTCGCTGCCGCTCGCCGCCGGGTCGGCGAGCAGGGCCTTGACGCGAATCCGCTCGACCCGATCGCGATTCAGCAGCTCGTAGTGGACCGCGAAGCGCGGCTCCGCCGGCAGGTAGTCGGCCGCGTGCAGGCTGGAGAGGAAGCGGTATTCGTGGCCTGCCGACTCGCCCAGCCAGGTCAGCACGGCGAGCAGGTGCTCGGGAGCGATCGCCAGGCTGGCGCGACCGTGCTCGAAGCCGGCGTCGAGGACGGCGCCGGGCTGCGCGTCCTCGATCTCGCCGCGGATCAGCTCGAGGCCGGGAGCGTCAGGCACGGAGCAGCTCCCTGGCGGCGAGGTAGGCCTCGGCTGACTCCGCGCTCGGTTCGCTGCGCGGACCGCTGCGGGCCCACTCCTCGGTGCCCTCGGCGTTGTAGCGAGCGCGCCAGCCCTGATCGGCGTTGCCCATGATCTTCTCCTGCAGCTTGGTGAAGCCGTAGAGCACCGCCTCCGGCCGCGGCGGGCAGCCGGGGATGTGCACGTCGATCGGCATGAACTTGTCGGCGCCCTGGACCACGGCGTAGTTGGAGAACATGCCGCCGCTGGAGGAGCAGGCGCCCATCGAGATCGCCCACTTCGGCTCCAGCATCTGGTCGTAGAGGCGGCGGACGATCGGCGCCATCTTGATCGAGACCCTGCCCGAGAGGACGATGAAGTCGGCCTGGCGCGGGGAGGCGCGCCCGGCCTCGGCGCCGAAGCGAGCGATGTCGTAGCGCGCCGTGACGGCGGACATCGGGATCCCCTCGATCGCGCAGCAGGCGAGGCCGAAGGAGAGCGGGAAGAGTGAGTTGGCCCGCGACCAGTTGAGCATCTCGTCGAGGCGGGTCAGCACGACCTTCTCCTCGACGTAGCGTTCGAGCTCCTCGCCCTCGAGGTCGCCGCGCAGCATGTCGCGGGCGCTCAGCTGGCGCTGGCGCATCGTCTGTCGCTCTATTTCCAATCCAGTGCCCCCTTGCGCCAGACGTAGACAAAGGCGACCAGCAGCAGGGCGATGAAGGTGACCAGCTCGCCCAGGACGAAGACGCTGTCGGCGCCCTTGAGGATGACCCCGATCGGATAGAGGAAGACGACCTCGATGTCGAAGAGGATGAAAAGCATCGCGATCAGGTAGAAGCTGACCCCGAAGCGCAGGCCGTGCGAGGCCTCGACCGGGATGCCGGACTCATACGGCTCGGACTGGCGCAGGCTCGCCGCCGTCGGCCGCTTCGGCCGCTTCGGACCGATCACGTGATTGAGCATCGCGAAAGCCCCCCCAACGGTGACGCCGAGGAAGGCAAAGACGAGAATCGGCAGGTAGCTCTTCAGCACTGGTAGATCGGAGTTATGCGGGCCGTGTGCGGGGCGCCAGTCGCCGCCGCCTCACCGCCTGCAGGACGAGTTATATACCGACCTTGTAACACATTGCTACATAGTGCTTTTCCGCATCAGCAAGCCGAATCCCGACCCTCTTGGGAGGAAATAGATCCGTGGTGGTCGTTCACCTAGTCGTCGGTTGCGCCGTCATCCTGCTCAACCTCGTCGCCTTCGCCCTCGGCGGCATCGCTTGGCTGCGCGATCGCTCCTCGGTTCCCTTCTGGCTGCTGCTGCGCGCCGCGCAGGTCGCGGTCTTCATCCAGGTGATGCTGGGCGGCCTGCTCGTCTTCACCAACCACAAACCCGATGACAGCCTCCACTACCTCTACGGGATCCTGCCCCTGCTCGTTTCCCTGATCGCCGAGGCCGCCCGCACCGGCGCCGCCGAGCGCGAGCTGGGCGACGTCGACTTCGAAGCGCTTCCCGCCGACGCCCAGCAGGATCTGGCCCTGGCGATTGTCCGCCGCGAGATGGGAATCATGGCCGTCAGCTGCGGCGTGATCCTCTTCCTCGCGTTGAGGGCGGCAGGGACCAGCGGCGCTTTTTAACTCGCCTTCGCGCTGGGAGGATCAGGCACCCCTCCCAAAACGCTCGGCAGGAGCCTCGCTGGAGTGTTTTGGGAGGGGCACCTGATCCTCCCTACGTGAGGGTGAAGTTCGAACCAGCACTGGTTCGCTGGGACGTTTCGCGCGAGGACGAGTCTTGGCGCGTTAGCTAGCGTCGGTCGAGGCCGAGCTGGATCGCGGCGACGAGGGCGAAGAGGACGCCGGTGGTGATGTGAAGGATCGCGTCGGCGTTGTTGTTGGGGAAGGTGAAGATGCCGGCTGGGCTGGTTGACCAGATCGCCCAGAAGCCGGTGAGGATCAAGGCGACGGCGACGTAGATCGCGTAGAGGACTGCCCAGCGCGGCTTCAGGGCGAAGAAGAAGGCGGGGCCGAAGAGGAGGAGACCGGAGAGGGCGTGGACGCCGTTGAAGTCGACGCCGAGCACCCGTTGGGTTGGCGCGCCGTCGCCGAAGTGGAAGCTTGGTTCGGCGATCAATCCGGCCAGGGCCCAGGTGAGCTGCACGACAGCGAGCACGACGATGCCCCACTGGGCGAACGTCCACTGCGAACGTGGCGCGGTTGCCGCCTCCATCGATGCAAAGCGTACTCGCGACGCGGCTTTAAAGGTCTAGCTCGAGATGCGGAAGACCGGGTGATCCGGGGCGATCCGCTGTAGCTCGGCTTCGGGAGCGTCGGCATCGACGCCGTCGAAGAATGCCCCGACCTCCCATTTCCACTTCTTCAGGTAGGCGCGCAGCAGGGCGGGCTTCTCCTCGTCGTGGAGCTCCGTTGCAGTGAAGGTCTCGGTGCGGCGACCGACCAGGCGGCCCTCGCCGCTGACCCGCAGGTTGCGCACCCACTGGGTGTGCCCGCGCGGCGCGACCAGGTACTTGCCGCCCTCGAAGCTCAACGGGTTGACCGGGGTCTGCCGCCACTCGCCGCTCTTGCGGCCCTTGACTTCGAGCACCCGCGAGCCGGCGACGCTGAGGCCAATCCGGCTCAGCCCGGCGATGAAGGGGTTGAAGATGTGCTTCGTGAACCAGCCCGGCTCTTGGAACTTGGCGACCATCGCTCGATTGTGTCAACGGTTGGCGCTTTAGTGGCGCATATCGCCACCAAGGCGCCAATTAGCCCAGCGGCCGGTACTCGCCGCCGTGGAAGACCAGCGGGTCACCCTCGCCACTAGCCAGGTCGCGGACCTCGCCAGTGACGATCACGTGGTCGCCAGCGGCAACCACGTCGCGCAGCTCGCAGGCAATCCAGGCGAGGGAGTCGTCGATCGCCGGGATGCCACCACGCTCGCTCCAGGCAACCCCATCCCACTTCTCGGCCACCGGGGCCTTGGTGGCAAAGGCGCGAGCGATCGACTCCTGGCCGTCGTGCAGGACGCTGATGCCGAAGTGATTGGCGGCCTGAACCGCGAGCAGCGTGCGCGAGCCGCGGTCGAGACAGGCCAGCATCAGCATCGGCTCGATCGAGAGCGAGCTCACCGCATTGGCGGTCGCTCCGGCCGGTCCCTCGGGCCCGGCAGCGCTGACGATCGTGACGCCGGTCGGCAGCATTGCCATGGCGGCGCGAAAGCGGGCTGGATCAGGCGTTGGCATGGTCGAAGAGCGTGATCGGGTCAAGACAATATGATGCGCGCCGCGTGCGTCCGGCACTGATTACAGCCATGGCTATCCTCGCCGCCTTCGGGCTTGCCGCCTGCGGCTTCGGCGAAGAAGGCGTCTCGGTCTCCAAGAGCGACCCCAATCATGAAGGGGCCGTTCTCTTTGCCACGCACTGCTCCGGTTGCCACACGCTCAGTGCCGCCGGCACCCAGGGCAGCGGCAATCGCGGCCTGCGCACGCAGGGTCCGAACCTCAATCAGCGAACCGAGACATATGAAGACGCTCTCTTCGCGATTCAGAACGGCGGTTTCTCCGGCGCGATCATGCCCCAGAACATCGTCGTCGGCAAAGAAGCGGAAGCCGTCGCGCACTTTGTCGCCAAGTACGCCGGCGAAGAAGCCGTCGAATCCCCTCGCCCCGGCGAGACCTCGCCCTAATCTTCACGGGCAATGCTTGACCTGAAGCTGATCCGCTCCGACCCTGAGCGGGTCAAGGCGGCGCTCGCGCGCCGCGGCGCCGCGGCGCAGGTCGACGAGCTGCTCGCGCTAGACGCCCGCCGCCGCGAGCTGCTGCCGCGGATCGAGGGCGCCCAGGCCGAGCGCAAGACGATCTCCAAACAGATCGGCGAGGCCAAGCAGCGTGGGGAGGAGGCGGGTAAGGAGATGGCGGCGGTGGCTGAGCTGAAGCAGGAGATCGAGTCCGGCAAGGCCGAGCTCGAGCAGGTCGACGCCGACCTGCAGCGGGTCGCCACGGCTCTGCCCAACCTGCCCGACGCCGACGCCCCCGAAGGAATGACCGAGGAGGACGCGGTCGTCCTGCGCGAGGAGGGCGAGCGGACGAGCTTCGACTTCGAGCCGCGCGATCACCTCGAGATCGGCTCGGAGCTCGACCTGATCGACATGGAGGCCGGCGCCCGCGTCTCTGGCTCGCGCTTCGCTTATCTCAAGGGCGATCTCGTCCTGCTCGAGCTGGCGCTGGTCCGCTTCGCCCTCGACCTGGTCCGCGAGGAGGGCCACGAGCCGGTCATTCCCCCGGTCCTGGTCCGCGAAGAGGCGCTCATCGGTACCGGCTTCCTGCCCGGCGATCGCGACCAGATCTATGAGGTGCCCAAGGACGAGCTCTTTCTCGTCGGCACCTCGGAGGTGCCGCTGGCCGCCCTGCACGCCGATGAGATCCTCGCCGCCGACCAGCTTCCGATCCGCTACGCAGGCTTCTCGCCCTGCTTTCGTCGCGAGGCCGGCGCCGGCGGCCGCGACACCCGCGGCATCTTCCGCGTCCACCAGTTCGACAAGGTCGAGATGTTCTCGTTCGTCGAGCCGTCGAAATCGGCCGAAGAGCACGAGCGCCTGCTGGCGATCGAGGAGCGCATCCTCGCCGAGCTGGAGATTCCCTACCGCGTCGTCAACGTCGCCGCCGGCGACCTCGGCGCGCCAGCGGCCAAGAAGTACGACTGCGAGGCCTGGAT
Organism: uncultured Solirubrobacterales bacterium; assembly: GCA_963699225.1. Classification (GTDB taxonomy): domain Bacteria; phylum Actinomycetota; class Thermoleophilia; order Solirubrobacterales; family 70-9; genus VRUE01. Next base: position 1,710,031 of record OY969423.1, on the reverse strand, counting down.
CCCCAGCCAGGGTCGCTACCGCGAGCTCACTTCATGCTCGAATACGACCGACTATCAGGCCCGGCGCCTCGCCTGCCGATACCGGCCGAATGAAGACGAGGCCCCAGAGGTCGTCCACACGCTCAACGGCACCGCGGTCGCGGTCGGGCGCACGATGATCGCCCTGATTGAGAATCGGCAGGAGCGGGAAGGTGGGTTCACGCTACCCACTATTCTGCATTCTTATGGTGCGCCTGAGAGGATTGGACCGGTATGAGCACCGGCGTACGGGACGCTAAGCGCGTCGTCCTTTGTGATGACCATGAGATCGTCCGCGAGGCGATCAAGTCCCGCATGGCCAATTCGAGCATTGTCGAGATCGTCGGCGAGGCCGGAAACGGCCGCGACGTGGTCGACGTCGTCAAGGAGCTCGAGCCGGACGTCCTGATCATCGACGTCGAGCTGCCCAAGCGCGACGGGATCGAGGCGACCAAGGAGGTCCTCAAGGTCCGGCCACGGACCAAAGTGATCATCTTCACGGCCCACGCCCAGCCCGACCTGCTGGCGCTCGCCCTGCGCGCCGGAGCCTCCGGCTACGTGCTCAAGTCGGCGCCGGCCGAGGACATCGCCCGCGCGGTCAAAGCGGTGACCGGTGGCGGCACCTTCCTCGGCGGCGATTTCGCCGGCGGCAAGCCTTCCGAGGTCGAGAAGCTGCTCGAGCTCTCGCCGCGCGAGCGCCAGATCCTCGAGCTGCTGGCCGAGGGCCTGCGGGTCAAAGAGATCGCCGAGCGGCTGCAGCTCAGCCCAGCGACCGTGCACACCCACGTGCGCAACGCGATCGCCAAGCTCGAGGTCGACACCCGCACCGAGGCGGTCGCTCTCGCCGTGAAGTTCAGCTACCTCGGCGCCGGCGGCAAGGCCTGAGCCCTGCCGCTTATGAGTCCGAGTCAGCCTCCGCGGCTGGCTTCAGCTCCAGCGCGCAGCCGTTGATGCAGTAGCGCTGGCCGCCCTTGTCGGCCGGGCCGTCGTCGAAGACGTGGCCGAGGTGGGCGTCGCAGTGCTTGCAGACGACCTCGGTGCGACGCATGAAGAGGCTGTTGTCGGGACGCAGCTCGACGTGCTCGAGGTTGGCCGGCTCGGTGAAGCTGGGCCAGCCGGTGCCGGAGTCGAACTTGGTGTCCGAGGAGAAGAGCTCGGTGCCGCAGCCGACGCAGTGGTACATGCCGGCGGTCTTCTCGTCGACGTAGGGTCCGGTGAAGGCGCGCTCGGTGCCTCCCTTACGGGTTACCTCGTACTGCTCGGGAGTCAGCTGCTCGCGCCACTCGGCGTCTGACTTATTGATCTTGGTCGTCATCTCGCTCCTTTCGGTCTGTATCCAGAGTACGCCCAGGGTCTTACAGGGAGGTGACGGAAGGCGGCGGGGTGGTCTTGTTGGACACGCTTCGCGCTGAGTGTCCAACAAGACCACCCCGCCGCCCATACGATCCCGCCCTGATGGACGAATGCTTCTATGTCTCCACCGGCGTCGGCAGCTTTGTTGCGACTGAGCTGACTCGGGGTCCTTGGGATCCGGGGGCTCAGCACGCCGGGCCGCCGTCGGCGCTGCTGGGGCGGGAGATCGAGGCTATGGAGGGCTCTGGGGATTTCCAGGTAGGCCGGGTCGTGTTCGAGATTCTCAGGCCGGTGCCGATTGGCCCGGTGCAGGTGGAGACTCGGGTGCTGCGGCCGGGGCGGAAGGTGCGGATGGTCGAGGCGTCGCTGTCAGGTGAGGCGGGGGAGTTGATGCGCGCGACGGCGTGGCAGCTGCGTACGACTGAGCTGGAGCTGCCGGCGGAGGCGCTGGCCGAGGAGGAGCCGCCGCAGGGTCCCGAGGAAGGCTGGGTCCCGGAGTTCTTCCCGACCGGGGAGGAGGCCGGCTACCACACGGCGATGGAGCTGAAAGCGGTTGCGGGGGCCTTCCTCGAGCTTGGTCCGGCGACGATGTGGTTGCGAATGCGCCAGCCCCTGGTTGCCGGCGAGGAGCCGACGCCGTTGCAGCGGGCGCTGGTCGCCGCCGACGTCGGCAACGGGATCAGCGCGGTGCTGGACTACCACTCCTACGTCTTCATCAACGTCGACCTCACCGTCCACTTCGAGCGCATGCCCGAGGGCGAGTGGGTCTGCGTCGACGCCGTCACTCGCCCCCAGCTGACTGGCATCGGCACCGCCGAGTCGGTCCTCTCCGATCAGCGCGGCCGCATCGGCCGCGCTGCCCAGTCGCTGCTGATCGAACAGCGCTAAAAGCGCGAGGATGGTCAGCGGGTGGCGAGGGCGGCTCGGGCCGCGGGGGCAACCGCGACCGCGATCGTCGTCGCTGAGGCCAGGGCGATGGCGGCGGAGAGGAAGAAGGCGCCCTCGTAGCTGGTCAGGGCTGCCATCGCGCCCGCCAGCGGGGCGCCGATGCCGACGCCGGCATCGAAGAAAGCCGTGAAGGTGCCGAGCGCGGCGCCGCGGCGCCGGTCGGAAATGTTGCTGACCACGATCAGCGAGAGCGAGGGATAGAGCAAGGAGAAGGCGGCGCCCATCGCCAGGGCACCGGCGAGGGCGACCGGAAGGCTCTGGGCGACGGCGATCGCGGAGAGTCCCAGCGCCTCGACGCAGGCGGCGGCGATCGCGACGCGGGCCGGGCCGATGCGATCCGGCAGGTCGCCGCCGATGAGGCGGGTCAGCACGACCATCGTCGCGAAGGCGCCGAACACGGTCGCTCCGTGGCCGACCCCCCGCGCTTCCAGGAGGAGGACGACGAAGGCGGCGATCGTGCCGTAGCCGATCGAGCCGAGGGCAAGCGCGGCGCCGGGGCGCACCGCCTCCTTGGCGATCAGCGGGTGGTGTTCCTCCTCGAGGGGCGGCCTCGGCTCGAAGGGGTCGGGAACGCGGGTGGCGATCGCGGCCCCCACCAACGGCAGCGCCCCGGCCAGAAGCCAGACCGCCGTGTAGCCGAAGGCGTGCTGGGTCAGCTCGCCGATCAGCGGCCCGATGCTCAGGCCCGACCAGACCGCCAGGCCGTAGAGGCCGATCACGCGGCCGCGCCGCTCGATCGGCGCCAGGTCGACGATCCAGGCCGAGCCGGCCGTGAAGACCGCGCCCTCGCCGGCACCGAGCACCAGACGCGCGCCGATCAGCCCCGCCACCCCGAGCGGCAGCAGATAGAGGAAGCCGGCGGCGGCGACCAGGACCGAGCCGACCAGGACCGTCGGCTTGCGGCCCCGGTGGTCGGCGAAGCGCCCGGCGAAGGGGCGCAGCAACAGCCCCGTGATCGCGTAGCAGCCGACCACGATGCCGACAGCGAGATCGCCAGCGCCGAGGGAGTCGTGCACGAAGCGGGGCAGGACCGGCAGCACGGCACCGACCGCGAGCAGGCAGAAGAAGGTGACCGCGAAGACGCCGGCAAAGGCGACGCCGGGCCGGTGGATCGACGCCTCGGACTCCGCGTTCATGTCCGCTCAGCCCAGCAGCGCGGCGAGGTCGTCGAGGATCAGGTCCGGCGGCGGATCGGCCGTGGCCGCGTCCTCGCGCGAAGAGGCGCCGCTGAGGACGAGGATCGTCGCCAGGCCGGCCCGCTGACCGCCCACGATGTCGGAGGCGATGCGGTCGCCAACCATCGCTACCCGCGCCGCGCCCCCGATCAGCGCCCGCGCCTGGTCGAAGAGGTGTCGCTCCGGCTTGCCGCCGATCTCGGCGGTCTCACCGGACGCGGTCTCGACCGCCGCCAGAGTCGCGCCGGTTCCCGGCCAGGCCCCGCCGGGCATCGGCAGGGTGGGGTCGCGGCTGGTCCCGAACAGGGACGCACCGGCCCGCAGCGCGAAGGTCGCCGTCAGCAGCTCCTCGTAATCGAACTCGCGATGGCCGGAGACGACCACGGCGTCGGCGCTCCTCGCCGCCTCTCCGTCGAGCAGGGTCACCCCGGCGGCGGTGACCGTCTCCTTGAAGCCGGGCGCCCCGATCACGAAGGCGGTTCCCCCGGCGCCGACATGCTCGGCGGCCAAGCGGGCGGTCGCGGCGCCCGCGGTTACGACCCGCTCGCCGACGACGTCGACTCCGGCCTCGCGCAACCGAGTTGCGTAGGCCGCCGGCTGCTTCACCGAGTTATTGGTGACGAAGACGAGCTCCTTGCCGGACTCGATCAGCGTTCGCAGCGTCTCTACCGATCCGGGAACCAGCTCGCGGCCTTCCCAGACAACCCCGTCGAGGTCGACCAGAAAGCCGTCGAATTCGTCCGCCGCCGTCACTCCTCGCAGGCTATCTGTCGCCCCTCGAAGAAGATTGGGTATTGGGATCGATACGGTGATGCCGATGAGCGTCAACGGTCAGGTCGTCGAGGCCACTGGCGTGTCCCGCCGCTACGGCGAGGGGGACGCCGCGGTCAACGCCTTGGTTGAGGTCAGCACCGCGTTCGAGCGCGGCCGCTTCACCGCGATCATGGGCCCTTCCGGCTCCGGTAAGTCGACCCTGATGCACATCCTCGCCGGCCTCGACAAGCCGACCGCGGGCACCGTCCTGCTCGATGGCCAGGAGATCACCGGTCTCGACGACGGCGAGCTGACCAAGCTGCGCCGCGAGAAGCTCGGCTTCATCTTCCAGTTCTTCAACCTGCTGCCGGTCCTCACCGCCGAGGAGAACCTGGTGCTGCCGCTCTCGATCGCCGGCCGCAAGCCCGACAGCCAGTGGGTCGACCAGCTGATCCAGACCGTTGGTCTCGAGGACCGCCGCACGCACCGGCCCTCCGAGCTCTCCGGTGGCCAGCAGCAGCGCGTCGCGGTGGCCCGTGCCCTGGTCTCCAAACCGGCCGTCGTCTTCGCCGACGAGCCGACCGGCAACCTCGACTCGAAGGCGAGCGAGGACGTGCTGCGGCTGCTGCGCCAGGCGGTCGACGAGTTTGGCCAGACGGTGATCATGGTCACCCATGACCCCGGGGCCGCCGCCCACGCCGACCGCTTGATCACCCTCCGCGACGGCAGGATCGTCCACGACGGCGCTCCCGGCTCTGCCGATGACGTGATCGAGCTGATGAAGCAGGTTGACTAGCCTCGCCCTCAAGAGCCTCTGGGCGCGCAAGGGGCGCGCTTTCGCCACAACTTTTGCCGTGGTCATCGGCGTCGCTTTCGTCGCCGGTTCCTACGTCCTCACCGACACGATCTTCGCCGCCTTCGACGAAATCTTCGGCGAGTCGCTGAAGGGCACCAGCGTCGTAATCAGCGCCGAGAACCCGGTCAAACAGGAAAACGGCGAAGTGCCGACGATCAGCGCCTCGCTGCTGCCGCGCGTGCAGAAGACGGCCGGGGTCAAGTTGGCGGCTGGCGCGATCTTCACGCCGGGGGGATTCTTCGACTCCGAAGGCAAAAAGATCGGCAACAAATTCGCCCCGAAGTTCATCTCCTCGGAGCTGCCCGGCAAGCTCGAGTCGCTCACCTACATCGAGGGCAATCGCCCGCGCGGTCCCACCGAAGCCTCGATCGACAAGGCAGCGGCGGAAGCCTCCAACCTGAAGCTGGGCGAACAGATCAAGCTGATCGGGCAGGGCAGCGCCCGATCGTTCAAGCTCGTCGGCTTCACCCGCCTCGGCGGCGCCTCCTTCGGCGGCGCCAGCATCGCCCAGGTGACGCTGCCCGTGGCTCAGCAGCTCACCCACAAGGTCGGGCGCTTCGATCAGATCTCGGTGGCGGCCGGCAAGGGCGTCTCGGCGACCGTGCTGAAGAAACGCATCGCCCGCGAGATGCCGCCTGGCGTGCGCGTTGAGACCGCCAAGGAAAACGCCGACCGCGGCTCGGAAGAAATCCGCGAAAACCTCAGCTTCCTGCAGATCTTCCTGCTCGTCTTCGCCTTCATCGCGATCCTCGTCGGCTCCTTCCTGATCTTCAACACCTTCTCGATCACCGTTGCCCAGCGGGTCAGCGAGTTCGGCATGCTGCGCACCCTCGGCGCCTCGCGGCGCCAGATCCTTACCGATGTCGTCGTCGAAGCCCTGGCGATCGGCATCGTCGGGGCGGTGGTCGGAATCGGCGGCGGCTTCCTGATCGCGATGCTGCTCAATGGCCTGCTGGAAGCGTTCGAAATCGACCTGCCGACCACCGGCTTGGTGATGGAGTCGCGCACGATCGTCGTCTCGCTCCTGATCGGGATCGTCGTCACCGTGCTCTCTTCGCTGGTGCCGGCGCTGCGCTCCACGCGGGTGCCGCCGATTGCTGCCCTGCGCGCCACGGTGGCGCCGCCTTCGAGGCGCCGGCGACTCGTCCTTGTCGCGATTTCCCTGCTGCTTGGCGCGGTCGGCTTGGTGATGGTCTTGATCGGCCTCTTCGGCAGTTCTTCAGCCGGCACCGCGGCGGGCCTGATCGGCGGTGGCGCCGTCGTCATCGTCTTCGCTGTCTCGCTCTTCAGCCCCAACCTCGTGCCTCCCCTGGCGCGGATCGCCGGCTGGCCGCTGGAGCGCCTGCGCCGCCTGCTCGGCCGCCTCTCTCGCGAGAACGCCCAGCGCAACCCCAGCCGCACCGCGGTTACCGCCGCGGCGCTGATGATCGGCTTGATGGTGGTTACCTTCGTCACCGTCTTCGCCGCCGGGCTGAAGAGCTCGGTAGCCCAGGTGGTCGACGAAAACTTCGCCGGCGGCCTGGTGATCCAGAACAGCGACGGCTTCTCGCCGATTCCGGGTGGCGCCGCGGTGGCCGCGCGCAAGGTGCCCGGGGTGAGCGCGGTCGCCACGATCCGCGCCGAGCAGGCGAAGCTTGTCCCCGGCGGCAGCGGGGTCAAAGTCTCGGCGCCCAGTCCCGACATAGAAAAGACGGTCGACCTCGAATGGAAGGAAGGCGGCCCGGCGGTGCTGCGCCACCTGCGCGACGACCAGGCGGTCCTCTCCGACGGCTTCACCTCCGATCACGGCCTGAAGGTGGGCGATCGCTTTCGCCTGCTCAGCCAGACGCGCCACCGACCGAGCTTTGAAGTGGCTGGGGAGTTTCACTCCAAGCTCGAAGTCTTCGGCAGCGCTCTGATCACCCAGGCGGCGATGGCGCGCGAGTTCGGCCAGACCCAGGACACGATCGATTTCGTCCAGGTGAAACCGGGGGCCAACCCGGCTGAGGTCCAGGCGATTCTCAGCAAGGGCGTCGAAGGAGCCTTTCCGGTCGCCGAAGTGCTGAACCAGCAGGAACTGAAGGAAAGCCGTGAAGAACAGGTCGATCAGCTGGTCAACCTCGTCTACGCGCTGCTGCTCCTCGCCATCCTGATCTCGCTCTTCGGCATCGCCAACACGCTGGCACTCTCGATCCACGAACGCCGGCGGGAGCTGGGGATGCTGCGGGCGATCGGGATGTCGCGACGACAGGTGCGGACGATGATCCGCTACGAGGCGGTGATCACGGCCCTGATCGGCGCGATCATAGGCATGGTCCTGGGATTGGTCTTCGCGGCGCTGATCGCCCAGCCGCTCAAGGATGAAGGCTTCACGCTCTCCTATCCGATCGGCTCGCTGATCTTCCTGCTCGTCTTCTCCGCCGTGATCGGCGTGCTTGCGGCGATCCTTCCCGCCCGCCGCGCCTCGCGGCTCGATGTACTCGAGTCGCTGCAGTACGAGTAGCGCCTCAGCGCTTGACCAGGCGCCGCACCGCGGCCATCAGCTCGTCGGTCATCTCCTGTTGATCGCCGTCGGTGGCACCGGCGACGCAATGGGCGGCGTGGTCGGAGAGCAGCTCCAGGGCGACCTTGTCTAGCGCCGCCTGGATCGCGGTCACCTGGGTGACGACGTCGATGCAGTAGCGGTTCTCCTCGACCATCCGCTCCACCCCGCGCACCTGGCCCTCGATCCGGCGCAGGCGCTTGAGCACCGCATCGCGGTTCTCGGTGTAGCCGTGGGTGGTCTCGGAATCGCTCGCCATCCTCTGAGTATGTCATACCCCCTAGGGGTATTAGGCGGGGACCGGAGCCGGCGCGGCCAGGCCGAGGCCCATGCGCAGGGCGCCGGCGACCTCGAGCATCGCCGTACGGGCGCTGGGGCAGATCGCGGTCAGGTTGGCGAAGCCGTGGATCTGGCTGGTGTGGCGCTGCAGCACCACCTGCACACCGGCCTCGCGCATCCGCGCCGCGTAGATCTCGCCCTCGTCACGCAATGGGTCGAAACCGGAGGTGGCGACGTAGGCGGGGGGTAGCCCGGAGACGTCGACTGCCCGCATCATCGAGGCCCGCGGCTCATCGTCATCGATGCCGTCGGGGATGTAGTGGTTCTCGAACCACTCCATGTCGTTGCGGGTGAGCAGGAAGCCTTCGGCGAAGGTGTCACGCGATTGCTGCCCGCCGACCGCGTCGGTGACGGGATAGAGCAGCAGCTGCATCGCCGGCTGCGGGTTGCCGGCGTCGCGGTTCTGCAGGCAGAGGGCGGTGGAGAGGTTGCCGCCAGCGCTGTCGCCGCCGACCGCAATCCGCTCGGGGTCGGCGCCCAGCTCGGCGGCGTGCTCGTGGGCCCAGGCGAAGGCGGCGACCGCGTCTTCGACCGGAATCGGGAACGGGTGCTCCGGCGCCAGGCGGTAATCGACTGAGAGCACGCGGCAGCCGCTGTGCTCGGCGAGGAAGCGGCAGGCGCTGTCATGGGTGTCGAGGTCGCCGATCACCCAGCCGCCGCCGTGGTAGTAGACGAGCATCGGCTGTGGGGGCTGGGTCGCGCCCAGAGCGACGTAGAGGCGGGCCGGCATCTCGCTGTCGGGGCCAGGGATCGTCAACTTCTCGACCCGCGCCATCGGTCGAGGCGGTCCACACACGACTGGCACCTCGGCTCGGTTCTCAGCCCGCGCCTGCTCGACCGTGCGCCCCTCGACCAGCGATGTTTCTCCCGTTCGCTTGCCCAGCTCCAGCAGCATCTGGATGTCGGGCGCCAGCTCCTGACTGTCAAGGCGGGGCGGAGGGCCGATCAGGCGCCGGATCACTCGCGGCGAGAGGCCACAGGCCCGCTTGACGATGCGGTGCTCGATCTTGGCAGGGAGCCGCGGTAGGGCCACGCAGGCAGGCTACCGCCTCCGTGACGAAGCTAACGGGAACTTCACCTCTGGATCGTTAGCCTCAGTGGCAGGGACGATGGAGGCAGCGACGACAAGCGCTCCGCGGCCGGCCAGCCGGGCCCCCGAGCGACGCTTGCCGCCCAGCCCGCCGCTGCCGCGAGTGGCGCAGACCGCGATCTGGTCGCGCCAGGCGCGCCGCCTGCTCTACGCCTGCCAGGACCGCTACGGCGACATGTTCGCGCTGCGCATCGCCTACGAGGGCACCTGGGTGATGCTTGCCGACCCGGCCGCGATCAAGCAGGTCTTCACCGGCGACCCCAAGGTCTTCCACGCCGGCGAGGGCAACCAGATCCTCGAACCCGTCCTCGGCAAGAGCTCGGTCCTCGTCCTCGACGAGAAGCCGCACATGAGCCAGCGCAAGCTGCTGCTGCCGCCCTTCCACGGCACCCGCATGCAGGGCTACGAGCAGACGATGAGCGAGATCGCCGAGCGCGAGATCGGGACCTGGCCTACCGGCACCCCGTACCAGCTGCGGCCGCGCATGCAGGCGATCACCCTGGAGATCATCCTGCAGACTGTCTTCGGCGTTCGCGGCGGCGAGCGGATGGGCGAGCTGCGGACGGCGCTGCGCGAGTTCCTCGACCTCACCACGAATCCTCAGATCCTGTTGCCGTTGCTCCTGCTCGGGCCAAGCCGGGTCCGCAAGTTCCCGCCTTTCCGCCGCCGCGTCGACCGCGTCGACGAGCTGATCTACCGCGAGATCGCCGAGCGCCGCGGCGCCGAGGACGTCGAGCAGCGCGACGACGTGCTCTCGATGCTGATCTCCGCTCGCCACGAGGACGGCAGCCCGATGCGCGACGAGGAGATGCGCGACGAGCTGCTCACCCTGCTGGTCGCCGGCCACGAGACGACCGCGACCTCGCTCTCCTGGGCGATCGAGCGGCTCAGCCGCAACCCGGCCAAGCTCGAGCGCCTGCGCGCCGAGGTGCTCGAAGGCCGCGAGGAGTACCTGACCGCAACGATCCAAGAGACCCTGCGCCTGCGCCCGGTGATCTCGATCGTCATCCGCAAGCTCACCGAGGCGGTCGAGATCGGCGGCTACGAGCTGCCCGCCGGGATCTCGGTTGCGCCCTGCGTCTACCTCGCCCACCGCAACCCCGAGGTTTACCCGGAGCCGCAGCGCTTCCTGCCCGAGCGCTTCCTCGACAACCCGCCCGGCACCTACACCTGGATCCCCTTCGGCGGCGGCGTGCGCCGCTGCCTCGGCGCCTCCTTCGCCCAGTTCGAGATGGCCGTCGTGCTCAAGGAGCTGGTCAAGCGCCACCAGATTCGCCCCGCCAACCCCAAGCCCGAGCGGGTCTTCCGTCGCGCGATCACCGAGACCCCGCGCCACAACGCGGAGGTCGTGCTCGGCTAGGTCTCTTCGGTCTCGGCCCACCGCAGGCACGGTGGGAGCAGGGCGCCGAGAAGGTAGAGGACGGCGAGGATCGCGTAGACCTTTGACCCGACATCGGTGCCGGCAGCCGCGAGGATCGCCAGCGCTGCCAGCAGCGCCAGCGCAATCAGGCCCACGGACAGCGCCAAGTTGACCAGCGGACTGTCCTGGTCGCGCCTGAAGGCGAGCAGCATCGACGCTTGGCTGGTGAGGAGGGTGATGACCAAGAGCAGCCAAACGGCATCGCCCGAAGACTCGGTCTCACCCGTCGAAATCAGGCCGTGGGAGAAGATGCTGTCGAGGACGACGAAGTAGGCCGCGATGGAGAAGCCGATCGCCGCCGCGCCAATCGGGGTCAGCTCCGGCCGGCGCTTGATCAGGAGGAAGCCGCCGAGAGAATTGATGCTGAAGAGGACGAAGAGAAGCGACGCCTCGCCCACCTTCGCTTGGACGTCCTCCGAGCCACCCAGGATCAGGACGATCAGGATCGCGGCGCCGAGACTGAGGCCCCAGACCACGATCCGCGCCAACGGAATCATCTTGTCTGTCGGGCTCAGCCGCAGCCGGTGTTGTTGCCGCACGAACTGCACGTGTAGCAACTGCCGGTGCGCTGCATCATGCCGCCGCACTGCTCGCAGGCCGGGCCGAGGTCGAGGCCGGACATCTTGGCCGGGACCACCGGGGGGGTTTCGGTGAAGGCCGAGGAAGCGGGCTTGGACTGCCCGTTGCCATTCCCTCCGTTGCCACCGTTGGCCGGGCCCGCGGTGCCGCCGCTGGTGTCGATGCCGAGGCCGAGCTGGGTCGTCTCGGCATCGCGCTTGGCCCGCACCTCCGGGGTGAGGATGCCGAGGTCCTCCAGCGTTTCGGTGTCATCGATGAAGCGGCTTGCCAGCCAGCGCATGATGTAGTCGGGCATCGACTTGGCGAAGGGGATCTCCGGGTTGCCGGTGATGCCCTCCGGCTCGAAGCGCATGTAGCTGAACTTGCGCACGAAGATCTCCAGCGGCACGCCGTACTGCAGGCCGATCGAGATCGCCGTGGCGAAGGCGTTGAGCAGCCCGCGCATCGTCGAGCCCTCCTTGCCGATGTCGGTGAGGAAGATCTCGCCGACGTTGCCGTCCTCGTACTTGCCGGCGGTGATGTAGCCCTCGTGTCCGGCGATCGAGAACTTATGGGTGATCGACTCGCGCTCGCGCGGCATCTTCTTGCGCACCGGGGTGGCGATGACCTCGGCCTCGGCGCCCTTTTCCTCCTGGGCGTCAGTGCGCAGAGCCTGTGCCGTCTTCGAGCCGTCGCGGTAGATCGCGAGCGCCTTGAGGCCGCCCTTCCAGCCCCGCGTATAGGCATCGGCGATGTCCTCGATCGTTGCCGTTTGCGGCAGGTTGACCGTCTTTGAGATCGCCCCCGAGATGAAGGGCTGGGTCGCCGCCATCATGTCGATGTGGCCGGTGTGGGAGATCGCCCGCTCGCCGACCGCGACGTCGAAGACCGGCAGGTGCTCGTCCTTGAGGTCGGGGGCGCCGACGATCGTGCTGTTCTCGGTGATGTAGGCACCGATCTGCTCGACCTGCGGCTCGGCGTAGCCGAGCGTGCGCAGCGCCAGCGGCACCGAGCGGTTGGCGATCGTCATCTGGCCGCCGCCGACCAGCTCCTTGAACTTGACCAATGAGAAGTCGGGCTCGATCCCGGTCGTGTCGCAGTCCATCAGGAAGCTGATCGTCCCGGTCGGGGCCAGCACCGTCGCCTGCGCGTTGCGGTAGCCGTGTTCCTCGCCGAGCTCGACCGCCTCGTCCCAGGAGCGCTGCGCGGCCTCGAGCAGCTCGCCCTTGATCCCGGTCGGGTCGACGTCGTAAGAGGCGTCGCGGTGCATCCGCATCACGCCGTTGTGGGCGTCGCGGTTGCGCTCGTACTCCTCGTAGGGCCCGGTCGCCCCGGCGGCGATCAGCGCCGACTGGCGATAGGCGCGGCCGGTCATCAGCGCCGTGATCGCGGCGGCGACGTTGCGGCCCGTGTCCGAGTCATAGGGGAGACCGTCCGACATCAGCAGGGCGCCGAGGTTGGCGTAGCCGAGGCCGAGCTGGCGGAACTTGTTGGCGTTCTCCGTGATCTCCTCGGTCGGGTAACTGGAGAAGCCGACGACGATCTCCTGGGCGAGGAAGACGATGTCGACCGCGTGCTGGAAGTCCTCGACGTCGAAGCTGCCGTCGGGGCGGCGGAATTTCATCAAGTTGAGCGAGGCGAGGTTGCAGGCCGAGTCGTCGACGTGCATGTACTCGCTGCAGGGGTTGGAGGCGTTGATTCGGCCCGACTCCGGGCAGGTGTGCCAGCGGTTGATGATCGTGTCGTACTGGACGCCCGGATCGGCGCAGCGCCAGGCGGCGTCGGCGATCTGGTTCATCAGCTCGCGCGCGTCCAGCGTCTTCACGGTTTCGCCGCTGGTGCGCGCGGTCAGGTGCCAGTCCTCGCCGGCCTCGACCGCCTCCATGAAGTCATCGGTGACCCGCACCGAGTTGTTGGCGTTCTGGTACTGGATCGAGGTGAAGCCCTCGCCGTCGATCGACATGTCGAAGCCGGCGTCGCGCAGCGCCTCGGCCTTCTTCTCCTCGTCGGCCTTGCACCAGATGAAGTGCTCGATGTCCGGGTGGTCGACATTGAGCACGACCATCTTCGCCGCCCGCCGCGTCTTGCCGCCCGACTTGATCGTGCCGGCCCAGGAGTCGGCGCCGCGCATGAAGCTGACCGGGCCGCTGGCGGTGCCGCCCTTGGCCAGCTGCTCCATCGAGCCGCGGATGTTGGAGAGGTTGATCCCCGAGCCCGAGCCGCCGCGGAAGATCTTGCCCTCCTTGGTGTTCCAGCCCAGGATCGAGTCCATGTTGTCTTCGACGCTGAGGATGAAACAGGCCGAGCACTGCGGCGTCTCCTCGAAGCCGACGTTGAACCAGACCGGCGAGTTGAAGGCCGCCTTCTGGTTGAGCAGGATCGAGGTCAGCTCCGCTTCGAAGGCCTCGGCGTCCTCATTGGAGGCGAAGTAGCCCCCCGTGCGCCCCCACTCGGCGATCGTGCCGGCGACGCGGCCGATCATCTGTTTGACCGAGGACTCCCTTTTCTCAGTGCCGAGCTGGCCGCGGAAGTACTTCTGGGCGACGATGTTGGTCGCGTTCTGAGACCAGCTCTTGGGGAACTCGACCCCGCGCTGCTCGAAGGCCGGGCTCTCGGGGTTGCCGATCACCGCATCGCGCACTTCCCACTCGATCTCATCGAAGGGATGAGTCCCAGGAGAGGAAAAGCGACGTTCAATAGCTAGCCCTTTGAGAGTCTCAGCGCTTCTTATCTCTGCAGTCTTAGCCATCTTTTCCGCCCTCTTTTTGATCTTTGTGGGCTATTGATCCTTGCGACTTATTCGGATGCCAAAACAGCGACGAAGATTCCGCTCTTTTCGACATTCCTAGAAAGAGATTTGGATTCTCAGCTAGAAAGAGCTTTTGAATTGGCCTTCTGGTTATCATAAGAGTTTTGCGCAGTTGAAGCTTCTACTTTTCGATTTCCCCAAAACCCTTAAAAAGTAGCTACAGAGGCAGACTCGCAAACTCGCTTTTAGATGCGATTTGCACTGCTGAAACCATCTAGCTAATGATCAAGGTCATTCCGCCACTACCCTCTAGATATGGCGGATGATCTGCGCAGGAGCGCAGAGCGCATGGGCGAGCGAGCTGGGGCAGCTCGGGAGGCGGTGGGCGAACGGGCGACCGCAGCGCGAGAGGCTACGGTCGAGAGGGCCGAGGCCGCCAAGGAAGCGGCCGGCGAGGCGATCGCCGCGGTCAAGCCGAAGCTGCGCGGCGTCTCGCACGAGTGGGCCTTTTTCATCTCACTTTTCCTCGGCGCTGGCCTGATCATCGCCGCCAAGACGCCGAAGGCCACGCTCGCCGTGGCGATCTACGCGGTCAGCCTCTCGGCCCTGCTCGGCACCAGCGCCCTCTATCACCGCGTTAACTGGACCCGGCCCAATGTGCGCCGCTGGATGCGCCGGCTCGACCACTCGATGATCTTCTTCCTCATTGCGGGGACCTACACGCCCTTTGCCCTGCTCGTTCTCAACGGCCCGCTCGCCGATGCGATCCTGGTCGTCGTCTGGATCGGCGCGATCGCCGGCGCGATAGTCGAGATGGTCTGGATCGAACATCCGAAGTGGGTGGCCGCGCTGATTTACCTGTCTTTGGGCTGGGTCGCCGTTATCTCCTTCCCCGAGCTCTGGAACTCGATGGGGACGACCGGCACCCTGCTCGTCGCCGCCGGTGGGCTCCTATATACGGCGGGCGCCGTCGTCTACGCGACCCAGCGCCCCAACCCAAACCCGCGGGTCTTCGGCTACCACGAGGTCTTCCACCTCTTCGTCATTCTCGCCGCCGCCGCCCACTTCGCCGCGATCGCCTTCTTCGCGCTGCCGGCCGCCTAGCGGATCCGCCCTCCTGCCTAGCGCATCCGCCCTCCAATAACCGTCTCAGGGACGGAAAATGGGGGCGCATCGGGGTCAGGCCGCGACGAGCCCGGACTCGATCTCGGCCTCGGCGATCAGCTCGGCGAGGATCTCCTCGAGCTGCTCGGACTGCTGGGGGGAGAGCTCTAGGCGGTCGCCGTCGAGCAGCTCCTTGGCGTGGCCGATCGGCAGCTCGGCCTCGACCACGCGGCCGCCCAGGGCGCCGAGCACCTTGCGCAGCTCGGCCTGGGCCCAGACCGCGCCGAACATGCCGGTCGAGGCGCCGATCGCCGCCGCCGGCTTGCCGTTGAGGGCGCTCTTGCCGGCCGGGCGGGAGACCCAGTCGAGGGCGTTCTTGAGCTGGCCCGGGATCGAGTGGTTGTACTCGGGGGTCGCGATCAGGACCGCGTCGGCGCTGCGAACCGCCTGACGCAGCTCCTCGACCACGGCCGGGGTCGCCGCCAGTTCGACGTCCTCGTCGTAGGGCGGGATCTCACCTAGGCGCTCGTACTCGACCAGCTCCGCCCCGGCGGGCAGCCGCTCAGCGGCCGCCCGCAGCAGGGCACTGTTCAGCGAGCCGCTTCGCAGGCTGCCGGATATTCCCAGCACCCGCATCGCTACTCGGCCTCCTCGACCAGCTCCAGCTCGACCGCGATCGCTACCTCGTAGTCGAGTACCTCGCCGCCGCTGGGCAGCTCGGCGTTCCAGTCGAGCCCGAAGTTGCGCCGGTCGACCGTGGCCGCGATCGAGAGACCGACGCGGGCGTTGCCGGCGAGGTCGGCACCGAGCTGACCGAACTTGCCGCTGGCCTCGACCTCACGCTTCTCGCCGCGGATCTCGAGCTCGCCACGCAGGACCACGGCGCCGTCCTCGGCGACGCTGAGCTCGCTCGAGCTGAAGCGCAGCTGCGGGTAACGGCTGGCGTCGAAGAAGTCGGGGGAGAGCAGGTGACCCTTGAGCTGCTCCTCGTCGATCTTGATGCTGGCGACGTCGACCGTGCCCTCGAGCTTGGGCGCCTCGCCGCCGCTCAGTCGCGCCTCGTAGGTGTCGAAGCCGCTGCGGAAGGTCGCCACCCCGTTGTGGGTGATCGCGAAGTTGATCGAGGAGTGGACCGGGTCCACTACGTACGTGCCTGTCGGGACCTGCTGGGCGACTGTCTGGGTGCTCATCTCTGCCTCCAAGTCAATAGTTGCTTGCTAAATGATTGACGCAGAAACAATCGTAGCAGAAAAGCTTGTAGATACAACTATTGCTGAGACAACATTTATCTGCGATCATGTCCAGGTATGGAGCAAGCAACCGCGACCAAGCCCCCCCGCAGTTCTCATGGCGAGGCCTGGGGTGCGCTCACGCGCACCCATGCCGCGATCACGGGCCGCCTGCAGGAGGCTCTGACCAGTGCCGAATTCCCGCCGCTGCCCTGGTACGAGGTGCTTGCGACCCTGTCCGAGGCACCGGAGGAACGGCTGAAGATGGGCGACCTCGCCGAGGCCCTGGTGATCACCCGCGGTGGCCTCACCAAGCTCGTCGACCGCCTGATCAAAGCCGGCCTACTGGAGCGGACCTTCTGCGAGACCGATCGCCGCGTCAGCTACGCGACGCTGATGCCGGCCGGACACGACCTGCTTGACGAAATGCGACCGGTCGTTGTCGCTGAGCTCGATGTCGCTTTCGCCGCCAAGCTCACCGCCGCCGAAGCCAAAGCCCTCCGCGAGGCCCTCGACCGTATCCGCGACTCGGCCTGCGGCGGCTAGGCCAGCGCTGTCGCGGCGCGCTCTTTGGCTGCCTCGATCAGCTCGATCAGCTCGATCTCGCGGTCGTCCCTGATCAACTCGATCGGGTCGGGCTCGCCGTTGACGATGCCCTCGAAGAACTCCTTGCGGTCCTGGTAGGTCGGCAGCGTCCCCTTGGCCCAGCCGCGGGCGTCGTTGAGGATCACCGCCAGCCGCGCGTACTCCTCGCCGAAGAGCTCGGAGACCTCGCGCTTCATCCGCTTCGCCAGGGCGGGGGAGGCGCCGGCGGTGGAGATCGCGATCGCCAGTGGGCCGGTACGCACGATCGCCGGCAGGATGAAGTTGCAGAGCGGCGGCACGTCGACGATGTTGACCAGCATCGCTCGCTGCTCGGCATCGTCGTAGACCTTGATGTTGACCTCGGTGTCGTCGGTCGAGGCGATCGCCATGAAGACGCCCTCGAGGTCGGCGGCGCCCGCGTAGGGGCGCTTCTCCCACTCGATCGAGCCCTCCGCCGCCAGGCTCTCCAGCTCGGGGTGGGCGACCGGTGCGATCAGGGTCACGTCGGCGTCGCAGGCGAGCAACCCCTCGACCTTCTCGAGCCCGATGTCGCCGCCGCCGACGACCAGGCAGCGCCGCCCCTTCAGCTTCAGGCAGGCGATGTAGAACGGCGTCTCCAGCATGTCGCGCACGCAGGACTGATCGCAGATCCCCTTGCGCAACTGGCAGACGCACTCCTTGCCGGCGTAGGCCTGGGCGGGCATGCGCCAAAGCCTAGTGATCTACCGGGGTCGCCCAGGTGCAACGTTTTACGGTCCCACTAGGGGAACAAAACGTTGCACCTATCCGGGGCGGCGCTCAGATCGAGTCGAGGGTGACGCGCAGGCCTTCGCTCAGGCCCATCTGGGGCCGCCAGCCGAGCTCGCTCGCGGCGCGGGCGGGGTCGATCGAGATGCGCTGCACCTCGCCGGTGCGCGGCGGCGCGAACTCCGGCTCGAAGTCGCCGCTGCCGCCGAGCTCGCCGAGCGCGCTGACCAACTCCAGCACGTCGGTCTCGACCCCGGTGCCGATGTTGATCGGGCCGCTCGTCTCGGCCTCGGCCGCGGCGAGCATGGCGGAGACCACGTCGCCCACATATATGTAGTCACGGGTCTGCTTGCCGTCGCCGAAGACGGTCGGCTGCTTGCCCTCGCGCAGGCGGCCGCAGAAGATCGCGACCACGCCGGCCTCGCCGAGCGGGTCCTGGCGCGGTCCGTAGACGTTGCCGAGCCGCAGCGGCACGCTGGAAAGACCGTAAAGGCGCTCGTAGAGGGAGAGGTAGCCCTCGCCGGCGAACTTGCTCTGGCCGTAGGGGGCCTCCGGCGCCAGCGGCGCGTCCTCGCCGAGCGGCAGCTCCTGGCCCTCGCCCTCGCCGTAGATCGCCCCCCCGGTCGAGCTGAAGACGACGCGGCGCACCTCGGCCGCGCGGGCGGCCTCGAGCACGTTGGCGGTGCCGCCGACGTTGATCGAGGCGTCGAAGGCCGGGTCGGCGATCGACTTGCGCACGTCGATCTGGGCGGCCAGATGGAAGATCGCCTCGGGGCGCTCGCGGCCGGCGATCTCCTCGATCGCGGCGCGGTCGCGGATGTCGGCCTCGACCAGCGTCGCCCCGTTGGCCAGCGCCTGCGCGATGTTCTCGCTGCGGCCGGTGGAGAGGTCGTCGACGATGATCGCCTCGTCGCCGCGCGCCAGCAGTGCGTCGGTCAGATTCGAGCCGATGAAGCCGGCCCCGCCTGTCACCAAAGCCCTCATCAGAGTCGCGATCCTACGTCCATTGCACCGCTGATCGGCAGCCGGCGCATAAATATGAATAGCCGCAGCCGACCTTTCGTCTCGCTATTGCGCCGGGCAGCGTCGCCGAGCGCCCCTGCTACCCTCGCCGCCCGATGCGTCTAATCGTCACCGAGAAGAACAACAGCGCCGAGAAGATCGCGACCTTTCTCAGCAAAGGTTCCGCGACCAGCGACAAAACCTTCAAAGTCCCGTACTACACGTGGAGTGACGCCGACGGCGATCACCGCACGATCGGGTTGAAGGGCCACGTGCTCGGCCCGGCCTTCCCCGAGGGCTACTCGAACTGGCAGAAAACCGACCTGCACGACTTGATCGACGCCGAGCTGATCAAGGAGCCGACGGACAAGAACGTCGTCAAGGCGATCCGCAAGGTCGCCCAAGAGGCCGACGAGCTGGTGATCGCGACCGACTTCGACCGCGAGGGCGAGCTGATCGGGCTCGAGGCGCTGGAGGAGATGCTCGACGCCAACCCGACGCTCGGCAACCGCGAAGAAACCAAGGCCGGCACGCTGCGGATCCTCCGCGCCCGCTACTCGGCGCTGACCAAAGAAGAGATCGAGCGCGCCTTCAACGAGCTCGACGAGCTCTCCTACCCGCTGGCCAACGCCGGTGCCGCCCGCCAGGACATTGACCTGCTCTGGGGCGCGACGCTGACCCGCGCGGTCTCGCTCTCGACCCGCCGCTTCGGCTCCAACTTCCTCTCGGTCGGCCGCGTGCAGAGCCCGACCCTGGGCCTGATCGTCGAGCGCGAGATGGAGCGCCGCGCCCACGTCGCCAAACCCTTCTGGGAACTCTTCGCCAAGTTCGAGCACGCCGACGGCAGCTTCGAGACCCATCACGAGACCGACAAGTTCTGGGAGAAGTCGGAGGCCGACGCGGCCTTCGCCGGCACCGCCGGCCCCGGCACGGTCAAGTCGGTGACGGCGCGCAAGAACACGCGCAAACCACCGACGCCTTACAACACGACCGCCTTCACCACCGACGCCTCCAGCCGCCTCGGCATCACCCCCTCCAGTGCGATGCGCCTCGCCGAGGATCTCTACATGGACGGCTTCATCTCCTACCCGCGTACCGACAACACGGTCTACCCGGTCTCGCTGCCGCTACGCGAGCTGGTCACCTCGCTGGTCAAGGTCAAGGAGTTCTCCGCCGCCTCGGGCCTGCTCGACGGTGAGCTGAAGCCGACCCGCGGCAAAAAAGAGACCACCGACCACCCGCCGATCTACCCGACCCAGGCGATCCACCCGGGCGCGCTCGGCGACGGTCCCAAGAAGCGCGTCTACGAACTCGTCGTGCGCCGCTTCCTCGCCACCTTCAGCCCGCCGATGATCACCGAGTCCACCCGTGCCGACATCAGCGCCGGCTCGCAGACCTACTTCGTCCGCGGCTCGGTCGTCGTCGACCCCGGCTTCGCCGGCATCTACACCTACGCCCGCTCCTCCGACGAGGAGATCCCGGCGCTGAAGGAGGGCCAGACGCTGCAGCTCGACGGCGACCCCTGGATCGTCGACAAGGAGACCCAGCCGCCCGGCCGCATCTCACAGGCGAAGCTGGTCGAGATGATGGAGGAGCGCGGCCTCGGTACCAAGGCGACCCGCGCCGACATCATCAAGAAGCTCTTCGACCGCGGCTACGTCTACAGCAACCCGCCGATCCCGACCGAGACCGGGATCGCGATGTACGAAGCGTTCAAAAAATACGTGCCGGCGATGGCGACGCCGGAGATGACTGCCCAGCTCGAGTCCGAGATGGACCAGATCGCCGCCGGCGCGATGAGCAAGGACGGCGTCGTCGGTGACAGCCGCGAACTGCTGCACAAAACCTGGAGCGAAATCGACGAGAGCCGCGAAGACCTGGCCAAAGTCGTCTGGAAGGGGATGGACGAGGACCGCATCCTCGGCCCCTGCAAGGTCTGCGAAGAAGCCGGCCGCAAGAAGGAGGACGGCTCGCCCCACATGCTGCGTGTGATCCGCGCCAAGAAGTCGGGCAAGCGCTTCGTCGGCTGCAGCGGCTGGACCCTCGACGATCCCGAGTCCTGCGACCAGACCTTCCCGCTGCCCCAGCGCGGCGACGTCTTCAAACTCGAGGAACGCTGCACGATCTGCGGTGAGACGCCGCGGCTGAAAGTGCAGCCCTTCCGCGGCCGGCCCTGGAACCTCTGCCTCAATGACGACTGCGAGTCGATGCAGGAGATGAAGAAACGCCGCGCCGAGCGCGAAGCGGCGAAAGCGGCCAAAGAAGCGATGGCGGAGAAGCCGTTGCCCAAGGGCGACGAGGACAAAGCTCCGGCCAAAGCCAAAAAAACCAAGGTCGCGAGCAAAGCCGACACCGCCACCCGCGGTCGCAAACGGGCCAAGGCCGCGGCCAAATAGAGCTTGTTCGTCTCGCTGGAGGGCATCGACGGTTCCGGCAAGTCGACGCAGGCGAAGCTGCTGGCCGAAGCGCTCGGCCCTGAGACCCTTCTGATCCGCGAGCCGGGGGGGACCGAGGCGGCGGAGAAGATTCGCGGTCTGCTCGCCGATCCGGCCCTGGAGCTCGATACGTACGCCGAGCTGTTGCTCTTCCTCGCCGCTCGGGCCGATCTCACGGCGCGGGTGATCCGGCCCGCGATGGAGGCCGGCATCGATGTCGTCGCCGACCGCTTCGCCGATTCCAGCGTCGCCTACCAGGGCGCCGGGCGCGGGCTTGGCGCCTCCGAGGTGATCACGCTTACCGACAACGCCAGCGACGGCCTCTGGCCCGACGTCACCGTGCTGCTGCGGGTCGACCCCGAGACCGGCCTCGGCCGCGCCGAGGGCAGCGACCGCTTCGAGTCCGAGGGTCTCGAGCTGCAGCGCGCGGTCGCCGAGGCCTATGAGGAAATCGCCAAGATCGCCTCCGACCGCGTCGTCGTAGTCGACGGCAACGGCAGTGTCGAGGAGGTCCACGAGCGGGTGATGGAGGCAGTCCGTGTCGGAACTGCTGACTGAGGCCAGCGAGCACCAGTCGCGGGCGCGGGTGGCGCTCACGGCCGCCCTTGCGACAGGACCTAGTCACGCCTATCTATTCAGGGGTCCGCGCGGCGCCGGCAAGGCCGCCGTGGCTCGCGCCTTCGCCGCTGAGATCCTCGCCGACGGTGTCACCGATCCCGACGACGCTCGTCGCCGCGTCCTGATCGATCCCTCGCCGCATCCCGACCTCGTCTGGCTGAGGCCACGCGGAGCCCAGCACATGGTCGAGGAAATCCGCGAGCGAGTAATCCGCGCCTCGTCCTACAGACCCTTCGAAGCGGAGAAGCGAGTGTTCGTGATCGAGGCCGCCGAGCAGATGCGCGACGAGAGCCAGAACGCCCTGCTCAAGACGCTCGAGGAGCCGCCCGACTTCGTTCACCTGATCCTGCTCACCGCCGAACCGTCGATCCTGCTGGAGACGATCGCCTCCCGCTGCCAGCCGATCGACTTTGCGCCGTTGCCCCCCGGAGCGGTCGAAGCCCAACTCTCAGGCACTGGCTCTGCGGAAGAGATTGCGGCCGCCGCTCGCCTTTCCGCGGGCGATGTGGTCCGCGCCCAATTTCTCCTTTCAGGCTCCGGCAGGGAGCTTCGAGCAGCGGCCCTCGAGCTCGAGGGCGATTGGCAGAAGGCTCTTAAAGTCGCCGAGTCCGTCGGAGAGGAAGCCGAAGCGACTACCCGCGAGCTCTTGGAGGAGGAAGCCGAGGCCGGAGTGAAGCGCAGTGCCAAGGACATCGCTGACGAAGCCAAACGAGCCGGCCGGCGCCGCCGCACCGAGACGCTCGACCTCGCCCTGGAGCTGAACGCGAGCTGGTTCCGCGATCTCGCCGCCACCGCCTCCGGTGCGACCGACGTGGTCTTCAACTGCGACCACCTCGGCGACCTGCAGGCCCGTGCCGCTGCGCTCGACCCGTCTCGCCCCCGCCGCGCCGCCGAGCTGGTTCAGGACACCCGCCGCCGCCTCGACCTCAACGTCTCCGAGGAGCTAGCCCTTGAGGCGCTCGCCTTCCGACTTGCTGCCGTTTTCGCCTGAGCGCGCCTGCGCGTTCGCCTTCTCCAGCGCCCGCTCCTGAGCGAGGCGGGTGATCTGCGCCGCCTGGCGCGACATCGTCACGCTGAAGTTGAGCGCCAGGCCGAGCAGGAAGAGCAGCACGATCGAGAAGAGGGCGACGTTGGTGTCGCGCACGCCCATCGCGTCGGCGACCAGGGTGAGCAGGCCGGGGAAGGCGGCGCCGACCAGCATCCCCAGGCCGGCGACGAACCAAACGACGCTGAAGCGCTCCTGCAGTTTGTCGCGGCGGATCAGCTCCAGCACCAGGCCCATGAAGGCGAGCGCCAGGACGGCGGCGATGATCCGGGTCTGCGAGGTGAGGTGGACCTTGGGGCTCTCGCTCGCCGCGAGCAGCAGCGCGTTCATCGCTCGCCCGCCTCGGCGTGGCGGGGGCGGAACTGGCCGACCAGCAGCACGATCATTCCCTTGAAGATGAAGAAGGCCGAGCGCAGCGGCGTCAGGAAGGAGCTGCCCCCGGCGCGCTCGAGCATCCGCACCGGCAGCTCCTCGACCCGCAGCCCCTCGCGCACGGCGAGCTGCAGCGACTCGATCTCGGCGAAGTCGGGCGAGTAGTGCTCGCTGAACAGCGCCATCACCCTGCGGTTGGCGGCGCGCATGCCGCTGGTCGTGTCGGTGAAGCGCTGGCGCGTCGCCAGGGTGAGGAAGAAGCGGAAGACGCCGGTGCCGATTCGCCGCGAGAGCGTCGGCTTGTAGTCGTCGCTCTCGGCTTTGCCGGGGTCGCGGTAGCGCGAGCCGATCACCAGGTCGGCGCGGTCGCCGTAGATCTCCTGCAGCAGCCGCGCCACCTCGCGCGGCGGGTGCTGGCCGTCGGCGTCGAGGTGGGCGCAGGCCTCATAGCCCTCGCGCAGCGCGTAGAGGTAGCCGGTCTGCAGCGCGGCGCCGAGCCCTTGGTTGAAGGGCAACGAGGCGACCAGGGCTCCCGCCTCGCGCACCCGCTCGGCGGTCGCGTCGGTCGAGCCATCGTCGATTACGAGCAAGTCGGCCTCGGGCAAACACTCGCGCACGTCGGCAATCACGCTCGCGACCGAGTCCTGCTCGTTCCAGGCGGGGATGAAGACCAGGGTCCGCACCGACCGATTCTCCCATGCGGCCCAGATTCGTTTTGTGTTAGTAACTCTTCATGAGATGGATAGGCATGCGGTTGTGGCTGGCGGGGGCATTTGCCGCCGTCTCGCTGATCACCGCTTTCGCCGTCTATCTCTTCGGCGACAACAAGCAGGCGCTGGTCGTCGCGGTGCTGATCGGCGTCCTCGCCGGCTTCCTGATCGCGGTTGCGATTACCCACCGCGTCTCGGGGCTGGCCCAGGCCGCCAACGAAATGGCCTCGGGCTCCTTCGACGCGCCGCTGCGAGTCGGCGCCCGCGATGAGATCGGCGAACTCGCCCGCGCCCTGGACTCGATGCGCGCCTCGCTGAAGGAGAGCTTCGGCGTGCTCACCGCCGACCGCAACAAGCTCGAGGCGATCTTCGACGGCCTCACCGACGCGGTGATGGTGGTCGACGACGAAGGGCCGGTGCGCTTCTCCAACAGCGCCGCCGCCGATCTGCTCGAGGGCGGCCGCCCGCCCGAGGTGCTGCTGACGCACCTCCACCGTGCCGCCGAAGTCGGCTTCGTCGCCCACCCCGCCCTGCGCATCGGCGACCGCGCCTACGCGATGCAGGCGCGGGCCCTGCCCGACGAGCGCGCCGTCCTCGCCGTCGTCCGCGACCGCACCGAAGAGATGCGCCGCGAGTTCGCCGAAGCCGACTTCGTCTCCAACGCCGCCCACGAGCTGCGCAACCCGCTGGCCGGCATCTCCGGCGCGATCGAGGTGCTGCAGAGCGGCGCCAAAGACGACCCGCAGGCGCGCGATCACTTCCTCAACCGCCTTGCCGAGGACGCCGACCGGATGAGCCGCCTCACCCAAGCCCTGCTCACCCTGGCCCGGGTCGAGTCGCTGGGGGCGGGGGAGACCGAGGTGGTCGACGTGCCGATCGCGATCCGCGACGTCGTCGCCGCGGTCGAGCCACGCAAACACGTCGACCTCTACGTCGAAGTCGAGCCCGATCTCGCCGCCAAGGCGGACCCCACTCTGCTGCGTCAGGTGATGATTGGCTTGCTGACCAACGCCTTCAAGAACACGCCACCCCCCGGCGCCGTTACCGTTCGCGGCCGCCGCGATGGCGAGAGGGACGTGATCATGGAGGTAATCGACACTGGAACAGGAATCCCCGCAGCGGAGATCGAGCGCGTGTTCGAGCGCTTCTACCGTCGTAGCGAGACGCGCAAGCAGGAGGGCTTCGGCCTCGGCTTGGCGATCGCCCGTCGCATGGTCGACGTGATGGGCGGCGAGATGGGCGCCACCTCGATCGAGGGCAAAGGCAGCACCTTCTGGGTCCGCTTGCCGATCTCGCAACCGAGCCCGACCCCGGTGGCTTGATGAGGACGAGCGGGGGAAGGGGACGATGAGCAGCGGACGGATACTGGTCGCCGACGACGAGCCCTCGGTCCGCGAGTCGGTCGGCTACGCGCTCGCCCAGGAGGGCTTCGACGTCGACGTCGCGGTCGACGGCAACGACGCGACGGCGAAACTCAGCGGCGACGGCATCTACTTCGACCTGCTGATCCTCGACATCATGATGCCGGGCCCAAGCGGCCTCGACATCTGCCGCGACGTGCGCGCCCGCAGCGCCGTGCCGATCATCGTCCTCACCGCCAAGGACGCCGAGGTCGACAAGGTGGTCGGGCTCGAGGTCGGCGCTGACGACTACGTCACCAAGCCCTTCTCGGTACGCGAGCTGCTCGGCCGCGTGCGCGCCCAACTGCGCCGCCGCGAGCTCGACCGCGGGCCGCTCAACCAGGCGGTCAAGATCGAAGCCGGTCCGGTCGCGATCGACCTCGTCCGCCACGTCGCCACCGTCCACGGCGAGCCGGTCAACCTGACCCGCTCCGAGTTCCAGCTGCTGCGCCTGCTGGTCGGCCGCCCCGGCGAGGTCTTCCCCCGCGGCCAAATCATGGAGGAGCTCTGGCAGACCGAGTTCGACGGCGACGAGCGCGCCTGCGACGTCCACATCTCCAACCTGCGCCAGAAGGTCGAGCGTGACCCGCAGCGCCCCGAGCTGGTCGTCACCGTGCGCGGTGTCGGCTACAAGTTCGAAGGCGGCAACAGCTGAGGCGTCATCCCTCGTATTTCCAGGTCGCGGGGATCGACCTTCATGAGGAGATGACGCGACTGCGGGGGATGCCGGTCTTCGCCGCCGGCCCGCTGGCCGCGCGCGAGCCAGAGCTGAAGGTGCGGCGCGCTCGCCGTCGCCCCAACCGGCTCGGCTTCGCGGTCCCCGCCCAGTTCCGCCTCTCGGTCACCGCCTACCCGGGCATTCGCCCCGGCGACGCGCTGGAGACGCTGCTCCACGAGCTCGTCCACCTCCACGTCGGGCGCGCAGCGGAGGCGCATGCCTGGCACGGCAAGACCTTCAAGGGCACGCTGGCGCGGGCGATGGTCGAGGGCTACGGGGTCGTCGCCTCGGGCCCGCGGGCCACGACCCACGGCGCCTACGCCGAGGCGATCGAGTCGAGCATCGCCGATCGCCGAGGCGAGCCGAGCACCGCCACTCTCTAGGCTGATGCCGATGAGCGACTACGCGATCAAGAACCTGATGGAGATAGAGGACGGGACCGGCGTCGAGGGAATCGAAGGGCGCTTCTCGCGCAAGTTCCTCGACTCCGAGCAGCTGGGGATCAGCCACTTCCGCTACGCGCCTGAACGCCGCGTCACCCATGGACACCGCCACGAGGTGCAAGAGGAGGCCTACGTGGTGGTCGGCGGTTCGGGTCGGATCAAGCTCGACGACGAGACGATCGAGCTGCGCCAGTGGGACGTCGTGCGCGTCGCTCCGCACGTCGTGCGCGGATTTGAGACCGGTCCCGACGGGCTGGAGATCATCGCCGTCGGCGGCACCAAGCCCGAGGGCGGCGACGGCGAGCTGGTGGCGGATCGCTGGCCGGATGCCGATGGCTGAGCTGCCAAAGCGCCGCCTCGGTGACTCCGAGCTCGAGGTCTCGGTGGTCGGCCTTGGCTGCAACAACTTCGGCAAACGGCTCGACCTCGACGCCACCGCCGCGGTCCTCGACGCCGCGCTCGGGGCCGGCATCACCCTCTTCGACACCGCCGACATCTACGGCGGCGGCGACAGCGAGCGCCTGATGGGCGAGGCGCTGGAGGGGCGCCGCGACGAGTACGTGCTGGCGACCAAGTTCGGCTGGGAAACCAGCGAGGAGAGCCCGCCAGATGCCCCCGGTGGCTCGCGCGAGCACATCCGCTGGGCGATCGAGGGCTCGCTGAAGCGGCTGCGGGTCGAGAAGATCGACCTCTACCAGTACCACCGCCCGGACGGGGTGACGCCGATCGAGGAGACCCTGGGTGCGCTCGACGAGCTGGTCCGCGAAGGCCTGGTCGGCGCGATCGGCTGCTCCAACTTCAGCGCCGCCGAACTGGAAGAGGCCGACCGAGTTGCCCGCGAGCGCGGCGGGGCCCGCTTCGTCACCCTGCAGAACCAGTACAGCCTGCTCGAGCGTGGGATCGAGGCCGAGGTAGCGCCGGCCTGCGAGCGCCTCGGCGTCTCGATCCTGCCCTTCTTCCCGCTCGCAAGTGGCCTGCTCACCGGCAAGTACCGCCGCAACGCTCCCGGCCCTGAGGGCAGCCGCCTCTCCTCCCGCGACCAAGCCGGCAGCGACGAGCAGTTCAACGTCGTCGAGGCCCTCGAAGCCTTCGCCGAGGCCCGCGGAACCGGCATCCTCGACGTCGCGATCTCCGGCCTTGCCGCCCAGTCCGCCGTGGCATCAGTCATCGCCGGCGCGACCAAGCCCGAGCAGATAGCCGCCAACGTCGCCGCGCTTCAGTGGCAACCGAGCGAGGCCGACCTCGCCGAGCTCGATCGCATCGCCCCGACGCCCCGCCGCTAAGGGCCCGCCGCGCCGCGAGCCGGCAGTTGACGGCGGGATTGGGACCGCTCAGAATGAGCCCTGTCCGATCGCCGTTGGGAAACGTGAGGAGGAGGGGTGATGCGATCAGAAGTGGCTGTGCACGGGTTCCCTGTGCCTCGGCTTGGTGTCGCGAGACGAGATGGCTGGCTGCGATCGTGGCTTGTGGTTCTGCTCGTGGGGGTCGCGGTGGCGGCCGCATGCGTCGCGGTGCTCCGGGCGCCGGCCGGTGAACCCCCCGGGCCCACCACGGCCACTCGTCATGGCTTGACGAGCCTGCCACTGGCAGCGCAGGGTCCGGTCTCGGCCTCCCTCGGGCAAGACGCACCGGCTTATCGCGTCACTGGCCTGCGGGCCGTCAACTCGGCACAGCGCCTCCACGCTGCCTTCTCGCGCCGTGGTGTCACGGTTGACTCCGGTGCCGCACGGCTTGGCATGACGCTCTCCGCCTACGGTTACGGGAGCGCGCTGCAACCGATTCGGTCTGCTGTGCCGCGGGCAAGCGGCAACCGCGTCCGCTACGCGCACGGAGCGCTGACGGAGTGGTACGCGAACGGTCCATTGGGAATCGAGCAGGGCTTCGACGTCCCCGTTCGCCCCGACGGTGGCGCCGCCGGGCCGCTGACGCTGACGCTGGCTCTCACCGGCAACCTCGCGGCGCGGCTGCGGGACGACTCGGTGCTGCTCACGGGGCGGGGCGCCGCACTTCGCTACGGCGGCTTGGTCACCACCGACGCGCGTGGGCATGTACTGCGCTCCTGGTTGCAGCTGGTGAAAGGGCACGTGCTGATTCGCGTCGCCGATCGTGGCGCGAGCTATCCGCTGCGGATCGACCCGATGATCCAGCAGGGCAAAAAGCTCACTCCCACGGGTGCGATCGGAACCGGCCGGTTCGGCTTCACCGTGGCGCTGTCGGGGGATGGCAACACGGCGCTGATCGGCGCGCGCTACGGGATCGTTGGTGGTGAAAGTGGCATCGGCGCCGGTGCGGCGTGGGTCTTCGTGCGCTCGGGCGGAGCCTGGACCCAGCAGGGCGGCAAGCTGGTCGGCACGGGCCACGTCGGTGAAGGCGAATTCGCCCACGTCGGCGAAGGCGAATTCGGCACGAGCGTGGCGCTCTCGGATGACGGTGACACGGCGCTGATCGGTGGGCCCGCCGACGACGAAAAAGTCGGCGCCGCCTGGGTCTTCACTCGCTCGGGCTCGAGCTGGGCACAGCAGGGCGCAAAGCTCACCGGTACCGGCGAGGCCGGAGAAGGCAGATTCGGCGCCAGCGTGGCGCTTTCCACCGACGGCAGTACCGCGTTGATCGGCGGCTCGTTTGACAACGACAGCGTCGGCGCCGCCTGGGTCTTCACTCGCTCGGGCTCGAGCTGGGCACAGCAGGGCGCAAAGCTCACCGGTACCGGCGAGAGCGGAGAAGGCAGATTCGGCACCAGCGTGGCGCTCTCCGCCGACGGCAACACGGCCCTGGTCGGCGGTTTCGCCGACAACAGCAGCACCGGCGCGGCTTGGGTGTTCACCCGCTCCGGCCCCACCTGGGCACAGCAGGGCGCAAAGCTCGCCGGTACCGGTGAGACCGGAGAAGGTGAATTCGGCAGAAGCGTGGTGCTCTCGACTGACGGCAACACCGCGCTGATCGGCGGACCTCGCGACGGCGGCGACGTCGGCGCGGCTTGGGTGTTCACGCGCTCCGGCCCCACCTGGGCACAGCAGGGCGCAAAGCTCACCGGCACCGGTGAGACCGGGAACGGCAGATTCGGAGACAGCGTCGCCCTCTCCGCCGATGGCAACACCGCGCTGATCGGCGGGCCTCGCGACAACAGCAACGTCGGCGCGGCCTGGGCATTTACCCGCTCGGGGTCCACCTGGAGCCAGCAGGGCGGAAAGCTGACCGGCGCTGGCGAGACCGGCGAAGGCGAATTCGGCAGGAGCGTCGCGCTCTCGGACGACGGCAACACGGCGCTGGTCGGGGTGCCGGAGGACGACACCGCAAAGGGCGGGACGTGGGTGCTCATCCGTTCGAGCGGTGTATGGAGTCAGCAGGGATCGAAGCTCACCGGGGGCGAAGAGGACAACAGCGAGTTCGGCGTCCTCGTCGCCCTCTCCGCCGATGGCAACACGGCCCTGGTCGGCGGCTGGAACGACGACGGCAGGAAGGGCGCGGCGTGGGTGTTCACGCGATCAGGCGGGGTGTGGAGCCAGCAGGGGCCGAAGCTGACTGCCGGGAGCGAAAGCGAAAGCGGAGCCGGATTCGGCACGAGCGTGGCGCTCTCCGCCGACGGCAACACCGCGCTGATCGGCGCGCCCGGCAACGAAGGCCGCAAGGGCGCCGCCTGGGTCTTCACCCGCACGGGCTCCACCTGGACCCAGCAGGGTGGAAAGCTGACCGGCACGGGTGCGACCAATGCCGCCTGGTTCGGGTACACGGTCGCGCTCTCCGGCGACGGCAAAACTGCGCTGATTGGCGGCTGGCTCGACGAAAACTGGAAAGGCGCCGTCTGGGTCTTCACCCGCTCGGGTTCGACCTGGACCCAGCAGGGCGAAAAGCTCACCGCCAACGACGAGGACGGGGAAGGGATGTTCGGCACCAACGTCACCCTCTCCGCCGACGGCAACACCGCCCTGATCGGCGGCTGGAACGACGACAGCGAATTCGGCGGCAACCGGGACTACAGCGGCAAGGGCGCCGCCTGGATCTTCACTCGCTCGGGCTCCACCTGGACCCAGCAGGGACCCAAGCTCACCGCCAACGATGAGGCAGGCAACGGCAAGTTCGGCACGATCGTCGCTCTCTCCGCCAGCGGCGACACCGCCCTGATCGGCGGCTGGAACGACGATCACAGCCAGGGCGCGGCCTGGGTCTTCACCCGCTCGGGCTTCACCTGGACCCAGCAGGGGCCGAAGCTCACCGGCGGGGAAGAGACCGGGGAAGGCAGGTTCGGCGTCGCCGTCGCCCTCTCCGCCGACGGCAACACGGCCCTGGTCGGCGGCCTAGCGGACAACAGCACTCGGGGCGCGGCATGGTTGTTCACCCGCTCGGGCTCTACCTGGGCGCAGCAGGGACCGAAGCTCACCCCGGGCGACGGGGCCGGCGAAGGCGAATTCGGCACGAACGTCGCCCTCTCCGCCGACGGCAAAACTGCGCTGATCGGCGCCTGGCGCGACAACAGCGGCACGGGCGCGGCGTGGGCTTTCGTCAACGAGCCCGAAACACCGACGACCCCTACAACCGAACCGACCACCCCACCGAAACCCCCATTGCCGCCAGAACCCGGTGAGCCCACACGTCCCGAAGTGCAGAACGCACGCCAAACCGCGATGAGATGGCGTGAGGGCAATCGTCTCGCCGCTGCCAGTCGCACGAAAACGCCCACTGGAACGACCTTCTCGTTCTCGCTCAACGAACAGGCAACCGTGACTTTCAGCTTCAACCAGTCCGTCCGCGGCCGCAAAGGCACCGTGACGCCCGGCAAGCTCACCTTCACCGGCCACAGCGGCACTAACAAGGTGGCGTTCCAGGGCCGCATCTCGTCCAAGAAGACGCTCAAGCCGGGGCGTTACACCCTCGTCATTACCGCCACCAACGCCGCTGGAGTGCTCTCTGCGCCGAAATCGCTGAGCTTCACGATCGAGAAATAGCGCGCGCCGGCGAGAAAGTGTTAACTCGCCTTGGAGGGTCCGCACTCGGGGACGATCGCGCCCTTGTCGATGACCGGGTACATCGGGCTGAGCCGATTCTTTGAGTGTTCCAGCCCGAGCCAGTGTCCGTACTCGTGAACCACGGTCATACACCGGAGCCGCTTCGAGAGGCCGAGTTCGATCGTCATTTCGCACGGTCCACTTTCCACAGGGTCCGGGATCGTCGCCTGGCCGAGTACATGCTTTGGCAGCCTGCCGTAGCTGACGGCCTCGGTCGAGCAGCGCGCCGGCACGCTCTGGTGCCAATAGGCAGCCGCAGCATCGAGGTCACCGGGCAGGGTGGCGGGCGCAGGGGAGGCCAGCGAAAGAGCTGCGCTGGCGATCGCGGCGGCGGCGATCATTGGGGAGTCCCTGCCAAATCCATGAGTCAGTGGAGCACAGGTGGTCGAATACTCCCGCTCATAGATTCGTCTAGAGAGGCCTTGCGGGCTCAAGTTTGCGTCCGCGTATGCCGACGTGACTCGGTTTGGCAGCTCCTGACAACGAACGTCGAGTTGCGCCGGCGATGCTCAAGCCGCCCCGACCGGTGGGCGATGGCCTAGGACACCAGGGCAAACCCCTTCGACACAGGCACCCTCGTCGCGAGACGAATCCGCAAAGCCACGGAGCTCCGCCGGAGCGAGCCGGGCTACCAAAGACCTCATGACCCGAGCCGCCCCCGAGGCGGGAAGCGGCTGGGATCAGGACCGTCGTCTGGACTGCTCGACATATAGGGAGGACATCCATGTCCAACCGATTCGATCTCAGGCGCGCCCGGCTTGCCGGCATCGCCCTCGCGATGCTCGCCATCTTCGCGCTACCCACCGCGGCCCAGGCCGCGCCCGTGGGCCTCGGCACCGCCGACCCCTTCGTGGTCCTCGGCGGCACCAAGGTCACCAACGTCGGGCCGTCGGTGCTCAACGGCAACCTCGGCATCTCGCCGGGTACCGAACTCGAAGGCTTCGGCCTGCCCGCCGTCATCAACGGCTCCACGCACGCGACCGACGAAGTCGCCGCCCAGGCGCAGCTCGATCACACCACCGCCTACGACGCGGCGGCGGGGCAGCCGGTGCTGCCGGCGAACGACCTCTCCGGCGAAGACCTGGGCGGATTGAAACTCTCTCCGGGCACCTATCGCTACAACGCGGCGGCCCTGCTGACCGGCGCCCTGACCCTCGACGCCGAAGGCGATCCCAACGCCGAATTCGTCTTCCAGATCGGCTCCCAGTTGACCACCGAATCGGCCAGCTCGGTCGTACTCGTCAACGGTGCCTCGCCGTGCAACGTCTACTGGCAGGTCGGCAGCTCCGCCGAACTCGGCACCACCACTTCCTTCCAGGGAACCCTGATGGCGCTGACCTCGATCTCGCTCAATAGCCAAGCGACGGTGGTGGGCAGGATGCTGGCCCGCAACGGCCAGGTCAGCCTGATCGAAAACACCCTGACCCGGCCGCTGTGCGCGACTGGCCCGACCAACCCGCCGTCCGGCGAAACGCCGCCGGGTGGTCCGGGAACGGCGTCACCAACCACGCCCGGAACCACCGGCTCGGCAGCAACGCCAGGCAGCGGGTCCCGACTCGCTTCCGGTCGCGGGGCGAAGGGTTCCAAGTCATCTCAGAACGGCAGGGCCACGGTGCGATCCGCGCCGCGCGAAGCCTGCACCGAAGGATTCCGCGCCACTGTCAACGGCAAGATGATCAAGCGGGTTGCCTTCAGCCTCGACGGCAAATCGATTGGCAGCCGGACCAACTCGCCGTTCGCGATGTCGGTGCGGGCCACTCCCGGCGCGCACCAGGTCAGCGTCCGCGTCACGTTCACGGACGCCACCCCGGCTAAGACCACGACGCTCCCCTATCGCGCCTGTGCCGCAGCACTGCTGCAGCCGCGCCGCGGCCCGTCCCAGTTCACGGGATGACCCGCAGGGCTGACCACGATCTGAACCTCTCCGGCGCTCGCCGGAGAGGTTCGGGGTTGGCCTCGGCGCTGGTCACGGCGGCGATCGCGTGTGCCTTCATTACTCCCGCTGCTGCTGCCCCGATGCCCGCGAGTCAGCCGCTCGTGGTGCTCCTGCACGATCACGTCGCCCGGACCGGGCCAAGTGCAAATGCAGGACGGATCGAAGCGGTTGCTTCCCGCCGGCCGCTGACCCGAGCTCGAACGGTCCTCCCGGTGCTCGGCCGTGCCAGTAGTCGAAAGAGCGGCTCGTGGCTGCACGTCCGGCTTCCCGGGCGGCCCAACAGCCACAGGGGCTGGATCTCCACCAACCGGACGAGGCTCACCTCCACCAGCTGGCGCATCCTGGTCGACCTCTCGGGCCGGCACCTCACCGTCTTTCGCGGCGATCGCGCCCGCCGCCACTTCCGCGCGATCGTCGGCAAGCCCTCGACGCCAACTCCGCGGGGCTCGTTCTTCATCGAAGAGGCGCTCGCTCTCTCCCCCTACGAAAGCGGCGGACCGTTCGCGCTGGCCACCAGCGCCAGGTCGAATGTCTTCCAGGAATTCGAGGGAGGACCGGGGCAGATCGGCATCCACGGGACGAACAACCTCACGGGTGCGCTCGGCAGCGCTGCATCCCATGGTTGTATCCGCCTCGGCCCGCGGGCGATCACTTGGCTGGCGCGGCGCATCGGCGCCGGCGTGCCTCTGACTGTGACGCGGTAGGTGCGTGGCCTGCCACCCCTAACGCCTTCGGAACCGGCCTCGAAGCTGTTTGCCGGCGCCAAATGTTCGGATTCTGTTCGGAGTTAGGCGCGTGTACCGCTCTGGAACGGGAAGCCGACGCCCGGATTTGAACCGGGGACCCCTTCATTACGAGTGAACGTTGCTCGGCAACCGGGACCAGCAGAAGTCGATGGATCGGCTTCGACAAGCGAAATCGACGACGGTCAATTGGTCCTTGTTGAGCCAGATTAGCTTCGAGCAGCGGTTGGTAAAAGCGATCGCCCGGCGTAGAAAGTCATGTTTTGCAGGCAAGACGCGCGTGTCTTGACAATCAGACAACCGTGTGTCTTAATCTCCTCCACGATCCAGAGACGCAGATGTCTGCGTTTCCCGGATCGAGATACAGGGACATAACCGAGCCTCGAGGAAGCCGCTAAGGGAAGCGGCGGGCAGAGGGGCTCACGGGACAAGGAGAGAGATCTAGATGTTCTCGACGCTACGCACGCGATTCGGGATCCCGGGAGTCATCTCGGTGATAGCCCTCGTTTTCGCCATGTTCGGCGGCGCTTATGCCGCCTCCAATTCTTCGGGCGGTGGGAAGGCAACTGCCAGCGCAGCCAAGGGCAAGCAAGGGCCGCGCGGCAAGACGGGCAAGACCGGCCCAGCCGGACCCGCAGGGCCGGCCGGACCCGCAGGACCCGCTGGCCCCGCCGGCGCCAAGGGCGACGCAGGTGCGGCCGGCAGCAATGGCACGAACGGGACCAACGGTACGAATGGCACCAGCGTCGTCAGCAGCACCGAGAATCCCGGTGCGAACTGCGCCAGTGGCGGTTCCAAATTCGTCGCCGGAGCCAGCACCACTTATGCCTGCAACGGCAAAAACGGCACCACCGGCTTCACCGAAACTCTCCCTGCCGGCAAAACTGAGACCGGGACCTGGGCTGCCTCCAGTGGAGACTACGAAAAGTTCGTCCCGATCTCCTTCCCGATTCCGCTTTCAGAAGCGCCGGAACTGACCGTGGTCTGGCTCACCTATGGGGACGGCAGCAGCGAACCCTTCGCGCCCTCGGAAATCGCCGAAATCCTCGAAGAAGGCGCCGAACACGGCTGCCCGGGCTTCGAAGAAGGCGTGCCCCTTGCCGATCCGGGTCATCTCTGCGTCTACGCAGACGTCTTGTATCAGCTGAAACCCGCCGGCACCGGCCTCACCAACACCATCAGAAGCCCGAGCGAACCGCCCCAGATCTACGTCGACGGGGGCCTTATCCCGGCTCCCTCCGGGGGAGGCGCTGCCCCTGGCGTAAACCAGGTCGGTACGACGCTCCCACTGGTGGGATGCGGACAGCCCAATTGTCATGGGTTTGGCGTCTGGGCCGTTACGGCCGAATAGGCCGACGGTGCGAGTGGTCCCAACCCACCCAGGCAGGTCCGGCTTGTCTGGGTGGGTGGGTCCCTGGCAAAAGACGCCCCATACAACCAAGCGAGGAAAGGCAGATATGACCAGCAAGAGCGTCTGGGGGGCAATGGCGATGGCCCTGCTCCTGCTCGCCTTCGCCTCCACCGCCTCGGCCGAGCCGAACCTCTGCCCCCCCGGCGCCGGCCCCGGGCAGTGCAGCGGTCCCGGGGGCCTGGCCGTGGACACCGAAACCGGCCTCCTCTACGTCGCCGATCAGGGCAACAACCGCATCGACGTCTTCGAGTCCGACGGCACCTCGGTGACCTCGATCGGCGCCGGCCAGCTCTCGAGCCCGGCCTGGGTCGCGGTCGACAACAACGCCGGCTCTCCCTCTCGCCACGACATCTACGTGAGCACCGCCGACACCGGCGGTCCCCTGGTGAAGAAGTTCAAGCCCGACGGCGAATTGATCGCCGCCGAATCGTTCGGGAAAGCGGGAGAGGGCCCGTGTGAATTCACCCCCAACGGCCCGATCGCCGGCGGTCCCGGCGGCGACGTCTACGTCGCCGATGTCTTCGAATCGGGTGCCGACAACTTCGTCAACCGGGTCGAGCGCTTCGACTCGAGCGGCAAATGCCTGGGGGAAGTGGTGCTCTTCGAAGGCAACAAGGTGAAGATTGGCGGCTTCGCGGTCGACGCGAGCGGAAACCTCTACGTCACGGTCAACGGGGAGGGCGGCGTGCTGCGCAAGTACAGCCCCGCGGGAGCCCTGCTGTACGAACTCGACAAAGGCACCGAATCCGAAGGGCTCGCGGTCGACGGGGCCGGCAACGTCTTCGCCAAGCAGCGTGGGGCGGAAATAGTGGGGGGGCGGGTCGACTTCTTCACCGAGTACTCGCCGAGCGGAGTCACCCTGAAGCGCTTCGGCTACTCGGTGGGCGGCGGCAGCCTCTTCGTCCCCGCCCTCGCCGCCTACTCCAGCGCCGACGGCGACCTCTTCGCCAGCGAGGGGACGGCGGGGATCAGGTACGTCGCGCTGCCCCCGCCCGGCCCGGTGGTGCTGCAGGGAGCCTGCGAGGTAAAGGAAGGCACCCTCGGCAACGCCAAAGCCACCCTGCGGGCGGAAGTGAACCCGGAGGGCAAAGCCACCACCGCCCACTTCCAATACATCAGCGACGCCGACTTCCAGGCCAACATCGCCGCCGGGGAAAGCGGCTTCGGCGGCGCCCACCCCGCCGGCTCCACCCCCGAGAGCGAATCGATCGGCGCCGACTTCAAATTGCACGAAGCAAACGGCGTAGCCGACCTCGTGCCGGAAACCAAATACCACTGCCGCGTCATCGCCACCAACGCCGACGCCCCGGCCGGCGTCCTCGGCGAAGAAGGCAGCTTCACCTCGCGCCCGCCGCTTGAAATCGGCACCACCACGGTCTCTGGCGTCGACACCGAAGCGGCGACCCTGAACGCCGCCGTCAACCCGCTGGGCCTTTCCACCAGCGGCTACTTCGAATACGTCGAGGAAGCCACCTACCTCAAAGACACCGAAGAGCTGGGGCCCGGGCACGGCTTCGATCACGCAAGCAAAGCCCCCGACGTCGACGCGGGCGAAGAAGCACTCGACTTCGGCGCCGGCGAAAGCTTCACGCTTCGCTCCTCCCATCTCAGCGGCCTTGAGCCCGCCACCTCCTATGCCTTCCGCGTCGTCGCCACCGACGTCAAGATCTCCCCCGAAGGCAAGGAGATCGTCGGGCCGACCAGGGGCTTTCGCACCTTCGGCCCCAACACCGGCGCCCTACCTGACAGCCGCGCCTGGGAGCTGGTCTCCCCGGGGCAGAAGAACAGCGCCGAAGTGGCGGTGCCGGGCCTTGCCGGCGGTGTCGCCGAGACCAGGGTGGTGCGGATCCAGGCCGCCGCCGGCTCGGGCGAAGCGATCACCTACACCTCCTTCACCTCCTTCGGCAACCCCGAAAGCGCCCCCTCGACCAGCCAATACCTCTCCAAGCGCGGCGCCAGCGGTTGGGGCACCGAGAGCATCTCCCCCTTCGGCTTCAAGTCCGAAGTGCTGGTCCCTCCCTACAGCGGCTTCAGCGCCGACCTCGGCTTCGGGGTGGTGAAGGTGACCGACCCGGTGCTGGCACCGGGTTGTCCGGAGGGCTTCGAAAGCTTCTACCTGCGCGATAACACCACCGGGACGCTGCGCTGCCTGACTCCGGAAGCGCCAAGCGTCCCCATAGGGCGGAGGATCTGCTTCGTCTACGCGGGCGCAAGCAAAGACGGCAGCCGCGCCTTCTTCGCCGCCAATGCGCCTTACGCCGGGGCACCGGAAGGCGAATCCTTCGAATACAACCTCTATGAATGGTCGGCGGCCGGAGGGCTGCGGGTGGTCAGCGTGCTGCCCGGTGCCGGCGAAGCGGCGGTGCCGACCCAAGGAACGAACTTCGGCGCGCGCGTCGGTGCCAGCGGCGGCCTCGAGAACTGCCAGGTCGGCCAGTCGATCCTGCGCCACGTCATCTCCGCCGACGGCTCGAAGGCCTTTTGGACCTACCGGCCCAATCCGACCAAAGCAGAAGAAAACCCCCCGAGCCGGCTATTGGTCCGAATCAACGGCAGCGAAACGGTGCAGCTGGACGCTAATCAGGGTGGCAGCGACAAAGCCGGCGGCAGAGGGGTCTTCTGGGCAGCCAGCGCCGACGGCTCGGTCGCCTACTTCACCGATACCGCCAAGCTGATCAAAAACTCCAAAGCAGAAACGGGAGCCCCCGGTCTCTATCGCTATGAACTGGGCAATGCAGAACCGCTCGCCGACCTGAGCAAAGGCATCCGGGCAAACGTGCAGGGAGTCGTCGGGGCATCGGATGACGGCTCCTACCTCTACTTCGTCGCCAAGGGCGTACTCAGCGGCGAAGAAGAGAACGGCACCGGTGAGAGGGCCACGGAAGGCAAGAACAACCTCTACCTCTACCACGAGGGCAAAACCAGCTTCATCGCCACCCTGGCCCCCGAAGACGCAAACGACTGGGAGTCCCAGCCGAAAGCGCTGAGCGCCCGCGTCTCCCCCGACGGGCGCCACCTCGCCTTCGTCTCAATCGAAGCCGAAGCGCTGGCGGGCTATGACAACACGATCGCCGGGGGCGAGCACTGCCACCTGAATGGCGACGGGGAACTGGTCGAAAGCCCGCTGTGCTCCCAGGCCTTCCTCTATGACGCCGAAGCCGACACGCTGACCTGCGCCTCCTGCAACCCCTCGGGAGCCCGCCCGCTGGGCCCGACCCTGCTGCCGGGCTGGACCAATCCCTACGAAGGCCCCCGCTACCTCTCCGACGATGGCTCCCGCTTCTTCTTCGAGTCCCTCGACGCGCTGAGCACGGCCGATGAAAACGGCAAGCGCGACGTCTATGAGTTCGAGCGCTCCGGAGCGGGAAGCTGCACGAGCGAAAACCCCGCCTTCGACCCGGCTGCGGGCGGCTGTCACTTCCTCATCTCCAGCGGCAAGAGCACCGATGAGAGCTTCCTCATCGACGCCTCCGCAGACGGGCGCGACGCCTTCTTTTCCACCCGCAGCACCCTGGTCGGCTGGGACACCAACGAAAACTACGACGTCTATGACGCCCGCGAAGGCGGCGGCTTCCCCGAACCGGTCGAAGAGCCGATCTGCCAGGGCGAAGCCTGCAAGGGGGCGC
Organism: uncultured Solirubrobacterales bacterium; assembly: GCA_963699225.1. GTDB lineage: Bacteria > Actinomycetota > Thermoleophilia > Solirubrobacterales > 70-9 > VRUE01. The sequence goes on along the minus strand of OY969423.1, from coordinate 1,671,124 downwards.
CGGGCACTGCTCCCGCTTTCTCCCCTCCGCCTCGCTACGAAGGTCCCGGCAATCAGGTCCAAAAGCCAAAGAAGCACAAGAGCAAGAAACACAAGAAGAAGAGCAAGCACAAGGCAAAGAAGAGGCAGGCCAGAGCCGGCCACACCGGGAGGGCGGGACGATGACGCCGGGCAAGGCGCTGGCAGCGCTGCTCGGTGTTTTCCTCCTCCTCGGCTCTTTCGCCGCCGCCCCCGCACTCGCCGCCCCGGCGCCGGTGCCCGCCTGGAGCATCCAGTCCCAGGCGGCGCCGACCAACTTCGCCCCGGGCGATGAAAGCGGGAGCGACAGCTACCTGGTCTTCGTCGCCAACAGCGGCGGCAAAACCACCGACCACAGCGAGATCACGATCACCGACACGCTGCCGGCCGGGCTGGGGGTGAAAAGCATCAGGCTGTTGCCGCCGAGAACCGGACATCCGATCACCAGCGGCTGCGAAACCAAAGTCACGGGCGAAGTCGCCACCGTGACCTGCAAGGTCAGCGACGCGCTGGTGCCGGAAATCGAGCCGGCGAAGCTCTACCCCGGCAACGAGTTTCTGCTGGAAGTCTTCGTCACGGTGCCGCCAGACGCGAGCGGGGCGCTGGTGAACCGGGTGGAAGTCAAAGGCGGCGGCGCGGCGGCGGTGAGCAGCGAAGCCGTGAACCAGGTCAGCGCGCAGAATCCGGCGCCGGGCTTCGCCGAATTTCGCTCCGAGCTGACCGGTGCCGACGGGCTTCCGGCAACCGGCGCGGACTCCCACCCCTACCAGTACACGACCTCCTTCGCGGTCAACCTCGTTCCTGCGCCACCGGCGTCGGGGTCTGCTTTCGTGCCGGCCGGAGGCGACCTGAAGGAGATCGAAGTGGCGCTGCCGCCGGGGCTGGCGGCAAACCCGACGGCGATCGGGCGCTGCTCGGCCCAGCAGTTCAACTCGCTGCGCACGGTGGCGACGCAATTCGGCAACAGCACGCCTATTAATGAATGCCCGGCCGACTCGGCGGTGGGGCTGGCGGCGGTGCAGCAGCTCGAAGGCGAAGCGCTCTCGCTGCAGACGCCGATCTTCAACCTGGTGGCGCCGAAGGGGATGCCGGCCCAGCTCGGCTTCCAGGTGCTCGGCACCCCGATGTACATCAACGCCAGGGTGCGCTCTGACGGCGACTACGGCGCCACCGCCTACCTGCACAACGTGACCGAGGCACGGCGGGTGACGGCCTCGCGGATCACGATCTGGGGCACGCCCTGGGAGCCGAGCCACGACCCCCTGCGGGGACAGTGCGCGCAGGCCGGCAACCTTTGCCCGGCGGCGGGGACGCCGCGGCCCTACCTTCGCCTGCCGAGCTCCTGCGCGGATCCGCTGCTCTCGGCGATGAGCTTTGAAACCTGGGCGCAGCCGAGCGCCGGCGCCAGCACCAGCTCCGTGGAAGCGCCGCCGAGCGCCTGCGAGCAGCCCCCCTTCGACCCGGCGGTCGAATCGAAGCCGACCACCAACGTCGCCGACGCACCCTCGGGCCTTCACTTCGACCTGCACCTGCCCCAGGCCCAAAACGAAGACCCCGAAGGGCTGGGCGAGGCAGACCTCAAGGACGCCAGGGTCACCTTGCCCGAAGGCTTCTTGGTCAACCCCTCCTCCGCCGACGGCCTCGCCTCCTGCTCGCTGGCCCAGATCGGCTACCAGGGAGAAAAAGAAGGCAAACCGAGCTTCAGCGCCGAGCCCGCCAACTGCCCCGACGCATCGAAGGTCGGCTCGGTGGAAATCGATGCCCCGGCGATAGACCACCCGCTGCCCGGATCGGTTTATCTCGCCAAGCAAAACGAAAACCCCTTCAACTCCCTCCTAGCCATCTACATCACTGTTAACGACCCGCAGACCGGGGTGGTGGTGAAGCTGGCGGGCAAGGTCAACCTCGACCCTGCCACAGGCCAGCTGAGCACCGTGGTCTCTGCCAGCCCCCAGGTCCCCTTCGAAGACTTCAAGCTCGACTTCTTCGAAGGGGCGAGGGCGCCCTTGAGGACGCCGGCGGTGTGTGGTGTTCACACCACGACGACTTCCCTCACTCCCTGGACGGCACCGGCCTCGGGACCGGACGCGACGCCTTCTGATTCCTTCGAAACCACCCAGTCGCCAAGCGGCGGCGCCTGCCCGACAAGCGCTGGGTCCCTGCCCAACAACCCCTCTTTCGTGGCCGGGCCGATGTCCCCGATAGCCGGCGCCTACTCACCCTTCGTCCTCAAGCTCTCACGCGAAGACGGCTCGCAAGAACTCAAAGGCCTGAACCTGACCCTGCCTCCAGGCCTCACGGCCAAGTTTGCCGGAGTAGCCGAATGCTCAGACGCAGCGATCGCCTTCGCGGAAGCCAAGACCGGAAAGCAAGAGCAGGGGAGTCCCTCTTGTCTCGCCACCTCGCACCTGGGAACCGTGACCGTAGGAGCCGGAGCAGGCCCCGCCCCTTACTACGTAAAGGGCAACGCCTACCTCGCAGGCCCTTACCAGGGAGCTCCGCTAAGCCTGGCGATCATCACCCCGGCTGTCGCAGGTCCCTTTGACCTCGGAACCGTCGTTGTTCGGGCCCCTCTCTACATCGACCCAGAAACTGCCCAGGGCACGGTCAAATCGAGCTTCCCGACGATCCTGCAGGGAATTCCCCTGGACGTGAGGAGCATCGCGGTCTCGATCGACAGGAGCCAGTTCACCCTCAACCCGACCTCCTGCGAAGCCAAGGCGGTAACAGGCGAAGCAATCTCCACCCAGGGACAGAGCGTCCCCCTCAACAACCGCTTCCAGGTCGGCGGCTGCGCCAACCTCGGCTTCAAGCCCAAGCTCTCCTTGAAGCTGAAGGGAGGAACCAAGCGGGGAGCCCACCCCTCACTCAAGGCGACCCTGACCTACCCCAAAGGCGGCGCCTACTCCAACATCGCCTACGCCCAGGTCGCCCTGCCTCACTCCGAGTTCCTCGACCAGGGCCACATCGGCACCGTCTGCACCAGGGTCCAGTTCGCCGCGAAGGCATGCCCTGCGAAGTCGGTCTACGGCTACGCCAAAGCGATCACGCCGCTCTTCGACAAGCCGCTCGAAGGCCCGGTCTACCTCAGATCCTCCAACAACCAGCTCCCCGACCTGGTCGCCGACCTGAACGGCCAGGTCAACGTCGTCTTGGACGGCAAAAACGACTCGATCCACGGTGGCCTCAGGAACACCTTCGAAGCCGTCCCCGACGCCCCGGTCTCCAAGTTCACCCTGACGCTCAAGGGAGGCAAGAAGGGCCTGCTGCAGAACTCGACCGGCATCTGCGTGGGGACGCACAAGGCCAACGCGCGCTTTGTTGCTCACAACGGCAAGGTTGTGGTGCTGCGGCCGGAGCTGGTGGCGAAGTGCAAAAGGCAGGGGCGATGAACGAATTCCGAACAGCGGAGGCCATCCGGGGCTCGCTCCGGCTCCTCCCGCTCGTGGCGATGGCGCTGCTCCTGCTCGCCTTCGCCTCCACCGCCTCGGCCGAGCCGAACCTCTGCCCCCCCGGCGCCGGCCCCGGGCAGTGCAGCGGTCCCCGGGGCCTGGCCGTGGACACCGAAACCGGTCGCCTCTACGTTGCCGATCAGGGCAACAACCGCATCGACGTCTTCGAGTCCGACGGCACCTCGGTGACCTCGATCGGCGCCGGCCAGCTCTCGAGCCCGGCCTGGGTCGCGGTCGACAACAACGCCGGCTCTCCCTCTCGCCACGACATCTACGTGAGCACCGCCGACACCGGCGGTCCCCTGGTGAAGAAGTTCAAACCCAACGGCGAATTGATCGCCGCCGAGTCCTTCGGGAAAGCGGGACAGGGCCCGTGTGAGTTCACCCCCAACCGCCCGATCGCCAGCGGTCCCGGTGGCGACGTCTACGTCGCCGACTTCTTCGATTCAGGTGCCGAAAACTTCGTCAACCGGGTCGAGCGCTTTGACTCGAGCGGCAAATGCCTGGGGGAAGTGACGCTCTTCGAAGGTCACTTCGAAACGATCGAAGGCTTCGCGGTCGACGCGAGCGGGAACCTCTACGTCACGGTCGAAGGGGCCGGCGGCGTGCTGCGCAAGTACAGCCCCGCGGGAGCCCTGCTGTACGAACTCGACAAAGGCACCGAATCCGAAGGGCTCGCGGTCGACGGGGCCGGCAACGTCTTCGCCAAGCAGCGCGGTAACGAAATAGTGGGGGGGCGGGTCGACTTCTTCACCGAGTACTCGGTGAGCGGAGTCACCCTGAAGCGCTTCGGCTACTCGGTGGGCGGCGGCAGCCTCTTCGTCCCCGCCCTCGCCGCCTACTCCAGCGCCGACGGCGACCTCTTCGCCAGCGAGGGGACGGCGGGGATCAGGTACGTCGCGCTGCCCCCGCCCGGCCCGGTGGTGCTGCAGGGAGCCTGCGAGGTAAAGGAAGGCACCCTCGGCAACGCCAAAGCCACCCTGCGGGCGGAAGTGAACCCGGAGGGCAAAGCCACCACCGCCCACTTCCAATACATCAGCGACGCCGACTTCCAGGCCAACATCGCCGCCGGGGAAAGCGGCTTCGGCGGCGCCCACCCCGCCGGCTCCACCCCCGAGAGCGAATCGATCGGCGCCGACTTCAAATTGCACGAAGCAAACGGCGTAGCCGACCTCGTGCCGGAAACCAAATACCACTGCCGCGTCATCGCCACCAACGCCGACGCCCCGGCCGGCGTCCTCGGCGAAGAAGGCAGCTTCACCTCGCGCCCGCCGCTTGAAATCGGCACCACCACGGTCTCAGCCGTCGACACCGAAGCGGCGACCCTGAACGCCGCCGTCAACCCGCTGGGCCTTTCCACCAGCGGCTACTTCGAATACGTCGAGGAAGCCACCTACCTCAAAGACACCGAAGAGCTGGGGCCCGGGCACGGCTTCGATCACGCAAGCAAAGCCCCCGACGTCGACGCGGGCGAAGAAGCACTCGACTTCGGCGCCGGCGAAAGCTTCACGCTTCGCTCCTCCCATCTCAGCGGCCTTGAGCCCGCCACCTCCTATGCCTTCCGCGTCGTCGCCACCGACGTCAAGATCTCCCCCGAAGGCAAGGAGATCGTCGGGCCGACCAGGGGCTTTCGCACCTTCGGCCTCAACACCGGCGCCCTGCCCGATGACCGCGCCTGGGAGCTGGTCTCCCCGGGGCAGAAGAACAGCGCCGAAGTGGCGGTGCCGGGCCTGGCCGGCGGCGTCGCCGAATCCAGCAGGGTGGTGCGGATCCAGGCCGCCGCCGGCTCGGGCGAAGCGATCACCTACACCTCCTTCACTTCCTTCGGGGACGCCGAAAGCGCCCCCTCGACCAGCCAGTACCTCTCCAAGCGCGGCGCGAGCGGCTGGGGGACCGAGAGCATCTCCCCCTTCGGTTTCAAGTCCGAAGTGCTGATCCCCCCATACAGCGGCTTCAGCGCCGACCTCGGCTTCGGGGTGGTGAAGGTGACCGAACCGGTGCTGGCGCCGGGTTGCCCGGAGGGCTTCGAAGATCTCTACCTGCGCGACAACGAGAGCGGGGCTCTGCAGTGCCTCACCCCTGAAGCGCCAGATGTGCCCGTAGGACAGAGAGTCTGCTTTGTCTATGCCGGTGCCAGCAGCGACGGCAGCCGTGCCTTCTTCGCCGCCAATGCGCCTTACGCCGGGGCACCGGAAGGCGAATCCTTCGAATACAACCTCTATGAATGGTCGGCGGCCGGAGGGCTGCGGGTGGTCAGCATGCTGCCCGGTGCCAGCGAAGCAGCGGTGCCGACCGAAGGAACGACCTTTGGCGCTAGTGCCGGTACCGGCGTCGAGAACTGCCAGGTCGGCCAGTCGATCCTGCGCCACGTCATCTCCGCCGACGGCTCGAAGGCCTTTTGGACCTACCGGCCCAATCCGACCAAAGCAGAAGAAGACCCCCCGAGCCGGCTATTGGTCCGGATCAACGGCACCGAAACGGTGCAGCTGGACGCCAATCAGGGCGGCAGCGACAAAGCCGGCGGCAGAGGCGTCTTCTGGGCAGCCGGCGCCGACGGCTCGGTCGTCTACTTCACCGATACCGCCAAGCTGATCAAAAACTCCAAAGCAGAAGCGGGAGCCCCCGGCCTCTATCGCTATGAACTGGGCAAAGAAGAACCGCTCGCCGACCTGAGCAAAGGCATCCGGGCAAACGTGCAGGGAGTCCTCGGCGCATCGGATGACGGCTCCTACCTCTACTTCGTCGCCAAGGGCGTGCTCAGCGGCGAAGAAGAGAACGGCACCGGTGAGAAAGCGACCGAAGGCAAGAACAACCTCTACCTCTACCACGAGGGCAAAACCAGCTTCATCGCCACCCTGGCCCCCGAAGACGCAAACGACTGGGAGTCCCAGCCGAAAGCGCTGAGCGCCCGCGTCTCCCCCGACGGGCGCCACCTCGCCTTCATCTCGAACGAAGCCGAGGCGCTGGCGGGCTATGACAACACGGTCGCCGGGGGTCAGCACTGCAACCTGAATGGCATAGGGGAACTGGTCGGCAGCCCGCTGTGCTCCCAGGCCTTCCTCTATGACGCCGAAGCCGACACGCTGAGCTGCGCCTCCTGCAACCCCTCGGGAGCGAGGCCGCTGGGCCCGGCCCTGCTGCCGGGCTGGACCAACCCCTACGAAGGCCCCCGCTACCTCTCCGATGACGGCTCGCGCTTCTTCTTCGAGTCCCTCGACGCGCTGAGCACGGCCGATGAAAACGGCAAGCGCGACGTCTATGAGTTCGAGCGCTCCGGAGCGGGAAGCTGCACGAGCGAAAACCCAGCCTTCGACCCGGCTGCGGGCGGCTGTCACTTCCTCATCTCCAGCGGCAAGAGCACCGATGAGAGCTTCCTGGTCGACGCCTCCGCGGACGGGCGCGATGCCTTCTTTTCCACCCGCAGCACCCTGGTCGGCTGGGACACGAACGAAAACTACGACGTCTATGACGCCCGCGAAGGCGGCGGCTTCCCCGAACCGGTCGAAGAGCCGATCTGCCGGGGCGAAGCCTGCAAGGGGGCGCCGGGCACTCCTCCGGGCATCGCTTCGCCGATCACTCCTTACATCCAAGGTCCCGGCAATCAGGCCCAAAAGCCAAAGAAACACAAGAGCAAGAAGCACAAGAAGAAGAGCAAGCACAAGGCAAAGAAGCGGCAGGCCAGAGCCAACCACACCGGGAGGGCGGGACGATGACGCCGCGCAAGACGCTGGCAGCGCTGCTCGGCGCGGTCATCGCCGCCGGCTCTTTTGCCGCCGTCCCCGCACTCGGCGCCCCGGCGCCGGCGCCCGCCTGGAGCATCCAGTCCCAGGCGGCGCCGACCAACTTCGCCCCGGGCGATGAAAGCGGGATCGACAGCTACCTGGTCTTCGTCACCAACAGCGGCGGCAAAACCACCGACCACAGCGAGATCACGATCACCGACACGCTGCCGGCCGGGCTGGGGGTGAAAAGCATCAGGCTGTTGCCGCCGAGAACCGGACATCCGATCACCAGCGGCTGCGAAACCAAAGTCACGGGCGAAGTCGCCACCGTGACCTGCAAGGTCAGCGACGCGCTGGTGCCGGAAATCGAGCCGGCGAAGCTCTACCCCGGCAACGAGTTTCTGCTGGAAGTCTTCGTCACGGTGCCGCCAGACGCGAGCGGGGCGCTGGTGAACCGGGTGGAAGTCAAAGGCGGCGGCGCGGCGGCGGTGAGCAGCGAAGCCGTGAACCAGGTCAGCGCGCAGAATCCGGCGCCGGGCTTCGCCGAATTTCGCTCCGAGCTGACCGGTGCCGACGGGCTTCCGGCAACCGGCGCGGACTCCCACCCCTACCAGTACACGACCTCCTTCGCGGTAAACCTCGTCCCTGCGCCGCCGGCTTCTGGGTCTGCCTTCGTGGCGGCCGGGGGCGACCTGAAGGAGATCGAAGTGGCGCTGCCGCCGGGGCTGGCGGCCAACCCGACGGCGATCGGGCGCTGCTCGGCCCAGCAGTTCAACTCGCTGCGCACGGTGCCGACGGAATTCGGCGCCAGCACGACGACGAACGAATGCCCGGCCGGCGCGGCGGTTGGGCTGGCGGCGGTGCAGCAGCTCGAAGGCGAAGCGCTGCCCGCGCTGACGCCGATCTTCAACCTGGTGCCGCCGAAAGGGATGCCGGCCCAGCTCGGCTTTCAGGTGCTCGGCACACCGACCTACATCAACGCCAGGGTGCGCTCCGACGGCGATTACGGCGCCACCGCCTACCTGCACAACGTGACCGAGGCACGGCGGGTGACGGCCTCGCGGATCACGATCTGGGGCACGCCCTGGGAGCAGAGCCACGACCCGCTGCGGGGGCAGTGCGCGAACACAGGCAGCGGCCTCTGCCCGGCACCGGGGACGCCGCGCCCCTACCTTCGCCTGCCGAGCTCCTGCGCGAATCCGCTGCTCTCGGCGATGAGCTTCGAAACCTGGGCGCAACCGAGCGCCGGCGCCGCCACCAGCTCCGTGGAAGCGCCGCCGAGCGCCTGCGAGCAGCCCCCCTTCGAGCCGACGGTCGAATCGAAGCCCACCACCAACGTCGCCGACGCTCCCGCGGGCCTTCACTTCGACCTGCACCTGCCGCAGGCCCAAAACGAAGACCCCGAAGGGCTGGGCGAGGCAGACCTCAAGGACGCCAGGGTCACCTTGCCCGAGGGCCTGCTGGTCAACCCCTCCTCCGCCGACGGCCTTGCCTCCTGCTCGCCGGCCCAGATCGGCTACCAGGGAGAAAAAGAAGGCAAACCGAGCTTCAGCGCCGAGCCCGCCAACTGCCCCGACGCCTCGAAGGTCGGCTCGGTGGAAATCGACGCCCCGGCGGTCGACCACCCGCTGCCCGGCTCGGTCTACCTGGCCAAGCAAAACGAAAACCCCTTCAACTCCCTCCTGGCCATCTACATCACCGTCGACGACCCGCAGAGCGGCGTGGTGGTGAAGCTGGCGGGCAAGGTCAACCTCGACCCCGCCACAGGACAGCTCACCACGACGGTCGCCGCCAGCCCCCAGGTTCCCTTCGAAGACTTCAAGCTCGACTTCTTCGAAGGGGCGAGGGCGCCGCTGCGGACCCCGGCGGTGTGTGGGACGCACACCACGACGACTTCTCTCACCCCCTGGACGGCACCGGCCTCGGGTCCGGACGCGACGCCTTCTGATTCCTTCGAGACCACACAGTCACCCAGCGGCGGCCTCTGCCCGACCTCGGCAGCCCAGCTGCCCAACAACCCACGCTTCGAAGCGGGCTCGCAGTCCCCGATAGCCGGCGCCTACACGCCCTTCGTCGTCAACCTCTCCCGCCAGGACGGCTCCCAGGAACTGAAGGGCTTGAACGTCACCCTGCCGGCGGGGGTGGCGGCCAAGTTTGCCGGCGTCGCCGAATGCTCCGATGCGGCAATCGCCTCAGCCCAAGCCAAGAGCGGCAAGCAGGAGCAGGCCGCACCGAGCTGTCCCGCTTCCTCGCACCTGGGAACGGTCACCGTGGGAGCAGGAGCCGGCCCAGCCCCCTACAACGTCAAGGGAAACGTCTACCTCGCCGGTCCCTACCAGGGAGCACCACTGAGCCTGGCGATCATCACCCCCGCTGTCGCCGGTCCCTTTGACCTCGGCACCGTAGTTGTGAGAGCGCCGCTCCTTATCGACCCAGAAACAGCCCAGGGCACGGTCAAATCGAGCTTCCCGACGATCCTGCAGGGGATCCCGCTCGACGTGCGGTCGATCGCCGTGGCGATCGACCGCAGCCAGTTCACCCTCAACCCAACCTCCTGCGAAGCAAAGGCGGTAACCGGCGAAGCAATCTCGACCCAGGGACAAAGCGTTGCCCTCAACAACCATTTCCAGGTCGGAGGCTGCGCCAACCTCGGCTTCAAGCCGAAGCTCTCCTTGAAGCTGAAGGGAGGGACGAAGCGAGGGGCCCACCCCTCGCTCAAAGCGACCCTGACCTACCCCAAAGGCGGCGCCTACTCCAACATCGCCTACGCCCAGGTCGCCCTGCCCCACTCCGAGTTCCTCGACCAGGGCCACATCGGCACCGTCTGCACCAGGGTCCAGTTCGCCGCAAAGGCATGCCCGGCGAAGTCGGTCTACGGCTACGCGAAAGCGATCACGCCTCTGTTTGACAAGCCGCTTGAAGGCCCGGTCTACCTCAGATCCTCCAACAACCAGCTGCCCGATCTCGTCGCCGACCTGAACGGCCAGGTCAACGTCGTCTTGGACGGCAAAAACGACTCGATCCACGGTGGCCTCAGAAACACCTTCGAAGCAGTCCCCGACGCCCCGGTCTCCAAGTTCACCCTGACGCTCAAGGGAGGCAAGAAGGGCCTGCTTCAGAACTCGACCGACATCTGCCAGGGGACGCACAAGGCCAACGCGCGCTTTGTTGCTCACAACGGCAAGGTTGTGGTGCTGCGGCCGGAGCTGGTGGCGAAGTGTGGGGGTAAGGATAAAAAGCGCTCCAACAAGCATTAGGGGGAGGGTGGTGTCGAGCCCTGCGGTTGCCTCCGCAAGGCTGCAGAAGCGCCTTCTCGAGCGCCGGGGGGAGATCGAGCAGGCGATTCTCACTCGGGTCTATGCGGTCGCCGACCCGAGCGACGCAAACGATCCCACCTACGTAGAGGGTCTGCGAGCGGCGGTGGGAGCGGCTATCGACTACGGGATCGCCGGGATCCAAAGCTCGCAGCGAAACCCGGCTCAGATCTCCCCGGTGTTGCTCGTTCAGGCCAGGCTTGCCGCCCGCAACGGAATCGGCCTCGACACCGTCCTGCGTCGTTACCTCGCAGGCTATGCGCTGCTTGGGGACTTCTTGATCGAGGAGGCCGAGGCGGAGGGCATCGGGCCGGGCGACACCCTGAAGCGCCTCTTATGCGCCCAAGCCACTAGCTTCGACCGTCTCCTCGCCGCGGTCAGCGAGGAGCACGGGCGCGAAGGCGAGGGTCGCTTCGACAACACCGCCGAGGAGCGCCGGGCAGAGCTTGTACAAAGGCTGCTTGCCGGAGAGCGCCTGGATGCGACTGAGCTCGTCTACGAGATGGAGACCTCCCACCTCGGCCTGGTCGCCAAGGGGCCAAGCGCGGCCGAAGCGATCCGTGCGCTCGCCACGGGCCTTGACCGTCGCCTGCTGTTGATTCGTCGTGGCGAGGGTGTTGTGTGGGCCTGGCTCGGCGGTCGCCGCCCACTCAATCGTGAAGAGCTTGACCGGGCCATCTCCTCGAACCCTTTCCCTCCCCTCGCTCTAGCCGTGGGGGAGCCGGGGAAGGGCATAGGTGGCTGGCGACTCAGCCACCGCCAAGCCGCCGCCGCGATGCCGATAGCCGTACGTGGCCCCGAGTCCTTTGTCCGCTATGCGGACGTAGCGCTCCTTGCTTCGATCGTGCAGGATGACCTGCTTGTTGCCTCGCTGTGCCAACTCTATCTCGATCCTCTGGCGAAGGAACGAGATAGGGGAGAGACGGCGGAGGAAACGTTGCGAGCGTACTTCGCCTCGGGCCGCAACGTAACTTCGGCGGCAGCAGCGCTGGGGGTCAACCGCAACACCATCACCAATCGCATCCGTGTGATCGAGACGGCAATTGGCAGTCCACTGGCGGCACGGGCGGTTGAGCTCGAAGCTGCGTTGCGGTTAAAGGAACTCGATTCCTCCGGTGCAAGTCATGTGACACAACGCCCAACAAGTGCGTCTCCCCCTGAGCGTATTGCCTAAGCAGGGGACGCTGCACATCAGCGACGCTTACCGGGCGTGGTTCAGGAAATCAACAGGGGGGAAGTTCTCATGGGAAGGCTAGGCGTATGAGTCTGATAAAGACACGCTTCACGGTCGGGAAAATTTCTGTCGCTTTGCTCGTAGCCGTCCTGTGTATGTCTTGGTGTGGAGTGGCCTTGGCAGCCAGCCCGGCACACCACGCGGCCGCCCATCGCAAGCATTCCCATCGGCGGCACCACCGCAGCCAGACCCTTCCTCGCCGCAGAGGCGCAAACAGGAAGGCACCTAACCGGAACTCATCAGCCGCCAACACATCCGCCCAAGTCAAGCTCTTTGGCCAGCCGGTAGCGCCATATTCGAAACACCCTCCTGAGGATCAGCCCTATTACACGTGCCCGCCGGCCACGGCGACGCGGGCGACATGCTTTTCGATCGCAATGCCTCCAAAGGCCCAAGCGATCGCAATGCCTCCAAAGGCCCAAGCGCAAGCGCCGTACATATCCATGGGCGGCACTAGCGGATTTGGCCCTGAAGAACTAGAGCACGCATACAGCCTCTCGCCCGAAGGTGGAAGTGGGCAAACAGTCGCAATTGTCATCGCCTACAACTACCCAAAAGCCGAGCAAGATCTCGGCACGTATCGCAGCTCATTCGGCCTATCAGCCTGCACTACTGAAAACGGTTGCTTTAAAAAGGTCAATCAAAGCGGCAATGCCAGCAACTACCCTCCGGCCAACGCCAGCTGGAGCGAAGAGGCCGCGCTCGATCTAGACATGGTTTCGGCAGCCTGCCCGAAATGTCACATCTTGCTCGTTGAGGCCAATGACGCTTCTAAGACGAGTCTTTACCAGGCAGTGCAAAAGGCTTCAGAAATGGGTCCGACCGTAATCAGCTCTAGCTGGGGCGACTCCGAGTCTTCTAGCAATCTCGAAACTAACAAATATTTCCATCACCCGGGAATCCCGGTGGTTTTCGCTTCCGGCGATTCAGGCTATAGCCCCAGCTATCCCGCGTCGTCACCCGAAGTAGTCGCTGTTGGTGGCACTAGCCTCTATGAAGACAGCAAAAGCCCGCGCGGCTGGACTGAGGAAGCCATATCGATCGGGGGCAGCGGATGCAGTGTGTATCAGCCCAAGCCGATTTGGCAAAAAGACACGGACTGCCCCCACCGGACGCTCGCTGACGTTGCGGCTGTTGCAGGTGGTGTACTTAGCTTTGACTCAGAACGAGCTTCGGGACCCCAATGGCAACAGGCCGGGGGGACCAGCGTATCTGCGCCGCTCGTCGCGGGAATCGTCGCGATGAAGAGCAAAGCCTTCAGGGAAGGCGGAGCAAAGTCCTTCTATGAAGCTGGAGAACATCATGAACTCTATGATGTTCTCAAAGGCTCGAACGGATCCTGCAACGCTAGTTACCTCTGTGAGGCTGACGGTGGCTATGACGGTCCATCTGGGAACGGGACCTTGGGCGGGTCCCTGCCAGGTCCCGCCGCCTCTAGCCAACCGGCATCGGCTCTCGAGCCTGAAGAAGCCACCTTGAACGGTGGGGTAAACCCGTATGGAGTGCAAACCACTTATCAATTCGAATATGGAACCGCCACAGCGTATGGCTCCATATCCCCCTCCGTACCGGCCAGCGCGGGCTCCAAATCGGAAATGACCGGCCAATTTCAGACTATTAGTGGTCTGAAACCAAACCAACTCTACCACTATCGTCTAGTCGCGTCCAACAGCGCAGGCACATCTTACTCAAAGGATCGTTCCTTTACTACACCTGCGGTAAATCAACCGATAGTGACCACTAATAATGCCTCCAACATAAATTCAAACACGGTGACGCTCAATGGCTACGTAGATCCCCATGGGAGCGCCACCTCCTATCAGTTCGAATATGGAGAAGCGAGAACTGAAAATGAAAAAGAAGCCCAAGGCTATGAATTCACCATTCCTACCACCGGCGTAAAACTCGGGACTAAAGCCGGTGAAGTTAGCCAGACTCTGCCTGGTCTTCTCCCGAACAGCGAATATCACTTTCGGCTCAGGGCCACAAATGACCTTGGGGTCACCGTATACGGTGCTAATCGCGTTTTTACCACGTTGCCGGGACCCCCCGTAATTGTGAAGGTGGGAACTGAACGAGTCCAGTCACTGAGTGCGAGCTTTGGTGGGTGGCTTGCTCGCGGCGGAGAAGGCACCAGCTGGCATTTGGAGTATGGATCGTCACCTGCTTACGGTAAAACCACTGAAGTAAGTACACCTGCATCGATTGATATCGGAAAGATTCGCATCCTTGGTCGGCTTGATTCCCTCAAGCCAAATACCGTTTACCACTATCGGCTTGTGGCGGAAAGTCCCAGGGGCAACGTTTCAACTGAAGATCGAACATTTACGACTCGCGAATGGGATCAGTACGAAGTCCAAAGTCAATCGGAATTGTACCCCGAAGATTTCGAAGGCTTTGAACCGGCGTTGCTTACCGCGACCTCCTGTGTTACTTCCAGCGCCTGCTTTGCAGCCGGCTACTATTCGACGACGGCGGGCGTCGGAATCACCGCTCCCTTGATAGACCAGCGAACCACTTCGGGCTCTTGGAAAAACCGTCCAGTTGTCAAGCCGGAAAAATCCCTGGAAAGCGGCCTGGAAGACATTTCATGCGGCTCTGCTAGTAGTTGCATGGCGGTTGGCTACAACCTCGCTAGCTCTACGCACACCATGCTTACGCTGGCCTACGGCTGGAATGGGACGGAATGGCTATCTCGAGCTACCCCAAATCCGAGTGGCGCCTCGAGTAGTCGCTTGGAAGGCATTTCTTGTAGCTCTGACACTAGCTGTATAGCGGTTGGTCACTACGTAAACGGATCCGGGACGACGTTGACTCTAGCTGAGCAATGGAACGGTAGTAAATGGGAACTTAGAACGCCCCTTAACCCGAGCGGCGCGGTCGAAGCGAGTCTGCACGATGTCTCTTGCGCGGGTCCAAGCGATTGTTGGTCGGTGGGCGAGAGCAAGGAATCGGGCAAAGAAAAGATTTCGTTGGTCGAGCACTGGAACGGTAGTGCCTGGACGATACAGTCACTACCGGAACCCGGCAAGTCGCTGACATCGGTTAGCTGCTCATCGGCATCATGGTGCATGGCGATTGGTGACGGGCTCACTACAGAGCGGTGGAACGGCAGCACTTGGCTTCGTCAGACTGCATCGTCAGTTGGTGAATCGCCGACGCTGAAAACAATCTTCTGCGGCAACCAAAGTGCGTGTACTGCGGTTGGTGCCTATCAGAGCGAAGGAAACGCAGTGGCGTTGGCTGAGCACTGGGACGGCAACGAATGGACAATCCAAAGCACACCAGAACCGTGGGGGGGTCTGCTCGAAACACCTGCTCGACCCGCCACGCTCGAAGGTGTCTCTTGCGAATCGGCTGGAGGCTGCACTGCTGTAGGAGGCCTATATCAAGAAATTGGCCCCTCTAGCAATGTCCTTGCGGTGATAGAGACGCACTCTGCCACGCCTCGGGCGTACGCCAAGGCCGCCAGCGCGGTCAGTTCCTCTGGAGCTATGCTGAACGCAAGCGTAAATCCTAACGGTGACGCCACTACCTATCAGTTTGAATACGGTTCGACCACGGCCTACGGTACTAGCGCTCCTGTGCCAGCTAAAGAAATTGGCTCGGGAGCTAAGGCTATCGAAATCAATCTGCCTGTCATGGGTTTGGAAGCGAATAAAGCCTTTCACTACCGCGTAGTTGCCCATAACAGTTACGGAACGGTCTACAGTGAAGACGAAACCTTCACCACGCTCGCCTCCTGCAAAGGCGCCGAAGGCAAATGCGAATGGAAATCTCAATCCCCCCCAGACCTGACCGGGGCCGAATACCACCTCGACGGCGTCTCCTGCGCCTCGGCCTCGATGTGCTTCGCGGTCGGTCGCGATCAGCTGCGGAACAAGGGCCTGGTCGAGCGCTGGAACGGCACCGAATGGAGCGTGCAGTCCAAGCTCAAACTCGGATACCCAGCCGACGTCGCCTGCCCTTCGAGCACCCTCTGCCTCGTCGTCGGCTCGATCGAAGGCGAAGGACCGAAGACCTGGAAGTTCGAAGAAAAAGCGGGCACCTGGAGCCAGTCCGCCGAAACGCCCCCCATTCCAAGCGGCGGCTCAAGCCCCATCTTGCGGAGCATCTCCTGCTCCTCGACAACCGCCTGCACCGCGGTGGGCACCTACTACTCCGAAAGCGAAAAAGCCAACAAGCTGCTGATCGAGCGCTGGAACGGGACCTCGTGGTCGCTCCAGACGGCGCCCAACCCAAGCGAAACCAGCTCCTTTGCCGAGGTCGGCGTCTCCTGTCCCTCGGCCACCTCCTGCCTGATCGCCGGTAACTACCTGAAAGGCTCAACCTCGGCTTCCTTCGCCGAGAGCTGGAATGGGACCAGCTGGTCAGTGCTCAGCGCCCAGAACCCGGGCGCCTATGCCAACAAGCTCAAAGACGTCTCTTGCACCTCCTCGAGTGCCTGCACCGCGATCGGCGGCTACCAGGAAGTAAAAGGCCAGGCCGAAAAACCGCTGGCCGAGAGATGGAACGGCAGCGCCTGGTCGGTGCAGAGCATGCCCAGCCCCACGGAAGCCACCGGTTTCGTGACCTTGACGGGTATCTCCTGCGCCTCCTCGAGCGCCTGCACCGCGGTGGGCTACTTCTACCCCGAAATCACCAAACAGAGAACTCTGGCGGAGTCCTGGGACGGGACGAAATGGACCGTTCAGAGCACGACCAACCCCAACGCCGGCACCAACGCTCTCAGCCAGGTCTCCTGCACCGCGGCCGGTGCCTGCACCGCGGTCGGCAACGGCCAGCCCGAATTGACCACCACCGAAGGCCAAAACTCCCTCGCCGAGAGATGGAACGGCAGCGAATGGAAAACCCAGACGACGCCGAATCTGGCGACCTCTGAATCGCGCCTCGAAGAGGTCTCCTGCGCCTCGGCTTCGATGTGTCTGGCGATCGGGAACGACGCGCTGCGGGGCAAGGCGCCGGTCGAGCGCTGGAACGGCAGCACCTGGACCCTGCAGGCAAACCTCAAAAGCACAGGAGGCATCGGCTACCCCGCCGACGTCTCCTGCCCGACAACGACCTGGTGCATGCTTGCCGGCTCGCCTGGTGTCCTGGAAGGCGGCGGCGCCAGAACCTGGCTCTTCAAAGAAACGGCGGGTGAATGGAGTTGGAACCTCGAAACTCCTCCCACCCCGGCCGGCGGCTCCAAAGCCATTTTGCGGGCCATCTCCTGCCCCTCGACCAGCGCCTGCACCGCGGTCGGCTACTACTACCTGGAAAGTGAAAAAACCTACAAGCCCCTGGTCGAGCGCTGGAACGGCACAACTTGGAGTGTGCAGTCGGCCCCCAGCGGACCGGGAGGGGACCCCAATGCGATGTTGAGCGTCTCCTGTCCCTCGGCAAGCTCCTGCACGACGGTCGGCAAAGCCGGCAGCGCCACCTTCGCCGAGCGCTGGGACGGGACCGCTTGGACGGCGCTGACGCCGCTCAGTCCCGGCACCCTCGAAAACACCCTCGAAGACGTCTCCTGCCCGACGTCGAGCAGTTGCGTCGCCGCCGGCACTTTCAAGGAAACCGGCAAAGGCCAGTTCACAAAGCCCCTGACCGAGCGCTGGAACGGCAGCGAATGGTCGCTTCTCACCACCCCCAGCCCAAGCGAAGCCAAAAGCGACGTCAGGCTGAACTCCGTCTCCTGCGCGTCTTCGACCTGCACCGCCGTCGGGCAGTACGTAACCGAACCGGCAACCGGTGAAGAAAAGACCCTGGCCGAGTACTGGGACGGAGCGAAATGGGTGATTCAGACCTCGCCCAACTCGGCGCAGAAAGTCAACGCTCTCAGCGGCGTCTCCTGCAGCTCCTCCATCGCCTGCACGGCGGTGGGACTGACCCAGCCGCAATCTGCTCTCAGCGAAGGCCGGACGGCGCTGGTAGGGCGCTACGAATGAAGAAAGGTTTGTCGGAGCTTTCGTTCATTTGAAAACTAGACAACCTCGTTTATAATTAGCGTGAGGTGTAAGACCTAATCAGGGAGGGGCGCTGCGTTGTGTGCGGGGGGATGGCCGGTGGTTGGGATCAGAGGCGCCTTCCTGCTCACGGTTGGCATCTCGGTGGCATGGCTTGCCGCGGTCGCCCAGGCCGAACCGCTGACGCTGCTGGACTCCCGCGGTTGGGAGATGGTCTCGCCGGTCGAGAAGAACGGGGGGGAGGTGCAGGGGGTCGGCGCCAACGCCGGCGGCGACGTGCTGCAGGCGGCCGCCGACGGGGAATCGGCGACCTTCAGCTCCGCCTCCTCGTTCGGCGCTGAAGCGCTGGGGGCGCCGGTGGCGAGCCAGTACCTCGCGCGGCGCACCGGCAGCGGCTGGGTCACCGACGACATCACGCTGCCGACCGTCTCTGGGGCCTACGGGGAAGAACCCGCCGGAGTGCCCTACCGGCTGTTCTCCGGCGATCTCGCCCGGGCGGTGCTCCTCAACGGCCAGGCCTGCGCCGAACAAGCGGACTGCCCGCGGGGCTACTCGCTGCGCCAGAGTGCCGGCGGGGCGCTTGCGCTCTCGCCCGAAGCGCCCGACCTGCGCTTCGTCGGCGCCTCGCCCGACCTGCGCCACGTCATCCTCTCCACCTGCCGGGCGCTGACGCCCGACGCGACCGAAGCGGTCGAGGAAGGCGGCTGCAATCCGACGCTGCGCAACCTCTATGAGTGGGACGGAAAAGGGTTGCGCCTGATCAACATCCTTCCCGAAGACAGTCACGGCACGCCCGGTGCCAGTCTCGCGGCCCAAGGGGCGGGCGCCGTCTCCAGCGACGGCTCGCGCGTCTATTTCTACGACGAAGGTCTCCTCTACCTGCGCGAAGGAAGTACGACCTATGGCGTCAGCCCCAATCCGAATGCGCGCTTTGAAATGGCGGTACGTGACGGCGATCTTGCCCTCTACATCGAAGAATGCCCGGAAGGACTCGGCCTCCCGGGCCTGCCCAACTGCCTCTTTAGATTTGAATCGGGGCGGGTCCAATCACACATTCTGAGACCAGCCGCGGCACTCGTCGGCTCTTCGGACGACGGCCTAACCATCTACTACATCGGACTCGGCGGGTCACTCCGCCTCTATACCGACTCCATCGGGGAAGAAATAGCCGCCGGTGCCGACGCCGGCAACTACCCGCCGGCCACCGGCACCGCGCGGGTCAGCCCCGACGGCACCCGCCTCGCCTTCCTCTCCAAGGCCCCGCTGACCGGCTACGACAACACCGACCGCAACACGGGCGAACCCGACAGCGAGGTCTTCCTCTACGACGCCACGGCCAACGGGGGAGCGGGAGCGCTGAGCTGCGCCTCCTGCCGGCGTGACGGCACGCGGCCCGAAGGCCCCTCCACCATCCCCGGCGCGATCGCCAACGGCGCCGGCCCCGACGCCACCCAGGCCTACAAGCCCCGCGTCCTCACCGACGGCGGGCGTCGCCTCTTCTTCGACTCCCGCGATGCTCTGGTCACCCAGGACACCAACAACGACGACGACGTCTATGAGTGGGAGGCGCAGGGGACCGGCAGCTGCGCCCAGGCCGGCGGCTGCCTGCAGCTGATCTCCAGCGGGCGAAGCGAAGACGGCGCCTCCTTCGTCGACGCTTCTGAGAGCGGCCGCGACGCCTTCTTCCTCACCGACGGCTCGCTGGTCGAAAGCGACCCCGGCGCGGTCGACCTCTACGACGCCCGTGAAGGCGGCGGCTTCCCGGTCCCGCCCAAACCGATCCCCTGCGAAGGCGACGCCTGCCAGCCGCTGCCCTCGCCGCCCGAAGACCCGACCCCGGGCACCCTGGTCCCGACCGAAGGCAACTCCCCGGTGCGCTTTCCGCCCAAGAAGCACAAGCCGAAGAAGCACCGCAAGCGCCACCACAGCGCCAAGAAAGGCGGGCGTCGATGACCATCGGCCTTCCGTCAGGAAACGCTCCCTCGCGGCACTACCCACTGCACCGGTTGCCCCGTGAGCTTGGCGATTCGCTCGAAGTCGGCGTCGTAGTGCAGGACGGTCAAGCCGGCACCCTCCGCGCAGGCGGCGACGAGCAAATCGGGCAGCGGCACCGCCCGATGCTGGGAGCGCTCGGCCAGCATCGACTGGACCTCCAGCGCCCGTTCCACACAACCTTCGTCGAACGGGGCTCGCGGCATGCTTCGAAGGGACTCCGCTGTAGCGCGGTACGTACCCCGGCTGCTGGCACTGAAAAGAATCTCGAGGTCGATGACCCCACAGGTGGCGATCTCTCCCGTCAGGAGCAGTGGGTCCAGCACTTCGCGGACCTTCTCGCGAGTTTGGTGGCGAGCCAGCGCGCTCTTGTCGGCGAGGAAAGTCGGCACCGGCCGTTTTCAGCGCCAGGCGCTCGACATTACCTCGGGATCGTCGAGCTCCAACGCGCCCGGGGTGGACAGCAACTCGATCAACTTCCGCCGCTGCTGGAGCTTCACAACCTCGGAGAGCGCGGCGTCGACAGTGTCGGTCAGCGTTTTGGTGCCGAGGACCTCCTTGGCTGCGTTCACCTTGGCGGTGTCGATCTCGAACGAGGTCTTGCGTCTGGTTGCGATAGCCACGGTTCGAGTATAGCGACTGATCTCTCTTTGGATAGCGAAATTTGCAAAGAATTGCTCTCTATTTCTCACGGAAGTGATGCATGAGGCGCCCTCTCATCGTCACGTTCTTCGCCGCGATGTTGCTTGCGTCGCTATCTAGCGCACCCGCCCAGGCGAGCTTTGGTTTCCTGCCGGGCAGCGAAGGCTTCGACGTCGCGGTCCAAGGCGAAGGTGGGGTGGGGGTAAAGACGCAGGCCGGATCGCATCCCTATGCGATCTCGACCTCGGTCAACGTCGCCGAAGGCGATCTGCGCAACCTCGACCTCGAACTGCCGGGCGGGCTGATCGAAAACCCGAGCGCGGTGAACAAGTGCACTCAGAACCGCTTCCACGAAGCGCGCAGCACGCCCTTCGAAGAAAGTCGCTCGGGGGAGAACTGCCCGGCGGTGAGCCAGATCGGCACGATCGAGATCCGCTCCGATGCGGTCGGCAACCCGGTCCGCAGCTTCGGTCTCTTCAACCTCGAACCGCCACCCGGCTTCCCGGCCCAGATCGGCGCCAGCCCCTTCGGCGTGCCGATGGTCTTCACCCCGCACCTGCGCGAAGCCTCAGGCGAATACGGCATCACCCTGGCGCTGCGCAACCTCTCCCAGCGGATCGCCATCCACGGCTTCACCCTCGACATCTGGGGCAACCCCTGGGGCCTCAGCCACAACGGCGAGCGCGGCAACTGTTTGAACGAGGCCGAGCCGACCTTCCCCTGGGCCAAATGCCCGATCTACCCCCCGCAGCCCGACCACACCCCCTTCGCCTACCTGACCCTGCCGGCCTCCTGCTCAGGGCCACTTGCCTTCAACGCGATCGCCACCGCCTGGGGACAGACGAACCCGGTCAGCGCGACCGTGCCCAGCCGCGATGAAGAAGGCAACCCGGCCGGGCTGGGAGGCTGCGCCACGCTGCGCTTCGAACCGCTCACCTTCGCCCAGCCGACCAACTTCCGCGCCTCCTCCGCTACCGGCTTTGACTTCAGCCTCACGCCCAAAGAAGAAGCGCTGACCAACTACAAAAACCCCGTTCCCTCTCAGCCGCGCACGGCGGTGGTGACGTTGCCCGAGGGGATGACGATCAACCCCTCGCTGGCCGCCGGCCTCGGCGTCTGCACGCCTGGCGGCTACGCGGCTGAGACGGCGAGCTCGGCGCCGGGCGCGGGTTGCCCGGAGAACTCCAAGATCGGCAAGTTCACCGTCATCAGCCCGCTCTTCGAAGACCTGATCGAAGGCGCGATCTTTCTCGCCCAGCCCGACGACCGCGCGACCGCGACCCCCGGTGCCGAGAACCCCTTCGACTCGCTGCTGGCCGTCTACCTGATCGCCAAGTCGCCCGATCGGGGGATCCTGGTCAAGGTCGCCGGACAACTGCGCGCGGATCCGGTCAGCGGCCAGCTGACGGCGGTCTTCGAACGGCTGCCCCAGCTTCCCTACTCCAACCTCAAGATCCACTTCCGCGAAGGCCAGCGGGCACCGCTGATCACCCCGGCGGCCTGCGGCTCCTTCACCACCAAGATCGACCTCTCGCCCTGGAATGACCCCAGCGCCCACGCGCTCACCTCCTCGGCCTTCGCGCTTGACAAGGGGATCGGCCCGGGCGGCGCCTGCCCCACCGGCACCCCGCCCTTCGCGCCCGGCGCCACCGGCGGCACGCTCAACTCCAACTCCGGCTCCTACACCCCTTTCTACCTGCACCTGACCCGCACCGACGCCGAACAGGAGATCACCTCCTACTCGGCGGTCCTGCCCAAGGGCCTGACCGGGCGCCTGGCCGGCATTCCCTTCTGCCCCGACGCGGCGATCGAGGCGGCCAAGTCGCGCACCGGCACCGAAGAGGAACGCTCGCCGTCTTGCCCGGCTGCGAGCCAGGTCGGCCGCACCACCGCCGGCTACGGGGTGGGCCCGGTCTTGGCCTACGCGCCGGGGAAGATGTATCTGGCCGGTCCTTATAAGGGCTCGGCGCTCTCGCTGGTGGCGATCGACTCGGCCAAGGTCGGCCCCTTCGATCTCGGCACGATCGTGATCCGCTCCGCCTTCAAGGTCGACCCGCACTCCGCCGCCCTGACCCTCGACTCGGCCACCTCGGACCCGATCCCCCACATCATCGACGGTATCCCGCTGCACCTGCGCGACATCCGCGTCTATATAGACCGGCCCGCCTTCACCCACAACCCGACCAGCTGCGACGCCGCCACGTTCACCTCGACCCTGACCGGCTCGGGGGCGCGCTTCGCCGACTTCAGCGATGACTCGAGCGCGACGATCGCCAATCGCTTCCAGCCCTTCAACTGCTCGGCGCGGGCCTTCGAGCCGAAGCTGAGCTTTCACCTGCGCGGCAAGAGCAATCGCGGCGCCCACCCGGCCCTGCGCGCCGTGCTCAAGGCCCGCCCGCAGGACGCCAACGTCAAACGCGTCGTCGTCACCATGCCCCACACCGAGTTCCTCGCCCAGGACCACATCCGCGAAATCTGCACCCGGGCTCGCTTCGATGCCCAGAGCTGCCCCGCCGACTCGGCCTACGGCAAGGCCGTCGCCTACACACCGCTGCTCGACGAGCCGCTGCGTGGGCCGGTCTACCTGCGCTCCTCGGCCAACCCTCTGCCAGACCTCGTCGCCGACCTGCACTCGGGGGCGATCAGAGTTGTGCTCGAAGGCCGCATCGACTCGGTTGGCTCCGGCCAGCTGCGCGCCAGCTTCGACGGTTTGCCCGACGCGCCGCTGACCCGCTTCGTGCTCAACATGGCCGGCGGCAAGCGCGGCCTGCTGGTCAACTCGGCCAACCTCTGTAGCGCCACCTCGCCGGCGCTGGCGCGGATGGTTGGGCAGAACAACAAGGGCTACGCGATCTCGGCGCCGCTTAAGGCGAACTGCTCGAAGAAAAAGAAGGGGAAGGGGAAGTGAGCTGGATGACACGGGCCCTGGTCATCACGCTGGCAGCGCTGGCGCTTGGCGGAGCGGCGGGCGCTCCCGGCGCTGGCGCGGTCGAAGTCCCCGACCACCCGATCCGCGGCTCGATCACCGGTGAAAAGATCGGCAAAGAAGAACAGTTCAAGGACGCCTGCGGGGTGGCCCTCGATTCCGCCGGGGACATCTACGTCTCTGACTACTACCAAAACCGCGTCGTCGTCTTCAACAAAAAACAGGAATACCTGACCCAGATCACCAAAGTGAGCCCGCTCGACGCAGGCGGGGTGGCGCCGCTCGACGGGCCCTGTGACCTCGCCGTCGACTCGAGCGGCCACGTCTACGTCAACGACTACCACCGCGACGTGGTGCGCTTCACCCCGGCGCAATACCCGCCGGTGGAAGGGACCACCTACGGCTCGCGGCAGACGATCGATCAAGCACACTCCACGGGCGTGACGGTGCAGGCGGGAACCGACCGGGTCTACGTCGATGACCGCACCTACGTCGCTGTCTACGAACCGTCCGGGGCGCCGGTGATGGAAGGGGGGCAGCCGCTCGTGATCGGCGACGGCTCGCTGATCGACGGCTACAGCGTCGCGATCTCGAGCTTTGCCGCGACCGAAGGCCTCGTCTACGTCGCCGACGCCGCCACCGAGACGATCAAGGTCTATGACCCGGGCAAAGATCCCGAAGCGCCGCAATTCGAGATCCGCGGCGAGGGCACCGAGCAAGGTCACTTCTACCTGACCGACACCGACCTCGCCGTCGATCCCTCGGACGGCCATCTCTACGTCGCCAACAACCTCGAGCCCCACTTCGAATTCACCCCCGAAGCGGTCATCAGCGAGTTCAGCCCCGCCGGCTACTACCGCGGCCCGGTCCCGCGCGCCTTCGCCAACGGTTTCGACTCCTTCCTGCAGGCCGGCGAACCGACTGGGCTGGCGGTCTCCCAAGGCAACCTCTACGTGACCAGCGGCAACTTCGAAAATGCGGCGGTCTACATCTTCGGGCCGCCGGCCCCGTTCGATCCCCAACTGCTCACGGTCGAGCGGACCGGCAGTGGCGAAGGCAGCGTCAACAGCCTGCCGGCGGGGATCAGCTGCGGGCTGGTCTGCAAAGCGGAGTTCAACAAAGGAACCAACGTCGTGCTGAGGGCGAGTGCGGCGCCCGGCAGCGCCTTCGTCGGCTGGAGCGAATGCGACGAAGAACCGAGCCCGGGCCGCTGCACGGTGCGGATGGAAGCCGCCCAAACCGTCAGCGCCGAATTCGCGCCCGAACAGCAGTCCGCGCTCGCACCGTTCTCGGCCGCCGCCGAGCGATCCACCACAACCGAAAGGCCACCTGACAATGAGAGGTCGAATCCTGATCTTGGCGGCGCTGCTCACAGCTGCGCTCACCACCCTCGCCGGCGCCGAGGTCACCCAGAACGACCACCTGCGCGTGGTCATGCAGGGCGAGCTGGCACCAAAGGCGCTGCCGCGCATGGGTGCCGCGCCGGTGGCCGTCTCGCTCGGGGGCGATCTCTCAACCACTGACGGCTCGGACCTGCCGCGGCTGCGCACCCTGCGGATCGAGATCAACCGCGGCGGCCGTCTCGAAACCCGTGGCCTGCCCGAGTGCCCGCTCGCCGAGATCGCCGTCGCCACCAGCGAGCGTGCCGCCGCCGCTTGCCGGGCCGCTCAGGTGGGCTCGGGCACCTTCCACGCCAACATCGTCCTGCGCGGACAGGCTCCCTACCCGACCACGGGCAAGCTGCTCCTCTTCAACGGTCGTAGTCATGGCAAGCCGGTGCTCTTCGGCCACATCTACGCCAGCCGTCCCTTTGCAACCTCCTTCGTGATCACCTTCAAGATCGCCGAGCGTGGCCACGGCACCTTCGGCACAGTGCTGAGCGCCTCGCTGCCCGAAGCGCTCGGCAACTGGGGCTACGTCACCGGGATCGAGATGAAGCTCTCCCGCCGCTACCGCTTCAAGGGCAAGCAGCACAGCTACCTCAGCGCCGGCTGCCCGGCGCCGAAGGGCCTCGGCTCGGTCCCCTTCCCGCTGATCAAGGCCAGCTTCGGCTTCGACGGTGGCCGCAAGCTGGAATCCACGCTCAACCGCAACTGCCGGGCGAAGGGATAGCGCGATGAGCCGGAGATTCGCCATTGCGGCGCTCGTCATCGTGTCCGCGCTCAGCGGGGCTTCCTCAGCCGCAGCGGCGGTCTACTGGGGCAACGGCTCGACGATCGGCGCTTCCAACCTCGATGGTCACCTGCGCCAGCCCGCCTACTACCGGCCGGACCCCGAAACGTACGGCCAGATCGGCGCGGTCGCCGTCTCCTCGGACTACCTCTACTGGGGCGGGCGCGCGGGTATCGGCCGGGTGCCCCTTTTCGGCCCCGAGGTCCCCGAGCACATCGTCACCACCGATTCGCCGGTGAGCGGCCTTGCCGTCGACGGGGCGCACCTCTACTGGTCGACCGAACGCGGCGATGCGATCGGCCGCGCCGGCCTCGACGGCTCGGCTGCGAATCCCCAGCTCGTCGGCGGACTCAAAGACGTCCGCGGCGTCGCTGTGGACTCCCAGCACCTCTACTGGACCAGCACCACCGAGATCGGCCGCTCGGACCTCGACGGGCTGAGCGTCGAACGTGCCTTCCGCGAAACGAGACTCTTTCCCGCCGGGATCGCGGTCGGCGGCGGCAACCTCTACTGGGGTCAGAGGGGGGGCGAAGCGATCGAACGCGCCCCCGTCGCCGGTGGGCCGGCCGTGTCGCTCGTGGCCAACGCCGGTCCCGCCACGGCGCTGGCGCTCGACGCCGGCAACGTCTACTGGGCTCTGGGCTTCGGTCCCGGCGCCGTCGGCCGCGCCTCTCTCGACGGCAGTCTCGCCGATCCCGGTTGGCTGCCGAGTGAGACAAGCGTCAGCGGTGTCGCGGTCGACGCCCTGCCCTCGCCACCGCCGCTGCCACCTGTCTCTGCTGTCGTCGAAATAGTCAAGATCAAGCACGATCGTCGCAGCGGCGCGATCTTCGTCGACGTCTCGGTTCCGGCTACTGGCAAGCTTCAGGTCGTTAGGCGGCGCTTCGCCTGGAAGATCCTCGGCAAGCCCCGCGGTCAGCCTGAAGTCCCGGCCGGCCACTGGCGGCTGAAGCTGTGGCCTGGAAAGGGCGCAATTGCCGCGCCCATTCGCCGCCGGCTGACCGCGAAGGGGCGGGCGCCATCGTCGCTCGTGATCTCCTTCGAGGAACCCGGCAAGGATCCCTCGACCGTGGCCAAGAGGATCGTCTTCGCCCGAGCCTCCCTCGCGCCGCACTAGCCGGGGTAGACAGTCACGTTTATAATGGTCTCGACGCTTCACTCGGCAGCAGGGGGAGTTCGAGACGATGCCACGCGGTTCCACGCTCGCAGCCACCCAGGGAGGGGACGCTTTCACGCGCTCACTTCGGGATCGGCCCCCGGGCCAGGTGGCCCTCTACCAGCGCCGCCGTATCCTCATCGCCGCCACCGAGGCTTTCGCCCAGGGCTACGACCGCACCGCCGTGGAGGACGTCGTCGAAGGCGCCGGCGTCTCCCGCCGCACCGTCTACGACCTCTTCGACGGCAAGGAGGCGATCTTCCACGCCGCGCACACTCGGGCGCTCGCTTCCCTGCGCCGGCGCCTGCCTGGTGTCGGGTCCGCTGGGGACTCCGAGCCCGCTCGAACCAATGTCGCCCTATCCGCGTTGCTCGCCTGGGCCACTGCCGAGCCCACTCAGGCGTTACTTGTCTTCGCTCCCGCTCTCGTTGCCGGGCCGCACGTCGCCGCTGCCCGCGAGCGGCTCTTTTCGGTGCTCGGACCCTCGCTCGGCGTGGGGGCGCCCGACCGTGGTGCACCTCCGTTGATTCGCGAGGCGCTTCTCGGCGGTTTCGCCGAGCTGATTGCCGCCCGCCTGCTGGCCGGCGATGCCTCGACCCTGCCTTCCCTCGCGCCGTCGCTCGCTCGTTTCCTCAGTGCCTACCGTCCCGCTCTGGCGGCGAGCCCGCCCACTGCTGGGCGGCGCGCCTTCTCCAAGGCTCCGTAGTGGCGAGCGTCTGAGGCCGACTCGCTACGCGACTGCGCGCAGATACCCGTGCCTGCCTGGCTTCGTCCCCAACCGCGAGGCCTCGGCTCGGCCGAGGTAGGGGACCGCGAGCATGAAGGTGATCTCCGGCGCCAGCTCGGCGAGGCCCTCTGTACTTCCCTGAAGCACCCGGCCGATCACCAGCGCTTCGACCCCCGCCAGCGCGGCCCGGCCGGCGCTCTGCGGAATCTCCACCCCTCTGGGCTGGGGGGCGGCCTCGATGAAACCGAGCATGCCCGTCTTGGCCGAGTCGCGGAGGATCGCCGCCCGTCCCCCTGCGACCGGTGCCTCGATCAGGGCGAGGCGGGCAAAGGCGGGCCGCTCGGCCAGCACCTCGAGCAGCGACTCGACGCCGGTCCGCAATCGCTCGGCCCACGGCTTGTCGACGGGGGAGTCCTCCTCCAGCCTCCTCCAGGCGAGTTCAACTAGCCACTCCATCGCCGCGCCCAGACATTCCTCCTTGCCGGCGAAGAGCTCGTGGAAGCGCGGCTCCGAGACCCCGGCCGCCGCGCACACATCGGCGACGCTCGTCGTCTCGTAACCCCTCTCGCCGCAGCACTCCGCCATTCCAAGAAGGACCCATTCGCGCTCCGATTGCCCGGGAAGCGGCTTCATAAGCGGTAAACACGATTGTACACCCCTGCACTTGAGATGAAAGACGCCTTCGTACCGAAGGAGTTCGACTTGCGCTCCGCGCCTACAGCCCGTCTTCGAGACATCCGTGTCTATAGAGCTTTCAGGCTGGTAGGGTCCGAGCCCTCAAAGGTTCGATGAGGCGGCAAGGGACAACTGGGCTGGCGGGGGTAGCTCTTCTGCTGCTCTGTTTGTTGTCGTCAGTCCCCACGGCCCTCGCTGCGGCACCCGCCAACGACGATTTCGCAAACGCGCAGGTTGTGGGACCGCTGCCGGTCAACCTGAGCGAGAGCAACGTCGAAGCGACGAAAGAGGAAGGCGAGCCCTACCACGGCTCCCTGGGGTCGAAGGGCCATTCCGTCTGGTTCGAGTGGGAAGCGGCGAGTTCGAGCTTTGTCACGGTTGGCACCTGCGGCAGCGACTTTCGGGCGGTAGCCAGTGTCTATAGCGGGACTCAGGTCGACGCTCTGACCAAAGTGGCAGGCGACTTTCACAGTGAAGGACCGGGGTGTCCTGGCTTCAGCGGACAGCAGGTCACCTTCAAGGCCATCGCCGGCACCACTTATGAGATCGGAGTCGATGGGGACGCCTTCTACGTGCCACCGGGCGAACCTCCGGTTGGCGAAGGCACGTTTGACCTTCAGCTCGAAACGACGCCGACGCCGGCCAACGACGATTTCGCAAACGCTCAGGTCCTCACTGGCTCGATCGAAGAAGAAGAAGGCGCCGGATTCGCCTCCTACTGGGCGAACGCCCGCGGCTACAACTGGCAGGCAACGACGGAGCTCGGCGAGCCGTCCTATGGCGCAGGCGCAGGCGCTTCCACTTGGTACGCGTGGACGGCTCCGCAGAGCGGGAAATACCGGTTCAGTGGGCCCTGCTGCGTGGCCGGGCTCAACTGGAACTTGTACACCGGCGGCTCCCTCGGCGAGCTGACTCAAGTCCTCGCGGCCACCGGGTCCGCGGAAGTCACGGTGATGGCCGGGACGACATATCGGATCGTCGTCTACGGCACCCCGGATTTGGTCACCGAAGAACCCTCGATGGGGAGCTTCAGCTTCTCGATCTCGGCTCAACTGCCGCCGCTTTCGCCGCCACCCGCCTTCGGAGGCAATGCGCCTGGCCCACCTTCGCCCGACACGACACCGCCGGAAACTCAGGTCTTCAAGCGCGTCCTGAAGCGACAACCTCCGATCTGGATCTTCAGCTTCCACTCGAGCGAGGCAGGCTCGACGTTCCGATGCCGGCTCGACAAGCACCGGTTCGCGATCTGCCCCTCCTCGGAGCGCTATGGAACGCTCAACCCCGGTCACCACACGCTTCGCGTTTTTGCCGTCGATGCGGCCGGGAACAGAGACTCTTCTCCCGCGATTGTCCGATTCAAGAGCACCGCAATCATCCGTAATTGATGCCCGAGGGGGCCGCGCCTAGTCAGTGGCGAGGACCTTGCGGCGGGCACGCTACCGAGCCGGCCGCGACCAGGGTCGCGGCACTGGCTGAAGTACGTTCGGCGGCAACTTCGGTCTCGAGGACAGTCGCGACCCCGCCGACGGTGAAGCGCGCCACCTGCTCCTCGAAGCCGTTGAGGTTCGGCAGCTTGCTTTGCACCAGTGTCTCCAGCTGCGCCAGCCATGCCTCATGGGCCTCGCGGCAGGCTTCGTTTCCGGCCCGAATCTCGATTGCAACCAGGCGCGCTACCGCGGGATCGCTGGCAAGTGCAGCGGCGAGCGCATCGATACCTGCCGCCAGCGCCTCGTTCGGCCCATCGGCGGCGCGTGCCGCTGCCTCGACTCGGGCGAGGATCGTCGCCGCGCAGCGCTTGAATGCTTCCAGCACGCAGGCTTCGCGGTTGGGGTAGAGCTTGTAGTAGGTCGAGCTTCCCTGGCGGGCTCCGCGGAAGACGAGGTTCACCGAGGTGTTCGGCAGGCCGTGCTCGGCGATGATCCGGGTCATCGTTTCGCAGAATTTGGCCCGCTGTCTCGCCTCGCGCGCGCCGCGGGCTTTCGCCTCCGGCTTGCTGCCCGGGCCCGCGTCCAAGTAGTCCGCCGGATCGAAAAACATGAATATCCAACTTAGCGCGCGCCCGACGCACAGCGGAGCCCGCGCGACATGGGACGGATGTAGCGAGCGGGGGCTTACCGCCACACCTGGAGCCGTATGAAGCGCTCACACGAGATTCGTGGACCCCTTCAGTTTTGTTCGGGCACCGCTCTGGAATGGGAAAAAGGCGCTGAAATGAAGCCGACGCCCGGATTTGAACCGGGGACCCCTTCATTACGAGTGAAGTGCTCTACCAACTGAGCTACGTCGGCGCAAAAGAAGCCGGAAACCGCTTTGGAGTGCGGAATTCGGAGTTATTTCGCGGTCGATTCTATAGGAGGTGTCGAGAGCTGGTTGTCCGTCGGTTCCTTGTCCGCATGCTTTCCACGCCCGAAGATGGCGACCAAGGCCGGCACCAGCAAGGTGCGGGCAATCAGGGTGTCGAGCAGTAGGCCGACGCAGAGGGCGAAGGCGATCTCGCGGAATCCCTGGATTGGGATCAGGGCGACGGCGGCGAAGGAGAGGGCGAGGATGAAGCCGGCCACGGTGATCGCGCGGCCGGCGCGGATTCCGGCGGCGCGGATCGCCGGGCGCAGCTCTTGGTCCTCTGCCTCCTGCCAGATGCGGCTGATCAGGAAGACGTTGTAGTCGGCGCCCAGGGCGAGGAGGAGGATCGCGCTCGCGACCGGCACGAAGAAGGCCAGCTCGCCGTAGCCGAGCAGGTCCTGGAAAACGTAGACCGTGATGCCGAGGGCGGCGGCTACGACGAGCAGACTGCTGCCGACCAGGTACAGCGGCGCGGCCCAGCTCCGCAACAAAAACCAGAGCAGGAGCAGCAGGACCAGGAGGGCGGCCGGCGCGACCCGCTCGAAGGCGGTGGTCGTGTCTTCGCTCAGTTCGGCAGCGATCGTCGTATCGCCGGTGACGCCGGTCCGGACGCCCCGCAGGCCGCTGCGCTCGAGCATGCTCGGCAGCTCGTCTTCGAGTTCGCTGAGCGCGCCGGTGGCAGCTGCCCCGTCGGGATCGCCGTCGAGCGCCAGCACGTAACGGGCCGCGTTGCCGTTTGGCGCGAGCATCACTCCGGCGCGCGATGGCAGCGGCTGGTCGGCGGGCCCGAGGACGCCGACGATCTGGCGGTCGCCTTCGAGGTCAGTCTGGAAGCTCGCCAGCTCGGCCCCGCGTTGGGCGATTCCCTGGCCTTCGAGCACGAGCATCGTCGGGCCGAGCACGCCAGGGCCGATGCCGGCTGCCGCGGCGTCGTAGCCCTGCCGCGGTTCGCTCGCTTCCGGCAGGCCGCGCATCACCGGGTTGCCCAGCTCGAGGTGGCGCAGGCCGCTGGCCGCCACGAGCAGCGCCAAGACGCAGACCACCGCGGTCAGCAGGGGCACCTTGACGGCGACGCCAAGCAGGCGCCCGCGGGCTCCGCCCTCCTCGACCCCTGCCCCCTCGTCGACGGCGTCCTTCTCAGTGTCCGCGTCAGCGGAGGATTGCTCGCCTACGCCACGCGGCCACAACAGCGCTCTGCCAAAGATCGCCAGCGCGGCCGGCACCAGCGTCATCGCGACCAGCGCCGAGACGATCACCGCGACCGCCATGCTCGGGCCGAAAGCGCTGAGGAAGCTGACGCCGGAGAGCAGCAGGGTCAGCGTCGCGCCGGCGATCATCAGCGCCGCCGTCAGGATCACCGGCAGCAGCTCCCCGGTCGTCTCGCTCACGGCCTCGGTCGTGCGCTCGCCCTGGCGCAGCCGCTGGCGGTAGCCGGAGACGAAGAAGACCAGGTAGTCGGTGAGCACGCCGAAGATCAGGGCGACGATCACCGGCTCGGCCTCTCGCGGAATCGATAGCCCGTAGCGCTCGGCGATCCAGCCGAGGACGCGGTCGGCGCAGAGGTAGGCGATCGCCACGGTCGAGAGGCCGAGCAACGGCACCCCGAGCGAGCGGAAGTAGAGCGCGAGGATCGCGACGACCAGGAAAGCCGTCGCCAGCTCGACCCAGATCAGGTGGCTTTCGGCGATCTCTGTTTCGGACCGGGTCGCGGGCAGTGCGCCGGTCACCTTCACCACCGGAGCCGAGCTGGCGCGCTCGAGGCCGGCCGCGAAGCGCTCGGCGCGTTCCTGGGATTCGCCTTCGCTCAGCGCCGGGTCGAGATAGAGGTAGGCGACGATCGTGGTCGCGGCCTGGCCGGCGCCGAGCATCCCTGGTGCGTCGGTGAGCGGCACCGCCTTGACCGCGTTCGAGCCTTCGCCGCGGTCCGCCGCGGCGATGTAGTCGGCGGCGGCGGAGGCCTGGGCGGTGGAGAAGCCGCCGGGCTCGCGCGCAACCACCATGGTCCGGCTCAGCAGCGGCAGGCCGAACGTTTTGAGCGCCTTGCGTTCCACTTCCAGGGCACTGGAGGAGTGCGGCAACAGGCTGTCCAGCTCGCCGGCTTCCGCTTCGAACGCCGAGGGCAGGTGGGTCATCGCCATCACGGTCGCCGCGATCCAGGCGGGCACGATCAGGAAGCGCAGCCAGACGACCACTCGCCCACTGCGATTCCAGGCCAGCCCGCTTTGCGAAGGACGAGAATTCTTTCGCGACATCGTCATCGCCTACCCGGCCGGCGCCCGTCACATGCGGGCTGTTTTGCCTCAGCGGCCCCGGGTATCTGACGGCAGCGGCTGCCAGCCCGGATCTCAGCGGCTTTTACCGGCGCGCTGGGCCCCGGTTCCCGCTTGAGTGAGAAGACCAACTGCCGCCGCAAGGCGGCGGAGAGGCGTCCGGGCTGGCGGTAACGCACCTCAGATCGATGCAAAGGAGCTTCAGATGTCAGACCAGTTGCAGGGCAAGAAAATCGCCATCCTCGTCGCCAACGAGGGGGTGGAGGAAATCGAGCTGACCAGTCCGCGCGAGGCGTTGCGCGAGGCCGGCGCCGAGATCGACCTGCTCGCCCCCGAGACGGACGAGATCCAGGCCTTCAACCACCTCGACAAGGGCGAGACCTTCAGCCCGGACAAGGCCGTGGGCGAGGCTAATCCCGACGACTACGACGGCTTGGTGCTGCCAGGTGGGGTGGCCAATCCCGACCAGCTGCGCACCGACACCGACGCCGTCCAGTTCGTGCGCTCCTTCTTCGAGGCCGGCAAGCCGGTGGGGGCGATCTGCCATGCGCCCTGGACCCTGATCAACGCCGATGTTGTCGACGGCCGCACGCTCACCTCCTGGCCGAGCCTGCAGACCGACCTGCGCAACGCCGGCGCCGAGTGGGTCGACGAGGAAGTCCACGTCGACCAGGGCCTGGTCAGCAGCCGCAAGCCCGACGACCTCGATGCATTCAACGCGAAGCTCGTTGAGGAGTTCGCCGAGGGCGTGCACGGGGGACAACGTGAGAGTGCGTCCACCAGCGCATAGTCGAAGCTCAGCAACAACCTGACGGATGGGTCGCTGATCCCGGCGCGGCCAAGATGGGCGACCTGACCGAAACCAGCGAGCAGGACCGACTGTTCCTCAGTCTCTCTGCCGAGCGCGAGAACATCGGGGCAGTGCGCGCGGCGGTCGATCGAGCCGCTCGCAGCTTTGGAATGCACGAGCAAGCGCGGAACGACCTCAAGACTCTCGTCTCAGAGGCCTGCACAAACGTCGTCTTGCACGCTTATACCGAGGACGAAATCGATAGGCCGTTGGAAGTCGAGCTGACTCGCCAGGAGGAGTCGGTCGAGGTAGTCGTTCGTGACCGCGGGCAGGGCGTCAGCGCTCGGCCGGACCCCAGGCCGGCAAGCCTGCGCCTGGGCCTCCTGCTGGTCGGCGCCATGGCAACCAGCTTTCAGCTGCGCAGCGCCCGTGGGGGCGGCACCGAGTTGAGGGCGACAGTTGCGCTCGAGGCCGCCTGAACCAACGGGTTCCGGCCGTTGGAAGGCTTTGCACCCGCTTGAATTCAGCGATAGAATTCGAGGGGATGTATCGGCGCTTGGCGTCGATACATCGACTACAGAGAGGCACGCAGCCCGGCTGGCAGGCCAGTCTGTAACTCCGACCGAGAAACCGATTTTCGGAGGTCTTTTTTAGATGTCTCATTTGCGAACTTTCAAACTCTTCGAACGGGATCTTCGTCCCGGGTGTCGGGAGATCCGTGTGGAGGGCGAGCTCGACCTCGCTGTCGCCGATCAGCTCGCTGACGGGCTCGCTCGTGCCAAGGCAGAGTGCCGACACGTTTTGATCGGCCTGAAGAGCTGCGAGTTCATCGACTCGACCGGGATTGCGGCGATCGTCCACGCTCACAACGAGTTCGCCAAGCGGGGAGGCAGGCTCGCCGTTTACGCCCCCGAGGATCAGGTTCTTCGCGTCCTTTCGGTAACCGGCCTGACTTCGAACGGCATGGTTTTCGAGAGCGCCGAGGAAGCACTCTCGGCTTTCGGCTCTTTGTCCTGATCGCACCGCATGGTTTGCGGCCGCGCGGGTATTGGTCTGCTGATCGAAAGGAGATCGCATGCCACCTCGTGGAGTGAAAAAAGGCAGCAAGCGCGCCCGCCAGTACGAGCACATCAAGAAGAGCGAGAAGAAAGCCGGTCGCTCGGAGAAACGCGCCGAGCAGATCGCCTCTCGCGCCGTCAACAAGGAAAAGGCCCGCTCCGGGGAGTCGAAAACCTCCTCGCGCAGCTCGACCAGCGGTAGTTCCGCCAGCAGGCGCGGCGGCAAGCGCTCGGGCAGCGGCCCCGGTGGCCGCACCCGCGAGCAGCTCTACAACGACGCCAAGAAGCTCGGCATAGAAGGCCGCTCGACGATGAGCAAGAGCCAGCTGCAACGCGCCGTGGCCGGCGCCGAAGGCTGAATTGCTCAGCTGCTGAGCAAGAGCACGAGGATGACGATTACCGCGATCGGGGTGCCGATCAGCGAGAGGTAGCGGAAGAGCTTGGCGAAGCCGCCGCGGTAGCGCACGCTCTCCATCAAGGTAAGGCCGACGACGTGCGCCACGTTGACGAGGGCGATGCCGATCGCGATCAGGATCGCGGCCGCGGCGCGGCCGCTGACGCTGCCGTCTTCGGCGGTGACCGCGGCGGCGAGGATTGCGGCGACGATGGTTCCGAAGAGCCCGGCGACCATGCCGGCGAAGTCCGCCCGCGAGAGGCCCGGCACGTAGGCGGAGCCGATTTCGTGGCCCTCGGCGGGGTCGTGGGTCCCCTGGCCGACCGTCTCGATCTCGGCGACGTGCTCGGTGCCGTCCTGGTCGCTGTGGAGGACCACCATCCGCAGCGGCGGCTCGAGCCCCGCTTCGGCCTTTTCCATCAGGCCTTCCTCGAACCAGCGCGCCTGCGCCTCCTCATGCTCGAAGATCACGATCTCATCCGCCGGAGCCTTCAGCAGCGCGTCTTGAGCCGCCTGGATCGGGTCGGGATCACCCACCTCGCCAGCGGCCTCGATGCCGTTCTCGCGCAACTCTCCGAGCACCCGCTCGAGCCGTTCCGCTGCTTCTTGCCTGGGCTCATCGACGTCCCCCAGCGTGTGGCGGAAGGCATTTGCCTCGACCGCGGGCACGATCACTCGCAGTTCGTTTCCCTCGCTGCCGTTGCGGATCTCGCCCAGCGACTCAGGCCCGAGTGGGTCATTGGTGACTATTGCCAGCAAGCGGTGGGCCATCGTCTCCGCCGTCACTCGTCCTCGGGCTTTGCCTCGTCGGCCTCGCCATAGACGGCGTCGTCGTTCTGCTCCTCTGGAGGGGACGGCACGTTGTCGGGAAAACGGTGCTGATCGCCGTGACTGGCGATGTCTTCCAAATCCCGCTCGGCCAGCTCGAAGCCCTCGGCCTCGCCCTCGCCGGCCTCGATCAGGGGCTGCTCGGCCGGGTCCTCTGAATCCTTGGCCACCTCGCCGCCGATTCCGGCGGCTTCAGTAGCGGCGGCCTCGGCCTCTTCCTTGGCGAGCGCTTCTTGCTCGCGCTCTTCTTGATTGGCATCCATGGCCACCGCTTACCCCTGCCCGCCAGACGAGAAACGCTCCGTCCGGCTGGCGCGCAACCATCGGGACATGTGGCAAGTGGCTGTCTACTGCTCTGGTTGCGCCGAGGAAGCCGAGGTCGTGGTCAAAGACCTCGATGACGTCGAGCGCGAGGCCTGCCCCTGCGGCTACAGCTACGTGGTGCTCTCCGTGGCCAGGTTCGAGCCTCTCTACGCCGAGCAGGGCGAGCTCGTCGAGCTGCCCCGGCGCAGCAACCTGTCGCTGGCTGCCTGAGCGGCTTCGCGCCGGCAGCAGCGTTTCGCACCGCCCTCATCAGGGGTAGAGAGGACGAGAGGCCAAGGGGAGCGTCGCTCGCTCACTCCTCGTCAATCCGGCCCCAAGTCCTCTCTACGGAAGGCGAGCAATGAAGGTAGTTATCACCGGCGCGACCGGAAACGTCGGCACCAGCACGGTCCGGGCCCTCAGTGCGAGCCCGGAGATCGATCAAATCGTCGGCCTTGCCCGGCGTGAGCCGACCTGGACGCCGCCAAAGACCAGCTGGCTCGAGGCGAACATCCTCAACGCCGACCTCGAGGCGATCTTCAAAGGCGCCGACGCGGTCATCCACCTCGCTTGGGCGATCCAGCCCTCGCGGGACGCGCGGACGCTGGAACGAATCAACGTCGATGGCAGCCGGCGCGTCTTCGAGGCGGTCGCCGCGGCCGGTGTGCCGAAGCTGGTCCACGCCTCCTCGGTCGGCGCCTACTCGCATGGCCCCAAGGACCGTGAGGTCGACGAGAGCTGGCCCACCGAGGGCACCCCCACCTCTTTCTACTCGCGCCACAAGGTCGCGGTGGAGCGCGAGCTGGATCGCTTCGAAGCGGCCAATCCCGAGACGCGGATCGTGCGGCTCCGTCCCGCGCTGATCTTCAAGGACGAGGCCGCGACCGAGATCCGCCGCCTCTTCGTCGGCCCCTTCCTGCCCAACTTCATCCTGCGCCGGCGCTTCCTGTTCGCTCTGCCCCGGGTCAAGCGCCTGCGCTTCCAGGCGGTCCACTCCGATGACGTCGGGCAGGCCTACCTGCGCGCTGTCCTGGCAGACGTCGAGGGCGCCTTCAACATCGCCGCCGAGCCCCCGCTCAGCAGCGGCGAGCTGGCGGAGCGGATCGGCGTGCGCAGCTTTCCGGTGCCGGCCCGCGTCGTGCGCGGGCTTGCCGATCTGAGCTGGCGGATGCGCCTGCAGCCGACGCCGCCGGGCTGGCTCGACATGGCGTTGAACGTGCCGATGATGTCCTCCGACCGAGCGCGCGAGGAGCTTGGCTGGGAGCCGCGCCGCAGCGGTATCGAGGCGCTCGAGGAGCTGCTCGAAGGCCTGCGCGAGGGACACGGCGACGAGACCCCGCCGCTCGAAGCCGACAGCGCCGGGGCTCGCCTGGATGACCTCAAGACGGGCGTCGGCGCCCGCCAGTGGGATCGCGACCGCGACGAGCAGATCGTCAAGTACCTGGCCGACCTGCACTCGATCGAGCTGCAGGCGCTGGCCCAGCTGCGCGCGGCGCCGAAGATCGCCGGCGATGAGCGCCTCTCGCGAGCATTCGAAGAGCACCTGGTCGAGACCGAAGACCAGGAGCGCCGCGTGCGCGAGCGCCTGGAAGCGCTCGGTGGCAAGCCCTCGAAGCTGAAGGACGCCGCCGGGGCGGCCGGGGGCTGGGGCATGGTCGCCTTCGCGGCTTCTCAACCCGATACGCCGGGGAAGCTCGTGATGCACGCCTTCTCCTACGAGCACATGGAGCTCGCCGCCTACGAACTGCTGAAGCGGCTGGCCGAGCGCGCCGGCGACGAGGAGACGGCGCGGATGGCGGCCGCGATCGCCGCCGAGGAGGCGCGGATGGCCGAGCGCCTCGAGCAGAACTTCGACGTCGCGGTCGAGGCCTCGCTGGCCGATGCTGACGCGGACCAGCTCGACTCGACGCTGCTGGCCTACCTGCGCGACGTCCACGCGCTCGAGGGACAGGCCGAGGAGCTGCTGGAGGCAGGCGCCGAGCGCGTCGACGACGAGAGCCTCGAGGCGGCGTTCCGCGATCACCTCGAGCAGACGCACCGCCACCGGGAGCGGATCACGAGCCTGCTCGAGGAGCGTGGCGCTGGGCCGTCGCTGCTCAAGAACGCGCTGCTGAAGACCGGCGGGTTCAACCTCTCTGCCTTCTTCGCTGCCCAACCGGACTCGACCACCAAGCTCGCCGGCTTCGCCTTTGCCTTCGAGCAGCTCGAGGTCGCCGCCTACGAACTGCTGCAGCGGGTCGCGGCCCGGGCCGGGGACGAGGGCGTGGTCACCGCCGCCGAGGAGATCCTCGTCGAGGAGCGCCAAGCGGCCGAGCGGGTCGCCGAATCCTGGGACCGGCCCGACGTCCCACTGGGGGTGGCGTCATGAAGGCACTTACCTTCCACGGCAAACGCGACGTCCGCGTCGACGTGGTCCCCGATCCCTCGATCCAGGACCCGACCGACGCGATCGTCCGCATCACCTCGACCGCGATCTGCGGCTCGGACCTCCACCTCTACGAGGTGCTGGGGATGTTCATCGACGAGGGCGACATCCTCGGCCACGAGCCGATGGGCATCGTCGAGGAGGTCGGGCCGGAGGTCACTCAGATCAAAGCCGGCGACCGGGTGGTGATCCCGTTCAACATTTCCTGCGGTCACTGTTGGATGTGCGACCGCCAGTTCTTCGCCCAGTGCGAGACGACCCAGAACCGCGACACCGAAAAGGGCGCCTCGCTCTTCGGTTACACCAAGCTCTACGGCCAGGTGCCGGGCGGCCAGGCCGAGTTCCTGCGGGTGCCCCAGGCCCAGTTCGGGCCGATCAAGGTGCCCGAGGGCGGCCCCGACGAGCGCTACCTGTTCCTCTCCGACGTGCTGCCGACCGCCTGGCAGGCCGTCGACTACGCGGCGATCCCCGAGGGCGGCTCGGTCGCCGTCTTCGGGCTCGGCCCGATCGGCCAGATGAGCGCCCGCATCGCCCGCCATCACGGGGCCGAGAAGGTCTTCGGCATCGACAACGTGCCGGAGCGGCTGGAGATGGCGCGCCGCAACGGCGTCGAGGCGATCAACGGCGACGAGCACGAGGACATCTCGGCGGCACTGCGCGAGCTGACCGACGGGCGCGGTCCCGACAGCACGATCGACGCGGTCGGGATGGAGGCCCACGGGGCGCCGGGGGCGAAGATGGCGCAGGCGATCACCGGCCTGCTGCCCGACGCGGTGGCGGCGAAGGTGACCGAAAAGGCGGCGGTTGATCGGCTCTCCGCCCTGCTCGACGCGATCGACAGCGTGCGCCGGGGCGGCACGGTCTCGATCTCCGGCGTCTATGGCGGCCAGCTCGACCCGCTGCCGATGATGAAAATCTTCGACAAGGGCCTGCAGCTGCGGATGGGGCAGGCGCACGTGCGCCAGTGGACCGACGAGATCCTGCCGCTGCTCGAAGGCGACGACGACCCGCTCGGGGTCGATGACCTGACCACCCACCAGCTGCCCCTCGAGCAGGCGCCGCAGGCCTACGAGATGTTCCAGAAAAAGGAAGACGGGGCGATCAAGGTCGTCCTCAAGCCCTGAACGCATGAAGGGCGATACCGCGTCAGATCATTACGACCACGCGTTCGGCAACTCGCCGCCGCTCTCGCTCGGGGTCGAGGAGGAGCTCTTGCTCGTCGACGCGCAAAATCAGCTGGTCGCGCAGAGCGAGCTGGTGCTCGAGCGGGTTTCGGACGACGTCGCGGAACGGGTCTCGACCGAGATCTTCGCCGAACAGATCGAGCTGAAGACCGGGATCTGTCACGGCGCCGACGATGTGTTGGCCGACCTGGGCGAGCTGCGGCGGACGGTTGCCGCCGCGGGCTTTCGCATGCTCGGCACCGGCCTTCATCCGGCCGCTTCGGGTGAGCCCACCCTCGTCTCCAACTCGCGTTACGAGGTCGTCCGGGAAGACCTCGGCAACCTGCTCAGGACGCCTCCGTGCGGGCTGCACATCCACGTTGGCGTTCCCGATCCCGAGCTCGCTGTCCGCCTGGCCAACGCCTTTCGCCGCTACCTCCCCGCGCTACAGGCCCTGAGCGCGAACTCGCCCTTCCAGGCCGGCGCCGACTCCGGTCACGCCAGCGCCCGAACCTCGATCGTGCGCAGCTACCCGCGCTTCCAGGTGCCGCGGGAGTTCCGCGACTACGAGGATTTCTGCCGGGTCGCCGACCAGCTGATCGCCGCCGCCGGGGTGGACGACTACACCTACATCTGGTGGGACGTGCGGCCTCACCCTCAGCTCGGCACGGTCGAGGTGCGGGCCGTGGACGTGCAGATGGACGCCGCCGGCTCGAGCGCGATCGCGGCGCTGGTCCAGGCGATCGCCGCCCGGGAGCTGGCCGATCCGAGCGACACCGACCTTTCGCGGGAGGCGCTCGAGGAGTCCTACTTCCAGGCCGCGAGCCACGGGCTCGACGCCGAGATCCTGCTCGACTCGACTGCACCCGAACCGGCCCGCGAGGCCTGCCGCCGCATGCTCGACTCGGTGCGGCCGTACGCGCGTGAGCTTGGCAGCGAGGCGGCCCTGACCGAGATCGAGCGGATCCTGCGCGAGGGCAACGGCGCCGACGAGCAGCGCCGCGTCCACGCTGAAGCCGGGATGGAGGGGCTGCTCACCCACCTCGCGGAGCGCACGCGATGAATACGACCGCCCTCGTTGAGAGGGGGGGCGAGCCGATCGGCGCGCTGCCCCCCGTTGGCCCGATCTGCGACCTGGTAGTCGGAATGCTCTCGGCGGTGCCACCCGCTGTGAGCCTCTCGGCCGAGCCCGCCGAGGAGGCGGCGCGCCTTACTCTCACCGTCGATGACCCGCTTGGCGACGACGACCTCCAGCTCGCCCTCTACCTCTGCTTCGAGCTGCACTACCGCTCCTTCCCCGGCGTCGATCCGGAGTGGGAGTGGCACCCGAGCCTGATCGCGGTTCGCAACGTGCTGGAGGACGCCTTCTTCGAGTCGCTCGCCGAGGCGGTCGGGCCCGCTGACGCCGTCGACCCGGCCAGGGTGGGGGAGCTGCTCTTCCGGCTCGAGGCCGAAGACGATGGCCCTTCGCTCTCGCGCTACCTCGAGCGCAAGGCCGATATCGAGCAATTTCGAGAGTTCGTCATTCATCGCTCCCTCTACCAGCTGAAGGAGTCCGATCCGCACAGCTGGGCGATCCCCCGTCTCGACGGCGGGGCGAAGACGGCGCTGCTGGAGGTGCAGGCGGACGAGTACGGCGGCGGCCGCCCGGAGCGGATGCACTCGCGGCTCTTCGCCAAGACGATGCGCGCCCTCGGCCTCGACGATCGCGAGAACGGCTACCTCGGCCGCGTCCCGGGAACGACCCTGGCGACGGTGAACCTGATGTCGGCGGCCGGCCTGCGGCGGAGCCGGCGCGGCGCCATCGTCGGCCACCTGGCGATGTTCGAGATGACCTCCTCGATCCCCAACCGCCGCTACGGCAACGCCCTGCGCCGGCTCGGGCTCGGCGCCGAGGCGACCGACTTCTATGACGAGCACGTGGAGGCCGACGCCGTGCACGAGAACATCGCCGCCTACGACCTCGCCGGGGGCCTGGCCCGACAGGAGCCCGAGCTGGCTCCCGACATCCTCTTCGGCGCCCGCGCCCTGCTCCTGCTCGAGGCCCGCTTCGCTCAGCAGCTGCTCGACTCCTGGCGAGACGGCGAAAGCTCGCTGCGGTGAGCGAAGGCGTCGCCTACGTCTTGCCCCTGCGCTGGACCGAGCCGGGCCCGATCGAGGAGTTGGCGGATTACCTGGGCGGGATCGCCGGCGAGGTCGAGGAGATCCTCGTCGTCGATGGCTCCCCCGAACCGCTCTTCGGCCGCCACGCGAAGGCCCTGCGCGGCGTCGCCCGGCACCTGCCACCGCATCCCGACCTGAGCTTTCGCATGGGCAAGGTGAACGGGGTCCTCACCGGCGTGCGCGAGTGCTCCTGCGAGCGAGTCGTCCTCGCCGACGACGACGTCCGCTACGAGGGAGCGGCGCTCCGCCGCGTTGCCGGTCTTCTCGATGCGGCCGACCTCGTGCGCCCGCAGAACTACTTCGACGAGCTGCCCTGGCACGCTCGCTGGGACACCGCTCGAACGCTGCTCAACCGCGTCTTCACGGGCGACCCCGAGTTCCCGGTCGGCGACTTTCCCGGCACCCTCGCCGTCCGCCGCTCTGCCTTTCTCGCCACCGGCGGTTACGACGGCGACGTGCTCTTCGAGAACCTCGAGCTGATGCGGACGATCCGCGCCGCCGGGGGAACGGTGCTGACCCCGCTCGACCTCTACGTCGCCCGCCGACCGCCCAGCACGGCGCACTTCCGCTCCCAGCGCGTGCGCCAGGCCTACGACGACTTCGCGATCCCGGCCCGGATCGGCTTCTTCGCGGCGGCGCTGCCGCTGGCGCTCGCCCAGGCCGCGGCGATCCCGCGCCGCCCCGCGGCCAGCCGCAACCTCGCCGCCGCCGCGCTGGCGCTGATCCTCGTCGCCGAGGCCGGCCGCCGCCGCGCCGGCGGCGCCAGCCGCTTCCCGGCCGGCTCATCGCTGCTCGCGCCGGCCTGGGTGATCGAACGCTCCGCTAGCGCCTGGCTCGCTCTAGCGGCCCGGCTGCGCGGTGGCGTCCCCTACGGCGAGACCCGACTCAGCCGTCCGGCGACGCCCTCCCGCGTCTTGCGTCGCCGCTACTACGCCTCGAGATCCGGCGGCGGCTCGGCCGGCACCGGTACCGGGAGCCCGCTCTCGGCCCGGAACCCGATCGCCTTGTGAGTGCCATCGCAAAACGGTCGCATCTGCGAGCGCCCGCAGCGGCAGAGCGCGACGACCCGCCGCTTGACCTCGATCTCGTTGCCGTCCTGGTCGATGATCGAGATTGGGCCGCGCACCAGATACGGCCCGTCGCGGTAAGGAGTGATCTTGGTCTGGGCGTCTTTCATGCTGGACTGTCAGCTCCGCCTACCCCTTTGCGAGCAAGCTGACGCATTCCGTCGCCGCTGGCCCCGATGATGGGGCCGTGTCGCGAGTAGAGACCGCAAAGCAGCGGGCGGAGAACGAGATCGAGTTCTCCCGCATCGTCGCCTTCAGCGACGGCGTCTTCGCGATCGCGATCACGCTGCTGGTCCTGCAGCTTGGGGTAGAGCCGGGAGTCTCCAACCACGACCTGGGCAAAGCGCTGCTCGAAGAGCGCCAGGATCTCTTTGCCTACGCGATCAGCTTTGCCGTGATCGGCCGCTTCTGGCTCGTCCACCACCGCTTTTTCGGCGAGGTGACCCACTTCGACGGCCGCTTGATCGTGCTCAACCTCTTCTATCTCGCCTGGATCGTGCTGCTTCCCTTCAGCAGTCAGATACTCGGCGACCACGGTGGGGCCGAGGCGGCGGTGATCCTCTACGCGATCAACCTGATTGGCGTGATCCTCGCGGGCGTGCTGATGTTCGCCGACGCCCACCGGGCCGGGCTCACCCGCACCTCGCCCGAGGAGATTCGCGTCGGCAGGCGCAGCGCCCTGATCGTTGCCTCGGTCTTCGCCATCTCGATCCCGGTCGCGGTTGTCAGCCCGCACCTGGCGCCCTACTGCTGGCTCGTCCTCTTCCTCACTCCCCTTCGGGACCTCGCGGCCCGGCTGCGCGGTGCTTCCTAGGGCCGCGCAGCGGCAAGGAGCAAATCGGAATAGCTCCCGCGCAGGAGGTCGTCCTCCTCTATGCCGAAGGACCGGCGCAGATCGGCCAGCAGAGGCGCAAAGCGACCTGGATCATCCTCACCGGATGCGACGCCCTCGAACTCGATGAAATCGCCGAGGCCATCGACGCGATCGAGATGAATCCGCGTGCCCGCGAGAACGAAGAGCCGCCGCCTCTTGCTCACCACGACGCTGACGCCGAGAGCGGCCGAGAGCGCCTCCTGCATCTCAGCGGGGTTATCCACCCTGACGATCCGGTACCGGCTCTCCTTCTGGCCCGGTAGGTCCGGCCGCTCATATGCGATCAGGTGAGCGTCCGCCCCTTCCTCCTCTCGCAGCTTCAGCCTGCCGCGCGCGGCTTCGAAGTAGGTGTCCCTCTGGATCAGGATCCCTCGGTCCTCCGCGTCGAGGCTCTCGCACACCTCGAGCGACCGCGCGGCATCGCGATCCTTGGCCTTCAGCTCCAGGTTGCGGCGAGGCGCTCCGATGCGGCCACCCTATTCAGCCGGCGATAGTGGGCGGCGGGCCTGCCCCGAAGACCCGCCGCCTCTCTCTACCGCGGCGCCGTCTCGCGAAGCTCTTGGTCGGAGGAGGGCTGCATCCCGCTGCAGACCGGGCAGCTCGCATCCGGCACGACCGGCTCCCGGTCGACCGCCATCGTGCGCAGGTCATACATATGGCCGACGCCCAGGGTCGAGGGCCTGGCGAGCCCGGTCAGGAAGTGCATGACGTCGAGCCCGACCTGGCCGCCGATCATGCTGCAGGCGGGGCCGAGCGTGGCGGCCGGGGAGCGCTTGCCCCGCTGCTGGTCGACGGCGATGTCGTAGAGCGGGAAAGTGCGACGGTAGGCGATCTCCTGGCAGGAGAAGCAACCGGTCAACCCCGGCACATAGAGCGGCCCGACCCGCGCCACCGGCGGGAAATGGCTCATTGCGATGAAGGGGATGCGGGCGGCGAAGCAGGCCGAGTTGACCCAGCGCTCGATGTCTTGTGCCGGCCAGTCGCAGGCGTCGATCACGAGGTCATAGCCGGCGATCGTCTCGGCGATCGCCGCTTCGCTGTCGAGCCGCTGCACGCGTGGCTCGAGCTTGATCGACGAGTTGAAATCGGCCAGCCGTTCGGCCGCCACCTCGGTCTTGAAGCGGCCGATATCAGCCTCTGAGAAGAGGACCTGACGGTTGAAATTGCTTAACTCGATCCTGTCGAAATCGAGCAGCAGCATCTCGCCAATCCCGCAGCAAGCCAGGTTCAGTGCCACCCAGCTGCCGAGGCCGCCGAGGCCGAGCACGGCGATACGCGCGCT
This sequence comes from uncultured Solirubrobacterales bacterium, assembly GCA_963699225.1. Classification (GTDB taxonomy): domain Bacteria; phylum Actinomycetota; class Thermoleophilia; order Solirubrobacterales; family 70-9; genus VRUE01. The sequence goes on along the minus strand of OY969423.1, from coordinate 1,626,190 downwards.
GGCAAGCCGTTCCTGACACTCAGCCGCGGTCGGCCCAGTAGTGATGTCGCTGAAGTAGCGGAGCTGGCGGTCGAGGCGCCCGATCACGGCCTCTGGGATCCCGTCATCGTCAGCGGCGTCCTCAACCACCCCCAGCTCCTCGAACTGGGCGAGCAGGTCGCCGACCTCGTCGACGCCGAACTCCTCGATCAGCTCCTCCTCGGTCCGGGTCCCGTCGAGGGCTGCGAGCAGGCGCCGGCCCTGCCGGTCGGGATTCTCAATGTGGATGTCCGCGCCGGCGCTCGGCCGGAGTAGATAGAGGTCGCCGTTCGGCGCTTCCATTCGCTGTGTGGTGCGCTTCATTCGCGGTCGTTGCATGAGTGCCCACCTCCTATGGGTACGCTTGAGACCGCCCTATTGCTCAGAATAGTTTCAAATAATGCCTAAATCCTTGTATTGAGATTGGCTTTTGCCGGAAAGGAGCGATCTATCTTGGGTCCCCATCCAAACCGTCGAGAGGGGTCGTCATGCCAGGAAAGTCGATGCAGGAGCTGTGCGAATCGGGCGAGCTGAAGACGTTCTTCGATCGCCGGCTGATCAAAGCGCTGTGTCATCCGGTTAGGGAGCACATCCTCGCCGTACTCAATGAACGGATCGCCAGCGCCCGCGAAATCGGCGAGGAAATCGGCGGCGACGTCAGCTCCTTCTACCACCACGTCGAAGAGCTCGAGAAACTCGGCTGCATCGAGCGTGTCGCAACTAAGCGGAAGAGGGGGGCGAAGGAGCACTTCTTTCGGGCGAGGAGAACCGTCTTTTTCAGTGACGAGGCCTGGCAGCGAATGCCCGATTCCGTAAAAGAAGATGTAGCGGTGAGCTCGCTTCAGCACCTGTTTGATGATGTTCTCGGAGCCCTTTCGAGCGGGACCTTCAATGCCCGCAGCGATCGGCACGTGAGCTGGTCACCCGGAAGCTTTGATGCTCAAGGATGGAACGAGGTCATGAATTTGATGAATCGGACTCTTGCCCAGCTGGGGCAAATCCAAGACGCCGCCGCGAAGCGCCTGACGGAAGGCGCTTCCTCGGAGATCTCCGCCACGATGGCAATCCTGGCGTTTGAGACCGAAGCTAGGCGAGATGCGACCTAGTCAGCAAGCTCGCGGGCGCGCAACAGCACCTCGTCCGTCATCGACTCGGTGAGCCTGCCGGTGAAGGTGTTCTGCTGGCTTGGGTGGTAACAGCCGAGCAGGTTCCATTTCCCAATATGACATTCAGCTCCATGGCCAAAACGCGGTTTTGGCCGGGGCACGCCCTCACCCATCCCTTGTAGAGCGCGGAGTGCACCGTCCCAAGCGAAGCCGCCTAGAGCGACGAGCGTTCGGCAACTCTTCAGCATGGAAAGCTCCCGCTCGAGATAGGGAAGGCAGGTGTCGCGCTCGAAGGGACTTGGACGATTTGCAGGTGGTGCGCATCGTACGACGGCTGTTACATAGACATCATCAAGATGCAGGCCGTCACTCCGGTTTTTGCTCGTCGGCTGGTTGGCGTAGCCAGCGCGATGCAGTGCAGCGTAGAGCCAATCTCCTGAGCGGTCCCCCGTAAATATGCGACCAGTGCGATTGGCGCCATGAGCTGCCGGGGCAAGCCCGACGATTGCTACTCGGGCCTCCGGATCCCCGAAGCCGTCGAGCGGGCGCGCCCAATAGTCGTCGCAGCGGTAGCGGCGCGGAGGATCGGCAGCTCGCTCCTCACGCCAGTTGACCAAGCGTGGGCAAAGCCGGCAGGCGTGGATCTCGCCAGCCAGCTGCTCAAACGCCAGTCTCTGGGCGACTTGAAGTTCCTCGGTCATGCCTGAACTGAATCATGATCCCGTCGGGGCCCATGCTGGCGTAGGCGGATCGACCTTTTGGAGTCCCCAAAAGGTCGATCCGCCCGCGTAACGCCATCCCCTAGCGGGCCTTGCTGGTTGACAGCAACGGCACGACGTGCTCCGTCTTCATGATCTTCACCCTGCCTCACCCCCTTCGCAATCGTCAGCTCTTGCGGTTGGGGGTCGCGACCCATCCGGTACGACGCTTTAGACCATTCCAATGCTGGAAAAAGTTCCAGTAATAAATTTCAGGTCCGCAAAATACCTATTTCTTTGTTGTCATTTCAGCTTTGCGTCCAATATGATCGAGTGGTTCAACTTGCGAAAACGAAATGAGGAGTCCGCTTTGGCTGCAAAGACCAAGACGAAAAGAAACAGCAGCAGCGGGGGTGTCGATCAGCGCCTAGTCAAGGCCCTGGCGCATCCGTTGCGCGTCGAAATCCTCGCGATCCTCAATGAGCGGATGGCGAGCCCAAATGAACTTTCCAAGGAGCTCGAAGAGGGCCTGAGCCAGGTCAGCTATCACGTGAAAGTCCTCAAGGACTTCGAATGCATCGAGATGGTCAAGACCGAGCCACGACGCGGGGCCGTTGAGCACTACTACAGGGCTACCGCGAGGGCCTTCCTCAGCGATGCGGATTGGAAGAAGCTTCCGGATTCGATCAAGCCGGGGATGAGCGCCGCATTCATCAAGATGGTTATCGACGATGTGGTTACGTCGCTCAATGCAGGGGCATTTGACGCGCGCGAAGATCGCCACATCAGTTGGACTCCGGGCGTCGTCGACGAGCAAGGATGGAATGAAACGGTCGACCTCGCCAACGAGACGCTCGAGAAGGTCCTAGACATTCACGCGGCTAGTGCAAAGCGCCTCACCAAGTCCGGTGAGGAGGGAATTCCCGCGACCGCTGTCGTGATGAACTTCGAAGGCATTCCGAGCGAGGCAAAGAACGCTAAGGGCCTCAAAAAGAAGCCCCGAGCCCGCAAGGCAGCCAAGTAGGTCTAGCTTTTTCGAGCAAAAGCGGCTAGAACTCCTCTTATGCTTCGCGCCCGTATATGGGTTCGAAGCGAGTATTTGCCATCAGCAGTCAGCGGCGCGGCTTCGGTCGCGTCGCTGTCTTTCTGTTCGCCCTGGCGATCGTGGTCTCCGGCTGCGGTCGCAGCGGGCATGGGGCGGCGACCGACAGCGACAAGGCTGCCGACGTCGAAGTCCTCAACTCGGTCCTCTCCCAGGAACTGACGACCGTGGCTGCCTATGAACAGGCGCTGCCGCCGCTCCGCGGCGGCACCCTCGCTGTCGCCGGCCAGCTGCGCGGGCAGGACCAGGCCCACCTCGACGCGATCACCAAGGCAATCCGCGGAGTCGGTGGCGAAACCGAAGCTGAAGCGGGCGAACTCGAAGAGCCGGGGCCCAAGGACCGCGAAGAAGCGCTGCTGCTCGCTTACGAAGAGGAGAACGCGGCGCTCGGCGAGGCGCTCGACGCGGTGCCTCACCTGAACACGCCGGCGCCGCGCACGCTCGCCGCCTCGCTGGCCGCTAGCCACGCCCAGCACCTCACTGCCCTGCGCCAGTTGCTCGGCGCCGATCTCGCCGCCTCGGTCCCGGACGCTTTCGAGACCGGCGAGGTGCCGGCACCCGTGCCGCCTGACAAAACCGTGCCGCCTGACAAACAGGGATGATGCGCGCGTGACTGGCCCCCTCTACGCGATCGGTCGCTTCTGTGCGCGCCACCACTGGCCAACGATCGCGGTCTGGATCGTCGCCGCGGTCGCGCTCATCCTCGCCGGGCAGGCGGGGGAGAGCAAGACCAACGACAACCTGACCCTGCCGGGCACCGGCTCGACCCTGGCGACGGAACTGCTCGAAGACAACCTGCCCGAACAGGCCTACGGCAGCAACCCGCTCGTCTTCCAGGCCAAGGCCGGGGAAGTGCTGACCGCGCCCAAGTACAAGAGCGCGATCGACGAATCGGTCAAGCGGCTGAATGCCCTGCACGACGTCAACTCCGCCATCAACCCGCTCACACCGCAGGGCGCCGCCTTCCTCAGCAAAGACCGCTCGGTGGCCTACTCGCCGGTGGTCCTCGGCGTCGGCCCCAGCGAACTGACGGAAGCGCAGGCGCAGGCGGTGCTCGACGCGGGCAAGCCGGCGGAAGCGGCCGGCCTCAACGTCTCGATCGGCGCCTACGTGGGCTCGCAGCTCTCCAAGCCGGACACCGGCGCCAGCGACGCGATCGGCATCGCCGCCGCGATCGTGATCCTGCTCTTCGCCTTCGGCACCGCGACGGCGATGGTGCTGCCGATCGCGTCGGCGATCCTCGGTCTCGCCTGCTCGCTCTCGATCATCCGCCTGCTCGAGCACGTGGTTCAGGTGCCGAGCGTCGCCGCGACCCTGGCGACGATGATCGGCCTCGGCGTAGGCATCGATTACGCCCTCTTCATCGTCACTCGCCACAAGTTGCAGCTCGCCGACGGGATGGAGATCCAGGAGTCGGTCGCCCGCGCCACGGCAACTGCCGGCGGCGCCGTCGTCTTCGCCGGCTTCACCGTCGTGATCGCGCTCTGCTCGCTCGCCGCCGCCGGCATCCCGCTGGTTACCACGCTCGGTTTCACCGCCGGGATCGCGGTGGTGATCGCGGTCCTCGCCGCGGCGACGCTGCTGCCGGCGATGTTGGGGGCGCTCGGCCCGCACATCAACTCGCTGCGCGTGCAGTTCGGCAAAACGCGCCCCGACGAAGCCGAGCCGCACGGCTGGCGGCGCTGGGCGCGCGGCGTCGCCAACCGCCCCTGGCGCTCCGCCCTCGCTGCCCTCGCGGTTCTGATCGTGCTGGCGATCCCGCTGCTACAGCTCGAGCTCGGCCAGAACGACATCAGCGCCCTGCCCAAGTCGACCACCGCGCGCCAGGCCTACGACGGGCTCACCCAGGGCTTTGGCCCCGGCGTCAACGGCCCGCTGCTGATCGCCTCGGAATTCGAAAGCCCGGAAGAAGCGAAACAGGTGCTGCCGATCCTGGAGAAGAAAATCAATGCCGCCCACGACGTCGCCGGCGTCTCCGAACCGAGCTTCGACAAGACCGGCACGGTGACCGTCTTCACGGTCATCTCCAAATCGGCGCCCTGGGCAGATGAGACCGTCACCCTGGTCGAAGACCTGCGCGACGAAACGATCCCGGCGGCGCTGCAGGGGACCAAAGCGCAGTCTTACGTCGGCGGTCAGACCGCCGGCTACATCGACCTCGCCACCCAGATCAGCGAAAAGCTGCCGCTGATGATCGGCATCGTCGTCGCGCTCAGCTTCTTCGTCCTGTTGCTCGCCTTCCGCTCGCTGCTGGTGCCGATCAAGGCGGCGGCGATGAACCTGATCTCGGTCGCGGCCGCTTACGGCGTCGTCACCGCCGTCTTCCAGCTCGGCTGGGGCTCTTCGCTGATCGGCCTCGACCACCCGATTCCGATCGTCAGCTTCGTGCCGCTGCTGATGTTCGCGATCCTCTTCGGCCTCTCGATGGACTACGAGGTCTTCCTGCTCACCCAGATGCGCGAGCACTACCGCCAGACCGGCGATGAGAAGGAGGCTGTAATCGAAGGCCTCGCCAACACCGGCCGCGTGATCACCTCGGCGGCGGCGATCATGGTCTGCGTCTTCACCAGCTTCGTCCTCAACGGCAACCCGATCGTCAAGGAGTTCGGCGTCGGCCTCGCCGTCGCGATCGCGATCGACTCGACCCTGGTCCGCTGCCTGCTGGTGCCGGCGATCATGGTCCTGCTCGGCAAGTGGGCTTGGTGGATGCCGGGCTGGCTGGGCCGCATCGTTCCCCACATCAGCATCGAGGGCGAGGAGTACTTCGCCAAGCGCGACGCGGAGCTCGCCACCGCCGCAAAGGTTCCGGCGGAGAGCGCCTGAGCGGGATGTTCCCGCTCAACCTGCCAAACGCCCTCACCCTGCTGCGCATCCTGGCGGTGCCGGTCGTCGTCGTCGCCCTGCTCGGCGAGACCCCCAACGGCGACGCCCTCGCTGCCGCCGTCTTCGCCCTCGCCGCCCTGACCGACGGGCTCGACGGCTACTTCGCCCGCTCGCGCGACGCCGTCACCACCTTCGGCAAGCTGATGGACCCGATCGCCGACAAGCTGCTGATCGTCGCTGCGCTCGTTTCGCTGGTCTCGCTCGACCGGCTCGAAGCCTGGGTGGCGATGGTGATCATCGCCCGCGAGTTCGCCGTCACCGTGATGCGCGCGATCGCCGCCGAGCGCGGCATCGTGATCGCCGCCAGCTGGCTCGGCAAGGTCAAGACCGTGCTGCAGATCACCGCCGTGATCGCCCTGATCGCCGCCAACCCGGCCCCGGCCTGGGTCAACGCCCTCGTCTACCTCGCCGTCGCCGCAACCCTGATCAGCGGCGCCGACTACTTCTTCGGCCTGCGTCGCCGCATCGAGGCCGAGCGCGAGGCCCGCGCGGTAGCGAAGGGGACCAAGCCGAGCTAAGCGCCCGAACGGGTGGTCGGCCTCGCCTCGCTGCCGCGCGGTGTCAGGTCCGCCGAGCGGAGCCGAAGTCTGAGCGGAGACCAGGTTGTGGCGGATGGGCGCAATCGCGAGGACGACCAAGCGCATCGCGTCACACACCGACGCATAACCCGCAACACCCAACGCAACACCTGAGCGCCATCCCCTGGGACAGTCGCCCCATGCCCCAGCTCCCCCAACCCGAGGTGCAACGTCTTTCGGCTCGGTCCGCGCCGCAACGCGTTGCACCCGACTTGGCGCGACTCGCTTCCGGGGAGGTGCGACGTTTTACAGCTTCCGCGAAGCCGAAAAACGTTGCACGACAAAAGGCGACCCTGGTGCTTCGCGGGCTGGCGGAGAAGCAACACGGGGTGGTGGCTTGGCGCCAGCTAATCGCCCGTGGCCTGACTGAAGGTCAGATCAAGAGTCGGATCAAGGACGGCCAGCTTGTTCCGTTGTATCGAGGGGTGTTTGCGCTCGGCCACCGGCGTATCGGTCTCTACGGAGAATGGATGGCCGCGGCGCTCGCCTGCGGGCCCGGCGCCGTCCTTTCACACGGAACCGCTGCCCAGCTCTGGGGGATACGAGGTTCGCGAAAGCCGATCGAGGTGACTCGCGTTTCTGGGCATCGGCGGCCGCACGGCGTCCGCCTCCACCAGACCAGATCGCTGCCCGACGAGCACGTCACTACCGAGGCCGGCATCCCGGTTACGACCATCGAGCGAACCCTCCTCGACACCGCCGCGCGCTTGGACGAAAGGCAGCTGGAGCATGACCTCGTTGAGGCCGACCGGAGCCGGTGCTTGCGCTGGACGAGACTATGGCAGGCGCTCACTGAGCATGGCCGTGGTCGGAAGGGCGTCAAGCGCCTGAAGCGCGTCGCCGCCCAAGCGGACCCTCGATTCGCCGACGCCGTTTCCACGTCGGAGGTCGATTTCCTCATCCTCTGCAGGGAAGCGGGTTTGAAGATGCCGCAGGTGAACGTCCTCGTCCAGGGCAAGAAGGTCGACTTCTACTGGCCAAAGGAGCACCTCATCGTCGAGGCTGATAGCTATGGCTTCCACGGAGATCCGGCCGCCTTTGAGAAAGACCACCAGTCGACCGTTGACCTTGAAATGGCTGGCTATCGGGTGCACCGCACCACCTACAAGATGCTCGAGGCCAACCCAGGTCCATTCCTCACTCTCGTCCGCGGTTCCTTGTCCCCCAATTGAGGTGCAACGTCTTTCGGCTCGGTCGACGCCGCAGCGCGTTGCACCTGCGGTGGAGCGACGCAGCCTCACGGAGGTGCAACGTTTTTCGGCTCTCTCGGAGCCAAAAGACGTTGCAGTGACCCCGGCACTCGGTGCGATGAACCTCGCGGGAGTCCCCGTGTTTCAGGGATGTCGACGCTAGGCGCCCGTGAACCGGGTGGTCAATGAAGGAACTGCTGGATGCCGGGATCAGGCGCCCGGCAGCTCGAGCCAGTCGCGCATCGTCACGTGGCGGCCGGTGTGTTCGCCGCTGGCGAGCTCCTCGCGCAGGTCGCCGAGGGTGCCGTAGCGCTCGGCGACGACGTTGTGGCGGTGGATCGTCTCCAGGTTCTCCTGGCGGGCCATGACGAAGGCCTCGGCCGGCAGGTCGGGGTAGCCCTCGACCACGGCGCGGATCATCTCCCGCACGCAGTCCTCGACGAAGCGCGGGTTGGCGTGGGCTTTGGCGACGACGGCGAGCTCGTCGGGGCGCTTCATCAGCTCGTAGATCTCCGAGCTCATCGAGCCCTCGACCAGGCGCATTAGCTCCGGCGCGTCGATCCAGGCGGGACCGCCCTCGGGGCAGCCGATGTAGAGGGTGCCGATGCCGCGCTGGTTGTGGGTGGCGACGGGGACGGCCTCGATCGCTCGCTCGACCTGCTCGGCATCGAAGCCGGCGGCGGCCAGCTGTTCGCGGCCGAGCTCGGCGACCATCTCCTGGGCGCAGGGGCAGGCGGTCATGCCCTGGGCCTGCACGCCGGTGAGGGTGCGGGTGCCGTGCTCGGAGGCGACGGCGGTGCCGAAGAGGCCGTAGATCTCCTGGGTCGAGTGGCCGGTCGCCGGCGTCTGCACCGTCTCCGGGTAGCGCGCCTCGACCGAGACCTCGGCCCGCCGCCCGTGCTGGGTCTCGCGCACGCGCTGGGCGATGTGGGCAGCGAGGACCTCGGCCTGGAAGGCCTCGCCGAGCACGACCTCGTCGATCGCCTCGCCGACGTTCTCCTCGAAGCGCGACATGTGGACGCCCGCCTGGCGCGGCTCGAGATCGACGAAGCACTCGAAGTTGGCGTGGAAGAGGTTCTCGCTGCCGTCGGCCTTGACCCGGATCACCTTCTCGACCCCGGTGACGCCGACGCGCGAAAGGCTGACCTGCGTCGCCGGCACCGAGGACTGCACGTCGGGCGCGGAGCGGGCGGGTGTGATCGTCGTGCGGCTGGCCACGGCTTATGAAGCGTAAGCGACCGGGCACCTCGGCCGGCGTCCGCCGGGCCTGACCGAACCGATTTCTTCTGCCTATACTTGGCTGCGGCCGAAGCGTTGGGGTCGGCTTCCCCTGCCAGGGGGACAGGGTTGCACCGGGAGGCAGCGAGATCGAACCGTTGGAGACAGTCCCTGTGGGACTGGATCAGGACTCGGACGCACAGCCGTTTGCGGAGCCGGAGGAGCTGCGCGGGCTGATCGCGCTGGGCCGGGAGCGCGGCTACCTGACCTTCGAGCAGATCGCCAACACGCTCGAGGAGGTCGAGGTAACCAAGGAGCAGATCACCGCCTTGCACGCCCACCTGGTCGAGCAGGGCGTCGAAGTTCTGGCCGAGCAGGGCGTCGAGGCCTACAAGGAGGCGCGGGCCGAAGAGAGCAACGGCGCGGCGGCGAAAAAAGAGGCCGACCTCGACCTCACGGTCGAACCGAGCCTCGACTCGCTGCGCCTCTACCTGCGCTCGATCGGCCAGGTCGACCTGCTCACCGCGGCGCAGGAGGTCGAACTGGCGAAGCGGATCGAGCGCGGCGACATGGTCGCCAAGCGGCAGATGGTTGAGGCCAACCTGCGGCTCGTCGTCTCGATCGCCAAGGGCTACCTGGGGCGGGGCCTGAGCTTCCTCGACCTGATCCAGGAGGGCTCGCTGGGGCTGATCCGCGCGGTCGAGAAGTTCGACTACCGCCGCGGCTACAAGTTCTCCACTTATGCGACCTGGTGGATCCGCCAGGCGGTGACGCGGGCGATCGCCGACAAGGCGCGGACGATCCGCATCCCCGTCCACATGGTCGAGAAGCTGAACCGGGTGACCCACGTCGAGCGCCAGCTGGTGCAGTCGCTGGGCCGCGAGCCCGAGCCGTACGAGATCGCCGCCGAGCTGCGCTGGCCGCTCGACGAAGTGCGCGACATCCTCCGTGTCTCCCAGCTGCCGGTCTCATTGGAGAAGCCGGTCGGCGACGAGGACGAATCCGAGCTCGGCGACTTCGTCGCCGACGAAGAAGTGGCGCAGCCCTTCGAGGAAGCGAGCGAGCACCTGCAGCGCGAGGGTGTGCGACGGGCGCTCGACGCGCTGCCCGAGCGCGAGCGCCAGGTGATCGAGCTGCGCTACGGCCTCTCCGGCCTCGAACCGCTGACCCTGGAGGAGGTGGGGAAGACCTTCGGCGTAACCCGCGAGCGGATCCGCCAGATCGAGACCAACACGCTGAAGAAGCTGCGCGCCCTGCCCGAGGCGCAGATGCTGCGCGAGGCCAGCTGAACGATCGCTGGCGGCTCGGTCGCGCTTAGCGCGGCTCGAGCACGATGACCGCGGCCTCTCGGTCGAGCTTCTCCTGGTAGTCGTCGAAGCCCGCGTATTGCTCGTTGTGCTCGCGCCAGAGCCGCTCGCGCTCCTCGCCCTCGGCGATCCGGGCGCGCACCGGGTAGCGCTTGCGTCCGACCTCGACCTCGCCCTCCGGCTTGGCCTTGAGGTTGAGTGACCAGGCGGGGACCTTGGCGTTGCCGGCGTTGGTGTTGATCACGACCACGTTCTCGCCGTCGGCGAGGTAGACGACCGGCGCGGTGCGCTGTTGGCCCGACTTGCGCCCGGTGGTGGTGAGGAGCAGGACGGGCGCGCGGCCGACCTTGCCGCCGATCCGCCCGCCGCTGAGCCGGTAGAGCGGAGTGTTGAGCTTGCCGGTCCAGCGCAGCCCGGTGGCGCCGAGAGAGTTGGAGATCTTCGCGAGGGTGTGATCGCTTGGCACGGGGCGTAAGGTACACCGCGATGGCCGAGCCGCACCCATTTCGCCGCGCCGCTGAAGCCAAGGATCTCGAGCTGCTGACCGAGACGCTGCGCGAGGACGTCGTCCTGCACAGCCCGATCCTCTTTCGCGGCTTCGAGGGCCGCGAGATGGTCAGCGCCGTCCTCACCCACGTCGCCGCCACGCTCGAAGACCTCACCTATGTAGACGAGCTGCACGAAGGCAGCTCGGTCGCCCTGCGCTTCAAGGCCAACGTCGGCGACCGCGAGCTGGAGGGCATCGACTTCCTCGAGCTCGACCAGGACGGCCGCGTCGCCGAGCTCACCGTCTTCATGCGCCCGATGTCCGCCCTCACTGCCTTCAACGAGCAGATGAAGGAGCGGCTGGGCGTCGCGCCGGGCTAGACGCTGAGTACGCAATTGCGTACACTTTGCTAATGGCAGCCAGAGCAGTTCCGGCCCGCGAGTTTCGTGCCCATCTCAGCGAGATGTTGAGTGAGGTGGCTGACCGGCGAAATCATGTGCTCGTAACTCGGAACGGTAGGCCCGCAGCAGCGCTTGTTCCCGTTGATGAGTACGAGGCGCTTGAGGAGACAGCTGAGATCCTCTCGGACCCGGATGCAATGGCTGCTCTTGAGCTTGGCTTGGCCGAGCTGTCGAGGGGCGATGTCGTAACCCTCGACGAGCTTCGCAAAGAGCTCAACGAGCTTCGTCCTAGTTAGCCGTGGCGCGAGTCGTGCTCGCTCGGCGAGCCCGAGGCGAGCTGTTGGGTCTCGATTGGCCATTGATCGATGCTGTGTCGGAGGCGCTGAGCTTGCTCGAGCGCGAACCACATGCCGGACATCTGCTTCGTGGCCGACTGCGGGGGCTTCGGTCCCTCCGCGTCGGTTCCTACCGCGTCATCTACCAAGTGATCGACGCTGATCGCACGGTTCGCGTCGCGGCTATTCGCCATCGCTCGGCCGCCTACGGCAACGATCCTCGTTAGGCAGCCGGTTCTATCTAGAATGCGGTTCGTCTCCTGGGGGAGTGTCCGAGTGGTTAAAGGAGATCGGCTGTAAACCGATTGGCTCTGTCCTACGCAGGTTCGAATCCTGCCTCCCCCATATGAGTAGTCCCGATGACCGTGTGATTGCAATCGCCGGGGTTGCCGGCGGGCTGGGCCCGGTGGTCGCCGAGCGGCTCGCGATCGCCGGCGCGACGATCGCCGGGACCGACATGGACCAGGGGCGGATCGACGAGGTTGGCGCGGCGCTGGACCTGCCCGCCGAGCGCTGGGACGGGCGCGCGGTCGACCTGCTCGACGAGGGCGCCACGCGCGCCTGGTGCGCGGCGCTGCTCGAGCGCTTCGGCCGGGTCGACGCGCTGCTGCACCTGGTCGGTGGCTGGCGTGGGGGGGAGCCCTTGCATGAAGCCTCGCTCGAGGACTGGGACGTTCTGCATGACTCGCTCGTGCGCACCGTCCAGCACACCACGCGCGCCTTCCATGACGCATTGCTCGATGGCGAGCACGGTCGCTTCGTCCTTGTCTCCTCCAAGCAGGCGCAGGCTCCCACCAACACCAACGCGGCCTACGCCTCGGCGAAGGCCGCCGCCGAGGCCTGGACGCTCGCCTACGCCGACGGCTTCGAAGGCACCTCGGCGACCGCCAACATCATCGTCGTCGACGCGATCCTCACGCCGCGCATGCGCGAGGAGAGCCCCGGCGAGGACTTCCCCACCTTCACCCCGGCCGAGGATCTGGCCGAGGCGATCGCATTTCTCTGCTCCGACCAGGCAAAAAAGATGAACGGGCAGCGATTCCCGCTTACGATGAGAGGGTGAGCAGACCCTCCAAGGGCGAGATGACGATCGGCGAGCTCGCCGAGCGCACCGGGATGACGGTGCGCAACATCCGCGCCCATCAGACCCGCGGCATCCTGCCCCCGCCAGTCGTCCACGGCCGCACGGGCTACTACAACCAGGATCACGTCGCGCGGATCGAACTGACCCGCGAACTGCAGGCCGAGGGCCTCAACCTCGAGGCGATCCGGCGCCTGGGCGAAGGGGTCAACGGCTCAGCCGAGGAGATTTTCCACCTCACCCGCTCGCTGCGGGTGCCCTTCGAAGAGGAGGCGCCGGAGATCGTCGAGCTGACCGAGCTGATTGAGCTCTGGAAAAAAGAGGTCGAAGAAGGTCGCGGCCCCGAAATGCTGGAGCGGGGCGAAAAGCTCGGCGTCATCCGCGCCCTGCCCGACGGCAAGGTGGAGCTGATCAGCCCGCGGATGATGAAGGCCGCCGCCGCCTTGGCCGAAGTCGGCATGAGCCCCGACGCCGTCCTCGCCACCGCCGAGAAACTGCGCCGCAAGGCCAACGACATCGCCCAGCTGTTCACTGATCTCTTCCTAGAACAGGTCTGGGAGCCCTTCGACCAGGCCGGCCGCCCTGAGGGTGACTGGCCCAAGGTCGGGCAGGCCCTGGAACGCACCCGCCCGCTCGGCGCCGACGTCCTCATGGGCGTTTTCCAGATCGCGATCGCCGAGGCGACCGACAAGGCGATGGGCCGCACCATCCGCAGCGTCGCCCGCGACACCCAGCGCGCCGAGCGCGAGCGAACCGCGAAGACCAGCAGCTAGAAACGCCCGCGGTACTCGGCGTTCCATAAACGCGAACTTTTCCTTGACAGGCTGGAACGCCCCTGTTTCAATTCCGCCTGTCTTCATGTACGCAAGTGTTCAATCTTGCGACACGGCGACGCCACAGGGACATAACCGAGCCTCGAGGAAGCCGCTAAGGGAAGCGGCAGGCAGCGGGGCTCACGGGACAAGGAGAGAGATTTCAGATGTTCTCGACGCTACGCACCCGCTTTGGCATCCCCGGAGTCATCTCGGTGATCGCCCTGGTCTTCGCGATGTTCGGCGGCGCTTATGCCGCCTCCAACTCCTCAGGCGGTGGCAAGGCCACCGCCTCCAAGACCAAGACCGTTAAGGGCCCCCGCGGCCCCAAGGGCGCTACCGGTCCCGCCGGGCCGCAAGGACCCGCGGGCCCCGCCGGCGCCAAGGGTGATGCTGGGACCAACGGCTCCAATGGGACCAACGGCACGAACGGTACCAGCGCCACCACGGCTGCCTACTCGGGCACCGAATGCGCCAACGGCGGCGTCGAAGTGAAATCCGTCAGCCCCACCGCTTACGTGTGTAACGGGGAAGACGGGCAGACCGGTTTCACCGAAACGCTGCCTACGGGCAAAAGCGAGTACGGAACTTGGGGGGCCCCCAAGGCAGTCCTTTCTGAGGCCTCTATCTCTTTCAACATTCCCTTGGAATCTGCGGTGCCGGCGCACTTCATTGCCTGGGAAGAAACACCGGCCCCGACCGCCGAATGCCCTGGCACCTACGAAGAACCCGCCGCTGCGCCGGGCAACCTCTGTATTTACGCATCAGAAGAAGTGTACGGAACCTTTGTCAGTGTCGAAAACGTAGAAAATTACACGCATGGAGAGGCCGGCAAAAGTGGCGCACGTCTCACCTTCGAAAATATTCTTTTCCCGGCCTATGGCGACTGGGCCGTAACCGCACCCTGAACGCCCAATCGACGGGATCGGTCCAGTGCACCCTGGTCCCGTCGATCAATCACACGTCAGGCTAAAGACGCAGATCGAAGGCAAGGAGTGTCATGAACCCCGCTAGCTCACACCCGACCAACCGCATGCTGTTCGTGCCCCTGTTGGGCCTCATGATCCTCCTTGCCCTTTGCTCGGGATCGGCCTTCGCGGCCGAAACGGGCGTTGTCAAGTTCTTCGGCGGCGAAGGCACCGAAGGCGGCAAGTTCGGCATCGAGCCGTGGGGCCTTGCGATCAATCAGACCGGTGCCGGCGGGGCTGGCGCCGGCGATGTCTACGTCGACGACGCCCTAAACCACCGCATCCAGCAGTTCTCTCCCTCAGGCGAATTCATCCGCGCCTTCGGCCTCGGGGTTGGCGGCCCCGGGGTCGACGTCTGCACGGTGGCTTCTGACTGCGTGAAAGGAGAAAACTCGGATACGGCCGGAGGTCTGGCGTACCCATCCGGCGAGGCGACGGACCCCGCGACGGGTGTTGTCTACGCCGCCGACGTATTTACGGGCGGAAATCGTATCGACGTCTTCTCTGCCACCGGCCAGTTCGAGGGGGCCTTCGGCTGGAACGTGAAGGTGAGCGGAGGGGCCGAAGAACTGCAGTTCTGCACCGTCGAAAGCGGCTGCAAGGCGGGGAGCAGTGGCGGGGGGGCGGGGCAATTCCGAGGAGAATTCAACGGCTTTCCCAACGCCCCAATCGCTGTCAGCCCGCTCAACGGCCACGTGTTCTTCAATGACCGGGGGAACAATCGCGTCCAGGAGTTCGCGCCCAACATCGAAGAAGGCAAGGTCACCGGGGTCTCCTTCGTGCGTTCCTACAGCGGATCCAGCGAGATCAAGGACGTCACCGTCGACCAAAGCGGCAAAATCTATTTGCTCTACCCCAACAAGATCACCGCCTACAGCCCCACCGGCAGCCCCGAAGGAACGCTCTTCGAATTGAACCAATTTGAGGAAGGCAGTTCGTTTGAGATCAACTCTCTCAACGGTAATGTCTTGGTGAATCGGGGCATCAATATCTTGGAATTCACTCATTCGGGTGAACATCTCGCAACGTATCTCGAAAATGCATCCCTCTCCGACATCGCCCTGAACCAGCAGTCAGGAACCATCTACCTGACCACCGCCAAGCCGAAAACCGGTGTGCTCGTCCTCGGCGAACCGGTGCCGCCAACCGTCTCGATCGAAGCAGTCACCACCTTCACCGGCACCACGGCCACCTTCGGGGGCCACGTCAACCCCGAGGGCTTCTTCGCCAACTACCACTTCGAATACTCCACCGATGGTACGAAATGGGCCGCGCTCCCCGAAAAAGAACTGCCGGCCGACAGCGAAGAGCACGCGGTCAGCCAGGAAGCAACCGGCCTGGTCGCCCACACCCACTACCAGGTGCGCCTGGTTGCGGAAAAGAGCCTCAACGGCGGCAAAGCCAGCGCTGAAACGACTTTTGAAACCTCTGCCGCGGCTCCGGTGGTCTCGACGGTAGGCATTGAAGAAATAACCGACACGACGGCCAAGCCCACGGCGAAGCTCAACCCCGAGAACGAAGAAACCTCCTACCACTTCGAATGTGTCAGTCAGGGGCAGTTCGAAGCCAGCGGCTACGCCGAAGCGATAGAAGTGCCGAGCGGCGGCACCAGCCTCAAAGCAAGTGGGGAAACGGTCCAAGTCAGCGCACCGATCACGGGGCTCAGCCCGACCACGACATATCGCTGTCGCCTCAGCGCGAGCAACCCCACCGGCCCCGTCACGAGCTCCGAAGCCACCTTCACCACCTTCGCCAGCCAGCCCCTCGGTCCGCCCGACGGTCGTGCCTATGAGCAGGTGACCCCGGTCGCCAAGAACGGCGGCGACCCGCGCGGGGATCAATACGCCTTGAGGGCTGCCCCCGACGGCGCGGGCGCCAGCTACTCGATTCCCGCCGGCGGGGCCACGGAAGGTGGTGGCGGGCAGCACCTTGGCGGCTACTCGGCGATGCGCGGTTCCACCTCGTGGAGCAGCCGGACCCTCTGGCCCGATGTGAGCTTCGGCAACTTCGCTTCGATGGCCGGTTGGAGCCAGGATCTGCGCCGCGACTACGTGGTCGCCTGGCACTCCGGGGAACCGGGAACGCTCTACGAACAGGATCTCGAAAGCGGGGCGATGACGGTGATCGCCGACGGGATCGTTGGCGAACTCGTCGTCCTCGCGGCCGAATCGGCTGACGGCTCGAAGGTCCTCTTCGAAAGCGAAGAAGCGCTCGCCTCCGGAGCAACGGTGGGCTGGTCGAACCTTTACCTGTGGAACCGCACGACGCACAAACTGAGCCTGGTCGATGTGTTGTCAAACGGCTCGCCTCCCTTCCACGGCGCCTTCGCCGGTCCCTATGACTGGGTGCGCCCCGATCCGAAAAGGGGCGGCCCCAGCGCCGGCGCCGGCGGCTACGGCTACTACACCCAGCAACTGCACGTCTTCTCCAAAGACGGCTCCACCCTCTTCTTCACCTCCTACAACGTCAACCAGCTCTACGCCCGCACGGGCCTTGACACCGCCAGCCCGAAAACGGTGCAGGTCTCCGCTTCGCAGAAGACCAACGGCCCAGGTGGCGGCAAAGACCCCAAAGGTCCGAAGAAGGCCGCCTTCATGGAAGCCACGCCCGACGGGCGCTACGTCTTCTTCACCTCCCCCGAGGAGCTGACCAACGACGCCACCACCGGCACAGAAGACCAGGGCAACGACCTTTACCGCTATGACACTCAGTCGGGTGAGCTGATCGATATCGCCCCCGATACGACCGATGCCAACGGCGCTGAAGTGCAGGGAGTGATCGGCTCGAGTGCCGACGGCTCGGATGTCTACTTCGCCGCCAACGGGGTGCTGGCCGCAGGGGCGAGCGCAGGGAACTGCACCAGTACGGGCGGCACCTGCGGCATCTACCTCTGGCACGAAGGGCAGGTCAGCTTCGTTGCGCCGACGGGCGGGGCGTTGAACCAAGAAGGCCTCAACTGGATGCCCGCGAGCTCCGTCTCCGGCACCGGCATTCTCTCGATGAGGACGGGCCGGGTCAGCGCCAACGGAACGCTGCTCTTCCTCTCCGAACTCTCGCCGACCTCCTACGACAGCGAAGGCAAGCAAGAGTTCTACCGCTATGAACCTGGAGCGGGCCTCGGGTGCATCTCCTGCAACCCGACCGGCGCTCCGCCCGTCGGTGACGTGTTTATGCAGAGCATCAAGGGGGGCTACCTTGGCGTGACCGCTCCCGGCTCGACCTGGGTGCGAAGCCTTTCCGCCAACGGCAAGCGCGCCTTCTTCGAGACACCTGATCAGCTGGTCGCGACCGACCTCAACGGCAGCGCCGGCTGCCCGCTTGTCCCCGGTGGCGAAGAAGAAGCCCGCAGTTGCCAGGACGTCTATGAGTGGGAGGCCAAGGGAGAAGGCGGCTGCCAAAGCGAAGGCCAAAACGGCGGCTGCCTCTACCTGATCTCCAGCGGCGAAAGCAACGAACCCTCCTACTTTGCCGACGCCGGCGAAAACGGCGACGACGTCTTCTTCTTCACTCGCCAGCAGCTGGTCCGCCAGGACACCGATCGGCTGCAGGACGTCTACGACGCCAGGGTAGGAGGCGGCATCGCCTCCCAGAACGAAGCGCCGCCACCGCAATGTGAAGGCGAAGCGTGCAAGGGACCGGCTCTGCAAGCGCCGGGAGCCCAGTCGGCGGGCAGCGCCAGCTTCTCGGGCCCCGGCAATCCCAAGGCCAACCGTCACAAACATAAGAAGAAGCGCCACTCGAAGAAGCACGGCCACAAGAGCCACAAGAAGCACGCGAGCAAGAGCAGGGCAGGGCGATGAGCAAGGCAAGCAAGCGGATGGGAGAGGCAAAGACGATGGGCAACCACTTTCGGATCGCGGCAGTCTTTTTCGCGGCGCTCTGCGCCCTGCTCGGCGCCGCGAGCCACGCGAGTGCCGCCGAAACGGGAGCCAAGCCGGGTTGGCGGCTCACGATCATTCCCTATCCCACCAACTTCAAGCCGGGGGCAAAGAGCGCCGCACACGACGAAGGCCCGGGCTACGCGCTGGTCGCGACGAACGTCGGCGCAGCGCCGACCGAAGGCCAGTTCACGATCGAAGACACCCTGCCGAGTGGCGTCGTGCCATCACCCTCCCAAGTCCCATTCGGTCAGTCCGGCGCCGAATTCGGCGGCGGCACACTGAGCTGCACGGTCACCGGGCAGACGGTTGTCTGCGGCACGAGCGAAGCGCTCTACCCTGGCCAGCGGGCCATGGCCTTCGTGCCACTGGAAGTCGAAGCGGATGCGCCCGGCGCCGTGCTCGACCACGCCGTGGTCGAAGGTGGCGGCGCCGAACCTGCAACGGCAACTGTCCCGACCACGGTCAGCTCCGAACCGGCGCCCTTCGGCTTCCTTCCCGAAAGCTCAGGTGCCCACGGCAGTGCCACAAACTCCGACGGCTCGACCGCGACCCTGGCCGGTTCGCACCCTTACCAGCTAACGGTGGGGATGGGGTTCAACGACAACCCCGAACTGGGGAAGACCGCCTTCGTGCCGGGCGGCGGCGTGCGCGACATCACCGGCGAAGTGCCCCAGGGGATGGTGATCAACCCCAACGCGGTGCCGCAGTGCGAAGAGGCGGACCTCGAGCAGGAACCGGTGCAGTGTCCCGACGACAGCCAGATCGGCCTAGTCTCGATCTCCGTGAGCATCTATGGAGAACGCCCCGGCGTCTCCATACACCCCCTCTACAACATGGTCCCGCCGGCGGGCTTCCCGGCCGAGTTCGGCTTCGAAGTGATCGGCGGCGTCTACATCCACCTGCTGGGCCGGGTGCGCTCAGACGGCGACTACGGGCTGGCGGCCGACGTGCGCAACATCCCGGCGCAGATTGGGGTCCTCAATGCCGAAGCGATCTTCTGGGGGAACCCGAGCGATTCCGGTCACGACAGCGCACGCGGTCGCTGCGTGCAAATCGCCGGCACCTGTCCGCTGAAAGAAGAACTCCACACCGCCGGGGTGACGTTGCCGAGCTCCTGCACGGCAGAACCGATCGACACCTTCCTCCACATGGCCAACTGGCTTGGAGAAGAGGCCGAATCGAGCTACGAATCGACCGACGGCAACGGCAACCTCGTGGGCATCGACGGCTGCAACTCACTGCAGTTCGAACCGACGATCGAAGCGAGGCCGACTACGAGCCTGGCGGACTCTCCGAGCGGCCTGGAATTCAACCTGCGCCAACCCCAGGAAGAAGATCCCCATGCCCGCTCCGCGGCCAACCTGAAGAACACCACGGTCACCCTGCCGGCGGGGATGGCGCTGAACCCATCTGCGGGAAGTGGGCTTGACGGCTGCAGCCCCGCCCAGCTGGGCTCCGACGGGGCCGCACCCGCCGGCTGTCCCGGCGACTCCAAGATCGGCTCGGTTGAAGTGAAGACCCCACTGCTGGAGAACCCCCTAGAAGGAGCCGTCTACCTGGCGACTCCGTTCAACAATCCCTTCGACTCCCTCCTCGCCATCTACATCGCCGTCGAAGACCCCCAGACGGGCGTTGTCGCCAAGCTCCCCGGCAAGGTCACGGCAGATCCGAACACCGGCCAGTTGACCACGACCGTGGAAGAAAGCCCGGAGCTCCCCCTCGAAGACGTGAAGCTCCACCTCTTCAACGGCCCCAGGGCCGCCCTGACCACGCCCCAGACCTGCGGCGCCTACACCACCACCTCGACCTTGACCCCTTGGTCGACCCCCGAAGGAGCCGACGCCCACCCCTCCGACAGCTTCGAAACCACGGCATCCCCCCAGGGCGGCAACTGCCCGAGGAGCGGCGGGGAAGCACCCAACAAGCCCGCCTTCTCGGCAGGCACCATCTCCCCCCAAGCAGGCGCCTACTCACCCTTCGTCCTGAAGCTCTCACGCGAAGACGGCACCCAGCGCATAGCCGGCATCGACACCACCCTGCCCAAGGGCCTGACCGGCAAGCTGACCGGGGTAGCCCAGTGCCCCGGGGCAGGGATAGCCCAAGCGCTCTCAAGGACCAAGCCCAACGAAGGCGCCATAGAGCAAGCCCACCCATCCTGTCCCGCCTCCTCAGAAGTAGGCACAGCAGACGTAGCCGCAGGCTCAGGCATAACCCCGATCCACGTCGGAGCCCACGCCTACCTCGCAGGCCCCTACAAGGGCGCCCCGCTCTCAGTGGTCGTGATCACCCCGGCAGTGGCAGGCCCCTTCGACCTCGGAGTCGTAACCACAAGGGTCGCCCTCTACGTCGATCCCGAAACGGCAAGGATCCACGCCGTCAGTGACCCCTTGCCCCAGATCCTCGACGGGATCCCCCTCGACCTCAGAAGCGTCAACCTCGAGCTGGGACGCCCCAGCTTCACCTTGAACCCAACGAGCTGTGATCCTTCCTCTGTCCTGGGATCGGCAACCTCGCCATTGGGAGGCGCAGCCTCCCTGTCCTCCCCCTTCCAGGTAGGAGGCTGCAACTCCCTCCCCTTCAAGCCGAACCTGGCGATCTCGATCAAGGGAGCGACCAAGCGGGGGGGACACCCCGCCCTGAAAGCCGTAGCCACAGCCAAACCAGGCGAAGCCAACATCGGCAGGGTCTCGGTCGCCCTGCCTCCGACCGAGTTCCTCGACCAGGGCAACATCAAGACGATCTGCACCAAAGTCCAGTTCGCCGCAAACGCTTGTCCTGCCGCTTCGATCTACGGCAAGGCAACAGCGACAACCCCGCTCCTAGACAGCCCGCTCTCAGGACCGGTCTACCTCAGGTCATCGACCCACAAGCTCCCCGACCTCGTGGTCGCCCTCAAGGGACCTGCCTCCCAACCGATCGAAGTCGTCCTGGCCGGCAAGGTCGACACCTTCCACAAGGGACTCAGGAACACCTTCGAAGCGGTCCCCGACGCCCCAGTCACCAAGTTCGTCCTTGAAATGCAGGGCGGACCGAAGAAGGGCCTGATCGAAAACTCGGCCAACATCTGCAATACGGCCAACAAGGCGACGGTGCTGATGGATGGACAGAACGGCAAGGCCTGGGACACCCAGCCGGTGCTGAAGACGTCCTGTGGGGGGAAGGGGCGCAAGGGCGGGAAGAAGAGCGGGGCGAAGGGGAAGAAGCACCGCTGAATCCGGGGCTTTCCCGCCGGCTGGGTTGCGCCTCCGGGCCAGCCCCCTACAATGAACCCCGTAGTTTATTGCCCAGGGAGGGAAGGGGAGTTTTATGAGAGCCAAAGGGGGACGGTTGTGCCCGCGACGCGTTTTTGCGCTCGTCCTGGCGACGAGCCTGCTCGCTCACGTCACGATTGCCTCCGCGGCGGGCAAACCCGAAATAAAAGCCACCTTCGTCAAAGGGGTCAGCGCCACCGGCGCCTCCCTGCGGGCGGAAATCAACCCCAACGGCCTCTCGGGCACCTACCACTTCGAGTTCATCACCCGGGCCGCCTATGAAGCCAACCTGAAAGCGGCAAAAGAAGGCTTCGCGGGCGCCAGTAAGGCGCCTACCTCGGGCTCGGCGCCGCTTGGCGCGACCACCGGCTTTCAGGAATTCATCCAGTCGACCCCACCCGGCTCCCTGGTTCCCTCGACCACCTATCTCTACCGCGTCATTGCCGGCAACTCCGCCGGCACCGTGACCGGTCCCGAGCATCCCTTCACCACCCAGGAAACCGCACCGGTCTTCCATCTCCCCGATGGGCGGGCCTGGGAGATGGTCTCCCCGATCGACAAAGACGGCGGCGCGATCCAGCCTCCCGGCACCCTCTTCGGAGGAGGGGACTTCCAAGCGGCAGCGAGCGGCTCGACCTTCGCCTACTCCTCTGCCACCGCCTTCGCCGAAGCAAAGAGCGCCCCGCCGGTGAGCCAGTACCGCTCCGTCCGCAATGGCTCGGGCTGGGCCACGCAGAACCTCTCGCCGCCGATCGACTCCGCCGCCTACGGCGATGAACCGAACGGGGCTCCCTTCCGCCTCTTCGCCGAAGGGCTGAGCAGCTCGGTCTTCGACGGCGGCGACCCCTGCCGCGGGGTGGCGGGCTGCCCCAACCCCACCGCGCCCCTGCCGGGCTCGGGCGCCCCCACCGGCTTGCCCGAGCTCTACCTCAGGGACGGCACCACCGGCGCCTACCAGGCGCTGATCACCCAGGCGGAGCTAAACCACTCCGCGGTTACCCCAGAACACTTCCAAGCCCGCCTCGTGACAGCCACCCCCGATCTCTCCCGCCTGGTGATCTCCAGCTGTGCCGCGCTCACATCGAACGCGACCGAGATCATCTCCGGCCCGGGGGAATGCAACGGGGGCGAGCCGAACCTCTATGAGTGGAGCGGAGGCGCGCTCACACTGCTGAACTTGCTGCCGGGAGAAACCACGGGAACCCCCGGCGCGGTGATCGGCGCCTCCCTCGGCGCGATCTCCGCCGACGGGTCCCACGTCTACTTCACCCTGCTCGAAGACGGCGCCCTTTATTTGCGCGACGCCAACCAGACCAAGCTCCTGCCCGAAACGACCGGAGGCGGCGCGGCATTTCAGGCGGCCGCCACCACCAACGGCGAGACCGCCTACTTCACCAAGTCCTCCCACCTCTACCGCTATGACGCCCAGGCGCAAACGAGCACCGACCTCACCCCCTCGGGCGAAGTCAGCGGTGTGCTCGGCGTCTCCGCCGACGGCTCGGTCGCCTACTACCAAGACACCACTGGCATCGAGCGCCGCCAGGGCGCCACGACCACACTGGTGGCGGCGGGGGCAAACGCCTCCACCAGCGCGGATCGCCCACCGGCAACCGGTGCCGCCAGGGTGAGCGCGGACGGAGCGCACCTCGCCTTCCTCTCCAACCAGGAACTGAGCGACTACGAAAATGCCGGCGCCACCGAGCTCTACCTCTACGGCCCGCCGCCGGCGGGCGGTCCCGCGCAGCTGACCTGCGTCTCCTGCAACCCGACCGGGGAACGCCCTGAAGGCTCGACCTTCTTGCCCGGCGCCCCCGACAACGGCAGCTCCCCGCTCCCCTATAAGCCCCGTGCCCTCTCCGGGGACGGCAACCGCCTCTTCTTCGAATCCTCGGACGACCTCAACCTGCAAGACACCAACAAACGCCCCGACGTCTACCAGTGGGAGGCAAGCGGGGAGGGCGATTGCGCCCTCTCTCCGGGCTGCATCAAGCTGATCTCCTCGGGCCGCAGCCCCGAAGGCGCCAGCTTTCTCGACGCCTCCACCGATGGGCAGGACGCCTACTTCCTCACCGACGGCTCCTTGGTCTCTCAGGACCCCGGCTCGATCGACGTCTATGACGCCAAGGTCGGCGGCGGCTTTCCCGAAGGAATCAAACCGATCCCCTGCCAGGCAGACGCCTGCCAGGCACTGCCGCCCACCCCCGAAGACCCCTCACCGGGGACGCTGCTCAAGGGGCCTGAAAACCCACCGCTTCACTTCGTCAAGGAAGGCAAGAAGCCCAAACACCACAAAGGCAAACACCACAAGAAAAAGCACCACAAGGGGGGGAAGGGCAAGTGAGGGCACTGCGGCTGTCCCTGGCGATGATGATTTGCGCGCTTGGCCTGCTGAGCGCCGGTGCCACCAGCGCCAGCGCCTTTGGCTTCCTCTCGGGAACCTCTGGCTTCAAGGCCGAAGCCCTGGACGAAGGGGAAGTCCCGGCAACCCGGGCGGGCTCCCATCCCACGGCATTGCGGTTGAGCGTCGGCTTCAAAGCCGGGGCCAACTTCACCGAAGCAGACGTCAAGGATCTATCGCTGGCATTGCCACCGGGCCTGATCGAAAACCCAAGCGCCGTCGGCGTCTGCTCCCAGGCCCTCTTCCACACCCAGCGCAACTCGCCCTTCGAAGAATCCAAGTCGGGGGAGAGCTGCCCCGATCGCTCCCAGGTCGGCATCGCCACCTTGACCACCTCACAGGGCGGAGGGGAGACGAGGAGCTTCGGCGTCTTCAACCTCGAAGCGCCCCCCGGCGCTCCCTCGGAGCTGGGCCTCTCCCCCTACGGCGCGCCGATCACCTTCATCCCGGCGGTAAGGCAGGCCGACGGCGAATACGGGCTCACCCTGCAATCGCGCAACATCACCCAGCTCTTCGACACCGAACGCTTGGAGCTGACGATCTGGGGCAACCCCTGGTCTGTCCTGCACGACGCCCAGCGCGGCAACTGCCTCAAGGAGGCAGAGCCATCCTTCGGCTGGGCCAAATGCTCTATCGGCCCACCCAAATCAAACCCCGCCACCGCCTACCTCACCCTGCCCACCTCCTGTGAAGGCCCACTTGGCTTCAGCGCGGTGGCGAGTGCCTGGCAGGGAGGGGAAGCGACCGCAAACGCGAGCGCTCCGGCACTTAAAGAATGCACATCCCTCGGCTTCAACCCCAAACCGGCCGGGCGGCTCTCCGATCCGCGCGCCTCCTCGCCCTCGGGCTATGAATTCGAAATCGCCCAGGACACCTCGGGCATCCTCGACCCGACCCGGCTCGCTCCCTCGGCGGTGAGAAAGGCAGTCGTGGCGCTTCCCGAAGGGGTCACGATCAACCCCTCGGTCGGCGCCGGGCTCGGGGTCTGCACGCCAGGCCAGTTCGAAGCCGAGACGCCAAGCTCCCTGCCCGGTGCGGGTTGCCCCAACGAATCGAAGATCGGTGACTTCCGGGTCAAAAGCCCGCTCTTCAGCGAAACGGTCGAAGGCTCACTCTTCCTCGCCGCCCCCTTCCAGAACCCCTTCAACTCGCTGATCGCGGTCTACCTGGTAGCCAAGGCGCCCGAACGGGGCATCCTGGTCAAGGTTGCCGGTGAACTGAAGGCCGACCCCGGTACGGGAAGGCTGACCGCCAGCTTCGACAAGCTCCCCCAGCTGCCCTACTCCAGCCTGATCGTCCACTTCCGCGAAGGCCAGCGCTCACCCTTGGCCTCCCCGCCGGCCTGCGGCACCTTCAACACCGGCGTCGACCTCACCGCCTGGCGCGACGCCGCCCTCACCCGCCACACCGACTCCGCCACCCAGGTGACGGCGGGGGTGGCAGGGGGCCCCTGCCCGCTCGGCACCCCGCCCTTCGCGCCGACCGCCCTGGCCGGCTCGATCAACCCCAACGCCGGCTCTTACTCGCCCTTTTACCTGCGCCTGGCTAGGACCGACGTCGAGCAGGAGATCACCCACTACTCGGCCACCCTGCCGCCGGGCCTGCTAGGCAAGATCGCCGGGGTGCCCTACTGCCCCGAGGCGGCGATCGAAGCGGCCAAGGGGCGCTCCGGTGTGGCTGAGCTGCAGCATCCAGACTGCCCCGCCGCCTCGCTGATCGGCCACACCTACTCGGGCTATGGCCTGGGCTCGGTCCTCTCCTACGCCCCCGGCAACCTCTACCTCGCCGGCCCCTACAAAGGCTCGCCCTTCTCGGTGGTGGCGGTGGACTCGGCCCTGGTCGGGCCCTTTGACCTCGGCGTGATCGTCGTCCGCTCGGCGGTTAAGGTCAATCCCCAGACGGCGCAGGTCTCGATCGACTCGCAGGGCTCGGACCCGATCCCCCACATCATCGACGGCATCCCGATCCACCTGCGCGACGTCCGCGTCTACATCGACCGCCATGACTTCGCCCTGAACCCGACCTCCTGCAACCGCTTCAGCGTCGCCTCGACCCTGAACGGCTCCGGCGCGGTCTTCTCCAACCCCGCGGACGACAGTACCGCCGACGCCATCTACAACTACCAGGCCTTCAACTGCGGCTCGCTTGCCTTCAAGCCCAAGCTCGCCCTTTCCCTCAAGGGCGGCACCAAGCGCGCTGATAAGCCCGCCCTGACCGTCACCTACACCCCCCGGGCGGGAGATGCCAACCTCTCCTCGGCCCAGGTCACCCTGCCGCCCTCCCTCTTCCTCGCCCAAAACCACATCAAAACCGTCTGCACCAACGCCCAGTTCGCCCGCGAAGCCTGCCCGGCGGACTCGATCTACGGCACCGCCGCCGCCTTCACCCCGCTGCTGGAAGAACCGCTTAGGGGCAACGTCTACCTGCGCTCCTCGGCCAACCTGCTCCCCGACCTGGTCTTCGCCCTGCGCGGTAGGGGCCTGCACGTCGACCTCGCCGGCAAGATCGACTCGGTCAAGGGCGGCCTTCGCGGCAGCTTCAGTGGCCTGCCCGATGCGCCGATCTCCAAGTTCGTCTTGAAGCTGCGGGGCGGTAAGCGCAGCATCCTCGAAATCGCCGCCAACCTCTGCAAAGAAGAACAGCTGGCGACCGCGCGCTTCACCGGCCAATCGGGCCAGGGGCTGATCAGCCACCCGGTGGTCAAGGCGCAGTGCAAGACGAAGAAGCAGGGCAAAGGCAAGACCAAAGGCAAAGGCAAGAAGAAGGGGAGGGCGCACAGATGAGACACGGCTTGGGAATTTCTTTGGCGGTGGCCTTGCTGGGACTTTTGCTGCTCGCTTCCTCAGCTCAGGCAAGCCGCGCCCTGATCACCGAAAAAACGGTAGGAACCGCAGAAGCACCCGGTGGGGTGCTGGAAGACCCCTGCGGCATCGCCCTCTCCCCAAGCGGGGAAATCTATGTCTCCGCCTATTACGCCCACTCGGTCGAGGTCTTCTCCAGCAGTGGCTCTTACAAATCCTCCCTGTCGGCAGGCGCCTCCCCCGAAGGCCCCTGCCAACTGGCTGCCTCCGGCGGTGCCCTCTACGCCAACCGCTGGCATGAGGGCGTGAGCCGTCTTTTGCCGAGCTCGCTCGTCTTCGATGAAGCCGAATCAACCGGAGTGGCGCTCGACTCCTCCGCCAACGTCTACGTCGACGATCGCACCCACGTCGCCGTCTATGAACCCTCAGGGGCCCTGCTGCGCACGATCGCCGCCGATCCCCAGGCCGATTACTACGCCCTCGCCGTCTCCGGCGAAAAGGTCTACCTCGCCGACGCCGCGACCGAGACGGTCAAGGCCTTCGAAGCCGACGGCGCCCCCGCCGGTCCGATCCAAGAAATCAGCGGCAACGCCACCCCCGAAGGCGAATTCGTCTCGCTCACCGACGCCGCCCTTGCGATCGACCCAAGCAACGGCCACCTCTTGGTGATGGACAACCTGCAGCCTGGCTTCGCCCACCCCAAAGCGGCGATCTATGAGTTCAGCTCGGCCGGGGCCTACCTCGGCGCGCTGGGGGGCAGCCCGATCGACGGCGGCCCCTCGGGAATGGTCGTCAACTCCGCGGGCACCCTCTACGCCACCTCGGGCAACTCTGAAGAAGGGCAGGTCTTCACCTACGGCCCCTACGCCGAAGGGTTCGGGCCGCTCGCCGCGCCAGGGGGCTCGGGGCCTGGCTCGGGCTCGGCCGCGAAAGGCGATCCCGCCACCGCGGAGGCCGGCGCCTCCACCTCCACCTCGGCGCTCAGCGCCCCCATCGCCTCCGCCTCAGAGACGATCCAGCGCGGCCGCTTCCGGGTCGGCGTAAACGCCTCCCTCGCCCCCAAGAAGCTGCCCCGCAAGGGAGTGGCCCCGGTTCACTTCTCCCTCGAAGCCAAGATCAGCGCCAGCAAGGGGTCGGTTCCACCGCAACTGCAAAAGATCGAGATCGAGATCAACCGCTATGGCCAGATCGAACCCAAGGGCCTGCCGGTCTGTGAAGCAGACCAGATCCAACCCGCCACAAACGAAGCCGCGCTTGAAGCCTGCCCGGGCTCACTGGTCGGCGAAGGCAACTTCTCCGCCAAGGTATTGATCTCCCAGCAGTCGCCCTTCCCCTCGGACGGCAAGGTCTATGCCTTCAACGGCACCTGGAAGGGCCACCCGGCGATCCTCGCTCACGTCTATGGCACCAAGCCCGTCCCCACCTCGGCCACGATCCCGTTTGTGATCGGCAAGGCCAAGGGATCGACCTACGGCACCAAGCTCACCGCCTCCCTGCCCCAGGTCACCTCCAAGTGGGGCTACGTCACCGGCATCTCGATGCGCCTGGGCAAGACCTTCACCTCACACGGCAAGCGCCGCAGCTTCCTCAGCGCCGGCTGCCCCGCTCCCAAGGGCTTTCCTGGGGCGACCTTCTCGCTCTCGCGCACCAGCTTTGCCTTCGAAGGGGGCAAGAAGTTGAGTCAGGTGCTGAGCAGGAGCTGCAAGGCGGGCTAGGGAGGCAGGCGGTGGGCCTAGCTCACCGCGAGGGCCAGTTCCTCGCTCGCCACCGCGTGACCCTCGTAAGGCAGCACGGCGAAGTACATCAGCGAGGGGAGCAGCGACTGGACGTCGTCGGCTTCGCCACGGTTGAGGCGAGCGTAGAGCAGGGCCTCGATACCGCCGACGATGCCGGCGGCGGCGATCGCCGAAGGCGAGTTGGCCGGGTCGGCATCGGCCCGGACCATCGAGTCGAGGCAGGAGGCGAAGTGGTCGAGCAGGGCGTCGCGCCGTTCGAGCGCGGGCGGGCAGGCGGCGCGGGCATCGACGATCAGCGACATTGCCGCGTCGTGGTCCCCGGCGACGAAGCGGAGCAGCTCCTCGAGGCTGAGCCGGAGGCGCTGGCGCCAGCCTTCACCGTCGGCAGCGGCCGCCTCCAAGCGCTTGCGCAGGCGCCCGGCGGCGTTGTCGAAAGCGGCGAGGAAGGAGGCTTCCTTGTTCTCGAAGTGCTCGTAGAAGGTGGGGCGGGAGACGCCGGCGCGATCCAGCACGTCTTGCACGCTGACCTCGCGGTAGCCAAGCTCCGCCGTGGCGCGTAGCATTGCTGCCAGCAGACGCTCGCGCTGGACGGCGCTGACCAGGTCGGAGGGGAGTGAGCGGATGCCCGAAGGGAACTGTCCTTCACCGCCCGAGAGCAGCTCTGCCGCGGCACTGACGTCGGCAGGGGACCAGCTCTCGCCGAGTGCGGCGAGCAGCATCTCCTGGCTCAGTTCTACCCTGTCCGGTGACATAAAGAAACTCGATCGTTTCTGTTATAAACCCATCGAGTTCTCCAACGGTACCATCTAAGTCGCCGGCCTGCAAGGTAGTTGCTGTCCTCACAGGTATCCTTGCCCGATGCCGCCGCGCGCAAAGGCGAGGTCCAAAGCCAAGACCGACGACATACCGGTTCGTCCCGCCCTCTCCCGCGAGTTCGTCGCCGGCCACAAGCGGCGCCGGATCATGGACGCGATCGCCGAGCTGACCGCCGAGCAGGGCTACGACGCGACCAAAATCGGCGACATCGTGCGCCGCGCGGGAGTGGCCCGCAAGACGCTGTACGACAACTTCGAGGGCAAGGAGGAAGTCTTCCTCAGCGCCTTCGACACCGCGGTCGACGAGGCCCTGGCGCGTATCGAAGCCGAGTGCGCCGAGGTCGACGGCGGCTGGGAAGAGCGCGTCCAGGCCGGCCTTGCCGCCTTCCTGCGCTACGTCGCCGAGAACCCAGCTCTAGCGCGGATGTGCATGATCGAGGCGCTCTCCGCCACGCAGACCGCGACCGAGCGCTACGAGGCGGCGATGCAGCGCTTCGTCGACCTGACCAAGCAGACCGTCCCCAAGGACGATCAGCTGCCGGAGACGATCGAAGAAACCCTGGTCGGCGGCGTCGCCTGGATCGTCTACCAGCAAATCCGCCGCCAGGAAGCCGAGCAGGCCGAGGATCTGCTGCCCGAACTCTCCGAATTCATGCTCGCCCCGTTTCAGAGCGCCGCCAAGGCCGGCGAGAAGCGCTAACCGGCGGCGCGGCCGGGCCTGTCTCGAATATCGGCGTTAAAACCTCTCCAATTTCGGAGTTTGGAGTCCTCCATTTCTGGGGTTATGCGACACTGGCGCAATGACAACCCCTCCATCGCGCTCATTCGATCGGCGTCTTGAGGCAGTTGTGGCACGGCTCTTGGCTGAGGAGCCGGTTATCGCGGTCCAGGGGGCGAGGACCGTCGGCAAGTCGACGATTATGCGGTCCCTGGCCACACAGGCCGGCCGGGAGGTGGTGGATCTAGATGACCCTGAGACCCGCGATTCTGTGGATGCCAGCCCGTCTGCATTTGTCGCTGCCAAGTCACCTGTCTTCATTGACGAGTACCAACACGCTCCGGTCGTCTTGGACGCAATCAAGGCCGAGCTCAGTCGCGATCTGCGACCAGGCCGGTTTGTTCTGACTGGCTCGACCCGCTACTCGGGCCTTCCGACCGCGGCGCAGTCACTTACCGGCCGCCTCCACGTCGCAACGCTTTGGCCTCTCTCGCAGGGGGAGATCGAGAGGACCCGGGAGCGATTCGTCGAGCGCCTGCTGAGCGATCCGTCGACGCTGGTTACGGCCGAGAGGTCGACGGTGTCGCGGGAGGAGTACGTGGAGCGCGTCCTGCGCGGTGGCTTCCCGCTCGCCGTCGCGCGTGCATCCGGCCCGAGTCGCAATCGCTGGTTCGACGACTATCTCGAGCTTGTCCTCGAGCGTGACGTCGCCGAGCTGTCAAGCATCAGGCAGAGGGAGAAGATGCCGCGTTTGGCGGCTCGCTTGGGAGGTCAGTCGGCCCAGGTGCTCAATGTCTCCCGCGCGGCGGCGGATGTCGGGATCGAGAACTCGACGGCGGAGCACTACGTCCGGCTGCTAGAGGCGGCTTTCGTGGTTTACAGGCTGCCGGCCTGGGGCACGACGCTGCGCGCCCGATCGTCGGCGAAGCCGAAGATTCACTTCGTTGATTCGGGCTTGGCCGGCAGGATGCTGAGAGTCACCGAGGCGCGGCTTGGCGCGGCCCAGCCGCAGGCAATGACCGAGCTCGGCCACTTGCTCGAGACGTTTTGCGTCGGAGAGATGCTCAAGCAGGCCAGTTGGATGGCGTCCCCGCCGCAGCCCGGTCACTGGCGTACCCACGATGGCGACGAGGTCGATCTCGTGCTCGAACGTGACGATGGAGCGCTCGCCGGCATCGAGGTGAAGGCCGGAGAACGCGTGTCCGCTGATCAGTTTCGCAGCCTACGAAAGCTCCGCGAAGCATTCGGCGACAGGTTTCTCGGTGGAGTCGTGCTGCACCTGGGAAGGCGTGCCTATACGCAAGACGATCGCCTCCACGCCATTCCGGTCGATCGCCTCTGGCTGACCTGACCGCGTCAGGCGGCGGCGCGGCGCGGGCGGTCCAGCAGAGCGGTCAGCTCAGGCCCGAGCTCGGCCAGGCGCTCCACCTTGCCGGCGCTGATCCGGGCGCAGAGGAAGGCGAGGCTGGCGTCGATCAGCCGCTCGTCGAGCCCGGCCGGGGCCTCACCGACCTCGCCGCCACGACTGCGGCGCAGCATCCCGGCGAGGCGGGCGATCAGCAGCCGCCGCGCCGCCGCGATCGTGGTCGCCTCGAGCGGCGCCGGCGCGCAGATCAGCTGCGCCGCGGCAGGTTCGGCGGCGACGAAGGCGAGCGCCGCCTCGATGCCGACGGCGAGGCCGGAGAGCGGCGGCTCGGCCGCCGAGCAGGCCGCTTCGACCCGCTCGCAGAGGCGGTCGGCGGTTGCCACGTAGGCGGCGAGCACGCAGTCCCAGAGGTTGCCGAAGTGCTTGTAGAAGGTGCTGGTGGAGACGCGGGCGCGCTCGCTGACGTGGGTGGTGGTGATGCCGGCGTAGCCGTGCTCGGCGAGCGCCTCGCCCATCGCCGCGATCAGCCGCAGCCGCTGGTGCTCGGTCACCAGGTTGGCGGGGATGCCGTGGCGGCCGGGGGGCAGGCGGTGGGGGAGGGGGGTGCCGGCGCTGAACGGCCCCTCTTCGTCCCGCGGCCCGGTATCGACCAGCTCCAGGTGCGTCATCGTCCCTGCCCCTCGGCGGCGGGGCGCTCGCGCAACTGCTTGGCTTCTTCGAAGGCCTCCTCGGCCGCTTCGTGGCCGAGGTAGGAGCCGGCGGTCAGGTGCATCAGCTCGGGCAGCGCGTCCCAGACGCGGTTCGGGTTGCCCTCGGCGAGCACGTCGCAGATCGCCGCCTCGATGCCGCCGACGACGAAGAAGGCGGTGGCCTCTGGCGGCTGCTCGGTGGGCGCGATGTCGGCGCGGACGCTGTCGAGCGCGGCCCCGAGCCGCTCCGTCGCCTCCTCGTGCTTGGCCAGTGCGGGCCCGCCGGCCACCTGGACCTCGAGGAAGAGGGCTCGGGCGATCGCCGGCCGTTCGACGACGAACTCGAAGAGGCGGATGAGGCTGGCCTGGACCGACTTGCGCCAGCCGCCGGCGCCCACGGCGGCTTCCAGCAAGTCGACGCCGAGCCGCTCGATCCAGGCCTCATAGGCCTGGCCGAAACAGTCCTCGAGGCTGTCGAAGTGCTCGTAGAACTGCTTGCGGTGCGCGCCGCTGTACTCGAGCACCGCGCGCACCGACGCCGCCCGGTAGCCGACCTCGCCGACCACGTGCAGGGCGCCCTCCATCTCACCCTCGCGCACCGTCGCGTCGGGCGTCGCGGCCCTCGTCTCGGTCTCGACTTGGAGCGCCTCCCCGGCTGCCGCGCAAGCTTCTGGTCGCATTGCGTTGCTCTCCTCTGTCGCACGCTTCGTCCGGCCTGCCGGACTCGTCTGTATAGAAACTACTCCTTTTTTTCCGGATATGAAAGCTTTTTAGAAAGAGCTATCCTCGGCCCATGCAGTACCTCTCGCAAAGACTCGCGGCTGAACCGGTGAGCAGGCGGGATGAGGGGCGCCCCCAGGGGTCTCTCGCCGACAGCCAGCGAGAGCGACTGCTCGACGCGACCGAGGCGCTGATCGCGGAGAAGGGGGCGACGGGAACGACGATCGAAGCGATCACCAAGGCGGCCGGCGTCTCCACGGTCACCTTCTACGAGCACTTCCGGGACAAGGATGAGTGCTTCGTCGCGGCCTTCGAGCGGGCGGTGGAGGGGCTGCGCGCCGAGGTCGGCGGCAAGGTGCCCGCCGGAGTCGAGTGGAGCGAGCAGGTCAAGGTGGGTCTTGACGCCCTGCTCGCGGCGATCGAGTCAGAGCCGGCGCGGGCCCGGCTCTGCTTCGTCGAGGCGCAACGGGGCGGGCCGCTGATGGCTGTCCGTTACGACGCGGCGCTCGACGAGGTTGCCGCGGAGCTCGGCGACTCGCTCGGGCAGGCGATCGCAGGCGGCTTGGCCTGGCTGTTGCGCGAACGGCTCGAGCTGGGCGGGGGAGGCAGCGTGCGGGCGCTGCTTCCGCAGATGACGGACGTCATCCTCGCTCCCCAACCCGCCAATGGTTGAGCGCGCCCGCACATCCCGCCGGCTCGCCGACGGCCAGGAGCGGCTGCCGCCCGGCCGCCACGGGCTGCCGCGCGAACTCGTTGCCGAGAACCAGCGCGAGCGGCTGCTCAACGGCGTCGTCGAGGCGGTCGCCGAGCACGGCTACAACGCGACCACGATCGGCGCGATCACCGAGGCTGCCCAGATCTCCCGCCGCACCTTCTACGAGTACTTCAAGGACAAGGAGGGCTGCTTCCTCGCCGCCTACGAGATGATCGACACCCACGTGCGCGGCGCGATGCTGACCGCGGCCGAGCGAACGCCCGAGCCCTGGCCGGAGCGCGTGCGCGCGAGCCTCGCCGCCCTACTCGACGTCCTCTCCCGCGACCTCGCCGTTGCCCGCTTCTACCTGGTCGAGCCGCTGGCGGCCGGGGGAGAGATCGCCGCCCGCTATCGCGAGGCGATGCAACTGCTGGCGGAGACGATCCGGCCCGAGGGCGACCCGGCCGAAGCCAACGCCGAAGTCCGCGACCAGGTCCTGATGGGCGGCATCGCGACCCTGATCGTCCGCCGCCTCAAGGCGGGCGAGCCGGCACGCCTTCCCGAGCTCCTACCGGATCTCACCGAGCTTGCCCTTGCCCCTCACCTCGGCCGAAACGAGGCCCGCCGCCTCGCCCGAGGGAGCGCCATCTAAAACCCAATTCGTTCATTTCAGAAACTTCCCCTTGCATTCGTAAAACGTTTCTTTTATGCTCTCGCCATAGCCCGCTGTCAGAGCGGGCCGGTACAGGGACATAACCGAGCCTCGAGGAAGCCGCTAAGGGAAGCGGCGGGCAGAGGGGCTCACGGGACAAGGAGAGAGATTTCAGATGTTCTCGACGCTACGCACCCGCTTTGGCATCCCCGGAGTCATCTCGGTGATCGCCCTGGTCTTCGCCATGTTCGGCGGCGCCTACGCCGCCTCCAACTCTTCGGGCGGTGGCAAGGCAACTGCCTCGAAGACCAAGACCGTCAAGGGCCCACGCGGGCCTAAGGGCGCGACCGGTCCCGCCGGCCCACAGGGACCGGCAGGACCGCAGGGCCCAGCTGGCGCCAAGGGCGATGCCGGGTCAAACGGCTCCAATGGAACCAACGGCACTAGCGCCACCACGGCCGCCTACTCGGGTGCCGAATGTGAAAACGGCGGCGTCGAAGTGAAATCCGCCAGCCCTGCCGCATACGTGTGCAACGGCGAAGACGGTGAAACCGGTTTCACCGAAACGCTACCTTCGGGAAAGAGCGAGCACGGAACGTGGGGGTTTGGGATTACCGCAGGAGGAGGTTACGCCTCAATCTCGTTCGCCATTCCGCTCGTGTCCTCGGTCAGCGCTCACTACCTGAGTAGGGAGGAAGGCGGAACGGCCGAATGCCCCGGGACGATTGCGGAACCGGCTGCCTCTAGCGGCAACCTTTGCGTGTGGCAAGGTGAAGCGAGCGGCACACCGACGCTTCAGTTCGTAGTTGATCCTGAAACGGGCGAAGTCGGTGAAGGCGGCAAGAGCGGTGCGGTCGTGAAGTTCTCCGATGGCACCAGTGGGTTTGGGGCCTGGGCGGTTACGGCTCCCTAGTTGATTGGGCGACCGTGGGCTCGGCACGCCGGCCCGGCACAACCCTGCCCCAGGTGAAAAACGAGACGCGACTGTAAAGCTAGGAGTGTCATGAATCCCGCTAGATCACGCTTGACCAACCACATGCTGGCAGTGCCCCTCTTGGGCCTCATGATCCTCCTTGCCCTTTGCTCCGGCTCGGCCCTGGCGGCCGAAAAGGGCGTTGTCAAGTTCTTCGGCGGCGAGGGCACCAAAGGCGGCAAGTTCACCAAATTCGCGGGCGGGATCGCGGTCAATCAAGCCGGCGCAGGTGGTGTCGGTGCCGGCGATGTCTACGTCACCGACGAGGAAAACCACCGCATCCAGCAGTTCTCGGCCTCGGGTGAATTCATCCGCGCCTTCGGTCGCGGCGTGGGCGGCCCCGGGGTCGATGTCTGCACCGTGGCCTCTGCCTGCGTGGCAGGAGAAAATTCCAACGCGGCCGGAGGTCTGGGCACCGCGGCATGGGTGGCGATAGACCCCTCGAATGGGATCGTCTACATCTCCGACCCAGGAGACCTGTCAGCAGCCATCAGCCGCATCGACGTCTTCTCGGCCACGGGTGAATTCGAGGGCGCCTTCGGCTGGAACGTGAAGGTCGCGGGCGGGGCCGAAGAACTGCAGTTCTGCACAGTTGAAAGCGGCTGCAAGGCGGGAACCTCGGGGAACGGTCCGGGGCAGATCACAAACGGATACGCCGGCGATAACGTCGCGGTCAGCCCGCTCAACGGCCACGTGTTCTTCTGTGATCGTGCGAACAATCGCGTCGAGGAGTACGCGCCCGACATCGAAGCAGGCAAGGTCACCGGCGTCTCCTTCGTGCGCTCCTATGCAGGAGAAGCAGCAGACGTTGCCGTCGACCAGAGCGGCAAGATCTACATGCTCGAAGGCGGCAACAGGATTAGCACCTACAGTCCCGCTGGCAGCCCTGAAGGGACGCTGGTGGAATTTGGTCAATTCGGAGGCAGGGGGCTGGAAATCAACTCCCTCAACGGCAATCTCCTGGTGAACTGGGGTACCTACCTCAAGGAATACACCCATTCGGGAGAACTGATCGAAACGTACCTCGAAGGCGCGTCGGGCGGAAACTTCCAGGGAGTTGCCCAGAACGAACAGTCCGAAACCATCTACATAACCACCGACACACCCGAACCCGGCGTGCTCGTCCTCGGCGAACCGGTGCCGCCTACCGCCACGATCGAAGCGGTCACCACCTTCACCGGCACCACGGCCAGCTTCGAAGGCCACGTCAACCCCGAGGGCTTCTTCGCCAACTACCACTTCGAATACTCCGCCGACGGGGTGAAATGGACCAAGCTGCCCGAAAAAAAGCTACCTGCCGACAGCAACGAGCATGCGGTCAGCCAGCAGGCAACCGGCTTGGTCGCCCACACCCACTACCAGGTGCGGCTGGTAGCGGAAAAGCCCTTCAACGGCGGCAAAGCCAGCGCCACGACGACGTTTGAAACAGCTGCTTCGGCGCCGGTGATCTCGGCGGTCGGCGTCGAAGAAATAACGGACACGACGGCTGAGCTGGTCGCGAAACTCAATCCCGAGAACGAAGCTACCTCCTACCACTTCGAATGCGTCAGCCAGGCGCAGTTCGAAGTAAGCGGCTACGCCGAAGCGACGGAAGCGCCGAGCGGCGGCGCCAGCCTCGAAGCGGGCGGCGAAACGGTCGAAGTCAGCGCACCGCTCGCCGGGCTAAGCCCCACCACGGCATATCGCTGCCGCCTCAGTGCGAGCAACGCCACCGGCCCCGTTACAAGCCCGGAGGCTACCTTCGCCACCTATGCCAGCCAGCCCCTGGGCCCACCCGACGGCCGTGCCTATGAGCAGGTCACCCCGGTCAACAAGAACGGCTCGGACGCGCGTGGGGGAGTGCTCAAACTGAGAGCCGCACCCGACGGCGAAGCCGCCGACTACTTGGTCAACGGCGGCGGCGCCACGCAGGACGGCGGCCTTCAGAAGCTCGGCGTCTACTCGGCGCTGCGCAGCGCCGAGTTGTGGAACAGCCACACCTTCTGGCCATCGGTGCGCTTCGGCAACTTCGCCTCGATGGTTGGCTGGAGCGAAGACCTCCGCCGCGACTACGTCGTCTCGCATAACCCGAATGAACCGCCGACGCTCTATGAACAGGACCTCGAAAGCGGTGCGATGACGGTGATCGCGGGCGGGCTCAACGGCGAAGAAGTCGCCTTCGCGGCTGAATCGGCAGACGGCTCGGAGGTCCTCTTCGAAAGCGAAGAAGCGCTCGCCAGCGGAGCGACGGCGGGCTGGTCCAATCTCTACCTGTGGAACAGAAGCACCCACAAACTGAGCCTGGTCGATCTGCTCTCAAACGGCTCACAGCCCTTCCACGGCGCCTTCGCCGGCCCCTATCACTGGGTTGACAACAACCCCAAACGGGGCGGCGCAGACGCCGGCTACTACACCCAGCAACTGCACGCCCTCTCCATAGACGGCTCCACCCTCTTCTTCACCTCCTACAACGTCAACCAGCTCTACGCCCGCACCGGCCTCGACACCGCCAGCCCGAAAACGGTGCAGGTGTCGGCTTCGCAGAAGACCAACGGCCCGGGGGGCGGCAAAGACCCCAAAGGGCCGCAGAAGGCCGCCTTCATGGAAGCCACCCCCGACGGGCGCTACGTCTTCTTCACCAGCTCTGAGGAGCTGACCAACGACGCCACCACTGGAACCGAAGACCAGGGCAACGACCTCTATCGCTATGACACCCAGACGGGCGAGCTGATCGACCTCGCCCCCGACACGACGGATGCCAACGGCGCCCAAGTGCAGGGTGTCCTGGGCTCGAGCGCCGACGGCTCGGACGTCTACTTCGCCGCCAACGGGGTGCTGGCTGCAGGGGCGAGCGGGGGCAACTGCACCGGGGGCAACACGAGCCACGGCACATGCAGCATCTACCTCTGGCACGAAGGGCAGGTCAGCTTCGTCGCGCGGACAGGCGCGGGCTTCAATCTGGGCCTAGAAGGCCTCAACTGGGTACCAACAATGGCCCTCGGCAACCTGGCGATGAGAGCGAGCCGGGTCAGCGCCAACGGCACGCTGCTCTTCCTCTCCAAGCTCTCGCCGACTGCCTACGACAGCGAAGGCGAATACGAGTTCTACCGCTACGAGCCGGGTGGGGGCCTGGGGTGCATCTCCTGCAACCCGACCGGCGCTCCGCCCGGGCCCCTGGCCGGAGCGTCGATGCAGGACATCAATCCCGGCTTCGCCAGCGTGGGCGTCCCCGGCGCGGTCTGGGTGCGAAGCCTCTCGGCCAACGGCAAGCGCGCCTTCTTCGAGACAGCTGAACAGCTGGTCGCCAACGACCTCAACCGCGCCCAGGACGTCTATGAGTGGGAGGCCAAGGGAGAAGGCGGCTGCGGAAGCGAAGGGCAAAACGGCGGCTGCATCTACCTGATCTCAAGCGGGGAAAGCAGCGAACCCTCTTTCTTCGCCGACGCCAGTGAAAACGGCGATGACGTCTTCTTCTTCACCCGCCAGCAGCTGCTTCGCCAAGACACCGACCAGCTGCAGGACCTCTATGACGCCAGGATCGGCGGCGGCATCGCCTCTCAAAACGAAGCTCCGCCGCCGCAATGCGAAGGTGAAGCCTGCAAGGGAGCGGCGCCTCAAGCGTCGGGAGCCCAATCAGCGGGCAGCGCCAGCTTCTCTGGCCCCGGCAACCCCAAGCCCGCCCATGCCAAGAAGAAGAAGCGCCACGCCAAGAAGCACAGCCACAAGGGCCATAAGGGCAAGAAAAAGCACGCGAGCAAAGGCAGGGCAGGGCGATGAGCAAGGCAGGCAAGCAGATGGGAGAGACAAAGAAGATGCGCAACCAGCTCCGGATCCTGGCCTTTCTCGCAGCGCTCTGTGTGCTGGCGGTCACCGCGGCACCCGCAAGCGCCGCCGAACCGGGGGCCAAGCCTGGCTGGCGCCTCTCGGTCATCGCCTACCCGGCTAACTTCAAGCCGGGGGCGATGAGCAGCGTGTACAACCAAGGCCCCGGCTACGCGCTGGTCGCGACCAACACCGGCGCGGCGCCGACCGAAGGCCAGTACACGATCGAAGACACCCTGCCGAGCGGGGTCGTGCCCTCGCCCGCTCAGCCCCCCACAGGCGAATTCGGAGCCGAATTCGCCCGCCACAAACTAAGCTGCACGGTCGCCGGGCAGACGGTCAGCTGCGGCACGAGCGAAGCGCTCTACCCCGGCCAGAAGGTCGTCGCCTTCGTGCCGCTGGAAGTTGAAGCAGCCGCGCCTGACACCGTGGTCAACCAAGCCCAAGTCGAAGGCGGCGGCGCCGAACCGGCCACGGCCACGGTGCCGACCACGGTCAGCGCCGAACCAGCGCCCCTCGGCTTCCTCCCGGAAAGCTCGGGTGCTCACGGCAGCGCCACCAATGCCGATGGCTCGACTGCGACCCTTTCCGGCTCGCATCCCTACCAGCTGAGCGTGGGGATGGAGTTCAACAGCAACCCTGAAAATGGACACACTTCCTACGTGCCGGGCGGCGGCGTGCGCGACATCACCGGCGAAGTGCCCCAGGGGATGGTGATCAACCCCAATGCCGTACCTCAATGCGAAGAGGTGGATCTGGAGAGCGAAGTATTCGGAGCGGCGAGTTGCCCCGAAGACACCCAGATCGGCCTCATCTCGCTCTCCTCGAGCATCGGCGGTGAAAGCCCCGGCATCTCCCTGTTCGCCCTCTACAACATGGTGCCGCCGGCGGGCACGCCGGCCGAGTTCGGCTTCGAACCGGTCGCCGGCATCTTCATCCACCTGCTGGGCCGGGTGCGCTCAAACGGCGACTACGGGCTGGCGGCCGACGTGCGCAACATCCCGGCGCAAGTGGGGATCATCGGCAACGAAGTGACCTTCTGGGGAAACCCGACCGACTCCGGGCACGACCAGGTACGCGGTCTCTGCTTGATTTACGGCGGCAGCTGCCCACTGAAAGAAGAACTGCACACCGCCGCGGTCAGCCTGCCGAGCTCCTGCAGCGCCGAGCCAATCGACACCTTCCTGCACATCGCCAACTGGCTCGGAGAAGGAGCAGAAGCGAGCTATGAATCGACCGACGGCAACGACAACCCGGTCGGCATCGACGGCTGCAACTCGCTGCAGTTCGAACCGACGATCGAAGCGAGGCCGACGACGAACCTGGCCGACTCTCCGAGTGGTCTTGAATTCGACCTCAAACAGCCCCAGGAAGAAGACCCTCATGGTCGCTCCACCGCGAACCTGAAGGACACCACGGTCACCCTGCCGGCGGGGATGGCGCTGAACCCCTCTGCCGGGAGTGGTCTCGGGGGCTGCACCCCTCAGCAACTCGGCGAAGACGGCACCAAGCCGGCTGGATGCCCCAGCGACTCCAAGATCGGCTC
Source organism: uncultured Solirubrobacterales bacterium (assembly GCA_963699225.1). GTDB lineage: Bacteria > Actinomycetota > Thermoleophilia > Solirubrobacterales > 70-9 > VRUE01. The sequence goes on along the minus strand of OY969423.1, from coordinate 1,585,965 downwards.
GGTGGAAGTCAAGACGCCACTGCTTAAAAACCCGCTTGAGGGCGCGGTCTACCTCGCGACCCCCTTCAACAATCCCTTCAACTCCCTCCTCGGCATCTATATCGCCGTCGAAGACCCCCAGACCGGCGTCGTGGCAAAGCTCTCCGGCAAGGTCAGCGCAGACCCCAACACCGGTCAGCTGACCACGATGGTGCAAGAAAGCCCAGAGCTCCCCCTCGAAGACGTCAAGCTCCACCTCTTCAACGGCCCCAGAGCCGCCCTAACAACCCCACAAACCTGCGGCGCCTACACCACGACCTCGACCCTGACTCCGTGGTCAACCCCAGAAGGCGCCGATGCCCATCCCTCCGACTCCTTCGAAACCACCACATCGCCCCAAGGAGGCAACTGCCCGAGGAATGGCGGTGAAGCCCCCAACAAGCCCGCTTTCAGCGCAGGAACGATCAGCCCCCAAGCAGGCGCCTACACCCCCTTCGTCCTGCACATCTCCAGAGAAGACGGAACCCAGCGCATCTCAGGCATCGACACCACCCTGCCCGAGGGCCTGACCGGCAAGCTCGCAGGCATCCCCTACTGCCCGGAGTCAGGAATTGCTCAGGCGATGGGGAGGACAAAGAACGGCGATGGAGCCCTGGAGAAGGCGAGCCCCTCCTGTCCTACTTCCTCGGAAGTAGGAACAGCAGACATAGCTGCGGGCTCAGGCATCACCCCGATCCACGTCGGAGCCCACGTCTACCTAGCGGGTCCCTATAAGGGCGCTCCGATCTCCATCGTTGTGATCACCCCAGCAGTCGCAGGTCCCTTCGACCTCGGAGTCGTAACGACAAGGGTCGCTCTAAACGTTGATCCCGAAACAGCAAAGATCCACGCCGTAAGCGACCCCTTGCCCCAGATCCTCGACGGGATCCCATTGGATGTCAGAAGCATCTCCTTGGAACTGGGCCGCCCCAACTTCTCTTTGAACCCAACGAGCTGCAACCCAATGGCGGTAGGAGGAAGCCTCACCTCGGCCCTGGGATCCACCCAGGCCCTCTCTTCCCCCTTCCAGGTCGGAGGCTGCAACACCCTCCCCTTCAAACCGAAGCTCCAGATCACCCTCAAGGGCGGCACCAAGCGCGGTGACTTCCCAGCTCTCACCGCAACCGCGACGGCAAAGCCAGGCGAAGCCAACATCGGCAGGGTCTCGGTAGAGCTGCCCCACTCTGCCTTCCTCGAACAGAGCCACATTGGCACCGTCTGCACCAGGGTGCAGTTCAACCAAGGATCCGTCCCCGGAGCGGCGTGCCCAGCCCGCTCGATCTACGGCAAGGCGACCCTGACCACGCCCCTGCTCGCCCAGCCGCTGGCGGGACCTGTCTTCCTCAGATCCTCCTCCCACCAGCTGCCAGACCTGGTAGTTGCCCTGCACGGCCAGGTAGACGTGGTCGTGGCGGGCAAGGTCGACTCGGTCAAAGGCGCCCTGCGAAACACCTTCGAAGCAGTCCCCGATGCCCCCTTCACCAAGTTCACCTTGCAGATGCAGGGCGGCAAGAAGGGCCTGATCGTCAACAGCAGAAACCTCTGCGCCGCAGCCAACAAGGCGACCGTCTTGATGGATGGGCAGAACGGCAAGGCCTGGGACACGACGCCAGTGGTCAAGGCTAAGTGTGGGGGGAAGGGTCGGAAGAAGGCCTCCCACAAGAAGGGCTGAGGCTCAGGAGTTCGCGTCTGGGTCCGTCAGAGACGCGATGTCGGCAAGGTCGACGGGACGACCTCGGGCAAGCTTCATCTGAATCAGGTCGTCCAAGCCCACCACCGGCACGTCGATAGTCCCCAGCTGTACATGTAGAGCTCTCTCGCTTAGCTCCTCATAGGAGCGACCGCCTGGGACCTCGTGCATCACGTCCACGCCGCCATCGCGGGTGACGAACTGCCAAATAGTGGCCCGAGGAAGCATCTTGGCGTCGATTTCGGTGTTCTCCTCGCCGGGGTTGAGCACTCGCGCTTCCAGTGATCGAAGAGCCGAGGCAAGCCGCGCGAGGTTGGCTGGATCCGGCGCCGGTATGAGGTCGGCGTCGTTTGTCGTCCGCACGTGGCCGTGCGTTTGGACCGCCAGGCCCCCGATCAATATGTAGTCGACTTTGTGGTCAGCGAGGGCGCGAAGAATCCGCTCCGCGTCCAGCGGGGTTTCAGGCTCGGTCACGAGCTGCCCATCCGGCCGCGGAGAGGCGCCCGGCCATGCGGTTCCAGGAAATGCCAAGCGCGAGGCGCTCGCTTGGAGAGCGTTCCGCTGTAGCGCGGCGATGCGCGGGGTCGTATTCGCGCTCCGGTTGGCTGCCGGCGATCTCCAGGCGCTCACCCATGGCTCGCAGAAGTAGGTCCAGCGTCTCGATTCCGGGCGAGACCTCGTCCGCCTCGAGCCTGCTGATCGCCGACTGCCTGGTGCCGGTGCGTCGGGCGAGGCGCTCCTGGCTGAGGCCGCGGCGGATACGAGTCGTGCGGATTAGCTCGCCCGAAGTCATGCGAGAACTATAACGAATATGTGATAATAACTACTCCGATTGGCGTGATCGTCGCGCAGCTTTAGCGCGAAGCGCTCCGAACGGTGCATTCCACCGATAGCGGTGAAAGACTCCTGCACCTCATGGAACGCCTGCCCCGTGGTCGTCACGGCCTGCCCCGCGAGTTCGTCGCGCAGAATCAGCGTGAGCGGCTGCTTGCCGCGCTGGCCGAGTGCCTGGAGGAGAAAGGTTACGAACGGACCACGGTCTCCGCGATCGGCAAACGCGCCGGGGTCTCGAAGAGCGACTTCTACAAACAGTTCGAGAGCAAGGACGCCTGTTTCGTCGCCGCCTATGACGACGCGGTCGAGCGGATACGGGCCGTGGTCCTCGCCGCATGTGCTGAGCGCAAGGACTGGGCCACGGGTGTGCTGGCGGCGCTCGCCGCTCTGCTCGACCTCTTCGCCGCCGAGACGGCCCAGACGCAGCTGGTCCTGGTCGAGGGCCTGCGCGCCGGGCGCGGCGTCTACGACCGCTACCAGGTCGCCCTGCAGGGCTTCGTGCCCTATCTGACGGACGGAGCGCCGGCGCCGGAGGGTGGCTCGCGGCCGCCGCAGGCGACCGACGAGGCGGTGATCGGCGGCATCGCCTCGCTGCTCGCCCGCCGTGTCCTCGCCGGCGAAACCAAGACGATGCCCGGCTTACTCCCGGAGATCGCGGAGTTTGCGCTGACGCCATACCTCGGAACTGCCGAGGCGCGCCGCGTGATCTCAACGCAATAAGCCTGCAAGGTGGCAACGTTTCTGGCGCTTCAGGTGGGTGCCTGGCGTACTATGGGATAGATGCCTTCCTCTCCGCACAGGACGCTTTTGGAGCCGGGCCATGAGGCCGAGTGGGCCGAGCTCAATCGCGAAAAGCGCGAATATCACGATCGTAGGGCTCGGGCGCTGACTCCTTCCGAGCGTGTCGCCGCGGGACAGAAGCTCTCCCAGCAAGCCGTACAACTTCTCGCGTCCACGATTCGCGGGGGCCATGTCCCACCTCGAGCCTTCTGGTCCTGATCTCGACGGTGTCGTTGTCGACGCCAATGCGGTTGGCCTGCCCTACGTCGTAATCGGTGGCTTCAGCGTGATCGCCAACGGCTTCGTGCGGGCAACCAAGGACTCAGATTGGTCCCCGATGGGGACGAGACCGATGCGGCGATCCTCCGCTTTCTCGATCGCATCGAAGCGACGCGCCTACGCGATGACAAGATCCTCAGCGAGGACGAGATCGTCGATGCCCATCACCTGCGCGTACGCAGCCGGCACGGAATAGTCGACATCATGCGAGGAGGCCTACCGCCACTCAACTTCGAGACTGTCGCCGCCAGCGCGATCGAGGGCGAGGCGGGAGGGGAGCCAGCCAGGTTTGCCGTCTCCGCAGCATCGTCGGCTTCAAGCGTCTCGCCGGCCGTCCTCAGGACAAGCGCGACCTCGAAGAGCTCGAAGCCTTCAATGGCGAGCTGCCGATCGACCCGATTCCCGGGCTCGACGAGTAGGCAAGTACCAGCGGCAAACTGAGAAAGCGCCATTTAGCGGCAGTTAGTGGGGAGTTTGCGTCACGCTGAGCGCGTAGGCTGCGCTGATGCACGAGGCGACTCCGGTGAGAGCGAGCGCAGGGGTTGGCGAGGACGCGTTTCCGGACGGCGTGCTGCCCTCCCAGGCCCTGGAAGAGGCGATCGCCGCCGAGTGGGTCAGCTCCGGCGACTACCGGATCCGCCCTGAGGCGATCCAGCCGGCCAGCATCGACCTGCGCCTCGGCGACCACGCCTGGGCCCTGCGCTGCTCCTTCCTGCCCGACGTCGATTCGACCGTCGAGGAGAAGATCGAGGGCCTCGCCTTTCAGCGGATCGACCTGCGCGACGGCGCCGTGCTCGAGCGTGACCGTCCCTACCTGGTGCCGCTGATCGAGGAGCTGGCGCTGCCCGAGGACGTGCGGGCCAAGGCGAACCCGAAGAGCTCGACCGGGCGGCTCGACGTCTTCACTCGCCTGCTCACCGACCGCCACCACCGCTTCGATGAGATCCGCGCCGGCTACCGCGGCAGGCTCTACCTCGAGATCGTGCCGCGCTCCTTCGCGATCCAGGTCAAGACCGGGCTCTCGCTCAACCAGCTGCGCCTGGCGCGCGGCGATGTGCGCCTCTCCGACGCGGAGATCCGCGCCCTGCAGGACGAGTTCCCGCTGCTCTACCTCGACTCGCACGCGCTGCGCGAGTCCGAGCTGGCGCTGGCCGACGGGCTCTTCCTCAGCGTCGACCTCTCCGGGCCGAGCGATCGCATCGTCGGCTACCGGGCGAAGAAGAACAGCCTGCCGATCGACCTCTCGCGGATCCGCGCCTACCGCTGGACCGACTACTGGGACCCGGTCTTCCCCGAGGCCGGTTCGAAGATCGTGCTCGAGCCGGAGATCTTCTACCTGCTGCTCTCGGCTGAGGGCGTCTGCATCCCGCCCCAGATCGCCGCCGAGATGATGGCCTACGACCCGACCGCCGGCGAGCTGCGCACCCACTACGCCGGCTTCTTCGACCCCGGCTTCGGCTACGACCCGGGCGGCGACCGCCACGGCAGCCGCGCCGCGCTCGAGGTCCGCGCCCGCGACGTCTCCTTCATGGTCGAGCACCGCCAACCCGTCTGCAAGCTTGCCTTGGAGCGCACCAGTGCTCCCGCCGAGCGCCTGTACGGCCAGCAGCTTGGCTCCAACTATCAGGGGCAGGTCACGATGCTCAGCAAGCACTTCGAGGAGCAAGGGGCGGGGGGAGGGTCGTAGCCCGTCTGAAAACGCTCGGCTTCGCCTCGCTGAAGTGTTTTCAGACGGGCTACGACCCTCCCGTCTCCTCGGCCTAGCAGCCCTGGGAGAGCTACCGGCGCTCTTGCAGGCTTGAGCTGGGGGTGAGCTCGCGCAAGCGAGATTGGACTCGCTTGCGCTTGTTGAGCAACTCTGATTCGAGGCTGGCGATCTCGTCTCGACGGCGGCGCACTAGATCTAGCTGTCGCCCGATATGCCCAAGGGACTCGTCGAGGATCTGGCGGCGGCGGACGGGGTCCTCGACGCCGGTCTCCCACTCGCGTCGCAGCGAGGCGCGGGCGTCTTCGGCCTCGACCAGCGCCTTCAACTCCTCGAGCGAGAGGCCGAGCAGGTCCTTGAGGCGCAGCAGGTCGGCGAGGCGCTCGACATCCTCCTCGGCGTAGGTACGGTGGGCGCCGCGCTCGCGGGCGCTGGAAGCGGGGAGGAGGCCGATCTCCTCGTAGTAGCGGATCGTCCGCGGCGTCGTCCCGGCCAGCTTGGCGACGTCGCCGATTCGCAGCTCGCCTTTCGAAATTGCGGCGGCGCTCACGGTGTTGCCTCGATCTCCTCGCGGATCGCCTCCAGAGTCGAGGGTGCAACGCTTTGTCCGCCCACTGCACGGTCAGCGCGTTGCACCTCGGCCGGAGCGCTGTCGTGGCGCGGGCGCAGCAGCGAGACGCCGGCGCCGATCACAGAGGTCGCGGCCAGGGCCCAGAGCGCCGTGTGCATGTTGTGGATGAAGGGATCGAGCTGGGTGCTGCTCAGCCCGGAGGCGACGCCGGAGAAGATCGCGAAGAGGACTTCCTTGGGGATCGCGTTGGTGATGATCGCCAGCACGAAGGCGATCGAGATCACGGCGCCGGTGTTCTGCAGCATCGTGCGGGCGCCGGCGGCGATCCCGCGCCGCTCGGTCGGCACCGTGCCCATCATCGCCGCCGTGTTGGGTGAGTTGAACATGCCCGAGCCGATCCCGACCAGACCCAGCCAGACCATTCCCTGCCAGTAGGGCGAGTCGGCCTGCAGCGTCGTCATCAGGGCGAGGCCGGCGGCGGTGACCAGCATCCCCAGCGCCGCCAGCGTGCGCGAGCCGTGGCGGTCGGCCCAGATCCCGGCGAGGGGGGAGGAGACCAGCATCCCGATCGCCATCGGCGCCAGCTTGATCCCGGCCGTGATCGGGTCGTCCCCCTGCGCCCCCTGGTAGTAGAAGACGAAGATGAACATCAGGGCGAAGCGCGAGAGCCCGTTGATGAAGGCGGCGCCGCTGGCGGCGGCGAAGAGGCGGTTGCGGAAGATCTCGAGGTCGAGCATCGGCGCTTTGCCGCGGTGCTCGATCAACACGAACAGCGGCAACAGTACGGCGGCGACGGCAAGGCTGCCGATCACCAGCGTGTCGTCCCAGCCGGAGATGCCACCGCGCGAGATGCCGTAGACGAGCCCGGTCAGGCCGACGACGAAGGTGAGGGTGCCGCCGAGGTCGAGGCCGCGGACGGTGTCACGGCGCGAGAGCTCGCGCAGGATCAGCGCCGCCCAGGCGGCCCCGGCGAGCGCCAGTGGCACGTTGAACCAGAAGACCCAGTGCCAGGAGATCGCGACCAGGGCGCCGCCGAGCACCGGCCCGAGCACGAGCCCGATCGCGGCGACCATCGTGTTGGTGCCCATCGCCAGGCCGAGCTGCTCGCGCGGGAAGGCGTCGGTGACCAGGGCGGGCCCGTTGGCGAAGATGAAGGCGCCACCGACTCCCTGCAGGATCCGCCAGAGGATCAGCTGCGTGCCGTCGGCGGCGAAGCCGGCGCCGAGCGAGGCGACGGCGAAGACGAAGAAGGCGCCGACGAAGGCGTTCTTGCGGCCGAAGAGGTCGGAGAGGCGGCCGGCTGTGAGGACCAGCACGGTCGAGGAGATCATGTAGGCGAGGATCACCCAGACCAGTTCCAGCAGGCTGGTCCCGAGTGCCCGCTCGAGGTCCGGCAGGGCGATGATCAGCGTCCCCGAGTTGGTCGCCACGAGCAGCATGCCGAGGCTGGTGCAGGAGAGTGCCCACCACTTGTAGTGCTCGTGGTCGGCGTCGACCCCTGCGCCGACAAATCTCTTTCTTACGTTCACGTCAAAAAGTGTAGCGCGCTAGGATTGCCAGCATGGCTGAGCGGACCTGGAACGTCTATCTCTCGGGTGAGATCCACTCGGATTGGCGCGAGAGAATTGAGACTGGCGCGCGGCAGGCGGGGCTGCCGGTGGAGCTCTCGGCGCCGGTCACCGATCACGCCGCTTCCGATCACGCCGGAACCGGAACGCTGGGCGATGAGAGCACGCCGTTCTGGCGCGACCACATGGGCGCCGGCGTCAACGCGATCCGCACCCAGACGCTGATCCGCGCCGCCGACGTAGTCGTCGTCCGCTTTGGCGACAAATACCGCCAGTGGAACGCTGCCTTCGACGCGGGATACGCCGCCGCGCTCGGCAAGCCGATCATCACCTTGCACGACGGCGAGCTCGATCACGCGCTGAAGGAGGTCGATCGTGCCGCCCAGGCGACCGCGCGCACGGCCGAGCAGGTGGTTGACGTGCTCCGTTACGTGATCGCCGGCAAGCTGCCTTAACTTCAACTCCTACCGGCGGTGCGCCCGCTGCGGATAGGGTCCGCCCGTGGCAGCTGAGGCGAACAAAGAGCTGATCGAGCGCTTCTACGCGGCGTTTGGAAGCTGCGACGGCGCTGCGATGACGGCCTGCTACGCCCCCGGCGCCCACTTCCACGACCCGGCCTTCGGCGACCTCGAGGGCGATGAGATCGGCGCGATGTGGCGGATGCTGACCGGCCGCGCGACCGACCTGAAGATCGAGCTGCACGAGCACGAGGCCGGCGAGGACTCCGGTTCGGCCCACTGGATCGCGCGCTACACCTTCTCCACCGGTCGCCCCGTGGTCAACGACATCCAGGCCAAGTTCCGCTTCGCCAATGGCCTGATCGCCGACCACGTCGACGACTTCGACTTCCGCAACTGGGCAAAGCAGGCACTCGGTCCGACCGGAAACCTGGTGGCCGTGCTGCCGCCTTTGCGCAAGAAGGCCCACGCCCAGGCCCGCGCCCAGCTCGACGAGTTCATCGCCTCCGAGCAGGACAAGGGCCCGGCCTAGATCCCGTTCCGCCGCACCTCATGCGAACGTATGTTCGTATGAGGTGGGACGAACAGCGAGTCGAGAACGACCTCCGCCTGCCGGGAGTTGGCGACGGCACGACGGTGCGAACCTTCGACGCGCCGGAGGCGATGGGCGTCAACTTCCACGAGGTCCGCGCCCGCTCGGCGCTGAACCACGTGCCCGGCGGGCGCTACGGGTTCAGCTGGACGATCAACCCCTACCGGGGGTGCACGCATGCCTGCGTGTTCTGCTTCGCCCGGCGCACACATACCTATCTCGACATGAACGCCGGCCGCGACTTCGAGCGCGAGATCGTGGTCAAGGTCAACGTGCCGGAGCTGCTCCGCAACGAGCTCGGGCGCGAGAGCTGGAAGCGGGACCTGGTGGCGCTGGGGACGAACACCGACCCCTACCAGTGGGTCGAGAGCCGCTACCGGATGATGCCGCCGATCCTCGCCGCGCTCGAGCAGGCCGAGACGCCGGTCTCGGTGCTGACCAAGTCGCCGCTGGTGATGCGCGACGTCGAGATATTCGCCCGCATGGCGAAGAAGCTGCCGATCTCGGTCAACCTCTCGGTGCCCACCCTCGACGAGGAGGCCTGGCGCGCCACCGAGCCGCACACGCCGAGCCCCTTAGCCCGCCTCGACGCGGTCGCCGAGTTGCGCCGCCGCGGGATCGACTCCGGCGTCCTGATCGCGCCGCTGATGCCCGGCATCAACGACAGCCCCGAGCAGGTGCAACCGATCGTCGACCGGGCGAGGGAGGCCGGTGCAACTTTCCTCGGCGGCGTCGCCCTCCACCTCCGCGACGAGGTCAAGGACGTCTTCTTCGCCTGGCTCGAGGAGAAACGCCCCGACCTGATTCCCCGCTACACGGCGCTCTACAAGGGCCGTGCCTACATGCAGCCCTCGGACCGCCAGAAGCTCACCCGCCGAGTCCGCGGCTGGGGCCGCAGCAACCGTAGGAGCCGTGGGCACGAAGAGGAGCGTCCGGTTCGATTGAAGGGCGAGGTCGACCCGCCCCAGCCGCGTCTTTTTTGAGCCCCTCGACCCTCTTTTGGCACGTTCGGCGCACCATCCGCGCGGCCCGTTCCGGAAGGTTCGGTCGATGGTCTTCGCAAGCGCAGGAATCGCGACCGGTGCCTTTGAAGTTCTGGCGACGACGATTGGATCGGGTCTCGTCGTAGGCAGCTTCGTCGGTGGCCTTTCGATCATGGCGCGCCGATCGCCTGGCCGGGTGGAGGAACGGGCTCTCAGGGGCGGTTACGCCGGTGGATCGCTGGCGCTACTCGGTTTGGCGATTGATATCGTGTGGAAACATATTGTCTGAGGAGGTGTGATGGATTTCAGGAACGCCAACATCGGCGTTGCGGTTGGAGCCATCGTCTTGATAGCGGGGGCGGTCCTCTTTCAGGGCAACGACGACGCCTACACCGCAACGACAGTTGCTTCGCTTGTCATCGCTATTGCGGTCAGCATCGCCCTCGATATCCGTGACGAACGGGCAGGGCGAAAAGACTCCCGCCGCTCTCCCTAGCCCTCGTCTAGATCCGAGAACTGGCACTCCTCCGGCGCTTTGTCGTCCCGGAAGCGATGGAACCGGCCGCCGTGGCGGATCCGCCCCGCCGCGGCGTGGTCGTAGCCGATCTCGATCACCAGCTCGGGGCGTAGGGCGACCCACTCGAGGTCGCGGCCGCCGGTCCAGCGGCTCGGCTCGGCGGTGCCGGACTCGCCGGTCTCCAGCGGTTCGAGCAGAGTGCGCAGGCTGCGTTTGGTCTCGTGGCTGAAGCCGGAGATGTGGCCGACCGAGCGCAGCTCGCCGCCGTCGTAGAGGCCGAGGATCAGCGAGCCGACCGTGCCCTCCTCTTTGCCGGGTCGCCAGCCCATCACCACGCAGTCGATCGTGCGCTCGCGCTTCACCTTCGCCATCCCTTTGCGCTTGCCGGGGATGTAGGGAGCGTCGAGCTGCTTGGCCATCGTGCCCTCGGTGCGGCGCAACCACTCCTCAGCCCGCTCGGTGTCGCGGCTGAGCACGCTCGTCTCCACGGTGGTGCCGGCGAGCTCCGTAGTGGCAGCATCGAGCAGCTTCTCGAGTCGCTCCCGCCGCTCGGCAAACGGCGCCTCCAGCAGTACGTCATCGCCCTCGGCAAGCAGGTCGAAGGCGACCAGACCGGCCGGGATCTCCTTCGAGAGCAGCGTGATCCGCGACTCGGCCGGGTGGATGCGGCTCTGCAGGGCGTCGAATTCGATGTTGCCATCGCCGTCGCGGATGACGAGCTCTCCATCGAGCACGTAACGCCCCGAGGGGAAGCTCAGCTCCGGGAAGTAGCGAGCCAATTCTTTGCCACCCCGCGACTGGACGTAGGAGTCTTCGCCGTCGACGAAGACGATCGCGCGGAAGCCATCGAGCTTCTGCTCATACGCCCACTCCTCACCCAGGGGCAGCTCTTTGCGGGTCAGCGCCAGCTGTGGCTTGATCGGTGGCTCGAGCGGAAGGGTCACTCTGACCGGACAGTTTGCCGGTCTGGGCCTACGCGGGCCCGAGCGCCTCGCGGCGGGCTCGCGCCTCGCGCGGGTTGGGGATCGGCACCGCCGTGAGCAGCGCCTTCGTGTAGGCGTCCTGGGGGCGCTCGCAGACCGCGTCCGCCGGTCCCTCCTCAACGATCTCGCCGCGGTACATCACCGCGATCCGGTCGGAGACGTGGCGGACGACGCCGATGTCGTGGGCGACGAAGATGTAGGTGAGGCCGAACTCGGCCTGAAGCTCGGAGAGCAGGTCGAGGATCTGGGCGCGGATCGAGACGTCGAGGGCGGAGACCGGCTCGTCGGCGACGATCAGCTTTGGCCGCAGCGCCAGCGCCCGGGCGATGCCGATCCGCTGGCGCTGGCCGCCGGAGAACTCGTGCGGGAAGCGGTCGTAGTGCTCGGCAGAGAGCCCAACTCGGTCGAGCAGCTCCTGGACTTCCCGGCGCAGCTCCGCGCCGCTTGCCTCGCCCTGCACGCGCAGCGGCTCGCCGACTATCTGGCCGACTCGCTTGCGCGGGTTGAGCGAGGCGTAGGGGTCCTGGAAGACCATCTGCATCTGCCGCCGCAGTGGCCGCATCTGGCGCCGCGAGAGCCCGGCAATCTCGCGGCCCTCAAAACGCACCGAGCCCGAGCTCGGCGCCAACAGCTGCAGGATCGTGCGCGAGAGCGTCGACTTGCCACTGCCCGACTCGCCAACCAGACCGAGCGTTTCCCCTTTGCGCACGCTGAGGCTGACCCCGTCGACCGCCCGTACCCGGTCGACCTCGCGATTGAGGAGCCCGCGCTTGACCGGGAAGTGCTTGGTCAGGTCAGTGACCTCCAGCAGCGCCTCGCCCTCGCGCGCCGGCCGTAGTGGCGGTGCCGCGTCGAGCCGGACGACAGCGTCGAGCAGCTTGCGTGTGTAGGGATCGACCGGCGAGTAGAAGATCTGGTCGAGGTCGCCGCGCTCGACGATCAGGCCGTTGTGCATGACCAGCACCCGGTCGGCGACCTCGGCGACGACGCCGAGGTCGTGGGTGATCAGGATCGTCGCCAAACCGCGCTCGCGATTGAGCCGCTCGAGCAGGGCGAGGATCTGGGCCTGCACGGTGACGTCGAGCGCCGTCGTCGGCTCGTCGGCGATCAGGATCTCGGGCTCGAGCGCCAGCGCCATCGCGATCATCGCCCGCTGCCGCATCCCGCCCGAGAACTGGTGCGGGTAGTCGTCAACGCGCTGAGCGGCGTCGGGGATGCCGACCGAGTCGAGCAGCTCGACGGCGCGCCCGCGCGCCTCGGCCTTGCTCGCCTCGCCGTCGTGCGCCCGGATCGCCTCGACGATCTGCCAGCCGATCTTGTAGACCGGGTTGAAGGAGGTCATCGGGTCTTGGAAGACCATCGCCACGCGTGCTCCCCGCACGCCCTGCAGCTCGCTCTCGCTCGCGTTCAGCAGCTCCCGCTCGCCGAGCCGCGCCGAGCCGGAGATCTCCGCGTTGGGCGAGCGGGTGAGGCCGAGGATCGTCTGCGCGGTGACGCTCTTGCCCGAGCCCGACTCGCCGACGATCGCCAGCACCTCGCCGGGCGCGAGCTCGAAAGAGACCCCGTCAACCGCCTGAACCAGGCCGCTCTGGGTGTTGAAGGAGACCCGCAGGTCCTCGACCGTGAGCAGCGCCTGACTCATTCAGCCGACGTTCCCAGTCGGATTCGCGGGTCGAGCCAGGCGTAGGCGATGTCGACCAGCGCGTTGAAGAGGACGACGAAGAAGGCGCCGAAGAGGACGATCGCCATCACCGGCGGCAGGTCGAAGTTTTTCAGCGATTCGTAGGCGTAGAGGCCGATCCCGTTGATGTTGAAGATGCCTTCGACCAGGATCGCGCCGCCGAGCAGGGCGCCGAAGTCGAGCCCGAAGAGGGTGACGATCGGGATCAGCGAGTTGCGCAGCACGTGGCGGGTCATCACCTTCCGATCGCTGAGCCCCTTGGCCCGCGCCGTGCGCACGTAGTCCTCGTTCATCGCGTCGAGCATGTTCGAGCGCAGGACGCGGCTGTAGAGGCCGACGTAGGTGATCGCCAGCGTGACCCAGGGCAGAATCAGGTGTTCGGCCCATTCCAGCGGGTTGGTGGCGAACTCGACGTATTCCCCCGAGGGGAAGATTTCGGTCTTGTAGGTGAGGTAGATGAGGAAGACGGCGGCGAGCCCGAAGACGGGTATCGAGATTCCCGCGACCGCGATCACGGTCAGCGCCCGGTCAAGCAGGCTCCCAGCACGGACCGCCGAGAGGTAGCCGAAGAGGATCCCGAAGAACATCCAGATCACCGCCGCGCCGATGCAGAGCGAGAAGGTCGCCGGAATCCCTTCGACGATTCGTTCGTCGACCTTTTCGCGCCCGAAATACGATTCGAGGTCACCGCTGAAGATCTTCTTCATCATCGTCACGTACTGCTGCGGCAGCGAGTCGTTGAAGCCCCATTCCTCGTTGATGCTGGCGATCAGGTTTGGCGTCGCCGCCTTGCCGGCGATCCGGTGTGCCGGGTCGGAGCTGGGGATCACGTTGAAGATCAGGAAGGTCAGAACCGAAACGGCGAAGAGGACCGCGACCATCCCGATCAGGCGCCGCAGCGCGAAGCGAGCCATCTAGACCGCCGTCCCCTCCGGCTCCGCGACGCCCGCGTGCGCGGCGAGCCGCAGCTTCGAGTTCGGGTCGAGCGCGTCGCGCAGGCCATCGCCGAAGACGTTGACCGAGAGCACGGTGAGCAGGATCATCACGCTGGGGATGACGGTCAGCAGCGGCGCGCTGGTCAGCAGGTCGAAGCCGCCGGCGATCATCGTGCCCCACGAGGTGTTGGGGGGCTGCACGCCGACGCCGAGGAACGAGAGCGCGGACTCGAGCAGCATGTTGTTGGCGATGGTCAGGGTGAAGAGGACGATGATCGTCGAGGAGAGGTTGGGCAGCAGCTCGCCGAACATCACCCGCAGCGGGCCCGCGCCCTGGGCCACGGACGCCTCGACGAACTCTTTCTCGCGCAGGGAAAGCACCTGCCCCCGTATCGGGCGGGCGACGTAAGGGACCGAGACCCCGGCGATGATCAGGATCGGGATCCAGATCGAGTCGCCCGAGACGTGGAGGGGGCCGATCTGCAGGCCCCCGAGCGCGAGCGAGACGCCGAGCGCGATCGACAGCAGCATCACCGGAAAGGCCCAGACCACGTCCAGCACTCGGGAGATCAGGGTGTCGGTCCAGCCCCTGTAGTAGCCGGCGAGCAGGCCGAGAATCGTCGCCAGCAGCGTGGTGAGCAGAGCGGAGACGATGCCGATGAAAAGCGAGATGCGCCCGCCGTACATCAGCCGCACCATCTCGTCGCGGCCGAGGCGGCCGTCGGCGCCAAGAAAGAACTTGCCTCCCGCTTCGAACCACTGCGGGCCGATCGGCTTGCCTTCGCGGTTGACCACCTCGCGCTTTTCGCCGTCGACTTCGAGCTTCTCCAGCGTGTGGGTCTTGTTGGGCCCGGTGTGGGCGACGTTGTCCGCCCAGAGTGGTGCGGCGAGGACGAAGGCGACGATCAGCAGGAAGAGTCCGAGGAACGCCAACGCCACCCGGTTTTGGCGCAAACGCCGCCAGGCGAGGCGCCAGGGGTTGCCTGACGCCCCCGGCGCGACCTCGACGTTGGGCTCGGCGCTCACCCCGTCAGTGTGAAGCGGCCGGCGGCTACTTGAACTGGAAGCTGGTCAGATCCTGGCCGAAGGTGGGATTGAAGATCACCTTGTCCAGGTCGATTTCTTTGCTGACGAAGGTCGAGACGGTGTTGGTCCCGTACGGCGCCATCGGCGCCAGTTCCATGAATTCCTTGTCGAGTTCCGCGTATTCGGCTTCCTGCTGGGGCCCGAGCGGTTGTTCCGCCAGCTTGGCGATTTTCGCGTTCAGCTTCGGGTCGTCCATGCGCGAGAGGTTCGTGTTGTAGGTGGGAGCGATGCTTTCGCCGTCGAGCATCGGCTGGAAGAAGTCGTTCGGGTGCGGATAGTCCTCGTAGAAGGCGAGCCAGCCGGTGTCGAGGTCGGGCGTCGTTTCGTTGCCGACGATCGCGTAGTAGTTGTCGGCGTTGATCGTCTTCAGCTTGGCGTTGAAGCCGAGTTCGTTGAGCACGCCTTCGTAGTATTCGCCCGCTTCGTTGTTGGGGCTTTCGTTATCGGTCCAGACGGTGATGTTGCGGTCCGACGGGTTGGCTTGCGCGAGCAGTTCCTTCGCCTTGGCCATGTCGTGCGGGTAGAGGTCGAACGGCTTGTGGCCGGGCATCCCTTCGGGCAGGATCTGGTGTGTCGCGGCGAGGGAGCCCGCGTAGATCCGTTCCAGCGCCGCGGGGTTGATCGCGTAGTTGACGGCCTGGCGGACCTTGACGTCGTCGAACGGCGGCTTTTCCGTGTTCATCCAGAAGAGGTAGAGATTGATCGGGTGCTCGACCCGGAACTGGGTCCCTTCGTATTTATCCTTGACTTTGTTGTAGAGGTCAGAGGAGATCGGGGTCTGCATCCAGTTGGCCTTGCCCCGTTCGATTTCGTTGACCTGGGTCGAGTCGTTGCGGATCACCCTGATGTCGATCTTGTCGACGTGCCCCGCGGGCACCTCGCTGATCTGCGGGCCGTTGGCCTTGGCCCAGTAGGGGTTGCGCGCGTAGGACCAACCGCGGCCCGGTTCGGACTTGGTGATCATGTACGGGCCGGTGGCGGGCGGTGGGTCGGCGGTGAGGTTCTTGGCCGGGGTGCCGGACGGTAGAACCGCCGCGAACAGCATTCCCAGCTCGTTGGTGAACGTGCCGCGGGGGTTGGCCAGGTCGATCACGATCTTGCCGGTCCGGTCGTCGGTCTTGATCCCCGGGATGCGGCCACTCTTCGTCTTGCCGAATTTTTCCGCCCCCACGATGTCTTCGTAGAAGCCGACGCCAGGCGAGTTCATCGTGAAGAGGCGTTCGATCGAGCTGGCGAAGTCAGAGGCCACGACGGGGGCGCCGTTGGAGTACTTGAGGCCCTTGCGCAGGGTCAGCGCGTAGGTCTTGCCGCCGTTGCTGATCTTGGGCAGGCTCTCGGCGAGTGCCGGGACCACCTTGCTGCCGTCGGCGCCGTCGGCGTGGGCGTAGGTAAGCAGCGGCAGGTAGGTGTCGTACATCGCCGTCCAGCCTTCGACTTCATAGGAGAGCGCCGGATCGAGATAGCTCGGAAAAGAGGAGTAGGTGCCGGTCAGCGTGCCGCCTTCCTTGCCTCCCGAGCTGCCGCAGGCAGCGAGACCGAGGGCCGAGCTCGCGGCGAGAGCGAGCACCAGCGCAAAGAGACCAAACTTTCTCAACTGACGACCTCCGAGTCGGATCGGGCAGGGGCTGGACGCTCACCCACTGGAATCAACTCCACCATAAGCTCATCTTCGGCGTCAAGGGCCCCTGGACCTGTTTCCTCCCTGCGCTGGGGCCATTTCGTGCCCATCAGCGGCGCGGCTATGGCGACGATCGCGAAAACGCCGATGCCGGCGACGAGGAAGGTGGCGCGGGGGGAGACGGCGCTGGCGATCAGGCCGCCGAGCAGGTAGCCGAGGCCCGGCATCGCCGCCCCGATCGACTCGAGCACGCTCATCACCCGGGCCTGCATCCCGGCCACGGTCAACTCCTGCACGGCGCTGATCGCGCTCACCCACTGCACGCCGTTGCCGGCCCCGCCGATGACCGAGGCGCCGCAGGCGAAGGCCAGCGTCGGCGCGGCGGCGAGCCCGAGGTAGCCGACGCCGACGGCGAGGGTGCTGAAGAAGAGCAGCGCCGGCAGCGGGGTCCGCCTCACCCGGGCGAAGACGATGCTGCCAAAGACCATGCCGACCCCCCAGCTGGCCAGCAGCAGGCCGTAGCCCGTGTCGCCGGCACCGAGAGTCTGCTTCGAGTAGATCACCTCGATCGGGATCACGGCGGCGAAGAAAACGAAGGCTGCTCCCTGGGCGACCAGCAGCCGCCGCAGCGTCGCCATTTCGCGGATGTAGGCGACGCCGGCGCGGACCCGGTCCCTAATCCGGCCCGGGTCCGGCTCGGCCTGGGGCAGGGGACCGGCGGTGAGCAGGATCCAGGCGATCGCGTAGAAGGAGACCGCGTCGAGCAGCAGTGCCGTCTGCACGCCGAAGCCGGCGACGATGAGGCCGGCGATCGCGGGGCCGATCGCAGCGCTGGCGGTGAAGGCGATGTTGAGCACGGCGTTGCCGGCGCGCAGTTCTCCGCTCGGCTCGAGTAAGGCCGCGACGACGGCGCGGGTGAGCGCCCGCCCGGCCAGGGCCAGGGCCCCATCTACCGTCGCCAGCACGACCACTCCGACGATCAGGAAGTTGTCGCCGGCGAACAGGGCGAGTGCTCCGAAGGCGGCCGCCTCGCCGCAATAGATCACCGGCAGGGCGAAGCGGGGGGGCGGCTGCTCGACCCGCGCGACCAGGATCGGAGCGATCAGCGCCGGCAGGAAACGGGTGCCGAGAAAGAGCGCGGCGGTCGCCATCGCGCTTCCTGTGCGGTCGAAGACCAGCACCGAGAGGGCGACGATTCCCATCCAGTCGCCCATCTCGTTGACCCCGTAACTGGCGGCGAGGCGCCGAAATTGCGGCTTTCTCAGGGGGTCTGTAAGTCGTGCTCTAGGCATGGATGGACGCACGAACTACTGCATTTATGCACAAGTTTTGCTGCAGATGCACAAGTTTCCGCTCGGTTGTGCTACAAAGTTGCCAGGCAATTGACGAGTTTCAGATCGCACTGCGCAATCTGAGGGTTTCAACGATCGAAGGGAAAAGGCACATGGGCTTTCATCACTAGATCTTTTAAAGCGAGCGGGAGTTGCCCCGTTCGCACCAGTCTTTTTAGTTTTTGAAGGGCACCCTCTCGGGTGCCCTTCGCTTTTTTCGGGGTCGAAGGGGTTTGGCCTTGCCGCGACGCGGGCAATTTCCCGCTTTGGGCGACTCCTCGCAATGCGGCCACGCTCCTTGCGGGCCCCTGCCTGGGCCAGTACCTTGGATTTCCCCAAGTTGCGGTCGGTGCAAGCTGTTATGACGTGACGCAGGGAAAGGCCTTCCGTCCATGAACCTTGTAGGCCACGGGAAGAATCCCACGCCCAGGAACCACCCCCCAGAGCGCAATGGCTGACAAGCGTCCCACCCGTTTTGCAATCGGCGTCATGATCGCCGCGCTGATCGCTACCGTCGCGCTCGGCATCTGGGACGCCTCGGAGTCCAACTGGGACCTCGCCCTCTTCGCCGTCCTGCTCTCCTTCTCGGTCTTCAGCTACCTGACCGCGGTCTCGACCG
This sequence comes from uncultured Solirubrobacterales bacterium, assembly GCA_963699225.1. Taxonomy (GTDB): domain Bacteria; phylum Actinomycetota; class Thermoleophilia; order Solirubrobacterales; family 70-9; genus VRUE01. Next base: position 1,567,717 of record OY969423.1, on the reverse strand, counting down.
AATCCAAGGTCAAGGTCTCGGGAACCTTCCTCGCCCTGGTCCTGGCGATGGTCTTCCTCGGCGGCACGCCGGCGGCGCTGATCGGCGTCTCGGCGATGCTCGTCGGCTGGCTCGTGCGCTGGCACGACGAAGGCCACTACCTGCTCAACAACCTGCTCACCTACGCGGTCTTCCCGCTGCTCGGCGGCATCGCCTTCCACCAGGGCGTCGAGGCGATCGGCCTGACCCCGTCGGACCCGTCCTTCTACCTGCTCGTCTTCGCCCTCTTCCAGTTCGCGCTGCTGATCAACTTCGTGATGATCGCCGGCTACGGCTGCTACGTGGAGCGCGTTCCCTTCCGCAGCAAGTTGAAGGTGCTGCCCCCGGTGCTGCCCTCCGAGTTCGCCAGCGCGATGCTCGCCGTCGCCGTCGCCTTCATCTTCCACATCATCGGGATCGCGGCGATCGCGCTCTTCGGCGTCGTCCTGATCACCTTCCAGTACCTGCTCGGCCAGCTGCTGCTCTCCCAGCAGCGCGCCGACGAGCTGGAGAAACGCAGCAAGCAGCTGGCCAGCTTCCAGGTGGGAATGTTGAGCGCGATGCTGCGCACGCTCGACCTGCGCGATCAGATGACCGCGCGCCACTCCGCCGCCGTGGCGCGCTACTCGCGGGCGATCGCCCAGCGCGCCGGGCTCTCGCGCCAGGAAGAGGAGCTCGTCCACATCGCGGCGCTGCTGCACGACATCGGCAAGTTCATCCTCCCCGACCGCATCCTCAAGGCCAACGTGCCGCTCACCGACGAGGACTGGATGTTGATCAAGCGCCACCCCCAGCAGGGCGCCCGCGTCGTCTCCTCGCTCGACGGCTACGGCCCGGTGGCGGACATCATCCTCGCCCATCATGAGCGGATCGACGGCAAGGGCTACCCGCGCGGCCTGGCCGGCGACGACATCCCGATGCTGGCCCGGATCATCTCCGTCGCCGACACCTACGACGTGATGACGGCGCGCGACTCCTACCGCACGCCGATGTCGAGCTACGACGCGATCGTCGAGCTGCGGCGGGTCGCCGGCAAACAGCTCGACCCGCGCTTCGTCGAGGTCTTCATCGAGCTGCTCGAGGGCAAGGACGTCTCCTTCGCCCACGGCGAGGCCGCCGACTTCGAGAAGGAGCTGGCACTGGAGTCGCGGATCGAAGAGACCGCCGACCCCACCGGCAGCGCCAACCGCTTCGGCGTACCCGGCGTATCCGTCGGCTGAGCGGGTGACCCCGAATTTCCGCACTCGCGGATGACGCGGCTGGCGCGGCGCTGGATCGGTACGCGCGGGCTTGCGCGTAGCGCCGCTACGCGCGGCGCCCTCGCGCACCGCCCAGCTTGGCCAGCCACGCTCCCGCGAGCACGTTAATTCGGCGCCAACCGCTCAGCCGACGAGCGGGTAGGTTCTGGCTCATGCGCGCGGTGACATTTCAGGCTCCCGGCGAGGTCCGGGTTGAGGAGAAGTCCGCGCCCGAGCTGAGGGCGGGCGACGACGCGCTTGTTCGGGTCGAGGCGAGCGGGATCTGTGGCTCGGACTTGCACATCTTCCATGGCCGGGTGCCGGTCGAGCGGGGGTTCACGATCGGGCACGAGTTCGTCGGCACCGTGCTCGCCGCTGGGCCCGACGTCGCGCGGGTCGCCGTCGGCGACCGCGTGCTCGGCTGCTTTCACACTGCTTGCGCGACCTGCACGCCCTGCCTGCGCGGCGATTACCACCGCTGCGACAACGGCCAGACCTTCGGTCACGGCTCTCACCTCGGGGACCTGCAGGGGGCCCAGGCCGAGCAGTTGCTCGTCCCGCGCGCCAACTTGACCCTGCGCCGGGTGCCGGAGGGCATGTCCGACGAGGTGGCGCTCTTCGCCGGCGACGTGATGGGCACCGGCTACCACGCCGTCGCCCACGCGGGCATGCGCTCGGGCGACACCGTCGCCGTGCTGGGCTTGGGGCCGGTTGGCCTCTGCGCCGTGCAGGCGGCGCTGGCTGGCGGTGCGACCAAGGTCTTCGCGATCGACTCGGTTGAGCAGCGGCTGGCGATGGCCGGCGAGTTTGGCGCCACGCCGGTCCACCTGACCGAGGAGGAGCCGAAGAAGGTCGTCCGTGCGGCGACCGGGAAGCGCGGGGTGGACGTCGTCATCGACGCGGTCGGCGATCCCGGGCCGCTGGCGATGGCGGTCAGCCTCGCCCGCGATGCCGGCACCGTCTCCGGGATCGGTGCCTACGCCGGCAAGGGCGAGGTGCCGCTCGGCCTCGCCTGGCTCAAGGGCCTGACCTTGCGGCTTGGCCTCGCCAACGTGATCGCCCACGTCGACCGGGTGCTGGCCCTGATCGAGGCCGGCAAGCTCGACCCCTCGCCGCTGGTCACCCATCACATGAAGCTCGATCAGGCGGCCGAGGCCTACGCGCTCTACGACCAGCGCGAAGCCCTCAAGATCGTCCTCACTCCGTGAGGGTGGATCCCGGTAGGGGTTTCGCTTAACTTTTTCGGTGGAGAGGCTATTGCTGGCGCCACAAGGGATTGCCGAAAAAGTGCAAGACGCTTCACCCCTACCGGGATCCACCCTCAGGTAAGTTGAACGAGTGCGGGGGAGGTGGGTGATCGGACTGGTTGTCTTGGCGATGTTGGCATTCGCCACGAGCGCGGCGGCCTGCTCCTGTGCGCCGCAGCCACCGTCCGAGTCGCTGCGTCAAGCCGATGGCGCAATCGTTGGGAGGCTGATCAGGGTCCTGCCGCACGGGCCGCTCCATGCGGTTTACCGCTACGAAGTCAGCCGCGTCTACAAGGGCGCGGTTCAGAAAGGCCGGATGCTCGACGTGCACAGTTCGCGGCGCGCTGCAGCTTGCGCTCTGCCGCGCCGCACTGGCCGCAGCTACGGGCTCTTTCTCTCCCGGCGTAACGGGCGATGGTTCGGCGGAATCTGTGGGGTGATCTCGCCGGCTCGGCTGCGGCTCGCCGCTCAGAACCAGTCGGCCGACTCAGCGCGAGCGTCGGTGCAGCCGGTCCTTTGCGGCTAGGAGGCGTTTGTCGGCCATCGCGTGCAGGACGGCCGGGTCCTCGGCGCCTTCGGCAACTCCGAACGAGGCGCCGAGCGAGCCGTCGGACATGCCGATCCGGCTGATCTCCTGACTGAGGCGGGCGGCCGCCAGTTCGGCGTCCTCGGCGCAGGTCTTCGGCATCAGCAGGGCGAACTCGTCACCGCCGATGCGAAAGCTGTCGTCAGCGAGGCGCGACTCGTCGAGCAGGGCGGCGACCTGCTGCAGGGCCCGGTCGCCGGAGGGGTGACCGAGCGTGTCGTTGATCTTCTTGAAGCCGTCGAGGTCGAGCAAGCAGAGCGAGAGTGGCCAGGCGTAGCGCGAGGCGCGGGCGATCTCGACCGGCAGCCGTTCCTCGTAGGCGCGGCGGTTGAGCAGGCCGGTGAGCGCGTCGTGGCGACCGCCGTGCACCTCGGCGGCGAAGAGGCGGGCGTGTGACATGTGGGCGGCAACCAGCTCACTGAGCAGCTCCAGCGTCTCGACATCGCCCTCGTCGAAGTTGTTGACCCGCGGTGCGAAGACCTTGAGCACGCCGACCGTCTCCTCCTGGTGGATCAGCGGCACGCAGATCATCGAGAGGGCGTTGACCCGCTGACAGGCCTCGTTGTCGACCCGCGGGTCGGTCGCGGTGTCGTCGCAGCGCAGGACCTTTTCTTCTCGCACGCAGAGCCCGGAGAGGCTCGCGTCCATCTTCAGGCGCACGCCGAGGAAGGGGGTGGCCTCGCCGGTGGTGACGCGATAGACCATTTCGTCACCGTCGGCGAGCTCGATCACGCCGCCGCTGCCGCGAGTCAGGTCCTGGGCGCGCCGGGCGATCAGCTCCATCACCGCGTCGAGCTCGAGGTCACTGGCCGCGATCTCGGTCTGGGTCTGGATTATCGCCCGCAGTCGGTTGCCGCTGCCGTCGCTCATGGCCGCCATATCGGCACGGCTCTACCCAAAAATTAGGACTGAAACGCTGGTTTCAGCGTCTGTACGGGCGACGCTAGGCGGCGAGCGCGACGCCGGCATGCTGCCGGTGCTTGCGGAAGGTCTCTTCGATCCAGCGGTAGCCGGGGCGCTCCTCGAGCGGGGCGCGGAAGCTCGCGATGCCGGCCGGAGGCGGTTCGTCGGTGGGGACGGGTCCCTCGTCGGGCAGCACCAAGGGGAAGAAGAGGGCGGCCGCGGTGAGGTCGGCGACGCTGAAGGAGTCGCCGGCCAGGTACTCGTTCGGGCCGAGCTCGGCCTCGAGGCGGTCGAGCGCGGCGATGACCTTGCCACGCGCGATCTCGGCTGCTTCCTCGCTGCGGACGCCGAAGCGCAGGTTGGTGTAGGTGCGGGCATAGGTGACGGCGCCACTGCCAAGGGAGGCGACCGGACCCGGCGTGCTGCGGGCGATAACCGCCTGGAAGCGCTCGGGATCCTTGCTCAGCTCATGGAAGGCGAGCAGGCGGATGTGCGGCCCCAGCTCCTCGTCGAAGAAGTCCTCGAGCTCGAACGCGCGGCGGCGCTGCTCGGGGTCGGCGGGATAGAGCGGCCGCTCGGGATAGCGCTGCTCCAGCGCGGCGATGATCTCGCTCGAGTCGCCGATCGCCCGCCCGTCGATCTCGAGCACCGGGAAGGTGTGGCTGGTGCCGCCGGTGAGCAGCATCGAGGCGGGGATGTGCAGGCCCGGGATCGAGACCGCGCGCCGTTTGTGCGGCACTTGCTTGTGATCGAGGGCCCAGCGCGCCTTCTCGCTGTAGTGCGAGACGCTGATGTGCCAGAGAGTGGGGCGGCCGTCGCGACCTTGTGGCATTTATGCAGCATAGGCCTAGTCCCACACTGGGTCATCGCCGTGGCGTGTCAGCATGTGAGCCATGGCGCTTCTAAGCGATGCGGAGATCAGCGAAAGGCTCACCGGGCTTAGCGGCTGGGAGCAGAGCGGCAAGGCGATCCGAAGGAGCTTCGGCTGCGGTGATTTCGTCGGCTCGGTGAAGTTCGTCGAGAGCCTGGTCGGGCCGGCCGAGGAGATGGGCCACCACCCGGACCTGGAGGTCTCCTGGGACACGGTGACGGTGACGATTTCCACCCACTCGGAGGGTGGCCTCACCGCCGCCGACTTCGAGCTGGCTGGGAAGGTCGATGCCCTATCGCCGACGAGCTGAGAATCGACTCGCGGCTCTCGATCCCGCTGGCCGAGATCGAGCTGCGCGCCAGCCGCTCCTCGGGGCCGGGGGGCCAGCACGCCAACGTCACCGCCTCGCGGGTGGAAGCCGCGTTTGACGTTGAGACCTCGCGGACGCTGGATGAGCGCCAGCGGGCGATGCTGCTCGACCGCGGCGGCTCGCTGATCACCGCCGTCGCCCAGGACGCGCGCGGCCAGGCGCGCAACCGCGAACTGGCACTGCAGCGGCTGGCGGAGAAGATCGCCGCCGGGCTCGACGAGCCGGTGCGTCGGCGTCCGACCCGGCCCACGCGAGCCTCGCGGATGAAGCGCCTGGAAGAGAAGCGGCGGGCGGGGGAACGCAAGCGCACGCGCCGTCCTCCAAGCGGGGACTACTGATGGCGAAGGGAAAGAAGCGGCGGCCGCGGGAGAAGCCAGTGACGGTTGAGTACACCGACGCGGAAGGCAACACCCTGACCCTGCGCCAGTCGCTCAGCGCCGGCACGATCGCCAAGCTCGAGGAGGGCCCAGCGACCGCGGCGACCAACCAGGAGGACGCCTGGCACCGGCGCTCGGAGCTGCTCTTCGAGCGGCTCGCGGTGCGCTGGGAGATCGCCGGCCTGCCGCTGAGCGAGCAGAAGCTGCTGCTCGGCCGCTACCGGATGGCCGACTCGGCCACCCAGCAGTGGGTGCGTGAGACGATCGCCGAGCACCTCGAACGACATATCCCCGAGCTGGCCGGGTAGCCGTCAGACAAGCAAGCGAAAGGACGGACCAATGTTCGCGAACACCAAGGCGACCAACGGCTTCGCGGTTGACGACATCGACGCTGCCAAGAAGTTCTACGGCGAGACCCTGGGGCTGGGCTTCAAAGTCATGAGCGAGGAGTTCGGCGTTGCCTCGATCCAGCTCGCTGGCGGCCGCGACACCCTCGTCTACCGCAAGCCCGACTTCGTCCCCGCCACCTACACGATCCTCAACTTCGAGGTCGACGATGTCGACGCGGCGGTCGATGAGCTCGACTCGAAGGGGGTCGAGTTCGAGCGCTACGAGGGCTTCGAGCAGGACGAGAAGGGGATCGCCCGCGGGCCGGGTCCCTCGATTGCCTGGTTCAAGGACCCGGCCGGCAACATCCTCTCGGTGCTGCAGCAGCCTTCCTGAGCGGAGCGCCGCTCAGGCGTTGAGCAGCTTGGCCTTCTGGGCGGCGAACTCCTCCTCGGTGAGGATGCCCTGGGCCTTCAGCTCGCCGAGCTGCTTGAGCTGATCGATCGTCGACTGCCCGCCTGCGGGGGCCGGCGGCGCGGCTTCGGGGGCGGGAGCCTGTTGCTGTTCTTCCTGCTGGGCCCAGCGCTGGCCCTGGCGGCGCGAGACGCGGTTGCTGACCGTGGTCGCGGTGCCGGCGATGACCGCCGTGCGCGCCACTCCTCGAAGTAGTCCTGGCATGGGTTCTCCTCCTACTCGGATGCCTCGACCGCGTCGAGCGCGGCGAGGACGTCTTGGACGGGGATGCGGCCGCTGGCGACCAGCTGGCCGCCGGAGCGGCGCACGGCAGCTGCAAACGGCGCCGCCCAGCTGTTCTCGAAGACGAGCAGGGCGGCCGAGGTGCCGGGCTCGAGCGCGTTGCCGGCCTCGGCGATGTCGTCGTCGCCGAGCAGGCCCGAGGAGGCGCCCTCGAAGGTGGCGAAGACGTCGATCTCGTCGCCGAGGTCGGCGAGCTCCAGCGCGGCGACGGAGCCGTCCTCGGCCTTGGTGATGAAGCTGAGGTCGAGGATGCGGATCAGGCCGCGGTCGACCAGGTCGACCAGGTGCGGCAGCGCCTCGCCGGTCGGCTGCCGCCCCGGCCACTCGACGATCAGGTAATCGATCGGTCCCATCTCGTTGATCTCGTCGCCGCTCAAATCCGACCCCTTTCGCTGTTTGGTTGCGCGCGGGTCAGACCCGCCAGGGGGACCATAGCGCCGCGCCGCCTTTGGATGAGGATGTTGATGTAAACGCTAGGGCGCGGCGGGGACCACCGCGATCGGGCCGCCTTCGGCGGGCAGGTCGGCGGTGTCGAAGGAAGGGGTCCCGAAGCGGGCGGTCTGCGGCATCTGGGCGACGAACTCCTCCTCGGTCTCGGGGAGGAAGTCGGCGCGCTCGTTGCGGTAGTGCATCGGCACCACCCAGCGGGCGTCGAGGCGGGAGACGATCGCGCCCGCCTGGGCGGCGCCGATCGTCGGCCCCCCGCCGACCGGCAGGATGAGCAGGTCGACAGCGCCGATCGCGGCCGCCTGCTCCTCGCGCAGCTGGCGCTGACCGAAATCGCCGAAGTGAGCGACGCGCAGGCCGTCGAGCTCGAAGACGAAGATCGTGTTCGGCCCGCGTTCGGTGCCGGCCACCTCGTCGTGCTCGGAGGCGACCCCGAGCACCTCGCCGACTGCATCGGTGCTGTGCTTGCCGGCGGTTGCGCGCAGCGTCTGCGGCTCGCCGCCGATTACCTCGACGGCGTTGTGGTCGCGGTGCTCGTGGGTGACCAGCAACAGGTCGACTCCGTCCACCTCGATCGGCGGATGCTCGAACTTGAGGCCCCGATCCGCCAGCAGCGGCCCCATCTCGCCGAAGGGATCGATGAAGACGGTCGCCTCGTCCGAGGCCAGGGTGAAGGCGGACTGTCCGTGCCACTCAACGCGCATGTTGCTCCTCCAGTTGCGGGACTTGGGGTGGGCCGATCGGGGCCTGGGCCGGCTCCTCGGCATGGTGGTACTGGCCGCCGCGCAGCAGCGAGGCGGCAGCGGCGACGAGACAGGCGACGATGGCGAAGGTGAAGGCGGTGTCGAGGCCGTCGCTGAAGGGCCCGGCGATCAGGTGGGGGAAGAAGGCCTGCCCGGTGAGCGCCGCGTGGGCGTGGGCCGGCAGCGCCGCCAGGGCGTGCGGGCCGACCAGGTGCTGGATCGGGTTGTAGCCGAGGAAGGCGGCGAAGAGGACCGAGATCGGCGGCGTCTGGCCAGCGTGGTGGGCGACTCCGTGGGAGACCCCGTGTGCTTCCAGGCCACCGCTCAGGGCGGTCGGCAGGCTGGAGGAGAGGCCGATGATCAACAGGGTGAAGAAGATCCCGACCGAGAGCACCTGGGCCGAGTTCTGGAAGGTCTGGTTCATGCCGCCGCCGGCGCCGCGGTCGGCGGCCGGCAGGCTGTTCATCACCGCGGCGCGATTGGGCGAGGCGAACATCCCCATCGAGATGCCCTGCAGCAGCAGGATCGCGGCGAAGACGGGGTAGGCGAAGTCGATCGGCAGCGCCATCAGCAGGGCGAAGCTGATCGCGGCGGCGATCATGCCGCCAGTGGCGAAGGGGCGGGCGCCAAAGCGGTCGGAGAGGTAGCCGGAGGTCGGCCCGGCGAGCAGCAGCCCGATCGTCAGCGGCAGCATGTAGATGCCGGCCCAGAGCGGCGTTTCGGTGAAGCCATAGCCGTGCAGCGGCAGCCAGATCCCCTGCAGCCAGATGATCAGCATGAACATCAGGCCGCCGCGCGAGACGGCGGCGAGGAAGGTCGAGAGGGTGCCGAAGGTGAAGGCGCGGATGCGGAAGAGGGGGAGGCGGAACATCGGCTCGGCGACGCGACGCTCGATCACGGCGAAGGCGATCAGCGAGGTGATCGAGCCGGCCATCAGGGCGAGCACGCGGGGGCTGCCCCAGCCGGTCGGGCTGCCGCCGTAGGGGCGGATGCCGTAGGTGACCGCGACCATCACCAGGACCAGGCCGAGGGCGAAGGTGACGTTGCCGCCCCAGTCGATCGAGGCCGGCCGCGGTTTGCTGCGCTCCTCGAGCTTGAGGTAGGCCCAGACGGTGCCGAAGAGGCCGACCGGGACCGAGATCAGGAAGACCAAGCGCCAGTCGATCGGCGCCAGCAGGCCGCCGAGGATGAGGCCGACGAACATGCCGCTGACGCCGACGATGTTGTTGATGCCGAGCGCCATGCCGCGCTGGTTGATCGGGAAGGCGTCAGTGATGATCGCCGCTGCGTTGGCCAGCAGGCAGGCGCCGCCGACGCCTTGGACGATGCGGAAGATCACGAGGTACATGGCGCCGGCCTGTCCCGTCATCCAGTCGATCGCCAGCAGCAGTGAGGCGACGGTGTAGATGACGAAGCCGAGGTTGTAGATCTTCACCCGGCCGTAGATGTCGCCGAGTCGGCCGAGGCTGACGATCAGCACGCTGGAGACGACCAGGTAGCCGAGGATCATCCAGAGCAGGTAGAAGCTGTTGCCCGGCACCAGCGGGTCGAGGTGGATGCCGCGGAAGATGTCGGGCATCGCGATCAGCGTGATCGAGGCGTCGAGCGTCGCCAGCAGGATCGCCAGGGTGGTGTTGGAGAGGGCGATCCACTTGTAGCGGTCGTTGGCCGGGCTGCCGTTGGCCTGCGCTGCGCTCGTCGCTGACACGTCTCTCAATATACACAGGCAAACTGTGCAGTTTGCCTGTGTAGTCTCCGCTATGATCAGCGCATGCCGACCCGCGTCGACAGCGGCCCGCTCGCCAGCGAGTTGCGCGTGGTGCTCGGCCACCTAATTCGCCGCCTGCGCACGGAGCACCGCTTCTCGCTCTCCCAGGGCTCGGTCCTCGGCCGGCTCGACCGCGAAGGTCCGCAGAGCACGAGCAAGCTGGCGAGCGCCGAGCGGGTGCGCCCGCAATCGATGGGCCAGACCGTCGCCGAGCTCGAGTCCCAGGGCCTGATCGTCCGCCGCCCCGACCCCGCCGACGGCCGCAGCGCCCTGCTCGAGCTGACCGACGCGGGCCGCACCGAGCTGCACGAGGACCGCGGCCGCCGCGAGGGCTGGCTGGCCCAGGCGATCGAGCAGAACTTCAGCGATGCGGAGCGCGAGACGCTGGACGAAGGGGTGCGTCTGCTTACTCGGCTGGCGGAGCTTTGATCGGCAGAGCAGCGGCGGCTTGGCTCGGCCCTGCTTCATCCCGGATCCGGAGTGAAAAAGCGGCCGGGACAACGATCGCCAGGGCAAGCGCAACGCAATCGACCCACCAGAGGAATTCTCCGGGACCGACTCGCACCATCGAGTAGAAGCTGCCGACGATGAAGATGGTCATCGCCGGAAAGTCGAGGAAGAAGATCTCGGGCAGCATCTTCCAGATGGTCCGCTGCCTTCGTTTGGCGACTTCCGCCTCCCACGATGGGATTTCGCCGACGTGCTTTTTGAGATTCGCCCAGAGGACATTGTCGATGTAGCGACCGATCAGTGCAGATCGGAAGGACGCTGCGGTGTGTAGCGATACAACGAGCAAGGTAAGAAGCGGAATTGCCAGCAGCAGCCTCTGATCGGCGTGTTCCTTGACGGTGAAACCGACGATGAGTCCACCAGCGGTCAGGGCGAGGCCGACAAGCGCAGCCTGCGTGCTGATGTAACTGACGATCTCGGTGCGAAGCGCATTGAACTCAGCGATCGCCACATCGACCGCCTTTTCTTCGTAACGCACCGTCGAATCGTTATCTGCACTCTCCACACAGGTGACGCTAGACGCGCCGTCGGCGGATGCCCGACGAACATCGCAAGCATCAGGCGACTAGATGACCATGAGCGGCGCCGGTAGCCTTCCCGACCGATGAACGATGATTGGCGCCTCGAAGTTGACTTCGACGACACAGCTCATATTGGCTCGCTGGTCGAGCGACTCGAGGCCGGCGAGCTCGAACACGATCTGAGCGGCGCGTTCCACGATCGCGTCGTCGTCAGCCGCGAAGGGCCGACGGTCTTTCTCTACGCCGGCTCGAGGGAGCAGGCCGAAGCTGCCCGCAACCATGTACTCAGCCTCGCGCAGCAGCACGGCTGGAAGCTCGATGCCGAACTGACGCACTGGCACCCAACGGCGGAGGAATGGGAGGATCCCGACCTTCCGCTTCCGAGCGGCGACGCGGCCAAGCACGCAGAGCATGAGGTGCTGATCGCCGCGGAGCGCCGGCAAACCGAGAAAAGCGGACACCCCGAATACGAGGTCCGCGTCGATCTCCCCTCGTTTCATCAGGCAAGTCAGTTCGCCGACACGCTGCGCAGCGAGGGCCTCCCGGTGGTCCACCGCTGGAGGTACCTGCTGATCGGCGTCCCCGACGAGGACAGCGGCAAGGAACTCGCCGAAAAGATCCAGAGCCAGGCCCCGCCCGGCAGCAAGGTCAGCTTTGAGGGAACCTGGGCGGCCGCCTACGCCGAGCGCCCGCCGAACCCATACGCGGTTTTCGGCGGCCTCGGCGGATAGCCGCGCCCGATCGGATCTAGTCGCCGACCCGCACGACGAGCTTGCCGACGTTGGCGCCGTCGAAGAGCATGTTGATCGCCTTGGGCAGTTGCTCGAAGCCCTCGACGACGGTCTCCAGTGGCTCGAGGCTGCCGTCGGCGATCCACTCCGCGAGCTGCGCCGAGACCCTGGCCAGCTTGTCGTAGTGGTCGAGGACGATGAAGCCCTGCAGGGTGGCTCGCTTGATCAGCAGGCTGCCGAAAGCATCGCGCGAGCCGGCCACCGGCGCGGCGCCCTCGTTGTAGCCGGAGATCAGCCCACAGAGGGCGACCCGGGCGTGGAGGTTGAGGCGGGCGAAGATCGCATCCATCAGCTCGCCGCCGACGTTCTCGAAGTCGACGTCGATGCCGTCCGGGGTGGCGGCCTTGAGCTGCTCGCGCCAGTCCCCGGCGCGATGGTCGACGGCCGCATCGAAGCCGAGCTTCTCGGTGAGGATCGCGCCCTTCTCGGGCCCGCCGGCGATGCCGACGACGCAGGCGCCGTCGCGCTTGGCGAGCTGTCCGGCAACAGAGCCGACCGCACCGGCGGCGGCCGAGACGACGACCGTCTCGCCCTCCTTTGGCTTGCCGATTTCCTTCATCCCGACCCACGCCGTGAGGCCGGTCATACCGAGCGCGCCGAGGTAGAGGCTGGGGGAGACCCCCTCGAGCTCGGGGACGCGCTGCACCGGCATTGCATCTGAAGCGACGAAGTTCTCGGTCCAGCCGAGCAGTCCCTGGACCAGCTGCCCCTCCTCGTAGTCGGGGTGCTTGGACTCGACCACCCGGCCGAGCCCGAGCGCGCGCATCGTCTCGCCGATCTGTACGGGGGGCAGGTAGCCCGGCATGTCCTCGATCCAGGTCCGGTTGGTCGGGTCGAGCGAGATCCACTCGGTGCGAATCAGCGCCTGCCCATCGCCGATCGCCGGCAGCTCCTCCTCGACGAGCTCAAAGGTCTCGTCATCGATCCGCCCCTCGGGGCGCTGGCGCAACGCGAAGCGACGATTGACCGGCACGAATCGAGTCTAGCTGCGATTTGCCGGTCGAGGGTGGTGTAGAAAGGTGGGGTGAAGACACGAGCAAAGGCACTGCTCGTCCTCTTACCGCTCGCGGTTGCGTGGCTCTGCGCTCAGCCTCTGGCTTCCGCGGAAGTGATCACGGGCGGCAGTTACCGCATCAACTTCAGCGGCTCGATGACGCCGGCCACGCTGCCTCGTGTCGGATCGCAGCCAATCTCGGTCAGTGTCAGCGGCGCTGTCCAGCCGCTTCCCGGGTCTCCGTCTCCAGCTCTTCGCGAATTCACCATCTCGATCAATCGGCACGCTCGGCTTTCGTTGCACGGCCTCCCGATCTGCTCACGCCGCCAGGTCACCGGTAGCTCGACCAGCCAGGCGCTCGCCAATTGCCGCGATGCACTCGTCGGCTCCGGTCATTTCAGCGCCCACATCGACCTGCCTGAACAGACTCCGTTCCCCGCCGCGGGTCGCCTCCTGGTCTTCAATTCACGCTATCGCGGGCACAGGGCTCTGCTCGGCCACGTCTTCGGCCCTCAGCCGGCCCCGACGGCGGTTGACATGTACTTCCGGCTGCACCGGGAACAAAAGGGCCCCTTCGGCCTGACGCTCACCGCAACCCTGCCCGAAGTCGGCGAAGAATGGGGGTACGTAAAAGGCTTCGAAGTCAGCCTGGGCCGCCGTTACCTCTTCCACGGCCACGAACACAGCCTCCTCGCCGCCGGTTGCCCCGCTCCGGCCGGCTTCAACAGCGCTCCCTTCAAGCTCGCGCGAGGCGTCTTCCACCTCGCCGACGGCTCAACTCGCGCCCGCGTCCTGAGTGGTGTGTGTCACGTCGCTCAAGACTGATCGCTGATGGGCGCGGCTAGGTTTCGAACCAGCTGCCTCTTGGGTGTGAGGCGTTTGTCCACTCGTTGATCGAGCGTCGGGCTTTGCTGTTCTATGCCGATTTGGATATCTTGAGCCTCCGGGAAATACCTGAGTAGTTGAACGGGCATCCTCGAAAACTGTTGCTGTGTCTTTTAGCGTGCCGTGGGTTCGAAATCCCACGTCCTGGCGGGATCGAACAGAAGAGGTGGGATTTGCGGGGTCCATGGCGGTTTTGGTCTGTATTGACGATGGTGGTCGGTCTTCTACTGTTCGCCTCGAGCGCGTCGGCTTTCGGACCGCAGAACCTTGACGCGGGCCTCCAGCACACGTGCTTTGTGACGCCGACCGGGACGGTCAAGTGCTGGGGAGACAACGAACACGGCCAGCTCGGCGACGGCACGACGACCGAGCGGCACACCCCCGTCGAAGTCACCGGCATCTCCGGAGTGATCGAAGTCACCGCGGGCGCGAGTTTCGACTGCGCCCTGACGGGGGAAGGCAAGGTCTGGTGCTGGGGAGACAACGAACACGGCCAGCTCGGCGACGGGACCGCCACCGACAGGCACAGTCCAGTCGAAGTCACCGGGCTGCCGCTCGCGGTCGAAATCGAGGCGGGAGGAGATCACGCCTGCGCGATCGCCGAAGCGCCCGGGACCTGGTGCTGGGGAGACAACGAACACGGCCAGCTCGGCGACGGCACGACGACCGAGCGGCACAGTCCAGTCGAAGTCCCCGGTCTCTCTGGGGCTGGTGGGATTGCCGCCGGAACGGCGCACACCTGCGCGCGTCTCGAAGCCAGAGTTGAATGCTGGGGAGACAACGAACACGGCCAGCTCGGCGACGGCACGACGACCGAGCGGCACAGTCCGGTCATCGCCATCTCCGGTTTTGGCGGGACGATCACGGCAGGTAGCGAACACACCTGCGCCAACATAGGAATCAGAACGAGCGTCTGGTGCTGGGGCGACAACGAACACGGCCAGCTCGGCGACGGGACCACCACCGACAGGCACAGTCCAGTCGAAGTCATCGAACTGCCCGGCAGCGGGGCGCTAGTTGCAGGCGGGTCCTATACGTGCACCGTCTCCTATTTTGCTTGGTGCTGGGGCGACAACGAACACGGCCAGCTGAATGACGGCACGACGACCGATCGACACACCCCCGTCGAGCTCGACAACCATCCGATCAACGGCCTAATCGCAGCGGGCGGCTCCCATGCCTGCACCCTCAATGAACCTGGCAAGATCCGGTGCTGGGGCGACAACGAACACGGCCAGCTGGGTAATGGCTCGACGTCTGTCAGTTCCGCACCGGTTGGCGTCAAGACACTGGCGGGAGCAACCGCCGTCGCGACGGGAGGGTCGACATCGTGCGCCATCACCGGCGACGCAAAGGTCAAATGCTGGGGAGAGCAGGATGACGTCTCCTCCCCTACTGAGATTGCCGGCCTCGCAAACGTCACCGGTATCGGCGTGGGCGGCAACCATTCCTGCGCGCTCGCCACCCAGGTGGGCAAGGTCTGGTGCTGGGGAGGTAACGAAGACGGTCAGCTCGGCGACGGGACCACCACCGACCGGGACGAGCCTGTGGAAGCCTCCGGCCTCGCGAACGCGACCTCGATCACCCTGGGCGGCCTCCACACCTGTGCTGTGATCGAAGCCGGGACGGTCGAATGCTGGGGCGACAACGAACACGGCCAGCTGGGCGACAGCACGACGACCGAGCGGCACACCCCCGTCGAAGTCACCGGCGTCTCCGGAATGACTGAGGTCACCGCGGGCGCGAGTTTCAACTGCGCCCTGACCGGAGAAGGCAAGGTCTGGTGCTGGGGCGACAACGAACACGGCCAGTTGGGCGACGGGACCACCACCGACAGGCACAGTCCAGTCGAAGTCACCGGGCTGCCGCCCGCGGTAGAAGTAGCGGCGGGAGGTGATCATGCCTGCGCGATCTCCGAAGCGCTCGAGGTCTGGTGCTGGGGCGACAACGAACACGGCCAGCTAGGCGACGGCACTACCACCGACAGGCACAGTCCAGTCGAAGTCACCGGTCTCTCTGGGGCAGCCCAGATCACCTCCGGGGCCGACCACACCTGCGTGATAGAGACCGCAGCGTATGGACTTTTCTGGTGCTGGGGCAGCAACGAACACGGCCAGCTAGGCGACGGCACGAAGACCGAGCGGCATGCCCCCGCCATGGTCCGGTTCCTGGCTGAAAGCTCGATGCTCGCCGCGGGCGGGGCGCATACCTGCGCGGTCCTGCGCTCGGGCCTGGTCGAATGCTGGGGCGCCAACGAACACGGCCAGCTGGGCGACGGGGCCAATACCCAGCAGAGCAGCCCGGTCGACGCTCCGGTCGAACAGCAGGGGCAGAGGGTCTTTGTCCAGACGATCGGCAACCTTACGCTCGGCGAACCTGACTTCCGGCTCGAGGCCAGGTCGTCGTCCAATCTCGACGTCACCTACACGTCGCTGACTCAGGACGTCTGCACGACCGTTTCCCGCGAAGTCCATCTCGTCGGCCTCGGGGAATGCAAGGTTGCCTCAGAACAAGCGGGCAACCTCAGATACGCCGCTGCCATCCCAGTCGAGCGTCGCTTTCAGGTCGGACTGACTCCCGGGACGGGGGCGATATCGGGTCGAGTCACCAAGGAAGGCGGCGAACACGACCCCCTACCCCAGATCCTCGTCTGCGCGCTCGAAGATGAAGAAGAAGAGGAAGGGCAGGGCCAGAACTGCGCACTCACAGACGCGGAAGGTGGGTACATCATCGCGAACCTGCCAGTAGGCGTGTACCACGTCGAATTCTGGCCGCGATATTCGGGCGCCGGTTACGTGTTCGAGTACTACAAAAACGCGCTGTCCTGGTCACACGCGAAACCGGTCGAAGTCACAGAAGCCCTGGCGAAAGGAGTCAACGCCGAACTTACGGATGGCGGCGAAATAAGCGGCAAGGTCACCGCTGCCTCAGACGGAGAACCGCTCGGCGATGTCCTCGTCTGTGCCGAAGACGTCAACCAAGAATTCGAAGAATGCGAATACACCAGCGAAGACGGGACCTACAGGATCCAGGGTCTGGTCAAAGGCAAATACGCAGTCTTGTTCCTAGTGCCCGAAGGCGAAGGCTTTCGAAGCCAGGCCTACAAAGGCAAACCGATTTCGAGCGAAGGCGACCCAGTTCAGGTCGCGACCGGGGGAGTGGTCGGGAATGTCAATGCCGCCCTGGAGCCGGAAGCGATCATCACGGGGCTCGTCAGCGACGCTTCGAACTCTGGCGGCCTCGGCGAAATCGAAGTCTGCGCCTTCGAGCTCACCGGATTCAAATTCGAAGTTTGCGAACTTTCCGAACCGGCGGGTACGTACACGCTGTCGGATCTACCGGCCGGCAAATACAAGATCGGTTTCTTTCCGGAATCCCTGTCCGAAGAAGAAGCGGAAGCTGAGAGTAGTCCCTTCCCCATTCAGTACTGGAACGATAAGCCGAGCTGGGAATCCGCCGACATCCTGACTCTTGGTCTCGGCACGGCCGGGGGGATCGACGCGAGGCTGGGTGCCTCGTCGACGCCGCCGATGGTGCAGCCGGTGACTCCTAGGCCTGTCGTAGCTATCCCGCCACAGTCGGTTGCGCGGAAGCATTGTCCGGCCGGGAAGAAGCGTAAGAAGATCGATGGCAAGAAACGCTGTGTGAGGTCGCGCAAGCGCGGGCACCACAAGCACCGGCATCGGGGGCATGCACGGGCACGGCCCCGATCGAGGACGGCGGCCCCTCTGCGCATGCACGCCCGCAATCAATCGCGGAACGGCACACGGTCTCGGCATTGGCGTCGCGGTCGTCACCCCTAGGATTCGCGCGTCAGATTGACGCACTGGTGAGCCACGAAAGCTGTACCGCGAACGATTGGCCCATGAATGGGCCAATGGCGATTGAGCTCTCCCGTCGCAGGTAGGCGGCAGGCATGGGCCGGGCCTCAACGGGTGCTGCCGGGCGAATTCAGGGCTATTGCTCGGCCGAGTTCGACCGGCGACCTCTTGGGTGTTAAACGAGTGCTCCCAGGTCCGCCTGCAGGCACCGCAATCCCCGCTGCCAAGCGGTTCACCTTATGGGCGCGGCTGGGTTCGAACCAGCGACCTCTCGCGTGTGAGGCGAGCGCTCTCCCACTGAGCTACGCGCCCGGGAGGGGCTCAATCATAGGTGGCGCCAGGGGGTCTTCGTCCTGTTCGGCCATGGCTCGTTTTTGCAGGGCCATGCCGATGAAGGGGAAGATCAGGGTGGAGAGCATGGCGGCGCCGACCAGGCCGGCGGCGGTCGAGGGGCGCATCTTTTCGGCGTCGATGGCGATCGTCGTGATCGCGACGACGAGGGGGAGCTCGGTGGCGCTGAAGAAGGCGAGGGCGTGGCGCTCGGTGCGGCTCAAGACCTTGCGATAGAGCAGCAGGGCGGGGGTGCCGCGGACGATCAGGAAGAGGGCAAGGAAGAGCAGCATCTTGGCGATCGCTTCCGCCGAGCCGAGAGCGGCGAGGTCGAACTCGAGGCCGCTGGTGATGAAGAAGAAGGGGACGAAGAAGCCGAAGCCGACCGCGGTCAGCTTCGACTCGAAGATCTGCAGCTCGTGGCCGCGCAGGGCCGCCCTGGTAATCATGCCGGCGACGAAGCCGCCGAGCAGAACATCGAGGCCGAGCTGGCTCGCCAGCAGCACCAGGCCGAAGACGAGGACGACGGTGATCCGCACCGCCAGTTGGCTGCTCGCCTCGAAGGTTTTTTCAAAGGCTGGCCAGCCGCGCCAGGCCAGCCGCACCGAGGCGAGGGCGACGCCGAGGGCGAGAAAGATGAAGCCGATCAGGATCGCCCCCTCGTGTAGGGGGCTGGAGGTGGAGAGGACGAGAGTGACGAGCAGGATCGGCCCGAACTCGCCGGCCCCGCCGGCCGCCATCAGGAAGGTGCCGAAGCGCGTTTTCAGGCTGCCGTTGTCCTTGAGGATCGGGATCAGCGTGCCGATCGCAGTTGTCGCCAGGGCGGAGCCTGTGTAGAGGAAGGAGACGACGATGCCGGCGGCGGCGAGGGCGCCGCCGATGCCGTAGGCAAGGGCCACCGACATCGCCCAGCCGATCGCGCCGAGCTTCATCGGCGTGCCCTTGATCCGTTCGAAGTCGATCTCGTAGCCGGCGAAGTAGAAGAGCATCCCCAGCCCGAGGTTGGAGAAGAATTCGATGAAGCTGGACGGGTGAGCGAGGCCGAGGACTTCCGGCCCGATCACGATGCCGAGCATCAGCTCGAGCACCACCACCGGCGGCGCCAGGCCTTTGGGCACGATCGCGACCGTGGTCGCGGCGACCGCCGCTACCAGGACGATGAAGAAGAAGGAGGAGCTGTCGACGTCGATCACGTGGCGCCGATCCTACGTTTGTCCACGGGCGGAGCGGCACTGAATTCGTTGGGTACTTAAAACTCGGTAATGCCCGTCTGGGGCGCAACGAGCGAAGAGGAGACCCGATGCTTGCTTCACCAGCCCGCCGTGTCGCACTTACGGTCGCGGCAACCCTTGCCTTGGCCCTGGCGTTTGCGACCGCTGCCGGTGCAGCGGTCAGCAAGTACCCGCCAGCTGCCGCCTCTCGCGGCTTCAGCGGCAGCGCCGCCGGCTGGACCTCGTCCTCCGGCAGCGACGGTCTCTGCCTGCCGCCGCTCCTCTGCGCCACCGTCACCAACAGCTTCCAGGAAACGGGCGGCGCCGACGGTGGTGGCTTCATCCGCAGCGCCTACACCGGCGTTGTCGGCGTAAGCGCCGTGGGCGGCACAACGAGGGGAGTGTGGGAAAGCCCCGGATTCACCTACTCCGGAGTCGTCGGTAGCGAAGCGACAACAATCAGCCTCAGTCTCGACCGCCGCGCCAGCGTCGATCAGTTGCTCGCGGTGGCCGGCAACTCGGCGGAATACACCGTGCGCTTGATCGACGTCACCCAAGAGGGCGAAGCGCTGACCTTGATCGCGCCGACGACCCTCGCTGGGGCCAACTCCTGGACCGGCGTATCGCGGGGCTCAATCGATCCGGAAAGCCTCACGCCAGGCGACGAATACCGGATCCAGATCACCAGCAGCTACACCACCGGCACCGGTGTCCTGGTCACCGGCAACGCCGACTACGACAACGTCGTGCTCAGCGCCTCCGACGGTATCGGGCGCGGTGGCAAAAAAGGTAACGGCAAAGGAAAAGGCAACGGCGGCAACAGTACGGGCGCCTTTGATTCTCAGCGCCTCGAAGAACTGCTGCGCCAGGCGAACCCGGGCACGGCGGTGCTTGGCGGCAAAGGCAAGAAGCTCTTCGTCCGCGTCAAGTGCCCGCGCAAGATCGGCCACGCCTGCCAGACCACGGCCCAGGGCCTGCTGCGCAAGCACCGCCCGGCCACGCTGAAGCGCACGGTGCGCTTGCGCAGCGGCAAGTCCAAGCTGCTCGTCCTGCGGGTGAAGCCGCAGGCGCGCAAGCAGGTCGCGAAGCGCAGGCGCCTGCTGGTCCGCCAAAAAGTCCACGCCGGCAAGGTCACCGCGACCGTGACCAAGAGCCGCCGCCTGATCCGGCGATGACCGGCTTCCACCACAGATCCGCATTCGCTCCTGCCACTTGGGGCGAATGCGGATACGATGGTCACGGACCGTGCTAGGCGGGGAATCAGCGGTGCCCTGTCACCCGAAATCCGCTTTAGCGGGGCCGAATCCCGTTCCGAGGGGCTGACCGTCGGGGTCAGTGCGTCGCGGAAGGTGTTGACGGCCGGGTCCTGCGCGACGTAGGCACGCGAACCAGGTCAGGTCCGGAAGGAAGCAGCCTTAAGCGGAAGCCGCGGGTGCCGCAGGAGAGCCCGGCTCGAGCCGACCACGACGGACACGCCCGGTGGCCTTGTCTCGGAGGACGGGGCGCACGGTCCATTTCAGCCTCAGTCGATCAGGCGGTTTTGCATGCGGTTGATCGCGATGCGCCAGGTCAGCAGGGCGAAGCCGACGAGGAAGGCGAAGCGGGCGATGTCGACCGCCTCGAAGCCGAAGGCGCCGCCGCGGACCAGTTCGACCAGCTGGTGCAGGGGGTTGAGCTGGGCGATCACCTGGAAGCCCTCGGGCAGGCCTTCGATCGGGAAGAAGGTGCCGGCGACGAGGAAGAGCGGCGTGATGCAGAGCGCGGTGACGTAGTTGAACTGGTCGATCTTGGCCACGGTCGCCGCCATCGCGATGCCGAAGCCGGCGAAGCCGAGCGCGGTGGCGAAGCAGAAGAACGGCACCAGCAGCATGCCCCAGGCCGGGTCGAGGCCGAAGCCGATCGTGACCAGCAGCGGCACGCAGCCGTAGGTGCCGGAGCGCAGGGCGATCCAGAGCATCTCGGCGGTGACCAGCTCCTCGACGTCGACCGGCGCGGCGAGGATCGCGTCGTAGGTGTTCTGGAAGCGGTGCTTGACGAAGGTGCCGAACATCGCCGGCAGGGCGCTGGAGAAGATCACCGCGGTGGCGACCATGCCAGTGCCGACGAACTGGATGTAGGGGACGCCGTTGACTTCGTCGACCAGCGTCGCGCTGAGGCCGAGGCCGAAGGCGAGCAGATAGACGATCGGTTCGAGGATGCTGGAGAAGGTCGTCCCCTTCCAGTAGGTGCGGAAGTTGGCGACCTCGCGGCTCATGATCCCGGCGATCGCCGCCGGTTCCAGTCGCCGCAGCTTGGCCGTGGTCCCGTCGCTCATTCCGCCTCCGCTCCTGTCAGCAATACGAAGACGTCCTCGAGCGAGGCGGCGCGGACGACGGCGTCCTCAGGTACGGCACCGTCGGCGGCGCGCTCGGAGCCGACGATCGCGATCGCGGGACCGGCGGGCCGCACCGGCAGGCCCTGCTCCTCGGCGATCGCCCGCACTTCGGTCAGCCGTTCGGGTGGCCCGTAGACCTCGGCGGTATGAGTGCCCGCGTGCATCTCGATCAGCTCGGCCGGCGTCGCCCGGGCGATCACTTTCCCCTTGTTGACCACGGCGACCTCGTCGGCGAGGCGCTCGGCCTCCTCGATGTAGTGGGTCGACATCAGAATCGTCGTGCCGCGCGAGCGCAGGTTGTCGATCAGGGTCCAGAGCTCAGTGCGGATCTGGGGGTCGAGGCCGACGGTCGGCTCGTCGAGCAGGATCAGCTTCGGCTCGTGGACGAGACCGCGGGCGAGCAGCAGCCGCCGGCGCATCCCGCCCGATAGCTCGTCGACCGCGTCACCGCGCCGCTCACGCAGGCGCGCCAGGTCGAGCGCTTTGTCGACCGCGGCGCCGACGTCGGGCACGCGGTAGAGGCGGGCGAAGACGGCGAGGTTGTCTTCGACCGTGACGTCGACGTCGAGGTTGTCGAGCTGCGGCACAACCCCCATCTCGGCCCGCGCCGCCTTGGCGTCGGCGGGCAGCTCGTGGTCGAGCACCCGCAGCTCGCCCTCGTCGGCGATCGCCTGGCCGGTGAGCAGCCGCATCGTCGTCGACTTGCCGGCGCCGTTGGGCCCGAGCAGCCCGAGGCAGATCCCCGCGGGCACATCGAGGTCGAGTCCGTCAACCGCCGTAATTGGGCCGAAGCGCTTGACCACGCCGCGGAGCTCTATCGCCGCCATGCGTCGATTCTCAATGATCGGCGGCACCGGCGGCGAGCTGGCGCTCCAGCTCGGCGGCGCGCTCGGGGTCGAAGAGGCTGAGCGCGACCGCGGTCGCCACCGAACGCGTGGTGGAGATAGCGAGCAAACGCGGGTCGCTGGGCAGTCGTTTGGCGCTCTCGGAGAGGAAGAGCTCGGCCAGCACTGGCAGCTCGCGCCCGCCCGCCGTGCTCAGCACGCGCAGGATCGAGAGCGTCGCGCTGGCGTCGGAGCCGCGCTGGTTCCAGTCGGTCGGGCTGGGGGTGACGATGACCATGTGCGGCCGTGACTCGATCAGGCTGCGCGGCAGGTGGTTGGTGTCGGTCGGCACCGCTTCTATGTAGTGGAGGCGCACGCCCGACGGTTCCGCCGTGCCGAGGTAGCGATCGAAGGCCGGCCGCGGCGCGATCATCGTCACGGCGAAGCTCTCCGCCCCGACTTCGGCCAGATCCTCCATCAGCGCCGGTGCGTTGATGCCGCAGCCGACGATCGTCAGCCGCAGTGGCCCTCCCGCCCTTTGCGCCGTCTTCCAGGCGGCGTCGACGAGTTTGGTGAAGGGCTCGGGCGAGCCGTGCTCGGCGACCCAGCCCGGCAGCTTCTTCAGCGCCGGTGGGCGCGTAATCGCCAACCGCAGCAGGGCGGAGACGGTGCGATCGCCGACCACCGCGTCCCAGTGGGATGGGAAGAGCTCCCAGCTGGCGTCGACGTTGCGGCCGCGGCGGAAGAGCAGCCGCACCATCGGGTCCGCCTTGCGCTCCTTCAGGTAGTCGAGCAGGGCGAGGCCGCTCTGGGCCACCTCAACGTCAGCCGCCTCGGCGGCAACCGGCCCGCTGGTCGAGGGCATCAGCAGGATCGCCCGTGCCCGCTCCGCGCCGGCCAGCTCGAAGCCCGAGTCGCCCGCGGTGTCGCCGAAGATCAGGTCGAACTTGAGCCCGCCGCCGGCGGAGTCCTCGAGGTCGTCGAGGATCTGGGGGCGCGAGTCGCGGGCCGACTCGGGGGCGAGCAGGACGAGCCGCTTCAGCTCGGTCTCGAGCTGAGCCTCAGACGCGGCCGAGGCCGCCACCGAGGCGAGGTCGATGCCACCGACGACGAGCAGGTGGTCACTGCAGGTGACCGGCCGGTCCCCCTGGCCGATCCGCTCCAGCGAGTTGGCAACGACCTCGGCGACGAAGGTGAAGAGCAGGCCGACGAGGAGGACGAGCCCGATCACCGCCTGGAAGAGGCCGACGGCCCGTTCTGCCCCATCGACGTCATCGTGCAGGCTGGAGGGGTCGAGTACATGCAGCACCGCCGACCAGAGCGCCTCGCCGAAGTCGCCGTACTGGCCGAGCAGGAAGTGAGCTACAGCGGCGCTGCCCAGCAGCAGGACCGCGACCGCGGAGACAAGCAGGATGACGCGCCCCATCGTGGTCTGCGTCGCTCGTCTCAGCATCGCGCCTGAGCTTATGGGTCCATATGTCCTGGGAGACTGGCGGCGTGCTGGATGAGCGCTGGATCAGATCGCTGCACGTGGAGACGCTGCGCGAGGCGGAACTGCACGCCGGGCAGGAGCCGCACGTGCTCTTCCAGGCTTCGACGATCGCGGCTCTGCTCGAGGGTGCCTACGATGGCGACCTCTCCTTCGCCGAGCTGGCCGAGCACGGCGATCTGGGGCTGGGGACACTCGACGGGCTCGACGGCGAGATGATCGCCATCGACGGCAGCTTCTACCGCGCCGATGTCGACGGCAACGTCACCGAGATCGCTGCCGAGACGAAGACGCCGTTTGCGGTGGTGACCGGCTTCACGCCTTCGCTCGATACGGAGATCGCCGGGCCGCTCGACCACGATGAGCTGCTCGCCCAGCTCGACCGCCTGGTCCCAGCCAGCACCGCCTCCTGCGCGATTCGCATCGACGGGCGCTTCGCGCTCGTCCGCGCCCGCTCGGTGCCGCGTCAGAGCCCGCCCTACCGGCCGCTGACCGAGGTCGTCGCCGAGCAGCACGTCTTCGAGCTGACCGACGTTGCGGGAACGATGCTCGGCTTTCGCTTCCCCGACTACGCCGAGGGGATCGAGGTCAGCGGTTACCACCTCCATTTCATCAGCGAGGACCGCGGCCGCGGCGGCCATGTGCTCGGCTCGCGCAGCGGCGGTTCTCTGCGCTTGCGCGTCGATCCATCCAGCGAGCTGCACGTCGAGCTACCCGCTGGAATCGAGCTCGCCGATCCCAAGCTCGCCTCGGCGACTCACGCCGCGGTCGAGCGGGTCGAGCACCTGAGGTGATCTGATCGGCGCATGCCGGCGTCCTCGGTCGCTATCGCCTCAGGCAACGTCGGCGAGGCGCTCGGCGAGCCAGAGGTCGCAGAGCCAGTCGGCCGGTTGGCCGCCCTTGCGCGTGACGGCGATTCCCTCCGGTCCGCTCTCGACCTTGACTCGTTTCGAGCCGGCGGCGTACTCCTTGCAGGGCTCGCGCAGGCTCACCTCGCTCGATTTGTCGCCGAGGCGGACGGAGACCGGCCGCCCGTGCCGCTCGCCGCTCAGCACCAGCGCTCCGTGGATCTTCGGGCCGACCCGGCCGGTTGTCGCTTCGCGCACCTCGATGTTGACCTTGGGCCGCTCGGTCACCTCGAAACCGAGCGGTGCCATCGCCAACCCGACCTTGTCGTAGGCGCTGTCCATCTCGCCGCCGGGGGCGAGGGCGCGGAAGCTGCCGTAGAGCGCCGCGATCACGATCAGCGGCCCGCCGATCAGCAGCGGTAGGAAGCTTTCGAAGAGATAGATCGAGGGGACGGTGAGGAAGATCAACAGCGTCACGATCATGCCGAGCCGCAGGCTGCGCCGGCCGGCGTCCCACATCTGAGCGCGAGCCTTGATCGCCTCGTTGTCGATCGGCTTCACCGCCAACGCCGCCCAGAGCTGCTGTTCGTCCATCGTCGTCGGATCCTCGATCGTGTCACCTCCCTCGGCGATCGCTCGCTGCACAGCCTTGGCGTCGCCGCCGGCGGTCCGCTCGAGGTCAGATCGCTGCAGGACGAAGAGAATCACCACGAAGATCGCGATCACGCCGAAGATCAGCGCCAGCGTTCCCTTCGGGTTGGCTTCGTTGCCGGCGGTCGAGGCGATTACTGCGACGACGATCGCCACCACGACCACGCCGATCAACCCGAAAAGGCCCGATCGTTTGAAGCCGCCGGCCATTGCGGCGCCAGCCTACAGCGATCAGCAGTGCTTGTAGAGGACCCAGGAGTCGTTGCTCGCCACCCGTTTGAAGCGGTGCGGCACCCTGAGCTTGAAGCGAGTTGGATCGTTGGGATCGAGGATGAAGTTGTGGATCACGAAGGGGCTGGCCGGCTTGAGGAAGTAGCCACGGGCGGGCACGCCCTCCTCGCTGGCGCTGACGATCTGGGTCGGCTCGACGTCGAGGTTGAATGCCAGCCTCGGGATCGCCCGGTGGTTCGGCACGGCGACCGGACCGCAGAGCGGCTCGGCGAAGGCACCGGAGTCGGCGAGTTCGCTGAGGTCGCGCTCGATCTTGCCCTGGTCGGCGAGGTCGCTGTGCACGGTCGAGTCGAGGTCCCACTGGTTCGGCAGCCAGAGCACGAACATCAGCACCACGACGCCGGCGAAGACCTGCCAGCGGCGGCGCCAGGGGTGGCCGGCCTCGAGCAGGCGCCAACCGAGCAGGCCGACGGCGACGAAGATCGCCAGGATCGCGCCGCCGAGCATCGTGTAGCGGGCGATGATCGCCAGGCCGGCGGCGGCGAGGAAGGCGAAGGCGCCGAGGGCCAGGACGGCGGCGACCAGGCCGAGGGTCGAGCGACGACGCAGAAAGGCGAAGCCCAGGACGATGCCGCCAAGGGCACCGACCATCCCTGGCCACTGCATGACTTCGCCGAGGGCGCGCGGGCCCCAGAGGACGAGGTCGACTGGGCCGGTGTGGCGGGCGAGGGTGTCGACGGTTTCCCTGGTGCCAGTGAAGGAGTAGGTGGGGCTGCCGGTGGTGATCCAGTCGAAGAGGGCCCAGATGATCGGGGCGGCTAGAGCGAGCGCGACCAGGGCAGCGCCGCGAAAGGAGAAGAGGACACCCCTCGCCCGTCCAATCGCCGGCCTAATTAGGCCGGCGATTTGAGTATCCGCCCGGGAGAGGGGTGTCCTCTTCTCGGTTTCGGGGCCGTTCTGTCGGGACGAGCTGGCGGGATCGGTCGCTGCTGGGGCAGCGGAAGCATCTGCGGGGGCGAGCAGCAGATAGGCCAGGTATGCGATCGAGAACCCCCAGGCCTCAGGTCTAAGCAGGCCCGCGAGAGCGAGCAGAACGAGCACTGGCCAGCCAGCCCGGGACTTCTTGCTCTCTATAACCAGGGCGCCCAAGACGAGGGCGATGTAGGGGACGTCGACGTAGGCGCGCAGGCCGTTGGAGAGGAAGGGGGCGCGGGTTAGGACGATCAGGGCGGCGACGGCGCCGATTGGGCGGTCGAACCAGAGGGAGCCGAGGCGGTAGACGAGGTAGCCGACCAGGCCCAACGAGAGGTAGGCGACGATCATCGTCACTGTGATCGCGCCGTCGCCTATTGGCGTCGTCACCACGCCGAGCAGGTCGGCGAGCGGATGGGGGGTGGGGGGCAGGGCGGCGCCGTAGTCGGGGCTCACCCCGTGGGCCAATTCGCGCCCCCAAACGAGCGCGTAGATCGTGTCGTAGTTGGGGAAGCCCGTTGGGAAGACGAGCAGGAGGACTGCGCCGATGGCGGCCACCCAGGCTGCCGGTGTCAGCCAATTGCGGGCCCGCGAACTCACCGGCGCAACCTACAGATGCAACTCCAAGCCTGGCAATGGCGCCTTAGTGGCGCATATAGCCACTAAGGCGCCATGGGCGACCAGGCGGCGCGGATACACTGGCCACAGTGCCGCCGTCCAGCGACTCGATCTCTCTCTACCGCCGCCACCGCCCCGGTTCGTTTGACGAGGTGGTCGGCCAGCAGCACGTCGTGCGCACCCTGCGCAACGCGGTCGAGCAGGGCAAGGTCCACCACGCCTATCTCTTCGTCGGCTCGCGCGGTACCGGCAAGACCTCGATGGCAAAGATCCTCGCCCGCTCGCTCAATTGCGAGCGCGGCGGGCCGACCGTGACGCCCTGCGGGGAATGCGAATCGTGCACCACGATCGCTTCCGGCTCCTCGATCGACGTGATCGAGATGGACGCCGCCTCCAACCGCTCGGTCGACGATGTGCGCGACCTGCGCGAGCGCGTCGCCTACGCGCCCACCGGCGGCCGCTGGAAGGTCTACATCCTCGACGAGGCGCACATGCTGACCAAGGAGGCCTGGAACGCCTTCCTCAAGACGCTCGAGGAGCCGCCGCCCAACACCGTCTTCGTCCTCGCCACCACCGAGGCGCACAAGGTGATGCCGACGATCGCCGACCGCTGCCAGCGCTTCGACTTCCAGCGCCCCTCGCTGGAGCAGATCTCCGAGGTGCTGACCCGCGTCGCCGCGGCCGAGCAGATCGAGGCCGAGGACGCAGCCGTAGCGATGATCGCCCGTTCGGCCTCGGGCAGCTTCCGCGACGCGCTTGGCACCCTCGACCAGCTGGTCGCTTTCGGCGGCAACCAGGTCAAGCTCGAAGACGTGCTCGAGCTGCTCGGGGCGGCTGACGCCGAGCTGCTCTTCGACGCCGTCGACGCCGTCATCGCCCAGGACCCCAAGGGCGTCCTGCTCGGAGTCGAGAAGATGGCCCGCTCCGGCCGCGACCCCGCCCAGTTCGCCCGCGACCTGCTGGCCCACCTGCGCCACCTACTGGTTACCCAGACCGTCGGCGAGGTGCCGAACACCTTCGTGGTGACGGCGACTGATGCCGAGCGACTGTCAGCGCAGGCCAACGCAATCGGCGCAGCGACTCTGGTCCGAACGATCGACGAGCTGGCGAACGCACTGACCTCGGTGCGCGAGGGAGACGACGCGCGCATGGCCGTCGAGATCGCGCTGCTGAAGGCCGCCCGACCGGACCTTGATCCATCTACTGAGGGATTGCTCAGACGCATCGAGAGACTCGAGCAAGGGACGAGTACACCTCGGGCCGCGGGTCCTGTCGCCGCAGGGGACCCCCCACCTACGGCGCCACCCGCGGCAGAGACCTCTTCGGTTGACGAGCCCACGCTCGAGGCGTCGGCGAGCAGCTCTGAGACTGAGCCGGAGGAGAGCTTCAGAGACGCCGAGACTGAGCCGTCTGAAGAGGAGAGCTCTCCCGCAGGACCCGCAGGCCAGTTGGATCTCGCTCAGATCGTCAACACCTGGCCCGCCGTCTTGGACAAGCTTCGCGAGACGAGTCCAGCGTTGGCTGCGACCTTCGACGGGGCTCGCCCCGTCTCACTCGACACTGAGGAGGGCCTCAAGGTCGGGTTCCCAGCCGAGCTCACCTTCAACAAGCGCAAGGCGGAGACGCCGGAGAAGCGGGAGCTGATGGCGGACGTGATCGAGGACGTGCTGGGGGAGAGGCTGCGCCCCACGTACGTGCTGCTCGAGGACGAGCCGGCCGCGCCCGCGGAGGAGTCGCAGGACTCCGACCGCGGGATCGATCACGATGCGCTGGTGGAGAAGCTGAAGAGCGAGTTCGATGCTGAGGAGGTCGGCTGATGGCTAGGGGTGGACCCGGTGGTTTCGACGTCAATGCGCTGATGAAGCAGGCGCAGAAGATGCAGGACGAGATGCTGCAGGCGCAGGAGTCGCTCAAGGATGAGGTGGTCGAGGCCAGCGCCGGCGGCGGCATGGTCAAAGTCAAGATGGGCGGCGACCTGACCCTGCGCGAGATCGTCATCGACCCGGAGGCGATCGATCCCGAGGACGCCGAGATGCTCGCCGAGATGGTGCAGGCGGCGGTCAACGAGGGCCTGCGCGCGGCCCAGCAGCTGGCCGAGTCGAAAATGGGCGGGATCACGGGCGGCCTCGGCGGCCTCCCCGGAATGTGAGCGCCGAGGGTCCGGCGCCACTGGCGCGTCTCGTTGCCGAGCTTTCGCGGCTGCCGGGAATCGGCCAGCGCACGGCGCAGCGCCTCGCCTTCCACATCCTGCGCGCCCCCGACGAAGAGGCGGCGGCGCTGTCAGCGGCGATCACCGAGGTGAAGGAGAAGGTCGGGCTCTGCGAGGAGTGCTTCAACCTCGCCGAGGGTCCGCGCTGCCGGATCTGCACCGACCCCAATCGCGACCGCACGACGATCTGCGTGGTCGAGGAGCCGGCCGACGTGATCCCGATCGAGCGCACCCACGAGTACCGCGGCCTCTACCACGTGCTCGGCGGCGCCCTCTCGCCGATCGACGGGATCGATGCCGAGGACCTGAAGATCGCCGAGCTGCTGCGCCGGGTCGCGAACGGCGGGGTCCAGGAGGTCGTCCTCGCCACCAACCCGACGACCACCGGCGAGGCCACGGCGCTGCACATCGCCGAGCGCCTGCGCGACCAGGTCTCGGTTACCCGTCTCGCCAGCGGTCTGCCAGTCGGCGCCGATCTCGAGCATGCTGACGAGGTGACGCTGGGCAAGGCTTTCGCCGGTCGCCGCAGCCTCGACTAGAGGGGCTCAATTTTCGTCCGTTCGGACCGTGACAAAAGATTGCGGTCGCGGACGAACTAACTAGACATCTATCGGTGCGCAAATAGCGAGATTTCGCGGTCCTGGCGTCCGTTGCTTTCGAGAAGGTCTTCGAGTGGCGACGGAAACTCCGACAAGGGACGCGGGAAGCGGGGATTCGCCGATTGGGCAGGTCGCGCGTGAGGCTTTCGTAGAAGCCGCGCAGAGACTAGCCGAGGAGTTTGGTTCGGTTACCGCCACCGCGGTCGCCGCCGTGCGAGAGCAACAGGCCCCAGCGCCGGCGGAGGTCAAGGCCCACACGAGTCTCTTCGAGCCCGGCCACATGCGCCGTCGCCTCGACCAGCTGATTGAAGAGAACAAGCGCTACGACCACCCCTTCAGCCTCGTCGTCTTCGACGTCGACGGCCCCGGTGCCCGTGACGATGACGACAAGGAGACAATTCTCGCTGTCGTCGGTGCTGGCCTGCGCGACAGTGTCCGCTTGGTCGACGAGGCCTTCCGGCTCGAGGAGAACGGGCTCTGCGTGTTGGCCCCCAACCAGTCGACGGTCGGGGGAGTGCAGATGTCCGAGCGCCTGTTGCGCATGCTCGACGAACTCGAGGCCGCGGGGGGGCTGAAGATCTCCATCTCGGCCGGCGTCGTTGCCTGCCCGGAGCACGGCAACGACGCCGAGGAGCTGCTGCGCAAGGCCGACGAGGCGATGTGGCGAGCCCGTGCAGTGGGCCAGCCGGTCGGCGTCGGCTCCTTGCAAGATCGCTGACAGATTTCGCAAATCTGTCCATAACTTGCGTAAACCTGGATTTTCGGTGGGAGGATGCCGATACCCGGGGAATAGCCCCGAGGATCGCCTAATGCCTGGAATACGAACAAACGCCGCCGCCGAAGTTCTTGGGGTCAGTCCCAATACCTTGCGTAGCTGGGAGCGCCGCTACGGCTTCCCGACGCCCAAGCGCACCGTCGGCAACCATCGCAACTACGAGCTGGTCGAGCTGCAGACCCTGCGCGACGCGCTCGCCCAGACCGGCAACATCTCTTCGGCGATCGAGCTGACGCGCCAGCGCCAGTCGGCGCCGGCCAGCGACGACAGTCTGCTCGCCGCCCTGCAGAGCTTCGACGAGGACGCCGCCGACCGCGCGGTCGAGGAGAGCCTGGCGCTGCGCCCGCTGGAGCGCACCGTGGAGGAGCTGCTGCTGCCGGCAATCGACCGCCTCGCCGTCGACCCGGACCGCGAGGCCGAGCTCGAGTTCGCCTCGCGCTGGGCGACCGGTTGGCTGCACGGCGCCCGCCGCCTCGCCTCCGCCGCCTCGCGGCCGGCCGGCATCCTGCTGCTCGATTCCAGCCGCGGCTCCGATGCCGAGGCG
This sequence comes from uncultured Solirubrobacterales bacterium, assembly GCA_963699225.1. Taxonomy (GTDB): domain Bacteria; phylum Actinomycetota; class Thermoleophilia; order Solirubrobacterales; family 70-9; genus VRUE01. The sequence goes on along the minus strand of OY969423.1, from coordinate 1,536,869 downwards.
GTCCACGCGCAGGCGCTCGACCTGACCCTGCGCCGGGCCGGCTTCCGCGTGCTGATGCTCTCCAACGAGCTTGGCGATGAGCGGCTCGAGCGCGCCCTGCGCGCTCTGGACGCGACCGCGATTGTGCTTTGCGGCCCCCGCGCCGACACCGCCAGCGCGGTCAAGCTGGTTCGCCAAATACGCGACCTCGGCGTCGACGCGCCGCTCTTCGGCTTCCGCGCCAGCGGCCTGATCGGCGACGCGATCCCCTCGGCTGGCGACAGGCCTAGCGAGGTCACCGGGATGCTCAACGCCGATCTCCGCCGGCGCGCCGCTCAGGCCTTCGCCTAGCAAGGCATTTAAAAAACCGGCACCGGGATCTGCTCCCGGCACCGGTTTAGTGATCGCGGCGTCAGCGCCGTTGCGTGCCCTCTCTTAGAGAGACGCGATCGATGCTTTGGCGGCCGTAACTACGACCTTCGGCAGCGGCGCGAAGTCGAGCGCCGGACCGTATTTCTTGCCCACGGTGATCGCATAGCTGACGAACTGGCCTACCAGGGTCTTCTGCGGACCGTCGTGGGGAACGATCGCGTAGGTGAACGTTGAGATCGGATACGCTTCCGCGAATTTTTTTGGCGGGTTAACGATGTGAAGTTCGTTGCTCGGCGGAACCTTCTTCACCATCGCAGCAGCGTTTTCGATGTTTTTCAGGTTCGGCAGCTCGTAGTTACCGGCTTCATTCTTGACCGCCACGACAGGCAGGCCCGCCGCGATCAGGTAGGAGGCGGAGATGTAGCCGATCGCACCCGCCGTGGTGGCGACGGTGTTGGTGACGCCGGAGTTGCCTTTGGCGCCGACGCCGTGGGTGAACCCTACGGAGGTCGCGTAGCCAACTTCGTTCTTCCAGGACTTGCTGACCTTGGAGAGGTAGTTGGTGAAGGCGTAGGTGTCACCTGAGCCGTCGCTGCGGAACACCGGAGTAATCGCCAGGTTGGGCAGCTTGGCTTTCGGGTTGATTTTCTTGATCTTGGGGTCGTTCCAGTTGGTGATCTTGCCGAAGTAGATGCCGGCGAGGATCGGCCCGGTGAGGTTCAGTTTCTTGACGCCGGGAATGCTGAAACCGAGGCCGGTGGCGCTGAGGGCCCAGGGGATCTGAACGCAGCCGTTGCAGGCACCGGCCTGTTCGGGGGTGAGCGGTGCGTCGGAAGCGCCGAAGTCAACGGTCCGGGCCGTGATCTGTGCGATGCCCGCGCCCGAGCCGACCGCGCCATAGGTCACTTTGACGCCGCCGTGGCCGGCGGCTTCGAAGCCGTTGGCCCAGTTGGCCTCCAGCGGGGCGACCAGCGTTGAGCCGGCGCCGGTGAGGTTTGCGGAAGCGGCGGCGGTCGAGAGGGTCGTCATGCATCCAACCGCCCCGACTGTCGCGATGAGGAAACCAAACAACCTGTTGCGAATCAAAGGGAATCCTTTCGGCTTGTGATCATTTACGTCACTTGCCACAGGCCGTAGAACGTCCCCTGGCGAATCGCAGGATGGTCCCACCGGAAAGCACATATGTTTCAATCGTGTGAAAAGAAGGGTGTTTAAAAGTTGTAACAGACGCCATGTTGTTGAAATGTGGTTAACCAGGCCTCCTTGGTCGAGATTTCGAGATGTGTCAATTCTGTGAAAATTTGACCGGGCCGGGTGGGAAACGGCTTGGAACTGTTCTACCCTGCGCGCGATGAGCGCCGCCACCAGTGCGACAGGGCCCTCGCAGGTCGCCCAACGGGCCCGTTCAGGACAGCGCCGCAAGCAGTTCGACCGGCTCGCCGATGGCTTGCTCTTCGGCGTCTGCGCCTTCGCCGCGCTGCTCGGCCTGGTGTTGATTCTGGCGATCGGCTACCAGGTGGTTGTCGGGGCGGAGCCGGCGATCTCGGCTTTTGGCCTCGGCTTCCTTGTCGAAACGACCTGGCAGCCCAACTTCGGCGTCTTCGGTGCCGGCTCGCTGCTCTTCGGCACGATCGTCAGCTCCTTCGCCGCGCTGGCGATCGGGGCTCCGATCGCGATCTCGATTGGGCTCTATCTGAGTTTGTTGGCGCCGGCCGGGGTGCGGGGGGTGATCGGCCCGCTGGTCGAGATGCTGGCGGCGATCCCCAGTGTCATCCTCGGCTTCTGGGGCATCCTGATCCTGGCCCCGTTCGTGCAAGGGACCCTTGAGCCCTGGTTGCACGACACGCTCGGCTTCATTCCGATCTTCGGCGCCCCGCAGACCACCGGCGCCAGCGTTTTCACGGCGAGCCTGATCCTGACGATCATGGTGATCCCGATCATCGCCTCGATCTCGCGCGACCTCTTCCTCGCCGTCCCGCGAGACGTGCAGGATGGCGCAAGCGCACTGGGGGCAACGCGGTGGGAGGTGGTGCGCGGGGTGGTTCTGCCGTCGACCGCCTCGGGCGTCGTAGCGGCCTCGCTGCTCGGTCTCGGGCGGGCGCTGGGTGAGGCGATCGCGGTCACGCAGGTGATTGGCGCCGGTGCGGCGATCAATGCTTCTCTGTTCCAGACCGGCGACACACTCGCCTCGCGGATCGCCAGTCAGCTGCCGGGCGCGATCACGGAAATGCACAAAGCCGCGCTGTTCTACCTCGGAGTGATTCTGCTCGTGATCGGGCTGATCTCCAACCTGTGTGCGCAGTGGATCGGCTCTCGCTTTGACTATCGGCGAATGGCGACGAAATGACCGACGCAGCCTTTGATCCTGCCGCGCCGCTAACCGCAAGCGGCAACCTGCGTCGGCGCCGAGCGTTCAGTCGACTCACGGAGTTCGGTGCGACCGCGGCCGCCCTGTTCGCCGTCGGAGTGCTGGCAATAGTCATCTACACGGTGCTGGTCCACGGTGCCAGTGCCCTTAGCTTCGAATTCCTCGTCACCGCGGCGCCAACCGGGATCGCGCCTGAGCTGGTCGGCACCGCTCTGATCGTTGCTGTGGCGACGGTCATTGCGATGCCGCTGGGGGTTCTGGCAGCGCTCTTTCTGACGGAGTTCGCCAGCCCGCGCATGGTCCGCCTCAGCAAGCTGACCCTGGACCTGATCAACGGCCTGCCCTCGATCATCATCGGTGTCTTCATTTTCATCCTGCTCGTCGACCATCGCCAGCAGTCCGGCTTTGCCGCCTCAGTCGCGCTGGCGATCATCATGCTGCCGTTGATCGCCCGTGGTGCCCAGGAGGTCCTGCTCCTCGTGCCCGGCAGCCTGCGCGAAGGCGCGGACGCGCTTGGAGTCAGCCGCTGGCGCACGGTGCTGACCGTGATCCTGCCCAGTGCGCTCGGCGGGATCCTCACCGCAACAGTGCTCGCCGTGGCCCGCGCCGCCGGAGAGACCGCGCCGCTGATCCTGGTTTCCTCGGTGTTCGACGGCAAAGAAGTGCTCTGGGACATGAGCCACGCGATACCGAACGTGCCGGTGAGAATCTTCACGCTGTCCGAAGAAGGAAACCCCGAAGGCATCGCCCAGGCCTGGGGAATGTCGTTGGTGTTGATCGCCCTCATCCTCCTTGCAAGCCTCGGAGCCCGGGCGATGCACGCCCGCAGCCTCAGAAAGATGAGCTCATGAATACCTCTGAACAAACCCTCCTCGCCGAACAGGCTCGCCCCGCTGATGCGAGCACTCCGCCGCCGGCCGTACCCTCCCGGGTCCGGATTCAGTCTGAGCCTGACGCCGTCGGGCGGATCAATGGCTACCGCCCAAAGGTGGCGGTCGAGTCCGTTTTCGAGGTCAACGACGTCTCGGTCTTCTACGGCGCCAAGAAGGCGCTCGCCGGCGTCAGCCTGCGGGTCCCGCGCAGCCGGATAACCGCCCTGATCGGTCCGTCCGGCTGCGGCAAGTCGACCTTCATCCGCAGCCTCAACCGGATGAACGACACCGTGCCCGCCTTCCGGCTCGAGGGCCAGGTTCTCTACCACGGGAATGACCTCTACGCGAGCAACGTCGACCAGGTCGAGGTGCGGCGGCGGATCGGCATGGTCTTCCAGAAGCCCAACCCGTTCCCGAAGTCGATCTACGACAACATCGCCTGGGCGCCGCGCAACCTCGGCCTGCGCCAGGACCTCGACGAGCGGGTCGAGAAAGCGCTGCGCGGCGCGGCGCTCTGGGACGAGGTCAAGGACCGGCTCAAGGACAGTGCCTTGGGGCTTTCCGGCGGCCAGCAGCAGCGGCTCTGCATCGCCCGTGCGATCGCGATCGAGCCCGACGTGCTGCTGCTCGACGAGCCGGCCTCGGCGCTCGACCCGATCGCAACCGCCTCGATCGAGGACCTGATGCACAGCCTCAAGGGGCGTTTCACGATCGTGATCGTCACCCACAACATGCAGCAGGCTGCGCGGGTCGCCGACGAGACGGCCTTCTTCGGCCTCGACTCGAGCACGGGTGAGCCGGCTGGAACCCTGATCGAGTTCGCCGATACCGAGAAGATCTTCAGCGATCCGGCGGACCCGCGCACGCGCGACTACGTCACCGGCCGCTTCGGCTGAGCCTGCTTGTCTGCCGCCGGGGGCCGAGCCTCTAGCGACGCAGGATCGCGTCGCTGGTGACCTGCTGGAGCAGCGGCTGCCCGCACTGCCAGCAGAAGGTGGCGCCGGTGCTGTGGGGGGCGCCGCAGGCGGTGCAGGAGCCGGCGGTGCCGGTCTGCTCCATGCGCACGATCCGCTCGATCTCGCTCAGCTCGGCGTCGGCATCCTGCAGGGCGACGGCGCGTTTAACCAGCACCTCGACCTCGATCTGGTTGCGCACCGCCATTTCGTAGACCAGCCCGCCGAGGTCCCACTGCAGCTCGGCGACGCGGGCGACGAGCTGGTCGCGCCGCCGTTCGAGGTCGACGGTCAGCTCGTGCTCGGTCGTCGCCGGGGCTGTCGGCGAGCCGCTCCGAGCCGGAGCGCTGCCGTTCTGGCGCTTGCGGGTGAGCTTGCCTGGAAGTTTCATTCGCCGAAGAATTCTCCTGTGAATTCGCCGCCCTTACAGCCGGCCGCCCCTTGTTCGCACTTGCTGCCGACTTCCGCCGTCGCCGGCGGCAGCTTCACCCCAGCGCTGGGCTTCAGCACTTCTTCCGCGCCCTGGCCGGTTTCAGCCTTCTTCTTGGCGCTGGCGCTGGCCTTCTTGCTCTTCTTGCCGCCCTTGCTGCCCGTGTTGCCTTTGTTGGTCGTGGCCGCGGTTTCCGTTTCTTCGCCGCCGCCGTGCACCGTGATCACCTGTGGCGCCGCAGCGTTGGTGGCAACCGACTGATTGCCGGAGTGCCCGATCAGGACACCCACGCCCATTGCCAGCAGCAGCGTGCCAACTCCGGCGATCAGGGCCGCGTTCGGCGAGATGCGGCGGCGGCGCGGTTGTGGCTGTGGTGCGGGACCGGCCACCGCCTCGGAGGGCGCTCGCATCGCGTCCATGAAGGTGACGGCGTTCATGAAGGGCAGGCGGGGCTCGCCACAGCGCTGCCCGCAGTGCAGGCAGTAACGCTGGTCGGCTGCCACAGCCATCCCGCAGGAAGGGCATTGCTCGCCCCCCGCGCTGACCATTGAGTGATCCACGGTCGCATCGTCTTCGTGATGGGACGGTGAAATGTTGCGGTGTTGTGAAAAATTGGCTCTGGTTGTGATCAAAGTTCACATTTGCGTGACAAGTACACGCAATGCCGCAGCGAGACTTCAGTTGTGGCAATCTCGGCCGATGACGGTGGCCGCAAGCTTGGTTCCGGCTGCTGCAACAGCTGCGGCGCCCGCTTGGCGGCGGACCAGCGTTACTGCCTCGCCTGTGGCGAGCGGCGCGGAGCGATCCCGGCTGCCGTCGCCAAGTGGCTCTCGATAGTCGAGCCGGCGGCCACGGACAAGCCTGCTGAGGCTGCCGTAGCGGCTCCTCCTCAGCAGGACGGGGGAGGGAAGGCGTCCCAGGAGCGCTACATGCCGGCGCCGCGCAGCGCCGCGATCGCGGTACTAACCGTGCTGGGCTTTGGCGTCCTGCTCGGCGGCTTGACCGGTCCTGCCGCACAGAGCGCCGGCATCGCCCCGATCGTCCTCTACAGCGAAGCCAAACCGCCACCGCCCGCGGAACCCGTCTCGGAACCGGCAGCGGAAGCGACTGAACCGATTGTCGTCGCCGAAGCGCCACCGGCCGCCGTCGAAGTTCCCCCCGCGGCCGAAACGCCCGAAGAACCGGCCGCCGCGCCGCCGAAGAAAAAACTTCCTCCCGACCTACCGGAAGAAGCCGGCCTGCCCCCCGTCCAGCACGTCTTCGTGATCGTGCTCGCCGACCACGGCTTCGAAGAAACCTACGGCCCGAGCTCGACCGCGACCTACATGTCAAAAACGCTGCCGGAAAAAGGCGAGCTGCTCTCCAACTACTACGCGGTGACGACGGGCGATCTGGCCAACGAGATCGCCCTGATCAGCGGCCAGGGTCCGAATCCTGCCACCGCGGCTAACTGCCCCGAATACAAGGACTTCGCCACCCCGACCCTCAATGTGACGACGGGCCAGGCGGAAGGCGAAGGCTGTGTCTATCCCGCCGAAGCCGAAACGCTGCCGGGCCAGCTGCTGACGGCGAAAAAGACCTGGAAGGCCTACATCGGTGGAATCGGCAACGGCCAGGCAGGAGAGCCCACCACCTGCCGGCATTCCGGCATCGGCGAAACCGACCCGGCGCAGGCACCGCGGCCAGCCGATCCCTACGAGACCTGGCGCAACCCCTTCGTCTACTTCCACTCGATCATCGACAGCCCCGAATGCGCCGAACGCGACATCGGCCTCGAACAGCTCAGCGTCGACTTGAAGAAGGAAACCAAGACCCCCTCCTTCTCCTACATCGTCCCCGACGCTTGCCATGACGGCGGCGAAACGCCCTGCGAACCCGGCGCCCCCGCCGGGCTGGCCGCGGCTCAGCCCTGGCTCGAAACGGTGATCGCCGAAATCGAAGCCTCTCCCGCATACAAAACGTCAGGCCTGATCGCGATCACCTCGGCCCAAGCGCGCCAGGACTTGCCCGAACCCGATACCAGCGCCTGCTGTGGAACTCCCGAATACCCCAACCTTCCCGCCCCCGAAGCGGCCCCGCCAGTGAGCAGCGGCCCGGTCAAAGAAAGCGGTGGCGGAGGCCGAGTTGGAATGCTGTTGCTCTCACCCTTCGTCGCTCCCGGCAGCGTCAACGAAACCGGTTACTACAACCACTTCTCCTTCCTGCTCAGCATCGGCGAACTGCTCGAAGTAACGCCGCCGCCCGGTTACGCCGCCGAGCCGGTGCTGACCGCCTTCGACAGCACGGTCTTCAACTCAGAAGAAGCGCCAGCTGACGCGACTGTGCCAGCAAGCTCCCGTCCCGGCTCCAAAGCTCTCCGTCTTCCTCGAAGAAGCCCCCGCGGGCGAGGCCCGAGCGGAAGGTAGCCAGGTAGGGATCCTCGGCGGAGGCGCCGGGCTCGGGCAGTGGTGCGCGGAAGTGCACTGTGTAATCGATCGTCGGCGCCGGCACCGGCCGCTCGAGTCGGATGAACGGCGCGGGGAACCAGGCGTCGAGAATCGCCGCGGCAAGTGGCGCGTCGAGCAGGCGGGGCTCGCGGGCGCGGATCCAGAGGCCGCTGTATGGGGCGCCGCCGGAGAAGGCCTCATCGCCCAGCGCCGACCGCACGCTGTAGTTCTGGAACATCGTCGGCATACCGGCGACCCGCTGGGGGTCAGGCGAGTAGAGCTCGGCCGGGGGCTCGACATCGGGCATTTTCAACTCCGTGAAACCGCTCACATCAAGGTCGTCGGCAAGCACCGCCAAGGCCGTTGCCTGCAGCTTTCCCTGCTGCTCCATCCGCGCCGAGAGGAAGGTGACGGTACGGCCCTCGCGCTCCGTCCTAACCGTGATCTCCACCGGCCCCGCAAGCGGCGCGCGGGGGAACTGGACCGTGAGCGAGCGCGGCGCGCGCTCGAGCGTCGCTGCTGCCTGGATTGCTCGCAGGATGACCGCGGCTACGTAACCGCCGTTGGGCCCGCGATCGACCCACCAGCGCTCGCTCATCTCGGCGGCGAAGCGGCCGTCGCCGAGATCCTGCACTGCGGTGTCGAGGTCGAATGGGTGCACGGCGACCCGCGCATCCTCCTCGATCGGCTCAAACATCAGGCTCAGGCCTTCCCCGGCTCCGGCTCGCTCAGCCCGGACTCGCTGATCCCGAACCGTTCGTGCAAGCGGCGCAGCGGTTTCGGTGCCCACCAGTTCCATTTGCCGAGCAGCTCCATCAGCGAGGGAACCAGCAGGGCGCGGATGATGCTGGCGTCGATCAGGACGGCGAGGGCGGTGCCGACCCCGTTCTCCTTGATGAAGATGATCTGCGAGGTGGCGAACGCCCCCATCGCGACCGCGAAGAGCAGCGCCGCGGCGGTGACGATGCGCCCGGTGCGCTCGAGCCCGATCGCGACGCACTCGGAGTCCGAGGCGCCGTTGTCGCGGGCCTCCTTGATTCGCGAGAGCAGGAAGACGGCGTAATCGGTGGAGAGGCCGAAAGCGACGGCGAAGAGCAGGATCGGCATCGTCTGCTCGATCGCGCCCGGGCTCGTGTAGTTGAGGAAGCCCTCGAAGCGGCCGTCCTGGAAGATCAGCACCAAGAGGCCGAAGACGGCGCTGAGGTTGAGGAAGTTCATCAGCAGCGACTTGATCGGCAGGATCACCGAGCCGGTCATCAGGAAGAGGATCGTCAGCGTCGCAATGATGATGATCGCGAGCACGATCGGCAGGTGGCTGGCGAGGCTCGACTGCAGGTCGATGAAGTCGGCGGTGGCGCCGCCGACCAGCGCTGTCGTCCCCGGCGGTGGCCGCAGGTCGCGAATCCGATTCACAGTCGTCTGGCTGGCCTCGGAGACGAAGGGGTGGCCGGAGACGACCTGCAGCGCGGTCACGTCCCCCTTGAGCCGCAGCGGCGGGTTGACTTCGGCGACGCCCGGTACCCGGCGCACCTGGGCGGCGAACTGCGTGGCTGCCCTCGGCCCGCCACCTTCGACGTCGACCCAGATCGGCGTTTCGCGGTAGGGCGGGAATTCGCTGCTGACCGCGTCGTAGGCCTGGCGGGCGCTGGCCGAGCTCGGCAGCACGGTGGGGTCGACGGTGTCGAACTTGATGTTGAAGAAGGGGATGCCCATGACGATCAAAAGCGCCGCGCTGAGCGTCGCCACCGGCACCGGGCGGCGCATGACGAAGCGCGAGAGGCGGTACCAGAAGCCGCTCTCATCGGGCCGCGTGTCGGCCTCGGCGCGGCGCTGCAGGAAGCGCGGCGCCAGCGCGTTGACCCGGGTGCCGAGCAGGGTCAGGACCGCCGGCAGCACGGTCAGCGAGATCAGCGCCGCGAAGAGCGTGACGAGGGCGCCGCCGAGGCCCATTGAGTAAAGGAAGCGCTGGGGGAAGACGAGCAGCGAGGCGAGCGCCGCGGCGACGGTCAGCGAGGAGAAGAAGACCGTGCGCCCGGCGGTGGCCAGCACGCGCCGCATTGCCGCCAGCCCCGGCCCGTCCTTGGCGATCTCCTCGCGGTAGCGGGAGACGATGAAGAGGCTGTAGTCGATCGCCAGCCCCAGTCCCAGCGCCGTGGTCAGGTTGAGGGCGAAGATCGAGATCGAGCCGAACTCGCTGGCGACGCGCAGGATCAGGAAGGTGCCGACGATCGCCAGGCCGCCGATCATCAGCGGCAGCGCCGAGGCGATCAGGCTGCGGAAGAAGACAAAGGAGAGCAGGAAGAGCAGCGGGAAAGCGAGCATCTCGGCCATCCGCAGGTCCTTCTCAACCTGCTTGTTGACCTGCTCCTGGGCGACCGCGGCGCCGCCGACGACGATCCCGGGGTGAGCTGAGAGCTGGTCGGCGATGTCGGCGCCGGTTTCTTGCCACTGCTTGTCGTCGAAGGTCTTCAGCGTGACGGCGAAGTAGGTCGAGCGGCCATCTTTCGAGACGAAGACGGGGGAGTGGGTGTCGTAGTAGCCGGTGACGGTCGCGACGTCGGGGCGGCGGCGCAGGCCTGCCTCCACCGCCTCGACCCGGGCCCGGGTCCCCGCCGCGCCGACCGGCGCGTTCTTGAAGATCGCCAGCACGGCCGGGATCTTCAGCCCGGCGTCGTGCAGGCGTTCGCGCGATTCGACCGTCTCGGTCGACGGGTCATCGGCGCCGTAGGGGTCGAGGCGGCTGGCGACGCCGCCGCCGATCGCCGCGGCGAGGACGAAGAAGACGATCGCGAAGAGGCCGATCCGGCGGGCCTTGCCGTCGGCGAGGCGGGCGAGGGCGTCAAACATCAGTTGCTCCTTTCGGACCGGGGGCGGCGAGGAGGCGCTGCTCCATCCGCTCGCACCAGTCGGCGAACCACTCGTTGAACTCGATTCCCCCCTGCAGCACCATCAGCGAGAAGGGGTCCTTCTCCAAAGTCATCGGTTCCATGCCGCGCAGCCGCGCCGCCAGCTCCTGGCGCCGCTCGCGCATCGCTCGCAGGGTCGCCAGCGCGTCCTCGCGGGGCAGAACGTCGGCGAAGAAGAGCTTGAGCAGGCCTTCTTCACGCATCTCGGAGGTCTGCGGCGGCTGGCGCAGCCAGTTCGTCAGCGCCGCCATGCCCGCGTCCGTAATCGCGTACACAGTGCGCTTGCGCTCCCCCCGCGAAGCGTCGACCCCCTCAACCAGGCCGGCTTTGGAGAGTCGTTTCAGCTCCGGATAGATCTGCCCGTAGCTGGCCGCCCAGAAGAAGCGGGTGGAGTTGTCGACCGCGGCCTTGATCTCGTAGCCCGAGCGTGCCTCGCGGCTGACCATGCCGAGGATGACGTAGGCGGTGGGAGTGAGCTCCACGGCGCAAATATATCGCGCCGATATATCTATATAAGTGATTGCCGTCACGCTTCCCTCAGACGAAGCTGCGTGGGGGCGCGTCTGTAGTCTCCTAGACCATGCCGATTGATCAGAGCAAGATGGGCCAGGTCGTCACCGCCCAGATGGAGGCACTGGAAGCCGACTACGGCGAGGACTGCCAGATCGGCGACGTTTGCACGATCGTCGAGGTGATCGGTCCGCATGGCTCGCACGTGCGGGTGCGGACCAGCGACATGCGGCCGCACATGGCACTTGGCCTGATCCGCATGGCCGAGCACGCGATGCTCGGCAACCTCGGCGGCGCTGGCGGCGAGTAGCGCCGCTCTCTAGCTGAGCTCCGCGACCAACGCCGCGACCACGCCCGCGTCGAACTGGGTGCCGGCACTGGCTTCGAGCTCGCGAATCGCGGCCTGCTTTGGCATCGCCTGCCGGTAGGAGCGGTCCGAGGTCATCGCGTGGTAGGCGTCGCAGGTGGCGATGATCATCGCCCCGCGGGGAATCTGGTCGCCGGCGAGCCCATCGGGATAGCCCCCACCGTCGACCCGCTCGTGCGCCGAGCGGACCAGCGGCGCGACCGGGGCAAGGAAGGGGATGCGCTCGAGCATGCGAGCGCCGATCGCGGTGTGGGCGTCCATCTTCTCCCGCTCCGCGGCGCTGAGTGGGCCAGCCTTGCGCAACAGCTCTCCCGGCACGCCGATCTTGCCGACGTCGTGCAGCAGCGCTCCGTAGCGCAGCCGGTCGAGCTCCGGACCGGCGATGCCCATGCGCTTGCCGACCGCCACGGCGAGATCGGCGACCTCGTTGGCGTGGTCGGCGGTGTAGGCGTCCTGCAGCTCGACCGCGTCGGCGAGCACGCCGAGCGTGGTCAGGAAGGCGCCCTCGAGCTCATCGACGAGCTGGCAGCGGTAGATCGCCGAGCCGAGTTGGCCGGCGACGATGTGGCCGAGGAGCAGGTCCTCGTCGGCAAAAGCACCCGGTTCCTCCTGCTCGAGGTTGAGCACACCCCAGACCGTGCCAGCGACCCGAATCGGCAGTGAGAGCTCAGAGCCGGGGTCGGTGCGGGGGTTGCGGTGCAGGTAGTCGGAATCGAGCCGGGTGTCGTTGACCATTGCCGGTTCGCCGCTGCGGGCGACGCGCCCGTTGACGCCGATCTCGACCGGTTGCTCGAGGGCGAGGAAGTCGTCGACCTCATCGGCCAGCGGCCCGGCGCCGGCAACGACGCGCAGCGAGCCGTCGCCGTCGAGGCGCTGGACTACCGCGAGGTAGTAGTCGAAGGACTCGTGCAGCTCGCGCACGGCGATCGCAGCGACGTCGGCGACGCTGTGCGCGCGGGCGAGCAGGGAGGAGATGCGGCTGGCGACGACGAGGCGTTCGTCGCGACCCGCGCCCCCGCTGGCGGGCAGCAGCATCGGCATTTCTGTCGTGCTCGGCTCCACGATGGGGAATCCATCGGTTTTCAGGGCGCTCGCCTTTAGGACCACTTATCCTCAGCTTTCTGTGTCCGGGAGCAACTCGAAAACGGTGGTGATGAAGTTCGGCGGCAGCTCGGTGGCCGGCGCCGAGCAAATCAAGCGCGCGGCCCGGCGCATCGTCGCCGCCCGCGAGGCCGGCAACCGCGCCGTTGCGGTGCTCTCGGCGCGGGGCAAGACGACCGACGAGCTGGTCGCCCAGGCGCTGGAGATATCCGCCCGCCCGGAGCCGCGCGAGATGGACATGCTGCTCTCCACCGGCGAGCGGATCTCCTGTGCGCTCTGCGCGATGGCGATTCACGACATGGGCCACAAGGCGATCTCGCTGACCGGCTCGCAGGCGGGGATCGTCACCGACTCCTCCCACACCAAGGCACGGATCATCGACGTCCGCGCCGAGCGCATCCAGGCGGCGCTGGAGGAGGATCACATCGTCCTCGTCGCCGGCTTCCAGGGCGTCTCGACCACGAACCACGACGTCACCACGCTGGGGCGCGGCGGCTCCGACACGACCGCGGTCGCCCTGGCCGCGGCGCTCGACGCCGACGTCTGCGAGATCTACACCGACGTCGCCGGCGTCTTCAGCGCCGACCCGCGGATCGTCCCCGACGCCCGCAAGATCCCGGTCGCGACCTTCGAGGAGACGCTGGAGATGGCGGCATCGGGCGCCCGCGTGCTGCAGCTGCGCTCGGTCGAGTACGCCCGCAACCACGGCGTGCGGATCCACTGCCGCAGCAGCTTCGAGGACGGTCCCGGTACCCTCGTCGTCAGCGAGGACGAGACCGAGCAGGAGACCATGGAGCAGCCTTTCGTCACAGCGATCACCCACTCCGTCGACGAGGCGCGGGTCACCCTGGTTGGAATCCGTGACGAGCCCGGCGTGGCCGGTGAAATCTTCAACGCTCTGGCTGACGCGGGCATCAACGTCGACGTGATCATCCAGAACGAGCCGGTCGGCGACGACGAGCTCGCCGACCTCTCCTTCACGATCGATCGCGCCGAGTTGACGACCGCCACCGACACGCTGGCCGCGCTCGGCGACGTCAGCGAGGGGATCCGCACCGACGATCAGATCGGCAAGGTCTCGATCATCGGCGCCGGCATGCGCTCGCACCCCGGCGTCGCCGCCAAGGTCTTCGAGGTGCTCGGCCGCGAGGAGATCAACATCGAGATGATCTCCACCTCGCCGATCAAGATCTCATGCGTGATCTCCGCCGGGCAGGTGCCCGAGGCGGTACGCGCCCTGCATCAGGCCTTCGAGCTCGGTGCCGACGCGGTGCGAGCGGAAGACCCCGAAGGCGCCGAGCACCGTCCCACGGTCGGTAGCTGAGCCGGCCGGTCATATGAGATGACGGGCGACGGTTACAGAGTCGGGGTCTTGGGCGCGACCGGCGCGGTCGGCTCGACCATCCTCGAGATCCTCGCCGAACGCGATTTCCCCGCGGCCGAGGTCATCCCCTTCGCCTCCGAGCGCTCCGCCGGGCGGGCGATCGATTGGAACGGGACGACGCTGGAGTGCCGGCCGCTCAGCCCCGAGACGATCCAAGGGCTCGACGTCGTGCTGTCCTCGGCGGGCGGCTCGGTCAGCGCCGAGTGGGCTCCGCAGCTGGTCGAGGCAGGTGCGGTCGTCGTCGACAACACCAGCTACTGGCGCATGTACGAGGAGGTGCCGCTGGTCGTCGCCGGGGTCAACCCCGACGCCGCGGCTGGCCACAAAGGGATCGTCGCCAACCCCAACTGCACGACGATGGTGATGATGATGGCGCTGGCGCCGATCCACCGCGCTGTCGGGCTCGAGCGCCTGGTCGTCTCCAGCTACCAGGCCGTCTCCGGCACTGGCCAGCGGGCGATCGAGGAGCTGCTCGCCCAGTCGCGGGCCTCGCTGGCGGGGGAAACGGTGCCGCCGGCGCAGATCTACCCGCACCAGATCGCCTTCAACGTGCTGCCTCAGGTCGAGGTCTTCAAGGACGGCGACGACTACACCACCGAGGAGCGCAAGGTGATGGCCGAGACCCGCAAGATCCTTGGCTTCGGCGACGAGGTGGCGATCTCCGCCACCTGCGCCCGGGTGCCGGTGATCAGCGGCCACTCGGAGTCGATCAACGTGCGCACCCGCGAGGACCTCTCGCCCGACGATTGCCGCGCCCTGCTCGCCGAGGCCCCCGGCGTGATCGTCGTCGACGACCCCGCCAACGGCAAGTACCCGATGGCGCTCGACGCCGCCGGCCAAGACGATGTCCTCGTCGGCCGCATCCGCCGCGACCCCGACCAGGAGCGCACCCTCAACCTCTGGCTCGCCGGCGACAACCTGCGCAAGGGCGCCGCGACCAACGCCGTGCAGGTTGCAGAGCTGCTGATCGAGCGCAATCTGCTGAACAGCGGCGAATAGTCCTAAATGGGCATCAGCTTCGGCGACGGAGTGCTGATCTTCGGCGGGCTGCTGACCGTGGTCGCGGCGCTCTCGGGGGTGATGAAGGGCACCGTGCTCTCGGCCTCGGTGCTTTCGGTGGCCTTGGGGGTGCTGCTTGCCGCCGTCGGCGTCGTCGACATCGATCCGAAATCCGAGTCGATCGTGCAGCTGGTCGAGCTGGCGCTGATCCTCACCCTCTTCTCCGACGGGATGTTCGTCGAGCGCGAGTTGCTGCAGCGGCACTGGAGCCCGGTGGCGCGGGCGCTGGCGATCGCGATGCCGATCACGATGGCGCTGTTGGGGCTGGCCGCGAAGGCGCTCTTCCCCGACCTGAGCTGGGCCGAGGCCCTGCTGTTGGCGGCGGTGCTCTCGCCGACGGACCCGGTCGTCACCTCCGCCGTGGTCACCTCGCGGATCGTGCCTGCCTCGGTGCGCCACACGCTCAACCTCGAGTCCGGTCTCAACGACGGCCTTGCCCTGCCGTTCGTCCTCTTTTTCCTCGTCCTCGCGGGCCCCGGCGGCGATCCGGGCGGCGAAGCGGCCAAGCTGGTCGGCGAGGCGCTCTTCGGCGCCGCGGTCGGCATTGGCCTCGGCACGCTCGGCGGTCGCCTCCATCACCACCTGCCGGGTGGGGGGATGACCGCCCGCTATGAGGGGATCTACGCGGTCGGCATCGCCCTCTTCGCCTTCGGCCTCGCCGAAGTGACGATTGGCAACGGCCTGATCGCCGCCTTCGTCTGCGGCATCGCGATGGCGGCGACGGAGCGCGACGTGCCCGAGGGCTTTGTCGAGTTCGCCGAGAACGCCAGCGCGATCCTGCAGGTGCTGACCTTCTTCGTCTTCGGCGCCCTGATCGTCGCCACCGGCTTCCATCACAGCGTGCCGCCGCTGATTCTCTTCGTTGTCTTCGCTCTGATCGTCGCCAGGCCGCTTGCGGTGATGATCTCCTTCGTCAAAACCGGCATCCCGCGCCCGCAGAAGCTCTTCATGGCCTGGTTCGGACCCAAGGGCGTCGCCTCGATGCTCTTCGCCCTCTTCGTGCTCAAGTCCGACGTCGCCAATAGCAACCTGATCTTCGACATCGCCGCGATAGCGATCATCTGCTCGATCGTCGCCCACGGCCTCACTGACACCGTCGGTGCCAAATGGCTGGCCCGCCGCGTCGGCCTGCAGCCCCCTGGCTGAGAGCGGCCTCGCCTCGGTGGTCTCGTTGAACTGCTTTGTCTGCTAAACTTATGCGCTGCATGAAGATCTGGGAGGAATCGCGGATAGCCCGCATCGAGGATCGCATCGACCGCCTCGAGCGCAAAGAGTGGGAACGCCGCGACCAGATCTTCCGCCTGATCATGCACGTCCTCTCCGCCACCATGGTCGTCCTAAGCATCGCCTCAATAGTCCTCAGCATCATCCACGCCACCCACTGAGTTCCAAACTCGGAGCGCGGTTGCGTCTGATTCCTCATCGAATCGAGAAGAGCGCGTGCGCAGGGGTCTGCGGACACTCAGCGCGAAGCGCGTCCGCAGACCCCTGCGCACGCGCTCACCACGCTTGGATCAACGAATCAGGCAGGAACCGCAGCAAGCCGCTCTTCAACCCACTTGGTCGAAGCGATGTGCTTGCTCATGCCCAGTTCCTTCGGCGAAGCGCCGAGGGCGAGCGAGACCAGCTGAGGGAGGTGCAGGACCGCGAGGCCCAGGTCCCTGTTGACCACCTTGGCCGCCTCGGGCTGCTGCATGTCGAGGTTGAGGTGACAGAGGGGGCAGGGGGTGACGAGGCAGTCGGCACCGGCGTCGAGCGCGTCGCCGACGTGGGTGCCGGCCTGGCGCAGCGAGGTGTCGCGGTTCATCGTGATCACCGGGAAGCCGCAGCACTTGCGGGCGCCGTCGTACTCGACGACCTCGCCGCCAAGCGCTTCGATCACCTTCTCCAGGTAGAGATCGCGTTCGGGGAACTCGTCGTAGCCGAGCCGCTCCTTGGGCCGGACCACGTAGCAGCCGTAGAAGGGGCCGACGCGCAGGCCGCTGAGCGGGCGCGTCACCTTCTCGGCGAGGCGGTCGAGGCCGTAGTCCTCGACCAGCAGCCAGAGGAAGTTCTTGTTGGTGAAGCCGTCTTTGCCCTTCTCGTAGGAAAGGCCCTGCCCGCTCAGCACCTCGTTGATGTGGGCCCGGTAGGAGGAGTCGGCGTCGAGCCGCTGCTGGCACTCGGACTGCGCGCCCTGGCAGGTCGAGCAGATGTTCATCATCGAGAGCCCGGTCTGCTGGGCGAGGGCGAAGGTACGGGCGTTGAGCGTGTCGGCGAGCTCCTGGTTGTGCTCGGCGATGACGCCGGCGCCGCAGCAGTTGGCGCGATCGAGTTCGACCAGCTCGATGCCGAGCTTCTGGGCGGCGATCGCCATCGAGCCGTGTAGCTCGGTGGTGAAGCCGCGCGAGACGCAGCCGGGCCAGTAGGCGACCTTGATCTGCTCGCTCACGACTCCTCGCTTTCCGCGGCCGCAGCCGCCTCCGCCGTCAAGGTCTCCTCGGTCGGCTCATCGGGCTCCGGTTCGACGAAGTCCTCGTCTTCCCCGGCGATGTAGATGTTGAATTCCTCGCGGTGCTCCTCGGCGTGCTTGTAGATCGCCTTGACATCGTCCTGGGCACCGCCGGGCAGCTTGGGGTGGAGGCCGGGGATCACCTTGTGCGCTGAGCGGGCCTTGCCGGTCTTGATCGCGCGCAGTACCGTCGGCAGCGACTCGATCAGTCCCTTGATCGCGCCCATCGACGGTTTGAGCTTGCCTTTGACGCCGGGCGCGTAGGACTCCTGCACTAGCAGCGCCTCGTCGAGCGTGCCCTTCTTCTCGATGATCTTGACGAAGGCCTCCTCGTGGCTGTGGCCGTTGTTGGGGTCGTCGTCGATGCCCTCTTCGCCGGCTTTGCGGCGCAGGCGCATGATCTGGTCCATCGGCGCCACGCCCTTGGGGCAAGCGTCGATGCAGCTGAAGCAGTGGGTGCAGTCGTAGATCCCGTGCGGATCGTGGGCGAGGTCGTGGAGGCGCTCCTTGGTCTCGGCGTCGCGCGGGTCGCCGACGAAGCGGTAGGCCTTGGCGAGGGCGGCCGGTCCGATGAACTCGGGGTCGGCTTCCATCGAGAGGCAGGAGGAGACGCAGGCGCCGCACTGGATACAGGCCATCGACTGAGTGATGTCGATCATCGACTCGGGCTCGACCACGTACTCGCGCTCGGGCGCCTCGCCGTGGGGGAGGAGCCAGGGGGTGACGCGGCGGATCTTGGTCCAGTGGGTCGACTCCATGTCGGTGATCAGGTCCTTGATCACGGGCATATTGCCCATCGGCTCGATCACGATCGGCGGCGTGCCGCCGTCGGCGCTGGGGCTGACGCTGGCTTTGCGCTCGGCCATCTCCAGTGCCTCGCCGACCTGGGTCTTACAGCCGAGGCCCGACTGGCCGTTGATCTTCATCCCGCAGGAGCCGCAGATCGCGGCGCGGCAGGAGCAGCGCACCGAGAGCGAGCCGTCGTCGCGGTCTTTTACCTGCAGCAGCCCGTCGAGGACGGAGAGCGAGGGATCGAGCTCGACCTTGAACTCCTCCCAGTAGGCGCCCTCGCCCGACTCGGGTTGGTAGCGGCGGACTTTCAGCGTGTACTCAGCCATCTAGTAAGTCCTCTCTTGCGGTTCCCACTGGGTGATCGTCACCTCGGAGTAGGAGATCTCGGGCCCGTCGTCGTTGAGCTGCAGATCGATGTGCTTGAGCCACTCCTCATCATTGCGCTCCGGGAAGTCCGTCCTGTACTGGGCGCCGCGGCTCTCTTTGCGCTCCAGCGCGGCGACGCAGGTGCACTCGGCGTTGTCGAGCATGTAGCCGAGCTCGATCGCGCCCAGCAGGTCCTGGTTGAAGACCGAGCCCTTGTCGTCGATGTAGGCGGTCTTGGCCTCCTCCTTGAGCTGGCGCACCTTCTCCAGCGCTTCGGTGATGCCGGCCTCGTCGCGGAAAACCGCCACCTTGGCGTCCATCACCGTGCCGAGGTCGAACTTGATCTCCGAGACGCGTCGGCCGGAGCCCTTCTCGCGGGCGGAGATCGCGTCGATCGTTGCCTGCTCGGCCTCGAGCACCGCTTTCGAGGGCCGCGAGCCCTCCGTGCGCTTGGCGCGGGCGGCGGCGTCGGCGCCGGAGCGGCGGCCGAAGATAAGGGTGTCGAGCAGCGAGTTGGCGCCAAGGCGGTTGCCGCCGTGGACCGAGACGCAGGCGACCTCGCCGGCGGCGTAGAGGCCGGGGATGTCGGTGCGGCCGTCGACGTCGGTCTTGATCCCGCCCATCGTGTAGTGGTTGCCGGGCTTGATGTGGATCGGTTCCTTGGTGATGTCGACCCCGGCGAAGTCCTTGCCGACGAGGACGATCTCGCGCAGCGCCTCGTGCACGCGCTTCTTCGGCACCACGGTGATGTCGAGGGCGACGGTGCCGTCGTCGAAGCCGCGGCCCTCGTTGATCTCGGTCTGCTCGGCGCGGGAGACGACGTCGCGCGAGGCCAGCTCCATCTTGTTCGGCGCGTAGCGCTCCATGAAGCGTTCGCCGTTCTTGTTGAGCAGGTGAGCGCCCTCGCCGCGGGCGCCCTCGGTGATCAGGAAGCCCTTGCCCGCCAGCGTCGTCGGGTGGTACTGGATCATCTCCATGTCCATCAGCTTTGCCCCGGCCCGGTAGGCCTGCGCGATGCCGTCGCCGGTGCAGATCAGGGCGTTGGTGGTCGGCTTCCAGACCTGGCCGTTGCCGCCGTTGGCGAGGATCACCGACTTCGCCTGGAAGAGCTGCATCGAGCCGTCGGCGATGTTGCGGGTGACGACGCCGCAGCACTCGCCGTCGTCGTCGAGCGCCAGCGCCGTGCAGAACCACTCCTCGTAGCGGGCGACCTGCTCGGAGTGCTTCATCAACTGCTCGTAGAGGACGTGCATGATCGCCTGGCCGGTGATGTCGGCGACGTAGTAGGTGCGGGCGGCTGAGGCGCCGCCGAAGGCGCGAGTGCCGAGCTTGCCTTCCTCGTTGCGGTGGAAGGTGACGCCGAGGTGCTCGAGGTGGAGGATCTCCTCCGGTGCCTCGCGGCACATGATCTCGACCGCGTCCTGGTCGCTCAGATAATCGGAGCCCTTGATCGTGTCGAAGGCGTGCGACTCCCAGGAGTCGCCGGGGTTGAGCGCCGCGTTGATCCCGCCCTGGGCCGCGTTGGAGTGCGAGCGGACCGGGTGGACCTTGCTGACGATGCCGACCGAGACGCCCTCCTCGGCGGCTGCCAGTGCTGCTCTCTGTCCGGCCAGGCCGGCGCCGATTACCAGTACGTCATGCGTGGGCACGAGCGCGGACTCTATAGAGCCGAAATCCGACGCCGCAGTCGGAATTCGGAGTCGGTGAAACGCTTTATCCGGACAACCGACGTATAAGGCGTTTCACCGCCGCTTGCGGGTCAGAGCCAGCGCTGGTCGAGGCGGCGGATCGTTGCCTCGCCGAGGCGGATGCCATCGGCGACCGTGCCGAACTCGACGTTTGCGGACACGTCGTTGGGCCAGTGGTAGAAGGCCGGCTGCTTGAGCTCGTTGCAGGCGCAGAGCGCTGCGGTCTCATAGCCCGCTGCCAGTGGCTCGAGCCCGTCGGTGCCGTTGTGCAGGCGCAGGTTGGGATAGAGCCAGATCCCCAGCTCCTCGGCCAGCTCATCCATCAGCGCCAGGGCGCGCGGCGGGTACTCGTGCATCTTGAGGAAGCCCTCGCCGCGCAGGACCAGCAGGTGGGGGGAGCCGAGCGACTCGAGGCAGAGGAAGAAGGTACTCTCGCGCGGCAGCCGCGGAAAGTGACGCTCGCCGAAGGCTTTGATCCCCTCGCTGAAGGACTCCTCCGATCCGACCGAGAGCAAGATCACGCGGACCTCGGTGGTCGGCTCCTCGACGAGGCGCTTTGCCAGCGCCAGCAGGGCGATGACGCCGGTGCCGTTGTCGTTGGCGCCGGGCACGGTCTCGCGCCGACCGATGTCGGCCATCGCCGCGATCGTGCCGATGCCGACCAGGGCGCCCAGCTTGGCCAGCCAGCGCCGTCCCGTCAGGGCGCCCAGGCCGGCCAGCAGCGGGCCGCCCGCGACCGGTGCCATCAGCATCGGACTCGTGTCTTTGCCCTCGATCAGCCCGAGGCGGTCGGCGACCTTGGGGATCTGGGGATGGAAGATCAGCCCCGAGTGCGCGGCGTCGTGGTGGGCGATGAGGACGACGGTGCGCTCGGCCTCGGCCGGACCGAGTTCGCAGATGACGTTGTAGCTGGTGCGCTTGGGCAGCAGCCGGCGCAGCGGCCGTTTCCCGGGTGGAAAGTCGGCCGCGATCCCGGCCGCGCCGGCGAAGCCAAGCAGGGCCCCGAGCAGGCGACGGCCACGCAGGCCCAGCCAGCCGCCCAAAGCGCCGAGGCCCGCGCCGAGGCCCAGCGGCCACCAGTAGGTGCCGTGCGCGGACTCAGCCTCGATTCGCGCATCTGCACCAAGCTCGGCGAAGCGCTCGACGATCCACTCGGCGGCTTCGCGCTCCCCCTCGGAAGCGCTGGGCCGGTGGATCTGCTCCAGCTCTTCCAACCGTTCTCTGAGCCAAGTCTCGTCGTTCACCGCAGAGCGGACCCTAGCCGCCGCTTACCATTGCCACATGTTCGGCGGTAAGCCAATCACCCTCTTCCATGTCCGCGGCATCCGCATCACGGTCGACTGGTCGTGGTTCCTCGTTCTCTTCCTGGTGATCTTCTGGCTCTCGCGCTTCTACGGCGACGTGCTCGGCGAGAACAGCTCTAGCTCGACGCCCTTCTTGCTGGCGGTGGTCAGCGCCCTCGCCTTCTTCGGCTCGATCGTCCTACACGAGCTCGGCCATGCCTTCGCCGCACAGCGCAACGGCATCGGCATCTCCAGCATCCAGCTCTGGATCTTTGGCGGCATGGCGCGCATGGATCGTGAGTCCCCCAGCCCCGCGGCGGAGTTCAAGGTGGCGATCGCAGGGCCGCTGGTGACTCTTGCCATCGTCGTCGTGCTGACGGCGGTCGGCCTGGCCGCGGTCGGCGCCGAGGAGTTCAAGCGGGCGGTTGAGATCGAATCCGGCTCGGGCGTCTCGGGCGTGATGGCGATGATCGGCTGGCTGGCGACGATCAACCTGCTGGTCCTGATTTTCAACCTGCTGCCGGCCTTCCCGATGGACGGCGGCCGGATCGTCCGTGCGATCGCTTGGTGGCGCACCGGCGACCGCAGCTCGGCCACCCGCTTCGCCGCCAACCTCGGCCGCGTCTTCGGCTACATCTTCATCGGCGGCGGCCTGCTTCTAATCGCCAGCGGCGACGCCTTCGGGGGCGTCTGGCTGGCCCTGATCGGCGTCGTCATCAACAGCTCCGCCAAGGCCGCCTCAGTGCAGACTCGGATCACCAGCAAAATCAGCGCCCTGCAGGTCTCCGACGTGATGGACCGCCAGCCCGTAACCATCCTCGACGAACTCAGCGTCGAGCAGGCGCTGGACGAATACTTCCTCCGCTACCGCTGGCCCTGGTTCCCCGTGGTCGACGCCGCCCACCACTTCCTCGGTCTGGTCGTCCGCGACAAAGCGGATGAGGTCCCCGAGATCTCCCGCACCACGTTCCACGTCTCCGATCTGCTCGAGCGCGACGACGGCACCTTCCAGGTTCGTGACGACGCCCCGCTCGATTCGCTGCTCACAAGTGGGGCGCTGCGCCGCTTCGGCGCGCTGATGGCGGTCGATTCCGACGGCCGCCTCTCAGGGGTAATCACAGCTGAGCAAGTAGGGCGGGCGCTGCGGGATCAAGCTCCGTCCTGAGCCGCCGGGGACTCCTTCCCAGGAACTCCCGCGAAGCGGCCTGGGAAGGAGTCCCCGGCGGCTCGGCTCGCAAGAAGTCCGGAAGCTTAGGCCCGCGGCCGGTGGCGCTCGATTATTGAGCTGAAGTTCGTGCCGGCGGGGAGGGTTCCGAAAGCATTGCCCCAGTCGCCGGAGAGGCGGGAGGCGCAGAAGGCGTCGGCGACAGCCGGGTTCCCGTAGCGAACGAGCAGGGAAGCTTGTAGAGCTACTGCCATCTTCTCGACGATGCGGCGGGCGCGAAGCTCGATCGTCTCGATGTCTCCGGGGATTTCATCGCGCAGGGAGGAGACGTAGGCATCGAGTTTGGGTTCGGCCCCGGCGCCCTCCATGACCTCGGCGAAGAAGGCCTCGACAGAGGCTGGGCTCTTCACCATCGCGCGGAGGACGTCGAGGCACTGGACGTTGCCGGAGCCCTCCCAGATTGAAGCTAGGGGGGCCTCCCTATAGAGGCGGGGCATTCCCGACTCCTCGACGTAGCCATTTCCTCCGAAGCACTCGAGGCACTCGACCGCGTGGGAGGGCTGGCGCTTGCACATCCAGTACTTGAGAACGGCGTTGGCGAGGCGGCGGAAGTTGGCGGCGTCCTCGTCGCCGGCGGCGACCTCGTCGTAGGCACGGGCGAGGCGCATCGCCGCGATCGTGGCGGCTTCGGACTCGACCGCGAGGTCGGCGAGCACGTTTTGCATCAGCGGCTGGTCGATCAGGTCCTTGCCAAAGGCCGCCCGGTGTTCGGTGTGGTTGATCGCCTGCACGACGCCGGCTCGGTAGCCGGTGGCGGCGCCGATCACGCAATCGAGGCGGGTGTGGTTGACCATCTCGATGATCGTCGGCACGCCGCGGCCCTCCTCGCCGACCATGCGCGCCCAGGCGCCGCGGAACTCGAGCTCCGAGGAGGCATTGGAGCGGTTGCCGAGCTTGTCCTTGAGCCGCTGGATCTGGAAGGCGTTGCGCTCGCCGTCGGGGGTCCAGCGCGGCATCAAAAAGCAGGAGACGCCGGAGTCGGTCTGGGCGAGGACGAGGAAGGCATCGCACATCGGCGCCGAGCAGAACCACTTGTGGCCAACCAGCTCGTACTCGGCCCCGGCGCCACCGCCGTTCAGCGGCGTCGCCACGGTGGTGTTGGCGCGCACATCGGAGCCGCCCTGCTTCTCGGTCATCGCCATCCCGCAGAGGGCGCCGCTCTTGCGATCGGCCGGCAGCGAACGCTCGTCGTAGTCGAGCGAGAGGAAGCGCTCCTCCCACTCGGCGGCGAGCTCGGGCTGCTGGCGCAGCGCCGGGATCGCTGAGTAGGTCATCGAGAGCGGGCAGCCGACGCCGCTCTCGGCCTGCATCAGCAGCATGAACATCGTCGCCCGGGCTACGTGGGCGCCGACGCCCGGCTCGCGCCAGGGCATCGCGTGCAGACCGTGGCTGGAGCCGATCCGCATCAGCTCGTGCCAGGAGCTGTCGAACTCGACCTCGTCGATGCGGTGGCCGAAGCGGTCGTGGGTCTTCAGCTGAGGCTTCTTTTCGTTGGCCTCGAAACCCCAGCGGATCGTTTGCGCCGAGCCGGCGATCGCGCCGAGCTCGCGGGCCCGGTCCTCGGCCCAACCGCCGCCCTCGCGCACCAAGGCCTCGCGCAGCGGCCGGTCGGCATCGAACGGGTTGTAGTCCTCCAGCGGTGAGGCCTGGTTGAAGACCTCGTGAGTGGCGGAGCTGCGGCGCTCGACGGTGGCCATTGACCTGATTGTGCCAGTCCATCGGTAGCATCGCCGCCGCGTGGCGAAAATCTCCGTGAAGAACCCGATCGTCGAGCTCGACGGCGACGAGATGACCCGGATCATCTGGTCCTTCATCAAAGAGCAGCTGATCCTGCCCTACCTCGACCTCGAGCTTGTCTATTTCGATCTCGGCATCGAGAGCCGCGATGCCAGCCGCGACCAGATCACCGTCGACGCGGCCAACGCGATCAAGCAGCACGGCGTCGGCGTCAAGTGCGCGACGATCACCCCCGACGAGGCCCGGGTCGAGGAGTTCGGCCTCGCCGACATGTACCGCTCGCCGAACGGCACGATCCGCAACATCCTCGGCGGGGTCATCTTCCGCGAGCCGATCGTGATCTCGAACATTCCGCGACTGGTGCCGGGCTGGACCAAGCCGATCGTGATCGGTCGTCACGCCTTCGGCGATCAGTACCGCGCCACCGACATGGTCGTGCCAGGCGAGGGCACACTGACTCTCACCTATACCCCCAAAGACGGCAGCGAGCCGGTCGAGCTCGATGTCTACGACTTCCCCGGCGGCGGCATCGCGATGGCGATGTACAACCTCGACGACTCGATTCGCGACTTCGCCCGGGCCTCGATGCGCTACGGCCTCGACCGCAAATATCCGGTCTACCTCTCGACCAAGAACACGATCCTGAAGCGCTATGACGGCCGCTTCAAGGACCTCTTTGCCGAGGTGTATGAGAGCGAGTTCAGGGCCGACTTCGAGACCGCCGGGATCACCTACGAACACCGGCTAATCGACGACATGGTCGCGGCAGCGCTGAAGTGGGAAGGCGGTTACGTCTGGGCCTGTAAGAACTACGACGGCGACGTTCAGTCCGACACTGTTGCCCAGGGCTTCGGCTCGCTCGGCCTGATGACCAGCGTCCTGATGAGTCCCGACGGCAAGACGGTCGAGGCGGAGGCCGCGCACGGCACCGTCACCCGCCACTACCGCCAGCACCAGCAGGGCAAGCCGACCTCGACCAACCCGATTGCCTCGATCTTCGCCTGGACGCGTGGCCTCGCCGCCCGCGGCCGGCTCGACGACACCCCCGCGGTCTCCGAGTTCGCCGAGACCCTGGAGCGCGTCTGCATCGAAACGGTGGAAGCCGGGAAGATGACCAAAGACCTCGCCCTGCTCGTCGGCCCCGACCAGGAGTTCCAGACAACGCAGGAGTTCCTCGGTTCGATCGACGAGGCCCTGCAGCGGGCAATGGCCTAGCTCTTCAAAAACTACGAATCCAGGAGATAGAGACTCTGTGAGCACCCCTGTGAAAGTCACCGTGACCGGTGCTGCCGGCCAGATCGGCTACGCACTCCTCTTCCGTATCGCCAGCGGCCAGATGCTCGGCCCCGACACGCCGGTGGAGTTGAGTCTGTTGGAGATCCCCGATGCGGTGAAGGCCGCCGAGGGAACTGCGATGGAGCTCGACGATTGCGCCTTTCCCCTGTTGAGCCGGATCGACATCTTCGATGACCCAAAGCAGGCGTTTGACGGCTGCAACGTCGGCCTGCTCGTCGGTGCCCGCCCGCGCGGTCCGGGCATGGAGCGCTCCGATCTGCTCCAGGCCAATGGCGGGATCTTCAAGCCGCAGGGTGAAGCGATCGCGGCCGGCGCCGCCGACGACGTTCGAATCCTCGTCGTTGGCAACCCTGCCAACACCAACTGCTTGATCGCAATGTCAAACGCCGATGGTGTGCCCCGGGAGCGTTTCACCGCGATGATGCGCCTGGACCACAACCGCGCTATTGCCCAGGTTGCCAACAAGCTGGGTAAGCAAGTCTCCGACGTCACCAACATGACGGTTTGGGGCAATCACTCGACGACTCAGTACCCGGATCTCGTCAACGCCAAGGTCAATGGTGAGAGCGCCTGGGATGCGGTTGACGACGAGGCGTGGATTGCCGATGAGTTCATCCCGCGAGTTGCCAAACGCGGCGCCGCGATCATCGAGGCACGCGGGGCGTCCAGTGCCGCCTCAGCCGCCAATGCTGCGATCGACCACGTCCACGACTGGGTGCTCGGCACCCCCGAGGGTGACTGGGTCTCAATGGGTGTGCCTGCGGACGGCTCCTACGGCGTCGAGGAGGGAATCGTCGCCGGTTTCCCCTGTGCCTGCAGCGGTGGCGAGTGGTCGATTGTCGAGGGGGTTGAGGTTCCTGAGTTCTCACGCCCCCGGATCGACGCCAGCGCGGCCGAGCTGCGCGAGGAGCGCGACGCGGTCAGCCAGCTTGGTCTGCTCTAAGTAGTCACCCAATGAAAAAGCCGGCCCCATTTGGGGCCGGCTTTGTTCAGCAAAGCGAGAAGTCTCAGGCGCTATTTACCTGGGTGGTACTCGCGTCCCTTCTTGGTGACGCGGCCCTCTTTCTCCATTTCGCCGAGAACCCTGTACAGGTAATTCGGTTTGATTTTCATCGTTTTGGCGATCTCAGATGCGGAGATGCCGGGGTTCTGCTCGACCAAGGCAACTGCCTGGTCGGCGCGAGTGCCACCGCGGCGACGGCGACGGCGTTTACGTGGCGCAGTCGCAGTAGTTGTTCCTGCGGCTGGTGCCGGAGCTGCGTTTTTGCGAGGGCGACCGGGGCCGCGTCCGGAGCCGGGGGGCCGACCGGGACGACGTGTGACCGTGCCACCAAGCTCGGCGAGCGCACGCTCGAGGCGCTTGCGCTCCTCGTCGAGCTCCGCGAGCCTTTTCTTGACCAGGTCTAGAGCCTCGTCGAGTACGTTGCTGGTGCTGGGCATTTCCTTCCTTTCATCCCGCAAGCGCTATGGCCGAGCGGGTCGTCAGCTGCTGCGGAGTGTGGCAGAGTGACAGTGACAGTGAGTATTCGTATAGTCAAATTCGCATCTGTCACTCTGGCCATTTGGATGAAGCTACCCAGTCGAGGGTGATTTCAAGCAGTGCGCTGTGCCTGTCGCTCAGGTGAGATGCGCACCACATTCCAGGCCAATCCAACCCGCTCCAGGGCTGCAATTATCAGTGCAGAGGGGTCGACCTCCCAGCGTTGCAGTCCGTGGACCGCGGAGCGGGGGAAGGCGTGGTGATTGTGATGCCAGGACTCGCCCAGGGAGGGTAGGGCGAGCCAGAAGACATTGGTCGAGTGATCATCCGTGGAAAACCTCCGCGTACCAAAGTAGTGGCATACCGAGTTGACGCTCCAGGTCACGTGATGCACGAAGAAAACGCGGACCAGTCCTCCCCAGAGCAAACCCGTGGCCGCGCCGGCCAGGGTGCCGGTGGCGATGTAGCCGGCGAGAGTCGGCAGTAGGAGAGTGAGCAGTGCGAGGGGGACAAACTGGCGGGATCACCCGCATGCCTCGATCCTCATTGAGGTCGGCTGCGTAGCGCTTCCAGTCCGCACGCCCTTGGGTTGACATCAGCCAACCGGCGTGCGCGTGCCAGAGCCCGCCCGCGACGCCACGCAGGCCGGTGTGCCGACCCACGTGGGGCTGTGTGGGTCGCCTTCACTGTCCGTGTGCGCGTGATGCTTGCGATGGTCCGCCACCACGACCGCTCGCGAGCGGATGCGCGAGACCGCGCTCGCCTTCCTGCGCCAGCGCGGCAACTCGGTGGAGATGGCCGCCGAGCTGCACGTTCATCCGCAAACGGCTCGCTACCGAGTTGCCCGCCTGCCAGGGCTAGCGGTTGCGCTTGCGCGGCAGGGTGCGGAAGACCACGTCCCAGATCGGCGAGGAGACGCCGTAGCCGTAGCGGTGGTCCTGGAAGTGGTGGCGCATGTGCTGCTCGCGCAGCCGCTTGCCGAAGTCGGACTTGGGGACGAAGTGGTGCACGTAGTAGTGCGTGTAGTCGTAGAAGAGGTAGCCGAGGATGAAGCCGGCGAAGAGCGGATAGGTGGCCGGCATGCCAAAGATCAGCGTGAAGGCGAAGTAGAAGAGCGCCGCCAGGGGGATCGCCACGGCGGGGGGCATGACCAGTCGCAGCTTGTCGTTGGGATGGTCGTGGTGGATGCCGTGGATGATGAAGTGCATCCGCCGCCCGAAGGCGTTGTCGGGCTGCCAGTGGAAGACGAGGCGGTGCAGCCAGTACTCGGTCAGGGTCCAGATGCCGATCCCGGCGAGGCTGAGCAGGAGCAGCTGCCAGGCCGCGTAGCCGTGGCTGGCGCCGAGCCACTCGCCGGCGATCACCACGGGCACGAAGACGATCGCCGGGACCGAGGGGTGCACCCGCGAGAAGAAGTTGAGGAAGTCGCTCTCGAACAGCTGCGGCGAGGCGGCGAGCTTGTTGGTCCTGCTGGAAGACTCCATCCAGGGCCGAATGGTAGCGGCGGGCGTCGCCGGCTCCCGCAAGACGCGGGGAACCTGTGACGAGACTGTGTCAAGAACGTTGCGCTTTGCGGAATTGAGGCTCACGGAAGAGTCACGGCGATGGCAATATCGCCGCTGTGCCGCGCAAGCCCAAACCGCCGACCTGCGACGACTGTTACTTCCGCAAGAACTTGCTTTGCGCGCTCGAGCTCGATGAGCCTTGCACGACCTTCAGGCCGAACCGGCCCGAGGGCCTGGTGCCGCCTCGGCAGCCCGTTTTGCTGATGCGCCCCCCGCGCTGGGCCTCTCAGCCTCAAACAGCCTGACCGCGCGCAGCGCGGCGGGCTAATGTTCCGCTGATGCCGGAGCGGGATCTTTATGCGTGGGCGCGGACTACTTACGTCAGTCGCAGGAGCAGGGGGTTTACCCCGAACGTGGACGTCTACTACTGCGGCGATCCGCAGCGGGCGGTCGTAAAGGTTGACCTGGCAGGTGTTGAGCTCGACGAGGTTGGGATCGAGGTCGGCACCAGGCAGCTGGCGATAGTCGGCGAGCGGCAGGTGCAGGAGACCGAGGGGAGGGTCTACCAGCAGGTTGAGATTCCCTCCGGCCCTTTCCGCCGCGTGGTCGAGCTGCAGGTGGACGTCGACGCTGAGCGCGCCACGGCGACCTACGAAGACGGCGTCCTGCGGATCGAGCTGCCGCTGCGCGATCCCTCCGAGACGACCCGCCGGATCCCGATCGGGAGGGAGTGATGGAGAGCAGCCCCGTCCTCGAGGTGGTCGACTCGCTCGACGCCGAGGACGTGATCCGCGCCTCCGAGCCGCTGCCCGACGCGCTGCCGGTCCTGCCGCTGCGCGACACCGTCACCTTTCCCGAGACGCTGACCCCGCTGGCCGTCGGCCAGGAGCGCTCGATCAAGCTGGTCGACGACGTGCTCGGCGCCAACCGGATGCTGGCGATGGTCGCCGCTCGCGATCCCGAGAACGAGGAGCCCGGCCCGAAAGACCTCTACGAGGTCGGTGTCGTCGGCGTCGTTGCCCGCATGCTCAAGGTGCCCGACGGCACCCTGCGCGTCCTCGTCCAGGGGACCCAGCGGGTGCGGCTCGGTCCATACGTCGCCGAGCAGCCCTACCTGGTCGCGCGGATCGGCGAGCTGCCGGATGAGGTCGAGGAGGGTCAGGAGCTGGAGGCGCTGACCCGCAACGTCCAGCGCACTTTCTCGGAGATCATCGAGCAGATTCCTTACCTGCCCGAGGAGCTACAGATGGCGGTGGCCAACCTCGACGATCCCGCGGCGCTCGCCCACCTGATCGCCGGCACTCTGCGCATTTCCACTGAGGAGAAGCAGGAGCTGCTCGAAGAGGTGGAGGTTGTCGCTCGTCTCCGCCGCCTCTCCCAGATCCTCGCCCGCGAGCTCGAGGTCGTCCAGCTCGGCACCCAGATCCAGACCCAGGTGCAGTCGGAGATCGACAAAGGCCAGCGTGAGTTCTTCCTGCGCCAGCAGCTGAAAGCGATCCAGGACGAGCTGGGGGAGGGGGACGAGCAGCAGGCCGAAGTCAACGAACTGCGCGAGAAAATCGAGGCGGCGAAACTGCCCGAGCACGCCCAGAAGGCAGCTGATCGCGAGCTCTCACGGCTGGAGAAACTGCCGCCCGCCGCAGCCGAGCACGGTGTCATCCGCACCTATCTGGAGTGGCTTACCGAGCTGCCCTGGGCGGCGGAAAGCGAGGACAACCTCGACATCGCCCATGCTCGCGAGGTTCTCGACGCCGATCACTACGACCTGGAGAAGGTCAAGGACCGCATCCTCGAGTACCTGGCCGTGCGCAAGCTCAAACCGGACTCGCCGGGCCCGATCCTCTGCTTCGTCGGTCCGCCCGGGGTCGGCAAGACCAGCCTCGGCCGCTCGATCGCCAGGGCGCTGGGGCGCGAGTTCGAGCGCATCTCGGTCGGCGGCGTCCGCGACGAGGCCGAGATCCGCGGCCACCGCCGCACCTACATCGGCGCCCTGCCGGGGGCGATCGTCCGCGCCCTGCGCGACGCCGGCTCGCGCAATCCCGTCTTCATGATCGACGAGATCGACAAGATGGGTGCCGACTTCCGCGGTGACCCCGCCTCGGCGATGCTCGAGGTGCTCGACCCGGCCCAGAACGACTCCTTCCGCGACCACTACCTCGACCTCGAGTTCGACCTCTCCGAGGTGATGTTCATCGCTACCGCCAACGTGCTCGACACGATCCCGGGGCCGCTGCAGGACCGGATGGAAACGATCGAACTGGCCGGCTACACGCTCGAGGAGAAGAAGCACATCGCCCGCCGCTACCTGGTGCCGCGCCAGATCGAGGCCAACGGCCTGAAGCCCTCCCAGATCGAGTTCGCCGACCCCGCCCTGGCGGCGATCATCGAGGAGTACACGCGCGAGGCCGGGGTGCGCGGCCTGGAGCGCCAGATCGGCACCGTCTGCCGCAAGGTCGCCCGCGGGGTGGCCGAAGGCAAGGGCAAACGCAAAAAAACCAAGGCGAGGATCTCGGCCAAACGCGCCCGCGAGCTGCTCGGCCGCCGCCGTGTCTTCGCCGAGCAGCGGCGGCGGACCAAAGTCCCCGGCGTGTCGACCGGTCTCGCCTGGACCCCGGCGGGCGGCGACGTGCTCTTCATCGAGGCGACCTCGATGCCGGGCTCGGGCCAGCTGACGATCACCGGCCAGCTCGGCGACGTGATGCGCGAGTCCGCCCAGGCGGCGCTCTCCTATGTGCGCGGCCACTGGCGCGAGGTTGCGCCGAAGCTCGACGAGGACTGGTTCGCCAAGCACGACATTCACGTGCACGTGCCGGCCGGGGCCGTGCCCAAGGACGGGCCATCCGCCGGCGTGGCGATGACGGTTGCGCTCTCCTCTCTAATTAGCGGCCGTCCCGTTCGCAACGATGTGGCGATGACCGGAGAGGTGACCCTGACCGGCCAGGTGCTGCCGATCGGCGGCCTCAAGGAGAAGTCGCTGGCAGCGCAGCGGGCCGGCATCAAGCGGGTGCTGGTGCCCCAGCGCAACGAGGGGGACGTGGCCGAGATTCCCGAGCACGAGCGCAGCGAGCTGGAGTTCGTCTACGTCGACGAGGTCTCCAAGGCGATCGAAGCGGCGCTCGCCTAATAGACGGTTGACCCCTGCACCCCGCACACCTGGATGACGCACGTGGCGCGGCGCATCTCTGCGTCCTCGGGTTTGCCTTTGGCACCACCAAAGGCTGCACCCTGCGTCCTTGATCTGCTTGGCCACGCGCGCCCCCAGGTGCACGCGGCCCAGGAGTCAGCCGTCTGATGGAGGCCGCCGGGGCGCTGCGCAGAGGCAGCATTTCGACCTATCTGGATTCGATTGGCGAGCTCGTGCGGGCTCGCTCCCGCACCTTCTGGATCGTCGCCGGCCTCACCGTCCTCGCAGGGATACTGCGCTTTGCCACGCTCGGGGTGCAGAGCTATCACCACGACGAGATCGTCACCGCCAGCCGCATCCTGCGCGACGGCTTCTGGCATGCGATGGACGCGGTCGGCTTCAGCGAGTCGGCACCGCCGCTCTACTACGCGGTCGCCTGGGCCTGGACCCAGCTGACCGGGACCGGCGAGTTCGGCCTGCGCACGGTCTCGGCCGTTGCCGGAGTCGCCACGGTGCCGGTCGCCTACCTGCTCGGCGCTGAGCTGAGCAGCCGGCGCGCCGGGATCGTCGCCGCAGCCCTTGTCGCGGTCAACCCGATGCTGCTCTGGTACTCGCAGGAGGCCCGCGCCTACGCCCTTTTCGTCCTGCTTACCGCGCTCTCGCTGCTCTACTTCGTCCGCGCGCTCGATCGCGGACGCAGGCGCGACTCGATCGCCTGGGGGATCGCCTCGGCGCTCGCCCTTGGCACCCACTACTTCGCTGCCTTTCCAATCGCCGCCGAGGCGCTCTGGCTGTTGCGCCGCCGCGGCAGGGAAGCGGGAGGCGCCTTCCCCGGCATCTGGATCGTCGCCGCCGCGGGGCTGCTGCTGGCGCCGCTGCTGCTCCACCAGTCGTCCTTTGCCCACGCCGAATGGATCAGCAACTTCAGTCTCTGGCACCGGCTCTGGGAGACGGGTCTGACCTTCGCCCTGGGCGAGACCGGCGACATCATCGCCCAGCCCGAGCACCCGCTGCTGGCGGTCGCGCCTGGCCTGATCGCGATCGCTGGGGTCTGGCTCGCCTTCGCTCGCGGTGAGCGAGCCGAGCGCCGCGCCGCCGGCATTCCGCTGGCGCTGGCCGCGGTCACCGTCGTCGTCCCGCTGGTGATCGGCCTGCTCGACTCGAGCAAGGACTACGTCCTCGCCCGCAACCTGATGCCGGCGCTGGTGCCATTGCTGGTTGCGCTGGCGGTCGGCTTCACCTTGCGCGGCGCCCGCCGCAGCGGCACCGTGCTCGCCGGACTGCTGGTCGCCTACTCGCTCGGCTTCTCGATCTGGGCGAGCGTCTCGCCGGCCCTGCAGCGGCCCGACTGGGACGCGGTCGCCGGCGCGATCGGCGAACCGACGGTGCCGCGGGCGATGGTCACCTGGAAGCTGGGCGAGGCCTCGCTGCGCTACTACCTCTCGACCGGATCGATCCAGGTTCAGCCATCCGATGGCTTCCGCTGGTGGGTGGGCGAAATCGATTTCATCTCCGACGGCAAGGCGCCGGCACCAGCGGCCCGCCTGCTCGGTCCCGGCTTCCGCGAAGTCGGTTACGAGCGTGTCGGGCGGCTCTACGTGCGCCGCTTTGCCACGCCCGGCCCGGAGCTGATGCCGTTGCGGCTGCGCACGATCCGCGAAGCCCCGCTTGGCTTCCGCACTAACGGGGTACTCCTGGACGGCATCAGCTCGGGCTGACGCCGCCCGATCGATGCGAGTTATTCTGAGTGCCCCAGGAGAATCCAGCGAGGAGAAGGCATGAGCAAGACCAAGGCGACCCAGGCCGCCGATCTTTATGCGAACGCACGCGAGAACCCCTACGTGGAGCGGCTGATCGAGGACGAAGAGCTGCGCGACAGCCTGAAGAAGGCTTTCGAAGCGGCGAAGGGCGCCTACGGCCGCGCGACCAGCAACGGCAGCACCGTCAAGGCCGTCACCGGCGACAAGAAGGTGCAGCGTGACCTCAAGGTCGCGGCGGAGAACCTGCGCGACGCCTCCGAGGCCTTCCGGGCGCCGAAGAAGCGCAAGAAGAGCAAGCTCGGCCGCATCATCCTGCTCGGCTTGGTCGGCGCCGCCGTCGCCCTGATCCTCAGCGAGGACGCGCGCAAAACCGTGCTCGACGCCCTTTTCGGCGCTGAGGAGGAGTTCGAGTACACGTCGACGACGAGCATCAACGGCAGCTAGACGACCGCCTCGCCTGGCATACCCACGGATGACGCGCCAGCTTGGCCGGGGGCGACGCTCGGGCATGCCAGGCAGCGTTGGTCGTCTATCCGCCCGGGCGACGTAGACTGACCTTGATGGAGGCGGCTACAAAGGAGCGGGAGCTCAGCGGCGAGAAGGCGCAGCGCATTGTTGATGCGATGCGGGTCAGTGTCGCCAAGCGCGGCGCGGCCGGGTCGACCTTCGAGCACGTCGCTCGTGAGGCGGGCGTAAGCCGCGGCCTTCTCCATTACTACTTCGGGACCAAGGAGCGGCTGCTGGTCGAGGTCGTGCGCCGCGACGCCGAGATCCGCGTGGCCCGGCTCGACGAGCCGCTGGCCAAAGCGGAGACGGTCGACGACGTGATCGACGTCCTGCTCGCCAGTCTCACCGACCTGATCGAGAACGAGCCGACCTTCTTCCTGCTTCTCTACGAGCTCTTCAGCGCCGGCCGCCGCAACCCCGAGATCCAGCACGAGGTCGGCCAGCTCTTCGAGCGCACTCGCTCGCACGTCGCCGACGTGCTGCGCGCCAAGGAACAGGAGGGCGTGCTCAAGCTGCGCCACGACGCCGAGGAGATCGTCTCCTTCCTCTTCGCGATCGCCGACGGCTTCGCCCTGCAGGCGCTCTCCGACACCGAGCGCGACATCAGCGGCGGCCTCGCCGTGGCAGCGGCCTCGGGCCGCTACCTGCTGATCTCCGAGTAGCGCTCCCTCCCGCTTAATAGGACGTCGAACTCCAGCGGAACCGTTTGGAGTGATCGCACTCACAGACGCGCGCACGTTCATCCGAAAAGCTGGCTGTCCAGCCAATGCGTGACTTCATGGTCAGACTCGCGGGATTCCTGGGGCGCCGGCGCCGCTGGGTCCTGGCGGCCTGGATCGCGGTCGTGGCCGTCGCGCTGCCGATCGCCTCGCACCAGACCGATCACCTGACGGGGGGCGGCTTCGACGTCCCGGGCACGCAGTCAAAGGCGGTCAGCGACTCGCTCGAAAAGGACTTCAGCGACAAGACCGGTGGTATCGCGGTGTTGCTGCAGGCCGAAGAAGGCGCCAGCGCCGCCGCCCGCGCCAGTGCGGTCGATCGAGTGCGCCATGCCGTCGCCGGTCTCGAAAAGGTGACCCTGCCGCCGGCCACGGCCCGCCGGGCCGAGGTCGCGCTGCAGCGGACCGGGACTGCAATGTTGCCGCTGCACAGCGAAAAGTCCTCAGATCGCCAGATCGACTCGGCGACCGACTTGCGCGAAGACCTCGACCCCGGCACCGCCGTCAACGGGGTGACCACTTACCTCGCAGGCCAGCCGACGATCTGGGCCGGCATGCAGGAGCTCTCGAAGGAAGACCTGAAAAAAGCGGAGGCCGGCGGCTTCCCGATCGTCGCGATCATTCTGCTCGTTGTCTTCGGCTCGCTAGCCGCCGCGGCGTTGCCACTGGTGCTCGGCTTCGTCAGCGTGATGGTGACAGGGGCGCTGATCTACTTCATCTCGCTGCAGGTCGAGACCTCGGTCTTCGTCACCAACATGGCCTCGATGATCGGGATCGGGGTGGCGATCGACTACTCCCTCTTCATCCTCGCCCGCTACCGCGAGGAGCGCGCCCGCGGCCGCGACGCGGAGGCGGCGCGGGCCGAGGCACTCTCCACCTCGGGCCTGGCGGTGGCCTTCTCCGGTCTCGCCGTGATCGTCTCGCTGGCCGGCCTCTGGATGGTCGACAACCAGGCGCTGCGCTCGATGGCGCTGGGGGCGATGACCGTAGTCGCCGTCTCGATCCTGACCGCGACGACTCTGCTACCCGCCCTGATCGCGATGCTCGGCGACCGCGTGCTGCCGGGCGGGATAGTCGCCAAGGCGCTCGGCTTGTTTCGCCGCCGGGGTGAGCGACCGGACCGCGAGGCCTTCTGGGTGCGCTGGACCACGCGGGTGATGGCCCATCCTTGGCGCGCGGTGATCGGGGTCTCGGCGGTGCTGTTGACCCTGGCGATCCCGCTGCTCTCGATTGAAACTGGGACGCAGGCGATCAAGCAGTTCCCCAAGGACAGTGATGTGCGGATCGGCAACGAACTCGCCTCCAAGCAGCTCGGTGGCGGTACCGACCCCGTACAGATGGTCGCCTCCTTCGAGAGCGCCCCCCAGGCGCGCAAGAACCGCGCGGCGATCGCCGGCTTCGCTCGCACGATCGATTCGACCCCCGGCGTCAGCGCCGTGGCGCCGCCCGCCTTCTCCGGCTCCAGTGTCCTGATCCAGGCCACGCCCAGCGCTCCCAGCGAGTCCGACGCGACCATCGCCCTGGTCGAACGGCTGCGCGACAACGTCGTCCCCGCGACCGCGCTCGCCCATCTTGCCAGCGTTGACGTCGGTGGCGAAACCGCGCGCAGCCAGGACGCCCGCGCCCAGGTCAGCGGCTCGATGTGGAAGATCATCCTCTTCGTCCTCGCGCTCAGCTACCTGGTGCTGATGGTGATGCTGCGCTCGCTGCTCTTGCCGCTGAAGGCGGTGCTGATGAACCTGCTCTCGATCGGGGCGGCCTTCGGCGTCCTCGTCGCGATCTTCCAGTGGGGCTGGTTCGACAGCCTGCTCGGTTTCGAGAACCAGGGCGCGCTCGACACGATCAACGTGCCGCTGATCTTCGCCATCGTCTTCGGCCTCTCGATGGACTACGAGGTCTTCCTGATGTCGCGGATCCGCGAGCACTACCTCGAGCACGGCGACAACGAACGGGCCGTCGCCGAAGGTCTCTCGACCAGCGCCCGCACGATCTCCTCGGCGGCGCTGATCATGACCTGCGTCTTCGCCGTCTTCGTCCTCACCGGCGTGCCCTCGATCAAGGAGCTCGGCCTAGGCTGCGCGGTGGCGATCGCCCTTGACGCGACCCTGGTCCGCCTAATCCTGGTACCGGCGGCGATGAAGCTGCTCGGCAGCTGGAACTGGTGGATGCCCTCCTGGCTCGACCGCGCGTTGCCGGATCTCAGCTTCGAGAGCGGCACGGCAGAGCCCGAGCCCGCTGAGGCCTGAGACCTATCCCGGTAGGGGTTCCACTTAACTTTTTCGGTGGAACGGATCTGGCTAGCGCCGCAAGGTAATGCCGAAAAAGTGCAAGACGTTCCACCCCTACCGGGATAGGTCTCAATACGCTGTGTCAGCATGAGCGACGACCTTGCCTTTGCCGGAGCTGCACGACAGGCCGAGCTGGTGCGAGACGGGGAGGTGTCTCCTAAAGAGCTCGTTCAGCTCTGCCTCGACCGGATCGCGCGGATCAATCCGCAACTGAACGCGTTCCGCAAGGTCTTCGCCGAGAAGGCGCTGCTCGAGGCCGAGCAGGCCGAAGCGCGGCTGAAGGCTGGTGAGGAGCGGCCGTTGCTTGGTGTGCCGATCGCGATCAAGGACGAAGTCGACGTGGTCGGCGAGGTCAACCTGCACGGCACCGACGCCTTCACCGAGCCGGCGAGCGCCGATTGCGAGATGGTGCGCCGGCTGCGCGAGGCCGGCGCGATCGTCGTCGGCCTGACGCAGCTGCCCGAGCTGGCGATCTGCGGCTTCACCGAGTCGGCCACCTACGGCGTCACCCGCAATCCCTGGAACCTGCAACGCAGCCCCGCCGGATCGAGCGGCGGCTCGGCGGCGGCGGTCGCCGCCGGCTTGGTGCCGATCGCCTCCGCCGGCGACGGTGGTGGCTCGATCCGCCTGCCGGCTGCTTCCTGCGGCCTCTTCGGGCTAAAACCCTCGCGCGGGCGGATCTCCCTGGCACCGCTCGAGGACGGCTGGCACGGACTCGCCGTACTCGGCTGTCTCAGCCGCAACGTGTTCGACACCGCGCTCTGGCTCGACATCACCGCCGGTGGCTCTTCGGAGCCCGGCGCGCCGCCGCCACCCGACCGCCCTTTCGTCGAGTCGGCGAAGACGCCGCCCGGCAAGCTGCGGGTCGCCTACTCGACCCTGGCGCCGCGCGCCGCCGCGCCGCCGCTCGTCTCCGACGACGTCAAGCAGGCCGTTTTCGATGCCGCGGAGCTAATGCGCTCGCTCGGTCACGACGTGGCCCAGCAGGATCCCGCCTGGGGCGGGATCGGCAACAACATCACGCCGCGCTTCCTGCGTGGCGTCGCTGACACGGTGGCCGAAGTGCCCCACCCCGAGCGCCTGGAACGACGCACGCGTGGCTTCGGCAGGTTGGGCAGCACGCTCCCGGACGCGATCTACGAGCGCGCCCTGCGCGGCCGCGAGGCCGACGTCGCTCGGGTCAACGCGCTCTTCGAGTCCTTCGACGTGCTGGTCACGCCGGTGATGGGCGGTACCGCCCTGCCGATCCGCCGCTGGGAGGGTCAGGGCGCCATCCGCACCGTGCTCGGCATGAGCCGCTTCTATCCCTACTGCGTGCCCTGGAACCACCTCGGCAACCCGGCAATGTCGGTGCCAACGGGCTTCGCCCCTGACGGCATGCCGCTCGCCGTTCAGGTCATCGGCCGCCCCGGCGAGGAGGCGACCCTGCTTTCTCTAGCTGCTCAGATCGAGTCCGAGCGGCCTTGGGCCGACGCCCGCCCGCCGGTCTCTTAGGCGCTAGCGGAACACCTTGCGCATGCGGGCGATCTCGCGGATCGAGCCGCGCGGCCGGAGGCGCCGGGTGAGCACCATCTTCAGCGGGTTCGCATCCGGCTTGCTCATGCCGACGAAGTCTTTCCAGCTCGCCTCCAGCGTCAGCGTCGGGTTGGGGGCTTCGCCCGGTTCCGCTCGGGTCGAGCCGTTGTCGATCACCAGGTGCCAGGGCTCGGCGTCGGTGAAGTGCCACTGGTATACGAGCGGCGAGCCGTTGGCGGCGCGGGTGTCGGCGGCCCGCTTGACCACGTCGAAGTAGATTCGCTGCGTCTCGGGCGTCGCCTGCGGGATCAGGTCGGGCGGACCGAGGATGCCGGCTTCCATCAGCTTGACCTGGTTCTTGGCAACGTCCTCGGCCGAGGCCTCGGGGTCGAAGGGGAAGACGCCGGCGGGCATCTCCTCGGTCGGGTAGCCGATCGTGCGCCAGCGCTGGCGGATCAGTTTGAGGCCGAAGGCGAAGATGTCCTCGAGCGAGAAGCCGTAGCACTCGGTGTAGGAGCGGTCGAAGTTGGGCGGGTAGAAGACGGCCGGGCCGTAGGGCAGCACTTCGCGCAGCAGCTCGACCACGGCGGCGCGGTTCTCCTCCCAACCTGGTGCGCCTTCCTTGAGCAGCTCGGAGAGGACCTTGACGCCGAAGCCGATGTGGCGTTGCTCGTCGCGAGAGACGTTGGCCATGCCGGAGCTGAAGCCGGGCATCGTGTCTTCGGAGGAGAAGAAGTCCTCGATGAAGTGCTGGCCGGGCTGGGCCAGCGAGCCCTCGACGATCAGGTGGTAGAGCGTGATCGCCTGCGCGTACTTGGGCAGCGAGCGGTCCTTGCGCAGTTCCTCGGCCATCAGGTCGAGCCGGTCGAAGATGCCGCGGTAGCCCCAGTTGAGCTGCGGCAGGGTGGCGGAGAGGGTCTGCTCGATCGAGTCGCCGCCGACGCCGATCACGTCCTTGAAGAAGCGGTGGAAGAAGACCGAGTGGCGCACCTCGTCAACCTGCTGGGTGGCGAGGAAGTAAGCCTGCTCCTCGGTCGGGGCAGCGGTGATGTAGGGGGCGAGGGTGTCGGCGACGCGGTCCTCGCCGTAGAAGAACATCGAGTAGATCCACATCGCCGAGCGCCGCTGGATGTCACTGAGGCCCTCCCAGCCCGTCTTGTCGGCGGAGAGGTCGATGTCGTAGGCGCTCCAGTTGCCCTGCTCCCAGCGCTTGTAGAGGTCCTCGTAGGTGACGTTGTCCATCAGGCTCTGCGACGCGACGCTCATCTCTCTCCTTTGCTGGTCCGGCGGGCTGCCGCAGCGGAGGTTACTGCCAAACTGGCTGAGCAGCCAGGATCGTTTGGAGTGAGTTCGTCACACAGAGGCGGGAGTGTCGATCTCCCGCTTGAGGATCTTGCCCGTCGGCCCCTTGGGCAGGTCGTCGACGAACCAGACCAGGCGCGGGTACTTGTAGGCGGCGATGCGCTCCTTGACATAGGCGCTGACCTCCTCGGGGGCAAGCTCCTCGCCCTCGTGGCAGACAACGGCGGCACCGATCTCCTCGCCCCACTCGTCGTGGGGGACGCCGACCACGGCCGCTTCGCGGATCTTCGGGTGCTCGAAGAGCACCTCCTCGACCTCGCGCGGGTAGACGTTGTAGCCGCCGCGGATGATCAGGTCCTTCTTGCGGTCGACGATGTAGAAGTAGCCGTCCTCGTCGGTGCGGGCCATGTCGCCGCTGTGGAACCAACCGCCGCGCATCGCCTCCTCGGTGGCGTCGGGGCGCTGCCAGTAGCCCTTCATGATGTTGTGGCCGCGGATCACGATCTCGCCGACCTCCCCTTGGGCGACCGGCTCGTCGTTCTCGTCGACGACCTGCATCTCGACCCCCTCGATCGGTACTCCTATCGAGCCCGCCTTGCGCTCTTTGTCGGGATGGTTGGAGCAGGCGACCGGCGAAGTCTCCGAGAGCCCGTAGCCCTCCATCACCTTCGCCCCAAAGGCCTCTTCGAAGCCGCGCAGGACCTCGACCGGCATCGAAGCGCCACCGGTGATGCAGATGCGCAACGAGGAGGTGTCGAAGCCCTCGCGCTCGGGGTGGTGCAGCAGCGCCCCGTACATCGTCGGCACGCCGTAGAAGTGGGTGACGCCGTCGCGCTGCATCGTCGCCAGCGCCTCGCCGGGGTCGAACTTCGGCACCAGGGTGAGGCAGGCGCCGACCTTGAGCGAGGAGTTCATGCCGACGGTCTGGCCGAAGGAGTGGAAGAGGGGGAGGGCTCCGAGGACGACGTCGCCCTCGGAGATCTCTGAGGTGGTGCGACTGGAGACGTCGGCGTTGCGGAAGAGGTTGAGGTGCGTCAGCTCGGCGCCCTTTGGCTTTCCGGTGGTGCCGGACGTGTAGAGGATCACCGCGGTGTCCTCCTCGTCGGTCTCGTGCAGGCCGGGGGAGGGCTCGTGCTCTGCCAGCAGCTCGGCGAAGCTCGCCGGATCGACCTCGATCAGCTCAGTGCCGGCGTCGGCCGCGCCCTCGCGCGCCTCGGCGCAGAAGCCTTGCCAGGCGAGCAGCAGCTTCGAGCCCGAGTCCTCGAGGTAGAAGGCGATCTCACGCCGCTTCAGCAATACGTTCATCGGCACGACGACGGCGCCGGCGCGCAGCACCCCGTAATAGGCGATCGGGAACTCGGGGACGTTGGGCAGCATCACGCCGACGCGGTCGCCGGGCCCGATGCCCTTCGCACTGAGCAGCGTCGCCAAGCGGGCGCTGCGCTCGTCGAGCTCGCCGTAGGAGAGCTCGACGTCGCCGAGCCGGATCGCCGGCAGCTCCGGTGTCCGCTCGGCGCTCTCGGTAAGCAGCGATGCGAGGTTCAGTCCCATTGTCGCGCGCTGTGCCTACGGCTTGGTCAGGTGGTGGACGGGGAACTCCTTGATGTCGGGAGGCCCTTGGAACGCTTGATCGCCCATCTCCTGGATCGCCGGCCCCAGTCGCGAGCCCTGGAAGCGGTCGAAGTGATCGCGTGACTCCCAGAAGTCGATGATGCCCCAGCCACCCTCGATCGGCCCAGCGGAATGGAAGATCAGGCCCTCCGGCGGGTCGCCGTCTACGTTCATCTGGCCGTGCATCGCGTCGTACTGATCCTGCGTACCGCCCTCAAACTTGAGTCGTAGGCCGATGGCCATCGCTTCCTCCTCTGTAGAACCCTGAGTACCGCAGCGAGCATAGCCCGGCTGCGGGGACCGGGGGCGACATTGCCTGTGGATATGCTGATCTCGATGGAGGATCTGGGAGAGCCCAACTCTTACCTGGCCGTGGCCAAGGGCGTGCCGGTCTACTCGAGCGACGGCGAGAACCTCGGCCGGGTGGTGCAGGTGCTCTCGGCGCCCAACCTCGACATGTTCGACGGGATCGTCTTCGACACCACCACCGGGCCCGGCGGCCACCGCTTCGTCGATGCGCCAGAGGTGGGGCAGATCTATGAGCGCGGGGTCGTGCTGAAGATCGATGCGGCCGAGGCGGCGAAGCTCACCGCGCCTGATGCGAACCCCGGTGCGCTCTCGGTCAACCCGGCCGATCTCGTCGGTGGCCGCCCTGGCTTTTTCCGGCGCGCCTGGAACTCGATGACCGGCAAGCGCTGAGACACGTGGCGTCCTTTCCGCCCACGCTTGCGTAGGATCTTCGCTCGATGAAATTCCCGCTAATCATCCTGGCGCTGTGCACCGCTCTTGTCGTTGCCGGCTGCGGCAGCAGCGACGATTCCTCGACCAGCTCCAGCGAATCGACCGCGACGAGCACCGAATCGAGTGAAAAGAGCCCCGCTGAATCCGCTGGGGGCGCTGAAAAGCAGAGCTCCGGTGGCAAGAAGACGAAGCCCAAGGTGACTGTGCCGAGTGGCCCGCCGCCGAAGCAGCTCGAAATCAAGGAAATCGAAAAGGGCACTGGCGCGACCGCGAAAACTGGCGACGAAGCGCTGGTCCAGTACGTCGGCGTCGGTTATGAAAGCGAAGAAGAATTCGATTCTTCCTGGAGCCGCAACGAACCCTTCCCGATCACCCTGGGTGCCAGTGGAGTGATTCCGGGCTGGGAACAGGGCATTCCAGGCATGAAGGTTGGCGGTCGGCGTGAGCTGATCATCCCGCCGAACCTCGCTTACGGCCCACAAGGCTCACCGCCGGTGATCGGGCCGAACGAAACGCTGATCTTCGTGATCGACCTACTCGCCGTTAAATAGGCCTACTCCGCTAAATAGTTGCTCCTCGCCCGTGTGGGCGGCTGGGTGATCTCCTGTGTGCCTACCGTTTTCGGCAGATAGACAACATCCTAAGTTTTTCTTGATCAATCGCGCTGAAGGTGAGAGTCTGCCGGTGAAACGGAGGCGTACTAAAAACTCCGTTCGAAACGGTCATTCGACAGATGGAGAGAAGCATGCCCAAGCACGGATTGAAAACTCTTGGACTGGCTTTGGTAGCTGCCCTTGCGCTGATGGCGTTCATGGCTGCTGCCGCCTCGGCGGCTAGCTTAACCCTAGGGGATGAATTCTACTCGGGAGAAGCCGGGAAGTGGTTAATAAACTCTGGAACTGAATTCCCGACCGGCTTAACCACCGTGACAGTTAAAGGGAAACAGATTGGATCATCCAAGTTCTTAATTCCTAGCAAAAGCGTCGAGATTGTGTGCGCCGAAGGGGAACTAACAAGCACAAGCGCTAGCAACGAATATGAAAACTTTAAAACCGCCACCATGGGCAAAGGCGGCGCCGTCAGTGGCACTGCCGTCGCGAAAAAATGCAAAGTACAAGAAATCAATGCTGCCGGTGAATTAACAGGCAAAGAACTAGCTACGTGTACAAAAGCACTAAATGGTGGGACAGAAACGGTTGAAGCGGCGGGGTTAGGCCTGCTCAAGAAACACGAAGGTGTCACCTACGGGATTCTGGTGCCGAAAGTAACAAGCAAAGCTACGGCTGAAGCGGCTGAAGCGTTAACAGCCGCCTATACGACTATTAAATTTGGCGGCACATGCACACTGCCAGAAATAGTGACGATTACGGGCTCGGCTGTAGAAAAAGTTCCGGTCGCAGATACGGCAAAGCCAGTTTCGAGCGTTGATACGTTCAGCGCAGCTGGTAAAGCACTGCAAGCATTACTTGGCGCCAAACTAAAATTTGGCACCAACGAAGCCTTCATTCAAGGAGAAGGTGAAGCTGAAATTCCCTGGGGGGCGATGTAGCCTGACCGCCTCGTAGGCTGGCGAGCGCCAGGCGGCCGCCTGGCGCTCGCGGCGTACGGCGAGGGCTCCCGGGGAAGGTTGCCTTTCACCAGCGGACGCTGGCTCCCAGGTCGGGCTGCATCGTGGCCACGCGGGAGCGATCATTCGGCAGTGCCAACCGCCTCGATCTTTGCCGAACGGTTCACCTCACAGGGCCTTGCCGGCCCGCCTGAGCGGGAGGCCGTGGACGTGGCCGGTCGGCTCCTTGCCGTTCAGGGTCAGGACCCGCGCGGCGCCCGGCTGGCGGTCAGGGCTCGCAGCGAGGGGCTGAGTGCGGCTGACGTCAACCGGGCGCTGAGTGAGGAGCGCTCACTGCTGATCACCTGGCTCAACCGCGGCACTCTCCACCTCGTTCGCAGCGAGGACTACCCGTGGCTGCAGATGCTGACGACTCCGCCGCTGCTGACCTCATGCAGCCGCCGCCTGCGCCAGGAGGGGGTAACCACGCAGCAGGGCGAGAAGGCGGTAAAGACGATCGAGCGGAGTCTGGCCACGGAGGGGCCGCTGACCCGGCACCAGCTGCGCGAGCGCCTCGACTCGGCCGGCGTGCCCACCGCGGGACAGGCGCTGATCCACCTGCTCTTTCTCGCCGCAGCGCGGGGCGTGGTGGTGCGCGGACCGATGGTGGGCAAGGACCACGCCTACGTTCTC
The DNA here is from genome assembly GCA_963699225.1 of uncultured Solirubrobacterales bacterium. Taxonomy (GTDB): domain Bacteria; phylum Actinomycetota; class Thermoleophilia; order Solirubrobacterales; family 70-9; genus VRUE01. Next base: position 1,492,473 of record OY969423.1, on the reverse strand, counting down.
GTCGCTGACTGGCTCGATCGGGCGAGCCCAGTTGACCGCGACGTCGCGGTAGCTGAGCTAGCCCGCCGTTACCTGGTCGGCCACGCGCCGGCGGACGACCGCGACCTGGCGCGCTGGGCCGGCCTACCGCTGCGCGACGCTCGCGCCGGCCTTGCCGCGATCGCCTCAGAGTTGGTCGAGCGCGACGATGGTCTCGTCCACCTCGCCAAGCACCCGCCCGTTGCCGAGGTTCCGGGACCGCGCCTGCTCGGTGCCTTCGACCCGCTGCTGCTCGGCTGGACTTCGCGCGAGCTGATCCTCGGCCCCCACACCCACCTGGTGACGATGAACGGCATCTTCCGGCCCTTCGCGATGGTCAAGGGCAGGGCGGTCGGCACCTGGAAGCTCAGTCGCGGCAAGGTCACCGTCGAGCCGCTGGGGAAGGTGTCGAAGGCGGCGACGGCTGCGCTCGCTGCCGATGCCGCGGATGTGGAACGGTTCATGGCAAGCGCTTAGGCACAACCAGGAGGAGAAGATCATGGGACAGCCAGTAGTCCACTTCGAGGTAGTCGGCAAGGACGGCGAGAAGCTGCAGAGCTACTACGCCGACCTATTCGATTGGAACGTCAACGCCGACAACGAGATGAAATATGGCCTGGTCGACCGCGAGGCCAACAGCAACGCCGAAGGCATCGGTCTAGGCGGCGGCATCGGCCAGGGCCCCGACGGCTACGAGGGCCACGTCACCTTCTACGTCGAAGTCCCCAGCGTCGAGGAGGCTCTGACCAAGGCCGAGTCCCTCGGCGGCACCCGCGTGATGGGTCCCGAGACGATCATGGGCCGCATGGTCCTCGGCCAGTTCAAAGACCCCGAGGGCAACGTGATCGGTTTGATTGAGGGTGGCGCTTAACCGAGCTTCGGGCTGCGCCAAGGCTGGGTGAGGCGGGCGGCCAGGTCGTCGGCGAGGCCGGCGATCGGGACTCGCGTCTGCTCGAGTGAGTCGCGGTCGCGGAGGGTGACGGTGTCGTCTTCCATCGTCTGGTGGTCGACGGTGATGCCCCAGGGGGTGCCGATCTCGTCCTGGCGGCGGTAGCGCTTGCCTATTGAGCCACCCTCATCGAACTCGGTCGGCATGCGGGTGCGCAGCTCTTCGAAGATCGGCCGGGCCTTCTCGGGCAGGCCGTCCTTGGAGACCAGCGGCAGGACGGCCGCCTTGTTGGGGGCGAGGCGGGGGTGGAGGCGCAGCACGGTGCGCTGGCGGCCCTCGACCTCCTCTACCTCGTAGGCGTCGACGAGGAAGGCGAGGGTGGCGCGGTCGGCGCCGGCGGCGGGCTCGATCACGTGGGGGACGTAGCGCTCTTTGGTCTGCTGGTCGAAGTACTCGAGCTTCTCGCCGCTGAACTTGGCGTGCTGGGTGAGGTCGAAGTCGCCGCGGTTGGCGATCCCCTCCAGCTCCGACCAGCCGATCGGGAAGAGGTACTCGACGTCGCTGGTGCCCGATGAGTAATGGGAGAGCTCGTCGGCGTCGTGGGGGCGAAGGCGGAGGAAGTCGGGGCGGATGCCGAGGTCGGTGTACCAGCGCTCGCGCAGCTCGATCCACTCGCGGTACCAGCGCTCGGCTTCGACCGGCGGCACGAAGAACTCCATCTCCATCTGCTCGAACTCGCGGGTGCGGAAGATGAAGTTGCCCGGGGTGATCTCGTTGCGGAAGGACTTGCCGATCTGGGCGATGCCGAAGGGCGGCTTCTTGCGGGCGAAGCTGAGCACGTTCTTGAAGTTGATGAAGATGCCCTGCGCGGTCTCGGGGCGCAGGTAGACCTCCGAGCCCTCGCCGGCGACCGGGCCGACGTGGGTCTCGAACATCAGGTTGAACTGGCGCGGCTCGGAGAGCTCGCCGCCGCACTCGGGGCAGCGCAGCTCGGCGTTGGGGTCGCCGCCTTCGGCTTCGACCGCCTCGCGCAGGTGATCCTCGCGCCAGCGCCTCTTGCACTTGCCGAGGCACTGGACCAGCGGGTCGGTGAAGCCCTCCAGGTGGCCCGAGGCCTCCCAGACCCGCGGGTGCTGGAGGATCGCCGAGTCGAGGGCAACGATGTCGTCGCGTTCTTGCAGCATTGCCCGCCACCACTCGGCCTTGACGTTGTTCTTCAGCAGCACGCCGTAGTGGCCGTAGTCATAGGTCGAGCCGAGCCCGCCGTAGATCTCCGAGGAGGGGAAGACGAAGCCGCGGCGCTTGCATAGGGCGACGATCTCCTCCATCGAGACGTCGGTCTGCGGCGCTCCCTGCTCGGCGGTCGACATGGCCAGAACCGTACCGGCTGCGATAATCCCGCAGCCCGTGCCTATCTACGAGTACAAATGCGAGAACGGACACGTCTTCGACGTAATCCAGAAGATGAGCGATGAGGCGCTGACCGAGTGCCAGGAGTGCGGCGCCCCCGCGGTGCGCGTCCTGCACCCCGTCGCCGTCCACTTCAAGGGCTCCGGCTTCTACAACACCGACTACGGCAAGAAGAAGAAGGGCGCTGCGGCCAACGGTGGTTCCTCCGAGAGCTCCGGCGAGTCGAAGGGGTCGACCGAGGGCTCCGGCGAGTCCAAGTCGAGCGACTCGAAATCCTCCGGCGATTCCAAGCCGAAGGCCTCGACCACCAGCGACTGAACGCTTTGCCCCCCATTCGGGGGGGCAATTGACCAGTCGGCGACGAGTTAGCCGTTGAGCAGGCGGTCGACCGCATGGCGCCGGGTCGACTCCGGCACGACGACGGCGCCACCGGGGCCGTTCGGATCGCAGCCCGAGTGGGCGCCGGCGCAGAGCACATCGGTGGGGGCACTGCCGCCGATCGCGGCAGAGAGGATCAGCTGTGGCATGGTCAGGAAGCCCATGTCGCTGACGAAGGCTTTCGGCGCCTCCCAGCCGATGATCGGGCCGTGGATGAAGTTGTAAGGGAGGCGCAGCGGGTCGGTGAGCCGGCTCTTGATCCCATTGATCACCCGCTGCTGAGCCTGGGCGCGCTGGAAGTCGTTGTAGCCGAGCGAGTAGGCGCTCTTGCCCGGGCCGGGGCATTCGCTCGGCTCGCGCACCCGCGAGTAGGCGAGGGCCTTTTCGCCGTCGAGCGTGTTCTCGCCTTTGTGCAGGCGCAGGGTGACGCCGCCCTGGCCGCCGCCGGCGCCACCGGAGATGTCGGCGCAGAGCTTGTGCGGGACATCGACTTCGACCCCGCCGACGGCGTCGATCAGATCTTCGAAGCCGGTGAAGTCGACGATCGCGACGTGGTCGATTTGGATGTTGAGGAAGTTTTCGATCGTCTTGATCTGCAGCGCGGCGCCGCCGAAAGCGAAGGCGGCATTGATTTTGGTCGTTTCGTGGCGGGGGATTTCGGCGTAACTGTCGCGCGGGATCGAGAGTTTGCGGAAGGCGCCGCCGCCGGCACGGATCAGCATCAGGGTGTCGGCGCGGAACTGACCGTCTTCGCAGCCGTCGTGCGGCGCGTCGCCGTGGGCCTGCTGTTCGAAGCACTTCTGCGAGGGCGCGCCGGTTCCCTTGGTGTCGGGCGGCCGCGCGTCGGTGCCGAGCACGAGGATCGTCTGGGCACTGGGCAGCAGCAAGGGGTTGCCGTGCAGGGCGTCCTTGGCTTCGCCGGAGAGCTTGAAGGACTGCAGCTGGGCGGAGACGGCGAAGGCGAGGAAGCTGAGCAGGATCCAGCCCAGCGCCGCGATCCCGACCCACTTGAGCACCCGCTTGGCGGTCCAGCGCCGGGGCGGCCCGGTGCGCTCGGGCTTCGGCTCCTTGTCGCGGCGCCACCACTTCGGCGCGCGCGGCGTCCGCTCCCTGAGTCCTGAGAGATCTGGGGACCGCAACCCGGACAAGCGGCCCTTCCGGGACCGGTAGACCTTGTACTCGGGCGGCCCGGAGGGCTGCTGCTCGCCATTGTCGGCCATGAAAGACTGCCGGGAATCATGCCGATGCCCGCGGTCGCCCGCCTCTACCCTGCTTTGAAGCTCGTATGAGTGCAGGGGAAATCATCGGCGTTGACCTGGGTGGCACGAAGATGCTGCTCGGCGTCCTCGATCCCGATTCGAAGGTGCTCTGGGAGAGCCGCGAGGCCTCGACCGGCCAGACCGAGGACGAGCTGGTCGAGCTGCTGGTGCGCGAGATCGAGGAGGCACGGGGGAAATGCCCTGGCACCTCGGCGGTCGGCCTTGGCATTCCGGCGACGATCAACCACGACAAGGGGATTGCGGTCTCCGCGGTCAACCTGCCGCTGGAGAACCTGCCGATCCGCGACCTGATCGGCGGACGCACCGGGCTGCCGGTCTTCGTCGACAACGACGCCACCGTGGCGGCGCTGGCCGAGCATTTGTACGGGGCGGCGCGCGGCGCCGAAAACGCGGTGATGCTGACGATCGGCACCGGAATCGGCGGTGGCCTGATCTTGAACGGCGAGATCTACCGCGGCTCCACCGGTGCTGGGTCTGAGCTTGGACACACGGTGATCGAGGCCGACGGCCCGCCCTGTCAGGGCAACTGCCCGGGGCGGGGGTGCGTCGAGACGCTGGCCTCGGGGACGGCGCTCGGCCGCGAGGGACGGGCCGCCGCCGAACGCGAGCCCGACTCGGCCCTCGGCGCGATGCTCGCCGACGGCGAGACGATTGACGGCAAGGTCGTCACCGAGGCGGCACTCGCCGGCGATGCGACCGCGCGCGGCGTCTTCGACCTGATTGGCTCGCGCCTCGGCGTCGCCCTGACCAGCTTCGCCAATATCTTCGAGCCGGAAGTCTTCGTGATCGGCGGTGGCGTGATCGCCGCCGGCGACCTGCTGCTGGATCCGGCCCGGCGCGTGCTCGCCGAGCGGGCGCTGCCGCCGATGAAGAAGATCCCGGTGGTGGCGGCTGAGCTCGGCTCTGACGCCGGCATGATCGGCGCCGCCGCGATGGCGCGGATCGAGCTGGGGCAGGGCTGATGCCCGGCGAGCTGATCGTCTGCCCGACCCCGATCGGAAACCTCGACGACATCACGGTCCGGGTCCGTGAAGCGCTCGTCGCCGCCGACTTCATCGCCTGCGAGGACACCCGCCGCACCGGCGGCCTGCTCGACAAGCTCGGCATCCGCCCGGCACCGCCGCTGATCTCCAACCACGAGGGCAACGAAGGGCCGCGGGCGACCGAGCTGGCCCAGCGGATTGAGCGCGGCGACATCGTCGCCCTCGTCTCCGACGCCGGCATGCCCGCCGTCTCGGACCCCGGTTACAAGCTGATCCGCCGCTGCATCGAACGTGACCTCGACATCACCGTGCTGCCCGGGCCCTCGGTGGTGCCGGTGGCGCTGGTCGCCTCCGGCCTGCCCACCGATCGCTGGCGCTTCGAGGGCTTCCTGCCCAAGCGCTCGGGAGAGATGGAGCGTGTGCTGCGCTCGGCCGAGACCGTGATCGCCTTCGAGTCGCCGCGCCGGGTGGGGGAGTCGCTGGCGGCGCTGGCGGCGATCGCCCCCGATCGCCCAGCCGCCGTCTGCCGCGAGATGACCAAGATGCACGAGGAAGTCTCCCGCGGCTCCCTGGCCGAACTGGCCCGCCGCTTCCGCGGCGACGTCAAGGGCGAGATCGTCCTCGTCATCGCCCCTGCCGCCGCCGAGGAGCACGACCGCGACGTCGGCTTCGCCGTCGACGCCCTCCGCCACCTGGTCCAATCCGGCGCCCGCCCCCGCGCCGCCGCCAGCGTCGTCGCCGCCCTCACCGGGACAAGGGCGAACGATCTCTACCGAGCGCTGACCGGCCGCGAGCCCAGGCGCTGAGCGTCTACTAGCCTGGCCGGCAGTGTCGTACTACGTCACCACCCCGATCTACTACGTCAATGCGGAGCCGCACCTCGGGCACGCGTACTCGACGATGGCTGCGGACGTGTTGGCGCGGCACATGCGCCAGCGGGGAGAGGACGTCTTCTTTCTCACGGGAACCGATGAGCATGGGGAGCCGATCGAGACGGCGGCTGAGCGGGAGGGGATCTCGCCGCAGGAGCTGGCCGATCGGAATGCGGCCAAGTTCGAGGCGCTGGGGCCGATCATCGGCGCCACCAACGACTTCTTCATCCGCACCTCGGATCCGCGCCATGAGGCGAAGGTCGCCGAGATCATGCAGCGGGTCTACGACAACGGCTGGGTCAGCAAGGGGACCTACGAAGGTTGGTACTGCCCGCGCTGTGCCGACTTCAAGACCGAGCGCGAGCTCGGGCCCGGCAACACCTGCCCGATTCACGAGATCCCGCTGGAGAAGGTGCGCGAGGAGAACTGGTTCTTCCGCCTCTCCGCCTTCCAGGGCCAGCTCGAAGACCTCTATGAGGCGCGGCCCGACTTCGTCGTGCCGGACTTCCGTCGCAACGAGGCGGTCTCGTTCATCAAGGGCGGGCTCGAGGACGTCTCGCTCTCGCGGCCGACGCTGAAATGGGGGCTGCCGCTGCCCTGGGACCCCGAGCAGCGGATGTACGTCTGGTTCGACGCCCTTCTCAACTACGTAACGGCGCTGACCTTCGCTCGCGAGGGGGAGGACCTCACTGAGCGCTACTGGCCCGCCAGCCTGCACGTGCTGGCCAAGGACATCCTCAAGTTCCACGCGGTGATCTGGCCCGCCCTCTGCCTTGCCGCCGACCTCGAGCCGCCGCAGCGGATGACGATCCACGGCTACCTGCTGATGGGCGAGAAGAAGATGTCGAAGAGCCTCGGCAACGTGCTCGACCCCTTCGAGGTAATCGATCGCTTCGGCGCCGACGCGCTGCGCTTCTACCTCTTTCGCGAGGTCAGCTTTGGCCAAGACGGCTCGGTCTCGACCGCCGGCTTTGAGTCCCGTTACGAGACCGAGCTCGCCAACGACTACGGCAACCTCGCCAGTCGCGTGCTGGCGATGGTCGAGCGCTACCGCGCCGGCACGGTGCCGGTGGCTGCCATCGACGCTGTGCTCGCCGAGGACTTCGAAGGCGTCGTCCCGCGCTTCAGCGAGCTGCTCGACCGGGCCGAGCTGACGCAGGCGCTGGAGGTGGCCTGGACGCTGGTGCGCCGGCTCAACCGCTACGTCGAGGAGACGCAGCCCTGGGTGCTGGCCAAGGACGAGGCCGACCCCGAGCGGCTCGACGAGGTTCTCTACAACCTGATCGAGGGCCTGCGGGTGACGACGCTGCTGCTCGTTCCCTACCTGCCGCAGACGAGCGAGACACTGCTCGCGGCGCTCGCCGAAGAGGGCCGCGAGCTCGCCGACTTCGGCTCGCGCCCCGGCGGCCAGAGCGTCGAGCGGGTGCCGCCGCTCTTCCCCAAGATCGAGACGCCGGCCTAGTGGCGGCGGTCCTTGCCGCCCGCGCCCTGCGCAAGTCCTACCGCGGCAAGGAAGCACTGGTCGGCGTCGACCTCGAAGTCGACGCAGGGGAGTTGCTCGGCCTGCTCGGGCCCAACGGCGCCGGCAAGTCGACCCTGACCAAGATCGCCTGCGGCCTGGTCCGGCCCAGTGGCGGCAGCGTCGAGGTGCTGGGCCGCCCGGCGGGCTCGCCTCCGGCGCGCGCAGCGATCGGCTATCTCGCCGAGCTCTTCCGCTTCCCCGGCTGGTGCTCGGCCGACGAGCTGCTGCAACTGCACCAGCGGCTCTGCGGCTCCGAGGGCGGGGCGAGCGAGCGCGCCGAGCTGCTCGAGCTGGTTGAGCTGAGCCACGCCGCGGGCACGCGGGTGGAGACGATGTCGAAGGGGATGCAGCAGCGTCTCGGCATCGCGCAGGCCCTGGTCGGGTCGCCGCAATTGCTCCTGCTCGACGAGCCGACTAGCGCGCTCGACCCGGTTGGCAGGCGGATCGTCCGCGGCCTGCTCGAAGAGCTGCGCCGCCGCGACGTCGCCGTCCTGCTCAACTCGCACCTGCTCAGCGAGGTCGAGCTGGTCTGCGACCGGGTGGCGATCATCGCCGACGGCAAGCTGGTCAGGGAGGGGCGCCCGGCCGACCTGGAGCGACCGCGCGGGGTCGAGGTCGAGACCGCCAACGGGATCAGGTTGTTCGAGGGCGCCGGGCGCGAAGAGGCGCCGGAGATAGTCGCGCGGCTGGTCGCAGAGGGCGAGCGCATCCACCGGGTCGAGGTACTGAGCAGCACGCTCGAGGACGTCTACCTCGAGGCCGTGCGGGGCCGGACGGGCTGACGATGCTGCGCTCTGTCTCCACCGTGATCGGCTACGCCCTGCGCGAGGGCCTGCGCCGCCGCGTCTTCCTCGCCGTGCTGTTGCTCTCCATCGGCTTCCTTGCCCTGTACGGAGTCGGCGCTCACTTCGCCTTCCGTGACGCCGGCGGCTTTGCGGAAGGCGAAGCGAAGATCCTCGATCCCAAGGCCTTCACCGGAGCGACGATCTTCGGCATGGCGATGTTCACGACGCTCTTCCTCGGCTCCGTGCTCGCCGTCTTCCTCACCCTGGGGATCGTGCGCGGCGACGCCGAGAGCGGCCTGCTGCAGCCGCTGGTCGTGCGCCCGATCGGCCGCACGACCCTGTTGCTCTCACGCTTCCTCGCCGCTGCCGGCCTTTCTGCCGCCTACGTACTCGCGGTCTACGGGGCTGCCCTGGCGATCACCTGGCAGGCTGGGCACTGGGCCCCCGACCACCTGCTCGGGCCCGCTCTCGCCCTGGCCTTCGCTGTCGCGATCGTCGCCGCGCTCTCGCTGCTCGCCTCGGCCTTCCTCTCGGTGACGGCGCAGGGAATCGTCGTCTTCATGGTCTACGGCGCCGGCCTGACCGCCGGCCTGCTGGCCCAGATCGGCCACGCGATCAACTCCGCCACCCTGCACTCGATCGGCCACACCGCCAGCTGGATCCTCCCCTTCGAGGGCCTCTACGCCGCCAGCCCGCACGCCCTGATCTCCAACACCTCCGGCCTCACCGGCGTCGTCCTCCAACTGGGCCCGTTCGGCGGCTCCGAAGCGGCGAGTCCGAGCCTAATCGTCTGGGCCTTTATCTACACGGCCGGTGTACTCGCCCTGGCCGCCGCGGCTTTCGCCCGCCGCGACCTCTAACGAGGTGCAACGTCTTGTCCCCCTGTGGGATGGATAAAACGTTGCACCCGGGTTGTCAGGCGAGCGCGTCCGGGCCCAGCTGCGCCGGCTCGGTGTACCCACACAGCGCCAGCGTCAGATCCAGCTCGGCGAGCACCATCTTGAGCACGGTTTCGACCCCCTGCTGTCCCTCCAGGGCGAGGCCCCAGACATAGGGGCGGCCGAGGCAGACGGCGTCGGCGCCGAGGGCGAGCGCCTTGATCGCGTCGCTGCCGCTGCGTACTCCACTGTCGAAGAGGATCGTCAGCTCGTCTCCGGCCGCCTCCGCAATCGCCGGCAGGGTGTCCAGGGCGCCAATCGCGCCGTCGACCTGGCGGCCGCCGTGATTGGACACGACGATGCCCTCGATGCCCCGCGCCGCCGCTTCGCGCGCGTCGTCGGCATGCTGGATCCCCTTGATCACGATCGGCAGCTCGGTCTGCTCGCGCAGCCAGCCGAGGTCATCCCAGCTCAGCGCCGGGTTGGCCTGGACGCCGAGGAAGTGGCCGGTGGCGGCACCGACGTCCTCCTCTGGCGTTTTGTCGAGTGCCTGGCGGAAGACCGGGTCCTGGAAGTAGTTGGCGACGCCCATGCCGTTGAGGAAGGGCAGCCAGGCCTGCTGCAGGTCGCGCGGCTTCCAGCCCGGGATGAAGGTGTCGACGGTGAGCACGATCGCCCCGTAGCCGGCCGCCTCGGCGCGGCCGACGAAGCTGGCGGCGATGGCGCGATCGTTGGGCCAGTAGAGCTGGAACCAGCGTGGCGCCTCACCGCCGGCGTCAGCGATTTCCTCGAGCGTGAAGTGGGAGTTGGTGCTGGCGATCATCGGCAGTCCGAGGGCCGCCGCCGCCCGCGCGGTCGCCAGCTCGCCGTCGGGGTGGACGACCTTCTGCACGCCGATCGGCGCCAGCAGCAGCGGTGCCGGCACAGCCGTGCCGAGCAGGGTGGTGGAGAGGTCGCGCGAGGAGACGTCGCGCAGCATCCGCGGCACGATTTGCCGCCGCCGGAAGGCCTCGCGGTTGGCATCCATCGTGCCCTCGCCGCCGGCGCCGGCAAACACGTAGTTGGCGGCGCGCTCGTCCATCGTCGCGGCGGCGAGTTGCTCCAGCTCGGCGACGGAGACCGGGACGCTCGGTGTCTCGCCGCCGATTCCGAGGGCGTAGATCTGACGGTAGTAGTCGGCGAAATCCCCCATCCGGCGCTGAAGGCTATCCGCGCAGGCCCAGGGATAGGCTGGGAGGCGGCGATGATCGATTCACACACCCACATCTTTCTCTGCGAGCGGCCCGAGGGTGAGGTGGTCGCAGCGGCGCTCGAGGCGGGGGTGGAGCGGATGCTCAACGTCGGCCTCGACGCCGAGACGAACCTCACCGCAGTCGCCGCGGCCGGGCGCCACGACGGCGTCTACGCCACCGTGGGCTGCCACCCGACCGAGGCCGTCGGTTTCGATGACGCTCGAGCCGCGGCGATCGCCCAGCTGGCAGACGAGAACGAGAAGGTGCGGGCGATCGGCGAGAGCGGGATCGACTACTACCGCGAGACGGCCAGCAAGGCGGACCAGCACCGGGCCTTCGAAGCCCAGATCGAGATCGCCCGCGAGCGCGGCCTGCCAATCGTGATCCACGCCCGCGATCCCGAGGGGGAGACCGGCGCGGTCGACGATGTCTTCGAGATCCTCGACCGGCGTGGCGACGGTGTCGCCGTGATCCTCCACTGCTTCCTCGCCCCTTGGCGAGTCCAGGACGCGATCGATCGCGGCTGGTATTGCTCCTTCTCCGGCATCGTCACCTTTCCCAGTGCCAAGGAGCTGCGCGAGGCGGCCGCCAAGTTGCCCGACGAGCTCGTCCTGGTCGAGACCGACGCGCCCTATCTGGCGCCGCAGCCGGTGCGCGGCAAGCCGAACGAGCCCCGTCATGTCGTCTCCACCGCCGAGGTCGTCGCCGACGTCCGCGGCGTCCCTTACGCCGAGCTCGAGCGCACGGTTGAGGCCAACGCCAGGGCGCTCTTCGGCTGGTAGCAGGGCGTCTTGGTCCGCCTTGGGCAGAACTTCCTCTCCGACCCCAACCTGCTCGACGCGATCGTCCGCGACGCCGAGCTGCGCCCCGATGACGTCGTGCTCGAGGTCGGCGCGGGGGAAGGGGTGCTGAGCGAACGGCTCGCCGAGGTCGTCGCCCACCTGCACTCGGTCGAGCTCGACCGGGGATTGGCCGAGCCGCTCGAACCGCTGGCGGCGCGGCCCAACGCCAGCCTGCACTGGGAGGACGCGATGCGGATCGATTTCAGCGCCCTTCGTCCCGTGCCAACCGCGGTTGTCGCCAACCTTCCCTACGCGGTGGCGACTCCGGTGATTCTGCGCACGATCGAGCAACTTCCCTCGCTGCGCTCCTGGACCGTGATGGTGCAGCGCGAGATCGCCGACCGGCTGCGCGCGGCGCCGGGCAGCCGCACCTATGGCTCGCCGAGCGTGCTCGCCCAGCTTGCCTGCGAGGTGCGCCTGCTGCGCAAGGTCGACCCGGCCGTCTTCCGGCCGCGGCCGCGGGTGGACTCGGCGATCCTCGCCCTGCACCGCATCGGCCCGGGCGCCGACGCGGCCACGCGCGAACTCGTTCGGGCGGCCTTTTCCCATCGCCGCAAGGCGCTGGCGCGCTCGGTGGAGCACGTGAAGCCGGGCTCGCTCGCCGCGGTGAGGGCGGCGCTGGAGCAGCTCGATCTCCCCACTGACGCGCGCGCCGAGGCGCTCTCGCCCAACGATTTCGCCGCCCTATCGGCGAAGCTGCGCCGCAGCGACTGAGAGCTTCAGCTCGACGATGCAGATACACGCCCCCGCCAAGCTCAACCTCTGCCTCTACCTCGGCGCCCGCCGCGAGGACGGCCTGCACGAGCTCTGCTCGCTGTTCGAGCCGCTGGCGCTGGCGGACCTGATCACGCTTCCGACTTTGACCACACCAGAGGTGGGTCAAGGTCGGATGGGCGTCGATCGCGATGAAGTCATCTGCCCTGGGGTCGAGGGAGAGAATCTGGTAGCGCGGGCGCTCGGCGCCCTACGCGAGCGTGGTTGGCGGCACCCGCCGTTGCGCGTTGAGATCGAGAAGCGCATCCCGGTTGCCGCCGGCCTCGGCGGCGGTAGCGCCGACGCCGCCGCGGTGCTGCGGCTCGCGGCCGGGGAGGTCGCGGACCTGGAGCAGATCGCCGCCGCGCTCGGCGCCGACGTGCCCTCGCAGCTGACGCCGGCCCTGGCCCTGGTGCGCGGCGCTGGGGAGAGGATCGAGCGGCTGCCGGAACCGAAGCCGCACGCCGTGGTCTTGCTGCCCGACGGTGGTGGGCTCAGCACCGCCGACGTGTTCGCCGAGGCAGACCGCCTCGGGCTGGGTCGCGCCGATGGGGAGCTGGCGGAGCTGGCCGGGCGTCTGCGCTCGTCGGCCGGTGCCGGCGCCTCGCCGCTCGCCTATTCGGAGCTGCTGGTCAACGACCTCGAGCCGGCAGCGCGCTCGCTGCGGCCTGAGATCGGCGACGCCCTCGACGCCCTGCGCGATGCCGGCGCGCCACACGCGCTGCTGACCGGCTCCGGGCCCACGACGTTCGGGCTCTGCGAGGACATGGCTGCGGCGCAGCGGGTGGCAAACGCACTCGATCGCGACGACGCGATCGTCTGCGAGGCAGGGGGGACGCCCCAATGAGCGTGGTCGCATGAAGCTTCCGGGCGAGGGGAGCGGTAACCGCAAACGCCTGCTGATCGCCATCGCGGCGCTGGCCGTGGCTGGCGGCTACTACCTGATCAGTCGCCAGCTCGGCCACCTCGACCTGCAGAACCTGCTCGAAGACTTCTCCAACGCGCTCGGCGCCTGGACTTACCTGATCGTCGGCGCCTTCGCCTTCGCCGAGACCGGCGCCTTCGTCGGCCTCATCGTCCCCGGAGAGACAGTGATGCTGCTCGGCGGCGCCGTCGCCGGACAGGGCGCGATCGACATCTACCTGCTGATCGCGATCGCCTGGTTCTCTGCCTGGCTCGGCGACACGACCAGCTTCTTCATCGGCCGTCGCCTCGGTCGCGAGTTCGTGATCAAGAACGGACCGCGCGTCGGGATCAGTCACGAGCGCTTCGAAAGGGTCGAGGACTACTTCTCCCGTCACGGCGGCAAGACGATCTTCATCGGCCGCTTCATCAGCCTCGTGCGCGCCTTCGCCCCCTTCATCGCCGGTAGCTCGGGCATGCGCTATCGCGCCTTCGTCCCCTACAGCATCCTCGGCACCGGGCTCTGGGCCAGCGCCCACATCCTCGTCGGCTACTTCTTCTCGCGCAGCATCGAGAGTGCCGCCAAGTACGCCGGCCGCGGCGCTTTCGTGCTGGCGACGACGATCGTCGTCATCGTCGTCATTGTCACCGCGGTCCGCTTCCTGCGGGTCGAGGGGAACCGGCGCCGGATCGTGGCCTGGATGGAGCAGCACGTGGCGACCCGCTGGCTGGTCGTGCTCACACGCCGCTTCCGCCCGCAGCTGCAGTTCCTCTGGGAGCGGGTCACGCCGGGTGGCACCTTCGGCCTCGAGTTCACCTCGCTGATGGCGATCTTCGCCGTCGCCGTCTTCGTCCTCGTCGCCTACACCGTGATCGTCAACGGCGAACCGGGGCCGACGCCCGGCGACACAACCGCGATCGAAATCGCCGAAAAGCTACGGGCCGAGTGGCTGACCCACTTCGCCAAGGTGTTCACCCACCTGGGCTCCAGCGCGCTCACCGGCGCGCTGGCCTTCGTCGCCGCGGTGCTGCTGATCGCGCGCCGGCGCTGGGCCGAGTTCGGGGTGCTGCTGGGGGGCGTGGTGCTGATCTTCGCCGGCGTGCACGAGATCAAGGACATGGTCGACCGGCCGCGGCCGGGGGGCGGACTGATCGGCGTCTCGGGTTCCTCTTTCCCCAGTGCTCACGCCGCTTACTCGACCTTCTACGTCTGGCTGGCGGTGACGATCGTGATGCGGTTGCGGCCGGGGATGGCGCGCGGCGCCCTCGTCGTCGTGGCCGGCATCGTCCTCACCGCCCTGATCGGCCTCTCACGGGTCTACCTCAACGTTCACTACCTCAGCGATGTCAGCGCCGGCTGGGCACTCGGGGTCGCATCCTTCTCGCTTTGCGCGGCCGTGGCGCTGACCGTCACGACGGTGCGGCAGAATGATCGTCGTGTTGCCACTGGCGCTGCAGAAGATCGAGAATGAGTACCTGCTGTTCGGCGCCGCCGGGCTGGTCAGCCTGGCTGCCTTCGTCGGCCTGATCCTGGTGCCGGCGCTCAGCTCCTACGGCCGGGTCTGGGAGAAGGCCGCAGCCGGGGTGCTCTCACTCTTCGTCCTCGCCGCCCTCGTCCTGGTCGGTGTCGTGGGCGGCCTGGCGATCGTCTACTACTACAACGACATCGTCAATTTCCTCCACGGCCACTAGGCCAAAGTTCCTCTCAATCGGCGTTACCCCGGCGCCTAGCGCTCGGTCTCTGGTGATAATTGGCCGATGCCAGCCGCCTCCAAAGGGACGAAAATGCCTGCAAGCACTGGGGAAGAAGGGACCCTTGACACACTCGCCGAGGCGGTTGAATCGGGCGCCGGCCTGCCCGCGGTCGCCCGCGCCGCGGCAAAAGTGCTCGACGCCAGCGTCGTCCTGATCGACCGATCCAGCGCCGTCCTGGCGGTGGCCGGCGCCTCGCCCGACCAGGAGAAGAAGCTGCTTGCCGGGGGGGAGGAGGTGACCCGCGTCGAGCTGCGGGTGGCCGACGCCGCCGTCGGCGAGCTGCGCTACCGCGGCTCGAACCCGCCAGAGCCGATGATCGCCCGCATGGTGACGACGCTGCTGGCGCTGGAGCTGGAGCGCTCGCGCTCGCCGGAGTGGGAGAGCGAGGAGGTTGCGGGCGCCTTCGTCGCCGCGGTGCTGGCGCGCGAGGTGACCGACCGCGGCGACATCCTCGCCCGCGCCGCCGAGCTCGGCGCCAACCTCGAGGCCGGCGCCGGGGTGCTGATCCTGCACGCCGCGCCGCGCGCCGCCCAGACCGGCGAGTGGCGCGCCCGCGTCCTGACCTTGGCCCAACGCGCACTGCGCTCGCTGGCCCCCGGCGCCCTGGCCAGTCCCGACGGCGAGGAGGCGGCCGAGATCGCCGTGATCGTGCCGGCCGAGGACGACACCCGGATCGAGCGCGCCGCCGCCGGCCTTGCCCGCGAGCTGGAAGACAGCCTCGCCGGCTTCCACCTGACCATCGGTCGCAGCCGTCACGCCGGCGACCCGGTCGACCTCTACCGCGCCGGCAACGAGGCGCGGCTTGCGGTCAACGTCGGCGAGGCCGAGGGCCGCACCGTGCTGGCCTTCGAGGACACCGGCTCCTACCGCCTGCTGCTGCCGGCGATGAGCGAGGACCCGCGCGAGCTCGAGCGCTTCTATGCCGAGACGATCGCGCCCCTGGCCGCCTACGACGAGCAGTACGAGACCGAGCTGGTGACCACGGTCGAGGCCTATCTCGACAACGATGGCAACGTCGCCGCCACCGCCAAACAGCTCTTCACCCACCGCCACACGATCCGCTACCGGCTGGAGCGGGTCAAAGAGCTCTGCGGCCACGACGTCTCCGCCACCGAGGGCCGCGAGAAGCTCGGCCTCGGGCTGAAAACGATGCGCGTCCTCGGCATCGCCTCGCCCCGCGGCCCGGCGATGGAGCCGGGGGCGGAAGCGGGCAAGGTGCCAAGGTCGTCCGAGGACTAGCGCGGCTGTGATTCCGGGGGAAGGACTCGAACCCTCTCTTCTTGGACCAAAACCAAGCGTGCTGGCCGATTACACCACCCCGGAGCGCGTTCCGAGCCTAGCGGCCAACGGGGGTTGATCGCGTCCGCGGAGCGGCTTAGGGTCCGCTTTATGGAGATGAGTAGAGCGTCGATGGATCCGCAAATCCAAGAGGGCCTGCGGCGCAGCTGGAAGGCCCTGATGGCGGTCGGGATCGTGGCGATCTTCATCGGCTGCGTGGCGATCGTCGTGCCGGAGGTCGCCTCGGTCGGCACGGCGATCTTCATCGGCTGGATCCTCGTCATCGCCGGCGCCTTCCTCGTTGCCGGCGCCTTCATGGCGCACTCGATCGGCAGCGTCATCCTGCGCCTGATCTGGGCCCTGTTGACGGTGCTCGTCGGGCTCTGGCTGATCGTCGAACCGCACAACGGCACGCTCACGTTGACTTTGGTGCTCGGGATCTACTTCCTCTTCATGGGCTTGACCCGGATCGCCGTCGCTTTCGCCGCTCGTGGGCAGGAAGGCGCCGGCCTGGTTGGCCTCAGCGGCGTCGCCGGCCTGCTCGTCGGCATCCTCGTCCTCGCCAAGTTCCCTAGCAGCGCGGACTGGGCAATCGGGCTGCTGGTCGGGATCGACCTGATCTTCGCCGGCTGGACGTTGACGTCCGTGGCCCTGGTCGGGCGCGACCTTTCGCGCAGCTAGTTCCGCGACGGCGCCAGCGCGGCCCTATTACGATCCGCGGGTGAGTTCGCCACTCGTCCTCGTTATGGCGGCGGGACAAGGGACGCGCATGCGTTCCAGTCTGCCGAAGGTCTTGCATCCCGTTTGTGGGCGGGAGATGGTTGCGTGGCCGATCGTGGCGGCGCAAGAAGCTGGGGCGGGACGAGTCGCTGCGATTGTCTCTCCTGGTCAGGAAATAGCTTCTGGGCTGCCCGACGGAGTCGAGACCGTTGTCCAGCCTGAGCCCAACGGCACTGGCGGAGCGATTCGCGCGGCGCTGTCGCTGATCGAAGGGGCCGAGACGGTGCTGGTGCTCTCCGGGGACGTGCCGCTGATCTCGGCCGAGACGATTGCCGGGCTGCTCGAGGCGCACTCCTCCTCCGCTGCGGCGGCGACGATGTTGACGATCGAGCTCGACGAGCCTGGGTCCTACGGGCGGGTCGTGCGCGACGGCGAGGGCGGGGTCGAGCGAGTGGTCGAGGCCAAGGCCGCCGGCGACGCCACGGCTGAGCAGCTGGCGATCCGCGAGATCAACGCCGGCACCTATGTCTTCCAGGCGGGCCCGCTGGCGGGCGCCCTCGCCGGCCTCTCGAACGACAACGCCCAGGGCGAGTACTACCTGCCCGATGTGCTGCCGGCGCTGCGCGAGGCCGGTCACCAGGTCGGCGCGTACCTCGCCGACGACCTTGCCGTGACCATGGGGATCAACAACCGCGCCGACCTCGCCGCGGTCGAGGCCGAGGGGCGCCGGCGAATCCTCCACCGCCACATGCTGGCCGGCGTCACCGTCGTCGATCCGGGTTCGACCTGGGTCGAGGTCGAGGTCGAGATTGCCGCGGACGCGCGGATCGAGCCCGGGACCAGCCTGCGCGGCAGGACCAAGGTTGGCGGCGGCACCACGGTCGGGCCGCTGAGCACGCTGATCGACTCCGAGCTTGGCGCCAACGTGTCGGTGCCGCACTCCTACCTGGTCGATTGCGTCGTCGCCGACAACGCCAACATCGGCCCCTTTGCCTACCTGCGACCGGGCGCGGAGCTCGCCGAGGGCGCCAAGGCCGGCACCTTCGTCGAGATCAAGAACTCGCGCATCGGCGAGGGCGCCAAGGTGCCGCACCTCGCCTACGTCGGCGACGCCGAGGTCGGCGCCGGCAGCAACCTCGGCGCCGGCACGATCACCGCCAACTACGACGGTTTCCGCAAGAACCGGACTGTGATCGGTGAGAATGCCCGCCTCGGCGTTGACACGATGCTGATCGCGCCGGTAGAAGTCGGCGACGGTGCTTACACTGGCGCCGGGGCAGTGATCAAGAGCGACGTGCCAGAGGGCACGCTCGCCGTCAGCGAGAACGAGCAACGGAACATCGAGGGCTACGCCGCCCGCAAGGCCGCCAAGATGCAGGAGGAACAGACCCCGTGAGCACGATCGAGGAGCGACCCGAGACGGTGCCGTCAAGCGCCATCACCCATGACTACTCGAAGCGGATGATGGTCTTCGGCGGCCGCAGCTCGATGGAGCTGGCCGCCAAGGTCGCCGGCAAGCTCGACGTCGACCTCGGCCAGGTGACGCTGAAGACCTTCGCTAACGGCGAGGTCTACTGCCGCTACGAGGAGTCGATCCGCGGCGCCGATGTCTTCATCGTCCAGTCGACCAGCGCCAACGAGCACTCGGAAATGACCCCGAACGACTCGCTGATCGAGCTGCTGACGATGATCGACGCGGCCCAGGGGGCCTCCGCTCACCGGATCATCGCCGTGATGCCCTGGTACGGCTACGCCCGCCAGGACAAGAAGTCAGCCCCGCGCGAGCCAATCTCAGCCCGCATCGTCGCCAAGTGCCTGGAGGGCGTCGGCGTCGATCGCGTCCTCACCATGGATCTCCACGCCGGCCAGGTCCAGGGCTTCTTCCACGTTCCGGTCGACCACATGACGGCGATGCCGATGCTGACCCAGTGGTTCGCCGACCAGCACCCCGCCGAGGACCTGGTGATCGTCTCGCCCGACGCCGGCCGGGTGAAGACGGCGCGCAACTTCGCCCGCCGCATCGGCACCCACTGGGCGGTGATGGAGAAGGAGCGCCCGGCCCAGCAGGTGGCCGAGATCGGCTACGTGGTCGGCGACGTCAAAGGCAAGACCGCGGTCCTGGTCGACGACATGATCGACACCGCCGGCACGCTCTGCGCCGCCGCCCAGACCGTGCTCGACGAGGGTGCGGCCCGGGTGATCGCATGCGCCACTCACGGTGTCTTCTCCGGCCCGGCCTACGAGCGGCTCGCCTACGAGAACTCCAACATCGAGCAGATCGTCGTCAGCGACACGATTCCACTGCGCCCCGGCGCCCCGGACAACATCACCGTGCTCTCCACCGCCGGCACCTTTGCCGACTCGATCCGCCGCATCTTCACCGACGACTCGGTCTCCGAGATCTTCGCCGGTGAGAACCAGCTTTTTTAGGCGGGCGGCTGCGGCGGGGCATGGCGTCTGGACGCCCAGGGCCGGCGCGCTACGCCCGCTCCCCGACGCCCCACGTAGCGTTGCTACGCGGGGGTCGTGTCGCGAACGTATCGCTTATCCCTGAACGCCCAGCCATCCATGCCCCGCCTTGCCGACCGCCTTATTGAGAATGGGAAATCAGAAAATGGAGAACGTGAACAAGCAGGATCTGCGCCTGGTCGGCCACAAGGGCGCTGACCTGATCGCGCCGGGCAACACAGTTGAGAGTTTCGTCGCCGGCGTTGAGGCAGGGGTCGACACGATCGAGCTCGACGTGCTCTGGCTGCGCGACGCGCACCTGCCGATGGAGCAGCGGGCGCCGCTGGTCGTTGCCCACGACTGGCACGACGCCCAGGGCCGCACGCCGCTGAAGTTGACCGAGGCGCTCGACGCCTTTCTCGAGCCGCCCCTGGACAAGGTCGAGATCGATATCGACATCAAGCTGCCGGGTCGCGAGGAGGAGATCGTCGGGGCGCTGCGTGAGCGCGACCTAATTGGCCGAGCGATGGTCTCGACAATGGAGCTCTACTCGCTCGGCCGCATTCTCGAGCTCGAACCGAAGCTGCGCCGTGGCTGGACCTACCCCAAGGTGACCAAGGACTGGACCTCGAAGCGCTGGGCCAAGGGCCCGATGCTGGCGGCCCTGGTGGCGATGCGCCAGCGCCTGCCCGGCCTCGCCGCCGAGAAGCTGCCCAAGTTCGGGGTCGAGTCGATGTGGGTCTACCACCCGCTGGTCAGTGCTCGCCTCGCCCGCATCACCAAGCTGGCCGGAGTCGAGCTGATCGCCTGGACCGTCGATGACCTGGAGCGGATGAACAAGCTCGTCGCCACCGGCGTCAACGGCCTGGTCTCCAACGACCCCCGCCTTTTCGCCCAGCTGGACTAGATCGTGCCGGGAGTGGCAGTGGGCGGCGCGTTGCGGCCGCCTTTGGTCTTCACGGCTGAGTTGAGCTCGTCGGCGGTGAAGCCGCCGACGGCGTTGCCGTCGAGGGCGAAGCGGTAGAGGGCGACGCCGAAGATGTTGCTGAGCGCGCTGGAGATCAGCACCGAGATCGCCAGGCCGATCACGCCGATCACCAGCAGCAGGGCGCCGGCGAAGCTGGCTGAGGCCCAGATCAGGAAGCCGGCGAAGATCAGCAATGCGGAGGGCAACATGCCGAAGAGGAAGACGGCGCCGCCGATCGCGATGTTGCCGGTCACCTGAGCGCCCCAGCGCGACTTGAAGAGGCTGGAGGAGCGCTTCAGCGTCTCCAGCGGGCCGGTTCCCTCGAGGGCGATCACAGGGACGGCGAGGAAGGTGATCAGCGACCAGCCGATGGCAAGCAGGCGGCCGACGATCTCGCCGACGACGCCCTGGTTCTCGAGCGCGCTGAGGACGAGGCCGATCGTGGTCGAGACGGCCGCCCAGCCGCAGATCTGCGAGAAGCGGCTGCGCGATATGGCCAGCCCATCCGCGACGGTCGCTTGCTGACCGCGGAAGATCATGTCGGCGGCCGCGGCAAGGCCGACGCTGAAGTATGTGCCGATAACGGCGAGCAGGTAGAAACCGATCACGGCCAGGGCGCCGCCGAACACCGTCTGGTCGTCCTCGATCAGGAGGACGCCGGGGCCGATCACGATGATCGCGGCGACGATCGTGGCGGCCCCGCCGTAGAGCGGAAAGCGCAGCAACTCGGGGTTTTCGCGCAGCAGCCCCCAACTCTTCTTGGTCAACTGCCAACCGCGTTTGATCCGGCTCATCGCTGCTCTCCTTCCAAGGACCGCTCAACTATCGGCATCTGCATCACGCCTCTTCCCTCGAAGTACTCCCACTCCTGCTCGCCCAGCGGGGTCGATGGCGCGTCAGCGTAGATCCACTCGCGCATGATCCGGTGCCAGTTGCGCTTGGCCTTGAGCTGGCCGAGCACGGCGACGACGCCGATTTCCATCCGCCGTCCCATTAGCTCGTCGGCCGGCATCGCCTCCCGCCGCATCAGGTCGAAGTACTCTGAGCGCGGATCGTTGGTCGATTCGATGATCTTCATCACCCGTTTGGCGTTGATCTCGATCTCGCGGTCTTCGACGTACCAGCCGCCGACCGCGCGCATGTGCTCGAGCAGGCGCTCGGCGTCCAGCTTGGAGGGGTTCTTGACGAAACCAAGGTCGTGCAGGGCCTTGCGGAAGTCCTCGGGATCGTCTCGCGAGGCGGCGTCGAAGGCGCGCTGCTCGAGCACGATCTGCTCGTGGTCGAGCTTCTTGGTCATGCCGAAGTCGAGGAAGGCGACGCGGCCGTCGGCGAGCAGGATGTAGTTGCCGGGATGGGGGTCGGCGTTGAAGTGCTGCAGGTGGTAGATCGAGCCGAAGCTGCCGCGGAAAACGATCTCGCCGAAGCGGCTGCGCTCCTCGTGCGGCAGCGCCTTGACCTGCTCGAAGTCGAGCCCTTCGACCAGCTCGGTGACCAGCACGCGGCGGCGCGAGAGCCGGGTGATCACTTCCGGCACGTAGATGAAGGGATGGTCGCGGTAGGCGCGCGAGAAGGTGCGCTGATTCTGCGCCTCGTACTCGTAGTCGAGCTCCTCCATCACCCGTTCGCGCAGCTCTTTGGCGATCTCCTTGGCGTCGAGGCCTGGAGCGAGGGCGCGGGCGAGGCGGACGATCGTGCCGGCGTTGCGCAGGTCTGCGTCGAGCGCCTCGGCGATCCCGGGGTACTGGATCTTCACCGCCACGGTGCGGCCGTCGAGCAGCTCGGCGCGGTGGACCTGGCCGATCGAGGCGGCGGCGAAGGCCTCGTGCTCGAACTCGGCGAAGAGCTCCGAGAGCGGTTCGCCGTCGTACTCTTCCTCGAGCACCTTCTCGACCTTCTCCCACGGCATCGCCGGCGCGTCGGTGCGCAGCTTCGCCAGTTGCTCCTGGTAGATCTCGCGGTACTCGTCGGGGATGAACTCGGTGTCGATGAAGGAGGCGAACTGGCCGAGCTTCATCGCCGCGCCCTTCATCTGGCCCAGCGCGCCGACCATCTTCATCGCCGTCTCGAGGTGGCGCTGCTCGAGCCGCTCCTTGCTCGCTTCCTCGGAGCGGCCGACGTTTGTCGCCTTCGTGCCGGCGTAACGGGCCCCCTGGACGCCGACGATCGAGCCCAGCTTTGCCGAGCGGCGCACCCGTCCCTTGGGGATCTTCGAGCCCTCGCTCACTGCCCGAAGGTTGTCACAGGCTCCGAACGCGCCTCTTTCTCTATCCTCTCCCGTCCGCATGGCCAAAGGACGCGAAACTCTCAAGGCTGCCCCGCGCAGCGATTTCGGCTCCCGCACCTCCCGTCGCCTGCGACGCGAGGGCCTGGTGCCGGGTGTCGTCTACAGCGGTGGCGCCGAGTCGCGCGCCTTTCAGGCGCCCGAACGCGAGATCCGCAACGTGCTCGGCGAAGGCGCCGCGCTCTTCAATCTCGAGATCGAGGGCGGCAAAGCCGTCCCGGTCGTGGTCAAGGAGCAGCAGCACCACCCGGTGCGCGGCAGCCTTCAGCACATCGACCTGCAAGAGGTCCGTCTCGACGAGGCGATCCAGGCCGACGTGGTGATCGAGCTCGAGGGGACCGATACGGCGCCCGGCGTCAAGGGCGGCGGCGTGCTCGAGCACGTCACCCGCGAAGTCACGGTCGAAGCGCTGCCTACCGAGATTCCCGATCGCATCGTCGCCGACGTCTCGACGATGGAGATCAACGACACCCTGCAGCTCTCGGCGCTGGTCGTGCCCGAGGGCGTCACGCTCGTCGCCGACGACCCCGAGGAGGTGACCATCGCCACCCTCTCGCCGCCGCGCGTTGAGGAAGAGCCCGAGCCCGCCGTCGAGGAGGAGGCCGAGCTGGTTGGCGAGGAGGGCGAGGCAGCCGCTGCCGAGGATGGTGGCGACGGGGGCGACTCGGGCGACTCCGGCGGGGATTAACCCTGTCGATCTTTCGCCGCCGCCGGCCCGAGCGTGGCGAGGGCGAGCAGCAGGGCGATCGCGTCTTGATCGTCGGCCTGGGCAACCCGGGTGAGCGCTACGCCGCGACCCGGCACAACGTCGGCTTCGAGGTTGCGGCCGAGCTCTCGCAGCGCTGGGACTTGCCCAAGGCGAAGTCGAAGTTCGGTGGCCTGCTGAGCGAAGGACGCGCCGGCCCCGGCGGGCCACGGGTGGCGATCCTGCTGCCGCAAACCCAGATGAACGTCTCCGGCGACGCGGCCGGCCCGGCGCGTGGCTCGCTCAAGGTGCCGCTCGAGCGCGTGATCGTCCTCCACGACGAGATCGACCTTCCCTTCGGCGATGTCCGCGTCCGCCTCGGTGGCGGCCTCGCCGGTCATAACGGTCTTAAGAGTCTCAAGCGCGGCTTCGGCGATCCCGAGTTCTGGCGAGTGCGGGTTGGAGTCGGCAGGCCTGACTCGACCGACCCGGAGATCGTCGCCTCTTACGTGCTGGGCCGCTTCCGCGAGCCCCGCGACGAAGTGGCGGCGCTGGTCGAGCGGGCCGCTGATGAGACCGAGACCCTGATCGCGCAGCTGGATGAATAGATTGGCGCCGGTGAGCGACGAGACCGCGGTTACGAGCTACGAGGTCGACGAGCGGGGCGTGGCGGTGCTGCGCCTGCGGCGGCCGAAGTCGCGCAACGCGATCGACACCCAGATGCTGCTCGAGATCCTCGAGCACCTGGCGGTGGCGCGCGGCGACGAGACTGTCCGAGTGCTGGTCTTCAGCTCCGACGACCACATGGGCTTCTCGGCCGGCGCCGACGTCAAGGAGGAGCTCGACGAGGAGGGCAAGGTCCGCCGCATGCAGCTCTTCGCCGACGTCTACGACCAGATCGTCGCCTTCCCCAAGCCGACGATCGCGGTCTGCCACGGCGACGTCGTCGGCGGCGGCGCCGAGATCGCGGTCGCCTGCGACATGCGGGTCGGCGGCTCCAACTTGCGCATGCGCTTCCCGGGGGCGGCGCTGGGCGTGCCGGTGGGCCCGGCGCGCCTGGTCACCCTCTGCGGCCTCGCCACCGCCAAGTACCTGCTCTTCAGCTCGCGCACGGTTAGCGCCGATGAGGCTCTGCGCCTCGGCCTCGTCAACCGCGTCGCCCCGGCCGCAAGCACCGAGGAGGCGGCCCTGGTGCTTGCCGGAGAGGTCGCCGGACACCCGCCGGAGGCGGTGGCCCGGCTGAAGACGATGCTGCACGAGTGGGACGACGTGGTCGGTCGTTCCGACGCCGAGGGAAAAGGGCAGGTCGAGTGGCAGCGCTCCGGCCCGGGTCTGCCATTTAGCGGCTAGCCCTTTTGGCCAGCGGAACTTTGCGCAATCGCAGCCTCGGGGATAGGGTTTAGGTACTCGTCAGTTATCCGTCCTGTCAGGGGGTCGCTTGAGGGTCCTTGCTTTGGCTTTGCTTCTGCTCGCTGTCGGCTGTCTGCTTGCCGTGCCAGCTTCCGCCTCTGCGTTGATCTACACCGTCGACGGCACGGGAGACCAGAGCGACGAAGCCGTCGGCTCAGATGGCTGTGAGACGGCGGTTGGTTCTTGCACCTTGCGGGCGGCGATCGAAGAGTCGAACGCCTCAACCGGGACTAGGGACACGGTTGTGTTCGCGCCATCCTTCGACGGCCAGCAGGCCGACACGATCGTGCTCGGCAGCGGACTGCCTCCGCTCACAGATTCCGTCCACATCGACGGCGACAGCGAGGGGCAGTGCAAAGCGGGGTTGGGGTCGATGGGTCCCTGCGCCGGCGTAAGCGGACCGATCGTCGGCTCAGCCTTCACGGTTGAAGACGACGACGTCGAAATCGAGGGACTCTCGATAGCCGGCGTCGGGGGGACCGCGATCGACGTGATCAATGGCTCCGAGGACTTTGAAGCTCGCGACAACTGGATCGGCGTGAAACTCGACGGAGGCACTGGCATGAACGACAAGGGGGTCTTCCTCGGCCCTCGCTCGGACAACGCGATAATTGGCGGAACCAACGCCGCTGACCGTAACGTGATCGTCGCCAGCGATCTGGCGGCCCTCGAGATCGAAGGGGCTAGCTCGTCGCAGGTGCAGGGCAACTACTTCGGCGTTCCCCCAAACGGCTCCGGTTACATTGAGCGAAATCGAGAGAACATCGAGGTCGCCGATTCCACGGCGGGCAGCGGCTCCAAAGCGGAAGACACGGAGATCGGCGCCACGATCAAAGGCACGGCATTGGCCACTGCGGCGTGCGACGGCGGTTGCAATGTGATCTCGGGGGCAACTTTCGCCGGTATTGATCTGAGCGGCGAGAGCGATGGCGACCAGGGTCCCGCCAGCGGGCCCACCACTATCCACGGCAACTACCTTGGAATGAATTCCAAAGGCACTGCGGGAGTCGGCGCGGGGCACTACGCCATCGACGTCAGGGCGGCAAGCGACGTCACGATCGGGGGGCCGCACAGCGGCGACACCAATTACGTGACGAACTGCCCCTTTGGCATCTACCAGGAAGGTGGCAGCGGCTTCGAAGCCCGCAACAACTCAATCGGCCTGGATATCACGGGCACTCCCGCCGACTTCTCGGCTGCCTACGAAGTGGGCATATTAGCCTCGTCGCTGGGCTTGTCCGAGCCCCCTTTGGTCTTGGAAAACACGGTGCGAATGACCAAGACCGGGGTCGGAATCTATGCGCCGTTGGGCGGTGCCGAAATCATCGACAACGTAATCCAATCCGGTGGCGACGGGATCGCCATCGGATCTTCTTCGGAGCCGTCCGAAGGCGGTCTGATCGAAGGCAACCTGATCGAAGGCAGCTGGGACGGGATCGAGGTCTCGAATGGCGACAACGACGTAGTCGGCAACGGCATCTTCGACTCACGCGAGGTGGGCATCTACATTCTGAACTGGGGCCCGGTCGCGAGCGCAACCGGAAACGTCATTGGTGGCGATCTCCCAGTCGAAGAAAACACGATTTCAGGGACCGAAGGCCCCGCGATTCGGATCGTCGAGGAATTGGAAACGGACGGCGGTGAGAATGAAATTGCCCGCAACAACGGCGCCCTCAACGAAACTCGCTTCATCGACCTGCGCGGCAGCGCTAACGGGGAAATCCAACCACCGTCCTTCGATGTCGTGACCGAGACGGGTGCAAGTGGCAGCGAAGCGGAGGCGGGCGCGAAGATCCGCATCTTCCGCAAGGCGACTGCTGAGAGCGGCGAGCTCGAATCGTTCCTGGCCGAAACCACGGCCGATGGCAGTGGCGACTGGAAAGCCACGTTCCCGGCAGCGATCCTGAAGGGAGCAGTCGTCGCGGCGACGCAGACGAGTGTTGCCGGGGGTACCTCCGAGCTGGCGATCGCCGCAGTCCCGGATCCGATCGTCATAGCCGATCCGGTCGGCGAAGTTGGCAACAGCAATGTCGCCACGGGATGCCTCCTCGTTGGCTGCAGTGGTCCCGGTGGCCCTGCCGGCTTGCTGCCGATGCAGGCGAGAATCCTCACGGGTCCGAAGGCGCGCACTCACGCGACCACGGTCACGTTTCGGTTCTCATCCAACCGGGCCGGATCGAGTTTCGAATGCAAGCTCGACCACAAGCCCTTCGAGCCCTGCAAATCGCCACAGGCGTATGAGAAATTGAAGCCCGGCAGGCACATCTTCAGCGTGCGCACGGTGGATGGCAGCGCAGCCGACGACCCTACGCCGGCACGGAGAAAGTTCAGGGTTCTCGGGTAGGGCTCAGCTACGGGCCGCGGCCTCGCCGACCCCGGCGGCCATTGCCATGATCGAGACCTGGGGGTTGACCCCGGGGCAGCTGGGCAGGATCGAGCCGTCGGCGACCCAGACGCCCTCGATACCGCGCAAGCGTCCTTCCGGATCGACGGGATGGCGGGCGGGGTCTGAGCCGGCCGCTGCGGTGCCGCTCGGGTGAAAGCCCGCGAGGCGGAGGCGACGGACGTCTAGCCGTTGCATCGCCGCCTCGAGCTCTGTCTCCGAGCGCACCGCCGGGGCGCCGCCGCCCAGTTCGACGTCGCTCGCTCCCGCCGCCAGCATCACCCGCGCCATCGCCTCGATCGCGACCGCGAGGCGGCGTTCGTCGGCCTTGGCAAGGCGGTAGGAGACGATCGGGGCGCGGGAGCCGAAGACGCGGCCGGAGGGCTCGTCGGCGATCATCGCGCCGATCATCGCCCGGTCGGCGGCGCGGTCGAGGCGGCCGAGCAGGTGGGTGCCGTAGCCGGGGGCCGAGATCGCGCCCATGCCGGGTGGGCTGCCGGTGGCCTCGATCAGGACGCCCTCGGACTCGTGCAGCTCCTCGATGCCGACGCTCTGCATGACACCGCTCCAGGGCACCACCTCTTGCTCGAAGCCGGCGGTGATCCCTGTAGCGGGGTGGATCGAGAGGTTGCGGCCAAGCCGGGGGTGGCGGCCGAGGCCGCTGCGGCGCAGTAGCGGCGGGGTGGGGATCGCGCCGGCGGCGACGATGACCAGTGGCGCCGAGATCCGCACCTCACTGCCGTCGGGCCGGTGGCCAACAACGCCGCTTGCGCGGCCGGCCTCGCTCAGCACCTGCTGCACCCGCAGGCCGGTGACGATCCGTGCCCCTGCCTCGCAAGCCTGCGGCAGGGCGTTGAGGTGGACGCCGCCCTTGGCGTTGTTGGGGCAGCCGATTGCGCACTGGCAGGCACCGCGGCAGCCGGGCGCGTTGCGGCGCAGCGGGGCGCTCTGCCAGTCGAGCGCCGCGGCACCCTCGAGCGCGAGTTCGCCGTTGCGGCCCAGCACTTCCATCGGCGCCGGGGCGACGCCGATCGTCGCTTCGACGTCGGCGATCCGCGGGCCGAGCAGCTCGAGATCGGCGAGCGCGAAGCCATGCTCCTTGTGCCAGGAGGTGGCGACCGGGGCGGGGGGCCTGAAGCAGGTGCCGGAGTTGATCACGGTGGTGCCGCCGACGGCGCGCCCGAGCGGCAGCGCGATCGGCGGGTTGCCCAGCGCCATCGTCGTGCCGCCGTCGCGGTAGATGCCGGCGAAACGATCGAGCGGGTGGGAATCGCGGATCCGCTCCACGGTCCAGCGCTCGCCCTCCTCGACGATCACGGTGTCGAGCCCGGCCCGGGCGAGCGCCCGGGCGGCGAAGGCGCCGCCGGCGCCGGAGCCGATCACGACCGCGTCGCAACTGGAGCTGTGGGGCCACTCAGCTGCCGGCGTGATCGCCAGCTGCGGGTCGGGCCGCGACGGCTGGTGGCGGGAGCCGACCGCGGCAATCTCCGCTGCGAAGGTGTCGGCGCCGTGGGCGAGCAGGACGATCGACTTGACCGAGTCGAGGAGCGGCGCGCCGCCGAGGCGGGCGACCTGCTTCAGCAGCGCTTCACGTTGCTCTTGAGAGGCGGAGCCGAGGGTACGCCCGGAGCGTGCGATCGAGAGCCCCTCCAGTCCCAGCAGCGCCGCGCCGAGCCCGACCTGCGAGGCCCGCGGCATGCGCGCGATCATCCGCCTGGCGACGGTCGCGACCCGCTCGGGGTCGGGCCCTCCTGCCTCGGGCGGCAGCAGGGCCGCCGCCGCGTCTCCCAGCGCGGACATGACCGGATACTAGGTCCAGCTGGCGGTGTCGAGCACCGCGCCGTTCCCAAAGCGATCTGAGTGGGCGGCGATGTGCTCGGCGACCTCGGCGCAGGTTGTGACCCAGACCTCGTCTCCCGCCGCCGCCTCGGCGACCCGGTCGAGCAGCGCAGCCAGTCGCTCTTCGCCGAGCCAGCCGAGCATGAACGGGTGCAGGACGATCGCCATGTAGCCGCCGTCTTGCGCCAGCCTGCCGATCTCCGCTCCGAGCCAGGCGCCGAAGCGGGCCGGCTCGATCGGGTCGGGCGATCCGCTGATCTGCTCGCGCGCCGAGCCGAGCGGTGGCAGCACGCAGCTGGCGTCGACGTGACGCCACTCGAAGGGCAGCAGAGCGAGACCGTCCTCGAAACCGGCCCCGGCGCCGGTCGGAGAGCAGTAGCGCAGGCCTCCCTCGCGCAGGACGCCGGTGCCAGCTTCGCCGAGCTGGCCACCGGGCGGGCGCAGGCCGGCGATCTCGAGGCCGAGTTGCCCGAATGCGGCGATGCCGCGCTCCAGGTTCGCCGCCTGCTCGACCGCACTCAGCTGGTCCCACTGCTCGTGGCGCCAGGCGTGGAGGGCGACCTCGTGGCCGCGGCGGTCGATCTCGCGCAGCAGGTCGGGATAGATCTCCGCATTCAGTCCCTCGACGAAGAAGGTCGCGGCGAGCTTCCTGTCCTGCAGCTGCCCAAGCAGGCGTGGCAGCACCTCGAGCGCGGTCTCGTGGTGACCCAGCGGCGCGTCGGCCGGCAGCGCCCCCAGCTCCAGCTCGGCTGCCTCACCGAGATTGTCGAAGGTGAGGTTGAGTGCGCCGCGGGCACCGCTCGGCCAAGGCGCCGCTGCGCTCATTCGCGCAGCGCCGGGCTCCAGCGCTCCGGTTCCAGCTCCGCCTGCTCGCGGGCCCAGCTGAAGTGGTGCTTGGCCGAGGCGAGCAGGATCGGGAAGTTGAGCAGCCCGGCGATCGCGAAGCGTCGCGCTCCCGGTCGGTTCGCCGCAGGCAGGCTGAGGGCGCTGCTGAGCAGCCAGAACCAGAGCACGGCGTTGTAGGCGGGCAGCTGGTCATCGCTCAGCCCCTCGGCTTCGTCGAGCATCGGCAGGCCGTTGTGCAACGACCAGGGCCAGGCCTTGAAGTGGACGGCGACGCCGGCGACGCCGATCCCGGCGCTGAAGGCCGAGAGGCGGCGGGCGTTCTCGCCCTCGCTCGCGGCGGCGGCGAACACCAAGGGGAAGTAGGCAGTCCACATCGCGACCGCGCCGCGGCGGCCGATGAACGGCTCGAAGACGAGGCCTACGCCGGCGCGGGTCTCGAAGGCGTTGTGGGCGAGCAGGCCGAGCGCGGACCCCGCTGCGAAAAGTCTCCTCAGCATTCCAGCAGCGTAGCCTGAGCCCCTCGATGTCTCTCCGCCCGCTGATCGAGATCGCCGCCGAGAACGAGCGCGTCCACGCGCTCACTGGACGCGTGCGCGATGCCGTTGCAGCCGGCGAGGCACTCGACGTTCCGGCCTCCTCGATGCTGCGGCCGTTGCTGCTCGCCGCGATCCTCGAGGACGAGCGCGGCCTCGCCGGTCGCCCGGCGCTGCTGGTCAGCCCCGACGACCGCTCCGCCCGCGACCTCGCCGCCGACCTGCGCGCCTATCTGGCCCCTCGCCGCGTCCGCCTCTATCCCTCGCGCGGCACCGGTTTCGCCTCGCACGTGACGCCGCCCCCGCACCTGGTCGGGCTGCGGATCGACGCGCTCGACGCGCTCGGCCGCGAGCAGGACGCCGTCGTCGTCGCCAGCGCCACCGCCCTGGCCGAGGCTGTTCCCGACGCGGGTTTGCGCCCGGCTGGCTTCGCGATCGGGGCCGGGGAGGAAATCGACCTCACGCAGGTCGCCCGCGACCTCGACGGGGCCGGCTACGAACGGGTTGAGCAGGTCGAGGAGCGCGGCCAGTTCGCCGTGCGCGGCGGCATCCTCGATGTCTACGGTGCGACCGAGGAGCGCGCTGTACGGATCGAGCTCTTCGGCGACGAGGTCGAGTCGATGCGCTGGTTCTCGACTTTCACCCAGCGTTCGCTCGGCGACGCCGAGCAGGTTGAGCTGGCGCCGGCGGCCGAGCTCGACGCCGAGCACCGCGAAATCGCCGCGCTGGCGGCGATGGAGGCCGAGGAGGAGGGCCGCGAGGCGCCGAGCCTTGCCGAGGCGCTGCCGCTAGAGCACTTCGGGCCGCCGCTGGACCTGGTCCCCGAGCAGGCCGCCGTGATCCTCGCCGCCGTCGAGGAGATCGAGCCCGCCCTGCGCGATCACTGGGACGACGCGACGACGGCGATGCACGCCGACGATGCCCGCCACCTCTACGTCGACGTCGCCGAGCCGCTCTCAGCCCGCGCCTCGCTCGCCTTCCGCACGGCCAGCGACGAGGACGAGAGCGCCTTCCGCGCCGCCCGCGCCGAGTCGCCGGCGCGCAGCGTCAAAGAGGCTGAGGCGGAGCTGGAAAAGCAGGTCCGCTCGGGCTATCGAACCGTCGTCGCCTTCGACGACCGCGGCGAGGCCGAGCGCGCCCGTTACGGGCTCGACCGCCTCGACGCGGCCCTGCTCGAAGGCGGCCGCCTCTCGCCCAAGCCCGCCCTCACCTTCGCCGAGGCACGCCTGCGCGAGGGCTTCATCAGCCCGGAGCTGCGGCTCGCCGTCTATCCCTTCCGCCGCCTCGTCCATCGTCGCCGCCAGGCCGAAGCCCGCGTGCCCGGCGCCGCCCGTGGCCGCCTCGCCTTCAGCGAACTGCGGGTCGGCGACTACGTCGTCCACGAGGATCATGGCGTCGCTCGCTTCGCCGGCTTCGAGACGCGCGAGGTCGGCGGCGTCACCCGCGACTACCTCTACCTCGAATACAAGGGCGAGGACCGCGTCTTCGTCCCCGTCGACCAGCTCGCCAAGCTGAGCCGCTACGTCGGCGCCGGCGGCGAACCGAGCCTCTCAGCCCTAGGCGGCAAACGCTGGCAGAACATGAAGGCGCGGGCGCGCAAAGCGGCCGGCGCCCTGGCCGGCGAGCTGCTCAACCTCTACGCCGAGCGGCGGACCCGCAAGGGCCACGCCTTCGAGCCCGACGGCGAGTGGCAGATGACGATGGAGGCCGCCTTCCCCTACCGCGAGACCGCCGACCAGGTGGAAGCGATCGAGTCGGTCAAGGGCGACATGGAGGCAGACCAGCCGATGGACCGCCTGGTCTGCGGTGACGTCGGCTTCGGCAAGACCGAGGTCGCCCTGCGCGCCGCGGTCAAGGCGGCCGCCGACGGCAAGCAGGTGATGATGCTGGTGCCGACGACGATCCTCGCCCAGCAGCACTTCGGCACCTTCCGCGAGCGCCTCGCCGACCTGCCCTTCGTCGTCGAGGGGATCTCACGCCTGCGCAAGCCGGCCGAGGTGAAAGCGGTGCTGGCCGGCTTCGAGGCGGGCAAGGTCGACATCCTGATCGGTACCCACCGGCTGCTCTCGCGCGACGTCCGCGCCAAGGACCTCGGTCTCGTCATCGTCGACGAGGAGCAGCGCTTCGGGGTCAAGCAGAAGGAACTGCTGCGCCAGCTCAAGCTCAAGGTCGACGTGCTGGCCCTCTCGGCGACGCCGATCCCGCGCACCCTGCAGATGAGCCTGGCCGGCCTGCGCGACATCTCGACGATCGAGACCCCGCCTGAGGGCCGCCGCCCGGTCCGCACCTACGTCGGTCCCTACGACGAGGACTTGGTGGCGAAGGCGATCAACCGCGAGCTCGAGCGCAGCGGCCAGGCCTTCTTCCTGCACAACCGGATCGACTCGCTACCCGAGACGACTGAGCGGTTGCGCGGGCTGGTGCCGGGCGCCCGCTTCCTCGAAGCGCACGGGCAGATGGACGAGAAACAGCTCGAGGACACGATGCTCGGCTTCCTGCGCGGCGACGCCGACGTCCTGGTGACGACGACGATCATCGAGTCCGGTCTCGACATCGCCAATGCCAACACGCTGATCGTCGAGCGCGCCGACCAGCTCGGCCTCTCTCAGGCCTACCAGATCCGCGGTCGGGTCGGCCGCTCTAGCGAGCGCGCCTTCGCTTACATGCTCTATCCCTCGGCTGAGGCGCTGACCGAGGACGCGGCGGCACGGCTCTCGACTCTCGCCGACCACACCGAGCTCGGCTCGGGCTTCAAGATCGCGATGCGCGATCTCGACATCCGTGGCGCCGGCGACCTGCTTGGCGAGGAGCAGTCGGGTCACGTCGCCGCCGTCGGCTTCGAGCTCTACTGCCAGATGATCGACGAGGCGGTCGGCGCCGCGCAGGAGGCCGCGGGCGGGGAGGAGGCGCCCGAACCGGTGCGTCTCGACGTTCCCGTCGACGCTTACCTGCCCGCCTCGTTCATCCCCTTCGAGGCGGCCAAGATCGACGTTCACCGCCGCATCGCCGCCGCCCGCGAGCCCGGCGAGCTGCGGGCGATCCGCGACGAGATCAGCGATCGCTTCGGGGAGCCGCCCCCGCAGGCGGAGAACCTGCTCGCGCTGCAGCGAGCCCGGATCGAGCTCGGCCTGGCCGGCGCGCGCAGCGTCGAGTTCCGCGGCGGCCGGCTCAGCGTCACCGGAGTCGAGCTCGACTCCGAGGCGGCCGGAGCCTTCCGGGAGAAGCTCGAGGGGGCGCTCTATGAGTGGCGCGAGCAGACCGCGGCGATGCGGGTGCCCGACGAGCCGGAGGCGCGACTGTCGGCGGTCCTGGCGCTGGCCGAGGCGATTCGGGCGGCGAAGCAGGGTCAGGCCGAGGCCGCCGAGGCAAGCCTGAGCGGCTGAGCGCGGGCCCTTCTCGGAGCATTTGATTTATGCTGCCCGATCGGTGGCACGCTTCAGCGCTAAGGGAGGGAAGTCGGCCGGGCTACAGCGCCTTGCGCTGCTTGGCTTCGCCGCGCTCCTCATCCTGCTCTTCGTGATCTTCGCGATCGCCCAGGGAATCGGCAACCCCAGCGTTCCCTCTGGCGACGTCGCCGTTGTCGAAGACGCTCCGGACGGCCTCAGCCCGGTCACCGAAGCGCAGTTCAAGCACGCTCTGGTTCAGGCGGCCGCCGAAGACAAAGTCACCCCGGTCCCCAAACCGGGCGACGAAAAATACGCAGCGGAGCAGGAAAAAGCGCTCGGTAACGTGCTCGACTCGATCTGGATCCGCGGCCAGGCCGAAGAAATGGGCGTCTCGGTGACGCCGAAAGAAGTCTCCGAAGAACTCAAAAAACTGAAGGAAAAAGCCTTCAAAACGGAACAGCAGTACAAAGAATTCCTCAAAGAAGCGCACTACACGGAGGCGGACGTCACTACGCGCGTGACGATCCAGATGCTCAGCGAAGGGATCCAGAACCAGGTCACCGAAGAAGCGCCGATCCCCAGCAGTAGCGAAATCAAGGACTACTACGAAGCCGCCAAGTCGAGCCAGTACACGACGCCGGAATCACGCGACATCCGCGTGATCAAGAACTCCGACAAGGCCAAGGTCGAAGAAGCGAAGGTCGCGCTCGAAAAAGACGACTCGATCAAAAGCTGGGAAGCGGTCGCGAAGAAATACTCGACCGACACGACCAAAAGCACTGGCGGGCTGCAGTCCGCTGTGACCGAAGGCGCGGGCACCCTGCAGGAACCGCTTGAAGGTGAAGTCTTCGCCGCCGACCAGGGGGAACTGGAAGGGCCGCTGAAGGAAGGCAAGACCTACACGATCTTCGAGGTGATGAAGATCACCCCGGAAAAAGTCCAGTCGCTCGACGAAGCCAAGTCGCAGATCAGCGCCCAGCTTGCCGAACAGGCCAAGCAGCAGACCTTCGCTGCCTTTGTCCGCAACTACGGAGCAAGGTGGCAGTCGCGCACGTTCTGTGCCTCCGGCTACCTGATCGCTCGCTGCGCCAACTACAAGGGCAGCGGTCGTCCGACCGAAGCGCCCGAAGCTTGCTTCGAAGCGAACCCGAAAAAAGCGCCGGAAGCCTGTCCCGCGCCGATCGCCTCGATCAAACCGGCCCAGCCGGGAACGATCAGCCCGATCAACCGCGAAGGGCAGAAACTCGCCCAGCGGCCGCGGCCCGCG
Source organism: uncultured Solirubrobacterales bacterium (assembly GCA_963699225.1). GTDB lineage: Bacteria > Actinomycetota > Thermoleophilia > Solirubrobacterales > 70-9 > VRUE01. The sequence goes on along the minus strand of OY969423.1, from coordinate 1,457,930 downwards.
GGGCTCGAAGAAGCTGTCGCGCCGGAAGGCGAAATTCCGGGCGGCGTCGTGCCCGGCGCTCCCCCCGGCGCCACCGGCGAATAAGCGCTCGCCCGAGAGCTTCCCGCGGGCGCCTCTGCCGCCTGACTGAATAGGATGCGCGCTCCGTGAGCGGCATTGCATCGATCCACGCCCGCCAGATCCTCGACTCGAGGGGCAACCCGACCGTCGAGGTTGAAGTCATGCTCGAGTCCGGCGCGCGCGGTCTCGCCGCGGTGCCCTCGGGCGCCTCGACCGGCGAGTTCGAGGCGGTGGAGTTGCGCGACGGCGGCGATGCCTGGGCCGGCAAGGGCGTCTCGACGGCAGTGGCCAATGTCAACGGCGAGATCGTCGCGGCCCTGCAGGGCTTCGACGCTGACGACCAAGCCGGGCTCGACGCCAAGATGATCGAGCTCGACGGCACCCCGAACAAGGGCCGCCTCGGCGCCAACGCGATCCTCGGCGTCTCCCTGGCCGCCGCGAAGGCCGCGGCGATGTTGGCCGGCGAACCGCTCTTCCGCTACCTGGCGAAGCTCTACGACGGCGAGGAGCCGAACCTGCTGCCGGTACCGATGATGAACGTGCTCAACGGCGGCGCCCACGCCGACAACTCGGTTGACTTCCAAGAGTTCATGGTGGTGCCGGCCGGAGCGGCCAGTTTTTCTGAGTGCCTGCGGGTTGGCACCGAGGTCTTCCACGCACTGAAGAAGAGCCTTGCCGCCGCCGGTCACGCGACCGCGGTCGGCGACGAGGGCGGCTTCGCACCCAACCTGGAGTCCAACGAGGCGGCGCTGCAGGCCGTGCTGGCGGGGGTTGAGGCGGCGGGCTATGAGCCCGGCAAGGACGTCTTCATCGCCCTCGACCCGGCGACCAGCGAGGTCTTCGAGGGTGGCGCCTACGTGCTCGAGCACGAGGGTCGCTCGCTCTCGCCTGGGGAGATGGCCTCCTACTGGGAGGACGCCTGCTCGCGCTACCCGATCCTCTCGATCGAGGACGGCATGGATGAGGAGGATTGGGACGGCTGGAAGCTGCTGACCGAGAAGCTGGGGGAGAGGGTTCAGCTGGTCGGCGACGATCTCTTCGTCACCAACCCCGAACGGCTGAAGCGTGGCATCGAGCTTGGCGTCGGCAACTCGATCCTGGTCAAGGTCAACCAGATCGGCACCCTCAGCGAGACGCTGGAGGCGATCCGGATGGCCGCTGAGGCCGGTTACACGGCGGTGATCTCACACCGCTCCGGCGAGACCGAGGACACGACGATCGCCGATCTCGCCGTAGCCACCGGCGCCGGGCAGATCAAGACCGGCGCTCCCTCGCGCTCAGACCGCGTCGCCAAGTACAACCGATTGCTGCGAATCGAGGAGGAATTGGGCTCAGCAGCGCGGTTTCCCGGTTTGCAGGCGTTCCACCAACGGTCGAGTTAGTGAAGGAAAGCGGGGCCCGGCCGCGTAGGACCGGGCATGGCAGCACGCGCACAGGCGAGGAAACGCTCCTCCGCGACTGCCAAACGCCGCTCCCCAGCACGCAAACCGGCCGCCCGGCGCAAACCGGCGGCGCGCCGCGGCGCCAGCCGGATCCACTGGGATCGCGTCGGCCGCGTCGCCCTGACCCTGGTCCTCTTCGCCGTGCTCTACTCCTACCTCAACCCGGTGATCGACTTCGTCAAGACCTACACGACGACGACCGCGGCACGGGTCCAGCTGCACGAAGCCCAGCACGAAAACACCCGCCTGCATTGGCGCATCCAACACGCCGACGACCCGATCACGCTCGAGGCCAAGGCGCGCGCCCAGGGCATGGCCGCCCCCGAAGAGACTCCGCTGGTCGTACGCGGCCTCTAGCGCCCCTCAGGCGCATGCCAGCCGCTTCCGGTGCGCCTTTTGCACCCTGGGCGTGCATAAAGAGCACCGGGGCTAGGGGCGCCTGTGGTTAGCGCCGGCTCCTACGTGATCAGCGCGCTAGCGCTGGTGGTCGTCGGGACGTCGATCGGATTCACGGCCTACAGGCTGCGCCAGCGACTGATGCCGACGTGGGACGGCGCGCCAGCACGCCTAGTCGAGTCGATCGTTGCAATCTCCCTGCTGATCTGGCTCGGCGAGCTCCTCGGCACCTTCGGCCTTTTCTACGAGTGGATCTTCGTCGGAGCGTCGTTGTTGATCGCGATAGCCGCGAAAGCGCTGCTGCCGGCGGGTCCTGTCACGGCAGGGCGGGAATCCCAGACCTCCCGACCGCGGGTCCTGTCGCAGGGGGAGGGGGGCACTGCGGGCAGTCCACGGGCTGTCCTCGACCCCCCTCCCCCTACGCCACCCGCGGAAGGAGCGTTTTGGCTCCCGTGGCTTGTGACCGTCGGCGTTATTGCCCTCGTGTTCGCGCACTGGGGACTTACGACCAAGGACGCACTGGACCGAGGGATCTTCAACTTCGACTCCCTCTGGTACCACATGCCCTACGCCACGGACATGGTCCAGAGCCACTCCGTTACGGGGCTCCACTACACCGAGACGGTCTTTACCAACTGGTTCTACCCGCAGAACTCCGAGCTTCTGCACGCGACCGGAATCCTGCTGACCCACCGGGACACCCTGTCCCTGTTCCTCAACTTCGCCTTCCTCGCCCTGAGCTTCCTAGCTGCGTGGTGCATCGGCCGCCCCTACGGACGCGGCCACCTCACCGTCGTAGCCGCCGCCATTGTCCTCGAGTGCCACACGCTCGTCGTGCGGGAGCCTGGGGCAGCCAAGAACGACCTCGTGGCTGCGGCTCTCCTTCTCGCTGCTGTCGCCATCCTCGTCAACGCCTGGAGCCGCCATCGTCAGGAAGAGGCGCCCCTGCCGGGGGGTGGCACCGTAGGGGGGCCCGCCCCTGAGGACGCTTTAGCGACCGGAAGGGGTGGGGGGTCCCCTGCGGTGACAGGACCCGCCGGCCCGAACGCCTTCGCCTGGCCAGTAGCCGCCGCCGGACTGGCCACCGGGCTCGCCGTAGGAACGAAGTCGACCGCCGTAGCCATGGCCGCCGCCCTGACCCTCGCAGTAATCGCCCTGGCCCCCAGCGGCCGCCGTTTGAAGGCCTTTGGCTGGTGGTTCATCCCGGCATTGCTCGGCGGCGGCTACTGGTACCTGCGCAATCTGGTCGTCGCCGGCAATCCACTACCGCAGGCGACCAGCATCGGCCCGATCTCGCTGCCTCATCCAGAGCGCCTGCAGGAAGGCCGGCCCAACTTCAACATCGTCCATTACGCCACTGACACCGGCATTTGGCGCCACTACTTCGAGCCAGGCCTGCACCAGGCCTTCGGCTCTCTATGGCCGCTGGTCATCCTCGCCGCGATCGCCGGCGGCCTCCTGGCTCTGCTGCGGGGCCGCGACAAGGTAATCCGCTGGGCCGGCGGCATAGCTCTCTTCGGCCTCATCGCCTACGTCTTCACTCCGCTCAGCGCCGCCGGTATCGACGGTGCCCCGGTGGGCTTCGCGATCAACATCCGCTACGTAATACCGCCCCTCCTCCTCGGCGTAGTGCTGCTGCCCTTGGCCATCCGCCGCCTAGACGGCTGGCGCCAGTGGACCCTCCTTGGGGCCTTGCTCCTAGTCCTCGTGGTCACCAACCGCTCCGACGCCGCCCTCCGCGACCCAGCCCGGACCTTCGGCATCCCCTTGGCCTTCATCCTCGTGGTCATCCCAGCCGCCCTGATCTGGCTCTACTTCCGGTCAGCCGGGGGCACGACGCCTTCCCCTGCGGTGACAGGACCCGCCGGCCGGAGACGCATGTCCCTCGTCATAGGCGGTTTCGTAGCCCTGCTCCTCCTCGTGCTCGCGATCGGCTACCCGCTGCAGCGCCACTACCTGGAGTCCCGCTTCGACGCCTCCTCCGAAGTCCCCGGTCTGCACCTCGAAGGCGCCTACCAGTGGGCCCGCGACAAGAGCCACGCCCGCATCGGCCTAGCCGGCACCACCGCCGGCTTCCTCAGCTACGGCTTCTACGGCACCGATCTCTCCAACCGCGTGATCTACCTAGGTGAAAAGGGTCCCCACGGTGCTTACAACGCAATCCCCACCTGCGAGGCCTTCCGCGCCGCCGTCAACGCCGCCGACCTCGACTACCTGGTCACGACCCCCTTCCTCAACTTCATCCACACCGGCAACCCGATCTTCTCCCCCGAGGCCACCTGGCTCCGCGGCGACCGAGCCGCCGTCCCAATCCACCGTGACGGCCCCACCATCATCTGGAGAATCAACGGCAAGCTCAGTCCGGCAGCTTGCGGCTCGGTCAACGCCCCGCTTCGCCGAATTCCGAATACGCCCGAAGGCGCCTGAGCGAGGGGTGGAGCCGGCTCAGTCGTCTGAGTCGTCGGACTCAGGCTCAGACTCGGGCTCAGGAGAGCCAGCCCGACGAATCACGATCTGATCCGCGTCGATGCGGACCGTCACCTCGCGTTTGCCAGCCCAATGCTCGGCGTACACGGGGTTGTCCTTGACCGAGGGGTCGAGCCAGAGGCCGTAGCCGTCGGTCTCGCCGTGGTCGAAGCTTGCCTCGAGGTCTTTGCGCCGCCCGCGGCCGCCGCGGCGTCCCCGGCGTCGACGCCGTTTGGGCCGCTCGCCGTCGCCTGAAGACGGCTTCTTGTCCTCGTCCTCCTCATCGGAGTCGGGTTCCTCGTCCTCCTCGGCCTCCGCCTCCTCGGCAGTGGCGGCCTCTATCTCGGCCTCGATCTCATCGCGGAGATCGACTTCGCCGGAGCTCGCGTCCTCCTCGTCGGGCGTGAAGCCGTGCTGTTTGCGGAACTCGCGCAGCTCGGAGGTGCTGACTTCGAGCTGGTGGGCGATCCAGGCGTCGGTGCGACCCTGCCGCACCCAGGCGCGGATCTGATTCAGCTGTGGCTTCAGAGAGCGTCTTGCCATCGGCGCGCGAGTCTATTCAACCGGGGCGGTCGTAGGCACGGCCGCTATGCCATTAGGAAGCCGAGCGCCTCGAACATCGAGACGACGACGACGACGACGGTGACGGTGAGGCAGACCGCGAGGACGCTGAAACGGACCTTGCTGGCCTGCTCGCTGCGGGTGATCCGGCGCGCCCGCGAGCGGTTGGCCGCGCGACGGCGCAGCTGCTCGCGCCGGCGGCGCTCGAGGGAGGTCTCCTGTTCGAAGGCCGTCTCGAACTGGTTGATGCTTTGGCGCATTCGCATAGAAAGGGTGGCCCGGGGGCCGCCGCGGGGCACCGTAGCAAAGGCGCACGAGCGCTTGCAGGGGAAGGCAAATTATGCGATCGCACGACGGCTCAAGTCAACATTTCCCCCAGAGGCCCCGTCCCGCACGTGCGGCGCGCAGCTCTAGGCGCCGAAAGAGCGGCGCGAAGCGGTCATTGGGCGGGATCGTCAGCGAGCGGGCGAGGCCGCGCCGGACCAGGCTCGCGTTAACGAAACGGCGCCCTAGATGGACGTAGGCGAGCAGCCTGTCGTAGACGTCGCGGCGCTCGACGCCGAAGACGAGCCGCACCCAGCGGCCTTCGACCAGATGGTGGTTGAAGCTCGAGGCGCGCGGTCCGAAGCACTGCACCGGCGTGTCGGGCTTGACCGTCTCCGGGGTGTCGACGCCGATGTAGCGAACGTCCTCGAGCCGCCCGCCGATCCGCACTTCAATCGTGTCGCCGTCAACGGCGCGCACCACGAAGGCGCGGGTCGACGGCGGACCATCGCTGTGAGCCTCATTTGTTTCCCACGGGCGCAGGATCAGCAGGGCGGCGACCAGCAACAGCACGATGCTGCCGATCTGGCCACGTCCCCAACGGCTTCGGTTCACTGCTGACTAAGCCCCCGGAGGGGCGACTTCTCCGTAACGCGTTTTCCGTGGATTGCCCGGGAAACGCGTTACGCAGCCCTACGGGGTACGGCGAACAGACCCGAGCAGCGTCTCTTTGATCTGAGCGATGATCTCCAGCGCGTCGTTCCACTCGCGCTGCCAGACGTTGCGGCCGAAGATCACGCCCGAGCCGCCCGCCTCCATGATCTCGCGGGTGTGGCCCAGCACCGTCTCGTCGTCGACCTTGGAGCCGCCGGAGAGCACGACCAGCGAGCGGCCGGCGGACTCGACGCACTGGCGGATCGCCTCGGCCTCGTCGACCTGCATCTCGTTGTAGGGGGCGGGGGCGTCCTTGTCCTTGTCCGCGTTGATCTTCGGCATGTTGAGCTTGACCACGTCGGCGCCCATCTCCATCGCCATGCGAGCCGCGTAATCGATCGCGTAGAAGGAGTTGGCGCTGCCCTTGGCGTCGACCGCTTCACCGCGCGGGTAGGACCAGACGATCAGCGGCATGCCGAAGCGGTCGCAGTCCTGGCGCACCTGGCGCAGCTGGGCGAGATCCTCGTCTTGGCGCGACGAGCCGACGTAGAGCGTGTAGCCGACCGCGTCGGCGCCGAGCCGCACCGCGTCCTCGACGCTGGCGTTGCAGGAGGAGAAGGCGTGGGCCGAGGAGGGGATGTCGGTCTTGCCGTTGACCTTGAGTATCAGCGGCACCTGGCCGGCGTAGTCGGGGTAGTACTTGGTCGCCATGCCGATCTGGCAGGCGAGGGCCGAGTAGCCCGCCTCGGCGGCGAGGCGGAACTGGTAGTCGGGGTCCTTGGAGGCCGGGTTGGGGAAGAAGTCACGCGGGCCGTGCTCGATGCCCTGATCGATCGGCAGCAGCATCAGGGTGCCGTTGCCCGGGCCGAACTCGAAGAGCAGGCGCCGCAGGCGGGCTCGTTTGCCGGGGGCCAAGGTTGCCAGCAGTGATTTCTGCTCGGTCAGGCTCTTCAACTCCACGCTGTTTTCCTCCTAGGATCCTTGAAGACGAGTGTCTGGGGAGTATGTCATCGGCACCTCCTCGCGAGTGCTTAGCGATGGGCGGTTATCCTCGGTTGACCATGAGCGAGACTGAGCTCAGCGTCATTTGCAAGAACTGCGGCTCGGAGGTCAGTCCCTACGTAACCGAGTGTCCGTACTGCGGCACCCGACTGCGCAAGCGGGCCCCCAAGCTGGAACGGCGTGGCGACGGCCTGGAGGCACAGCCGCGGCGGCGCAAACGGCTGCGGATCGTGCGCCGTCTTCAGCGCGACGAGGCCGGCCCGTTTCGTCCCTACGCGACGATCGCCGTGATCCTCGTCTCGGCGATCCTGCTGCTCGTACAGAAGGTGACCGGCAATCCGCTCGGCAGCTTCGGCGGCCTGATCGTGCCGCTGCAGGACCAGTGGTGGCGCTTCTTCACCGCGCCCTTCGCGTATCTCGACGTCGGCTACCTCTTCGTCGTCGCGATTGGCCTGGCGATCTTCGGCACCGGCCTCGAGCGGCGCCTCGGCACGCCGGCGACGGCCCTGCTGCTGGTCGCCTGCGGCGCGCTGGGGATGCTCGTCGCCAGCGGCATCGCTCACGCGCAGGGTGATGTCGAGGTGATCGCCGGCGGCAACGGCATGGCGCTCGGCGCGGTCGCCGCCTGGTTCGCGATCCGCCGGGCCGAGGCGCACCACGCGATCGACGACGACTACGACGTGATCGGCGTCGTAGTCGCCGCGGCGGTCCTGCTGGCGTTGCCGATCTTCGAATCCACCGCCGATCCGTTCGCCGGCCTGATCGGCGGTGCGGTCGGAGGTCTCGCCGGCCTCGCGGCTGCCACCTTGCGGGACTCTCACTAGTCGCTCAGCCCGGACGGCTAGGCTCTTCGCCGTGCCTACGGACGAGCAACTCGACGCCGCGATCGAGCGGTTGGCCGACGCCGAGCGCTTCTCCGAGGCCGAGCAGATCGTCGCCCGCGCCGCGCCACAGCTGCAGAAGGTCCTCGCCGCCGCCCTTGCCGAGGGCGGCTGGTTCGGCGAGTCCCACGAGGCCGAGGCGCTGAAGGCGGCGACGGTGCCGGATCCGGAGGAGCGCATCGTCGCGGTGCGCTCGTTGCTCGCCGAGGAGGCGCGGATGGGAATGATGGTTGGAGTTGCCGTCGGCTGGGCACTGCATGGGGAGCTGGACGAAACCGAGAACCGAGAAGGAGAGAGTTGACATGGAGATCAAATTCCACGGGCAGTCGTGCTTCGAACTGAGCGAGGGCGAGACCAGGATCCTGATCGATCCCTTCCTCAAGCCCAATAACCCGGTTGCCGTCACCACCGGCGAGGAAGTCGATCCCACCCACGTCTTTCTCTCCCACGGCCACGCCGACCACGTCGCCGACGCCGTACCCGTCGCCAAGCGCACGGGCGCCAAGTGCGTGGCGATCGTCGAGCTTGCCAAGTGGCTGGAAGGCCAGGGCATCGAGGACGTCGCCGACCCCAACTTCGGCGGCACTGTCTCCTTCGACTGGGGCTATGTGCGGCTCGTTCCCGCCTGGCACACCAACACGATTCCGGGCTCCGAAGAGTCGCCCTTCAGTGCCGAGTACGGCATCGCGATCGGCCCTGCGGCGGGCTTGGTGATCGAGCTCGGCGGCACGACGGTCTACCACGCCGGCGACACCTGCCTCTTCAGCGACATGAAGCTGGTCGCCCAGCGCAGCCCGGTCGACATCGCCCTGCTGCCGATCGGCGGCCACTACACGATGGACCGCCACGACGCCGTGCTTGCCGCCGAGCTGATCGGCGCCGGCACCGTGATCCCGATGCACTACGACACCTTTCCGGCGATCGAGACCGACCCGCAGGCCTTCAAGTCCGACGTCGAGGCCAAGACTTCCTCGTCCGTGGTCGTGCTCGAGCCGGGCCAATCGCATACGACTGGCTGAAGCGGTCCGGAAAGACTGGCTGATCAGCCAGTCCGTTGCTAGTCTCGATCGGACCGCGCAGCCGAGCCGAGGAGAGCAGTGATGGGAACCACTGAGGCATCCGGAACCGAGACGCGGACCGGGCGCGCCGACTTCCAGGCGACCGCCGATCCGGCGCTGAACGAGGCGGCCGACCGCACCGCCGACATCAAGCTCCTCACCTACGAGGAGCTCTACCTGCTCTGGGAGCGCCAGCAGTGGCAGACCCAGGAGCTTGACTTCAGCCGCGACCGCGAGGACTGGAACGAGCGCTTCGATGAGGAAGAGCGCTTCCAGCGCATGTACGGGCTCTCCTCGTTCTTCATCGGCGAGCAGAAGGTAGCCGAGGAGCTGGGGCCGATCATGCGCGCGGCGCCGAGCGAGGAGCAGCGGATCTTCCTCTGCACCCAGATCGCCGATGAGGCCCGCCACGTGCGCTTCTTCGAGCGCTTCTATCGCGAGGTCGGCGTGCTCGAGTCCGACCAGCTCTCGGAGATGCTGACCCAGACCTCCGAGCACCTCAACGAGAACTTCGGCCGCCTCTTCGACGAGATGCTGAAGCAGCGCACCGACCGGCTCGCGGTCGAACCGGAGGACACCGAGGCCCTGGTCGAGGCGGTGACGATCTACCACATGGTTATCGAGGGGATGCTCGCCCTCACCGGCCAGCACTTCATCATGGACTACAACGAAAGCCAGGGGACGCTGCCGGGCTTCGTCGAGGGCTTCCAGAACGTCGCCCGCGACGAGCACCGCCACGTCGCCTTCGGCTCGGTCTTCCTGCGTGAGAAGGCGCGCGAGGACGAGCGCTACATGCAGGCGATCCAGCGCACGCTGGAGGAGGTGCTGCCGGTTGCAGACGGAGTGCTCTCACCGCCCTGGGCGCCGGACGACGAGGACTACGAGGTCTTCGGCTACTCGCTCGCCGACACGCGCAAGTTTGCCGGCACCTCCTTGATGCGCCGGCTCAAGGTGATCGGCCTGCAGTAGGCCGCGCCGAGTCGCCGCTCGGACGAAAGGGGCTCAGCCTTCAGCTGCGGGAGCTTCGTCGCTCGAGGAGATGGGCGCCGATTCTTCGACCGGGGCGGGGCTTTCGGCCGGTGGGGGTGGAGGCGGAGCGGTTTCGGTCGGGGGAGCTGCTGTTGCCGGCACCGAGCCGCTGCCGCCGACGGTGACGACCACGGTGCCCGTTCCAGCCCCGGCGGGAGCGCCGGCGGTGCTGGTTGAGGGCGTGGCGCCGTGAATGCCGGCGGAAGCTTCCACTTCGTCTGCGGTGGCTTCGGGTGCTTCGACGCCACCGGAGCCGATGATTTCTTCCGTCACGGGCGGTTCGGCGACGACTTCCTCGGGAACTTCAGCTTCAACCGGGGCTGGTTCGACCGGGACCGGAGCCGGTTCGACCTCCGTCGTCACGAGCGGGGCCGGTGCCGCAACGGCACTCTGCGCCGGGGCGACCGCGAGCGGTGGGCCCTGTTGAGAGATGTGGGCGATCTGTGCCGGCGGGTTCACCGGAGCCGGTTCGGTCTGCTGCTTGACCTCGACGATGCCGCCGGTGAGGACGGCGGCGGTTACCACGCCAGCGACGGCCTTGGTGCCGATCGCCCCGCCGACTGCCCCGCCGATGCCGCTGAGACCGCCGATACCACCGGCGGCACCGCCGCCGCCGAGCGCGGCGCCAACGCCGCCGACCGCGCCGGCACCGGTGGCGCCAGCGCCCGTAGCGGTCGCTGCGCCCCCGGAGCCAGCACCTCCCAGGCCAAGCTTCGAAGCGATGAAACCCTTCAGCGCCACCAGGGGCCCGACCGGCACCAGGGCGGCGAGCACCTTGTCGTTGGAGCGGAGCTGAGAGCGGAAGTCCTTGCACTCTTCGCAGTCGCGAACGTGGCGGCGAACCGGGCCGGAGAGCTTGCGCAGCCCCTCGGCGGCCTCGGCGAGATCGAGCCGCACCTCGCCGCAGGTCAGCTGGCGCGCCTGGCTGGCCTCGGCGAGCGAGATCCGCGCCCGCACCAGCAGCGACTTGACCGAGGGCACGCTGGTCTCCATCGCCTGGGCGATCTCCTCGTAGGACATCGCGTCCATCTCGCGCAGCAGCAGAGCCGAGCGCTGGGTCTCGGGCAGCTTGCCGACGTCGGTGAGCAGCTGACGGAACTCCTCACGGTTGTGGACCTTCTCGGCGGTCGAGGCGGCCTCGACTTCCGGAACCATGTCCATCGATTCCTGGGCGTCGGCAGTCGGTTTGCGCAGGTGGTTGAGGCAGCGGTTGCGGGCGATCCGGTAGAGCCACGGGCGCAGGTTGATCTCGCGCTCGTCGGCCAACATCGCCCGGTAGGCGTTGACGAAGACCTCCTGCAGGACGTCTTCGGCGTCCTCGGTGGAGCCCAGCATCTGGCGACAGAAGCCAAGCAGCCGTCCCTGGTAGCGGTCGACGATCGCCTCGAAGGCGCCCGGGTTGCCGGCGCGGGCCATCGCGATCAGGTGCTCGTCCCCTTGAAGTTTGAGCAGCGGCGAGCGGCGGGCGAGGAGTCCGCGGCGACTGGCGTGTGTGAGAGCTGAAGCCTCCAAGCGAATCCTCCGTTAGAGCCGGGGAAGGCGTTTGTCTTCTAGCTCAAGGACACCGTAGCAGCGGCTTAGTTGCGGTCCCTCGGCACTTTTTAGTGCGGATTTAGAAACCCAAACTCAACAAAATGCCCGGGGCGGGATTCGAACCCGCAAGCCCCCCAGTGGGGCAGCGCCTTTTAAGGGCGCCGCTTTTGCCAATTTCGCCACCCGGGCAGGGCGATGGTAGCCGTGAAGCCCATATAGGCTCAAACAATGGAACACGGCGGGAGGATCGTCGCGAAAGCGCTGAAATCGCGCGGGGTGACGCACCTCTTCACGCTTTCTGGGGGACACCTGTTCTCTATATATGACGGCTGCAAGGCCGAGGGCATCGAGATCATCGATGTCCGCCACGAGCAGACGGCGGCCTTCGCGGCCGAGGGCTTTGCCAAGGCGACCCGCGGGGTGGGCGTCGCCGCGCTGACGGCGGGCCCTGGCGTGACCAACGGGATCAGCGCGATCGCCGGGGCGCAGGCCAATGGCTCACCGGTTTGCGTGCTCGGTGGGCGGGCCCCGGAGATGCGCTGGGGGTCTGGCTCGCTGCAGGAGTTCGACCACGTGCCCGTCGTCTCGCCGCTGGTCAAGTCGGCAGAGACGGTGAAGGAGCCGGGCGAGATCGGGGCGCGCACGGCGGCGGCGCTCGACCTGGCCCTGGCGATGCCGGGCGGCCCGACCTTCGTCGACTATCCGCTTGACGTTGTCTTCACCGAGGCCGAGGCGGGCATCCCGGCGGCCGCGCCGGTTGAGGCCGGTGCCGCGGACGGGATCGAGGAGGCTGCCGCACTGCTTGCCTCGGCTGAGCGGCCGGCAATCATGGCCGGCTCCGGTTTGTACTGGGGGAGGGGGGAGGACGAGCTTCGTGCCCTGGCCGAGGCCCTTGGGATCCCCGTCTTCCTCAACGGCCTCGGGCGCGGTTGCCTGCCGGCCGACCATGAGCTTGCCTTCAGCCGCGCCCGCGGCGCCGGCCTCGGTGGGGCCGACGTGGCGCTGGTGATCGGCGTGCCGCTCGACTTCCGCCTCGGCTTCGGCGCCAGCATCGCCGAGGAGGCGAAGCTGGTCCGGCTCGACGCGGCGCCCAACGAGCTGAGCGCCAACCGCGCGGCGCAGGTCGACCTCGTCGGTGACGTCGCCGCCAGCCTGGCGGCGATCCGTGAGGCGCTGGGTTCGCCCACGCGCCGCAGCGACCCCTGGCTGGCGCAGCTGCGCAAGGTCGAGGAGGAGAAGCGGGCCGTCGAGCAAAGCGAGCTCGACGACGGCCGCTCGCCGCTGCACCCGGTGCGGTTCTACAGAGAGCTGGGCGAAGTGCTCGAGCGCGACGCGATCGTCGTCGGCGATGGTGGCGACTTCGTCTCCTACGCCGGCCGCTTCGTCGATACCTTCCAGCCGGGTTGCTGGATGGACCCCGGTCCCTTCGGCTGTCTCGGCGCCGGCCCGGGCCAGGCGATCGGCGCCAAGCTTGCCCATCCCGATCGCCAAGTCTGCCTGCTGCTCGGCGACGGCGCCTTCGGCTTCGCCGGGATGGAGTTCGACACGATGGCCCGGCACGGGCTGCCGATCGTCGGCGTGATGGGCAACAACGGCATCTGGGCGCTCGAGCACCACCCAATGAAGTTCCTCTACGGCTACTCGGTGGCGGCCGAGCTGCGGCCCGAAACGCGCTACGAGCAGATGGTCGAAGCGCTTGGCTGCGACGGGATCCTGGTGCGGGAACCGGCCGAGTTGCGACCGGCGCTCGAGCGCGCCTTCGAATCGGGCAAGCCGACCCTGGTCAACGTCCTCACCGATCCCGAGGTCGTCTACCCGCGCAAGTCGAACCTCGCCTGACACGGGCTTACCGCACCTCTCCTTTTCCCAAAAAGAAACGACCGCCATCGCTGGCGGTCGTTTCAAGTTGGTCCCTCAGGACGGGCAGGGGTACGTCTTCAGGGACCAGTTCTTATTTAGTGGACCCAGACGGCGGGAGGCGCCATGATGCGGCAATCGTCCGAGTCCTATAACCGGGTCTGGGAGGGTTGCCCCACCTCTTTCCCGATGTGGCGATTATCTGCTCGCCTGTCCGATACGTCTAGCTAGCTGATTGCCCGCTACTCGTAATCGATGACCTCAGGCCTACCAAGTTTTGGGGGTTCGACCGCTTGTTTAACCCAAATGTCCGAGTGGGCGAAACACGACTGTCCACCTAGGAACACAGAATTACTACTCATTGAGAATGCGAGGTTATCCGCAGTCCAAAGCCGAAACAGCCGATATCGCGCTGCCGTAGAGGATGTCGTGCTCGGAGACTTCGATGGTGTCGAGGCCGAATGCGCGCATCGTCTCGACCAAAATCACCACTCCGGCGACGATGTTAGGCGCGCGGTCGGGGTGCAGGCCGGTGATCTCTGCCCGTTTGGACAGTGGAGCAGAGGCCAATTGCGAGAGAAGGCGCTGGATCGTGCCGAGCGTCAGCGTATGCCCATGTACTTGCTTCGGATCGTAGGGCTCGAGGCCGATCTCGATCGAGGCCAGCGAGGTTGGCGTGCCGGCGACGGCGATGCCGGCCTCGGCGCTGGTGCCGGGCTGGTTGGCGATCGCGCCCTCGATCAGACCGCGGACGTCGGCGGCGAGGGCCTCGAGCTCGAGCGCGCTGGGCGGGTCGCCGGTGATGTGGCGCTCGCTATGGCGGACGACGCCGGCCTGCAGCGAGGTGTGGAAGGCGACCTCTTCGCCGGTGCCGACGATCAGCTCGGTCGAGCCGCCGCCGATGTCGACGACCAGCGTCGGCACGCTGGGCGAGTTCTCGCAGGTGGCGCCGAGGTAGGTGAGGCGCGCCTCTTCCTCACCGTCGAGCACGCGGGCCGAGAGCGCGAAGCGCTCGCGCAACTCGGCGGCAAAGGCGCTGCCGTTGGAAGCGTCGCGCACGGCACTGGTCGCGATCGCGTCGATGTTCTCAACTCCGACCTCGCGGCAGATCGCCATGTAGTCGGCGATCGCCGCGCAGGCCGCCTCGATCGCCTCGGCCGAGAGCTGCCCCGAGAGATCGACCCCGCGCCCCAGCCGGGTCACCCGACTCTGCCGCTCGACCTCCGTCACCCGCCCATCCGCGACGTCGGCAACCAGCAGCCGAGTCGAGTTGGAGCCGATATCGATCACCGCCACCCTGTGAGAGCCCGCATCCATGCCGGCGGCACTCTATGAGACAACGGCCCTCACGTTGCTAGCATGCCCTTCACGCCGCGGGGTGGAGCAGCCAGGTAGCTCGTCGGGCTCATAACCCGAAGGTCGCAGGTTCGAATCCTGCCCCCGCTATTTCACGAAAGCCCCGCAAATGCGGGGCTTTCGTCTTGTTGGGGCGCAGACAAGAGAGTGCAAGTTCGGCCGTTGGGCAAGCGCTGGGGCAAGGTGAGGTTCGTGGGCCCCGGGGTGGACCACCTGGATCCTGCCGATGAGTTGCGCCGTTCTCGTGGCGACTTCTCGGGGGCTGCTCTCACGATCTCGACGCACAAAACCGGTTTTTATCGGTGCAGAAATGTGCAACACTCTGTGTCGTCGACGTGGAGAAACTGTCGAGCGTGTCAAACAACTTTGTGACACGAAGGTGACTTCGGGCATGGCCCGTCAAGCCGAACTCGGCATTCCAAGCGTCGTCACCACACCGACACGCCGGCTCAAGGCCGGATCTCGGAGGGGACGCTGAGCAGTCTCGGTGCTCCCTGAGTCAATGGAGAGTCGATCGAGATTGGAGGCCATAGTGGCGACTACCAGCGTTCCCAATGAGAGTAACGAAGCCCCGCGTCTTGCTGTGCGGGCTATCCCGCCAGTGGCGAAAGCCAAAGCGGTTGCAACCCTCAGCGAGAAGCTTCAGGGCAAAGGCTTCACGAAACCGGCTGCCGATTCCCTAGCGAGGGCGGCCGTCGACCCCGCAGACTTTCGAAGGCGCCTCGACCGACCCGCGCCCGTTCGCGTTCCTGGAGCGCTTCTCTGGATCGTCGAGACGGACGTTTGGACGCCTACCGTTTCGCCGTACGTGGTCAATTACCGGGAGGCCGACTCCCGTGTGTTTCCAGCAGACGAGGCGGCCACCTCCGACCATCCACCGATCCGCCGACCGGCAGGAGACCCAGACGGGCGCCCGATGCTCGACATCGACGTCCAGAACCGCGATCACCTGATTCACGCCGTTGAGGCGTCGATCGATTACCTCGTGCAGCACAACCCGCTTGAGGACTCGATCGCGGAGAGGGGAGTCATGTTTCCCATCACGCTCGTCAGCACCGTCATCCGCGACACTGACGACCACCCAGTCGCCATCCCTTCGACCGCTGACGGAAGCAGTCGAGCTGCGAACGCGCTCGCCGTCTTGGGCTTGTCTGGCTCCGATGTGCTCGGCAAGCTCCGGCGCGATCCTCGCGCGCTATCTGGCATCGTCGGTCAACTGAGAGGCGTGCTCGAACGGCCTCTCACTGAAATACCTGAGGATGATCTCGGCAGGGCGAACGCCCTGATTCTCCCGGCCCGGATCGTAGTCGGCTTTGAACCTGACCCCGCGGGGACGGCCGACTTTGCTAAGGCGGTCCACAACTACGTCGCGCTGATCCACGGGGATCTCCCGCCCAAAGCGTGGCCGGAAACTGCTCGCGCTGACGCGAAAGCCGACAGCGTCGTCGCGGAGCTCGAGCAGGTGGAAATCCTCACTCCCACCCGAGCGCGCTACTTCGAAGGCATGTTGTCCCCCTCCGAAGCTCGAAAGAAGAAGCTTCCAGGCACCGCAGATGAGAGGGGTCTCATCATCGTCTCGTTGCTGACGAGGCAGCAGGGTGGAGTCCACGCCGCCATTCGCCGCGGCATCGTGCAGCGGACGGAGCGGAAGAACCTCACCAAAGGGGTGAAGGCCGAGCTTTGTGCTGAGCTTGCACTCCGAGGTGTCCGGAGCATGTTGTCTCCGAAAGAAATGTCCGGGTCACGGGAGGTCCTGGAAGACGTCTACCAGCACCCGTCCATCTGGGAAAAGAACCTCAAGCCGAGCAGTAGGCCACCTGCTGAGCTCCTGAAGGAGGCGCTCAAGGAGAGGAAGTCTGGAAAAGGCGGGCCTGCGACTGCAGAGCTTGGTGCCCTTGGCGGATTCTGGCTGACCGCTCGTAGGGTCCTGCGCGAGGCACGCTTCTTCGCCTCTCAAAAAGTCAGGGACGGTCGACAGCCGAGGTCGGTCCTCTCGGCGCTCATGGACTCCGCGTGGGGCCTACAGATGCTGGCCCGTGCGGTCAGCGACGGACGAGAAGGTGATGTCATTTGGCACGTCGATTCGGAAGGCAAGCGTGTCAAGGATGCGCATGGGAAGTTTCTAGAAGCAAGCAATGACCTCATCCGGGGCAGCATCGTGCCTCCGCCCGGTAAAGAACCGGAACCGGGTGGAGGCAACGGCGGTGATGACGGGAGCGATGACTACGTGCCGCCCCCACCAGAGCGGCAGCTCATGGACCGGCGCAACGCTCTTGAGGCGGCGGTCGAGCTCCTTGAGCAGCGGCATGGCGAACTCCGCGAACTGACCGCTCCGGACGGAGAACCGCTGGTAGACAAGAAGGGGATTTCGTCCACGGTTGCGGACGAGCTCCGCAACCGGCTGGAGGTCATCCGTACGCAGCTCGCGCTCTACAGCATGCTCTGGGGCCTGCATTCCGAATCAGCCAACGATGAAGGCGACGCTGTCGAAACTGTGGAGTCCGACGAGGAGGAATCATGAGTCGGATGACTCCCGCGCGGCATGAGGACGTCGGCCGGCACGCGCGCGGCCTTCTCATTTGGCCCCTTCCGAGCCCGTCTTTCATCGATGAGCTCGACATCGATATGCAGGCTTCCTGCGGCGTCTACATCGTTTGCACTAAGTCGGACGAAGTCCTGTACGTCGGATCGGCGTGCCGCCCTCGCATTCGCGGCGGTCTCGTCCGAAGGGTGCGCGAGCATCACCGAAATGGAAGCCGCCGACATCGGTGGCTACGGGTCTGGTTGCTGCCCATGAAGCCCCACACAGACAAGCGGCAGGTGGAACTGGTTGAGGGGATGGTCGGACGCGACCTAGGATCCGCTGAGAACAAGCGCCTTCCGAGAATTCTCCCGGCGAGTTAGGAGCTGTAGTGGCTGGCTTGGATACCGAATTTGCACAGCATTTCGCAGCCCGGGCGAGGAAAGTGAACACGTCGGCGCCGAGCACGACCAAGTGGAACGGCGTCCGGGATCTGCTTGCTGAGGAGCTCGGAAGGGAGTCCGAGGACGTCTACGTCGCGACCATCAGCAAGCCCGGCAATGTATCCGTCAGATTCAAACAGTCCGATGCGGCTCAGGGTGGACCGGTGCTATTGGCGATGCACACAGACAGGGCCAAGAACCTCGCAAAGACGATCGAGGCGCTGCGCAAGATCGCAGCAGTTCGAGGAGCCTTCGCAGCCGTTGCAGCTCAGGGCGATGAGGGGTGGCGGATCGTTGGCATGGTCGCCGAGGACGATGAGTCCGATGCCGCGACCCTGCTCGAGCATTACCCCCAGGCGATAGTCGTTTCCCCCTAGGCATCCGCCTAAATCGACATGATGCCCCTGTGCTCGGACCCACGCGGGACAACGAATCTCGCCCACTCGCCGTAGGCCTCTTCGCCGGAATCGGAGGCATCGAGCGTGGACTCGAGCGGGCAGGCTTCTCTACGGCACTCCTTTGCGAGTACGACCGGGCTGCGGCTGCGGTGCTCCAGGAGCGGTTTCCGGAGGCCTCGCTACACAGTGACATCAGGACGCTCGAGGATCTGCCACCAGTGCGGGTCGTGAGTGCTGGCTTTCCGTGTCAAGATCTGAGCCAGGCCGGGAGGACTGCCGGAATATCCGGCCCGCAGTCAGGCTTGGTGGAGCATGTGTTCCGCCTCCTCGATGGGGCTGGCGAGAGCCCCGAGTGGCTATTTCTTGAGAATGTGCCTTTCATGCTTTCCCTCGAAAAGGGCAAGGCCATGAGGTACCTGGTCGAACAGCTGGCCTTGCGGGGCTGGCACTGGGCTTATCGAGTGGTGGACACCCGCGCGTTCGGTCTCCCGCACCGCCGTCGGCGTGTGATTCTTCTCGCGTCGAAGTCCTCCGACCCCAGCGCCGCCCTCTTCGATCGGAGCGTCGCGCCCAAGGAGGTCCTCTTCGAGGAGGGTGCCTGGTGCGGGTTCTACTGGACGGAGGGCCTGCGCGGCCTCGGCTGGGCGGTCGAGGCAGTCCCGACGCTGAAGGGCGGCTCGACGGTCGGAATTCCCTCACCCCCCGGAGTGTGGAACTCCGGGACCGACACGATCGGCACGCCGGACATCAGGGATGCTGAGCGGCTCCAGGGCCTTCCAGCGAACTGGACCCTCCCCGCGGTCGACGACGCCGAGCGGCGAAAGACTCCCCGGTGGCGCCTCGTTGGAAACGCAGTGAGCGTTCCCGTTGCCCAGTGGGTGGGCGAGAGACTGCTCGCTGAGAACGGATCATGGAGTGGGGAGTCCATCCGCCTGGAGGCGGGGGATCCATGGCCGACCGCAGCCTGGGGCGACTCGTCCGGCGCCTACCTGGCGGAGGGGGTTACCACTTGGCCCAAGGCGCTGTTGTACCGTCCCCTATCGGAGTTCCTCAGGTACGACCTTCAGCCGCTCAGCCACCGTGCGGCCTCAGGATTCCTAGGGCGGACCTATAAGGGAAGCCTCAAGACCTTCGCTCCAGGGTTCCGCACGGCCGTCGCCGCCCACGTGGAGGCAATGGCGGAGCTCCAAGCGGCGTAAGCTCGGGGAATGGCAAGAACCGTCGCGGCTAGCTCGCCTGAGGCGAGCGCCCGGATGAGAAGCAATGGCGCGCGCGACACCAGCCCCGAGCGAGCCGTGCGGTCGAGGCTGCACCGAAAGGGCCTAAGGTTCCGGGTCCACCAGGCGGTCATTCCCGGAAGCCGGAGGCGTGCTGATGTCGTCTTCCGCCGCGCGCGTGTTGCGGTATTCATTGATGGTTGCTTCTGGCATGGATGCCCCACCCACGGCACCATGCCGAAAGCGAATAGGGCGTTCTGGGAAGCGAAGCTCAGAACCAACCGAGAACGCGACCGTGATACCGACCGCAGTTTGCGCGACGCTGGCTGGACTGTCCTCCGTTTTTGGGAGCACGCAGAGGTCGAAGAGGTTGCGTCCGAGATCGAGGCGGTAGTGAGGAAGCCAAGGCCGCGATAGTTGCAACCTCAAATCCGACTAGCTAGACAGTTCTGGGGCAAGAAATGGGGCAAGGTGCCCTACAGCTACAGCCGATATCCACGTAGTTCGATCTCGCGAAATCTGCTTGAAATCTAGCTTCACCGAGTCCAGCCGATCCAACGGATCAAGCTCATAATCCGAAGGTCGCAGGTTTGAATCCTGCCCCCGCTATAGGGTGAAAGCCCCGCAAATGTGGGTTTTCGTCGTTTCAAAGGGACTGTTTCGGCTGCCGTTCTCGCCCGGCCCCTTCTCACGCCCTCGCGGCGCCGAGGAGGGGGTCGACCTGGTTGAGCGTTTCGGTCATGCCTTGCTCCATCCCCATCTCGATCATCTGTTCCATCGACTCGCGGTCAGCGAAGTGGGCTTGGACCGACATCGTCGCGGTGCCGTCGGCCTCGGCGATCGTCACCGTCATCGCCGTCGGGCCTCCGTCATCCGGCTTGCCCTCGTCGTCGACGGCGTCGTCCTTCATGTGCAGCCGGTGGGGCGGCTCGACCTCCTCGATCCGCCACCAGCCGTGGTGTTTCTCACCGTCCGGGCCGGTCATGAAGTAAGTAGTGCGAGCGCCGACCGTGAGCTCGTGCTCGACGAAGGTCGACGAATGGGATGGCGGGCTCCACCAGCGCTCTAGCTGGCGAGGATCCGACCACAGCTCCCAGAGCCGCTCGGCATCGGCATCGAACTCGGCCGTGATCGTCAAGGTCAGGGCGTCGATGTCCTTGTCTACGTTGGTGACGGGCATCAGTTGTCTCCTTTGTCGGTTTCGAGGATCTGCTCCATCCGCTCGATCCGGCCACGCCAGTCCGCCTCGAGACGATCGAGTGCGGTGTGGGCGCGTACGAGGGCGTCGGTCTCGGTGTGGACGATCGACTCGCGCCCCACTCGGTGCTTGCTCACCAGGTTGGCCCGCTCCAGCACGGCGACATGCTTCTGCATCGCCGTCACGCTGATCGGGTGTTCGCGGGCCAGGGCTGAGACCGAGAGCCGGCCCTCGTGGGCGCGGCGGAGGATGTCGCGGCGGATCGGATCGGCCAGCGCCCCGAACAGCAGGTCGGTGGCCCCCTCGTCGTCGTGGATCGGTTTCTCATCTACAACCATCTGGTTGTAGGTTAGCACGACGCTTTTGAGCCAGGCGTCGTTACCTATCTCGCGGTTTCATACTTCCTGCCCGCCTTGACAGTCGGCGAGGCAGGCGCAGGACTGCCATGCCATCACGACCGAAGCCGCGACGCAGCCGCCCATCGGCATCGCGAGCGACGAGAAGCACTGAGTGGCACGGAAAGCGGGTGGTGGTATCGCCGGAGACGGGTCGGCATCCTGGTCTCACGGCTTCTGCCCCGGTGACCTGACCGCCAGCAGCGAGCTCGAAATGCACGAGGAAACCGTTCGCCAATGGTGTGAGCGCGGTCGAATGGGCGCTGGCGAAACCCGGATCATGCGTCCCATCGAGGGCGAGCCGGTCGAGGTAGACGGGCGAATCTCCTTTTGTGGAGAGCGCGAAGGTGACGCTGCCGTCACCGAGCACGCTTGCGGCACTGACCCAGCAGGGGCCACCGATGCGTGAGCCGACGCGGAGAACTCCCGGTTCCTCTCCATTCCGCCCGCCGAAGGTCGGGTCGGGTCGGCCGTCACCGAGCAGGTGGGCGACCACCGGTTGCACGCAACCCGAGAAAAGGTCCGGACGCGTGTTGTCGCTCCCGGCCAGCACTACCTCTTCGCTGGGGAGGACGGCAAGCCCTTCGGTATACGTGCGCCCCCGTTTCGAGGGGGCAATGGCGCTCTGACCGTCCCCGCTAAAGGTCAGGTCGGCTCGACCGTCGTGTAGGTAGCGAGCGGCGAACAGGGCGGATCTCGTCTTTTCCGTGTGTTCGGTACTCCCGGCAACTACGATGCGGCCGTCGTCCGTCAAGGCCAGCGCTTCCACCTTGCTCGGACCTAGCCGGCCGCCAAGGGTTGACCGCGAGAGAACCTCGCCGCCAGTGCCGAAGCTCGGGTCGAGGCTACCGTCCGGTCTGAAGCGCAGCAGGAAGACTTCCTGCCCGCCCTCCACTGTGCTGACGATTCCGGCGGCGACCACGGCGCCGTCGGGCTCGATCGAGACGGCGTCGATCGCGGGCAAAATCCTGTCTCCAACTTCCTTGACCGTGACCACACCGCCGATGCCGAAGCTCGGATCGAGGTGCCCGTGATGATCGAAGCGGGCGAGGTGGGATCCTTCGTGCCCCTTTCCGGCCAGGAAGACGTCACCTTCGGGCCCGATCGCAAGCGCAAAGACTCCACCCAGCCGCCGCGTAGACAGCTCGCTTCCGAAGCCGGGCACGAGGTGCCCGTGGCGGTCGAATTCGACGAGGTAGGTGCGGCGGCCGGGGCATTCCGAGTAGAAGGGGCTGTTGGGCGGGCAGTCCACGGTGCGCCCGGCGAGGACGATGGCGCCGTCGGGGCGTACGGCAACCGCCCCGAGGGTCGACTGGCGGATGAGAACCGGGCCGGGCAAAACGTTCGCGACCGCGGAGGCTGGGCGGCCGGCGATGAATACCAGGACGAGGCCGAGGAGTGACGCGGCGAGGGCGGCCGCCACTCCCGTGCGCTTCGACCAAATTCTCATCAGCCGAGCATATGAGCGCCGGCCGTCCCGGAACGGGCCAACGTTGGCCCGTCCTGAGTGCTCTCGAGCTAGAGCTGAGTACGTCGTCGCCTACGTGCGCCGCTTGCCGGCGTCGATGCGAGGGAACAGGGGCGCGCCCCGAAACGTGCTGTAGTCCCCGACCCCGCAGGCGATCGCGATCGCTGCGACCAAGGCCAGGAAGACGCCGACCTCTCGGCTGGCGCCGGATGGGAAGTCGAAGATGATCAGCCAGGCGAGGAGGATGGTCGCCACCACGCCCAGCAGGTCGGCCGCCCCGTTCATGGACAGATCGGGGCGGAAGAGCCCGTAGCGCTTCCAGGTGAGGGCGGTTGCGATCGCGACCAGGCCGACGATCAGCAGGAAGACATCGCCCACGGTCAAGAGTTCGAATCCGGTTTGGCTTGTTCCTCCGGCTCCAGCCCAGGGCAGAAACAGGGAGACGATCAGCAGCACGCCCCCTGCACCGGTGATCAGCTGCCCGGGTCCGAGCTTCTTCTCGGTCATTCCGCCTCTCCTCGATTCGTGTTCTTGGTGGGGTTCACGAGGAGCCCTGTCCTCGCTTGTGCAATGTCTCGCCGGTCGTTCGATCGGCCGGGAAGAGCAGCTCGACTGCCAGCTCTGAGGTGGTCACCTCGAACGGGGTGTCGAAGCTCGCGAACATGCCGAAGAAGGCGAGCTCGCCACCGTCCCGGGTGCGCACCCTGACCGGGCCGAGCATCTCGTCGGGGACGCCCTCGGAGGCAACTTCGTGCTCGG
Organism: uncultured Solirubrobacterales bacterium; assembly: GCA_963699225.1. GTDB lineage: Bacteria > Actinomycetota > Thermoleophilia > Solirubrobacterales > 70-9 > VRUE01. The sequence continues at coordinate 1,434,972 of OY969423.1, read as the reverse complement.
GCACGGGGTACCCCGCGACCTCGTCGATCAGGGCGGCGAGTTGCTCGTCGCCGCTCGCTGCCAACTGGCTCTCGAGCCGCTTGATCCAATGCGCGTGCCAGTCGCCCAGGTTGACGAACAGGGGGCCCAGGCCACGGGGATGAAGCCCGACCCGGATCACGTTTATCGGCGGTTCGAGCAACGCGGGGTCGATTTCAACGGCCTCCGTCAAGGCGAACATGGCGGAGTTGGCGGCGACCATGTTCCAGGCGCGATCTACGGCGACTGCCGGATACGGCTCGTGGCCGGACAGGATCAGGTCCAGCGCATCTCGCACCGGAGCCAGATCGGGATCGTTAAACGGTCGCTCCGGATAGGCGGGCGCGTGACCTGCGGCCAGCAGGAGTCGATTCTGCTCGCGATAGGGAAGCTCGAGCTGCTCCGAGACCCGGAGCAGCATGTCCCGGCCGGGTAGCGAGCGGCCCGTCTCCACGAAGCTCAGATGGCGTGCCGAGATTCCGGCGTCGAGCGCGAGTCCGAGCTGGGTCAAGCGACGGCGCTCGCGCCACTGGCGCAGGAGGGATCCAACTTCGGACTGAGAACGGACCGGCATCCTGCCGGCGACCCTATTGCGCGCAGGTATGCAGGTCGATTACCTCAGGGTAATCGGCGAAGTCGGCTCGGCATGACAGGACGTGTCTGGTGCGCTTCAGCGACGGAACCGTCATTCAGTGCTCACGTGTGGAGTCGACGATCCCTGACTGCAGGTAGGCGGTTTCGCGGAAGGGAGTGCCTGCCGGGGCGCCATATTGGCCCGTGGCCTTCGGGCCGAAGATCATTTCGGCCTCCGCCAGGACCTCGCCGGTGTGGGGGTCGAAGATGAACCTGCGGCCGAATCCGCTTTCCCTGACCCAGCTGATCGCGTCGCCCTGACGTCCGGCGGCATCGGCCACACCGCGTTCGAAGCCGATGCCCGGAATTTCGGCGAGGGCATTGAAGGCGGCAGCGCGCAGCGCCGGACTCGTGATCGGTTCGCTGAGGATTTCCAGGAGCCTTTCGACGGTCGCGCCGCCCCTTGCCGAGTTGGCCGGTGAAGGATCGAGCGGCGAGCTGCCGCTGTCGCGGTTTTCGACTGCCAGACGCAGGGCTTCGGGCTCGGTCGGGAGCTGTGAGAGCCTGGACAGGTAAGTGAATTCATGGCGGCCACGGAATGAGTTGGCTGCGAAATCCTTCACGGGGCGCCCGGAGCTGTCGCGGCCCACTTCGTGTTCGCTGGCGTCGAAGGCCCAGGGCGGCGGCGAGTCCGCCTCTTCCCAGAGCTGTTGGTTGGCGCTTGAGAGGAAGCGGACCTGGCCGAGGGTTTCGCGAACATGCGTTTTCCCGTCCGGGGCGGTCCATACCTCTTTCACTGCCGGCACCAGGGCGTAGCGGGCGCTTGGATCGTTGATCGGCACGAAATACCTGGGGTGCGCCTTCGAACCCTTGCCATGGCCTTTGGGCAGCCAGCCCTCCAGTTGGGACAGCTCGGTCTTCGTGTAGAGGAACTGTCCGGAGGCCGGGGGCGCTTCGACTGACGTGTCGGATGTTTCAGCGGATTCGGCGGCCTGGTGGAGATCGGCGGCGATAGCGGCCCGGGGCAGGGCTTTGTCGCCGTGCGGAACGTAGGTGGGCCCGCCCCCCTCGGTAGACCCGAAGGCGCCAAAGCCGCTGGGCAGTGCCGGAACCAGCTTGCAGGGTTCAACCGGTCCTTCTGCGACTGCCATCTTGGTGATGCTTCCCCCTTCGGGGTCGCCGTTGTAGGGCACGGGCGTGCCGGAGAGGACGATGCTCTGATCTGGGTGAAATGCCTTGGGGTCCAGATTCACATTGGCCACCGAGTTGCGCATCCCTGCCTTCGTGCTGCCGATCCCGATCGTGATCCCGCCGGGCCCCGTCATGGTCCCCCCGCCGAAGGAGCCGCCACCCGGAAGGTGCACGGTCGTGGGCTTGTAGTGCGGTTCGCGGCAGACCTTCCCCGCCGGCAGCCATGTCACCTGGGCCCGGACTCCGGCGTCTTCCAGCGCCTGTTCGAGGCCGGAGGCGTCTTCGAGGCTGTAGATCTTGATCTTCACCCCGCCGCCCGCCTGCGGTTCGATCGCAAAGGCCTTCGAGGTGTTGCCCCCTCCAGCGCTGACGATAAGGACGACCGCGATCGCGGCGAGGGCGATCCCGGCGCCGAGCGCCAGGCGCGGCCCGCGCCGGCGCCAGGAGGGCGTTGCGTCCTCAGTCGCAGCCTCCGCGGCTGCGGCGGCCTCGCCGCGCTCGGCGACAACCGCCTTCAGCCGCTCCAGCAGCCGCTGCTCGAAACCGGGCTGTGGCTTCTGTTCTGGGCTCACGATCGGTCCTCCTCTCTTGGCTTCGGTTGGTGGGTCGCGGCCTCGAGCTCGGCGCGCAGCTTGCGCCGCGCCCGGTGCAGGCGCACGCGGGCGGTGCCCGATCGCACGCCGACCGCGGCCGCGGCTTCGGCGACCGTCAGCTCGTCGATTGCGACCAGCTCCAGCACCGCTCGCTCCGCATCGGGGAGGCAGTCCATTGCCTCGTAGAGGCGTCGCGACTGGGCGGCGGCGTCGATCCGCGCGTCGATCCGGGCCGCGTCCTCAGGGTCGAGCAGGGCACTGCCACGCAGGCGCTCCTCGCCGGCCTGCTCGCGACCGCTGCGCCGGCGGTCGTTGGCGACGAGCACGCGGGCGATCCCGTAGAGCCAAGTCTTGGGCGCCGCCCGGCCCGGCCGGTAGCGGTGAGCCGAGTCGATCGCGGCGAGAAAGATCTCCGCGGTGAGGTCGGCGGCGCGCTCGCGGTCGCCGACCCGGCGGGCGACGAACCGCTGCAGGTCCTCGACCTGTTCGCGGTAGAAGGCCTCGAAGATGTCGGCGTCGGTGCCGATCCATCGCAACTGTTCGGGCCCGACGCCGCGCTCACGCGCGGCGACCACGCTGAGGCGGCGGCTGAGCTCGCTCGGTGGCCTCGGCAGGGTTCGCTCTGTCTCCATGTCCTTTATTGGTCGCCAGCGGGAAAAGCGTTACCGCGCGACGGTCTCGGCGCGGCTCGGGCAGGATCGCGGGTGTGAGGTTCACGCGCGCGGAGCTAGAGGAGTACCGCGGCTGCGAGGTCGACGATCTCGTCGGGCCGGGACTGAGGCTGCTGTTCGTCGGCATCAACCCGGGCCTCTGGACGGCGGCGGTCAAAACCCACTTCGCGCACCCCACCAACCGCTTCTACCCGGCGCTGGCCGCGGCCGGGATCACCGACTACGAGGTCGACCGGGTCGCTGGGATGACCGATGCCGACCGCGCGCATCTCGTCGCGCGGGGCATCGGGATCACCAACCTCGTGCGGCGGGCCAGCGCCCGCGCCTCCGAGCTCTCGGCCGAGGAGCTGCGTGAGGGCGGCGAGCGGCTGCAGCGGTTCGTCGCCGAGCACCGGCCCGCGGTCGTCGCGATCGCGGGAGTCACCGCCTACCGCGACGCCTTCGGCGAGCGCGGTGCGGCCCTGGGCCGGCAGCCGGACACGCTCGACAGCGCGGCCCGCTGGTCCGGCGCGGCGCTCTGGGTCGTTCCCAACCCGAGCGGGCTCAATGCCCACGAGACGGTCGCCACGCTCGCCGCCGCCTACACGACGCCGGCGGCCGAGGCCGGCGTTATCGCCCCGGCCGCGGTCAAGGGGCCGGGAGGTAAGTGAGTAGGACCACCCCGGAGTCAAACCGCTTGATGTCCTCGAGCTGCATCCGGATGGTTCCCCTGTCGCCGAGCACGTGGAGGTTTGCCTTGCCCCAGACGAGCGGGTTGAGGTAGATCTCGAGCTCGTCGATCAGACCCTTCTCGGCAAGGGCATAGGCGAACTCGCCGCTGCCGTGCATGAACAGGTCGCCGTCGACCTCGGCCTTCAGCTTCGGGATCGAGTCCTCGAGGTCACCCTCGAGCAGGGTCGCGTTCCACTCGAGATCGCCGGACAGGGTTTTGGAGCCGACGTACTTCGACATCGCGTTGACCATGTCCGCCCAATCGCCCGATTGGCTCGGCCAATACCCCGCCAGCCCCTCGTAGGTCTTGCGGCCGAGCACCATGCCGCTGGACCTCGCCTGACGCTCGAATGAGTAGTCGCCGTGGTCTCCGTCCGGCTGCACCCACTCGCCGACCGGGTCGATGACCCCGTCCAGAGTGGCCTGAGTTGACGCGATCAGCTTGCCCATCTCGATCTCCTTCGGTTTTGGGAGGTCTCTGTAGGCCTCCTCTACCCGGGTCTTCGAAGATCTCCCCGGCCATTGACGTGTAGGCCGTCGGCCGCGCTTGGTGATGAGCAGCTTCGCCGCCTCGGGCTGGTTGACGAGCGTGGTCGCACGTATCTGCCTCGACATGTTGCGCGCCCCCAAGGCCCGATCGAGGGCGGCGACCCCGAGCACGAGGCCTAAAAAAACCTCCAAGGGGGTCGATTTCTTGACAGCCTTTCATGTAATCGGAAAGACTGCGCCGATGGCTGCCCTCCACGCGTTGATAGTCGGCGTCAGCGCGTACCCACATCTCTCGGGTGGCGATGGAGCCCCCGGGCCCGATTATGAAATGGGCCAGCTGACCGCTTCCGCGGCGAGCGCCGCTGCGATGAAGGACTGGCTTGAGGCGGCCGGCGAACGCCTGGCTGCGCCGCTAGGGAAAGTGCAGTTGCTGCTCTCGCCCTCGCCGGGCGAGCTTCAGCGCGACCCGGGGCTCGCGGGCGCCGAGCCGGCGACCCGCGAGAGCTTGCGCCGCGCTGCCCTTGCCTGGCGGGAGGACTGTGCGAGCGACCCGGAAAACGTCGCCTTCTTCTACTTCGCCGGGCACGGGGTGGTGCGGACCCGCTGGGAGTCCGTTCTTCTGCTCAGCGACTTCGCCGACGCGCCGGGCAATCCACTGTTCAACGCGGTGGACGTCAACAACCTCTTTGGCGGCATGGCCCCGACCGTGGCCCGGCCCGACATGGCCCGCACCCAGCTCTGGTTCCTTGACGCCTGCCGCGTCTTCCCAACCCAGTTCGACAACTTCGAAACGCTGGCCGCCTCTGAGGTCTTCGAGGTCGAGCTGCCTGACTCCGACAGGCGCTGCGCACCCGTCTACTTTGGCGCCTCGCAGGGCGGGGCGGCCTATGCCGTTCGCGGTGCGCGCACCCTGTTCAGCCGGGCGCTGCTGGACAGCCTCGATGGCGCCGGTGGCGAGAAGCTCGAGGGGGAAAATCGTTGGGTGGTGACCGCGGGCTCGTTGCTGCGCGGGATGCAGGCGGCGGTCGAACGGATCAACGCCGAAGAGGACGGCGATCAGGCGATCATCGGAGGAGGTATCGCCGAACATCCCGAGCGCCAGATTGTCGAGTTGGCCGGCGTCCCCTCGGTCGACATCAGGCTCGAGCTGGAGCCCGCCCACCGGGCCGGGGAAGTCGCCCTCGCCTTCCACGGCCCGGGCCCGGACGGGGAGCCCAAGGACGTTCCCAGTCCGCTCGACCCGAACCCCTTTCGCGACCGCTGGCAAGCGGGTTCCTACCGCTTGCATACGATCCCTGCGATCGCCGGGGTCGATCCCGAAGTGCCGGTCAGACCGCCGGTGTTCAGGTGGAAGGCGAGGTTGCCGTGACCGAGCTCACATTCGACCTGTCAACCGCCTTCGATCTTCCGGTCGAGGTCTACGACACCGAGCTGCGCTTGGTCGACCGGGTGCTCAGCTCCGACTCGGTCTTTATCGGGCGCGGCACCTACTTCGTTGAGGTTCAGCTACCCGATGGCTCGCAGGTACACCGTGCGGTCAAAGTTGGCGGCGAGGAGGAGGTGGAGGTGAAGGTGCGTCCGGAGGCGGAGGCCATCCAGCCGGGTCCTCGTCGGGTTCAGCAACGGTGGCAATTCTCGCACCCCTACCGTATGTCGAAGCAGTGGGGTACGGAGTTTGCCTGGCTGCATTCCTTCCGCGGACAGATCATCGGCGACTGGGAAGAGATCGACCGCGAACTAGTCGTGGTCCGGCCGGGTGGGGAAGTGCGACCCGCCGCCGGTGCCACTGCGATCGCGCTGAGAACCGTCGGGCGTGGGCTCACGATGGTCCCCGTTCTACCGGGCTACTCGGAGCTGCTTCGCTACCAGCTCGACCGTGACGGTGAGGACAACATCGTGCTGCGGGCGCGGCTGGCCGACGGCGGCGCCGACGCCCTGCTCGGCTTCCTCGGCCTCGACCGGCTCGAGGACGCGGGCTTGATGGCTGCCGCGGTGGCGGAGGGGCTGCTGTACGAGAAGGTCGCAGACCCTCTTGCCGCCGCCGCTGGCGCCCTGGCGCTGCTGAGAATGAACGAGCTCGACCGTCTCCACGACTGGACGGCAAATCTCGCCAACTGGTTCCCCTGGTTGCCCGACGGCGCGATCATCCGCGCCGAGCACCTCGCCCGCGAAGGCGGTCACGAGGAGGCGGTGGAGTTGCTGCGCCGCCTGCCCTTGGGGGGGTTGCCAGTGCTCTCGCTCAGCCTCGCCTTCGCTGTCGACCGCCTGCGCACGTACTCGGCGCGCTGGAGCGGGGACCGACGGCTGCGCCGCGCCCTGGTGGAGCTGACCAGTTACGCGCTGGCGACCGACTTCACCGCGTCGGTCACCACGTTCACCGGGGCCGCCCCCGACTCCCCCGAGCCGTCGCGCCCGTTCAACCGCCCGATCCGGTTTGACCGACCCGAGGCTGCTACGGCCGAGACGATCGGGGAGATCTCTTGCAGTCCGTAAACCGACAGGAGGTTCGACAGACGTGATCCGCACCGTAGTAGCCCTGGTTGTGATCGTCGCGTTCGCCGCCTTCTCCGTATTCCTGGTGACGAACGCGGATACCAAGGAGGCCACCGAGTGGGAACGCTGGGTCTACGTCTTCGGCGCCACCGAGGCGATTGCTTTCGCCGCGGTCGGCTGGCTGTTCGGCCGCGAGGTCAACCGCGAGCGTGCTGTGAAGGCCGAGGCAAGCGCCGATAAAGCGCAGCAGGAGGCTGTGACGGAGCTACAGAAAGGCACGGCGCTGGCGGGGATGGTCGCTGAAGGCAGCGGGGGTGGTCGCGAGCGCCTCGAGCGAATGGGCGGCGGTGGTGGGGGCCAGTCCAAGGCGCTCAAGTACGCGCAGGAAAAATACGGGGTCTGACCTAGGCCGTGAGCTGGACCGGCAGTGTTTTGAGCTGGTTGAGGAAGGCCGACTCGGTGAAGACCGGCTTGCCGTCGAGGGTCATCTCCGGGTAGCGGGCGAGGGTCTCCTCCATGAGGATCTTCAGCTCGAGCCGGGCCAGCGCCGTGCCGAGGCAGAAGTGGCGGCCGCCGGCGCCGAAGGCCTGGTGCTCGGGATTGCGGTGGACGTCGAAGTGGTTGGGGTCCTCGTAGCGGCTGGCGTCGCGATTCGAGGAGGCGTACCACATCACCACCTTCTCGCCCTGCTTGATCTCCTGGCCGCCCAGGACGGTGTCCTTGGTTGCGGTGCGGCGGAAGTGGGCGAAGGCGGGGAACATTCGCAGCGACTCCTCGACCACGCTGGGGATCAGGGCCGGGTCGTCGAGGACGAGTTGGCGCTGGTCGGGGTCTTCCAGCAGCGCCCGCATCCCGCTGCAGTAGGTCGCCTTGGTGCTGTCGTTGCCGGCGGCGACGAGGAGGAAGAAGCCCATCACGATCTCGTGCTCCTCGAGCTTCTCGCCATCGACCTCGGCATTGACGAGGACCGTCGTCAAATCGTCGGTTGGGTTCTCGCGCCGCTCGGCGATCATCGTGCCGCAGCGGGCGAAGACTTCGGCGACCGCCTTCTCGATCACGGCTTCGATGCTGTCGGGGCCGTCCGGGCTGTAATCGGGGTCGCTCGCCGCCAGGGCCATGTTCATCAACTCCGCCCAGGCCGCGTCGTCCTCCTCGGGGATGCCCATGAAGCTGCCGATCACCCGCGACACGGCGGGCTGGGCGACGTCGGTGACGAGGTCACAGGTCTCGCGGCCCTCGAGGCGGTCGAGCACGTCGATGACGATCTTGCGGATCTCCTCCTCGTGGGCGGCGATTCGCTTCGGCGTGAAGCCGGCCTGGAAGAGCGCCTTGAGGCGGTCGTGCTTGGGCGGGTCCATGCCGATGAACATCGCCCGCGCCAGCTCGATCGGGAAGACCTCGTCGATCGCGACGACGCCGCCGAGTTCGGAGGAATAGGTCTCCCAGTCGCGGCTGACCGCGTGCACGTCGTCGGCCGTCGTCACCGACCAGAAGCCCGCGGCCTCCGGTATCTCGGTGACCTCGGAAGTCCAGTGAACCGGGCAGCGCTCGCGCATCTGCTCAAACAGAGCGTGGGGCGGCCCGTGGGCCCAGTGCTCGCGCTCGAGCACCAGCTCGTCCTCGAGGCTCCGCGAAGGGTTCGGGCTACTCGCCTGGTCGGCCACTACCGCCGGATACTACTGGCTGGCTGGCCAGTTTTGGTGATCTCAAATCTTCGCTTCGCTATGGGCCCCTCGAGGCCGGTGGCCCCGATCGCCCTGGCCCGGAGGACATGGGGGCCTAGCTTGGCGTAGATCCGCAGCGGTGACTTGCACCGTTTGAACCTGTGGTGGTCGAGGCTGCATTCGAAGCCTCTGACCCTCCCGTAGGGGCGAAGGCGGAAGGTGACCCTGCTGCCGTTGCCGTGGGTTCCCGATTGCCTGACGAAGTTGTCGCTGCGCAGGATCTTCACCCGAGGGCGCCTCGGGCTGCGGTGTTTCCCGCGGCTGGCTTGCTCGGCATTGAAGGGATCCGCGCTGGTGAAGATCGTGCCCCGGGAGCCGACCGCCGCGCAGAAGGTGGCGCTCGGACAGGAGACTCCGAAGAGGGCGTTGAACGGCTGGCCCTGGCTGCCGCTGGGGAGGAAGGGGATCAGGTTGGTCGCCGACCAGGCTCCCGGCGGGCCGGTTGGATCGGATGAGATCGCGACGTCCCCGTTGTTGTCGACGGCGGCGCAGCGCGAGACGGTTGGGCAGGAGATGCCCATGATCGGTACCGACGGGCCGGTGTTGACCTCGCGCCAGCCCGCGCTTGCACTCGCACTCGTGCTCGAGAGGATGTTCCCCCCAGCGTTTCCCGCTAGGCAGAAGCTCGCTTCTGGGCAGTCGACGGCAGCCAGGTCACCTGGGCCGCCAGGCGTTCCGATTTCCCTCCAGGTCGGTGCAGCCGCGGTGGGATTCAGGGAGACGATGATCCTGCCTTTGTTCGCGACCGCGATGCAGAAATCGAGGCTGGAACAGGCGATCGCCTGCAGTTCCAATGAGTCGTCCAACTGGGCCTGGCTCGAGGAGACTGAAGCTGCAAGCGGGTTTTCGATGGCGATGACCTTGCCGCCGCCGCCCGTGCCGGTCTGTCCGGATCCGGCAGCGACGGCCACGCAGAACGTCGCGGTGGGGCACGAGACGCCCTTGATGTGGGTGTCGTCGCCCTCACCGTCGAGGTCCGTCGCGCGCCACGTGACGGCGCCGCCCGCCGGATCGGCGGACGCATAGAAGTCCCCCGCCTGGGTCACGGCGGCACACATCCCCGTAGTCGGGCAGGAGACCGATTCGAACGTGCCCGGCGAGGTCCGGTCTTCGCCTGATGCGGTGCCGACGTAAGCCCCGGGTAGCGCCGTCTCGCTCCGCCACGCAGCGGACCCGCCGCCGGGTTCGCCGGAGGTGACGATTGCCCCCCGGCTGCCGACGGCCACGCAGAACGAGACCGTCGGACAGGAGACGCCGAAAAGGCTGTCGCCCCGTTCCACAATGCCGACCGGGACTTGCCTCGACTCCCAGGTCGCGGCGGCCAGAGCCGATGAATCAACTTGGATGAGTAGCGCGACCAGCGCGGTGACGACCGCTGTCGCGGCGCAGCTAACGATCCCCATGCCGTCTCAAAAGGTAGCGCGATCTCACCCGTGCCCCCTCGCTACGCTCACATCGTGACGCCCGAGGATCTCGCCAACCTCGCGCACCTGCGCCGCGCTCGCGATCGGATGGACCGCGAGTACGCGCTCCCGCTGGATGTCGCGGCGCTCGCTCGCACCGCGCTGATGTCGCCGGCGCACTTCTCGCGGCAGTTCCGCGCGGCTTACGGGGAGACGCCCTACGGGTATCTGATGACCCGCCGAATCGAGCGGGCGAAGGCGCTGCTGCGCCGCGGCGACATCTCGGTGACCGAGGCGTGCATGGAGGTGGGGTGCACCTCGCTCGGCTCGTTCAGCGCCCGCTTCGCCAAGCTGGTGGGGGAGACGCCGACCGCGTACCGGGCCCGCGACCACAACGCGCTCGCGGGAGTGCCGGGCTGCATCGCCAGGGACCTAACTCGGCCGAGCCGCGAACCGAGCAGGATTGGACAAACGCCCATGGCCACGGCTCCCTAGCCTTGCGGGCATGAACCTCACACTCTCCCAATGCTTCGTCCTAGTCCATGACCCCGACCAGGCGCTCGCCTTCTACCGCGACACGCTCGGCCTCGAGCTGCGCAACGACGTCGCCAAAGGCGAGTTCCGCTGGATCACCGTTGGCGCCGCCGATCAGCCCGGCGTCGCGATCGTCCTCACCAACTACCTGAACGGCAGCCCCGCCGATCAGGACGCACTCTCCGCCCTGATCGCCAAGGGCGCCCTCAACGGCGTTCATTTCCACAGCGACGACCTCGACACGACCTTCGAGAAGGTCGACGCCTCGGGTGTCGAGATCGTGCAGGAGCCGACCGACCAGCCCTGGGGTACACGGGACTTCGCCCTGCGCGACCCGTCGGGCAACATGATTCGCATCGATCAGCCGCCCGCCGCGTAGCCGGTGGCGAAGAGGAAAGACACGAGCTCGCCGGCTGCCGACAGCCACGACCTGATCCGCGTACACGGTGCCCGGGTCAACAACCTCAAGGACGTCAGCGTCGAGATCCCGAAGCGCCGGCTGACCGCGTTCACCGGCGTCTCGGGGTCGGGCAAGAGCTCGCTCGTCTTCGGCACGATCGCCGCCGAGTCACAGCGGCTGATCAACGAGACCTACAGCGCCTTCGTCCAGGGCTTCATGCCGACCCAGGCGCGGCCCGAGGTCGACGTGCTCGACGGGCTGACCACCGCGATCCTTGTCGACCAGGAGCGGATGGTCGGCGACGCTCGCTCCACGGTCGGCACCGCCACCGATGCCAACGCGATGCTGCGCATCCTCTTCAGCCGACTCGGCAAACCGCACGTCGGCTCGCCCAACGCCTTCTCCTTCAACGTCGCCTCGGTACGGGCGAAAGGCGCGATCACGGTCGAACGCGGCAGCAAGAAGACGACGGTGGCGAGCTTCAACAGGACGGGCGGCATGTGCACCCGCTGCGAGGGCCGGGGCTCGGTCAACGACTTCGACTTGACCCAGCTCTACGACGCGAGCAAGTCGCTGAGCGAGGGCGCCCTGACGATCCCCGGCTACAGCATGGACGGCTGGTACGGGCGCATCTTCAGGGGCTGCGGCTTCTTCGACCCGGACAAGCCGATCGGCAAGTTCAGCAAGAAGGAACTCGACGCCCTCCTTTATAAGGAGCCGACCAAGATCAAGGTCGAGGGCGTCAACCTGACCTACGAAGGCCTGATCACGAAGATCCGCCGCTCGTTCCTCGCCAAAGACGTCGACTCGCTGCAGCCCCACATCCGCGCCTTCGTCGAGCGGGCGGTGACCTTCACCGTCTGTCCCGAGTGCGAGGGCACCCGGCTCAGCGCCGAGGCTCGCTCGTCGAAGATTCAGCGCAAGAGCATCGCCGACGTCTGCGCGATGCAGATCAGTGACCTCGCCGAGTGGGTGCGGGGCCTGGACAAGCCCGCGGTTGCGCCCTTGCTGGAGACCCTGCGTCACACCATCGACTCGTTCGTCGAGATCGGGCTCGGCTACCTCAGCCTCGACCGCGCCTCGGGCACGCTCTCCGGAGGCGAGGCGCAGCGGATCAAGATGATCCGCCAGCTCGGCTCATCGCTGACCGACGTCACCTACGTCTTCGACGAGCCGACGATCGGGCTGCACCCGCACGACATCCAGCGCATGAACGAGCTGTTGCTGCAGTTGCGCGACAAGGGCAACACGGTGCTGGTCGTCGAGCACAAGCCGGAGACGATCGCGATCGCCGACCACGTGGTCGACCTCGGCCCGGGTGCCGGCAGCGAGGGCGGGACCGTTTGCTTCGAGGGCACGGTCAAAGGGCTGCGGCGGAGCAGGACCACCACCGGCCGCCACTTCGACGACCGGGCCTCGCTCAAGGCGACGGTGCGGGAGTCGACGGAGGCAATGGAGGTACGCGGCGCCGACACCAACAACCTGCGCAAGGTCAACGTCGACATCCCGCTCGGCGTGCTGGTCGTCCTTACGGGCGTGGCCGGCTCGGGCAAGAGCTCGCTGATCGACGGCTCGGTTGCTGGTCGGGACGGGGTGGTCTCGGTCGATCAAGCGCCGATCCGCGGCTCGCGGCGGAGCAACCCGGCGACCTACAGCGGCCTGCTCGACCCGATCCGCAAAGCCTTCGCGAAGGAGAACGGCGTCAAACCGGGCTTGTTCAGCGCCAACTCCGAAGGCGCCTGCCCGGCCTGCAACGGCGCCGGCGTCATCTACACCGACCTGGCGGTTATGGCCGGCGTCGCCACGCCCTGCGAGGACTGCGGTGGGAAGCGCTTCCAGGCCGAGGTGCTCGAGTACAAGCTCGGCGGGGTGGACATCAGCGAGATGCTGGCGATGTCGGTGAACGAGGCCGAGGCGTTCTTTGGAGAGAGCGCCAAAGCCGGCATTCCGGCCGCGCACAAAGTCCTCGAGCGCCTAGCCGACGTCGGCCTCGGCTACCTCACCATCGGCCAGCCGCTGACCACCCTCTCCGGGGGCGAGCGGCAGCGGCTCAAGCTGGCTACCCGGATGGCGGAGAAGGGCGGCGTCTACGTGCTCGACGAGCCGACCACCGGCCTCCACCTCGCCGACGTCGAGCAGCTGCTCGGCCTACTCGACCGGCTGGTCGACTCCGGCAAGTCGGTGATCGTGATCGAGCACCACCAGGCGGTGATGGCACACGCCGACTGGATCATTGACCTTGGTCCCGGTGCCGGCCACGACGGCGGCAAAGTCGTATTCGAGGGCACGCCCGCCGACCTGGTCGCCAAGCGCTCGACCGTCACCGGCGAGCACTTGGCGGACTACGTGGGCGGCTGATGGGCATTTAGTTGATCTGATAATCTGATTTTGTGAAGCAGCTGAGCGCAACCGACGCCTCTCGCCGGTTCTCCGAGGTATTGGATGAGGTTGAGCGCGGGGGGGAGTCCTACGTTGTGGTTCGCCACGGCCGTGCCGTGGCGACGATCGGCCCCGCGAACGGCGGAACGGGGAAAGCGCTCAAGGAGGTTCTGCGTGCCAATCAGCCCGACGGTGCTTGGGCGGATGAGCTGCGTCAGCTTCGCGAAGGCATCGAGCCAGTGACGGACCCCTGGCGCGACTGATCCTCGATACGACGGTCCTGGTTGACGCCGAGCGCGGCGGTAGTTCGTTGGCCGAGGTGATCGATGACGGTGACGATGTCGCGGTAGCGGCGATCACAGTGGCGGAGTTGAAGGTCGGCGTCCAGCTGGCGAAAGGGCGAAGGCGCGAGAAACGCGAGCGGTTCGTCGAGGCGGTTCTCGGCGCGGTCTCGGTTGAGCCCTATGACCTCGAGGTGGCGGAGGCACACGCTGTCCTGCTGGCCCACGTTCGGCAAGCAGGTACACCTCGCGGTGCCCACGACCTGATCATCGCCGCGACGGCGCTGGCGCGGGAGCGACAAGTCATGAGCCTCGACCGAGGTGGGTTTGCCGAGCTACCGGGCGTCTCGATCGCAGGCGGTCTCGGCTAGCGGTGATGCAGAAAGTCATCGACTTTTGGCGAGTTGTTGAGATGCTCAGCCCGCCGGCGATCCCATCCGTCGCCCGTCCGTCGGGATGGGTGTTCGACCTCACTCCGGACGAGCCGCTGCCGTGGAATGCGGGCCACCCACTCCGGAGTCATCGGCTCGAGAAAGACATGACGTGGCGTCACATCGTCTACGGCGGGACGTATTCGCTCGAGTCGGTCTTTGCCGCGTTGAGGTCTGTCTTTCCTCCCGCCGCCGGCAGCTATGAGGAGCGACCTTCGGGCTCTAGCTCCAGCGCGCTGCTCGCATTCGCGGTCAATGACGACGGCTTCATGCTGGAGGACTCGGTGGTGTTGTCGGCTTGCGCTTGGGCTACGGCTCGAACGCGCGATCCGGGGCCGGCGTCGGCGGACTGGCTTGATGGTTTCGCCGACCTCGAAGGAGAGTTTGCGATCCAGCTCGAAGAAATGTTTCTCGCCGATGAGGAAGAGGGGCGCGAGGCCGTGGTGCTCGACTGGAACGCGCTCTCGTCCTGCCGCGACACGGCCAGGGATGCCCTCGGGGCTGCCGATGTGCTTCCCGGTGACGGGATCCGAGTCCGAAGCGAAATGGTCAGACGTCGCACCGTCGACCCAGGCGAGCACGACTTTCTCAATAGCTTCATCGCCGACGATCTTGCCCGCGTGGCCGGTGCCGCCGGTCGGGACGAGATCGGCGCCGCACTGCGTGACTACCTGCGTCCAAACGCCGAGCTGGACGTCGGCGCCCGTCAAGATGTTCGGGTGGCGCTCGACGAAGTCCGGCGCGCCACTGACCCCGATCGCGTTCCCCTCGGTCGCTGGCCTGCGAGCCCGGAGCAAGCACTTGCGCTCGGACAACAGCTCGCCGTCGACGAGGCTGTCGCGATGCCACGAGACGGTGGCCGTCTGTTCGCCGTCAACGGCCCTCCCGGGACCGGCAAGACCACGATGCTGCGCGATCTGATCGCGGCACTCATCACCGAACGCGCGGAACGACTGGCGGCGCTGCCCGATCCGCTGGACGCGTTCATGGGCGAGCCCGGGCATTGGGACACGACGCACTACGGGCGCACCATCCATCGCCTCAGACCCGAGCTCACGGGCTTCGAGCTCGTGGTCGCCTCGAGCAACAATGGGGCGGTAGAGAACGTCACGCTCGAGCTCCCTTCCGGCGGGGCGATTGACGACTCCTGGAAGCAGCAGGCCGAGAGCATCGACTACTTTTCGACGCTCGCCGAGCGGGCGGTTAGAGCGGGGTCGAGCACCAGTGACGGTGGTGCGGATACCGCTGGAGAGGCGGCGTGGGCCTTGATCGCGGCTCGGCTCGGCAACGGCAAGAATCGACGGGACTTCGCCAAAGCGGTTTGGTGGAATCCCGAGCGGCGCTCGGACGATGATCCTCCACCACCGCCTGGCCTCCGCGAACTCCTCAAGGATTGGGAGGACTACCCCGAGGGCGTGTCGTGGGAGGAGGCCGTGGCTAAATTCGGGCGCGCGCGAGATCGCGCGGCGGCGATTCGAGATGACCGCATTCGCGTGCGGGAGGCACTTGACCGCCTCGCCGAGCTAGAGCCCGAGCTCGAGAAGGCCAGCGAGGACGAGCGGATGGCTAACGAACGTGTCGAGGCATCGCGCCCGCGACGCAACTCGATGACGAGCGCATTGCAGGCGCAGGAAGAAGAGCGTCGGCGCTCGATTGAAGCGCGCGAGTACGAGCGGCAACACCGGCCCGGAGTTCTTCGGTTTCGGGCTCGGGCCGAGTGGCAAGCACGCGATCGGCAGCTCGCCGCCGATATTGCCGCGGTTGACGCGCGGCTTCGGGAGACCGGCGGGGAGCTGCGGGAGCTCGAAGGGGAGGTGCAAGCCCAAGCCGAAGCGGCTGCTTCCGTTGAATCGGTCGAGCTTGCGCTCAAGGAGTGCGGCCAAGTTCGCTCGCGCTACCGCGATCAGTCCGGCGCTCTGCTGCCGGAGGGCGAGTGGCTACGAGAGCGGGCGGCACGGGAGCTGCAGGCTCCGTGGACCGACGACGAGTGGAACCGGGCCCGCACCGAGCTGTTCTTGGCAGCGCTGGACCTGCATAGGTCATTCCTCGTCCACGCCGCGCGGCCGATGCGAGAGACCCTGGATGGAGCGATGGACGTCCTCACCGGCAAGGCTCCGTCGAGCCTTTCAGGGGACCTGGCACTAGCCGCCTGGCAGGCGCTGTTCCTAGTGGTTCCCGTGATCTCGACGACGTTTGCCTCTGTCCCGCGCATGTTCAAGTCGCTTGGCCCGGAGGCACTTGGCTGGTTGCTCGTCGACGAGGCCGGTCAGGCCGTCCCACAGAACGCGGTTGGGGCACTGTGGCGCTGCCGACACGCGGTGGTTGTCGGCGATCCGCTGCAACTCGAGCCAATCACGACGATTCCGTTCGAGGCCGAGCAGGCAATCCGCGAGCACTTCGGAGTGGGCAAAGAGTGGCTCACTGGCCGCGAGTCGGTTCAGAGCCTTGCTGACCGCCTCAACCGGCTTGGCACGACATT
Organism: uncultured Solirubrobacterales bacterium; assembly: GCA_963699225.1. Taxonomy (GTDB): domain Bacteria; phylum Actinomycetota; class Thermoleophilia; order Solirubrobacterales; family 70-9; genus VRUE01. The sequence continues at coordinate 1,418,602 of OY969423.1, read as the reverse complement.
GCCGGGGGCTGAGCGATCGGTATGGGTTGGGGCACCGCTAACCGTCCATCGCCGCTGTGACCAGCCGATGTTCGAGCTCTCCAACACAATTGCTTACAGGGGGTTGATGCTGCGCGCTACCGACCCGGCGCTGGGGCAAGAGTTCGCGACTCGCTATCCCGCCCTCCCCCAGAGCAAGTGGATCGATGTCCACTCCGAGGTCTCGCGCGGGCACTGGATTCCCGCTGAGGGTGTCGAGGTGGATCGAATCCTCGCTCACCTTGCCGGGATCAAATTCGACCTCTCGAAGGTGATGACGATCGGGCCGTTTCGGGACGTTGCGCAGCAACTTGAAGAACGAGAACGCGCACGGAAGTTCAGTGGACTGAGAGCGGGGACCATTCACACCGCACAGGGCAAGGAGGCCGATGTCGTGATCCTGGTGCTCGGCTCAGAACCCGCCCGTGACGGGGCGCGAGCATGGGCCGCGAGCAAACCCAATCTGCTCAACGTTGCGGTCAGCCGCGCCAAGCGCCGGCTTTACGTCGTTGGCGACCGTGATGCGTGGATGTCGCACCGGTACTTCAAAGTGCTGGCTGAGTGTCTTCCGCATGCTCGACCCCGGACTTGAACGCGACACCGGTGCGTTGACCCCCCACCTACACGAGCGCTTTCCGGACCTGACGGAGACCCTTCCCCATCTCGTCCTGTCCGAGCGGCCGACGCAGGTCCGCGAGCTGAAGCACCTCGGCATCTGGGTGAAGGAAGACGGGCGCTTCGGCTCCGGGGGCTGGGGTGGCAACAAGGTGCGCAAGCTCGAGTGGCTGATTCCCGATGCCAAGCGTTGTGGCCGGCGCTCGATCCTCACCTTCGGCGGTCTCGGCACGAACTGGGGCCTGGCGACGGCGCTCTACGCTCGCGAACACGGACTCGAGACCGCGCTGGCGCTGGTCGACCAGCCGATCGACGATCACGTCAGGGCGCAGCTCGAGCGGTTGGAGGCCTCTGGAGCGCGAATCCATCGCACCCACACGAAGCGGCGCACCGTGGCGATGCTTCCGTGGCTACTTGCTCGCAACGCTCGCGGCGGTCGGCCGCCGTACCTATTGCCGGCCGGCGGCTCCTCTGCGGTTGGAGCACTCGGCTATGTCGAGGCGGCGCTGGAGATCGCTGCCCAGGTCGAGGCCGGCTCACTGCCTGAGCCGGCGCACGTCGTCGTCCCGGTCGGCACCGGTGGCACGGCGGCTGGCCTGGCGCTCGGTTTCCAGATTGCGGGGCTGCGGAGTCGCGTGGTCGGGGTTGTGGTCAACGACCAGCTGCGCCTTGATGCGCCAGTGTTCGTGCGCCTCGCACGGCGCACGGCCAAGTTGCTGGAAGGCCGGGGCGCGGGCCTCGGCCCACTCCACCTCGAGCCGGACATGCTCGACCTGACCCGCGACCAGATCGGGGCGGGCTACGGTCATCCCACCGAGGCCGCCGGGAGAGCCGCCGCTCTCGCCGCCGAGGAGGGGTTCGCACTCGACCCCGTCTACACCGCGAAGGCGATGGCAGGGCTGCTGGCGCTGCGCGCGGAGGGCCGCCTCGGCGACCCGGTGCTGTTCGTGCACACCGACGGCCCGCGTTGAAGACAGCCGCTCCCGGGTAGGCGAAATACCGATGCGCAAGCTGATCCTGCACATGGGAATCTCGATCGACGGGTTTGTTGCCGCCTCCGATGGTGCCCACGACTGGGGCTATACGGGGGAGGACGAGGCGGCCAAGCGCTGGAAGCTCGACTCGCTGCGGAATGCGGGAGCGCACCTGATGGGCCGCGTCACCTACGAAGACATGGCCACCGTCTGGCCGGGCTCGAGCAGCGACTACGCCGCGCCGATGAACGAGATCCCCAAGGTCGTCTTCTCCAAGACCCTCGAGCAGGTCAGCTGGTCGCCGGCGCGGATCGCCTCCGGTGAGCTGGACGACGAGATCGCGGCGCTGAAGGCCGAGGAAGGTGGCTATCTGCTCGCCCATGGTGGCGCGCAGTTCGCTCGTGCGCTCGTGCGGCAAGGCCTTGTCGACGAGTACCGCTTCGTCGTTCACCCTGCCGCGCTCGGGCGCGGTATGGCGATCTTCAGTGAGCTGCCCGAGCGACTGGCGCTCGACTTGGTTGAGGCGCGGCAGTTCTCGACCGGCGCCGTTGGCCATATCTATGTGCCGCGCCAGCCCGAGACGGGATAACGGCAACAAGGAGGCACTGTGTCCGCAACCGTTCTCTACATGTCGATGTCACTGGATGGATTCGTCGCCGGTCCCAACGAGAGCCGGGACAACGGCCTCGGTGACGGTGGGGATCGTCTGCACGAGTGGTTTTCGGCTGGGGCTGCCACCGGTCACGGAGGAGTGCCCGGCCGTCCCGGGGGAACCAATGGCGCGGTGATGGACGAGGCGATGGCCACCGGTGCGGTCGTCGCTGGCCGGGGTACTTTCGAGCCCGCGGGTGGCTGGGGCGGCGACCACCACGACGGTGTGCCGATCTTCATCCTCAGCCGCAATCAGCCGAGCGCCGAGGTGGCGCAATGGCCGCTGGTCACCTACGTGAGCGATGTTGAGACGGCGATGGCCCGGGCGAAGGACGCTGCCGGTGAGAAAGACGTGCTGGTCCACGGCGTTGGCACCGCGCGGCTGGCCCTCGCCGCCGGCGTCCTCGACGAGCTGCAGATCCACCTGATTCCGGTCCTCCTGGGTGAAGGCCGGCGACTCTTCGAGGGGCTCGGTCCCGAGCACATCGAGCTGGAGCGCACCCGGGTCCTCGAAGGAGAGTCCGGCGTTACCCACCTGCGCTACCGCGTTCGGCGCTGAGGTGCGGCTGACCCGCAGGTCGTCTCCGTCTTCACTCAGGAATACTTGATCGATTAGCCAAGAGGCCGGCATCGGGAGCTGTGGCCGTGGGCTGCTGGGCAGGGAACCCGGCTGATCGACGAGGAGGAAGTCAGATGAAGTGGAGTCGCATTGCCGCAGTTCTCTGCGTGGTCGCGGTGTTCGCCGCCTTCGCGAGCTCAGCCTGGGCGACGAAGTACGTCGCGCTGGGGGACTCGTACTCGTCCGGCACCGGGACGCGCACGTACTACGAATCGAAATGCCAGCTATCGGTCTACGCGTATCCGTACCTGCTGCACGAAGCGCATCCGACCTGGACGTTCGTCGACGCCGCCTGCTCCGGGGCGACCACCGAAAACGTTCTCAACACCCAAGTCGCCAGCGTGACCTCCGACACCAACTGGGTCACCTACACAATCGGCGGCAACGACGCCGGCTTTTCCAGCGTGATCACCGAATGCGCCCTGCCGTCCTGGGCCTCGGACTGCAACGGCGCGATCAACAAAGCCCAGACCTACATCAAAAACACGCTGCCAGGCCGGCTCGACCTGGTCAACAACGCAATCAAGTCACACGCACCGAGCGCGAAAGTGATCGTGCTCGACTACCCGCGCCTCTTCAACGGCGAAGATTGCAACGCGCTCACCTTCTTCAGCCCGAGCGAGGAGACGCGACTGAACGAAACGGCGGACCAGCTGAAGAACGCGCTCAGCGCCGCGGCGACGCGGGCGGGGACGAACTTCGTCTTCCGCGACGTGATCCCACCCTTCATCGGCCACGCAGTCTGCGACGGTGGCGGCGGTTCCTCGACTGAGTGGATCAACGGCCTCTCCAATCCGACCGGCGAGAGCTATCACCCGAAGATCACCGGTCACGCCAACGGCTACTACCCGGTGGTGCACGCGGTCACGGGCTAGCGCTGGAGCGCGGCGGTGCCGGCATAGTCCGGCGCCGCCGTCGCTTGGCGACAGCCGTTGGGCCAGCGGTTAGGCGGCAGTTCGGCACCGTGGCGGGCGGTGACCAGGGGCGTGTTGTAGGTCGCCGCTATGTCACTGCGGCGGATCGCCCTGCGGAGTTTGGCGGCTCCGGAAGTGGGCGCGGTCGACCTGCTTGCCTCCTGTCCTGCGAAGGGGTGTCGGGCGGCCTCAACAAGGCGGATCAGCGCGCGCGGGCCGCCGTATGAGCGCAGGGTTCTCTCCAACGAGTAGATCGGAACTTCGCGGGCGCCCAACGTGGCGGCGAGGCGGACGTCGTTGAGCAGCTTCGAGAAGTGCCGGTAGGGACCGCGGCCGGCGGAGCCGAGGCTGATCTGCCCTGCGCGACCGAAGGCGTGGCGGGCGGAGCGCAGGTAGGAGGAGACGATTCCAGGCCCGGGGTCTCGCCCTGAGTGGTAAGCGAAGACACTGCGGTAGGCCTGGAAATAGAGCTCGTCCCACGGCGCCTTCGGCAGGATGAAACCGGTCGCGTCCTGAAGAGCCAGCCGGTGGTCCTTGAGATCGTCAAGCGCCGCCGGTGCCGGCGCGGCGGCGATCTTGACGTTGTGGCGTTTGGCCCAGTGCACGATGTGGGCATAGCCGCGCCAAGCGGCGCACTGCCCGGTCGGGTCGATCGATTGCTGGAAGAGCGCCCGCAGCGAGGCCTCGCTGCCTCCACCGACGATCGAGGCCGCCGTTTCGAAAGGCGTTCGGACCCGGGGCTCGGGGTCGAGGGCGACGCCGCGCAGCTGCACGTGCTTCTTGCGCGCCCAGCCCACCAGCGACTTGGTGGCGGCGAACTGCTCGGCAGCCGCTCCCTCCCAGGCCCAGTATCCATCGCTATAGGGGATCAGGATCCAGGCCCAGACCGGCACGCCGAGCCGGTTGGCCTTGCGGATGATCTTCAGCCCGTCTCGCCAGTGAGGCTTGCCAGGCGGCACCGGGCCGAAGTCGCGCTTGTAGCGGAGGTTGAAGTAGAGGGGGATCTGATTCCGTTGCAGGACTCGCCACAGGTACGGGGTGTAGGCGTGCAGGTCGCGGCGCTTCCAGTAGGTGCCGGGCGAGTCCCAGTCAGTACCGGGGACAGCCTCGCCCGCCCAGAAGCCGATTGTCGTCCCCTGCTGGGGAACAGCCGCCGGGGGAGCGACGGCGGCGTTGTCCCGCGCGAAGGCGCTCTGGGGAACCAGCAGCGCGAGCGCAGCCAAGGCCCCAACGATGATTCCCCCCCGCGTCATCCTCCCATCGTAGGCTGAGACGGCATGAGCGCGGTAAGGCGCCCCACGCGGGCGCAGGTGAGACGGCGGCGGGCGGTTGCGGCGGGGGCGATCGGGCTCGTCGCGCTGGCGGTCGCCTACCTGGCTTTCTCCGACGCGATCTTCGGCCCGAGCAACGCCGAGCTCGCCCACGAGAACGGCGACCAGCTCGTCCATATCGGGATCCACAGCAAGGCCGTCGGCCGCGAACTCGGGGTCAACGTGATCGTGCCGCCGCGCGCCGGGCCTCGCGGCAAGCGCGGGCTGCTGGTCTACCTGCACGGTCGCGGCGGCTACGAGGGGACCTTCAACGACGCGGTGCTGAGGGGCCTGCCGTTGCTGCACGGCCGCGGGCCGGTGATCGCCTTCCCCGCCGGCGGCGTTCACGGCTACTGGCACAACCGGGCCGGCGGCGACTGGGACACCTGGGTCAGCGAAGAAGTGATCCCGCGCGTGGTCAAGCGCTTCGGGGTCGATCCGCGGCGGATCGCGATCGGCGGCATCTCGATGGGCGGCTTCGGCGCCTTCGACATCGCGCTTCACCACCCGGGCATGTTCTGTGCCGTCGGCGGGCACTCGCCGGCGCTCTGGTTCGAAGGCGGCGAAACCGCGCCGGGTGCCTTCGACGACGCCGCCGACTTCGAAGCCAACGACGTCGTCGGCACGGTCCAGGAAGACCCCGAAGCGTTCGGCGACGCCCACGTCTGGATCGACTACGGAACCGAAGACCCGTTCCGCGTCTATGACGAAGGCTTCGTCGCAGCGATGGAAGCGAGCGGCACCGACTTCACCTCGCACTCATGGCCCGGCGCCCACGAGGGCGGCTACTGGAACGACCACTGGCCCGACTACCAGCGCTTCTACGTCAAGGCGCTGGCCCACTGCGGCTAGCCGCTCCCCGCCCCGTACTCCCTGTACGGGTACCACCATTCCTTGCGCTCGATCTTCGACTCCATGTGGACGTGCTTGGTCTCCTGGAAGGCCTCGAGCCCCTCGCGGCCAAGCTCGCGGCCGAGGCCGGACTGCTTGAAGCCGCCGAAGGGGCCAGCGTCGTTGTCGGTCAGCGGATCGTTGATCCAGACCGTGCCGGCGCGCAGCTCGCGCATGCAGCGGATCGCGCTCTCGAGGTCGCCGGTGTAGACGTTGGCACCGAGGCCGAACTCGGTGCCGTTGGCCAGTTCGATCGCTTCGTCGAGGGAGGAGACCGGGACCAGCGGCGCGACCGGGCCGAAGGTCTCCTTGCGCAGCAGGTCGCTGTCGGCGGCGGCGCCGGTGACCACGGCGGGGGAGAGGAAGTGGCCGCTCGTCTGGCCGCCGGCATCGCCGCCGACCAGCACCTCGGCCCCGGTACTGCGGGCGGCGTCGAGCTGGGCGATCACCTTGGCGCGCTGGGGCGCGGAGACCATCGGCCCGATGTCGGTCGCGACCTCGAAGGGGTCGCCGAGGACGAGGCTCTGCGTGTGCTCGACGAAGGCGCTCACGTAGTCGTCGAAGACCTCCTCGGCGACGTAGAAGCGCTCGGCCGAGGTGCAGACTTGGCCGGCGTTGAGGAAGGCGGCCCAAGCGCCGCCGCGGGCGGCGACCTCCAGCTGCGGGGCGACGTCGGCGCAGACGATGAAGGCGTCCTTGCCGCCCATCTCGAGGTTCATCCGCGCCATCCGCTCGGTGCAGGCCGCCGCCACCTTCTTGCCGGTCGCGACCGAGCCGGTGAAGGCGATGCAGTCGACATCGGGGTGGGAGGCGAGCGCGGCGCCGACCTCGCCGGCGCCGGCGAGCAGGCCGACGACCCCGGCCGGCAGGTGCTCGAAAGCGCCGGCAAGCGCCAGGGTCGAGAGCGGCGTCAGCTCCGAGGGCTTGCAGATGACGCAGTTGCCCGCCGCCAGCGCCGGCGCGACCTTCCAGGCTAGGAGCAGCAGCGGGTAGTTCCAGGGCACGATGCAGCCGACCACGCCGAGCGGGTCCTTGACCACCATCGCCAGCTGGCTCGACTCGATCGGCGGGATCACACGACCGGCGTGGTCGCGGCCGATCTCGGCGTAGTAGTCGAAGGCCGCCGCCGTCCACTCCAGCTCGTCGCGGTTCTCGAGCAGCGGCTTGCCGCCCTCGGCGGTCATCGTCCGCGCCAGCGGCTCGGCTTCCGCTCGCAGCCGCCGCGCCACCTCGTGCAGCAGCTCGCAGCGCTCGCCGGCCGGTGTCGTCGCCCAGGTGGGCCAGGCCTCGCGGGCGGTTGCGACGGCCGACTCGACCTGCTCGGGCGAGGCCGCGGGAACCTCGACGATCGTCTCGGTCGTGTACGGGTTCTCGATCGCGATCGGGACACCGGCACCGCCGACCAGCTCGCCGCCAATCAGCAACGCCGTGGTGTGGTCGCTCGCGGCTGCCATCGGTTGAACCAGGCTACCCCGGCAGGGTCCAGACGGTGATCGCGTGGGCGCGGCCGCGCACCTCGAGCTCGCCGACCAGCTCGAGCTCGGTGTCCTCGACCTCCAGCGCCTGCCGGGTCGAGTCGGCGACGTAGAGCTGGTGACCCGAGCCTTTGGTCATCCCCTCCAGCCGCGCCGCGGTGTTGGTCGTGTCGCCGATCGCCGTGTACTCGATGCGACGTTTGGAGCCGACCTGTCCAGACATCACCGGGCCGCTGTTGAGGCCGATCCCGATCGCGAAGCCGCGACCCATGCCCGCCTCTTCCAGCCACTTGTTGAAGCGCGGCAGGCGCACGTCGAGCATCTCCCGCGCCGAAGCGAGGGCGCGATCGGCGTGGTTGGGCTGCTCCAGGGGCGCCCCGAAGACGGCCATGATCCCGTCGCCCATGTAGGCGACCAGGGTGCCGCCGTGGTCCATGATCGCGTCGCTCATCTCCTCCAGGTAGTGGTTGAGCACCTCGATCACGGAGTCGGGGGGTAGTTCCTCGGAGAAGCTGGTGAAGCCCCGTAGGTCGCAGAAGAGGACGGTGCCCTCGCGCCGCACGCCCCCCAGGCGCAGGTCCTGGTCGGTGCGGGCGAGCACGTCGTTGACGACCGCGGCGGGGACGAAGCGCGAGAAGGTGTCGTGGACGCGCTGGCGCTCCATCGAGTTGAGCACGTAGTTGACGGCGAGCGCGCCGAGGGCGGACAGAACCAGGGCGAAGAGCGGGTAGACGACTGGCAGCACGGTGCCGGCGTTGAAGGCGAGCTGGGCAGCCAGGGCGAAGAGGAGGCCAAGGGCGAGCGCGAGGAGTAGCGCCAGCGGCGGCTTCAGGCGCAGGGTCGCGGCCGCCGGGGCCGCGGCCATCAGGAGGATCAGCATCAGGTCGACGAACAGGGGGGAGGAGTCGAGCGGGAAGCCGCGCTCCGCGGTCCAGATCGCGTTCGCCTGGATTTCCGGCCCGGCCATCAATTCGTCGCCGGTGGTCGAGGTCGGATGCAGGTCCTGCAGCGAGGGGGCCGAGGCGCCGACTATGACCGTCTTGCCCCTGAAGACCGAGGCGGGGACCTGGCCGCGGAGGACGCTCGAGTAGGAGACCTGGCGGAAGGTTCCCGGCGGCCCGCGGAAGTCGATCCAGGCGCTGCCTTCGCCTTCCATCTCGGCCGGGTCGATCGGCTCACCCGTTGCCGCTTCAGCGGTGACGATGGCGAAGCTGGGGAGGCCGTCGAACTCGTAGTGCATCTTGCGAATCGCGCCGCCGGCGTCGGGCTCGATCACGGTGCTGCCGGCTCGGGCGCCGATTTCGTGGACCACGGATTCGCCGCCGAAGATCCGGCTTTCACCGTGCTTGTTGACTTCGGTGGTGGAGAGCACGACGCCGCCGGCGCGCGCGATCGATTCGATCAGGGCGTTGTCCTGACGCGGCACGGTCGGCTCGGTGAACTGGATGTCGACGGCGATCGTCTTGGCCCCGGCCGCGCGCAGTCGGTCGATCACCCGGGCGTGCAGGGAGCGGGGGAAGGGCCACTGGACGCCGAGCTGGCTGAAGGTGCGGTCGTCGACCTTGACGAAGACGATGTCGCTGGGCTGCTCCTGGGTGCCGCGGAGCGAGAAGCGACCGTCGACGCTGTGCAGCTCCAGCGAGCGCATCAGGTTCGTGCCGTAGGCGAGGACCGCCAGGCCGGCGGCCACCAAGGCGACGATGAGCAGCGCCACTTCGCGACGGCGACGAAGTGAACGGGGTGCACTCACCGTTTCGCCAGCCCGTAGGAAAAGATCGGGAACCTTAACCGGTCACTCTCCACTGCCGCAGGGAGTGACTATCTTGCCCGCACGATGAACAAGGCGGCGCAGCAGCTGCGCCTCAGCGCGCGGGCCTTGATGCTCGATTTCGAGAACCGCGATCTCGGTTTGCTCGGCCTGGCGCGGATCGGCGTCTCCTTCGCCAGCTGGAGCTTCACGATCGCGCTCGGCGTCTATGGCTTCGAGGCGCACGGCGTCGTCGGCGTCGGCCTCGTCGCCCTGGTCCGCCTGCTGCCAGGGGCGCTCGCCTCGCCCCTCGCCGGCCTCATTGCCGACAGCCGGCCACGGCGCACGGTGCTGGTCGGCAGTGCCCTGGCGATGGCCGCCGTGCTTGCCGGAGCTGCGGTGGCTGCCTCGCTCGGCGCCTCGGCCGGGGTTGTCTTCATCTTCCCGGCGCTCTTCGCCGTGCTCTCCAGTGGCTACGTGCCGGCCGAGTCGGCGATGTTCCCGCTGCTGGCGCGCACTCCGCAGGAGCTCTCTGCCAGCAACGTCAACCACAGCGCGATGGAAAACGCCGGCTTCATCACGGCGGCGATCGCCACCGGCTTCCTGCTCACCGCCACCTCGCCCGGGTTTGTCTTCGGCGTCGCCTCGGCGGTGCTGGCCCTAGTGGTCATCGCCCTCTTGGGCGTGCAGCGCGACAGCCGGCCCCAGTACGACGATGACGGGGAGCTCTCGGGCGCGGTCCGCGAGATCACCCTCGGCCTGCGCACCCTCGTGGCCCATCCGGCGGTGCGCCTGGCCTCGCTGACGCTGATCGTGCTGCTGCTCTTCGAGGGCTTTGCCGACGTCATCCTCGTCGTCTTCGCGCTCGAGCTGCTGCACCTCGCCGAGGGCAGCGTCGGCTTCCTCAACGCCAGCTGGGGGGTGGGTTCACTCCTCGGCGGCGCCTGCCTGGCGCTGCTGCTCGACCGCGGCAAACTGGTGGTCGCGATCGCCGGCGGCAGCCTCGTCCTCGGCGCCGCGACGATGCTGCCCGGCATCTGGCCCGAGCAGGCGGTCCTCTATGTCGCCTGGTTCGGCATCGGGATCGGCTTCGTCTTCGTCGAGGTGGCGGCGAAAACCCTGATGCAGCGGCTCGGCTCCGACGAGACGATGGGGCGGGTGGTGAGCTCACTCGAATCCGCCCGTCTGGCGGCGATGGCGCTTGGCTCACTCGGCGCGATCGTCCTGATCGAACTGCTGCATCCGCGCGGCGCCCTGATTGCTCTCGGCGCCCTGATGCCGGTCTTCGTCATCTTCTGCTGGTCGCGGCTGCGCGCCTACGAGGTCGGCGCCCCGGTCGCCGAGGGCCCCTACCGCCTGCTGCGCGAGAACTCGATCTTCGCGCCGCTGCCGGTTGCCACGGTGGAGCGGCTGAGCCACGATCTCGATTCAATTGAGCTGCCAGTCGGCGAAGAGGTGATCGTGCAGGGCGAGATCGGCGATCGCTTCTTCCTGATCGAGCAGGGCGAGGTCGAGGTCTTCGAAAACGGGGTTTTCCGTCGTAACGAGGGGCCGGGCGAATCGTTCGGCGAGATCGCCCTGCTCCGCGACGTTCCCCGCACCGCGACCGTCCGCACCACCGCCCAGACCAGGTTGCTCGTGCTCGAGCGCGACCAGTTCCTGCTCGCCGTCGGCGGGCACCGTCGCAGCCACCAGGTCGCCCACACGGTGATCGACGATCGCTGGCCGGGCGAGCCGACTCCTCCTGTGCTCTCAGACTGAGCGCCGCCGCCTCAGCAGTGCCAGCGGCCGAGGCCGGTGACCGGGATCCGGTGCGTCTTGGGATTCATCGAGAGCCGGATCAGCCGGTTGCAGGTGTAGCGGCCCTGCGCCTTGGTGTGGCGCTGGAGGAAGATGCGGCAGAAGGCGACGCGGGGGCTGTCGCGGCGACAGTTGAGGACGCCGTTGCGGATGCAGCTTTGGTCCTGAGCGCAGGTGCTCTCAGCGAAACTGGCTGCCTTCTCGCGTGCCGCAGGAATCGAGAGCGTGGCCGCGCCCGCCACTGACGTAAACAGGGCGAGGACCGCCAGCGCCCCCACGCTGATTGTCAGCAGACGACCTGGGTGGCTCAGGCGGTGGCGAGCAGCGCCAGCCCGAAGAGGAAGACCATGTGGAAGCTCTGGTCGAGCGCCAGCCGCAGGCCCCCGGGTGGGTCTCCCTGAACGCGCTTGACCCTGCGCAGGTAGGCGTCGAGCAGGCGACCGTCGTCCTGGATCATGTGCGGCAGGGCGATCAGCACCGCCACGCCGAGTGCCCAGGCGCCGATGTCGGTCGAGAGCCAGATCAGGGCCGGGACGAAGGCGAGCGTGTAGGTGATGGTGTGAGCGAGCAGGGCGCGTCGCGACTCCGGCTTCGGCCCGAGCCCACCGAACTTGTGAGTCGCCTGCCAGTCCGTCTGCAGCAGGAAGTCCCCCACCAGGTGGGAGACCGCGAAGACGACGAAGACCTCTACCCAGTCCACGGCGGGCAACGTATCGGCTCCATCCCCGGTTCCGGGCGCCGCTCGCCGTCATCAGCGGAGGCGGGGGATCGCGGCTTTCGCAACGTACTGCTGGCCGGGGTGCAGGAAGAGGGTGGTTCCCTTGACGAAGTCATCGACGGTGACGACGCCTTCGCGGACGCCGAACAGGGTCGAGTTGTCACAGCGGTCGCGGACCAGCCAGACGGTGCCGCGCACCGTCGCCGAGCCGTAGTTGCCTGAGGTCTTGAAGTTGCCTTTGCCGCTGCCCCAGAGCTTGCGGCCGCCGCCCGAGGCGCTGCGCAGCGCGATTCGACTCCCACGCCCCGACTTCGATCGTCCTTCGGATTTGCGCTTCTCGCATTTGAGCTTGCCGGCCAGTTTCAGTTCGGTCTCGCCGGGGCTCTGGCCGACGGCGAAGGTGCCGCCCCAGAAGTAGGCCGACTCGAGGCCTTCTTCGCCGAGCTTCGCTGCTGTCAGGTTGACGACGCCGTTGCCGGTGTCGACCTGGCAGCCGAGCGGGACCTGCTCAGGGACGGTGAGCGGCACGAAACCACTGTCGCCCGGGCACTTCGTCTTGACGATGCCGCCGGCCGGTTCGAGGTTGACGTTGACGCCGGCGACCGGATCTGGAAGCCCGGTGTTCGGCGGCACGACCGCGGCCTGGACGGGGGCCGGCGGCAGTGGCGCCACGGTGAGTGTCACTTCTTCTTCGGCATCGGCGGCAAGCCCGTTGGCCGCGATCACGGTGAATTCGAAGCTGCCGGCCTCGGTCGGTATGCCGATGAGGTCACCGTCAGAGGTGAGTTCCAGCCCGGCGGGGAGTTTCCCGGAGGCGATCGAGAAGCTGGGCCCGGGAGCCTGCGGGGTGGTTTCGAACTGATGGTCGTACGGCGTGCCGACGGCCGCTTCATCCAGCGGGGTAGCGACCATCAGTGGTTGTACCTGGCCCGCTCCGTTGTCGCCCCAGCAGTCGATCTCACCATTGGAAGCCGTGGCGCAGCTGTGCGTGCCGCCGGTCGTAACCGCGAGAAAGGTGCCGCTCGGGATTTCATCCAGCTGCCCAGTCGAGTCATCGCCCCAGCAGGCGAGGCTGCCGTCGGCGCGGATGGCGCAGCTGTGGGATCGACCGGCGGAGACGGAGACGAATTCGCCGCTCGGCAGACCGTCGAGCTGCCCGGAGGAGTCATCGCCCCAGCAGCTCAGATCGCCCGCGGCGCTGACCGCACAGGTGTGAGAGCCACCCGCGGCGACGGAGAGGAACTTGGGCGGATCCGGTGGGGCAGGCGGGTGGTAGTGATGATGGTGGTGGAGGAAGTGCCACCACCAGAAGGGATGCACCGGGGAGCTCTCTTCTTCGGGAGCCTCGTAGAGCTGCCCAGCCGAATCATCGCCCCAACAGGCCAGCGTGCCATCGGTCCGGATTGCGCAGGTGTGCGTGCCGCCGGCCGAGAGCGAGCGGAAGGTCCCGCTCGGAACCCCGTCCAGCTGCCCAGCCGAGTCGTCGCCCCAACAGGCCAGCGTGCCGTCGTCGTGGATCGCGCAGGTGTGGGAGCCACCGGCCGCTACGGCGAGAAACGTTCCGCTCGGAACCCCGTCCAGCTGCCCAGCCGAATCATCGCCCCAACAGGCCAGCGTGCCATCGGTCCGGATCGCGCAGGTGTGTGTGCCGCTGGCCGAGAGCGAGCGGAAGGTCCCGCTCGGAATTTCATCCAGCTGCCCAGCCGAATCATCGCCCCAACAGGCCAGCGTGCCGTCGTCGCGAATCGCGCAGGTGTGGGAGCCACCGGCCGCGACCTGCCCTGAGCCCGGTAGCGGCGCTGCCATGGAAGCGGTAGGCGGGTACAGCGCCACAGCAACAAAGGCGAGTGCAGCGAGACGGACTATCGGGTGAAGCAAGAAGAGACCTCGTCCCTAGGGGGCGGTCAGGCTACACGAATGTTGGATCAAGAATCTAAACTGGTATTCGAGTCCCATTCTTCTTCGCTGTCTCTATTTGGCACTTTTGCGGCGCATTCGCTCGACCCCTCCCATATAGTCAGTTCGCGATGAGGGGTCGAGCGAAGTCCGTGGCCATGTGCCTGGGCCTGGTTCTGACGGGGTGCGCCGTTTTGGCGCCGCTGGCCGGGGCCGAATGGCTGCCGCCCGTCAACATCTCCGAAGAGAGTGTGCACATCGGCTCTCCGCACGTGGTCCTCGACTCCGAAGGCAACGCGACGGCGGTCTGGGACCGCTGGAACGGAGTCGACACCGTGGTCGAAAGCGCCTATCGCCCCGCCGGGGAACCGTGGGAAGCGCCGGAAGACCTCTCCGAGCCCGAACTGGAAGGCGAAGTCGTGCCGGGTGCGCATGACGCCCTGTCCCCACAGATAGCGGTCGACCGCAACAACAACGTGACCGTTGTGTGGGAACGCTACGCAGGCACCAAGCTCCTTGTGCAGTCGGTCGACCGCCCTGCCGGCGGCAGCTGGACCTTGCCGGCCGAGATCGGCGAAGTGGCCCTGGGTGCCGCTCCCGAACCCTGGATAGCGGTCGACTGGGAAGGGCGGGCGACGGTGGTCTGGAAGGACGCGGGAGTGATCGAGTCGGCCTTCCGGCCGTTCGCCGGCAGCTGGGAAGCCCCGGTGCCGCTTTCGCCTGACGAAAGCTTTACCCCACAGGCCGCGATGGATGCCCGCGGCGACACCACCGTGGCCTGGATGCACTTCGACGGCTCGAACTACGTCGTCGAAAGCGCCTATCGCCCCGAAGGCGCCGAATGGGAAGTGCCGACCCTGGTCTCGCAGGCCGGTGAAACGGGAGGGAATCCACACGTCGCTCTCGACGCCGCCGGTGACTCGCTGGTCGCCTGGAAGGGAGATGACGAAGGTAAGGAATTCGTTCGGGCCGCCTACCGGCCCACAGGCGGAGCATGGAGCCCTGCCAGCGACGTCTCGACCGAAGGCGAAGCGGTCGAAGCGGTGCGCGCCGCGGTCGACCCAAGCGGAAACGCGATAGTCGCCTGGGCCGGCAACGGCAGCGAAGACGGCGGCTACAAGGTCGTCCGTGCCGCCTACAAGTCCACTGGCGGCAGCTGGGAATCACCGGTCGACCTGTCGACCAGTGGTGGCAACTCGTTCCCCTCTGACGTTGTCTTCGACACCGGCGGCAACGCTGCCCTGGTCTGGCAACGCCAGGAAGAAGGGAGCACAACGGTGCAGGCTGCCTACAAGCCGGCCGGGGAAGAATGGGAAGCCTCGGTGGACCTCTCCGAAGAAGGCAAGCAGGGCGTGGACCCGGTCGTCGTTCTCGACGCCCCCGGCGACTCGACTGCCGCCGACGGCAACGCGACCGCGGTTTGGATCAGCGACACGGTCGCTTTCTGCGGCGAAACCTGCCCGAGCGTCGTGCAGGCGGCCGGCTATGACCCGGAAGGGCTGCCCGAGGTTGAACTGGAAGTCCCGGTCGAAGGCACGGTCGGTGAACCGGTCGAAATCTCGACCCCGACAGAAGAGCTCTTTGCGCCGCTGCTCGAGTTCGGCGACGGCGAAAGCGTCGCTGACACGGCAGCAAGCCATGTCTACGAAGAGCCGGGCAAATACGACGTGGTACTCGGCGGCGCCGAGGTGCTCGGCTACCGGGCGAGTGCTCAGCGCACGATCACGATCGCACCCGCCGTCGACGAAGGCGAAGGCGAACCGGAACCAAAAGGCGAACCGGAAGCCGAACCACCGGGCGGCGGCGCTGGCGGAACGCAGATCCCCATCGCTGTTAGTGCAGGAGTGGGAGCCGCGCCGACCGCGCCCGCGATCTCGCCGCAATGCGCCGCCGCGACGACAGCTCGCGATGCTGCTCGTCACCGCCTCGCGGTGCTCGGCAAGGCCTGGCGTCACGCCGGCGGCACCCCGAAGGCCGCTCAACTGCTCGCGGCCAAGCGCGCCCAGGCGGCTGCCCTGCGCCGTGCCCGCCTCCGCGCCGCTGCCGTCTGCTGAGTCCTCGCCTGGCGGCCGACTGCTTCATTTGCTTCAATCGGATGACCAGAGAAAGGAGGTGGTCCTAACTTGATTCACATGCTTAATGGGACTCTGGAGGTGCAGGGCCGCTAGGCGCCGCACTGTTTCGGGGCGCCCGGTGGAATCCACCCCGGGCACCGGCGAGCAGGGAATGCCGGGCTTTGTCCCACCCGGACGCTGCTTTCACGCTCGTTCCAAGCACCTCGCCAGGGCCGCCTTCGGGCGGCCCTGGCGCTTTCGAGACTGGAGGAATCGTGATCACCAAGACCGACTTCATCGGCGTCCCCTCGACTGACGCCGAGCGCTCGCGGCGCTTCTATGTCGAGACGCTCGGCCTGCGCCCAGACGAGCGGAGCAAGTACGAGGTCTGGGCAGGCGACACCTGTTTCGGGATCTGGGAGCCGGCGCAGCAGGGGATGGAGTTCGCGCCGCAGAAAAACGCGCACCCGGCGCTGCACGTCGAGGACGTCGCCGCGGCGCGGGCGGAGCTCGAGGCCAAGGGAGTCGAGTTCAAGGGCGAGACCTTCGACACCGGGGTCTGCCACATGGCACTCTTCACCGACCCCGACGGCAACGACCTGATGCTGCACAACCGCTACGCGCCCTACGGCGACTCGGAGTAGCCGTGCAGACGCCGCGGACGAAGCTGCGCCGCAAGCCGAAGCGGGGCTCCCATGAGCGGGAGACGATCGAGGCGATCTTCGACCAGGCGCTGGTCTCCCACCTCGGCTTGATCGACGACGGCATGCCGGTGGTGATTCCGACGCTGCACGTGCGGATCGGGTCCAAGGTCTACCTGCACGGCTCCGCTGCCAGCCGTGCTCTGCGCGAGTCCGAGGGCGCCGAGGTCTGTCTGACCGCCACCCTCATCGACGGCCTGGTGCTGGCGCGGGCCGCCATGCACCACTCGGCCAACTACCGCTCGGCGATGCTCTTCGGCGAGGGCCGGCCGGTCGATGACGAGGAGGAGAAGGTCGCCGTGCTCGAGGCACTGGTGGAAAAGATCGTGCCCGGGCGCTGGGGGGACGCGCGCGTCCCGACCGCTAAGGAGCTGCGCGCGACCTCGGTCGTGCGCGTTCCGCTGCACGAGGCCTCGGCCAAGATTCGCACGGGACCGCCGATCGACGACGCCGAGGACATGGAGCTGCCGGTCTGGGCCGGGGTGGTCGGCTTGCGCACGGTCGCCGAGGCACCCGAGCCCGACCCGCTGCTCGCGGCCAGCATCGAGCCCCCCGAGTACCTGGGTGAGCTGTTGCGGGACCGGGCAGGGTCAGCGGGCAACGGGTCGAACTAGGCGCCATGAACAGAAAGCTCGATGTAGGCGGCACCCTCAGTCAGGTCTTCTCCACCTATGGCCAGCAGGCCGGCGTGCTCTTGCCGCTCGCCTTCGGCCTCTACCTGCTCGTGGCCATCGTCACCGGCCTCTTTGCCGGCAACTTCCTTCTCGGCCTGATCGCCATCGGCGTCGGCGTGATCGCGGGGACCCTCTACCAGGGCATGGTCGTGAGCCTTGTGCGCGACGTTCAGGATGGCAGCCGCGATTCCTCGGTCGGCCAGCTGGTCGAAGAGACCTGGCCGGTGGTGTGGCCGCTGATCGGCGCCGGCATCCTCGCCGGCATCGGGATCGCGGTCGGCCTGATCATCTTCATCATCCCGGGCCTGATCCTGCTGACGATCTGGTCGGTGATCGCGCCGGTGATCGTGGTCGAGCGCAGTGGGGCGATCGACGCCTTCGGCCGCTCCCGCGCCCTGGTCAAGGGCAACGGATGGCAGGTCTTCGGCGTCATCTTCGTCGTCTTCCTGATCACCGGGATCGCGGGTGTCGTGCTTGGCCTGATCGGCGCCGCGATCTCCGACACCTTCGTCGTCCGGGTGCTCTTCAGCCTGATCTCCTCGACGCTGACCGCTCCAATCGGAGCGCTCGCGGCTTCGACGATCTACTTCAACCTGATTGCGCAGAAGGGCGCGGCGCCGGCGGAGAGCGGTCCAGCCAGTGACGCTCCTTTGCCGCCATCACCGGCCTAGCCAGCAGGCTGCCTGCGCGTCGCCGAGTGGCGCGCAGGCGGGAGCCGTCCTCGGCGGGCAGCAGCCTGGCGAGCTGGCGGTACTCGCGCGAGACCTGGCTGCTGCGGAAGACGTCGGCGATGGCCGTGAGCAGGTTCGCGGGATCCTCGACCGTGGTCCGGGCGATCTCCTCGCCCTCGACCGCGATCACCAGCTCAGCCGGATAGGTCCGCGCCGGCGGCGGTTGCGGTGGAGCGGTGCAGGCGGCGCCGATCGCCTCGGCAAGCTCGGCGTGCACCGCGGCGAGCTCGCGCGAGTGAGCCCGGGCTCGTCCTTCGCCCACCTTGGTCTCGACCAGCCTGGCGCCGCCGAGCTCTCCCTCCTCGAACTCCTCGAGCATCCAGCGGTCGCCGCTGGCGACGAGGACCGGGACGCCCTCGGCTGCCAGCGCCTGCGCATAGACGCGCGCCTCGCTGAGCGGGGTGCCACCGAGTGAGACCTCCATCTCCCAGATGAAGGTGTGAGAGCAGAAGGCGCCCGGGGTCTTGGTGGCGGCGTGGTGGCCGAGCATGACGACGGCGTCGAGCGGGCCACCGTGCGCCTTGGCCATCGACGGCTCACTCTCGGTGAGGGCGAGGTCGGCGATCGGCCGCACCTCGACACCCGCCGGCATCCGCTCGCGTTCGATGTTGGTGCCGACCATGTGCCAGTCGCCGACCGAGATGCGACCGGCGCCAGCCGCGCTCAGGGCCTCGATCGCGACCAGGACCTCGTCGGTCATCAGTCGCCGGCCGCGCGCATAGGCTGCAGGATGCGAGGGAAGACAGTCGCCGCACGAGTCGATTCCGGTGATTCCCTCCATGTCGGCGGCGATCAGGACGTTCACGGCGGCCAGCCTAGTAGGGATTGGCGAAAGCGTTGGCGAAACGCTTGCCGTTGATCGCTGAGTAGTTCAGGTTCGCCGGGTCCATTTCAAAAGTGGCCCCGGCGAGCGGTGGAACGCCCCCGGGGCCGTGGCATAAGGAGCGTGAACTCCCCATGCACGGCAACCGTACCGACGACGCCCGCGCGCAGCGAGCCGTCCTCAGCCTCGTACTCGAAGAACACCCGACCCTCCTCGCGACTGGCGAGATCGAGCGCGAGGTCGGCTCAGGCGATGAGACAGAGCGCGCCATGCGCGACCTGAACGGAGCGGGCCTGCTCCGCCGAGAGGGAGCCACCGTCCTCCCGACTCGCGCTGCCCTTCACTTCGACCGGCTCGCGGCATGATCGACATAGCAGCGGTCTTCGGCGACAACCTCGCCCGCACCCGCAAGCAAGCCGACCTATCTCAGGAGGAGTTGGCGGTTCGAGCCTCACTCCACCGAACGGAGATATCTCAGTTGGAGCGGGGCCTTCGGATCGCGAGGATCGACACCCTCGTCAAGATCGCCGCCTCGCTGGAAGTCACTCCCGACGAGCTACTGGTCGGCTTGCACTGGTCCCCCGGCGGGACGGTCTACGGGAGGTTCCGGCCTTCCGAGGGGGACGGGCCGTAGCGGCTCGGCTGCGCGCCAGCGCGCAGGCCAGCTTGGTCAGGATCGTCAGGTCGGCGTGCAGCCGGACCCGAGATAAGCCCCTGACCCGCAGAGGCTTCAAGCCCCACTGATTCTTCAGCCTGCCGAACTCGCGCTCGACAGAGGCGCGCTTTCGGTAGGCAGCCTTCCAGCGCTTTGAGTTGCGCGGAATCAGCGGGTGCAGGCGATCGGCCTTCAGCCAAGTGGAGGCTGGACGGCACTCGCCCGTGGGGCAACGCCACTTTGAGGCACCGCGCTTGCGATCCGATCCAGCGAAGGTCCAAGCGCCGTGCTCGCAGGACGGCGGCGCATCGTCGCCGCGCTTCACGTCCGGCGTCTGCCTCAGCGGAATCACCGGCAGGCAGTTACGCTCCATGCACTCGTCGTAGACGCGGTTGTTGTCGTAGCCCTTGTCGAGTGCTGCCGTTGCAGCCATCGCGCCGCGCCGACGCGCCGTGTCGATCAGCGGAGCGACGAACGGAGTTTCGTTCGCCTTCCCGGTCTCGACGGTCCAAGCAATCGGCAGGTCAGTCGCCGCGCAGACGGCAGCATGGAGGCGGTAGCCGTAGAAGCCACCGCCTTTGCGAGTCGAGACCGCCGAGCGGTGTCCCCAAGAGGCGTCCGGGTCGGTGTGCCAGTTCCGTTCCGGCCCGCCCTTGTAGGCGTAGCGCTGGCCGTTCGCGTAGGCGGGCACGTCTGAGGCGTCGATGGCGAGGTCGGTCCCGTAGCTCGGCAGCTTGTCCTTGAGGCCGGCTACTACGGAGTCGATGCAGCGTTCGACCATCGGCGCGTTCTCTCTCAACTTCGAGGCGAAGCGATATGCCGACCAAAGGCTGGGCGGCTCGCCTTCGCAGCCAAGCGCTCGCTGAAGCGCCCAGTGCTCTTTGACCAGGGCGACGGTCCTGGTCCAGGTCGGGATCGCGTACCGCGCCTTGACCAAACAGAGGCCGATCATCGTGCGAACAGGGAAGCCTGGGCGACCTGTCCAGCGCGTCTCCTGAAGTTCGCGGATCAAGGCCGCAATCTCCGGCAAATCGAGGAGCTTGTTGACCTCGGAACATGCCGGGTCCGGTGCTACGTTGGTTGACGCCATGCGAGCCTTTACCTCGGATGGTCAGACCCCCGGACGCGCCAACGTCGCGGGGGTCCCTTTCATTGCTTTGGTGGTCTGACTCTATGGGGTCGATCGGACAGAAAATCGCTCTAGAAAGCGAAAAACCGAACCGCCGAAGCGAGGCATGAATGGCCAAGCAGCGCCTGTTGCAAAGTTGTTTACCGGCCGATGAACATGGCATCATGAGGCTATGACGGAGCCTGCTGACTTGCCAACCCGGAAGTCGGGCAACGGCGAATCCAGCGCTACCCAGCTTTCGGTTCTGCTGACCTCCGCGACCTCGTTGATCGATGAGGAGTTCAAGCGGAGCGAACGCCTGGATGCGAAGTCTCGCAACCAAGTCACCATCGTTGGCACCTTTTTTGCCGTGGTGCAAGCTGTTGTGGTTGGCCTGATCAACGGATCGCTCGGAGCGACCGAAAAAGACCCCGCTTCATCATTCGTCCCTTGGCTCGCAGGCGTCGGTGCCGTTGCCGCGCTTGCCCTGGCAGTCGCCGTTGCCCTTAGCTACAGGGCCTGGAAGTTGCACGACGACCCTGCTCTGTCTCCCAAGACCATCGACGACTATCGCGACGCGGCCCGAGCGGGCAATCCTGCCGTCGGCGTCAAGCTGGTTAAAGCGTACTCAGATATCGCCAAGGGACGGCGCGCAAACAACGAAACGCGTGCTAAATCTTTGGAAGCCGCTGCGATAGCCTGCGCGGTTGCAATGGGCTTTATTTTTGCTGAGTTGGTTTTGGCGTTCGTTGCTGTGGCGGTTCAGTGAACGGTCCTGGTAATGGCAATGGCGGGGACGATCTCCCTGAGCCCATAATCGAGCCGATCCGCAACTTCTCGGATTTGCCCGAGAAGGTCCGCAGCTTGATTACCGATGGTGCGTTCCTACGCATTCTTGACAGTGAGCCAGATGAGTACGCCGTCAGTGTCAACGTCCTTTCCGGCGTTTTGGTCCACTTCGACCGCCTGTTCCGCATTCTCCAGGCCGTGCAGAGCGGTATTGAGGTGAAGCGAAGCGGTCGTGTTCCGGACGTTGTTGGGGCGAAGCACCTCACTGCATTCCCGGCGTACGCTGGGAGCTATTCCCTTCCTCTGCGACTAGAAGCACCCCAAGGGGAGTTGGTCGGTGACGATCGCGGTGCCCTTGGGTCGGTAATGCAATTGCTTTCTGAGGGCAGCGAGGACCCTCTGAAAGAGCAGTTGTCGAACCTTCCCGAGAGGGTTGGCGACGAGCTTTATGCACTTCTGCATGAGCTAGCTCAAGGAGACGCCGCCCTGACTGTCGAGCAGGTGCAGAACCACGCGGGGACGGGCGAGGTTGAGATCAGCCCAAGCGTCGCCAAAAGCCGAGCTGCGTGGCTCACATCATTGGTTGAGAGCGCGCTAGCCAGCGAGACCATTATTGGCAAGCTTTTCCGGATCGACACCAAGCGAGGACGGATTGCAATCGATAGTCAAGAAGACGACGAATCCGTGATCGTGGAAGCAAACTTTCAGCCTGTGCAACTTGAGGACCTTCGCCATGCGCTGAATAACGTGGTCGAAGTTGAGGTGCAGGTGATCGAGGAAAAGCGCCCCTACGAGCGCGCCGCTCGCAACCGGGTTAGGTCAGTTGTGGGCATTCGCGAGATCGATCCCAGCGCTGACGACGTAATTGAGGTCGCTGAGGCCGAGGTTGAACCCGAGGCTCACGAAGCCGACGCTGCTGGATAAACCGGCCACGCGACGAACATCATCCTCATCCTGGGGTAGATCAGCCCCGAAAGTGAGGTATCCATGAATCAGCTACCCGAGCGAACCCACGCCCAGAGCGGCGTGGCTAGTTTCGCCAATCTCTCCTAGTAGGGATTAGTGTGAGACCCACATCACGGTTGGCTGACCAGCCAACATGCGAGAATGACCGCGCGTGACCGTTAACGGGGAATCCATCGAGCACCTTGACGTGCTGATCGTCGGCGCCGGACTCTCCGGCATCGGCGCCGCGCACCATCTACAGGAGGCCTTCCCCGGCCGCAGCTACGCGATCTTCGAGGCGCGCGAGGAACTGGGGGGGACCTGGGACCTCTTCCGCTACCCCGGTATCCGCTCGGACTCCGACATGCACACCCTGGGCTACCGTTTCAAGCCCTGGACGGCGGCGAAGTCGATCAGCGACGGCGAGGCGATCCTCGACTACGTGCGGGAGACCGCTCGCGACGGTCGCATCGACACCAAGATCCGCTTCCAGCATCGCGTTGTGCGGGCCGAGTGGTCGAGCGAGGAGGCGCTGTGGTCGGTCGAGGCCGAACGGGTCGACAGCGGCGAGAGCGTGCGCCTGACCTGCAGCTACCTCTGGGTCTGCAGCGGTTACTACCGCTACGACCAGGGCTTCACCCCCGAGTTCCCCGGCGCTGAGGACTTCAAGGGCGAGACCGTCCACCCCCAGCACTGGCCCGCCGACCTCGACTACAGCGGCAAGCGCGTGGTGGTGATCGGCAGCGGCGCGACGGCGGTGACGCTGGTGCCGGCGATGGCCGAGAAGGCCGCCCACGTGACGATGCTGCAGCGCTCGCCGACCTACATCGCCTCGCTGCCGGCCGAAGACCCGATCGCCAACGGGTTGCGCCGCTTTCTCCCGGACAAGGCCGTCTACACGATCGTGCGCTGGAAGAACGTGATGATCCAGGCGCTGATCTACCAGCTCAGCCGCCGCCGCCCGCGGGCGATCAAACAGTTCATCCGCAAGGGCGTCGAGCGCTCGCTGCCGGCCGGCTACGACATCGACAAGCACTTCAAGCCGAAGTACAACCCCTGGGACCAGCGGATGTGCCTGGTGCCCAACGGCGACCTCTTCAAGACGATCCGTGACGGCGACGCGACGGTCGTCACCGACACGATCGAGCGCTTCACCGAGAACGGGATCAAGCTCGACTCCGGCGAGCAACTCGAGGCCGACGTGATCGTCACCGCAACCGGCCTCAACCTGCTCTTCCTCGGCGGCATGGAGCTGGTCGTCGACGGCGAGCCGGTCAACATCGCGGAGAAGATGGCCTACAAGGGGATGATGCTGAGCGGCGTGCCCAACTGCGCCTTCACCGTCGGCTACACCAACGCCTCCTGGACGCTGAAGGCCGACCTCACCTCCGAATACGTCTGCCGGGTGCTCGCCCACATGGACTCCCACGGCTATCGCAAAAGCGTCCCCGAGCTCTCCGACCCCAGCGTTGAGGAGATGCCGCTGCTCGACTTCACCTCCGGCTACGTCCAGCGCTCCCTCCACGAATTCCCCAAACAGGGCTCGAAGGAGCCCTGGAAGCTGCGCCAGAACTACGTGCTCGACATCAGGACGATTCGCCGCGGCCCGATCGACGACGGCGCGATGCGCTTCTCCGGCTCGCCCCAGCGTGAGCCCAGTCTCGTCTGACTAGCGCGGCGAGAATTTTCCACACCCTGGTGTGGTCAATGCTGCTTGCGTTACGGCAGCACGGCGATCGCGCGGCCGGGGGCGCCGCTGGCGACGGCGATCTTGATCGGCAGGAAGACGAAGGAGGCGCCGCGGGCGGGTAGCTGATCCAGGTTCGTCAGGCCCTCGATGAAGGCCATTTCACGGCTGAGGCCAGCGCGGTGGACTTCATTGCCCTCCTCGGCTGAGCCCACGCTGGGGGCGTCGATGCCGATCGCGTTGACACCGCGCTCGTGCAGGAAGATCGCCGCGTCGGCCTCCGGGGCGGGCCAGGCGGGGCGCGACTGCAGCACCACCGGCTCATGCAGAAAAGCTCGGCCTGCCTCGCCCTTCACGTAGTGCTTGGACCAGCCGGTCAGGAGCAGCACGATCTCGCCTGGTTCGAAGCGACCGTGCTCGGCCTCCCAGGCCTCCAGGTGGGCGACCGTGATCGCCGGGCTGGCGCCGTTCTCGGCCTCGCCGTCGAGGTGGCGAAGGTCGATGACCGCTGCCGGGCCGATCAGCTTCGAGAGGTCGATCATCTCGGAGCTGTCTCCGTCCCGGAAGTAGTGGGAGGCCGCGTCGACGTGGGTGCCGGCGTGCTCGTCGAGGATGAAGAAGTGGGTCACGTAGGGGCCGAGCGAGCAGGTACAAGCCCCGGTCGGCAGTTCCTCCTCCTCGAACCAGCTCCAGTTCTTGTGGGCGAACTGCATGTGTTCCGGCCAGGTCGCCGGCAGGTGCTCGGAGAGTGTGACCGAGAGGTCGACGATCTTGACCGGATCCACTTGCATCTTCGACCGCCTAAGGCAGCGGGGTCTGCGTGGCTGTCCGGGCGTGCAGGCTCGAGCTTGCCGGCGCCACGGCACCACTCGCCGCCGCTGAGGGGGTTTCGGCTGTGTTGCAGCCGTCGAACAATGCCCAGCCGCTGACGAAGTCTTCCGGATAGGTCACGTCCAGAGCCGTGGTGGGAATGGTTTCCGGCGTTCCTTCTTTTTCAAATTCGAAGAGGTAGCCGGCGGGCCCTTCCGGTTCGCCGTACTCGGTCAGCGGGACCTCGAAGAGGCAGTTGAGCGCCGTGTTCATTTTGCCGATTGCCTGACCCTGCGTGCTGATCACGCCGCCCTGGCTCGAGATCGCCTGGCCTTGGCTGGTGACCTTCTGTTCCTGTGCGGCGACCTTGCTGCTCAGCGCGGTGATCGTTTTGCCCTGGTTCGCGATCGTTTTCTGCGCTTTGATCAGCGCGGTGGTGAGGGTGTTAACCCTGTGGCCGAGGCACGCGACATTGCATTTGGCCTCGGCCCCCGAGGAGAACACCAGGGCCAGGGCAAGCGCGGCGAGGGACGCCACGAGTAGCTTCTTCATCGACTCCTCCTTCGGCCAGCGCGGGCAGCACCGGATGGTTGTTACGGGTAAATCTACGGTTTAGACCGGAGAATTCGATTCTTCGAGCCGTTCGGCGAGCCTGTTCATGCCGTACTTGCGCGCGGCCGTCGCCGCCGCGACCCAGTCGGTCTCACGGTCTGCGGGCGGCTCGACCCCGGCGTCGCGCAGTGTGGCGATGTCCTTGAAGGCGCGTAGATCGTCGGCGGATTCGATCAGCGAGGCGCGCAGGGCGGGGCGGCGCTCGCGGACCGCGTTCTCGAGCACGACCTCGAGCGAGCCGTGGCTGCGCAGCAGCTCGGCGGCGGTCTTCGGCCCGACGCCCTTGGCGCCGGGCAGGCCGTCGGAAGGGTCGCCGCGCAGGGCGATGAAGTCGGGGACGAGCGCCGGCGGGATCCCATAGCGCTCCTCGACCTCCGCCGGGCCGACCGCTTCGGCCCCTTTGCCTTTGCCGCCGGTCTTGACGTAGAGGACGGTGACCCGCTCGCCGGCGCACTGGTACATGTCGCGGTCGCCGGTCATCAGCAGCGCCCGGCCGCCGGCCCCGGCCTCGCGGCGGGCGTAGGTGCCGAGCAGGTCGTCGGCCTCGAGGTCATCGCTGGTCGCCACGGTCCAGCCGAAGGCGGCGAAGAAATCGCGGGCGGCGGCGAACTGGGGCGAGAGGTCGTCGGGCATCGCCGCCTCGCGCTCGGCGTGGTAGGAGGGGTAGAGCTCGGTCCGGTAGGAGGCTGCGTCGGGCCCGAAGCAGAGGACGACCGCGCGGGGTCGGTGCAGTTCGACCTCGCGCAGGACCAGGTTGGCGGTGCCGAGCAGGGCGTTGACCGGCTTGCCGTCCGCCCCCACGATCGAGTCCGGAAGCGCGTAGAAGGCGCGGAAGAGCATCGAGGGGGTGTCGACGGCGAGCAGCGGTTGGGCCACGGCCGCAGCCTACGGGCAGCGGTGCCTCAAGTGGTCTCGGGTACGGTCCGGGACCTAGTGGCAACCCCCGGTGGACCCCGCATCGCACCCGGTGACCGGCACCAGCTCGGCTGGGTCAACTTCGCGATCGCCACGCTGGCAGGGGTCGCGACCCGCGGGCGCCCGCCGCACATCTTCACCACGCTGGGCCGCCACCGCGGCCTCTTCCGTCGCTGGCTCTGGTTTGCCGGGGCGCTGATGCCGGGCGGCAAGCTGCCGCGTGAGGAGACCGAGCTGGTGATCCTGCGGGTCGCCCACAACACCGGCAGCACTTACGAGTGGGTGCAGCACGAGCGCATGGCGCGGCGGGTTGGACTCAACGAAGAGGAGATCGCCCGCGTCCGTCAGGGCCCCGACGCGCCGGGATGGTCCGAGCGCCGCGCCCTGCTGCTGCGAGCTGCCGACGAGCTGCACGCGGGCGACAGGATCGGCGATGAGCTCTGGGCTCAGCTGAGCCTGCAGCTCGACGAGGTCCTGCTGATCGAGCTCTGCATGCTGATCGGCCATTACGAGATGCTGGCGATGACCCTCAACTCGCTCCAGGTCGAGCCGGACTTTGAGGCAAGGTTGTGAAGCTGGGCATCCGGGACCTGCGTGGCAAGCGCTGCCTGATCACCGGGGCGGCCAGCGGCATCGGCCGCTCGACGGCAATCGCCGCTGCCGGCAAGGGCGCCGAGCTCTTTCTCACCGATCGCAACGGCGAGGGCCTCGAGCAAGTCGTCGCCGAGATCCGCGACGCGGGGGGGGCCGTCCCCCATTTCGCCGCGCTCGACCTCGTCGATCACGACGCGGTGGTCGTCTTCGCAGCGGAAGTGCACGCGATCGCTCCCAGCATGGACGTCGTCATGAACATCGCCGGCATCTCCACCTGGGGCAAAATCGAGCAGCTCGAACACGAGCACTGGCGGCGCACGATCGAGATCGACCTGATGGGGCCGATCAGCGTGCTCGAGTGCTTCGTGCCGCCGATGATCGAGGCGCGCCGCGGCGGCCATGTCGTCAACGTTGCCTCGGTCGCGGGGCTCTTTGGCCTGCCCTGGCACGCTCCCTACAGCGCCGCCAAGTTCGGCCTGCGCGGTGTCTCCGAGGTGCTGCGCTTCGACCTGCGCAAGAACCGCATCGGCGTCAGCCTGGTCTGTCCGGGAGCGGTGAAGACGCCTCTGGTCGGCACCGTGGACATCGTCGGCGTCGACCGTGACAACCCGAAGATGCGCCGGCTGATCGCGCTCTTCGAGCGTCGCGCGGTCTCGCCCGAGAAGGTGGCCGAGAAGATCCTCGAGGGAGTCGAGAAGAACCGCTACATGGTCTTCACCTCGCCCGACGGGCGCTTCCTGCACTTGGTCCAGCGCTACTTCGAACCTATTTACAGGCTCATCATGAGAGTGATGAATCGCGAACTCAACCGCGCTGCTCGCTGAGTCGGCCGCGCGGCCGAGACGGGCCGACCTTGGCCGTCCTCTAGGTTTGTCGCCGTGCCTGAGGTGGCCCTCAACATCGAGGATTTGGCGAAGCGCTACCCGACCGGGGTGGAGGCGCTGCGCGGCGTCTCCCTGCAGATCAAGCAGGGAGAACTGTTCGGGTTGCTCGGTCCCAACGGGGCCGGCAAGTCGACGCTGATCCACTGCACGACCGGGCTGGCACAGCCGACCGGCGGCTCGATCCAGATCTTCGGCCACGACGCCACCGGCGGCGACTATGGCGAGGCGCGCCAGGCGGTCGGGCTGGCACCGCAGGAGCCCAACCTCGACTGGTTTCTCACTGCCGCCGAGACGCTCGACTACCACGCCGGCTACTTCGGTATGCCCAAGCGCGAGCGGCGCGAGCGCACCGAGGAGCTGCTCGAGACCTTCTCGCTGACCGAGAAGCGCGACGAACGCACCCGCACGCTCTCGGGCGGGATGAAGCGGCGGCTGATCCTGGCGCGGGCGATGATGCACCGGCCGCGCCTGCTGATCCTCGACGAGCCGACCGCCGGCGTCGACGTCGAGCTGCGGCTCGAGCTCTGGCACTACGTGCAGCGGATCAATCAGGAGGGGACGACGATCCTGCTGACGACGCATTACCTGGAGGAGGCCGAACAGCTCTGCGACCGGATCGCCTTCATCAACGGCGGCGAGATCGTCGGCGAGGGGACTAGCAGCGAGCTCTCCCAGCGCTACGGCGTCGACAGCCTCGAGGACGCCTACCTCGCCCTGGTCGGGCGCAAAGAGCTCTCGCGCTCGCACGCCGAGGTCGTCACTCCGTGAGCGCGGCGCAGATTCGCTTCGCGACGCTCTGGCGGCGCGAGGTCAACCGCTTCATGAAGATCAAGAAGCAGACGCTCGGCGCGCCGCTACTCGAAACCTTCCTCTACATCATGGTCTTCGGCGCCGCACTCGGCTCGCGGATCAAGCATCTGCATGGGATCGACTACATCCTCTTCGTCATCCCGGGGCTGATCATGATGGCCTTCTCGACCAACGCCTTCGCCAACAACTCCTCCTCGATCCTGCAGCAGAAGTTCCAGGGCGCGATCCAGGACCAGCTCTCCTCACCCGCCTCGCCAATGGAGCTGTTGCTCGCTTTCTCGCTCGGCGGCTTCATGCGCGGCTTGATCGTGGCGACGCTGACCTTCGTTGTCTCGGTGATCCTGGTCGGCCTGCCGGTCGACCACGTCCTGGTTCTGATCCCATCGCTCGCCCTGGTCGGCTTCTTCTTCTCCCAGCTCGGCGTCCTCACCGGGGTGCGCGCCGAGCAGTTCGACGACGTCTCCTTCGTCCAGACCTTCGTCCTGCAGCCGCTGATCTTCCTCGGCGGTGTCTTCTACTCGGCGGCCCTGCTGCCGCAACCGTTCGAGACCCTGACTCGCTTCAACCCGATCTACTACATGATCAACCTGGTCCGCTACGGCTTCGTCGGCTTCACCGAAGTCAGCATCGCCCTCTCACTCCTGGCCCTGACAGCGGCAACCGGCGCGCTCTTCCTGGTCAACCTGCGCCTCTTCGGCCAGGGCTACAAGCTGCGCGCTTAGGCGCCGACGTTGGCGAGCGGCAGGCGCTCGGCGAGCCCGGTCAGCTCGAGCACCCGGGTGACGGCGGGGAAGTCGCTGGGGATGAAGCTGACCCTGGTGCCATCCTCGTTGCGGCTCAGGGTTGAGACGAGCAGGGCGATCCCGGTCGAGTCGATGAACTCGAGCTCGCGCATGTCGACGATGACCGGGGTGGAGGCGTCGGCGAGCGAGCCTTCGAGGGCGCTTTCCGCGGTGCCGGCGTTGGCGAGGTCGAGCTCGCCGGCAAAAGCGATCACCAGGTTGCCGTCGCTTTCCTGACTGCGAACGACGAGTGTGCCTTCGACGATTTCGCGTTGCTCACTTGACATTCGTTCCCTCCCGGGGCTGCGTGCTTCTCACATCAGCTTAACGCCACCGGCGGGTTTGCCCCCCTCCTAGCGGGTACTTGGGTGAGACCGACTTGGTTGCAACTTGCCGGCGACGGTCTCCCTGGTGCGCAGGGGCCGTTGCCGGTTCTTACGTGAATGGACGGGGAACCGGATGGAAACGAGAACGCTTGGCAGCGCCGGCCTGGAGGTCTCGGCCGAGGGGCTGGGCTGCATGGGGATGTCGGAGTTCTACGGCTCGGCCGATGAGACCGAGGCGACGGCGACGATCGAGCGGGCGCTCGAGCTCGGCGTGACCTTCCTCGACACCGCCGACATGTACGGGCCGTTCATCAACGAGGAGCTGGTCGGCAGGACGATCGCCGGTCGCCGTGACGAGGTCGTGCTGGCGACGAAGTTCGGCAACGTACGCGGGCAGAGGGGCGAACGCCTGGGCGTTCGCGGCGACCCCGAGTACGTGCGCGAGGCCTGTGAGGCGTCTCTGCACCGTCTCGGCGTCGAGACGATCGATCTCTACTACCAGCATCGAGTCGATCCGAAAGTGCCGATCGAGGAGACCGTCGGCGCGATGGCGGAGCTGGTCGAGCAGGGCAAGGTGCGACACCTCGGCCTCTCCGAGGCGGCGCCGGAGACGATCCGCCGCGCCCACGCGACCCACCCGATCACCGCTTTGCAGACCGAGTACTCGCTTTGGAGCCGCGATCCCGAGGACGAGATCCTGCCGACACTGCGCGAGCTCGGCATCGGTTTCGTCCCTTACAGCCCGCTCGGCCGCGGCTTCCTCACCGGTCGCTTCCGCTCGGCGGAGGACCTGCCCGAGGACGACTTCCGTCGGGTCAACCCGCGCTTTGAAGGCGAGAACTTCCAGCGCAACCTGGAGCTGGTTGGGCAGGTCGAGGAGATCGCCGCTGAAAAGGACGTCACCGCCGGCCAGCTAGCGCTTGCCTGGGTGTTGGCCCAGGGTGACGACGTGGCGCCGATCCCGGGGACCAAGCACCGCCACTACCTGGAGGAGAACGTGGCTGCGATGGAGGTGGAGCTGAGCGAGGAGGACTTGCGTCGCATCGACGAGGTCGCCCCAAAGGGCGTTGCCGCCGGCGACCGCTATGCCGACATGTCGCCCGTCAACCTTTGAGCTACCAGGCGTCGACGTAGCGGCGGCGCTCGCTCCGCTCGCCGGGGTGCGCCCGCGCCGCGGCCAGGGTCGAGGCGATCAGCGCGCGCGTCTCGGCCGGATCGATCACGTCGTCGATCTCAAACAGCGCCGCCGCGTTGAGCGCCTTGGCGTTCTCCTCGGCCGCCGCAGTGAGGTCGCGCACGCGCTGCTCGCGCTCACCCTCATCGACGATCGCCTCGAGCTCCTTGCGCAGGGCGAGCCGCACCGCGCCCTCCAGCCCCATCGGCCCGAGGTGGGCTGAGGGCCAAGCGAGCGTCAGCAATGGCTCGTGCATGCTGCCGCCGGTCATTGCCTGGGCGCCGAGGCCGTAGCCGCGGCGCAGGATGACGGCGATCAGGGGCACGCGCAGCGCCGCGCCGGCGAGCAGCAGGCGCGAGGCGTGGCGGACCAGGCCGGTCGCCTCGGCGGCGGGGCCGACCATCATTCCCGGCGTGTCGAGGAGCGAGACCACCGGCAGTTCGAAGGCGTCGCAGAGCTGCAGGAAGCGCGCGGCCTTGTCGGCCGCGTCGCTGGTGATCGCACCGGCCACGTGCCGGGTGTCGTTGGCGATCACCCCGAGCGGGTGTCCCTCGATGCGGATCAGCGCCGTCACCATCTCCGGCGCGAAGCGCTCGCGCAGGAAGGTCACCGAGCCGGTGTCGGCGAGCGTCTCGATGATCGGCTGCACCGCGTAGGCGCGACGCTGGCGCTCGGGCACAGCCTCGCGCAGTTGCTCTTGGTCGGGTGCTTTCCAGGCGGGAAGTGCCCCTTGAAAGTAGCCGAGCAACTGCTTGGTCGCGGCTACCGCCGCCGTCTCATCGGCAACGACCAGGTCAACCACCCCGCTCGCCGCCTGCATCGCGATCGGCCCGACCTCGTCGGGGTCGACCTTGCCCAGCCCGCCACCCTCGATCATCGCCGGCCCGCCCATGCCGAGCGAGACGTTCTCGGTGGCGACGATCAGGTCGGAGCAGCCGGCGATCACGGCATTGCCGGCGAAGCAGCGCCCGGCGACGATGGCGATCCGCGGCACCAGGCCGGAGAGGCCAGCCCAGAGCGCGAAGGCGCGGGTGTCGAGCGCCGAGACGACCGGGTAGTCGGTGTCGCCCGGCCGGCCGCCGCCCCCCTCGGCAAAGAAGACAGTCGGCAGGCGCATCCGTTCGATCAGCTCGAAGAGGCGGTCCTTCTTGCGGTGGCCGAGGGCACCCTGGGTGCCGGCAAGCACGGTGTAGTCGTAGGAGAGCACGGCGCAGGCGCCCCGCTCGCCGAAGAGCTCGCCGTTGATCTGGGCTGTACCGCCGATAAGCCCATCGGCTGGCGTGTTGGCGATCAGGTCGTCGAGCTCGCGGCGGCCGCGCTGGGCGGCGATCGCAAAGCGGCCGTACTCGACGAGGGAACCGGGATCGACGAGGTCCTCGACGTTCTCGCGAGCGCTGCGGCCGCCCTTGGCGTGGCGTCGGGCGATCGCCTCTTGGCGCGCCTCGTCGCTGGTGAGGCGGCGCCGCGCCAAAACTTCCGCCAGATCCTCCCTGTCGGGCTCGCTCACGCGGCCCATGTTCGCTGTTTTGCGGCCGCGATGCGCTTGATTGCTGCGCGCGTCCCGTTTACATTCTTTCGTCCATTCGTCCAGGGGCTGGGATGGCCCCAGAAGGAGAGCAACTTGAACAAGCGACTTTCCCGCGTCTCGACCAGGGGGATCATTGCGATCGCGGTCGGGCTGATCGCGACCCTCGCCTTGGCCCCGGCCCTCGCCAGCGGTGCCGGCGACCTCGGTTCCGCCAACACCGTCTTCATCAAGGCCGACAAGGGTGGCCTGCGCTTCGAAGCGCCGAAGACGATCGTCGCCGGCGAAGAACTCGAGGTGCTGAACCAGACCAACGCAAAACAGGTCGGTCCGCACACTTTCTCACTGGTCACCAAGGGTTCGATCCCGAAGACCCCGAAAGCGCGGCAGATCTGCTTCACGCCGAATCACATCTGCATGTCGATCGCCAAGTGGCACGGTGTCAAAGGCAACGGCCCGGTGAAAGTGAACCCGGTCGAAGTCGGTGCCGAAGGCTGGGACACGCTCGGCAGCGTGAGCAAGAAGGGCGACTCCTGGTTCACGGGCACCAAGCCCGGCGCCTCGATCGTGCAGAAGGTGACCGCAGCCGCGGGCTCGACGATCTACTTCATGTGCGCGATCCACCCCTGGATGCACGGCTCGATTGAAGTAGTGGCGCCGACGCCGCTGCCACTCGCCGCGAGCTAGTAGCACGGCTGGATCCGACTCAGATTCACCGCGCCTGGGGCGCCGAGCTTTCCTCGGCGCCCTGGGCAGCGGGGCCCTGGCCACGGCGCTGCCGCTCGGCCTGCGGCCGGGTGCCCTGCTTTCCTCAGCCAGCCCCAGGCGCGGCACGCCCTTTCGGGTGCCGCTGCCGGTGCCGACGGTGCTCAGCGGTTCGCGGCTCGAGATCCCGATCCGCGAGGCCGAGGTGCAGGCGCTGCCGGGCCGGCCGACCCGGATGTGGACCTACGGCGGGACGTTTCCCGGCCCGACCATCCGTCGCCCGGCCGGCCAGCGCACCGAGGTCACCTTTCACCACGAACTGCCGCCGTCGGTGGGTGAGCTCACGGTTCATCTGCACGGTGGCCACAACCGCACGCAGTTCGACGGCCAGCCCGGCGGCCTGACCGCATCGCATGCCACGTCCTTTTACTGCGACATCCCGCGCGGCCTCTCACCGCGCCAGTCGGGCAACGACGTCCTGATCGAGCCGGGCGGCCGGCGCACCTACGTCTACGACTTGATCGAGGACGGCAAGCCCGAGCGTGCCGCCTTCCAGTGGTACCACGACCACCGCCTCGATCACACCGCCCGCAACGTCTGGCACGGCCTGGCGGGGATGTGGATCGTCGACGACGAGCTCGAGGCCGGCCTGCCCTTGCCGAGCGGCGAGCGCGACCTGCCGCTGATGATCGTCGACCGCTCTTTCGACGATCACAATCAGCTCGCCGATCCGTTCACCAATCGGCGCCCGCCCGCCGACGGGATCAACGCCCACACGATCCTGGTCAACGGCGTCCACCTGCCATACCACCGGGTAAGCGCCCAGCGCTACCGCCTGCGCATCCTCAACGCCTCGCAGTTTCGCTCCTACAACCTCTATCTCTCCAACGGTGCGCGAATGGTTCAGATCGGCACCGACAGCGGCTTGATGCCACGGCCGCTGCGCCGGGAGGAGATCCTGATCGGGCCGGCCGAGCGGGTCGAGCTGATCGTCGACTTCAGCGAGGCGAGGGGCGAGTCGGTT
This sequence comes from uncultured Solirubrobacterales bacterium, assembly GCA_963699225.1. GTDB lineage: Bacteria > Actinomycetota > Thermoleophilia > Solirubrobacterales > 70-9 > VRUE01. The sequence goes on along the minus strand of OY969423.1, from coordinate 1,384,646 downwards.
GAGCTGCGCAGCGGCCCTCGCCACGGCGCCAGGCATCCGCTGGGCTCACACGCCTACGTCGGGGCGCTGATGCAGTTCAAGGTCGACTCGGAGCGCCGCGACGATCGCACTCGCGTGCCGCGCAGGCTTCGCCCGCTGCCGGATTGGACCAGGCGCGCCTCCCACAAGCCCGACCACACCTGGACGATCTCGATCGGCGGCCTCTTCAAGACCCGCTGGGAAATCAACGGGCGCACCTTCAACCCGGACCGCGCCGATGCCCATCCCGAGCTCGGCTCGGTCAAGACCTGGGAGATCGTCAATCGCACCAACGTCGCCCACATGATGCACCTGCACATGACCGACTGGTACTTGCTCTCGCGCAACGGCAAGCCGCCGCCGCCCTGGGAAGACTGCCTCAAGGAGACCTTCTTCCTCTACCCCAAGGAACGCATCCTCGTCGCCGGCCACTTCGCCGACTACCTCGGCAAGTTCGTCATCCACTGCCACATGCTCGACCACGAGGACCACGGCCTGATGACCCAGTTCGAGGTGGTCAAGTAGAGCTACGAATGGGGAGGGTGCTTCGACTCGAGTCGAAGCTTTTCGGCTGAGACAACTGGCAGGTCCAGAGTTTCGCCGCGCTCGTTGGAGACCTCGACCATCTTCATTGCGCCGAAATCGTGCACGACTGCGCCTCGGGTTCCGGCCGGCCATCCGTTTACCGCCTCGGCAAACGAGACGACATCAACCTCGCCTATGGACTGTTTGACCGTGGCCATGAGCTCAGTCTAGGGCCTCAGAAACGCCGTCAACAAGCGCGGCCGGTCGGCCGCGCCAACAAAGATCCAAGTGGTTCGCAAGTTGGCGGTTCGCAGCCGCTTGCTTCCGACGCCGTGGATTGGAAACTCAACAGCGCAATTGATTCCGAAGGGCGGGTTCGGCCGAATAGAGCTGACCGGAGCGCTGAGAATCCCAATCCTGATCGACTGCTCGACGTAGGCGACGTGATCCCGCGTGATGCCGAGAATTCGCTCGAATCCCAGGGCCTTCGGGCCTCCAGTCTCATGGCGCACCTCCAGTGAGTAGTCAATTAGCTTCTGCCGGACCCGATTGGCTCCGCCGCCCTCGGCAAAGGTTCTCCGACTCTCGGCGGCCGCGGCATTCGGCGACGGTAGGACGGCTGAATGCCCGCGTGGTGCGCTGAGTGTCAATTAATTGCGGTTAAACCACGCCGTAAGTTCGTGGTCCACTGTGCCGGCTAGGCCGGTTGGCGATCTAGCAGTCGGCCGCCCCGGTCGTAGGCCGAGATCTCTGTCGGCTCGACTCCCGCGGGGTAGAACTGATCGAAGAAGCGGAGGCGGCGCAGCCAGTGGAAGCGGTTGGAGAGCGCAGTGGGCGCGAGCTGGGTCTCGAAGGTGAGCGACGTTCCATCACTCATCGTCGCGATCAATTTCACGGCCCGGCGGCTGGCGAAGCCGCAGCTGTCTGACTCGGGGAACGAATCGATGTCGCTGCCCGCGGTCGCGTGAAAGACGAAGGCAAGCGAGATCGGCAGCGGGAACGAGGAGTAGAGACCGGCTTCGTTCTTTTCGCTCGGCCTGCCGAGTGAGAAATACAGGTTGGCGTAGCGCGGGAGCCCTCTCCCGTATGACGGTTCCTCGCCCATCCTGATCCGCCACGGCACGCCGTAGAGGCTCTTGCCTTTGGCGACGACATAGGGCGTCTTGGGCCCGTCGGCGGCGGCCGTCCCGGACCCTCCAAAGAGGACTAGCGCGAGAAGAGCCCCAGTTGCCGCGATGATCGCCCCCGCCTTGCGCCTGCGTCTCGTAGCGGCAAACGGCGCTGCTCGCCGATCAGATCGATGTGGCAGCCAGCGGGATCGTGACACCAGATTGATCGAGCCTCTATTCCCGTTCTTCTTCCTCATCCAAGCTTTCTGGGTACCCAAAGGCCGATTCCTTAGGCGATCACGACCCCTGTCGATACCGCGAACAGCTTCACGGAGGCGGTAACTACTCGCCGATCAGCTCGATGCGGTAGCCGTCGGGGTCGCGGATGAAGGCGATGCGGTGGCCCTCGGTGCGGCCGCCGGGGCGGTAGGGGGGCTTTTCGGGCTCGATGCCGTCGGCGGCGAGGCCCTCGAGGGTGGCGTCGAGGTCGTCGACCGAGAGGGCGATGTGGTTGTAGCCGGTGCCGTGCTCGTAGCCGGTGACACCGTGGTTGTAGGTCAGCTCGAGGACGGGGTCCTCGCCGGGGATGTTCATGAAGACGTTGATCGCCTCGTCGCCGATCGGCATCCGGCCAGTCTCTTGGAAGCCGATCTTTTCGTAGAAGGCGACCGAGCGGTCGATCTCGCCAATTCGGTAGCAGGTATGCAAGAAGCGCGACATCGGCTTGGCAGCCTAGCGTCCTCCCTACAATTTGCAGCTGAATGGCTCGCCGAACGCGCCTGCGCAGGCGCAGGTCCCATACCTCGAAGTGGAAAAAGGTCACGGTCCCCCTGGGGGTCCTGCTTGCCGTGACCGTGGTCGCGGGGGGCGTGGCCGGCAGCTGGGCTGTCAGCACCTATGAGTCGGCGCCACCGCTCTCCAGCCTGAAGCCAGTGCAGAAGGGGCGCTCCTCGGCGATCTACGCCGCCGACGGCAGTCTGATTGGCTTCATCCAGGCCGAAAACATCCGTCAGCCGGTGCCCGGCCGGACGATGCCGCAGACGCTGCGCGACGCCACGGTCGCGATCGAGGACAGGAACTTCTTCAACCACGGTGCCCTCGACCCGGCTGGGATCGCCCGCGCCGCCTGGAAGGACCTGCTGGCCGGCGGCAAGCCGGTGCAGGGCGCCTCGACGATAACCCAGCAGCTGGTCCGCAACCTCTACATCCAGAACCCCGAAGAGACGCTTAAACGAAAGCTGATCGAAGCGCACCTTGCCTACGAGATGGAGGACGCTCACAGCAAGGACTGGATCCTCACCGCCTACCTCAACACCGCCCCCTACGGCACGGTCGAAGGCGAGACCGCGGTCGGGGTCGAGGCGGCGGCGCAGACCTATTTCGGCAAGCCGGCCAAGGAACTCGGCCTGACCGAATCGGCGCTGATCGCCGGCTTGCCCCAGGCCCCCTCCGAATACAACCCCTTCCTCGACCCCCACGCGGCGCTGCAGCGGCGCAACGAGGTGCTGGCGGCGATGCACGAGCAGGACTACATCGACGGCGCCGAATACCGCGAAGCCCTGCACAGCGGCCTCGGCCTCAGCCCCGGGCACAAGTACCGCGTGATCAAGGACCCCTTCCTCTTCGACCTCGTGCAGCAGGAGCTGATCGACAAGTACGGGATCAACACCGTGCGCAAGGGCGGGCTCAAGGCTTACACGACGATCGACCCCGAACTGCAGGAACGAGCGCAGGAAGCGGTCGACTCGTGCAGCGTCTGTTACCCGGAAGGCGGACCCGCTGCCGGCCTCGCCTCGGTCAATCCAAAGACGGGCGAAATCGTCGCCCTCGCCTCGACCGAAGGCTACGAAAGCGAAAGCGAATTCAACTATGCCTGGCAGGCCCAGCGCCAGCCTGGTTCCTCGTTCAAGCCCTACGTGCTGACCACGGCGATCAAGCAGGGAATCGACCCAGCCTCCACCTACTACGACGGCACCTCGCCAATGACTCTCGACATACCGGGCGGCGGCACCTGGACGGTCAACAACGCCGAGCCCGGTGGCGGCACGATGTCGCTCGAAGAAGCGACCTGGGACTCGGTCAACGTGATCTTCGCCCAGCTCGATCTCGACGTCGGGCCTGAAAACGTCACCCAGACCGCCCACGAAATGGGGATCGAAGCGCCGCTCGAATCGGTGCCGGCGGAGGCGATCGGCGGTCTTCGCCACGGCGTCACGCCGCTCGAACAGGCGGACGGCTACGCCACCCTGGCCAGTGGCGGTATCCACCACGACCCGACCGCGATCAGCCGGGTCGAATTCCCCAACGGCAAGGTCGAAGAAGCCGACCCCGATTCCGGCGAACGGGTGCTGACCGAGGGTCAGGCCTACGACGTGACCAAGATCCTCGAGGGCGTGATCACCCAGGGCACCGGCTCCCCGTACACCTACATGGGCTGCGGCGCCGAGGCCGGCAAGACGGGTACCTCGGAGGATCTCTCCGACGCCTGGTTCGTCGGCTACACGCCGCTCTACTCGACCGCGGTCTGGGTCGGCCACCCGCAGTCGCGCGAAGCAACCGGCTTCGGTGGCCCGACGGCCGGGCCGATCTGGCGCTCCTTCATGGAATCGGCGGTCGCCGGCGACTGCCCCGAATTCTCCGAACCGACGACGCTGCCGGAACTGGCGGGGCTCGACAGCGGCCACACCTCGGGCTCCTACAGCTCCTCTTCGAGCGAATCCGAATACAACGAATACGAAGAAGAAGAATCGAGCGAAGAATCCTCGAAGGAAGGCAAGAAGGAAGAAGGCGAAGCAGGGACGCCTGAAGGCGAAACCGAAGCCGCTCCGGAAGCCACGCCCGAACCTGCTCCGGCGCCGGCCTCTCCGCCGCCGGCCGGCGGCGGCATCAGCCCGGGCTGAGTGAGTGAACATCCGGCTGAGCAGCGAGCCGCCTCCCGCCTGGCTGGGGTTGTTGGCAACGCTTGGCGCGGTCGTCGCCGGCACGCTGATCGTCTACCCGCTGAAGTCGGTCGCGCCGGTCGTCTCGCTGGGCGTCGTCTACCTGCCGGCGATCCTGCTGATCTCGATCTTCTGGGGGCTGCGCTTGGGGCTGCTCGCCTCGGTCGCCAGCGCCGTCGCCTTCAACTACTTCCAGTTGCCGCCGCTGCACCGGCTGACGATTGCCGACGAAGAGAACTGGATCGCGCTTATTGCCTTCGTCATCGTCGCCGCGATCAGCAGCACCGTCGCTGGTTTGGCGCGCGCCCAGGCGCTCGAGGCCGAGCGCCGGCGCGAGCAGGCTGACCGGGCGCTGGCCGAGCTGGCGGCGCTGGCCGAGGAGCGCGACCGGATGCAGGCGGAGATGGTCGAGGCCGAGGCGCTGCGTCGCAGCGACGAGCTGAAGACGGCCCTGTTGCGCTCGATCTCACACGACCTGCGCACACCGCTGACCTCGATCATCGCCGGCGGCGCCGCGCTCGGCTCGCCCAGCACGACCAGCGAGGAGCGCGAGGAGCTGAGCGCGGCGGTGGTCTCCGAGGGCGAGCGACTCTCGCGCCTGGTCGAGAACCTGCTCGACATGTCGCGGCTCGAGGCGGGCAAGGCGCAACCCCACAGCGAGCCGGTGGATCTCGCCGAGGTGCTCGAGGCCGCCCGCGCCGCGATCGGCCGCCCAGAGGTCGTGCGCCTCGCGATCGACCCCGAGCTGCCACTCGTCGACGCCGATGCCGCCCAGCTCGAGCGGGCCTTCGCCAACCTGCTGGAGAACGCTGTTCGCCACGGGGGCGGCAGGCCTGTGCTGGTCAAATCGATGCTGCTCGATGACAAGATCACCCTGCGCGTGGTTGACCAGGGTCCAGGAATCCCAGAGGGCGAGCGGCGGCGGATCTTTGAGCCGTTCCAGCACGGCGAGGGCGGCAGCGGTGGCGGCGCCGGACTGGGCCTGGCGATTGCCAAGGGCTTCATCGAGGCCAACGGCGGCGAGATCACGGTCGACTCGGTGGTCGGTCAGGGCAGTAGCTTCGTCGTTGCGATGCCGTGCCGGGAGGATCGGTGAGCGAGCGGCCGCGGGTCCTCGCCTGCGACGACGAGCCGCAGATCCTGCGGGCGCTGAAGGTGATCCTGCGCGATGCCGGCTACGAGGCGGTTCCGGCCGAAAGCGGCGAGGAGGCGCTAGACCAAGCGTCGGTGAAGCCGCCGGCGGCCGCGATCGTCGACCTGATGCTCCCCGACATCGACGGCATCGAGGTCACCAAGCGGCTGCGCGAGTGGAGCGAGATGCCGATCATCGTGCTCTCGGCGGTTGGCGAGGAGGAGGCCAAGGTGCGAGCGCTGGCCGCCGGCGCCGATGACTACGTGACCAAGCCGTTCGGCCCGCCGGAGCTGATCGCGCGCCTGCAGGCGGCGCTGCGCCGGGCGCCCGGAGGGGGGGAGGAGCCCACGGTCGAGATCGGTGGGCTGAGTATCGACCTGGCGGCGCGCTCGGTCGCCCGCGGCGGCGAGGAAATCCACCTAACCCCGACCGAGTTCCAGGTCCTGCGGGCGCTGGTTCGCAACCGCGGCCGCCTGATGACCCATCGGGCGCTGTTGACCGAGGTCTGGGGGCCGGCCTGGGGCAACGACACCGCCACCCTGCGCACCCACGTAGCGAACCTGCGGCGCAAGATCGAACCGGGTGATGGCCAGGCGCTGATCCGCACCGACCCGGGCGTCGGCTACCGAATCGCTCTCTAGAACGGGGTGTTCAAGCACTGAGATAGGCGGGCCGACCCCGATCCTCGCGCAAGACGACCAGGACCGGCCCGACATGGCGTAGCGCCCTAGGCGTGCTTGAAGATCTGCACGCTCGGCACTACCGATCCCACCTTGCGGATCGTCATCCCTCTCACCTCCCTCCCGTGTCGTCACCCGGCTATGTCGCCGGGACGGAAGGCCGATGGTAGGGATTCCCCTAGTAACCGCTATTTCCTTAATGACCGGAGAATCTCCGCGCGAAAACGCATATGCTCCAGTCGTTATTGAGTAAGCGAAGCATCCCGACTGGAGGATCCGGTGTCAGCCACTACAAAGCCGCGACAGAGGCGAAGCGTCGAGGAGGCGGTGTCCTACGCGGTTGGCCACCGGATCAGGATCGAAGTTCTCGGGATCCTCAACGAAGGGCCGCGCAGCCCCAGCGAACTGGCCAAGCTCACCCGCCAGCCGCTAACCACGATCAGCCACCACATCAAAGAACTGGTCGACTCCGGCTGTATTGAATTGGCCCGCGTAGAAAAGGTCCGCAACGCCGACCAGCACTTCTACCGGGCGGTGCAGCTGCCCTTCATCACCGATGACGAAGCCGATTTACTGCCGCCCGAGGTCAAACAGGAATACGCGGCGGTGATCCTCCAGGCGATCATGGCCGAGGGGCTGGGGGCTCTGTGGGCGGGGAAGATGAGCCACGATCCGACCGTGCGAATGATGTGGCGCTGGTTCAACCTGGACGCGCAGGGGCGCCAGGAACTTGCCGACGAGCAGCGGGAGTCGTGGGAACGCGTCGTCGAGATCGAGGCGCGCTCAACGGCACGGCGGGTCGAGTCGGGCGAGGAGGCGACTTCGATGGTCGTGACGGCGATGGGCTTCGAGCGCGCGCGGCCGGTCGGGACGACGGTTTCGGGGGCGCACCGCCTCACCCCAGGGAAAAACTGAGCATCCGCTAAAACTCTTTCTACAAGTCGGTATGGACTGATGAATACCGATTTGAAACCGTTTAACGCTCGGGAATAGATGATCGCCCGAGCGCCGTGAGAGCCAGCAAGGACAAGACAAAGCATCAGCAGGGCCGCGAGATGACGCCCGCGTTGATCTACGCTCTCAACCACCCAGCCCGGCGGCAGATCCTGCGCCAGCTAGGCGAGCAAGGAGTCGAGAGAAGCCCCAGCGAGATGGCCAGCGGGGCCTCCCTCAGCCTCTCGGGCCTGAGCTTCCACGCCAGGGTGCTCTGCGAGCTTCAGGTCACCCGCTGCACCAGCACTCACCCGGTGCGGGGGGCGCTCGAGCACTTCTACGCCTCCAACGTCTCCGACAACGAGCTGGTCGCGACGATCCTGTCGGAAACCGAAGGCGACGACCGGCCCCTCTCGTTCTGACCGGTGGGAAATGCTCCACCGTCGAAAAGACGCCGGTGGAAATATTTCCACTAAAAATTTCCCGAGAATTACCTAACTTTGATGATGATTTAGGTATCTCGATAGGCATAGGGTCCCAGCGATTCCGAAAGTCGTACTCGTCCATTTCTAATCGCAGGGGGCTCGATGGGGCAGTGCAGGGGGGCATTGAAAGGCCGTGCGCGGTGGCTGGCTTTTTTCGTTTCCCTGCTCATCGCCGCAGGGTCTGTGCCGGTGCATACCGATGCAGCAGCCGGAGACCAGGCGCCGGCGCCTGAAACCGAACTGGCGAGTCAGGAACCTCAGCCGATGCCGACGGGCGAAGACCTGCTGAAGGCGACCAAAAAGATCGAAGAAAAAGAAGCGGAACGAGCTCGGGAACTGGAATCCCCAACCGCCGTTGCCGAACGCGAAGAGTCCCAGGACGCCTACACGGGCCTCGAGTCCACGGACGTTATAAGCGACCTTTTGCGCTCAAGCTTCGGCGAAGAACTTGCGAGCCTCGAGCTGGACCCGGCGAGGTATCTGACCAACTCGACCCTTGAGCGCAATCTGCAAAACGAAGGCGGCGCCGTCGTCAGCAACGAAGGTCAGGCCGAACTGATGGAAGCTGAAATACCGGCTGAAGTCAGAGGCGAGAACGGCGAATTGGGCAAGGTCGATCTCAGCCTCGAAGCGACGTCTGAAGGTTTCCGGCCGGCAAACCCAGTCGTCGAAGTCGAAATTCCGACCGTGCTCTCGGAAGGCGTTGCCATCGAAGGCGGGGAAACGACGATCACCCAGGCCGGCGCGGATCCCGAAAGCCGCGCCCAGCGCTTCGGGGAAGAGGACGTGATCTACCCAGAGGTGCTGACCGATACCGACCTGCTCGTCTCGCCCCTGTCGACCGGTGTCGAGTTCTTTGACCAGCTGCGCTCGATCGAAAGCCCGGAAACCCTGCGCTTTGACTTGGATCTCGCTGAAGGAGCCGAACTTCGCGCCAACGACGGAGTGGCTGAAGTCTATGAAGGCGAAAAGCTGGCAGCTCTCGTCTCACCGCCCCACGCCGTCGATGCCCAGGGCACGCAGGTGCCGGTGAGCATGGACGTCCAGGGCAGCTCGATCATCCTGCACGTCGCCCACCAGGAAGGCGACTATGCATACCCAATTTTGGTGGACCCTGAATACACCCAGAACGACTGGGTCAACAACGCCTGGATCTTCTACAACCGCTACGACGTACTGGAAGACAAAACCTTTCTCAACAACTCCAACAGCGGCTTTTACAACGACCGCTGGTGCCGGCCAGGAGGTCCTTGCTGGGGGAGCGGCCGCGGCCTCTTCGTCGGGGTCCCGGGAGGAAACTGGGGCAACGGACTGTGGTCGCAGTGGACCTACACTCCGCCGGGCGAAACCAGCTACCTGAGCGGCTACCTGATCAACCCCTTCTACCGCTACGACCAGACCAACACGGCCTGCTGGTCGGGCCCGCATCCCGAACCTCACGACTACGACGGACTCTGGTCTCCCACCTACGGCATCTATTACCAGCTCTATACCAACCGCGCCCTTGCGGCCTCCAATGCCTCGATCTACGGCAACACGGCTCAGACGGCGAAAGTCATGGTCTTTGGACTGAGCACGGGCAACGGCTCAACCGACCCATGTTGGCGCGACCTCTATGCCGGCGGCATCGCCACCTACATGACTGATCCCGACAACCCGACGCTCGACCCGATCTCCGGCTACCCCACGGGCTGGTTCGACAACTCGAAAATGTACGGAGTCAATGTGAGCGCTCACGATCCGGGACTCGGGGTAAGCAAGATCATGCTCTTGACCTCCAAAGGAGAAACCCGACTCTACTCGGGTGTCTGCCAGGGCACTCACGACAGCCCCTGCTACAGGGACATGGGCGGCAAACTCGAATTCAACGGCAACAACTTCCCCGAGGGCAAGTCGGAAGCGAAAGTTAAAGCCAGCGATGCGCTTTTGAGGCCCAGCAATCTGTACTCATGGACCGCCTACGTCGACAACACGCCCCCCGAAGTCACCCTGAGCAGCCAGCTCGCCGAAGCGACCAACGAGGAAGGGCCGGCCGAAAAGGCACAAAAACCCGCCGAACCTAAACCCGGCGAAGACAAACTGAGGCTGCCCGTCTACAACCTCAAAATCGAAGCCAAAGACGGCATAAAAGGCAGCGAAGCCAACATGCGCTCCGGTGTCAAAAACATCGAAATCTTTCTCGACAAAAAAACCGAACCCGAGACGGCGCCGTGGAAAGCACAGAGCTGCTCCGGTCCTGAATACAGCTGCCCGATGACCGTGAACTACCCGTTGAGCCTGACCGGGCTCGCGGGGGGAACGCACATCCTCAAGGTCATTGCCAGTGATCAGCTGGGTCATACGCGCACGCGGGAAATCGAATTCAAATACATCCCCGCGACCGGGATGAAGGACGAATACGTGACGCAGCACTTCCCCCTGCCCAACGGCAACGCCAACGAAGAAGAATGGCCCGAACTCGCCGTCAATGTGATCAACGGCAATCTGGTCTACAGCGAAAAGGACGTCGACGTGCCGGGATATGCGGCCGACCTCGAAGTCGAACGCTTCTACAACTCCCAGCTCCCCAAAGCCGACAGCACTGAGTGGGGCGAAGGCTGGACCTTGGCTCAGACCCCCGAGCTCGAAGCCGAAGCCGGGGCGACGCCAAAAGAAGCCGAACTGCTCGATGAAAGCGGCGGGCTCCACGCTGGCGTGCAGCTGCCGACCGAAGCCGGCGGCTCGAAGTTCAGCGCGCCCCTGCAGGCCAAGGTGACCAAGGAACCCGGAGGCGGCTACGCGCTGACTGACGAATCGGGGGAAACCGAAACCACGTTGGCCTTCGACGGCAGTGGCGACACCGACGAACTGCGCACGGGTCCCTACTCGAGCATCGACTACGCCTACGAAGCGGGCAAGCTGGACAAAATCGCCGTCAAAGACCCAGCCAGCGCACCGAACCTCTCCGCGGCTGAAGAAGCAGCCTACGAATACGTGCCCCCGGCACCGACCTACAAAAGCACCTTTGGCGCCCTCGGTAGCGCGGACGGGCAGCTGAACGCACCGGCCGATATTGCGCTTGCCGCCAACGGCGACCTCTTCGTTGTCGATCGCGGCAACAACCGCATCGACCGCCTCAACCAAGAAGGCAAATTCGTCTCCAAATTCGGCAGCGAAGGCACAGCCAACGGCCAGTTCAAACGCCCCTGCGCGATCGCGATCGACCCCTCGGGGATTCTCTGGGTGGCCGACGCGGATAACAACCGCATTCAGAAGTTCAACGAAAAAGGGGAATTCCTCAAAGTCATCGGCGGCACGGCCTCGGGCAGCGGTAACGCGCAGTTCAACAAACCCGAAGGCATCGCCACCGACTCCAAAGGCAACGTCTACGTCGCCGACACCTTCAACTCGCGGATCCAGATACTCAACTCCAATGGGGAATTCATCTCCAAAGTTGGCTCCTTGGGGACCGCCGAAGGCCAGTTCAACCAGCCGGTCGGTGTCGACGTCGGGCCCGGCGGCAAGCTCTGGGTGGCCGATCGGGGGCTGCACCGCGTCAGCGAGTTCGATGCCGCGAGCAAACTGCTGAGGGCCTTCGGCTCCAAAGGCAGTAGCGATGGCCAGTTCTGGGCACCCGAAGCGATGGAGGTCGACTCGAGGGGCAACGTCTTCGTTGGCGACCGGGCCAACAACCGCGTCGAGGAGTTCAACCAGAACGGCAAATACCTGACCAAATTCGGCAGCCAGGGGACCGGCGCCGGCCAGTTCAACCTGTCATGGCCGATGGGCATTGCCGTCGACAACCTGGGCGGCCTCTGGGTCACCGACGTCGGCAACCATCGCATCCAGAAGTGGTCGGTGCCCAACTACCGGCCGAGCTGGTTCGGCGCCTTCGGCACCGTTGGCGCCGGGGACGGGCAGCTCAAAGCGCCCGGCGGCATCGCCTTTGCGGCCAACGGCGATCTCTTTGTCGTCGACAAGGGCAACAACCGCATCGAGCGCTTCAACCGGGAAGGCAAATTCGTCTCCAAATTCGGCTCCTACGGCACTACCGCGGGCCTCCTTTCCGCCCCCTCCTCGATCGCGGTCGACGGCTCCAACAAGCTCTGGATCACCGACGAGCTCAACAACCGCGTCCAAGTCTTCACCGAAGACGGCAAATTCGTCAAAGCCATCGGCGGGACCGCCGCGGGCACCGGCAACGGCCAGTTCAAAATGCCCGAAGGCATCGCCGCCGACGGAGAAGGCCACATCTACGTCGCCGACACCTACAACCAGCGCATCCAGGTCTTCGACGAAGAAGGCAAATACCTCACCAAATTCGGGACGGCAGGATCGGGTCCCGGCCAGTTCACCGAAGCCAGCGCGATCGATGTCGGCCGCGACGGCGGCATCTACGTGGCCGACTGGGGCGCCAATCGGGTCCAGAAGTTCAACGAAAAATACGAATCCGTCCTGCAGTTCGGCTCTGTGGGTACCGGCAGTGGCCAGTTCACCCACCCAGACGGGATCGAAGCCGAGGGCAGAGGAGACATCTACGTCGGCGACCAGGCAAGCGGCCGGGTTGAGATCTTCAACGAAGCCGGCGAATACGTGACCCAGTTCGGCTCCAAAGGCAGCGGGGAAGGGCAGTTCAGCTTTACCTACCCGATGGGCATAGCCGCTGATTCCAGCGGCGGCCTCTGGATCACCGACGCCAACAACAACCGTATTCAGAAGTGGCAGATACGCAATACCGAAGCGCCGAAAATCCCGGAAGCAAATGATCCGGCCCTCGACGTCAATCTCAGCGCGGGCCTGGTCTCGAGCGTCGAAGGCAAAGAGGCCGGAACCAACACCTACACGCATACCGGGGAACTGCTGACCGCCAACAAAGGCCCTGACGGCGAAGCCAAATACGAATACGACCCCACGTCTAAACGCATGACGAAAGTCACACTTCCCAATAGCACATGGGCCTCAATCGCTTATGAAGCAACCTATGGCCGAGTGAGCAAAGTGACCGTCTTCGACGCGGTAGCAAAAACAACGAAGTCGACCTTCTTCAACTACGTCGACTACCCGAGCCGCACCACGACCGTCACGCCTGAAGGCGCTCAGGCAATCGTCTACACCATTGGCCCCAACGGCGACGTGGTCGAATCCCGCAACGTCAAAAAACCGCCGCTCTTCGACAACGTTGGCGGAACCCTCGCCAACTATTGGGAAAAAGAAGCGCCGCCAGGAGAACTGACCTTCGATATCCAAGCACATGCAGAAGAAGGGATCTCCTCGATTCAGTACGTCGTCAACGGCCAGAACCTGGTTCACGAAACCACCTGCAACGAGAACCTTGAAACGCCCGAAGTCGAGTGCAAAACCGTCAAATCAGAGTGGGTCTTGGAAACCGAAAACTTCGCTCCCGGCACTCTCTACGTCGAAGCGATCATCAAAGACCGCCTCAACGAAACGGCTTCCAAGCGATTCTGGGTAAACATTCCCCTGCCTCCGCCACCGCCGCCTGACGGAGCTCCGGTCAAGCCCAAGTTCAGAGAAGTGCTGAGCTTCCGCGAAGAATTCGGCCTTGACGTAGTCGATCCTCCGGGCGATGAAATCGCTCGCAACGAACGGATCTTCAATCTGATCAACGCCTGGACGGAAGGAGAACCGGTAGCTCGTGCGTCGCGTGAACGCTGGGGGGTGCCGTTGCGGCCGCAGGACGTGGCCGAGTTGGAATACCGGGAATGGTATTACGATGTCGACGCGGAGAGAATAAGTCAATGGGTGGAAGCAACCCACCCATCGAACTTTGCGGGGTACTACCTGGATCAAGCAGCCGGCGGGATCATGCACATCGGCTTTCTTGCTAACCAAGCTGAACAACTAGAAAGCCTAAAGGCCTCGCTGACGTTGGTGGCTAACGATAGGTTGCAGGTTTATTCTGTGGCTCCTACTAACTCTTACCTTTCAGTAAAAGACACTTCGCAGTCCATCACCAATGCGATCGAATCGAACACGACATTGCGCGAACTGGTCGTTAGCGTGGAAGAAGATGAAGCTGGTAAAGCCGTGCGCGTTGGAACGCCAAACATTGCCCAGGTTGAAAGCATTCTGGACCACGTCATCGGCTCAAACGTGCCGATCTCTGTTCAATACGACGTTGGAGACGTGAACCTGCTTTCAGGTCGCTTTCGCAATGAAGGTAGGATGCGAGCGGGCGACGCAATTTTCACCAAACGCTATTCCGCCAATGTCCCATCTCCACACATAAATAACAGTATGTGTACGGCGGGGTTTGGGGCCAAGGAAAAGGCTGGCGAAGTCAGGAGCGAGCCATTCTGGCGGCTTTTTGTTCTAACTGCTGGCCATTGCAGCGACCTCAACAGCGTGTATGAAAAAAGTATATATCGCTCGACCGATTCCAACTTTTCTATTGGCAACGAAGGAGATTGGAGAGAAGTTGGGGAAGTTAAACGCGACGCATTGCATCATTCGGAACCAGTGAACACGGATGCAGCGGCGGTTAGGGTCGAAGACGCCGGAGTGGTGCCCCAAGGGATATTTGGATGGGAAGGTAATCTGATACCTACGCGTAGCGCGGGAACGGCCAAGATAGGCAGCATCGTCTGCTTTTCTGGTGCCAGGACACAGGCACCACAGTGCGGCCATGTTGTGACCCGGTCGATTCGCTCCCTTGCGGGCGAAGATAATCATGCTAGGGGTGGATACTGGGTAAAGTTCGAAAAGCCGGCCCTACCCGGAGACAGTGGAGCTCCCGTATGGAGACCCGTCTGCATCGAACGAGCAAATTGCTCTGTCGGCCTGGTAACTGCCCGTCGACGGGGCGGAATCGAAACTTTGGTGGAGCCCTTGCTGCACCCGCCCAACTTGAGCCCCAACCAGGTCGTGGGGATCCTCAACAATAAATATCTAGCTCCACTCAGTCTCAAGCTCGGAGGTGAAGGATGAACATAGGCAGGCTCAATAGCGGCGAAAGGATCTCGAGCATTTCGGGGATCTTGCTCTTCGCCTTCATGTTCTTTCACTGGTTCGGAGTCAAGGCCGTCAATACATCCAACCTGCTCTTTGCCGTTCAAGCGGGGGGGCCTGGTAAAAGTGCTTGGGAAGCGCTTGATTACATCCCGATCTTTCTTTTGATCACGATCATCGTCACGCTAGTCGTGGCGGCGGTGCACCTCGCGAACGCGGCTCGCCATTATATCTCGGTCAATGCGTTGGTCGCGATTATGGGTCTCGTCTCGATGCTGTTGATTCTTTTCCGGATCGTCGACCCGCCTGTCTTCTACGAGGAACCGACCGTCACCATTGAAGGAGCTCCGCAGTTGCCGATCTTTCTCGCTCTGGCGGCTGCGGCCGGCGTTGTTTTCGGAGCCTGCTGGGCGATGCGAGAAGAGGGTTTCAATTTGCCCCGCCTACGCGCTCATCGATAACAAGATGTGCTGGCGCTCGGCCCCTTACAATGAAGGAAGCGGATGGGTCTAAGCAGAACCAACGACGAGGAGATCTCGACCGGTGGACTGGGGGAAAGCGTTTGGGAAGAGCCCAACTATCGACGCCCTTTCTTCGTATTCATTGTGGTTTTCGTGTTGGCGATCTTTGGACGGGCAGTGCCAGTGGCACTTGGCTCGGCAGGTCTTGGCGCCGATCCTCCAAGCTGGGACTTTGGTACTCGGGAGCCGGGCTCGGGGCCGTCCGAACCGAAGGTGATCACGTGGACCAACACCGGCGACACCATCCTCACTCCAACTGCGGAATTCCTTGGCTCCTTCACTCTGGACTCTGAAGTCTTTGTGGTCACCGAACGCACTTGTAGCCAACTCTTTTTCGCACCGGGAGAAAGGTGCACCACCAAGGTGACTTTTGACCCCAAGACTCCCGGCTACAAGCACGCAGTCTTGGGGCTAAGCATGCAGGTTTCAGAATCTGCTGAACAGGTCTACGCTGAAGTGAAACTTTCGGGGTCAGGGGCCGGCGTCGAATCGGTGCCTCCACTTCCGCCGGGTCCGCCAGCCCCGGTTCCGGGGCGGGTTAAGCTGTTGAGGCATCCTCAGCGAAGGACGTCGCACATGTCAGCAGTATTCGTCTTTCAGGCCTACGTCGGCTTGAGGTATATGTGCCAACTCGATAACCGACGTGAGAGCAAGTGCAGAACCCCGGCTCGCTTTGAGCATCTTTCTCCCGGCGCTCACCGCTTGGCAATCCATGCTGTCAATATCGAAGGGGCCAGCGGACCCATGACGGTCTTCAAATGGTCGGTCAACGCAAAACAGTGACAGCACTTCGTCGCGATGTCGGATGGATCTAGGCCGGCTCAGCAACGGCGAGAGGATCGCGGGCATATCGGCGATCTTGCTCTTCGCTTTCATGTTCTTCCACTGGTACGGAGTCAAGGCGGTCAATACATCCAACTTGCTCTTTGCCGTTCAAGCTGTCGGGCCGGGCAAAAGCGCGTGGGAAGCGCTCGACTACACCCCGATCGTTCTCTTGGCCACGATCGTCGTCACGCTTGTCGTTGTGGCGCAGCGGCTCGCGAACACCTCAAAGAGGCCTCGCGTTCCGCTCGATGCCGCGGTCGTGATCCTCGGCATCGCCTCGGTGCTGCTGATTCTCTATCGGATCGTCGACCCGCCCGTCTTCAGCGTTGAAACGACCATCACGATCGAAGGCGCGGCCCAGCTGCCGATCTACCTCGCCGTGTTCGCGTCGGCCGGGATCGCCTGCGGCGGCTGCCTAGCCATGCGGGAGGAAATCGGCCCGCCGCCCGGCTGAACCGGCCTTGGGCTGCGGGTCTTTACGAAATCTGCACGACCGCTCCCGGATTGCACACACATCCTTGACGCGGCTGGGCGCATGATCGATATGTGTTCTCGTTCGCTGACATCTTTCCCGGCGGTGGCGGTCTTCCGGCCGATCTTCTTGCGGTAGCAATCGCCGTCGCGCTCTTCGCCCTCCTCTACTGGGCGATCGAGCTGATCGACCGGATATGAGCGTGCTGCCGCTGGCATCGCTCTCCGGCGCCGATCTCTTCGGGCTGGTCGTCTCGGCCCTGGTCTGCGTCTACCTGATCTACGCGCTGTTGCGGGGGGAGAACCTCTAGTGGCGCAGGGCTGGCTGCAGATCGCGGTCTTTCTCGCTGTCCTCATCGCCCTGGTCAAGCCGGTAGGCATCTACATGGCGCGGGTCTTCACCAACCAGCGGGTCTTCCTGTCCCCCGTCGTCGGGCCAATCGAGCGCCTCGCCTACAAGGTGTTGCGTGTGCGGCCCGATGAGGGGCAGGACTGGAAGGGCTATGCCCGCAGCCTGGTTGTCTTCTCGCTGCTCTTCTGGATCGCGCTTTATCTGATCCTGCGCACCCAGGGCGTTCACCCGTTCAATCCCGAAGGCTTCCACTCGGCGCCGTGGGACCTCAACTTCAACACGACCTCCTCCTTCGTCACCAACACCAACTGGCAGTACTACGGCGGCGAAACGACGCTCTCCTACTTCTCCCAGATGGCGGGGCTGGCGGTGCAGAACTTCGTTTCGGCCGCGGTCGGGATCGCCGTCGTCGTCGCCCTGATCCGGGGGATCGTCGCCCGCAGCGGGCGGGAGATCGGCAACTTCTGGCAGGACCTGGTTCGGATCCTGCTCTACATCCTGCTGCCAGTCTCGATCGTCGGCGCCCTCTTCCTCGTCTCCCAGGGGGTGATCCAGGACCTCGGTCACGCCACCGTGATCCACACCCTCGCCGGCGGCACCCAGACCCTCGCCCAGGGCCCGGTCGCCTCGCAGGAGGTGATCAAGGAGCTCGGCACCAACGGCGGCGGCTTCTTCAACGTCAACTCGGCCTTCCCGTTCGAGAACTCGACCGGGCTGACCAACTTCTTCGAGATGCTGCTGATCCTCGTCATCCCGGCGGCCCTCACCTATACCTACGGGCGCATGGTCGGCAGCCAGCGCCAGGGCTGGGCGATCTTCTCGGCGATGCTCGCCCTCTTCGTCGTCGGGATCGCCGTCGTCTACATGGCTGAGCAGCACGGCACCGTCGCCCAGCACGCTGCGGGTCTCCACACCCACGCCTTCAGTGGCTCCACCGGCGGCAACATGGAGGGCAAGGAGCAGCGCTTCGGGATCGCCGATACCTCGCTCTGGACGGCGATCACCACGGTGACCTCGTGCGGCGCGGTGAACGGCGCCTTCGAGTCGCTGACCGGGCTCGGCCAGGCGGTGCCCTTCGCCAACCTCGGCTTCAGCGAGGTGATCTTCGGCGGCGTCGGTGCCGGCCTGTACTCGATGCTCCTCTACGTCATCCTCGCCGTCTTCATCGGCGGCCTGATGGTCGGTCGCACCCCGGAGTACCTGGGCAAGAAGATCCAGGCGCGCGAGATCAAGCTGGTCGCCCTCGGCGTCCTGGTGACGCCGCTGTTCACCCTGCTGGCGTCCGGGCTGGCCTCGGCGACCAAGCTGGGAACGCGCTCGATCTACGCCGGCATCAACCCGCAGGGCTTCTCGGAGACGCTCTACGCCTACCTCTCCCAGGCCAACAACAACGGCTCCGCCCTGGCCGGCTACACCGGCTTCATCCAGCCCAACCCCCCGGGCAACGTTGGCGCCTTCGGGATCAGCTTCGCCGACCTGCTCGGCGGCGCAGTGATGATCGGCGCCCGCTTCCTGCCGATCCTCTTCGTCCTCGCCGTCGCCGGCTCGCTCGCCGGCAAGAAGGTCTCCCCGGCGGGCCTGGGGACGATGCGCACCGACAACCCGACCTTCGTCTTCCTCCTGGTCGGCGTCGTGATCCTGGTCGGCGCCCTCACCTTCTTCCCCGCCATCCTGCTCGGGCCGATCGTCCAGAGCCTGACCACGAGGTTGTTCTAGATGCGCAAGGACCTGATCACCTCGCTGCTCGCGGTCGTCGTCATGACCGTCTTCCTCGGCCTGGTCTACCCGCTGGCGATCACCGGCGTCTCCCAGGCGCTCTTCCCCGGCAAGGCCAACGGCTCCAAGCTGAGCTTTGACGGCAAGGTGGTCGGCTCGAGCCTGATCGGCCAGGACTTCAAGGGCAAGCCGGCCTACTTCCAGTCGCGGCCCTCGGCGACCGAATACTCGGGCAACGTCACCTACTTCGGCAACGCCGGCCCCAACAGCGCCGAAGCGCGCGAAGAAGTGCGCGAATACATCAAGTCCTACCTGCAGCTCGAGAAGCCCTTCGACAAATCCCTGACCAGCGAAGACATCCCGGTCGACGCGGTCACCCAGTCCGCCTCCGGCGTCGACCCGCAGATCTCCGTGGCCAACGCCCGGATCCAGGCGCACCGGGTCGCCGCCATCCGCCACCTCCCGCTTTCCGAGGTCGAAGACCTGATCTCGGCCAACACCGACGGGCGCTCGCTCGGCATGTTCGGCGAGCCGGGGGTCAACGTCCTGCGACTGAACATCGCGCTCGAAAAGGAGGCGCCGCTCAAATGAGCACCGAGACCGAGGCCCGCTCCCTCTTCGATCCCGAGGTAATGCGCCCCGCCCTGCTCGAGTCGCTGCGCAAGCTCGACCCGCGGGTGCAGGCGCGCAACCCGGTGATGCTGGTGGTCGAGATCGGCGCCGTGATCACCACCGCCGCCTGGCTGATCCGGGTCTTTGGCGGCGGCCCGCTCGGCGGCGGCCACGAGCCCGCCTGGTTCAGCCTCACGATCTCGATCTGGCTCTGGCTCACCGTCGTCTTCGCCAACCTCGCCGAGGCGCTGGCCGAGGGCCGCGGCCGCGCCCAGGCGGCGAGCCTGCGCGCGATGCAAACGGAGACCGTCGCCCGCCTCCGCGACGGCGGCGAGAAGGCGGCCTCCGAGCTCGCTCGCGGCGACGTCGTCGTGGTCGAGACCGGAGAGGCGATCCCGGGCGACGGCACTGTGATCGAGGGCATCGCCTCGGTCGACGAGTCGGCGATCACCGGCGAGTCGGCGCCGGTGATCCGCGAGGCCGGCGGCGACCGCTCCGCCGTCACCGGCGGCACCAGGGTGCTCTCCGATCGGATCGTGGTCGAGATCACCCAGGAACCCGGCAAATCCTTCCTCGACCGGATGATCGCCCTGGTCGAGGGGGCGGAACGGCGCAAGACGCCGAACGAGATCGCCCTCGGCATCCTGCTTGCCGCGCTCACCCTGATCTTCGTCATCGTCGTCGTCTCGCTGCGTCCCTTCGCCCTCTTCGCCGGCACCGAACTTTCCGAGACGACGCTGATCGCCCTGCTCGTCGCCCTGATCCCGACCACGATCGGGGCGCTGCTCTCGGCGATCGGCATCGCCGGCATGGACCGGCTGGTGCGCCGCAACGTGCTCGCCCTCTCCGGCCGCGCGGTCGAGGCCTCGGGCGACTGCGACCTGCTGCTGCTCGACAAGACCGGCACGATCACGCTCGGCAACCGCGAGGCGGTCGAGTTCACGCCGATGCCGGGGGTCAGCCCCGAGGAGCTGGCCGAGGCGGCGCAGATGTCCTCGCTCGCCGACGAGACCCCGGAGGGGCGCTCGATCGTCGTCCTCGCCAAGGGCTACGGAATCCGCGAGCACGACTTCGCCGGCCACGAGCCGACCTTTGTCCCCTTCAGCGCCGAGACCCGGATGAGCGGCGTCGACTTCAACGGCACCCGCCTGCGCAAGGGCGCCGGCGACGCGATCGAGACCTGGGTGGCGGAGGAGGGGGGGAGGGCGCCGGCCGAGCTGCGCGGCGAGCTCGACCGCATCGGCCGCGAGGGCGGCACGCCGCTGGCCGTCGCCCGCAACGAGCGCGTGCTCGGCGTCGTCTACCTCAAGGACGTGATCAAGGAGGGGATGAGCGCCCGCTTCGACCAGCTACGGGCGATGGGCATCCGCACGATCATGGTCACCGGCGACAACAAGCTGACCGCGGCCAAGATCGCCGAGGAGGCGGGGGTCGACGACTTCCTGGCCGAAGCGACTCCCGAGCGCAAGCTCGAGCTGATCAAGGAGCAGCAGGCCGACGGGCGGCTGATCGCGATGACCGGCGACGGCACCAACGACGCCCCCGCCCTGGCCCAGGCCGACGTCGGCGTGGCGATGAACACCGGCACCCAGGCGGCGCGCGAGGCGGGCAACATGGTCGACCTCGACTCCAATCCGACCAAGCTGATCGAGATCGTCGAGGTCGGCAAGCAGCTGCTGATCACCCGCGGCGCCCTGACCACCTTCTCGATCGCCAACGACGTCGCCAAGTACTTCGCGATCCTGCCGGCGATGTTCGCCGCCACCTATGCCCTGGCTGGCGAAAGAGGCCCGCTCGACGCGCTCAACGTGATGTCGCTGGGCACGCCTGAATCGGCGATCCTCTCAGCGGTGATCTTCAACGCCCTGATCATCCCGTTGCTGATCCCGCTTTCGCTGCGCGGCGTCCGCTACCGGCCGATCGGCGCCACCGCGCTGCTGCGCCGCAACATGCTGCTCTACGGCCTCGGCGGCCTGATCGCCCCGTTCATCGGGATCAAGCTGATCGACCTGGTCGTCCACAACCTGCTGGGGGCGTAGGCCCGGACGGGCGCCGCATGGACCGCGGCCATTACAAGATCTTCCTCGGCATGGCGGCCGGCGTGGGGAAGACCTATCGGATGCTCCAGGAGGGCCACGCCGAGGTAGCCGCTGGGAGGGACGTCGCGATCGGCTACCTGGAGCCGCACAAGCGCCAGGAGACCAGCGACCAGGCGCGCGGCCTCGAGGTCGTGCCGCGGCGTGTGGTCACCTACCGCGAGGTCGAGGTCGAGGAGATGGACCTGCCGGGCCTGCTCGCCCGCGGCCCGGACCTGGCGCTGATCGACGAGCTCGCCCACAGCAACCCGCCTGGGCTCGAGCACGAGAAGCGCTTCGAGGACATCGCCGACGTGCTGGAGGCCGGGATAGATGTCTTCTCGACCGTCAACGTCCAGCACCTAGAGTCGCTCAACGACCGGGTCGCCGAGCTGACCGGGGTGCGGGTTCGCGAGACGGTCCCCGACTCGGTGCTCGGCACGGCTGACGAGGTGGTGCTGATCGACCTCACGCCGGAGGCGCTGGTGGCCCGCCTGCGCGCCGGCAAGATCTACCCCGGCGAGAACATCGAGGCCGCCCTCAACAACTTCTTCCGGATCGAGAACCTGGCGGCGCTGCGCGAGGTCAGCCTGCGCCAGGTAGCCGAGGAGGTCGAGTCCAAGCGCCTCACCCTGCACGTTCCCGAGCCGCTCGGCACCCGCGAAGAGCGGGTCGCCGCCGAGGTTCCGCAGGCGGTGGGGGAGAGGCTGCTCGCGCTGGTACGGCCGACGCCCAGCTCGCAGCGCTTGGTGCGGCGCGCCTGGCGCTCGGCCCAGCGGCTCGGCACCGACCTCGACCTGCTCTGGGTGAAGCCACCGGGCAAGCCGATCGAGGGCGACGTCGAGCGCCAGGTCACAGCGCTGCGCCAGCTCGCCTCGGTGCTCGGCGCGACCCTGCTGATCGAGGAGCACGACGACCTCGTCGCCGCCGTGGCGCGGGTCGTGCGTGAGCGCGGCAGCACCTACCTGATGGTCGGTGAGTCGCTGCCGCGGAAAGGCCTCAGTCGTCTGCGCGAACCGCTGCCGCAGCGCTTGATGAAGGCGACCCCGGCCGGCGTCGACGTGCGGATCGTCGCTCACCGCGGCGGCAAGGAGGGGAGCGAGTGATTGAGCACTTCCTCGTCGGCTTCGCCCTCCTGCTCGGCCTCTCCGGCGGCTACCTGATCGCCAGCACGCGCTGGCGCGGCAAGCGCTCGGAGCGGCCGCAGCAGGTGCACCAGATTCTCCTGCCCTTCACCGGCACCGAGATCTCGCGCCGCGCCCTCGACGCCGCCCTGCGCCTGGCCAAGGCCGAGCACGCGACGCTGATGCCGGCCTACCTCGCCGCAGTCCCGAAGCAGCTGCCGCTCGAGTGCGCGATCCCGGCCGAGGCGGCAAAGGCGATGCCGATGCTGGAGGCGATCGAACAGCGCGCCACCGGCCAGGGGGTACCGGTCGACGCCCGGGTCGAACGCGGCCGCAGCTACCGTCACGCCCTCAGCCGCCTGCTCGATCACGAGACCTTTGACCGCGTCGTCGTCTCCGCCACCGCGATCGGTGCCGCCGGCTTCTCCGGCGACGACCTCGTCTGGCTACTCGACAAGGCCCCGGCAGAGGTGCTGATCCTGCGCCCCGGCCCCGAGGACCACCGCGTCCTCACCGCCTGATTCGGGAATTCCTGAATCCGGATCGGCATTTACGACTTTGCCGATCGACATTGTGCTACCCTGCCGGACTTCGCTTTACAACTAAGTCGCTCAAAAAACTAAATCAGTAGAGAAAGAAAGGATTCCTTTCTATGCGGAACGCGCGCAAGGTAACCCGGCGGCGCAGCGTCAACGCGGCCCTTCTGGCCGCCCTTTTTGCGTTGGCAGCTGTGGTCGCCGGATGTGGAAGTAGCAGCAGTGACAGCAGCTCCTCCTCGGGAGGCGCCAAGCTAGACGTGGTCGGCTACTCCACGCCCGAATCGGTCTACCAGGAAGTCCTCGAGCCGGCCTTCCAGAAGACCTCCGCAGGGAAGGGAACCAGCTTCAGCAACTCCTTTGGTGCCTCCGGCGACCAGAGCCGTGCCGTCGTCGCCGGCCAGCCGGCCGCGGTCGTCCACTTTTCCCAGGCGGGCGACATGGAACGGCTGGTTGAAGAAGGCGAAATCGTCTCCAAGGATTGGGAAAAACAGCCCTACGGCGGCATCGCCACCGATTCGCTGGTCGTGATCCTGGTCAAAAAAGGCAACCCGCTCGGGATCAAGTCCTTCAAGGACCTCGAGACCAACGAAGACGCCGAAGTCGTCACCCCCAACCCGTTCAGCTCCGGCTCGGCCCGCTGGAACATCATGGCCATCTACGGCAGCGCCCTGGAAGAAGGCAAGTCGCCCGACCAGGCGCTGGAAGCGGTCAAGACCGTGCTTGAAAAGACGGTTGCCCAGCCGGGCAGCGGTCGCGACGCCTTCTCGGCCTTCAGCCAGGGCCAGGGCAACGTCCTGCTCACCTACGAGAACGAAGCGATCAAGGCCGAAAAGGAAGGCGAAGACGTCGAATACGTGATCCCGTCGGCGACGCTTCAGATCGAAACCCCGATCGCGGTCACCGAAAAAGCAGCGGAGCCCGCGGCGGAAGATTTCCTCAAGTTCCTCTGGTCGAACGAAGGCCAGGAACTGTGGGCCGAAAACGGCTACCGCCCGGTCAACCCGAAGCTGGTCGACCCGAAGCAGTTCCCGTCCCCCGAAACGCTGTTCAAGATCAGCAAGTTCGGTGGCTGGGGCAAGGTCAACGACGAATTCTTCGACGAAGAAACCGGCTCGGTCGCCAAGATCGAGGGTGAACTCGGGGTCTCCACCTCAGGCTGATGTCCGCGCACCCGGCAACCGCAGATTCAGCCACAGCACCCCGGGCAGGCATCCGCCTGCCCGGGGTGGGGGCTGGCCTCGGCCGTGGCCTCGTCGTCCTTTACCTCAGCGTTCTCGTCCTGCTGCCGCTGGCGGCGCTCACAAGCAAATCGCTGAGCGGAGGCCTGGGCCACTTCTGGGAACAGGTGACCCAGCCGCAGGCGGTCAACTCGCTGGAGCTGACCCTGATCGCCTCGCTGATCGTCGTCCTGATCAACGGCTTCTTCGGGACGATCCTCGCCTGGCTCCTGGTCCGTGACGAGTTCCCCGGCAAGGCGGTGGTCAACGCCGTCATCGACCTGCCCTTCGCGCTGCCGACGATCGTCGCCAGCCTGATCCTGATCGAGCTCTGGGGCACGAAAAGCCCGCTCGGGATCGATATCGCGCTGAGCCGCACCGCGGTCGTCGTCGCCCTGCTCTTCGTCACCCTCCCCTTCGTCGTCCGCGCCGTGCAGCCGCTGCTGATCGAGATGGACCGCGAGATGGAGGAGGCCGCCGCCTCGCTGGGCGCCGGCGGCTTCACGATCTTCCGCCGCATCATCTTCCCCAACCTGCTGCCGGGCCTTGCCGCCGGCATCGCCCTCGCCTTCGCCCGCGCTCTCGGCGAGTTCGGCTCGGTCCTGCTCTTCGCCGGCGGCCTGCCGGAAACACAGGTCTCCTCGGTCTACATCAAGCAGTTGATCGAGAACGGCAACGAAACCGGCGCCGCCGCCGTCTCGATCGTCCTCCTGGCCGCCTCGGTCCTGATGCTCGTGCTGGTCAGCGTGGCCCAGCGCTGGGGCAGTCGCCACGAGCGCTCGAGCGGCGCCGGCCTGACCAACATGCCGATGAGCGGCTTCGAGTCCTCGCCCCACAAGGAGGACGACGATGAGCGCGCATAGCGGCAACGGCAGCCGCTGGGGCCTGCGCTTCCTCGGCCTCGGCTACGTCTTCCTGCTCCTGCTGTTGCCGCTGGGGCTGATCTTCTACAAGACCTTCGAACACGGGCTGGCGCCTCCGATCGACGCGATCACCTCGCCCGACGGCCTGCACGCGCTGAAGCTGACCCTGATCATGGTCGCGATCGCGGTGCCGCTGAACACGATCTTCGGCATCGGCTGCGCGCTGCTGCTGGTCCGCCACCGGGTCCGTGGCAGCGGCATCATCGACGCGATCATCAACCTGCCGTTCGCGATCTCGCCGATCGTCATCGGCCTCTCGCTGTTCCTGCTCTACGGCACCAAGGGCTGGTTCGAACCGGCGCTCGCCGAAGCCGGGATCAAGGTCCTCTTCTCGGTGCCGGGAATGGTCCTTGCCAGCATCTTCGTCTCGCTGCCCTTCGTCGTACGCGAGACCGTGCCGGTGCTGCAGGAGATTGGCACCGAGCAGGAGCAGGCGGCGTCGACCCTCGGCGCCAACGCTTGGCAGACCTTCTGGCGCGTCACCCTGCCGGCGATCCGCTGGGGCGTCGCCTACGGCGTCGTCCTCACCACCGCCCGAGTGCTGGGCGAGTTCGGTGCCGTCTCGGTCGTCTCCGGCTCGATCTCCGGCACGACCCAGACCCTGCCGCTCTTCGTCGAGAAGCAGTACGAGAACTTCAATCTCCCTGGCGCCTTTGGCGCCTCGGTCCTTCTCGCCCTTCTCGCCCTGTCAACCCTGCTCGCAATGAACGTCCTAAAGAGAAAGGAGGACGCCTGATGGGAATCACAGTCGAGGGAGCCAGCAAGAGCTTCGGTGACTTTCAGGCCCTCAATGATGTGTCGATAGAGGTCCCCAACGGCTCGCTCACCGCCCTGCTGGGACCGAGCGGCAGCGGTAAGTCGACGCTGCTGCGGGCGATTGCCGGGCTCGAGACGCTCGACGGCGGCCGCGTCATGATCGATGACGAGGACGTCTCGAAGAAGCCGACGCAGAAGCGCGAAGTCGGCTTCGTCTTCCAGCACTACGCCGCCTTCAAGCACATGACGGTCTTCGAGAACGTCGGCTTTGGGCTGAAGATCCGCAAGTGGGACAAGGCAAAGATCTCCGCCCGCGTCCACGAGCTGCTGCAACTGGTTCAGCTCGACGGGCTCGCCGATCGCTACCCATCGCAGCTCTCCGGCGGCCAGCGCCAGCGCATGGCCCTGGCCAGGGCACTGGCGGTCGAGCCGCAGGTGCTGCTGCTCGACGAGCCCTTCGGCGCGCTCGATGCCAAGGTGCGCAAGGACCTGCGCACCTGGCTGCGCAACCTCCATGAGGAGATGCACGTGACGACGATCTTCGTCACCCACGACCAGGAGGAGGCGATGGACGTCGCCGGCCAGCTGGTGGTGATGAACGAGGGCAGGGTGGAGCAGTCCGGCAGCGCCGACGATCTCTACGACCACCCGGCCAACGAGTTCGTGATGAGCTTCGTCGGCGAGGTCAACCGGCTCGGCGACGGCTTCGTGCGCCCGCACGACATGGACGTCGTGCTCGATGCCGACGAGAACACCGAGGAGGCGATGGTGCAGCGCATCGTCGCCCTCGGCTTCGAGATCCGGGTCGAGTTCGTGCTTGCCGATGGGACCGAGGTCTGGGCCCAGCTGACCCGCGCCGAGCTGCAGAAGCTCGAGCTGCGCCAGGGTCAGATCGTCTACCTGCGGCCGGGCAAGACCAAGAGCTTCAGCGGTGACTCACCGCCCGACGGTGGCGGGGCCTCGACTCCCCGCGACTCACAGGGCGGCGACGACGCAGAGGTATCTGCAGCCGCCTGAAGGGGCGACGGGGCGGGGTGCGCTTTGCCGGGTGGCGCCCCGCCCCGACCCGTCCACTGCCGTTGATTATGCGCTCTAGCTCGCGATTTGTCGCGCGCGGGCTGCTTTGCCTGTCGATCTTTTTCTTGGCTGCTATTCTTGAGTTAGATGGTCAATAAAAACAGGAAAGGAGAGGGACGATGGACAGCGCACCGGAGCACACGAGATTTGTCTCACGCGGCAGGCTGAACGGCGTCCTGCGCCAGCACCCTGGGGGAGGGGGGCCAGCAGATGTCCCCGCAACCCAGCCAGGGCGTGAGCAGCACGGAGTCGACGATCTGGACACCCAGGCTTTCGAAGCTCTCTACTACCGGGCTCGCCTGATCCTCGGTGAGCCGCTTCCGCGCCCCGGCCGTTTCCAACTCCGCGGGCACTAGTCCTCGAGCCCCGGCCGCGCGCGGCCGGGGCTCTACGACCCCTGACGTAGTTGCGGGGGAAGGCTCTGTTTCTTGCTGACTCGATACGGCAGGATAGGTAGATTGCTAAGCATATTTTTAGCTATCTACTACAAGGAGCAGATCGCGATGACGGGCAACTCCCAAAGAGTCAAGTTTGTGAGCCTTCTTTTCGGCGCGACCCTATCGACCGCTCTCTTCTTCGGTGCCTTTGCCGGAACGGCGCTAGCTTGGCACATAGAAGGAAAAAGTCTTGCCGAACGAAAAATCTCAAAAGAATCCTTTTCATCTGAAGGCTCGTTCAAAATGGAAATACCGAAACTTGGTTTCAAAATGACTTGCCAGGAAACAAGCACGGGTTCGATCTCTGAAGAAAAAACTCCCTTGGAACTTGACCAGAGCGCATTGTTGACTAAATGCGTTATCGCCGGTCAAGAAAAAAAATGCACCGTTGAACCAATTGCGATGCACATCCATACCGTGGTTTCAGCGGAAGGTGTGGCGTATCGGAGCGTGAGCCCGCCAACACTGGCGTACATGGTGACAACAGGGGCAGGATGTACGTGGTTTGAAAAAGTTGTGATAGTCGAACCTGAAAACGGAGTTGGGCTGGGATTCGGCTCTGCAGCGGTGAATCTGGTCGTAAACACCTCTGCTTCCGGCTTTTTCATGCCGTATCCCATGTCGTTCACTGGCTCGTCCGCTTGGCACCTAACAGGTGCGCTCAAAGGCCTGAAATGGGGCGTCTAGGCAAATTGGCGCCGGTGATCTCCATCTGATTTGACCAATCGCTGATGACAGATAGGTACCCCCGGCCGCGCGCTGGCGACCGGGGGCGTCGGACCCCCTCCGACTGCGGCTATTTGCCAGCTTTGGTGGAGGGGGTTGTTTCGGTGGGCGGCAGTTCCGGCTTTGCGGGGTAGCCCTGCACCGAGAGGTTCCAAGCCCCCAGGGTGAAGACCACCCCTTTGGCGCCCACGTACTGGATCGCGACCGTGTGGCCTCCCTTGGCGAGCACGGTGTTCTGCGCCACCGTCTCGACGATCGCCGCTGGTTTCGGCGAGTTCGCGGTCGCCGGAGCGATGTTCACTTTGCCCGTCGTCTGGCCATCGACCATGATCTGGATCGGGCAGGCGAGTTCCACCGTCGGTTTGGCCGAGGTGCAGGTGACCGAGCCCGAGAACGTGATGACCGCCGGGCCGGTGCCTGGCATCCCGAACGAGGTGTAGGCGGTCGGCAGGTAGACCGGAGTCGTCCCTTCGTTCGACCAGGGGGCGGTGCCGGCGGCGATCGCCGCGACGGGGGACAGCGGCGCGTCGGCCTTCTTGACGAAGGTGTTGCCGGCGACTTTCTTCCGCAGGTAAAGCGTTGAGGCCTTCTTGTTGGAGACGTAGATCTGGCCGGCCGCTTTCTTGGTGATGAAGGCGCCGCTGATCGCGGACCCGGCGGACCCGGCGAACGATGGCGTCACGGCGATTGCCGCCGCGAGCACAGCCGCCAGCGCGACCGCGGCAGCGGCGCGAGGCGTGGAAAGTCTTCTTCTGAGCAATTGAACCTCCGTTATAGGGCGTGCCGGGGCAGCCTTTCTTAGTAAAGAGGTCAATAAAGTACAGAAGCTGTTAGGCTGATGTCGAGTTAGGTCATCAAGAAACTTCGGTACCCGTCAAAGGAAGGAATCAAACGCGTATGAGAATCAGGACCCTCGTCATCTCGGCGGTCGCCCTCGTGGCCCTCGCCATACCGGCATCTGCCAGTGCCGTGACCCTGATCGGATCGGGCTCAGTGGCTGCCCAACCGGTCCTGGAAGCACTCTTCAAGACCTACACGAAGCAGGTCAACCACAGCGTCCACTTCCACTACACCGCCAACGGAGGCAACGCCGGCGTCAAGGACGTCCAGAACGGCGTCAGCCAGTTCGCCGGACAGGCCCGCACGCCGCTGCCCAGCGATGCCGGTACGACCTACGTGAAGATGTTCCTCGACGGGCTCTGCCTCGACGTCAACCCGGCCAACAAACTCAGCAACATCAGCATCCAGCAGACCCACGACATCTACCGGGGGCTGCTGACCAACTGGAGCCAGGTGCCGGGCTCGGGCCTGGCGTCGACGATCGACCCGGTCGGCCGCGACACCAACGGGGGGACCTACAACTTCTTCCTGCAGGCGGTGCTCAACAACGAACTGCCGGCCTCCAACGTCAACGCCCTCACGGCAGACGGCCTCGTCGTCAACGCGGTCAAGCAGGATCCCAACGCGATTGGCTATGACGGCCTCGCCTGGCAGGGCAAGGGCCAGAAGGCGCTCAAAGTCGAAGGCATTCCTTGTGAAGCCAAAAAGATCAGCGTCGAGCCGCTCAAGTACCCGCTCTCGCGCTACCTCTTCCTGGTCCTGCCGGGTGACGGCAGCGGCATCTCGCCGGCGCTGAGCAAATTCATCAACTGGGCCCGGCTCAACCCGGTGGCCGGGGAAGTGATCGCCAAGGCTGGCGGCGTCCCCGCTTTCAACAAGAAGCCCAAGAAGAAGAAGTAAGTAGCGGATGGAGGAGCAGTACCCGTCCGAGTACGGCCCGAAGTGGTCGGACCAGCGCGCCGAGCGGATGCTCGGCGCGCTGGTCTGTGCCGTCGTCGGGCTGCTGCTGGCGCTGATCATCACCGTCTTCGTAAAGGCCTGGCCGTCCTTCTCGCATAACGGCCTGGCCTGGTTCGGGGCGGGGGGGAGCGTCGAAGAACAGCTCAACCAGATCTACCTCTCCGGTCTCAGCGGCGCCCACTACGTCTACACCTTCCACGCCTGGCAGCTGATCTGGAGCACGCTGCTGATCACCGGCGGGGCGGTGCTGCTCGCCCTCTTCTCCGCCCTCTTCGTCTCCGTCTTCATCGTCGAGTTCGCGCCGGTCTGGATGCGCGACATCCTGCAGCCGGTGGTCCGCTTCCTGGCCAGCGTGCCCTCCGTGATCTACGGCCTGCTCGGAGTGCTGATCATCGTCCCCTTCATCGGCAACCACCTGGTGACCGAGCCCCAGAAGGCCTCGGTCGCCGGCGTGATCTCGCTCAGCGGCTACAGCCTGCTGGCGGCGGTGCTGATCCTGACCGTGATGATCGCGCCGCTGATGGTCTCGATCTTCTCTGACGGCCTGCGCTCGGTGAGGCCGGGCTGGCTCGAGGGCTCGCTGGCGCTGGGCGTCAACCGCTGGCGCACTACCTGGAAGATCACCGTGCGCAGCGCCCGCCCGGCGATCGTCGCCGGCACGGTGCTGGCGGTGGCGCGGGCGATCGGCGAGGCGGTGATGCTGGCCATGGTCTCCGGCTCGGTCGCCTTCGCTCCCAATCCTGCCGACGGGCTGATCTTCATCTACGAGCCCTCGCGGCCGCTGGCGCCGACGATCGTCAAGAACATCGACTCGCTCGGCTCGCCCCCGTCCAATGCGACCCTCTTCGCGATCGCGGCAGTGCTGTTGATGTCGGCGGCGTTCTTCTCGCTGGCCGGCTGGGTGGCGCGGCGGGCGATGCGCAAATACGGGGCGACGGCCTGATGGAGTCCTCGGTCGCAACGCCGCCGCCCAGTCCACCGCCGGCTCCCGCTCCGCAGAAGCCTGCCAAGGGCGCGGTCGAGGGCAGCGCCACCTGGCAGCTCTCCGATCGCATCGGCCTGGCGATCTGCTGGGCGCTCGGCCTGCTCTTCTGCGCGATCGCAGTGGCGATCATCGTCTACCTCTTGATTCAGGGACTGAGCTACCTGAAGCCCTCGATGCTGGTCACCCCGGCCACCTCCGGGTTTAGCCAGAGCCAGACGGGCGGTTTCTCCGACGCCCTGATCGGCACCCTGATCGTCGGCACGATGGGGATCTCGATCGCGCTGCCGGTCGGCGTCGGGATCGCGGTCTGGCTGGTCGAGTACGGACGCCCGGCGGGGCTGGCGCGGCTCACCGAATCGACGATCGAGGCGATCGCCGGCATCCCCTCGATCGTGCTCGCCCTCTTCGGCACGGTGATCTTCTCCAGCACCGCCCTCGGCTTCCTCAGCCGCACCTCGGAAGGCATCGTCTTCGGCCGCTCCTTCTTCGCCGCCGCGACGATGCTCTCGCTGGTCGCCCTGCCGCTGGTCGTCGCCAGCACCCGCGAGGGGCTGAACGCGATCCCCCAGCACGTGCGCGAGGCCTCCTACGCGGTCGGCAAGACCAAGATCGCGACGGTGCGACGGATTCTGCTGCCGACAGCGCGCCCGCAGGTGGCGACCGGGGCGATGCTCGGCCTCGGCCGGATCATCGGCGACACGGCGATCATTCTCGTGCTGCTCGGCGCCACCCAGAACTTCGCCCCGGTCGGCAACACCTTCCCGCTCAATTACCTGCGCGGGGCGGGTACGACCCTGACCAACTTCGTCTACGAGGCGTCCCCGACCGGGAACCTCAATCAGCCCCAGAAGGCCTACGCGGCGGCCTTCGTCCTGTTGCTGATGGTGCTGGCCCTGAACGCGGCCGTCGACGTCGTCCATCGCCGCGCCCGAAAGGTAGGAACGTGGAGTTCATAGCCTCCGTGCCCGAGTTCGACCGCCAAGTAGGAGGAGTGAGCGCGGAAGTCTCCTCGCCACCGCCGATCAGGCGGCTCCCGCTCGAGGACACCCCCGCTGCCTCGCAGGTGGCGCCCCCCGCGAGCACGTCGACCAGTGGCGACGGCGGCTCCAGGTCCAGCGGTTTCACCGCGGCGAAGCGCTCGATCGCCGCTCCCCAGTTCTCGATCCGGCGCATGGAGATCGACAACGTCTCGGTCTCCTACGCGGACCGCGAAGCGGTCAAGTCGGTCTCGATCCCGGTCCGCCAGGGCGAGGTGCTGGCCCTGATCGGCCCCTCGGGCTGCGGCAAGACGACCCTGCTGCGCTCGCTCAACCGGCTCACCGAGCTGACCCGGACGGCGACGCTGAGCGGTCGCATCCTGCTCGACGACGTCGACATCAGGCTGATCGAGCCGACCCTGCTGCGGCGCCGGGTAACGATGGTCTTCCAGCAGCCCAACCCCTTTCCGATGAGCGTCTTCGACAACATCGCCTACGTGCTGCGCGAGCAGGGCTCGCGGCGGCAGCGCAAGAAGGCGCTGGAGCCAAAAGTGCACAGCGCGCTCGAGCGGGCCGGTCTCTTCGAGGAGGTCAAGGACAACCTCGACCACCCGGCGCTGCGCCTTTCGGGCGGCCAGCAGCAACGGCTCTGCATCGCTCGTGCCCTTGCCGCCGAGCCCGAGGTGCTGCTGCTCGACGAGCCCTGCTCGGCGCTAGACCCGCAATCGACCCAGGTGATCGAGGACCTGATCGTGAAGCTGCGCGACGACGTCGCCGTCGTCATCGTCACCCACAACCTGCAGCAGGCCTACCGGATCGCCGACCACGTCGCCTTCATGTACCTGGGCGAGCTGGTCGAGTACAGCAGCGCCACCGCCCTCTTCAACTCGCCGCGCGAGCAGCGGACCAAGGAGTACGTCAGCGGTGCCTTCGGTTAGCCGCCACCTCACCCGCGCTGCGGTCCTCGCGGCCTGCCTACTGCTGGCCGTCACGGCCCTGGCCGGCTGCGCGACGACGCAGGACACCGCGGAACTGAAGCAGGCCGAATCCAAGCGCATCCTGGCGGCGCGCAAGCACCGCCAGCAAGCCAAGAAGCATGACCACGGGAAGCACGACCAGGGGAGCAAGAAGCGATGACCGTCTCATCTCAGCAGCCCTCCGTCCTCAACGGCAGGCCGAAATACGAGCCCTGCGAGGAGTGCGGGGCGCCGCTCGACCCGCAGCAGCGCTACTGCGTCAACTGCGCGGCGCGGCGCGGCAACGGCGCCAACCCGGCCTCGCGTTACTTCGCGACGATGAGCAAGCGTGCCCACCGTCCGCTGCTGCGCGCGCCGGCCAAGAACGGTTCGAACAGCCGGGCGGCAGCGGTCGGCTTCTTCGCCCTGCTGCCGATCGCCGTCGCGATCGGCGTCGTGGTCGGGCGCAGCGGCAACGACAGCGGCGAAAACGAGGCGCTGCTGGAAGCTCTGCGCAACCGCCCCGCCGCCGTGGCCAGCACCGCCGCAGGCACGACAGGCGCCGCGGCCAATTCCGCCAAAGGCAAAAAAGCCAAGGCGGCGGCGGCCAAATCGAGCAAAGGCGCCGGCAAAGCGCTGGCCAAGACCAGCAACGGCACGGTCCACGAAGTGGGGGCCGGCTACAAACCGCCAGCGAAGAAGGTCGAAGAAGACACGCGCTTGGTCGAAGAAAACCCCGAACAGGTCGGCAGCAACTACATCAAAGCGCAGCAGAACATTCCCGACGTGGTCGTGGTTGGCGGCGACCCCAGCGAAGCGCCGGCGACCTCCGGAAAGGCGGGCGAACCGTGAGCGCACTAAGCGAGGCGCTGCAGCGACCGGCAAAGGCGCTGAGGTCGGCGCGGACGAAGCCGCAGCCCCCCGCGGCACCGGTCAAACCCGAGCCGAAGCCCGAGGAGGACGCCGAGCTGCTTGCCCAGCGCGACCGCTTGCTGGAGAAGTTCACGGTCATGCAGGCCGACCTCGGCGGCGCCTTCTATGAGATGGCGATCCGCGACCACGTGCGGATGGACGTGCTTACCCGCAAGGCGGCGGAGCTGCAGCGGGTCGACGCCGACCTGCTGGCGGTCGAGCGGATGCTCGAGCTGCGGCGTGCCGACGCGGCGGGGATCTGCCCCAGCTGCGACTCCCCCTACGGCCCCGCGGACCGCTTCTGCCCCCAGTGTGGGCAGGCGCTGGTCACGGCGGTGACCTCATGAAGGCCGCGATCCAGGCTCGAGTTCGCCAGGCGGTAGCCGCCGCGGCGACGCTGACCGGCAAGCGCTTCGGCCTGCTCGTCGCCTCCTCGGTGGTGGCCACCTCGGCGATCGTCGCCAGTGCGATGACCGGCACGGGGGGGAGCGGGGCGCTGGCGGCGCTGATCGGGCAGAGCCTGGCCTCGGATAACACCCCGATCGCGAGCGCCCCCCCGGCGGCGCCCGAAGCCGAAGAAAGCGCTCCGGCCGCCAGTCCGGAAAGCGCCTCTCCCCAGCCGGAAGCCTCGTCCGCGCCGGTTCCGGCTCCCGAACCGGCGCCGGAAGCGGCCCCCGAACCGGCGGCAAAGAAACCCGCCGAAGCGCCGGCGGAAGCCGAACCCGAAACGGGCCCGGTCAAACATGTCTTCGTCATCTCGCTGACCAGCCCCGGCTACGAACAGTCGCTGGGGGCGCAGTCGCAGATGCCCTACCTCTCGACGACCCTGCGGCCACAGGGTGAGCTGCTCAGCAACTACACGCTGCTGGGCGAAGGCTCCCTGGCCAACGGGATCGCCGCGATCAGCGGCCAGCCGCCCAACACGGCGACCAGCGCCGGCTGCCCGACGCACGAAGAATTCAGCTCGGTCACGGCGAACTCGAATGGGGTTCTCGCCGGCGCCGGCTGCGTCTACCCGGTTGAAACTCAGACCCTGGCCGACCAGCTCACCCTCGACAAACTCAGCTGGCACGCCTACGCCGACGGCATGGTTGACTCAACGGGAAAGCCGTCCAACTGCGTATATCCCAACCCCGGCGAAGGCAGTGGCCCGACCCAGCCGGGCGGCTACGCCGCCAGCCAGAACCCGTTCGTCTACTTCCACTCGCTACTCGACCTCGGCGATTGCTCGGAAAACGACGTCCCGCTCGACCAACTGAGCAAGGCTTTGGCCAAAGCGGAAAAGACGCCCAGCTACTCGTTCATCGCGCCGACCCCCTGTAACGCTGGTACCGCCGGTCAGTGTCCCGCCGGGGCGCCGGAAGGGGCGGCCAGCGCCGACGCCTTCCTCTCGGCCTGGGTGCCGAAGATCCTCACCTCGCCCGCCTACAAGGCGGACGGACTGCTGATCATCACCTTCTCCGCGACCAACCCGCCAGTCGCGGGCGCCCCGGCGCCGGCCGGGGACCCACTGCGCACCGGCGCGCTGCTGGTCTCGCCTTTCGTCACCCCCAACGGCACCGACTCCGGCGCCTACAACCCCTATTCGCTGCTGCGCTCCAGCGAGGAACTCTTCGCGCTGAAACCACTCGGCGTCGCCGCGGGGGCGAAAACCAAGTCCTTTGCGGCCAGTCTGCTGGCAGGAAACGGGGGCGACTAAGGGTCGGGGGCGGGCCGAACGCGGCTCTAGGATGGGTCGCGTGCCCGAGCAGAAAAAGCCGGTCAACTGGCGCGCTTGGATCGTCGGCGTCCTAGTTGCGATCGTCGTCATCGTTGCCCTGCAGAACTCCCAGCAGGTTCGGGTCGACGTCCTCTTCATCACCGTCGACGCGCCGCTGATCATCACCCTGCTCGCCGCGGTCGCGATCGGTGCTCTGATCGGCTACGTCACGCCGCTCGTCCGCCGCCACCGGCGTGACGAGTCCAAGCGCGCCTAGGCCGCGGCGGGCTCGGGCCGGGGGATGACCAGCACCGGGCAGGGTGCGATGTGGATCAGCCGGGTCGAGACCGACCCCAGCAACACCCGCAGGACCGGCCCGTAACCGCGCGAGCCGACGACCAGCAGGTCGGTCGACGGCGATCGTCCGCGCCAACTCGAGCGCGTCGCGCCCACCATCGCTGCCGTCGAAGCCGACAAGTAGTCGCATTCCAGTCCCGCCATCAGGGTAAAGCCGAAGGGAGTCCGGGGAATACCCCGATGAAGTCGTGGCAGACCGCCAGCACAATCGAGGTGTCGATGTTCGACAGCGAAGTAGCCCAGCCGGGTCGTTTTGCCGACCGCTCCGATGCGGGCCGGCAGCTTGGCGCGCGTCTGCTCTCACTTACCGACGAGCGGCCGCTTGTCGTCGGCCTGCCCCGCGGCGGCGTCCCGGTGGCCGAGGAGGTGGCGGCGCTGCTGAGAGTCCCACTCGAGATCCTCGTTGTACGCAAGCTCGGCGCCCCCCACAACCCCGAGTACGGGATCGGCGCGATCGCCGAGGGCGGCACCAAGGTCTTCGATCAGGAGGCGCTGGCGCTGCTGGAGATAAGCGGAGGCGAGCTGGCTCGCATCGTCGAGGGGGAGACCGCCGAGCTGCGGCGCCGGGTCGAGGCCTATCGGGGCGATCGTCAGCCTGCCTCTGCGCGTGATCGCACCGTCATCGTCATCGACGACGGTGTTGCGACCGGCGTCACCGACACCGCCGCGCTGCGGCAGGTCCGCCGCGATCGGCCACGCCGCCTGATTCTCGCTGTCCCGGTCTGCCCGCCGGACTCGCTCGCGCGCCTGCGCGACGAGGCCGATGAGGTCGTTTGCCTCGTCGCGCCACCCCAGTTGCGGGGAGTCGGCCAGTGGTACGCGGACTTCGGCCAGGTCGCCGACGCCGAGGTGGTTGCCGCGCTGGCGAGGGTCCACGGCCGCGACGTCGCCGCCTGAGCGCGTCGCGGAAAAGCCGCAGTCGATTGGCGGCTTCCTGCGGATGGAGCGCTGCCGTTACGGCCCTAGGGTCCAGGCATGGTGGACGACGGCCAGCGCGGCGAGAGACAGCGAGTCCTGATCGCCGGCGCTGGGGTTGCCGGCCTCGAGGCAGCCCTTGCGCTGCAGGATCTGGGGGGCGACCGGGTCGACGTCGCCCTGCATGACCCGAGCAAGGAGTTCGCCTACCGGCCCTTTGGGATCGGCGAGCCTTACGGAACGACCCGTGCCTTTCGCTATGACCTGCGCAGGCTGAGCCAACTCTGTGGCGCCTCGCTTCGGACGAGCGCTATTGCCGCGGTTGAGCCCGAGCGGCGTATCGCCATCACCCGTGACGGCGAGCGAGTCCTCTATGACCACCTGATCGTCGCGACAGGGGCGCGCATGCTCTGGGCGGTGCCGGGCGCCGCCACCTACTGGGGGGTTGCCGATGAAGGGCGGGTGGGCGACCTGCTCGCCGAGCTGCGGTCGGGCAGCCTGAATCGCCTCGCCCTCACCATGCCGGCGGGGCACAGCTGGATCCTGCCGCTCTACGAGCTAGCGCTGCTTGCCGCCAGCGTGCTCGAGAAGACCGCCAACGACCGGACCCGGATCACGGTGGTGACGCCCGAACCCTCCCCCCTGGAGGTTTTCGGCCCCCGCGCCGCAGAGCAGACGAGCGCGCTGCTGGCGGAACGGCGCATCGACGTCATCACCGGGGTCCGGCCGGTTTCCTTCGCGGAGGGACGCCTGCGCATCGATCTCGGTGAGGACGTCGATGCGGACGCTGTGATCACCCTGCCCCGCCTCGAGGGCAGGGTGATCGACGGCGTTCCCCGCGACGAAGACGGCTTCGTCCCCATCGACGAGCACGGCAGTGCGGTCGGGCTGGAGCGGGTCTACGCGGCCGGTGACGTCAGCTCTCTGTCTTTCAAGCAGGGCCCCTTTGCCACCCAGCAGGCGGACGCGGTGGCGGAAGCGATCGCGGCCACGCTCGGTGCCGGAATCACGCCCCGCGCGGCGGGCCCGCGGATGCGGGCCGTGCTCTGGACCGGACAGGGTCCCCGATACCTCTCAAACGGAAACGGCGAGGGGAAGACGTCCAGCCCCAGCCAGCGTCATCTGGAACTCCTGCACAACGGCAGGCTGACTGCCCGCTATCTGTCGCCCCTGGTCGACTCGCTCCTCGCGAACAGCAGCCCCCAGGCGGTCGAGCCCCCCTTGGCCGAGGCGCCGCAGCGCATCTGAATCCCGGCATGATGGGGCGGTGAGCGACCCCGTCGTCCAGCGCTTCCGCGCCGCCCGCCGTGACCCGGACCTTGCTCTGCTCGAGGGCTTTCACGCGCTCAAGCACGCGCTGCGCTTCGGCGCCGAGGTGACCGAGGCTGTCGCCTCCGATCCCGCTGAGCTGGACCGGTTGGCGGCGGACCTCGCACCCGACCTCGCCGGCTCGCTCGCCGAGCGAACCGCTCCGGTGAGCGCCGAGCTCCTGGCCCAGCTGGTGCCCCACGCCCCCCGCACCGGGGTCGTCGCGATTGCCCGCCGCCCGGCCGTCGACATTGCTGCGGTCCTCACCGATGAGCGCCCGGTGCCGGTCGTGCTGCTCGAGGACCCGCGCACGATGGGCAACATGGGGGCCTGTGTGCGGGTTGCCGCGGCCGCCGATGCGGCAGCGGTGCTGACCACCGGCAGCAACGACCCCTGGCATCCGGAGGCGCTGCGCGGCGCCGCGGGGCTGCATTTCGCCCTGCCGGTGGCGCGGATCGAGTCCCTGCCCGGGGGCGGCAGGCCCCTGGTCGCGATCGATCCCGAGGGCACGCGGCTGGGGGAGGGCGAGCTCGACCCACGCTCGATCCTCGCCTTCGGCACCGAGCGCTACGGGCTCAGCGAGGCCCTGCTGGAGCGGGCCGACGCCCGTCTGGCGATCCCGATGCGCGAGGGGGTATCGAGCCTCAACCTGGCGACCACCGTCTCCGCCGTGCTTTTCTCACAGCGACTTTGAACCTCGGCGGCGATGGCCACGTAGATCGGGCCAATGAAGAGAATCGTCGCCTCACTCGCTCTCGCCGCCGCCCTGATCGCAACCCAGGCCGCACCCGCCGCGGCTCCCAGCGCCAGCACCAGCGGGGCGAAGACGGTGAACATCAATCACTTCGAATTCCACCCGCACACGCTGAATATCGCCAAGGGCACGAAGGTCGTCTTCTCCAACTCCTCGGGCACGACTCACACCGCGACCGATGCCGGCGCCTTCGACACCGGTCACATCAAGCCCGGTCACAGCGTCGCGGTTCGCTTCGCGCAGAAGGGGACATTTAGCTACCACTGCGAAATTCACCCCTTCATGCACGGCAAGATCGTCGTCGGCTGAGGTAAGTTGGCGGTAAGTCCCGCCAATACCGAAAGGATTCACCTTGCCGTTTGCCGACATCAATGTTGGAGAAGCCCTCCTCGTAGCCTTCGAGGTCTTCTTCTTCGTGATCTGGATCTGGATCCTGATCACGATCCTCAGCGACCTCTTCCGCGACCACGAAACCTCCGGATGGGTGAAGGCGGCCTGGGTGCTCTTCCTGGTCTTCATCCCCTTCCTCACCGCGCTGATCTACCTGATCGCCCGCGGTAGCGGCATGCGCGACCGCACGATCAAGGCGCAGGCCGAGGCAAAGCAGCATTTCGATTCCTACGTCCGCGAACAGGCGCACGCTTCGTCGCCGGCTGACGAATTGCACAAGCTGAACGACCTCAAGGACAAGGGCGCTCTGTCTCAAGAGGAGTTTGACAAGGCGAAGGCCAAGCTGCTCGCATAGCTGACGAGGGTGCCCGGGGCCCCTCCCCAAAACGCGCGGCAGGAGCCGCGCTTGAGTGTTTTGGGGAGGAGCCCCGGGCACCCTCCGGAGCTACCCAAGCTTCTAGCCAGCGAGGTACCGCTGGCGACGGGAGGGCCTTCGGGGGTCCCTCCCAGGAACTCCCGCGAAGCGGCCTGGGAGGGACCCCCGAAGGCCCTGCTGGTGCGTCGGCACATCGTGCGGAAACCCTCCAATTTGCGGGTTTCTGCACGGGATCTTGCAAGTTATTAGCGATTCCTAACAATTGCGCGAGGGGTTCGCTACCGTGCGCCGCCGATGCGCGTTCCCCTTCGCGGCAACTCATTGCGGCTGCTGCTGCCCGCGGCACTGCTTCTGGCCCTCCTCTGCGTGGTCGCTTCGGCGCCGGCAAAGGACCTGGAAGAAAAGCTCCAGAGCACCCAGGGCAAGCTCAGCCACGTGCGCGAAGACCAGAGCGCGCTGGCGGCGACGATCGCCGAACAGAACAAGGCGATCGACTCGATGATCGGCGAAGTCTCCGACCTGCGCCAGCAGCAGGCCGCGGTCGAGGCCGAACTCTCCGCCAAGGAAGGCGAACTCGACGCCGCGACCGAAAAGCTCGAAGCCGACCAGCGCCACCTCGCCGCGGTGCGGGCCCGGCTGCAGCGCGCCCTCGATGTCCTGCGCGAACGGCTGGTCTCGATCTACGA
Source organism: uncultured Solirubrobacterales bacterium (assembly GCA_963699225.1). Taxonomy (GTDB): domain Bacteria; phylum Actinomycetota; class Thermoleophilia; order Solirubrobacterales; family 70-9; genus VRUE01. The sequence continues at coordinate 1,344,391 of OY969423.1, read as the reverse complement.
GTCGGGCAGTCCCGACATGCTCAACGTCGTGCTCGACTCGGCCAGCTGGTCGGAAGTGAACACCCGCGCCGACTACCTCGACCAGATCCAGCAGTACGACGACTCGGTCGCCTCCCGGGTCAAGGGCCTGCGCGACGAAGCGCGCGCCGCGGTCAAGCGGATGACCGCCGTGCGGGCGCAGATCAAAGAAGCGCGTGACGCGATCGCCGCCAAGGAGAAGGAAGTCGCGGCCGCACGCGAAGAAGCCGAGGCGCGCTTCGCCGAACTGAAGTCGGCCCAGGCCGAACGCCGCGCCGCGATGGAAACGCTCGAGTCACGCGAAGAAGCGCTCAGCGACAACCTCGCCTCGATCTCCGAACAGATCGCCAGCACCACCGGCGCGCCGGCCCCGATCACCGGCACCCCGGCGCCCTTGACCGCCGGCGAGAGCGCCGAATTCATCTCCGAAAGCCAGGCCAGCGTGCCCAGCGCCGCGCCGGCCGCAATCGCCGCCGCGATCGAAGCGGCCAACTCGATCGCCACCACCCCCTATATCTGGGGCGGCGGTCACGGCTCCTTTGAATCGTCCGGCTACGACTGCTCCGGTGCGGTCAGCTTCGCCCTGCACGGTGGCGGCTTCCTCGAAAGCCCGCTCGACTCGACCGGGCTGGAGACTTGGGGCGAACCGGGCCCCGGCAAGTGGATCACCGTCTACGGCAACGCCGAACACGCCTGGATGATCATCGCCGGCCTCGCCTTCGACACCGTCGGCGGTCCCGGCCCCCGCTGGCACTCCTCGCCGGTCGACTCGCCGGAAGGCTTCGTCGCCCGCCACCCGCCGGGGTACTGAGCAGCAGCGGCGCTAGGTCGACGCTGTCGTCGCGCCGACCTTGCCCCAGTGCGCGGCGTTGCCGCGGCTGACGTGGATCACGCCCTCGAACCCTTCGCGCTGCAGGATCGAGGCCGCCAGGCCGCTGCGCTTGCCGGCCTTGCAGATCGTCGCGATTGGGCGCTCGCGCGGCAGCTCGCCGAGGCGTTTCTGCAGCTGAGCGAAGGGGATGTGGATCGAGCCCGGGACGTGGGCCTCGGCGTACTCGGAGTCGTTGCGCACGTCGAGCACCTGCGGTCCGTCCTCGCCGGCGAGGCGGCGCGCGAGCTCGGCCAAGTCGATCGCCTCGATCCGCTCCACCGGCCGGTCCTCGGCGCGCCAGGCGGTCATGCCGCCGCCGAGGAAGCCGCGCACCTGCAGGCCGACCGCGGCCAGCAGCTCGGCCGCCTCGAGCTCGTTGCCGTCGGAGGCGGCGACGACGAGCAGCTCGGCATCGACCGGGACCATCTCGGCGACCTTGGTGGCGAAGCCGGTGTCATAGCCGGAGGCGCTGATCGCACCCGGGATGTGGGCCTCGTCGAACTGCTCGTTGGTGCGCGAGTCGACCGCCAGGGCGCCTTCGGCGATCGCTGCCTCGAAGCCGTGCGGGGTCAGCTGCGTCGGGGCGCCGATCGAGGTGACCAGCGGCCCGCGGTTGAGCGCGACGATGTGGCCGACGTTGGGCGGCTTGCTGCCGATCGTCGCCACCGCGTCCTCAACGAACTCGGCCTCGCTTCCGAAGCGCAGGGCGCGGTTGTGGCGGCGCTCGAAACCGATCGTCGAGCAGGTCTTGAGGTCGATCCCGGCGCTGCCGCAGAGTGAGCCGCCGAGGTGGCCCGGCCAGACCTCGGTCTCCTCGGGCAGGGTCAGCAGCCGCTCGTGCAGGGAGCGGAAGATGTCGGCGGCGCCCTCGCGCGGCTCCACCGCTAGGTCGGGACGGGCGACGTCGCCGACGAAGAGGCAGTCGCCGCTCAGCACCGCCCAGGGATCATCGCCGCGGCCGGCGTCGCGCAGCAGGAAGGAGGTGTGCTCGGGCCGGTGACCGGGCGTGTGGATCGCCTCGATGCTCGCTCCCTCGCCCAGCGGCAGCGTCCAGCCATCGCCGAAGGCCTCGTGCGGGTAGGTCGCCTCGGCCAGCTCGTGGACGTGGATCATCGCCCCAGTGGCGCGCGCCAGGCGGCCGTGGCCGGAGACGTGGTCGGCGTGGTTGTGGGTCTCCAGCACGTGCTCGATTCGCACCCCGTGCAGGCGCGCCAGGTGCAGGTATGGATCGATGTCCCACTGCGGGTCGACCACGGCGGCGACGCCGGAAGCGGTGTCGCCGACGAGGTAGGAGGCGCAGCCCAGATCCTCGTGAATTATCTGCCGGAAAAGCACCGGATCAGGGTAGCGGCGCGGAGAACCGGGTACTAAAGAGCAGCGCAGTTCCCCCGCGTCCCGGACGGGACAGGCCCGGCCGGAGCGGGCGACCGAAGGAGAGATCATGGAGTCAGCATCGATCCGTGCCCACGAGTCGGCGGTCGGAAACGGAGGTCAGCAGCCAGTCGGCGCGACCCAAGTGCGTGAGGGCTGGACGCCCGCCGACCCGGCGCCGCTCGGCCTCGCCGCCTTCGCCCTGACCACTTTCGTGCTCAGCATGTTCAACGCCGATCTCGTCAACAAAGCGGGCGAGCCGGTGGTGCTTGGGTTGGCGCTGGCCTACGGCGGGGTCGCCCAGATCCTCGCCGGGATGTGGGAGTTCCGCACCGGCAACACTTTCGGCGCCGTCGCTTTCACCTCGTTCGGCGCCTTCTGGATCTCCTTCTGGGCCTTCGTCACCTTCTTCGCCGGTGAGGTGCCTGCGGCCCACGTTGGCGATGCGGTCGGTCTTTACCTGATCGCCTGGGGCATCTTCACCACCTATATGTTCGTCGCCTCGCTGCGCACCAACGCCGCGGTAGCGACCGTCTTCTTCCTGCTTGCGGTCACCTTCTTCCTGCTCGGCATCGGCAACTCGGGCGGCAACGAAGGCATGGTCGAAGTCGGCGGCTGGTTCGGCCTGGCGACGGCAGCGGCCGCCTGGTATGCATCGTTTGCGGCGGTCGTCAACTCGACCTTCGGGCGGACGGTTCTGCCGGTCCGGCCGCTGGGTCCCTGAGCAGGAGAGGAGCAGCAATGGCAACGCGCGAGGGGTCATCGAGCCTGGAAGGGCAGCTGAGCGAACTGCTCGAGGTCGAGAGCTTCGAGCCCCCCGAGGAGTTCCGCTCGCGGGCCCTGCTGGGCGACCCCGCGATCTACGAGCAGGCGGCGGCCGACCCGGAGGGATGGTGGCTGGAGCAGTCAAAGCAGCTGCTCGACTGGGCCGAGGAGCCAAGCGAAAGCCTCGACGACTCCAACCCGCCCTTCTACAAGTGGTTCGCCGACGGCAAGATCAACGCCTCCGCCAACTGCCTCGACCGCCACGTCGAGGCCGGCAACGGCGATCGGATCGCTTTCCACTGGCGCGGCGAGGAGGGTGAGGAGCGCGACATCACCTACGCCGAGTTGCTCGCCGACACCCAGCGCTTCGCCAACGCGCTCAAGGACGTCGGCGTGGAGAAGGGCGACATCGTCGGGATCTACCTGCCGATGATCCCCGAGGTCGTCGTCGCGATGCTCGCTTGCGCCCGCATCGGCGCCCCCCACAACGTCGTCTTCGGTGGCTTCTCGGCCGAGGCGGTGCGCGAGCGGATGGAGTTTTCCGAGGCGAAGGCGTTGGTCACCGTCGACGGCGCCCGCCGCAAGGGCAAGACGGCGCCGATCAAGGCGGCGGTCGACGAGCAAATGGACGACCTGGAGAGCCTGGAGACGATCGTCGTCGTCCGCCACACCGGGATCGATTGCCCGATGCGCGAGGGGCGCGACCGCTTTTACGACGAGCTGATGGACGCTGCCGAGGCCGAGTGCCCGGCAGAGCCGTTCGACGCCGAGCAGCCGCTCTACATCCTCTACACCTCCGGCTCGACCGCGAAGCCGAAGGGGATCCTCCACACCACCGGCGGCTACCTGACCGGAGTCGCCGCCACCCACCGCTACGTCTTCGACCTCAAGCCGGAGCAGGACGTCTACTGGTGCGCCGCCGACGTCGGCTGGGTCACCGGCCACTCCTACATCGTCTACGGGCCGCTGCTCAACGGCGCCACCAGCGTGATGTGGGAGGGGGCGCCCGACTACCCGAGCAAGGGCATCTGGTGGGAGCTGGTCGAGCGTTACGGGGTCTCGATCCTCTACATGGCGCCGACCGCGATTCGCACCTTTATGAAGTGGGGGCCCGAGATCCCCGAGGAATCGGACCTTTCCTCGCTGCGCCTGCTGGGCTCGGTCGGCGAGCCGATCAATCCCAAGGCCTGGCTCTGGTACCAGCAGGTGATCGGCGGCGGCCGCTGCCCGATCGTCGACACCTGGTGGCAGACCGAGACCGGGGCGATCATGATCTCGCCGCTGCCGGGGATCACCGCGACCAAGCCGGGCTCGGCGACGACGCCCTTTCCCGGGGTTGAGGCAGAGGTCGTCGACGAGAACGAGGGGGCGCCGGTCGACGGCGGCCAGGGCCTGCTGGTCCTCAAGCGGCCCTGGCCGTCGATGCTGCGCACCCTCTACAAGGAGGAAGAGCGCTTCGTCGAGACCTATTTCTCCCGCTTTGGCAAGGAGACCTACCTGGTCGGCGATGCCGCCCGCAAGGACGGGGACGGCTACTTCTGGGTGATCGGGCGGATCGACGACGTCGTCAACGTCTCCGGCCACCGGCTCTCTACCGCCGAGGTCGAGTCGGCGATCGTCGCCCACGAGAAAGTCGCCGAGGCGGCGGTGATCGGCCAGTCCGACGAGGACACCGGCCAGGCGATCTGCGCCTTCGTAACCTTGCAGGGCAACGCCGAGCCGAGTGACGAGCTGCTCGAGGACATCCGCGCCACGGTGGCCGAGCGGATCGGCAAGTTCGCCCGCCCGAAGCGGATCATCTGGGCCGATGACCTGCCCAAGACCCGCTCCGGCAAGATCATGCGCCGCCTGCTGCGCGACATCGCCGAGGGCCGGGCGCTGGGCGACGTGACCACCCTGCGCGACCCCGACGTGATGGGCGAACTAGAGGCCAAGATCGCCGAGGCCCGCGACGGCGAGGGCTAGCCGCTGCGGTCGTCGACCAGACGCTGGACGGCGACCTCGAGCGACTGCAGCTGTTCCTGCACGCTCTTCAGCTCGCGCAGGGCGAGCGCCTCGGCGCTGAGCTGATCGGCCGCCAGCTCCCGCTCGACTTCGGCGATTTCGGGGCTGAGGAAGCGCTCCGCGAAGGCGCCGGTGAGCAGGGCGACGAAACCGATGCCGATGATCAGGATCGCGGTCGAGACGATCTCACCGCCGGTCGTGGTCGGGTAGATATTGGAGCCGAGCGTGGTCATCGTCGTCAGCGCCCAGTAGATCCCGTCCCAGTCGTTGAGGTGCTGGCTCTGTTTCTCGAAGGCGACGAAGAGGGCGCCGCCGCCGACCACGGTCAGCAGGGCGAGGAACATCGCGTAGTGCAGCCCCTGCAGCGAGAAGACCTCGCGCGAGAGCTGGGCGAGGCGCATCAGGCGGACCAGCCGCAGCAGTCGCAGCACGCGCAGGCCCTGCAGTCCAGCGGGGAGCAAGGGCGGGGTGAAGATGACGATGAAGGGGTCGAGCGGGTGGTGGCGCAGCCAGACCCGGCGATTGGGGACGACAGCCAGCATCACCACCAGCTCGACCAGGAAGGCGACCCAGGTGACCCAGTTGAGGATGTGGGCGACGGTCTCGAGGCCACCGCCGGGGTGCGACTCGCTGATCGCCACCATCGGCAGGGTCAGCGCCGCGGCGATCAGCATCGGCGTGTTCAGCGCTTCCGCCACTCGGGTGCTGCGCGCGTCCATTCCCGGCGCGTAGCTGACGTTTTTCTGCGTCGCCTCTGCCATCCGCGTCAACTTCGACGCGAAGGGCTGTGTGCCTACCTCACATGCCTGAGCGGGGCTCCCGCCGCAACATTCAGAGACTGATCGGTTTTGAGACCCCCGAATGCCCGCGACGGCCGCAAGGGCTCCGGGCACCAATCCAAGGAGGCAGGATGATTAGGCAGGGGATGTTGGGGCGACTCGGTTTTATCGCCGTCGTCGCGAGTATCGGGGCGCTGCTGGTGGCAACGGGTGCGCAAGCGTCGACGGTCACGGTCGGCAGTGTGTTGCCGCCCGGAGCGGAACCGACCGAATTCAAATCCGTGGAGACCTTCTTCAACACGGCGCTGCCGGAGAAAGGCGCGAACCTGACCTCGCCGGTGAGCGGCGCGATCGTGCGCTGGCGCATGCAGAACCCGGTTGGCGGCCCCTTCTTCCTCAGGGTGCTGCGTCCCAACGGCTCCGGCGGCTACATGGCGGCGGGGACCAGCAACCCGGTGACCCCCTCGGGTACCGGTCTGCAGACTTTCACCGCCAACCTGCCGGTGCAGGCGGGCGACCTGATCGGCGTCGACCCGACCAACGTCACCGACAAAATCGACGTCGCCAAAGCCCCCGGTGCCAGCTTCGGGTTCATCTTCCCGCCGCCGTTTGACGGTGCAACTGTTGCGCCGAGCGGCTCGAAAGCCGGCGAAGAGGTCGAGCTCAGCGCCGAAGTCCAGCCGACGCCGGTGATCAGCTCGATCGCGCCGGACTTCGGCCCGGTTGCCGGCGGCACCACGGTGACGATCACCGGCACCGATCTCGCCTCGGCGAGCGCGGTCAAATTCGGTGACCTGCCCGCGGCCAGCTTCAAAGCCGAATCCGAAACGAAAATTACGGCGGTGGCGCCGCCCAGCGCCAAAGTCGTCGGAGTCGACGTGACGGCGACCACGATCGCCGGCATCAGCGCCACGACCAAGGCCGATCGCTTCTTCTACGAAGGCTGCGTCGTTCCCAAGCTGAAGGGCAAGAAGCTCAAAGACGCCAAGCGGATGCTGGGCCGGGCTGACTGCAAGGTCGGCAAGGTCACCCGCCGCAATGCCAAGCCGAAAAAGGCGGGCAAGGTGCTGAGTCAGGGCACCAAACCAGGCAAGGTGCTGGCCTCGGGCTCCAAGGTGAAGCTGACGGTCGGCAAGAAGCCGGCGAGCACTAAGTAGGACCGCTGCACGGACCTGCCGCCTCCCGCAACGCGGGGGGCGGCAGGTCTCGTACCATGGCTCGGGCAACCAACCAATCAGGAGACGCCCAGCCGATGAGCACCACCGCCACTCAGGACTACAAGGTCGCCGACATCGACCTCGCCGATTTCGGCCGCAAGGAGATCTCCCTCGCCGAGGTCGAGATGCCCGGCTTGATGCAGACCCGCGAGGAGTTCGCCACCGAGCAGCCGCTGAAGGGCGCCCGCATCACCGGCTCCCTGCACATGACGGTGCAGACGGCGGTGCTGATCGAGACCCTGGTCGCGCTCGGCGCCGAGGTGCGCTGGGCCAGCTGCAACATCTTCTCGACCCAGGATCACGCCGCCGCCGCGATCGCCGCCGCTGGCATCCCGGTCTACGCCTGGAAGGGCGAGACGTTGGAGGAGTACTGGTGGTGCACCGAACAGGCGCTGCTCTGGCCCGACGGTGGCCCCAACATGATCCTCGATGACGGTGGCGACGCGACCCTGCTCGTCCACAAGGGCGTCGAGTTCGAGAAGGCGGGGGAGGTGCCCGACCCGGCCTCGGCCGATTCGGAGGAGTTCCGGATCATTCTCGAGACGCTGAAGAGCTCGCTCGAGGCCGACCCGCAGCGCTGGACCAACGTCGCCGCCGCGATCAAGGGCGTCACCGAGGAGACGACGACCGGCGTCCACCGGCTTTACCAGCTGGCCGAGACCGGCGACCTGCTCTTCCCCGCGATCAACGTCAACGACTCGGTGACCAAGTCGAAGTTCGACAACCTCTACGGCTGCCGCCACTCGCTGGTCGACGGGATCAACCGCGGCACCGACGTGATGATCGGCGGCAAGGTTGCGGTGATCTGCGGCTACGGCGACGTCGGCAAGGGCTGCGCCTCCTCGCTGCGCGGCCAGGGCGCTCGCGTGATCGTCACCGAGATCGACCCGATCTGCGCCCTGCAGGCGGCGATGGAGGGCTACGAGGTGCGCACGCTCGACGAAGTCGTAGACACGGCGGACATCTTCGTCACCGCCACCGGCAACAAGGACATCATCACGGTCGAGCACATGGCGCGGATGAAGCACAACGCGATCGTCGGCAACATCGGCCACTTCGACAACGAGATCGAGATGGCGGCGCTGGAAGAGTCCGACGCCGAGCGGATCGTGATCAAGCCCCAGGTCGACGAGTGGCGCTTCGCCGACGGCCACTCGATCATCGTCCTCTCCGAAGGCCGCCTGCTCAACCTCGGCAACGCCACCGGCCACCCGAGCTTCGTGATGTCGAACTCCTTCACCAACCAGGTGATCGCCCAGATCGAGCTCTTCGGCCAGCCCGAGGGATTTGCCGCCAAGGAGGTAACGGTGCTGGCCAAGCACCTCGACGAGAAGGTCGCCCGCCTTCACCTCGATGCGCTCGGAGTGAAGCTGACCGAACTCACCCCCGATCAGGCCGCATACCTCGGCATCCCCGCCGAGGGCCCCTACAAGCCGGATCACTACCGCTACTAGCGCAGGGTCCCAGATGCCGAACGTCTACAAACCGACGTTCGAGGAGGGGGAGAGGCCCGAAGGGTTTCGCTCACGGCGGGCTCGGATCGGTTACGAACTCGGCACCGAGCTGATCGGCTGCAGCCTCTGGGAGCTGCCGGCGGGCGAGGCCGCCTATCCGTACCACTTCCACTACGCCGACGAGGAGCTGGTGATCGTGCTCTCCGGCCGACTCACATTGCGAACTCCGGAGGGCGTCCGGGAGCTCGAGGAGGGGGAGGCGCTTCGCTTCCCGCTCGGCGAGGAGGGGGCGCACCAGATCGTCAACCGCAGCGAGGAGTCGGCGACCTTGCTGGCGGTATCTAGTCACGGTCGCCCCGACGTGGTCGTCTATCCCGACTCGGACAAGATCGGCGTCGGCGAGAGGCTGCCGCAGGGCGGCGGCCTGCGGGCCTTTTTCAAGCGCGGCGATGGGGTCGGCTACTTCGACGGCGAGAGCCTCGACGAGGCCTAGGCCTTAGAAACGACAAGACCCGCCGGAGCGGGTCGAGTCTGGTGAAGCGGGAACCACCCCGCAGTACTCCGCACAGATGACACCCTTGGCTGAGAGTACCACCGACTCGACCCGCCTATTGGCCTATCTGCGGAGGGCGCCGGATTCGAACCGGATCCGATGGTCGATCGGACGCAACAGGTGTCATCTGCGCGGGAGCACCAGCTCCCATCACCCTCCTGAGGGCGATGGGAGCTGCGTCATTTTGGAATCCAGTCGTCGTGACGAAGTTGGCACAGCCATATGACTGTTCCTTAACGGCGGACGTCAATTTCACGAGCCGCCGCTGACTACGAGCGTTGCCTGCATGCCTTTGGCCTCGTGTTTGTAGAGGCTGCAGTAGAGGCGGTAGGTGCCGGGGGAAAGGGTGAAGTGGGCGCTTGCCTGGGTGACCGAGGGGGTGGAGGGGATTTCAAGATCCGGGTCTGCCGTGCCCTCGTGTTCGAGCACTAGGTTATGGGGGTCTTCGCCCTGGTTGTTGAGCTCGACGATCACTTCGCCGGCGCTGACTTCCGGGCGCGAGAGGGTGTAGCTGTACTCGACCGCTTTGACGCCGAGGTGGCCGATTTCGGGTTCTGGTTTTTCCTCGGGAGGCGCCGCGGGCGCCGCGGGCGCCGGGGCAACCGGGTCAAGCGCGGGCTGGGGCTGCAAGAGGCTCGGCTGCGCCTCGCAGGCCCACCAGCGCTTGACCCGCTTGACCCGACGGAGGCGGCCATGGCGCCGCGGGTGCATGACCACGGTCTTCGAGTGCCGCTGCCAGGCGCAGCCCGGCACCGGCGCGGGTGCGGCGGCGACTGCGGTTGAGCAGAGCATCAGGGTCGCGGTCGCGGCGGCGACCAAGCCGAGGGAGGCCGCTCGCGACGCTGACCCGCTCACGCCTTCACCAGGACCGGCCGTTCGAAGGAGGACGCGCCGGGGATGACCGAGGCCGCGTCGTGTCCCAGCCATTCCTCCAGCAGCGAGCAGTACATCGCGCGGAAATCGCTGGTCACGCGGACGTTGTCGTTCTGGTCGAGCTGGGACAGGCCGGGGAACTCGCCGACCATCTCGCCCTTGGCTTTGGAGCCGACGACGAAGGCGCAACCGGCGGCCCCGTGGTCGGTGCCGAGTGAGGCGTTCTCCTCGGGACGGCGGCCGAACTCGCTCCAGAGCTTGATCAGGACCCGGTCAGCGAGGCCGCGTTTTTCGAGGTCGCGCTGGAAAGCGAGGATCCCCTCGCAGGTCTCTTTCAAACCGCGCGAGAGGTCTTCGGCCTCGTCGGCGTGGGTGTCGTAGCCGCCCGAGGCGCGAACCGTCACCACCCGCATCGGTAGGCCGGCGGCGATGAAGGCGGCAAGGCCGGCGAGCTTGTGGGAGAAGCTCGTTTCGGGGTAGGAGACCGGGCTGGTGAAGCTGCCGATTCCGCCGAGGTCGGTGCGCAGCTTGTCGGTCTGCGCGGTGGCCCGCCGCACCTGGGAGAGGCCGGGGGAATCGGAAGGCAGCGAGCCGAAGCGGGCGAAGCTCTTGTACATCTCATCGGAGACCGGCTGGTCGACGCGCGACCAGAGGTCGTAGCCGTCGACGCTTTCGATCGCCGCCACCGGCAGGTTGGCGGTGGCGATCATCGGCGAGAGCGAGCCGTCCATCGAGAGGCCCTGCAAGGGGTTGTCTTCGTCACCGACCTGGTCGATGTAGCGGCCCAGCCAACCGGTGTGGAAGCCGACGTCGAGCTCGCCGATCTCGTAGTAGTGGCGCGAGGTGAAGTGCGACTGGTCGGGGTGTTCGTAGCCGATCGCCGGGAAGGCGCTGACCTTGCCCTCTTCGTGCAAGGTCGCCAGTCCGGCGGCGGAGGGATGCCAGCGCAGCGTCGGGTCCTCGGCGAATTCGGTGCCGGCGCTGGGGGGCAGCGCCAGGTTTGGCCGCAGCTGCGCGTAGCGCGAGTCGCCGGTCGGGGCGAGCACGCTGAGCGCGTCGATGCCGCCGTCGAAGAAGACCGAGATGAGGATCTTGTCGCCGGTCGCGGCCTGGGCAATGCCCTCCTCGAAGGCGGCGAGCGGGATCTTCGAGGCGCCGTAGACGGCCAGCGCCAGGCCGGCGCTCCAGGAGAGGAAGCTGCGCCGCGAGAGCCCAGTGCCGGCCGGCTCTGGCATTCCCGCCTCGATCGCCGGCAGGCCGCGGCCGGCTTCCGCGGCGGCGCTGCGCAGCAGCTGGGAGCGGGTGTAGTCGTTGCAGCAGTTGGACATGTCGGTCAGCCCTCCCTCATTGCAGGATCAGGTCCGGGCTGACGCCGATCAGCTGCAGCAGGGCGTTCTGGCGCATCGCTCGATAGGGGCCCTGCTGCCAGTCGGCGATCGCCAGTTTCTCGCTGCGCCGGGCGAAGTCGAGCAGCTCGGTCCGGTGCTCTTCACGCAGGGCGGGCGAGCCCCAGGAGGCGATCGCCCGCGCCAGCGCTTCCTCGGCCGTCTCGGTGGCGCTGTAGGGATCGCTCCAGGGGTTGACCGAGATGCTGTCGAGCAGGTAGTCGACGGTGTTCCAGCGCGCCCGCATGCGTGAGGTGTCGAGCCAGCGGGTGTCGTCCCAGCCGGAGACGTTGGGCGGCCAGAAGAGCTGTTGGCCGGCCCCCTCGCAGAGCCAGACCCAGGCGTAGGTGTCGATGTACCGGCCGGTCGCGCGCAGCATGCTCGCCAGCTGCACGACCGGCGGCTTCACCATCGGCGGCCCTTCGTAGAGGTCGGGGCTGAGCAGGATTGCCTCCAGCACCGGTCGGATCGCCCAACCGGAGCTCTGGTAGGTCCCGATCAGGCCGTCCCTGACACCGGCCGAGGGCGGTTGCGGGACGAAGTAGCTCCAGAGCTTTTCGACGAAGAAGGAGGGGTGGAGGGGGTTCTCGACGCAGAGCCGGCAGGCGTCTTCCCAGCTCCAGTTGCCGCTGCGGCCGAAGACGGTCTTGGTGCCAGTGTCGTGACGTTTGGGATCGAAGTGGAAGTTGTGGGCGCCGAGCTCATTCGACCATTCGTAGTCCCAGCCGGTCAGCGCCCGCGCCTGTTCGCGGATGTCATCCTCGCTGTAGGCGCCGCGGTCGGCGCCGAGCGAGAACAACTCCATCATCTCGCGGCCGTAGTTCTCGTTTGGCGCCTGCTTGGTGTTTTCGGCGCCGTTCAGCCACTGCAGCATCGCCGGGTCGACGGTGACCGCCTTGAAGAGGTCGAGGAAGGAGCCGAAGCAGGCCGAGCGGAAGAGGTTCGACTGGTCGATCATCTGCTGCTGGCGGGAGACGCTGGCGTTGGAGGTGGCGAACCAGTTGTGGAAGACCAGCGCCATGCGCTCGATCAGCGGCTGGTCTGAGCGCACCATGCGGTCGAGAAACCAGAGGTGGTCGTGGCCGTAGGAGTCGGCCGGGGCAATCGGGTTGTCGTCGTCGTCCACTGGGGCCGGGCCGTGCAGCGTGGCGGCGCCGCTGGGCCGGGTCAGCGACTGGACGGCGCCGACGAGGCCCAGGCTCGCGAGTTGCTCGGCCTGGCCTGGCAGCGCCCCGAAGCCGGCGCGTTCCAGCAGTCGCTTCGCTTGTGCCGGTCCGAACGGTCCCTGGTAGGCACCGGCGGGACGGGGGTCATGGTTGATCGCGATCGCCGGGGCGCAGCGATCGGCCGGCCTCGGACCCGGACCACGGTGGTGGTTGCGTCTGGGCTTGTGCTTGTGGCGGACGACGTAGGCCTGCACCCGCCAACCGCAATCGCCGTCGGGTACCCAGCGATGGTGCTTGTCCTTCCAGACGTGCTTGTGCCGATGGCGGCGGTGCCGCTTCGGCGTCGAAGCGCTCGGTGTCGCCGTCGGGATTGCCATGCCAGAAGTGGGCCGCCTGCGGCCTCACAAACTCGTCGGCGGGCGCCATTAAGGCTTGAAAGAAGTTGACGGGTCTGGACGGACGGCTTACCGGCTACTGGTTCTTCGGGTTAGCCCGTTCAAGCCCCAGAAACGACAAGACCCGCCGGAGCGGGTCGAGTCTGATGAAGCGGGGAACCACCCCGCACGCAATTGACACCTGCCGTGAGGCTACCTGCCGGCGAGACTAGAGGCGAAAGTCAGCCACGCAACGCGCTTCACTCAATTGACCCAGTGAATTGACACTTCCGTGCGATTCACCCCGTACCGGCTTGCGGCTCCCAACGAAAGCGACGCGTCGCGACCCAGATCCCGGCGAGGGTCCAGGCGACGAGGACGGCGACGTTGCCGCCTTCCAGGCCGAGGCCGCTGGCTTCGGGGGAGAGGGTGCTCTGCAGGCCGACGGCGAGGTGGAAGAGGGGGAAGACGCGGCCGACCTGTTCGAGCCAGTGGGGGAGCTGGTCGATCGGGATCCAGACGCCGGAGACGAAGGCGAGGATGACGACGCTGAAAGGGGCGATCGTCGAGGCGGCATCGACGGTGGGCGTGAAGGGTGTGAGGGCGATGCCGAGCGTGCAGAGCGTCGCCGTGCCGAGGGCGACGTAGGCGAGGAAGCCGATGAAGCTCGAGCCGGGGAAGTCGACCCCGTAGGCGAGCACGCCGATCGCGACCAGCAGCACGGTCATTGCCAGTGCTTGCGCCGTGGCGCGCAGGATCTGGGCGAGGATGAAGGTCCAGGCCGGCATCGGCGTGCCGCGCAGCCGCTTCAGCTGGCCGCGCTCGCGCTGGGTCGTGATCGATACGGCGAGGGTGGTGAAAGTGGAGAGCGAGATCGAGTAGGCGGTGATCCCGGCCATGAAGTAGGCCTGGGCGCTCAGCTTCAGTCCGGTCGGCAGGGTGACGCTCTGGTCGCCTCCCTTGATGAAGATCGAGTTGAAGAGGATGAGGAAGATCAGCGGGAAGAGGAAGGTGAAGACGAGCGCCCGCGGGGTGCGCAGCGCGACGACGATCGCGGCGCGGGCCTGGGCAAGGACGATGCGGCGCTCGCTCACGATTTCCCGCTCTGGTCGCGGGTGAGGTCGAGGAAGATGTCCTCGAGGCTCGGCTTGCGCACCTCGAGGTCCTCGAGCGCGACGCCACGCTGCTCGGCCAGCGCCAGCAGGCGGTAGAGGTCGGCCTGCGGCTGCTCGGTCTCGATGCTGATCTCCTCGCCCGCTACCTGCAGGGTCGCCGAGACGCACGATCGCACCTCCTCGGCATCGAGCCCGCCGTTGAGCCGGAAGCCGATCACGGTGCGACGGCCGAGGCTGGCGCTGAGCTCCTTCATCGGCCCCTGGGCGACGATATGGCCTTCGCGCAGGATCGCCACGCGGTCGGCGAGATGCTCGGCCTCGTCCATGTAGTGGGTGGTGAGGAAGACGGTCTTGCCGAGCGCCTTCAGCCCCTCGATCATGTTCCAGGCGTCGCGGCGGGCGGTCGGGTCGAAGCCGGTCGTCGGCTCGTCGAGGAAGATCAGGTCGGGGTCGCCGATGATCCCGATCGCGACGTCGACGCGGCGTTTCTGGCCGCCAGAGAGGGAGCCGATCCGCGCCTCGCGCTTCTCCGCCAGTCCGGTTAGCTCAATCGTCTCCTCGACTGGGCGGGGAGCGGGGTAGAAGGTGGCGAAGAGCGTGATCGCCTCGCGCACGGTGAGCAGCGGGTCGAGCTCGCACTCCTGCAGGACCAGGCCGACGCGGCTGCGCCACTCGCGGGTCGGCTCGCCGGGGTCGACGCCGAGCACCTCGACCTCGCCGCCGCTGCGCTCGCGATAGCCCTCGAGGATCTCGATCGTGGTCGTCTTGCCGGCGCCGTTGGGGCCGAGGAAGCCAAAGACCTCGCCGCTGGTGACCTCGAAGTCGATGCCGCTGACGGCCTCGTTCTCGCCATAGGACTTGCGCAGCCCCCTGACGCTGATTGCCAACTCGCTCACTATCGGCACGCTACCCAAAGGTTGTCGTGCGAAAACTAGTTTGCTAGACTAATTATCAACGCTAACTAATGACGCCAGACAAGACCGACACCTCTCTTACCGATGCCGCCGCCCAGCTGCGGCTGGGGATCGTGCGCACGGCGCGGCGGTTGCGCCAGGAGGCGGCGGCTGAGGCGAGCGGCTTGACGCCGACCTCGACCGCGGCCCTGGCCACGATCGAGCGGCACGGTCCGCTGACGCCCAGTGAGCTGGCCGAGCTCGAGCGGGTCAAGCGACCGACCGTCACCCGCACGCTCGGCTGCCTCGAGCGGGAGGGGCTGGTCGAGCGCACACCTGATCCCAGCGACGGGCGCAGCTCCCTGGTCAGCGTCAACGCCGCCGGGCGCGAGCGCTTGCGACGGCTGCGCGGCCGCAAGAACGCCTACCTGGCAAAGCGCATGCGCGACCTTCCCGCCGAGGACGTCGCCGCCCTGGAGCGGGCGGCGGAGATCCTCGAGCAGATGCTGGAGGAACCGCGCGGCAAGCGCGGTGGTAGTTCGTGAGCGCGGGCCTCCGGCGCAGCTTCTCTTCTCTTTCCGTTCCCAACTATCGACGCTACTTCGTCGGCCAGGTCGTCTCGCTGTCGGGAACCTGGATGCAGACGGTGGCGGCGCTCTGGCTGGTGCTCAGCCTCACCGGCAGCGGCCTCGCCGTCGGCCTGACCACCGCCCTGCAGTTCCTGCCGATGCTGCTCTTCGGCGCCTGGGGCGGGCTGCTCGCCGATCGCTTCCCAAAGCGCAAGCTGCTGATCGCGACGCAGGCGCTGATGGCGATCCCGGCGATCGGGCTCTTCGTCGTTACCGAGGTCGGCATCGCCGCGCCCTGGATGGTCTTTCTCGCCGTCTTCGCGATGGGCTGCGTCAACGCGGTCGACAACCCGACCCGGCAGAGCTTCGCGATCGAGATGGTCGGCGCCAATCGGGTCGTCAACGCGGTCAGCCTCAACAGCGTGATCGTGCAGTCGGCCCGCATCGTCGGTCCCGCCTTCGCCGGCCTGCTGATCGCCGGGGTCGGCATCAGCACATGTTTCGCCGTCAACGTCCTCTCCTTCGGCGCGATGATCTTCGCCCTCTGGGGGATGGACCCGGCCAAGCTGCGCAGCGGCCCGCGGGCGACCCGCGAGCCGGGCGCGATCCGCGCCGGCCTGCGCTACGTGCGCGCCACGCCCGAGCTGGCGATCCCGCTGGCGCTGATGGCCCTGGTCGGCACCTTCGGCTTCAACTTCCAGGTGATCCTGCCGCTGCTGGCCCGCTTCAGCTTCGGCGGTGGCGCCGGTGTCTACGCGGCCCTGGTCTCAGCAATGGCGGTCGGCTCCGTCGCCGGTGCCCTGGTGACCGGCTCCCACGGTCGCACCAACCCCCGCCTGATCGCCGGCGCAGCCCTGGCCTTCGGTGGCGCAGCCTTGGCCGCAGCTGCAGCCCCGGCGATGGCAGTAGAGCTCACCGCCCTAGTTCTGCTGGGCGCCGCCTCCGTCACCTTCGCCGCCACGATCAACTCATCCCTCCAACTGGCGGTAACCCCCCACATGCGCGGCCGAGTGATGTCCCTCTACTCAGTCGTCTTCCTGGGCTCAACCCCAATAGGCGGCCCCTTGGCCGGCTGGCTCTCCCAAGCCTACGATCCCCGCTGGGCCCTAGTGCTCGCCGCAATATCCGGCCTAAGCGCCGCCTGGGCAGCCCGCATCTGCTTCGCCCGCCTCCGCACCCGAACCGAGCTTGCTGAAACTCACCGAGAGGCAGTAGCGACTTGATCGCTGGGTGAACCGGCGGCGGCGTGTGCATGCGGGGGAGCCGCCGGTACGCATTGGAGCGCGGGGTGAGGGGGTCCGCCGGACACTCTCCGCTTTTGTCCGGCGGACCCCCTCACCCCGCGCCTTAATACCTAGCCGACGTACCCCGCCGACTTGAGATACGCAGCTGCCGCTTCCTTAGGCGTCTGCTTTTCAAGTTCGACCCGGGCATCGAGCTCCTGCATGACCGGAAGCGTGAGGCCCTTCTGCACCTCGACGATCGTCTTTTCATAGTCCGCCCCGGCTTTTTCCGCCGTCGACTTCTTGGTGACGAAAATGACGTTGCCGGCCGGGAAGACGTGCTTGTCGTCTTCGAGGATGACGAACTTGTTCTTTTCCGCCGAGAGCTGTGGATCGGTGGTGAAAAGAATCGAAAGGTCAGCCTGGCCCTTTTCGAGCACGGTGTAGCGGAGGCTGATGTCTACCGGGTGGAATGACTTGAATTTCAGGCCGTACAGTTCTTCCAGTCCCGCCAGGCAGTCGATCCGCTGACGGCACTCCGGCGACCCGTACAGGGACAGTTCTTCGGAGACCCCTTCAAGGTCGGAGATGGTTTTCAGGTCGTATTTTTCAGCGGTTGTCTTGAGCAGGCCGACCGCGTTGGCGCTGGCGAACGGCGTGGGTTCGAAAGCGGTGAGGCCTTCTTTTTCGAATTCTTCGTTCGACTTTTCCCAAGCTTCGGTGGCGTCGGACGGGACTTCTTCCGGTTCGAGGCCGAAGAACGAGGTCAGGGCTGTGCTCGCGTACTCGGGGTAGCCGGAGATGGTCCCGGACTTGACCGCCTTGAGGGCCACGGTTTCAGAGCCGAGGTTGAGGTCGCTCTTGGTCTTATAGCCGGCCGCTTTCAAGGCCTGCGCGTAGATTTCCCCAAGGATTTCCTGTTCGGGGAAGTTCTTCGAGCCGATCGTCAGGCTGACCTTGCCGTTTTCGGGATTGGAGACGATCGCACCCGCACCGCCTTCGCCTCCTTCTGTGGAGCTGCTGCTGTCACTGCTGCTGCCACAGGCGGCAACGCTGAGGCTGAGGGCGAGCGCGAACAGCAAGGCGGCGGCTGCCCGCAGACGAGTGGACTTGGACCTCATTTGATTCCTCTCTTGTCGTTTACGTGGACGAGACTCATACAGGGGTCAGCTTCAAGCCTTTCGAAGTGAGCCGACGTTGAATTGCGGCGAGCCCGAACTCGAGGGCCAAGGCGAGGAGGGCGACCAAAATTGCCCCTGCCAGCACCCCGTTGTCGCCGTAGACGTTTTCGCCGATGATGAATTCGCCGAGCGTCGCCACTCCCGCCAGCGGCGCGATCGTCGCGGTGGCGACGATGTTGATCGTTGCCGTGCGAATGCCGGTGAAGATGCTCGGTATCGCCATCGGCGCCTCGACCTTGCGCACGATCTCGAACTCGGTCATGCCGATGCCGCGGGCAGCTTCGACGCTGGCGCGGTCAACCTCGCGGATGCCGACGAAAGTGTTGGTCAGGATTGGGGGTATGCCAAGGATTGCCAGGGCGACGGTGAGGTTGAGCAGGCCGACCCCGATTACCGCCGCCATCAGCGCGATCAGCGCCAGCTCGGGGACCGCGCGGCCGGCGTTGCCGAGGCCGATCGCGAGCAGTTCTCCGGTCCCCTTGTGACCGAAGTACAGGCCCGCCGGCAGGGCGATCACCAGCGCCAGAGCCAGGGCAAGCACCGTCACCTCGAGCTGGGTGAGCGCGAGTTCGAGCACCTGATGGATGCCGCCGACGCCCTTGCCGCCGGTGACGTTGGAGCGCTGCGGCGTGAAGATGAATTCGAAGGCACCGCCGAACGAGGCAAGCACCGGCGTGGCGCTCACGACGACCTCACCCGGCGCCAGGGCGTGCTGAAGCGCTGGATGGTCAGCAGGATCGCGTCAAAGATGAGCGCCATCAGCATCGCGATTCCCCCGGCGATGATGATCGAGGTCGGAAAATGGAGGTTCGCTTCGCCGTAGATCTGAGTGCCGAGGCCACCGGCGTGGGCGAAGACCGCCAGCGTCGCGATCGCGACGGTGCTGACAGTGGCGATCCTCAGCCCGCCGATGATCTCCGGTATGGCCAGGGGCAGCTCCACCCGCCAGAGGATCTGGCGGGTGGTCATACCCATGCCGCGGGCGGCGTCCTTTGCCGACTCGGGCACGTTGCCAAGGCCGACGGTGACGTTGCGGTAGATGATCTGCAACGTGTAGGCGCTGAGAGCGATGATCGCGGTCTCGCGACCGCGGCCGGTGATCGGCAGCAGCAAAAGGAAGAAGGCGACGCTGGGGACCGCGTAGAGGATCCCGGTCCCGGCCAGCAGCGGCGGCTTCAACCAACGGCGACGATGCGCAAGCAGCGCCAGTGCGAAGGCAACCGTGAAGCCAAGCACGACGGAGATCGCGACGAGTTCGAACTGCTGCAGCGTCGGGGTCCCGTAGCGGTCGATGTGTTCGCGCGCCCAGTCCCAGCAGAACAGGTGGCTTGGCTTCGCTTGGCATGACTGCGTCGTGCGTTCGTGGAAGAACCCCTTGCCGACTTCGCCAACCGCGGCGAGGCTGAGCGCCGGGCTAGCCATGTGGCCGCTCCACGGCACTGTGCTCCTCGGTCTTCGCCTGCGGTGATTTGAGGAACTCGGAGATGATCTCGACCGAGAGGACGCCGTCGATGCGGCCTTCGTGGTCGACCACGGCGGCGTACTGCGCCTCGCCCTGCAACAGGTCGGCAAGGGCGTCGCGCATGATGTCGTCGCGGTCGAGCAGCGGTCCCAGCGGCGAGTCGGGTTGTCTCGGCACCTGCTCGTCGGCCAGGTCGCGCTCGGAGAGCCAACCGAGCGGACGGCGCTCGCTGTCGACCAGCAGCGGATAGGGGACCTCGACGTCGGGCTCGGCCAGCTTCGCCCTCACCTCGGCGGTCGGCTGCCCGACGTAGGCGAGCGGCGCCTTCCAGAGGTCGATGTCGGCGACCCGCATCAGCGCCAGGCGCTTCAGCGCCCGGTCGGCGCCGACGAAGTCCTCGACGAACTCGTCGGCAGGGTCCATCAGCACCTCCGCCGGGGTCGCGTACTGGGCGACCTTGCCGCCCTCGCGCATGATCGCGATCCGGTCACCCATCTTGATCGCCTCGTCGATGTCGTGGGTGACGAAGAGGACGGTCTTGCGCAGCTCCGCCTGCAGGCGCAGGAACTCGTTCTGCAGGCGCTCGCGGCTGATCGGGTCGATCGCGCCAAAGGGCTCGTCCATCAGCATCACCAGTGGGTCCGCGGCCAGTGCGCGGGCGACGCCAACCCGTTGCTGCTGGCCGCCTGAGAGCTGCGCCGGGTAGCGATCGGCGAGGTCGGGATCGAGCCCGATCAGGGACAGCAGCTCGGCGCCGCGGGCAGCGGCGCGCTCCTTCTTCCAGCCCAGCAGTTGGGGTACGGCGACGATGTTCTCGGCGATCGTCCGGTGGGGGAAAAGTCCGACCTGCTGGATCACGTAGCCGATCTCACGCCGCAACTGGGCCGGACTGCGATCGCGGACCGAGCGATCGCCGATCAGGATGTCGCCCTCGCTGATCTCGACCATGCGGTTGACCATCCGCATCGCCGTCGTCTTGCCGCAGCCCGACGGCCCGACCAGGACGCAGATCTCGCCCGCCGGCACCTCGAGGGTGAGGTCCTCGACGGCTGCTTTGGCAGAGCCCGGATAACGCTTGGTCGCGCCTGCGTAGCGGACGGGGGAGGCCCCGGCACTGGACTTTTCAGTCAGCTCGTCGCTGGGCACTCGAGCCGAGCCTATACCCCTTGAGGAGCGGCGTTAAGCGTGGGCGGGGCAGCTGTGCGCGGTCGGGCGCGCCTGGCGGCTGAGCCAGAAGAGCGCGGCGAAGACGATCAAGCCGAGGATGTTGAGCACCAGCTTGTAGTCGAGTTGCACCGAGCCGAAGACATCGGCGCGGCTCGGCCGCGTGGTCGGGATCAGTCCGGCGGCGCTGAAGAGGGCGTCGATCGCCAGCGCCGCGACGATCATCGTCAGCAGCATCAAGGTGACGATCCGCACGGTGAATGCCCAGCCGTAGTACTTGCGGTAGATCGCGATGATCGGCAGCACGATCAGGTCGGCGAAGATGAAGGCCATCACCCCGGCAAAGCTGATCCCGCCCGACCAGAGCACGGCGGCGAGGGGGATGTTGCCGACCGAGCAGACGAAGCTGAGCACGGCGATCAGCGGCCCGACGATGACGTTCTCGATCGCGACCAGCCAGCCCGGCCCGCCGCTGAGGAAGAGGACGTTGAAGAAGTCGTCGCCGAGCAGGCCGATGAAGCCGGCGAGCAGGAAGCCGATGCCGATCTCCTTCCAGAGCATCAGCCAGTCGCCGCGGAAGTTGACAGCGACCGCCGTCCAGCCCCGCTCGTGCTCGTGTTCGTGCCCGGCGTCCGCATCCTGAGCGTGCGTCCGGGCTTGCTCCTCGAGTCGCGGCGAGACGAAGACGCGCAGCAGCAGCGCCATCAGCACGATCATCAAGATGCCGCCGAGGTACTCGGCAAGGGTGAACTGCCAGCCGAGCAGGACCCAGAGCACCAGGCCCAGCTCCCAGACCAGGTTGGTCGAGGCGAACTGGAAGGCCAGCGCCGAGGCGGCCGAGGCGCCCTTCTGGAAGAGGCTCTTGGCGATCGCGATCGCCGCGTAGGAGCAGGAGGAGGAGGCGGCGCCGAGGCCCGTCGCCCAGGCGATTGGCTTCGCCCCGCCACCGGCCATCGTCGCCTCGATCCGCTCCTTCGGCACCCAGGCCTGGACGATCGCCGAGATCGCGAAGCCGAAGACCAGCGCCCACCAGACCTCGTAGGCCATCAGGAAGGACTGCTTGAGCCCTTCTAGGATCGTGCCCGCGACGTCGGCCATGGAGCCACCGTAGCATACCCCCGGGGGGTATCAAGAAGAGAAGGTGCTACTAGGTTCCGATGCCGAGCCGTCGCGAGCGCTCGACCGCCCGGGCGACGACTTCCTCGCAGCCCGGCACCTCGCCGCCGCGCATCAACACCCGCCCGCCGAGGACCGTGGTGTCGACGATCGACCCGTTCGCCGCGTAGACCAGGTCCGAGTACAGGTCGCCGAGGCTGAGCTCGGGCGAGTTCGGTCGCAACAGCAGGAAGTCCGCTGGTCCGCCGACCTCGAGGCGGGCGTCGCCGCTGGCGATCCGCCATGCCTCCTCGGCCGGCACAACAGTGGGATCGCCGTTGGCGTGGCGCTGGACAAGGGCGAAAGCCTTGAGGTCGGAGAAGAGGTCGAGCGAGTCGTTGGAGCCGGCGCCGTCGGTGCCGAGGCCGACGGCGACGCCGGCGCTCCGCGCTGCCGGGTAGGGGAAGATGCCACCGACCGCGAGCTTCATGTTGGCGACCGGGTTGGTGACGACCGTGCAGCCGCGCCCGGCGATCAGCGCCAGCTCCTCCTGGTCGAGCCAGACTCCGTGGGCGAGGATCGTGTGCTCGTTCAGCACGCCGAGCCGGTCGAGGTAGACGGCGGGACGCACGCCGTGCTCGGCGACGCAGTCCGCGACCTCCTGCTCGGTCTCGGAGAGATGGATGTGGACCGGCAGCCCGTGCTCCGCGGCCCGTTCAGCGGTCCAGCGCAGCAGCTCCTCGCTGACCGTGTAGATCGAGTGCGGGGCCAGCGCAGCGTCGATCCGCGGGCCGAACCCGGCGAGCTCGTCGAGGTTGCCGAGCGCGGTCGCCTGCATCGCCTCGGTGTCGCCGTCGGCGTCGAAGAGCGGGCCACCGATCGTCGCCCGCAGGCCGGCGTCGGTTACCGCTCGCGCCGTCGCCCCCGGGTGCCAGTACATGTCCCAGAAGCGCGCGGTGCCGGTGCGAATCATCTCCAGGCAGGCCAACCGCGTGCCCCAGTAGACGTCTTCGGGCTCGAGCTTCGCCTCAATTGGCCAGATCACCTCGCGCAGCCAGCGCATCAGCGGCAGGTCGCCGCCGAAGCCGCGGAAGAGGGTCATCGCCGCATGGGTGTGGCCGTTGAGCAGCGGGGCGACCAGCGGCGCCCCGGCGGCGTCGATCGTCTCATCGCCCGGCTCCGGCACCAGGTCAGGCCCGAGCGCCGCGATCGTCCCGTCGACACAGCGCACTCCGACGCTCTCGCCGTCGAGGACGGCGCCGGTGACGGTGAGCGTCCCCGTGCTCACCGGCCCACAGCGCCGAGCTGGGGCAGCACCGCGGCTAGGCCATCGTGCAGCTGCAGGGCATTGCCGGCCCGCGCCGCTTCCAGCTCGATGATCTCCAGCGGATCCGGACCGATGCCGTTGGCGAGGTTGTCGACGACGCAGATCGCCGCGTAGGCAAGCCCGAGCTCGGCGGCGACGATGCACTCCGAGGCGATTGTCATCCCGACCACGTCGGCGTGCGCCGCCATCAGGCGGATCTCGGCCGGGGTCTCGAAGCGCGGGCCGATCGCCTGCCAGTAGACGCCGCCGTCGCGCACCTTGGCCGGGCTGGCGTTCCAGGCGGCAAGGACTTCCTCGCGCCAGACCGGGTCGAAGCGCGGTGCCCGGTGGGCGCGCTCGTCGCCGAAGGAGGAGAGGCCGAGGTGGAGGGCGATGAAGTCGTCGGGGCAGAGCAGGCTGCCGACCGGCAGCTCGGCGTCCAGCGAGCCAACCGAGGCGATCGCCAGCACGCGGTCGCAGCCCTGCTCGACCAGCGCCCGCAGGTTGGCGATGTGGTCGATCTCGTGCGGCAGCACGTACTCCTCGCCACCGTGGCGCTGCACGATCGCGGCACCGTGCTCGGCGCCCGCCGCGGCGATCGTCTCGCCACCTGGACCGAGCGCACTGCTGCCGAGCACCACCGCAAGCCGTCCCACGGCCCGATCCTACGTGCGCCGGGCGAGGAAGGCGGCGGCAGCGTCGTCGTGGTCGACGATCGGCCCGGGGTAGTCGAGCTGGCGCCGCCGCTTGGCGTCGAGCCGCCATGGCTCGTGCACCGCCTTGCCGGCGACAGTTTCTAGCTCCGGCAGGTAACGGCGCACGTAGTCGCCGTTGGGATCGAAGCGGTGGGCCTGGCGGATCGGGTTGAAGACGCGGTTGGGCCTGGTGTCGTTGCCGGTTCCCGCCACCCACTGCCAGTTACCGGCGTTGTTGGCGATCTCACCGTCGCTGAGCAGGTCCCAGAAGTGCTCGGCCCCCCAGCGCCAGTCGAGGTAGAGGTCCTTGGTCAGGAAGGAGGCGACGATCATCCGCGCCCGGTTGTGCATGCGCCCCTCGCGGCACAGCTGGCGCATTGCCGCGTCGACGATCGGGTAGCCGGTGCGCCCCTCCTGCCAGGCCTCGAAGGCGCGGCGCGAGCGCGACCAGCGGTCGCCGCGCGGACGGTAGTCGCGGTGGGGCAGTGAGGGGTTTGCGGCGAGCACCTGGTGGTGGAAGTCGCGCCAGCAGAGCTGCCGCGCGAAGGCGCCGCCGCCGCGGCGCGAGCGCGCCTCGCTCAGCAGTTCCAGCGGCGAGATGCAGCCAAAGCGCAAGTACGGGCTCAGCCCAGAGGTCTCATCGCCCGGCAGGTCGTCGTGGTGGTCGGAGTAGCCGGCGAGGCCGTCGCGCAGGAAGGCGCGCATCGCCTTGCGGCCTTCGCTCTCGCCACCTGGAACTCGCTCGGGCGAGAGCTCGCCACGCAGCAGCGAGTCGAGCGCCGGCAGCCGCCCAGCCGCCAGCCGCGAGGGCACTTTCAGCCGCCGCGGTGCCGCCGCCAGCGGTCGCGAAGGCACCTCCTCCCAGGCGCGGTGGAAGGGGCTGAAGACCTTGAAGTGATTGCCGCCGCCAGGGGTCACGGTGCCGGGCGAGACGATCGTTGTGCCCGGATGGGTGCGGAAGGCGATTCGCTGCTCCTTGCAGGCACGGCGCAGGCGCTCCTCGCGCCGCTGCGCGAAAGCGCTCCAGTCGGCGCTGACGTGGAGCTCGCCGGCGTCGCACTCGCGCGCCAGCGCCAAGGCCTCCTCGACCGGATCGCCGTGCCGAACATAGAGACGACCGCCGGCGCGCCGCAACCGCTCGCCGAGATCGCGCAGCGACTCGAGCAGGAAGGCGACCCGGTTGGGGGCGGCGAAGCGCGACTCGAGCAATGCCGGGTCGAGGACGAAGAGCGGCACCGTCCGCTCGGCCTTCGCGGCGGCCGCCAGGGCCGGGTTGTCGCGCACCCTGAGGTCGCGGTTGAAGAGGACGATCGAGGTGCTCACTTCCCCTATGGTGATGAGATGGAGGAACGCCCGTCGGGTCGGGACGAGAGCGAGACCGAACGCCTCGATCGCAACCTCAGCGAGCTGCTGCAGGAGCTGCGCGTCGCCCTGCCCGGCGTCCAGGTCCTCTTCGCCTTCCTGCTCGCCGTCCCCTTCCAGCAGAACTTCACCGAGATCAACGGTTTCGAGAAGGGCGTCTACTTCTTCACCCTGCTCTGCACGGCGCTCTCGGCAATCCTGCTGATCGCACCTTCGTCCTACCACCGCGTCACCTTTCGCCTGCAGCAGAAGCGCGAGCTGATCCGCCTCGCCAACCGCTTCACGATTGCCGGCCTCGCCTTGCTGGCGATGGCGATGACCGGCGCGATCGTGCTGATCACCGACGTGCTCTTCGGCAGCGGCGTCGTTACCGCGATCACGGGACTGGGGACGGTCTGCGCTTTCGCCGGGCTCTGGTACGTGCTGCCGCTGCGCCGCCGGCTCAGTCTGACGGGGCACGCACGGCCCTGAAACGGTCTCCCCAGAGAGCGACCAGCTGATCGGCGAGCTGGTTGGTGAGGCGCAGCTGCGGCGCCTCGTCGAAGAGCATTTCCAGGTCGGCCTCCCAGATATACATCTTCAGGTCGAGCGGCACCGCGAGTTCGTCGCTGACGCCCTCGCCGATCAGTGCGTAGGCCTCGCGCAGCATCGCCACATTGGTCAGTTTGTCGGCGGCGAAGATCGCCCGCGCCGCCGGCTCGGACTCGGCAACCCGGCGCCGGTGCTCCTCCTTGCGGTCCTCATAGGTCGGGATCGACTCGTCTTCGGTCATCGCCCCGACCAGCGCCGCGACGACCTCGCCAAAGCGCTCGCGTACCGAGTCGAGGCTCATCTCGCTCTTCTCGACCACGTCGTGGAGCAGCGCCGCCGCGATCACCTCGTCGCCCTGGCGCTCTCCGCAGAGCAGCTCGGCGACCGCGACCGGGTGGTCGATGAAGGGTCGCCCATCGCTGCCGCGACGCAGCTGACCGGCATGCGCGCGCTGCGCTGTCGTGAGCGCCTCCCTGACCAGATCAGATCTCTCGACTGCGGCGTCGATTCCAGGAGCCGACGTCATCCCGCGTGCCAGCGTAGCGGGCAAAAGCGGGCAATTGAATCGTGCGAATGACGCGGTTTCTAAGTTGCGGAAATCGCGCTGACCATTCGTGTCGGCAGCTCGTACTCGGCCCGCTCTATGGCGAGCTCGATCGCCTCCGGATTGCCGCCCATCGCGCCCCAGTGCTGGCGCGCTTCGGTGGCCAGCTGGTCGAGGCGCTCGTCGGAGTGCATCGGGTCGTGGTGGAAGAGCACGGTCCGCTCCGCTTCGGCGCGGCGGGCGAAGGAGAGTGCGTGCGAGAGCGAGGAGTGTCCCCAGCCGACGTGGTCGGGGTACTCGGCGTCGGCGTACTGGCCGTCGTGGATCAGCAGCGAGGCGTTGCGGGCGAGGCCGAGGCCGGAGATCCAGTCCTCCTCGAGCGCGTCGAGGTCGGCGCCGAGGGCGGGCTCGTGGTCGGGTATGTAGGCGAGCGAGGAGTCGCCGTCTTCGATCCGGTAGCCGAGCGTCGGCCCGCGGTGGGAGACGGAGGCGGCGCTGATCCGCGCCGAGCCGATCTCCCACTCGCTCTGCGGGCAGTGCCGGAAGGAGACGTCGCAGGGCAGCTCGCGGACCTCGACCGGGGAGAGCGGTGCCGAGATGTAGCGGGCGATGCGATCGCGCAGCGAGGCCTCCGGCGAGGCCGGTCCCCAGATCACGATCTCGGTCTGCGGCTGGAAGGCGGGGGCGAAGAAGACGAGGCCCTGAATGTGGTCGAGGTGGAGGTGGGTGAGCAGGATGTGCAGTCGCGCCGGCTCTTTGGCGAGGGCCAGGCCGAGGCTGCGGATGCCGGTGCCGGCGTCGAGGGCCAGCATCGAGCCGTCGGAAAGAGTGACGCCGACGCAGGAGGTGTTGCCGCCGTAGCGGATCGTCTCCGGCCCTGGGGAGGGGATCGAACCGCGTGTGCCCCAGAGCTTGACCTTCATCTCAGTGGCCCGCGCCGTTGCTGGAGCCGGCCGGCCAGAAGACCGCGATCGCGCCCTGCGAGCCGTGCGGGGTGAGGATCGGGAAGGCGGAGACCTCGACCCGGTGGCGGGTGCCGTCGGCGGAGCTGATCTGCAGGTCGGCGTGAGCGGGGCGGCCGTTGCGGACGGCGACGACCAGGGGCAGCTCGTCGTATGGGATCGGCTCGCCCGCTTTGTCGAAAGGCCCGAACAGCGATCCCCACTCTTCGGCGCCGACCGTGCCCAGTTCCTCGAAGCGCTTGCCGAGCAGGGCACCGGCCGCCTCGTTGTAGAAGACGAGGATGCCGCCCTCGTCGACCAGGAAGGCCGGGGTCGAGAGCGCAGACATCAGGTTGCGAGCCAGGATCAGCTCGAGGGGCTTCTGCGTCGTCACAGATGACACTTTAGATAGTTGTGATTGCTACAGCCGGGATTCGTGGTGCGGATCGGCACTGCAGAAGCGAGACGGGTACCTTCGACCGTCGGCCCTAGCGAGTACGTGACTTTGATCACTTTGATGGTTTCCTTGCCTGAGTTGGCGGCGGGATTAGCTCGATGGAGTACGGTGCCGCTCGCAATGGAGGCCACTACCCCGCAAGGGGGGTTACCCACACCCGGCGAGGCAAAGCGCGAGCCGAGCCCGATGTACTGGACGGCGATGAAGGTCTGTCGCCCGGTGGCCGCCTGGGGGCGGCTGAAGGCCGAGGGAGTGGAGATCCTGCCGGAGAGCGGCCCGGTGCTGGTGGTCGGCAACCACGACAGCCACTGGGACCCGATCATGGTCGGGATCTCGGCGCTCAAGCGGCGCCAGATCAAGGCTCTTGCCAAATCCGCCCTCTGGGAGGTGCGCGGCCTGGCCCCGGTGCTCAACGGCATGGGCCAGATTCCGATCGAGCGCGACGCCGGCGACGCCGGTGCCCTGGCGCGGGCGGTCGAGGAACTGCGGCGCGGCTCCTGCATCGGCGTCTTTCCGGAAGGGACTCGCTCGCGCGGCAAGGTTCTGCGGGCGCGCAGCGGCGTCGGCCGCCTCGCGCTCGAGGTGCCCGAGGCGAAGATCGTCTGCGTCGCGATCGAGGGGACCTCGGACCTGACCGGGTTCCCCCACCGCCCCCACCTGCGGATCCGCTTCTTCGAGCCGCGCGACGGGCAGGCCAAGCCCGGCGAGGAGGCGGGAGAGCTCGCGGTCCGGCTGCTGGCCGAGATCCGCGAGCTGGTCCCACCGTCGATCTCCGCGCGCAAGCGCGGCTCGGCCTAGTGGCCCGCCTTCTCCCCGTTGGGGTGTAGCGGGTACCAGGAGGCGCCAAAGGCCTTGCTGTCGGTGCCGTTGTCTTCGCCCGGCTTTTTGTCCTCGACGAAGGTGTAGAGCGGCCAGTTGTTGTAGGTCACCTGGACGGTGCCGTCTTTGCGTTTCGTCGTGCCCAGTTTCGAGGCCATTGCGCCTTCGCCGGCCTGCGGTGTGCCTTCGGTCGTCAGTGGTGGCCAGCCCTGTTCGCAAGCTCCGTAACAGGTTGATTCACCGTTCTGGTCCTTCTGGAAGTAGTAGAGCGTCAGGCCGTTGGAGTCGACCAGCACCTTGCCTACGCCCTTGGCCGTGCCGACGGTGATCGGCGCGCCCGTGGAGGCGGTGGTCGAGGTGGCCGGCTTGCTGGTCGTTTCTTCACCGCCGCCGTAGGCGCCGCCGCCGGAACCTGAGCTCGAGCTGTTGCTGCTGCTTCCACAGCCGGCCATAGCCAGCACTCCGATCAGCGCCAGAGCGGCGAGGATGGGAAGGGTCTTCTTCACGTTGATTCCTCCTGTTGGGATTGGTTGCGCATGGTCGCCTCGGCGTTGCCGAGGGGCGCGACGAAGGTGCGCTTGCCGGCGTGCACGACCAGTGCCTCGGCGCGCGAGAGATCGAGGGCGGCGCTGAGCACGGCGGACTCGTCGCCGCCCCAGCGGTAGCGGAAGGTGCCGGCCGAGACTTCATCGCCGCCGGGGCCGCGCATGTAGACGCGGCAGAGCGTGCCCGAGCTGATCCCCTTGACGTACATGTGGATCTCGGTGCCGAAGGCCTGGGGCTGGAGCGTGGCGGCGATCTTGACGCCGCTGGGCAAGGAGCGGAAGGCGACGTGCTGCTCGGGGCCACCTTCGCTGCCGCTGGAGAGGACGAAGATCGCCAGGACCGCCATCGCGGTCGCCGCAGCCGCGCCGCCGAAGCCGAGCCCGAAGCGCAGGCGCCGCTGGCGCCGCTTTGAGCGCCGCTCGCTGCCGATCGTCGCGGCGATCCGCTTGCCTAGCTCAGCCGGCGGCTGCGGGGCCGGGCCGAAGCGCTCCGGATCGGCGTGGGGGAGCAGCCGCGAGACGGCGAACAGCGAGTCCGCCTCGGCCCGGCAGGCGGGGCATCCCTCGAGGTGGGCCTCGAGCGCGGTTCGCTCTTCGCCGGAAAGGTGCCCGAGCGCGTAGGCGCCGAGTTCCTCTTTCCAGTGGCGGCAGCCGTCAGTCTTCATAGCCCATCTCCTCGAGCACGACCCGCAGCGCGCGCAGGCCGTAGTAGACGCGGCTCTTCACCGTTCCCTCGGGTACGCCGAGTTCGTCGGCGACCTCAGCGTAGGGACGGCCGCGGTAGTAGGTCTCGACCAGGACGCGGCGGTGCTGGTCGCCGATCCGCCGCATCGCCTCCTCGATCTGCCAGGAGAGCAGCGCCTCGTCGAAGGGCTCGACTGAGGCCTCGATGCCTTCGTCGGAGACGGTTGGCCGGGCTGCGCGGGCGCGACCGAGGTCGATCACGACGTTGCGCAGGATCGCGAACAGCCAGGTGCGCAGCGAGCCGATCTGGGGGTCGAAGCGCTCGCCGGCGCGCCAGGCGCGCAGGAAGGTCTCCTGAACGGCCTCTTCGGCGAGACCGGAGTCGCCGAGCGAGCGGACCGCGAAGCCGTAGAGCTCGGATGCGTGGGCCGAGTAGGCCTCACGCACGTCCCGCTCGTCTGTTAGCGCGCCAGGTGACATTCGCTCGGCATACGAATGCCCGCTGACGCAGGTTCAGGTCCCGACTACTCGAGTTTGCCGATCTTGAAGATTTTCGTGCCGCAGTCCGGGCAGGTTCCCTGGATCGCGGGGCGACCATTCTTCATCGTCACCTGCTTGGCGTCTTTGATCTCGACCTTCTTGCGCTCCTTGACGCAGTAACCCTCTGGCATCAGGGCGACTCCTTTCACTGCCTAGGCGGCAGAGCTCGCGGGTGCTCGCGAGGTCGAATTGCGGCGAATGTAACGCAGTCAGGGGACGATGCGGGGAAAGTTCGTGCGAATCCGCACGAACGGCGAACTACTTCTTCGGCGGGGATTCGCCTTCGGTTTCTACTTTCGGCGCCTCGGCGCCGCCGTTTCCGTTGCCTTTGGAGGCTGCTTCTGCCCGCAGCGCCGCCACTTCCCCCTGCAGTGTTTCCAGTTCGGCTTCGAGCTCGCTCGCCTGCGGCGCTTCGGTCGGCGCGGTCGTGCCGGCCAGTTCGTCGCGCACGGTCTGAAGATCACTCTTGGTCACCGCGTTGTCCTGCGCGTCAATCGCCAGCACGATGCCAGCGCCCGCGCCGCCGATCGCGATCGCGACGAGGACGAGGAAAACGCGCGTTCGCATGGTCAGCTTGCGCTCGACCAGCCCTATCCACGCCCGCAGTCCGTCCAGCGACATCGCCACTAACTTAAAGCTTGCCGCGGAGCCCTGCGCTCGCGATCCACTACCCTGCGGCGCGCACTTCCCGACCCCAGCCTGAAGGAGAGACCCGCATGCCCGAGGCAGTAATCGTCGACACCATCCGCACGCCGATCGGCCGTGCCTTCAAGGGCTCGCTGGCCCCGCTGCGCCCGGAGGAGACAGGCGCCTACGTGGTCGACCAGCTGCTCGAGCGCAACCCGGATGTCGACCCAGCCCTGGTCGAGGACGTCTTCTGCGGCGTCGGCATGCCGCAGGGCCTGCAGGCCTTCAACATCGGCCGCATCATCTCGCTGCTCTCCGAGAAGTTGCCGCAGGAGGTCAACGGGGTCACGGTCTCGCGCTACTGCTCCTCCAGCCTCGACGCGATCCGCCACGCCGGCAACGCGATCAAGGCCGGCGAGGGCGACGTCTACATCGCCGCCGGGGTCGAGTGGGTGAGCCGCTTCAACGAAGCCAGTGAGCCCGTCCGAGTGGACGACCGCAACCCGAATTTGATCGGCGAGAACGGCCAGCCAAATGCCTACATCGACATGGGCATCACCGCCGTCAACGTGGCGAAGAAGTACGAGGTCAGCCGCGCCGACATGGACAAGTTCGCGCAGCGCTCGCAGGAACTGGCGGTGAAGTCGCAGGAGGACGGCTTCTTCGATCGCGAGATCGTTCCGGTCAAGCTCGAGGACGGGACCGAGGTAAGCAAGGACGACGGTCCCCGCGCCTCCTCGACCCTGGAGAAGCTCTCCCAGCTGCCGGAGGCCTTCGAGGGCGGTGGCGGTGTCACCGCCGGCAACTCCTGCCCGCTCAACGACGGCGCTGCAGCGGTTCTGCTGATGAGCGACACCAAGGCCAAGGAGCTCGGCCTGACCCCGCGGGCCCGGATCATCACTGCCGCCACCTACGGCAACGAGCCGGAGCTGATGGGCGTCGCCCCGATCGGCGCGATCAAGAAGGTGCTCGACCGGGCCGGGATGACGATCTCCGACGTAGACGCGGTCGAGCTCAACGAGGCCTTCGCCGCTCAGGTGATCCCGATCATGGCCGAATGCGGCATCGCCGAAGACAAGCTCAACACCCACGGTGGCGCGATCGCCCTCGGCCACCCGTTCGGGATGACCGGCGCCCGCATCATGGGCACCCTGCTCAACGTGATGGAGACCGATGACCACCAGGTCGGCCTCGAGACGATGTGCGTGGCCGGCGGCCAGGGCAAGGCGATGCTCGTGGAACGCCTCAACTAGGAGAAGTGCGATGCCGCGACTCGAGACGCTGACCTACGAGAGCAGCGATCGAGTCGCGCGCATCACCCTGAACCGGCCGGAGCGCGGCAACGGGATCACGCCGCGGATGCCGACCGAGCTGGCGGCCTGCGTCGAGCGGGCCAACCTCGACCCCGAGGTGCACGCGATCGCCCTTGCCGGCAACGGCACAGGGTTCTGCGGCGGCTACGACCTGGTCGCCTCGGCCGAGGGGGACATGAGCGAGCTGGGTGGAGCGGAGGCGCCCGCGGGCTCGCCGCTCGACCCAGCGACGATCGGCGCCAATCACATGCCCGAGTCCAACTGGGACCCGGTCACGGACTTCCAGTTCATGTGGCGCAACGTGCGCGGCTTCATGAGCCTCTTCCATTCCGAAAAGCCGGTGCTCTGCAAGGTGCACGGCTACTGCGTCGCCGGCGGCACCGACATGGCGCTCTGCTCGGACCTGCTGGTGATCGCCGACGACGCCAAGATCGGCTACCCGCCGGCGCGCGTCTGGGGCTCGCCGACGACGGCGATGTGGGCCTCGCGGGTCGGGCCGATGCGGGCCAAGCGGCTGCTCTTCACCGGCGACTCGCTGACCGGCGCCGAGGCCGAGGAGTGGGGGCTGGCAACCGAGGCGGCTCCCGCGGCCGAGCTCGACAAGCGTTTCGAGCGGCTGCTCGGGCGGGTCGCGCAGATGCCGATCAACCAGCTGGTGATGATGAAGATGCTGGTCAACCAGGGCCTCTACGCCCAGGGCCTGCACCAGACGCAGCTGCTCGGCACCTTCTTCGACGGCGTCGCCCGCCACACCGAGGAGGGCCACGGCTTCGTCCGCCGCGCCGCCGAGTCCGGTTTCAAAGAGGCCGTGCGCGAGCGCGACGAGCCATTTGGCGATTACGGGCTGAAGGGCTTTGGCGTTGAGTGAGAAGCCCTCGATCGCGGTGGTCGGCGGCGGCTTCGGCGGGGTCGGCGCTGCCGTAATGCTGAAGCGCGAGGGCTATGAGGACGTCACCGTCTTCGAGAAGGGCGAGCGGGTCGGTGGGGTCTGGCAGCACAACACCTACCCCGGGGCTGCCTGCGACATCCCCTCGCACCTCTACGAGTACTCCTTCGCGCCCAATCGCTGGTCGCGTCGCTACGCCCCCCAGGTCGAGATCCAGGCGTATGTGGAAGGGGTGGCACGGCACTTCGGCGTGCTCGACAAGGTCCGCACCGCGACCGAGGTGCAGAGCGCCGCTTGGGATGAGGAGCGCGGCAAGTGGCGGCTGCAGACGAGCGCCGGGCCGCACGAGGCCGATCTCCTGATCACCGCCTGTGGCCAGCTCTCGGTACCGACGGTGCCGCCGATCCAGGGGCTGGAGGCCTTCGACGGCCCCGCTTTT
This sequence comes from uncultured Solirubrobacterales bacterium, assembly GCA_963699225.1. Classification (GTDB taxonomy): domain Bacteria; phylum Actinomycetota; class Thermoleophilia; order Solirubrobacterales; family 70-9; genus VRUE01. The sequence goes on along the minus strand of OY969423.1, from coordinate 1,311,170 downwards.
CACACGGCCGAGTGGCGCGATGACGTCGAGCTGAGTGGCAGGCGCGTCGCCGTGGTCGGCACCGGCTGTAGCGCGATCCAGGTCGTGCCGGCGATCCAGCCCGAAGTCGCCCAGCTCGACGTCTACCAGCGCTCTCCTGGCTGGACCCTGCCGAAGATGGACTTCGAGTACTCGGCGCGAGCACACGCACTGTTCAAGCGGGTGCCAGCGCTGCGCCGCCTCGACCGCGCCTCGGTCTTTGCCTTTCAGGAGTTCGCCGCCGCAGCCCTGACTCACAAGCGCTGGTTGCTGCCAGCGCTGCGCGCCGTCGGTCGCCGTCAGATCAACGCGGCGATCTCCGATCCTGAGCTGCGCCACAAGGTGACTCCAAGTGACGAGTTCGGCTGCAAGCGGATCATGCTCACCGATGAGTGGTACCCGACCCTGACCGAGCCCAACGTGGAGCTGGTGTCAGAGCGAATCGAGGCGGTCACCGCAACCGGAATCCGCGACGCGACCGGGGTCGAGCGGCCCACGGATGCAATCGTCCTCGCCACCGGTTTCGCCTCGCATGACTTCGTCGCGCCGATGGAGATCAGCGGCCGCGCCGGTCGTACTCTGGACGAGGAGTGGAGGGAGATTGCGCGCGCCTACCTCGGCCTCAGCGTGCCGGGCTTCCCCAACATGTTCCTGCTCTACGGGCCGAACACCAACGGCGGCAGTGGCTCGGTGGTCAACACGCTCGAGTGCGGCATCGGCCACGTGCTGGCCGCCCTGCGTGAGATGGAGAGCGCACGAGCCAGGCGGATCGAGGTCAGGCCCGAGGCGGCCGAGGGTTTCGACCGCGAGCTGCGCGCTGCCCTGGCCAAAACCGTCTGGCACAGCGGCTGCAGCAACTGGTACGTCGATGAGAACGGCAACGACCCGAGCAACTGGCCCTGGGTCTGGAGCACCTACAAGCGCCGCACCGAGCGCCTCGTGCCGGGCGCCTACGAGCTGGCGGAGGCACCGTGAGCGAGCGCTCGGCGACGCCGGACGGGTCGTTCTTCACTCCCGAGAACGTGCGCGGCTTCATCGGCGGCAGCTTCCCCGGTGACCTCGGCATCGAGCCGATCGAGATCGAGGACTCCTTCGCCAGCGGCCGCATCGTCGTCGACCAGCGCCACCTGCATCCCGGCGGCTACGTCCACGGTGGCGTCTGGACCGCGCTCGGCGACACCGTCGCCGCCTGGGCGACCTTCCGCAACCTCCCGCCGGAACACAACTTCACCACGATCGAGCTGAAGCTCAACGTCTTCTCCGCCGGCCTGCCCGGCGATGAGATCGTCGCCGTTGCCACGCCCCTGCACGCCGGCAAGAGCACCGTCGTGATCGAGGTCAAGATCGAGCGCCTGCGCGAGGGCTCCGAGCCGCGCCTGGCAGCGAACCTGATCGTCTCGCAGTTCGTGCTCGCTCCGCGCGACTAGGGCGCGGCGAGGAAGTCGTCGGCGAGCACGCCGACCAATCTCGGCAGCGAGCCGAGCGTGCGCGAGCGCTCGAGCTGGCGCTTGGCGCCGGTGCGTTCGCCGAGCAGGGCGATGTGCTCGAGCTCGTCGAGGCAGTCGAGGTCCTGGGCGTGGGGGCGACAGGCGACGACGAGGTCGGCGAGCAGCTCGCGCGCCGGGATCCGCCGGTCGAGGCTGGGCTCGATCAGCTCGGCGTCCATGCCGTCGCGGGCGGCGAGGAAGCGGTTCTCGGCGAGGACCTCTTGCGGGATCGCCAGCTGGGTGTCGTCGCCGCCCTCCTCGACCTCTAGGCGGACGATGCACTGGACCAGGGCGGCGAGGGCGGCAGCGTCGGCCAGGGTCGTCTGCGCGTCCATGATCCGCACCTCGACCGTGCCGAAGCGTGGCTGTGGGCGCACGTCCCACCAGAGGAAGGTCGGCTCGGGGACGGCGTCGCTGCGGATCAGCACGTCGACCGCCTCGACGTAATCGGCGTAGTCGGCGAAGGCGCGGGGGATGCCGACCCGCGGGAAGGCCTGGAAGAGCGGCGTGCGGGCTGAGGCGAGGCCGGTGTCGCGGCCCTGCCAGAAGGGCGAGTTGACCGAGAGCGCCAGCAGCAGCGGGATGTGGACGCGGAGGCGGTTGGCGGCGTGGATCGCCGCTTCGGCGTCGGGCACGCCGACGTGGACGTGGAGGCCGAAGGTCGGCTCGCGGCGGGCCAGCTCGCGCATCGAGCCGTAGACGAACTGGTAGCGCTCGCCGGCGGAGACGACGATCTCCTGCCAGACCGCGAAGGGATGGGTGCCGGCCACGGCGGCGCGCATCGCCAGCGGGCGCAGAACGCGGTCGAGCTCGGTCCGCAACGCCGCCAGCTCGCCGATCGCACCGGCGATCTGGCTGTGCACGCCGGTCTGGATCTCCAGCGCCGAGCCGTGGGTCTCAGCGGTGAAGCTCTCGACCTCGGCCCGCGGTAGGCGCGGCAGCACGCTGTCGATGCGGTGGGCCAGGGCCCAGGTCATCTCGTCGAGCAGCATCACCTCCTCCTCGATCCCGACCGTGTAGGGGCCGAGCTCGTGGCCGGGTGCCCAGGTCGCCCAGGCGGGCAGGGTGCCGATTGGGGCACTCACAGGGCGATCTCCCGGCCACTGCGCCGTTCGAACTCGGCGCCGTCGTCGCGGCAGGCCGCGACGAAGCGGCGGAAGAGCTCCGCCTCGGGCTCGCGGTGGACGAGCGTCTCGGCGTGCCACTGGACGCCGATCAGGAAGCGCCGGCGCGGGTCCTCGATGCCCTCGATCGTGCCGTCGGGCGCGACCGCGGAGACGACCAGCCCCTCGCCGAGCCGCTCGATCGCCTGGTGGTGGAAGGAGTTGACCGCGACCTCGCCGACCCCGAGCGCCTCGGCCAAGCGGCTGCCGGACTTGATCGTGACCGGGTGGCTGGGCTGATCCCCGGGCAGCTTCTGGCGGTGGGCGATCTCGGTCGAGAGCTCCGGCAGGTGCTGGTGCAGCGAGCCGCCGCGGACGATGTTGAGCGCCTGGGTGCCGCGGCAGATCGCCAGGATCGGGATTTGACGTGAGTCGGCTCGCCGTGCCACAGCCAGCTCGAAGCGGTCGAGATCGGGCTCGGTCGGGCCCAGTTCGGGATGGGGCTCGGCGCCGTAGGTGCCAGGGTCGAGGTCCGGGCCGCCGGAGAGGCAGATGCCGTCGAAGCGGTCGAGTAGCGGCTCGATCGCCTCCTCGCCCAGTGGTGGCATCACCACCGGCAGGGCCCCGGCCGCCTCGAGACCGCGCAGGTAGGGCAGGCCGAGCGCCATCTCGTGGCGCGGCGGCTCGCCCTCGGGGGTCGGCTCGGTGCTCTCAGCGCGTCGCACCTCGGAGGTGGTCACGCCGATCAGCGGCCGTTCGCGCCGCGAAGCGAGCGAGCGTCGCTTCATCTCGCCGCCCGCGATCGCCCTGTCTCCAGCACCCAGGTGTCCTTGCAGCCGCCCCCGCGCGAGCTGTTGACGATCATCTCGCCGGCCTCGGGAGCGAAGCGGGTGAGGCCGCCCGGCATCGTCGCGATGCCGTCGCGAGCGCTGACGACGAAGGGCCGCAGGTCGACGTGGCGTGGTCGCAGCTCGCCGTCGCAGACCGTCGGGTGGGTGGACAGCGCCACCGTCTCCTGGGCGACAAAGCCGGTGGGGCCGCGACGGATCAGCGCCGCAGTTTCTCGTCGCGTCTCGGCGTCCGCCCGCGACATGATCGTCACCCCGCGGCCGCCGAAGCCATCGCGCGGCTTGATCACCATTTCATCGAGCCGCTCGAGCGCGAGCGCCAGTTCGGCCTCGTCGCCGAGGTCGAGGCTGCGGACCGAGCGCAGCAGCGGCTCCTCGCCGAGGTAGAAGCGGATGAAGCGCTCGACAAATGCGTGGGCGAGCTTGTCGTCAGCGAGGCCGGTGCCGAAGGCGTTGAGGCAGCGCAGATGGCCTGTCTCGAGCGCCGGCATCAGCAGCTCGCCGAGCGCGGTCAGCGAGCCGTCGACTTCGCTCAGTCGGTCCTCGTCGACCCGGCGGTAGATCGCGTCGAGCGGGTAGCGCTCCCGTCCGAGGCGGAAGTAGAGGTGGCCTCGGGCCGATTCCAGCTCGCCCGGCGTGATTACCGGCAGCTCCAGCGCGCGGCCGAGCTCGCGGTGCTCGAACCAGGCACCGCTGGCGGGACCGTCGGAGAGGATCGCCGCCGATTCGCCGCTCGCCCCCTTGCGCCAGCCACCGCCGAGCGCCTTGCCCAGGGCGGCCAGGTAGCCGTCCAGCGCTCGCGGCGCGACCGATGCGGCCAGCGCCGGCTCGACGATGCGGCGCAGCGCCGTCGCGTAGGTCGCCCCCGAGGGCATGCGCAGGTTGTCCTCCAGCACCAGCAGCTCGCCGGCGGGATCGCGGACGAGGTCGAAGCCCGCCACGGCGGCGGCCGGCGCGGCCGGATCGAGCAGCCCCCGCATGCGGGGCTCGTATCCGGCTGACGTCTCGAGCAGCCGCCGTGGCACCACCCCGGCTTCGAAGATCCGCTGGTCGCTGTAGGCGTCGAGCAGGAAGGCGTTGAGGGCGCGGGCGCGCTGGTTCAGGCCCACCTCCAGGGTCTTCCACTCGGCCGCGTCGATTACCCGCGGCACCGGGTCGACCGCGATCGGGCCGTTGCCGAAGCTGAGGCCGATCGAGGCGGCGCCGATCTGAACGCGCTCGCGCAGCGCCACCAGATCCTGCTGCGCGAGCGCGTCCATTACGTCCGCGCAGGGAGAGCGCGCGGTGCTTGCCGTGGCGAAGGCCTCGTCGAAGTGACCCGCCGGCAGCGGGTACTTCCCGGCACAGGGAGAGAGGGATGCCGGATCGAGGGTTGTCGCCATGCATGGACGCTAGGCACGAGAACCCCCGATCAATATGGCCCGCAGTCGAAAATCAGGTGCCGTCGCCATGGACAGCGGTCGAATCGGGTGCGGCTTCCCAGGCTTCGATCACTGGCAGCTTCCAGAGCACGCTGGCGATCGTCAGCCCCACCGCGGCGGAGAGCAGGGCGAGGAACCACTGCGAGGCGCTGAGGATCACCATTTCGAAGAAGTCGCGCACCGGGGCGGCGGCGAGGATCAGGGCGAAGAGGGCGCCGAGGCCGGCGATCAGGGCCAGCATGTAGCTCTGGATCGCGATGTGCTCGCGGCCGGGGCCGCGCTCGAGCAGCAGCACGAAGCTGAGGCCGAGCACGATCAGGGTCGTCGTCGCTGCGGTTCGGCCGGCGGCGAGGCTGCCGCCGAAGACAGTGTCGACGAGGAAGAAGGAGAGGATCGAGCCGAGCGCCGTGGCCAGCCCTGCCGGCACGGCGAAGGCGGCCAGCGCCCGCAATAGGCGGCCGCGGTAGAGCGGCCCGTCCGAGGGCGCCAGGGCGAGGACGAAGGATGGAATGCCGATCGTGAGGAAGGCGGCGAGGGTGAGGTGGCGGGGGAGGAAGGGGAAGGCGAAGCCTGGGATCGCGACGAGCACGATCAGGGCCGCCGCGTAGACCGTCTTGGTCAGGTAGAGGCGGCCGAGCCGGTGGATGTTGCGGGCGATCCGCCGTCCCTCGCCGACCGCCTGCGGCAGGCGGGCGAACTCGTCCTTGAGCAAGACGACGTCGGCGACCCCCTTTGTCACCTGGGCGCCGGAGCCCATCGCCACCGCCATCCGCGCCCGCTTCAGCGCCGGCACATCGTTGACGCCGTCTCCGATCATCGCCGCGTAGCGCCCCGAGGCGGCCAGGGCGGCGACCAAGTCGCGCTTCTGCTCGGGCTTGATCCGGCAGAAGACCGTGTTGCGCTGAGCAACCGCCGCCAGCTCCTCCGGGTCTTCGGGCAGTTCGTGGCCCTCGACCACACCGGCGTCCTCGGGTACGCCGACCGCCGCCGCGACCGCGGTGACGGTGGCCCGGGCGTCACCGGAGATCAGCTTCAGGTCGACGTCTTCTTCGCGCATCAAGGCGACCGTTTCCGCCGCGTCGGGGCGCAGCGTCTCCTCCAGCACGACCAGGGCGACGGGGGCCAGCCGCGGCGGTGGTTGCTCGCCCGGGCTGGCCGGCAGCGGCTCGCTGGTTTCGGCGAAGGCGACGACGCGACGCCCGGCTGCGGTCTCGCGCTCGAGCACCCGGGCGAGGCCGGGGGGGAGGGTGAGCACGCCGGCCGCGCTCAAGACGTCCGGCGCGCCGAGCACGTAGCTGGCGGAGTCGATCCGCAGCCCGCTCCACTTCCACTCGGAGGAAAAGGGGACTTCGCCGGAGACTCGGCCGGCCTCGCCGGGAAAGCGTTCGGCGATCGCCTCCAGGGTGCGGTTGCGGTCGCCGGCGCTGGCGGCGAAGCGGCCCAGCGCCGCGTGGGCGGCTTTGGCATCGACGCCCTCCGCCACCTCGGCGCCGAGCAGGCGCAGCTCGCCGTCGGTCAGGGTTCCGGTCTTGTCGACGCAGATCGTGTCGACCGCGGCGAGGCTCTCGGTGGCGCTCATCTGCTGCACCAGCGTGTCTTTTTTCGCCAGCCGCACCGCGGCGACGGCGAAGGTAACGCTCATCAGCAGGACCAGGCCCTCGGGCACCAGCGTGACCAGGCCGGCGGTGGCGGTTTGCGCTGCCTCTTCGATGCCGGTGCTGCGCAGCTTCAGGGTCAGGATCAGCAGGATCGCCAGCGGCACCATCGCGTAGACGCAGGCGACGATCACCCGGTTGACCTCGCCCTGCAGCGGCGAGGGCGGATGACGGAAGGTGCGCGCCTCGCCGGCGAGCTTGCCGGCGTAGCTGTCCTCGCGCACCGCGTCGACCTTGTAGCTGCCGGAGCCGCTGATGCAGAAGGAGCCGGAGAGCGCCCGGTCGCCCGCCTCCTTGCGCACCCCTTCGGCCTCGCCGGTCAGCATCGACTCGTCAAGGGTCATCCCGCGCGAGCCGCTCACCGCGCCGTCGGCGACGAGCTGATCGCCGGGCGCGACTTCGATCAGGTCGCCGGGCACGATTTCCTCGGCCAGCAGGCTGGTGGTGGCGCCGTCGCGGACCACCTTGGCGTGGGGGGCGACCAGCACCGCCAGCTCATCCAGCGTGCGCTTCGCCTTCAGCTCCTGGCGGATGCCGATGTAGGAGTTGATCACCGCGATCAGGCCGAAGATCGAGTCGGCGTAGAGACCGAGGCCGACGTCGAGCACGAAGAAGGCGCCGATGATCGCGTTGAAGAGGGTGAAGACGTTGCCGGCGATGATGCTGGAGGTCGAGCGCGAGGAGTCCTCGACCGGTGGGCCGAGCTCGCGCAGCCGCTTTGCCGCGGTGGCGCTGGAGAGCCCCTGCTCGATCGCCGCTTCGCTCATCGGTCTCTATTCAATAGGGTGAGCACCGGATGGCTTTGAAGCTCGGACTCAACCTCGGTTACTGGGGCATCGGCCCGGCCGGCGAGGACGCCCTCGAGGTCGTCCAGGCTGCCGAGGGCGCCGGCTTCGAGTCGGTCTGGGTGGCTGAGTCTTACGGCTCCGACGTGGTCAGCGTGCTGGCCTGGTTGGCGCCGCAGACGAAGACGATCAAGCTCGGCGCCGCGATCATGCAGGTGCCCGCCCGCCCGCCCGCTGCCGCGGCGATGGCCGGGGCGACGATCGACAAGCTCTCCGGCGGCCGCTTCCTCTTCGGCTTCGGCCCGTCTGGCCCGCAGGTCTCCGAGGGCTGGTACGGCGTGCCTTACGCCAAGCCCTGGGGCCGCACCCGCGAGTACATCGAAGTCGTGCGTGAGATCATCGCCCGCGAGGGGCCGGTCGATCACCAGGGCGAGCATTACCAGCTGCCTCTACCCGGTGGCGAGGGAAAGCCGCTGAAGCTCAACTTCCACCCCGAGCGCAACGAGATCCCGGTCTTTGTCGGCGCGATCGGCCGCAAGTCGGTCGAGATGGCGGCGGAGATCTGCGACGGCTGGATCCCGATCTTCTTCAGCGTCGACGCCTTCGAGGCGACCTGGGGCGAGCACCTGGAGGCGGGCTTCGCCAAGGGCGGCCGCCAGCGTTCCGACCTCGAGGTCTCGCCCTCACTGCAGGTCGCGATCGACGGCGACCTCGAGGCGGCCAAGGCCGTGGTCAAGGCCGGGCTCGTCCTCTACTTCGGCGGCATGGGCAGCCGCAAAACCAACTTCTACGTCGACCTCGCCCACCGCTTCGGCTTCGGCGACGTCGCCGATGACGTGCAGAAGCGCTTCCAGGAGGGCGACCGGGCCGGAGCCTTCGAGGCGGTCCCCGACGAGATCGTCGAGGCGACCTCGCTGGTCGGCACCGAGGCGGAAGTGGCGGAGCGGATCGAGAGATTCCGCGGCGCCGGCATCGACCGCCTGATCGTCTCGCCGGTTCACGCCGAGAAGAGCCAACAACTGCACACCTTGGAGCGCCTCGCGGCGCTCATCGCGTAGTCTCCGCCGCCGCGTCCATGAAGATCGGAGTGCCGAAAGAGACCGCCGAGGGAGAGCGCCGGGTCGCGCTAGTCCCTGACGTCGTTAAATCCCTCGCCGCCAACGAGAAGATTGCGGTGCTGGTCGAGAGCGGCGCCGGTGAGGCTGCCGGTCACCCCGACTCCCAGTACGAGGAAGCCGGTGCCGAGGTCGTCGAGGGCGAGGTTACGTGGGGCGCCGACGTGGTCCTTCGCGTCGCCGCCCCTTCCGCCGAGGAAATCGCTCGCCTCAACTCCAACCAGATCTTCATCGGTCACCTTGCGCCCTGGACCGCCGCCGAGACGAATAAGGCGCTGGCAGCAAGCGGTGTCACCAGCTTTGCGATGGAGGCGATTCCGCGCACCACACGCGCCCAGGCGATGGACGCGCTCTCCTCGCAGGCTGCCGCTGCCGGTTACGCGGCGAGCCTGATCGCCGCTCGCGAGTCGGGCCGCTTCTACGGGATGATGACCACGGCCGCCGGCACCGTGCCGCCGGCCAAGGTCCTCGTGCTCGGCGCCGGCGTTGCCGGACTGCAGGCGGTTGCCACCGCCAAGCGGCTGGGCGCGATCGTCACCGGCTTCGACATCCGCCGCGCCGCCTGGGAGCAGATCGCCTCGCTCGGCGGCCGGCCGCTGGAACTCGACTTCATCCCCGACGCCGAGGGCGAGGGAGGCTACGCCCGGCCGCTCACCGATGAGGAGAACGCCCAGGTGCGCGACGCGCTCGGCGAGAACGCCGCCAAGCAGGACGTGATCGTCACCACCGCCGCGATCCCGGGACGCCCGGCGCCGCTGCTGATCACCGCCGAGGCGGTGCGCGGCATGCAGCCCGGCTCGGTGATCGTCGACCTCGCCGCCGAGACCGGCGGCAACTGCGAGCTGACCGAGGCGGGGCAGACCGTGGTCGAGAACGGCGTCAAGGTGATCGGCCCGCGCAACCTGGCCAGCGAGATGCCGCGGCCCGCGTCGCAGCTCTACGCCAAGAACCTGGAGAACCTGCTTGGGCTGCTGATCACCGAGGAGAGCACGCTCAACGTCGACTTCGAGGACGACATCGTCGCCGCCGCCTGCATCACTCACGGTGGCGAGATCCGCAATGAGAGGGCTGCGAAATGAGTTTGATGACAGAGATCGCGATCCTCGTGCTTGCCGCCTTCGTCGGTTTCGAGGTGATCTCGAAGGTGCCGACCACTCTGCACACGCCGCTGATGTCGCAGACCAACGCGATCCACGGCATCGTCATGCTCGGCGGGCTGATCGTCCTCGGCTACGCCAACGACCCGCTCGAGTACGTGATCGGCACCATCGCGGTCATCTTTGGCGCGATCAACATCGTCGGCGGCTTCATGGTCACCGACCGCATGCTCGGCATGTTCTCCAAAAAGCCGAAACCCAAGGCCGACGCTGACGGGAAGGCCGGCAAATGACCCTGCTGGCAGTGCTCAAGCCAGGCGGTGACGCCGCCACGGCGCTCTACATCGTCGCTTTCTCGCTTTTCATCATCGGGCTCAAACGCGGCACCCACCCGACCAGTGCCAAGCAGGGCAACATGATCGCCGCCGCAGGCATGGCGGTCGCGGTGGTCACCACGCTGCTGCTCGACGGGATGGGCAACTGGGGCCTGATCGTGATCGGCCTCGCGGTTGGCTCGGCGATCGGCTTCACCGCCTCGGTGCGCGTGCAGATGACCGAGATGCCGCAGATGGTCGCCCTCTACAACGGGGTCGGTGGCGGCGCTGTCGCCCTGATCGCCTGGTCGGAGCTTCGCCACGGAATCTCCGTCGGCGGTGACATTCCGCTGGAAGAGCTGATTCCGACGCTGCTGGCAGCGGTGATCGGCTCGGTCTCCTTCTGGGGCTCCAACATCGCCTTCGCCAAGCTCCAGGACCTGATCCCGACGCGGCCACTCTCGGTGCCCGGCCAGCAGGTGATCAACGCGCTGCTGCTGATCGGCATCCTCGCTGCCTGCGTCGACATCGCCGTCAACAACGGCGATCCCTCGCAGGCGCTCTTCATCGGCATCCTGCTCGCCGCGGCGCTGCTCGGCAACCTCGTCGTGCTGCCGATCGGCGGTGCCGACATGCCGGTCGTGATCTCGCTGCTCAACGCCTTCACCGGCCTCTCGGCCGCCGCCGCCGGTTTCGCCCTGGACAACGTCGCCCTGATCGTCGCCGGCACCCTGGTCGGCTCTTCGGGAACGATCCTGACGATGGAGATGGCGACGGCGATGAACCGCTCGGTCGCCAACATCCTCTTCGCCGGCTTCGGCGGCGCCCCCGCCGGCGGCGCGGCCGGCAGCACCGAGGAACGGCCGCACGTCTCGATCGGTGCCCAGGACGCGGCGATCAAGCTCGCCTACGCCGACACGGTCGTGATCGTGCCCGGCTACGGCCTCGCCGTCGCCCAGGCCCAGCACGCGATCAAGGAGGTCGCCGACGAGCTGGAGAAGCGCGGCGTCACCGTCAACTACGCGATCCATCCCGTTGCCGGCCGTATGCCCGGGCACATGAACGTGCTGCTGGCCGAGGCCGACGTGCCCTATGAGCAGCTGAGGGAGATGGAGGAGATCAACCCCGAAATGCCGCGCACCGATGTCGCGGTGATCGTCGGCGCCAATGACGTCACCAACCCGGCGGCGAAGAACGACCCCGACAGCCCGATCGCCGGCATGCCGATCATCGAAGTCGACCAGGCCCAGCAGGTGATCGTGATCAAGCGCTCGCTCAGCCCCGGCTTCGCCGGCATCGACAACGACCTCTTCTACGAGCCCAACACCTCGATGCTCTTCGACGACGCGAAGAAGGCCGCGGCGGATATCGCCGCCGAGATTCAGAACCTCTAAGTTCCCTCAACTTTAACTTAGTAATCTCTGTCTCCTGATGGCAGGGAAGACTGCGGCAAAGCGGAGACGGGCGCGTCCCAACGGCAGGAAGCCGACGGCTCCCGTCGTGGCCGGGGATCAGCTGCCGGCGGCCCTCTCGCCTTACACCGCCGCTGCCCTCGTCTTCGTCGCTGCCGGCTCGGTGCTCGTGCTGGAGATCCTCGCGGTGCGGCTCTTGGCGCCGTACGTCGGGCTGACGCTCGAGACGACCACCTCGATCATCGGCGCGGCACTCGCCGGCATCGCGATGGGGGCCGCGATCGGCGGCTACCTGGCGGATCGCACCGATACGCGCCGCCTGGTGGTCGTCCTGCTGCTGCTCGGTGGGGTGCTCACCATGCTGACGGTGCCGGTGGTGCGCTGGCTCGGCCCCGGCGCACAAGGCAGCGGCGAGCTGGCCGCGCTCGGCATCACCTTCGTCGCGCTCGTACCCGCTGCGGCGGTGCTCAGCGCCGTCTCTCCGGCAGTTGCCCACCTGCAGCTGCACGACCTTCGTGCCAGTGGCACCATCGTCGGCCGGTTGTCCGCCTGGGCGACGGCCGGGGCGCTGGTCGGAACCTTTGGCACCGGCTTCGTGCTGGTTCCGTTGATGCCGGTGAGCACGGCCGTGCTCGTCGTCGGGGTCGTTCTCCTGCTCGTTGGCATCGCGCTCGGGACCACCTCCCGCTGGCTGTCGCCGGCGGCCGTGGCCGGCATCGTCGTCCTGGCCACCGTGCTCGGGGCCTGGTCGGCATCGCGCAGCTCACCGTGCGTGACCGAAACTCACTACCACTGCGTGGGCATTGCCGCCGACCCGGCCAGGCACGGGGGATACAACCTGGTGCTCGACGGAGATTTTCAGTCGTACATCGACCCCGGCGATCCAAAGCATCTCGAGTACGCCTACACCCGCTGGATCGGGGACGCCATCGATGCTGACTACCCCGCCAAACAGCCGCTGAACGGCGTCTTCGTCGGCGGCGGTGGGCTGACCTTGCCGCGTTGGCTAAACGCGACGCGTCCGGGCTCTCATGCGACGGTTCTGGAGGTGGACGGCGACCTGGTCAAGTTCGTCGAGGACCGAATCGACTTGCAAACCTCGCCGCAGCTCCGCGTGATCGTCGGCGACGCTCGGGTCAAGATGCTCGACCTGCCCAGCAATAGTGCCGACTTCGTCGTCGGCGACGCTTTCAGCGGCTACACCGTGCCATGGCATCTCACCACCAGCGAGTGGATGGACGAAGTCAAGCGCGTGCTCAAGCCGGGTGGCCTCTATGCGCTCAACGTGATCGACCTGCCTCCACTGGGATTTCTCAAGGCCGAGACGGCGACAGTGAAGGACGCCTTCCCGGAAGTTCGCATGGTCACCCTTGACAGTGGAAATGGCCGGCCCGGCGGCGGAAATGCGGTTCTTCTCGCCTCCGATCGGCCGTTTCCAAAGGGAGTTCGCTCGGAAGCAAAAGGAGCCACGACTTACGATTTGCCGACGATCAAATGGCTTTCCAGCGGGGTGGAACCGCTGCGAGACGACTACGCCCCCGTGGATCAGCTGCTGACAGTCAACTGAGCTCTCCGGCCCCTCGGGTCTCTTTTGTTGCAAACCAGTACACACGCGTGAAAGCGCGCCGCCTAGCCTCGCCGCATGGGGAACGAGCGGGGACAGGCAGTCGTCGAGTACGCGGCTTTGATCTGCCTCGTGGCGCTGGCTCTAGTCGGTCTACTTGCGGTCGGGGGTCGCCTGCCGGGGTTGCGGTTGGCGCGTGCGGTTGCCGGCCAAATCCTCTGCGCCGCCTCACTGGTGGGCGAGTGCGGCGACGAGCCGATTCTGATCGCTGCCTATGGCACTGAGGTCGGCGAGTTGGCGCGGGACCACATGCCGTCGCTCCTGTTCGAGCGCGGTTCCCGCGCGGTGCCGGTCGATTTTCGCCGTTGTCGCGAGACGAGATGCGGGGACGCGGGGGAGCGAGGGTACATCCGGCGCACCAATGCCGGGCTGCCCGTTTCGGCCTTCGTGCACGTCGTCGATTGCCGGCCCGAGGGGGCGGAGAGCTCGGAAGCCGCGGGCGCCGACTGCTCCCCTCCGCGCGCCGGCAATCTCTATATCCAGTACTGGACCTACTACGCCGACTCGGCGACGTTTCGCGGCATCCCGATCGCCGGTGCGGCGGGATTTCACCCCGACGACTGGGAGGGAGTCCAAATCCGTATCCGCCCAGATGGCTCGGTTGACGAGCGCGCCTCCTCGCATGAGGGCTACAACCAGCGCCCCGGGCCGGTCGGCGGCTGGGCCTCGGATGCCGGCGTCGACTCCGTCAAGGACGTGACCGAAGCGCTCGGCCTGCGAGCCGAGAATGGCTGGGGCCCCGAGACCCACCTGCTGATCGTCTCCGGCGGCAGCCACGCCGGCAACACCGCCGGCATCCCCCACATCGAACGCCTCACTCCCCGCAACCGCGTCCACTTGATCCCGCTCGAGCCGATCGCGGCCGGCACCGATGCGCGCTTTGCGATCAACCCACCCTGGCGAAAGAAGGTCTGGCGCGATCCCGAGGCCGCGGGAACGGGCTGACTACTTCGACGGCATCCGCAGGGCGCCGTCGAGGCGGATCGTCTCGCCGTTCAGCATCGGGTTGGCGACGATCTGGCCGACCAGGCGGCCGTACTCCTCGGGGCGACCGAGGCGGGAGGGGAAGGGGATGCCTGCGCCCAGAGCGGTGCGGGCCTCCTCGGGCAGCGCCGCCAGCAGCGGCGTGTCGAAGAGGCCGGGGGCGATGGTGACGATGCGGACGCCGCGCGAGGCCATGTCGCGTGCGGCCGGCAGGGTCATGCCGACGATGCCGCCCTTGGAGGCCGCGTAGGCGACCTGGCCGATCTGACCGTCGTAGGCGGCGATCGAGGCGGTGTTGATGCAGACGCCGCGCTCGCCCTCCGCATCGGCCTCGTTCTCGCTCATCGCCGCGGCGGCGAAGCGCAGCACGTTGAAGGTGCCGATCAGGTTGACCTTGACCACGTTGGAGAAGAATTCGAGGTTGTGGGGGCCGCCTTTGTGCGCGACCCGCTCGGCCCAGCCGATGCCGGCGCAGCAGACCGAGATCCGCAGCCCGTCGTTGTGCGTTGCCGCTTGCTCTACCGCTGCGGAGACGGCCGACTCGTCGGTGACATCGGCCTGCACGAAGGTCGCGCTCGGTCCCAACTCGGCGGCCAGCGCCTCGCCCTTCTCGGCATTGAGGTCGGCGATCGTCACCGCGGCGCCGCCCGCGACCAGCGCCCGCGCCGTCGCCTCGCCCAGTCCGGACGCGCCTCCCGCGACCAGTGCGCTCTTGCCAGCCACTTCCACGGCGGCCACCCTACCCGTCCTCGCCGAGGTGCAACGTTTTACCCATCCATCAGGGGAACAAAGCGTTGCACCGGAGTTCACACGCCGGTAAGCAGGCCTCGCTAGGGTTTCCGCATCGCCACCGAGGTGACGCCCAGCTCCAAGGAAGCGATCGCGGAGCGCCTCGCAGAGGCGCGCCGGTTCACATTGGAGTTGCTCCAGCCGCTCGACGACGAGCAGCTCAACCGTGTCTACTCGCCGCTGCTCAGCCCGCTGGCCTGGGATCTTGGCCACATCGCCAACTTCGAGGAGCTCTGGCTGGTGCAGACGATCGGCGATCGCGAGCCCCTGCACGGCGAGCTCGGCCGCTTCTATGACGCGATCGAGAACCCGCGCAAGAGCCGTGGCGAGCTGCCGATCCTGCGGGACGCCGAGCTGCGCGCCTACCTCGCCGACGTGCGCGAGCGCACGCTTGAGGTGCTCTCCGAGGTCGACCTCGGCCGTGGTGTCGAGGACCCGCTGCTGCGCGAAGGCTTCGTCTACGAGATGTTGCTGGCCCACGAGCAGCAGCACAACGAGACGATGCTGCAGCTGTTGCAGATGGTCGACGACTACAGCCCGGTCGACCCCGAGCTGGGCGCCCTCCCCGCTTTCGAGCGGGAACCCGAGACGATCTCGGTCCCCGGCGGCGAGTACGAGATCGGCGCGCCCGCCCACGGCTTTGCCTACGACAACGAGCGCCCCCGCCACACGGTTGAGCTCAGCCCGTTTGAGATCGATCGAACTCCGGTGACCAACGCCACGTACATCCAGTTCATGGAGGAGACCGCCGCCGAGGCGCCGATGTACTGGGAGCGCGAAGGCGACGGGGGATGGGTGCTGACGAGGATGGGAGGTCGCGACCCGATCGACCCGGCCCATCCCGTCCTCCATGTTTCCTGGCACGAGGCCGAGGCGCTCGCACGCTGGGCGGGCAAGCGCCTGCCAGCTGAGCACGAGTGGGAGGCAGCGTCGCCGCGGCTCGAGGGTGTTGGCCAGGCCTGGGAATGGACCTCTTCGGACTTCCTCGCCTACCCCGGCTTCGAGGCTTTCCCCTACCCGGAGTACTCCCAGGTCTTCTTCGGCGGCACCTACAAGGTCCTGCGCGGCGGCGCTTGGGCGACGCGCCGCAACGTGATGCGGTCCAGCTTCCGCAACTGGGACCTGCCCGAGCGCCGCCAGATCTTCTCCGGCATCCGGCTGGCGGCGGACGCATGATCGCGATCGAGGTCCACCTCGACGCCGACACCGCGGCGAAGATGGCGAGCGACGTTCGCGACGGTCTTTCGGCGCAGCCGAAGGAGCTGGCGCCGAAGTACTTCTACGACGAGCGCGGCTCGCAGCTCTTCGAGCAGATCACCGAGCTGGAGGAGTACTACCCGACCCGGGCCGAGCGCTCGATCCTGGCCGAGCGATCGGGCGAGATCATCGCCGCGGCGGGTGCGCCGCGCTCGCTGGTCGAGCTCGGCTCCGGCTCGGCCGCCAAGACCCGCCACCTGCTGGACGCGATGCGTGAGGCCGGCTGCCTGCACACCTACGTCCCGGTCGACATCTCCGAGGAGATCACCCACGAAACCGCCGCCCTGCTGGTCGAGGAGTACCCGGGCCTGGCGATCCGCGGCCTCGTCTGTGACTTCGAGCAGCATCTCGAGCGCATTCCCGACGACGATGGAGGCCGCCTCGTCGCCTTCCTCGGCGGCACGATCGGCAACCTCTACCCGCAGCCTCGCCACGAGTTCCTCGTCCGCCTCAAGGAGCTGATGGGTCCCGAGGATCGACTTCTGCTCGGCACCGATCTGGTCAAGGGCCGGCAGCGGCTCGAGGCTGCCTACGACGACGCCAGCGGCGTCACCGCCGAGTTCAACAAGAACGTCCTGGCGGTGCTGAACCGCGAGCTGGGCGCCGACTTCGACCTCGATGCCTTCCAGCACGTCGCCCGCTACGACGAGGTCGAGGCGCGGATGGACATCCGCCTGCGCTCGCTGGCGGCGCAAACCGTGCAGCTGGACGACATCGACCTCGCGGTCGAGTTCGCCGCCGGCGAGGAGATGCGGACCGAGATCTCAACCAAGTTCACCTACGAGAAGCTCGCGACTGTCTACGCGGAGGCCGGACTGGCTATCGACGGCTGGTTCACCGACGCGGATTGCGACTACGCGCTCAGCCTCGCCCGGCCCGCGTAGCCAGAACGTCGCGCTTACGGCGCCAGGGCGTCGATCAGCTCGCCGAGCTTGTCCGGCGTCGTGATCGGGGTGAGGATCGGCAGGGTGATGCCGCCGGCGACGAAGGAGTCGATCCGCTCTCTCATCTCCGCCGGCGTGCCGAAGATGAACATCTCCTCGATCAGCTCCCATGGGGCCGCCGCCGCGGCGCCCTGGCGGTCGCCTGACTCCCAAGTCTCGATCATCGGGCCGATCTGCTCCCCGTAGCCAAGCCAGCGGTAGAAGGCGGCGTAGACCGGGACGGTGATGTAGGAGGAGAACATGAAGCGGGCCAGTGGCTCGACCGCCTCGCGCTCGCCCGGCAGGCAGAAGAAACGGCAGAGCAGCTCGAAGCCCTCGGGCGCCCCGTCCAGCTGCGCAGTCACCTTCGGCAGGCCGCCCAGCGGCAGGAAGTTGGTGAAGGCGCCGCTGGCGCGCTCGACCGCGAGCTCGAGCATCTTGCCGCGCAGGGCGGCGAGCACGACCGGCACCGGTTGCGCTGGGGCGCTCTCCAGTTTGAAGCCGCTGGCGGTGCGCTCCCCGGCCAGGGCCGCGTCGAGGAAGTCGAGCGTCTCCCGCACCTTGGCCAGTGGCCGCTCGAAGGGGATGCCGTTCCAGCCTTCGACGATGCGGTCCGAGGAGGAGCCGATGCCGAGTACGAAGCGCCCGTCCGAGGCGCTGGCGAGCGCCGCCGCCTCCTGTGCCAACAGCGCCGGCCCGCGCTGGAAGACGCCGACGATGCCGGTGCCTAGGCGGGCCCGCTCGGTCCAGGCGGCGCTCAGGGCCAGCGGCGTGAAGCCGTCGGGGCCGTTGGTCTCGCCGCTCCAGAAGTCCGTGTACCCGCCGGCCTCAGCCCGCTTCACCAGCTCCTCGTGCGCGGCCAGGGTGAGACCGGGCAGAGGCAGTGTCAATCCCCAGCGTTGAGCCACCGCCCGACCCTATAGCCTGCCGTGCCGATGGGGGAGACCTCGCCAACCAAGCCCGATCGCAACCTGGCGCTGGAGCTAGTTCGCGTTACCGAGGCAGCCGCGCTCGCGGCCGCCCGCTGGGTCGGCCGCGGGGACAAGCTGGCCGCCGACGGCGCGGCCGTCGACGCGATGCGCTTCGTGCTCGACACGGTTGCGATGGACGGCGTCGTGGTGATCGGCGAGGGCGAGAAGGACGAGGCGCCGATGCTCTTCAACGGCGAGCAGATCGGCGACGGCAGTCCGCCCGTGGTCGACATCGCCGTCGACCCGCTGGAGGGGACAACGCTCTGCGCGCGTGGCATGCCCAGCGCCCTGGCCGTGATCGCGCTTGCTGAGCGCGGCTCGATGTTCGACCCCGGGCCCTGCGTCTACATGGAAAAGATGGCGGGCGGCGAGGAGATCGCCGACCTGCTCGATCTCGACCGCCCCCTGCCCGAGACCTTGAAGCTGATTGCCGAGCGCAAGGGCGAGAGCGTCGGCGACGTGATCGTCGTCATGCTCGACCGACCGCGCCACGAGGACGCGATGCGCGAAGTGCGCGAGGCGGGCGCTCGCCTGCGCCTGATCAGCGACGGCGATGTCTCGGCGGCGCTGCTCGCGGTCAGCGAACGCTCCCCGGTCGACCTGCTCTGGGGCATCGGCGGTACGCCCGAGGGCGTGCTCTCCGCCGCGGCACTGAAGTCGATGGGCGGCGAGCTGCTCGGCCGCCTCTGGCCGCGCAACGACGAGGAGCGCAGCGCCGCGGTCGATGCCGGCTATGACCTCGACCGCGTGCTCACCGCCAACGACCTCTGCTCGGGCGAGGACGTCTTCTTCTCCGCCACCGGAGTCACCGACGGCGACGTCCTGCAGGGCGTCCGCTACCGCGGCAACGGTGCGACCACCGAATCTCTGGTCATGCGCTCGCGCTCAGGCACCGTGCGCCGCGTGCAGGCCCGCCACGACCGCTCGAAGCTGCGCGCGGTCACCGGCGAGCGCTACGGCTGAGCCTCTTCTTCGCAGCCGCAGGGCTTCTTGGCTTCTGCTTCCGGCCCGTATGGCATTTCCCCGGTCTCGTGCAGCTCGTGGCGCAGCGAGTTGATCACCGCGCCGGCCAACAGCGCCAGGCTGAGCATGTAGAACCAGAGCAGGGCGATGAGGACGAAGCCCAGGGTGGAGCCGAAGCGCGAGAGGCTGGAGACGTTGGAGAGGTAGATCGGAAAGAGCCAGTTGGCGATGCCAGCGCTGAAGGTGACGAAGGTGGCTCCGGGCCAGACCGCGCGCCAAGGCATGTGTCCCTTCGGCACGGCCCAGAAGATCACCGAGCAGATCAGGAAGGTGATCAGGATCGCGGCGCCGAGCAGCAGCGCGGTGTCGATCGCCTTGATGTCGGAGAGGCCGAAGGGAAGGCGGTCGGTGCTGGCGACCAGGGTGCTCTCCATCGCCGGCAGGAAGATGCTGGCCGCGATGAAGAGCAGGACGACCGCCAGCATCGCGAAGGAGAAGCGCTTCTGCTCGACCCAGCCACGGCACTCGACGTGGTAGATGCGGCAGAAGGCGGTGTCCATCGCGCCCCAGAAGGAGGCGCCAATCCAGAGTGAGCCGAAGAAGGCGGCGATCCCGATCGTCGCCGAGTTTTCCTCGATCCGGTTGAGCACGTCGGTCAGCGTGTGCTGCTCGACGTTGGGGAAGAGCCGCTTGAGGTCGTCGAGCACGCTCGCCTCGACGCCGCCGATCTTCAGCACCTGACCGCCGACGAAGAGCACCAGCAGGGCGAAGGGAAAGACCGCCAGCATCAGGTTGTAGGCGACCATCGCCGAGAGCCCGGTGACGTTCTCGCGGTAGGCTCGGTTCCAGAAGGCATGCAGCCAGGGGCGGGTTTGTCGCATGGTTTTGGGCATTTGACTTCAGAAACTGAAGCGACTAATATGCGAACAGACGTTTGAGCGAAACCAGATCGCCCGTCCCAGGCCTCAAGGCCAGCGCAGGATATTCAGCTTCTCGGACCGGATAGCCGGTCATTTTTTTCGCGACTCTCCGCCATCGGCGGCGTTCTAGTCGCAGGGACTTAACCACCTTTCGAGAGAAACGAGTCAGACAGGATGCTGGTAGCAGAGCTTCAGGAGTTGGAGGAGGTCAAAGGCCTCATTACCCGTGGGCAGCAGCTTGGCGTGCTGACCTTCGGCGATGTCGCCTCCGCGGTGTCGGAGGTGGATCTGGACGAGTCGGACGTCGAGGACCTCTACGGGCACCTCGAGAAGTCGGGGATCGAGCTCGTCGAGGACATGGACCCGGCCCAGAAAGCGGCCGCGGAAGCGCTCCCGATCGACACCGGGAAAAAAGGACGGCGCCGCCAGAAAGCCGCGCTTGACCTGAAACCGGACATGACGACGGACAGCCTGCAGCTGTTCCTCAAGGACATCGGCAAGGTGCGCCTGCTGACCGCCGCGGAGGAGGTCGAACTCGCCAAGCGGATCGAGCGCGGCGACCTCGACGCGAAGCAGAAAATGGTCGAGTCGAACCTGCGCCTGGTTGTCTCGATCGCCAAGAACTACCGCAACCAGGGCCTGCCCTTCCTCGACCTGATTCAGGAGGGAACGCTGGGCCTGGTCCGCGCCGCGGAGAAGTTCGACTACCGCAAGGGATTCAAGTTCTCGACCTACGCCACCTGGTGGATCCGCCAGGCGATCGCCCGTGCGCTCGCCGACAAGGCACGCACGATCCGCATCCCGGTGCACGTGGTCGAGAAGCTGAACAAGATCGGCCGTGCCGAGCGCAAGCTGGTCACCGAGCTGGGCCGCGAGCCGACCCCGGAGGAGATCGCCGACGTAACGGGGATCGATCCCGAGGAGGTCGACTCGATCAAGCGCTCCGCTCAGGCGCCGGTCTCGCTCGAGAAGCCGGTTGGCGACGAGGAGGAGTCGGAGTTCGGCCAGTTCATCGCCGACGAGAAGGCCGAGTCCCCCTTCGACCGGGCGGCGGACCTGCTGACCAAAGAGGCACTGAAGGAAGCGCTGGAGAACCTCTCCTACCGCGAGCGTCGCGTGCTGGAGCTGCGTTACGGCCTCGGCGGCGAGCATCCGCGCACGCTCGACGAGGTTGGGCGCACGTTCAACGTCACCCGCGAGCGCATCCGCCAGATCGAGAATCAGAGCCTGAAGAAGCTGCAGCAGCTGGGAGAAGCCCAGAAGCTGCGCGAGGTCACCTGATCCCGCACCAGGACTAAGGATGTTGGACATCCCGGCCGATATAGGTCGGGATGTTCGACATCGATACAGCGCTGCGCACGCTCATCGAGCGTGAGGGCTCCGACCTACACGTCAAGGTTGGCGCCCCCCCAATTGCCCGTCTGCACGGGGAATTGGCGCACCTCGAGGGCTACCAGCCGCTCAAGCCGGAGGATTCCGAGCAGGCCTTCCGCGCCATGGCCGAGGAGCGCTCGCTGACCGAGTTCGAGGCAGACGGCGAGGCCGACTTCTCCTACTCGATCCCGGGCTTGGCCCGCTTCCGAGTCAACACCTTCAAGCAGCGCGGCACGATCTCGATCGTCTGCCGTGCGATTCCCTTTGAGATCCGCTCGGTCGAAGAGCTCGGCCTGCCCTCAGTAGTCACCAGCTTGGCCGAAGAGTCGCGCGGAATCATTCTCGTCACCGGCACCACCGGCTCGGGCAAGAGCACGACGCTGGCGGCGATGATCGACCACATCAACCAGACCCGGGCGCATCACATCGTCACGCTCGAGGACCCGATCGAGTACCTGCACGAAGACAAGCGCTCGATCGTCAACCAGCGCGAAGTCGGTTCTGACACGGTCAGCTTCGGGCGCGCGATGCGCCGCGTCCTGCGCCAGGACCCCGACGTGATCCTGATCGGCGAGATGCGCGACGAGGAGACGGTGCGCACGGCGCTCTCCGCCGCCGAGACCGGCCACCTCGTGCTCTCCACCGTCCACACCCTCGACGCGACCGAGACGATCAACCGCATCGTCGACTTCTTCCCGCCCCACCTGCAGCAGCAGGCGCGGGTGATGCTCGCCTCGACCCTGAAGGGCGCGATCGCCCAGCGCCTGGTGCCCGACGTGACCGGTGACGGTCGCGTCGCCGCGTCCGAGGTAATGGTCGTTACCGGCCGCGTTCAGGACCTGATCCTCAACCCGGAAGAAACGGGCAAGATCACCGAGGTCATCGGCGAAGGCGAGTACTACGGCATGCGCACCTTCGACCAGTCGCTGCTGCGCTACGTGATGGAGGGCAAGGTGGCCGAGGAGGTCGCCCTCGATTACGCCTCCAGCCCGCACGACTTCAAACTGATGCTCGCGGCAGGCGGCCAGCGGGCGAGTGGTATCGAGCAGCTCGGCAACGAGGAGCCGGTGGCGCCGTGAGGGAGAAGCTGAACGAGAACCCGATCGCCCAGGTCGGGCTGATTCTGATCCTCGTTGTGGTCGGCGTCTACATGTTCATCAGCAGCTCTGGTGGCGAAGAAGAAGAATCAGCGGCGCCGACCGAAGCGACTGTCGCCGTCGCCGGCACGAGCGCGGTTGGGACCGCCACGGGAGCGACACCTGGCGAAGCCGTCGAAGGTGCGGTGGAAAGTGCGATCGAAAGCGCCGGCGAAACCGTCTCGGCGACCCCCAGCGCGGTTCCGGCCCCACCCCCTCCCAAGCCCGTTGCCGCCGCCTATGACTCGGGTAAGACCGTTGTGCTGCTGATCGTTCACGACGGCGGCATCGACGACAAGCTGGTCCAGCAGGCCTCCTCGCAGCTCGACTCCGACCCCTCCGTTGCCTTCTTCGAAGTGCCCGCAAAGCGGATCGCCGACTACGCGGCGATCACAATTGGCCTCGACATCAACCGGGTACCCGCCCTTGTGGTGATGCGGCCGAAGAAGCTGAGCGGCGGCACTCCGCAGGCCAGCGTCGACTACGGCTTCCAGACATCCGAGAACGTCCAGCAGGCCGTGCGGGACGCCGCCTACGAAGGTCACGAACTCACTTACCACCCGAACTGAGCCGGCCGATGAGCGCCGAAACCCCGTATCCAGGCCACCTCCGCCCGGTCCCCGACTCAGGTGGCTCGGCAGCGCCGGAGATGCCGGGCCCAGGGGAGGGAGGCACACTTGGACTCACCCCGCCGCTGCAGCGCGGCCACTCGCGCGGCTTCATCACTGATGTCCTGGTCGAGCTGGGCTACGCCAGTGCCGAGACCGTGCAGGCGGTGGTGGAGGAATCTCGTACGGCTGGGGTGCCGCCCGAGGCGATGCTGCTCACCAACGGCGCGATCAGCTCCGATCAGCTCTCGCGCGCGACCGCTGAGCGCTACGGGCTCGACCATGTCGACCTCTCCGCCTACCAGGTGGACGTCGCGGCCGCAGCCCTTTTCCCGGTAACGATGGCGCGCCGCTACAAGGCGGTTCCGGTTGGCTTCGTCGACTCCAAGACGCTGCTCGTCGCCGCCGTCGATCCGGCCAACGTGCTCGCCGCCGATGACATCCAGATCGCCACCGGTCTCGACTGCCACATCGCGGTCGCCGCCGAGGAGGACGTCGAATCCTTGCTGGCCCGGCTCGGCACGCTGCAGAGCGCTGCCGCGGACGCAATTGTCGAGGAGCAGCACCGGGTCGACGAGGTCGAGGAGTACGGGGAGGAAGAGCTCGCCGAGGTCAGCTCGATGCAGGCCGGGGCCGAGGACGCGCCGGTGATCAAGCTCGTCTACAGCATCCTCGCCCAGGCGGTGGGGGAGGGCGCCTCCGACATCCACCTCGAGCCCGAAGAGGGCGAGCTGCGGATTCGCTTCCGCATCGACGGCGTGCTGAAGGAGTCCGCGCACGTGCCGAAGCGAATGATCAGCGCCGTGATCTCGCGGCTGAAGATCATGAGCGAGCTCGACATCGCCGAGAAGCGGGTGCCCCAGGACGGTCGCGTCAGTGTCGCCGTCGAGGAGCGCCGCATCGACCTTCGTGTCACCACGCTGCCGACCTCGCGCGGCGAGGGGGCGACGATCCGCATCCTCGACGAGAGCAACGCCCAGCGCACGCTCGACGATCTCGGCATGGACGGCTCCGCCCGGGCCCGCTTCGAGGACGCCTTCCACCAGGCCTACGGCGCCGTTCTGGTCACCGGCCCTACCGGCTCCGGTAAGAGCACGACGCTCTACGCCGCCCTGGCCGAGCTGAACGAGATCGAGAAGAAGATCATCACGATCGAGGACCCGGTTGAGTTCCGCATCCCCGGCGTCAACCAGATGAACGTCAACCGCAAGGCGGGGCTCGACTTCGCCCGCGGGCTGCGCTCGATCCTGCGCGCCGACCCCGACATCGTGATGGTCGGCGAGATCCGCGACGCTGAGACGGCGCGGATCTCGATCGAGGCGGCCCTGACCGGCCACATGATGCTGACCACGCTGCACACCAACGATGCCCCCGGCGCAATCGCGCGCCTCAACGAGATGGGCATCGAGACCTTCCTCACCGCTTCGGCGGTCGACTGCGTCGTCGCCCAGCGTCTCGCCCGCAAGCTCTGCCCGAGTTGCAAGCGGCGCTCGATCGTGCCGGTGATGGCGCTGCAGGAGGCCGGGATCAAGGTTGGCGCCGACGTTGAGTCCTACGAGCCGGTCGGCTGCGGCCGCTGCAACAACAGCGGCTACAAGGGCCGGGTCGGCATCTACTCGGTGATGAGCCTCAGTGAGCGGTTGAAGCAGATGACGATCGCTCGCGCACCGGAGACGGAAATCGCCGCCGTCGCCCGCGAGGAGGGCATGCTCACCCTGCGTGAGGACGGCGTCGTGAAGATTCGAGCCGGGGTCACGAGCCTCGAGGAGGTGCTCCGTGTCACAGCATGATTTCGACTTCTCCGAGGTGTTGCGCCACATGGTGGAGGCGAGCGCGTCGGACGTCCATATAACTGCTGGCTTTCCACCGGCGATCCGCGACAAGGGCAAGATCAAGGCGATGGAGGGCTTCCCGGTGCTGACCGGGCAGCAAACCCGGGACGTCGTCTACTCGATCCTCAACGACGATCAGCGCAAGCGCTTCGAGAATCACAAGCAGCTCGACTTCGCCTACGCCATCCCGGGCGTTGCTCGCTTCCGCGTGAACTGCTTCTTCCAGCGTGGCGCGGTCAGTGCCGCCTTCCGCCTGGTGCCGCAGGACATCCCCGCCCTTGACTCGCTCGGCGTGCCGCAGGTGCTGCGGGAGCTGACCGAGAAACCGCGTGGCTTCGTCCTCGTCACCGGGCCGACCGGCTCGGGCAAGAGCACGACGCTGGCGGCGATGATCGACGTGATCAACGAAGGGCACGAGGATCACATCCTCACGATCGAGGACCCGATCGAGTTCCTGCACACGCACAAGCGCTCGATCGTCAACCAGCGCGAGGTCGGCTCCGACGCCGAGGATTTCTCACTCGGCTTGCGCGCCGCCCTGCGAGAGGACCCCGACGTCATCCTGGTCGGCGAGATGCGCGACCTGGAGACGATCTCCACGGCGCTGACCGCGGCCGAGACCGGCCACCTCGTCTTCGCCACCCTGCACACCCAGTCCACCGCGCAGACGGTCGACCGGATCATCGACGTCTTCCCGCCCGAGCAGCAGGGGCAGGTGCGCACGCAGCTCTCGATCGCGCTGCAGGGGATCGTCACCCAGCAGCTGCTGCCGACCTCCGACGGCCGCGGCCGCGTCGTCGCCACCGAGGTACTGGTGCCGACGCCGGCGATCCGCAACCTGATCCGCGAGGGCAAGACGCACCAGATCTACGCAGCGCTGCAGACCTCGGGCGCCGTTGGGATGCAGACGATGGACGCAGATCTGGCGCGGCTGGTGCGCGGCGGGCGAATCACCCGGGCACTGGCGGAACAGCGAGCTTCGGTGCCGGAGGAGCTCAAGCGGCTACTCGGCGGCGAAGCTGCGGTCATGCCGGCCGGGGGCCGCGCAGCCGAGGAATCGGCCGCGATCGCCCAGGCAACGGCGCCAACCCCACCCGTCTACACCCCCGGGGCCTAGTCGATGGCCGGCGCGACCACATTCGAGTTTCGGGCGATGGACCTGGCCGGGGCCACCTCGGCCGGCGAAGTCGTGGCCGAGTCCAAGGCCTCGGTCACCGAGCAGCTGCGCCAACGCGGCCTGATCGTCCTCGACGTCAGCGAGAAGACCAATCCGCTGAAGATCGAGGACATCTTCAAGAAGTGGCAGGGCGTCGACATGCGCGAACTGGCGATCTTCTCGCGTCAGTTCGCCACCCTGATTGCCTCCGGAATGCCGATGCTGCGCACCCTGTACACGCTCGAGGAGCAGACCCAGGACGAGCAGATCAAGGAGGCTGTCGCGGGAGTACGCGCCGACGTCGAGGCGGGCAGCACGCTCGAGCAGGCGATGGAACGCCACCCGAAGGTCTTCGACCGCCTCTTCCGCGCGATGGTCCGCTCCGGCGAGCAGTCGGGCCGCCTTGACGAGGCGATGGACCGGATTGCCTTCCAGGTCGAGAAGGCCGACGGCCTGCGCCGTCAAGTCAAATCGGCCTTGATGTACCCGGCGCTGGTCTTTGGCTTCGCGACCGTGGTGCTGATCGCGATCGTCGCCTTCGTCATCCCCGTCTTCGCCAAGATCTTCGTCGAACTGGCAGAAGAACATCCAGAGGAAGCAACGGGTCTCCCGGCCCCCACGCAGCTCTGCGTCAATGCCTCGGATGCTCTTACCGGCTACTGGTTCGTGATCATTCCGGGCATTGCCCTCGCCTTCTTCGTCTTCTTCAAATGGAAGAAGACCGACCGTGGCCACGACCTCTGGGACCGCTTCAAGCTGAGGCTGCCGGCGAAAATCGGCGACGTGATCCAGAAGGTTGCGCTGGCTCGCTGGTCACGCACCTTCTCCGGCGCCGTCTCCTCTGGCGTGCCGATGCTGCAGGCGATCAAGCTGACGGGGGACACCGCCGGCAACACCGTCGTCGAGAAAGCGATGGATGACGTCTACGCCTCGGTCAAGAGCGGCGGTTCGCTGGCCGGGCCGATCGAGGAGAACCCGATCTTCCCGCCAATGGTCGGCCACATGATCGCGGTCGGCGAGGAGACCGGCCAGCTCGAGCACATGCTGAGCAAGATCGCCGATTTCTACGAGACCGAGGTCGACGCCAAGGTCAAGGCCCTGACGGCCCTGATCGAGCCGATCATGATCGTCTTCGTCGGTGGCATGGTCGGCTTCATCGTGATCTCGATGTACCTGCCGATGTTCAGCATCTACGAACACATTCGCTGATCCACGGCTGCGAGTGGATGCGGTTTACGGGTTATCCCGAAATCCCGCTCCAAACCCTGACTTTTGGCCTGATGAAGCCCTAGTTTCGAGGATCAAGAGATCCCGCAGGCGGTCGATTAGGAAAGTGCAAACAAGATCTGCCAGTGCCTCGGTGCACAAGGCAAACCCGCCGCGAGGTGGGGGCGCAAAGCCAACGGGGCTCCACGAGGAGCCGGCCGGGCTACCACCGGGGTCGACAGACACCACGTGGCTGAGACGCGACGGGGCTCTGGCTAAATCAATTAGGACATAGGAGACACACCTAATGTTTATCCAGAATCTCCGGGCCAAGGTTGGTGCCCGACTCAACGGTGACAAGGAGGCCGGCTTCACGCTGATCGAGCTCCTCGTCGTCATGCTGATCCTCGGCATCCTTGCCGCGATCGCCCTGCCCGCCTTCTTCAACCAGAAGGAAAAGGCTGGCGACGCTAAGGCCAAGGAGAACGCCCATACGGCCCAGGTCGCGCTCGAGACATACTCGACCGACAACAACGGTTCGTACCTCAACGCCACCGTCGCCAAGCTCAAGGAAATCGAGCCGACTGTGCAGAACGAATCCACCACCACCGAAGGTGTTGCCTCTGAAGGGATCAAGCTCACCGGCTTGGCATCGAATGGCTACACCATCGAATCGGTCTCGTCGAACGGTCACGTCTTCAAGATCGTCAACGCGACAGGCACAATGACCTACCCGTGTACGCCTGAAAAGAAAGGCGGCTGCCCCGCTGGTGCAAGCGGAGTTGGAGACTGGAGCAAATAGCTCTAGCTGCAACGCTTAGTCATGTCTAAGCACAGCGCACACACTGTCGAGAGGCGGGCCAAGTTGGCCCGCCTCTCGCTGTGTCTGCTGTCGAGCCTCGCGTTCGCAATGCTCGCAATGCCGACCCTCGGTGCCGAGGCCGCCCCGCCCAAGCCGGCTCTGACCGAAACCAACCCAAAATCGAGCAAAGAAGCACCGGCCGAATCGCTCGAACCGCTCCTTATCGGTAAGGGGGAACCTGGCGCTGAAACTCAGGTCATGCGCCGCCCGCTGCTTCTTGCCGGCAGCCCGGTGGCTTCCTCCACGTTGCACCCTGAGTACGAAATCGAAATCTTCGCCAAAGCGGCATGCGCGGGACCGGCAGTTGCCAAAGGCACCGCGGAAGAACTGGAAGGCACAGGCATTCCAGCGCCTGCGGGAAAAGACGCCCTAACCGAATTCTCCGCCCGACAGGTCGATCCCGGCGAACCCGATGAACCCTCCATATGCTCGTTCGCGCGCAAATACTGGGAGGGAAACCCGCCGCCCGAAGAAGAACCGCCTGCCGGTGAAAACCCCGGAGGAGGAGGCAGTCCCGGAGGAGGAGGCAATCCTGGCGGATCGCCGTCCTCTGCCCCCGGGGGAGTCGCGGCCGCGCCGCTGGCGCCACGCCTGCACACATCACCGCTCGGTCCGGCGAACGACAACGCTCCGCGCCTGGTTGGTTCGGCCCCTGGTGCCGATGCGGTGAAGCTGTTCGCCAGCTTGAGCTGCAGCGGCGCTCCCGTCGACAGTGTTTCCCCTGCTGAGCTCGCGGCCGGGGTTGTGATGCGTGTCCCGGACAACTCCAGCACCGATTTCGCCGGCATCTCAGTCGGCAACGGCAAGCAGTCCTTCTGCTCGCCCCCCGCGACCTATATCGAGGATTCGACGCCCCCGCGCGTTCGCATCACGATGGGACCCGGCGCCAAGACCCGGCGCCACAAGGCCGTCTTCCGCTTTGCCGACACAAGCGAAGAACCAGAAGGAACTACTTTCCGCTGCAAGATCGACCGCCGCCAGTGGAAGTCCTGTAGTTCCCCCCTCAAGCTGCGCCACCTCCGCTTCCACCGCTATGTCCTCCGCGTCAGCGGCATCGACACCACCGGCAACGTGGCAGCCAGGCCTGCCAAGCGCAGCTTTAAGGTCATCCACTAAGTCTTCGAATTTTGCCGTTGCCGGATCGGGGGCCAGTGGTACTCCGTTTCGCATTCGATTGCATCCTGCGGCGCGACAACCGAACGAGCGTCTGTCTCGATCCTTCGGATGATCATCAGGTGCTTCGGCGAAGCCGGAGTCGTTTTGGCTTGTTTGGGACGCGTTACGCCTACTGAAGAGCTCCAATACCGATCCCTAGGAATATGTAGTTCCGGTTAAGTCATTGAGGGTGAGTTCTATATGGGTACGAGTAAATTGGTCGCTATTCCGCATTGGAACAAGATATTTTTAGTGGGATAGATCCCACCGGTGAGTGTTTCGCTGATCAAAATGAAGAATTCTACTTGCGCAAAACATCCTGTGTGAGGTAGAAGCCTCAAGCGTCGGTCTGGTCCCGGTGACTTGGGCCACTTGATCGGCAACTCATACGGAAAGGCGGGCGGTAGATGGCTAAGGAAGAGTTCTGGACGGGCAAGTCGGAACGAGGTATCGGCACTTATCCTCGTCAAGAACCGTTGGCTCACTTTTTGCTCTTGGCCGTTGCCGCCCTGACACTCTTCTTGTTTGCGTCGGCGTCGGCCTCCGCCAAAGTCCTGCCTGAAAAAATCACCGAAAACATGACCCTCACGTCGGCTGGTAACCCGTATACCGCCGAAAATGTGACGATCGAATCTGGGGTAACTGTAAATGCAGAACCTGGCGTTCGCGTCACCGGTGTTACCAACTACAGCCAGCTCATCGTAAAAGGCACCCTCAAAGCCGAAGGCACCGCCGAAAGCCCAGTGGTCTTCACCGGGCCCAAAGAAAAAGAAACGGGCGAATGGAAGGGCATCAAATTCGAACCCGGAAGCGGCGCCTCAGTGCTCAACCACGTCGAAGTCTCCTTCGGCGGCTTCCAGGCGCTGGAGGGCGGAATCGAAGTCAACGCCTCCTCGCCAACTATCTCCAACTCGACGATCCGCAAAAACAGCGGCCAGGGGATCAAGGTCCCCAAAGGCGGCAGCCCTGAAATCGCCAACAACCATCTCTACGAAAACGGAGGCGCCAGCGGCTCGACGTGGTGCAACGTCCAATACACCTCTCCTTCGGGCTCCACGGGCGAAGTCAACATCCACGGCAACTACATCGAAAAAGGCGGCAGCGGGATCTGCGTCAACATCCCAAGCGGCGGCAGCGCCACCGGGAAAACGCTGAGCGCCAACACCGTCATCGGCACCACCGGAGTGGGTGTCTTCTATTCCGGGCCAGACATTCCCGGAGACATCACCGAAAACACGCTCAGCGGCAACACCTCCAATCGCATTGAAGTGACGGGGACCGTCGCCCATAGCTCCACCTGGGGTCCCTCGGGCTCGCCGCTGCGGTTCGCAGAAAACTTGGAAGTCGCGGCCGGCGTGACGTTGACCATCAGCTCTGGCGCGCTCATCCAGGGCGGCACCAACTACAGCCAGCTCATCGTAAAAGGCACCCTCAAAGCCGAAGGCACCGCCGAAAGCCCAGTGGTCTTCACCGGGCCCAAAGAAAAAGAAACGGGCGAATGGAAGGGCATCAAATTCGAACCCGGAAGCGGCGCCTCAGTGCTCAACCACGTCGAAGTCTCCTTCGGCGGCTTCCAGGCGCTGGAGGGCGGAATCGAAGTCAACGCCTCCTCGCCAACTATCTCCAACTCGACGATCCGCAAAAACAGCGGCCAGGGGATCAAGGTCCCCAAAGGCGGCAGCCCTGAAATCGCCAACAACCATCTCTACGAAAACGGAGGCGCCAGCGGCTCGACGTGGTGCAACGTCCAATACACCTCTCCTTCGGGCTCCACGGGCGAAGTCAACATCCACGGCAACTACATCGAAAAAGGCGGCAGCGGGATCTGCGTCAACATCCCAAGCGGCGGCAGCGCCACCGGGAAAACGCTGAGCGCCAACACCGTCATCGGCACCACCGGAGTGGGTGTCTTCTATTCCGGGCCAGACATTCCCGGAGACATCACCGAAAACACGCTCAGCGGCAACACCTCCAATCGCATTGAAGTGACGGGGACCGTCGCCCATAGCTCCACCTGGGGTCCCTCGGGCTCGCCGCTGCGGTTCGCAGAAAACTTGGAAGTCGCGGCCGGCGTGACGTTGACCATCAGCTCTGGCGCGCTCATCCAGGGCGGCACCAACTACAGCCAGCTCATCGTAAAAGGCACCCTCAAAGCCGAAGGCACCGCCGAAAGCCCAGTGGTCTTCACCGGGCCCAAAGAAAAAGAAACGGGCGAATGGAAGGGCATCAAATTCGAACCCGGAAGCGGCGCCTCAGTGCTCAACCACGTCGAAGTCTCCTTCGGCGGCTTCCAGGCGCTGGAGGGCGGAATCGAAGTCAACGCCTCCTCGCCAACTATCTCCAACTCGACGATCCGCAAAAACAGCGGCCAGGGGATCAAGGTCCCCAAAGGCGGCAGCCCTGAAATCGCCAACAACCATCTCTACGAAAACGGAGGCGCCAGCGGCTCGACGTGGTGCAACGTCCAATACACCTCTCCTTCGGGCTCCACGGGCGAAGTCAACATCCACGGCAACTACATCGAAAAAGGCGGCAGCGGGATCTGCGTCAACATCCCAAGCGGCGGCAGCGCCACCGGGAAAACGCTGAGCGCCAACACCGTCATCGGCACCACCGGAGTGGGTGTCTTCTATTCCGGGCCAGACATTCCCGGAGACATCACCGAAAACACGCTCAGCGGCAACACCTCCAATCGCATTGAAGTGACGGGGACCGTCGCCCATAGCTCCACCTGGGGTCCCTCGGGCTCGCCGCTGCGGTTCGCAGAAAACTTGGAAGTCGCGGCCGGCGTGACGTTGACCATCAGCTCTGGCGCGCTCATCCAGGGCGGCACCAACTACAGCCAGCTCATCGTAAAAGGCACCCTCAAAGCCGAAGGCACCGCCGAAAGCCCAGTGGTCTTCACCGGGCCCAAAGAAAAAGAAACGGGCGAATGGAAGGGCATCAAATTCGAACCCGGAAGCGGCGCCTCAGTGCTCAACCACGTCGAAGTCTCCTTCGGCGGCTTCCAGGCGCTGGAGGGCGGAATCGAAGTCAACGCCTCCTCGCCAACTATCTCCAACTCGACGATCCGCAAAAACAGCGGCCAGGGGATCAAGGTGGTCGGATCGGGGTCGCCTCATGTCGAATGGAATCGCTTTCGCTTGAACGGCAGTGGCCTGTCTTACTCCGGCACCGGCAAATTGTCGGCTCCCAACAATGATTGGAGCTGCGCGAGCGGCCCAAGTCCTGCTGGTTGTGGCGACTCGGTCACCGCCAATGTCGAATGGAAACCTGCCGTCCAACTTCCCGAATTGGCCGGTCATTGCCGCGGCAAGGAATCCCAGTGCGGAGAAGGTGCTGACCCGGTCAGTCTTGCCACCGGCCAGCTGAACTACTCCCACCAAGATCTGCTGTTGACCAACAGGAGCGCCGAGCCGCTTGAATTCACCCGCGCCTACACGTCGGGCAGCAGTTCGGATACCGGCCTCGGTCCAGGTTGGTCGCAGACGGGCCTGGCTAGTGCGACCGAACTGGAATCGGGCAAAGAAGTGCTGGTTCTGCGCCAAGATGGACGCCAGGACGTCTTCCACAAAGCGGAAAGCGGTTACACGGCGCCCTCCGGCGTCACGGACATGCTCGTCAAGGTTGAAGGCACCTTTCAGCTCTCAACTCTCCAGGGCACGGTCTACCGCTTCGACTCAAGCGGTCGCATCGCCTCGACTACCGACAGCCATGGCCTCAAAACGGCCTACGCCTATAACGCAGAAGGCCGCCTCGCAACGATCACCGATCCCTCGAGCCAAACGCTGACCTTCGCCTACAACGGTTCCAACCACATCACCTCTGTCAAAGACTCGACCGGCCGCGAAGTCAAATTCGGCTACTCGGTGGCCGGTGATCTCGAAACGGTCACTGACGCCTTGGGTGGCGTGACTAAATATGCCTACGACGCCAGCCATCGTCTCACCTCAATCACCGATCCACGCAAAAACGTGATCTTGAAAAACATCTACGACTCCCAGGGTCGAATCGTTGAACAGCGCGATGGTCTCGAACATCTTTGGAAACTCGAATACAACCCAGCCGAAACGGTTGTCACCGAACCGGAAGGCGGGAAACGCAAATACAGCTTCGATGGTCAGGATCGTGTCGTCTCGGAAACCGATCAGCTGGGCAATAAAACGACAATTGCCTATGACGAAGCAGGCAACGTCCACGAAGTCGTTAAACCAGGCGGCGCTAAATGGATCTACGGCCTAGACGCCGCCAGCAACCTCACCTCGATCAAAGATCCTGCAGGCGGGGAACGCAAATACGAATACAACGCCCAGAACCGGCCCATTGCCTTCACTGACCCTCGGGGAGATTCTTGGAGCTATGAATGGAGCAAAACTGGCGATCTACTCAAGATCGCTGATCCCGAAAAAGGCGAAACGACCTTCACCTACAACGAATCGGGTCAGCCGCTGACCAAGACCGATCCCGACAAACACAAAAGCGAATTCAGCTACGACTCGCGCGGCAACAAGCTCAGCGAAACCGATCCGCTCAGCCACAAAACAAGCTTCGAATACGACAGTCGCAGCTACATGATCGCCAGGACCGCTCCGGGGCTGAAAGCCGAAAAATACGAACGCGATGTGTTGGGCGACATGCTCTCGCGTACAACGCCGGAAGGCAACAAAACGAAATACACCTACGACGCTAACGGCCTGCCAACGCAGGTTACCGATCGAGGAGAAAACGTCTGGAAAATCGAACGCAACGCGATGGAGCGCCCCACGGCCTACATTGACCCGCTCGAACAGCAGATCAAAACGACCTACAACGGCAATCTCAAGCCGGTCAAAGTGGTCAACCGGCGGGGCAAGGAAACGACCTATGCCTACAACGCGGCCAACCAGCTCACCGAAGTGGTTCAGCCAGAAGGTGGCGACTGGCATTTTGGCTACGACGCTCGCGGCAATCGTTCGAGCATGATCGACCCCCGCGAATACGAAACCACCTACAAATATGACCTACTCGATCGGATGACTGAAGCCGCCGAGCCGCTGAGCACGACGACCAAATACGGCTATGACGCAAACGGAGATCTCACTTCGGTCACCGATCCACGCGGCAACACGACGAGCTACGCCTACGACAAACTCGGCCATCTCGCCGAAGTGGCCCAGCCGCTTAAAAAGACGACGACCTATAGCTACGACGCGGCAAGCAATCCGCTGAGCAAGACTACGGCAGCCGGAACGCTCGAATACGGCTATGACGCCGCCAACCGCCTGACCGAAGTCAGCGCGAGCAAATCAACGCTGCGCTCCTTTGGCTATGACGCCGCCGATCGGCGCACCAGCGCAGTCGATGCAGAAGGCCACAAAATCGAAATCGGCTACAACGGTGACGGGCTTGTCACGTCCATCAGCGATGGCCGCGGCCAGTCGCTGACCCGCGCTTACAACTCACGTGGTGAGCTGAGCAAACAAGTCGATGGCCGTGGCGCCCTCGAATACGGCTACGACAAACTCGGGCGGCTGAACTCGCTGACCGATCCACAGGGCAAAGCTTTGAGCTTCGGCTATGACCCGGAAGGCGATCTGACCGCAGTCAAACGGCCGAACGGCATCGCGACGACAAACGTCTATAACGATGCTGGCAGGCTCTCCGAAACGACCTCGGAAGAAGAACCCGGCATGATCGTCGAAGCCCTCAGATACGGCTATGACGCGACGGGCAACGCGACCAGCAAGCTGGATGCCCGGCTTGAACAGGAAACCACTTACAGCTATGACGCGCTTAACCAGCTAACCGAATTCAACCCGTCCGGCGAAGGCGCGACCGCCTACGGCTACGACGAAGCAGGTAACCGCATCGAAGCTGGCGGCACGACCTACAGCTACAACGCGCTGAATCAGCTCACGAGTGCCTCTGACGGCACGACCTACAACTATGACGGTGCAGGCCGGATGATCAGAAAGGAAAACGGTTCCGAAAAAGACTCTTACGAATGGGATCTATTCGATCATCTGGCCAAGGCCGAAGGTCCAACCGAAACGACGAATTACGCTTACGACGGTTTGGAACGATTGAGTGAACGCAAAGGCGGAGGTTCCATCCAGGTCGTACATTACGGTGATCTCACCGACCTGCCGACCTACATCGCCAATGGCGGAGGGGAAACCACCACCAGCTACGTTCAGGGCGCCCATGGCCTGATCGAGCAGCGCTCCGGCGAAGCAACGAGCTATCCGCTCGCAGACGCTCATGGCGACATAACAACGGTCACAGGTCCATCGGGTGCCGTCGAATCTAGGCAGACATATAACCCCTGGGGAGTCCAACTCTCAGGCCCGAGTCTCGAAATGGGCTTCCTCGGCTCACAAGAGCGGCCGACCGACCCAACAACAGGCTTGATCCAGATGGGCGCTCGGTCTTACAACTCGGACCTTGGCGTCTTTGCATCGGAAGACCCTGTCGCTGGGCGCATGGGGGTTGGCGCGTCAGTGAACCGGTACCTCTATGTGTTGAATAATCCACTCAACTATTACGACCTTAATGGGCGGGAAACCTGCGTATCTACGCCGCTGGGCGATGTCTGCCCTGTCAAAGAGGCCGAAGATATCGGTGGCGGAGCCGAACAGGTAGGAAATGCGATCGGCGCGGCTGCTGGAAGTGCTTGGAATTTCACGGAGCCGGGTCGGAATTGGATCAAGAACAACGCGCAGGACTTTTGGAAGGAATATGGCGACTCTCTAGAACGCTACTATCACTTTGCTGGCTCTCACTGGAGTACCTGCCTCGCGGGCGGATCAGCTGGGGCAATTGCCGGGGGTACGATTGGGGCGATTGGAGGGCCAGCCGGTGCAGTCGTCGGGGGCGTGATTGGTGGAGGAGCGGGATGCGCTGGCACCGTCGAGATCGAAGTTGTCCTCGAAGAATAACCATAGGCGCTACGCAGCAGTTGGTCTGCACCGGGCATTAAACTGTTTCTTGAGGATTGCCTTTGAATGCTATTGATGCCTATGTCTATCCTTATCCTTAGTCGAATATGATCGATGTATGCAGCCTGCGAAAATTAAAATTGAGCGCTTGAATAGTGGTTGGGGGGATCGGGGTCGTGTCTACAACGTAGTGGTCGACGACGAATTGCGCGGCACATTGAATCGTGGTGGCCAGGTCGAGATCGATGTTGACCCTGGCGAGCATGCGGTGTATTTGAAGGTGGATTGGTGCCGGAGTCGCGAGTTGGTAGTTAAGCTGAATGAGGGCGAAGTCGCTTCCCTTCGTTGTCTGCCAGGTAATCCTTTGACGGTGCTCTATAGAGTTACTCTAGGTCGCAACAAATATCTGCGACTAGAGTCGATGTAGCCGTCCTCATGGCGCACTTCAGACTTTGCGTTCGAGCCCAAGTTCGCTGAAGTCGAGTTGATCGAGCGCTAGGTAGGCCGCTTGGTCTGGAGGAGGCGCGTCGGGCTTGGCGTCCTCGGTCATTATCTCCGGGCTACTCGCCGACGCAGACCCGGAGGCGCTTCGTGGGTTGATCGTGGGCGATCGTCTATCTCTCCACCTGACTCCGTGGGCGGCAGAGCAGAACTTTGACGACGCTTTGGACACTGCCCCAAATGGCGTCAAATGCACGGGTGCTAGCCCAGCCGGATATTGCCAGCCGCGAGCCTGGATAGAACTCCGGCTTGAATGGTCGGCATAGTCGTTATCGCGTTCCTGGGCGGGCTGGCCGTTGGCAGCTTCGCGACCGCGGTTGCCCATCGGGTGCCGCGAGGCATTTCAATCGTTTTTGTACGGTCGGAGTGCCCCGCCTGCGGGGCGCAGATCGCTGCCTACGACAACGTGCCCGTGTTCTCCTGGCTGCTACTGCGAGGGAAGGCGCGTTGCTGCGGTACGCGCATATCGGTGCGCTATCCGCTCACCGAGCTCGCCGTTGGGCTGCTGTTCGCGGCGACGGTGCTGGTCTATCGTGACGATGCTGCTGAAGCGGCTATTGGCTTGGTCTTCGTTGCCGTGCTCGCCGTCGTCACGCTGACCGACCTCGAGCAGCGGATCATTCCCAACAAGGTGCTGATCGCCGGTGCGGCGATCTGTCTGGCGATTGCGGTGCCAACCGACCTGGCGGGGGTCCCCGAGCGCCTGATCGCCGCTGCGTCCGCGGGCGGCCTCTTCTTCCTTGTTGCCCTCGCCTATCCAGCCGGCATGGGGCTCGGCGACGTCAAGCTGGCGGCGACGATGGGGCTCTTTCTCGGCCGTGCGGTTGCCCCCGCGATCCTTGCTGCCTTGCTGATTGGCAGTGCCGTCGGTCTAGCGCTGATGGTGCGCCATGGGGCGCGGGCCCGCAAGATGGCGATCCCGTTCGGTCCCTTCCTTGCCCTCGGCGGCCTGATCGGCCTGCTCGCCGGCGACCAGCTGATCGATCTCTACCTGGGTTGAGGTACTACCCGGCGGATTCAGATTCTTCGGATCCGCCGCTCTTCTTCTTCGAACCGCCGAGTGGAGCCTTGTTGAGCTTGTCGGTGGTGATCAAGCGAAGCTTGAGCAGCTCGATGCGGTAGGTGCGACTGTCGGCACCGTAGACGACGGTCTCGGGTATGCCGGGTTCGAGAGCGATCAGCTGGCAGGCTTCCGAGCCGACGACACAGGTGCCATCGCCGAAGAGACCCGTCACCTTGTCCGAGACCAGCATCACCGCGCTTTTTTCATCCTTCGTCACCCCGATGAAGGTCAGCGCTGGAACGCTGCGACTTGGCAGCATCGTCATCTCGGGCAGGTTGTGGCGGACGCTCGGTTCTGGTTTGTCCTTGCCGGACGTCACCGGCACGACACGAGTGTCGATCGCGAAGGAGTAGTACTGCAGGTTCCCACCTTCGGGCGGTTCGCCGTTGCCTTCGGGGGCCGGCGTTGGTTCCGCCGTTTCGGTGGATTCGGCCGATTCGACGGGAGTCGAGGATTCTTCGCCGCCTCCCGAGGGGATTTCGGCGGAACCGGTTGCGCCTTCTCCGCCTTCTGGGCTCGCGTATTGCTGGATGAAGGGGTCCTGGGCGTGGCGATTGGCGAGCCGACGTTTGTATTCGCGAAGGCCGGGGGCTGCTTTGGCGACGACGAGCTTGGAGGTCTGCACCGTGCTGGGCGTGGCTATTGCGGCGCTTCCCGATTCGCCCGAATCGGCGCTGGAGGAACCTTGACTGAGCACGATCGGCAGCGCGACGAGCGCGACAAGGAGGATTGCCACCAGCGGCAGCAGGTGCCGCTCGCGCAGGTCGTAGTAGATGTCCAGGGCGAAGTCCGGAACCTTGAAGTCCGGGAGTTTCAGCTCTGGGCCTTTTTTGAACATGTTCATCGGGTCGCCACCGTTTCGGACGATTCAGCAGCGGGTGCGGCGGTCGATTCAGTGGCTGCGCTGCTTGCGCCCGCAGCGGTTGTGATCGGGGCACCGGGGGCGATAGCGGTAGCGCCGGCGGTCAGGCCCTGGCTGGGAGGGGTCAGGTAAGTGGTCACCGCAAAATTGGCGCTGAGCTTTGGGAAGCCATCTTCGGCGGCGGCTGTCAGGGCGAAGCCATCCAGCGTCACGAGGCGACCATCCACGGCCACTTTGCCCGAACCGGTGTGCACCAGCGAGTCGATTTCTTTGATGAAGTTGGCGATCTGGAAGAAGTTGCCGCTGAAGTCGAGCGTGTACGGCATCACGGAGAGACCAGCGGGGCCAACAGAGGCGCCGAGGGGGGTGATTGCCGCAGCCGCCTCGGTTGGTGGCACCGTTGTTGCTGCCGGCACGGCTCCTGGGGCCGATTCGGTTGTGGGTGCGGTCGGGGTCGTCGGGACGGTCGGCGCCGGCGTTGCGGCAGCTTCGCCCGTACTCGCCAGCTGAATGCTGTTGAACGTCACCTTGGTCTTATTCGCTATGTGGTCCAACTCGACCAGTAGCGAGGCGGTTTCGTCATTGGCGGGAACCGCTTGTCCCAGGGTGACAAGCTGGCGGTAGTCGGCCGGGAACCGCTGTCGAGCGGCGACGGCTTCCGTAGCCTTGCTCCGCGCTTCCGCCAGCGACAGGCGCTGCTGTTCGACCTGGCCTTCGAGTTCTTCTGCTTCACCCCGCTTGGGACCGAGCGCCAGCATCCAGAAACCAATAGCCAGCGCGGCGACGATCAGTATCGAGATCACGAGGCGGTTAGGGGACTTCATCTCAGCCGCCCGCCGTTTCTTCGCTCGAGGCCGGGACCGTTTCGGTCGGAGCGGGGACGGCTTCGCTCGATTCCCCGGTTTCGCTCGAGACCGGGGCGGCGTCGAAGGCGGCAACTATCTGGAACTGAGCGATGAAATTGCGCGTCTGGCAGCTTGACGAGCCGCCTGCCGATTCGCCACTGCCTCCTGCGCCCAGCGTTGAAGACTGCACCCCGACTCGCGTGACCCCGTCGATCTCTTTGAGCGCCTGGATGAAACCTGCAACCGCATCCTGGCTACTGGCGCAGCCATTCAGTTCGAGCGCGGGCCCCGGGATCGCGCCTCGCAGGCTCGAGCTGGAACCACCATTGATGGCGACTCCCGGCCGGACGGTTCCCGAGAGGGTGGTGAGCCAGACGTTGCTGGGCAGGATCAAAGAGAGTTCGTGCATGACGCGCTGCCAGTCGAAGCGACTGTCGGCGAGGCTTGCGATCGTGGCCGTGCGTTGTTCCTGCACCGAGTGGAATTGGGTGTAGGCATCGAGCGCTTGAGCGCGGGCTTCCACGCTGGTCCGTTCTTCTTCGAGAGTGGCGATTTCGGCCTTGCTGTCGGAAATCTGGTTGCTCGTGACAGCGAGGGCCGCGACTCCGATCACGGCTGCAGCCAAAGCCCCCACGATGATGTAGGCAAGGGGCCCACCACGCATGGGCTTCCTTGCGCCAGCGCGTTCCTCGGGCGGGATCAGATTGACCGGACGCACGGCTATTGCTCCAAGGCGAGGCCGAGGGGCAGGGTGAGTCGTGCGGCGTTGGTCGCGTCAAGACCCTCGAGCGCTGCGGGTCGTCCAATCTCGATCGGCAAGCCGAGAGCCGGGATCATGTGATCGGCGAGACCCGGTATGGCGCTCCCCGGGCCGCAGAGAATAATTCGCTGGACCGGTACCGCTGCCTCCTGTGCCCCGTAGAAATCAAGCGAGAGGCGAAGCTCGTCGACAAGGGCGGCGGCGCCCTGCTCCATCGCGGCGCGTGTTCTTGCCACGGTGTCCGGGTCGCCCTCGATCTCTCCCAGCGGGCGTCCCAGCCCAACGTGGTCGAGCCACATTCGAGCATGCTCGGGCGGCAGCCCCGTCACCGAAGCCAGGCTCGCGACCGTGTCCTCGAGGCCGGCTGGCGCCACGCGCGTGAAGAGACAGGTGCGCTCCTTCGCCACGGCCAGGTTGGTGACGTCGCTGACGCTGCAGTAGAGCGTGGCCGACGCTCCCGCCTGCGCGTCGTCCGCGTCCCCGTTCTCCTCTCCCAGCGCGCGGATCATGCCGAAGGCCGAGAGGTCGACGCCTACTGGTTCCAGGCCTGCGTCGCGCAGGGGCTTGAGCGAGGCAGCAATCATGTCGCGCCTTGCCGCGACGACCATCACGTCCACCTGTGGGGCGGCTCCGTCGATGGCGCCGACACCACCAACGACGCGGTGATCCATCACCGCCTGGTCGAGTGGCATCGCGATCTGCTCTTGGGCGGCGAAGCGCACCGCGGCTGCGAGCTCCTCCGGGTTCTCGATCGCCGGTAGGCGAAGTGTTCTGACTACGACGCGCTGATTGGCGATGCCGAGGCGAACCTTGCGCGACAGCTTGTTCGCGGAGAAGAGCTCCTTGAGAGCGCTGGCAACGGAAGCGGGGTCCGTCACCTCGCCGTCGTGGAAGGCTCCGGGGGAGATGGGGCAGGTTGCAGCGGC
The DNA here is from genome assembly GCA_963699225.1 of uncultured Solirubrobacterales bacterium. Classification (GTDB taxonomy): domain Bacteria; phylum Actinomycetota; class Thermoleophilia; order Solirubrobacterales; family 70-9; genus VRUE01. Next base: position 1,270,281 of record OY969423.1, on the reverse strand, counting down.
CTTGACTCTGGTCTTGCCGTTGACCTCGGCTTCGACAGCGCCAATACTTCCGGTCTCGATCTCGAGGCCGACGACTGAATCCTTCCGAGTCTTCTTCAGGGTGGGAATCATTGAAAAGGGGGGCGAGGGCATGTAGAAGCGTCCGCTAGGTTCTGAATCGACCAATCGCCCGCGAAACCTTTGCCTTGGACCTACTCAAAACTAGGAAAAGCTCAGTCGGTCAACCGATCGTCTCGCGGCCGATCAGCCAGGGCAGTTTTTCCGGCTCGATGAAGCTGGGTGGCTCCTGGTACTTGAGCCGATCGTCGTAGTTGTAGCTCTTGATGTATCCGATTCCTTCGACGCCCACCGGGCCGCGGAATCGCTGCGCGATCGCCCCGTTGATGCGAATCGTCCCCAGTTCGCTACCGCAGTTGTAGTGATCGACGATCACCGAGTGATTGATCGAGAGCGCCGCGGCATCGATCACGATGTTTTTGATCATCCCCTCGGTTTTACCTTCCAATTTGCCGCATTCGGCGTTGTAGGTGGTCGGGTTGATCACCTCGCTTGGGTAATCGTGGTAGATCCGGACAAAGTTGTTAGCGATCAGGCCGAGCATTTCGTTGCCGCTTGTGAATTCAGAGCATTTGGTCGCCCCGGTCCAGCAAATGGAGCCGTCGATAACGAGGTCGTTCTGGGTGGCGATTGTCAGCTGACCTGAGTAGGTTCCGTGGACGTAGGCATTTCCGCAGGGTGAGCTCGTCGGGTAGGTGACCGTGAACGGCGAGTAAGTCGGCAGGCACGTTTCGGTGGTGCTATTGGCAACGTAGATGACCCCATTGGAAGGGTATGCCCCTTCGTACTGGACATTTTCTTTGCAGGTTGCACCTTTTCCGACTATCAGTTTGGAACCTTCCAAGCAGATCTTCACCTGTCCTTCGAAGTGGAACTGAGGAAGGGCGATTTCCGCCAGTTTCACGTCTGTTTCAGGTGGTTCGAGTGGGGCGGAACCGGTGATGTAAGTGCCTTTGAAATTCGGCGTGCCGGTGCAGTTTTCGTACCAGCCTGGGAATTTTGCGCTTACTTCGATCATGTCGGACGGTTTACGTCCAAAGGTTGGTTTCCCGCAGATCGCCATCGTGTCGTTCGTATGCACGGGACCGTTGAGGGAGTCGGTTGGTGCGAACTGGATTTTCACGCAGTTCTTTTCTTCGACTTTTTTTTCCATTTTATGCGAGAATTTATTTTCGACTTCAGTTTCAATGATGAGATACGGAGCTTTGTTTCGCCCGGCTTCATAGGTGAGTTCGCACTGTTTTTTGACCGCGGTGAGTTCCGTCGAAGGGTTGGGGAACCCATATGTGACCGGGTCCAGGGTCTCGAGCTCGGTGAAGTAGACGAAGTCGAGGAAGCTCGCGCTCTTGAAAGTAGCGGTGATAGATACGTTCGCCGTGCCGGCATAGCCGGTCGAGCGAATCCGGAAGGTGCCCTGCCTTTCCGAACCGTGCTCGATCATGCTTTCGGTGGGGGCGTTGGGGTTGCATTCTTTAAAGCCTTCGGCCGGGATCAGTTCGATCATGTATTTCTCGACCGTAGATCCTGGTACGAATCGTTCCCGTCGTTCGTTGGCGGGAGTGGTGACCTGATTGACGGCATTGGGTTTCGCGACGTTGGTGCATTTCGCCCAGTAGCCCGTGTCCTTGCTGAGGTGGAATGAGTAGTCTTCGATGCCGGTTCTAGCCGCTTCGTAGGCTTGCTTGCGATCGAGATCGTGCTGGGAGGAATGCAGGTCGCCGCGGACCGCCGCTACGGCGACCGTTACCAGCAGCAGCACGAAGGACGTGCCGAGCACGGTCATGATCATCGTGAAGCCTGCCTCGCCGCCGCTTCTTCTCACTGGCATGGGGGGCTCGCTAGTTCTTTGTTGTAAGAGGCGGGCGTGAGGCGGAACTGGGCGCTGTCACTTACCGATACCGGCGCTTTCAGGTCCCTGACCGGCGTCGTCAGTGGGCTGGCCGTAAAGGCGATGTTCACCTGCACCACTCGCGAGGCAGTTTCTTCGCTGAAAGGGGAGGCGGTGGAGATTTCTGCCAGTTTGCCTTCGGAATAGCCGTAATATTTGAAGATCGTGGTGCTTGACGCGGTGGGCGCGATGTTGGTCATCAACTGCTTTGTCAAGAACGGTTTTTCCTGGAATTTCCATTTAGGGGCCGATCCGCCCGATGACTGGAAGTCTTCCTGCATCAGGGTGCTTCCAACGAGGCTGACTTTGCTGCGAATCGGGACCGGGGCGACGCCCTGGCCGGTCTGGTGGATGAAGCTGAGCAGCGTTCCGGTACTCCCTTCCTGGATCGGCACCACCTGGGGTGCGACACAGGCGGAATGAAGTTCTTCGACCAGCCGGGTGAGGGTGGTGCGCGCACGCTGGGTCGCGTCGATGCGGGCGCTGACCCGTGCGGTGCCATGTATTGAGCCGATGATCAAAGAGGTGAGGGCGAGGAAGATCACCGCGCCGGCGGCGAGACCTACCGTGAGCTCCATCAGGGTCGTTCCGCGCTCGTCTCTGAGATCCGGGGCCGTGATCATGAGCAGAGGGTTGACGAACCACCCGACAGGTACAGATTCAGAGTGGTGCCGACGTTGAGATCTTCGACGCTGACGGTCGCGGTTTTGGAGCGGCTGCCGTTGTCAGCGCAGACTTCGTAAGTGCTCCAGGGTAGACCTGGGTCGACAAGGTGCCCGTTGACTTCAGTTTCCAATGTTCGTTTGATCGTTTTGTTGTTGTATTTACATTTTGTGTCGGCGACGATCACGTGGGGTTTGCTGACCGCGGTTTCCGGTTTCGAGGAGGTCCCTTTCCAGACGTTCAGATAGAGGGCCGGCAGCACGACTTTCGCTTCTTCGACAGTGCCGTTTCGGGGGATGGTCACGCTGCTCACTCCCGCAGCTCCCGGTGCGCTGGTTTCGCCGGTGGGGTTGGGGTTATTGAGCCCACAGAATCCGCCGTACAACCCATCCGGTTCTTTGAAGGGGTAGAGGCCCGAGGCTTCAATCGATACTTTCCTCCCGCCACCCGGCGTCCCGAATATTTTCGGTTCTTTCATCCCGATGTTCGCGAGGATGACCGAGTCGGAGCTGGAGGTAATCAGCGATCCGGTTGGAGACGACTTGGTCTGGAAGGTGACTTTTTTGATTTTCCCCGGCAGGTCGTAGTGGAGTTCCTTGGGAGTTGTGACTTCCGCCGTGACGCCGGCCGGCACCGCGGAAGGCGCGTTGCCGTCCTTGTCGACCATCCCTGTCACGGCGCCCGAGGGCGTGACCGTGTAGCTGCCGGCGGCCAGGTCGGGGAACGTCGCACAGCCCGCTTCATCTGTCGTGCCGCCAAAGCTAGTGGGACCGGCGCCGGTGAGGATCACGCCGGGGATCGGTTTCTCCAGCGAGTTGAGGACGGAGAAGGTCAGCGTGCCGTGGCTGGGGTCGAGCGAGCCGTTGGAGGGGGCGACGATGCTCTGGATTACCACGGGCGTACGGCCGTTCATGACTTTCCAGGTGACTTCGGAGCCGATCCGGACGTAGTCCGCGGAGTTCGATTCAGGTGAGCAGGACGACGTCGCGGTTTTGTCGTTGACAAAAGCCCCGGTGGAGCGAACGAAGAAGACCGTTCCGTTGAGAGTGATTTCTCTCGGGGTTGTCGGTATGCGGCTGAGTTCAGAGATGCGCAGCGTTCGCAGCCGCGCCTGGTCTTCCTGGGCCAGCGCGAATGCCTCCGAGCGCTGCCGATCCGTTCCGGCCGAGCGCGCGTTTGCCTGCAGCAGGTTGAAGACCGCCGCCGCAACGATGGCGACGACGAGTGCGCTGACGAGGATCTCGATCAGGATGAATCCGTCTTCGCCATGCAGCGGCTTGCGCCCGGGTGGCGTCATGCAGGGTCCATCGGTTGCACGGAGGCTTCGCTTTAACGGTGCGACCTGCGGAGACGGCCTTGCAGCGCGGATCGGCCAAAACTTCAGTAAGTGAAGCTATGTCGCTACACTTGCTGAAGCGAGGCAATCGCCACAAACCGCCTCGTTTTGATCATGAGTGCCGCTTCCAACTCCCAATGTCCCGTCTGCCGCACGGCCCAAGTGGTCTGTGGCAAGTGGACCCTCCTCGTCATTCGTGACCTGGCCGAAGGGTCTAGTCGCTTTTGCGAGCTGGAGCGTTCGTTGGAGGGGATTAGCCCGCGCACGCTGTCTCTGCGCCTGCGGGCGTTGGAAGAGGAGGGGATCGTCGAGCGCCACACCTTCCCCGAGGTTCCGCCCCGGGTCGAGTACGCGCTGACCGAGAAGGGCGAGGCCCTGGTGCCCCTGGTCGAGGATATGCGCCGCTACGGCACTCGCTGGCTTTTCGAAGACGCGGCCGAAGCTGAGCCGGCCCCAGCCGCCGTCTAGTTACGTCTTGCAAGCGTCCGTGCAGGCGCAGGAGCGCCAGGCACGGGGGGGAAGCGAGGGCCGTGCGCGATCGCCTGCTCAACGAGTCGCTGACCCGCCTTGCCTCCGAGGCGGCGATAAAGCTCAGCGCCCTGGTCGCCGGTGGCGACCAGATCCCCTATGACGTCGATGCCGAGAGCGGCGATGACTCGCTCTTCTATAGCTACCGGCCACTGACGTCTCTCTACGTGCGCGAACGCGAAGGCGAGCTGCGCCAGCTCGATGGCTTCGCTGCGGCCCGCGACACGGTCGCCGCCGCCGGCATCGCCACTGCTTACCTGGAGGCCCGCGGCGAGCAGGTCCCCGGCGACCCCGGCGAGCGCGCGGCCCAGATGCTCACCGTCTTCCTCGCCTCGCTCTGGGACGGCTGCACCGAACTTTCCCTTGATCACGAGCGCCTGCGTAACGCGCTCGCCGTGCTCGAGGCCGAGACCCGCGGTGCCGAGGAGGCCGACGTGCTGATCGCGCCCCTGGTCGGGCTGCGGATGCCGCTGCCGCGCCTGCAGCTCGCGCACGGACTGCAGATCGTTCGCGCCGACTCGATCGAGGCGCCAATCGAGGCAATGCGCAGCGAGGGCATGGGTCGCGCTGCCTGGCAGCCCCAGTTCCTCGCCGTCGCCGAGCAGGGCGAGGGCACCGACAGCGCCGCCGCTGCTCTCGGCCAACTCGGCGAGTTGATCAGCGTCATGCACCTCTTCAAGACCGGCAGCGTCGGTCTTGGGCCCTACGCCTTCGCCCCCACCGGCGAAGACCGCTGGGCCCGCATCGCCACCGGTACGCCCGCCACCCGCCCGGGCTCATACGAGCTCAGCGAGGAAGAGGCGATCCAGCTGGCCGAGTTCGCCGCCACCCTGGAGGCACGCCCCGACCCCGACGGCGCACTCGCCTGGGCGGTCGATCGCTTCGAGCTTGGCTGCGGCCGCGACTCCGCGCTCGAGGGCCTCAGCGATCACCTGCTGGCGCTGCGCGCCGTGCTCGACGGCCACGGCCCGGTCGGCGCCTCGCTGCCGATGCGCGCCTCCGCCCTGATCGCCGATGAGAGCTTTGACCGGATCGAGGCCCGCGAGCGGATCGAGAGCGCGCTCGAGTTGGAGCGCGCGCTGATGAACGGAACGCCTTCGACCCCCGGCCTGGCGATCGCCGGCTGGATCGAGGAAGGGGTGCGCCGCATCCTGCGCGAAACCGCCCTCGGTGAGCTCAGCTCCGACCTCAACACTGCTGCTGATGAGACCCTGATCGCCAGCGGCCTCGGCGCCGGAGATACCGAGATTGCCGTGGCGGAAGAAATCGCCGAGCCGGCGGAGATCGTCGTCCCCGACGAGATCCCCGCGGCTGAGGAAATCGCGGTCTCGCGGGAATTGCCGCGGGTCGAGGAGCCCGTCGCCCAGAATTTCGAGCCGCCAGAGGAGGAGTACGACATGAACCAGGAGACACGCATCCTCGAGCCGATTCCGGACGAGGGAGAGATTCGCATCATCGCCACGCCTTGGCTCGAGGAGGTCGACGCCCCCGAGCACAGCACCCTCGACTTCCCCGCGATCGAGGGTGACGTCCAGCACCGCGAGCGGATCGATACCCCGCGCGTCCGCCACCTCTTCCCGGTGCCCGATGACGCCGACTGGGAGGTTCGCGAGCTCAAGTACGACCATTACCACCACGCGGGCTGACCGGCGCATATCGGCGTCCTCGGTCGCTCGCGTGCGGAGCACGCCACGCTCCCTGCGTCCTTGATCTGCTTGGTCAGACCACGTGGCCTGCGGCCAGTTGAATCCGCTCCTCGGATGTGGCGAACAGGTAGCGGTTGATCTCGGCCAGCCCGGCGAGGTCGTGCACGTCCTCGTCGAGATAGGGCACGCGGATCACGCCCTGGGCGCGCAGCTCTTTGGCCAGCCGCTCGATGTTGCGGGCGTCGCGCTCGGCCAGCGCCTGGTAATCGGCGAAGTTGTCGGCAACGCGCTTTGCCAGCTCCTCGTCGCCGAGCTTGTCGACCAGTGAGGTCTCCAGGTCCCCATCTTCGCTGCGCAGCTGCTCGGCCGGGTAGTGGACCTTGTTGACGATCACGCCGCCGAAGGGCAGTTTCGCCTCGACCAGTTTGCGGTGGAAGTAGACCGCCTCGTCGACCGGCTCGCCCTGGGGGCCGCAGACGACGAGGAAGCAGGTGTGGGGATCGCCGAGCAGGCTGTTGACCCGCTTGGCCCGGGCCTGGAAGCCGTCGACCATGCCGCTGAAGGCGTTGAAGAACTCGGCCAGGTCGGCCAGCAGGTCGAAGCCGACGATGCGCTTGAAGACCGAGAGCGCCACCGAGGCGCCGCGCCCGGCGACCTTGGCGGCGAGCCCGGTCGGCTTCATGAAGACCCGCAGCGAGCGACCTTCGATGAACTGGGTCAGCCGTTTCGGCGCGTCGAGGAAGTCGAGCGCGTTGCGACTGGGGGGCGTGTCGAGGACGAGTAGGTCGAAGCGTCCTTCGCTGTGCAGCTCGAAGAGCTTCTCCATCGCCATGTACTCCTGCGAGCCGGCGAGAGCGCTGGAGATCTGCTGGTAGATGCGGTTGTTGAGGACGCGATCGCGCGCCTCCTCGTCTGGCGCCTGGCGGGCGACCAGCTCGTCGAAGGTCGCCTTGGCGTCGAGCATCATCGCCCAGAGCTCGCCCTTGATCTCGACCCCCTGTTGCTCGAATAGCGCCGGATCGACCTGCCTGGCCTCGTTGCCGAGCTCCTTCAGGCCAAGTGAGTCGGCGAGCCGCTTGGCCGGGTCGATCGTCAGCACGCAGACCTTGAGCCCACGCGCCGCCATCCCGGTCGCGATCGCCGCCGAGGTCGTCGTCTTGCCGACGCCGCCGGAGCCGGCGCAGATGCAGATGTCCTTGCCGTCGAGGATGTCGCCGACCGCCGGCATCAGCCCACCCTCCTTGCCAGTTGCCGCGCGCCCTCGATGCCGAGGTCGGGCTCGAAGAGGAAGGGCAGGGTCTTGACCGGTGCCTCGACTCGCCGCCGCAGGCGGGCCAGCTGGGCGCGCTGGGAGCGGGCCCGGTTGTGCTCTGAGAGGCCCGCCCGCGCTGCCGCCCGCAGGCCCTCGTCGCTCTCGGCGGCAAGGCCGGCCAGCTGCTCGGCCTCCTCGTTACTGAAGCGCTCGGGGTAGATGCCGTTCATGTAGACGCGGTCGACGGCGACGCCGACGTCGTCGAGCAGGTCGCGCTCGAGCGTGGCGGACTCGTTGACCGGCATCTCCTCCGGCAGGGCGACGATTGCCACCCCGGTGTGCTCCTGGTCGGTGATCAGGCGGTCGAGCTGCTGTGCCTGCGAGTGGATCGGCCCGACCCGGGCGATCGCGGCGAAGGTGCGCGGCGTCTGCAGAAAGCCGATGCCGTGGCCGGTAGCGGGCGCGTCGACGATCACCAGGTCGTACTTGCTCCCGCTCTTGACCTTGCGGTCAGGCTGAGCCAGCTCCCAGATCTTGCCGATCGTGACCAGCTCCTTGAGGCCCGGCGTAGCGGCCGCGAGGTAGTTGAAGATGCGGCTGCGGAAGAGCATGTCGCGCATCGCCCGCACCTTCAGCTGCAGCAGCACGTACTCGCGCATCGACTCGTCGGGGTCGATCGAGATCGACCAGAGGTTCTCCTCCATCTCGACCTCGTGGAAGCCGACCTCAGTACGGGCGAACATCCGCGAGGCGTTCTCCTGAGAGGAGACCTCGCAGACGATCGTCCGCTTGCCTTCCGCGGCGGCGCGCAGTCCCAGCGCCACCGCGACCGTGGTCTTGCCAACGCCACCCTTGCCGGTGACGAAGACCAGTCGCTTGTCGAGGAGATCGGTTACCGGGTGATTCCTAGCAATTTCATAGGGCGGCAGGAAAAGCGGGTGCCTATGCGAATACCCGCGCAATGGGATTCCTTAGCCGCAAGAACAAGTTCAAGTCTGCTCCTGTCATCGAGGAGGAGGCGCCGCATCCGATCGTCGAGGAGCTCGAGGAGATGGAAGAGCTAGTGCCCGAGAGGCAGGACGAAGAAACTTCAGAGCGCTCGGCCACGGGTCCTGTCGCCGCAGGGGACCCACCACCCCCTCCGGTCGCTAAAGCGTCCTCGGGGGCGGTCCCCCCTGCGACGCCACCCGCGGGAGAGGCGTCCGAGGTTGAAGCTTCTGAGGGACCGTCCGCATCGGTGGCCGTGAAGTCTGAGCCGGAGCCGGAGAGGTTCATGCCGCGGGACTTGCTTGCGCCGAGCCGGCACGAGCCTGCGGTGGCAGTTGCCGAGCCCGAGGCGCCGGTCAAGCACGCCGATGTGATCGCCTTTGCGAATCAGAAGGGTGGAGTCGCCAAGACGACGACGACGCTGAATCTTGCCGTGGCTTTTGCCGAGTCGGGGTACCGGGTGCTTTGTGTGGACCTGGACCCGCAGGGGAACCTGACGATGAGTCAGGGGATCGATCCGGACAAGGTCGAGAAGAGCCTCTACGACGTGCTCGTCCACGACATGCCGATGGCCGAGATCATCCAGCACCGCGAGATCGACATCGCCGTCGCCTCGATCGACCTCGCCGGCGCCGAGATCGCGATGAGCACCAAGATCGGCCGCGAGCGCTCGCTCGAGAAGTCACTTAAGGAAGTCTGGGCCGACTACGACTACGTCTGCATTGACACGCCGCCCAGCCTCGGGCTGCTGACGATCAACGCGCTTACCGCTGCCAACAAGGTGATCGTTCCCGTGCAGTGTGAGTACCTCTCGATGCGCGGGCTGGTCCAGTTGCAGAACACCCTGAAGATGATCCAGGAGAACCTCAACCCGGACGTCCGTATCGAGGGCATCCTGCCGACGATGCTCGACACCCGTACCGTCCACGCCAAGGAGGCGGTCGAGATCCTCGAGGAGAACTTCGGCGAGCTCGTCTTCAAATCACGCATTCGCAAGGCGATCAAGTTCGCCGAGGCTCCCGTAAAGGGTGCGAGTGTGCTCAAGTACGATCCGCAGAGCAACGCTGCGGGCTACTACCGAGATCTGGCGAAGGAGGTTCTGGCACATGAGTCGGCGCAATAAGCGGGCAAGCATGCGTGAAGGACCTCTGTCGGATCTGTTCCGGTCGACTGACGCCGAGGGACCGAAGACTGACGACGAGGGATCAGAGGCCTCGGCCGCGGGTCCTGTCGCCGCAGGGGACCCACCACCCCCTGTGGTCGCTAAAGCGTCCTCGGGGGCGGTACCCCCTACAGCGCCACCCGCCGGAGATGCGTCTGGGCCCTATGACCAGGAGCCTGAAAGTTCCTCCCCCGAAGAGCACTCGGAAACCCCTCCCGAGCGGCTCAAGCGTGTGTTCTCCGAGGAGCCGGCTTATGCGCGGCGGGAGATTGAGCCAATCGTGGAATCTCCCCGTTATGGGCGAGAGGAGCCGGAGTACGAGCCGCCGGGGAGTGGGGAGCCGCACCAGCCTGTGATTCGGGTTGTGGGTGTAGGCGGCGGCGGCGTCAATGCTGTCAATCGCATGGTCGAGGCGCGGATTCCGGGCGTCGAGTTCATGGCCGTCAATACCGATCTTCAGTCGCTGCAGCTCTGCATGGCCGACGTCACCGTCCACATCGGTGAAGAAGCGACGCGCGGTCTTGGCGCCGGCGCCGATCCCGAGCTTGGGCACCGCTCCGCCTTCGAGGAACAGGACAAGATCAAGCGTCTGCTCAAGGGCTCGGACATGGTCTTCGTCGCCGCCGGTGCCGGCGGTGGCACGGGTACCGGCGCCGCTCCGGTAATCGCCCGCCTCGCTCGCGAGGTCGGCGCGCTGACCGTCGGCATCGTCACCAAGCCGTTCAGCTTCGAGGGCAGTCGCCGCGGCGGCCAGGCCCAGAAAGGCATCGAGGAACTGGCGGCCGAGGTCGACACGTTGATCGTCGTCCCCAACGACCGCCTGCTCGAGGTGCTCGACCAGCAGACCTCGATGGTGGAGGCCTTCCAGGTCGCCGATGACGTGCTGCGCCAGGGCGTGCAGGGCATCTCCGATCTGGTCACGCTTCCCGCCGTGATCAACCTCGACTTCGCCGACGTGCGCACGATCATGTCGGAGGCCGGCCGGGCGCTGCTCGGCATTGGCATGGGCCACGGCAATGAGCGAGCGATCCTGGCTGCCGAAAAAGCAATCTCCTCGCCCCTGCTGGAGACCTCGATGGAGGGAGCGCGGGCGATCCTGCTCTCGATCACCGGCGGAGCCGACCTCTCGCTCGTCGAGGTCAGCGAGGCGGCCAAACTGGTCGGCGAAGCGGCCCACCCCGACGCCAACATCATCTTCGGCGCAAACGTTGACGAGGAGCTCAACGACCAGGTCTGGGTGACCGTCGTCGCGACTCGCTTCGATGGTCGTCCGGCCCCGCAGCGGCGGGTCGCCGAGCCAATGATCCGCCGCACCAAAGACGCGCCTCGCTCCGGCCGGAGCGAGCGCAGCGGCGATCTCGGCGGCATCGACGTCCCAGAGTTCCTGCCCGGGTAAAGCGGGGCTCCGCATGAGCGGAGGGGTTGTTGCTGCTGGTCATCCACTCTCCGCCGAGGCGGGGGCGCAGGTTCTGCGCGAAGGTGGCAACGCGGTTGACGCGGCTGTTTGCGCTGTGCTGGCTTCCTTCGCGGTCGAGAGCCCGCTGACCGGCTTCGGCGCCGGCGGCTTCATGATGGTTCACGACCGCGGCGAGACGGCGCTGCTCGACTTCTTCGTCGCCGCTCCGGGCCGCGGCGGGGTTGAGCGCGCTGCCGAGTTGGTTCCGGTGCAGGTTCATTTCGACGTCGAGACAGTGCAGACGTTCTACGTCGGCCCGGTCTCCTGTGGGGTCCCGGGAACGGCCGCCGGACTCGAGCAGGCGCTGCGGCGCTTTGGCACGATGCCACTCGCCGAGCTGGTCAAGCCCGGCATCGGCCTGGCGCGGGAGGGGGCGCCGGTCAATCCCGAGCAGGCCTACATCCTCGACATCCTCGAACCGATCCATGCTCGCCTACCGGGCACGCGCGAGCTGTATGCGCCTGACGGGCGCACCCTGCGCCAGGGCGAGCTCTTTCGCTTCGCGGCGCTGGCCGAGGCGCTGGAGCGCTTTGGGGCCGAAGGGGCGGAGCCCTTCTGCAGTGGCGAGATCGCCAAGGCGCTGAGCGCCTACGTGATCGAGCGCGGTGGCACGCTCGGCGAAGCCGATTTCGCCGCTTACGAGGTGATCGAGCGCGAGCCGATCCGGGCCGGCTTCCGCGGCACCGAGGTGCTGACCAACCCGCCGCCTTCCTCGGGCGGAACCCTGATCGCCTACTGCCTCGGCCTGCTCGAGCAGGCGGGTGAGAGCAGCGGGCCCGAGCGACTGGTCGCGGCGATGGAAGCGGCTAACGCGGCCCGCGGCGACCTGCTCGGCTCAACCACTCACATCTCTGCGCTCGATCGCAACGGCATGTGCGCCAACGTCACCTGCTCCAACGGCTCGGGCTCCGGCGTGCTCGTTCCCGGCACCGGCGTGATCCTCAACAACATGCTCGGCGAGGAGGACCTCAACCCGCACGGCTTCCACTCGATTCCGCCGGGGCGGCGGGTGACCTCGATGATGGCGCCGACCGTCGTCCTGCGCGACGGCGAGATCGAGCTCGGACTTGGCAGCGCCGGCTCGAACCGGATCCGCTCAGCGATCCTGCAGACGATCGTGCGGGCGGTCGAGCAGGGCATGGGGGCCGACGAGGCGGTGCGGGCGCCGCGGCTGCACTTCGAGGACGGCGTCGTCCAGGCTGAGCCCGGGATCGATGAGGAGGCGCTGGCGCGAATCGAGGCGCGCGGGACCCCCGTCCTGCGTCGGCCGGAGATCAACCTCTTCTTCGGCGGCACCCAGGCCGTCGCCCGCGAGCGCGGTAGCGGCAGGCTGAGTGGTGGCGGCGACCCCCGCCGTGGCGGTAGCGTGGCGGTCGCATGATCGACTTCGAGGCTGAGGGGCTGCTCGACGGACTGGAAGGTGACGCCTGCAGCGACCGGCTGGCGCTGCTCGAACAGCTGGCCTCAGAAGGGGTGACGCTGGGGGAATTGCACGACGCGGTGGCCGCCGGGCGCTTGACCCTGCTGCCGGTCGAGCGCAGCATCGCCGGCGACGGGCCGCGCTACTCACCACGCGAAATCGCCGAGCTCGCCGACGCCGATCTCGATCTCCTGCAGCGCGCCTCCGCTGCGCTCGGGCTGCCCTACCCGGACCCGGATGAGCGCATCCTCACCGACGCCGACCTGGCGGCGGCGCGGCAGACCAAGGCCTTTTACGACGCCGGCCTGCCGGAGGACGGAATCCTGCAGGTGGCGCGCACGATCGGCATGGCGACGGCGCGGATCGCCGAGGGGAACCGCGAGCTGATGATCCGCACCCTGATGCAGCCGGGCGACACCGAGCGAGACCTGGCCCTGCGCTTCGCCGACGCGGCCGAGAACATGCTGCCGGTCTTTGAACCGACTCTGCTCTACGCCCTGCGGGCGCACACGCTCGAGCAGATTCGCCGCGACGTGATCGGCGCCGCCGACCTCGCCTCGGGCGAGATCCGCGGCTCGGTCGATCGAGCCGTCTGCTTCGCCGACCTGGTCGAGTTCACCCGCCTCGGCGAGGAGATCGCCCCCGAGGAGCTCGGCTCGGTGGCCGGGCGCTTCGAGGAAATGGCGGCGATCGTGGCCGAGCCGCCGGTGCGGCTGGTGAAGATGATCGGTGACGCAGCGATGCTCGTCTCCAGGGAGGTCGAGCCCCTGCTGAACGCAGCGCTGGAGCTGATCGAGGTGGCGGAGGGAGAGGGGGAGGACTTTCCCTTCCTGCGCGCCGGCCTTGCGGTCGGCCCGACCCTGGCCCAGTCGGGCGACTACTACGGCCGCGCCGTCAACCTCGCCAGTCGCCTCACCGCCGTCGCCCGCCCGGGCAGCGTGTTGGTCGACGCAACCGCAAAGGAGGCCGCGGGCGACGGTTTCTCCTACTCGTTCGCCGGCGAGCGCAAACTCAAGGGCATCGACAGCGGCGTCAAGCTCTTCCGCGCCCGGCGCGAGCCGAAAAAGCGCTGAGGGGGCCCGGCCTTTTTAGGCCGGCTTGCGGGCGGAGACGAGCAGGTTGTAGAAGAGCTCGGCCGGCAGGTAGGGCTCGAGCAGGCTGCTGTCGAGCTTCTGCAGGGCCATGTAGCTGCGAAAGGCGAAGCGTCGCCAACCCCAGGAGATCGATTCGGGCTCGGCGCTCGACTCGACCGTGCGCAGGCCCCAGCCCCAGGCGTTGGCGAGCAGCTCCTCGCCGCCTACGCGGCGGTCCTCGAAGCCCGTCTCGCGCAGCAGGCTGCGCAGATCGGCGGGGGCGAAGGCGTGGACGTCGACCTCGCCCTCGAGCGCGTGGCCGTCGGACTGTTCGGCCTCCGTGATTGCTCGCGGCTGCGCTTTCACCACCCGCCGCCACGCCGGTGCGACGAGTAGGCCGGCGCGCTTGGGTAGCGCGGCGAGACGATCGCCGTAGCGCGAGGGCTCGCCGGCGAAGGCGATCGCGCCGCCGGGTCGCAGGACGCGGCGGAATTCGGCGAAGGCCTTGTCGAGGTCGGGGATGTGATGGAGGACGGCGTGGCCGAAGACGAGGTCGAAGCTCTCGTCCTCGAAGGGCAGCACCTCGGCCTCGGTCTGGACCGTCTCGACCTCCAACCCCAATCCGGCGGCCGTGCTGGCGAGCTGCTCCAGCATGCCCGGCGAGATGTCGGTGGCGGTGAGGCTCTCGATCACGCCGAGTTGCAGCAGGTTGAGCGAGAAGTAGCCGGTGCCGGAGCCGATCTCCAGGCCGCGGCCGAAGCTGGCGCCGTTGCGTCCACCCAGCGCCTTGACCAGCTTCTGGCGCACCTGCTCCTGGCCGGTGGCGCCGAAGTCGATGCCCCACTTGGCGTCGTATTCGTGCGCGGCGGCGTCGTGGTAGCGGGTGTTGACGTCCTTGATGTGCTCGTGCGTGGCGGTGGGAGAGGCTGGCATGGCGCGGAACTCTATGCGGATCGGCGTAACGCACGGCGCCCAGGTCGCTCAATAGCGTCCCCCGGGCATGGCCCGCGAATACCTTCAGGAAAACCAGCCCGAGGGCGTGCCGCCGCTGCCGCTCACCGGCGAGCGCACCCTGCCCGACGTGCCCGAGGAGAACTACTGGTACCGGCGCCACCTGGTCGTCTACGAGTGGATCGCCGCCCGGCTCGGCGGCAAGCGGGTCGTCGACATGGCCTGCGGCGAGGGCTACGGCTCCAACGTGCTCGCCGCGAGCGCGGCAAGCGTCGTCGGCGTCGACGCCAACCCGGAGGCCCACGAGCACGCCCGCCTGCGCTACGTGCGCCCCAACCTGCGCTTCGAGCGCGACCTGGTCGAAAGCTTCGCCGAGCCCTGCGACGCGGTCGTCTTCCTACAGACGATCGAGCACGTCCAGGACGCCGGCGCGATCCTCGAGCACTTCCGCTCGATGCTCGAGCCCGGCGGCATCGCCTACGTCTCCACGCCCAATCTGCTCACCCTCGCGCCCCCAGGGGCGGAGAAGTCCGACAACCCGTGGCATGTGCGTGAGTACCGCGCCGCCGAGTTCCGCCGGCTCTGCGAGGCACACTTCCCGCGGGTCGAGCTCCACGGCCTCTTCCACGCCCGCAAGCTGCGCGCCCACGAGCTGGCGCTGAAGCTGGGCTGGGACCGGATCCACAAGACACTGGGCCTGAGCAAGGCCTTCTATGACCGCTTCACGCCCGCGATCGACAGCTCCGACTTCGCCCTCCGGCAGGGCGACCTCGACCGCGCGCTCGACTTCATCGCTGTCTGCCATGGCCCCTGAGGAGAGCGCCGGCGACCTCGCCATCGTCCTGCACTCCCACATGCCCTACGTCGAGGGCTTTGGGACCTACCCCTTCGGCGAGGAGTGGCTGTTCGACGCGGTGATCCGCTCCTACCTGCCGGTGCTGGAGGTGGCCGAGCGGCTGACGATGACGATTACTCCCGTCCTCGCCGACCAGCTCGAGGACGCCGGGGTAAAGCAGCGCCTGCGCCGCTTCCTCACCGATTGGCGGATCGCCGCGGCGGCGGCCGACATCGACGAGGTCGACGCCGAGTGCCGCGATGCCTGCGTCGCCGAACACGAGCGCTACAGCCACGCCTTGAAGCTGCTCGACGCGGATGGGGGGGACCCCCTGCGCTCTTTCCAGCGGGCGGCCGCGGAGGGACGCATTGCGCTCGCCGGCTCGGCGGCGACGCACGCGGTGCTGCCGCTTCTCGCTACCCGCCAGGGCCTGCGCCTGCAGCTGGAGACCGGCATCCGCTCGCACCGCCGTCGCTTCGGCTGGGAGGGTGGTTTCTGGCTGCCCGAGTGCGCCTACGCGCCGGGCCTCGAGTGGCGCCTGGCGGAGGAGGGAGTGAAGTGGTTTTGCGTCGATCAGAGCCGCCATCGGCAGTCGCTCGACGCGCTGGCCCCGATCGCCACCGAGGCCGGTCCGGTGGCGCTGCCGATCGACTGGGAGGCGATCCAGTGGCTCTGGTCGTTGAGCGGCTATCCCTCCGACCCCGCCCACGCCCAGTTCGCTGGCGAGTCGCTGCGCGGCGTGCGGATCTGGAAGGTCGGTGGCGGCGGCTATGACCCGGCGGCGGCCGCTGCGGTCGCGCGCCGGCAGGCCGGTGAGTTCCTCGCCGCGACGGCTGCGCGGCTGCGCGAGTACAGGGCCACTCGCAAGCGCCGTGGCTTGCTCGTCTTCGCGATCGACACCGAGCTGCTCGGCCACTGGTGGTCGGAGGGGGCGATCTGGCTGCGCGAGGTCCTCGCCGGGGCTGAGGCCGCGGGTGTTCGCCTGCTCACCGTGCCCGAAGCCCTGGCTGAGCACGCGCCGGTCGACCAGCCTCTCCACGCCTCTACCTGGGGCGAGGAGAAGGACCTGCGCACCTGGGACTCGCCGGCAGTCGCCGACCTCGCCTGGGGCGCCCGGCGGCTCGAGCTGCGCCTGCTGCGGGCGCTCTCGTGCGGGCTGCGCGGCGACGCGGCAAAGCGTGCCGCCCGCGAGCTGCTCGCCGTCCAGTCGAGCGACTGGGCCTTCCTCGATCAGCGTCGCCAGGCTGGCGACTACGCCTACCAGCGAGCCATTTCCCACTCCGAAGCTGCCCTGGAGGCCATAGACTCTCCGGCCATCGCCGACCCGCGCACGCGCGCACTAGCCCCTGACCTGAGCCTCTCGCCTCTGTTGCAGCCGTGAGCACCCCGATCGACACGGTGACTTCCGGGTGTTCGAATCCGTGGCGATCGGGGTGCGAACAGTTCTGATGACTCGCGTCCTGATCCTCTCCTGGGAGTACCCGCCGCTGATCGAGGGCGGCCTCGCCCGTCACGTGCGCAAGCTCTCCGAGGCACTGGTCGACCGCGAGGTCGAGGTCCACGTGCTGACCCGCGGCGGCGAGGAGTCACCGGCGGAAGAGCGGCGCGGGGGAGTGACGATCCACCGCATCCGCGAGCCCAAGCGCCCGACCGACCTCGGCGAGTTCGTCGCCTGGGTCGAGCGGATGAACTCCGACATGCTCGCCGCCGGGGTCGAGCTCGGCGACCGCTACAGCTTCGACCTCGTCCACGGCCACGACTGGCTCGTCGCCAACGCCTGCGACCACCTGGCCAAACGCTTCGACGCGCCGCTGGTCACGACGATCCACGCCACCGAGCACGGCCGCCACCAGGGCTGGGTCGACAAGCACCCGCAGACATACATCCACGGAGTGGAGCGCTGGATCACCAATCGCTCCGACCGGGTGATCGCCTGCTCCCACTACATGCGCGAGCAGATCGCCGACATCTTCGGCGTCGACGAGGGGCGCGTCTCGGTCATCCCCAACGGGATCGATCCCGACGACCTGCAGCCGCAGGACCCCGAGGAGCTGACCCGCCTGCGCGCCGAGTTCGCCAAGCCCGAGGAGAAGCTGGTCCTGCTGATCGGCCGCCTGGTCTACGAGAAGGGCTTCCAGCTGGCGCTCGAGGCGATGCCGCGCCTGATCGAGGAGGTGCCGGGTACGCGCTTCCTGATTGCCGGCTCCGGCACCCACGAGGCCGAGCTGCACAAGCAGGCCGAGGAGCTGGGCCTGATGGAGCACGGCACCTTCCTCGGTTGGATCGGCGACGACGTGCTGCACTCGCTCTACCGGATCGCCGACCTCACCGTGGTTCCCTCGATCTATGAGCCCTTCGGCCTGGTCGCGCTCGAGGCGATGGCCTCCGGCTGTCCTTGCATCGTCGCCGACACCGGCGGCCTGCGCGAGGTCGTCCCGCACGAGGAGGCCGGCCTGCGCTTCCGCGCCCACGACCCCGAAGCACTGGCCGAGATGGCGATCCGCGTCCTTTCCGACGACGAGCTGGGACGCAGCCTCGTCGCCGAAGCCTACGAGCACCTGCGCCGCTTCGACTGGGGCGACGTCGCCGAGCAGACAGCCGCCGTCTACGCCGATTTGGTCGGCGAGACGAGCCGCGCTTAGGCGCCCCAGCCCCGCTTGCTCGCGTCACGGGGTTTGAACTTGCCGAGTCTGGTGCCGCCGGGCTCCCAGTCCATGCCGACGAGCAACTCGTCGGCGGAGACTTCAAGCGAGCCGATCAGCTTGACCAGCGTGTCAACGCGGGCAATGCGCAGGCCGCGCTCGAGCTGGCTGATCTCAGTGCGGTGCAGAGAGGCGCGGACGCTGAGCTCCTCCTGCGAGAGGTCGGCCCGCTTGCGACAGCGACTGAGGTTTTCTCCGAAGAGGGCAGCGATATCCATGGAAACTTATTGTCTTCCAGGAAACGACTCCCACCGTTCGCGCCGGAGGTCGAGTCGCCGCAGGCCAGTCCACAGTTGCGATGACGGTGAAATCTACCAGATGTCAGACAACTGTCTGCAGCCCACTCAATTGGGTGGCTGCAGCGTGGTGTAGGCACTCGGGTCGGGCTCGACCGGATCCGGCCAGCGCAGCTGCTCCGGTGCCTCGCGCATGCGGATGATGCGGGCGGGGATGCCGGCGACGACGGCGTTGGCGGGGACGTCCTTGGTCACGACCGAGTTGGTACCGACGATCGCGTTGTCGCCGACGCTGACGCCGCGCAGGACGCAGGCGCCGTAGCCGATCCAGACGTTGGAGCCGACGATGACGTCGCGCTTGTAGATGCCCTGCTGGCGGATCGGCCGCTCGACTTCAACCACGCCGTGGTCGAAGTCGATGAACATCGCCCGGTCGGCGATCACGCACTGCTGGCCGATCCGCACGTGCTGGTAGGCGGAGATCGTGCACTCCTGGCCCATCACGGTCTTGTCGCCGATCTCGACCCGGCCCTCGTGGCAGCGGATCTTGGTTTTGTCGCCGACCCAGACGAAGCGGCCGAAATCGACCCGGCCCTTGGCACCGATCTCCAGTTCCAGCCGGCGGCCGAAGAAGACGAGCCCGTTGGTGCGCCAGCGCCGCCCGGCGGCGGTGAAGAAGCGCCGGCGCAGGTAGCGGCCGAGCAGCTGCCCGTATCTACGGTTCAGCATCCCGTTGTGGGCGAGAAAGCGGATCGTGGAAATCACGGCGGCGGGGACTCTAGACTCACCGATCCGTGACCGACGTCGCCAAGACAGCCCCGCTCGCCGAGCGCCTCGTCGCCGGCGACAAGCGCGCCCTGGCGCGGGCGATCACCCTGATCGAGTCCGACGACCCGGCCGGCTGGGAGCTCGTGCGCGAGGTCTACCCGCGCACCGGCAAGGCCCGCATCGTCGGCTTCACCGGCCCCCCAGGTGTCGGCAAGAGCACCCTGATAGGAGCCCTGACCGCGGAGCTGCGCAAGTCCGAGCGCCAGGTCGCGGTGCTCTCGATCGATCCCTCCAGCCCCTTCACCCAGGGCGCCCTGCTCGGCGATCGCATCCGCCTCTCCGACCACTTCCTCGATCCCGGCGTCTTCATCCGCTCGATGGCCTCGCGCGGCGCCCTCGGCGGCCTCTCCGAGGCGGCCCTGCAGGTGGCGCTGGCGATGGATGCCGCCGGCAAGGACGACGTGCTGATCGAGACGGTCGGGGTCGGCCAGGCCGAGATCGACATCGTCGACCACGCCGACACGATCGTGCTCGCCCTGATGCCGGGCTCGGGCGACTCGATCCAGGCGCTGAAGGCGGGCGTGATGGAGATCCCCGACGTGATCGTCGTCAACAAGGCCGACCATCCAATGACCGACACGATGGTGCGCGAGGTGCGCGGCGTGCTGGCGCTCTCGCACGACCCGGAAGGCTGGACCGTGCCGATCCTGCGCACCGAGGCGGCACGGGGTGAGGGCGTGGCCGAGCTGGCGCAGGCGATCGACGAGCACCGCGCCCACATCGAGGCCGCCGGCACCCTCGAGGAGCGCCGGGCCCGCAACTTGCGCAGCGAGGTGCTCGGCATCGCCACCTCGCGGATGCGCCGCCGCATGGAGGCGACGGCCGCCGAGGATCCTCTGACGACGGAGCTGCTCGAGCGAGTCGTCCGCCGCGAGCTCGACCCGGCCAGCGCCGCCGCCGAGTTGTTGGCGAGGCAGGCCGATGAGTGAGGAGCTCGCCGCGCCGCCCTCCCTGGAGGAGGCGCGGACCTGGATTGGCAACGGGGTCGACGATCTCGGCGGGGCCAGTGTCGGCCAGGTCCACGGGCTTTTCGTCGACGCCGACAGCGGCACTCCTACCTGGCTGATCGTCAAGCAGGGCCGCGTCAAACCGACCCTGGTCGCCGCGCCGCTTCGCGATTGCGCCGCCGCGGCCGGCCGGGTCTGGATCGCCCACGATCGCGACTTGATCCGCCGTGCCCCCGTCGTCGACCCGACCCGGCCGCTTCTGCGCGAGCACGAGCTAACGATCAGCGCCCACTACGGCGTCAACGAGAGCGTCGGCCGAGCCGCCGAGGTGGCCAGCCGCCCCGAGAACTCAGCTACCTCGCAGCCGGGCTAGCACCCAAGCTGGCGCGCGATCACCATCTGCTGCACCTCGTCGGTGCCCTCGCCGATGGTGAGGATCTTGGCGTCGCGGTAAAAGCGGCAGACCGGGTACTCCTCGATGAAGCCGTAACCGCCGTGGATCTGCACCGCCTCCTCGGTCGCGCGCACGGCGAGGCGGCCGGTGATCAGCTTGGCCTGGGCGGCGGTGAGGGTGAACGACTTGCCGGCGTCCTTCTCCAGGGCGGCGCGCCAGGTGAGCAGGCGGGCGGCCTCGATCTGGGCCGAGAGGTCGGCGATCTTGGCCTGGATCGACTGGAACTTCGAGATCGCCTGGCCGAAGGCCTGGCGCTCCTTGGCGTAGGCGATCGCCTCGTCGAGGGCACCCTGGGCGAGGCCGACGCCCATCGCGGCGACGCCGATCCGGCCGCCGTCGAGGATGTGGAGGAAGTTCTTGAAGCCTTCGCCGCGGCGGCCGAGCAGGCCGCTCTCGGGCAGGCGGCAGTCCTCGAAGCTCAGCGGCCGGGTGTCCGAGGCGTTCCAGCCCATCTTGCGGTAGGGCTCACCGACCTCATAGCCGGGCGTGCCGGTGGGCACGATCAGGTTGGAGATCTCCTTGCGCCCGTTGGCTTCGCCAGTAACGGCCGTAATTGAGACGCAGCCGGAGATGTCGGTTCCAGAGTTGGTGATGAACTGCTTGGCCCCGTTGACGACCCACTCGCCGTCCTCGAGCTTGGCCGTGGTCCGCACGTTGCCGGCATCGGACCCAGCCTCCGGCTCCGTCAGCCCGAACGAAGCCAGCTTTTCGCCAGTGCAGAGCTCGGGTAGCCACTCCGACTTCTGCTCGTCTGACCCCCAGAGGTAGATCGGCATCGTCCCCAACGACGTGTGCGCCGCCATCGTGATGCAGACCGAAGAATCAATCCGCGCCAACTCTTCAACGGCGAGCACGTAAGACAACGTGTCCGCGCCGCCCCCGCCGTACTCCTGCGGAAACGGAATCCCCATAAGTCCCAAGCCGCCGAGCTTCGCGACGATCTCGTAGGGAAAGCTCTTCGTCCGATCCAACTCCTCGGCCACGGGCTTGACCTCCTGGAGGGCAAAGTCCCGAACGGTCTCCCGCAGCAGCTTCTGCTCGTCAGTGAGGTTGAAATCCACGGCGGCAGCCTATTGCGGTGTGGTGTGGGGTGCCCCTCGGCGGACTCTCAGCGGCCGAAGGCCGCGTCCGACGAGGGGCACCCCACGCCGCGCCTACAACTGCAGACTCTTGACTTGGAGCAACTCCTCAATCGCGTATCTGCCGTTCTCGCGACCGTGCCCCGACTGCTTGTAGCCACCGAAGGGAGCGAGTGGGTTGAAGGCGCCGCCGTTGATCTCGATCTGGCCGGTGCGAATCTTCTTCGCAACCCCGATCGCGCGCTCTTGGTCCGCGGACCAGACGCCGCCGGCAAGTCCGTAGGCGGTGTCGTTGGCAATTCGCACCGCGTCGTCCTCGCCGTCGTAGGGCTGGATCGCCAGCACCGGGCCGAAGATCTCCTCCTGGGCGATCGTCATCTCCGGCGTCACCTCGGAGAAGACCGTGGGACGGACGAAGAAGCCCTTGTCGAGGCCCTCGGGAGCCGCCGCGCCGCCGGTGAGCAGCTTCGCTCCCTCGGCCTCTCCCTTCTCGATGTAGCCACGCACCCGCTCGCGCTGGGTCTCGGAGACCAGCGGGCCGAGCCGGGTTGTGTCCTCGAAGGGGTCGCCGGGAGTGAAGCTCTCCGCCGCTTGGGTGGCGATTTGCTCCGCTTCGGCCAGCTTCTCGCGCGGCACCAGCATCCGGGTCAGGGCGCTGCAGGTCTGCCCCGAGTTGAGGTAGCACTTGCCGACCCCGTCGGGCACGGCCTTGCTCAGGTCGGCGTCGTCGAGGATCACGTTCGGCGACTTGCCACCGAGCTCCATCGCCACTGGCTTCACCGTCGCCGAGGCGAGCTCGGAGACGCGGCGGCCGGCGCGGGTCGAGCCGGTGAAGGAGATCATGTCGACGCCGGGGTGGCCGGCGATCGCCTCGCCGACGACGGGCCCGGTGCCGGTGACTAGGTTGAAGACGCCGGCGGGGAGGCCGGCGGCCTCGATCACCTCGGCGAGGATGAAGGCGTTGAGCGGCACGATCTCGCTCGGCTTGAGCACCACGGTGCAGCCGGCGGCGAGGGCGGGGGCGACCTTGCAGGCGATCTGGTTCAGCGGGTAGTTCCAGGGCGTGATCGCGCCGAGCACGCCGACCGGCTCGCGCAGCACCCGGGAGTTGCCGATCTCCTCCTCCCAGCGAATTTCCTCCATCAGCTTCGGCATCGCCCCGAACTGGGCGATCGGCAGGCCGGCCTGGATCATCTTGCTCAGCGTCAGCGGCATGCCGAGCTCCGCTGAGATCGTCGCGGCGATCTCATCCATGCGCTCGGCGAGGCCGGCGGAGATCGCGCTCATGTAGCCGGCGCGCTCCTCGCGGGAGGTCTGTGACCAGGACTCGAAAGCGTCGCGTGCGGCGGTGACGGCGCGATCTGCATCGGCCTCGCTGCAGGCCGGGATCGACCCCATCGTCTCCTCGCTGGTCGAGTTGACGACCTCGAGGGTCCCGCTCGCCTCGGGCTCGACCCACTCGCCGCCGATGAAGACCTTGTCGCGCGCCTGGACCTCCGCCGCTGTCGCCATTGCTTTCCTCCTAGTAGCTGATTGCTGGCCGCTCAGCCAAAGCTAGCGCGCCGCGACCGTCGTGGCATCCCGGCCGGCGATCTCCAGGCCGGGGCCGGGCAGGGCGCGGGCGTCACGAGCGTGCAGGACCTTGCCGCAGCTCTCGCAGATGCCGCGATCGCTGACCGCGCCGCCGCACTCCTTGTGGACGATCAGCATCGGCGGACCTTCGGGACCGGGGGAGTAGCGGTCGCCCCAGCTGAGCAGGGCGATCAGGGCCGGCCAGAGGTCGAGGCCCTTCTCGGTGAGGAAGTACTCGTAGCGCTCGGGATTGCGCTGGTAGGGACGGCGCTCGAGGATGTCCTCCTCGATCAGCCGTTGCAGGCGGGCGGAGAGCACGTTACGAGCCACTCCGAGGGCCTTCTGCAATTGATCGAAGCGTCGGTGGCCGTTCATCACGTCACGCACGATCAGCAGCGACCAGCGCTCGCCGACGATTTCCAGTGACCTGGCGATCGAGCAGACCTGGCCCGGATAGTCGTTGCGCAACACAGAGTGATCTTCGCACACTGGGTTGCGTCAAGCAACTAACTGGGTTAGGGTTCGAGATGTAGGAGTTGCTTGAAGCAACTCACGACCAGCCCAAACGGAGGCATTGCCATGAGGTTGATCCCAAGACACCGGCACAACCACCGCTCCAAGGCCCCGCGGATCTCGATCAGCCAGGCCGAGATCACCGCCGACCTGGTCTACCCGGCAAGCCCGCGCTCGGCGCGCGAGCGCGGGCAGGCTGACGCGCGCAGGGTGGGCCGTTGAGCGCTGAGGGAGTAGCCGAGCAGGGTGGCGGCGCGGTTGAGGCCGCGCTCGCCTTCGCCGAGTCTCAGCCCGGGATCACCCGCCGCCGCGAGCTGGTCTGGCAGGACCCGCTGCCGACGGCGGCTGCCGGGGCGACGATGACCGGCATCGAGTACATGGAAGCGATCGTCGCCGGAGAGATGCCACCGCCGCCGATCGCGGTGACGATGCGGATGCGCCCGATCGAGATTGGCGAGGGCCGCGCGGTCTTCGAGGGCGAACCGGGCGAGGAGCACTACAACCCGATCGGCGTCGTCCACGGTGGCTACGCGGCGACGCTGCTCGACTCGGCCCTGGGCTGCGCGGTCCACACGACCTTGCCCGCCGGCGTCGGCTACACCTCGCTTGGCCTCGAGGTCAAGTACGTGCGCCCGATCACCCGTGACACCGGCCGCGTCCTCTGCGAGGCCGACGTCCTCTACCGCGGCCGCCGCCAGGCGACGGTCGAGGCCAACCTAACTGCGGCGGACAGCGGCAAGCTGCTCGCCCACGGCATCGCCACTTGCATGATTCTCAGTTAATAGCAAATATGCGATAAGTACATATTTGCTATCTTGAGGTCATGAGTCCCGGCCTACTGCTGAAAGAAGCAAGACAGCGACACGGAGTCAGTCAGAAGCAGTTGGCAATTCGTGCTTCTACGACTCAGTCGGCGATCTCTCGGATCGAGCGAGACAGGGTCTCGCCCTCGGTCGAGACCCTGCGCGAGTTGCTTTATCTCCTCGGCGAGGATCTGGAGCTCGATGCATCGACCCGGGACTCGGGAATCGACGTGACGCTGATCGACCAGCAGCTACGTCGCTCGCCAACTGAACGACTCGACTACGGCACGGCCTTCGCCAACATGGTGATCGCCAACAGTCCCAACCCTCGCCGCGAGCCCTATGACGGCTGACCTGGAGTTGCCTCATAAGGCCCCCGAATTCCGCCAGCTACTTGGGCCGCTCATCGAGCAGGGCGTCGACTTTGTCCTGATCGGAGGTCAGGCGGGGATTTCCCACGGCTCGACCTATCCGAGCTACGACCTAGATGTCATCTATGCCCGCGACCGCGACAATGTCGCCCGCCTCGTTGCTGCCCTTCACGAGATTGGGGTGCGGCTGCGCGGCGCCCCTCCGGAGCTTCCGTTTCAGCTCGACACGAGGACGATCGAAAACGGAGCGAACTTCACCTTCGAGACGCCTTACGGTGATCTCGACGTCCTCGCGGATGCCGCAGGCATGCGGTCCTATGAGGATCTGAAGTCAGAGTCCGTCAAGCGAGAGGTCTTCGGTCACCTGGTCAGGGTCGCATCGATAGACAACCTGATCGCTATGAAGAAGGCTGCGGGTCGGACCAAGGACAAGCTGATGGTCGAGGAGTACATCGTGATCGCTGATCGCCAGCGAGCTACTGATGAGGACAAATAGCTCGCCTCAGCCGGCGAGCGAGCGGGCGAGGCCGGTGAGCAGGCGGACGCCGTAGCCGCTGGCGTCGCTGCCGGTGTAGGCGCGGCCGACGTCCCAGGCGGTGCCGGCGATGTCGAGGTGGGCCCAGGGGGTGTCGCCGACGAATTCCTCGAGGAAGCCGGCGGCAGACAGGGTGCCGGCCTTGCGCTTGGCGGCGGCGTTGGTCAGGTCGGCGACCGTTCCCTTCATCAGCGCCTTGTACTCGGCGTGGAGGGGGAGCCGCCAGACCAGCTCGCCGGTCTCCTCGCCGACCGCCTCGATCGCGCCGGCAAGCTCGTCGTCGTTGCTGATTACCGCGGCGTAGGTCGAACCCAGGGCGATCATCACCGCGCCGGTCAGGGTGGCGATGTCGACGACGCGATCGGCCCCCTGCTCGATCGCGTAGGCGAGGGCATCGGCGAGGATCAGGCGGCCCTCGGCGTCGGTGTTGTTGACCTCGACCGTCTTGCCGTTGTACTGGGTGATGATGTCGCCGGGCTTGATCGCTGTCCCGGAGGGCATGTTCTCGGTCGAGGGGACAACCGCGATCAGGTTCAGATCCAGGCCCAGCTCGGCAATCGCGCCGACAGCCTCCAGCACCGCGGCTGAGCCGGACATGTCCATCTTCATCTCCTGCATCCCCGCAGAGGGCTTCAGCGAGATGCCGCCGGTGTCGAAGGTGACGCCCTTGCCGATCAGGCCGAGAGTCTCGCCCGAGCCGCCGCGGTCGTAGCGCAGCACGATCAGGCGCGGGTCCTCGGCGCCTCCCTGGCTGACTGCGACCAGCCCGCCCATCTCCTTGGCGGCGATCTCCTCGCGGCCGAAGACCTCGACGCTGAGCGAGTCGTGGGCGGCGGCGATCTCCTCGGCGCGGTTGGCCAGGTAGGAGGGGGTGGCGACGTTGGCGGGCAGGCTCTGCAGGTCGCGGGCGCGGTTCTGCGCCTCGGCGCAGACGCGGGCGTCCTCGGCAGCAGCGGCGATGCCCTCCGGACCCAGCAGCGCCAGCGAGTCGAGCGAGGTCGGCTCCGGATCCTCGGGGTCCTTGCTCTTGAAGCGGTCGAAGCTGTAGGCGCCGAGGATCGTGCCGATGACGATGCCCTCGGCGAGCGCCTCGGCGTCGGCGCCCTCGGGGAGAACCCAAGCGAGCGAGGCGGCACTGAGCTTGCCGGCCTCTTTGGCGACGAGGGCAGCGGCCACCCGCAACCGCTCGGCATCGAGGTCCCCGCGTTTGCCCAGCCCCGCGACCAGCACCCGGGCGGGCTGCTCGGGGTGGACCGTGGCCAGCTTCTTGAAGCTTCCCTTGGCGTCGGCGGCGCCGCGGGCCGAGGCGAGCTCGCCGGGCA
Source organism: uncultured Solirubrobacterales bacterium (assembly GCA_963699225.1). Taxonomy (GTDB): domain Bacteria; phylum Actinomycetota; class Thermoleophilia; order Solirubrobacterales; family 70-9; genus VRUE01. The sequence goes on along the minus strand of OY969423.1, from coordinate 1,243,665 downwards.
GCTCCTCGCCCTCGCAAAGGCCGATCGCGATGAGCTCCGCCTCAACCGCGGCGAGCTCGTTTTGGCTGACGGAGACCTTCATCGAGTTCGCGAGTCTATGACCTTGCGCACGGCGGCTGGCGGTAGACCCCCGCTATCGTCCCTGGTGTGGGCCAGCTGGCCCTGATCGAGCCGAGACCCGGCATAAACACTCAGAGAAAGGCAGCTCATGCCCAGCTCAGTAATCCTCAGCACTGCACGCACGCCCTTCGGCAAGATGGGCGGAACCCTCTCCTCGCTTGATGCCACCGACCTCGGCGGCCACGCGATCGAGGCCGCGCTGGAGCGCTCCGGCGTTGCCCCCGAGCAGGTTCAGTCGGTCGTCTTCGGCCAGGTCCTGCAGGCCGGCCAGGGTCAGATTCCCTCGCGCCAGGCTCAGATCAAGGGTGGCATTCCCAAGGAGGTGCCCTCGGAGACGATCAACAAGGTCTGCGCCTCGGGCATGCGCTCGCTCGGCATCGCCGACATGGCGATCCGCGCCGGCGACACCGACGTCGCCGTCACCGGCGGTATGGAGTCGATGAGCCAGGCCCCTCACCTGCTGCCGGGCGCCCGCTTCGGCTACCGCATGGGCCACGTCGAGACGATCGACGCGATGGTCCACGACGGCCTCACCAACCCCTTCACCGAAAAGCAGATGATCAACGAGGCCAGCGAGGTCTCCAACGAGCTGGAGATCACCCGCGTCGACATGGACCGCTTCGCCGAGCGCTCGCACCGGCTCGCCGCCGAGGCGACCGACGCCGGTCGCCTCGCCGATGAGATCGCCGGCATCACGGTCAAGTCCCGCAAGGGCGAGCACACGATCGAGGCCGACGAGGCGATCCGCCCCGAGACCACGGTCGAGACGCTCGCCGGCCTGCGCCCGATCGGCGGCGAGGACGCCACCCACACCGCCGGCAACGCCCCCGGGGTCAACGACGGCGCCGGCGCGATCGTCGTCGTCTCTGAAGACTGGGCCGAAAAGGAAGGCCGCACGCCGCTGGCCCGCGTCCTCTCCTATGGCACTGTCGCCGACGACTTTCCCTACCTGGCCAAAACTCCGGCCAACGCCGCCAAGCAGGCGCTGGAAAAGATCGGCAAGAGCCCTGAGGACGTCGACCTCTGGGAGATCAACGAGGCCTTCGCCTCGGTCGCGATCAACTCCGTCCGCATGCTCGATGTCGACAAAGACAAGGTCAACGTCAACGGCGGCGCGATCGCGCTCGGTCACCCGATCGGCGCCTCCGGTGCCCGCATCGTCGGCTCGCTCGTGCACGAGCTCGGCCGCCGCGGCGGCGGCATCGGCGTCGCCGCGATCTGCTCCGGCGGTGGCCAGGGTGACGCGATCGTGATCGAGGTCGACGGCCAGTAGCCCGATGAGCCGCGCCGCGGCGTTCTTCGATCTCGACAAGACCCTGATGGCGGGGTCGTCGGGGATGCAGTTCGCCCGCGTCGCGGCCCGTCACAAGCTGGTCAGCCGCCGCCAGCTGGCCAGCTGGGGCTTCGAGCACATGCAATACCGCTTGCGCGGGACCACTGACGAGCGCACCCGTGAGGTGCTGAAAGCCGCCCGCGAACTGATTGCCGGAGTGCCCGCCCGTAGTTTCGAGCGGATGAACCCAGAGGTGATGGCGGCGATCCTGCCGCGGGTCTACCCGCAGATGCTCGACGAGGTCTACGCCCACCAGGACGCCGGCCGCCCGACCTTCATCGTCAGCGCCGCCGGCAGTGGCGTGGTCGAGCCGCTGGCGACCGTGCTCGGCATGGATGGTGGGGTGGGGACCCGATACGAAGTCGGTGAGGACGGCGCCCTAACCGGCCGCTTCGACGGCCCCTTCGTCTACGGCGAAGGCAAGGTCGAGGCGATGCAGGCCTACGCCGCCGAGCACGACATCGACCTCGCCACTTCCTACGCCTACTCCGACTCGGTCTCCGACCTGCCGATGCTGCGCGCCGTCGGCAACCCGGTCGTGGTCAACCCGGACCCGCCGCTGGCCGAGATCGCCCGCGACGAGGGCTGGCAGACGCTGCGCTTCGAGCGCCTCGGCCGGCGCCTTGTGGCGATCGCGGTCACCCTGCTGGCGACCGTCGCCGGCTTTGGCGGCTCGCGCATCGCCGCCCGCCGCAAACAGCCGCCCCGCCGTTTCGCCGCGCGCCGTTAGCCTGTGACGATGGCCGCGGAGCCGGGCGCCAAGCCCGAGTACAAGGAGCGTGAGGCGGAGTTCTCGACGATGTCGGGGCAGCCGATCGCGCCGCTCTACGGGCCCGAGCACACTCCTGAGAACCCCGAGGAGACGATCGGGGCGCCGGGCGAGTATCCCTTCACTCGCGGGCCCTACCCCTCGATGTACCGGGGGCGGCTCTGGACGATGCGCCAGTTCGCCGGTTTCGGCACGGTCGAGGAGACCAACGAGCGCTTTCACTACCTGCTCGACCACGGCCAGACCGGGCTCTCGACCGCTTTCGACATGCCGACCCTGATGGGCTACGACTCCGACCACACTCGCAGCCTTGGCGAGGTCGGCCGTGAGGGCGTCGCCGTCGACACCCTCGACGACATGGAGCAGCTCTTCGACGGCATCCCGCTCGGCGGCGTCACCACCTCGATGACGATCAACGCGCCGGCGGCGATCCTGCTCGCCTTCTACGTCCTCGTCGGCGAGCAGCAGGGGGTGCCGCCGGAGAAGCTCGGCGGCACGATCCAGACCGACATCCTCAAGGAGTACATCGCCCAGAAGGAGTGGTGCTTCCCGATCGAGCCGGCGATGCGCCTGGTCACCGACATGATCGAGTGGTGCAGCGAGAACATGCCGCGCTGGCACCCGGTCTCGATCTCCGGCTACCACATCCGCGAGGCCGGCTCGACCGCCCAGCAGGAGCTCGCCTTCACGCTCAAGGACGGCTTCACCTACGTCGAGCGGGCGCTCGAGCGCGGTCTCGACGTCGACGACTTCGCCCCCCGCCTCTCCTTCTTCTTCAACGCCCACATCGACTTCTTCGAGGAGATCGCCAAGTACCGGGCGGCGCGCCGGATCTGGGCCCGCGAGATGAAGGAGACCTACGGCGCCAAGCGCGAGGAGTCGATGCGGCTGCGCTTCCACGCCCAGACCGCCGGCGTCTCCCTGACCGCCCAGCAGCCGCTCAACAACGTCGTCCGCACCTCATTGGAGGCGCTCGCCGCGGTGCTCGGCGGCACCCAGTCGCTGCACACCAACTCCTTCGACGAGGCGCTGGCGCTGCCGACCGAGGAGGCGGTGAAGGTGGCGCTGCGCACCCAGCAGGTGATTGCCTTCGAGTCCGGCACGCCGAACACGCCCGACCCGCTCGGCGGCTCCTGGTTCGTCGAGAAGCTGACCGACGAGATGGAGGAAGCGGCCTACGGCTACTTCACCCGCATCGACGAGCTGGGGGGGATGGTCGAGGCGATCCGCCGCAACTTCCCCCAGCGCGAGATCGCCGACGCCGCCTTCACCTACCAGCGTGAGTTGGACCAGCGCCAGCGCATCGTCGTCGGCGTCAACGACTTCACTGAAGAGGACGAAGTGCCGACGCCGATCCTCCGCATCGACCCGGCGCTCGAACGCAAGCAGACCGATCGTCTCGCCGCGACGAAGGCAAAGCGCGACGCCGCCGAGGTCGAGAGCGCCCTGGCCGAGCTAAAGCGCGCCGCTACCACCGACGAGAACCTGATGCCCCCGATCATCGCCGCCGCTCGCGCCCGCGCCAGCGAGGGCGAGATGATCGCGGCGATGCAAGAGGTCTTCGGCACCTACACCGAGTCCCCCGTCTTCTAGTCCCATCCCTCCGGGCGACTGGTCACTTCGCCCACCGATGGGGTGGTAGAGGGTTCAGCCGAGCCCGGCGGCTTCCCCTTGGGCGCGCGTCACGGCACTGCGGAGGATCTTCTGCACGTGCGCTCGGTCGTATCTGATCTGCCAGTGGGAGAAGCGCAGTGGCCACATGCCGGCCACGAGGTGAGCTTGATCGCGCTCCAAGCCGCGCTTCTGCTGGGACGCGGTGCGGTGGTATCTCAGCCCGTCCGCCTCCACAACGATCCCGAGCTCGGGCCAGTAGAAATCGACCTCATAGCCGTTCACCCACGCTCTCGTCTCCGGCGCTGGGAGTCCAGCGGATCGCGCGAGGGGCCTCATCCGCTGCTCGAGCTCGGAGTCGCTGAGCCGGAAGGCGAGCGGGTCGAGGAGCTTTCTCAGCGGCGCGACGCCGGGTTGGCTGCGATAGCCGTCGAGGGACTCGCGCAGCCCATCCGCTCTCACGCGGTCGAGCTTGTCGGCCTCGTTGACCGCGCGCTCGAGCTGCATCGATGTCAGACGCGTCGCCTGGTCGATCAGCGTGCGTATAGGTGAAGTGAGGCGAATCCCGTCGTGGGTGAGGACATCCTCCAGGACCGCTTCCGTGCGCCTGTGGATCCGTATCCCGCGCAGCCGGCCGCGTCTCCTGACCGGCACCGAGATGTCGATTGTGCTGCCCTGCTGCTTCCCGAATCCCCAGAGGGCGGCCGCGCTGCCATGGCTTAGTGCCGCGCCCGGTCCGCAGGCGAGGATCGCCGCCATCCAACGCCCGTGCCTATCTAGTTCAGGCCGCCCTACCGCGTAGACGCCGCGCCAGGTGGGGTGCAGCCGCCCAGAGGCGATCCGCCGCTCGATCTGGCGAGGGCTGAGTCCCACCTCGAGGAGCTGGCGGCGGGCGATCACGCCGTGTTGCCGCCCCACCAGCGCCCAGATTGCCGTATCTCGTTCGCGCTCATCCCACGACTGGTCATTTGACCCACGCATACGGTGGTCAAGGGTTCAGCGAGGCGATTTCTCCATCCAGTGGTCTAACCTCCTGGCCGCATGGCAACCGCTACTGCCCGCAAGATCCGCGTCGTCGTCGCCAAGCCTGGCCTGGACGGGCACGACCGTGGCGCCAAGATCATCGCTCGCGCACTGCGCGACGCTGGCATGGAGGTGATCTACACCGGTTTGCACCAGACGCCGGAGCAGATCGCTGAGACGGTGATCCAGGAGGACGCCGATGCGGTCGGCCTCTCGATCCTTTCCGGCGCCCACATGACTTTGGTGCCTAAGGTGGTCGAACTGCTGAAGGAGCAGGGCGTCGATGACGTTCTCGTCACAGTCGGCGGCACGATCCCGGCCGAGGACATCCCCGAGCTGAAGAAGCTCGGCGTCGCCGAGGTTTTCACGCCCGGTGCCGGAACCGACGACATCGTCGACTTCATCCGCGACAACGCCTCAGAGCGCGACGACGTCTAAAGCGTTCCGGTGCGCCTTTTCCCCGATATACGGGGGAAAGGAACAGCGCAGCGCTGCGCCCGCTAACCTCCCGCCGCGCCACGTATAGATAGACTGATTGACTGGTCAGTCAACCAGCTTTAGAACTAGCCAAGGAGGCTTGAACTTGAAGATCTGCGTCCTGGTCAAGGAGGTTCCGGACGCCGCCGTTCAGAAGCGCATCGACTCGAGCACGATGCGTCTGGACCGCAGCGGCGAGAAGAACCTGAACCCCTTCGACACACACGCCATCGAGGCCGCCATGCAGATCAAGGAGGGCGGCGCGATCCCGGTCGAGGAAGTCGTCGCCGTGACGATGGGCCCCGACTCCGCCGTCCGCGCTCTGCACAAGGCGGTCGCGCTCGGAGCCGATCGCTCCGTGCACCTCTCCGACGACGCCCTCGCCGGCTCCGACGTCTGCGCCACCGGCTACTCGCTGGCCAAGGTGCTGGAGTCAGAGAGCCCGGACCTGGTCCTACTCGGCCAGCAGTCCGATGACGGCGAGTGCTACACGATCGGCGCCGTCGTCGCCGACCACCTGAAGATGCCCTCGCTGACCCAGGTGATCAAGATCGACGTCACCGACGGCAAGCTGCGCTGCGAGCGCCAGGCCGAGTACGGCTACGACACGGTCGAGATCGAGCTGCCGGCCGTGATCAGCGTCGGCGACGCGATCAACGAGCCCCGTTACCCCAGCCTGAAGGCGATCATGGGCGCCAAGAAGAAGCCGCTCGACGCCAAGGCAACCGGCGACGTCGGCATCGAAGGCGGCATGGTCGGCGAGGCCGGCTCCAAGACATCGGTCCTCTCGCTCAACCCGCCGCCCGCCAAGCAGGCCGGCGAGATCATCGAGGACGAGGACACCAACGAGACGGTCGAAAAGATCGTCGCCTGGCTTGACGAGAGGAAGCTGATCTAGATGGCAGGCATCCTGACTTACGCCCTCCACGACGACGAGGGCAACTTCAACAAGAACTCACTCGGAGCGATCTCCGAGGCGGCCAAGCTGGCCGGCGAAATCGGCGGCGAGGCCGGCGCGCTGGTCGTTGGCGACATTGCCGACGATGCCTGTGCCTCGCTCGGCAACTGGGGCGCGACCAAGGTCTACCGGGCCAAGGACGTGCCCGAGGGCCTGGCCCAGCCGATCATCGACGCGATGGCCAAGGTGATCACCGATGAGGGCTTCAGCTACGCCCTCTTCGGCGGTGGCCTGCTCGGCTTCGAGATCGGCGCCGGCCTGACCGCCCGCCTCAACGCGGGCGTGACGATGGAGGTGACCGAGGTCAAGGTCTCCGACGGCAAGCTCGTCGTCGAGCGGCCGATCCTGCAGGACTCCCAGATCGCCGACGTCGGTTACGTCTCGGAGCCCGGCATCATCATCGGCCGCCTCAATGCCTTCGACGCCAAGGAGAGCGGCGGCACGGCTGAGGTGATCGACGTCCAGGTCGAGCTCTCGCCCTGGTCCTCCAAGGCCAAGCTGGTGCAGCGTGGTGAGCAGCGCGGCGCCGACGTCAACATCGAGGACGCAGAGATCCTCGTCGGTGGCGGTCGCGGTCTCGGTGCTGCCGAGGGCTTCAAGCAGTGCGAGGAACTGGCCGAGGCGATGGGCGGGGCGGTTGCCGCCACCCGCGCCGTGGTCGACGCCGGCTGGTACCCCTACGCGGCCCAGATCGGCCAGACCGGCAAGACGGTCGCGCCGAAGCTCTACCTGGCCGCCGGTATCTCCGGCGCGATTCAGCACAAGGTCGGGATGCAGAGCTCGGAGAACATCCTCGCGATCAACAAGGATCAGAACGCGCCGATCTTCGAGTTCTCGGATCTCGGCGTGGTGGGCGACCTGCACAAGATCGTCCCCAAGCTGACCGAGGCGATCAAGGCCAAGAAGGGCGGCTGAGGTTCCCCCGGGGGGCCTCGGCTCCCCGGGTGCCGTTCGTTCACCTGACGACGATTGGAGCATGCGATGCCGGCTGTAGCACCGAGTGAGTTCCCGCCGCCGTTCGACCCGGCCGACGTGATCGGCCCGCCGACCGATGCCGAGGACGAGCGCATCGAGGTCGGTATCGCGATCGTCGGGGGTGGGCCCGCCGGGCTCGCCTGCGCCAACAAGATCATGCAGTTGCTCGAGAACGAGCCGGAGCTGACCGAGAAGCTCGGTGAAGTACCGGTCGCCGTGATCGAGAAGGGCAAGGTCGCCGGTGCCCACCTGCTCTCCGGGGCGAATATGAAGCCCTCGGCGATGGAAGAGCTCTTCCCCGACCTGCCCAAGGAGGAGTGGCCGGTCTTCCAGGAGGTGACCAAGGACGCGGTCTACCTGCTCACGTCGAAGGCGGCACTGCCGCTGAAGCCGATGCCGCCGAACTTCCGCAACCACGGCAACTACGTCACCTCGGTTTCGAAGCTGGGTCGCTTCCTTTCCGACAAAGCCGAGGAAGCCGGCGTCTACATCCTCTCCGAGACCGCCGCGACCAAGCTGCTGGTCGAGGACCGGGTCGTCAAGGGCATCCGCTCCGGCGACCGCGGCCGCGGCAAAGAGGGCGAAGAGCTGGGCAACTTCGAGCCCGGCTCCGACGTCGTCGCCAAGGCGACCGTCCTCGCCGAGGGCACGGTCGGCCACCTCACCTACGCCGCCTACGACTACTTCGACATGCACGGCGCCGACCCGATGCGCTGGGAGCTCGGGGTCAAGGAGGTCTGGGAGGTCCCCAAGCCGCTCGACCGCGTGATCCACACAATGGGCTGGCCGCTGCGCAAGTCGCCCCGCTACAACGAGTTCGGCGGCACCTTCATCTACCCGATGGGCGAGGACAAGCTCTGCATCGGGCTGGTCGCCGGCCTCGATTACACCGACGCGACCTTCTCGGTCCACGACGCCCTGCAGCTGATCAAGACCCATCCCTTCATCAAGGACCTGCTCGAGGGCGGCAAACGCGTCGCCTGGGGCGCCAAGACGATCCCCTCCGGTGGCTACTTCGCGATGCCCAAGCGCCTCGCGGTTCCCGGCATGGTGGTGGCGGGCGACGCGGCGAGCATGGTCAACGTGCCGACCCTGAAGGGCGTCCACTACGCGATGCACGCCGGGATGTACGCGGCGGAGACGATCGTCGAGTCGCTCAAGCAGGACTCGGTCAACTTCGAGGCCTACGACGAGAAGGTCCACAAATCGCTGATCGAGAAGGACCTCTTTGAATCGCGCAACATGCGCCAGCCCTTCTCCAAAGGCTTCTTCCTCGGCGGCGCCATGGCCTCGGCGATGACCGTCACAAAAGGCAACTTCCCTGGCGGCCACTGGAAGCAGGAGCACGACTCCGAGGTCGAGATGGAGCTGGGCAAAGCGGGCGATATGTACGTCAAGCCCGACAACGAGCTCACCTTCGCCAAGCTCGACTCAGTCTTTCTCTCCGGCAACGCGACCCGCGACGACGCACCCAACCACGTCCGCATCCAGACCAAGGTGCCGCGTGAGATCGCCCAGACCTGGGTCTCGATGTGCCCCGCCCAGGTCTATGAGATCCCCGACGAGCAGATCGAGAACGGTGCGGCCGAGGTCGACGTCCACGTAACCGCCTCCAACTGCGTCCAGTGCGGCGCGATCACGGCAAAGGGCGGGCGCCTGACCCTGCCCGAGGGCGGCGACGGGCCGCTGTACCAGGAAACCTGAGGCGTTTGGGGTGGCCGACTAGGGTCGGCTTGTGATTGCCCTTGGCATCGTTGCGGCGGTGGGAGCTTCTTTGCTCTACAACGCCTCGATTGCGCTGCAGGCGCTGGAGGCGCGGGAGGTGCCGGGGGAGCATTCGCTGCGGCCTTCGCTGATTGGGAAGTTGGTGCGGAACCGGCGCTGGCTGGGGGCCACGGCGCTTGGGTTTGCTGGGTGGCCGCTGGAGATCGTTGCTCTGCTACTGGCCCCCCTGACCGTCGTCCAGCCGTGCCTAGCCAGTGGCTTGATTCTTTTGCTCTGGCTGGGAGCGACACGACTGGGGGAGAAGCCCGGGTTGCGGGAGTGGACCGCCGTTGCGGCAATCATCCTTGGCGTCATCGGTGTCGCCCTGGCTGCGCCCGATCGGTCCACGGACCATGCAGGGGGTGAGGCGATCGCACTGGCTGCAATCCTGATCGCGATCCTTGTGCTTGCTCCCTATGCGCTGCGTGGCCGAGCTCAGGCATTTGGCACGCTCGCCGTGATCAGTGCCGGTGCCGGCTACGCCTGGACGGCGATCGCCAGCAAGCTGCTCACGGACGAGCTGGCGGCCGGAGCGCTGCTGCTGGCGATCGGCTGGCTGGCGACGGCTGGGATCTCGGAGGCCCTGGCGCTGCTCAGCGAGATGAGTGCCCTGCAGCGACGCCCGGCGACCCACGTGGCGCCGGTGATGTTCGCGGTTCAGGTGCTTGTGCCGGTCCTGGTCGCGCCCCTGATCTTCAGTGAGTCCTGGGGCTCGACGCCTTTGGGCGGCATCGCCCTGGTCGCCTCGATGCTGGTCGCCGTTGCCGGAACGGTCCTTCTGGCGGGCTCGCAGGCGGTTGGCGCGGTGATCGAGAATGCCCACACAGGGGATTCCGACTGAATTTCCGCCCGGCTTCGGTCCGCTTTCGCTGCTAGCCTTGCGGCCGCCTCTCGCGCTTTCATCCCGATTTCGTCCCGCGAAGGCTTCCCAGCCACACTTACGCCAAGGAGCCACCGTAGGGTCCGCAGAGACAAGCCGGATCGACGCGAGCAAGTTCGCGATCGGGTTCGACCATCGTGACCGCGCCAAGCTCTTCGAGCTTTGGACCGAGGTTCTCGACTCCGAGCAGTGGTCGGAGGGTCGCAAGCTGGACGCCTTCGAGCAGCGCTGGGGCCAGTGGAATGGGCTGGCGAGCCTCGGCCTGTCGAGTTGGGCGGGTGGCGCACTGGCGGCGCTGGAGTTCGCCGGGGTGAAAGGGGAGACGGTGCTCTGCCCCTCCAACACGTTCATGGCGACGCCGCTGGCGGCGATCAACGCCGGTGCCGCGGTCGAGTTCGTCGACTGCAATCGCAGCGATCTCTGCATGTCATTCGACGACTTCGAGGCCAAGGCCGAGAAGCGCAAGCCAAAGGCGGCGATCCTCGTCCACATCGGCGGCCACATCGCCTTCGACGCCGAGCGGATCGCCGAGTACTGCCGCGCCAACGGGATCTTCCTGCTCGAGGATTGCGCTCACGCCCACGGTGCCGAGTGGAGCGGGCGCAAGCCGGGCTCCTTTGGCGATGCTGGGGTTTACTCGCTCTACGCGACTAAGACCGTCTCCACCGGCGAGGGGGGAGTGCTCGTCTCTGGCAACGAGGAGCTGATCGAGTTCGCTCGCAAGTTCCGCAACTACGGCAAGTTCGAGCACGAGGTCGACGGGCTCAACTTCCGCATGAGTGAGTTCACCGCGGCCTTGGGCCTGGTTCAGGCCGAGCGCATGGAGGAGATCGTCGCCTGGAAGAACGCCTACGCCGCCGAGCATCTCGATTCGCTGCACCCGGCCCGGCTCGAGCTGCCCGAGGGGATGACCTCAGGCTTCTACAAGTACATCGTCTTCGACGAGATCGAGAAGGGCACAGGGCGCGTTTACGAAGAACCTTGTCACCGCATCATGGGCCGCTCGGACGAGCTGCCGAACACCGACTGGGTGGCCGAGAACCACTGGTGCGCGCCGCTCTATTACCGGCCCGAGAGTCGTGCCGATGCACTCAATCCCAAGGAGGAACCATGAGGGTCCTGGTCACAGGTGGCGGCGGCTTCATCGGCTCGCACGTGGTCGACCGGCTGATCGAGCGCGGCGACACGCCGCGGATCTTCGACCTCAGCGCCTCGCCCTACCACTCGCCGCTGGAAGTCGAGACCTTCACCGGCAGCATCACGGACCCGGCCAACCTGGACCTGGCAATGCGCGATTGCGACGCCGTCATCCACCTTGCCGCCGTTGCCGACGTCGGTCACGTGCTGGCTGATCCGGTCCTCGCCGAGGAGGTCAACACGCGCGGGACGCTCAACGTGCTCGAGGCCGCCTGCCGGGCCAAAGTCGGCCGCGTCGTCTACGGCTCGACCACCTGGGTCTACAGCGACTGCCCCGAGCAGGAGGTCGATGAGGAAACGGCGATCCCGGCTCCACGCCACCTCTACACCGCCACCAAGCTCGCTGGCGAGACCTACTGCGCCGGCTACGCCGAGCTCTACGAGCTGGAGAGCACGGTGCTGCGCTTCGGCATTCCCTATGGCCCACGCGCCCGCGCCGCCGGCGTCGTCGCCAAGTTCACCGACCTCTCCTTCGAAGGCAAGCCGCTGACGATCGCCGGCGACGGCAGCACGACCCGCAGCTTCATCTACGTCGAGGACCTCGCCGACGGCATCGTCGCGGCGCTGGCGCCCGAGGCTGCGGGCCGCACCTACAACCTCTCCGGCGACGAGGTCGTGACGATCCTCGAAATCGCCGAGCGGGTGCAGGAAAACGTTGACACCTGCGAGATCACCCACACGCCGCCACGGCCCGGCGACTTCCCCGGCAAGTCGATCTCCAACGAGCGAGCGCTCGCCGAGCTCGGCTGGAAGGCCGAGACCAGCTTCAAAGAAGGGGTGCGCAAGTACGTCGAGTGGGTTCGCAGCAGCACCCGCCCGCCCGACCCCATTCCGGGCAAGCAGCCCTCGCTGAACGGCAACGAACACGCCGCGGGCGCGCTGCTCTCCGGGGCCGCCCGTGCCGAAGAGCGCTCCCCCCGGGTGCTGATCCTGAGCGCTGATATCGGCGAGGGCCACGATCTGCCGGCGCGCATCATCAAGGCTGACCTCGAAGAGGAGGTGCCCGGGGTCGAGGTGGAGATCGCCAACGGTCTCGAGGCGATGGGAAAGCTCTCCGCCGCGGTCCTCCGCAATGGCTCAAAAGTGACCTTCCGCTGGATGCCCTGGCTGTTCGACGCCCAGTACTGGCTGATCACCAAGTTCGCCCCGGCCCGCTGGCTCTTCCACCACATGGGCTACGTGTTCTCGGGCCGTGGCCTACTCAAGGTTGTCGAGGAGTACGACCCCGACGCCGTCATCTCCACCTACCCTGGAGTGACCGCGGTGCTGGGCATGCTGCGCGAGAACCGGCGCCTCGATGTACCGGTGCAGTCGGCGATCACCGACCTGGCCGGCCTGCGCTACTGGGCCCATCCCGGGGTCGACCTTCACTACGTCACCCACCCGGAGTCGATCGAGGAGGTCGAGAAGCTGGTCGGTCCGGGAACCGTGGAGTGGGTGCGCCCGCCGATCTCGCGTGACTTCCTGATGCCGCGCACCCGCCGTGATGCCCGCGAGGCGCTTGACGTCCCGGCCCACGCCCGCGTCGTGCTCGTCTCCGGCGGTGGCTGGGGAATCGGCGACCTCGAGGGTGCGATCCGCTCGGCGCTAAGCGAGGACGCCCTGGTCGTCTGCATCACCGGCCGCAACGACATCGTCCGCGAGAAGCTGGAGAGCGCCTTTACCGGCAACGAGCAGGTTCGCATCCTCGGCTTCACCGAGCAGATGAGCGACTGGATGGCCGCCGCCGACGCGATGATCCACGCCACCGCTGGCCTGACCGTGCTCGAGGCGCACATCCGCGGCTGTCCGGTCGTCTCCTACGGCTTCTCAGCCGGCCACCTGAGGGCCAACAACGCCGCCTTCGAACGCTTTGGCCTGGCCGAGGTGGCGGGCTCCAAGCACGAGCTGGAGTCGGTCCTGCGCCACGTCACCCGCGAGCGCCGCTCGCCGGACTCCTCCTTCGCCTCGCTGCCTTCGCTCGCCTCGCGCGTGCTCACCGTGCGCCCCCGGGTGCGCCCGCAGCCGGTCTGGCGCCTGCGCACGGAGCGGGTGGCGACCGCCGTCGCCCTCGCCCTGATCGCGGTGGTGATGCTGTTCACCGTGATCGACCGCGAAGCCCCTTACAAGGTGGTCGCCAAGCCGCTCGAGGGCCGCATCCACTTCGGCAAGGACACCGACACTCCGACTCCGGCCGTTGAAGATTCCAAGCCGGCGCAGCCGGCCCCCGCGGCCGGTAAGCAGGCGGCCGCCAGCAGCGGGAATTGATCGGAGCCCTGCGCAGAGCGTGGCTCTGAGGCGAGCTCTGGGGGCCGGCGCCTCGGCGGCCGCGGTTCTGCACGCTGGCCCGGCGCTGGCGCCGATCGTGCCCGGGCTGGGTCCGGCTCTCGATATCGAGATGAAGCTGGGCGGGGAGGACGGCGTTGCGCTGACCTTCGACGATGGACCCCACCCGCAGGGAACCCCCGCGGTGCTGGAGGTCCTGCGCGAGCGCAGGGCAACGGCGACCTTCTTCCTTGCCGGCGAGCAGGTGGAGCGCCGACCGGCGCTGGTAGCTGAGATCGTCGCCGCCGGTCACGGCGTGGAGTTGCATTGCCACCGCCACCGCAACCTGCTGCGGCTCAGTCCGCACGCTTTTCTCGCAGACGCCGAACGGGCGCGTGTGACGATTGAGGACGCCAGTGGACAGGCGATCTCCGACTACCGCCCGCCCTACGGGATCTTCAGCGCAGCGACCCTGCACGCCGTGCGGCGACGCGGTTGGCGACCCGTTCTCTGGTCACGTTGGGGACGTGACTGGGACCGCGGTGCCACGGCCGAGTCAATCGCCCGTCGCGCAAGTGCCGGCATCGCAGCCGGCGACATTGTCCTCCTGCACGACGCCGACTACTACAGCGCGCGCGGCTCCTGGGTACGTACGGCGGCGGCGCTGCCGCTGATCCTCGATGAGATCGAGGCCTGCGGGCTGAAGACGGCCTCACTGCGTCGCTGAGTCGGCGGGGCGAGGGTCCACTGGTCGCAGCCGGCAAACGCTTCGTCGAGGCGTCGCGCCATCGTGCTGCGAGGCCGATCCTGATCGAAGATTTCCCTAGGCATGACTCTCCGTCCTGTCGGGGGCGTTATGGAACCTTCGCCCCTCGATCGGACGAAAAACATGCAAGTAGCGAAAAAGAACGCGCAGCTTGCGCGTTTTGCCTCAGTTTTGCTGGACGAATGTGGCGATCTCGTCGGCGAGGCGGGCGGGTTGGTCCAGTGCCACGAAGGTGCTGGAGTCCGGGATCCGGACCAGGCGCGCATTCGGCGTCTCCTTCACTAGGCGTTCGGCGTAGGAGATCGGGAAGAACTTGTCGCCCGGCGCCCAGGTGAGCAGCAGCGGCAGCTCGGATTCGCTCAGCCGCTCGGCGGCCTCCAGGGTGTAGCGCTTGTTCATCCCGGCGGTGACCTTCGTCGCGTCGTGCTTGACACCCGGGTCGCTGAGGCTGGGGCGCATCCAGGAGGCAACCAGGTCCGCCGGTATCGGCGTGCGGGCGAAGGGCTTGAAGGCTGTGCGGGCGAGAGCGCCGATGCGGAAGGGTGCGGAGAGCACGGTCATGCCCCCTGGCAGCTTCGCCAGCGGCGGCATCGCCTTGAAGATCCCCGGCGGGAAGTTGTCGTGGGTGTCGCAGTTGGTCAGCACCAGGCGGCCGATTCGCTCGGGATGGCGGGTGACCAGTACTTGCGACATCGCACCACCCGAGTCGTTGCCGACGATCGTCACGTCCTCGAGCTCGAGCGCATCGAGGAAGCTGGCGATCAGCGCGGCGATGCCGGGAGGGGAGAGGTCGGCATCGGGGTTCATCGCGATCTGGTGGGCGGCGATCGGCCAGTCGGGGGCGATGCAGCGGCAGCGATCCGAGAGCTGGTCGACGACACCGTCCCAGAGCCTGCCGTCGACGAGGAAGCCGTGGACGAAGACCACCGGCTTGCCCTCACCCGCTTCGCGGTAGCGAATTCGCCCCGCCGGCAGATCGATCTCGTGACGCTGGTCTGACTGGGTCATCGGCAATCCTCCTCGTTCCGGGTTCAGGGTGAGCTACAGTTACATACATACTGTATGAATGTCAAACGGACACAAGCTGAGCGCTCCGATGCGACCCGTGCCGCTCTGGTTGCGGCCGCACGGCCGCTGTTTGCCCAACGCGGCTACTCCGGGGTCGGCACCGAGGAGATCGCGCGGGCGGCGGGAGTCACCCGGGGGGCGCTCTACCACCACTTCGACGGCAAGCGCGAGCTCTTCGAGGCCGTCTACGAGCGGATCGAGATCGAGCTGGCGGAGCGAATCGCCTCCGGCGCCCTGCAGGCCAACGCCAGCTCGCCGCTGGCGGCGATGAAGGCCGGCGCTGAGATGTTCCTGCTCGCCAGCACGGAGCCCGAGACGCAGCAGATCGTCTTGCTGGATGGGCCCTCGGTGCTGGGCTGGGATCGCTGGCGGGAGATTGCCACCGAGCACGGCCTCGGCCTGATCGAAGCGACGCTGGCGGCGGCGGTGGAGGCAGGGGAGATCGACCCACAACCGGTCCGCCCGCTCGCCCACGTGCTGATGGGTGCCCTCGATGAGGCAGCGATGCTGGTGGCGCGTGCCGATGACGCCGAGCGGATGCGAGCCGAGGTCGGGCAGACCCTCGGGGCGCTGCTCGACGGCCTCAGCCGCGACTAGCCTTGATCGTCGGTTCGGTGGTTGGTGAATCGGCGATGCCGCCGAGATCGGGGCGGGTGGCGGCGGTGCGACGCGACTCCTTCTGCGCGTACATGCGCACGTCGGCGAGTTGCAGCGCCGCCGAGGGATCGCCGGCCTCGGCCGGAATCGTCGCGGCGCCCCAGGAGGAGCTGACCTCGACCCCCCGATCGTGTTCGGTCAGGGCTTCGGTCGCGGCGTGGGCCACTGTCTCGAAATGGTCCTCGGCGCAGGTAAGCAGCAGGCAGAACTCATCGCCGCCGATTCGGTAGGCGGATCCGTCATCCCCAACCGCCGCTTTCAGCGCGCCGCCGAGCCGGTTCAAGAGCCGGTCGCCGGCGGGGTGGCCGAAGGTGTCGTTGTAGCGCTTGAAGCCGTTGAGGTCGAAGAGGTAGAGCATTGCCGGCCGCTCATCGCTTGCCTGCTCACAGGTCTCCGCCAGCTCAACCTCCATGCGGCCGCGGTTGCCGAGGCCGGTCAGGGAGTCGGTGCGCACTTCCTCGAGCAGCTTGTGGTTCTCGCGGTCGCTCATCGTCAAGCGGACGATCACCGCCGTCATCGTCGCCGCCCAGAGTACGGTCGAGAGTCCGCCGGTGGCGCTGTAGTACTGCATCGCGAAGAGGCCGATCATCACCGCGGCAAAGACGGCGGGCACGATGATCTCGCGGCGGTCGTTTTCGTGTGAAGAGGTGATCTCGGCCGCTTCCGCCGGCTGCCAGACGGCGGCGCCGAGGCAGACGGCGGCAATCAGGTAGATCGGGTTGATCCATTCTCCGCCCGGCAGTGCCCCTTCGGTCGATTGCAGGGTGTAGGCGATGTCGGCGATGACAAGAGCCGAGAGGCCGGCGAGCAGCAGCGACCAGGTGCGCCCCGGCCGCCACCCGGTCAAGGCGATTACGCCGACGACCATCGAGAGCATCGCGATGTCGCCCAGCGGATAAGAGAGCGTCGTCAGCTTTTCCAGCGTCGTCCCGGTCGCCTTCTCGGCGACGAAGTCGAAGACGAAGGCGGTTCCCAGAGCTGCCGTGCCGAGTGCCGCGATCAGGCCGTCCATCCAGAGCCGCCACTTGATCTCGTGTGCCCGCGCCCGCACCAGCATTGCCAGGCCGATATAGGCGAGCGGGTAGAAGACGAGGTAGCCGACGTCGGCCGGGGAGGGATATGGGGCGGAGGCGTTGCCTTCGATGAAGATCGTCCAGTAGACCTCGCCGATGCCCCAGCTGAGCAGGGAGGCGCCGATCCACAACCAGGCCGCTTTCTCGCGGGGATAGTCCGAGGCCCGGATTAGGCAGGCCAGGCCGGCGCCGAGGACCACCGCGTCGTAGAGCGCTTCGCTGATCGCGAAGTCAAGGCCGGCACCAAGCCCGAGCCAGTCATGCAGGGCGACCACGACTGTTCCGCCGAGCAGCAGCACGGCGAGGCCGCCGCGAAGCTGGCGCGCCGCGTAGGACCGTTCCCGGGTGGTCTCCGTGGTTTCCACTGATGGAGCTATCGGCACGAGAGAGCCGATTCACAACCCCTGGAACAGCCGCTTGCGCGAGTCATCTAGACTGAAGGGCGTGAAAAGCGGAATTCATCCTGATTACACGCTGGCAAACGTGCACTGCTCCTGCGGGAACCAGTTCTACACGCGCTCCACGCAGGCCGACCTGCACGTAGAGCTTTGCTCCGAGTGCCACCCGTTCTACACCGGCAAGCAGAAGCTGGTCGATACGGGCGGCCGGGTCGAGCGTTTCCAGCGCCGCGCTGCCAAGCACGCCAAGGCCGGAAGGTAAGCCGTGAGCCCGGAGTTGGGCTTGCTGCAAACCGAAGCTGCTACCCCGTCTAAGAACGGGGCCGACCCGCTGCGCATGCCCGACGGCGCGCTGGTCGCCCAACGCGACGCGCCGGTCGGCGGCCAGGCGGTGCTCGAGGGCGTGATGATGCGCGGCGTCTCAGTCTGGGCGGTGGCGGTGCGCCGCCCCGACGGCGAGATCGAGATCAGCTCCGAGCCGATTCGCCCCTGGGCTACGCGCCACCGGCTCTGGCGCTTGCCCGTCCTGCGCGGCGTGGTCGCCCTCGGCGAGTCGCTGAAGATCGGTTTCCGCGCCCTCGCAATCTCCGCCAACGCCCAGCTCGAGGACGACGAGGATGGCGAGCCGGAAGAGATCGGCGGTTGGGTCTGGGGCCTGACCATCGCCTTCTCGATGCTGCTCGCCGTCGGTCTCTTCTTCGTCGTGCCGGTCGGCCTCACCAGCTTGATCAAGGACAGGCTTGGCTCGCCCTTCCTCTTCTGGCTGGTCGAGGGGGTGCTGCGCACCGGCATCTTCATCGCCTACATCGGGGCGATCAGCCGCCTCAAAGACCTGCGCCGCGTCTTCGAGTACCACGGCGCCGAGCACAAGACGATCTCCTGCTATGAGGCCGAAGACGAGCTGACACCGGCCCGGGCAAAGCTCTACTCGCGCTTGCATCCCCGCTGTGGCACCAGCTTCCTGCTGATCGTGATGGTGCTGGCGATCTTCGTCTTCGCCCCGATCGGATTGCCTGCCTGGTACTGGTTGGTCGTCTCGCGGATCGTCGGCATCCCGCTGATCGCCGGACTCTCCTATGAGGTGATCAAGTGGGCCGGCAAGAATCGGCGCAAGCGCTGGGTGCGGGCGATCATGTGGCCGGGCCTGATGCTGCAGAACCTCACTACCCGTGAGCCCGACGAGGAAGAGCTCGCGGTCGCGATTGCCTCGCTGCAGGCCGTGCTGGCTCGCGAGTCGCCCGAGGATGCCGCCGGGCAGCAGCACATCGAGATCGTCGCTTAGCGGCTTAGCGGCCGCCCCAGCCCCACAGGGTCGCGATCGAGATCTTCCAGCTGCCTTCGATTCGCTTGAGCACGAGCGAAGGGTCACACGAGTGTTCGTATTGGGAGCCGGCCGCGACCCGGTCGCTGACCTGCCAGAGCTCGCGAGCGTAGGCGACGTCGCCGGCGATGAGCACGTTGCTCTGCTCGACCTCGATCCGGACGCGGCGCGAGATCAACTGGGCGAGTAGGGGCCGGATGTGCTTGCGATCGTGGATCGCGGTCGCGTCGGGGGTCAACAGGCAGGCATCGCGGGCAAAGCACCGCGTCGCCGCATCGAGGTTGCCCGACCCGATCAGCTTGGGCAGGGCGAGGCAGGCGATGCGCGTGGGTGGCGCGGCGACGAGCGTGTCCGTTTTCATCTCGGCCTCCAGTACGAATCTACGAAACGTTGCAGTTGAACTAGCTGACTATCACAGTACCCCGCGCCATTGTGCTAGTCAACTGGCACACTATTTTAGGGCGCCGAACGCTGCAGAATCGCGATGGGTGGCCCCCGTCTATGTTGTGAGCAGTGATCGATTCCCTGGTAGAACAGATCGAGGCGCGCTTCACTGAGCTCGAGGCGCAGATGTCGGATCCCACCGTGATCGGGGACCGGGAGCGCTACGCCGAGGTCGGCCGCGAGTATCGCGAGCTGCAGCCGGCGCGGGAGCTGGCGGTCGAGTACCGCAAGCTGAAGGACGATCTCGAAGGGGCGCGGGAGCTGCTGGCGGAGGACGGCGACGATCCGGAGCTGCTGAAGATGGCGGAGGAGGCGCCGCCGCGGATCGAGGCGCTTGAAGAGGAGATTCGCCTGGCGATGGTCGAGCGCGACCCCAACGACTCGAAGAACGTCCTGGTCGAGATCAGGGCCGGCACCGGCGGTGACGAGGCGGCACTCTTCGCCGGTGATCTCTACAAGATGCTGACTCGCTACGCCGAAGAGCGCGGCTTCTCCACCGAGCCGCTCTCGCAGTCCAGCGCCGAGGTCGGCGGCTTCAAGGAGGTCACCTTCGCGATCAAGGGCGAGGGCGCCTACTCGATCTTCAAGTACGAGGGCGGTACGCACCGGGTGCAGCGGGTGCCCGAGACTGAGTCGCAGGGGCGGATCCACACCTCGACCGCGACGGTGGCCGTTCTGCCCGAGGCCGAGGAGGTCGAGGTCGAGATCGATCTCAACGACTTGCAGATCGACGTCTACCGCTCATCCGGCCCGGGCGGCCAGTCGGTCAATACCACCGACTCGGCGGTGCGGATCACCCACAAACCGAGCGGCATCGTCGTATCAATGCAGGACGAGAAGTCACAGCTGCAAAACAAGGAGCGGGCGATGCGGGTGCTGCGAGCACGCATCTACGAGCGCGAGCTGGCCGAGCAGCACGCCAAGATCGCCTCCGAGCGCAAGGCGCAGGTGGGCAGCGGCGAGCGCTCCGAGAAGGTTCGCACTTACAACTTCCCCCAGGGCCGTGTCACCGACCACAGGATCAAGCACACCTCGCACAATCTCGAAGGTGTCCTCGGCGGCGAGCTGGCCGAGTTCACCGAGGCGCTAGCCGCGGAGGAGAAGCGCCAGCGCCTCGAGACCGCCACGGTCGGGTGATCCGCGAGGCGCTGGGCGCGTCGGTCGATGCGCTGCGGGCCGCCGGGGTCGACGATCCTCGCCTCGACGCCGAGCTGCTGCTCGCCGAGGCGACGGGCTGGGAGCGGGCGCGCCTGGTGGCGGACCCCGAAGGGGCGATCCCGCCGGCCGCGGCGCGTCGCTTCGCCGAGATGGTGCGCCGGCGCCTGCGACGGGAGCCGGTCGCCTACATCCTCGGCCGCCGCGGCTTTCGCCATCTCGAGCTCGCCGTCGATCGCCGGGTGCTGATCCCGCGGCCGGAGAGCGAGCTCCTGGTCGAGCTAGCGCTCGAGTTGAGCCCGCGCACGGTGCTTGACGTCGGCACCGGATCGGGCGCGCTCGCGCTGTCTATCGCCGCGGAGCTCCACGACGCCGAGGTCATCGCCACCGATACCTCCGCTGGCGCTCTCGCGGTTGCCGCGGACAACGCCGAGCGGCTTGGCCTGGCGACACGGGTCGGGCTCTTCGAGGGGACCCTGCCACCGGGCAATGAGGAATTTGACCTCGTCGTCGCGAACCTTCCCTACGTGAGCGAGCGGGAGTGGGGAGAGCTGCAGCGCGAGGTGACCGAGTGGGAGCCCCGCGAGGCGCTGCTCGCCGGCCCGGACGGGCTCGACGTCTTTCGCTCGGCCGTGCCGGCGCTCGTCGCGGTGACCGGCACCCTGGCCCTGGAGATCGGTCAGGGGCAGGCGGCCGCGGTGGAGGGGTTCCTGCGCGAGGCTGGCTGCCAGGCGGTCGAGACACGAGTGGATCTCGCCGGGATCGAGCGCCTCGTGATCGGTCGCAGGGAGTCGCGGGCGTGACGGTGACGGTCTCGATCGAGCGCGACGGAGCCGAGAGCGCGCGCACCGGTCTCGAGCTCTGCATCGCGGCCGGCGGGGTCGCCGTCTTCCCCGCCGATGGTCTCTACGGCCTGGCTTGCGATCCGCTCAACCAGGCTGCGATTGAGCGGATCCACCGGATCAAGGGTCGTGACGACGGCAAGCCCTCCGCCGTTCTCTACTTTTCCCCGCTGGCGATGCGCGAGCTAGTCGAGAGCCTTGGCGATCGCACCCGCACCGCGGTCGGGGCGCTGCTGCCGGGACCGGTCACCCTGGTCGTCGACAACCCCGGCCATCGTTACCCGCTGGCCTGCCGTGAAGATCCCGAGCGGTTGGGCTTGCGCCTGATCGACGGGCCGCTGGAGGGAATGATGTGGCCGGTCTTCCAGACCTCGGCTAATCGCAGCGGCGAGCCGGCCCCGGCCATCTTCGCCGACGTTCCCCACAGTGTTCTCAGCGCTGTCGACGTCGCGATCGACGGCGGCGCCCTAAACGGAGCGCCGTCGACCGTGATCGACGCGACCTCCCTCGACTCGACCGGAGAGTGGACAATTCTGCGCCAGGGTGGGATGCCGACGGATGAGTTGCGGAAGCGCTTCGAGGCCATTTGAAGACTGTTCTAGTTGACTAGAACAGGCTGATCACCTACTGTGTGATCTGATGGCACAGCGGATCGCAGCTCGCGAAGCCACGCCGTTTTCCACCGACCCAGCGGCAGAGCTACCGGTCGGCGTACAGCTCTCCTGGCGCCTGCGTGCACTGATCGCGACCGGTCGCCTCGCGGCCGGAGAGCGGTTGCCCAGCTTCCGCCGCCTCGCCGAGTGGGGCGGCGTCAACGTCAACACCGTGCGCGCGGTCTACGCTGGCCTCGAGCAGGCCGGGCTCGTGGTCAGCCGCCAGGGTCAGGGCACCTTCGTCGCCGAGCGGATCGAGGCCTCCCCGGAGCTGGAGGAGATCGCTGCCGAGGCGTTGCGGCGGACGCTCGATGCAGGGCTTGACCCAAGCGACCTGATCGTCGTCACCGCTGCCTGCGCGAGCATGGGCGAGGCGGGTGAGGTCGACGAGGTCGCTGAGGAGCTTCCCGGCTTCGCCGAGGAGAGCGAGGCGATCGAGGTTCGCCACGAGCTGCGCCGCCAGATCGCCCGGCTCGAGATCGAGCTGGCGGCCTACACGCGTGACCTTCCCGCCGATATGCCAACAGCGGCCCGCTTCACAAAAGCTCACGTCGCCGGCGTCGAGGAGCTGGAGCAGACGCGCGACACCCTGATCGCCCAGCTCTCCGAAGCGCAGCGCGCAGCCGAGCTGCGGGCCAGGCAGGTCGGCGAGGCGCGGGCGCGGCGCAAAGCGCAGCTCGAGGGCAAGCAAGGCGAGACTGCACCACGATCGGGCGGGGGCCCTCTCGGCAGGGCGATGAGCTGGTGGCAAGCCAAGTCCTGAGCCGGGCCTACACGCCCGCCAAGTCCGCCTTCGAGCAGGTGGGGGAGATGATGATCCTCACCGCGAAGACCGTCGTCTCGGCGGTACGACCTCCCTATCCCTACGGCGAGGAGCTGGTCTGGCAGTTCCTCTTCGTGCTCAAGCTCTCCTGGTTCCCGCTGCTGATCTCGACCTTTGCCCTCTGCCTTGGCGCCCCGGGTTTGCAGGCGGCGGGCGTGCTCTCGCTGTTCGGGGCGCTCGACCGGCTCGGCGGCTTCTTCGTCCTCACCGCGATCCGCTGGATCGGCCCGCTGGTTACCGCCGTCGTCGTCGCCGGCGTCGCCGGCACGGCGATCACCGCCGACCTCGGAGCTCGCAAGATCCGCGAGGAGCTCGACGCCCTGCAGGTGCTGGGGGTGGACCCGGTCAAGAACCTGGTCGTGCCGCGCTTCCTCGCCCTGATGGTCGTCACCGCCCTACTCGACATCTTCGCCATCCTCTTCGGCCTCAGCGCCGGCATCGCCGCCGAGTTGCTCTACCACCAGTCGCTCGGCGGCTTCTTCGCCACCCTCTTCTCCAATGCCTCGGTCACCGACATCTGGGGCTCGGTGCTGATGTGCACGATCTTCGGCGCGATCATCTCGGTCGTCTGTTCGTTCAAGGGGATGACCGCCTCGGGTGGGGCGGAGGGTGTCGGTCGCGCCGTCAATCAGGCCGTCGTCATTGCGCTGGTCGCGGTCTTCTTCTTCAACTACGTCTTCACCGCTGTCCTGCTTGCCACCAATCCCGAACTGCAGGCAATCCGTTGATCGGCTGGCTCGACGTCCCGCGCGGCTGGCTCGACTCCTTTGGCGAGGTCGCCCGCTTCGGCTCGCGCGTCGCCGGCCTGGTCTACAGCGGCCGCGTCCTGCGCTTCTTCGGCGAGAGCCTGCGCCAGTCGGGCATCTTGATCCTCGGCTCGGCGGTGATCATCTGGGCCTTCGTCTTCATTCTCGGCCTGCAGTGCGGCCTGCAGGGCGCCTATTTCAACCGCTCGATCGGAGCGCCCTCTCTTGCCGGGCTCTTCTCCGCCTACTGCGACCTGCGCGAGGGCCTGCCCTACGCCTTCGGCTACATCCTCTCGGCCAAGGTCGGTACCGGCATCGTCGCCGAGATCGGCGCGATGCGGATCTCAGATGAGATCGACGCGCTCGAGGTGATGGGCATCCCGCCTGTCACCTTCCTCTGCGCGACCCGCCTGCTCGGCGCCTGGATCGCGATCCCCTTCCTCTACCTGGTTGGGATCGGGGTGGCCTACTTCGCCAGCTACCTGGCGGTGGTGCAGCAGGTCGGCGACGTCTCCCAGGGTGGCTACCTGCTGATCTTCTGGATGTTTCAGGACCCCGTCGACCTCTTCTTCAGCCTGACCAAGGGGATGGTGATGGCGACCGCGATCGTGCTGGTCGGCTGCTACTACGGCTACACCGCGACGGGCGGCCCGGTCGGCGTCGGCACGGCGACCGCCCAGTCGATGGTGGTCAACATCATCATCGTCCACATCATCGGCATGCTCGGCACCGTCGTCTTCTGGGGCTCGACCCCGCGAGCGCCGATCGGCGGCTAGCAGCCGTCGTCGCCGCGGAAGGGGAGGTGGACGAGGCGGTGTGAGCTGTTGTCGTTCTCGTTCGATTCGTAGAGCAGGCTCGCGGGGTCGACCGTCATCACGAAGGCGAAGCAGCCGTGCAGGCCGCTGACGTTGATCCACTGCTTGTCGTAGTCGGCTGGGTAGATGTCCGACCAGCCGACCGAGGTGCCGAGCGTGTCGTGGTGGATGTAGGGGTCCTGGTTGCAGCCGGGGTAATGCCAGTGGCCCGGCGAGCGCTTGCCGGGGCGGGTGCGCTCCAGGTCGCGCAGGCAGTAGTTGAGCTTTGGCCCGACCCGGACCCGATGCAGGAGCTGGTGGTGGCCGCCGACTGACCAGAGCTCGAAGCGGGCGAGCTGGTGGACCTTCCAGTAGGAGCCGCCGAAGTAGGCGCCGACCGAGGTGAAGCGCAGGGTCGCCAGGGTTGGCACGGTGATGTGGCCACCACCGGCGCGGTAGATCCGCTGGCGAACGTGCATCGTGCGCCAGCCGTTGCGGGTGCCGTGCAGCTCCATCGGCCCGCGGCCGCGGCTGCGCACGTCGCTCGTCGCGTGCAGCCGCGTACGGCCGCCGGCATGGTCGACGTAGAGTTCGTGTGGCGGTGCGATACGCAGGTTCGGGCAGAGCAGGACCTTTGCTTCGGGGCCCGAGCAGGGGTTCTCCCCGATCGGCGCGATCGCGTGGGCGGGCGAGGCTCCTACGGACAGCAGCAGGGAGATCGCGAGGGCGAGTAGGGCGCGCTCTGGCTTCACTTGGGCGACATCTATACCCGCTTCCGCTATCGGCAGGCGTTGCTATCGTCGCTGGTCCGATGAGCGAGCTGCCGGAGAACTTCCAGACCGCCCCCCTGGCCGACGTCGATCCCGAGATCGCCGCCGTGCTCGAGGCAGAGCTGCGGCGCCAGCAGGGCACGCTGGAGATGATCGCCTCGGAGAACTTCGTGCCCCAGGCGGTGCTCGACGCGGTCGGCTCGGTGCTGACCAACAAGTACGCCGAGGGCTACCCGGGACGGCGTTATTACGGCGGCTGCGAGGAGGTTGACGTCGCCGAGCAGCTGGCGATCGACCGGGCCAATGCGCTGTTCGGCGCCGAGCACGCCAACGTCCAGCCCCACTCCGGAGCCCAAGCCAACAACGCCGTCTACATGGCGCTGCTCGAACCAGGGGATACCTTCCTCGGCCTCGCTCTCGACCACGGCGGCCACCTCAGCCACGGGATGAAGATCAACGTCTCCGGCACGCTCTACAACCCGATCCCGTACCACGTCCGCAAAGACGATCTGCTGGTTGACATGGACGAGGTCGCCGCGCTTGCCGAGGAGCACAAGCCGAAGCTGATCGTCGCCGGCTGGTCGGCCTACCCGCGCCAGCTCGATTTCGCCGCCTTCCGCCAGATCGCCGACTCGGTCGGGGCCAAGCTGATGGTCGACATGGCCCACTTCGCCGGCCTCGTCGCCGCTGGCGAGCACCCCAACCCGGTGCCGCACGCCGACGTCGTCACGACGACGATCCACAAGACCCTCTGCGGCCCGCGCAGCGGCATGATCCTCTGCAAGGAGGAGCACGCGAAGGCAATCGACAAGGCGGTCTTCCCGGGTCAACAGGGCGGGCCGCTGATGCACACGGTCGCCGCCAAGGCCGTGGCACTGCAAATCGCCGCCAGCGAGCAGTTCCGCGCGCGCCAGCGCCAGACGATTGCCAACGCGCAGGCGTTCGCGACCGGGCTGGAAGACGGGGGGGTCCCGGTCCTCACCGGCGGCACCGATGTGCACCTCGTCCTCGTCGACCTCACGCCGACCGGCCTCGACGGGCAGACAGCGGAGGACCGGCTCGACGCGGTCGGGATCACCGTCAACCGCAACGCGATCCCCTTCGACCCGCGGCCGCCGATGAACCCCTCGGGATTGCGGATCGGCACCCCGGCGCTGACCACCCGCGGCCTGGTCGAGGAGGACATGACCGAGATCGCCGGCGTCATCGCCACCGCGCTCTCGAATGACTTCGAGGCCCAGAAGGACGGCTTGGCTGAGCGCACGCGGAGCCTGATGGATCGCTATCCGCTCTACCCACAGCTTTCCGCACCAGCAGCGGTTTGATTGCCGATTAGCGAACGTCACGATCTGATTCTTCGTGAGCGGCGCCGATATGGCGATTGCCGCCGCCCGCGGACGCGAAGCGGAGCAGGTGGCGGAATATGAGGGTCTGGGTCGATTGCACGGCTGCGGCGCACCCGCTTGTCCTGCGCCCATTGATCGAGCGGTTCGAAGCGAGGGGGGATGAGGTTCTGGTCACCGCCCGCGAGTACGGCCAGACCCTGGGGATCCTCGATCGGCTCGGCATCCCCTACACCACCGTCGGCAGCCACGGTGGCGCCTCGGCTCTGGGCAAGGGCCGGGCGCTGGCCGGGCGCTCGGCGCGGTTGGCGCAGCTGGTCTGGCAGCGGCGGCCGCAGCTGGCGCTCGCACACGGCTCAGTTGACCTCGCCGTCGTCTCCTCGCTCTACCTGATCCCCTCGGCGCAGATGCAAGACTACGAGTTCGCTGGCTGGCAGCGCCAGATCGCCTTCCGGGC
Source organism: uncultured Solirubrobacterales bacterium (assembly GCA_963699225.1). Taxonomy (GTDB): domain Bacteria; phylum Actinomycetota; class Thermoleophilia; order Solirubrobacterales; family 70-9; genus VRUE01. The sequence continues at coordinate 1,217,004 of OY969423.1, read as the reverse complement.
GGCCCGGAAGGTCTTGATGCCGGAGTCGATTCCGCCCGAGCGACTGAGAAAGATCGGCGCCAAGGAGCGCAAGCTGGTCCGCTATCCGGGGCTGAAGGAGGAGTACTACCTGGCCGACTTCAAGCCGGACGCCGGGGTCCTCGACGAGCTTGGGCTCGACCGCGAGAAGGTGCTGGTCGTCGTGCGGCCGCCGCCGGAGACCTCCGAGTACCACGCCCGCAACGACGTCTACGGGGAGGCGATTCGTCACCTCGCCACCTCACCGGAGGTGCAGGCCGTCGTGATCCCTCGCACCGAGCGCCAGGGCATCGAGGTGCGGGAGATGAAGGCGGCCAACCTGATCGTGCCCGAGCGGGCGATCGACGCCCAGAGCCTGATTGCCTACGCCGACCTGGTAGTCAGCGCGGGGGGGACGATGAACCGCGAGGCGGTGGCGCTGGGTACGCCCGTCTTCACCACCTTCGCCGGCCGCATGGGCGGTGTCGACGAGGACCTGATCGCGGCTGGGCGCCTGCAGGTCCTCACCGATCCCGCCGAGCTGCCGCTGCGCAAGCGCGAGTCCCCGATCGGCGTCCTCAACCCGCGCGATCCCGGGTTTCTGGTTGAGGGTGTGCTCGGCGCTGTCGAATAGGCGCCGACCCCGATGGTGCAACGCGTTGTCCCTCTATGAGGGGGAGAAAACGTTGCACCGCTGGGCCGTTGAGTAGCCTGGGCGCGCCCGCCTAGCCAGGGGCACCGCGATATGGCAGCGACAACTGACGCCGTTCTCGCCTTCCTCGTAGCGGCCGCGATCGCCTGGCTGCTGGTTCCCTACGCCGAGCGGCTTGCCTTTCGCATCGGCGCGATCGACATGCCGAAGGAACGCGGCCTGCACGACAAGCCGATGCCACGGCTCTCCGGCCTGGCGATCTTCGCCGGGATCGAGGTGGCGGGCTGGATCTGGCTGCCGAGCGACGGCGAGAGCCACTCGATCCTGATTGGCGCCGCCGTGATCGCCGCGGTCGGCGTGGCCGACGACATTTGGGAAATACCGGCCCTGCCGAAGCTGCTCGGCCAGATCGGGGCGGCCTTGATCCCCGTCCTCGCCGGCGTTCGCGTCGACAACCTGACCCTGCCCTTCGTCGGCGGCTTCGAACTCGGCTGGCTCGCCTACCCGCTGACCGTGCTCGGGATCGTCGCCGTGGTCAACGTAATCAACTTCATCGACGGCGTCGACGGCCTCGCCGCCGGCGTCTGCACGATCGCGGCGATCTCGCTGGCGGTGATCGCGCTCTCGCTAGAGCGCAACTCGGCCGGCGTGCTGGCAGCGCTGACCGCGGGCGGCGCGCTCGGCTTCCTCCGCCACGGCTTCCCGCCCGCTTCGAGCTTCATGGGCGACACCGGCTCCAACCTGCTCGGCTACCTGCTGGCGACCGCCTCGGTGCAGGGAGCGCTGAAGACCAATGCCGTCGTTGCCCTCGTCTTCCCCCTGGTCGTGCTGGCGGTACCGATCCTCGACACCGGTTTCGTCGTCGCCAAGCGGCTCAAGTACCGCCAGCCGATCTACCAGGCCGACACCTGGCACTTCCACCACCGCATGGCCAACATCGGCTTCTCGCAGCGACGCACCCTGGCCTACCTGTATGGCTGGACCCTGGCCCTGGCGGCGCTCGCGCTTGCCCTGCGCTTCGTTCCCTACAGCGACAATCACGGCCACTTCAACGCGCTCTGGACCGCGGTGATGGTTGCCTTCGGCCTGCTCGCCGTCGCCACCAGCGTCTACCTCGTCTACGTGCTCGAGATCCTCAAGCTGCGCCGCGGCCGGCTCAATCCGGAAACGGGTGAGATCGAAGCGATAACGCTGGAGGAGGCGGAGGAGAGCCGCCGGGAGACTTAGTAACAGGTTGTAACAAGCCTCACGAACTGGCTCTAGAAAGCGGATCGTCGGCCCTTTCGGATATAGTCGCTCGTCCGCCCGCCTTCAACAGAGACGGGCGAATTTTATGTCTCCTCCCAAGTACGTCGACCTTCTGGTCCTTGCCGCCGCCCTCGCCGTGTTTTTGCTCGGCGGCCTGCCTATGCTCGGATTTGCCGCCGGTGCGGGGGTTTGGCTCGTTCAGCGCGGCATCCAGATGCTCGCCGAGCGCCTTGCCAACAAGGAACTGGCCGCCGGCAACCGCCAGCGGGCAATGGCGACGGTTGGCGTCTCCACGCTGGGTCGCGTCGGGCTGATGGCGATCGCGGTGCTGCTCGCAGGCATCGTCGAACGCGAGGCCGGTCTCACCTCGGCGATTCTGGTCCTCGTCCTCTTTACCGTCTCCTTCGCCGCTCAGGGCATCGCCCACCTCTTCCACGAAGGACCGGAGGTGGGCAAGGCATGAAGACCAAGACCAAGGTCTTCATCGGGCTCGGCGTTTACTTCGGCATCGCGATCCTGATGCTGCTGATCTTCGGCAGCAGCGGCAAAAACGAAGCCTTCCAGCCCCAGAACGAGTTCAAGCTCGAACCGTGGGTCTCGATCCACCTCGCCGGGATTGACCTCAGCATCAACAAGGCGGTGCTCTACCTGGTGTTGGCCAGCGTCCTGACGATGGGCGTCATGGTCTGGATCTCACGTCGCATGCAGCAGAAACCGAACCGCGTGCAGACCGCGATCGAGGTCGCCTACGACCTGACCAAGAACAACATCACCGGCGGCAATCTCGACACCGCGACGGCAGCCCGCTGGTTTCCCTTCCTCGCCGCGCTCTTCTTCTGGATCTGGTTCTCCAACATGATCGGCTTCCTACCGCTGCCGACCAACACCGAGCACACCGTCAGCGTCTTCGGGCTCGAAATCCCCTCCTTCGCGATCTACGCGGCGACCGCCAACCTCTCGATCCCGCTGGTCCTCACCCTGGTCGTCTGGATCTCCTACCACGTCGAAGGCATCCGGGCCAAGGGCCTCTTCAAGTACCTGGCCAGCTGGTTGCCGCCGGGGCTCGAGGACATGAATCCGTTCGCCAAGGGCTTCATCTTCATCATCGAGGCGATCTCGCATTTCGCCCGGCTGATCTCGCTCTCGGTGCGACTCTTCGCCAACATCCTCGCCGGCCACCTGCTGCTGCTCTTCATGGGTGGCGGGCTCGCCGTCCTGCTCGGCATCGCCGCGCTCGGCGCCCTCACCTTCCCACTGGCCTTCTTCTTCTTCATCCTCGAGGTCGGCCTTATTGCCACCCTGCAGGCTTTTATCTTCTCGACTCTTACCGCTATCTACCTCGGCGGAGCCACTTCCGCCAGCCATTAGAAAAGGAGCGCTACCTCAAATGGACCTGTCCCCAGTTTCCGCCGCGATCTCTGACGAAGGGATCGAAGCCGCCGGCAAGGCGATCGCCCTCGGCGTCGGAGCCGGCCTTGGTTCAATCGGCGCCGGCATCGGCATCGGCATCATCTTCGGCAAGGAGATCGAGTCGGTCGCCCGCCAGCCCGAGATGAAAGACGAGCTGCAGAGCATCCGCTGGCTCGGCTTCGCGCTTACCGAGGCCGTGGCCTTCTACACCTTCATCTTCGGCCTGATCGCCTTCTTCCTCTAGATCGATGATCGGGGTTCTCGGCTACATATCCGCGCTTCCGCTTGCCGCTGAGAGCGGCGGCGAAGAAGGCGGCAGCTTCCTGGTCTCACCGGGCCTCGGCCTGATGATCTGGACGCTGGTCCTCTTCCTCTTCACGATGTGGGTGTTGAGCAAGGTCGCCTTCCCGAAGATCCAGGAGGCGCTCGACAAGCGGGCGAAGACGATCAGCGAGTCGATCGAGGCTGCTGAAAGGCAGCGCAAGGAGTCCGACGAGCTGCTGGCCGAGTACCGCGGGCGCCTCGAGGAGGCTCGTGAGCAGGCCGACGACATCATGGCCCGGGCTCGCAAGGCGGCGGAAACCGCTGAGGCTGAGGCGAAGGTCGCCGGCAGGGAGAAGGGCGAGGAGCTTGTCGCTGCTGCGCAACGTGAAATCGACGCGGCGACCCGGCGCTCGCTTGACCAGATTCGCAAGGAGGTCGCCGATCTCACCGTGCTGGCGACCGAGAAGGTCACCCGTAAGTCGCTCAGCGAGGAAGATCAGCGCCGCCTGGTCGAGGAGGCGCTCAGCGAGGTCGACTTCACCGCCCTCTCCGGCGCGGAGGAGTCGCGCAACTAATGCAGGAAGCGGCTCGCGTATATGCCGAGGCCCTCTTCGACGTGGCCAAGGACAAAGGCAAGCTCGATGCTGTTCGCGCCGAACTCGCCCAGTTCGCCGACGCCGTCGACGGCAACCGCGAGCTGCAGGTCTTCTTCTTCAGCCCCTACTTCTCCTCAGCCGAGAAGGTTGCGGGTCTGAAGCGAGCCATCAGCGACGCTGATGCGGAGCTGATCAATTTCCTCGAGCTGCTGATCGAGAAGCAGCGGATGCCGGAGATCTTCCGCATCCGCCGCCAGCTCGACGAGCTCTGGAAGCAGGAGAACCGGCGCATTGACGTGACCGTCACCAGCGCCGTCACGCTGGAGCCGTCGGTGGTCGAGAAGGTAGGCGAGGAGATCGAGCGCCAGACCGGCCAGAAGGTCGAGCTGTCCAGCCGCGTCGACGCCGAGATCCTCGGCGGCATCGTCTTGCAGGTCGGCAACAAGGTGCTCGACGCGAGCATCCGCAGTCGCTTGGAGAAACTTCGAAAGAGCGTCGCCCAGGCGGCGTAAGGAGGCGTAGAGCACCCCAATGGACATCAAGCCCGACGAGATCGCAAGCATCCTCCGCGAGAGGATCGAGGGACTGGACACGGAATCCGCTGACCTTGCTGAGGTCGGCACCGTGCTTTCGGTTGCTGACGGGATCGCCCGCATTCACGGCCTCGACAACTGCATGGCGCTGGAGATGCTGGACCTGCCGCACGGCGTCACCGGCCTGGCGCTCAACCTCGAGGAGGACAACGTCGGCGCCGTCCTCTTCGGCGAGTGGGACAAAGTCGTCGAGGGCGACACGGTCAAGCGCACCGGCCATCTGCTGCGGATCCCGGTCGGCGACGAGCTGCTCGGCCGTATGGTCGACCCGCTTGGCCGCCCGCTCGACGACGCCGGCGAGGTCGCGACCACGCAGACCCGCCCGGCCGAGTTCAAGGCTCCGGGCGTCGTTCAGCGCCAGCCGGTGACCGAACCGGTGCAGACCGGGCTGATGTCGATCGACGGCATGATCCCGATCGGCCGTGGCCAGCGAGAGCTGATCATCGGCGACCGCCAGACCGGCAAGACCGCGATCGCGATCGACACGATCATCAACAACCGCGACAAGGACATGGTCTGCATCTACGTCGCGATCGGCCAGAAGATGTCGACCGTCGTCCAGCTCAAGCAGGTGCTGGAGGAAAACGGCGCGATGGAGAACACGATCATCGTCGCCGCCCCCGCCGACGAGGCCGCGCCGATCAAGTTCATCGCCCCCTACGCGGGCTGCGCGATGGGCGAGCACTTCCTCTACAACGGCAAGGCCGCGCTCTGCGTCTACGACGACCTCACCAAGCACGCCTACGCCTACCGCCAGATGTCGCTGCTGCTGCGACGCCCGCCGGGCCGCGAGGCTTACCCAGGCGACGTCTTCTACCTGCACTCCCGCCTGCTGGAGCGCGCGGTCAAGCTCAACGACGACCTCGGCGGTGGCTCGCTGACGGCGCTGCCGATCATCGAGACCCAGGCCTCCGATGTCTCCGCCTACATCCCGACCAACGTGATCTCGATCACCGACGGTCAGATCTTCCTCGAGTCCGATCTCTTCTACTCGGGTGTTCGCCCGGCGATCAACGTCGGCATCTCGGTCTCGCGGGTGGGCGGCAACGCGCAGACCAAGGCGATGAAGAAGGTCGCCGGCAAGCTGCGCCTCGACCTCTCCCAGTACCGCGACCTCGAGGCCTTCGCCCAGTTCGGCTCCGAGCTCGATCCCGAGACGCAGAAGACGCTGAACCGCGGTGAACGGCTGGTCGAGCTGCTCAAGCAGAAAGAGCGCGAGCCACTCGAGGTGGCCGACCAGGTCGCTGCGATCTACTCCGGCACCGGTGGCTACCTCGACCGGATCGCCACCGAGCGCGTCGGCGAGTTCCTCGGCGACCTGAAGATCCGCCTGCACGCCGAGAAGGCCGACCTGCTGAAGCGGATCAGCGACAGCGGCAAGCTCGAGGAGGCCGACGAGGAGGAGCTGGGCAAGGCGATCGGCGAGTTCGTCGACGACTTCGGCGCCGACTTTGACGAGCACGGCGATCCGATCGAGAAGGGCGAGTCCGACCGGATCAAGTCCGAGGAGGAGCGCGCCAAGCCCTCACGCACCGCCGAAGCCGAGGCCGAGGAGACCGAGAAGGAGGCGACGCCGGCGTAGCTCGCAGCTGACGCCGGTACCCGCCCATGGCCACTCAGAAGGACGTCAAGAATCGCATCGCGTCGATCAAGAACATCAACAAGATCACGCGGGCGATGGAGATGGTTGCGGCCGCGCGGCTGCGCCGGGCCGAACAGCGGATCGAAGCGCTGCGCCCCTACGCGCAGTCGATGCGCAAGCTCACCCGCCGCGCCGCCGAGCAGGCGGGCGGGATCCCGCGTGTGCCGGTGCTGGAAGAGCGCGCGGAGGAGAAGCGGATCGGCGTCGTCCTCGTCACCGGCGACCGCGGCCTGGCCGGCGCTTTCAACAGCAACATCATCCGCGACGGCCTGCGGCTGAAGGACGAGCTGGGCGAGCGTGGCAGCGAGGCGGTCTTCTCCGCCGTCGGCCGCAAGGGTGTAGGCGCGCTGACCTTTCGCAAACTGGAGCCCCGCACCTCTTACGTCGGCTTCACCGACCGGCCTGTTTTTGCCAACGCGCGTGAGATCGGCGAGGAGCTCACCTCTCGCTACGTCGACGGCGAGCTGGACCGGGTCGAGCTGGTCTACAACCGCTTCGTCTCGCCGCTGACCCAGCACGTCTGGCGACAGACGCTGCTGCCGATGCAGCAGGCCGATGTGATCGGCGAAGGTGCGGCCGACGAGGAAGAGGATTCCGAAGAGACCGAGATCGAGAAGGCGCACAGCAGGTCGCTTTGGGTCTATGAGCCCGAAGCGGAGGAGCTACTGGCCCAACTGATCCCGGAGTACGTGAACATCTCCATCTACCGGGCGCTGCTGGAGTCCGCCGCTTCCGAGCTGGGGGCGCGGATGACCGCGATGCGCAGCGCCGCGGAGAACGCGGAAGAAATGATGGGCGACCTGACCCTGGAAATGAACCGGGCGAGGCAGGCCGAGATCACCCAGGAGATCCTCGAGGTCGTCGGCGGCGCCGAGGCGCTTGGATAAAAGCTGAGAACCGAGAAAAAAGGAACCAATGTCTGAGAGCAACGGAGCAAACGTAGGGCGAGTCGAGCAGGTCACCGGCGTGGTCGTGGACGCCGTCTTCCCCGACAAGCTGCCGGAGATCTACTCGGCGGTGAAGATCGAGATGGCCGGCGACGAGGACCGTGAGGCGACGGAACTGGTCTGCGAGGTCCAGCAGCACCTTGGCGACGACCGGGTGCGTACGGTGGCGATGGATGCCACCGACGGCCTGCAGCGCGGCGACAAGGTGATCGACACCGGTGCGCCGATCTCGGTCCCGGTCGGCGACGCCACCCTGGGACGGATCTTCAACCTGCTCGGCGAGCCGATCGACCTCGGCGAGCCTGTTGAGACCGAGGAGCGCTGGCCGATCCACCGTTCCGCGCCCGCGGCCTCCGACCTCGCTCCGACCCAGGAGATCCTCGAGACCGGGATCAAGGTGATCGACCTGCTCGCGCCCTACGCCAAGGGCGGCAAGGTTGGGCTCTTCGGCGGTGCCGGCGTCGGCAAGACCGTCTTGATTCAGGAGCTGATCCGCTCGATCGGTGAAGAGCACGAAGGCCTCTCGGCCTTCTGTGGCGTCGGCGAGCGCTCGCGCGAGGGCAACGACCTCTGGCTCGAGATGAAGGAGTCCGGCGTCATCGACAAGACGATGCTCGTCTTCGGCCAGATGAACGAGCCCCCCGGAGCCCGCCTCCGCGTCGCCCTCTCCGGCCTGACGATGGCCGAATACTTCCGCGAGCAGGGCGGCCAGGACGTGCTGCTCTTCATCGACAACATCTTCCGCTTCGTCCAGGCGGGCTCCGAGGTCTCGGCCCTGCTTGGCCGCATGCCCTCAGCCGTCGGCTACCAGCCGACACTGGAGACCGAGATGGGCGAACTGCAGGAGCGGATCACCTCGACCGAGCGCGGTTCGGTGACCTCGGTGCAGGCGATCTACGTCCCCGCCGACGACCTCACCGACCCGGCTCCGGCCTCGGTGTTCGCTCACCTCAACGCCACCACGACGCTCTCGCGCTCGATCTCGGAGAAGGGGATCTACCCGGCCGTCGACCCGCTCGACTCGACCTCGACGATCCTCAAGCCCGATGTCGTTGGCGAGGAGCACTACCGCACCGCGACCGAGGTCCAGGAGGTGCTGCAGCGCTACAAGGAGCTGCAGGACATCATCGCCATCCTCGGCATCGACGAGCTCTCCGATGAGGACAAGCAGACGGTCACGCGCGCCCGCAAGATCGAGCGCTTCCTCTCGCAGCCGTTCTTCGTCGCCGAGCAGTTCACCGGCCGCAGCGGCGAGTACGTGCCGGTGGGCGAGACGGTGCGCGGCTTCCGCGAGATCCTCGACGGCGAGCACGACGACCTCTCCGAGGGCGCCTTCTACATGAAGGGCGGCATCGACCAGGTCACCGCTGACGCCGGAGCGGCCGCGGCCGCCTGAGGAGCCCGTAATGGCTGCCGAGCACATGGTCGACGTCGAAGTCCTCACCCCGGAGGGGGAGGTCTTCAACGGCGAAGTGCGCCAGGTCTCGACCCGCACCGCGGTCGGCGAGCTGGGCATCCTCGCCAACCACGCGCCGCTGTTGGCGGCGCTGGCGCCGACCGAGCTGCGCCTCCACGTCAGCGACTCGGAGACGAAGCGCTACGCGCAGGCCCACGGTTGGCTGCAGGTCTTCGGCAACCACGCCAAGCTGCTGGTCGAGGAAGCGCTTGACCCCGGGGAGCTTGACGCCGGCACGCTGAAAGAGCAGCTGGCGGATGCCGAGCAGCGGCTGGGGGAGTCCGAGGAGGGCAGCGGCCAGTATGCGCGGGCCGAGAAGGACCGTGATCGGGCCGAGGCGTTTCTCGCTATTGCTGAAGGGTGAGGCGGGTCAGCAGCCCCTCTCCCGAAGGCCGTTGCGCAGCAGGTTGTTTGTGCCGATTTGAGTTGTGGGCCCTTGAGCCTTCGGGAGAGGGGCTGCTGACCCGCCGCGCATCGGCAGGATCGGAGATGCTTCGGCGATGAGCGATGAGCTGGTGGCACTCGTCAAGCGGCTGGTGAGCTATGACAGCTCCGGGGCGGATGGGGTGCTTGAAACCGCAGGGTTCATCGAAGGGTGGTTGGACTCGCGCGGAATCTCAGTTGAGAGTGACGAGGTTCGTGGGCTACCGGTGCTCAAGGCCGAAGTTGGACCGGAGGACGCGCCGACGGTGGTGCTACACGGGCATATCGACGTGGTGCCGGCGCAGGCGGGGCAGTTCGAGCCGCGGGTTGAGGGGGATCGGCTCTATGGGCGCGGGGCCTACGACATGAAGGGTGGGCTGGCGGCGATGCTGCTGGTCACGGCGGCGATGCGGGATCAGGACGGGGTGCGGGTGCGGCTGGGGATCGTTGGGGACGAGGAGTCGGAGGAGGAAGTCGAACGCGGCTCCGATCATCTGGTCGACAGCGGCTTCCTCGGCGACTTCGCGATCACCGGCGAGCCAACGGATCTGCACATCGGGGTCGAGGCAAAGGGGGTGCTTGCACTGCGGGTCACCGTCGAGGGGACTGCCGCCCACGGGGCGACGCCCTGGCTGGGCGAAAACGCGGTTTTGAGGGCGATCGATGTTTTCCGCAGTATCGAGTCGCTACCGTTCGCCCGGCACTCCTCGGAGCTCTTCGACCGCCCCTCGATCAACCTCGGCCGGATCTTGGGTGGCGACGCGCTCAACAAGGTGCCCGACCGATGCGCCATCGACGTCGACATCCGCTACCTGCCCGATCAGGATCCCGCTGCCCTGCTGGAGCAGGTGGAGGGGATAGCTGCGGCCGAGGTGGAGCAGCTCTTCACCCGGCCACCGGCGGTCGTCGACCGCGAGCTGCCCTACGTGCTTGCCCTGCGCGAGGCGGCAAGGACGCACCACGACGGCGAGCCGATGAGCGTCGGGCGCGACGGGGCCTCCGATGCGGTCTCCTTTCTGCGGGTCGGCGTGCCGGCGGTCGAGTTCGGCCCGGCCGGCGAAGGGCACCACGGGCCGGAGGAGTGGGTCTCGGTCTCCTCGCTGCAGACCTACCGGCAGACCCTCGACACCTTCCTGCGCTCGCTTCCCGCCCATCTAGCCGCTTGAGGGACCGTGGCTGAGTCGGGTCTGAGCAAGCCGCCGCCCTCGGGCGACCACGAGCCGGCACCGAAGCCGAGGCGCTACTGGTGGCGCTTCAGCCTGGGCTCGCTGATCATCGTGGTCGCCGTCGCCGGGGCGACCTCGGCCAGCATCCTGCTCTACATCGGCAGCATCGCCACGGCGCTCTCGCACCACAACATCTACAACGCCAAACTGCACCGCTACCTCTCCAAGGTCAACGGCGGCGAGCCCGAGAACATCCTCATCCTCGGCTCCGACAAGCGCGCCAACCTGGCCGAAGACCCGGGGCGATCCGACACGACGATCCTGCTGCGCCTCGATCCCGATCGCGAAGCGATCGCGGTGATGTCGATCCCGCGCGACCTCAAGGTCGAAATCCCCGGCTTCGGGACGGAAAAGTTCAACGCCGCCTATACCGACGGCGGGCCGAAGCTGACCCTGCAGGTGGTCAAGGAACTGACCGGCCTGCAGATCAACCACGTGGTCAACGTCGACTTCCTCGGCTTCGTCCGCGCCGTCGACGCGATCGGCTGTGTCTACACCGACGTCGACCGCCGCTACTACCACTCGAACGTCGGCGTGCCGCCCTCCGAACAGTATTCGGAAATCAACATCAAGCCGGGCTACCAGCTGCTCTGCGGCAAGAAGGCGCTGGAGTACGTGCGCTACCGCCACACCGACACCGACATCGTCCGCTCGGCGCGCCAGCAGGACTTCCTCAGCTCGGCACGGGAGCGGGTGCCGATCTCCAAGCTCGTGCTCGGCCAGAGCGACCTGGTCGACATCTTCACCAAGTACACGACCTCCGACATCAGCGACACGGAGACGATGCTGCAGGTGCTGAAGCTCTTCATCGCCTCTCGCAACGCGGCCCTCAAGGAGGTCCACTTCCCGGCCGAACTAGGACCCAGCTATGTCTACGCTTCTCCCGAAGCGATCCACGAAGCCGTCGACAAGTTCCTCGGCATCGAAGCGAGTGCCGGCCCGCTGGGAGAACTCGACGAAGGCCGCAACGAAAACAAGTCCGGCAAGAAGAAGAACAAGCACCACAAGGCGCCGAAGCCGCACATCGCTGCGCCGAAGCCGCCGGGGAGCGACGGGCTGGTGCCCGACCGCGAAGCCGGCGAACTGGAGGCGAAGACCGTCACGCGGAAGGTGAGCGCCGGCTTTCCCGTTTTCTTCCCGACGCGCCTGCCGTCCGGCGCCTTCTACCAGGAAGACAATTCCTATGAACACATCCAGAACCCACGCGTCTACCACCTGCGCGACACCGACGAAAAGCGCCACGGTGCCTACCGCATGGTGGTCGAGTGGCCGCTCTCGGACGGGATCCACTACTTCGGCCTGCAGGGGATCCAGGGTTGGTCTGACCCGCCGATCCTCGATAGCCCGAGCCTGACCAAGACGATCAATGGACGGGAATACGACATTTACGTCGATGGCGACCGCATCTCGCTGGTCGCCTGGCATCGTGGGGACAACTCCTACTGGATTGCCAACGACCTGCTCAACACTTTGAGCAACGATCAGATGATGGGGATCGCCCGTTCCGCCGACGTGAAGGTCCCCAACCAAAAGCGCAGAAGGGGGAAAGCGAAGCGATGAGTGCAGAGAGAGAGCCGATCGGGGTGATCGGGGTCGGCTGGGTCGGCCTCGTTACCGCTGCCTGCTTCGCCGAGGTCGGCCACCCGGTGATCGCTCGCGACATCCTGCAGGAGAAGGTCGAGTCGCTCTCGCGCGGCGAGATCACGATCCATGAGCCGGGCCTGGGTGAGCTGCTCAAGCGCAACGCCGAGCGCCTCACCTTCACCACCGACATGTCGGAGCTGCTCGAGGGGGCAAGGCTGCTCTTCGTTTGCGTCGACACGCCGCCGACCCGTTCCGGCGATGCCGACCTCTCGCGGGTCCGCTCCGTGGTCGAGGAGTTGCCCGCCGACAGCGATCACGTGCTGGTGATGAAGAGCACGGTTCCCGCCGGCACCGGCAACTCGATCCGCCGCGATCGTCCCGGCCTCTCCTACGTCTCCTGCCCCGAGTTCCTCAAGGAGGGCTCGGCGGTCGAGGACTTCCTCCACCCCGACCGCGTCGTCGTCGGCGCCGACCCCGGTGACGAGGGGCCCCGCGACGCCGTCGCCCGCCTCTACGAGCCGCTCGGCGGCGAGCTGGTGCGCACCGACGTCGCCAGCGCCGAGATGATCAAGCTCGCCTCCAACGCCTTCCTCGCCACCAAGATCTCCTTTGCCAACGAGATCGCCAACGTCTGCGAGAAGGTCGGTGCCGACGTCGGCGAGGTCGCCCGCGGCATGGGCCTCGACCAGCGCATCGGGCCGGCCTTCCTGCGCGCTGGCATTGGCTACGGCGGCTCCTGCTTCCCCAAGGACGTCAGCGCCCTGAAGATGCTGGCCGGCAACAGCGGCTACCACTTCCAGCTGCTGGGTGCGGTGATCGAAGTGAACGAGTTGCAGAAGCGCCGTGTCGTGCAGAAGCTGCAGAAGTACCTCGGCTCGCTGGTGGGCAAGCGCGTCGCCCTGCTCGGCCTCGCCTTCAAGCCGCATACCGACGACATGCGCGAGGCATCGAGCCTGGTGCTCGCCGCTCGCCTCGAAGGCGAGGGCGCCGAGGTCGTTGCTTACGACCCGGTTGCCGGCGGGGCCGCCCGTGAGCTCTTCGATGAGGTCGAGTTCCGCGATTCGGCCATGGAGACGCTTGACGGTGTCGATGCCGCGATCCTGGTCACCGAGTGGCCGGAGTTCGCCGAGCTCGACTGGTCCGCCGCGGCGGAGACGATGGCTCGCCCGCTGCTGATCGACGGGCGCAACTTCCTCGACGCCGCCCAGCTCCGCTCGGCCGGCTTCGAGTACGAGGGCATCGGGCGCGCGGTTGACGATTCCGTCCCCGCGGGTACTGCCGAGTAGTGCAAGCGATCGTTCTGGTTGGGGGCGAGGGAACGCGGCTGCGGCCGCTGACCGAGACCGTTCCCAAGCCGGCCCTGACCCTCGTCGATAGGCCCTTCCTTGCCTACATGATCGAGTGGCTGGCCGGGCATGGTGTCAGCGAGGTGGTGCTCGCCTGCGGCTTTCTTCCCGATGTCCTGCGCGAGGCGCTGGCGGGCGAGGAGGAGCGGGCCGGGGTTTCGATCTCCTACGTGGTCGAGCCGGAGCGGCGCGGCACCGCGGGCGCGATCCGCTTCGCCGCCGACCAGCTCGGCGAGCGGCTCGAGGACCGCTTCCTCGCCCTCAACGGCGACGTGCTCACCGACCTTGACCTGACCGCGCTGCGGCGTGCTCATGAGGAGCGCGGGGCGAGTGCGACGCTGGGCCTGTACCCGGTTGAGGACTCCTCCGCCTTCGGTCTCGTCCGCAGTGGCGAAGGCGGCGCAGTCGATGCCTTTCTCGAGAAGACGGGCGAAGCGGTGCCGGGGGAGATCAACGCCGGCATGTACGTGCTCGAGCGCTCCGTGCTCGAGCTGATCCCGCCCGGTGAGGAGTTCTCGATCGAGCGCGACGTCTTCCCGCGCCTGGTCGGCAACGGCCTGCACGGCCTCCGCCTCGACGGCTACTGGATGGACATCGGTACCCCCGAGCGCTACTTGCAGGCGAGCTGGGACATCCTCGAGCAGCGGGTTGAGACCCGGGTGCGGTCGACCGCACCGGGGATGCACGTCGGCGCCGATGTGGAGATCGCCGCTGGCGCCGTGGTCGGACCGCGGGTCGTTCTCGGCAGCGACTCCAGGGTCGAGGCCGGCGCCAAGGTGCGCGACTCGGTCCTGCTTGACGGCTGCGTGGTCGGGGAGGGCGCGCAGGTCAGCGGCTCGATCCTCTCCCGCGGAGTCGAGGTCGCCCCTGGAGCGAGTCTCGAAGGAGCTGTGCTGGGTCGCGACGAAAGAGTGCCGAGCTGATGCTCGACGACATCCTCGCCATCCCCGACCACCTGCGCGACGCCCTCTGGCGGGTCGAATCGGCGCGGCTGGAGCCGAGCGAGGCCGCCGGCCTGATGGTCTGCGGTATGGGGGGGTCGGCGATCGGCGGCGACCTCGCCGCCGCCGCGCTCGGCGACCGGCTGACTCGCCCGTTGCTGACCGTGCGCGGCTACGGGCTGCCGAGCTGGGCGACGCCGGAGTGGGCCGTGCTCTGCTCCAGCTACTCGGGCAACACCGAGGAGACCCTCGGCTGCTTTGCCGCCGCCGAGGCGCTTGGTGTCCGCCGCCTCGTCGCTAGTACCGGCGGCGCGCTGGTCGACGGTGCCCGCGAGGGCGGCGTGCCGGTGATCGGCTTGCCGGGGATCCTTCCGGCACCACGCACTGCGGTTGCCTACATGTTCGTCTGCGCCACCGAGGTCGCGGCCGCGGTGGGCGTCGCCCCCCGCATTCACACCGAGATCGACGCGGCCGCCGCCTTCCTCGAGGGGGAATCCGACAACCTGCAGAAGCGTGCCGATGAGATCGTGACTCAACTCGGCGACACCGTCGCGGTGGTTACCGGGGCCGACCTGACCGCGCCGGTCGCGCGGCGCTGGAAGACCCAGATCAACGAGAACGCCGAGCTGCCCGCCTTCTTCTCCGAGTTGCCCGAGGCCGATCACAACGAGCTCTGCGGCTGGTCTGGTGCCGAGTTCTCCGCGGTCATGCTGGAGGACCGTGATCAGCACCCCCGCGAGCGCCGCCGCTTCGAGCTGACCGCCGCGTTGATCGAAGAGAGCGGGGCCGAAGCGGTGCGGATCGAGACGGAGGGCGAGACCCGGATTGCCCGCCTGCTCTGGGCGACGATGCTCGGCGATCTGGTCTCGTTGCGGATTGCCGAGGCGCGCGGCGTCGATCCACTGCCGGTGACCGCGATCGAGGGCCTCAAGACTGCCCTGGCGGGTGATGCCCGATGAGGGCGATGGTCCTCGCGGCGGGCCTCGGCACTCGGTTGCGGCCGATCACTTACGCGGTGCCGAAGCCGATGGTGCCGGTGCTGAACCGGCCGGTGATGGAGCACAGCGTGCGGCTGCTCGTGCGCCACGGCTTCAGCGAGGCGATCGCCAACCTGCACTGGTTCCCGGAGACGATCGAAGGCCACTTCGGCGACGGCTCGGAGCTCGGCATCGAGCTCACTTACAGCCACGAGGAGCAGCTGCTGGGGACGGCCGGGGGAGTGCGCAACGTCGCCGAGTTCCTCGGCGATTCCTTCCTCGTCGTCGCCGGCGACGCGCTCACCGACATCGACTTCACAGCGATGCGGGAGTTCCACGAATCGCACGACGGGCTCGTCACCCTGGCCACCAAGCGGGTCGCCAACACCGATGAGTACGGGGTCGTGATCGCCGGCGAGGACGGGCGCATCCAAGGCTTCCAGGAGAAGCCCGACCCGGCTGAAGCCCTCTCCGACCTGGCCAACACCTGCATCTACATGTTCCGCCGCGAGATCTTCGACTACTTCCCCGAGCCTGGCACGAGCAAAGCCGCCGGCGCTGAGGATCCGCCGGAGTTCACTGACTGGGCGATGGACGTCTTCCCGGCGCTGCTCGAGAACGACGTGCCCTTCTACTCGCACGAGATCGAGGCCTACTGGAACGACATCGGCAACGCCGAGGAGTTGAGGCAGGGAAGCATCGACGCCCTGCGCGGCGCGGTCAAGGTCGAGACGGAGGTGCCTGAGGTGACTCCCGGGGTCCGCTCGGCCAGCCCGCTCGAGGGCGTCGAGGTCGACGGTCCCGCCCTGGTCGGTTCCGGGGTGGAGTTCGGCGCCGGGGCTCGCATCCAGGGCCCGGCGATCATCGGTGACGGCTGCCAGATCGGCGCCGGCGCCTGGGTGCGTGACTCGATCCTGCTCGCCGGCACCGAGCTGCCGGCCGAGGGCATGTTGGTCGGCGCGATCGCCGGCCGCGTCGCCAAGGCCTGACTCTTTCCTGACGGTGTGCGCGCCACGCGCGCGCCGCGGCCCCCCACGATCCTGTCGTGCGACCGCTGTCGGCCTTTCTCTCTGAGCTGATCCCGACGCTCTGCGCGGCCTGCGGGCGCAACTGTCGCTCCGGCGCGGTGCTTTGCACCCGTTGCAGCCGCCGCCTCGCCGAAGCGAAGCCGCTTGTTGGCCGGGGAGCTTCGGGCCTTGACCGGGTTTGGTCCTCGGCCCCGCACGAAGGGGTCGCTCGCGACCTGGTCGTTGCTCTGAAGTTCCGCCGCCTGCTGCCCGTGGCCGCAACGATGGCCGAGCGAATCGAGTGGCTGGCGCCGGAGAGCCTGCTCAGCGGCGCGATCGTGCCGGTGCCGAGCACACGCCTGCGCTCGCTCGGCCGTGGCTTCGACCCGGCGGCTGAGATCGCCGCGGCGCTTGCCCTGCGCACCGGCGCGCCGCTTTGCCCCGTCCTCTCACGCGCCGACCTCGGCCGCCAGCTCGGCCGCCGCCGTGCCCAACGGATCGGCCGGCCGCCCCACGTCCGCCTGCGCGGCGAGGCGCCGCGCAGCGTGCTCCTGGTCGACGACGTGCTGACCACCGGCGCGACGCTCGCCGCCTGTGTCCGGGCGCTGCGTGGCGGCGGCGCGATCCGGGTAGCCGCAATCACGTTCACCAGGCGTCCGTAAAAAGCCACCTTTACGGGGCGGGCGCGGGGGCGTAGCATCGACCGACCGACAGCCAAGGAGGAAATATGCGGATCGAGATACGTGGGCGCAACGTCGAAGTCACTGACGAGCTGCGAGGTCATGTGACAAAGCGATTCCGCCGGGTGGGGAGGCAGGTGTCGGAGTTGGCGACCCTCGATGTCGAGATCTACGAAGAGCGCAACCCCTCGATCGAGGACAGCCACGTTGCCGAGGCGACCCTGCGGCTCAAGGGAGTGACCCTGCGGGCCCGCGAGGCCTCGCCCGAGATGGTCCACACGATCCACGCCCTCGCCGAGGACATCCGGCGCCAGGTCAAGAAGCACCGCGAGCTGCGGCGTAAGCGCACCCAGACGCGCAAGGCCGTTGCTCGTATGCGCGGCCGGACTGCCTAGGTAGTTCGCTTCGTTCCATGACCCCGGTGAGGAGGCTGGGTGTCCTCTGGTCGAATTGAATCCCACGCGCTTTGCGCGTGGGATTAATGAGGAGCGTGGCCTGCGGCCACGCGGAACCGGATTGCATTTCCGCCGCTTCGCGAACATTCGCCCAGAGGACACCCAGCCTCCTCACCACGCCGTCGCAGGATGAACCGAGCTATCCGAGGCGGTCACGGAGCTCACAAGCTTCGGGGAGGCCGGGAGCGGGGAGACGCTTCGAGCTGGAGTTTCCGGGGTTCGATGCGCGTCGATGGGATGGCGGGAGTGCCTCTGCGGGAATGTTCGCGAAGCGGCCGCCGCACTCGTGTCTCTAGGCGCGGCGAAGGCGCGCTCTTCAATTGTCGCTAAGCGCGCGCAGCGCGCGTGCGACCTAATTCCCGCAGAGGCACTCCCGCCATCCCGCCCACCCCACCCAACATCGGAAGGTCGCCCCAACCACCTCCCGGCCCGCCCCGACCACCCTCGCTACCCTTGAGCAATGCCTGCTGCAAGGGACATGGTCACGCGCGCGCTGCGCGTCGGCGAGGGGCGCAAGTTCAAGGGCTACGAGAAGCGCGCCGAGGCGATCAACCGGATCGAGCCGGAGATGGAGCTGCTCGACGATGCCGCGCTGCGCCAGGAGGCCGACGATCTGCGCAAGCGGGCTGCCGACGGCGAGTCGCTCGACGACCTGCTGCCGGAGGCCTTCGCCCTGACCCGCGAGGCGGCCCGTCGCTCGATCGGCCAGCGCCATTACGACGTGCAGCTGATCGGCGGCATGGTCCTGCACGAGGGCGCGATCGCCGAGATGAAGACCGGCGAGGGCAAGACGCTGACCGCGACCTTGGCCGTCTTCCTCAACACGCTGGCCGGCGACAGCGTCCACCTCGTCACCGTCAACGACTACCTCGCCCGCCGCGACTCCGAATGGATGCAGCCCGTCTACGACGCGCTCGGCGTCAGCGTCGCCGCGATCCAGGAGGGCGACGACCACGCGACCCGGCAACGCAAGTACTCCTGCGACGTCGTCTACGGCACCAACTCTGAGTTTGGCTTCGACTACCTGCGCGACAACATGGCCGACGCGCTCGAGCACTGCGTCCAGCCCGGCCACCCCTTCGCGATCGTCGACGAGGTCGACAACATCCTGATCGACGAGGCGCGGACGCCGCTGATCATCTCCGGCGCCCCCGAGCAGGCGGCCCAGACCTATTACACCTTCGCCCGCCTGGCCAAACAGATGGACGGCGTCCAGGCGAAAGAGAAGCTGCGCTCGCTGGGTGAGTCCAAGGACACCTCCGAGGCCGAGCACGACTACGAATTCGACGAGAAGCACAAGACCGTCTCGCCGACCGAGAAGGGGGTCAAACGGGCTGAGGAGTTCGTCGGCGTCGACAACCTTTACCTCGGCGAGCACGGCAGCCTGGTCAACCACCTGGTCCAGGCGCTGAAGGCGGAGTCGCTCTACAAGAAGGACAAGGACTACGCCGTGGTCGACGGCCAGGTGATGATCATCGACGAGTTCACCGGCCGCATCCTCGAGGGCCGGCGCTGGTCGGAGGGGCTGCACCAGGCGGTCGAGGCCAAGGAGGGCGTCGCGATCGGCGAGGAGAACCAGACGCTGGCGACGATCACCCTGCAGAACTTCTTCCGCCTCTACGACAAGCTCTCCGGCATGACCGGCACGGCGCTGACCGAGGCCACCGAGTTCATGAAGATCTACAAAGTCCCGGTGGTCGAGATCCCGACGCACCGCCAGATGGTCCGCGCCGACCAGAACGACCAGATCTTCAAGACCAAGGACGGCAAGTGGAAAGCGGTACTGGCGGAGATCACTGCCCGTCACGAAAAGGGGCAGCCAATCCTGGTCGGGACTGTCTCGGTCGAGGTTTCGGAGATGATTTCCGAGGAGCTGAAGCGCCAGGGGATCGAGCACGCGGTGCTCAACGCCAAGCCCGAGCACGCCGAGCGAGAGGGCGAGCGGATCGCCCAGGCGGGCCGCAAAGGCGCGGTGATGATTGCCACCAACATGGCTGGCCGCGGCGTTGACATCAAGCTCGGCGGCGACCCCGAGCAGTCGGCGATCCACGAGCTGAAGAAGAAGGGGGTCGCGCCTGGCGACGAGGCCTATGAGGAGGCACTGGCGGCCAAGGTCGCCGAGCTAGAGCCCCTCTGCGCGGCTGAGGCTGAGGAAGTCCGCGATCTGGGCGGCCTCTACATCTGCGGCACCGAGCGCCACGAGTCGCGCCGCATCGACAACCAGCTGCGCGGCCGCTCCGGGCGCCAGGGCGACCCCGGCGAAACCCGCTTCTTCCTCTCCGCCGAAGACGATGTAATCCGCCTCTTCGCCGGCGACCGCATCTACAAAATCCTCGACCGCCTTGGCCCCGTCGACGACGAGGGCGAAGAAATGCCGCTCGAAGCGGGCATGCTGACCAAGACGGTGGAGAACGCCCAGAAGAAGGTCGAGGAGCAGAACTTCCTGATCCGCAAACGCGTGCTCGAGTACGACGACGTGATGAACGAGCAGCGCCGCATCGTCTACAAATACCGGCGCGAGATCCTCGAGGGTCGCGATATGTCGGAGATCGCCCGCGACGAGATGGAGGGCGTGATCGAGCGGCTGGTCGACGAGTACACCCCCGGCGATGTGCTCGAGGACTGGGACATGGCGGAGATGGAGACCCAGTTGCGCCAGATCTGGCCGATCAGCGTCGAGGTCGGCTCGCTTGCTCCCGAGCAGGTCGACCGCGAGAAGCTCAAGGACGAGCTCGACGATGACGCGATGACCGCCTACGACGAGCGCGAAAGCACCTTCGGCGAGGAGCTGATGCGCTACTTGGAGCGCTCGATCCTGCTGCAGGTGATCGACAACCGCTGGCGCGAACACCTCTACGACATGGACTACCTGCGCGAGGGAATCCACCTGCGCGGCTTTGCCCAGATCGACCCGCTCGTCGCCTATAAGAACGAGGGCTTCGGCATGTTCGAGGAACTGATGCACTCGATCTGGGAGGAGTTCAGCAAACTGATCTTCCACGTCGAGGTCGAGGTCAACCAAGCCCAGGCACAGCAGGCGTTTGGCCCTAACGGCGGCAACGCCCCGGCGGCGCTCTCCTACTCGGGTGGCACGCCCGACGCCCAGCCCTCGGCGCTGCAGCAAGTCGCCGCCGGCGCCGGGCCGATCGAAGTTGGCGCCGGCACCGCCGCCGGTAACGGCGGCAGCGAGGTGGTCGAGACGGTGGTCAAGAGCGAGCAGGAGAACATCGGCCGCAACGACCCCTGCTGGTGTGGCTCGGGCAAGAAGTACAAGAAGTGCCACGGTGCGTAGCGCGCCTTGAGCCACGATTCCGTACGCGAGTTCATCCGCTCCTTCAACGAGCGAGATCTGGATGGGTTCGTCGCCACGCTCGACCCGGAGGTCGAGCTGCATGCGGCAAGGGGGCTGCGCAAGGGCTCCGAGGCGGCGCGGGCCTGGGCGACCCGGCCGCCCGGCGGCGTGCAGCAGACGATCGAGCTCGAGCAGCTCTACGAGGACGACACGGAGTCCGGCGGCGGCCGGGCGCTGGCCCTGATCAGGCGCGTCTGGCGCTGGGAGGAAGACGGCTCGGCCGCGGGCGAGGACGAGATGGCCTGGCTCTTCGAGCTGCACCGACAGCGGATCCGCAGCTGGCGTCCATTTGACGATCGCGAGGCCGCATGGCAGGCGTACCATGGAGGCGATGGCAACTCCAGCCGCAGAGAATCGCGAGGCGACTGAGGCCTGGAGCGGGCCGCTGTTCGAGCGCTTCGTGCAGTACCGCGACCTCGTCGCCGGTGGCCTGGGCGCACACGGCGACGCGGCGATGGCGGCGCACCCGCCGCAGCCTGGCGATCGCGTCCTCGATCTCGGCTGCGGCTTCGGTGACACGACCCAGCGCCTGGCTGAGCTGGTCGGTGCCGATGGCGACGCTTTGGGGGTCGACGTCTCCGAACCGTTCATCGAGTTGGCCCGCAAGGAGGCGGAAGAGGCCGGTGCCGCCAGCGTCCGCTTCGAAGTCGGCGACGTGCAAGTCACAGCCTTTGAGGAGAGCTTCGACTACGCCTTCTCGCGGATGGGGATCATGTTCTTCGCCAACCCGGTGCAGGCGCTGCGCAACGTGCGCCAGGCGCTCTCGCCGGGGGGAACGCTCTGCGCCGTGGTCTGGCGGCGAAAGCTCGACAATGAGTGGGTCAGCCGGGCCGAGGAGGTTGTTGCGCAGTACCTCGACCGCCCCGAGGAGACCGACCAGCCGACCTGCGGCCCGGGGCCGTTCTCGATGGCCGATGCCGACACGGTCAGCGAGCAGATGGCGATTGCCGGCTTCGAGGCGGTGACCTTTCAGCGCTGCGACCTGCCGTTGAAGATCGGCAGCGATCTCGACCACGCGGTCGAGTTCAACATGGCGCTCGGCCCGGCCGGCGAGGTGCTGCGCCTCTGGGAAGACCGGATCGAGGAGATCAAGCCGAAGATCGCGGCCGAGCTGCGCGGGGCCCTGGCCGACCTCGACGGTCCCGACGGCGTCTACGCGCCGGCCTCGACCTGGATCATCAGCGCCCGGGCTCCGCAGTAAGCGTCGAATAACCTGTCAGGCATGGCTGAGGCCGCGCAAACCGATTCCGTGCCCGCGCGGCTGGCCGAGATCCGCGAGCAGCTGTCCCTGCTCTCGGACTACCTTTGACCCCGCTTCGCTTGAAGGGGAAGCCGAGCGGCTCGAGGCCGAGATGGGGAAGCCAGGCTTTTGGGACGACCAGGATGCCGCGGCACGCACCTCGGCCGCGCACGCCCGCGCCCAGCGCAAGCTGAAGACCTTCCGAGAGCTCGAGTCGGAGGCCGGCGACCTCAGCGACCTTGCCGAGATGGCGAGTGAGGATGAGGAAATGGCGAACGAGCTGGCGACGCAGCTGGCCTCGGTCGAGCGGCGGCTCGGCGAGCTGGAAGAGGCGCGCCTGTTCAGCGGTGAGTACGACGCCGGCGACGCCGTCGTTACCGTCCATGCAGGGGCCGGCGGCACCGATTCGCAGGACTGGGCGGAGATGCTGCTGCGCATGTACCTGCGCTGGGCCGAGCGCCGCGGCTTCGAGGTCGAGATGAAGGAGGCCTCGCCGGGGGAGGAGGCGGGCCTCAAGTCGGCCACCTTCATCGCTCGCGGCGAGAACGCCTACGGACTCTTCGCCGCTGAGCGCGGTGTCCACCGCCTGGTGCGGATTTCGCCCTTCGACTCCTCGGCTCGGCGCCACACCAGCTTCGCCCAGCTCGACGTCGGCCCTTTGGTCGACGAAAGCGTCGAGGTCGAGATCGACGACGCCGACTTGCGCATCGACACCTACCGCGCCTCCGGCGCCGGCGGTCAGCACGTCAACAAGACCGACTCGGCCGTGCGCATCACCCACATCCCCACCGGCGTCGTCGTGCAGTGTCAGAACGAGCGTTCGCAGATGCAGAACAGGGCGGTGGCGATGCAGTTCCTGCGCTCGAAGCTGATCGAGCTGGAGGAGCGCAAACGGGCCGAGCAGCTGGCCAAGGAGCGCGGCGAAGTCAAGGACGTCGCCTGGGGCTCGCAGATCCGCAGCTACTTCCTGCACCCCGACCAGCGGGTCAAGGACCATCGCACCGGCCACGAGGCCGGCGACGCCCAGCGCATCCTCGACGGAGACCTCGACGACTTCATTCGGGATTATTTGAACAAGACCGCTGCGATGGGCGCTTCCAATTAGCGCACCCACGGATGACGCATCTGGCGCGGCGCTGGATCGGCACTCGCGTCCTCCCGCATAGCTCTGCTATGCGCTTCGGACCCGATCACCGCCCAGCTTGGCCAGTTGCGCCCCCGCGGGCACGCGAATCGGAATCGACCATCTCCGCTGTCAGCTGGTTGCCTATCCGACAATGACCACACTGGGGTGGGGTCAATGTCGGATGCGCGAGTCCATGGCACCGCTTCGGCTCGAATCCAGGCGCTCACAGCTAGGGTCGTTGCATGGATTCGCTGATCTACTTGGAGCGCCCGGCCGGCGCGGCGACGGAGGGGCTGTTGGTGCTCCATCACGGGCGCGGGACTGATGAGCGCGACCTGTTGGGACTCGCCGACATGCTCGACCCGAAGCAGCGGCTGCAAGTGGTGACGCCCCGCGCGCCGCTGGTTCTCGAGGGCTCGCCGGGGTACCACTGGTACCTGGTGCCGCGGGTCGGCTACCCAGACCCGGCAACGTTCCAGGCAGCCCGGGAGGGGCTGGCGGAGCTGCACGACGGGCTCTGGGCGGAGACCGGGGTGGAGCCGGCACGGACCGTGCTCGGCGGCTTCTCGATGGGTGCGGTGATGAGCTACGCGATGGCGCTCGGCGCCGAGCGGCCCGCGGTCGCAGGGATCCTCGCCTTCAGCGGCTTTGTGCCGACGGTAGAGGGCTGGACGCCTCGCTTCGAGGATCGGCTTGGGACCAGGGCCTTCATCGCCCATGGCCGCAACGACCCTGTGATCGGGATCGAGTTTGCCGAGCGGGCTCGACGGATGCTCGAGGAGGGAGGCTTGGCAGTCGAGTACTACGAGTCGGAGCTAGGGCACCAGATCGAACCGGCACACCTGAGCGCGGCGCGAAGCTGGCTCGAGGAGACGCTTCCGCCGTCGAGCTAGCGGGCCTCGGCCCAGGTGACGCGCGCCTTGCTGCTCTGCGCCACCTGCAGCTGCTGGACCTCGAAGCGCCGACAGGCGCGCGGAGCTTCCGGCACGTGGACGGTCACGGTGAAGCGGCCAGAGTCCTCGACCTTGTTCATCTGCTTGCCGGCGAGGTGCTTGCTGAGGCGGAGCACGCCGCTGCGGCCGAGCTGGCGGTGGACCGTGCCCAGGCGGGGATCCTTCTTGGCGCCGTACTCGAGCGTTGCCGCCGTCGGCGCGAAGGTCGTGTAGCCGAGGGTGAGGCGCATCATCTTGCGGTCGGGGTAGGCGACCACGCGCGCTGTCGCGGTGCGCAGGTAGCAGTCCTCAGCGGGTGAGAAGCCGGCGTCTTCAGCTTCGGCTTCGCATTCTTCTTCCGCTTCTTCGCTGTCTTCGAATTCTTCGTCTTCGCTTTCGACGCATTCGCCTTCGCTTTCGTCTTCTTCTTCACTCAGCTGGATCGCGACGTTGAGGGGCAGGCTGGGATCTTCGGCGTCGGCGTCGGCGAAGGCGTGGGCCGTCTGGGACGCGACAAAGAGCGCAAGGAGAAGCAGGGGTAGAAGCAGGCGGATTCGGGGCATTGCCTCGTAATCGACCGCGGGACGCACTGCCTTTAGTGCTGGAGCCCCCGGGAAGCGCTGGTTTGCGGGCTCCCCGCTAGATTGCTCGGCAATGCACGGATCGCCACCGGAGATCGACGGAGTCACGCACCGCTACGTCGACCTTCCCGGGGTTCGCATGCACGTCGCCGAAGCAGGGGAGGGGGCGCCGGTCCTTCTCCTTCATGGCTGGCCGCAGCACTGGTGGACCTGGCGCAAGGTGATCCCGGCACTTGCCGAGAGCCACCGGGTGATCTGCCCCGACCTGCGCGGCTTCGGCTGGAGCGAGGCGCCGGCGGGGCCGTACGAGATCTCCGAACTCGCCGCCGACATGGTCGCCCTGCTCGACGAGCTCGGCCTCGACCAGGTCGATCTGATCGGGCACGACTGGGGCGGCTACGCCGGCTTCCTGCTCTGCCTCAACGCGCCCGAGCGCATTCGTCGCTACCTCGCCCTCGGCATCGTCCACCCCTGGTTCGAGCCGCCGAAACCCTCGCCGCAGGCGCTGCAGCGGACCGCTTACCAGTTCATCCTCGCCACCCCCTTCCTCGGCTCCGGGGTCCATCGCTTCGCCCCGGGGTTCGTCCGCTTGGTGATCAGCAAGGGTTCGCACCCCGACGCGCGCTGGAGCAGGCAGGAGCTCGATTGCTACGCGCAGAGCTTCCGGTCTCGCGACCACGCGCTCGCCGCCTCCCACATCTACCGCAGCTTTCTGCTGCGCGAGCTGCCGCGCCTGAAAAAGGGCCACTACCGCTCTCAGCGCAGCTCGGTGCCGACCCGCATTCTCGCTGGCGACGCCGATCCCGTGATCAGGGCGGACATCCTCGCCGGCTTCGAGCCCTACGCCGATGAGATGAGCGTCGAGGAAGTCCCGGGCTGCGGCCACTTCATCGCCGAGGAGAAGCCCGAGCTGGTGATCGAGCGGGCGCGCGAGCTGTTCGGCTCCGCTTAGAGCACGCCCTCGAGCTTCAGCAGCTCTTCCTTCATCGGCAGGCCGCCGCCGTAACCACCGAGGCCGCCGCCGCTGCGCAGGACACGGTGGCAGGGGACGAAGATCGGGATCGGGTTGTGGCCGCAGGCGGTGCCGGCGGCGCGCACGGCGCGCTCGTTGCCGGCGCTGCGGGCCATCTCGGTGTAGGTGCGGGTTTGGCCGTAGGGGATGCGTTTGATCGCCCGCTGCACTTTGCCGCGAAAGCCGTGGGTCAGCTGCCAGTCGATCGGCAAGTCGAACTCGGTCAGCTTGCCCTCGAAGTAGAGGTCGAGCTCACGGCGAGCGCGCTCAAACCTGGCCGGCGCCTCGAGCACACGCGGCGAGACCTTCGCGGCGAGCTCCTCCAGGGTCTCCTCGGGGTCGTAGTTGGGCAGGTTGACGCGGACCAGGCCACGCGGTGTTGCGGCCAGGAGCAGCTGCCCGAAGGGAGAGTCGACGTTGGCGTAGGCGACGTCGAGCAGGCCCTCGGCCTCGGCCCGCTCGGCTAGGCGTTGCAGCGATGCCCTCATGCCAGCTCCTTTCTCAGTCGCTTGATTCCCTCGTGCAGGCTGCGGCGTGCCGCCTCGGGCGAGCACCCCAAGGCGGCGGCGATCTCGGCGTGGGGCAAATCGCTGCCGTAGCGCAGCGCCACGGCCGCCCGTTGCTTGGGGGGCAGGGCGCCGACCGCGGTCCAGATCTCGCCGTTCCCCAGCTCGGGATCCTCGACCGGAACCTCGGGCGGGTCCGCCATGGTCACCGGCTTGCGGCCGTTGGTTCGGTGGTGGTCGATTGCTTTGCGGTGGGCGATCGTCAGCAGCCAGCCGCGCAGGTTGTTGCCGTTGTCGAGCTTGGGGTAGGCGCGCAGCGCGGCCAGAAACGTCTCCTGGAAGCAGTCCTCGGCGTCGGTCCTGCCGACGGCTCCTCGGAGGACGCCCATGACGTCTGGGGCGTAGTCGTCGAGGAGTGTCTGGAACGGGGGCAACTTGGTCACTCGATGGATTAAACGCTGTGGCACGGGCGGATGTGAGGTACGGGTGCCCCTCCCCGGAAGACCGTTGCGCAGCAGATCCGCCGGGTGCTGCGGGGCGGGGTCGCTGAAGCCTTCCGGGGAGGGGCACCCGTCTCTCAGCTCGGCCGGGGCACGCGCTTGACCTAGGATGCGGCGAATGGCCAAGTTTCAGGAGCTGGTGGCGGCAGCGCTGGCGGAGGACGTGGGCTCGGGGGATGTGACGTCTGAGGCGACGGTTCCTGCGGAGGCGCGAGGAAGAGCGCGGATTGTGCAGAAGCAACCCGGCGTCGTTTACGGACTTGAGCTGGTGGCCGAGACGATGCGGCAGTGCGGGGTGGAGGACGTCGACAATCTCGTGGTCGAGGGGCAGTGGCGGGAGGAAGTGCCGGCGGAGGTCCTGCTTGCCAGCGGCCCCGCAGCAGCGCTGCTCGCTGCGGAGCGCACCGCGCTCAACTTCCTCGGGCATCTTTCCGGCGTGGCGACGCTGACCGCACGCTACGTCGAGGCCGTGGCGGGGACCGGAGCGGCGATTCTGGATACGCGCAAGACCACCCCCGGCCTCCGTGAGCTGGAGAAGGCAGCGGTCCTGGCGGGTGGCGGTCGCAACTACCGCATGGGCCTCTACGACGCGATCCTGATCAAGGAGAACCACATCGCCCTTGCCGGCAGCCTGGCCAAGGCGGTCCACGCAGCCCGCACCAAGTACCCCGATCTCGCCGTCGAGGTCGAGACCCGCAACCTCGACGAGGTCGCCTACGCCCTAGGCACCGGCGCCGACATCCTCCTGCTCGACAACATGGACCTCGAGACCCTGCGCGGCGCTGTGCGACTGCGCAACGAAAACGCCGGAACGGGCAAAGGCCCTTCGCTAGAGGCGTCCGGTGGTGTCAACCTCGAAACGGTCCGTGGCATTGCCGAAACCGGCGTGGACCTGATCTCCGTCGGCGCCCTAACCCACTCAGCCCCGACGCTTGACTTCAGCCTGCTGACCGAGCTGGTGTAGGGAGCACGAGTGCCCCTCCCCGGAAGGCTTCAGCGACCCCGCCCCGCAGCACCCGGCGGATCTGCTGCGCAACGGTCTTCCGGGGAGGGGCACTCGTGCTCCTTGCCCCGCCTCACTTCAGCAGTTTGGAAAGCCGCCGGTCCTTGAGAACTCTGCCGCCCGTCTGCTCCTTCGGGCAGTAGTTCGTCTGATGCTCTGAGAAGAAGACGGCCTCAATCGTTGTGCCGCAGCGAGGGCAGGGTTGCCCCTCACGCTTGTGGACCTGCAGTGGCATTGGCACCTTGTCTGGAAGTTGTTCGGCGATCGTCTTCTCGTAGTGCTCGATCGCATCGCCCAGAACGTGCAGCGCATCGTGGAGCTGCTTGACCTCGACGTCGTCCAGCTCGGAGCCCTTCTTGAATGGGGAGAGCCGGGCCTCCCAGAGGATCTCGTCGACCCAGGAGCGGCCGATGCCCGAGATGTCGCCTTGATGGCGGAGGAGGGGGTGGAGGTGGCGGGGTTGGGCGATCAGAGCGGCGAACTCATCGAGTGGCGGTGGTGGCCAGGCTTCGGGCCCGAGCCGGGCGACGGCCTCGTCGTCGTTCACCGCGTCACGCGGCAGCAGCTTCGCCCAGGCCCGCTGCTTGGTGCCGAACTCGCGCAGGCGCAGCTCGCGGCCGTCTTCGAGGCGGAGCAGGACTCGCGAGGCGCGGTCTTTGAGCGAGGCGCGTTTGTCGAAGAGGCGCAGGCGACCAGCCGACATCAGGTGGATCAACAGCGCCAGGTCACCGAACTCGACCACCGGCATCTTGCCGACCCGCCGTACGCCGCTGATCTCGCGGCCCATCAGTGCCTCCAGTGGCGGGTCGAAGGTCTTCATCACGTTCATCCCTGGTGCCAGGGCTGATTCCACCGTTGCTCCGCGCAGCGCAGAGTCGAGTCGGCGAGCTGTTATCTCGACCTCGGGAAGCTCGGGCATGCCGAGAGGTTAGACTTGAACCTCGTTCATTCGACTGACTCGAGGCACGAGGTGCCGGGCCAGCGAACATCAGGAAAGGAAGGGCTCATGCAAGAGCTCCCGACGATCCAACCCATTTCACCGGACGCTCTTTCGCCCGCAGAGATCGCTGCCCTGAGCGCGGAGGTCCGCGCGCTCGCTGCCGAGCGCAACGCGGTGATCCTCGCCCACAACTACCAGCTGCCCGAGGTCCAGGACGTCGCCGACCACATGGGGGACTCGCTCGGCCTCTCGCGCGAGGCAGCCGCCACCGATGCCGACGCGATCGCCTTCTGCGGCGTCCACTTCATGGCCGAGACCGCCTCGATCCTCTCGCCCGAGAAGAAGGTGCTGATCCCCGACCTCGACGCCGGCTGCTCGCTCGCCGACTCGATTGACGCCGACCAGCTGCGGGCCTGGAAGGCCGAGCACCCGGGCGCCCTGGTGGTCATGTACGTCAACACCTCGGCCGAGGTGAAGGCCGAGACCGACTACTGCTGCACCTCCTCCAACGCGGTCAAGGTGGTCGAGCACATCTGGGCCGAGCACGGCGCCGACACCGAGATCCTCTTCGGTCCCGACATGTGGCTGGGTGCCTTCGTCGAGCGCGAGACCGGTCTGCACGAGGATCCCGGGCGGCGCTCCCGCTTCCATATCTGGGACGGCGAGTGCCACGTCCACGCCGGCATCCGCCCGGACGACATCGTCCAGACCCGGGCGGAAAACCCCGAGGCCGAGTTCCTCATCCACCCCGAGTGTGGCTGCGCCACGCAGGCGATGGAGTACGTCGCCTCCGGCGAGATCGATCCCGAGGGAGTGCACATGCTCTCCACCTCGGGGATGCTCGAGCACGTCGAAGGCCACCCCGACGGCAGCTTCATCGTTGCTACCGAGAACGGCATGCTCTACCCGCTGCAGCAGGCGGCGCCGCAGGCCAACCTGATCGAGGCCAACCGGATGGCCTTCTGCAAGTACATGAAGATGATCACGCTGCCGAAGCTGCGCGACAGCCTGCGCGATATGAAGTTCGAGGTCAGCGTTCCTGCGGACGTTGCGGCAGAGGCGAAGCTGCCGATCGAGCGCATGGTCGCGATCGGCTAGCGCTAGATATTGTCTCCGCCCGTGAAGGAGCTCGCCCAGCAACTACGCGTCGACTCGGTCCGCGCCGCCGCCGCGGCGAACTCCGGCCACCCGACCTCCTCGATGTCGGCTGCCGACCTGATGGCAGTGCTATTCACGAAGTACCTGCGCTACGACTTCGACGCCCCCGAGAACACCGCCAACGACCACCTCGTCTTCTCCAAGGGCCACGCCTCGCCGCTGCTCTACTCGCTCTACAAGGCGGCCGGCGCGATTGACGACGACGAGCTACTGACCTTCCGCGAGTTCGGCTCGCGCCTGCAGGGCCACCCAACGCCAGAACTTCCCTGGGTCGACGTCGCTACCGGCTCGCTCGGCCAGGGCCTGCCGATCTCGGTCGGCATCGCGCTCGCCGCCGATCGGCTCGAGCACTCCGACCTGCGGGTCTGGGTGCTCTGCGGTGACTCCGAGCTGGCTGAGGGATCGATGTGGGAGGCCTTCGAGCACGCCGGCTACGCGAAGCTGAGCAACCTGGTCGCGATTGTCGACGTCAACCGGCTCGGCCAGCGCGGCCCGACCATGCACGGCTGGGAAACCAACTCCCTGGCGGCGCGTGCCCGCGCCTGCGGCTGGGACGTGCAGGAGATCGACGGCCACGACCTGGAGGCGATCGACGCCGCCTACGGGCGCGCCCAGGAGGCCGACCGGCCGGCGGTGATCTTCGCTCGCACCAAGAAGGGCTCCGGCGTCGCCGCGGTCGAGGACAAGGAAAACCAGCACGGCAAGCCGCTCGCCGATCCCGAGGCCGCGGTCGAGGAGCTGGGCGGGATCCGCGATCTCAGGGTCGAGGTCCAGGCGCCGCCGGCGCCGAAGCAATTTGAGATCGAGCGAACGGCGGTCGAGCGACCCAGCTACGAGGTCGGCGAGAAGGTCGCCACCCGCGCCGCCTACGGCGACGCCCTCGCCTGGATCGGCTCGATCGACGAGAAGGTCGTCGCGCTCGACGGCGAGGTCGGCAACTCGACCTACGCCGAACGCTTTGCCGCCAAGCACCCCGACCGCTTCTTCGAGATGTACATCGCCGAGCAGCAGATGGTCGCTGCTGCCGTTGGCATGCAGTCCCGCGGCTGGAAGCCCTTTGCCTCCTCCTTTGGCGCCTTTCTCAGCCGCGCCTATGACTTCGTTCGCATGGCGGCGATCTCCGACGCCGACCTGAAGCTCTGCGGCTCCCACGTCGGCGTCTCGATCGGCCCCGACGGGCCCTCGCAGATGGCGCTGGAAGACATCGCCTCGCTGCGCGCCGTGCTCGACAGCGTCGTGCTCTACCCCAGCGACGCCAACCAGGCGGTGCAGCTGCTCGACGCGATGCGCGAGCACCGCGGCGTCAGCTACCTGCGCACCACCCGCGAGGCAACGCCGGTGCTCTACGGGCCCGACGAGACCTTCGAGATCGGCGGCAGTCACACGATTCGCTCGAGTGACGAGGACGCGATCACCCTGATCGGCGCCGGCATCACCCTGCGCGAATGCCTGACCGCGGCCGATGCGCTCGCGGAGAAGGGCGTCACCGCCCGCGTGATCGACCTCTACTCGGTCAAGCCGGTCGACGCCGAGACCCTTCTCAAGGCGGCCAACGAGACCGGCGCGGTCCTCACCGTCGAGGACCACTGGGCCGAGGGCGGTATCGGCGAGACCGTCGCCGGCGTGCTCGCCGAAGCCGGCACCGAGGCGCGCCTCACCCGCCTCGCGGTCAGCGAGCGGCCGGGCAGCGGTCCTCCCGCTGATCTTCTCGCCGCGGCCGGAATCGATGCTGCACACATCGTCGCCGCCGCCGAGCGGGCGCTTGGGTCTGTCAGCGCCTGAAGAACCACGAGTATCTTGATAAATCCCTAGCCGTACCGTAGAAATACAGGGATGGCTTGGTTCAGGGAGACCATGGCTGGGGTGGCGTGCGCTTTCGCGATCGCCGCTGTCTTGCCCCTGCCTGCAACCGCCGAGGTGCAGCCGCCCGCCCAGGAAGTAGAGGCGGACGCCGCAGGCGCGGAAAGCAGTGTCATAGAACAAGAACAGTTCAGCGAAGAAGTCATCTGCATCGGTGACAGTTGTCAGCCCCTGCCGGCAGAACCGGAAGACCCCACGCCGGGCACGCTCGTGCCCAGCGGGGGCAATCCACCGTTGCGAATCTTCGAACCCAGGCAGAGGCCGAAGAAGCATCGGCCTAAGCACCACAGGGGAAGCCGAGGGAACTTGTCGAGGTGAGGGGCCGGGCAGTTGCTGTTTTGGCGTTCGTGCTCTTCGCCGGATGCTCGATTCCCCGCGGCGCGAGCGCCTTCGACTTCCTGCCGGGTGCCGAAGGCTTCGATGGGAATGTCTACAAGAGTGCCGATCAGCTCGATACGGAAGCGGGTTCCCACCCCGTCGCGATGACTTTCAACGCCAACTTCGACGCGACGTCCGCTGGCGGGGGCGAAGCCGGCTTGCGAAGCATCAGCGTCGAATTACCGCCGGGCCTGCTTGAAAATCCAACCGCGACAGCGGAGCAGCTCTGCCGTCAGACCGGAAGTCAGAATGAATTCAAAACGCCGCGGGTTTCTCCCTGGGAAGAAAGT
This sequence comes from uncultured Solirubrobacterales bacterium, assembly GCA_963699225.1. Taxonomy (GTDB): domain Bacteria; phylum Actinomycetota; class Thermoleophilia; order Solirubrobacterales; family 70-9; genus VRUE01. The sequence continues at coordinate 1,184,682 of OY969423.1, read as the reverse complement.
CTTTCCGGCGAGAGTTGCGAGGACAGGTCCCAGGTCGGCGTGATCACTCTCAGGTCCTCCTTGCCCGGTCGGGCGGAACGGACCTTTGGCCTCTTCGGCCTGATCCCCCGCCGGGGAGCCCCGGCGGAACTTGGTGCGAATCCCTACGGAGAACCGATCGTTTTCGTGCCCAGCTTTCGCCAGGCGGAGGGCGAATACGGAATCACCCTGACGGCATCGGACATTCCCGAACAGCTACATGTGATCGGACTGACCGTGACGATCTGGGGAGCGCCATGGTCGGTAATCAACAACGACCAGCGCGGCAACTGCCTCAACGAGCTCGAACCGGAATTCGCCTGGGCGAAATGCTCCGTCGGGCGCCCGACCAAGAACGAATTCACGCCGCTTGCCTATCTGACCCTTCCAACCTCGTGCGAAGAGCCGATGAACTTCGGGGCCCTGGCGAGTTCTTGGGGGCAGGGCGAAGAAGCCACGCGAAGGACCGCCGGCAAAGGATCCTTGTCGGGCTGCGAAGGGCTCAGGTTCGAACCGTTCGCCGAAGCCCAGGTGCAGAATCCGCGTGCGTCGTCTCCCTCCGGCTATGCGTTCCACATCAAGGCGGACACCGAAGGGTTTAAACACCCTCAACTGAGGGCCTCGACGCCGGTCCAAAAGGCCACGGTCGCATTGCCCGAAGGCATCACGATCAATCCCTCCGTTGGAGCGGGGCTGGGTGTTTGCACGCCGACGCAGTACAAAGCCGAAACAGCTACGTCGCCGTTCGGTGCGGGCTGTCCCGGCGAGTCCAGGATCGGCGATTTCCTGGTGAAGACTCCGATCGTTGCGCGTCCGATCAACGGCTCGATCTTTCTCGCCGCTCCCCGGGAAAACCCATCCGAGAGTCTGCTCGCCGTGTACCTGGTCGCCAAGTCGATCGAACGCGGTGTTTTGGTCAAGGTCGCCGGGGAGCTCGATCCCGATCCCACGACCGGCAAACTCACAGCCATCTTCGACAAGCTGCCCCAGCTGCCCTACGAAGACTTGGAAATCCACTTCCGGGAAGGACAGAGAAGTCCGTTGGCCACCCCGGCTGCTTGTGGACCGCTGTCGACTCAGGTCGACTTCAATCCTTGGCGCAATCCGGAAGTTGACGTGCACAAATCGCTTCCCGATCGGATTACGAGTGGGGTGGGGGGTGGACCCTGCCCTTCGGGACCCGCCCCCTTTGTCCCTAAGGCAATCGGCGGCATGCGCAACTCGCGTGCGGGCGCCTACACGCCTTTTTACCTTCACTTGACGCGCCAACCGGCCGAACAGGAGATCACTTCCTACTCCGCCAAATTTCCACCGGGGTTGCTGGGCAAGATCGCCGGCATTCCCTATTGCCCCGAGTCCGATATCGACTCGGCGCGCCATCGGTCGGGGGTCGCGGAGCGCGATCATCCCTCCTGTCCGGCGGCGAGCCTGATCGGCCATACCTATTCCGGCTACGGAGTCGGTTCGGTACTGGCTTACGCCCCCGGCAACCTCTATCTGGCAGGTCCCTATCGAGGGTCCTCCTTTTCGGTCGTAGCGATCGACTCAGCGCTGGTCGGGCCCTTTGATCTCGGTACGGTGATCGTGCGCTCGGCGGTGCGCATTGATCCGCTGACGACACAGGCCTCGATTGACGCGAGTGGGACTGACCCAATCCCCCACATCCTCGACGGCATTCCAATCCACTTGCGCGACGTCAGGGTCTATATCGACCGACCCAACTTCACGGTTAACCCAACGAGTTGCGACCCGTTTCAGATCGTCTCGGCGATGAACGGATCCGGCCAGCGCTTTGGCGATCCGTCCGATGACACCCTGGCTTCAGCTACGGCATCGTTCCAGGCCTTCGATTGCGGTTCGCTTGCCTTCAAGCCGCGAATCAGCATGAGGCTGAAGGGTGGGACAAAGCGCGGGGACTACCCCTCACTGAGGGTTACGGTCCGACCCCGGCCCGGCGATGCCAACATTGCCTCCTCCCAGGTCAGGTTGCCACCCTCGCTCTTTTTCGATCAATCGCGCATCCAAGCGATCTGCACGAACCCGCAGTTTGCCGCTGGCCGCTGTCCTCCGGGTTCGATCTACGGCCACGTGCGTGCCTACACACCGCTACTGGAAGCGCCGATGGAAGGGCCCGCTTACTTGCGCTCGTCCCAGCACACGCTCCCCGACCTGGTCTTCGCTCTGCGTGGGCAGGGAGTCGAGGTAGACGTTGTCGGCCGGATCGATGCGTTTCGTGGTGGCATCCGCGGCACTTTCGCGTCGATCCCCGACGCGCCCGTGAGTAAGTTCGTCCTGCGTATGAACGGCGGCAAGCGCGGCGTGCTGGTTGCTGCGGAAAACCTCTGTAGGGGCCCGCAGATTGCGACGGCGCGGTTCGTCGGTCACGCCAATCGCGGCTGGCGCCTACACCCGGAAGTGAAACCTGAATGCAAAAGGAAGAAGAGGCGGTGAGGGCGATGAAGACGAAGATGGCGGCCGTGGTGGGCTTTCTACTCTGCTTGTGGATCGTCGCCGCGACTCCCGCCGAGGCTTTCCGAGAACCGATTCCGCGGGAAGCCGGCCACGAAGGGTGGCTCGGCACGCGCGAAGAAGTCGGAAACTTAGTCCCTCCAACCGAAGGGGAGATCGAAGGTGCGTGCGGGGTCGCGATCTCGCCGAAACCCTCCTCGGAACCTCGCTTCCTCTACGTCTCCGACTACTACCACCGTGCAATTCATGTCTTCACAGTGTCCGGTTTCTATGAACGGTCCGTCGTCTTCGGTGCCCATGACCCTCGCGCGCCACTCAACACGCTGAACGCCATCTGCGGCCTAGCTGTCGATCCAAGTGGGAATCTCTTCGCCGACGAACTTCATCAGAGCGTGCTGTTCCTTCCGGGGGGAGAACGACCCGCGGGGGAAGAACAGGTGATCGAGGCGGGCGATTCGACTGGAATCGCAACCGACGAAGCCGGCGACCTTTATGTTGACGACCGCACGTATGTAGCTGTCTACGACGCCCCTGTGTTCCCGGGGGAGGCCCCGACGGTAAAAATTGGCCTTGGCAGTCTCGGCGACGCCTACGGAGTAGCGGTCGACTCGAAAACCGGCCGCGTCTACGTTCCCGATGCTGCTGACGAGACGGTGAAGGTGTTTGAACCCGCGGTCAAATTGGCGGAACCGGTTGCGACGATCGACGGCCCCGGAGGAGAAGGCTTCAACTCGCTGGCCGACGCGACGGTTGCCATCGACGAAAGCGAAAACGACGACGAAAGGGAAGGGGAAGGCCACCTACTCGTGGTCGACAACCTCGAGCCGGGTGCGGAAGAACCCGAAGCGGCGGTCTATGAGTTCGATTCGGCGGGCGCCTTTCTCGGTCGGCTGCCGAGCCGAGACCTCGGCGAAGGCCGGAAGGGGCCCGTATTCGGTGAACCATCGGGCCTTACGGTCGATCCCACCACCGGCGACCTATTCGTCACCACCGGGAACGGTGAAAAATCGAACTTGCTCAAGTACGGGCCCTACCAACCGCGGGAAGCGCTGGATCTGCTGGGCGGGGGCTCACCCGAAAGCGGTTCTGGGCCGGTTCACGCGGCGGCGCGGCCGGATGCTCCTGCGGATGCGTCGCCGGTCGGTGCAGCCGCTTTCGTGGTTACCCAGCGCCGTGGCGTGCGGGTCAATTTTGACGGCAAGCTTTCCCCACACACTTTGCCGCGGCACGGCATGGCGCCAGTGGGCATCGTGATCGATGTCAAGATCGGCGCCACCGGCGGGGAAGACCCGACGCAGTTGCGCCGCATCTCGATCGCGATCAACCGCAACGGCCGCTTCACTTCGCAGGGCCTGCCGGTCTGCCGCCTTTCCGACATCCAGCCCTCGACCACCTCCGGAGCGCTTGCCGCGTGCAGGTCATCCCTGGTCGGCGAAGGCCAGTTCTCGGCGAACGTCAAGCTCCCTCAGCAATCCCCCTTTCCTTCACAGGGCAAGGTTCTCGCTTTCAATGGGATCGTCAACGGCAAGCCGGCGATGCTTGCCCATATCTACGGCACTCGGCCGGTGCCAACCTCGACCGTGCTGCCCTTTGTGCTCGGCAGCTCTCGCGGCGCCTACGGCACGACGCTGGAAGCCTCGCTGCCTCAGGTAACTGGCGATTGGGGCTACGTGACCGGCCTGCGTATGAACCTGCGACGCCTCTTCAGCTCGCATGGCAAGGCGCGTAGTTACCTCAGCGCCGGCTGTCCGGCACCCGCGGGCTTCCCCGGCGCCTCCTTTCGGCTGGCGAAAGCCAGTTTCGCCTTCGCCGGCGGCCCGACCGTGGCCTCAGTTCTGAACCGCACCTGCAAGGCCAAGGACTAATTGGGCGCGGAATTGCGCGGCCGAGAGGGCGCAGGAGTCACCCTATGTCCGCAGAAGGGAGCGCGGGCATGGCCAGACTTAGGAGACGAAAAAGCGATGGTGCAGAGCCGCCGAGGCGAGGCGGCGAAGATTCGCCGCGTCGGCGTCCCGGCGGCAAGCCGATAATCGAGCTGCGCGATGTGACCAAGGTCTACCCGGGGGGCCACATGGCGCTCGACCGGGTCTCGCTGGCCGTCGATCGAGGCGAGTTCGTATTCCTCGTCGGCCCGACCGGCTGCGGCAAGTCGACCCTGATCAAGACCCTGATCCGCGATGAGGCGGCCACGGACGGCACCGTCCGCATCGCCGGCCGTGACATCGGCGCCCTGCCCCAGAAGAAGATCCCGCAGCTGCGTCGCAACATCGGCACCGTCTTCCAGGACTTCAAGCTGCTGCCCGACCGCACCGTCTACGACAACGTCGCCTACGCGCTGCAGGTGATCGGCGCCTCGCGCAGCCAGATCCGCGCTCAGGTCCCGGAGACGCTGCGCCTAGTCGGCCTCTCGACCAAGCTGCGCAGCTATCCCGACCAACTCTCCGGCGGTGAGCAGCAGCGCGTCTCGATCGCCCGCGCCTTCGTCAACCACCCGCCGCTGCTGCTCGCCGACGAGCCCAGCGGCAACCTCGACCCGGTCACCTCGATCGGCGTGATGCAGCTGCTCTACCGGATCAACAAGACCGGCACGACAGTCGTCGTCGTCACCCACGACCGCGAGATGGTCGACAACATGCGCCGCCGCGTGATCGAGCTGTATGAGGGCCGTGTCGTCCGCGACGAGGTCAGCGGCGGCTACACCGAGGAGTCGACGACCGAGTTCGGCGTGCGCATGCGGGCCGAGATGGGCGTCGCCCCCGAGGGCCAGACCAACGGACACGACGCGCTGATCTAGATGTCCCGATTCTTCTTCTTCACCCAGGAGGCGTTCCGCGCCCTGCGCCGCAACGGCGCCCCGAGCATGGCGGCGATCGTCACCACGGTCACCACCGTGATCCTGCTCGGCGTGCTGATCCCGGTCTTCCAGACCACGCAGGCGAAGAGCGAATCGGTGCGCGAAAGCCTCGAGTTCCGAGTGGCGCTCTACGACGACGCCACCCAGGGCGAAATCTCGGCCCTGCAAGGCAAGCTGGAAGCGATCCCGCACGTCGCCTCGGTCGCCTTCGTCAGCAAGGGCAAAGCCCTGGCCGAACTCGAAAAGGACCTCGGCAAGAGCAAGAGCGAAGACCTACTCGCCCAGCTGCACGACAACCCGCTTCCCGCCAACTTCCAGATCAAGGCCGATGACGCGAGCAACCTCGACGCGGTCCGCGCCGCGGTCACGCCGCCGGGCCCGAACGGCAAGCCGCAGCCGATCTCGCCGATCATCCAGGACGTCTTCGACCGCCAGCAGGAGTCCCAGCAGATCGAGCAGGTGACCAGCGCACTGAAGATCGTCCTGACCGTGATCACGGCACTCCTGATCCTTGCCTCGTTGATGCTGGTCGGCAACACGATCCGGCTCTCGATCTACACCCGCCGCCGCGAGGTTGAGGTGATGCGACTGGTCGGCGCGACCCGCTGGTTCATCCGCTGGCCCTTCATGATCGAGGGCGTCGTGGTCGGCTTCGCCGGTGGCCTGATCGCCATACTTATCCTGTGGCTGGGCAAGATCACGATCGTCGACCCGCTGAGCGACACCTTCTCCTTCCTCGCGGCGCAGAACAACAGCACCCTCTCCTTTCCCGCCCTGGTGGCGATCCTCTTCGCCGCCTCGGTGCTGGTCTCCGCGGTTGGCTCCGGCGTCACCCTGCGCCGCTTCCTGAAGGTGTAGATGAGTGGCTCAAATTGACGCACCCACGGATGACACGTCCGGCGCTGCGCTGGATCGGCGCCCACGTCCTCGCGCGTAGCCCTGCTACGCGCAGCGGCCGCGTGCGCCGCCCAGCTTGGCCAGCCGTGCCCCCGCGGGCACGGCAATTGGAAGCCACTCATCTGAGCGCCGCGTGAGCGCGGCGAAGCTCGCGGCCCTGGTGGCCGCCCTGATCGTCGTTCTCTGCGCCGGGATCTGGCTCGGCGGTCACCCCGGCAAGCTGCCCGAATTCGTCCGCGACCGCTTCGTCGACGACTCCGCCGGGCTCAACCTTGAAGCGACCGAACTGATCGAGGACAACTACTTCCGCTCGGTCGGCTCGACCGAGCTGACCAACTCCTCACTGCAGGGCATGGTCCGCGAGCTGCGCCGCCGCCACCACGATCGCTTCTCCGACTACTTCTCCCCGGAAGCCCTGGATCGCTTCAACGAGGAGATCTCCGGGCACTTCTCCGGCATCGGCCTGACCGTTTCCGAAGTCAAAGCCGGCCTGCGGGTCAACAGCGTCTTCCCGAAATCGCCAGCGAAGGAAGCCGGGATCAAGCCCGGCGACACGATCGTCTCGGTCAACGGCGACTCGATCGCCGGCGAGAACAGCGAAGTCTCGACCGGCAAGATCAAGGGTCCGGAAGGCTCGCAGGTGACGATTGGGGTCAAGTCCAAGGGGAGCGGCAAGGTCGACGAGCTAGAGGTCACCCGAGCCCAGATCGCCCTGCCCGTGGTGACCAGCAAGATCAAGGAAGTCGACGGGCGCAAGATCGGCTACGTCGGCATGGTCTCCTTCAGCGAAGGCGTGCACGCGCTGCTGCGAGAAGCAGTGGAAAAAGTGCAGAAAGAAGGGGCCGAAGGGATCGTGCTCGACCTGCGCGGCAACGGCGGCGGCCTGCTCGAGGAGGCGGTGCTCAGCGCCAGCGTCTTCCTGCCCGACGACGAAGTCGTGGTGACGACCGACTCGCGCACCCAGGGCCACGCCGTCTACAAGACCGTCGGCGACAACCTGCCGAAGCTGCCGATGGTCGTCCTGATCGACCGCAACACCGCCTCGGCGGCGGAGATCCTCACCGCGGCGCTGGCCGATGACGCCGACGCCAAGGTCGTCGGCACTCGTTCTTACGGCAAGGGTGTCTTCCAGCAGGAGATCGGCCTCTCCAACGGAGGCGCGCTGAAGCTGACGATCGGCGAGTACTTCACCCCCGACGGCGTCAACCTGGCCAAGAGCCACGGCATCCATCCCGACGTAAAGGCCAGTGACAACCTGAGCACCCCTGGTCGCGATGAGGCGCTCGAACGCGCCCTCGGGGTCCTGGCAGGGCAGTGAGCAAGCGGGACTGGCGCTACTACCGGGAGCGGCAGCGGGCCCGCGGGCGGGGGCGGCGCCGGGAGCCGAAAAACGCGCGCGAGGCGGTCGACGCTTTGCTGGAGGAGCGCCTCGAAGGCCGCGGCTTCGCGGCGGCGCTGGAGGTTGAAGCGGGACGGGCCGCCGATGCGGCCGCAGAAAGTCAGGGCCGCCGCCGCGACCTCACCGATCTGCCCACCTTCACGATCGACCCGGCGACCGCGCGTGACTTCGACGACGCGATCTCCGCCCGGCATGAGGAGGACGGCTTGCGCCTCTGGGTCCACATCGCCGACGTCGCCGCCCACGTGCGGCCGGGAACTCCACTCGATATCGAGGCGCGCCGCCGCGCCAACAGCACCTATGCCCCGGGCGCGGTCGAGCCAATGCTGCCGCGGGCACTGAGCGAGGATGCCTGCAGCCTTGCTCCCGACGTCGAGCGCCTGGCCGTGACCGCCGAGATCGAGCTCAGCCCCAGTGACAAGCCCCGCTCATCCAGCTTCTACCGCAGTCGCGTCCGCTCGCGGGCGCGCCTCGACTACGACCAGCTCGACCGCGTCTTCGCCGGTCGCGAGGCCCCACCCGAGGCCGTGGCCGAGCCGTTGTCCCTGGCGCGCCGGGCGGCGGCATTGCTTGGCGAGCAGCGGGGCGCGACCAGTCTCGACGTCGATTCGAGTGAGCCCGAGTTCCGCTTCGACGCGGCCGGCAACGTCGTTGGCGCTCGCGCCGTGGCGCAGACCGAGTCGCACCGCTTGATCGAGCGACTGATGATTCTCGCCAATGAACAGGTGGCCCAGCTGCTCGAGCGCAAGCGCGTGCCGGCGGTCTACCGCGTGCACGCCCAGCCCGACTCGGCGCGAGTCGAGCGCCTGGTCGAGCAGTTGCAGGCGCTCGGCGTGCCGACTCCACCCCTGGGTCAGGGCCTCGCACCTGCTCAGACCGGCCAGGTGGCGGCGCAGGCGAGCCGGCTCGTCCTCGAGGAGGCGGCGCGGCGCGGGCACGGTCGGGAGGCGTATACATCGCTCGTGCTCCGTTCCCTGATGCAGGCCTCCTACAGCGACCGCAACAGCGGCCACGCCGGCCTCGGCAGCCCGGCCTACTGCCACTTCACCTCGCCGATCCGGCGCTACCCAGACCTGCTCGTCCACCGGGCGCTGCTGGCCGCGCTGGGCGAGGGGGAGGAGGCGCCGCGGGCCGCCGAGGCGCGCGAGGTCGCCTGGCACAGCAGCGAGCGCGAGCGCGAGTCGGCCCGGGTCGAGCGCGACGCCGACGACATCTGCGCCGCCTACCTGCTGCAGCGCGAGCTTGCCGAGCGGGGCGAGGGGACCGAGTTCGAGGGCGAGGTCTCGGGGGTGATCCGGGCCGGTGCCTTCGTCCGCTTCGGCGGCGAGCTCGGCGACGTCTACCAGGGGTTCCTGCCGGCGCGAACGATGGGCGACGAGCGCTTCGAGTTGAACGAGAGCGAGACCGCCCTGGCGGGGCGAGAGTCGGGCGCGACCCTGCGCCTCGGCGATCCGATATCCGTCCGGGTAAGCGAGGTCGCGCCGACGCGCGGGCGCGTCGACCTGGAGCGCCTTGATGGCTAAGAAGGGCAAGAAACGCGAGCCCGCTTCGGGGGACGTCGCCACCAACCGCCGCGCCCGGCACAAATTCGAGCCGGTGGAAAAAATGGAGGCGGGGATCGTCCTGCTGGGCTCGGAGGTCAAGTCGCTGCGCAACGGCAAGGCGCAGATGACCGACTCCTACGCGGTAGTCGAGAAGGGCGAGGTTTGGCTGCGCAAGCTGCATATCCCGCCCTACGAACCGGCCAGCCGCGAGAACCACGAACCGGAACGGCCGCGCAAACTGCTGCTGCACAAGGGCGAGATCGAAAGGCTGATTGGCAAGACCGCGGAGAAAGGCCTGACCCTGATCCCCCTGCGCATCTACTTCAAAGGCCCGCGCGCGAAGGTCGAGCTGGCGCTGGCGCGGGGCAAGGAGGGTCGCGACCGGCGCCGCGATATCGCGGACCGTGACGTGCGCCGCGAAGTCGAGCGAGAATTCAAGGGCCGGATGAGGTAGCTTCGGGACCGATGCGCTTCAGGATTTCCCTGCTCTGGTCCGCGTTGACCCTCGTTGCGCTCGCCCTGGCCGTTCCTGCCCAGGCGCAGGCCGATTCCTTCCCGAGCGAAGCCGGCAACTTCATCAGCGACAACATCCAGTACTTCGTCGGCGCCCTCGTCGCCGCGATCCTGCTCTTGCTGCTTGTCGTCAGCGTGACCCAGCGTCGGGCTAAGGAGAAGGCGGCCAAAGAGGGGGCGACTCCGTCTGGCTCGCCGCCACCACCGCCGGGCAAGGCGACGACGCCCCCACCGCCGGCCGCCGCGCAAGCGCAGACAGCTGAGCTGCCCCGCACGCCGCCTCCAACTCCAGTCACGCCGCCACCCGGCCTACCGCCCGCGACCGCGCCTGGCGCCCCTGCAGCGGTTGCCCCGGTTGGCGCTCAGCAGCCACTCAGCTCCAAGGACAAGCGCAAACAGGCCCGCGAGCAGCAGCGCCTTGCCCGCCTCGAGCACCGCAAAAAGCGCCAGGAAGAGGCCAAACGACGCAAAGAGGAGCGCCTCGCGAAGCGGGCGGAACGCGGCGGCAAGTCAGCCGGCGGCGGCCGCGCCGATAGCCGCCGGACTCGCAAGGAAGCGGCGAAGGCCGAGCGCCAGCTGGCCGAGGCACGCGCGGCTCAGGAGCGCGAACAGCTTCAGCAGGGCGCTCCGGTAGCGCCGCTGCCCCCGACGGGCCAACCCCTGCCGCCCCCACCGGCTGCCGTCCCGTCGCCTAGTGCTGCGACTCCTGCACCGCAGTCGCCGTCCCAGCCGCTCCCGCCCACAGCGGTTCCCCCGCTTGTGCCGACGCCAGCGTCGGCGACGCCGCCCGTCGGCTACGAGGACCCCGCGGTGGTGGAAGCGCGCGTGCAGGACAAGGTTGCCGAGATCCAGCACGAGGAGGAGCGGATCCGGGCCGAGGCCGATCGCCGCATCCAGGAGGCCGAGCGATTGCAGCGCGAGGCCGAAGGCCGCACCGCCCAGGCCCAGGCGGGTCAGGTGACCCAGAGCATGGCGGCGGTGCCGCCGGTTGTCCCGGAGCCTGCTGCCGGAGCCGGGCTGCAGACGGCAGAGCAGCGCCTGCAGCAGGAGCGCGAAGCGCAGGAGCGGGCGATGGCGGAGGCTCAGGAGCGGCTGCGCCAGATCGAAGAGCGCACCAAGGAGGCCGAGCGCCGCGCCGCTGAGGCAGAACGCCTGGCCAAGCTCAAGTCCGAAGAGGACGAGCGCGAGCGGCGCCTGCAGGAGATTCGCGACAGCGTTGCCGAGGCGGAGGAGCGCGCTCGCGAGGCCGAGCGCCGTGCCGCCGAGGCAGAGCAAGCGGTGATCCAGTCGGTCCAGGGCCAGCGCGCCGCGTCCCCCCAGCCCGTTGCACCACCACCGGCGCCGTTCGCCGCGCCACAGCCTTCGCAGCCGGTGCCGCCGCCGGCACCCGAGCCCACCCCTCCGGCGCCGGACCCCGGCCCGCCCGCGCCGCCTGCGCCCACGCCGCCTTCGCCAATTCCGCCCGCTCCTATGCCCACGCCACAGCCGCCGGTGCCTGAGCCGCCTGCTCCCACACCGCCGCCTCCGGCCCCGGAGCCCCCAACGCCGGCGCCGCAGCCAGGCCCGGTGCCCCCTGCTCCCGAACCCATGCCGCCGGCTGCCGGCGGCACGATTGACCTCAACTCGGTCAGCTTCGAGCAGCTTCGCGCTGAGAACCTCTCGGTCACCCAGGCAACGCGCCTGCTCGCCCACCGCGAGCGGCTAGGTCGCTTCGGCTCGGTTGACGACCTCGACGAGGTCCCCGGGTTCCCGCAGGACGTCCTAGAAGATCTGAAGCGCCGCTCTTCAGTTTGAGCGCTCGCTAGATCCCATACGCCTCCAGGAGCTTGAGCCAGATCTCGCTGCGGCTTGGATAGGCAGCTACCGCGTGGCGCAGTCTCTCTAGCGGTACCTCACCGACGATCGCGATCGTCGCGGCGTGGAGGAAGTCGGCGGTCTCGAAGCCGGTGAAGGTGGCGCCGACGATGACTCCGCGCGGCTCGTCGACGACTAGCCGTGAGGTGCCGCCGGTTTCCTTGCCCTGGAAGCTGGCGCCGGCCGTACCGTCGGTGGGGACGTCGATCGCTTTTGCCTCGATTCCGGCTTCCTTTGCCTGCGCGAGTGTCTTGCCGACCGCGGCGACCTGGGGGTCGGTGAAGGTGACGCGGGGTGAACCGATGTCTTCCGCCGCCAAGGCGACCTCGCGGCCGAGGATGTTCTCGGCGGCTACCCAGGCCTGGTACTTGCCCATGTGGGTGAAGAGGGCGCGACCGCTGACGTCGCCGACCGCGTAGAGCCACTCGCGGGCGCCGACCCGAAGTCGGTCGTCGGTATCGAGGAAGCCGTGCTCACCGGGCTCGATCTGGACGCTCTCGAGCCCGATCTCCGTGGTGCGCGGCTTGCGGCCAACGGCGACGAGGATCTCGGCCGCGGCGACCGCGCTGCCGTCATCGAGCTCGACCGTGACGACGTCGCCATCGCGGCTGACCCGGACGGCTTTGGTGCCGGTGCGGACGTCGACGCCGTGCTGTTCGCGCAGTGCCTCGCCGACTTCCTCGCCGGCGAAGGGCTCCTCTCGTGCGAGCACGCGGGGGCCGCCCTCGATTAGCGTCACCCGGCAGCCGAGCGAGGACCAGGCCTGCGAGAGCTCGCAGCCGACAGGCCCGGCGCCGAGCACGATCATGCTCTCGGGCACGTGCTTGGACGTTGTGCCCTCGCGGTTGTTCCATGGCCGGGCCGAGTCGAGGCCGTCGATCGACGGTATCGCCGCGCTGCTGCCGGTGGCGACGACGATCGCCCGGCGGGCGCTGAGCAGGTCATCGCCGACCCGAACCTGTCGTTCGCCCTCGAGCACTCCGCTGCCGCGGAAGAGCTCGATGTCGCGTTCTTCCAGCCAGGGCAACTGACCGGAGTCGTCGCGGTCGTGGATCACCTCGTCGCGGCGAGCGAGTACGGCGCCTGGGTCGAGTCGCTCACCGACGGCGATTCCGGGCACCCGCCGCGCCTCGGCGAGCAGGTCGGATGGCCGCAGCAGCGCCTTCGAGGGCATGCACGCGTAGTAAGAGCATTCGCCGCCGACCAGGTGCTGCTCGACGATCGCCACCGAGAGCCCGCCGTCGGCGATCCGCCCGGCGCAAACCTCGCCCGGCGCTCCCGCCCCGAGCACGATCGCGTCGAATGTCTTCTCGGCCATGCCGGTATTCCTACCCGACTCCGTACAATCGGACCACTTAGCACGGGGGCGACAGGCTTCGATCCGGTCGGTCCGTGCGAAAGGTTGCAGGTCGAGGTTGCCGGAGGCCTCGTTAAACCCCGGCACCAACCAATACGTGCGGACCATGAGTTCGCCCTCGCTGCCTAGCTAGAACCTAGGCGATGAGAGTCGGTCCTCCCTCGCCCGTAGGGAGGGCAGCCGGCTTCAGAACACGGGCTCACCCCGGCGGATCGCCCCGTCCTCCAGGGGACAATTCAGAGGGCTTTATCTCCCGCAGTGCCCGCCGGCGCGGACCCCGGGAGACGAGAATCAAGCGCCGGCTATACCTGTAGACGCCTTCGCGCTACGACCGGACACGTGGGTTCGAATCCCACCGCCTCCACTGGACGAGCCCCCAGCCGATTCCCTCGGTTGGGGGCTCTAGAGTCCAAGCATGCCGAGCCATGTCGCCTTCCTGCGCGGGATGAACCTCGGTGGGCGGCGGATCAAGAACGAGGAGCTGCGGGCTGAGTTCGAAACGCTGGGCTTTGCCGATGTCGCCTGCTTCCGCGCCAGCGGCAACGTCGTTTTCAGTGGGAAGGGCAGGGAGGCGAAGCTGACGAGTGAGATCGAAGCCGGTCTCGGCGAGGCGCTCGGCTACGAAGTGCCGGTCTTCCTGCGCAGCGCCGCCGAGCTGCGGGCGGTCGCTGCCCACAAGCCGTTCGAGGCGAAAGCGCTGAAGGCATCGAAGGGGAAGATCCAGGTCACCTTCCTCAAGCAGAAGCCGAAGGCTGCGGCGCGCAAGCGGGCACTGGCGCTGGCGAGCGATGATGACCGCCTCGCGCTCGAGAGGCGCGAGCTCTACTGGCTGCCGAAAGGCGGCCTTTCGGACTCCGAGCTCGATTTGAAGGAGCTCGCTGCTGCGCTCGGGCAGAACACCGTCCGCACCATGGGCACGGTCGAGCAGATCGCCACCAAGTACTTTGAGCTCAGCGGTTGAGCTGCCGCTCGAACCGAGAGCTCAGGACCCTGTAGGCCGTTGCGCTGGCCCAACCCACCGGGATCAGAATCGCCGGAGGCGCTCCAAAAGCGATTACTGCGATGCCGGTCGCGATCGCAACCGAGGTGCTGGTCGCGAGCATGCCCCACGGGAAGCTGAATATGAAGCGAATCACAACCACAGCTCGATGATAAGCGCGATCACCGATAGCGGCCAACCCCAGACAAAACCTTTCGCTATGCCTTCGTTGACGCGTCGCCCTAGGATCTCGCCTGGTTGGTTTTCGGAAACTGCCTCGGCTGCACCAAGCCCACTTTCATAAGCCATAGCGCCTCCCAAAATCGAGACCGCTGCTACCACCGCTTCAAGCAAGCCCGGAACTACCCCCGCATCGATCGGAGTCATGCTCTGAGCGTAGGTCGCGCAGGCGCCCCGGTGGCGCGCACGATGTAACGGGACTGTCGAATCTTCTTCTAGAGATCCGCGCGGGGTAGGGCGGCGATGCGAACATCCCTGCTGATAGTCCAGATCTCTTCGGGCAGGGCCGAGAGCCTCACGTCGGAGACGAACTCCAGCCGCTGGCCGAGCGGGCGGAAGAAGTTGTCGTAGTGGGTGGGGACGACGACCTTGGGGTCGAGGCGGGGGATGATCCGCCGCCAGTAGTCCTCGGTGAAGTTGCGGCCGGCGACGCCTGCGAGGAAGACATCGACCTCGCGCTCGCGCACCGCCTCGTCGATCAGGTTGGCGCTGCCCTGGTGGTAGAAGCTGAGCCCGGCGACCTTGATCGAGATGCCCCAGACCTGGCCGCAGCGGTAGGCGCCGGGGGTGAGGCCATCGAGGTGCTCGCAGGTGAGGTCGCCGTCGTAGGGCACGGCGAGCCCGAGCAGCAGCTTGGAGTGGACGCTGGGCGTGAAGCTGACTTCGAACGGTCCCAGCTCGTAGGTGCGGTAGGGCTCGACCTCGACCGTCTGCTCGGCGAGGCCGTGCAGTCCCATCAGCGCCACCAGCGAGTCCGATCCGTAGGCCTTGCAGTCGAAGCGGCGGGCGATCGCCGGTGCGTCGACGGCGTGGTCGAAGTGGGTGTGGCCGACGAGCACCCCAACGACATCGCCGGGGGCGTGGACGAAGCGGTCGAGCATCGCCGGGTCCGGCAGGGCCGAACGGCGGCGCAGCAGATCGGCGAAGGGGACCCGCGAGAGGTAGGGATCGACGAACAGCGTCTTGCCCTCGGCGCTGATCCGGTAGCCGGAGACGCCCAGCCATTCGACCTCCAGCCCGTCCGGCAGCGAGAGCGGCCGCGCCTCCAGCTCGCCCAGCGCCTGGCCGTCTTCGCGCTGGGCCGCTCGCCTGCCCACCTGCGCCCTGGCGAGCTCGCCGAGGTGCCGCAGCGGGCTCGCCACGCCTACACCGTGGCGACGGTCGCGGAGAGCTCGGGTGGGGTGGAGATGGTCTGCAGGACGACGCAGTAGCGCTCGGTCAGCTTCAGCAGGGTCGCCAGCTGCTCGTCGTCCGCGTCGGTGTCGAGCTCGAAGGCGAGGCGGATCGAGCGGAAGCCGACCGGCGCATCGCGATCGACAGCGAGCGTGCCGCGGAAGTCGAGGTCGCCATCGGCGCGCACGGTCCCGGATCGCACCTCGATCCCCAGTGAGGTCGCCACGGCACGGAGGGTGACGCCGGCGCAGGCGGCGAGCGCCTCCAACAGCATGTCGCCGGAGCAGAGCTGGCTGCCGTCGCCGCCGCTTGCCGGGTGCAGCCCGGCCTCGGCGATCGCGCGGCCGGTGTTGACCGAGCAGGAGACGCCCTCGCCGAGCTCGCCCTCTGCCGAGAGCGTGATCACGGCGGTGTCGGGGTCCTCGCGGTAGCGCTCCTTCAGCGGTGTCTGGATCGCCTGCAGTTGCTCTCGTTCCACGTCTCGCAGCTTACGCATCGCCTGCTCTCGGCAGGCCGCGTAATGTCAGGCGGCCATGGCCATCGCCACAGCGACCACGATCGACCTCTACGCCGGCGGCAAGCTGCTCTTCGCCGACGTCTCCTTCAAGCTCGAGCCGCGCGAACGGATGACGCTGTCGGGGCGCAACGGGGTGGGCAAGTCGACGCTGCTGCGCGTCCTCGCCGGCGAGCGGCCGCCGGACTCGGGCAGCATCGCTTTGCAGAAAGGTGCGCGGGTGGCGCTGCACGACCAGCGTCCGCCCCGCGACGACGCGATCTCGCTCAGCGACTACGTCTTCTCCGGCCGCGCCGACATGGAGGAGACCGAGGCCGAGCTGGCGCGCCTGGAGGCGGCGATGGGCGCCGGCACTCCCGACGAGGAGACGATGCGGGCCTACTCGGCGGCGCAGCAGCGGCTCGAAGCTGGCGGCGGCTACCGCTGGCGCGACGATGTGCTGGCCGTGCTCGGCGGCCTCGGCTTCGGTGAGGAGGCCAACGCCCGCCAGCTCTCCACCTTCTCCGGCGGCGAGCTGACCCGGGCCTCGCTGGCCCGCGCCCTCGCCACCCGCCCCGACCTGCTGCTGCTCGACGAGCCGACGAACCACCTCGACATCCCCTCGCTGGAATGGCTGGAGGGCTACCTCGTCGACCTCGACTCGGCGGTTGTGCTCGTCGCCCACGACCGCTGGTTCCTCGAGGCAGTGGGGACCTCGGTGCTCGAGCTCGAGGCCCAGCGCGGCCGTTTCTTTGCTGGCCCCTGGCATGCCTGGCGCAAGGAGCAGGCGGCTCGCGAGATCGCCCTCGGTAAGGCGATCGAGCGCCAAGAGGCGGAGATCGAGCGGATGGAGCGCTTTGTCGAGCGCTTCCGCTACAAGGCAACCAAGGCCAAACAGGCGCAGTCGCGGCTCAAGCAGATCGACAAGATCAAGCGCGACGGCGCCAAGGCCGAAGCGCGCGATCGCCGCAACCTGCGCTTCTCCTTCGTCAAACCGGAGCGGCCGGGCCGGGTGGTGCTGAAACTCGTCAACGCGACGATCGAGGTACCGGGACGCACTCTCCTGGCCGGCGCCGAGCTCGAACTCGAACGCGGCGAGCACGCCGTCCTCGTCGGCCCCAACGGCGCCGGCAAGACGACCCTGATCGAGACCCTCGCCGGGCAGCGGGAGCCAGCCGCGGGCTCGGTGCGGACCGGCCACAACGTCAAGCTCGGCTACCTCTCCCAGCACGCCGAGACGGCGGCGGGAGAGGGGACCGTGCTCGAAGCCGCCCAGCGCGAGACCGGTCTCAGCGGACCGAAGGCACGCAAGCTGCTCGGCGGCTTCCTTTTCTCCGGCGCCGACGCGGAGAAGTCACTCGATGACATCTCCGGCGGTGAGCAGCGCCGCCTCTCGCTGGCGATTCTGGTCGCCTCCGGCGCCAACGTGCTGGTCCTCGACGAGCCCACCAACCACCTCGATATTGAGAGCCGCGAGGCGCTCGAGGACGCGCTCTCGGCCTTCGAAGGCGCGGTGATCCTGGTCTCCCACGATCGCGCCCTGTTGGAGGCCGTCGGCAGCCGCACCCTCGTCTGCGAAGCCGAGGAGCTGCGCAGCTACGACAGCGGCTGGGCCACCTACCAGCACGACCGCGATCTGGCCGTGGAAACCGCCTCCGCGGCAGCCGCAGCGGCCAAACGCGAGGGCAAGGGCGGCAAGCGCCGTAGTCCCGGCACCGTTTCGAAAAAGGCCGCCCGCAAGGCGAGCCGTCTGGCCGAGAAGATCGAGGCGGCCGAGGTCGAGCTGCGCCAGGTCGAGGAGGAGCTGGCAGATCCCGCAGCTTGGTCCTCGCCCGCTAAGTCTCAACAGGCGAGCGAGCGCCACGAGTTGGCAAAAGGCAAGTTGGCTGAGCTCTACGAGCAGTGGGAGGAGGCCGAGCGCGCGGTCAGCGCAGCGGCCGATCCAGCCTGACCATGGTGCCCTTGCCGGGGGCCAGGGTGATGTTGCGAACCCTGACCTTCTCTGCCTTGGGATTAGGGGCGCTGAGCTCGGCGCGGCCAACGAACTCGCGCAGGATGACCCGCATCTCGTATTCGGCGAAGGCAGCGCCGATGCAGCGCCGCACCCCGCCGCCGAAGGGGATCCAGGCGTAGTTGTCGGCCTTGCCCTCGAGGAAGCGCTCGGGGCGGAACTCCTCGGGGTTGGGGAAGAGGTCCTCGCGGTAGTGCAGGGCGGCGATCGCGGCCATCACGAAACTGCCCCTGGGCAGCTCGTAACCGCCGATTTGAGCCGGCGCCTTGAGCTTGCGGGCGACGTCGACGATCACCGGCCGCGCCCGCAGCGTCTCTCTGACCGTGGCGTCGAGGTAGTCGTCCTCGCCGGCGGCGATCGAGTCGCGCAGCTTGGTCAGCACCCGCGGCGTGCGCAGCAGCCGCTCCATTGCCCAGGCGAGCCCGGTCGCGGTCGTCTCGTGGCCGGCGCCGAGCACGGTGACGAGCTCGTCGCGCAGCTCTTCGTCGCTCATCGGGCTGCCGTCGTCGTGGCGCGCCTGCAGCAGTAGCGAGAGCACGTCGTCGTGGCCCTCCTCGCCGGCTTCGACCTCCTTGCGCCGCAGGCCGATCTCCTCGTAGATGAACTCGTCGAGCTTCGCGCGCGAACGCAGGAAGCGCGGCCAGGGGCTGCCGGGGCCGAAGTTCCTGCGCAGCGCCGGGAAGGTGGTGATCAGGCCAACCCGCTTGCTGAAGTCCTCGATCAGCAGCTCGAAGCGGGCCAGGCGCTGCTCGTCGTGGACGCCGAAGACGGCCCGCATGATCACTGCCAGGGTGATCCGCTGGGTGTGGGGACGCAGGGCAAAGGGCTCGCCCACGGGCCAGGTCTGCATCTGCTTCAGCGTCGTCTCGCGGATCAGCTCGCCGTAGCCGCGCACGCGCTCGCCGTGGAAAGGGGGGAGGAGCAACTTGCGCTGCTGCATGTGCGGCGCGTCGTCGAGGGTGAGCACCGAGTTAGGTCCGAGCGCCGGCTCGAGCACGGTCGCGTTGGCCTCGCCGGCGTGGAACTGCTCGGGCGAGCCGGTGAAGAGCTGCTTGACCAGGGCCGGGTCGGCGACATAGACGAGGCGGCCGAAGAAGGGGAAGGAGAGGGTGAAGATGTCGCCATAGCGGCGCTGTAGCTGGACCAGGAAGCCCAGTGGGTCCCGGGCATAGCGCAGCGCTTGGAGCAAGGACGGGGCTTTCGAGCCGGGTGGCGAGCCAGAGCTTGGGCCCGCGGTGGCGGGGGCGCGGGGAATCGTTGCCTGCTCCATCGCCGCAGACCTTAGAGCAAAAACTGGCTGGGCAGCCAGGAAGCCGCGAGCCTAGAAGACGATCGTGCGGGCGCCGTCGAGGAGAACGCGGTCATCAACGTGGGCCATGACCGCGCGGGCGAGCACCAGGCGCTCGATGTCGCGACCGATCCGCTGTAGGTCGGAGACCTCGTCGCGGTGGCTGACCCTGGTCACGTCCTGGTCGATGATCGGCCCGGCATCGAGTTCCTCGGTGACGTAGTGGGCGGTGGCGCCGATCAGCTTTACCCCGCGCTCGTGGGCGCGGCGGTAGGGGTCGGCACCGACGAAGGCGGGCAGGAAGCTGTGGTGGATGTTGATCGCCGGGGCGCCGAGCCGCGTGAGGAACCCGGCGGAGAGGACCTGCATGTAGCGGGCGAGGACGAGCAGGTCGACCTCGCCGAGCAGCTCCAGCGTGCGCGCCTCGGCCTCGGCCTTGGCGCCCGCCTCGACCGGAACGTGGTGGAAGGGCAGGCCCAGCGAGGTGACCTGCTCACGGTGCTCCTCGTGGTTGGAGACGACGGCGACGATGTCGGCGCCCAGCTCGCCACTGCGCCAGCGCCAGAGCAGGTCGGAGAGGCAGTGGTCCTCGCGCGAGACCATGATCGCCAGCCGCTTGCGCTCGCTCGACTCGGCAAAGCGGTGGTCCATCTCGAAGCGGTTGGCAATCTCGCTCTCGAAGCGACCGTAGACCTCTTCGCGCTCGCCGGCCGGGACGGCGTCGAAGGCCATCCGCATGAAGAAGCGGCCCTCGTTGCTCGAGTGCTGGTCGGCGTCGATGATGTTGAGGCCGGCGTCGGCGAGGAAGCCGCTGACGGCGGCGATCAGCCCCGGCCTGTCGGGGCAGGCGAGGAGCAGACGCGTTGTCGGTTGCTCAGCGATCCGCGCATCATCCCTTGCGAGTGCAGGAAAGGTGAAGTGGCAGATCGCACATGGTGCCTGACTTCGTTTCAGACGGCACGAACTATGTGAAGAGTGTGAGCGCGATCACCTTCCGGGGCCGCAAATACCGGCACGGTCCGCCGCTTGCTCACAAAACGCACATATTTCATTCCCGTCCTGATCCTCTGTATTGCCTTCCCCGCTGCGGCTCTCGCGGCCGGCAATGGTGGAGGGTCGTCGCCCCAGGTTGGCCTCGCCCGTGCCGTCCCCGCGCAACTCTCGGTCCTGCGCCGCTCGACGGTCAGCTTCCACCGGACGATTCGAGTCACGGTTGCCCACCTCGAAGCGGTGCACCGCGCCAAGCTTCGCCGCCAACGCCGCGAGCTCTTCGCCAGCCTTCCGGGCGGCGTCTCGCAGGAAACGCTTGACGCGATCGGCGCCTGTGAGTCCGGCGGCGACCCGACCGCAGTCTCCTCGGACGGCACTTACCGCGGCAAGTTCCAGTTCGATTACGGCACCTGGGAATCTGTTGGCGGTAGTGGCGATCCCGCCGCGGCTCCCGAGCAGGAGCAGGACTACCGCGCGGCGCTGCTGTACTCGCGCTCTGGTTCGTCACCCTGGCCCGTCTGCGGCTGAACCTACGATCAACCTGTGAGCGCCACAATCGTCACGGTGATTTCCGGTTATTCGAGTCCGGGGCTATTGGGGCGCGAACGAAAGGGTGTCCGGTGAGCGAGGCGGTCCCGACACCAGATCCAAAGGGACCGCAGCGCAAGCCGCCTAAAGAAGCGATCGCGGAGGCCAAGGTCCGCGCCCCGACCAGGGGCAACCGCAAGCTCGAGTCCTTCCTCGGGTCGATCAACTCGGATGACCAGGTGCGGGCCTGGTGGTACATGACCCAGGTGCACGCCGAGCGGCTCGGCATGTCGGATCACTCGTGGGTCCATATGCAGATCGTGCTCAACATCGCGCTGCGTCTGCTGCGCCTCTTGGTCAAGGCGGGGGTCGAGCCGGCAATGGTCGCCGATCACGGGATGTCGCCGCGGGATGCCGAGGTTGTGGTTGCCGGCGGGGCCCTGCTTCACGACGTCGGCATGTCGATCCACCGGCAGGACCACGAGGCCTACAGTCTCTTTCTCGCCAACGGGGCGCTGGAACGACTACTGGCGGACAGCTACAAGCAGCCCGAGCGCACCGTAGTCGCCTCCGAGATCTTGCACGCGATCATCGGCCACCGGCGCCGCGGTGAGCCCTACACGCTCGAGGCGGGCGTGGTCAGGGTCGCCGACGCGCTCGACATGGCCCAAGGGCGGACCCGCCTCCCGATCGAAGCGGGGCAGGAAGGGATCCACTCGATCTCCGCTGCGGCGGTTGACGAGGTGAGGATCGAGGCGGGGGAGACGCGGCCGGTGCGGATCGAGATCGAGCTCAACAACTCGGCCGGGATCTTCCAGGTCGACGACCTGCTGGCGACGAAGATCCGCGGCACGCCACTGGAGGGCAAAGTCGAGGTGGTCGCCGAGATCGAGGGCGAGACCGAGAAACGCCTGCTCAGCGGTTTCCGGCTGGACTAGCTGTAGCGCTCGAGATCGGCGCGGCGCCGTTCTTTGCGCGCCTCGAGGCGACCCTGAACGATCGACAGCACGATAACCAGGATCGCGAAGAAGGCGATCACGCCGAAGCAGAAGAAGGTGACCGTCTTGTCCGTGGTCGGACCGGCGAGGCCGACGCCGTTGTCAGCGAGGGCAAGCGGTGCCGCCAGCAGCAGCGAGAACAGCGCGGCGCAGATTGCCGCGAGAACCGTGGCTGAGCGAGCGGGGAGCCTCACGCCGGGAAATCTAGCGCAAGAGGCCGGCGCCATCGTCTCTTGCGCTCCATAGGATGCCCGCCCGTGAGCAACCTCGAAGCAATCGTCCTGGGTCTGGTCCAGGGGCTGACCGAGTTCCTGCCGATCTCCTCCAGCGGCCACCTGCGGATCGTGCCGGCGCTGCTTGGCTGGCCCGACCCCGGCGCCGGCTTCACCGCCGTGATCCAGCTCGGCACGATGGCCGCGGTGCTGATCTACTTTCGAGCCGATCTCTGGCGCATCGCCGCTGCCTGGCTCGGCGAACTGCGGGTGCCGATTCGCCAAGCCAGCCAGGAGGCGAGGCTGGGCTGGTTCATCGTCCTGGGAACGATCCCGATCTCGATCTTCGGCTTCATCTTCAAGGACCAGATCGAGTCGGGTGCGCGCAGTCTCTACCTGATCGGCTCGGCGCTGATCCTCTTCTCCTTCGTGATGATCGCCGCCGAGCGGGTCGGCACCCGCCAGCGCTCGCTGGAGGGGATGGACGGCCGCGACGGGCTCTTCATCGGCATCGCCCAGTCACTGGCGCTGGTCCCCGGCGTCTCGCGCTCGGGAGCGACGATCTCGGCCGGTCTCTTCCGCGGCTTCGACCGGGTCGCCGCCGCTCGCTACTCCTTCCTGCTCTCGGTGCCGGCAGTGGTTCTCAGCGGTCTCTTCGAGCTGCGCAAGGTCGGCGAAGCCGGCAGTCCCTCGGTGGTGGCGACGGTGATCGCCACCCTGGTGGCCTTCGTCACCGGCTACGCGGCAATTGCCTGGCTGCTGCGCTACCTCAGCTCGCACAGCCTCGAGATCTTCGTCGTCTACCGAATCGCCCTCGGTGTCCTGGTCCTGGTCCTCACCGCGACCGGCGCGATCTCCTAGGCCGACCCCTTAAATGGCGAACGGCCCGGGGCAGTGGGCCGTTCGCGGTGACGAGAGAGGAGTCTCGTGAGGCTGGAATTCTGGCGCCGTGTCGCCCACCAGCCGTGAACATCCGGAGAATCCCTTGAGAAGGTCGAGTAACAACTCCCAGGCACCGCTTTTGACTGGCTTTTCCGCAAATTAGGGCAATCGAC
Source organism: uncultured Solirubrobacterales bacterium (assembly GCA_963699225.1). Taxonomy (GTDB): domain Bacteria; phylum Actinomycetota; class Thermoleophilia; order Solirubrobacterales; family 70-9; genus VRUE01. The sequence goes on along the minus strand of OY969423.1, from coordinate 1,161,810 downwards.
CTGTGAAAATCCCGTGAACGCAGGGTTTTTATCCCGTCACCCGCCGTTCTTGCTGCATACAATGCCCGCGTCTCCCAAGCAGGTTCCTCCTTCGCCAGAGACCAGCACTTCCCACTTGAATCCCCAGCAGACCACCAGGCTTGCGGTAATCGATGACGACAGTGGTTTCGTCACCGTGCTCTCCAAGCGCACCGAGGCCGCCGGCTGGCAGCAGCGCGTGCTGAGCAGCGCGATCCCGCCGGATGAGCTGGTCGCGATGAAGCTGAACGCATTGCTGCTCGACATGGAGGTGCTCGGCGACGAAGCCTGGGAGTACCTGGGGCGGGTCTGCGAGGCCCTTCCCGACCTGGCCGTCGTCGTCTGCACCGGCCGCTCGACCGTGGCCCAGCGGGTGCGTGCCCTGCGGCTCGGGGTCGATGACTGGATCGGCAAGCCCTGTCACCCCGAGGAGGTGATGGCGCGGATCGAAGCCGTTTCCCGCCGCCGCCGCCGCCGCACCCGGGGGGCCGCAGCCGAGGCTGGACCTGTTGTCGTCGGCGAGCTGCAGATCCGCGCCGACCAGTTCCAGGCCTTCGTCGGCGATGGCAGCCTCGACCTCACTCGCCGCGAGTTCGAGCTGCTGCAGCTGCTCGCCGACACCAAGGGCCAGGTGCTCGAGCGCGAGGCGATCTACCAGCGCGTCTGGGGCTACGCGATGGCGCACGGCGATCGCTCGGTCGACGTCTTCATCCGCAAGCTGCGACAGAAGCTGGAGAAGCGCTCGCCCAGCTGGCGCTACATCCACACCCACTTCGGCGTCGGCTATCGCTTCGACCCCGAGGCGGTTGGTGGAGTGGCGCCGGAGCTGGCCGATGAGGCCGTGACCGGCATCGAGCCGCAGGCCGGGAATTCACAAGTAGTTCACAGCAGCTTTACGGCCGCGTAACCGAACGGCGGCCGCCGGCGAGCATCCTCGCTGGCCATGTTGGAGATCAGGCCAGAGGAGCACGCGGCGCTTGTCGACGGCCGGCCGCTGAGCCTGACGGTGCGCGAGCTGCAGCTGCTGACCACGCTGGCCGCGCATCCGCAGCGCATCCTCACCCGCGAGGAGCTCTACGCCGAGGTCTGGGGCCGTGAGCCGCGTCACGATGACCGCTCGGTCGACGTCTACGTCAGCCGTCTGCGCTCGAAGCTGGGGGAGGCACTCCCGGGTCAGCGCTTGATTCACACTCACAGCGGCATCGGCTACCGCTTCTCGCCTGAGGGATGAGCGCGGGGCCCAGCGCTTTCCGGGGTCTTTTACATCTTTTTCACAATCCCGATACAGCCAGGTAACAAGCTGTCGGAGGCGCGCTGAGAGTGTGGCGTCGAGCCGGCCTATCTGGCCCGCTTTCGTGCCCTACGACGAAAAGGAGTTTGTGTTGAGTCCCTCTAGATGGTTGGCCGTTTTCGCCTCACTGGCCGTCCTCGCAATTGGCGTTTCCGCCTGCGGCAGCAGTAGCAGCGACAGCAGCAGCTCGTCCGCTGGCAACCTCTCTGGCGAGGTCGCTGGTGCTGGCTCTACCGCCCAGGAGGCCGCGCAGGAAGCCTGGACCGCCGAATTCGAGAACGCAAACTCCGGCGCCACGATCACCTACGACGCCGTTGGCTCGGGTGGTGGGCGCGAACAGTTCATCGCCGGTGGCGTTGGTTTCGCTGGCAGCGACGCCGCCCTCTCAACAGAAGAAGGCGAACTGACAAAGGCGGCGGCACGCTGCAACCCCGGCAAACTTGTCGAGGTTCCGGCCTACGTCTCGCCGATCGCGATCATCTACAACCTCGAAGGTGTTGAAGGGCTGCAGCTCGACCCGGAAACGCTGGCGAAGATCTTCAACCAGGAAATCAGCACCTGGAACGATCCCGCTATCGCCAAAGACAACCCCGGCGTCGAACTGCCGGACACCCGGATCGTGCCGGTCAACCGCTCTGATGAGTCGGGCACGACCCAGAACTTCACCGAATACCTCTCCGAGGTCGTTCCCAGCATCTGGAAGTACGAAGTCAGCGGCGACTGGCCGGTCAAGGGCGGCGAGGCCGCGCAAGGTACCTCCGGTGTGGTTGAAGCAGTGACCGCCGGTGAAGGCGCGATCGGCTACGCCGATGCCAGCCAGGCCGGCGAACTCGGTGTCGCCACGATCAAGGTCGGCAACGAATACGCCGAACCGACCCCCGAGGCCGCGGCGAAGATCCTCGAGGAGTCACCGGAAGCCAAAGATGAGGCCAAGAGCCCCTACATGTTCCCCTTCGAACTCGATCGCAAGACCGAATCGCAGGGCACCTACCCGATCGTCCTGGTCTCCTACCTGATCGGTTGCACCAAGTACGGCTCGGCCAGCGAAGCGGCCATCGTCAAGGGCTACTTCGAATACGCGATCAGCAGCGAAGGCCAGAAAATCGCCGCTGAAAACGCCGGTTCGGCACCGCTCTCGGCGGCGCTGACGAAGAAGATCCAGCCGGCCGTCGAAGCAATCGAAGGCAGCTCCTAGGCTCCGAGTGGAGGCTCGCGCCGACACGACGACCAATGCCGGTCAACTCCTCGCTGCCGCCTCCGGAGGGAGGCGGCAGTGGGGTGACCGGATCTTCTCCAACTTCTCCGTCGCCGCCGCGGTAACGATCCTCGCCCTGCTGGCGGGGGTCGCGACCTTCCTGCTGATCCAGGCGGCGCCAGCGCTAACCGCCAGCTCCTCGGAACTACCGGGGGGCAAGAGCCTGATCGACTACATCGCGCCGCTCGCCTTCGGCACCGTGCTGGCGGCGACGATCGCGGTGATCCTCGCCGTCCCCCTCGCGGTCGCGGTGGCCCTCTTCATCAGTCACATCGCGCCCAAGCGCCTGCTGCTGCCGCTCGGCTACATGGTCGACTTGCTCGCCGCCATACCGAGCATCGTCTACGGCCTCTGGGGCATCTTCGTGCTCGGCCCCGCCGCGGTCGGGCCGATGAAATGGCTTGAACAGAAGCTCGGCTTCATTCCCTTCTTCGAGGGCCCGGCCTCGGTCACCGGCCGCACCATGCTCGTCGCCGGCCTGGTCCTGACCGTGATGATCCTGCCGATCGTCTCCGCGGTCGCCCGCGAGGTCTTCTCACAGACGCCGCGCAAGCTGCAGGAAGGCGCCCTGGCGCTGGGCGCGACCCGCTGGGAGATGCTGCGCATGACCGTCCTGCCTTTCGGCAAGTCCTCGATCATCAGCGGCGCCATGCTCGGCCTCGGCCGGGCGCTTGGCGAGACGATGGCGGTGACGATCATCCTCTCGGTCTCCGGCATCGTCACCTTCAACCTGATCAGCCAGGCGAACCCCTCGACGATCGCCGCCAACATCGCCCTCGACTTCCCCGAATCGACCGGGCTTGCGATCAACACGCTGATCGCCTCGGGCCTCGTCCTCTTCGCGATCACCCTGGTCACCAACCTCGCCGCGCGGGCGATCATCGCGCGCCAGAACATCCAGTGAATCCCACGCTCGAAAGCGGCGTGCTGCCTGACTGGTCGCCCTACGGCGTGGTCGCCGGCTCGGCCGTGTTGGCGGCGGCGCTGCTGCTGGCCGCGGGAGCCTTCAGCGTCGCCCTGCTGCTCGTCTTCACCGTGCTGGTCGCGATGGTCGTCACCTACACCTGGTCGCGCCGGGTCGAGGGGCCACGGCGCGCCAAGGACAGGCTGATCACGCTGGCCATCGTCGCCGCCTTCGGATTGGCGCTGATCCCGCTGCTCTCGCTGATCTTCGAGGTCGCCAAGCGGGGCATCCCTGGCCTTAGCCTCGAATTCCTCACCGAGGACGCGCGCGGCCAGATCGGCGGCGGTGGCGCCGCCCACGCGCTGGTCGGCACCCTGGTGATCACCGGCGTCGCCGCCCTGATCTCGATCCCGGTCGGGCTGATGGCGGCGATCTACCTGACCGAGTACGGCGGCGGCCGCCTCGGCCGGGCGCTGACCTTCTTCGTCGACGTGATGACCGGCATTCCCTCGATCGTCGCCGGACTCTTCGCTTACGCGCTCTTCGCCCTCTTCCTTGGTCCCGGCATCCGCCTCGGGGTGATGGGCTCGGTGGCGCTCTCGGTGCTGATGATCCCGATCGTGATCCGCACCTCCGAGGAGGTGCTGAAGATCGTTCCCAACCACCTGCGCGAAGCGTCTTACGCGCTGGGAACGCCGAAGTGGCGGACGATCACCAAGGTCGTCCTGCCAACCGCCTTCGCCGGCCTGATCACCGGCATGATGATCGCCGTCGCCCGGATCATCGGCGAGACGGCGCCGCTGCTGGTCACCACCGGCGTCGTCGACTCGATCAACAGCAACCCCTTTTCCGGCCGCATGCAGAACCTTGCGGTCTACGCCTACAGCGAGTACCGAACACCCGGCGTCTTCAAGCAGGCTTCCTACGACCGGGCCTGGGCAGCGGCCCTGACCCTGATCGTTATCGTCATGGTCCTCAACCTCGTAGCTCGCCTGATCTACCGCCGATATCGAACCGAGATCCGCTAGTGGATGGAAGGAGAGCACGCCCGATGGGAGCCATAAGCGCAACCAGGGCCGAGGCTGAGGCCGAGGTCGACAAGACTGAGATGAAGGTGACGACAACAGGCATGCAGCCAGCCCCGGAGGCGACCACGACGGCCGATGGCAGGCCGGCGAAGACGCTCGAGGCGCGAGCGGTCAACCTCTTCTACGGGGATTTCCACGCGGTCGAAGACGTGACGCTGACGGTTGAGCCGAACAAGGTGACGGCCCTGATCGGCTCGTCCGGCTGTGGCAAGACGACCTTCCTGCGCTCGCTCAATCGCATGCACGAGCTGACCGCGAGCGCCAGGGTCGAGGGCGAGATCACCCTCGACGGCCAGGACATCTACGGGCGCGGGGTGGACCCGGTGCAGGTTCGCCGCCTCGTCGGCATGGTCTTCCAGTCGCCCAACCCGTTCCCGACGATGTCGATCTACGACAACGTCGCCGCCGGCCTCAACCTCAACGCCGGTCGGGTGAAGAAGACCGAGAAGGACGGGATCGTCGAGCGCTCGCTGCGCGGCGCCCATCTCTGGAACGAGGTCAAGGACCGCCTCGACAAGCCCGGCTCCGGTCTTTCCGGCGGACAGCAGCAGCGGCTCTGTATCGCCCGCGCGATCGCGGTCGAGCCCGAGGTGCTGCTGATGGACGAGCCCTGCTCGGCGCTTGACCCGGTCGCGACGCTGGCGATCGAGGACCTGATCGGCGAGCTGAAGAGCAAGTTCACGATCGCGATCGTCACCCACAACATGCAGCAGGCCTCGCGGGCCAGCGACATCACCGCCTTCTTCAACCTCGAGGAGACCGGCAAGCCCGGCCGCCTGGTCGAGATCGGCCCGACCGAGAAGATCTTCACCAGTCCCTCCCAGCAGGCGACCGAGGACTACGTCAGCGGGCGGTTCGGCTGAGCATGCCGGGCGGGATCAGGGTCGAATACCAGGAGGAACTGGACCGCCTCGAGGCGAGCGCACTCGGCGGCATCGACCTGGCCAGCGCGGCGCTCAGCCGCACTCTCGAGGCCGTCGAGCACCAGGACGTCGAGCTGGCCCAGATCGTCGTCGCCGACGACGATCGCATCGACGGTCGCTACCTCGAGGTGCACCAGGCGCTGATCACGCTGCTCGCCACCCAGTCGCCGGTGGCGACCGACCTGCGGCTGATCTCCGCCCTCCTGCACGTGCTGAAGAACGTCGAGCGGATGGGTGATCAGTGCGTGAACATCTGCAAGATGATTCCGCTGACCGGCAACGAGCCACCCTCCGATCAGCAGATGGTGAGTCTGATTCTCGACATGGGCCGCCAGGCCAAGATGCTGCTCAGCCAGGCCAAGCGGGCCTTCGCCGACCGCGATGTCGAACTCGCCCAGGACCTGGTCCGCCAGGACGACGTCGTCGACAACCTCAACCGCGAGTGCTTCCGCCTCGCTCTGGAGATCGGCGACGACGCCGACCGCCGCGAGTGGGCGATGACGATGCTGTTGGGGGCGAGGGCGATTGAGCGGATCGGCGACAACGCCGTCGACATCGGTGAGCAGGTTGCCTTCGTCGTCACCGGACTCTTCCGCGAGTTCGAGGACGCTTCGCACCCGGCCTAGCCAGGTCGGTTGAGATCCGCCTGGTTTGGGAACATGGACGAGAGGCCCCCGGGATGCTCTGCGCTGCCATAGATATCGGCTCCAACACGACGCGCGTGCTCGTCGCCGAGCCGATCGACGGCCAGTTGAAGAAGGTGATGGAGCAGCGCGCCTACACCCGGATCAACAAGGCGCTCGACGGCAATGGGGCGATCTTGGATTCAAAGGTCGATGAAGTCTGCGATGTAGTCGCGACCCAGGTCCGGCTGGCAAAAGAGCTGGGGGCGAAGGAGATCCGCGCGGTCGCGACGGCCGCCGTGCGCGAGGCTTCCAACAGCGATGAGGTTGCCGCCGCGATCGGCGATGCCGCCGGTGTCCGGGTCGAGGTGCTGAGCGACGAGGAGGAGGGGAGGCTCTCCTTCATCGGCGCGACCAAGACGCTCGGCCACCCGGTCGAGGGCAGGGTCGGCGTCGTCGACGTCGGCGGCGGCTCGACCGAGGTGATCCTCGGCACCGTCCCCGGCGGCGCCAGCGAGGTCCGTTCCTGGCGGGTCGGCTCGGGAGTACTCGCCAACGAGCTGATCTCCTCCGACCCCCCTTCCGCGGCGGAGATCCGCAAGGTCCGCGACCGCATCGACGACATCTTCGCGGGGGTCGAGATCGAGCACCCCACTCAGGCCGTCGCGGTCGGCGGCAGCGCCACCTCGCTGCGCCGTCTGGTCGGGGCGGTGCTCGAATACGAGACCCTGGAGCGCGGGATCCGCGTGCTCTGCGGAGATCCTGCCGCCGACGTGGCGCGCCGTTTCGAGCTCGACCCCGAACGGGTCCGCATCCTCACCACCGGCGTGCTGCTGCTCGAGAAGGTCTCCGAGCTACTCGGTCAGCCGCTGCAGATCGGCAAGGGCGGCCTGCGCGAGGGGGTCGTGCTCGACATGCTCAACGGCAGCACCAACGGCTCCTCCCTTCGTCTCGTCGCCTGACCGAACGCAGGCGTCCTCTAGCCTCGTAGCGTGGCCGGTGCGCGCAAGGTCAAGCTCGATTGCGAGGAGTCCTTCTCGCAGGCAGCGGCAAGGGCCGTCAAGGTGCGATCCAAGGAGGTTTTCGCTCACACGGAGGGCGTCCTCGATCTCGGCGACGTCGAGCGCGTGCACGACATGCGAGTGGCGACGCGGCGGCTGCGCGCGGCGCTGGAGGTCTTCGAGCCCTGCATCCCGCGTAAGCGCCACCACAAGGCGCTGAAGAGGGTGAAGGCGCTGGCCGATGCGCTCGGCGAGCGCCGCGACGCCGATGTCGAGATCGCCGCCCTCGAAGGCCTTCTTGACGAAGCGGCAGAGGCGGATCGCGGTGCCCTTCTCGCCCTGATCGAGGAGCTGCGGGCGCGCCAGGCCGAGGCCAACGAAGCGCTGGTGCCCTACGTCGCCCCAAAGCGGCTGAAGAAGCTACGGCGGCGGCTGAAGAAGCTGGTCAAGAAAATCGAGCGATGAAGCCACGGTCGATAGAGGGATTGGATCCGCGTGGCCCGCTCATGCCCAACGTGGAGCAGATCGTCTCGGTGCGGCTGGACGAGCTGCGCGGCTTTGCCGATGCGGCGCTCGCTCCGGACGCCAGCGAAGCGCAGCACGACCTGCGGATCGCCGCCAAGCGCCTGCGCTACGTGCTCGAGATCTTCGCTTCATGCCTCGGCGGCGAGGCAAAGGCGGCTCGCGATGCGGCCAAGCGCCTGCAGTCGGTGCTCGGCGACCTGCACGATTGCGACCTGATGTTGGTCAAGGTCGAGCAGATCGGCTCGGTGGCTGCGGTACTGCGGGAGCGGCGTGCGCGCCTCTTCGAAGAATTCGTTGAGCTCTGGCAGGCTGAGGTGAGCAAGGGCACCTGGGCGGCGCTTGGCTAAGCTCGGCTCGGCGATGAACTCGATGAATCGATTGATGGCCCTCGTGATTGCCGGTGCGATCGCGGTTGTCTTGCTTGCGCTTCCCGTTGCCGCCTCTGCGGCTGGCCGGGTCTACTGGACCGACAACACGATGCAGCTCCCCTTCGCCGCTCTGGATGGGAGCGGCGGCGGTCTTCTTCCGCTCAGCGGCGGCACGACGAGCTACCCGCGTGGAGTGGCGATCGACAGCGCCGCCAACAAGATCTATTGGGTTGGTGAAAGCGGCGTTGTCTCGTTCGCCAACCTCGACGGAAGTGGCCGCGGCAATCTCAATACCGCCGGTGCGACCTTCAGCTCGCCGTCGGGTGCGGCGATCGATCCCGTTTCCCGGCGCATCTACTGGGCGAATTTCAACAGCATCGCCTACGCCAACCTCGACGGCTCCGGCGGCGGCACTCTCAACACGGGCGGCGCCCCCGTCTTCGCGGCGCAGGACATCGCCGTCGAACCTGCGACCGGGCGTGCCTACTGGGCCGCGATCAGTGGCAATGAAATCGCCTACGCCAACCTCGACGGCTCCGGCGGCGGCACTCTCGACACGAGCGGCGCGGTCGTCGATGGGCCCGACGGCGTTGCGGTCGACCCCGTCGCTAAAAGGCTCTACTGGTCCAATGACGAAGGTTCGTCTCCCATTTCCTACGCCAACCTCGACGGCTCCGGCGGCGGCGGCAACCTCAATGTCACCGGCGGCAACACGCTGCACCCGCGCGGCGTCGCGATCGACCCCGAAGCCCGGCGCGTCTACTGGGCCGAAGAAGAATCGCCCGGTTCAATCTCGTATGCCGACCTCGGTGGTAGTGGCGGCGGCGTGCTGCCGACCGCGGGCGCCTCCGTCCAATACGCGCACTTTCCCATCTTGCAGGACCCCCCGCATGCCGTTTCGGCGCCGTTGCTCAGCGGCACCGCGGCCATCGGCGCGACCCTGAACTGCTCTCAGGGAAGCTGGGCCGGCGACCAGACGGGGTCGCAGCTCTACCGAGCCCCGAGCAGCTTCTCCTACCAGTGGCTCCGTGGCGGGACTGAGGTGGCCGGCGCCGCGACGGCCTCCTATGGGCCAGCTGCCGGCGGGTCTTATTCCTGTCGTGTAACCGCCACCAACGCGGCGGGCTCGACGGTCCAAACGAGTGCGGCGTTGGAGGTGCCTGGCGCGCCACTCAAAAAGACCCACGGCACGGCGACTGCCGCAGGCCAGGCGAAGGTGAAGAAAGGCGTGGTCCGGCTGCGGACGCACTGCCCGGCCAAGGGTGGAGAATGTCGCGGTGCGGTGAAGCTGGTCGCCCGCGGCAAGCATCATGTGCTGGGAAAACAGCGCTTCCGGATTGCCCCCGGCAAGGCGAAGCTGATCAGGATCAAGCTCAGCGGCGTCGGCCTCGAGATGCTGCGCGAAGCGTCCCAGCACAGGCTCCGGGTGAACCTCGTGGGCGGTGGGGTCAAACACCACAGCCTCTTGTTGCGCCTGGTGCCCTGAGCACCGGTCACGGGATGTTCACCCCGTATTTCCCGGCCGTTCACATGTTTTCCCTGCTCATGGCGAATTCTGGAGGTGACAGAAACGACTAGAGCAGGGAGACGCCGATGACTTCCCGTGTAGATATGCACTGCCACTCCACCGCCTCGCAGCTTTCGCGGCTCGGAGTTCAGCGTTCGCTGGGGTTGCCCGAGTGCGCGACGCCGCCCGATGAGGTCTACGACCTGGCCAAGCGGCGGGGGATGGACTTCGTCACGATCACCGACCACGACACGATCGAGGGCTGTCTCGAGCTCGCCGATCGTTCTGATTGCTTCGTCTCCGAGGAGCTGACCGCACGCTTTGCCGGCGAGCCACAGGCGGTTCACGTCCTCTGTTACGGGATCACCCCCGGAGACCACGAGTGGCTGCAGGCACACGCCGGCGACGTAGAGGCCTGCGCCGCGTACCTTGCCGAGAACGAGATCGCCTCCGCTTTGGCGCACCCGTTCTACAACGTCGACGCACCGCTGACGCCGCGACACCGGCGCCGGCTCGCCGAGCTCTTCCCGATCTGGGAGGTGCGCAACGGCTCTCGCGCCGCCGAGCTAAACATGCCGGCGGCGATCTACATCGAGACCCACGGCGGGACCGGGATCGGCGGCTCCGACGACCATGCCGGCGTGGATATCGGCCGCACCTTCACCGAGGTGCCCGCGGCCGCCACGCCGGAAGAGTTTCTACAAAAGATGCGGGCTGGCGATGCTCAGGGGGGCGGCCAGCAGGGCAGCGCGGCCAAGTGGGCTCACGCGGCGATGGCGTTGGCGACGCGCGCCCTCGGCGGGTCGGGTGCAGAGAGGGCACCCGATCCCGCCGCCGTATGGAAGATCGCCCAGCGCACGATCAGCGAGGGCGCCGCGCGCGAGGGCAAGGTCGCCGCTGACATCGGGCCCGACGACGCGCGGGCTTTGCTGGAGGCCTGGCTGAGCTCGATCGAGCTCGACCTGCGCGGCCCGGAGCTGATCGCCTACCTGCAGGAGGAGGACTTCTCCCACGCCGATCTCTACCGCCGCGCCCGTCGTACTCACGAGCGGCGCTTGCGGAGGGCGATTGCCGGCGGCGCGGAGGCGGCCCGCAACGGTGACGTCGCCGCCGCCTTCGGCGGCCTCTTCGACGCTGTGATCCCGGCGGTGCCCTACGCGCCGGCGATCACCTTCCTCGGCGCCGAGAAGGCAAAGCTGTCCACTCGCTCGGAGGAACGACCGCGGATCGCCCTGATCGCCGACGGGATCGGCGCCAACCACGGCGTTACCGCGACGATCGAGAAGATCCGCGAGCTCGGCGTGCCCGGCTTCGAGATCGAGGTCGTTGGCACCGATGCCGGCGTCGACCGGCGCCTGCCGGCGGCGGCCGAGCTCGAGGTTCCCTTCTACGCCGGCATGAGCCTCGGCGTTCCGGGGCTGCCAGGGCTGGCCGAGACCTTGGCCGAGGGTCGCTACGACGCCGTCCACGTCACCGCTCCGGGGCCGGCCGGGATCGCCGCGACGCTGCTCAACCGGATCGCCGGCACGCCGCTGATCGCCAGCTACCACACCGAGCTGGCCAGCTACGCGGGCCTGCGCAGCGGCAACGACGCGCTCGAGGCGATGGCCAAAGCCGCGCTCGGCGCCTTCTACGGCGCTCCCTCGCTGGTCCTCTCACCAAGCCCCGCTGCGGATCGCTCCCTGATCGAGCTCGGTATCGAGGAGTCCCGCCTCGGCCGCTGGGAGCGCGGTGTCGACATCACTCGCTTTGACCCTGGCAAGGCCGCGCGCGAGGACTTCCCCGGCGAGGTCAAGGTCCTCTACGCCGGCCGCCTGACCCGCGAGAAGGGAGTCGACCTGCTTGCCGAGAGCTTCCTGCGCGCCCGCCAGGCCGACCCGCGCCTACACCTGTTGCTCGCCGGAGGTGGCCCAGAGGAGGACGAGCTGCGCGCCCGGTTGGGAGAGCACGCGACCTTCCTCGGCTGGCTCGAGGGCGAGGATCTTGCCCGCGCCTACGCCAGCGCCGACATCTTCCTCTTCTGCTCGACCACCGACACCTACGGCCAGGTCGTGCTCGAGGCCGGCGCCAGCGGCGTGCCAGTGGTCGCGGTCGCCGAAGGCGGGCCCGCCTCTTTGGTCGAGAACCGCCACACCGGCATGCTCTGCCAGGCCGACGCCGACCACATCGCCGGCACGGTTCTGCAGCTGGCCGCCTCGCCACTGCTTCGCCGCCACCTCGGCGCCTCCGCGGTCCGCGCAGCCGAGGCGCGATCGTGGGAGCAGGCGATGGCGCAGCTGGCCAGCGGCTACCGTCGCGCGCTCGGCACCGACGTGGCCCTCGGGCAAGCGCCTGCCCGCGCCGCCTGAGTCGCTCGGGGTGGCCTCGCACCGGCAGTACGATGAGCGCATCGACGATCCGGCCCTCTACTTCAATCGCGAGCTCTCCTGGCTCGACTTCAATCAGCGGGTGCTGGAACTCACCGAGGACCCGGCGGTGCCGTTGCTCGAGCAGATCCGCTTCTGTGCGATCTACGCCTCCAACCTCGACGAGTTCTACATGGTGCGGGTGGCCGGGCTGTTCGAGCAGCTCGACGCCGGCATCGACGCCCGCGGCCCCGACGGGCTGAGGCCCGGCGAGCAGATCGACGCGATCCAGGCGCGGGTACTGGAACTCGACGAGCGATTGCACGCTTGCTTCGAGGGCAAGCTGCGCCCGGCCCTGGAGGAGGAGGGGGTTCGCATCGTCTCGCTCGACTCGGCCAGCGAGGAGGAGCGGCAAGAGATCGATGCCCGCTTCCATGAACAGGTCTTCCCGGCGCTAACCCCGCTTGTGATCGGGATGGGGCGTCCCTTCCCCTACATCTCCAACCTCTCGCTCAGCCTCGGCGTGCTGCTGCGCGACCCCGAGAGCGGCAGCGAGATCATCGCCCGCGTCAAGGTGCCGAAGGAGCTGCTCGGCCGCTTTCTGCCGGTGGGCGAAGGGGGGCAGACCTTCGTTCCCCTGGAGGAGATCATTGCCGCCAACCTCGACGCCCTCTTCCCCGGCACCGAGGTGGTCGACCACGGCTACTTCCGCGTCACCCGCGACGCCGACTTCACCGTTTCCGACGAGGCCGACGACCTGCTGCAGGCAGTCCAGGACGAGATCCGTCGCCGTCGCTTCGGCGAGGTGGTGCGGCTCGAGATCGCCGCCGGGATGAACTCGAAGCTGCGCCAGCAGCTGATCGACGCGCTGCGCTTGGAGGACCGCGAGGTCTACGACATCAACGGCTTGCTCGACCTCGCCGACCTGACCGCGGTGGCCGACGTCCCGGGTCACGCCGAGCTGCGCTACACCCCCTGGACGCCAGTGACGCAGCAGCGCCTGTTGGGCGAGGACGACGAGCCCTGCGACATGTTCGCGACGATCCGCCAGGAGGACCTGCTCGTCCATCACCCCTACGACTCCTTCGCCACCTCGGTCGAGCGCTTCGTCGAGCAGGCGGTCGCCGATCCGGATGTGCTGGCGATCAAGCAGACGGTGTACCGAACCAGCGACGACTCGCCGCTGGTGCCGTCGCTGATCCGCGCCTCCGAACGGGGCAAGCAGGCTGTCTGCATGGTCGAGCTGAAGGCTCGCTTCGACGAGGAGGCCAACATCCACTGGGCCAAGTCTCTGGAGGAGGCCGGCGTCCACGTCGTTTACGGCATCCCCGGCCTGAAGACCCACGTGAAGGCGATCCTTGTGGCGCGCCGCGAGGGCGATCGGGTGCGCGAGTACGTCCACATCGGCACCGGCAATTACCACCCGAAGACCGCTCGCCTCTATACCGACTTCGGCCTCTTCACCGCCGATCCGGAGATCGGCGCGGACGTCGCCGAGATGTTCAACTTCCTCACCGGCTACGGCCGCCCGGCCGAGTACCGCAAGGTGCTGGTCTCGCCGACGACGATGCGTGACCGCATCGTCGAAGAGATCGCCCTCACCATCGCCGCGCACGAAGCCGGCGAAGAGGCGCGGATTACGCTGAAGATGAACTCGCTGGTCGATGCCGGTTGCATCCGGGCGCTCTATGAGGCCTCGCGTGCCGGTGTGCCGGTCGACCTCAACGTGCGCGGGATCTGCTGCTTGCGCCCTGGCGTGGAGGGAGTCTCCGAGAACATCCACGTGGTCTCGATCGTCGGCCGCTTTCTCGAGCACTCGCGCGTCTACGCCTTCCGGCGCGGCGAGCAGACGCGAGTGCTGATGGGTTCGGCCGACCTGATGCCGCGCAACCTCGACAGCCGGGTCGAGCTCGTCACCCCAGTCGAAGACGCGACGCTGCGGGCGGAGCTGCTCGACATGCTCGAGCGCTGCTTCGCCGACAACGCCAACTCCTGGAAGCTCGACTCAGAGGGTGATTGGACGCGGTTGACGCCGGCCAACGGCCAGCGTCGCAGCGTCCAGGAGGAGATGCGCGAGCGCCACGCCGCCCGCGCCGCCGAGCAACTGGCCGCGGTCTCCAGCTGAGCGGTTTCGCCGCTCCGATCACTCCCCGTCCCGATCAATAGGATGGCGAGGTGGCGCGCCTCTCCCTCCTGCCCCGCGATCGGACCTTCTTCGATCTCTTCATCGAGGCCGGCAACAACACCGTCAAGGCGTCGCGGCTGCTCGACCAGATGATGGCCACCTGGCCCGACTCCGGCGACCTCTCCAAACAGGTCGTCGATGCTGAGCACGAGGGAGATCGCATCACCCACGCGATCGTCCAGCGGCTCAACTCGACTTTCGTCACGCCGATCGACCGCGAGGACATCTACGGCTTGGCGACCCAGATGGACGACATCGTCGACTACACCGAGGAGGCCGCCGACTTCCTCGGCCTCTACAAGATCGAGGCGCCGATGTCGCAGGCTCAGGAGCTGACCAAGGTGCTGGTCGCCGCCTGCGAGCAGCTTGCCGCGGGCCTCGAGCACCTGCGCGACTTCAAGGACCTCGACAAGTACTGGATCGAGATCCACCGGCTGGAGAACGACGGTGACCGGATCTCCCGCGACGCGGTCGCCTCGCTCTTCTCCAACGGGATCGACCCGATGGTGGTGATCCGCTGGAAGGACATGTTCGCCGTGCTCGAGAACGCGATCGACGCGACCGAGACCGCAGCTCAAATTCTCGAGGGCATCGTCATCAAGAACTCGTGAGCTCCGACGTCATCCTCGTCATCGTCGTCGGCACGGCGCTTGCCTTCGACTTCACCAACGGCTTCCACGACACCGCCAACGTCGTCGCCACCTCGATCTCGACCGGCGCGGCGCGGCCACAGGTCGCGATCGGGGTTGCCTCGCTGCTCAACTTCGTCGGTGCCTTCATCTCGATCTCGGTCGCGGCGACCGTCGCCAACGACGTCGTCAACTCTGCCGTGGTGACGCCTACCGTGGTTTTCGCCGGCCTGATCGGGGCGATCGCCTGGAACCTGATCACCTGGTCCTTCGGGCTTCCCTCGAGCTCGTCGCACGCGCTGATCGGCGGCGTCGTCGGCTCCGCCGTCGCGGCGGCCGGTTTCGATGCCGTGCTTGCCGACGGCCTCGTCGGCAAGGTGCTGATCCCGGCGGTGATCGCGCCGATTTTGGCCTTCATCGTCGCCGGCGCCGCGATCGGGCTCGTCTACCGCATCGTTGGCCGGCAGCGGCCCGGCATGGTCACTCGGGGCTTCCGTTACGGACAGATCATCTCCAGCAGCATGCTGGCGCTCGCCCACGGCACCAACGACGCGCAGAAGACGATGGGGATCATCACGCTGGCGCTGGTCGCCAACGGCACGCTAGGCGCCAACGCCGATCCGCCGCTCTGGGTGATCGCCGCCTCCGCTACCGCGATCGCGCTCGGTACTTACAGCGGGGGCTGGCGGATCATCCGCACAACCGGGACGCGGATCATCAAGATGGACGCCGCCCAGGGCTTCTCGGCGCAGGGCGCCGGCGCTGCGGTGATCCTCGCTTCGACTCACTTCGGCTTCCCGCTCTCGACCACGCACGTAATCAACGGTGGCGTGATGGGGGCGGGTGCGGGCAAGCGGGTCTCGGCGGTGCGCTGGGGAGTGGCAGGAAACATCGTCACCGCCTGGCTGTTGACCCTGCCGGCGGCGGCGGCGATCGGCGCGCTCGCCTACGGCCTCACCGCGATCTTCGGCAACGGCGCGCTCGGCCCGATCCTCGTCACCCTGATGTCGCTTTCGCTGATCGTCGCGGTCTTCGCCCGGCGTTCTCGCGAGGGCGCCCCGGTCCCGGCGAGCTGAGCGATGGCGGTCGTGGTCGAGACCAAGGAACTGCTGGAGACGGTCGTGGCTTCGGTGGTGGCCGGTGTCGGCATCACCGTGATCTTCTCGGTCGCGATCTGGGGCGTTGCCCGCTTCGCCGATCTCAGCCGCAACGAGCGCCCACTCGCAGCGGGAGCGGCGGCAACGCTGGCGGCCCTCGCCGGCCTGGCCACCCTGGCGGCGGTCGCCTTCGGCATAGTCGTAATGACTCGCAAGTAATCCGCCGCGGGCGGTTGTTTTGCCGGACTACACTTCTTACGTGCGCACCCTGCGAAATGTCGCGATCGTCATGGTCCTGGCACTGCTTGTGGCCTTCGCGCCCCACGGTGGCAACGTCGCCGACGCGATTCTGACCGCGATCACGATGGGCTTTCTCGCCGCCCTGGCCTGGATGGTCTTCGTGCTCGGCCGCCAGAACCAGCTCACCCTGGCGACGCTTACCGACAAGCGGCGGGCGATCCTCTACGCGGCGCTTGGAATGCTCACCCTGCTGATCGCCGGCAGCGACGAGCTCTTTTCCAGCGGTGGCGGCACGCTGCTCTGGATCATCCTGCTCGGCGCCTCGGTGGCGGCGATCTGGCGGATCTGGATCGACGCCAACACCTACTGAGACTTGCGCCGCGCCGGATGCGGCACTGATTTGTATGAGTGAACGCGCCACGTACGCGTTCGTGCCTGCGACCGTCGCGGCGTGCCGCCACGGATCGTCAGCAGCGCAGGCCACAGGGAGGAAGGGACCGCCTCGATCGAGCTGATTGCGGTGGTTCCCTTCCTGCTGCTGGCGGTTCTGGTGGCGGCACAGCTGGCGCTCGCCGGGCAGGCGTTCTGGTCGGCGGGGCTAGCGGCGCGGGCGGGAGCCAGGGCGGCGCTGGTGGGCGGGGACGCGACGAGGGCGGCACGCAGGGCGCTGCCGCCGTCGCTGCGGGCGGGCGCGCAGGTGAGTGAAACCGGTGCGGTCACGACCGTGCGGGTGGCGATTCCGCGCCTGCTCCCGGCGCTGCCTCGCCTCATGGTCGGCTCGGAGAGTGGCCTCGGCGATGATTGAGGAGGAGCGCGGGCAGGCGACGGTCGAGCTGCTGGCGGCGATCCCGCTGCTGCTGATCTCCGGGGCGATAGCCCTGCAGCTTCTGCTTGCCGGCTACGCGCTGACCCTGGCCGACGGCGCGTCCGAGGCAGGAGCGCTCGCGCTTGCCGCGGGGCGACCGGCAAAGAGTGCCGCTGAAGAGTCCTTGCCTGCGTGGGCGGAAGACGGGGCCGATATCGCCGTTCACGGGGGAGAGGTGACCGTTCGGCTCGCGCCACCGTCGTTGCTGGCGGCGGTGGGCGACCACCTGGCGGTGACCAGCAGCAGCTACGCGCGGCCGGCCGAACGATGAACGGGCGCGTCGTCCTCGTCACCCCCGTCGGTACCGCAAGCGGATCGCGGGCCGCGGCGGCCGCGCTGGCCTGCGCGGCCTCGGAGCCAGATCGTCCCGGCCTCCTCGTTGATATCGGTGGCCGCCCCCCACGGCCGACCTTGGTGGCCTCCAGCGGGGCGCGCGAGCTCGAGGAGCGGCTGACAGTGCACCTACCCGAGCTCCGTGCCGCCTCACGGGGAGGGACGTGTCACCTGACGCTGCCGGGCGACGTCGAAGCGCTCGAGTGTCTGTCAGCGGTGCTGCCACTTGCCCGCGAGGCGGCTGCCGTGCTGCACGTGCCGCCAGACCTGTTTCAAGATGCTCTGCGCTCTCCGGGGGTCGAACCCAGCGCCATCCTGCTCCGCGCCGACCTCGAGTCCGACCGGGCGCTCACCGCCCTCGTGGTGAGGGAGCTTCAGCAGCGCGACTTGCTCGTCCGCGTGCTGAAGAGTCCGCTCGCCTGGGTGCCGGCCCGGCGTGCTCTGTTTGGCGTTCTGCCACCCGACGCACCGGGTGCCTTGCCTCCGCGCCTCCGCGAAACCCTTTTGCAAAGCGAAATTTCAGCGGCGCACACGTGCTACGCTGATTTGGATGACTCGCAAACTGACCCAGAGAGAGCTGCGCAACAACAGCGGCGAGGTGATGAGGGCCCTGGATGGAGGGGAGGACTTCATCGTCACCCGGAACGGCAAGCCCGTCGGTGAGCTGCGGCCCTACAAGCGGCGTCAGTTCGTCCCTACGAAGCAGCTCATTGCCGCTTTCAAAGGTGCGCCAACTATCGACTACGAGGAGCTTCGAGCCGATATCGACCGCTATGTCGACCAGGACCCTACGCCTCGCTACTGGGTTGACTGAAGGTCGAGGTCTGATCGACACGTCGGTTGCGGTGGACATTCGCGATCTCGACGCCGCGATGTTTCCCCCCGAAGTCGCGATCTCGGCCTTGACCCTGGGCGAGCTTGCTACCGGTCCACGCTCCGCATCCGATGAGCTCACCCGTGCACGACGCCAAAGCCATCTTCAGTTCATCGAGGCGAACCTCGAAGCTCTGCCTTTTGAGTCGTCATGCGCTCGCGCGTACGGGATCGTCTACGCAGCGGTCGACAACGCTGGACGTAAACCGCGTGGCGGCCGGGCAGTCGACCTGATGATCGTGGCGACGGCCCTGGCTCACGACCTTCCTCTCTACACCCGCAACGCCAAGGATCTCCGCGGCCTCGACAACCTGATCGAGATCGTCGACGTGAGCGCCTGACTGCAACGGCCTGCGCTGGGTGCCGCCCGTGCCGGCATTTCGCCAGAATCGCCGCATGCTGACCGTCGCAGTCACCGGCCCGACCGGGGAGATCGGCAGGGCCTTCATCTCCTCGCTCGAGCGAATACCGGAGGTCGACCGGATAATCGGCATGGCGCGACGGCCCTTCGACCTCGCCGGGCACGGCTGGGAGAAGACCGAATATCGGCGCGGCGACGTGCTCGACCGCGACGCGGTCGACTCGTTGGTCGAGGACGCCGACGTCGTCGTCCACCTTGCCTTCGCGATCATCGCCGGTGGCAGCGAGAGCCGTGAGGTCAACCTAAACGGCTCGCGCAACGTCTTCGAGGCGACCGCCGCGGCCGGCGCCAAGCGGCTCGTCTACACATCTTCGGTGGCGGCTTACGGCTTCCACCGCGGCATGCCGGACCTGCTCGACGAGGAAGAGCCGGTGCGCGGCACCTCGCGCCATCCCTACTCGGCGCACAAGGCCGCGGTCGAGGCCGAGCTGGAGGAGGCGCTGCTCGACTCGAGCACCGAGGCCTTCGTCTTCCGCCCCTGCATCGTGGCTGGGCCGGAAGCGACGCTGCTGCTGGACCTGATCCCGATGCTGGCGATGGGCCAGCGAATCCCCGGGCCGCTGCGCTGGGCACTGGGCAAGGTGCCCGAGCTGCGGCCGGTGCTGCCCGACCCCGGCGTTCCCTTCCAGCTCGTCCACCATGACGACGTCGCCGCCGCGCTTACCGCAGCGGTTCTAGGACACGGCCCCCCGGGCGTCTACAACCTCGCCGGGCCCGGTCAGCTGACGATCAGCGACCTCGCGCACGCCTTGGGCTGGCACGCGGTGCCAGCGCCGCACCTCGCCGTCGGCGTTGCGGCCGAGGCGGTCTCGCTGATGCCGTTCTTGCCCGACGAGGCGGCCTGGATCGAGGCGGTGCGGCGGCCGGTGCTGATGGACACGACCCGCGCCCGCCGCAAGCTGCATTGGATGCCGCACCACGACGCCCGCGCGACGTTGGCGCAGACGATCGCCGCGGTTCGCTCGCGCTAGTAGCCGCTGCTGTACGGGTAGGGATTTTCCGGCTGAGGTTGCGGCTGTGGCTGAGGAGTGGGTTCGGCTGCCTTCTGCGGCACGCTTGCCGCGTGCCAGGTGCCGACGTCTTTGATCCCCTCGCCGTTTGCCTGTCCGGCTTTGCTGTCGCCGCCGAAG
This sequence comes from uncultured Solirubrobacterales bacterium, assembly GCA_963699225.1. Taxonomy (GTDB): domain Bacteria; phylum Actinomycetota; class Thermoleophilia; order Solirubrobacterales; family 70-9; genus VRUE01. The sequence continues at coordinate 1,142,189 of OY969423.1, read as the reverse complement.
CGGTAGAGCGGGCGCCCCTTGTAGGTGACCTGGGTGCCGCCTTCCGGGCGCTGGACGGTGCCGAGCGTGACCGGGCCGGTCGGGCGCACGCCGGCCGGGACCATCAGCGGGTGCCAGACGGACAGGCAGGAGGCGGTGCAGATGAACTTGCCGTTCTTCTCGACGCTGAGGCTGTAGAGGGTGCGGCCCTTGGTCGTGGTCAGGACTGTCTTGCCGAGGGTCGCGTTTTCCGCCTCGGCGGCAACCCGCTTGCTCGATTTGGCGGCGAGAACCTGCGGCGCGCCGATGGCGACCAGCAGGACGAGTGCTGCCAGCGCCCCGATGGTGGGAAGTCGAAGCGATGGGAGGGCAAGCTTTCGTGAGCGCAGCATCGGGTCTCCTCGGTCGTTTTCGCTTACCCCTGACTACGGCCGCGCCCGTCGGATGGTTCGGTCGTGAGATGACTCAGATTCGTGACTTTGCGCGCGCCACGCACGCAGCGAGAGCCGCCAGCGTGGTGGCATGGACGCGAGGGGACAAGACGGCCAGGCCCTGCCGCTTGCGCTCGGCGGCGCATTTGCACTGATTGCCGCGGCGTTGGCGCTAGTCGCCATTGCCGGTGCGATCACCGGCAAGGGGCGGGCCCAGCGCGCGGCTGACCTGGCCGCGATCTCTGCCGCGCGCTCGATGCGCGATGACCTCCCAAGCCTGCTCTCGCCAACGCGTCTGCCCGGTGGCGCGCCCAACCCGCGCCACCTCGAAAAGGCCGCCTATCTGACCCGCGCCCGGGCGGCCGCGACCGCGGCAGCCAGAGTCAACGGCGTGTCGGACGCCCGCCTTCGCGTCTCCTTTCCCGACGCCGGCTCGTTCGCGCCAGTGCGGGCCGAAGCCGTGGTTACCGCCGCAATCGAGGTCGGTGGAGAGAATTCGCAAACGGAAGCTTCAGCGGTGGCTGAAGCCGGCGCGCCATCCAGTTCGTCCGGCGAACCGACTCCAGCGATGGCGAGTGGAGGCGGATACAGCGGCCCGCTCATCTATCGCCAGGGCCACGGAATGAGGCCCGATGTCGCCGCCGCCTTTGACCGCATGGCGGCAGCAGCTAGTCGGATTGGTCTCGCCTTGATCGTCAACTCGGCCTTCCGATCGGACGCAGAACAGGCCGCCCTTTTCGCCGCTCACCCCGATCCCACTTGGGTCGCGCCCCCGGGCCACTCCCTGCACCGCTGCGCCACCGAGCTCGACCTCGGCTCGGAAAGCGCTTACGGCTGGCTGGCGGCCAACGCCGGCGGCTTTGGATTCGTCCAGCGCTACAGCTGGGAGCCGTGGCACTACGGATACGACGCCGGCCCGGCGCCCTGTTCGCAGGCGGGCAACGCCGTCGGCGAGAGCGGGGGAGGGGATGGGGCCCTGGCGGGAGCCTCGCTTCCCGCCTTCGTCCCGGCCGAGTTTCGCGGCATGATCGCCCGCGCCGCCAGCCGCTGGGACGTCTCCGCCGCTCTGCTGGCCGGGCAGCTGATGGCCGAGTCGGGTTTCGACCCATCCGCCGGCTCGCCGGCCGGCGCGCAGGGAATCGCGCAGTTCATCCCGAGCACAGCCGCCTCGTACGGTCTGCGCGATCCCTTTGATCCGGCTGAAGCAATTGACGCCGAGGCCCACCTGATGTCGGACCTGCTGCGCCAGTTCGGCTCGCCCCAGCTCGCCCTCGCCGCCTACAACGCCGGTCCCGCCCCAGTCGAAGCCTGCCACTGCGTCCCGGCCATCCCCGAGACCCAGGCCTACGTCACCCGGATCCTCGCCCTCCTCGGCGGTGCCGGAGCGATCGCAACGCCGTCGTTCGAAGTGAGGCTGGTGGCGTGATGAGAGGCGGGCACCCGGCCGAGATGCATACGAATGCTAGAATGCATCAAGGTATGCGCACCACAATTGAGCTCAGCGATCGCACCTACGCCCGCCTTCGGGCGAGAGCGGCGGAACGGGGACTACGCGGTTTCTCTCCGATCGTCGAGGAGGCGCTCGAGCGCCTCCTCGAACAGGGCGGCGAGGACGATCTCGCCTCCGCATTGGCGGAGGCCGAGGGAGCTTGGAGCGAGAGCGACGTCAAGGAGTGGGAGCAGGCGCGCGAGGAGGCGTGGGCCACTTGGCCGGCGGACCGGTACTCGACTCCGACGTCCTGATCGACTATCTGCGTGGGGCGGGGCCCGGGCGCGATCTGGTCCGAGCGCTGATTCAGGGTGCCGGCTACCGGGTGACGGCCGTCACCGCGTTTGAGCTGGCACTCGGACGTTCCTACCGGGAGGGTCCGCGACCTGTCCACGCCCTTCTCGCTGCTCCACTGCTGACCCTGACGCGTAAGGCTGGACTGCGGGGCGGAGCACTGCTCGGCGAGTTGCGCCGAAGCGGTGAGGCGATCGACGTGCGCGACGCGATGCAGGCAGGTATCTGTCTCGAGGCCGGCGCGAACCTCGTGACTCGAAACGTTGCCCACTTCGAACGGGTTCCCGGCCTACAGCTCTCCCACCCAACCGAGTGGGCCTAAAGAGCGCGATGGGGTGGACGAGATCGCCCGCTGGCGCTAGTCGGCCCACCAGTCGCGCTGGCCCTCTACGTCCTCGCGCGGCGCCTTGCCGAGATTGGGCGCGCCGATGACGAGGATCTCGAGGCCCTCCGGCCCCGCCTCGTAGCCTCGCCAGATACCGGGCGGGACGCGCACCGTGTCCCATTTGCCTTTCTCAGGCGCACCTTCCGAGTGCTAGTGGTGGCCACGTCCGAGCTTGTAGCTCGCGACGCTGATTGTTGCTGGTGTCGCCGCAGTGTCCGGATCGTGGCGGGTCTCTTCGGGAAGCGATCCGGAACGCGTGCGGAGAGGCTCGTTGAGGTCGCAGAATCTCGGACCTCCGCGCAAAGGAGCAGAGGAGTGGGCCGAGACGCGTGCGAAGCACTGGAAGAGCGCGAAACGCAGCGTGAAGCAGAACGCTGGAGGTTGGGGCGGGTCACAGGAGCCTACGACCAGTGCGTGGCCCTGGCCGAACAGGGTTGGAACACTTTGCAGCAGTTGGCTTTTCATGCCGCACAAGGATCTTGACGACGACCCGACGAACGTCGGGCGCGGCACCCGTCGGTCGTCGCTACAGTCGAGGATCGGCCTCCTCGGTCAAGAGATGAACACCATCGACGAGGGCGAGCTTGGGACCGATTAGGGCTTGGGTTCGCGACGATAAGGCTGGTCGAGTTGCTGACCACCGGCAGAGCTGAACCGGCCAATTCGTCAGGGACCGCCCAAGAGCTGATGGACGCCTACCTAGTCGCTGGCCGGTCTCGCGACGTTCCGGCTGGCGATGGCCCGCTGCTTGGGGGCGGTTAGGCTCGGCAGTCGATTCGGAGTCTTCAGAGCGCCGAAAAAAGTGCCTCGAAATACCATGAAACCACCCGTAGATCCCAGTTTCTCAATCAAGTTAATCTATTTGAAAAAAAATAGTAGTCAAATAGATCAAAAATTCTCTTGCGAACCTCTGTGCAATGCGATACAAGATCCATACCGCATTAACTCCAATGCTTTACTGCTAATCCCTAGCCAAGGGTAGGCGGGAACGCTCAAAGCAGGACAAGGAGTGGGAGATGTCCCTTCGAGGAAGGAGCACACAGCCTTCGTTAGGCTCGAGCGCGTGGGCGCCGTGGTTGATCTCCGTTGCCCTTGTCCTCGCCCTGCTGATCCGAGCGACCGCAGCGACAGGGCTCAGTCTCCCCCAAGACATAGGTGCCTTGAATGTTGAGAGCTACCAGAAGGACTTCGGCGTCTCTGCCCAGGTGGCCGAAAGGAACCTAAGGCTTCAACAGCAGGGAGTTGGAATCGTCGAAGAGCTCAAACAGTCCACCGGTGATCGCTACGCCGGGGTGTGGTTCGACAACCAGGCAGGCGAATTCGTTGTGCCGATATTGCCCGATGCAAACCGCGCGTACCTTGCCAGCGTACTCAGCGCTGGGCAGCTAGAAGGAAACTACCGGACGCCTGAGGTTGCATCGAGCTGGAGCGAACTGGAAGAGTCCCAAGCGGATATCGGAAAGATGACTGCGCGATGGAGCCAGAAGGGGCTCCTTCAAACGTCGCTTGACCCACGTACCAACGCGGTCGTCATTCGCACGGCGGCGGAAATAACCAAGGCTGATCAAGATGACCTTGAAGCGCTTGCAGCGAGCCAGCCGGTAAAGGTCGAAATACAGCATGCCGAAGTAGACCGCTTCAAGGTGGGTCTTAGGGCATGCCAAACTTCTAAACCGCGACATTGTGGTAAACCCCTCCGGGGAGGAACAGAAATCGGCCCTATGACTCCGCTCGGCGGCGGGGGCTTCAACTACCAGTCAGGCATATGCACAGCTGGCTTCAAGGCCATCGGCAACACTTTTGGCAACCGCTTTATTTTGACGGCGGGCCATTGCCCGTGGCTATTTGGAAACAGGTGGGGGAGTGCGTCATATCCCAGCGAAGCTATATGGGAAATCGGAACGGTAGAAGAATACAACTTCAGCTCCACCGGCGATTGGGCCAAGATCAAAGCCAATGGTTCTGAATGGGACAAAGGTGTCTGGCCGGCCGAGGTAACCCACTACTGGGAAAACCAAGACTATCCAATCAACTACGAAGCATGGAGCTATGTTGGGGAGTATGTCTGTTTCTCGGGCAATAAATCAGGCACAAGCTGCGCAAACGTTTCACGTATACACGTGGAAGGACTCCATGATGACCTAACCGGCGCTGCTTTTCCTCCCGAGACAGAACTAACAGGGGTGTGTAATGAAGGTGGCGATAGTGGCGGTCCATTCTTTCTGTATGGCGCAAATACGGCGTTGGGGATGCTCTCTGCTGGTGCAGAAGGTGTCGGGTGTAACGATCTCGCGTATTACGTCGAGATAACCGAAGCTACAAGTGCGATGGGACTTTCGGTGGGCACCCGAATTGGTGGAGCGCCCGTAGCGGCGACCGAAACGGCTAGCAATATCCAGCCTCGGCAAGCGACCGCGAATGGCTCGGTCAACCCCAATGGCGTCGAAACGGAATACCACTTTGAGTACGGCCTGACTACGTCCTACGGAACCAGCGTTCCAGATCCAAACGGCAACGCGGGACATGGAGGGTCTCCGATGGGGGCGAGCGCAACGATGACGGGCCTTTTGCCAGCCGCCACCTATCACTTCCGTCTTGTGGCGAAAAGTCCAGCGGGCACGAGCTACGGGTCGGATGCTTCATTTACTTCCCTGCCGGTGCCGCCAGTTGTAGTAACCGAAGGAGCCTCGAGTATCAAAGCTGGCAAAGCTACCATCGGTGGGTCTGTCAATCCCGAAGGCGCAAGTACTCAGTACCGCTTCGAATATGGTCCGACTGCATCCTATGGAACCAGCATTCCGGTGCCCGATGCGACGATTGGTGTAGGGAGGACTGGTGTTACCGTAAGTCAAATTATCGGCGTCAAAGGTCTCATGACCTACCATTATCGGCTTGTTGCTTCAAATGTTGCCGGGACGACGTATGGTGTAGACCGAGAATTCAAAACTCCGGATTGGCGTCCCGGTGTGATGGCTGAAGAAGTTAGTGCAATTACCGTAACTAGCGCCACGATCGGGGCTGCTGTTGATCCGAAGGGGCTCTCGACCAAATACCATCTCGAATACGGGACAACGCCTTCCTATGGAACCAGCTTGCCCAGCCCTGAGCAAGAAGTCGGCTCGGGTGAAGGTGCGATCAAAGTCAGCCATGTGCTTAGCGGCCTAAAAGTCGCCACGCTGTATCACCTACGGCTTGTCGCCACCAACAGTGATGGGACGACCGAAGTTAAATCTGTCTTTGAAACCCTCACTCCCTCGACTTTGTGCAAAGTCTCCGGGCCCGCTTGCATCCCGGCCCAGCGCTATCCATCGGGCACGTCGATTCAAGGCAAACTCAAATCGGGGAAATTTAAGCTCGAATCTGGGCTGTTTACCCAGGAATGCACCGAATCGGTGCTCAGCGGTAAATCCGCCGCGGAAACCAGCGCCCCTCTTCCCGTCGAAGTCACTGGCTTGACAGCGGGAGGCTGCAGCCCATGCAAAGTGGTCGAAGTGCTTAATTTGCCCTACTCAGGGAGCGTTGGGAGTCCAGCGAGCGGTGAAGGCAGCAAAGGATCGTTTGTCATAAAAGGAGGTGCGAAAGGAAACCCTGCAGTAAAACTGAGCAGCTGCACCTTTGGGGCTACCTGCGTCTTCGCGGCACCGGAAGTCGGATATACGCTTGAAGGAGGCAGTCCGGCAACTCTCTCTGCCAGCGGCACAAAACTAAGTCTCGTTGAAGGCCAATACTTTCTGTGCGGGGAATGGGCAAAACTTGCAGGCGCGTACGAACTGACGAATCCAAAACCGCTCTATCCCGGTGACACTTCCGAAACCGTACCCTGCAAATCCTTTGCGAGTCCCTGCGCGAAAGCAGACACGTATCCGGAAGGGGTCAAAATGACGGCGAAACTCCAGGGGCCGCTCAATGTGTACCTAGGAAACTTTGGCGCTCAATCATGCACCGGAGGAACCTTCAATGCTGCGACCAAATCTGACGCTGGCAATCCGCTTGTCGTACAGACGGAATCAATGACTCTATCGGGGTGTACGCCGTGCTCGAACGTGACCGTCCCAGGGCTGCCGCTCAACGGTTCCATTCGGGCGACTTCAAAGGGCAATGCCCAGCTTCTGACACAGATAACGATCAAGTGGACGGGGTGCCCCTTCGGGGCCCTGTGCAAATACGGCACGGGGGGCATGCCAGTTGAAATACGTGGCGGAAGCCCTGCCACGTTGGCACTAAGCAAAGCGATACTCAAACTGGAAGAAGGGAGCGAATCGATTTGTGGCAGCCAGATGGAAGTATCCGGCCTCTTTAGCGTGACAGCGCCTTCCGGGTTTTGGGTGGCGAAGGGAAGGAGCTAAGTTTCTGGGGTGGCCTGGCGGGCCTATGGATGTCATTCAATCGCGCAGTTCATCCCGACCACAGCCGCTTCGTACGGTCTGCGCGATCCCTTTGATCCCACTGAAGCAATTGACCCCGAGGCCTACCTGATATCGGACCTACTGCGCCAGTTCGGCTCGCCCTTGCCGCCTACAACGCCGGTCCCGCCCCAGTCGAAGCCTGCCACTGCGTCCCGGCCATCCCCGAGACCCAGGCCTACGTCACCCGGATCCTCGCCTTGCTCGGCGGTGCCGGAGCGATCGCAACGCCGTCGTTCGAAGTGAGGCTGGTGGCGTAATGCTCGCCACCGTGCTGGCCGTCGCTCAGTCGGCCCACCAGTCGCGCTGGCCCTCTACGTCCTCGCGCGGCGCCTCGCCGAGATTGGGCGCGCCGATGACGAGGATCTCAAGGCCCTCCGGCCCCGCCTCGTAGCCTCGCCAGATACCGGGCGGGACGCGCACCGTGTCCCATTCCTCGAGCTCGACGATCTCGTCGTCGAGCTTCATCCGCCCGCTCCCGCCCAGGACCACGTACACCTCCTCCTGCTCCTTGTGCGTGTGGCCGTACGGAAAGCGATAGTTGGGCGGGATGCGCTGGTAGCCCAGGCCGGACTTCTCGAGCTCCAGCGCCTGGGTCGCCAAGCGGAACTCCAGGTCCGGCGCGCCGTCGAAGTTGGACCCGACGTCCTGCAGATCCTGCTTGAGGTTCCTGTGCGTGAACGACACGGCGCGATCCTACGGCACCCCTGGGTCGATCCAGGCGTACTCAGCGGGCGCGGACCCGGAAGCCGAAGATCGCCGCCGAGCGGTCGCGGTTGCCGGCGGCGTCGATCGCGAAGACGCGGAAGATGTGTCGCCCAGGAGGGACGAGGTAGGCGCGTGGCGAGCGGCAAACGCGCCAGGGCTGGCCGTCGAGCTTGCAGTGGAAGACAGCTCGGGGCTCAGAGGCGAAGGCGAAGGAGACGTGGCGACGCGGGCCCGAGGAGAAGAGCAGCGCCGCTGGGTGACGGCGCAGGTGGGTCGCCGGCGGTGTCCGGTCCGGTTTCGGCGGCTTGCGGGGCGGTGGAGGGGGAGGTTCCGTCACCGGCGGATTGGGTTCCGGGTTTGGCGGCGTGTCCGGCGGGCGGAAGCTGTTCGGAGCGCGTTCTTCGACCGACTCGCAGCCGACGGGTGGGCCATCTACGACCGGGGCGAGGTCGATCAGCGCCGTGTCGAAGCCCTCGCCGCAGTCGACGATCGGGTCGGCGTCTTCGAAGTTGATCGGGTCGGAGTCTTCGGAGTTGGCCAGCAGGAGATCGTTGCCGGCGCCTGCGGAGTAGTTGTCGGGGCCATCCCGGCCGAGCAGCTGGTTGGGCCCAGAGTCGCCGATCAGGTTGTCGGCGCCGTTGGTGGCCTCGATGTCCTCGATCGCCTGCAGGCTCGTCAGTTCGCTGGTGTTGTTGCAGCGCGCTTCGCCCTGGGGGCCGATCAGGCCGGCGACGTGCTGGGCCATGTCGATCGTTACGCCGGATTTGAAGTTGGCCCAGTTGGCGTTGTCGCGATCATCGCCGCCATCGAGGAGATCGCCGTCGCAGACCGCGTTGGAGATGAAGAGATCCTCGCCGGGGCCGGCGTGGAGCTGGTCGGCGCCGCCGTTGTTGGGCAGCGCGTCGTCTCGCCCCGCGCCGTTCACCGTGTCATCGCCCGCCCCGTCGACGAGCGCGTCTTCGGTTTCACCGCCGGTGAGGGAGTCGTCGCCTTCGTTGCCCAGGAGGACGATCGAGACGGCTTCGGGGAGGCCGGGGGCGGAGAGGACGTCGTTGCCTGCCAGGCCGGCAAGCAGGATCGAGTCGGGGGTTTCCGGTACCGAGCAGGAGACCGATCCCCCACTCGGCGCGGAGCAACCTCCGGCCACCGCCTCGGCCGCGTCGAACTGCCCTTCGCTGCCGGTGGTGAGGGTGAACGTCACCGCCCCGGACCCGTAGCTCGCCGTCACCCGGTCGCTTTTGTTGCTGCCGGTCAGGTAGACGGCCGGGCCCCCGGGGCCGCCCTGAGCCATGACGCCGACCGCAATCGCGCCGGGGTCGCGCAGTTTGATTTTTTCGGTGGAGAACTCGCAGTCCTCCGTCGCGACATTGACGCAGCCGTCTTCATCGGCGCCGCCATGGGCGACGTCGCCGCCCCCGCCGCCGTCGATCAGGTCCGCGCCGCCGCCGCCGTAGAAGGTCTCGGCTTTTGAGGTGCCGACGATGTAGTCGGGGAACGGCGTGCCGATCACGGTCTCGAAGGCACTGAAGTCGGTCGCCGGTTTCAGTGGTTCGTCGAGGCCGCCGCCGGAGGGCGCTTGCCCATTGTTGGCGAAACTGTCGCCGAGGTTGATCCAGACGCCGCGTCCCTCGGCGTCCGGCGGGAAGCCGGCGTTGGTGAAGAGCGGCCCTTCGTTGGGAAAGCCCGGCGTCACCCCGGTCGCGAAGCTGAGCGTGTCGTTGCCACCGACGCCCGAGTCCCCGATGAAGTCGATCGTCGCGTCGCCACGGTCGAGGTCATTGCCACCTTCACCATCGAGGGAATCGGCGCCGAACCCACCGGAGAGCCGGTCGTCGCCGGGGCCACCGCGGAGTCGGTCGTCGCCGACCCCGCCGTAGAGCCGGTCGTTGCCTTCGCCACCGAAGAGGCTGTCGTTGCCGCGCTGGCCGTAGAGGACGTCGTCGCCGCCTTCGCCGAGAACGGTGGTGACGTTACGGGGCATGCGGATGACATCCGGGCAGGGGGTGCCGATGATCGTCGTCCCGACGGTTTGCGGGCCTTCGGCGCAGCTGGGGGCCGCGACGCTGCAGGCGGGGAAGATTAGGAAGGCGCAGGGCAGAGCAAGAAGAGCTAGGTGTCGGCGCAGTTGCATCCTCATCTCATCCCCCCTTTCAACAGGTTTCAGTCGCGCTAGGAGCGTTTCAGGCGAACGAGGCCCGAGATGAGCCAACCTTGGCTCGATCGGCGCTGCGATTAGACTGGCGCCGATGGCGAGCGTCGAGGTACAGGGTGTCGAGGGCATGCAGGCTCTGGTCGGGCAGGAGATCGGCCCGAGTGAGTGGCGCGCGGTCACTCAGCAGGACATCAATACCTTCGCCGATCTCTCCGGCGATGACCAGTGGATCCACGTCGACGTTGATCGGGCCAAGGCCGAGAGCCCCTTCGGCACCACGATCGCCCACGGCAACCTGACGCTCTCCCTCGTCGACGGCTTCCGCAAGGAGCTGATTTCCTCCACCGGCTTCGCCCTCGGCGTCAACTACGGCTGGAACAAGATCCGCTTCCCCGCCCCAGTGCCCGTCGACGCCCGCGTCCGCGGCCGCGCGGAGGTTGTCTCGGTCGACGAGAAGGGCGGCGGCTGGTACGAGGTCGTCACCCGCTTCACCCTCGAGGTCGAGGGCAACGAGAAGCCCTGCTTCGTTGGTGACAGCGTCACCCGCGTGGTTGCGGACGCCGATTGATCGAGCGGCTTTCCGTAGGCATTTCTGTCGCCAGCTAGCTGTAGTTCCCAACCAGGTTGTTCCCAAGTAGCTCGTTGAGGCGAGCAACCGGCGGGCGATGGCCGAGGGGAGCCGTGCTTTCGGTGGTAGTTGTAGCGATCGAGCCAGCCGGGGAGTTGGTTGCGTCGCTCTGCGGAGCTGCCATAGAGGCGTCCGTAGGCCCACTCCCGCAGCATCGTCTGGATGAAGCGCTCTGCCTTGCCGTTGGTCTGGGGCCGGTAGGGACGGGTGCGCAGGTGGCGGATTCCCAGCTCGCGGCACCTGGCGGCGTGAACGGTCGAGACGTAGGGCGAGCCGTTGTCGGTCATTACGCGCTCGACCTTCACACCGCGCTCGGCAAACCAGGCCACGGCGCGGCCTAGGAACGCAGCGGAGGTCTCTCCGCGCTCGTCGGCCAAGACCTCCACGTAGGCGAGACGGGTGGCGTCATCGACGCAGACGTGGCAGCACTCCCAGCCGAAGCCCGGCTTCCCGCTGCGATTGCCGATCACCCGTTTGCCCGCCGCCCCGAAGCGCCCCAGCTTCTTGACGTCGATGTGGATCAGCTCTCCGGGCCGTGAGCGCTCGTAGCGGTTGGGTGGCTCGGGGGGCTGCAGGCGGCTGCGCTTGCCCAACCCGATCCGCTTCAGCCACAGTGAGACCGTCGAGAGCGCCAGGCCGAGGGTCTCGGCGATCTCGGCGGCAGTCATCCGCAAGCGACGCAGGGCGGCGATTGCCTTGACGGTCGCCTCGGGGGTGCGATGAGGGATCCGTCTGGGCGCAGAGGAGCGATCGAGCAGACCCGCTTCTCCCTCGGCGCGCCAGCGGCCCAGCCACTTGCGAGCGCTTCGCTCGCTGATGCCGGCGGCCTCGGCCGCCACCATCAGCGACCAGCCCTCCTCTTCGACCCGCTTGACCAGCAGCTTGCGGCTATTCGGGCAGGTGCGGGCGTTAGCGTGGATCCTCATCCGGTGTCCTCCTTGTTGGGTGGGAGCTTCGACACCCCCAGCCTTCAAGGAGGCCCGGATGAACAACGTTGTTAGGAACTACAGCTAGTCTGGGGTCGTTATGGTCGTGCTTCTTGGAGTAGTTGGGTCTTTGGCGGGCGTAGTAGTTGGCGCATTCCTCACCCGCTGGATCGATGCGGGGTATGAGCGACGGAGGGAGGTCAAACAGGCCGTAGCTTCCGCTCTAACTCTTCAAGAGGAGCTCAACGACGCAGAGGGCGCTCTCAAAGTCATGATTGGGGGCAAAAAGGGAACCACTGCCTTTTTGCTCCCGGGTCTCGCTGGGGCCTGGGAGAGTCATCGAGAGGTTCTTCTGACGGTAGGGATGCCACACAAGGATTGGGTTTCGCTAGCCCGTATTTTTCGAGATCTCCTGGATGTAACCACTCACCTGAGGGATCCCGATGGAGTAGAGATCGAGGACGAAAACATCGATTTCCTGGAGTCCCTTTGCCGTGAGTGTGAAGATTGTCGAGCTCGGCTCAAACCATTTGTTCTCGAGGCGACGAACGTCCCCCTAGTTCGGCCCACCCGGATTTTCGTGACTGAGCATCGCCACTCTCTGTCGTTTGCACCTTTGGGTGCGTTCGGCCGAGTGAGGAGGCGACGATGAGGGCTAAGCACCTAGCCCCCGGAGGGTTCAAGCGGCTCCCGCCACATAGTCGTAACAGTGTGTCGGCCTTCGGGAGTCGAGAACTCTGTGTGGGGCTTGAATCCGAGGCGTTCATAGCGGGCGTTGTTGGCCGGGTTGCTCGACTCCAGGTAGGCGGGCATGGACTCGGCATCGATTTGGGCGAGGTTCGCTGCCAGCAAGCTCATCCCGAGTCCGCGGCCGCGGTGGTCCGGGTGGGTGCCGAGGAGGCTCAGGTAGTAGAAGCCCTGGTCCTTGGGATAGGCTGACTCGAAGGACTCAAACACCTGCAGCACCGGCTCGGCGTGGGTCTCCAGTTCGGCGGTTAGGAATGGCTCGAGCTTTGCCTCCGCCTTGTCGCTGAGCTCGTTCTTGCCCGGCGGGGTCCACACGGCCACAGCGGTAGCCTGGTCTGTGGTCCAGACCCAGCCGTTTGGGATCGCGCTCTCGATGAAGAGACCGAAGAAGGTTTCGTATTGAGCGGGCCGCCTCTCGTCGTCCGGGAAGGCCCAGCTCCAGAGGGGGTCGGCGTCGAAGGCGCCGCTCAACGTCGCGGCGATCGCCTCGGCGTCGGCCGTGGTCGCCAGGCGGGGAGTGATGTCGCGCTCATTCATCGGCGCCTCGGAGGCACGCTCAGGTCGATTGCGCCAGCTCGACCACCGCGCGCTGGGCTGTGGGGAGGGTTCGCGCTGCGGCTGGGCCCATGATCCGGCGCCAGAGGGGTGTCAGTGGTCCCTCGATGTAAATCGTGTTGGTGAGGCGACTGCCGGTCTCGGTGGGCTCGACCAGATGACGGTGGCCCATGCGGGCGCCGGGCAGGCGGGACTCATCGGTAAAGAGGCGACCGTCCTCGAACTCGACCACGTGGAAACGCAGGCGCAGGCCGGTGCCGAAGACGATCCTCGCCTTGGCGCCCTGCGCAAGAGGGCCGTCAAGCTGCGCTCGCTTGATCTCGGCGTTCCACACTGGCCAGGCCGCGGCATCCGCGTAGGCCTTCTGCCACACGGAGGCCGGGCTGACCCCGGCCTCCAGGGTGCTGGTCGTCTCCCAGCGACTCACGCCGCTCACCTACTTGACGGTGAGCTTGCCTTCCATGCCGGCTTCGCGGTGACCGGGCACGGTGCAGAAGTAGATGTAGGTGCCGGGTTTGAGGTCGACGGTCGTCGTGTCGGAGCCGTCGGCGATCAGTTCGGTTGCGCCTACTTCCTTGCCGCTGGAGTCTTCGATCGCGACGTCGTGGGTGAGCGCCTGCGGGTTTTTGAATTCAACCGTCACTTTGCCGGCTTTGGCGGTCTCGCTGGTAGAGGTGTAGGCGAGTTCGCCGTTCGGGTCGGCTTCGAACTTGAGGGTCGAGGTGGAGCCGCCCCCGCTGCTGCTTTCTTCCTTGGCCGCGCCACCCTGCCCGGCCTGGCTTTCGCCCCCGCTGGTTTCGGTCGTGCTCGAGCTGCTGTCGCTGCTGCTGCCACAGGCGACCAGGGCTAGCGCTGCGATGGACAGGACTAGAAATGCGCCGACCTTCTTCATGACTGGGGAGTCCTTTCCTGGGGGACGAATGCTCGGGAAGACTGTAGCTGCATACGCGGGGGATTCGCCTCTGGTTCAGCGACCGTGGAACTCGGGCGTGCCACCGCCGAAGAAGGCCTCGACGCCGCCCCGCAGGTCCTCGGTCGCCATGCTGTCAGCGATGCCGTGGCGCTCCAGCTGCAGGTGCTCGGTCAGGGTGTGCTCGATGCTGGTGTTGGCAAGCTGCTTGGCCATGCGCACGTAGTGCGGCGCTTTGGCGGCGAGCTTCTCGGCCTTGGCACGCGCCCGGTCCATCAGCTCGTCCGCCGGGACCACCTCGGCGACGATGCGCTCGGCCAATGCGTCCTCGGCCTTCATGTTCGGGTCGTTGAGCAGGATCTCGAGTGCCCGGCTCGGCCCGACCACGCGCGGCAGGAAGTAGGTCATGCCGCCGTCCGGGGAGGCGCCGATGCGGCCGTAGGCGCAGGCAAAGAACGCGGTGTCAGAGGCGATGCGGGTGTCGCAGGCGAGGGTCAGCGAGAAGCCCGCCCCGGCCGCCGGACCGTTGACCGCGCAGATCACCGGATAGGGGATCCGCCGCAGGTCGACGATCGCGACGTGCAGCGCCTCGGCGCCGCGTCGCACCTCCGAGGGCAGGTCGATCTCCTCGCTCTCGACCCCTTGTTTGAACCAGTTGATGTCGCCACCCGAGCAGAAGGCCTTGCCGGCGCCGGTGATGATCAGCGCCCGGATCGGGGCCCGGTCGGCGAGCCAGGAGAAGGCCACGGTCAGCTCTCCGATCATCTCGGGGCTCATCGCGTTGAAGGCGTCGGGGCGGTCGAGGGTGAGCGTCCCGATATCGCCGTCGATCTCGATTTTCAGCGTGTTCAGCTCGGGCGGGGCGCTGGTCAAGGCTGCGGGGGTGGTCATCTCGCTCTCCGTGTCGGGGAAGTCTTCACCGGCGTGTGACTTGGCCGGGTGGCCAGGAGCCTACTCTTTGACTCGTGAGCGGAGGCGCTGACAACGAGGAGCTCTCGCGGGCGGAACGGATCGCCCAGCAGCGCCGCGAGCTGCCAGATTCGCCCGGCGTCTACCTCTTCCACGGCGCCGACGGCGAGACCCTCTACGTCGGCAAGGCGCGCTCGATCCGCAAGCGGGTCAACTCGCACTTCTCGGCCAAGGGCGAGGGCCGGATGACCTCGCGGGTCGACCGCATCGAGTTCCTCGCCACCTCGACCGAGGCCGAGGCGCTGCTGACCGAGCAGACCTTCATCAAGCGCCACCGGCCGCGCTTCAACATCCGCCTGCGCGACGACAAGTCCTACCCCTACGTTTGCGTCAGCCTCGACGAGGACTACCCGCGGGTCTACTTCACCCGCGAGAAGCACCGCTCCGGCCGCGCCTACTTCGGCCCCTTCTCCAGCGCCAAGCGGGTGCGCGAGACCCTCGACTTGCTCGGCAAGCTCTTTCAGTTCCGCACCTGCGAGGGCAAGGAGCCGGGCCGGCGCTCCGGCAGCCCCTGCCTCGATTACTACATCAAGCGCTGCGGGGCGCCCTGCGTCGGCTACGTCAGCCAGGAGGAGTACCGCCACAACATCGACGCGATCGTCGATTTCCTCTCCGGCCGCTACCGCCAGGTCGAGGCCGACGAGCGGCGGAAGATGGAGGCAGCGGCCGAGCGTCACGAGTTCGAGCGCGCCGCCCTGCACCGCGACCGCTTGGCGGCGATCTCATCGCTGTTCGAGCGCCAGCGGGTCGCCGGCGGCACGGTTGGCACCGCAGATCTGATCGGCGTCGCCGCCGAAGGCCAGGATGCCAACGCCCAGGTCTTCCAGGTCCGCGATGGCATCCTCGCCGAGCGCCAGAGCTTCTACCTCGACAACCAGGCCGAACGCGACCTCGCCGAGGTCGCCGAGGAGTTCGTCGGCCAGTACTACTCGGCCTCGCCGGCGATGCCGCGCACGGTGATCGTCGGCCCCTACCTGAGCGAGCGCGCCGAGTTGCTCGAAGCGGCGCTGAGCGAGCGCCGCGGCAGCGCGGTCGAGGTGCGCGTCGCCGAGCGCGGCGACAAGCGGCGCCTGCGCGAGCTGGCCGAGCGCAACGCCAAGCTCGCCCTCGACCAGGACCGGCTGCGCCGCGAGCATCGCCGCCAGCGCCGGGTCGAGTCGCTGGCCAGCCTGCGTGACGCGCTCGGCATGGCCGACCTGCCGGTGCGGATCGAGGGCTTCGACATCTCCAACATCGGTGGCGAGCACACCGTTGCCTCGATGGTGGTGTTCGAGGGGGGTGCGACGAAGAAGTCCGACTACCGGCGTTTCCGCGTACGCGGCGAAAGTGGCGAGGGGCGGGAAGGCGGCCCCGACGACTTCGCCTCGATGGAAGAGATCCTGGGGCGGCGGATGAATCGCTACCTCGAGCAGGTCGACCTCTCGCCGCACGACAGCAAGCGCGACGCCAGCTTCTCGGCGCTGCCGGCGCTGATCATGATCGACGGCGGCAAGGGTCAGCTGGCGGCGGGGATGCGGGCGCTGAAGCCCTTCGTCGACCGTGGCGTCACCGTGATCAGCCTCGCCAAGCGCGAGGAGGAAGTCTTCGTGCCGGGTCGCTCGCAACCGATCGGCCTGGCCGCCGACTCGGAGGCATCGAAGTTGCTGCAGCGGGTCCGTGACGAGGCGCACCGCTTCGCGATCGAGCACCACCGCGGCCGCCGCGACCGCGCGATGACCGGCTCAGTGCTCGACGAGCTGAGGGGTATCGGCCCGGTCCGCAAGCGCTCCCTGCTGCAACATTTCGGCTCGCCAGAGCGCTTCCTCGCCGCCACTCGCGAGGAACTGGAAATGGTGCCCGGCCTGCCTGGCAAGGTTGCGCGGGAGATCCACGAGCAACTCAACAGGACGGGCTGATGGCGAGCACGGAAAGGGCACAGAAACTGGATGCCGAGCGCGACGGGGCGGGGCCCGGCCGCGAGGTCGAGCTGGTCGTGATTACTGGCCACTCCGGCGCCGGCAAGTCGGAAGCGATCGCCGCTTTCGAGGACGGCGGCTACTTCTGTGTCGACAACCTGCCGCCGCGGATGATCGGCAGCCTCGGCGAGCTCTTTCGCCACGAGGGCAGTGGGGTCGAGTGCGCCGCGGTCGTCTCCGACGTGCGCGGCGGCGACTACTTCGACGACCTGCTGCAGGTGCTCGATGACCTCGAGGCCGAGGGCCTCAAACCGACCGTGCTCTTCCTCGAGGCCGACGAGGAGACGTTGGTCGACCGCTACAAGGAGACGCGCCGCCGCCACCCGCTGGCCCCGGAAGGGCGGATCGTCGACGGCATCCGCGCCGAGCGGGCGATGCTGGCGCCGCTGCGCGAGCGCGCCGACGTGGTGATGGACACCGGCAACCTGACCGGGGCGATGCTGCGGCGGCGGATCGCCGAGGACATGCTCGACCACCACGAGACGGGCAAGATGGCGCTGACCCTGCTCACCTTCGGCTTCAAGAACGGGCCGCCGCACGATGCCGACCTCACGCTCGACGTGCGCTTCCTGCCAAACCCGCACTACGTCGACGACCTGCGCCCGCTGACCGGGCTCGACGAGAGAGTGCGCGACTACGTCGAGTCCGGGACCCAGGCCGGTGAGTTTTACGGGCGACTGCTGCCGCTGCTCGACTTCCTCGTTCCTGCCTACGTCGCCGAGGGCAAGAGCCACCTGACGATCGCGATCGGCTGCACCGGCGGCCGCCACCGCTCGATCACCGTCGCCGACCGCATCCGCCGCGAGCTCGAGGGTCGCGAGGATGTCGTCGTGCACCTGAAGCACCGCGATACCGAGGTTGGGTAGCGGCTTCGCCTTGAAGGGGGCGGGCGTCGGCAGGGCCTCCTCACTCGCCTGACTGGCTGGATCGCCTGCTGCCGTCCGAGAATGGCTTAGGGCCAGCGGCGCAAAACGTTCGGAGGCCCTGCCGACGCCCGCTCGGTCAGCGCGGAGCCGAATAACCCGGGCTTCCGGGCATCCATAGAATCGCCGGGCTTTGGGCGACGCCGTCATATCCATCCGCGGGCTGCGCAAGAGCTATGGGGAGTTCGAGGCCGTGCGGGGGACCGATCTCGAGGTGCAGGCGGGCGAGGTCTTTGCCTTTCTCGGGCCCAACGGCGCCGGGAAGACGACGACAGTCGAGATCCTCGAGGGGTACCGCAAGCGCAGTGGGGGAGAGGTCGAGGTGCTGGGGGTGGATCCCGAGCACGGCGACCGTGCTTGGCGCGAGCGGATCGGCATCGTCTTGCAGAGCTGCCGGCTCGACCCCTACCTGACCGTGCGCGACTCGCTCGGCCTCTACGCCGGCTACTACCGGGCGCCGCGGCCGGTCGACGAGGTGATCGAGCTGGTTGGCCTCGGCGGCAAGGCCGACGTGCGGGCGAGCAAGCTCTCCGGCGGTCAGCAGCGCCGCCTCGACGTCGGCATGGCCCTGATCGGCGACCCCGAGCTGCTCTTCCTCGACGAGCCGACCACCGGCTTCGACCCCTCGGCTCGCCGCCAGGCTTGGGAGACCATTGCCGGCCTGCGCGACCTCGGCAAGACCGTCTTCCTCACCACCCACTACATGGACGAGGCGCAGCGGCTCGCCGACCGGGTGACGATCATCTCGCGCGGCCAGGTGGTGGCGAGCGGTACTCCGGATGACCTCGGCGACCGCGAGAGCCTGCCGACGACGATCAGCTACCGGCTCGGCGGCGAGGAGGTCTCGGTCGAGACGACGACCCCGGTCGCCGACCTGCATCAGTTGACCGAGCGGGCGATCGCGCAGGGGCTCGAGCTGGAGGGCCTGGAAGTAACCCGGCCCAACCTCGAGGACGTCTACCTCTCGTTGACCGCGGATGGGGAAGAGGCATGAACGGTCTGGCCCTCTTCGCCCACCAGTTCCGCTACGACCAGAAGGCCTTCTGGCGCAACCCGGCCTCGGTCTTCTTCACCGTGATGTTCCCGGTGATCCTGCTGCTGATCTTCGCCACGGTTTTCGGCGGGCAGACGGTGAACGTGCGCGGCGGGATCAAGACCACCGCCTACTACGTGCCGGCGATCATCACCCTGGCGGTGATCTCGGCGACGATGCAGTCATTGGCGATGTCGCTGGTGATCGCCCGCGAGGACGGCCGGCTCAAGCGCGGCCGCGGCACGCCGATGCCGGCCTGGGTCTTCATCGCCGGGCGGATCGGCAACTCGGCCGTGGTGGCACTGCTGATGCTGGCGCTGATGGCGGTGATCGGTCGCCTTCTATACGGGGTGGCGATTCCCTGGAGCCAGCTGCCGCAGATCGTCGTCACGCTGCTGATCGGGGCGGCCTCGTTCTGCTGCCTCGGCATCGCCCTCACCGCCGCGATCCCCTCGCAGGACGCCGCGGCGCCGATCGTCAACGCCCTGCTGCTGCCGCTCTACTTCCTCTCGGGCGTCTTCATCCCCGACGACCAGCTGCCCAGCGGCGTCATCCACTTCGCCGACCTCTTCCCGATCCGCCACTTCTTCGAGGCCTTCTTCGACGTCTATGACCCCGGCAGCGGCGGCGGCCTGCAGTGGGACAACCTGGCGATCGTCGCGATCTGGGGCGTGGCCGGCCTGCTGCTGGCAATCCGCTTTTTCCGCTGGACACCGCGCGGCGGCTGATCCGCCCGCCCGTATAGCCTCCGGGAACGATGCTTCACCACGTCCTACTGGAGGTTTCCGACCTCGAGCGGAGCGGTTCGTTCTACGACGGGCTGCTTGCCCCACTTGGCTGGCGGCGCCACTTCGAGGAGGACAAAACGATCGGCTGGGGCATCGCCAAACCCGTCTTCTTCATCGCCTCTCACCACGAGCCGAAGGCCGGCTTCGGCCTGCTCAGCTTCTCCGCGCTCGGGATCGTCGCCGTCAAGGCGGCCTGGGAAGGCGGCATGAGCGGCGGTGGCACCGTGGTCTCCGAGCCCGGCGAGCGCCGCTCCTACGGCTCCGGCTCCTACTCGGCTTTTCTCAAGGACCCGGACGGGTACGAGATCGAGATCACGATCGGGTCGGACTGAAGCTTCTCAGCGGGCCGGCCGGCGCCGGTCCATAACATCGAGACATCTCCCACAACGAGTCCAGGAGGAACTGAGCAATGGCTGTGAAGGTCGGCATCAACGGCTTTGGCCGGATTGGGCGCAACGTGTTCCGAGCGGCGCATGCCGCCGGGGCCGATCTGGAGTTCGTAGCCGTCAACGACCTCACCGATCCGGAGACCCTCGCTCACCTGCTCAAGTACGACTCGAGCGTGGGCCGCTTCCCGGGCGAGGTCAGCGTCGAGGGGGACACGATCTCGGTCGACGGCAAGCCGCTCGAGGTCCTCTCCGAGCGCGACCCGGCGGCGCTGCCCTGGGGTGACCTTGGCGTCGACGTGGTGATCGAGTCGACCGGCTTCTTCACCGCCCGCGACGATGCCGCCAAGCACCTCGCGGCGGGCGCCAAGAAGGTGATCATCTCCGCCCCCGCCAAGGAGCCGGACGTGACCGTCGCCCTCGGCGTCAACTTCGACAGCGATTACGACCGCGACAACCACCACGTCATCTCCAACGCCTCCTGCACGACCAACTGCCTGGCCCCGTTCGCGAAGGTGCTGAACGATTCCTTCGGCATCGAGCATGGCCTGATGACGACGATCCACGCCTACACCTCCGACCAGCGTCTGCAGGACATGCCGCACAAGGACCTGCGCCGGGCGCGCGCCGCCGCCGTCAACCTGATCCCGACGACGACCGGTGCGGCCAAGGCGGTTGGTCTGGTGCTGCCGGAGCTAAATGGCAAGCTGAACGGCCTCGCTGTGCGGGCCCCGGTGATTACCGGCTCGGTCGTCGACCTCGTCTTCAGGCCCTCGCAGCCGACCGACCCGGCCGCAGTCAACGCCGCGATCAAGGAGGCGGCCGAGGGCCCACTGAAAGGCATCCTCAGCTACACCGAGGACGAGATCGTCTCCACCGACATCGTCGGCGACCCGCACTCCTCGATCTTCGACGCCGGCCAGACGATGGCGATCGGCGACGGCAAGATGATCAAGGCGGTCTCCTGGTACGACAACGAGTGGGGCTACTCCAACCGTTGCGTCGAGCTGGCCGGCAAGGTCCTCTGAGCACGGCGCGGTGAGCTTCGCCAAGGCCAGCGTGCGCGACGCCGAGGTGGCGGGCAAGCGGGTGCTGGTCCGGGTCGACTTCAACGTCCCGCTCGACGACGGCAGGGTCGCGGACGACACCCGCATTCGCGCGGCGTTGCCGACGATCGAATCGCTGCGCGAGCGCGGTGCCTCGCTGGTGCTGGTCTCGCACCTGGGGCGGCCGAAGGGCAAGGTCGTGCCGGAGCTCTCGATGAAGCCGGTCGGTGAGCGCCTGGCGGAATTGCTCGACGCGTCGGTACAGCAGGCGCCCGCGGTGGTCGGCGACGAGGTCAGGGAGCTGGCCGAGGGGTTGGGGGCAAGCGACGTGCTGCTGCTCGAGAACGTTCGTTTCGAGCCGGGGGAGACCGAGAACGATCCCGGGCTGGCCGACGACCTCGCGGCGCTCGCCGACCTCTACGTCAACGACGCCTTCGGCACTGCCCACCGCGCCCACGCCAGCACCGCCGGCGTCGCCGCTCTGCTGCCGGGTTTCGCCGGCCTCCTGCTCGAGCAGGAGCTGACCGAACTGACCCGCGTGGTCGAGGCGCCGGCGCGGCCGCTGGTCGTCGTCCTCGGTGGCGCCAAGGTGACCGACAAGGTCGGCGTGATCGACCGCTTTCTCGAGATCGCCGACGAGATCCTGATCGGCGGCGCGATGTGCTTCAGCTTCTTCCGCGCCCAGGGCATCGCCACCGGCAACTCGCTGGTCGAGGAGGAGGGGGTGGAGCTGGCCGGCAAGGCGCTCGAGCAGGCAAAGGGCTCCGATTGTGAGTTGCGCCTCCCAGTCGACCTGGTTTTGGGCGAGGCGTTCGACGCCGAGACCGAGGTGCGCCCGAGCGATGGCATCGAGGTGCCCGACGGTTGGATGGGCCTCGATATCGGCCCGCGCAGCGCCGCCGCCTACGCCGAGCGGATCGCCGCTGCGGGCACGGTGCTCTGGAATGGCCCGATGGGGGCCTTCGAGCTGGCGCCTTTCGCCGCTGGCACGCGCGCTGTCGCCGAGGCCGTCGCGGACGCGCCCGGCACGACCGTGATCGGGGGTGGCGACTCGGTCGCCGCCCTGCAGCAGTTCGGCCTTGCCGACAAAGTTGACTGGCTCTCGACCGGAGGAGGAGCATCCTTGGAGCTCTTGGAGGGAAAGAAGCTGCCTGGCGTGGAGGCCCTGCGCGATGCCTAGGACCCCCTACATCGCCGCCAACTGGAAGATGCACAAGACCGTCGCCGAGGCTGGCGAGTTCGTCGACGCGTTGCTGCCGCAGATCGCGGCGACGCAGTCCGACGTGGTGATCTGCCCGCCGTTCACCGCGCTGACCGCCGTGGTCGAGCGCCGCTACGGCACCGCGGTCAAGGTCGCCGCGCAGAACATGCACGAGCAGGACTCGGGCGCCTTCACCGGCGAGGTCTCAGCCCCGATGCTGGTTGAGCTCGACGTCGAGGCGGTCGTCCTCGGCCACTCCGAGCGCCGCCAGTTCTTCGGCGAGACCGACGAGGCCCTGGCCCGCAAGGTGCCGGCCGCGCTCGCCACCGGCCTCGAGCCGATCCTCTGCGTGGGCGAGACCGAGGAGGCGCGTGACGCCGAACAGACCGAGGCGGTGCTGGAGCGTCAGCTGCAGGCCGACCTAGCCGAGGTGGTGGGGACCAAGCTGGGAGAGGTGGTGATCGCCTACGAGCCGATCTGGGCGATCGGCACCGGCCGCACCGCGACTCCAGAGCAGGCGCAGGAAGCCTGCGCCTTCATCCGCGACGTGGTGCGCGAGCGCGGCGGTCCGGCCGACGAGGTGCGGATCCTCTACGGCGGCTCGGTCAAGCCGGCCAACGCCGCCGAGCTGCTCGGCCAGCCCGACATCGACGGCGCCCTGGTCGGCGGCGCCGCCCTTGACCCCGCTGATTTCGCCGCCATCGTCAAGGCTGCCGGTTGACCGTCCCCTCGCTGGCGCTCGTCATCCTCGACGGCTGGGGCCTGGCCGAACCCGGGCCCGGCAACGCGATCTCGCTGGCCGAGACCCCGGTCTTCGACCGGCTCTGGGAGCAGTTCCCTCACACCCAACTCTCTGCCCAAGGACGCGATGTCGGCCTGCCGGATGGCCAGATGGGCAACTCCGAGGTCGGCCACCTCAACCTCGGCGCCGGCGCGATCGTCAAGCAGGACCTAGCGCGGATCGACGACTCGATCGCAGATGGCAGCTTCTTCGACGACGAGGCATTGCTCGGCGCCTGCGAGCGGGCCCGCAACAGCCCGCGCGGGCGCCTGCATCTGCTTGGGCTCGTCTCCGACGGTGGCGTTCACTCCGGCTGGGAGCACATCGAGGCGACGATCGAGCTCGCCTCGCAGGAGGGCGTCCCCGATGTCGTCTTCCACGCCTTCACCGACGGCCGCGACACGCTGCCGCACGGCGGCAAGGGCTACGTGGGTGAGCTCGAGCGCTGGTTGCGCCAGGCGGGCCGCGTCGCCACGGTCAGCGGTCGTTACTACGCGATGGACCGCGACACGCGTTGGGAGCGGATCAAGCTCGCCTACGACGCGATCGTCCACGCCGAGGGCCTGCGCGCGGTCAGCTCCGAGGAGGCGATCGCGGCTTCCTATGAGCGCGAGGAGACCGACGAGTTCGTCAAGCCGACCGTGATCGGCGACTACGACGGGGTCGCCGAGGGCGACGTCGGCTTCTTCATCAACTTTCGCCCCGATCGGGCGCGGGAGATGACCCGCGCCCTAGCGGACCCTGACTTCGACGAGTTCCCCCGTGCCGGCGGGCCGCTGCTCGACCTGACCACGATGACCGAGTACCGCAAGGGGTGGCCTTACCCGGTCGCCTTTCCCGAGGCGCGACCGCAGACGACCCTGGCCGAGACGATCTCCGAGGCCGGCGGCCGCCAGCTGCACGTCGCCGAGACTGAGAAGTACGCCCACGTCACCTACTTCTTCAACGGCGGCCGCGAGCAGGAGTGGGAGGGGGAGGAGCGCCACCTGGTCGAGTCGCCGCGCGACGTCCCGACCTACGACCACAAGCCCGAGATGAGCGCTCGCGCCGCCGCCGACACCTTCGTCAGCCACTGGAGCGCGGGGGACTACCGCTTCGGCATCATCAACTTCGCCAACCCCGACATGGTCGGCCACACCGGGGTGATCCCGGCCGCGGTCGCCGCGGTCGAGGAGGTCGATGGCTGTCTCGGCGATGTGATCGAGGCGGTCACCGCCAAGGGCGGCGCCTGCATCGTCACCGCCGACCACGGCAACTGCGACCACATGCTCGAGCCCGACGGCTCACCCAACA
The DNA here is from genome assembly GCA_963699225.1 of uncultured Solirubrobacterales bacterium. GTDB lineage: Bacteria > Actinomycetota > Thermoleophilia > Solirubrobacterales > 70-9 > VRUE01. The sequence goes on along the minus strand of OY969423.1, from coordinate 1,118,207 downwards.
CAGCCCACTCGCTCAACCCGGTGCCGCTGATCGTCACCGCTGAGGGAGTGAACTTGCGCGAGGGCGGCATCCTCGCCGATGTCGCCCCGACCGCGCTGGAGCTGCTCGGCATTTCCCAGCCGGCGCCGATGACCGGGCGGTCCCTGATCGCCGAATGAACAGTTGACCCACCAATAGGGTGGTCAACCGTTCAGCGAACAGCCATGCGCGCCGAGGCAGACAGACTTAGGTTCGAGATCGGGGCGCGCGACGGGGCGGCGCGGACCGGCGTGCTGGACACGGCTCACGGCCCCGTCCACACTCCGGCCTTCATCCCGCTGGCGACGAAGGGCACCGTGCGCGGGCTCGAATCGCACGAGGTGGCCGCGCTCGGCTACGAGATGGTTCTGGGCAACACGTACCACCTCTTCGTCTCGCCGGGTCCGGAGCGGATCGCCGCTGCCGGCGGCCTGCACGGCTTCATGGGCTGGGAGCGGGCGCTGATCACTGATTCCGGCGGCTTCCAGGTCTTCTCGCTGGCCCACGGCGGCGTCGCCAACGAGGTCAAGGGCAGTGGCCGTCAGGGCGGCGAGCAGGGCTCGGTGGTCTCGATTGAGGAGGAGGGGGTGCACTTCCGCTCCTACCGCGACGGCACCGAGCTGTTCATCTCACCCGAGGTCTCGATGCAGGTGCAGGCGGCGCTTGGCTCCGACATCGCCCTGGTTTTCGACGAGTGCACCCCCTTCCACGCCGACCGCGACTACACCGCCCGCTCGACCGAGCGCACCCACCGCTGGCTCGCGCGCTGCCTCGAGTGGCACGAGCGCGAGGGGCCGGCGCGCCAGGCGGTCTTCGGCATCGTTCAGGGCGGTGTCTACGAGGACCTGCGTCGCGAGTCGGCCGAGGCCGTCTCCTCTGCCGGCGTCGACGGGCTGGCGATCGGCGGCACCCTCGGCCGCGACAAGGCGGAGATGCGCGAGGTGCTCGGCATGACCGCGCCGCTGCTGCCCGAGGCGGCGCCCAAGCACCTACTCGGCATCGGCGAGGTCGACGACCTGCTCGCCGGCATCGCGCTCGGCCTCGACGTCTTCGACTGCGCCGTGCCGACCCGCCTCGCCCGCCACGGCGTCGCCCTCGTCCCCGACCCCGAAAACCGCTTCCGCCTCGACCTGCGCAAGTCTGGCCACAGCGGCGATCGCAACCCGATCGCCGCGGGTTGCCCCTGCCCGGCCTGCCAGAACCACGACCGCGACTACATCAGCTACCTCTCCCGGGCCGAGGAGCTGACCGCGGTCCGCCTGCTCTGCGTCCACAACCTCACCTACCTGCAGGAGCTGATGGTGCACGCTCGCGCCGCGATCGAGATCGGGAAGTTCAGTGACTACTCGAGGGCGATTCTCTCCGGGAATTCACCCTGGTCCGCCTGAGCCGCCACTATTCCTGGTTCTTCTTGACCAGTTCCTTGAATTCTTCGACGACCTTGTCGACCGTGTTGCCGGCGACTTCGGTCGCCTTGATCCCGGTCGCCTTGTCGGTCGTGTAGATCACGGCCGCGGCGACCGCGGCGGCGATCAGGACCAGAGCGACGAGGGCCATGACGAAGCGGGTGAAGCGCGAGAAGGCGCTGCGCTTAGGTGGCGCTTGCACAGCGGGGCGGACCGGCGGGGATGGTGCCTGCTGCTGCGGCGCGCGTGCCACCGGGCGTCGTGTCGGCGAGGGCTGGGCTGGGCGGTACTCGGTCTGGGCGGTCTGGTCGAGGCGGCGGGTCGCTGTCTCGCCACCGCCGAGCACGTTGGTCGCGGCGGTTCCAGCTTCCAGCGGCAGGGTCACGTCCTCGCCCTGCATGCCGAGGGCGAGGCCGCCGGCGAACTCGCTGGCGCTGGCGTAGCGGCGGTTGGGATCGCCCTCCAATGCCCGCAGTACAGCGGCGCCGAGCGTATCCGGCACCTCGCCGTTGTAAGTGCTGGGCGGTAGCGGCTTCTCGTTTTGCTGGCGCACCGCCAGCTCGGCCAGGGTCGATCCCTCGTACGGCAGGCGTCCAGTGAGGAACTGGTAGAGGACGACGCCGAGCGCGTAGACGTCGGTGGCCGGCGTCGCCTCCTCGCCGCGCACCTGCTCGGGCGAGAGGTAGGCGGCGGTGCCGACGACCGAGCCGACCTGGGTGATGCGGGTCTGTTCGACCGCGCGAGCGATGCCGAAGTCGGTCAGCTTCATCGTCATCTCGCCGCCGCCGACCGGGCCGCCGACGATCATCAGGTTGCCGGGCTTGACGTCGCGGTGGATGATCCCGCGCCGGTGGGCGTAGTCGAGGCCGGCGCAGGCCTGGGCGCCGATCTCGGCCGTGGTATCGCCGTCGAGCGGGCCGTGGCGCTGCAGGATCTGCGCCCCGGAGCGGCCCTGCACGTACTCCATGACGATGTAGTGGCGGCCGTCGTCGATGCCGGTGTCGTAGACCTGGACGATGTTGGGGTGGATCAGCTTCGCCACCGCCAGCGCCTCGCGGCGGAAGCGGGCGACGAAGCGCTCGTCGTCGGAGAGGTGCTCGGCGAGGATCTTGACCGCGACCGTGCGCTCGAGGATCAGGTCGGTCGCCTGGTGCACGCTCGACATGCCGCCCGAGCCGAGCCGCTCGCCGATCTCGTAGCGCCCAGAGAGGATTCCCGAGGCCATTATTCGTTCCCCTGTTCAGGTGTAGCCGGAGCGGCCGGGCTGACCCCGCCCGGCGCGTCGGTGCCGCCGCCTTCGGTCGAGGGCGTGGTGGGCGTGGTCGGCGTTTCTTCGGGCGTCGTTTTTTCAACCGCCGGCGGTTCTTTTTTTTCCGCCTTCTCTACTTCCTTTTCGAGCGCCTTTTCTTCCTTTTCCCGTTCCTTTTCTTCCTTCTTTTCCAGGCCCGGGGGCGTCTTTTCGGTTTCTTCGGTGGTCGTCGCTTCGCTCTCGGGGGCGACCGCTTCGGTCTCTTCTTCTTCGCAGCCGGCGACGACTTCGCTCAGCCGCGTGGCACCGCGCTTGAGCGCTTCGACCAGCTTGGGATCGACGCCGGTCAGCCCTTCGATCTGGGAATTGATGTCGCTAACGGCATTTTCGGCCCCCACGCATTCGCCTTCTTCGGCGTACTGCTTGACCAGATCCAGGTTTTCGGTGATTTCCGCGGCGGTGTTGCCGGGCAGCAGCTTGGCGTCTTCGCCACCCCCGCAGGAGACGAGGGCGAGTGCCGCCGCGATGCCGAGGGAGAGGGCGAGCGTGGATATGGCCAGCTGACGCACCGTTGCGAGTCTAGACAACCACCTCTGGGGCATATTTTCCCTGCATTTGAGCGTCACTGGCCGGTGTAGAGGCGGTCGGCGAGGCGGCTCGGCAGGCCGGCGGCGGCGATTGGCGCGGCGGCGCGCTCGATCTCGTAGGGCACGCGGTGGAAGCGAGCCGTCGCCGCCTCGGTGTCGAGCTCCAGCCAGGCTGCGCGCGGATCGCCGTCACGCGGCTGGCCGACGCTGCCGGGGTTGAGCAGCCAGGCGCCGCTACCCAGCTCGAGCAGGGCGTCGTCGCTCGCCTGGGCACCGCGGGTGTCGTCCCGGGAGCCGCCGTTGGGACGGCCGAAGAAGAGCGCCACGTGCGAGTGGCCGATCAGCCCGATGCGGCGCGGGTTGGCGTCGATGCCGGCGTCGGCCTGCTCGCTGGAGAGCACGTACTCCCAGACCGGGTCGCGCGGCGAGGCGTGGAAGAGGCCGATCTCACCGCGCTCGCCCTCCGGCTCGAGCTCGCGCAGGAACTCCAGCGTCTCCTCGCTGACGTTTGCCCGCGTCCACTCGACCGCCAGGGCGGCCGCCTCGGAGAAGGAGTCGATATCGAGCGCCCCCAGCACCGCGAGGTTGTGGTTGCCGACCAGCGAGATCGCGCAGCGCTCGCGCACGAGGGCGGCGCAGGCATCGGGCTCGACCCCGTAGCCGAGCACGTCGCCGAGGCACCAGATCTCCTCGGCGCCGGCCTCCTCGACCGCCTCGAGCACGGCTTCCAGCGCGGGCAGATTGGCGTGGATGTCGGTAATTGCGGCGATCCGCACGCCGGCCAGCGTACTCAGTGGCCTGCGCGGCGATGACAGAGCGCGGCCGCTGCCGCTCTCCATACGATGAGCGCGACGATGGCAGCAACCGATCCGATCGCCACCCTGCGCAGCGCAGTCGACGCCGCCTGTCGCGCCCTGCGCGAGGGTGAGCCGAGCGGGCCCGAGCCCAGTCTGGAGCGGCCGCCGAAAGCCGAGCTGGGCGACTACAGCTCCAACGCGGCGATGCTGCTGGCCGCTCCGCTGGGCGAAAACCCGCGCGACGTCGCCGCCCGTCTGGCCGAGCTGCTGAGCTCCGAGCTGGGCGACGAGACGATCGAGCGAATCGAGGTGGCCGGCCCCGGCTTCCTCAACTTCTTCCTCGCCGACGATTGGTACCGGCGGGCCATGCTCAGCCTCGCCGGCGCCGGTGAGCAGCTCGGCCCCTCGCCGACCGACTCGCCCGAGCGCATCCTGGTCGAGTTCGTCTCGGCCAACCCGACCGGCCCGCTGCACGTCGGCGGCGGCCGCCACGCGGCCTACGGCGACTCCCTCGTCCGCCTCCTCGAGGCGGCCGGCCACGAGGTCCAGCGCGAGTTCTATGTCAACGACGCCGGCGGCCAGATCGAACGCTTCGCCGCCTCGATCGCGGCGCGGATCAAGGGCGAGGAGCCGCCCACGGACGGCTACGCCGGTGACTACGTGGTCGAGCTCGGCCGGCAGATCGCCAGTGAGGGGATCGGGGCCGAGGACCTCGAGGCGATCGGCAGCCGGGGCGTCGAGTTGATCCTCGAGCAGGTGCGAGGCACGCTCGATCGCTTCGGCGTGCGCTTCGACACCTGGTTCTCCGAGCGCGACCTCTACAGCCGCGGCGAGGTCGACGCCGCCCTGGCGCAGCTCGACAAAGCGGGTCATACCTACCGCCACGAGGAGGCGCTCTGGCTGCGCACCACCACCTTCGGCGACGACAAGGACCGGGTGCTGATCCGCGCCAACGGCGAACCGACTTACCTCGCCGCCGACGTCGCCTACCACTGGGACAAGCTGGAGCGGGGCTTTGGCCGTCTGATCAACATCCTCGGCGCTGATCACCACGGCTACGTCCCCCGCGTGCGCGCCGCGATCGAGGCCCTGGGGGCGGACCCGGAGCGCTTCGAGGCGCTGATCATGCGGCTCGTACACATCGTCGAAAGCGGCGAGCGGGCGCAGATGTCGAAGCGCAGCGGCGACTTCGTCTCGCTCGATGAGCTGCTCGACGACATCGGCGTCGACGCGACGCGCTGGTTCATGCTCTGGCGCAGTCACGACACCACAGTCGACCTCGACCTCGAGCTCGCCCGCCGTCAGTCCAACGACAATCCGGTCTACTACGTCCAGTACGCGCACGCGCGGATCGCCAGCATCCTGCGCAAAGCCGAGCAGCCGCAGGAAGAGGTCGCCGGCGGAGCCGGGGCGGCGACGCCGGGGACGGCGCTGGAACCGACCGAGCGCGAGCTGATCAAGCGCCTGCTCGAGTTTCCCGATGAGGTCCGTGAGGCCGCCGAGCGCCGAGCCCCGCACCGGATCTGCACTTACGCGACCGCCGTCGCCGCCGATTTCCACGGCTTCTACCGCGACTGCCAGGTCGTCGGCGCCGAGGGTGAGGGTGTGGAGCGCTCGCGCCTGGCACTCTCCCTGCTCACGATGCGCACTATCGCCGGCTCACTTGATCTACTGGGCATCTCCGCCCCGGAGCGGATGTGATGCTGGGACGCCGCAACAAGCAACCGATTCTGGCTGAGGTGGAGCGCTCCGAGCGCTCGTCGAGCCGACCGGGAGCATTGGGGCGCGCCGAGCTGCAGGCCTACGCCGAGCTGGCGACGAAGCTGACCAAGACCGGTTCCGTATTCGTGACTGGGCCGGCCAAGGGCCAGGTGGCACTGGGCCTGGCCGCCGCCGCCACCGCGGAAGGCCGCCGGGTGGCGCTACTGGAGTGCGATCTCGCCCGGCCGGCTCTGGCCGAGAGGCTCGGGCTCGCCGGCGGTCCCGGACTGCACGACTACCTGCTCGACGAGGCCGATGCCGGCGAGATCCTGCAGCCGCTGGTCCTCGCCGGTCCCGCAGCCGGCCGCGCAACCGAGCCGCTCACCTGCATCGTCGCCGGCGAGCCCGAGCCGAAGCCGGTGGCGCTGCTCGACTCCGAGCGCTGCGACCACGCGATCGAGCGCCTCAAGCGTGCCTATGACCTGCTGCTGATCGACGGTCCACCGCTGAGCGAAGACACCGACGCGCTGCGCGCCCTCACCGAACACACCGCGGTGACGATCGCCTGCGGCGAGCGCGGGCAGCTGCCAAAGCGGATGCCGGTGTCGGTCACCGGTCTGGTCCTCTTCAACTGAGCGGTTAGAGGTCGTAGCGTGAGAGGTCGGCCTCGAGCCGCTCGGCGTCCTCGCCCTGTGGGGCGTCGGCCGCGGCGTCCTCTGCTGACGGCTCATTTGCCCGCCCGCTGCGGCGCCAGCGCAGCACGCTGAAGACCAGCGCCACTGCCGCGACCGCGAGCGCCAGGATCGGCACGAGGTAGGCGGAGAGGTCGAACCCCGAGGCCTTGGGCAGGGCGAGGACCGAGGGGCCGTACTGGGCGACCAGGGCGTCCTTGACTTCGGCCTTGCTCTTGCCTGCGGCGACGAGCTTGGCGACGAAGACCTTCTCGCGTTTCGCCTGCGGCGATTCGGCCAGCTCGAGCAGGGTGCCGCAGATCGGGCACATCACTTCGGCTTCGATTGCGTTGACCGTCGTCTGCGGGGCAGGTGCCGCGCTCACCGGCGCCGCCAGCACCAGAGCCGCAATCCCGACCCACACCATCTTGCGGTGCGCTTTATGCACCCACTGGGAGTAAAAGGCGCACCACAAGCTCACAAGCTGCCTTCGATCAGCGGTGCGACGCGTTCGCGCAGGAACTGGTCATCGACCGGGCCGCGCCAGATCAGCGCCAGGTGGCCGTCGGGTTCGACCAGGAAGTTCTCCGGCACCCCGGTGGAGCCGAATGCGGCGCTGCGTTCGTCGCCGACCGAGCGCAGCTGCGGGTACGCGGTCGGGTGTTCGCGCAGGAAGGTGCGGGCGTCGTCCTCGTTGTCCTGCACGTTGATCCCGAGCACCGTGGTGTCGTTGCCTCGGTTGCGCTCGTAGAAGTCCTGCAGCACCGGCGCCTCCTGGCGGCAGGGGACACACCACGAGGCCCAGAGGTTGACCAGCACCCACTTGCCCCGATACTCGGCGATCGAGCCGCGCCCGGGTCCCGGCAGCGCCGGCAGCGCCTTGTCGGGCACCGGGTCGCCGACCGCGATCTTGGTCTCGCCCTTGCTGAGCAGGCCGAAGCCAAGCAGGCCGACGACGGCCAGCACGGCGAGGAAGGCGAGGAGGGAGCGGGCGCTCACGGACGGCGAACTCTAGATCGCGCTCGCCCCCGGCAACCCCGCGCCCGCCCTAGAATCAGCGCCACGCGGACGTAGCTCAGTTGGTAGAGCGCGAGCTTCCCAAGCTCGAGGTCGCCGGTTCGAGACCGGTCGTCCGCTTTACTCCGACTTGAGGGCCGCTGCCAGCTCGGTCCGTCGCCCGACGTCGAGCTTCTGGAAGACGTGGCGCATGTGGGTCTCGATCGTCTTCTCGGTGACGGTCAGCGCCTGAGCGATCTCGCGGTTGGTCTTGCCCTCTGCGGCCATGCGGGCAACGCGGAGCTCGCTCGGCGTCAGCGACTCGACGCCGGTGTAGACGGCTTTGCGGGGGCGGGCGCCGGTCGCTCTCAGCTCGGCGCGCGCTTGTTCCTCCAGCGGTTTGGCGGCGCAGCGGTGGGCGAGGTCCAGGCCTTGGCGCAGGGGCTCGCGGGCGTCCTTGCGCCGGTTGGCTCGGCGCAGTGCCGCTCCCAGCTCGACCAAAGCCTGAGCGTGTTGAAGCTGGGCACGGGTGCCGGCGAGGACGTCGACCGCTTTTCGCAGTAGTTCGATCCCTTCCGGGCCGGTGGTAACGGCGCCCTGCACGCGGAGGGCAATGCCGATTCCGCGCTCCCCACCTGCCAGGTGAGCGATTTCCAGTGCCTCCGCGGCCAGTTGTCGCCCCTTCTCCTCGTTTCCCAAGGCCGCTTCGCAAAGGGCGAGCCCGATACGCCAGGGAAAGACCTCCTGGTTGGCCAGCGGCAGCCAGGCCATCCTTTCGGAGGCCGCCAGGTAGTCGTTGCGTGCCTCGGCGTAGCGCCCCGTTTCCCGCCGCAACTCACCACGGGCGCAGAGGAGGATTGCCGCGGGCAGGCCGGAGACTCGCGCCCGTTCGCTCTCGAGGTCCACCAGCATGCCCTCGGCGGTCGCCAGGTCGCCGCGGGCGGTTGCGAGGCGGACCGAGGCCGCCAGCCAGACCGCCAGGGCGGAGGGAACCTGGAGGTGCCCGACGATGCCGACGGCGATATTGGCGTCCCCCGCGCCCTCTCGCAGGTTGCCGTCCAGCAGGCTGAGAAAGGCACGCATTCCGTGGGCTCCGGCGACGGCGATCGACGCTCCGCGGCGTCTCGCGGCTTCGAGCGATATCTCGATTGAGTGCGAGATCGTCGCGGCCTGGTCGGCGACGATGAACGCCGCGAAGGTCCCCTGGTGGGGGGCCCCCGCCAGCGCATCTTCAATCACCGTCTCGTCGTTGGGGATCGATTTCTCGGCCAGCCTCAGCCCTCGCTCCACCGTGTCCAGGCCCAGGGAGCTTAGGGTGGCGGCTTGGGCGAGCAGCACCCGCCCCGCGATCGTGTCGTTCCCGATCGCCTCGCCTGGGCTCGGTAGGGCGCCCTCGGGCAGGCGCTCCAGGCCCCAGATCACCTCCAGCAGCAACCAGGCCCGCAGCATCACGCCAATCTCTCCGTCGGGATCGGGTTGGCGCGCCAGTGACTCTTCCAGCAGCACCGCCGCCTCCTCGGCGCCGCCGCGCAACCCGAGCGAGCTGGCGATTTCGGTGCTGAGCTGAGCGTGCGCTGCCGGATCGTCCGTCGCCGCCCGAACCGTGCGCAGCACCTCGATTCCCTCCGGATCATTGGCCTGTAGCAGGGCGATGCCGAGCTCCCGGCTGACGCCTAGCCGCTCCTCGCGGGCCGGTGGCTCCTGCAGCGCCCGGCGCAGGTAACGGACCGCCGCCTCAGGGGCCCCGCGCCCAAGTGCGCCAGCGGCGGCTCTCCGCAGGGCTTCGACGACCCACGCCTCGCCGCCAAGCTCGGCGAGCAGCAGGTGGGCCGCAACCGTGTCTGGGTCGGTGCCATCGCGGTCAAGGAGATTGGCGGCGCGCGAATGATCAGCCGCCCGGCACGGGGTCGCCACCTCGCTCAGCACCACCTCGCGGACCAGTGGGTGAGCGAAAGCCACGGGCCGCGAGTCCGACAGCAGTCGCGCTCGGATCAGCAGCTCGAAGGATGCGGTGACGACATTCTCCGCCAGGCCCGCGAGCTCGCCGACGAGGCGAGTCTCGGCGTTCGGCTCCAGGACCGCAACCGCCCGCGCGACCGCGACCGAGTGCTCGCCGAGCTTGCCCAAGCGCGAAAGGATCGATCGCGAAATGCTGGCGGTCGCTTTTTCGACGAGCTCTCCCGTGCGATCGGCAGCCGAGTCGAGCTGGGCGCCGTCCAGCGAGCGAAGCAGCTGGACGAGCAAGAAGGGATTGCCGGCGGTGGCCTCGCGGCAGGTGCCGGCGAACTGCTCGCTGGGTCGAGTTCCGACCTCAGCGGCGGTCAGGTCGCAGGTTGCCTGCACTGAAAGCGGGGCTGGCTCGATCAACGATGCCGTGGGCTGGCTGCGCAACTGGTCGAGCAGCTCCTCGTGTCCACCCGGCTCGCCAGTTCTCACCGTGAAGGCGACCAGTATCGGCAGTCCCTCGAGGCGACGGCCGGCGTAGACGAACGCCCGCAGTGAGGCCAGGTCGGCCCACTGGGCGTCGTCGACCAGCAGGACGGTGGGTGAGGCGGCCGCCAGGTCAGCGGTCAGCCAGTAGAGGCCATGCTGGATAGCCAAGGGGTCGGTGTCCTCGCGCCGGGCAGCCTGCAAGTCGAAGACCGGAGCCGCGAGGGCGGCGCTGCCGGCCAGCAGCTCCGCGCGCTGAGCCTCGTCGAACAACAGCATTGGTTCGAACAGCTGCCGCACGACGCCGTAGGGAAAGTCGCGCTCGTACTCACCGCCGCGCGCTCGCAAAACCCGCATGCCGCCCTCACCTGCAAGCCGGCCGGTCGCCTCGAGCAGCGAGGTCTTGCCGGCTCCCGCCTCACCCTCGATCGTCAGGAGCCGTCCTGATCCGCTGCCGGCTGCGCTGAGCAGCGACTCGATCGTCGCGAGCTCGGCGTCCCTCTCCAGCAGTGCGGTTGTCGCCGGCATTCCCTCACCGGTGATCGTAAACCGCGAAAGAAGGCTCAACCGGTGAGTGCGGCGCTCTCGACGCCTGGCGTGACCAGCAGGGTCATGGCCATCGCGACCGCCCACGGGGCACTACCGCTGCTTGCCTCCTCGATCAGCTCGGCGATCGGCGCCTCGCTGCCGGCCGGGAGCGCCGATCCCTCGACGCCGATCGCGGCGCGGGCGAGTTCGAACAAGCGGGTGGGGTCGCCGCCGCCGAGCATGCAGCCACCGGCCGCCGCGAGCAGGGTGGCGAGGCGCGACTCGGTTGGGGAGGGCCATGCCGTCGGTGCCCCGGGTGCAGGCCCGGCGTCGAGTGCCGGCTCCCCGGCGAGCAGGCGCTCGAGCTGGGCTCCCGCGACCAGCTCGATCGCATCCACCGGCAGGCCGGCGAAGCGGGCACAGCGCAGCGTTATTGCCAGCACCGTGCCGAAGTCCATGTAGGGCTCGTCGCTGCCGAAGAGGATCCGGCCGGGAGGGACGAGGGAGAAGAGCGCGATCAGGTCGCTCGGGTTCCACCACGAGGTATCGAAGAAGAGGTTGGGGTGGTGCGGGACCTCTCGCCAGAGCCAGGCGAGGTCGGAGACGCCGGCGTGGGCGAGGATCAGCGGGCACTCGCGATGGCGGGCGGCGAGGTCGGTGATCGTCTCATCGAAGGAGCCGACCCCGGCGCCGGCGTGGATCAGCACCGGCACCCGTGCTTCGGCGGCCACGGAGCAGATCGCCCCGACGCCCGGATCATCGAGCTTGAAATCCTCGGCGCGCGGATGCAGCTTGAAGCCCCGAGCGCCGGCGGCGAGAGCTTCGGCGGCGTCCGGCGATGAGGCGACGCGCGGATCCATGCGGGCGAAGGGAATCAACCGCTCCGGGAAGCGATCGCACTCCTCGACCACGCGCCGGTTCTCCGCCTCGTAGCCGTCTGCGACGCAGAAGGGAAAGATGACCGAGCGCCCGTCGACTGCTTCGAGCGCGGCGACGTGCTTCTCGCAGCTGCGAGCGCTGCCGTCGATGTCGGCGCCGGTATGGGCGTGGGTATCGAACGGGCGCAGTGCCCCGATCGTGCCGAGCTCGGCCTCGATCGCCGTGTGGAGGCTCACCGCGGCCGGCTCGATCCCTGAGCTCCGCGCTCGGTAAGAGCCGAATCTCCGGCCAGCTCGCGTCGCACCAGTTCGTCAAAGCCAGGGGGGCAGAGCAGGGCCATCTGTGAAGCGACGGAAAGTGCACCGGCCAGCTCCATGCCGGTGTTGCCGAGCCGCGGCCGCCGCGTTGTCTTGCGAAGGAATTTCATGGTGCCGATAGTCGGCCACCCCGGCACTCCTTCGCATCAGGGGACGTCCCTGATCTTTAGCTCAAACCGTCGCGGCCTTCTTCCTCTTCGCGACGCTGCCGTTGGCCGCGCGGCCGTTGGCCGAGCGGCCATTGCCGTTGCCATGGCCGTTCGAGCTGATTTTCGCCTCGCGGTAGAAGTGCTCGGTGGCGCCGCGCACGGGACGTTCGCCAGTCAGCTCGACCAGTCCAGTCCGGCGCAGCTCGGTGACGTGGTAGTTGACGTTGCTGAGCGGCGTGCGCAGCTCATAGCTGAGGTCGCTGGGGGAGAGGGTGCGGCCTTCGTCCATCCCCAGCACTTCCAAGATTGAGATGCGCAGGGGGTGGGTATTGGCCCGAGCCAGGAGCTGCCAGTTCATGGATTCCTCCGATTGATCAATTGCTTTACCAACTTGTAGGGCTATTGATACCAAAAAATGATGATCTAAATCATTAAAATCGGGTAGCGTAGGCAGTGGGAATGCAGACTACGAGGAGGAAAAGCATGCGGGAGGGCGCACGTATTTGGCTTGGGGCTGCGGTTTTCGTCGTCCTACTCGGACTGGTTGCAGCAGCACCGGCGGGTGCCGTCGACATCATCGAAGGTAAGCCGGAAACGGTTGAAGCGGGCTGGCAAGCCGGGACCTGCACGACTGACGTGCCGGAATGCAGCGTCGACACCCCGAATCAGTTTTCGAAGCAAGCTGCGAGCCATCCGAAAGCCGGCTTCACCCAGATCATCGTCAAGCACTCTGGCCTTTTCGAAACTCCGGTGGGGAACCTGAAGACCGTCCTCGTCGATCTTCCCCAGGGGCTCAGCGTCAATCCCCAGGCCACGCCCCAGTGCGAACTCGAAAACGGGAAATTTCCTGCTGCTGGCTGTCCCGCCAACACGCAGGTGGGATACAGCAACGTGACGGCTGCCGTCGTCGTCGAACCGATAAGCACGCCGCCGGTGACGGTCCCGCAGATCCCCGTCTACAACCTCGTGCCCCGCGCTGGAGAACCGGCTCGGTTCGGTTTCACCTTGCCGCTCAACATCGGCGAAGTCTTTCTCAACGCCGGGGTCAAGTGGGACAGCGATTATCACGAGTACTTCACGATCCACGTCCCTTCGATTCCAGGGGTTCGAATTCTCAAGAACCGCCTCGTCTTCGATGGCACGATCGGCAGCAGCGGTCTCCCGACCGAAACTGGTGGTGCCTTCATAACCACGCCAAGCACCTGCTTCGACCCCAACCAGCCAGCTTTCACGAGGGTCTACAACACTCTTCTCCACGCCGACTCGGTCGAGGAATCGGCGCCCCAGGACGACTACGACGTAGCCGCCCCGGCGCCGCCATCACCCGCCTTCCTCGCCGGCTCCCAGTTCCTTGAATCGCCGCTGCCTAAAGAACCCGATGGCAGCCGGGTCATGCCAGAAGGCTGCGGCAAAGTGCCGTTCAAACCGACGACGAGCCAGGCTCCCGGCACGAACCAAACCGACTCGCCGATGGGCGGCACGGTGACGGTCAACGTGCCGTTCGAGCCGTCGGCTTCGATCTACCAGTCGAACGTGCGCAACGCCGACGTCTCGCTGCCGCAGGGGCTTGGTCTCAATCCCTCGTCTGCTCCCGGCTTGCAGGCGTGCAGGGATGACCAGTTCAATCGCGGCAGTCGGGCTCCCGTCGCCTGTCCAGCAGGGTCGAAAATCGGCACGGTCGCGATCGACACGCCGCCGCTGCCCGATGGCACCCTGACCGGCAACGTCTACCTCGGCACCCAACAGAGCCGCGACCCGGCCTCGGGCAACGAGTACCGAATCTTCATCGACGCCGAGTCGGTCAGCCGTGGGCTCTCGATCCGCCTGCTCGGCAACGTCAGTGCCAACCCCCAGACCGGGCAGCTGACCGCGCAGGTGCACGAAGCTCCGCAGCTGCCCTTCGACTCGGTCCGGGTCAGCCTCGACGGCGCCAAAGGGACGCTGACAAGCCCGCCCATCTGCGGACCGAACAAGACGAGTCACTCGATGACCGCCTGGTCCGGCACGCCCGACAGCGGCGCCCCTGACAGCGGCTTCACTCTCACCACGGCTCCGGGCGGCGGCCCCTGCGCGAAAACGCTCGGCGAGCGTCCGTTCGCGCCGGGCTTCGACACCAACAACAGCAACCCCAAGGGCGGCGCCTTCACTCAGTTCGCGATCAGCTCGACTCGCAAAGACGGCAATCAGGAGCTGAAGGGCGTCGACGTGACACTGCCTCCGGGTCTGACCGCCAAGCTGGCGGGCGTTCGCTACTGCCCCGGCACGGCACTCGCCGCGGCCGCGGCCGGCAGCGGCGCGGCCCAGGCCGCCCACTCCAGCTGCCCGGACTCGAGCCTGATCGGCAGCGCCGCGGTCAGCGCCGGCAGCGGCTCCAACCCGTACCGCACCACCGGCAAGGTCTTCCTCACAGGGCCCTATCACGGGGCCCCCCTCTCCCTGGCAGTGATCACCCCCGCCACGGCCGGGCCTTTCGATCTCGGCTCGGTCGTGGTGAGGGTGGCGCTGTTCGTAGATCCTGAAACGGCCAGGGTGCACGCGGTCTCCGACCCGATCCCGCACGTCTTCGGCGGTGCCCTGCTCGACATCCGCTCGATCGCGGTCAAGCTCGATCGGCCGAAGTTCTCGCTCAACCCGACCAACTGCTCGGCCTTCGCGACCAGCGGTGCGCTGCGCGGCGGGGGTTCCAACCCGCTTGACCCGGCCGCCTTCAGCTCGTTCGCGGTCTCCTCGCCGTTCAAGGTCAACGGCTGCGAGAACCTCGACTTCAAGCCGAAACTGTTCATGCGGATTTTCGGTGGCACGCGGCGGGCGAAGAGCCCGAAGCTGCGCGCCGTCCTCGTCGCCCGCGACGGCGACGCCAACATCGGCCGCGCCGCGGTCAAGCTGCCAAAGCCGCTGATCCTCGAACAGGCCAGCCTGGCCAACGTCTGCACCCGAGTGCAGTTTGCCGCCCACGACTGCCCCAAGGACTCGATCTACGGCTTCGCCGAAGCAACGACACCGCTGCTCGACGGCCCGCTCAAAGGGCCGGTGTACCTGCGCTCGTCAAGCCACGAACTGCCGGACATGGTCGCCGCCCTCAACGGTCAGGTCGATGTCGTCCTCGACGGCCGCATCGACAGCGTCAAGGGCCGCCTGCGCACCACCTTCGACACCGTGCCCGACGTGCCGGTCTCCAAGTTCGTGGTCACGATCAAAGGCGGCAAGAAGCGCGGCCTGCTGGTCAACTCAAGCAACCTCTGCGCGAAGAAGTACAAAGTCATCGCCCGCTTCACGGGGCAGAACGGCAAGAAGGCCAACATGAAGCCGAAGCTGCGGACGCCGTGCAAGAGGCACAAGAAGCACCACAAGCGCAAGCGGCGTTAACAGCCAATCCCGGTAGGGGTTTCGCTTAACTTTTTCGGTGGAGACACTGGGGCTGGCGCCGCAAGGGATTGCCGAAAAAGTGCAAGACGCTCCACCCCTACCGGGATTGGCGGTTAGCCCGGTTGGGTTGTGGGGCGGATCAGGATCTCGTTGACGTCTACGCCGGCTCGCTGTTCGAGTGCAAAGAGGACGGCTTTGGCGATGTCGTCGTCTTGGAGCGCCCATTTGCCTGGGCGATTGTCGAAGAAGGGGGTGTCGACCATGCCGGGCTCGATCAGGGTGACGCGGATGTCGTGGTTGTCGTGCATCTGCCGCAGCTCGGCCCGCAGCGACTCGCCGATCGCGGTCGCCGCCCACTTTGTCGCCGAGTAAAGCGAGCCGGGCAGGGCGTGGCGCCCTGCCACCGAGCTAGTGACGATGAAGTGCCCGTCGCCCCGCTCGAGCAGATGGGGGAGGGTCGCCCGAATCGTCAGCGCCACTCCATAGACATTGGTCAGCACCATCGACCGCCAGTGCTCCGGCGACTCCTCGAGAAAGCCCCGAGTGGCGCCGAAGCCGGCATTGGCAAAGACCACGTCGATCCGCCCGAAGTGGTGGAGCGCAGCTGCGCTCATCGCCTCAACCTGATCCCACTCGGTCACGTCGCACTTCACCGCAAGCGCCCGATTAGCGCCCCCGAGTTCCTCAACCAGCTCTTCGAGCGGCTCGACTTTGCGAGCCGCCAGCACCAGCCGATACTTCGACGCCGCAGCCCGCGCCGTCGCAGCTCCAATCCCGCTGGAAGCTCCCGTAATCAGCAGCACGCGCTCGCTTCCGCTGGCATCCATCGGCCGATTCTCGCATCTCGCTGGAAGCCGGGCGAGCGTGAGGGGGTCCGCGGACACTCAGCGCGAAGCGCGTCCGCGGACCCCCTCACGCTCGCCCCTCCCACCACCTTGCGATAATCCCCACCCGATGGATCCCCAGCGCAAGCGGAAGGTCCGGCTGGTCGTCGCCCTGAGCGTCGCCGTCCTCCTGGCGGTCGCGCTCGTCTACACGTCGTTCAGCGCCGCCTCGGAAGCCAAGGAGCCCTCGCAACTCGTCGGGCTCGCCACCAGCTCGAGCATCGACATGACCGGCAAGGTCGTGCCCGGCTCAATTCGCCATCACGGCGAGCAGCTGGACTTCCGCGTCGTCGACCGCGAAGGCGGCGGGCCGGCGTTGCCGGTTACCTACAGGGGCACTGTCCCGGATCCCTTCCGCGGCGGCCGCGAGATCGTCCTCACCGGAGAGGTCAACAACGGCACCTTTGTCGGCGAACCCGACACCTTGGTGACCAAGTGCCCGTCGAAGTTCACGACGAATGCAAGCTAGCTTCGGCAGCGCCGCTCTGGCGCTGGCTTTTCTCACCCTGGTCTTTGCTGTCGCCGCCGCCCTGATCGGTCGCAAGGGGGACGAGCGCTGGGTGCTGATCTCGCGGCGGGCCGTCTACGGGGCCTGCGCGCTGCTGACGCTCTGCGTCGTCCTGATCGAGCTCGCCTTCGCCCGCGACGACTTCTCCTTCAAAATCGTTGCCGAACACTCCTCGCTCGAGACGCCGACCTTCTACAAGATGGCGGCGATGTGGTCGAGCCAGGAAGGCTCGCTGCTGCTCTGGGCCTGGGTGCTCTCGATCGCCTCCTCGCTCGCTCTCTACGCGACCCGCAACAAGCTGCGCGAGATCGTCCCCTACGCAACTGCGGTGATGGCTGGGATCGCGAGCTTCTTCACCGGCCTGATGCTCTTTGCCGGCGGCGTCAACCCCTTCGCCAAGCTGAGCCCGGTGCCGCTCGACGGGATCGGCCTCAACCCGCTGCTGCAGCACCCGAGCATGATGATCCACCCGCCGATGCTCTACTCGGGGTACGTCGCCTTCACGATCCCCTTCGCCTTTGCCGTCGGCGCCCTGATCACGCGCAAACTCGACGCCTCCTGGATCCGCGCCACCCGCCGCTTCGCCCTGATCGCCTGGGCCTTCCTCGGCTTCGGGCTGCTGCTCGGCGCCCGCTGGTCCTACACCGAGCTCGGCTGGGGCGGCTACTGGGCCTGGGATCCGGTCGAGAACGCGGCGCTGATGCCGTGGCTGATCGGCACCGCCTTCCTGCACTCGGTGATGGTCCAGGAGAAGCGCGGCATGCTCAAGGTCTGGAACGCCTGCTTGATCGTCGCCACCTTCTCGCTCGCCCTGCTCGGCACCTTCCTCGTCCGCTCCGGCGTGCTGCAGTCGATCCACGCCTTCGGTGACAGCACCGTCGGGCCCTACATCCTCGGCCTGATCGGGGTGGTGCTGATCGGCTCGACGGCGTTGATCATCTCCCGCCTCGACGACCTGCGCTCGGAGAAGCGGATCGACTCGCTGGTCTCGCGCGAGTCCGTCTTCATCGTCAACAACCTGCTCCTCGTCGCCCTCACCGCGGCGATCTTCTGGGGCACCTTCTTCCCGCTGATCTCGGAATTCTTCACCGGCACCAAGTCTTCGCTGGCGGCGCCGTGGTTCGATCGCTACACGACCCCGCTGGCGATCCTGCTGGTCCTCTTCACCGGCATCGGCCCGCTGCTGGCCTGGCGCCGGGTCAGCTGGGCGACGGCGAAACGGGTCTTCCTCGTGCCCAGCGTGGTGGCGGCGCTCGCCGGCCTCGCGCTGGCCATCTTCAGCGACGCCGGCTCGAAGCCCTGGGCGCTGGCGCTCTTCACCTTCGCCACCTTTGCCCTGGTCGGCCTCAGTCAGGAGTTCTGGCGCGGCGCGGCGGCGCGACGCTCGCTCAAGGGGGGCTCGATGGCATCGGCATTGGTCGGCGTCGTCAGTCGCAACCGGCGCCGCTACGGCGGCTACATCGTCCACATCGGCATCGCCGTGCTGCTGATCGGCATCGCCGCCTCCTCCAGCTTCCAGACCAAGCGCGACGTCAACCTGCGACCGGGGCAGAGCGCCGTCGTCGACGGGCGCAAGGTCACCTATGTGAGACCGACGGCGAAGGTGGACAAACTCGCCCTCACGGTCGGCGCGATCCTGCGGATCGCCAAGGGCGACGAATCCTTCACCCTGCACCCGACCCGGCGCTTCTACCGGCCGACGGGGAGCGCGGGGGGCGGCGGGATCAGCAACTACTTCGCCGGCGAATCCGACAGCGAAATCGGCCTCAAGGCGGGCCTTGGCAGCGACTTTTGGACCGCCAACCAGCCGAACATCGTCGGCCTGCAGCGCCACGCCCGGGTGGCGGACGAAGCATTCAAAAAGTGCGTCCGTGGTGGGCCCGGGGTGCCGTCGCAATGCCGCGCCATCGGCGCAGCGATGCAGGCGGCCCTCGCCAACCCCCGGCTGCGCCCGCAGGCGCTGGCAAGGATCGAACAGCTGCAGCTCGAGACGGCCAAGCAGATCGCCGCGAGCTATCTCACCGAAGGCGCGCCCTCGACCTTCCGTGTGATCGTCAACCCGCTGGTCACCTGGATGTGGATCGGCGGCCTGATCGCTTTGGCCGGCGCGCTGATCGGGCTCTGGCCGACCCGCCGTAGTCGTCGCGGGCTCGCTGCCGACACCGAGCTGGAGGCGCTGAAGGAGGCCAAGTACCGCGAGATCCGCGACGCCGAACTCGACCACGCCGCCGGCAAGCTCTCCGACGAGGACTTCGCTCTGCTCGACGCCGAGTTGCGCAAGGAGGCAATCGAGATCCTCGACTCGGCCAACGGCGCCAACGGCAACCACAAGGCCACCGAGCCGGTCTAGATCTTCAGCAGTACGAGGGTGTTGAGGACGAAGAGGATGGCGAAGAAGATCGTCGCCCGGTCGAGGTTGCGCTCGACCATCGAGCCGCCGCCGAAGGAACTGCCGCCACCGCCGATGCCGAAGGCGCCGGAGAGGCCGGTGTCTTTGCCGGAGTGCAGCAGGATCAGGAAGATCAGCACGCCGCTGATGATCACTTGGAGGAAGCCGAGAAGTGTGTACATCGCGGGGAATGGTAGCGAGCCGCGCGATCGAAGGCCCTGCGTACAGAAAACGCAATCTTGTTGCGTCGGTTTACAAAGATCGCTATCTTGTAAACCAAGAGGACGTACTCTGGGAATTTGACAAGGAGGATGGGCGATGGAGGCAGCGGCGCACAGTCACGATCACGGGCCGGAGATCGAACTCAACCCGGCTACCTGGCGTGATGCCAAGCGCTACGCCTGGTTGCTTGGCCTGGTTATTCCCTTCGCCCCCTTCATCGCCTGGGCCAGCGTTGAAGTCACCGGCTTCGAGTTCTTCTGGTTCTTCGGGCCGCTGCTCGTCTTCGGCGTCTTCCCGCTGCTCGACATCGCGATCGGGGTCGACCCGAGCAACCCGCCCGACAGCGTGCTCAAGTGGCTCGAGCAGGACCGCTATTACCGTTGGTGCACCTATCTCTTCATCCCGGTCCAGTACGCCGGGCTCGTTTTCGCCTGTTACCTGTGGTCGAGTGGCGACCTCTCGGTGCTGGCGAGCGTCGGCCTGGCGCTAACGATGGGGGTCGTCGGTGGGATCGCAATCAACACGGCCCACGAGCTCGGTCACAAGCGCGACAGCATGGAGAAGTGGCTGAGTCGCATCGCCCTCGCCCAGACCGGCTACGGCCACTTCTTCATCGAGCACAACCGCGGTCATCACGTCCGTGTCGCCACGCCCGAGGATCCGGCCAGCTCGCGGCTGGGGGAGAGCTTCTGGGCCTTCCTGCCGCGCACGGTCTCCGGCAGCTTGAGCTCGGCCTGGGGGATCGAGGCCGCCCGCCTCGATCGCCTCGGCAAGTCGCACTGGGGACTGCACAACGACATCGTCGGCGCCTGGGCGATGACCGTGGTCCTCTTCGCCGCGCTGACGATCGGCTTCGGCCCGGTCGTCCTGCCCTACCTGGTGCTGCAGGCGATCCTCGGCTTCTCGCTGCTCGAGGTCGTCAACTACCTCGAGCACTACGGCCTGCTGCGGCAACGCAAAGAAGACGGCCGCTACGAGCGCTGCCTTCCCGAGCACAGCTGGAACAGCAACAACGTCGCTTCCAACGTCCTGCTCTACCACCTGCAGCGTCACTCCGACCACCACGCCAACCCCACCCGCCGCTATCAGGCACTGCGCCACGTCGACGAAGCCCCGCAGCTGCCCACCGGCTACGCCGGCATGATCGTTCTCGCCTGGTTTCCGCCTCTCTGGCGGCGGGTGATGGACCCGATCCTGGTCGAGCACTACGGCGGTGACCTCGGCCGCGCCAATATTCAGCCGCGGGCGCGCAAGCGCATCCTCGCCCGCTACGGCAACGGGGCCTCCGCGTGAGCCGCTGGCGCTGCCCCTCCTGCGGCTACGTCTACGACGAGGAGCAAGGGCACCCGCGTGAGGGCTTCCCCGCGGGCACGCCCTGGAGCGAGGTCCCCGACGACTGGGCCTGCCCCGACTGCGGGGTGCGCGACAAGGTCGATTTCGAGCCTGACGACGGTGGCGAGTGACCGCCGCCGCTGGCACGATTCCGGCGGTGGCCACCCGCACGCCCTACCCCGAGGCCGCGCGGCAGCTGTTGCGCGAGACGCTCTTCGGCGCCGCTCGCGACCAGCTGCAGAGCAAAGCCTGGTCTGAGATCACGATGTCGAACATCGCCGAGGTCGCCGGGGTTAGCCGCCAGACCCTCTACAAGGAGTTCGGCAACCGCGCCGAGTTCGGCCAGGCCTTCGTCATCCACGAGGGCGAGCGCTTCCTCGACGGCGTCGACGCGGCGGTGCGCCAGCACCTCGACGATCCCCGTGCCGCGGTCGGCGCCGCGCTCGAACTTTTCCTCAACTCCGCCGGTGAGGATCCGCTGGTTCGCATCCTGCTCAGCGACGACGGCACCGGCGGCATGCTGCCCTTCGTCACCACCCAGGGCATGCCCGTCGTGCAGTGGGCGACGGCCCGCCTGACGACGACGATCGAAACGGGCTGGCCCCAGGCCCCGCCGGCCAAGGTGAGGCTGCTCGCCGAGTCCCTCGTCCGCCTCGCGATCAGCTACATAACCGCGCCTGGCGATGACCCCGAGACCACCGCCGCCAAGGCCGGCGAGCTGCTCGGTCCCTTCATCGACGACGCGCTGGGCTCGGTGGGCAGCTAGCTCTCGAGCTCGAGCCGGAAGACGAGGCGGTTGAAGCCTGTCTCGTCGGTGCTGTCACGCTCGGGTTGGCGCTGGTAGCCGAGCGACTCGTAGAGGTGGTGGCCGGCCCGTTGGTAGGGGCGGCTCCAGAGGGAGATCGCCGGCCAGCCCTCGCTCTGGGCCAGCTCGGCGCAGCGGTCAGCCAGGGCGCGGCCGACGCCCTGGCGGCGCATGGTGGAGCTGACGACGAGGCGGGCGAGTTCGGCCTCGTCGTCGAGCGCGACCGCGCTGCTGGGCGCGCCGGGGGCGAGGAGGGCGACGACGCCGACCACGGCGCCGTCTATCCCGGCGACGAGGAGGTGTGCGGCGGCGTCCCGCGTTTCCTCGAAGTCGGAGCGGGCGTAGGGGGTGTCGCGGCCGCCCTCGCCTTCCGTGAAGTAGGCCTCGGTCCAGAGCGCGGCGATCGCCTCCGCGTCCTTGCCGGTGGCATCTCGGATCACAGCTGAGTGCGGATTAGGCGCAGGCCGATGTCGAGCTCGGGCAGGGTGCGGAGGTGGCCGTGCGCCTCGTCCCAGCGGCCGCTCTCGAGGTCGGCGCGCAGGCGCTCCTGGCCGCGCGCGATGACCTCCGGGTCGAGCCGGTGCCAGAGCGAGCTTGCGCGCAGCGTGGCGGGCTCGAGGAAGAGCTCGGGCCGGTCCCAGAGGGCGCTGGTGAATTCGTCGCGGCAGCGGCTGGGCATCGGCACGGCTTCGATTGTCGCGCCGGGCAGGTGTGCTTCGAGCGAGGCGATCGAGGGCATCACCTCTTCCTCCAGCGCCATCGCCTCGGGGAAGTACTCGGCGAGGGTCCAGATCTCAGCGTTCTTTGTCGCGTCGATCGTCAGTAGGACGATCCGTTCGCGGGCGACGCGGCGCATCTCGGCGAGGCCCGCCTCGAGGTCGCTCCAGTGGTGGATGGTGAAGATGGCCATCGCGGCATCGACGCTCTTGTCGTCGAGCGGCAGCGCCTCGGCCACGCCCTGCAGCGCCGGCGCCGCGCGGTCGGGGCGCTTGGCGATCATCAGCGAAGAAGGCTCTACTGCGATCACCTCGCGGTCGCGCGGCTCATACGAACCGGTGCCGGCGCCGATGTTGACGACGCTGCGGGCGTCTCCCAGCGCCGCCCAGATCCTCGCCTCGATGCGGGGGTCGGCGCGCCGGAAATCCGAGTAGTTGGCGCCGATCTCGTCGTAGGCGGCGCCGCTCATCGGGCCGCCCGCTCGCGCAGCATCGAGACCAGCAGCTCGACGAAGTCGCCGTAGAGGTCGTCGCGCACCGCGTCGGGGCTGACCAGGGCTTCGATCGCGAGCCCGATCCCCAGGGCGCGCAGGACCAGCGCCAGCTCGGGCGGGGGGAGAGGGGCCTCGGCCCCTTCCTCCGCCTGGTGGTGGGCGATGAAGGCGGCGATCGTCTCGCGCAGCGCGGCGGAGCGGCTGCCGAAGCGCTTGGCCAGCTCGGGCTCGCGGCGGCTGGCGGCGAGGAACTCGAGGTGCAGGAGGAAGGACTCGCGATCCTCGGCGAAGCGCTCCATCCACTGGTCGGCGAGGGCGCGGGCGCGCATCTCGAGCGGCGCGTCATCCGCGATCCCCGCCTGCGTCGCCGCCAGCTCCTGTGCCCGGTCCGCCATGTACTGCTCGAAGACGGCGAGGAAGAGATCGGACTTGCCGGCGAAGTTGGAGTAGACGGCGCCGTGCGAGTAGCCGGCCTGCTCGGCGATCTCCTCGACCGAAGCGCCCTCGTATCCGCGCTGGGCGAAGACGGTTGCGGCGGTGGCGATCAGCTCCGCCCGGGTGCGCGCCTGCTTCTCGATCCTGGTCTCGCGTTTTGCTGTCTTGGTCATTCAGATTATGAGTATAACTTGAATTGTGATACCAATTTCATATGGCTGATCCGGACATCGCCGAAGCCGGGCCGCTCGAGCTTCTCGGTCGCTGGCTCGAGGATGCCGAGCAGGAGGGCGCCCCGGCGCCGCGGGCGATGACCCTGGCGACGGCCGGTGCCAATGGCAGGCCTTCCGCTCGGGTGGTCTCACTCAAGCGGCTCAGCGAGGGGCTGGTTTTCACCACGGCGCTGTGGACGCGCAAGGCCGAGGAGCTGCGCGATAACCCGCAAGCGGCGGCGACCTTTTACTGGCCGGCGCTCGGCCGGCAGGTGAGGGTGGAGGGCCGCGCCGAGGTCGCCGAGCGGGCACTGGCGGAGGAGCTCTTTGCCGAGCGGCCGCGCAGTCATCAGCTGCAGGCGCACGTCTCCAGGCAAGGGGAGGAGATCGAGAATCTGGATCAGTTGCGCGGCAAGCTCGAGGCGCTGCGGGCCGAGCTGGGGGAGGGTCCGGTGCCGTGTCCAAAGGACTGGGGCGCCGTGCGGCTCCGGCCCGACCGCATCGAGTTCTGGCAGGAAGGTGAGGACCGCCTGCATAGCCGCCAGCTCTACGAGAAGAGCGCCGGTGGCTGGCGCCAATCCTTGCTCGCTCCCTGAGTCAGACCTCCAGGGTCAGCGTCACCGGGCCGTCGTTGACCAAGGCCACGCCCATGCAGGCGCCGAAGACGCCCTTGGCGGCGCCGAGGCGTTCGCAGAAGCGGTCGTAGAGCGGCTCGGCCTCGTCTCCCGGTGCAGCCTCCATGTAGCTGGGTCGGTTGCCCTTGCGGGTGTCGCCGTAGAGGGTGAACTGGCTGACGCAGAGGATCTCGCGCTCACCCAGCGGCTCGTTCATCCGCCCCTCGGCGTCGTCGAAGATCCGCAGCGCCCGCACCTTCTCGGCGAGCCGGTCCGCCTGCTCGGCCGTGTCCCCGCGGCGCACTCCGAGCAGAACCAGCATCCCTGGCCCGATCTGGGCGACGCGCTCGCCCTCGACGTCGACCGCGGCTTGGCTGACGCGCTGGACCAGTGCTCTCACTGAGGCCTCCTAATGAAAATGAGTCTCATTTCTGATTCAATTTCGCCCATGCTCGAGCCCTTTCAGCTGCCCTTCGTTCAACGCGGCCTGTTCGAGATCCTGATTCTTGCGGTCCCGGCCGGCCTGCTCGGCACCTGGATTGTCCTGCGCGGCCTCGCTTTCTTCTCTCACGCGGTCGGCACCGCCGCCTTCCCGGGACTGGTCCTCGCCGACGGCCTCGGCTTCTCCGCGCCGCTGGGCGCCTTTGGCGCGGCTGTCGTCTTCAGTGCCGGCAGCGCCCTGCTCGGCCGCCGCGAGGAGGAGGCGACCGACAGCGCCGTGGCGATCGTCCTCGTCGGTTGCCTCGCCGCCGGCACGATCCTCGCCAGCGACGTCTTCGGCTCCGGCGCCAACGTCGAGACGCTGCTCTTCGGCAGCCTGCTGCTGATCGACGGCAGCGACCTGATCCTGGCCGGGGTGGCGGCGGGGCTGACCTTGGTCGTCTCGCTGCTGCTCGGTCAGCGCTGGCTCGCGGCCGGCTTCGATCCGGCCGCGGCGGCACTGGGAGCGGGCGGCTGGCTTGACCTGGCGCTCTTCGGCCTGATCGCGCTGGCGATAGTCGCGGCGCTCTCGGTCGTCGGTGCCCTGCTAGTGACGGCGCTCTTCGTCGTGCCGGCGCTGACCGCGCGACTCTTCGCCGAGCGGATGCTGAGCTGGCAACTGGGCAGCGTTGCCTTGGTCGCCCTGGAGGGAACGGTTGGGCTCTGGCTCTCGGTCAAGACCGACGCGCCCCCCGGGGCGACGATCGCCGTCGTCGCCGGGGCGGTGTTCGCGATCGCGGCCGGGGCGCGGGCCCTGGTGCGCGCTCGTCGGGGTGCGCCCGCGCTTGCCGTCGCGGGTCTTGCGGTCGCGGCGCTGCTGGTCGCCGGTTGCGGGAGTTCCGACTCGGGCAGCGGTCAGCTCGAGGTGGTTGCCACCACCACTCAGATCGGCGATTTCGTCCGCCAGGTCGGCGGCAACGCGGTCGCGGTCGACCAGATCCTCCAGCCCAACACCGACCCGCACGAGTACGAGCCGCGGCCAAGCGACGTCACCGGCGCGGCGGAAGCGAAGCTCGTCTTCGCCAACGGCGACGAGATGGATTCCTGGGTCGACCAGATCGTCTCCGACAGCGGCAGCGATGCCGAAATCGTCGACCTCGGCGCAATCGTTCCCGAGCGCCGGCCCGGCGAGTCGAGCGGGGCCGAGGCCTCTCGCTATGACCCGCACTGGTGGCACGATCCGCGTAACGCCGAGGCGGCCGTGGCAGCGATCGAGCGCCGGCTTGCCGCCGCCGATCCGAGTAACCGGCGTGAGTTCACGCGCAGCGCCGCTGCCTACCTGGCGAAGCTGCGCGCGCTCGACGCCGGCATCGCCCGCTGCATGGACACGGTGCCCGCCGGCCGCCGCAAGCTGGTCACCGACCACGACGCCTTCGGCTACTTCGCCGACCGCTACGGGATCGAAGTCGTCGGGGCCGTGATTCCCTCGCAGACCACGCAGGCGCAGCCGTCGGCCAAGGACCTCAGCGCGCTCGCCAAGCTGATCGAACGCGAGCAGGTCAAGGCGGTCTTTCCGGAGAGCTCGCTCAGTCCCAAGGTCGCGGAAGCGATCGCCAGCCAGACCGGTGCCTCGTCCAACTACACCCTCTACGGCGACACGCTCGGACCCGAAGGTTCCAGTGGCGCCACCTACCTGACGATGGAGGCAGCGAATGCGAACGCGATGGTGCGCGGCTTCACTGACGGGAGGCGGGGATGTCAGCCGCTGCGCTGATCGAGGCCGAGAGTCTTGCCGCGGGCTACGACGGCGCGGTGGCGATCTCCGGCGTCGATTTCTCCCTGCGCGGAGGGCAGACACTGGCCCTGCTCGGGCCCAACGGCGGCGGCAAGACGACGCTGCTGCGGGCGCTGCTCGGCGAACTATCGCCGCTGGCGGGGGGACTTCGCGTCGCCGCGACCTGCGGGACCGTGCCCCAGACCGAGCGCTCGCGACTCGACTACCCGGTCTCGGCGCTCGACGTGGCGACGATGGGGACGCTGCCACGGCTGTCCTGGTGGCGACGCCCCGGCCGGCGCGAGCGCGAGGCGGCGGCGCAGGCGCTCGACCGCGTTGGGCTGCGGGCGCTCGCCGAGCAGACCTTCGGCCGCCTCTCCGGCGGCCAGCGCCAGCGGGTGCTGATCGCCCGGGCGCTGGTCCAGGACGCCGGCGTGCTGCTGCTCGACGAGCCCTTCTCCGGCCTCGACCGGCCCAGCACCGAGAGCCTGGAAAGGCTGATCGCAGAGCTGGCAGGAGAGGGCCGCGCTGTAGTCATAGCCACCCACGACCTCGAGCAGGCGCGGGCCTGCGACCTCGTCCTCTGCATCAACAAGCGCCAGGTCGCCTGCGGGCCGCCGGGCCAGGTGCTCGAGGACCTCGGCGTGCTGGAAGCGACCTACGGCGGCGCCATCGTCGAGATCCCCGGCGGCGGCGGTCGCGCGATCCTGCCCCCTCACCATCACCACCACTGACCGTGCTCGAGCCACTGCAAGAACCGTTCATGCAGCGCGCCCTCGCCGAGGTCGTCCTGCTCGGTCTCGCCGGCGGCGCGCTCGGCTGCTGGGTCGTCTTCTACGGTCTCTCCTACGCGGCCGAGTCGCTCTCGCACTCGCTCTTCCCGGGTCTGGTCCTGGCCGCGATCGCCGGCGCCCCGCTGCTGCTCGGTGCCGTGCCCGCGATCGTTCTCGCCGCGGTAGCGATCGCGCTGGCGGCGCGGGTCGCGGGCGTCAGCCGCGACGCCGCTGTCGCCGTCGTCGTCACCACGATGTTCGGCCTCGGCGCGTTGCTGGCGCTTGCCCCGGCCTCGCCACCGGGGATCGAGTCGCTGCTCTTCGGCGACGTCTTCGGCGTCACCGACGGCGACCTGGCGACCGCGGGGGTTCTGGTCGTCTTGGTCGGCGTGGCCCTGCGCCTGCTCCACGGTCGCCTCCTCGTCGCCGGCTTCGATCGCGGCACCGCTCGCTCGCTTGGCGTCTCTCCGGCGCTCGTCGACGCCGCCCTGCTGCTGCTGCTCGGCGCCGGCATCGTCGTCGCCGTGCAGGGCCTCGGCAACCTGCTCGTCGTCGCCGTCTTCGTCGGTCCCGCCGCGGCGGCGCGGCGGCTCAGCGATCGCATGCTGCCGATGATGCTGCTCGCCGCCGGTCTTGCCGCGTTCGCCGGCATCGCCGGTCTCTATCTCTCCTATTACGCCGGCACCGCCGGTGGCGCCTCGGTGGCGCTAGCGATCGTCGCGATCTACCTGCTCTCGCTGCCGGCCGCTCGCCTGCGGGCGATCCGGCGTCCTGCGCCGCTTCGCGCCGAGGCTACGATCGGTTGATGGCGACGACGACCGACAAGGCCTGGGCCGAGCACGCCCTCGCTGCCCTGCAGGAGGCGGGCCTCAAGCGCGGCGGCGCCCGCACCGCCGTGGTCGAAGCACTGGCGGGGCACAGTTGCGCGGTCACTGCGCTCGACCTCGACGAGGAGCTGCGCCGCCGCAAGCCCGCCGTTGGTCGGGCCAGCGTCTACCGGGCACTCGAGCAGCTCGAGCAGCTCGGTCTCGTGCAGCGGCTCGAGGTAACTCGCGGCACCGCCGGCTACGAGCGGGTCGAGCCCGACGGCGAGCATCACCACCACGCGATCTGTCGTCACTGCGGCCGCATGGTCCCTTTCGAGGATTCCTCGCTGGAGCGGGCGATCGCCAAGCTCTCGGCGGAGATGAGCTTCGAGGTCACTGACCACGACGTGGTCCTGCGCGGCCTATGCGAACGCTGCGCGAACTGATTTAAGTAGAGAATGCTTGCCGGGTGAGCGATCTCGGCCAGATCTTCCTGCTCTCGCTGTTGGCGATGTTCAACCCGACCCTGCTCGCGGCGGTCACCCTGATGCTGCTGACTGAGCACCCGAAGCGGTTGATGCTCGGCTACCTGCTCGGCGCCTACGTAACCAGCATCACGATCGGGCTGGCGATCGTCTTCGCCCTGCACGACTCCGACGCGGTCAGCACCAGCAAGCGCACGATCGGCCCGGGCGAGGACATCGTCATCGGCTGCCTGCTGCTGGTGATCGCCTACGTCCTCGGCAGCGACCGCGACGCGCGCCTGCGCGAGCGCCGGGCGCGCCGCAAAGAAGCCAAGTTGGCAAAGGCCGGGGGAGAGAAGAAAGAACCGCTGCCGATGCGCCTGCTCGGCCGCGGCTCGCCGCGGATCGCCTTCGTCGTCGGCATGCTGCTCAGCTTCCCCGGCGTCTCCTACCTAACTGGGCTCAGCCACATCGACAAACTCGGTGCCGCCGCCGTGCCGACCGCGCTGCTGGTCGTTGCCTTCTGCCTGATCCAACAGCTGCTGCTCGAGGTGCCCCTGGTCGGCTACGTCCTCAGGCCGGAGGGGACCCAGCAGGCCGTCGACGGCTTCCGCGCCTGGCTCGGCCGCAACGGGCGCCGCGCCGGCGCCTGGGTCGCCGCCGTCCTCGGCGTCCTCCTGGTCATCCGCGGAATCGCAGGGTTGGTGAGCTGAGATGAAGAAGTGGGGAGTCCTCATCGTCCTCGGCGCCGCCCAGTTCCTGATGGTCCTCGACCAAGCGGTGATGAACGTCGCGATCTCCCAGCTGGTCGAAGACTTCGACACCACCGTGACGACGATTCAGATGGTGATCGCCTTCTACGCGCTGGTGATGGCGGGGCTGATGCTGACCGGCGGCAAGCTCGGCGACATCTGGGGGCGCCGCCGCGCCTTCACGATCGGCATCTGCATCTACGCGGTTGGCTCGGGTCTCACCGCCGCGTCCTGGAACGTGCCCTCGCTGATGCTCGGCTGGTCGGTGCTGGAGGGAATCGGCGCGGCGCTGGTGATCCCGGCCCTGATCGCCCTCGTCGCCGGCAACTACAGGGGTGCCGATAGGGCGATCGCCTACGGTGTGCTCGGTGGCGTCGCCGGCGCCGGCATCGCCGTGGGGCCGATCCTCGGCGGCTGGGCGACCACGGAGCTGAGCTGGCGGGTCGTCTTCGTCGGCGAGGTAGTCGTCGCGATCGGGATCCTCGCCGGCACGCGGTTGATCCGCGAGCCGGAGCGGGAGGGACCCCCGCCGGTGCTCGACTGGGTCGGCGGCGTGCTCTCGGCGGCGGGCCTGGCCCTGGTCGTCTTCGGCGTCCTGCAGGCGAGCAACTGGGGCTGGCTGGCGCCGCGCAGCTCGCCGATCACCCCCTTCGGTTTCTCGTTGACACCCTTCGTGATTGCTGCCGGCGCGCTGGTGTTGGCGGGGTTCGTCGCCTGGGAGCGCCGCCGCGAACGGCTCGGCCAGGATCCGCTGGTCCACCTGCCGCTGCTGCGGATCCCCTCGTTGCGCGGCGGCGTCGCCATGTTCCTCGCCCAGAACCTGATCCTGATGGGCGTCTTCTTCACCATCCCGCTCTTCCTGCAGGTGGTCCAGGGTCTCGATGCGCTCGAAACCGGCGTGCGCATGCTGCCTGCCTCGGCCGGGCTCTTCTTCGCCGCGATCGCTGGCTCGGCGCTGGCCAAGCGCTTCGCCCCGAAGCCGCTGGTTCGGGTCGGGCTGGTGACCGTCTTCGTCGCGATCTTGCTGTTGCTGACGACGATCGAGCCCGAACTCGACAACGCCCCCTTCCTGATCGCGATGGGAGTGCTCGGCATCGGCATGGGGCTGATCGTCTCCCAGCTCGGCAACGTCGTCCAGTCCGCGGTCGGCGACGACGATCGCAGCGAGGCTGGTGGCTTGCAGAGCACCGCCCAGCAGCTCGGCTCCTCGCTGGGGACGGCGCTGCTCGGCGCGATCGTGATTACCGGCCTGATCGCCGCCTTCACCGCCAACGTCGCTGGCGACGCCCGCATCTCGGCCGACGTCAGCAAGCAGCTGGAGGTGAAGCTGAGCGCGGGCGGGAGCTTCGTCGCCGCCGATGAGGTGCGCGCCGGCGCCGAAGCGGCGGGGATCGATGGACCGACGACGAGCGCCCTGATCGAGAACTACGAAGACGCGCAGCTGAAAGCGCTGAAGACCGCCTTCCTCTTCGCCGCCTTCCTCACCCTGGCTTCCTTCTGGAGCACCCGCCGCCTGCCCGATCAGCGCTTCGATCAGATGCAGGCCGGGCCCGATCCGCCCCAGCTCGACCCCGAGCCCGCTACCGTCTGATCATGCTCGACCCCAAGCACGGCCATCTCACCTCCGAGGAGCGTGCTGCGGTCGGCAAGGCCGCCCGCGACAAGGCGCCGCGCTCGAGCCACGGCGATTGGCAGCCGGCGGCCGACCGGGCGGACCCGGTCGAGCTGCTCGACGGCCAGGCAACCTCGCGGGTTGGCCAGCTCGTGCCGCTGCGCTACGCGCGCATGCTGGTCTCTCCCTTCACCTTCTACCGCGGCGCTGCGGCGGTGATGGCCGCGGACCTCGCGGCGACCCCGCGCAGCGGCTTCGACGTGCAGCTCTGCGGCGACGCCCACCTCTCCAACTTCGGCGCCTACGCCTCGCCCGACCGTGAGCTCGTCTTCGACGTCAACGACTTCGACGAGACCCTGCCGGGGCCGTGGGAGTGGGACGTGATGCGGCTCGCCGCGAGCTTCTCCGTCGCCGGGCGCGAGCGCGGCTTCAAGCGGCGCGAGCGGCTGGCGATCGTCGCCGCGATGTCGGCCCAGTACCGGGCGGCGATGCGGCGGATGGCCGAGCTCGGCAACCTCGAGGTCTGGTACACGAAGATCGACGTGGAAGCGATCGCCAGGGGCTGGGAATCGGCCGCCGGCGAGAAGGAAGCTGCCACCTTCCGTCGCAACCTCGAGAAGACCCGCGCCAAGGACCGGATGCGGGCGCTCTCGAAGCTGACCCGCGAAGTCGACGGCGAGCTGCGCCTCGTCAGCGAACCGCCGCTGATCGTGCCGATCGACGAGCTGGTCGACGAGGACGCCGACGTCAAAGCGGCCGTGCTGAAGATCATCGCCGACTACCGCGACACGCTCCCCGAGGACCGCCGCGTCCTGCTCGACGGCTACCGCTTCGTCGACGCGGCACTCAAGGTGGTCGGCGTCGGCAGCGTCGGCACCCGCGCCTTCGTCGTGCTGATGCTGGGGCGCGACAGCGGCGATCCACTTTTCCTCCAGGCCAAGGAAGCCCAGCGCTCCGTGCTCGAGCCCTACGCGGAGGCGAGCGCCTTCGACAACCAGGGCGAGCGCGTCGTCCAGGGCCAGCGCCTGACCCAGGCGGCCAGCGACATCCTGCTCGGCTGGGTCAAAGCGACGGGCATCGACGGCAAGCAGCGCGACTTCTACGTGCGCCAGCTCTGGGATCAGAAGGGCTCGGCCAAGGTCGAGAACATGACCGCCGGCGCCCTCACCACCTACGCCGAGATCTGCGGCACGACCCTGGCCCACGCCCACGCCCGCAGCGGCGACCGCATCGCGATCGCCTCCTACCTCGGCAAGAGCGACACCTTCGACAAGGCGATCGCCGCCTTCGCCGAGACCTACGCCGACCAGAACGAGCGCGATTACGAAGCGCTGAAGGCGGCGGCCGACGCGGGCAAGATCGAAGTTGCCGAGCTGCCCGCCTAATGGCGCGCAATAGTCGTATTAATTGACAAACTTCTAGTCCGATATAAGGTGGCGGACGTGCCGCTTGTGCCGCTCGCCAATCACGCCGCCGCGCCGGTTGCCGCCGCGCCGACGAAAACGACACAGCCGGCGAAACTGACCTCGACTGAGAGAGCGCTCGCTGGCCTGCTCATCCTGGCGGGCGTGGCGATGATCACCCTTCTGCTCGTGGCGTTCATGACGCACGCACAGGACTGGTCGCTTATCTCGAAGGAAACGACCGAAGTCACAGCGGCAACGGGCTCGGCGGCGGAAAAGAAGACGACCACGGTGGAATACTCGGACTCGGTGCTGATCACGGGCATGGTCCTCGGCTCGGTGTTCCTCCTAACCGGTGCCTTCTTCGGCCGGATCCGGGAAATCACCCTGCCTGGCGGGGCGGCGCTGAAGATCGGAGAACTCCCCCCGGAGAAGGAGAAAGAGCTCAAAGACGCGATCGCGGAGAAAGCGCAGGCGACGGCGAGTGCCCCTGAGGTCAATGCATCGCCTGAGGAATTGGCCAAAGAGGCCGCCAAACAGGCCGACCTCGTCTTCCACGATCAGTACTGGGGCGCAGTTCCACAACCGTCGACCGGCGACCTCGAGCAGATCGCCGGTAAGGCGGTCGAGCGGGCTGCCAAGTTGCTCGCGGGCTAAGTTCCTCAACACCCGAGTATCAGGCCACCGGCTGATCTCCCTGCCGGACAGCGGGGTCGCCTGAGAGACTCGTGGCCGCCTGAGCCGAGATGCAGACAACCGCGGCGCGAAGACGCGCACTCCCGCCCAGGCGGCGCTCTTCCTCGGTGCGCTCGGCGTCGTCTTCGGCGACATCGGCACCAGCCCGCTCTACACGGTCCAGACGGTCTTCAACCCCAGCGATCCCCACCCGGTCACGGCGACGAGCGAGAGCGTCTTCGGGATCATCTCGCTGATCTTCTGGTCGGTGACGATCATCGTCACGCTGAAGTACGTCCTGCTGGTGATGCGCGCCGACAACGAGGGCGAGGGCGGCATCATGGCGCTGATCACGCTGATCCGGCGCATGGGGGTGAGCGGCGGCCGGCGGACCAAACTCACCCTGGCGGCACTGGGCATCTTCGGCGCCTCGCTCTTCTTCGGCGACAGCATGATCACGCCGGCGATCTCGGTCCTCTCCTCGGTCGAAGGCCTGAAGGTCGTCGAGCCCTCGCTGGAGCACCTGATCGTGCCGATCACCGCAGCGATCATCGTCGTTCTCTTCGCGACCCAGCGCCTTGGCACGGCCACGGTCGGCCGCATGTTCGGCCCGGTGATGGTCGTCTGGTTCACCGCGATCGGCGCCTGCGGCATTGCCGGCATCGCCCTCCATCCGGAAATCCTCAAGGCGCTTTCGCCGAGCTACGCGCTGGGCTTCCTCACCGGCCACTTCTCGATGGCCTTCTTCTCGCTGGCGGCCGTGGTCCTCGCGATTACGGGGGCCGAGGCGCTCTATGCCGACATGGGCCATTTCGGCCGAGCGCCGATCACGCGCGCCTGGCTGGCCCTCGTCTTCCCCGCCCTGATCCTCAACTACATGGGTCAGGGTGCGCTGATACTTGACAACCCGGCGACGAACATCGCTAGCCCCTTCTTCCTTCTGGTCCCCGATCCGCTGCGGATCCCGATGGTCCTCCTGGCGACCGCGGCGACCGTGATCGCCTCGCAGGCGGTGATCACCGGCGCCTTCTCGGTCGCCCACCAGGCGGTTCAGCTCGGCTACCTGCCGCGCCTGCGGATCGCCCACACCTCCGAGGACACGGCGGGCCAGATCTACGTTGCCTGGATCAACTGGGTGCTGATGGTCTCGGTGCTGATCCTCGTCTTCGCTTTCGAGACCTCGGCGGCGCTCGCCTTTGCTTTCGGCATGGCGGTGACCGGCACGATCACGATCACGACCCTGCTCTTCTTCTACATCGTCCGACACCAGTGGCGGAAGCCGCTCTGGCTGGTGGCGCTCGGCGCCGGCGGCTTCCTTGTCGTCGACCTGCTCTTCCTCGCCGCCAACGCGACCAAGATCACCCACGGCGCCTGGCTGCCGTTGCTGATCGGCGTCGCCGTGTTCACGGTTCTCACCACCTGGCAGCGCGGCCGCGAGCTGATCACGGCGCGCCGCGAACGACTCGAGGGCTCGCTGCGCGAGTTCGTCGCCGAGCTGCACGAGCGGCGCCCGCCGCTGCGTCGCGTTCCCGGTACCGCCGTCTTCCTCAACCGCAACATGACGACAACCCCGCTGGCGATGCGCGCCAACGTCGAGCACAACCAGATCCTCCACAGCCACGTGGTGATCCTCTCGATCGAGACTCTGCCGGTGCCGCACGTCGACCGCGCCGAGCGGCTCGAGATCGATGAGCTCGGCTTCGCCGACGACGGGATCGCCCACATCTGCGCCCGCTTCGGCTACATGGACGAGCCCAACGTGCCCGGCGTTCTCCGCCTCGCGGTCAAGGCCGGGCTGGAGTGCCCGCTCGAGGTCGAGGAAGCTTCCTACTTCCTCTCCACGATCGAGCTCCGCACCGGCGATGCTCCGGGCATGACCCGCTGGCGCAAGCGCCTCTTCGTCGCCACCTCGCAGATCGCCACCGACGCCGCCGAATACTTCGGCCTGCCGCGCGACCGCACGGTGATCATGGGCTCGCTGATCGAGGTTTGAGTTGCTCCTTGCGCAAGGAGCGGGGGGTCAGCTCTCGCTCGGACCGTCGAGAAAGCGCAGCACCGCCAGCACCCGCCGGTGGTCCTCACTGCTGCTGGTCAGCTCGAGCTTGGAGAAGATCGCGGTTACGTGCTTCTCGACGGCGCGGTCGGTGACCACCAGCTCGGCGGCGATCGCGGCGTTGGAGCGACCCTCGGCCATTAGGCCGAGGACCTCGCGCTCGCGCGGGGTGAGGGCGGCCAAGGGGTCGTCGCGACGCTGGCGGCCGAGCATCTGGGAGACCACTTCGGGGTCGAGCACCGAGCCGCCGCCGCCGACCCGATGGACCGCGTCGGTCAGCGTCGCGACATCGGCCATGCGGTCCTTGAGCAGGTAGCCGATGCCCTCGGCGCTGTCGGCCAGCAACTCGCGCGCGTAGGCGACCTCGACGTACTGGGAGAGGACGAGGACCGCGACCTCGGGCAGCTCGGCGCGGATCTCGCGCGCCGCGCGCAAACCCTCGTCGGTGTGTGTCGGCGGCATCCGCACGTCGACGATCGCCACGTCGGGCTTGTGGGCGCGCACCTTGCGCATCAGCTCCTCGGCGTCGGCGGCCTGGCCGACCACCTCGATCTCGGCCTCCTCGAGCAGGCGCACCACGCCCTCGCGCAGCAGGGTCGAGTCATCGGCGACGACTACGCGCACGGGATGCTCGCCTCCACGGTCGTGCCCTCGCCGGCGCGGCTGTGCACGCTGAACTGACCTTCGAGCGCACCGACCCGGTCTTCGAGTCCGCGCAGCCCGGTCCCGGCATCGATCTCGGCGCCGCCGATCCCGTCATCGCGGATCTCGACCTCGACCGCGCCGTTGCGGCGCTCGACCCGCACCGTCGCCACCTCGGCCTCGGCGTAGCGGGCAACGTTGGTCAGCGCCTCGGCGACGACGAAGTAGGCCGCCATCTCGATCGGCGCCGGTAGCCGATCGGCGGGCGTGGCGATCAGCTCGACCGGCACCGGCGAGCGTTCGGCCAGGCCACCGAGCGCCGCCCGCAGGCCGCGTTCGCTGAGCAGGACGGGGTGAATACCGCGGGCGAGCTCGCGCAGCTCAGCAGTCGCCGCCGCCAGCTCGGCCATCGCCTCGTCGAGCAGCTCACCGGTCGCCGCCGGGTCGTCATCCAGCTTGTCGCGGGCGAGGCGCAGGTTCATCGTCAGCGCCATCAGCCGCTGCTGGGCCCCGTCGTGGAGGTTGCGCTCGACCCGGCGCCGCTCGGCGTAGCCGGCCTCGACGATGCGGGCGCGGGATGCGCGCAGCTCCTCGACCTTGGCCTGCAGCTCGGCGTTGAGCTGTTCGTTCTCGGCGCTGAGGGCGGTGGTGATCTGCTCGGCCCGGCCGATCCGCGAGCGCAGCAGGCCGAGCAGGAAGGCGAAGGGCAGGCAGGCGAAGACGACGACCGCGGCGATGTAGGCGACCCGTTCGACCGCCTCCGAGACGCCGGGCTGGATCGCCAGCTGCACCAGCAGGATCAGGAAGGCGAAGCCGCCGGTGAAGATGACGGGGGAGAGGGCGTGGCGGCGGTCGGCGTCGCTGCGCCGCCAGCGGCGGAAGAGGATCGCCACCGCGACCGCGATCAGGACGATCGCCAGCCCGACCTGAACCGCGTTGAGGGCATTGCTGACGTTTTCGTGCCCAGCGATCAGCACGGGGTTTTCGGGACAGTCCGGGCAGCCGTCCTTGGCCGGCACCGTGAAGAGGAAGCGGGCGGCCTGCAGGACGATCGTGTCGAAGTAGGTGAGGGCGACGACGCTCTTGCTCAGCCGCCCTTCCAGCTTGCCACCGGGGAAGCAGAGCAGCAGGTGGATCAGGATCGCGTAGGGGAGGGTGTTGCCGCAGACCCCTATCGCGTAGATCACCGCACTCCCTGAGAAGGTCAGGGCGACGAAGAACCAGGCGAACCCGACCGCGGTCATCAGCGGCCCGATGTTGTTGGCGGGGCGGCGGTCCCAGGCGTAGAGGCCGGTGCCGATGAAGCTCCATGCGGCGGAGAGGATCAGCGCCGTCGCCAGCCCGCGCGAACTCTCGTGGTCACTGGTCAGGATCAGCGCCGCAGCGCCGATGCCGGCCAGGAAGGCAAGCGCGGCGAGGGCGAGCAGCGCCCGGCGCAGGCTCGTCATCCGGTTAGCTCCGCCAGGGTCGCCCCGCTCAGCTCGCCCTTGGCGATGAAGCCGCGGGCGGGGCTCTCGGCGAGGGCGTCGCCGAAGTCGGCGCGGTCGCGACTCGAGGTGAGGACGATCGTCGGGGCGGCGGCGCCGCTGTCCCGCAGTCGGGCGGCGACCTCGAAGCCGTCGATGCCGGGCAGCTGCACATCGAGCAGGACGAGGTCCGGGTTGAGCTCACGGACCGCCTCTAGCGCCGCCTCGCCATCGGCGGCCTCGCCGATCACCGAGTAACCGTTGGCCTCGAGCATCCGCCGTGCCCCGGCGCGGAAGCTGGGGTGGTCATCGACTATCAGGACGGACGTGGACACAGGGCAATTGTCCTTGACCAAGCAGCTTGCGTGGGTACGGCTATCCACACCATCGCGGTGCGCAAACCGCACCGCTAGACGCCTGTCAGCCGCATTGGAGGACGGCCCCTGCGTTGGGAGTCTGGGCCGGTCTCATCCAACCGACCGAGAGGAACCCAATGCAGCCGAAAAAGAACATCGCAGCCCGCGCCGCCCGCTGGAGCGCCACCCACCGCAAGCTGGCCATCTTCGGATGGCTGGCCTTCGTGGTCGCGGCGCTCTTCGTTGGCGGCGCCGTCGGCACCAAGCAGCTGACCGACGCCGAAGCCGTCTCCGGAGAGGCGGGACGGGCCGAGGTGGCGATCGAAAAATCGAAGCTGGCGCCCAGCAGCGAGGTTGTCCTGGTCCAGAGTGAGCGCCTGACGGCAAGCGATCCGCCGTTCAAGGCGGCGGTCGACGAAGCGACCAGCAAGCTCGAAGGGCTTCGCTCGGTGCGCGAGGTCAGCTCGCCGGCAGACGGCGGCGGTCAGGTCTCCCAGGACGGCCACTCGGCGCTGGTCGAATTCACGATCCCCGGCGACGACGAACAGGCCCAGGAACGGGTTGACGCCAGCCTCGCGGCAACCGCCGCGGTGCAGAAGGCCAATCCGGACGTGCGGGTCGAACAGTTCGGCGACGCCAGTGCCAGCAAGGCGGTCGAATCCGCCTTTGAAGAAGACCTGAGCAAGGCCGAGAAGACCTCGCTGCCGGTCACGCTCTTGATCCTGCTGCTCGCCTTCGGTGCCCTGGTCGCGGCCCTGGTGCCGCTGCTGATCGCCGCCTCCGCGGTGATCGCGACGATGGGATTGCTGGCGCTGCCCAGCCAGCTGGTGCCGATGGATCCCAACGTCTCCTCGGTGGTCGTCCTGGTCGGCCTCGCGGTCGGCGTCGACTACTCGCTGTTCTACCTGCGCCGCGAGCGCGAAGAGCGCCGGGCCGGGCGCAGCGCCTCAGCCGCGCTCGACGCGGCGGCGGCGACCTCGGGCCGCGCGGTCCTGGTCTCCGGCTTGACCGTGATCACGGCGATGGCGGGGATGCTGCTCAGCGGCGACCCGACCTTCACCTCGTTCGCGGTGGGGACGATGACCGTCGTCGCGGTGGCGATGTTCGCCTCACTGACGGTGCTGCCGGCGGTCCTCTCCAAGCTCGGCGACAAGGTTGAGCGCGGCCGGATTCCGTTCCTGGGCCGGTTGCGGAAGCGCGGCGGCGGCTCCTTCTGGGGCTCGATCGTCGAGCGGGTGATGCGCCGACCGGTGCTCTCGCTGGTCGCCTCGGCCGGGGTGCTGATCGCGCTGGCGGTTCCCGCCCTGACGATGCACACCGTTGTCAGCGGGGCCGATGACCTGCCTCGCAGCATCCCCGTGGTAAAGACCTATGACCGCGTCACCGCTGCCTTCCCGGGCGAAGCGGCGAGCGCGACCGTGGTGGTCCAGGCCGATGACGTCAGCGCCGGCCCGGTGGCCGGGGCGATCGATCAGCTGCGCCACGAGGCCGCGGCGAGCAAGTACGTCGCCGGGCCGCTCAGCGTCGAAGAGAGCGCCGACGGCAAGGTCGCTGCGATCGACATCCCCACGGTCGGCAGCGGCAGCGATGCCGAGGCGACGCGGGCGATGCAGCAGGTGAGGAACGAGATGGTGCCGGCGGCGTTCGCCGGTGTCGAAGGCGCCGAGGTAGACGTCACCGGCCCGGCAGCACAGTCCCAGGACTTCAACGACCAGCTGGCCAAGAGCCTGCCCCTGGTCTTTGGCTTCGTCCTCGGCTTTGCCTTCCTCCTGCTGCTGGTCACGTTCCGCTCGATCGTCGTCCCGATCAAGGCGATCGTGCTCAACCTGCTCTCAGTTGGAGCCGCCTACGGCGTCCTGGTCCTCGTCTTCCAGCGGGGCATGGGGGAGTCGCTGCTCGGCTTCCACTCCAACGGAGGCATCAGCTCCTGGCTGCCGCTGTTCCTCTTCGTGATCCTCTTCGGCCTCTCGATGGACTACCACGTGCTGATCCTCAGCCGCGTCCGCGAGGGAGTCGACCGAGGCCTGAGCACGGACGAGGCGGTCCGCCAGGGCATCTCCGCCACGGCGGGCACGGTAACCAGCGCCGCAGTAGTGATGGTGGCGGTCTTCTCGATCTTCGCCACCCTCAGCATCATCGACATGAAGGAGATGGGCGTCGGCCTCGCAGTCGCCGTCCTCCTAGACGCCACCATCGTCCGCGGCGTCCTCCTGCCCGCAGCAATGAAGCTCCTCGGCGAGCGCAACTGGTACCTGCCCCGCGGCCTGCGGTGGTTGCCGCAGGCGCGTGAGCCCGAGCCCGCTCCGGCGCAGGGCTAGCGAGGTCGACCACAAGCGGCCCCGGTCAAACGGCCGGGGCCGCTTTTGTACGTGCATGTAGTTATTGCGGAACTGGCTTAAGCTTCAAGACTTGGAGCGAATTATCTGGCTTCCTATAGCCATAGTCGCTGCGGCACTCGTCGGGTTCGGTATCGGCCTCAACATCGGCCGGACCACGGACAAGACCACGACTGTCGTTCACTATGAAAAGCTGCCGGCCGATGCACCCGAATCCGGTTACCTCGGAGTCCCGTAGTCGTGGCGCACCCAGACGAGACCCGACCCGACTCTCGCCGTCTTTACTGGTTCGTATCGATCGTCCTTGTGATGTCGATCCTCGTGGTGCTGCTTGTACTCCTGATCTGGTTCGCCATGCACGTCCCCCGTGACTAGCCGGCCGGGCGTGGGGCACCAACTCGACCCTCTACAACGCGAAACCCCCGATACACGGGGGCTTCCGAGTGCGGCTGAATGGAGTCGAACCATCACGTCCCGTTAGGGACACAAGGCCCTCAACCTCGGTCTTCCAGGTGATCTCAGTTCCATTCAGTGTTCTCAGGTCATCTGAGGTTACCCAGGGTACCGATAAAACTGTCCGCGAAGAGCTGTCGCGTTTGCTGAGCGAGATGGTCGCCTAAAAAGATGCTGGCTCAGAGACGATGTCCAGTTCCGTGAGCTCGAAGAGGCCTTCGCTGTTGACTGGGAGAGTGTGCGACTCGATATCGGGGCTTCCTTGCTTGTGGGTTTTGATGACCATCTGGAACTTGGGTGGCCAAGGTAGGACTGTGGTCTTGGTGTCGATCTCGGTGAGGACAACTTCCCCAACAGGGGCCAGGGTCTCGCCATTCGCGAGTCCAGTCCATCTCTCGTGCACTTCATTGCGCAGGCGAAGACAACCCGGCTGGTCCAGATAGATCCTTTTTTTCTTCGACCAGCAGACCAGCCCCAAGTTCGGATCCCCGACCCGAGGCTGCGGTACGGCCGGTCTCAGGGTCATCTCCTTTGGCCGATAGCCGCGCGCAGAGAGAATTGTCATTCGTCGTCGCATGCTCTTTTGACTGCCGTTCATGCCAAAACGCTCGATCCGCATGAAAGACCAAGCAACGCCCGCCCCTATGGCCAGGATCACGACGACGATGACGACCAAGGACCCGGGCTCGGGAGCCGGGCGAGATGCAGCTATTGCCAGCACGGCACCGACCCACGCGGTCACTCCAAATGTAGGAAGGTGCCCCCCAATGCCGCCAGGCAAGTTCGAAAACCTCGCCATTGCGCTGAGCAGCAGAAGCAAGATGATCGCGACGACTAGTGGTGCAGATGCTTGCGCGAACTGCAAGTCGTTGATCTCCTTGCCCGAGTGAAGAAACAGAAGGCTGGCGAAAGCCGACAATCCAGACGCAGTGAGGATCGTCGCCACGGCGACGACTTCGAAAACGGTAAAGCCCACATCGAGGTCTCGAGCCCCCCGGCGGCGGAAGAAGTATTGGGAAAACAGGGCGCCAATGCCCAAAGCGCTTGCTACGGTAATCAAGCCCTGGAGGGCAGCGCGGTTGCCAGCATCGAGGAGATTTTCCTTCATTTGCAATCACTCCCTGCGATCTAGTTTGTAGATATGCACACCCTAGGCGGACATGAAGCTGGGAGAAGAAGTCAGCGCGGCTGAACTCGCGGAAGCTTGGCAAGGCTTCCGTCGATGGCTGCACTGGAAAGGATTCTCCTGGCAGTTCATTCGTAACGACGGCGTGGACATGTTCGGAGAGGCGCAACTGGAACTATCCCGAGTTCTTGCCAGAGGAATCGAGATCCGTAGCCCGCCGGGTTGGCTGGTGCACTGTGCTTTACAGCGGACAAAGCACCTCTTGGACAAGCAGAGACGAGCCCCTTCGATGATCTCCGAGAATCGGATCGGATCGCTCAGAAGCGGTGGTTGGACTCCGGAG
Organism: uncultured Solirubrobacterales bacterium; assembly: GCA_963699225.1. Classification (GTDB taxonomy): domain Bacteria; phylum Actinomycetota; class Thermoleophilia; order Solirubrobacterales; family 70-9; genus VRUE01. The sequence continues at coordinate 1,077,048 of OY969423.1, read as the reverse complement.
GAGGAGTTGCTGGAGGAGGAGTGGCGCCGCTCTCTCAGTGATGCGGTTTCTTCGCTCCGGTTGCCAGAACGAGAAATCATTGAACTGATCTATTTCAAAGGAATGTCTTGTCGCGCGGCCGCCAGAGCTCTGGGGTGGGCTTCATCCAAAGCGAACCGCAATCATCACCGCGCTCTTGGGCGGTTGGCGCCCATTCTTCGGGGTGACCGAATTTGAGAAACCTGGGACTTGCCTAGGGGCCTAATTTGCACCGAGACGGCGTTGATCCATTTGATCGGTTCGATATCGATGAGGCGCGGCGAGGCTTTCTCCTTCGTCTACGGCGGCGAGGACTTTCTCCGACGTTCATTGAGCGACACGCCGATGACCTTTTCGGCCAAGCGCTCCTCGAGCTCTCGCGAGCGATCGCAGAAGAAGACAAGATCCTGAAACCGGTGGGTTGGTTGATCAATGGCGCGTGGTGGCGGACGGCTAGCTTGCTCGACCAGGAAAAACGTCGTCCACGAGCAGCATCAATCGATGCTTTCTTCAGCCTCGCGAGCGACGCTCCAACGCCGGAGGACGAGACGATGGAATTGTCCGGCTACGAAACAGTCAAGGTCGCTCTTCGCCTCCTTCCACCGACCGAGCGAAGGCTGATCGAGCTCATGTATGTAGAGGGAATGTCATGTCGAGCGGCCGGTCGCAGAGTCGGCTGGGGTAAGTCTGCGGCTGACCGTCATCATCGAGCCGCCCTTTCTCGTTTGCGCCCGGTTTTCGAAGCGATGCGCCGGCGGACTCACGAGCCTTAGATTTTCATTCCGGACCAACGCTGCCCCGGTTTCATAAGATGGGGTTATCGGGCGTTGCCTAGCTGGGTTTCGCCGCAGCTAATCTCAGCCGCCGGTAGTTGCATCCTGCTCGGCCGGGGTACCGCGCAGAAGCTCTGCAAACTGCTCGTCCGTAAGTGATTCGCGAGGGTAGTCAGGGTCGTCGTAAATTCTCCATCCGCCCGGGACAGAATCGTCCGCCTCCAGCCGGTGAGCGGGACTGACCAGCGCGCAGTTAGGGATAAAGATGCGCTGGATCAGCGATTCTCGCTCCGCCTCAAATGCAATGTAGGAAGCTCCGTCGATGTTGGCGATATAGCGGGGCGGTCCGCCGTGGGGCTCGAAGACATGCTCGACGATTTTTTGGAGAGCCAAGAGCGCGGCCAGCGCGGAATCGCGTCCCGCTCTCGCCGTGGGGTCAAAATGAACGGCTGCGTGGCGGCGGTTCTCAAGCTCGCGATAGATGCCAGCAACCTGCTCGTCGAGAATGCCCCACCCCTCAAGAACGCTGATCAGAGCCCCCCACTCGTTACCCAGGGTTCCCGCGCGAACCCGCCTCGTCGTAGCGGGATGGTTGACGAAGTCCTCGCGGAGAGCGAGCACCAGCTGATGGAGAAGACGCTCTCCGAGGGCACAAGTTCCAACAAGGGCCGGGTAGAAATCGCCGTGGGCGAAGCTGCTTCGCACCTGTCGTAGTAGGGCTGAGTGTTCGAATACGACGGACCATGGTGCGGGGCCCATAGCTCGGTAGTTGTCCAGCTTGGCATCCCCGTTAATGAGGCCGAGCTCCGCCAGTAGTTCTTGGCGAACACCAGCCTTGCCCTCCTCCCACATGGTCTTGATCTCGAAATCCCACTCCTCTTGAATCTCAACGTCCAAGACCACATTTCGGGTGTCAAAGTCCACTTGGATCGGTCGGTAGCGTCGGCCGCCATCTTTCGGGCCGCGAAGGCGGCCGAGTTGGGTTGCTTGCTCTGGCATTGCGCTGGTGACGAGTAGGTCTAACCACTGCAGGTTGTCGATTCTGGCGCGCGACCACCTTAGTGAGCTCTTGGAGCGAGTTGGAGGGTGGCGAGGTCGTCCTAGTTTTGGAACCGGCACTTGGGTGAACGAAGGCTAGCTCCGAACTGATCGCTACAACCCTGGCGGTGACGACCGATCCCGTACCGAGAAGTGCCCGGCAGCGCGAGATCCTCCGTCGATTGCGGCTGGTCGGAGGTGCGCCCGAGAGCTACTTCGCGGACGCCTGCAGTCTCATGGCGAAGGAGCCACCGCTTGAATCACAGACCCATTTGGTTAGTCATTTGCTCCGCGAGTTGAACGGAGGTCTCATTGGTGCCCTTGAGCCGATGGTTGCGTCTGAGGATTGGCCGGAGAAGGACACCGCGGACCGGCAGGCCAAGATGATCGGTGCCATTTGCGATGCGCTACGCGTTCCTGTTGACGACTCGCTGCGGCAGTCGTGGCAAGCCTTCTCGCGGAAGCTTGCCGAACTCGCGCACCGTCGAGATCTCGTTGCACCTCGACCAGTTGATCGAGCGTTCGAGGAACACTGGGAACTGGGAGAAACGGTTATCCACGCGGTGACGCTGCGGATTGAGGCGAACTACGCGGAGAACCTGCCGCGAATTGAACAACTCGCGAATGGAGAGCCCGACATCAGGGCATTTCGGAACGCGATGCTGCACTCAACCGTCGCCCTGGATCGGTTCTACGCTTTGGCGGGGGCTGAGTGGCTCGGGCCTCTCAGCAGGGACGGTGCGTTCAGTGCGCCACCGCCGCTGGCCGCCAATGAGGAGGGCATGTACGCGTATCCGCGATGGCCGCCAGGTCGCTTCCTTGCTCGGGTCGCATCTGAGGTACCTAAGGATGTGATTGAGATCTGCTTGGACCTCGACACGGACAATCCCGAGGCCCACGAATCCTTTGTCGAGGCCGCGATGAGCATGCAGAGCAGCGACGCGGTCGCGCTCGCTCCACGAATCGCGAAGTGGTTGGCGGGCTCAGTTCATTGGGGGCTGCCGGCGAAGGCCCGCGATCTCATCGTCCGATTCGTTGCCGGAGGCGCGGTCGAGGAGGGCCTTTCGATGGTGTGGCCCCTCGTGACGACGGAGGGCGAGCATGGCTTGACCTCAGTTGACGGAGAAGAAGTGGTTTGGCTTGTCGAGAGGATCTTTCCCGTCGTCGGCATCGTCGGTTTCGAGCTTCTGGTCGACCTGTTGGTCGAGCAGGCGAGGGGCGAGGGTGGCCGCGGCTTGAGCTACTCGCAGATCTGGCGTCCTGACATCCGCAGCGACCGCATGCGAGATGACCGGGATCACCTGGTCAGCGGAGTTCGGGATGCGGCAGCATCGTTGGCGGGAGCGGGCACGGATATCGGTGATGTCGTGGCTACGCTAGAGCGGCCCCAGCTGGAGATCACCCGCCGCATCGCGACGGACCTCCTCAGCCGATATGCCTCCAGCGATGAGGCGCAAGCGCACCTACTCGATCGCGAGCTCCTTGAGGGCGGCGCTTACCGCCACGAGTATGTGAGACTCGCGCAGGCGGGGTTCCCACAGCTCTCCGCTGCAAGCCGAGCTCAGTTGCTCAAGTGGATCGATGAGGCTCGACTGCACGCGGGACACCCCGAGCGACAGCGCCTCTGGCAGCAAGTCATGTTGACCGCACTTGGCGATCAGCTCTCCGAGCGCTGGACATCAAGGCGAGCGGAGCTTGAAGAGGAGTTCGGCCAGGTCGATCTGGAGGAGATCGCTGGTCCGCCCTTCCGGATGGTCGGCTCTCGTTCGCCTTTGTCTGTGGAGGAGATACGAGGAATGGGGGTTGAGGGGCTCGTCGATTTCTTGCAAGCTTGGGAGCCTGAAGACGGATTCGATTCCCCTAGTCCTGACGGTCTCGCAACTGTGATCGCGGAGTTGATCAAGGAGGAGCCGTCCTCCTTTGCAGAAGCGGCGCCGATCTTCGCCGACGTGGATCCCACCTATGTCAGGGCCTTGCTCAGTGGCTTGGAAGGCGCGCTCGAGGCCGGCCACGATTTTGCCTGGGCTCCGGTCCTCGAGTTGGTTGCAGTAATCGGCGAGCGGCCCAAGGAGCCCGCGCAGGAGGACCAGCTTCCGACTGACGCCGACCCAGGATGGTCGTGGAGCTGGCAGCAGGGCCTGAAGCTGATTCTTGATGGCCTCCGTACCGATAGGGCTATCGGGATCGATCCCGATCTATTCGGTGTCGCCTTTGAGATCGCAAAGGACTTCGCGGCGCGTCCGGACGACTCGCTTGCTGACAAGGAGGAAGACGGCCGAGAGCCAGAATCGCTGGCCCTCGGTTCCTTTCGCTGTACTGCCATCAGAGTCTTCATTGCTCTGGCAGCGCGGAACCGCGAAGCAGATCCGACTGGCAAGGAGGGGCTCGACGCAGCTACGGTCTCGCTGCTCGAGAAATTTCTCAATCCCGAGGTTGAGTCCTCGCGAGCCGTGCGATCAGTCTTTGGTTGGTCATTCGGGAGGCTGATGTATTGCGATGAAGGTTGGGCCGTGGCGCGGGTGCCGGAGATCTTTCCGGTCGATGATGAGCCGCTCTGGCGGGCGGCTTGGGAGAGCTTTGTGATGCGCCAGAACCCTCACGAGAAGCTGCTTGACGTCCTGGGTGCGCGTTATTGCCGCGCGATTCATGAGATCAGCCCTGAGAAGCCAGAGGAACGACTCAATGATCCCGATGAGCATCTAGTCGGCCATCTGGCGTCGTACTACCTATGGGGGTTGGTCGACTTTGACGCGGGCACCTTGCTCGACCGGTTCTATGAGAAGGCGTCGGTCGAGCGTCGCGCGGAACTCGTCTCGATCCTTGGCACCAGCATGGAGACCCTGATCCCGTTGAGCGAGGAGGTAGAAGCACGGCTCAGGGCGCTCGTGGAGCATCGCTTGGGGGCGCTGGAAAGTGGTTCCACCGACGAGTTGGCCGGATTTGCCTGGTGGTTCTCTTCCGGCGGGTTCGACACCGAGTGGTCGCTGGACTTTCTGCGCCGAGCCCTCGAGGCTGGATGTCGCCCACACCCAGACCATGTGGTGGTCGAGCAACTAGCTCAGTTGGGCGGCGTGAACGTGGTCGGACGGATCGAGATCCTGCGTCTCATGGTCGAGGGTGGCGCCCGAGACTGGTTCGTTCTCGGATCCCGAGAGCGGATCGAGGCGATCTTGCGGGAGGGGCTCGCCAGTGGGGGCGAGGGCTTGTCCAAAGCCCGTGACTTGGTCAACGTGCTAGTGGCCCGCGGCAATCTGGAATTCGCCGACCTCCTCTGAGAGGATCGATGGCGTTCTGTCGGCAGGCGGTGGCCGACGACACTCGGGTACCCGGCATGCACGGAGGTTCAAGCGCCGGATGAATGCGGAGCGAGACCTAAGGCACCGACACCGGAGTTCCACCTACTCGTCCCTAAAGGGGGACGACGAGTGGACGGATCGGTCGGCGAGTGAGCCGGAAGGCGACTAGGAGCCGACCCCGCCGCCCCCAGATGTCCTGAACGTGGGCCATGCCGCCGGTGAACTGGCGGATCTGGCCGACCGTCATGCCCGTCGCGCCGGCGATCGACCCCAGCGGGGGCCTTGCGCTGTCGCGCCCCACGAGCAGGCCCGAGAGCTTGGACCTGTCCCGGTCCCACAGCTCTGGCGCGCGCAAAACCGGCGAACTTGCGCGCCCTGTCCCACAGCCGGCTCCGAGGCAGCGGCGATCGGAAAGCAGTCCGGTCGCTGACGCAATGGACCTTAAATGGACCGCTGGGGAGGGTCGGAGGGGAGACCCCCTCCGACGCCCAGCTTTTGGAAACACGCCATTTGCAGGCGGTTCGTTATGCGGCTGAATGGAGTCGAACCATCACGGGTGTTTCCACCCACAAGGCCCTCAACCTTGCGCGTCTACCAGTTCCGCCACAGCCGCTCGAGGGGCGACGATTCTAGATGTTTGAGGATTCCGGGGCTTTTGGTTGCGGGCATCCGGGCGGGGCGGTACAGTTGCGAACAAGTGTTCGAGCGACTCGATACCCGGCAAGTTGAGGAGGGGAGTTAGGCGTGGAGCTGGATCTGACCAAACGGCAGAAAGAGATCTTCGACTTCATCCGTCGTTATGCGGCAAAGACGGGCTATCCCCCGACTGTGCGGGAGATCGGCAAAGCCGTCGGCCTGCACTCGTCCTCGACCGTGCACGCGCACCTCGCCAACTTGGAGAAAATCGGCTTGCTCAAACGCGACCCCTCGAAGCCGCGGGCGATCGAGCTGCTCTTCGACAAGGCGAAGAAGACGATCATGCCCGGCAACGGGCTACCGCTGGTCGGCCAGGTTGCCGCCGGCGAGCCGATCGTCGCCGAAGAGAACGTCGAGGAATACATCGAAGTGCCCGACGTGATCGGCGGCGAGGACGGCGACTACATCCTCAACGTGCGCGGTGAATCGATGGTCGAAGCCGGCATCTTCGAGGGCGACTACGTCGTAGTGCGCCCGGCTGACGACGCGACCAACGGCGAGATCGTCGTCGCCCTGATCGGCGAGGAGGCGACGGTCAAGCGTTTCTTCCGCGAAAGCGACCACATCCGCTTGCAGCCCGAGAACGAGACGATGGAGCCGATCCGCACTACCGAGGCCACGGTCCTCGGCAAGGTCGTAGGGGTCTTCCGCAAGGTCTAAAGCTGGCCGGACGCCGTCAGCGCGGCACCCTACTTAGGCCACTTGCCAGCCTGAATCAGCTTCTTATAGCGACGCTGTTTGCGCCTGGCGTCGCGCATCACCCAGGGCAGCAGGCGCAGGGCGAGGCGGGGGGAGAGGTCGAAGAGGCGCAGCAGGGGGCCGCGCCAGCGGGGCAGGACGAGGATCGGCCGAGGGTGCTCGGTCAGCTTGCCGACCTCCCGCGCGACCTGCTCCGGCGTCAGCAGGTGGCCTGAGAAGGAGCCGGCGGCGTCGGGGTCGTCGAGCTTGTCCTCGAGCATCGGCGTCCAGATGCCGTCGGGGCAGACGGCGGAGAGATCGATTCCCTGGATCCCGGCGCGGCGCAAGTCGAAGAGCGTGCCGAGGGTGAAGGCCATCGCCGCGTGCTTGCTGGCCGCGTAGTTGACCTCGCCCGGCGCGGCGACGATGCCCGCCAGTGAGACGACGTTGATCACGTGGCCGCGGCCAGCGGCGATCATCGGCTCCAGAGCAGCGACGGTCCCGTTCATCGTTCCCAGCGCGTTGATCTCGAGCATCGCCCGCCGGGTTCCCTCGTCCTGCTCCCAGGAGAGGCCGGTCGCGAGCACGCCGGCGTTGTTGACCCAGACATCGAGCGTGCCACCGCGCGCTGCGGCTTCGGCGGCAAGCGCCCGGCAGGCCGCCTCGTCGCGAACGTCTAGTGCCCCCGAGCGCGCGCCGGTGCCGATTGCACTTGCGGTGCGCGCCGCGGCGTCTGGATTGATGTCGGTGACGTGAACGAGGAAGCCATGAGCGCCCAGCTCGAGGGCGATGGCGCGGCCCAGGCCACCGCCTGCTCCGGTGACGACGGCAACGGGCATCGCCAGCCAGGGTATTCGATGCATTTGTCGCGAGCCCGATCCAGCGCTACCCTCGCGGAGCGGGCCGAGCGACTGCGGGGGGAGAGAAAACCCCTCGAGGAAAGTCCGGACACCAAAGGGCAAGGCGGTGGGTAACGCCCACCCGGGGAAACCCGCGGGACAGTGCCACAGAAATACACGGCCGATGGCGCGACCACACGTGAGTCGCGAACAGGCAAAGGTGAAATGGTGCGGTAAGAGCGCACCGGCGTCGCGGTGACGCGGCGGCCAGGCAAACCCCGCCCGGTGCAAGGCCAAGCAGGACCGTCGACCCTGCCCGGCGAGGTCCAGGTAGGCCGCAGGCCGCTTCGGCGGCCCCCGGGATTTCGGTCCCGGTGAGACAGATAGCCGCTCACGACAGGATCCGGCTTATAGGCCCGCTAACGAAAAGGCCCTCGAAAGAGGGCCTTTTCCATGCCTGGCGAGGTTTCCGTCTTAGCGTTTGCTAATCTTCCGCCAACTTCCGCTGAATCTTCGCCTACATATCGCGAAGAGCGGGGGACCCAATTGTTGGGGCGAATCGTCGGCATCTGCCACGTAGCGCAGCTCTTTCAGCGCGAGCCCGTCAGCTAACCCCGTAAGCGTCGTAAAGAGCTAATGAAGACAGGTAGCAACCGCCATGGGCGGAAAGATCATTCACGGCATGGGCACGCTGCGCGCGCGCACCTAGGCCGACGGCTGCGCCGTATATCCCTGGCGACGGCGCTGCTCTCCCTGGCTCTGGCGCCCCTGGCCGCCGAGGCGCAGACCGGCGGTGCCGGCGCGCCGACCGCGCCGACTGGAGAAGCGAGCACTTCCGGCGGCGCGGGCTTGACCTTCAGCGCCCCGATGCGCTCAGCCGGCGCCACCTGGTACGGACCGGGCCTCTACGGCAACGGCACCGCCTGCGGCCAGACACTGCGGCCGGGCACGATCGGCGTCGCCCACCGCACCTTGCCCTGTGGAACCACGGTCAAGATCAACTACCACGGCCACTCCCTGGTCACCACGGTGATCGACCGCGGCCCCTACACGCCGGGCAACGACTTCGACCTCACCAACGGTGCCCGCCTCGCGCTCGACTTCGAAGGCGTAGGGCAGGTTCGCTACGCCGTCGCCGTCGGCTCCTCCGGCTAGCGCGACTAAGCAGGATTTCTCGGTTTGATGGTAAATCTGCCCCGGAACGGGCAGGTTTCCAACGAGAGGAGCTTTTGTATGTCGAGGTCTTTGCAGGCAGCTGTCTACGCCGGGCTGCTGATGCTCCTCGTCGTTTTCGCCAGCAGCGCCGGTGCGGCAACGGGTGAAAGCGAAACCGCTCAGACCACGGTGGTGCTCGGCGAAACGGCAACCATGCCCGATCCTTCTTGCCCCGAGTCGCCCTGCCAGGCGATCGGCAGCGTCACCGGCTTCCAAGTCAGCACCAGCCAGGGCGAACTTCCCTTCCGCGTCCGCAAGGACGGCAGGATCAAGTCCTGGACCCTGACCCTCTCGCAGCCGACCAGCAGCCAGCGCTCGTTCTTCAACGGCTTCTTCGGCACGCCTCCGGAGGCACGCCTCGCGATCCTGCGCCGGGTCGCCGGCACCAACCCGCCCCGCTATGCCCTCCGCGCCCAAGGCTCCGTTCACGTGCTCAGCCCCTACCTAGGCCAGACGGTCAAATTCGGCGCCTCACTGCGCGTCAAAGCGGGCGACATCATCGGCATTACCGTCCCCACCTGGGCTCCCGCCTTCGCCCAAGGCCAGCCCTCAACCGACGCCTGGCGCGCCAGCCGCGAAGTCGGCAAGTGCGTCAACTCGACCGACGTCCGCCAGGGCGAACCGCAGGAAAAGGTCGGCACCCGCGCCGAATACGGCTGCCGCTACGCAACGGCCCGTTTGCTGTACACGGCCACCGTCGTAGAGGACTAGGCCAAAAAAGAGAGGCCGGGAAATTCCCGGCCTCTCTACTACGCCACTGAGGGGAGGACCCGAGGACCGCTTTGGTCTTTCGGGAGCTCAGCGGCACCGGCGATCAGGCTCTGGAACTCGTTGAGCACCAGGTGCGCAACCGCCTCGAGCAGCTCCTCATCGGTCCAGCCGATCTCACGCGCCTCCTCGTGGAGGTGGAGCGGGGGGTGGCTGTTGGCCTCTAGGGCACCGTGCAGGTATTCGAGTAGGGCCGCCTCTTTGGGGTCGCTCGAGTTGAAGCTGCGGGCTCTTGAGACCTCGTCCAGGCCGAGGCCGGCGCTGCGCGCCGACTTGGCGTGTTGGGCGATGCTGTAGGTGTCGTCGCGATACTCGGCAACGGCGAGGGCGATCCGCTCTCGTGTCGCCCGCGGCAGGACACCGCCGCGAAGCTCCGAGCGCATCCGCGTGTAGGCACGCAGAACCGCCGGCGCCCCTGCGAGGACACCGACGAACTTCGTAACTGCGCCACCCGTGGCCTGGATCGTTTTGATCAGGGGGGCGCTCTCGTCAGGTGCCGTCAACTCGTCGTGGATCTGGAACCTGCTGACATCTGTTTTAACTGTCACTGGGCATCCGCCTCCGACTCTGCTTGGGGGAATTCCGCTTTACAGAGCCTTTAATTGGCCTTTACTTTACTTTCAGCCGTCTACTTACGTCTCGTAAGTTATACCTGGTTTTATGTCGCCCTGCAAGCCGCCTGAAAGCAACCGCTCTCTACCCGCATACGTGCGCTTCTACCCAAGCGGTTCACTGCCTCGTGACGCGGGCCGGTTCGCGACGGGGCTTTGGCCTATCGTTGCGCGCTCGAAGCGGACAAGCGCGAGCCCAGGAGGACCCCGAACATGGCAGATCAACCGAAGAGTGCCGCTGACGTCATCGAGCTGGTCAAGGAGGCTGACGTCCGCTTCGTCCGGCTCTGGTTCACCGATGTGCTGGGCCAGCTGAAGAGCTTCTCGATCAACGCCTCCGAGCTCGAGGACGCCTTCGAGGGCGGCATGGGCTTCGATGGCTCCTCGATCACCGGCTTCAACCCGATCGAGGAGTCCGACATGATCGCCATGCCAGACCCCTCGACCTTCGCCCTGATCCCCTGGCGGCCGGAGGGCGAGAACGCGGTGGCGCGAATGTTCTGCGACGTCCAAGTTCCCGGCGGCGAACCGTATGAGGGGGACCCGCGCTGGATCATGAAGCGGGCGCTCAAACGGGCCGAGGAGATGGGCTTCGACGCCTTCAACATCGGCCCCGAGCTCGAGTTCTTCTACTTCCGCTCGGCCAAACCCGAGGGCGGTGTGCCGGAAGTCCTCGACGAGGGCGGTTACTTCGACCTGACCACGCTCGATGCCGGCTCCGACGTGCGTCGCGACACCGTCCTCGCCCTGGAGAAGATGGGCATCCACGTCGAGTACACCCACCATGAGGTCGGCCCCTCCCAGCACGAGGTCGACATGCGCTACAAGAACGCGCTGGCGATGGCCGACGACTGCATGACCTACCGCATCGTGGTCAAGGAGTACGCGATGAAGTACGGCTGGCACGCGACCTTCATGCCCAAGCCGCTCTTCGGCGAGAACGGCTCCGGCATGCACGTGCACCAGTCACTTGAAAAGGACGGGGTGAACGCCTTCTTCGACCCCGACGACCAGTTCTTCCTCTCGGCCACGGCGAAGGCCTTCATCGCCGGCCAGCTCAAGCACGCGCGCGAGATCTCACCGCTCTTCGCCCAGTGGGTCAACTCCTACAAGCGGCTCGTTCCCGGCTACGAGGCGCCGGTCTACCTCGCCTGGTCGCGGCGCAACCGCTCGGCGCTGATCCGGGTGCCGCTCTACCACCCCGGCAAGGAGAGCGCGACCAGGGTCGAGCTGCGCTGCCCCGACCCCGCTTGCAACCCCTACCTCTGCTTCGCCGGCATGCTGCAGGCGGGCCTGGAAGGGATCGAGAAGGGCTACGAGCTGCCCGAGCCGATGGAGCAGAACCTCTACCACCTCTCGCCCGAGGAGCTCTCCCATCAAGGGATCGAGCAGCTGCCGGCGACGCTGGGCGAGGCGATCGAGGTGGCGGCGGAGTCGGAGCTGGTCCTGCGCACGCTCGGCGAGCACACCTTCCGCCGCTTCGTCGAGATCAAGCGGCAGGAGTGGGACGAGTACCGGGTGCAGGTGACGCCGTTTGAGATCGAACAGTTCCTGCCGGTTCTCTGAGCGCGCGAGGAACGTTCAGAGAAGCTCGTCGAGGAGCTTTGGGTCGGTGACGGGGGTGCGGCAGGTGAAGTGTTCGCAGACGTAGGCGGCAGGCTTGCCGCCGACTTCGCTGCGGTCCCTCAGTAGCGGCGGGGTGGCGCTGCCCTCGGCGCCGCCTGCCAGCACCAAGTGGGGTCGGAACTCGCGACGGACAACCGCGGCGAGCTCGTTCAGGTCCTCACCGACCAGCGCCACCTCCTTGGTCGGGGAGAGGTGGAAGTCGATTGCCCTGAGCAGGTGGGCGAAGGCCTCGGGGTGTTTGCCGGCCGAGTCGGAGAAGAGGCGGAAGACGCCCTCGGCGGCTTGTTCGTAGGCGCGCTCGCCGGTTAGGGCGGCGAGGCGCAGCAGGCCGAAGGCGGCGGCGGAGTTGCCGGAGGGGATCGGGTGGTCGCCGACCTCCTTGCGGCGGGCGATCAGCGATTCGTGATCGTCGGCGGTGGAGAAGAAGCCGCCGCGCTCGTTGTCGGCAAAGCGGGCGAGCAGGGTGTCGGCGAGCTCGCGGGCGCGTTCGAACCAGGTGGTCTCGAAGCTCGCTTCGTAGAGGGTGAGCAGAGCCTCGAGCAAGAAGGCGTGGTCCTCCAGGTAGGCCTTGAGGTGAGCGCGGCCGTCCTTGTAGGTGCGCAGCAAAGCTCCGTCGCCGTCGCGCAGGTCGCGCCAGACGAACTCGGCACAAGCGCCTGCCGCATCGAGGTAATCCTCGCGCCCAAGCACGGCGCCCGCCTCGGCAAAGGCGGCGATCAGCAGCGCGTTCCAGGCGGTGAGGCGCTTGTCGTCCAGCCCTGGCCAGACGCGCTGCGCGCGCACCTCGTAGAGCGCTCGCCGCATCTGTTCCAGCCCCTCTGGCTCGGTGGCACCGGTGAGGTGCAGGATGTTCCGCCCCTCGAAGTTCCCACCCTCGCTGACCCCGTAGAGCTGCATCAACTTCTCTATCTGCTGGGAGGAGAAGTTGATGCAGTTGCCTTTGTCTGGCCCGGGATCGCTGAGCACGGCGCGGATCTCCTCCGGGGTCCAGATGTAGAAGCGGCCCTCCTCGCCCTCGGAGTCGGCGTCGAGAGCCGAGAAGAAGCCGCCCTCGGGGCCGCGCATCTCGCGCAGCGCCCAATCGAGCGTCTCCTCGCAGACCCGCCGGTAGCGCTCGTGACCGAGGCGCTGCCAACCGTGCAGGTAGGCCCGGGCCAGCAGAGCGTTGTCGTAGAGCATCTTCTCGAAGTGGGGGACCTGCCAAGCGGCGTCGACCGAGTAGCGGGCGAAGCCACCGCCGATCTGGTCGTAGATGCCGCCGGCCATCATCGCGTCGAGGGTCAGCTCGGGGATCTCCGTCTCACCGCGGCTGAGCAAGAGCTCGATTGCCGAGGCGGGCGGGAACTTGGGTGCGCCGCCGAAGCCCCCCCGTGCCCGGTCAGCGGCCAAGTGCAGGCGCTCAATCGCCTCGTCCAACATCGCCGCCTGCGGCGAGTCAGCGGGCTCGACCTGGCCGATCGCGGCGAGCCGGGCGCGCATCTGCGGTGCTCGCTGCTCGATTTCATCCCGCTTGCTCCCGAAGGCGTCCACCACGGCTTCCATGACCATGCGGAAGCTCGGCATGCCGCGGCCCTCATCCGGCGGGAAGTAGGTGCCGCCGTAGAAAGGCACTCCTGCGGGGTCGAGGAAGACCGTCATCGGCCAGCCGCCCTGACCGCTGATCGTCTGCACCGCCTCCATGTAGAGGGCGTCGACGTCGGGCCGCTCCTCGCGGTCGACCTTGACGTTGACGAAGTGCTCGTTCATGTAGGCGGCAGTCTCGGGGTCCTCGAAGGACTCGTGCGCCATCACGTGGCACCAGTGGCAGGCGGAGTAGCCAACCGAAAGCAGGATTGGACGGTCCTCGCCGCGGGCCAGCGCGAGCGCCTCCTCGCCCCACGGGTACCAGTCGACCGGGTTCTCGCGGTGCTGGAGCAGGTAAGGACTGGTCTCCTGCGCCAGGCGGTTGGCCATGCGCCCACACTACCCGCGGAGATTCAAAACGGCTGCGGGAGGGATAGAAAACGACCGCGGCACCTTCAGGACAACTATTCGGGACCAGAAGGTAGATGAAATTCGTACGTAATACGGTTACCCACGCCTGCGAGGCGATCCGATCCGCCGCGGAAAGTTCTAACTTCACTGAGTTGAACCGCGAAGATCCTCCAATCCAAGGCGATCCGGCGATTGAGTCGGTGCTCGCCAAGCTAGATCCCGAGGACCGCAGGGTCATCGACGAGGCGCTGGCGCAGGCCCGTAAAACCGAGGCGGAGCTGCGCTACATCGCCGACCACGACTCGCTGACCGGCCTGCTCGATCGCCGCCGCTTTCGTGCCGAGCTGGACACCTACGTCTCCTTCACTGGCCGCTACGGTGGCCAGGGCGCGGTGATGATCATCGATATCGACGGCCTCAAGGCAATCAACGACAGCCTGGGTCATCACGCCGGCGACAACCTGATCCGCCACGTCGCCGCGATCATGCGCGAGCGGGTGCGCACCACTGACATCGTCGCCCGCCTCTCCGGCGACGAGTTCGCGGTGCTGATGCCGCAGTCCGATACCGCCGGCGCTCTCCAGTTGGGCGAGGACCTGCGTGCCCAGGTGGCCGATAACGCCGCCGCCGGGCTGGACATGGAGCAGGCGACGATCAGCGTCGGCATCACGATGTTCGGCGGCGAGCGCGGGATCGGCGCCGAGGCGGTCCTGGCCGCTGCCGACCAGGCGATGTACCGGGCGAAGGAGGAAGGCCGCAACCAGATCGCCCTCTTTCAGGACCCGACCGAGCCGCAGCGCCAGCAGCTGCGGCGGCAGACGACCAGCGCGCGGATTCGCGACGCGCTCACCCAGGACCGGCTCAGCCTGCACACGCAGCCGATCCGCTCACTCGCCTCGGGCGGGATCGAGCGCTACGAGCTGCTGCTGCGGATGACCGGCGAGAACGGCGAGCTGCTGCCGGCCGCCTCTTTCATCGAGGCCGCCGAGCGCTCCGGCATGGTCCAGGAGCTCGACCGTTGGGTTGTGGCGCAGGCACTCGGGCTGCTCGCCCAGCGCGAGCAGGACGGTGACCCGGTCTCGCTGCACGTCAACCTCTCCGGCGCCTCGGTCGCCGACCTTTCGGTGCTGGAATACATCGAGCGACAGCTCGACGAAGGCGGAGCCGATCCGTCGCGCTGCACCTTCGAGATCACCGAGACCGCGCCCGTCCACAACTACGAAGCTGCTGCCGGCTTTGCCGATCGCATCACCGAGTTTGGCTGTCAGGTCGCGATCGATGACTACGGCGCCGGCTTCGGGCCCTTCCACTACCTGAAGAGCATCCCCTTCGACCTGATCAAGATCGACGGCTCGTTCATCCGCGACATGCCCAACAGCGACGCCGACCAGCTCACCGTCCAGGCGATCGTGCAGATTGCCCGCGGTCTCGGCAAGACGACGATCGCCGAGTACGTGCAGGACGACGTCACGGCGCAGATGCTGCGCGAGTACGGCGTCGACATGGCCCAGGGCTACCACCTGGGGCGCCCGGTCGACGTCGCCGAGGCGCTTTAACCCCGTCGCGCGACCCGCTAGCCGCGCTGGTGGATCGCGTCGGTGAAGTGGGTCTTGATGTTGAGCGCGGCGGTCATCGCCCGCTCGACCGGCGAGCCGGCCGGAGGTAGGGCGCCGAGTTGGCGAGCGAGGTCGGCGGCGTTCAGGTATGCGTCATTGCGCTGGATGCGGCCGTCGCGGATGGTGAGCACGTCGCATCCCTGGATCTCGACCCGAGCGCCGTTGGGGTCGAGCCCTTCGAAGCGGGTCGAGCCGTTGAAGGTGCCGATCGCGCTCCAGCGGACGACCGCCTTGTTCCCCTCGGCCACCACCTCGACGATCTCCAGCTCGAAGTCCGGGAAGGCCGCGAAGAGGTCGCCGAACCAGGCGCGGTAGGAGCCCGGCACATGCAGCTCGATCAAGCCGTGGATCTCACCGGTGCCGCCTGGCTCGTAGAAGGCGGTCATCGCGTCGAGGTCACGCTCGCCGACCGCTTCGAAGTAGGCGCGGCCCACAGCTGCGGCGTCGGTTGACTGGCTGCTGGCTGCCACCCGCTCAGATTACCCCTGACGCAGCTGCGCCCGCTTGACCTTGCCGCTGCTCGTCTTCGGCAGCTCGGCGGCGAACTCGACGATGCGGGGGAACTTGTAGGGGGCGGTCTCGCGCTTGCAGTGCTCCTGCAGCTCGCGGGCCAGCTCCTCGCTCGGCTCGCGCCCGTAGGGCACGACGATCGCTCGCACCACCGCTCCACGCTCGGGGTCCGGCGCGGCGACAGCCGCGGCCTCGGCGACCGCGGGGTGGGAGAGCAGTGCCGACTCCACCTCGAAAGGCCCGATCCGGTAGCCGGCGGAGAGGATGATGTCGTCGTCGCGGCCCTCGAAGAAGAGGTAGCCGTCCCCGTCTTCGCGGATCAGGTCTCCTGTCGGCCACCACTCGTCCTCGAAGCGCTCGCCATCGAGGTAGCGCGAGAAGAAGGTGGGGGAGGAGGCGGCGCGCAGCTGCAGTTCGCCCTCGACCAGGCGGACGTCCAGCCCCGGCAGCGGCTTGCCCATCGAGCCCTCGCGGACCGGCACGCCGACGTGGTTGCCGCTGACGTGGCCGGTCTCGGTCTGGCCGTAGCCATCCGCGGTCTCTAGCCCGGTCGCGGCGCGCCAGGCGGCGATTGTCTCGGCCTCCAGCGGCTCCCCGGCCGAGACCATGCGGCGCAGCTTCGGGAGTGGGCGCAGAGCAGTGCGCTTGGCGATCATCCGGTACTCGGTCGGCGCCTGGCAAAGCACGTTGACGCCAAGCGCCTCAACGAAATCGAGCCGCTCGCCCGGGTCGAAGCGCCCATCGTGGATCACCGCCGCCGCCCCGGTTAGCCAGGGCGCCAGGAAGACGTTACGAGCCGACTTCGACCACCCGGTAGCCGTAGTGCACCAGGCCAGCTCCCTCTTGCGCGCCCCAAACCAGTGCTCGGCCTGCCCCTGCTGCCCGAGCAGGTAGCGATATCCATGCACCACCCCCCGCGGCTCCCCGGTAGTTCCCGAGGTAAAGACGATCAACGCCGGATCCTCAGCATCCATGTCTTCAGCCGGCGCCGGCGTCTCCTGCGGCAAATCCTCATCGAGCGCCGCCCCGACCTCATCCATGGTCATAGTCGCCACCCCCTCCGGCAATTCCGCCAACAGCGAGTCCTCGCCCACACAAAGCGTCGGATCAGCCGCAGCCACCCGCAACGCCAAATCCTGCCGCCGCAACATCGTGCTGCAGGGCAGCGCCACCGCCCCCATCCGCCAGCAGGCAAGCAACGAGAGAACCCACTCGATCCGGTTCCCAACGAGAGTCATCACCACATCCCCGCGCTTGACGCCGCGAGCAGCAAACGCTCCCGAAAGCCCCGCCGACTGGGCAATCAATTCTCCGAAGTACCAGTCCCGCCGATTTCCCTCAGCATCAACAGCGACGATTCCAAGCCGCGACGCTGGAGACCGCTCGAGCTCTTCAATGAAGTTCACGGCTCGGCAGTCTGCCTTACGAGAGCCCCCGCTGAACTGGGGAAGCTGAAAGGGCCCGGGTGCCCCTCCCCAAAACACTCAAGCGCGGCTCTGCCGCGCGTTTTGGGGAGGGGCACCCGGGCCCTCTTACCTATCGGAGTTCAGAAGAGGACTTACCCAGCAACTGTCGAGCCACGATCAGCAGTTGAATCTGCTGCGTCCCCTCGAAAATGTCGAGGATCTTGGCATCGCGTGCCCACTTCTCGAGCAACTCGTTCTCGCCATACCCAATCGACCCACACAGCTCGACGCAACCAAGCGCCACGTCGACGCAAGTGCGCCCCGCCTTCGCCTTGGCCATCGAGGCCTGCAGCGAGTTTGGCTTGCCGTTGTCGGCCATCCAGGCCGCCTGCAGGGTGAGCAGCAGCGACGCCTCGTAGTCGGACTCCATCTCGAGGTAACGAGCCGCGGCTGCCGACTGCGAGAGTGCCGGCGTGTCGTAGTCGATCTCGACACCCGCCTCGGCGAGCTGCTTGCGCGTCTCCTCAAGCGAGGCGCGGGCAACGCCGACCGCCATCGCGGCGACCAGCGGCCGCGTGTTGTCGAACGTCTGCATGGCGCCGCCGAAGCCCTGCTTGGGATCGGACTTGACCTCTGGATCGCCCAGCAGCGCTTCCGTCGGCACCCGGCAATCCTGCAGGGTGAAGTTGGCGGTGTCCGAGGCCCGGATGCCGAGCTTGTGCTCGAGCCGGTCCAGCTTCAGTCCCGGGTTGTCGCGCTCGACGATGAACGACCTGATCGCCGCCCGCCCGACTTTGCGGTCGAGCGAGGCCCAGACCACGATCAGGTCGGCGCGGTCGCCCGAGGTGACGAAGATCTTCTCGCCGTTGAGCACGTACTCGTCGCCGTCGAGGTCGGCCGTGGTGCGGATCGCGGCCGAGTCGGAGCCCGCCTCGGGCTCGGTGATCGCCATCGCCGCCCACTTGCCGCCGTATTGCTTCAGCTGCTCGTCGCTCGCCACCGAGGCGATCGCCGAGTTGCCGAGGCCTTGGCGGGGCATCGAGAGCAGCAGGCCGACGTCGCCCCAGCAGAGCTCGATGATGCCGAGCACGGTGGAGAGGTTGGAGCCGTTGCGGTTGCCCGCCTCGGCGTCGCCGTTTGACTCGCGGCGCACGCCGGCCGCACCGGCGCCGCCGATGTCGGAGCCCTCGTTCATGCCGTCGATCAGCGAGGCCAGCATGTCGAGCTCCTTGGGATAGGAGTGCTCGGCCTCGTCGTACTTGCGCGAGATCGGTCGGAAGACCTCGGTCGCGACCTGGTTCGCCTGGCTGGCGAGGGGCTTGAACTTCTTGGGTATCTCGAGATTGATCATCAGTTCCTTTCAGCTCTCAGCGCTTGGCGCTAGACGAGCAGGGCGCCCTCCATAACGCCCGCTGCGCGGAGGTCGCGGTACCAGCGCTCGACCGGGTGCTCCTTGACGAAGCCGTGGCCACCGAGCAACTGCACTCCTTCGGAGCCGATCTGCATCCCCTTCTGGGCGCAGAGCCGGCGGGCCATCGCCGCCTCGCGAGCGAAGTCTTGGCCTTGGTCGGCGCGGCTGGCTCCGCGGTAGGTGGCGAGGCGCATGCCTTCGCTCTCAATGCCGATGTCGGAGACCGCGAAGGCAACTCCCTGGCGATTGGAGATCGGTTCGCCGAAGGCGACGCGCTCGTTGACGTACTGCTTGACGTAGTCGAGCGTCGCCTGCGCGGTGCCGACGGCGAGAGCGCACCAGGCGAGCCGGGCGCGCTGCACGCACTCGACGTAGTCCTCGCGCTTGCCCTCGCCGAGCAGGGCGTCGGCGGGCAGCGTCACGTCCTCGAGCAGCAAGCGGCCGGTGGCGGCGGGGCGCAGCCCCATCGCCGGCTCCTCCTCGACCGTGAGCCCGGCGGTGCCGGACTCGATCACGAAGAGCGCCGGGCCGATGCCCTCGGCCTCGGCGGCGACGAGGAAGAGCTCGCACTCGGTGGGCCGGGCGAGCAGCGACTTGGTTCCGCTCAGCACCCAGTCATCACCCTTCTTGGCCGCTGTCGTCTCCAGCTTCAGCGGGTCGAACAGCGGTCGCGGCTCGAGGATCGCCAGCGCCGCCGCCGGGGTGTCCTCGCCGGTGAAAGAGGGCAGGTAGGTCGCCTCCTGCTCGGGCGTGCCCCAGTGGCCGATCGCGGTGGCAACGGCGCCGGGGGCGAGCGCCGCGTAGGCGATGCCCATGTCGCCGTGGGCGAGGGCCTCGCCGATCAGGACGCTGGTTACCGCGGCCTGCTCGTGCATGACCCCGCCGAGCTCCTCGGGGACGCCGAGCATGTTGACGCCGAGCTCGTTGGCCTGCTCGAGCAGCTCGCTCGGAGTCGACTTGTCGAAGTCGGCCTGCTTTGCAGCGGGCCGCAGCTTCGCCTCGGCGAAGTCGCGCACGCCTTCCTGCAGCATCTGCTGCTCGTCGTCGGGGCTGATGTCGAACATCGCCCGCGGCTTGCTCGGCTTCTGGCGGGCCGGCCCGGTCAGGTTCTGGGCGGCCTTGAAGGTGCGCCCGGCGGCGGTCGCCGAGCGGAAGCCGTTCTTGGTGCCGGTGAAGAGCGCCCGCTCGACCTGCTTGCGGATGCGGATGCGGTCGAGCAGGTCCGAGCCGGCCAGCTTGTTGAGCCAGCGCAGGCCGAGGCCCATGCTGCGCTCGGCCACGCCCTTCTCCTCAGTTGCGGTGGACATCTCTACTTCCTCCCGTCGTTGACTTTGGCCTCGCGCGGCTTCACCGAGCCGTCGAGGTGCGGTGTGCCGCGCTTTGCGTCGCGCACCGCAAACTTGATTTCGTCTCCCTCGGAACTGCTTGCGAACTCGACCCGGCTGGGCAGCAGGATCGGCTTGCGGAAGCGCACGTCGACCTGGAAGGCGTCCGGCAGGCGGCTCTCTAGCGCCGCCAGGCAGCGCGCCTTGGTCCACATCCCGTGCGCGATTGCCCGTGGGAAGCCAAGCGGCTTCGCCGTCCAGGCGTGCATGTGGATCGGGTTGCGGTCCCCCGAGACGGCCGCGTAGCGCCGCCCCAGGTCGCCGCCGAGCTTCCACTCGGCGCCGGCGGGGAGGTCGAGCTCCTCGCCGGCGCGGCTCTTGGCAGTAGAGCCGTTGCCGCTGCCGCGGCGCAGCATCGTGCTGGTCGACTCCCAGACGATCCGGTTGCCGGCCTTGACCTTGGTCTGCAAGCTGAAGGTACGGCCCTTCGGGTGCTCCTCCAGCTTCGTCGGCTTGACCTTGATCGTCAGCTCCTCGTCGAGGCCGATGCGCCGGTGCTGGATGATCTGGTTCTCGACGTGAACGAGGCCGACCGCGCCGAAGGGGAAGCTGCCATCGGCCATCACCGCCATCTGCAGCGGGAAGGCCAGCACGTGCGGGTAGGTGGGGGGCAGGTGGTCGCGCAGGTCGAAGCCGCAGACGCGGTTGTAGGCGGCGACCCGCTCGGCCTCGGCGCGGACCTGCGGCAGGGTCAGCTCGATCTCGGGGATCTCCTTGCCGCCGCCCGGGATGAAGGGCAGCAGCGAGGCGCCCGGGACCATCGGCGCCGCGGCCCGCGCGTAGAGCGGCAGGATGCTGGGCGAGCTCTCGAGGGTGCGGGCGCTCATCAGGCCCCCAGCAGGCTCTGGCCGCAGACGCGGACCGTGTTGCCGGTGACGCCGGTCGAGGCCGGGCTGGCGAACCAGGCGATCGTCTCGGCGACGTCGACCGGCAGGCCGCCCTGCGACATGCTGTTCATCCGCCGGCCCGCTTCGCGGATCGCGATCGGCATCTTCGCCGTCATCTGGGTCTCGATGAAGCCGGGGGCGACCGCGTTGATCGTCGCCTCGAGCTTGGCCAGGTCGGGCGCCAGCGCTTCGACCATGCCGATCACGCCGGCCTTCGAGGTGGCGTAGTTGGTCTGGCCGGAGTTGCCGGCGACGCCGCTCATCGAGGAGACGCAGACGATGCGGCCGTTGGGCCGCAGCAGCTTGCGCTCGAGCAGCTCGTCGTTGATCCGCTCCTCGCTGGAGAGGTTGATCTCCATCAGCGAGCTCCAGCGGTCCTCCGGCATCTTGGCGATCGTGCGATCGCGGGTGACGCCGGCGTTGTGGACGATCACGTCGACGCCGTCGGGGATCGCCGCGGCGATCTGCAGCGGCGCGTCGGGATCGGTGATGTCGAGCTCGATCGTCTCGGCGCCGAGCCGCCCGGCGACCGCGCTGAGGTCGGCGGAGAGCGCCGGCACGTCGAGCAGGACGAGCTCGGCGCCGTCGCGGTGCAGGGTGGTGGCGATCGCCTCGCCGATACCGCGCGAGGCGCCGGTGACCAGCGCCACCTTGCCCTCTAGCGGTCGCTCCCAGTCGAGCTCAGGCGTATTCGTCACTGCCTTGCCGATCTCGACCACCTGACCGGAGACGTAGGCGGAGCGAGGGGAGAGCAAAAAGCGCAGGGTGGAGTCGATCTCCTCCTCGGCGCCCTCGGCGACGTAGACCAGCTGCACGGCGATGCCGCGGCCGATCTCCTTGCCCAGCGAGCGAGTGAAGCCCTCCAGGGCTCGTTGCGCGGTAGCCGCTCGAGGCGGCAGGCCAGCGGGGGGCGTGCCGAGCACGACGACGCGGCCGGAGCGCTGCACCCGCTTCACGTTGGGGTGGAAGAAGCGCTGCAGCTCGACCAGCTCGGTCGAGTCGGCGATGCCGGTGGCGTCGAAGACCAGCGCCTTGACCGGGGAGCTCGAGGTCTCGGGCTTGGCCGCGCCGGCATCGCCCAGCACCTGCTCGATCCGTTTGCCGAGCCGGCCGCGCGGGGCGCCGCCGCTGAGCACGGCGCCGGAAACGACCGGCGCGCCGGGCTGGTGGCGCTCTAGCTGCGTCGGTTGGGGCAAGCCGACCCGGCCGGCGATCATCCGGCCCGGGGGCGAGTTGACTACCTGCGTGTAGAGGTCGCTCACTTGTTCTCTCCTGTGCTTTCAAGCGCGGCGACGACGCCCTGGCCGCCGGCCGCGCAGATGCTGATCAGGCCGCGGCCAGAGCCCCGCTCGTGCAGGGCCTTGGCGAGGCTGGCGACGATGCGCCCGCCGGTCGCGGCAAAGGGGTGGCCGGCGGCAAGCGAGCCGCCGTTGACGTTGAGCCGCTCACGGTCGATCGAGCCGAGCGGCTCGGAGCGGCCGAGGCGGTCGCGGCAGAAGGACGGGTCCTCCCAGGCCTTCAACGTGCAGAGCACCTGGGCGGCGAAGGCCTCGTGGATCTCGTAGAAGTCGAAATCGCCGAGGCCGCTGCCCATGCGGTCGAGCATGCGCGGCATCGCGTAGGCCGGCGCCATCAGCAATCCCTCGCGCTTGTGCACGTGGTCGACCGCAGCGGTCTGGCCATCGACGAAGTAGGCGAGGACCGGCAGGTCGCGCTCCTTCGCCCACTCCTCAGAGGCCAGCAGCACCGCCGAGGCGCCGTCGGAGAGCGGAGTCGAGTTGGCCGCGGTCATCGTGCCCTCGGGACCACCGAAGACCGGGCCGAGCTTGGCCAGCTTCTCGGTCGAGGAGTCGGGGCGCAGGTTCTGGTCGCGCTCGAGGCCGAGGTAGGAGCTGACCAGGTCGTCCATGAAGCCGCGCTCGTAGGCCGCGGCGAGGTGGTGGTGGCTGTTGACCGCGAGCTCGTCCTGCTCCTCGCGGCCGACTTCCCACTCCGCCGCCATGATCGCGCAGTGCTCGCCCATCGAGAGGCCGGTGCGCGGCTCCTCGTTGCGGGGAATCGCCGGCACGACGTGGCTGGGCCGGACCCTGGTCAGCTGCTTGACCCGGCCGAAGGTCGACTTCTCGCGGTTGGCGTCGAGCAGGACTTCGCGCAGGCCCTCGTTGAGCCCGATCGGCGCGTCGGAGGTGGTGTCGGCGCCGCAGGCGATGCCGGCGTCGATCTGCCCGAGGGCGATCTTGTTGGCGACCAGGATCGTCGTCTCCAGCCCGGTGCCGCAGGCCTGCTGCACGTCGTAGGCCGGCGTCTCGGCAGCGAGGCGGGTGCCGAGCACGCTCTCGCGGGTGAGGTCGCGGTCGCGCGAGTGCTTGAGCACGGCGCCGCCGGCGACCTCACCGAGCGCCTCGCCCTCGAGCGAGTAGCGCGAGACGAGGCCGTCGAGGGCGGCGGTGAGCATGTCCTGGTTCGACGCGCGGGAGTAGACGGAGTTGGAGCGTGCGAAGGGGATCCGGTTGCCGCCGATCACGGCGACGCGGCGTGGCTTATCGGTCAACTGCTTTCACCTTTCGGTTTCGGTCGTGAGGACTTGGCGGATGGGGTGGAGCGCAGGCGCAGGCCCGGCTCGACGGTTGCGATCAAGAGCTCGGCCGCCTCACCGGCGGTGGTTGCTTCGCTGCGCAGCCACCAGCG
The DNA here is from genome assembly GCA_963699225.1 of uncultured Solirubrobacterales bacterium. Taxonomy (GTDB): domain Bacteria; phylum Actinomycetota; class Thermoleophilia; order Solirubrobacterales; family 70-9; genus VRUE01. The sequence continues at coordinate 1,053,613 of OY969423.1, read as the reverse complement.
CGCCAGCGCCTCGGCGGCGCCGAGCAGGGCGGTGGAGAGGGCCTCGACTTCGATCCGCGCCGCGGTGCGTTGCTTGGCCGGCAGCTGCGCCAGCAGCGATCCGGAGACCAGCTCGATCAGGCGGCCGCGGTACTCGGCGACCCGGTCGGCGAGCTCGCCGACGTGGGGCAGGGTCTCGTCGAAGAGCACCGCCCAGGCGGCGCGATCGGCGTCGAGGAAGGCGAAGAAAGCGCGCAGGCCGTCGTTGAGCGCCTCGCTGGGACTGCTGGCGTCGCCGACGGTCTCGAGGATCATCGCCACCAGGGCGTCGCCGGAGCGCTTCATGCAGGCGATGTAGAGCTGCTCCTTGTTGCCGAAGTAGTTGTAGAGCAGCGGCTTGGTCACGCCGACTTCGGCGGCGACCTCGTCCATCGTCACCGCGGCGAAACCGCGCTCGGCGAATAGACCGTGGGCAGCGAGCAGCGCCTGCTCCATGCGATCGGCCTTCGAGAGGCGCGAGCGTGTCGGAGTGGAGGCCATCCAGGAACACGTTACCCAGATATAAATTTATATATGCGTAATGTGATCGAACTCACGCGGTCGCCGGTGCAACGCGCTGTCCGGGATATGGATGTAGAAGGCGTTACACCCGGGTGGGGTGGGGCCCTCAGGCCTCGGAGATGCCGAGGCGCAGGTAGATCCGGCGCAGCGGTTTTGGCGCCCACCAGTTCCACTCGCCGAGCAGGCGCATAAGCGAGGGGACGAGCAGGGCGCGGACGATCGTCGCGTCGAGCATCACGCCGACTGCCATGCCGAGGGCGATCTGCTTCATGAAGAAGACCGAGCTGACGCCGAAAGCGAGGAAGACGACGGCGATCATGATCGCGGCGGCGGTGATCACGCGGCCGGTGCGGGCGATGCCGATCGCGACCGCCTCCTCATTCGACTTGCCGAGGTCGTGCTGCTCCTTGATCCGCGCCATCACCAGCACCGCGTAGTCGGTGGCGAGGCCGAAGATCACGGCGAAGAGGAAGACGAGGCTGGTCACCTCGACCGCGGTCGGCCCGCGGTAGGCGAAGAGCCAGTCGAGCCAGCCGTCCTGGAAGGCGAGGACGAGGATGCCAAGGGTCGCTCCCAGGGTCATCGCATTCATCAGCAGGGTCTTCAGCGGCAGGATGACCGAGCCGGTGAGCAGGAAGAGCAGGATCAAGGTGGTGGCGCAGATGATCGTGACCAGCAGGGGAAGGTGTTCGATCAGGCTCTGCTTCTGGTCGATGAAGCGGGCTGTGTTGCCGGAGAGCAGGACCGTCGCCCCGGATGGGGGGCTGAGGGCGCGGATCGCCTTGACCGTGTCCTGCGAGCTCTCCGAGAGCGCCGGGCCCGCGAGGCCGAAGTTGGCGTAGGCGACCTGATTGGAGGCGGGGACGAAGGGGGCGCCGTGGACCACGCCCCCGATCGCTTCGATCCGCCCTCGGTAGCTTGCCAGCGCCGCCTTGTCGACGCCGCCATCGACGGTGACCGTGACCGCCTCGATCAGCTCGCGCGGGTAGTGGGCTTCGACGTAGCTGTTGGTCTCATACGAGGGCTTGCCCTGGGGGACGGCTTCGGCGCTGGGGCCGGTGAGGGTGGTCCAGAGCAGCGGCGCGGCCGCGGCGAGCAACAGAGCGGAGCTGGTCAGGGCGACGCCGACGGGGTGGCGCATGACGCCGCGCGCCAGCCGGTACCAACCGCCGGACTCATCGGAGAGGGCCGGGCCGCGGCGGATCGAGAGCGCGTCGATCCGTGTTCCCAAAAGGCTTAGCAACGAGGGGACGACGAGGATCGCCAGCACCGCCGAAAGCACTCCAACCGAGGCGCCCGCGACGGCGATTGAGTAGAGGAAGCGCTGCGGCAGGATCACCAGCGCCGCCATCGCGGCGCCGACGGTGAGGCCGGAGAAGAGCGCCGTGCGGCCGGCGGTGAGCACGGTTTTGCGGTGCGCCTCACGCGTGGCGCCGCCCTCGGCGATCTCCTCGCGATATCGCGAGACCATGAGAAGGGCGTAGTCGACCGCCAGCCCGAGGCTGAGCCCGGTGGCGATGTTGAGCGCGAAGACCGAGGTGTCGACGAGCTCGGACATGATCCGCAGCACGAAGAGGGTGCCGACGATCGAGACGACCCCGATCAGCAGCGGGATCGCGGCGGCGACGACACCCCGGAATACCACCAGGAGGAGCAGCGCGAGGAGGGGGAAGGCAATCAGCTCGGCCTTGGTCAGGTCGGTCTTGGTCTGGTCGTTGACCTCGTTGAAGCTGGGCGCGAAGCCGCCCATCGAGACGTTGAGCTTGCTGGCCGCGATCAGCGGTTCGACCCCTTCGGCGGCGATCCCGCCGTCGTTCTCCTCGTCGCCGTTGGCGAGATCGCCGAGGATCACCAGCGAGCGGCCGTCGCGGGCGATCAGCTGTGCCCCGGCTCGACGATCTTGCAGCGGGTTGACGACGCGGCCGATGTACTTGACCTGCGCCACCTTGCCGCTGAGCTGGTTGACTTCCCGCCGCAGCGTCGCGCTCTTCAGGTTCAGTGGCCCGCCATCGGGGGCACGGACGACGAGGACGACGCCAGGATTGGGGTCGTAGCCGAGCGCGTTGCTGAGCAGGCCGCTGCCCTGCTCGCTCTCCGAGGAGGGGTCGGTGAAGCCGGCCGCCTTGAGGTGGTGCTCGACGTCATGGCCGAAGGCGACCGCGATCAAGAAGAAGACGCCGACGGCGGCGAGGACGAGCTTGGGGCGAGTCCAGGTGAGGTCCGCGATCCGGTTCACGGCGGCGGACTGTACCAGAATTCAAAGTGCCCACTTTGAATTTCCAATTACGCTGTTATTCTTGTTATATGACGCCGCGCGAATACGGTCAGTCCTGCAGCCTCGCCTGTGCCCTTGATCGCATCGGCGAGCGCTGGACGATGCTGATCGTGCGTGAGCTCTCGCTCGGGCCGTTGCGCTTCTCGGCCCTGGCCCGCTCGGTCGGCGGCGCCCCGACCGATGTCCTCACCAAGCGCCTGCGCGACCTCGAGCAGCACGGCATCGTCGAGCGTCGCGAGCTCGATCCACCCAGCCCGGCTACGGTCTACGAGCTGACCGAGCTCGGCCACGGGCTCGAAGGGCCGATGATCGAGCTGAGCCGCTGGGGGATGGGACTGCAGAAGCTCGAGGACGTGATCGACCTGGCGCCATCCTCGCTACCAAACGCGATCCGGGTGATCCTGCACCCGCCCGCGGACCTGCGCGCGACGCTGGCCCTGCGCAGCGGCGGTCAGTCCTATGAGCTGCGCATCGCCGACGGCTGGATCGAGGCAACGCGCGGCGCTCCTGCCAAGGCCGACCTCAGCCTGGCCGGCACGCCGATCGGCATCATCGCCGCATTTGTCGCCGGCGAGGCGGGTGAGGAGGGCGTTGAGATCGACGGCGACCGCGAGCTGCTCGACGAGCTGCGCTCGCTGGTCGTCTTGCCCGAGCACCTGCGTGAGGAAGCGCTGGCGGCGGTGGGTGGCAGCGGCCTGGTCGCTACTGCTCGTACAGCTTGATGACGCGCACGGTGTTCTCCGGCGCGGCGTCGACGCAGAGGTAGCAGAGGACGCACTCGTCGAGGTTCTCGGCGACGACTTCGACCCCGGAGTCGGTCGCCTTGAAGATGTCGACCGGGCAGACTTCCTCCAGCTTCTTGGCCAGCTCGGCGTCGCTGGCGATCGAGGCGTCGACCTCGACGTCGATGAAGACCTTGTTCAGCGCCTCGCTCATGCCGTTACCCCCAGCTTCTGCTTGACCGCGTCGGGGATCTCGTCGATCCGCTCGACGACGCGGATTCCGGCGGCTTCGAGGCGGGCGATCTTCTCGGTCGCGGTGTCCTCCTTGCCCTCGACGATCGTGCCGGCGTGGCCGAAGCTCATCCCCTTCATCTCCTCGTCGTCCATGAACTTGCCGGCCATGAAGGCGATGATCGGCAGCCGCGAGTTGTGCTCGGCGACCCACTCGGAGAGCTGCGCCTCCATGCGGCCACCGGGCTCGGTGTAGATCACGATCGCCTTGGTCTGCTCGTCGGCCTCGAAGTAGGGCATCAGCTCGGCGTAGGTCGAGCCGATGATCGCGTCGCCGCCGATCGAGACGGCGGTGGAGACGCCCAGGCCTGCCTGGGTCAGCGAGGAAGAGATCTCCGTAGTCATGCCGCCGGAGCGGCTCATCACGCCGACCGGGCCGGGCGCGTATGCCTTGGCCGCGTCCTTGGCCGGGCCGCCGATGCCGCCCATCTTGCAGACCTCGGGGACGATCAGGCCGAGGCAGTTGGGGCCGATGATGCGGGCACCCTCCATGTTGGCCAGCTCGACCATCTGGGCGACGTCGCGGCGCGGGATGCGCTCGGTGACGATCACGATCAGCTTGATCCCGTTGAGGATCGCCTCGAAGACCGCATCCTTGGTGAAGGCGGGGGGGACGGTGACGACCGAGCCGTCGATCGGGCCGCCGTGGTTCTCGACCGCCTGGGCGACGGTGTCGAAGACCGGCACGCCGTGCACCTCGCGGCCCTTGCGGCCGGGGGTGACGCCGCCGACAACCTTGGAGCCGTAGTCGAGGCACTCGCGGGTCAGGTTGACCGCCTCGCGGCCGGTGATCCCCTGGACGATGAAGGTGGTGTCCTTGTCCAGCAGGATGCTCATGCGGGGGCTCCCTGGATCTTGGCGACGGCGCGGCCGGCGGCTTCCCAGAGGGAGACCGAGCGGTCGCAGGTCTCGACCCCGTAGCGCTCGAGGATCTTGAAGCCCTCCTCCTCCCAAGCGCCCGGGATGCGGAAGATCGCGATCGTCTCGCCGGGGTCCTTGCCGAGCTCGAGGCAGGCCTTGATCACGCCGCGGGCGACGATGTCGACGCGGGTGTTGGAGACGATCGACATCATCACGGCGATCTTCTCGACGCCGTCCTTTTCGAGCACCTCCTTGGCCAGGCCGCAGGCCTTGGCGACCGAGGGGTTGCCGCCGATCTCGGAGTAGTTGGCGGGCTTGCCGCCCTGGCTGCGGACGGCGTCGGTCAAAGTCAGCGAGCCGCCGCCGGCACCGATCACGAGGCCGAGGTTGCCCTCGAAGCCGTGGTCCTTGCCCTGGATCACGCCGCGGTGATCGGCGGCGTCGATCGCGGCGACGTGGCGCTCGAAGTCGGAGGGCTCATAGGTCTCGCGGGTGTCCTCCTCGGCGATCTCGAGCCGCTTGCGCAGCAGGCCCTTCTGGCGGCCGACCGCCTCGTTCTCCATCTCCATATGGGCGTCGAGGGCGACGAAGCTGCCGTCGGTCAGCTCGGCGAGGGGGTTGATCTCGGCCAGGGTCATGTCGTTGTCGCGGAAGAGGCGGGCGAGGCGGGCGAGCACCGGCGTCGCGCGGTTGAGCTGCGAGCCGGTGACCCCGGTCGCGGCGATCACCTGCTTGGCCTCGAAGTCGGGGATCGGCATCAGGTTGGAGACGTGGCCGCGGCCGACGTGGTCGGGGTGGGTCTCGGCGACCTCCTCGATGTCGATGCCGCCCATGTCCGAGAACAGCATCAGCGGTTTCTTCGCCGTGCCGTCCCAGACGACGCCGGCGTAGTACTCCTGCTTGATCTCGGCTTTCGGATCGACCAGGACGCCGCGCGGCATGTGCCCGTTGATCTCAAGCTTGAGGATCGCCTCGGCGTGCTCGGCGGCCTCATCTGGCGTGTCGGCGAACTTGACGCCGCCGGCCTTCATCCGGCCGCCGCTCAGCACCTGCGACTTGATCACGACCGGGCCGCCGATTTCCTCGGCGACCTTGCGGGCCTCATCGGCGGTCGTGCAGAAGCCGTACTTCGTCACCGGGATCCCGGCCAGCTCCACAATCTTCCGCGCCTCGAACTCGAAAAATCTCATCAGCGGCGGGGAACCCTATCCAAACGGCCTTCGGGCGGGTGGCGCGGGGGGAGGGGGGTCGAGGACGGACCGTGGCCCGCCCGCAGGCCCCCCTCCCCCCGCGACAGGACCCGCCCGCCTCGCCGCTCGGATTGAGATACTTCCCTCATGAGGAGCCTTTCCGCGCTGCTGGGCGTGGTAGCCATCGCACTGCTCGTTGCCGGCTGCGGCGAAACGGTGATCGACACGACCAAGACCGAGGAACAGCTGGAAGCGAACCTCTCGAACTCGCTGAAAGAGAAGATCTCCTCCGTCGATTGCCCGTCTGATCAGAAGGTTGAAAAAGGTGCGACCTTCACTTGCAGCGTAAACGTGCAGAAAGGCGAAGATCAGACGGTTACGCTGAAGATTCGCAACAGCGATGCGGACATAAGTGTGATCGGTATCCGCGGGTCCAATGAATAAAGTGCCGCGAATGAGCCAAACCATCGCGGCCGAAGCGCCGACCACGCACGCACAGCTCCTCGACTGGGTCGGGGAGATCGCAGAATTGACCCAGCCCGATTCCGTCCACTGGTGCGACGGCTCGGCTGAGGAGTACGACCGCCTCGCCCAGACCCTGATCGACGCCGGCACCTTCGAGCGCCTCTCCGACGCCAAGCGTCCCAACTCCTACCTGGCGCTCTCCGACCCCGCCGACGTGGCCCGGGTCGAGGACCGGACCTTCATCTGCTCCGAGGACGAGGCCGACGCCGGCCCGACCAACAACTGGCGCGACCCAGCCGCGATGCGCGAGACCCTGAGCGGCCTCTTCCAGGGCTGCATGGTCGGCCGCACGATGTACGTCGTTCCCTTCTCGATGGGCCCGCTGGGCTCGCCGATCGCCCATATCGGCGTGCAGCTGACCGATTCGCCCTACGTCGCCACCTCGATGCGGATCATGACCCGCATGGGCGCCGCGGCGCTCGAGGTGCTCGGCACCGACGGCGAGTTCGTGCCCTGCGTGCACTCGGTCGGCATGCCGCTGGTCGAAGGCATCGAAGACGTCTCCTGGCCCTGCAACGAGGACAACAAGTACATCGTCCACTACCCGGAGACGCGCGAGATCTGGTCCTTCGGCTCTGGCTACGGCGGCAACGCTCTGCTCGGCAAGAAGTGCTTCGCGCTGCGGATAGCCTCGGCGATGGCCCGCGACGAGGGCTGGCTCGCCGAGCACATGCTGATCCTCAAGCTGACCTCGCCCGAGGGCGGCGTCAAGTTCGTCACCGGCGCCTTCCCCTCGGCTTGCGGCAAGACCAACCTGGCGATGCTGATCCCGACCCTGCCCGGCTGGAAGGTCGAGACGGTCGGCGACGACATCGCCTGGATGAAGTTCGGCGACGACGGCCGCCTCTACGCGGTCAACCCCGAGGCCGGCTTCTTCGGCGTCGCGCCGGGCACCGGCGAGGGCACCAACCCGAACGCGATGCGGACGATCGAGAGCAACTCGATCTTCACCAACTGCGCCAAAACCGACGACGGCGACGTCTGGTGGGAGGGGATGACCTCCGAGGCCCCCGAGCACCTGATCGACTGGCACGGCAACGAGTGGACGCCGGATTCCGAGACCCCGTCGGCCCACCCCAACGCCCGCTTCACCACGCCGGCGTCGCAGTGCCCGACGATCGCCCCCGAGTGGGAAGACCCGGCCGGCGTGCCGATCGATGCCTTCCTCTTCGGCGGCCGCCGCGCGACCACCGTGCCGCTGGTCCACGAGGCCTTCGACTGGGAGCACGGCGTCTTCCTCGGCGCGACGATGTCCTCGGAGAAGACCGCCGCGGCCGCCGGCAACGTCGGTGAACTGCGCTTTGACCCGATGGCGATGCTGCCCTTCTGCGGCTACAACATGGCCGACTACCTCGCCCACTGGATCAAGGCCGGCGAACGCGAGGGTGCCCAGCTGCCGCGGATCTTCTACGTCAACTGGTTCCGCAAGGACGCCGACGGCAAGTTCCTCTGGCCCGGCTTCGGCGAGAACAGCCGCGTGCTCGAGTGGGTCTTCCGCCGCTGCGACGACAGCGCCGAGGCGGTCGAGACCGCGATCGGCCTGCTCCCGGCAGAGGGCGCGATCAACACCGAGGGCCTCGACATCGAGCCCGAGGCGATGCGCGAGCTGCTCTCGGTCGACGAGGACCTCGTGCGCGAGCAGTTGCCCCAGGTCAAGGAGCACTTCGCGCAGTTCGGCGACAAGCTGCCGGACGCGCTGGCGCAGCAGCTGCAGGCGCTTGAAGCACGGTTGGCTTAGGTAAATCGCGCTTCCGAGGGTGGTCGGGAAGGAGCCTGGCCACCCTCCAGTCGAATTGATATCGCACGCGCCTGCGGCGCTTAGCGACAATCTGAGAGCGCGGCTGCGCCGCGCTTAGAACCACGAGTGCAGCGGCCGCTTCGCGACATTCGCCTGGAGGGCGGCCAGGCTCCTACTCCACACGCCCAGGCAGCCCGAACTACCCGAGACCAGCCGGGCGACTGGAACCACACAGGCTGCGCCGAGCTTGCCGGTGAGCTGGAGAGTGACGGAAGCTCTTCGACGATTAGAGCTCGCGGGAACTCTCGGATTGCACCACCTGCCGGGTCTGAGCTTCTGCCCCTTGAAAGGCGTGACGGTGCCCCTTTCCGGGAATGTTGCCGAAGGCAGCCGCTGCACTCGTGTCTCTAGGCGCGGCGCAGCCGCGCTGGCAAATTGTCGCTAAGCGCCCCGCGGAGCGGGGCGCGTGCGATATCAATTCCCGGAAAGGGGCACCGTCACGCCCATCCGCGGGTCAGGGCCAGCTTGGCGGCGCGTTCGGGGCTAGCTATCTTCTGTCGCTTGCCTGCGCGCCGCCCTGAACTACCCCTGCTCGCCGCCGCGCTCGTCGTGGCCGTGTTCACGCTCGATCTCCTCTGGAGCCTGATCGAGGGATCGACCGGGACGATCGCCTATGCGCTGATCGACGAGCCGGCGCATCTGATGACCTGTGTATTGGCGCTGCTGGTGGTAGTGGCGCTAACCGACGTCCGGCCGCCGTGGCGGTTCATCGTCGCGGCCTTGACCGCCAGCGTGGCGATCGATCTGGATCACATCCCCGGCTACCTAGGCTCTCAGCTGCTGACCGGCTCAATGCCGCGGCCGTATACCCACAGCCTGTTGATGGTCCTGATACTGGCGGGATTGGGCGCCGCTACTAGGCGCCGCCACCTGAGGCAGATCCTGTTCGGGGTCGCCTTCGGTGTCGCCGCCCACCTCCTGCGTGACCTGGCGACCGGGCCCGGTGTTGCATTTCTCTGGCCGGTCGTCGACGCGCCGATCAAGATCCCCTATGTCGTCTACGCGACAACCCTGGTGGCGGCGATGATCGCTCTGTTGCCACGACGCTCTGTAGCCGCGGCTCGCGGTCTTGCCGCTCTCTTGCTCACGCTGGTCGCCGTTCTGGCGCTGGTCCCATCGGGTGCTTCGGCCCATCGGATCGCGCTCGGCACGTATATCCGCGGGATCGAAGACAGCCCTGACCTGCTTGACCGCTACGCCGAAGAGGTCGGGCGGCGCCCGGCGATAGTCGGTGCCTATAAGCGCTGGGACGTTGCCCCCTTCTATCAACCCGAATTGGCCGAGATCGCCAACCGCGGTGCGGTGCCGATGATTGGCTGGGAGCCCTGGAACGAAGCCGACCACGGCTACCGTCTCGCCGCTATAGCCAAGGGTCATTACGACGACTACATCCGCCGCTCCGCTCGCGAAGCCAGGGAATGGGAAGGGCCGATCCTGGTCCGCTTCGGCCAGGAGATGAACGGCAGCTGGGCCCCGTGGCAGCGCGGTGTAGACGGCACGACCGGCCCTCGCTTCATCGCTGCTTGGCGCCACATCGTGGAGATCTTCCGGCGCGTTGGGGCGACGAACGTAAGCTGGGTCTGGTGCCCGTACGTCAACAACGGCCGGCTGCCCTTCATGGACTTCTACCCCGGCGATCGCTGGGTCGATTGGCTGGCGCTAGACGGCTTCAACTGGGGGGAGCCGACCTCCTGGCAGACCTTTCCCAAGATCTTTGACGCCTCGTATCGCAAACTGGCAAGCATCGCCCGCAAGCCGATCATGATTGCCGAGATCGGCTCCAACGAATCTGGCGGGGACAAGGCGAGCTGGGTGCGTCGAGTTCTCAGCCGTCAGTTGCCACGCCTGAAGCGGGTCAGAGCGGTGGTCTGGTTCGACGCGACCGATGGCGCTGACTTTCGCATCGACAGCTCCTCGGCGGCCCTGGATGCGTTTCGGACCGGGATCAGCTCGCCGCTGTACTCGGGCGACAACAGCTTCATTCGCCAGATCTCCCTGCGGGCGGCAGCCTTAGCGCGAGCGGGTCTGTGAGGCGTTCCCTCACCGCGCTCGTTGCGGTCCTGGCGGCATTCCTCTGCATCCTCTCTCCGGCCGACGCCGCCAAGCGGCCCCCGATCGCGCTGGGGGTCTACCTGCCCGATCAGTGGAAGGACCCGAGTCTGATCGATGCCTACGCAAAGCAAGTCGGCCGCAGCCCGGCGATCATCCTCTCCTACAAGCGCTTCGACGTGAAGCCCTTCTACAAACCCGAGCTTGACCAGATCGCCAAGCGGGGCGCCCTGCCGATGGTCAGCTGGGAGCCCTGGGACACCGACGGCAAGCCGGCAAAGCTCTGGGCGATCGCGCGCGGGCGCTACGACGGCTACATCCGTCGTTCGGCGGAGATGGCCAAGGCGTGGGGCAAGCCGATCATGCTGCGCTTTGCCCAGGAGATGAACGGCAGCTGGGCGCCCTGGGAGCGCAACCACGTGGGCAGCACGCCGCGCTCCTTCATCCTCGCCTGGCGTCACCTGGTCAGCATCTTTCGCAGCGTGGGCGCTGACAACGTCACCTGGGTCTGGTGCCCGAACATCAACACAGGTCACCTTCCCTTCATGCAGTACTACCCGGGTGATCGCTGGGTCGACTGGGTTGGTCTCGACGGCTTCAACTGGGGCGGCTCGATCGGCTGGCGGCCGTTCAGCGAGATCTTCGGCGGCTCCTATGAAGAGCTCGCTCGCAGGACCTCGAAGCCGATCGTGATCGCCGAGACCGGCTCGGGCCAGACCGGCGGTGACAAGGCAGCCTGGGTGACGAGCGCGCTCTCGCAGGAGCTGCCCTACTTCGAACGCGTCCGCGCTGTGGTCTGGTACAACGCCTTCGACCGCTCCGACTTCCGCATCGACAGCTCCCCTTCGGCGCTGCAGGCCTTCCGCCGCGGCATCGCCCGGCCGCTGTACAGCGGGACCCGTCGTGAGCTGATCGCCACGCCGCTGCATCTGCCGGGGGCTGTCAGGCCGATTCCTGTGCCCGAAGCCGGCTTCGGGCAGCCTCCATTTCTAGAACGGCTCTGGATCAAGCTGCACGGTCGGCTTGGCGCCGCAGTCTGGCTGCTCTTCGCTGCACTCGGTATCGCCCTCCTCGCCGCCTGCACCTTCGTGCTCAAGCGCCGGCGCCCGAGACGGCCGCAGCGCAGCTTCTAGCCGAGGCAGCCGCTGCCGGTGATTTGCTTCCCGTCATGAGCGACCTGCTGATTCTCTGCTACCACGCGGTCAGCGAGACGTGGCCGACCGAGTTCGCGGTCTCACCGCAAAGCCTCGATGCGCAGCTGCGCTTCTTCCTGCGACGCGGCTACCGCCCCGCGACTCTCTCCGCAGCGTTGAACGGGGCGCCCGGATCGAAGACCCTCGTCGTCACCTTCGACGATGCCTTTGCCTCGGTGTTCGAGCGGGCCCTGCCCGTCACCTCGGCGCTCGGCGTTCCCGCAACTATGTTCGTGCCCACCGCCTACGTCGCCGGCGATGGCGCGATGGCGTGGGCCTCGTTGAAGCAGTGGGCCGGGGGCGAGCACGAGGACGAGCTGCGCTGCATGAGCTGGGACGATCTTCGTGCTCTGGCTGCGTCAGGCTGGGAGATCGGCTCGCACACCAGCACCCACCCGGAACTGACCTCGCTCGCCGACGCCGAGCTGGACGCCGAGCTGGCGACCTCGAAGGCACGCTGCGAGGAGGAGATCCAGCGGCCCTGCGAGACGCTCGCCTATCCGTTCAGCGATCACGATCGGCGTGTCATGGACCACACCCGTGTGGCGGGGTACCGGGCCGCGGTCATCCTCGACAACGAGCTCGCGATTCCCGGGGGGAGCCTGGTCCGTCCCGGACGACCCAAGGAGATGTTCAGGCTGCTGCGGGAGGGCGTCTACCGCCGCGATAGCTGGCCCAGGCTGGCGGCGAAGACCTCGCCCTTGGCGCGACGCGCTCGCGCCTCGCGCCTCGCGCGCGTAGCGCTTCGTGCTGCTTGACGCAAGGGATTTTTCGCCTCTCTCATACATACGTCCAGAGATTGGACCGACCCCCGTAGAAGCGCCGGACCGGCGTCGATACGGGGGTCGTGAAGAAAACCCATCGACATAGCCCCCTCGCCCGCCTGGCCGTTCTGGCCATCCTCTCTTTGGCTCTGCTTGGCCTTGGTGCCGCTTCGGCCCCTGCCGCTTCGGCTTCGATCCAGCTGGGGGTCTACAACCGCGAAGCGCCGGGCAGCGCCGCGAAGCTCGACGAATACACCGGCCTCGTCGGCCATGCCCCCTCGATCGTGATGTGGTACCGCGGTCTCGACCAGCCGCTCATGTACTCGAGTGAGATGTCGAACCTCGCCGCCCGCGGGGCGACCCCGATGGTCAGCCTCGAGCCGGTCGACATCGACGGCAACGACATTCCCCTCTCCCAGATCGCCGCCGGCAACTACGACAGCTACCTCCACAAGGCTGCCGCGGTTGCCAAGGGCTGGGGCAGCCGCCTGATCGTCCGCTTTGCCTACGAGATGAACCTCTCGCCGGACGCGGGAATTCCCTGGGGCGGCGGCCGCGGCGCGTTCGCCGGCAACAGCGCCGCCGACTACGTCGCCGCCTGGCGCCACGTGGTCTCGATCTTTCGCGCCGAAGGCGCCTCCAACACCGAATTCGTCTGGGCGCCGAACGTCGACGACGGTGGCATTCCCTTCACCCAGTACTTCCCCGGTGAAGAATGGGTCGACGACGTCGGTCTCGACGGCTACAACTGGGGCTCGGCCTTCGCCTCGACCGGGCACAGCTGGCTCAGCCTCGGTGACACCTTCGCTTCCTCCTACGCGACGCTGACCCAGCTCAGCTCCAAGCCGGTCATGCTGACCGAGACGGCCTCGGCCGAGATCGGTGGCGACAAGGCGGCTTGGATCCGCAAAGGCTTCCTCAACGAAATTCCGCAGCGTTTCCCCCGGGTCAGCGCGGCGATCTGGTTCAACGTCCAGAAGGAGTCCGACTGGCGGGTTGACTCTACGCAGGCCTCGCTGGAAGCCATGCGCGAAGTCGCCGCCTCCTCGCTCTACGGTGGCCCGGTCCCCTACAAGCCGGTGGTCGAAGAACCCACCCCGGTGATCGAAGCAATCCAGGTGACCAAGCGGATCCACGGCGAGCCGAAGCGGTCGACCAAGCGGAGGGCGCGGGTCGCCCGGCGGGGAACGATTTCTTACCGCCTCTCCCAGCCGGCGAAGGTCGAGATTCGGATCGAGCAGCGCGGCCATGCCAAGCGTCACGTCACCCTTCGCCGAGGCGGCCACGCCGGCCGCAACACGGTCCACTTCTCAACCAAGGTCGCCGGCCGGCGGCTGACCCCCGGTGGCTACCGGGTCTCGGTCAGGGCACTGGCCAATGGCAAGCAGTCGCGTGAGCGCCAGGCGGCCTTCAGAGTCCTGAAGCGCTAGCCGCTTCCGAATCCCTGTCACCCTGCTCCGGGCCCGGGGATTGCGCCGGCGCGTTGCTCCCGGAGCGCTCGCCCGGCATCACCATCCGCCAGACGTCGCGGCTCATCACCGAGGACTCGATGCAGATCGCCGCCAGCCAGCCGATCGCGACACCGGTGAGGCTGTCGGAGATCAGGCCGCCGGCCGTTCCACCTGCCACCTCGAGCACCGCGCCTCCCCAGACCAGCGGCAGCGCCGTGCCGATTCGCCGGGTGAGGCGGCGGACGGCGACGAAGTGGGTGCGGATCGCCTCGGGGAAGACGCCGAGGGCGAGGATCTGCACCGCCACCGTCGCCTGGCTGGCGTACTTCGCGCCGAAGAGGTTGAGCAGCGGCTCCCCCGCCGGGACCAGGATCAGCACGGCGGCTACTCCACAGGCTGCCGAGACGCCCAGCGTGAAGCGAAAGCGCCGCTCGAGTTCCTTCGGATCGCCGGAGCCGACCGCGTAGAGGACTGTGCTCAACGACTGGGGGATGCCGAAGAGCAGGCTGACGATCATCCAGGCGATGTAGAAGCTGGCGCTGAGGTTCGGCGAGAGGACGATCAGGACCATCACCGGCAGCAACAGGTCTGGAGCACGCAGGGCGAGGTTGAAGGCGTGGTGGCTGGCGGCGTCGAGGCGCAGCGAGTGGAGGTCACGGAAGTGCGACCTCAGGGGATTGCTCTCGCGGCGGTAGAAGGGCACGAGGACGACGAGTGAGAGCAGCGCCCCCAGCGCCCAGGCGGTGTAGATGCCCATGCCGCCGTAGGTGGCGGTGAGGGCCGCCACGCCGAGCAGCAGGATGAGCTTGACCACCGAGAAGACGATGTTGCGGGTCAGCTGCAGACCGCCGCGCAGGAGGCCGATCAGGGCCTGGTCGAGGACCAGGGTGAGCGCGGTCAGCGCGACCCCGGCGGCGAAGATCATCACCGAGAGTGGGCTCTGGTGCAGCGGATCAAAGCCGGAGGAGACCAGCGGTGCAACCAGGGCGAAGCCGATGCCGAGGGCACCGCCGACCAAGGCGGCGGTGGCAAGAGCCGCGTTGAGCAGGCCGTGGGCACGGCTCTCGCGCTGCGGCAGCTCCCCCATCAGCACGGTGCCCAGGCCGATCGTCGCGGCGAAGCCGAGCAGGGTCATTGCCGAGACGGCGGCGCCGGACACGCCCACCGAGTACTGGCTGAACTGGCGCGCTGCCAGCCACCAGAAGGCGGCGCCGAGGAAGGACGTCGATCCCAGTGCAACCACCATCGAGCTGGCGTTGGTGAGAATCGTCCGGTGGTTCGCGGCTGCCGCGCGCAGCTGCCCGTAGAGACCGCTGATCGGTCCGGGCACTCGGCTCACCGCTGCTCGATCCCAGTCGTGTCGTAGATCACGATCGGACCGTTGTCATAGACCCTGTTGATCCCAGGAACGCTGTTGAACTTGGCCAGCGCCGCGGCCGAGATCGGTCGCTCGCGTTCGTTGGCAAGCGGTTCGTCGCGGTCGTAGTAGTAGCCATCAACGGGAAGAGAGTGAGCGAGACGGCGATCGACGACGATGTAGTCGATCGCGTCGTGGACGATCACGGTGCGATCGTTGAAGCCGAATTCCTTGCTGAAGAACACGACCGGGACATAGATCCCGCGGATGCTGCCGATCACCGGTTCCAGGTGGCCGTAGGAGCCGAGCAGGAGGCCGTTAGGCCCGTCGACGAGCACGCGGCTGTTACGAGGCAGGTGTTCGGCCGCGAACCGTGCCGCCGCCGCGCCCTGGGGGCTGATCGACCTCGACTCAGCGCCGACCTCGAAGCGGCCCGGCTGGCGCGTGACCGGCGACTCGCCGAGGATCACGCCGCCGACGAAGACGAGCCCCGCCAACCCGGTTGCGATCAGCGCGTAGAGCCGGGCGCGACCGTCTCCGGCCGACTTGGTCAGATGCAGGAAGAAGACAGCGGCGACGAAGCCGATCCCCGCGAAGACGAACTCCGAGGCGCGCTGTGAGATCTCCGAGCCGGCCTGGGTCAAGCGCGGGACCAGGGTGAGGGGGTAGAGCAGGGCGACCGCGCCAAGTGAGATCGCCAGTGGCTTGGTTCGGTAGGACTTCCAAATCCGCCAGACGCCGAGCGGGATGACAAGCGCCAGGACGCCGACCGAGGCCAGGCCGAGAACTCGCACGATCAGCGGATCGACCTGGCCGGTGCCTGCCTTGAACAGGGTCTTGGTACCCGAGCCGCCGAAGACGAGGTGGAAGAGGGCGCTGATCGCTTCGGTGAAGACACTGCCGAGCTCGTCCTGGGTGGCGCCGCCGGCGACGAAGACGAACCAGAAGAGCCCCATCGCGCTCGCCATCAGGCAGCCGAGGGCAGGCCCGACGCGGAGGCGGGCGAGCTGTGTCGAGAAGCGCGGTGGGATGCCTCGCTTTGCCGGGACGAGCATCTGTCGCAGTGGCGAACGGTGCTTGGTGAAGGCGATCACCAGGCTCCAGAGCCCGAGGAAGGCGATCATCGCGTAGGTGGTCAGGTGGTGGGTGACCACCAGCCCGGCAGTGAGGATCGCCAGTGCCGCGAGCAGGCTCGCTTCGCTGGGGCGCCGCCTTTGCGGGTCAAGACCGGTTCCGCGCATGACGACAAGCAAGAGCCCACCGGCGATCGCCAGGGCCAGCGACTCGTAGCCGAACTGGGAGTCGAAGTAGAGGATGCTCGGGTTGCAGGCGTAGACGACGATCGCGATGCCGGCGACCCGAGCGGAGCCCGAGGCACGTTGCAAGATCAGGAAGAGGGAAGCCATCAGGACCGCTCGCGCGAGCCCGATCAGGACCAGGGCGGAGACGAAGACCGAGAGGCCGCTGGCCTGAGTAAGTGCGCCCGTGACTGCGGTCATCCCCGGGAAGACGCTGTAGCCGCCGACCAGAGGGTTGTCGGCGAAGAGGTGGCCGCTTTCCAGCAGGTTCTGCACGCCGCGCCAGGAGGCGAGCTCGTCGTGCAGGGTGAAGCCGGCCGGGCTGTGGATCACCTTGACCATGTAGAGCGCCATGCCGAGGGTGAGGACGAGCGCCATCCGCTCCGGCGGCTCGGCGCCGCGGCCGAAGAGGCGCAGGGCAATCGGCAGGTAGATCAGCAGCAGCCCCAGCCAGAAAGCGGATTCACTGCCGGCGTTTTCGAGTCGCGCCCCGTTGTTGGCTGCCGCGATCACGCCCAGGCCGATCGCGGCAAGGAGGGCGAGCGCCGGCGCCGCTCCAAGCGAGTATTCCCACGCGGCTCCTCTTTTGGCACTTGCAGCTTGCCTTGGCCTCGAGCGGGCAGTCCTCTCAGCCGCCGCCGTTGCCTGCATCGACAGCGGGCGCCTCATCTCGACGGCACCAGGTCAAGTCGACGGTAGCTTTTTCCTTCGCGAATCAGGGTGGCGGCGACCGGGACGCCGCGCGGCGCCTTGGTCACCACGAAGGACCGCTGCCAGGTCTCGCCTGCCCGCAGCCTCAGCGTGCGGCTGAAGAACACCTGGTTCGCGCGCGAGAGCTGCAGGTCAAACCGGGTGGGGTGCCCCTCGTGGCTGCGCAAGCCGACTTCGAGGCCCTCCTCGCTGGGGGCGAGAGAGCCGCCGCCGTTTGGCACCAGCCAGAAGTCGGTGAAGTGGATCTTCGACTGTGCCTCGCGCAGGCCGTCACCGGCCGAGGCGACCGCGAGGGCGGCGATCAGTCCGGCGATTGCGAAGGCGACGATCGCGACCGGAAGAGCCGGCGAGATGCGCTCCGGCCAGGAGAGGGGCTGGACCGGATGTAGGCGGTGGGCCCTCAGTGCCGCGCCGAGCGTGACCGCGACCAGGAAGACGACCCAGAGGTCGCGGCTGAGGCCGAGCACCAGCTGGATCAGCAGGCCACCGACGGCGACCACCGCGATGCTGAGTGCCACCGCATAGACGACTCGCTCGATCCGCCCGACGGTTCGGGGGGCAAAGAAGAGAGCGGCAAGCGCATAACCGGGAAGCCAGAGCACCAGCGGCAGCAGCAGGGCGGCGCTCAGCCAGGTAGCCGCCGGCAGCAGAGCAACCACGAGTGCCGCGATTGCGAGCGCTGAGGTCAGCGCCAGGTCACGTCTCATGCAGTCATGTTCGCGCTTGCGGGCGTCGTTCCCGCCCGCACCCCCGCTGTCTCCTCATACAGTCGCGCCAGCTCGGGCAGGACCGCGGCCTCGGTGAAGGCCCGGGAACGCTCCTTGGCACGCTCTCCCAGGCGCTCACGCAGCTCCCCATCACCAATCAGCCGCGACATCGCCGCGGTCAGCTGGTCGACATCGCCGGCGCCCACCAGCAGGCCGCTCTTGCCGTCCTCGATCATGTCCTCGTGGCCCCCGGGCCTGGTGCCGATCACCGCCCGACCCTTGCTCATCGCCTCATAGACGACGTTGCCCAACGGCTCGGGCCACTTCGAGGGAAAGACTCCGAAGAGCGCTCGCTCCCACATCGCCATCACGGTCGGCAGGGGAACGCTGTGCAGAACGGTGACCCCCGGAGGGAAGCTTTCGGGCGTATCCGGCGCCGGCGGCCCCGCCAGCACCATTGGCGGCGGCGAGTCGAGCTGTCGGTAGGCGTCGCAGAGCTCGACGATGCCCTTGACCCGGCGCAGGGCGCCGACGAAGAGGATGAACGGCTGCTCCGGCAGGCCGGCGAGGATCGACTCGTCGAGCGGCTGGCCCGAGAGGTCCTCACCGAAGTTCGGCACGATCTCGATCGGCGCCGGCGGGCGCAGGTCACGCTCGATCACGCTCGCCACGTAGCGGCTGATGCTGTGGATCCGGGTCACCTTGCGCCGCAGCAGCGGCCGCGAGCCGAAGATGCCGGCGACCGCCACCGCGCCCTTGGCGGCTCCGTAGTTGGAGCCTGCGCACTCGAGGCACTTCGCCGGGGCGGAGCCGGAGCAGATCTCGCCGTGCCGGTAGAGGGTGCGTAGCGCGCAGATGTTGCCGTAATCCTGGGTCGAGACCAGGAGCGGCACGTCCGTGCCGAGCAGGGCAGCGGCGACCGAGTGGGTCAGCCAGCCGTAAGAGTGGACGAGGTCGGGCTTGGTTCGCTTGATCAAGCGGCGCAGGCGCAGCACGGCCTCCGGGTCGGGGAAGGGCGGAGGGTTGTGGCGGTAGGGATCGGCCGAGATGCCCGGGATCCTGCTGGTCAGGTCTCGGAGCCGGTGGACGGCGACCGACCCGTCCATCTCGAAGGGCTCGGTGTTCGGCTGCCAGGTGGTGGCGATCGTCATCGCGTGCCCGCGAGCGCTCATCTGGCGCGCGACCTGCTGTGACCAGAAGGTCGCGCCGCCGACCAGCGGTGGATAGGAGTCGGTGACGAGCAGGACCCTCACGGCCCGCTCCCGCCGGTGGACGGGTGGACTGCTTGTGCGGCTCGCTTCGCCTCGCGCCGGCCGCGCGCATAGGCGAGCGGCCCGCGCAGCATCCCCCGCAGCTCGAGGCGGGTCAGCTCAGCCGGGAAGTCGTCCTTCTTGTCGGCGTTCTTGGCCGAGCCGGGGGAGAGGGCGAAGGCGAGCCCGCGCGGCAGCTTGCGGATCAGCTCGGGCACCAGTTTCGGGTTGTGCAACAGCGACTTGGTCAGCACCGCGGTCAGTCCGAGCCCGTAGCCGTAGACGCGGCGCTCGAGTTGGTGGTACTCGCGCTGGTGGGCGTGCTGGACGATCGCGCCGGGGTCGTGGACGATGGTCCAGCCGTGCAGCATCACCCGCAGCAGCGCCTCGACGTCGGTGCCGTTGGGGAGCGCCTTGGTGTTGAAAGAGGGATCGAGGGCGCCGGCTTGGCGCAGTGCCTCGACCCGGAAGGCCATATTGGCGCCGGTGCCGAGGACGCCGATGTCGAAGGGAAAGAGAGGATCGTCCTTGGGCCGGTTGGGGCCGAGGTCGTAGGCGCGGCGGTGGAAGCGGCCCGAGAAGCGGGCGTAGCCCTCGAACCAGACCTGGGCCTGGGTCTCCATTTCCAGCGGTGCCACCAGGCCGGAGACGGCGCCGACTCCCGGCGCCCCGTCGAAGCCCCTGGCGATCGTGATCAGCCAGTCGCGGTCGGCAATCACGTCGTCGTCGGTGAAAGCAACGATTTCGTGCGCCGCGTGAGCCAGTCCCGTGTTGCGAGCATTGGCACCACCGGCGATTGGCTCGTGGAGGATGCGCACCCGCTCATCGGCCAGGGTTCCGACGACGGCGCCAGCCGTGTCATCGGCGGCGTCGGGGCGGTTGTCGACCAGGATCACCTCGAAGCGGTCAGCGGGGTAGTCGCAGGCGAGAACCGAGGCGACCGCCTCGGCGGCGCGCTGCGGGCGATCCCGGGTCGGAATCACGACCGAGATCCGCGGGGCCCGGGCGAGGAACTCCTGGCGGGCCCGCAGGCAGGGCGGCAGTTCCGGCCCATCGAGGCCGCCAGCGCTAAGCGCCTGGCGCTCTAGGCCGTCAGCGCGGAGATGGGCGTCGATTGCAGTTGCCAGCTCCGCCTCAATCCGCTCGGCAAGCACCGCGGGATCCAGGCCGGCGGGAGGGAGATCGACCTCGATCATCCCCAGCGGCTCGCCGTGCAGGCGGATCAGACTGAGCGCAGAGCCATACCTGCGGCCGCTCTCGCCTGTGCCGGGCTGCAGCCGCGGCAGCGTCTCGCCGATCTCGATCTCGACGATCTCAACCGGCGCGAAGTCAGCCGCTGCCGCCCCGTTGGTCGCCGTTTCGCTCACTTGCCCCGCCCGTTCAGCAGGGCTGCCAGTGAGGCGCCGGCGTAACCGATCGCGGCGGCGCCGATGCCGAGCACGATTGCCGTCATGCGGCCGAGACCGGACGGTTTGCCCCGCAGCAGGTCCCGAAAGCCGGCCAGCACGCCGCGCGGAATCGTCACCAGCAGGTGGCGACGCTCGGACTCGAGGCCGTCCTGCGAGCCCAGGGTCTTGGCCAGCTCCGCCTTGCTGGCGCCCTCCTCGTAGCTGCGGCGCAGCAGGTAGCCGAGTGTCGCCTGCTCCTCGTTGACCCGGTGATGCACGGTCGCGTGCGGCTGGTAGAGCCACTTCATTTGCGGCCACTGGTGGCCAATGCGAATTCCCAGCTCGGTGTCCTCGAGCGCATGGCCGCCGGCGACGACGGCGCCGCGGTGGCGTATCTGCCGCGGCTGCACTCCCTGCCGGAAGCCGCCGATCTCCTGCAGTGCCCAGCGACGCACCGCCATGTTGGCTGCGATCGGATTGCGAACCGGTGCGACCTCGGTTGGCAAGCCGGCGTAGCTGCAGCCGAAGACCCAGTAGAACTCGTGCGGGAACCAGGCCGGTTCGGCGCCGCTCCAACTGGGAAGCAGCTCGCCGGTCACCCCGACCACTGCCGGATCGGCGAAGCAGGACTCGAGGCCGGCGAGCCAGTCTGGCTCGGCCTCGGTGTCGTCATCGGTGAGGACGACGATCTCCCCCTGCGCCAGCTCGACGCCAGTGTTGCGGGCGCCGACCACGCCACGGTCGTGGGCATTGGCGACGGCCTTGACTTCCGGGAACGTCTCGCGAACCCAGTCGAGCAGCTCGGTGTTGTGGTCGATCACAGCGATCACCTCGGCCGCGGGAAACGTCTGTCGCTCGATCGCGCGCAGGCAGGCCGCCAGTTCGTCGCGTCGCTTCGAGTTCCAGGCGGGGACCAGGACCGAGATCGTGTTGTGCTCTGCGCGGGTCACCTTGTGCTGAGGATGTTCGGCGGCGATTGGCCGATTCCCGGGCCGGCTGGGGGTGCTAGGCGTCAGCTGGCCGAGGCCGTCTTGGCCCGCTGGACCTCTCGCGAGCTGCCGGCATGGTGCCCGCGCTGGATCGAGCGGTGCCTGCGCGACTCGCCGAGGATCGTTCCGAGTACCCGGAAGCCGTCGCGGAAAGTCTTGAGGTTGCTTTCACCGTGGATACGGTCGAGCTCGTAGCTCGGCACCTCGGTGATCTTCATCCCGGCGCCGGCGATGCGCAGGTTGATCAGTGTCTCGACCTCGAAGCCCGGTACATCGAGAGCGATGAAGGGCAGGCAGCGGGCCCAGAAGGCGTTGTAGCCATAACAGAGGTCGGTGAAGTGGGTGCCGTGCAGGAGGTTGGCGGAGCCGCTAAGCACCTTGTTGCCCATGCTGCGCAGGCCGGTGATGTCGGTGCTGCCACCGCCTGGGAGGTAGCGCGAGCCCTTGGCGAAGTCGGCGCCTGCCTCCAGCGCCTCGACGAAGCGTGGGATCTCGGCCGGGTCGGCGGAGCCGTCGGCGTCGAGCATGACCACGAGGTTGCCGGTGACGGCGGCGAAGCCGGTGCGGAAGGCGTCGCCCTTGCCGCGGCCGCTCTGCACCAGGACGCGGATCTCGGGGTAGGCCGAGCGGGCCGCCTCGATCGTGTCGTCTTCGGAGTTACCGTCGACGAGGATCACCTCGTGCAGGCCCTCGGGCAGCTGCTTGAGAACGTGGCCGATGTTCTTCGCCTCGTTCATCGCCGGTACGACAACGCTGATCTTGGTTTTGCGGGTGCTGCGCCGGTCCGGTCCGGCGTAGGGGACGGCATCGTGGGCAGCAAGCGCCTCGATCTCGATCAGCGGCACGCCGCCAACCTGATTCGGCATCGCAGCGGGCGCCTCGAGCAGGTCGAGAGGACGGGGCAGCATGCTGACGGGTACGCCGATCGACCTGAAGGCACGAACGAGGTCAAGCAGGCTCTCGTCGTCAGCATGCTGGGTGCCGATTACGACGCGGTCGGCCTGGTAGCGGTCGACGATCTCCAGCGCGGCGACACGATCGGCAGGGTTGGAGCGGTCCTCAAACGGCTCAACCGTGCAAACGACGCTGGCGTAGCTGCGCAGTGGTTCATAGGCTTTCAGTCGTTCGGCCGTTGCTTCGTCGCCGACCAAGACCCAGCGCTCGATGCTGTCAAGGCGCCCACGCAGCGGCGCGGTCAGTACTCGACCAGCGGTGTCGAGGGCGGCGAAGCCGACCCAGAGGGCGAGCTGAGAGCCGCCATCGAGCGGAGTGATCAGCGAGGTGGCCCAGGCAAAGACTGCGGCCATCAGCAAGCGAATCACTGGCCAAGCCATGCCGTCGTCTCCACCAAACGCGCTCTTCGGGGCGTTGGCGCCGTAGACGCCGAGCATTCCGTTCAGCGCGACGAGCACTAGCGGCGCGATCGGGAAGGCTGGAAATACAGCGACGCCGGCGATCAGGGTGACGGCTGCAAGCGCGACCGAGGAGGAGACGAGGTCGACGACCGGGGGAAGCCACCAGCCAAGGCCGCGGCGAGCCCGGGGGAGGCTGCCGAGCGTCGGCCGGTCCTGGACCAAGGCGCCGCGACGCGATTCAGCAGCAGCGGGAAAGGTGCTGTCGAGGGAGATATCGGTCGAGCTTTGCATGGTGAGGGAGGGTTACCTTTTTTTAGGGAGATTTCTTCGTGTTTTTTGGCACCGGAGCGGGGATTTCCCGGTTCCTCCCCCCTATCGGCAGGGCCGTTCGTTCACGTTAGCGCGGAACGAAAAATGCATGGGGAAAAGGGATTACGTCTAAAACGGACGAGTTGGTTCACCCGTCAGGTCGGAGCCCACCTAAAACTAGGAAAACCGCACTAGAGACCGTATGTTTCAGCCAGCTCCGGATCCTTGGCCGCAAGCATCTCGGCCAACTCGACCATCACCTTGCACTGCTTCCAGGTGGCGTCGTCCTGCATCTTGCCGTCGATCATGTGGACGCCGGCACCGTCGGGAATCGCCTCGAGGACCTTCTTGGCGAATTTAACCTCCTCGGGCGGCGGAGAAAAGACCTTCTTGGCGATGTCGATCTGTACCGGGTGCAGCGACCAGGCGCCGACGCAGCCCATCAGGAAGGCGGCGCGGAACTGGGTCTCGCAACCGGCCGTGTCCTTGATGTCGCCGAAGGGGCCGTAGAAGGGCAGGATGCCGGTGGCGGCGCAGGCATCGACCATGCGGGCGATCGAGTAGTGCCAGAGGTCCTGCTGGGCGCTGACCCGATCGGCCTCGGGATTCTCGGGGTCGGCTGGGTCCTCCATCACCCGGTAGCCGGGGTGGCCGCCGCCGACGCGGGTGGTCTTCATCCGCCGCGAGGCGGCGAGGTCGGCCGGGCCGAAGCTCATCCCCTGCATGCGCGGGCTGGCGGCGGCGATCTCCTCGAGGTTGACCACGCCCTGGGCGGTCTCGAGGATCGCGTGGATCAGGATCGGCCGGTCGAGCTTGGCCTTGGCCTCGAGCTGGGCCAGCAGGCGGTCTACGTAATGGATGTCCCAGGCGCCCTCGACCTTGGGCACCATCACGACCTCGAGCTTCTCGCCGATCTCGGTGACCAGGGTGGTGAGGTCGTCGAGCACCCAGGGGCTCTCCAGCGAGTTGACCCGGGTCCAGAGCGCGGTCTGGCCGAAATCGGACTCCTTGGCCGCCTTGATCAGGCCCGCCCGCGCGGCCTCCTTGCGATCGACCGGGATCGCGTCCTCGAGGTTGCCGAGCAGGATGTCGGTCTTCTCGGCGATGCCGGCGGCCTTTTCGACCATCTTCTCGTTGGAGAAGTCGAGGAAGTGGATCATTCGCGAGGGCTTGACGGGAATCTCGTGCAGCGGCTCGGGGGCGCCGATCGCTTGCGGCTGGAAGAAGTCTCTGGGGTTTCTCACGCTGCTCCTAGTTAGCTCGTATCGCCGGTTAGCGGGGAATCTACCCAAACGCCCGTTCGGGTGACGAGGAGTTTCGTGGGTCGCGCCGTAACTGGAGTGGATGACTGCCGCGCCCGGCGACAGCACCGAGGATTGGCTGCTCCCCGAGCACTCGCGGCCGCCCCTGATCGGTGAGCTGGAGCGGCGCGTGGAGCTGGCGCTGACGATGGCGCGGGCCTCCGAGGCGGCCGTGGTGACCGTCGGTGCCGCCGCGATCAGCGCCGCCGAGCAGGCCGAGCGCGCCGCCGGGCTGGCCGAGAAGGCCAGCGCCACCGCACTGGAGGTGCAGGACCGCGTTGCCGCGATCACGCTTGCCCCTCCCGCGGTCTCGATGCCGTCGGAGCCCGAGGAGGACGACAGCCTCAGTGATTTCAGCGCCCGGGCGGACCGCCTGGTGGCCCGGCTGCGACAGCTGCAGCGGGTTCCCCTGCCGGCGCCCGCCAGCGGCGCCGCAGGCCGGCCGCAAGCCGCCCACTGATCTCGCCGGGCGGCGAGAGGTCGGTGCCGTTGAGAAGACGTACCGGCTCGACTCCGCGGACCGAGCCGGTGAGGAAGACCTCGGCGCTGAGCAGATCGGCGACGCTCAGACGCTCTTCGGCAGTCTCGATTCCCTCCGTGGCAGCCACCTCGATCGCCTGCTGGCGGGCGATCGAGGGCAGGATGCGTCCGTCGGTAGGCGGCGTTACGAGTCTTTCTCCGTCGATTGCGAAGACGCTGGCTCGCGATGCCTCGAGCACCGCACCGTCCGCGTCGAGCAGCAAGGGCAGCTCGCCGGGGGAAGAGGCCGCGATCCGGTCGAGCAGGTCGCGGTCGGCCCACTTGTGCTCGCCGAGGCCACCGGGGACAACGCAACTGCGCAGCGAGGCGCCGCGGTGGGCGGCGGGGAAGACGCTGCCCGGGTCGATCTCGCCGGCGCTCACGTCCAGCCGCAGCGCACTGCGCCCTGGCGTGACCGTGAGGCGCAATTTGCCGCACTCGATCCCTCCGGCACGATCGACCACGAGGGTCCGCGCATTGCCGGGCAGGGCGCTGCCGTAGAGGGCCTCGACGCTGGTCGTCAGCCGCCCGATATGGGCGTCGAGCTCGACCGCTCGTCCGGCGATGACGAGCATGGTCTCGAAGACGCCCCTGCCGGGGTCGGCATGGGGGGGTGCTGACATTGCTGGATATCTTGCACCGGATGCCGGCCGATAGCGAGTCCGGGGTCCTGCCGCTGGCTTTGCGCCGGCTCGACTGGATGTCCGATCCCGAGCGCGCCTTCGTCCATCTGTACGGACGGAGTCGCAACGCCTTCTGGCTCGATAGCAGCGCCGGGGGCGAGCGCGGTCGTTTCTCCTTCATCGGCGACAGCGAGGGCCCGCTTGCCGCTCTCATCACCTACGACCTGGAGGCGGGGGAGGTCAGGGTCGAGCGGGATGGCCAAGCCGAAGTTAGGGATGAATCGATCTTCGACTTCCTCGACCGTGAGCTGGAGCGCCTGCGCCCGCTTGCCGCCGACCTCCCCTTCGGCTTCGACTGCGGCTTTGTCGGCTACCTCGGTTACGAGCTCAAGGCAGAGTGCGACGGCGCCGCCGCACACAGTGCCGCAACACCCGATGCCGCCTTTGTCCTCGCCGACCGCCTGATCGTCTTCGATCACCTGGAGCGCCACACATACCTGCTCAGCCTCACGGAGGCCGACCCATGGCTCGAGGAGACAGAGCGGCAGCTGGCCGGACTGCCGGCGCTCGCCGAGCCCCCGGTCATCGCCCCACCGCAGTTCCTTCCGCGCCGTTCGTACCAGCGCTACCGCGAGGACATCGAGGCCTGCAAGCGCTACTTAGCCGCCGGTCACAGTTACGAGATCTGCTTGACCAACACGCTCGAGGCAGAGACCGATGCCGATCCGCTCGAGCTATACCGCGCCCTGCGCCAGGCCAACCCGGCTCCGTTCGCGTCCTACTTGCGCTTCGGCGACCTCGCGGTGCTCAGCTCCTCACCGGAGCGCTTTCTCTCGGTTGATCGCGACCGCAACGCCGAAGCGCGGCCGATCAAGGGCACTAGCCGTCGCGGCGCCACTCCGGCCGAGGACGCCAGGCTCGCCGCCGAGCTGCGCAACGGCACGAAGTCCCAGGCCGAGAACGTGACGATCGTTGACCTGATGCGCAACGACCTCGGCCGAGTCTGTGAAATCGGCAGTGTCGAGGTGCTCGAACTGATGGCGGTCGAGAGTTACGAGACCGTGCACCAGCTCGTCTCCAGCGTGCGCGGGCGCTTACGGCCCGAGCTGACCCCGGTCGATGCCGTGCGCGCCTGCTTCCCGCCCGGCTCGATGACCGGCGCGCCGAAGCGGCGCACGATGGAGATCATCGACGAGCTCGAGGGCGCGGCGCGCGGCGTCTACTCCGGCGCGATCGGTTGGCTGGGTCTCGGGGGCGCCTGCGATCTCAGCGTCGCGATCCGGACGATCGTCCTCGACGGCGAGCGGGCATCGGTCGGTGCGGGAGGGGCGATCGTGATCGATTCCGAGCCCGGGGAGGAGCTCGCGGAGATGCTGCTCAAGGCCCGCGCCTCGACCGCTGCCTTCAAGTGCGGAAACGCACTAATAGGCCGAACTTTAGCCTCAAACTGAAAGTTGGACGAATGTCTGGTCCAAAAACTAGACCCCTGATGCGTTCTTTCCGGTGACGCGGCCCTGACTCGCCCTCTGTGAGGGCACCCGCAGGGGCCCTACCAGTAAGGAGATTCACCGGATATGACTGCTCGATCGATTCCCCCACTTCGCTTGCGCCAGGCGGTGTTCTGCCTCGCGGTGTGCCTGTTCGCAGGCCTGTTGCTGGCATCGGCATCTGCCCAAGCGGCACCCACTAACGCAATCAACCTCTGCATCGAACGAGCTGGAACGCACAAGGGCACGGTTCGCCTGATCTCGGCGAAAGCCCAGTGCAAGCGCAGCGAGCGCAGCGCCACGTTCCTAACTGCTTCGGGCAGCCAGGGCGTGCTGGGCGCCGAAGCCGAAAGCGGTGCCACTGGTGCCACCGGTCCGGCCGGAGCCCCCGGCCCCCAGGGCGAAAAAGGCCCGCGCGGAGACCAAGGTCCCCAGGGTGAGCAGGGTCCTGTCGGCGACAAGGGCGCGACCGGGGACAAGGGTCCCACGGGCGATAAGGGTCCGATCGGGAACAAAGGCCCCGACGGCGACAAGGGTCTGACTGGCGACAAGGGTCCCCAGGGGAATCCTGGCGACAAGGGCGCCGCTGGCGAGCAAGGTCCGGTAGGCGAGAAGGGTCTCACTGGCGACAAAGGCCCAGTAGGCGAGCAAGGTCCTGTCGGCGAGAAGGGTCCCGACGGCGACAAAGGCCCGCAGGGTGAACCCGGTGAGAAGGGTCTCGCTGGCGAGCAAGGCCCCGTCGGCGAGAAAGGCCCCCAGGGCGATTCCGGTGACAAGGGTCCCCAGGGTGAGCCTGGCGACAAAGGTCCCGTCGGCGAGAAAGGCCCCGTTGGTGAGCAGGGTCCCGCTGGTGACAAAGGCCCGCAGGGCGATGCCGGCGATAAAGGTCCCGTGGGCGACAAAGGTCCGACGGGCGACAAGGGCCCCGATGGCAACAAGGGTCCTCAGGGCGATCCCGGTGACAAAGGCCCGGTAGGCGAGCAAGGCCCCGTTGGTGAGAAAGGTCCCGCTGGTGAGCAGGGCCCCGTCGGTGACAAGGGTTCCCAGGGCGAGAAAGGCCCGATTGGTGAGCAGGGTCCTATCGGCGAGAAAGGCCCTCAGGGCGATCCCGGCGATAAAGGTCCCGTCGGCGAGCAGGGTCCCGTGGGCGACAAAGGTCCGACGGGCGACAAGGGCCCCGATGGCAACAAGGGTCCTCAGGGCGAGCCTGGCGACAAAGGTCCGCAGGGCGAGATCGGTCCTGCCGGTCCCGAAGGTCCGATTGGGCCGAAGGGCCCTGAAGGCGACAAGGGCCCGACCGGAGACAAGGGTCCCCAGGGCGATCCTGGCGAGAAAGGTCCGACCGGAGACAAGGGACCCAATGGAGACAAGGGCGCCACTGGCGACAAGGGTCCCAATGGAGACAAGGGCGCCACTGGCGACAAGGGCCTGACCGGGGACAAGGGTCCCGAAGGCAACAAGGGTCCCGAAGGCAACAAGGGTCCGGAAGGCGACAAAGGTCCCGCCGGTCCCGCCGGTTCGGCCGCTGCCCGCGAAATCCGCGGCGGCGGCGCAGGTGCCACGGTCGCGAACGAAATGGGCAACCGGTTCTTCGGTCCGGCCATCGATCTCGGCGTCACCTCCGAGACCTCGATTCAGGAAGTGCTGTCGTCAGCCGGAAAAGTCAGCAACCTCCGGGTTTACCTGACCAAAGCCGCTGGCAACAGCAGCTCTGACAGCTACACGTTCACCGTACGCAGGGACCCGGCGGGAGTCACCCCTCCGGTCAGCACAGGAATCACCTGCACGATCAAAGACAGCGCGTCGAGTTGCGAAGACAAAGTCAACTCGCTGACGTTTGCTGCTGGGGACGCAATCTCGGTCCTCGCGACCGAGAGCAACACTCCCGACAGCAGCGCGATGTTCTTCCGCCTCGACTACCAGCCGTAGTCGAGCCGGACATCACCGCTGTGCCGCCGCCCATCCCTTCGGATGGGCGGCGGTGTTTCGCGGTTCATTCAACCGCGACGATCTGGCCCGATTCGACCAGCTGCAGTGCGCGTTTGAAGCTCGGGTCGAAGACCTCGACCTCGACCGGCGCACCGGGATAGGCGAGGTAGACGCTCTGGGGGTTGCTCCGGTCGTAGTAGACGGTGGCGTTGCCTGGCGCCTGGGCGATCGTGCCTCCGGACCGCTTGCCCTGACGGCGCAGGGACACAACCGCGTTGGGCTGCGCGTAGGTGCCGACGGTGAGGAAGTGGGCTCTCTTGTCGCCCGCTTTGGCGCCGCCGGTCAGGTAGCGCACGTAGGTGCGGTCCTTTTCCGGCTGGCTCAGCTCCAGTTCGGTTTCGTCCTGTTCTCCCGCCCAGTAGATCGGCGTCGCTGCTTTCGAGGCGGTTTCGCGCAGGGAGTCCGGGCTGACGATCTCGGCGGCGCTCGGGCTCGTCGAGGAGCTCGAGCTCGAGTCCGGCCCTGATCCGCCGCAGCCTGTCAGCAGCATCAGCGTCAGTGCAGTCGCCGCGATGGCCGTCGAGCGAATCACGAGACGGGCGCTCCGCAGTGGGAGCCGAAGTGCGCGGTCCAGACGACGGTCTCGGCCTGTCCTTCGAGGTCGCCGACCTGTCGACTCAGGCCAAGGGCTTCGTAGTCGCCGAGGATGTTGTGGCGGTGCTCCGGTGAGCGCATCCAGGCTCGGAAGATCGAGCGCACCGTGCCATAGGCGCCGACTCCCCAGGCGAGGTTCTCGCCCACGTGCCAGCAGGCTTCGGACATGTAGCCCGCCTGCTGCATCCAGTAGGTGAATTCGCGGCCGCAAGCGTTATGGCTGAAGCTGTCGCACTGCAGTACGTCGGCCCCCTTGTCTTCGGAAGAGAGGTCTAGCTGCGGGGAATCGGCGAGCGCCCCCAGGCCAGCCCGGGCGCGAGCGAAGTCGGTCATGCAGCGCATCGCCTGCTCCTGGGAGGCGGGGGAGGCCGCTCCGATCTGGCTCGGGCAGGCCGACGCGGGGGCGATCAGCGACGCGCCCGCGCTCGGCACGACGATCAGCATGAGGACGATCGCGATCGCGGCCCCCGGATAGGCGAGCTTGGGTCTCACCGTCCCCTTGTCGTCAGATCGGCCCCAATGCATGAGGGGTGGCCGGTTCTGCGACGCCGATATCCTTCCGCTCCCGTCCCCATCCGACCCGAGCTAGGAGCCATGGCCGTAGATACCGCCGCCTTCCGTGAGCAGACCGACGAGCAGCAGGCGATCACCGAAATGGTGCGTCAGTTCGCCGACGAGAAGATCATCCCCAACGCCGAGCACTACGACCACGAGGACTCCTACCCGGAGCCGATCGTCGAGGAAATGAAGGAGCTCGGCCTCTTTGGGGTGACGATTCCCGAAGAGTACGGCGGCATGGGCCTCGATCTGACCACCTACGCGATGATCGTCGAAGAGCTCTCGCGTGGCTGGATCTCGATCTCCGGCGTCGTCAACACCCACTTCATCGGCTCCTACCTGCTGATGAAGTTCGGCACCGACGAGCAGAAGGAGTACTTCCTGCCGAAGATGGCGACCGGTGAGATCCGCGCCGCCTTCTCGCTCTCCGAGCCCGAGGTCGGCTCCGACGTGCAGGGCATCAAGTCCACTGCCAAGAAGGGCGAGGACGGCAACTGGGAGCTCAACGGCCAGAAGATGTGGGTCACCAACGGGCTCGGCTCCTCCGTCGTCTTCGTGCTGATGAAGACCGACCCCAAAGCTGAACCGGCCTACAAGGGCATGACCTGCTTCATCACCGAGAAGAAGCCCTGGGAGGAAATCGGCGAGGGCGACTTCAAGGGCCTCAACGTGCCGCCCAAGATCAAGAAGATGGGCTACAAGGGCGTCGAGTCGACCGAGCTCGTCTACGACGGCTACCGCTGCCCGCCCGAGCGCGTGCTCGGCGGCGAAGAGGGCGTCGGCGAGGGCTTCGTGCAGATGATGGATGCGCTCGAGGTCGGCCGCGTCAACGTCGCCGCCCGCGGCGTCGGCATCGCCCAGCGCGCGCTCGAGCTCGCCCTGCGCTACTCGCAGGAGCGCAAGACCTTCGGCAAGCCGATCGCCCAGCACCAGGCGATCCAGTTCAAGCTCGCCGACATGGCGACCAAGATCGAGGCCGCCCGCCTCGTCACCCGCAAGGCGGCACGGATGAAGGACGCCGGCGCGCGCTCCGACCTCGAGGCCGGCATGGCCAAGCTGCTCGCCTCGGAGACCGGCAAGGAGTGCGTCGAGGAGTGCTTCCGCATCCACGGCGGCTACGGCTACTCGAAGGAGTACGAGATCGAGCGCCTCTACCGCGACGCGCCGCTGCTGCTGATCGGCGAGGGAACCTCGGAGATCCAGCGCATGGTGATCGGCAAGAAGCTGCTGCAGAGGCACAAGATCTAGATGGAGAGCCGCTAAGCGCATGGCGTCCACTCCGGACCTGATCAAACTCGCCGTCGAGCGGTTCCAGGCCGAGGTGCCGGCGCTGCAGAAGCTGAAACTGGTCTTCGGCCTGGAACTGAAGGCCAAACATGACATCCAGCTCTACCGGGTCGAGGTGCCGGGGCCGGTGATCAAGAAGGACCTCTCCCAGGATGAGCGGGTGCTGGTCCAGATCGACCGGCCCCAGTTCAACGAGCTGGCCGAGAACGGCACCGTGCGCAGCTACCGCAAGGCCTATGAGACCGGCCACATCAAGGCCACCGGCGACTCCAACGTGAAGAAGCTGATCGCCCAGGTAGTCGAACGCCACGAGGAACGCGCCCGGCTCAAAAAGGCCCACTGAGGCCGGGCGGAGCTAGAGGCGGATCAGGTTCGCGGCGTCGAGCCCACGGGTGACGCCGCGGAAGTCGACCAGCACGGGCACGGCGGCGGCCAGGGCCTCGTAGTCGACGCCGGGATGGGCGGTGACGATCGCCGCGATGTCAGCCGCGGCGACGCCCGCGTCCAGATCGACCGATTGGAGTCCGAACTTGGGCAGCTCGGGGACATGTGGATCGTGATAGGAGACGTCCCCGCCCAGCTCCCGCAAGAGTTCGGCGATCTTCAGCGCCGGTGACTCCCGCATGTCGCCGACTCCGGCCTTGTAGCTGACGCCGAGGATGAGGATCTTCGAACCCTTGACCGGCTTCCCCATGTCGTTCAAGGCCCGCTCGATGCGCTCCGCGCAGTAGGCCGGCTGAGCCTGGTTCATCTTTCCCGCCAGCTCGATGAACTCCGGGTAGAAGTCGTGTTCGCGCGCCTTGAAGGCCAGGTAGAAGGGGTCGATCGGCAGGCAGTGCCCACCCATCCCCGGACCGGGCTCGAAGCGCATGAAGCCGAAGGGCTTGGTCGAGGCGGCGTCGATCACCTCCCAGACGTCGATCTTGAGCCGGTCGCAGAGCTGTGCCAGCTCGTTGACGAAGGCGATGTTGACTGAGCGGAAGATGTTCTCCAGGAGCTTCGACAGCTCCGCCGTCTCGGGGGAGGAGAGGACGACGACCTCGTCGCAGATCAGGGCATAGAGCGAGCGCGCGCGCTCGGTGCAGGCGTCGGTCATGCCGCCGACCAGCTTTGGCGTGGTGCGAACCGTGTAGTCGGTGCGGCCGGGATCGATTCGCTCGGGTGAGAAGGCGAGGTGGAAATCGGTGCCGGTGGCAAGGCCGGATTCCTCGAGGATCGGTGCCAAGCGCTCGCGCGTCGTGCCCGGGTAAGTGGTCGACTCGAGCACGACGAGCTGGCCGGCCTGGAGGACTTGGGAGAGTGCTTTGCCGGCGTCGAGCAGATAGCTGAGGTCGGGCTCGCGCGAGCCCGTCAGCGGCGTCGGCACGCAGATGATCACCGCGTCGCAGGAGGCGAGGTCGGCATGGCGGGTGGTCGGACGCAGGCGTTCGCCAAGCGGCGCCAGGGACGAGCTCGGGATGTCCTCGATGTAGCTCTCGGCTCGCTCGAGGCTCTCGATCTTGCGGGTGTCCGCATCGAGGGCGACGACATCGTGGCCGCTCTCGGCAAAGGCGACGGCGAGGGGGAGGCCGACGTAGCCGAGCCCGATGATTCCGATCTTCATGGCGCGGGAGTCTAGCCTTGGCCAAGGCGGCTGCACCGTCGCGGCCCGGTAGCATGCCGCGCCGCCAACCCGATAGGAGAAGAAACCGAGAATGAGCGAGCAGACTTTTGAGCTGAGCACCGACCAGGCCGAGCGCGAGGCGTCCGGCGCGCACGCCTACGGCCGCTACCTCGAGGAGTTCGAGGTTGGAGCCGTCTACAAGCACTGGCCGGCCAAGACGGTGACCGAGTCAGACGACCACCTCTTCTGCCTGATCACGATGAACCACCACCCGCTGCACCTCAACGACGTCTATGCGGCGGGCTCGCAACAGGGCAAAAACGTCGTCGTCGGTCCGCTCGTCTACTCGCTGGCGCTCGGCATGTCGGTCTCCGACGTCTCCGGCAAGGCGATCGCCAACCTGGCGACCGAAGACCTCAGTCATCCCAACCCGGTCTTCCACGGCGACACTCTTTTCTGCGAGACCGAGGTGCTGGAGGTCAAGCCCTCGAAATCGAAGCCCGACCGCGGCGTGGTCAAGGTCCACACGCGCGTCCTCAACCAGGACGGCGTCTTGGTAGCGGAGTTCAAGCGCCTGGTATTGGTGCCCCGCAAGAACCCGGGCGAGGCGCCAGCTCCCGAGAGCGCCGTCGAGTAAGCCTTAGTGGGCCTCGTCGGAGGCGTGGGCGGGAGGCCTTGACTCCTCCGCCAGCGAGGTGATCTCCAGCTGGCCCTGGGCGGCCTCTTCGAGCACGTCGGTCGCCTCTTCGGCGGAGCGGGCATAGAGCTCGACCAGGGCATGGACGACGACCTGGTCGTCGTCGTGCTTGTGGAAGCGGACGTGGGTGAAGAACTCGCGCACGCCGGGGTCGCCGAAGGCGCCGTAGGTGAGGAACTCGGCCGCTTCGGGGCCCGAGCAGCTCTCGATTCGCTCCTGGTCGACGCGTACGGTGCAGGAGGCGACCCAGGGAGTGCCGGCGACCATCCGTTCCCAGCGGTCCTCGATCGGCACGACTTTGTCGTCCTGGAAGGTCAGGTGCGGCTGGTCGTGCATGCAGTCGACGCACTGGACCAGCGCCTCCTGGACCTCGTCGACGCCCTCGGCGAGGATGCCGCTCTCGGGGTCGACCCGGCGGATCGCGTCGTAGTGGATCTGGATCTCGAGGTTCACCGACCAGCAGCGGTAGCAGCGCAGCCAAGCCGAACGGTCCCCGTTGAGCTCGCTCATCGCCCTATTGTCGCGCGTCGCCGGCGCCGACGCTCAAACGGTGCCGAGCGTCGCCAGCTCATCGGCGATCAAACGCGCCAGCGCCAGTGAGGAGGTCGCCGCGGGGGACGGCGCGTTGCGCACGTGGATCGCCCGCTCGGTGCGGTGGACGACGAAGTCGTCGACCAGCGATCCGTCGCGGGCCAGCGCCTGGGCGCGGATGCCGGCTGTCGCCGGCCTGGTGCGGGCGCCGCGCAGTGTCGGCACCATGCGCGCCGCCTCAGCCAGGAACTCCTTTGGGCTAACGGCCTGGCGCAGCTCGCGCAGGCCGGTCCGCCAGTGCTTCCCGGCCAAGCGCCAGGTGCCGGGCCAGGCGAGCGTCTCGGCCAGGTCGCGGGGGCGCACCGTGCGCAGTCGGTAGGCATCGCGAGCCGGCGCCAGCAGTGCGCTCGGGCCGGCCAGCAGGCGGCCGTCGAGCGCACGGGTTAGGTGGGCGCCGAGAAATGGCAGGTCGGGATCCGGCACCGGGTAGACGCTTGCGCGTACCGCTTCCGCCTCGCTCCCGACGACCTCGAGGTAGCCACCGCGGAAGGGCACGATGCGAGGATCAGCCGGGGCTCCGCAGGCCACCGCGAGGCGGTCGGCCCAGAGCCCGGCACAGAAGACGGCTGCCGCGGTGCGGGTGGTCCCACGCGAGTGCCGCAGCTCGATCGTGCAAGGGCGTTGGGCGACCCCGGTGACCGTGGCGCCAAGGTGGACCGTGCCGCCCCCGGCGGCTACGTCGGCCGCGTAGGACTCCGCGATCCGCCCGAAGTCGGCGATGCCGGTCTGCGGCGAGTGCAGTCCAGCCAGGCCCCGCGCCGCCGGCTCGATCTCGCCGATCTCATCGCTACCCAGTCGCCGCAGGCCCGGCACCCCGTTGGCCGCGCCGCGCCGCTCCAACTCGTCGAGCCCGGTGAGCTCGCGCTCCTCGGTCGCGACGATCAGCTTGCCGTCTCGGCGATAAGGCAGCTCGCGCTCGGTGCAGTACTCGTAGAGCGCCCGCGAGCCCTCGACGCAGAGCCGTGCCTTCAGCGAGCCCGGGCGGTAGTAGATCCCGGCGTGGATCACGCCGCTGGAGTGACCGGTCTGGTGGCGGCCGATTCCCGGCTCGGCCTCGAGCACGCACAGCCGGGCGCCCGGGTGCCGGATCAGCAGCTCCCGCGCCACAGCCAAGCCGACGATCCCGCCGCCGACTACGACGAAGTCGCTCTCAGCCGGAGTGGCCGTTGCCGCCGTTGGAGCGCTCGCCGACCAGGTCGACGATCTCGCCCATGATCTTGTTGATGTCGAAGTCCTTGGGCGTGTAGACGCCGTCGACTCCGGCCTCGCGCAGGCGCTTGGCATCGGCCGGGGGGATGATCCCGCCGGCCACGACCGGGGCGTCGACCTGCTCGTCGCGCAGGCGGCGCACCACCTCGGGCACCAGCTCCAGGTGAGAGCCGGAGAGGATCGAGAGGCCGATCACGTCGACGTCCTCCTGCAGGGCGGACTCGGCGATCTCCTCGGGGGTGAGCCGGATGCCTTGGTAGATGACCTCCATGCCGGCGTCACGGGCGCGCAGGGCGATCTGCTCGGAGCCGTTGGAGTGACCGTCGAGCCCGGGCTTGCCGACCAGGATCTTGATCCGGTGGCCGATCTGCTCGGAGACCTCGTCGACCCGGGCGCGAATCGCATCCAGCTGCTCGCGGTCGGCGGCCGGCGCGGCGCCGCTGACGCCGGTCGGGCCGCGGTAGGCGCCGAACGCCTCGCGCAGCACTTCGGACCACTCGCCGGTCGTCGCGCCGGCCTTAGCGGCGGCGATCGTCGCCGGCATGATGTTCTGGCTGTCATCGGCGGCGACTCGGCCGAGCTCGGCCAGCGCGGCCTCGACGGCGTCGCCGTCGCGCTCGGCCTTCCAGGCCTCCAGCGCCTCGACCCGCTCGCGCTCGACCTCGGGGTCTGGGGTGAGGATGCCGCCGTCGGCGCCGGCGGTCAGCGGTGAGTCCTCGCTCTCGGTGAAGCTGTTTTGGCCGACCACCTTCTGCTCGCCGGCCTCGATCCTGGCCACCCGCTCGCGGTGGGACTCGACCAGGCGGGCCTTCATGTAGGGGACGGCGGCGACCGCGCCACCGTGCTCCTCGACCACGGTCATCTCGGCCCGGGCGCCCTCGGTCAGCTCCTCGACCAAGCCGTCCATCACCACCGAGCCCTCGAAGATGTCGGGGTACTCGAGCAGGTCGGTCTCGTTGGCCAGCACCTGCTGGATGCGCAGGCTCCACTGCTGGTCCCAAGGGCGGGGGAGGCCCATCGCCTCATTCCAGGCCGGCAGCTGCAGCGCCCGGGCCCGGGCGTCGCGGCTCAGCGTCACGGCGAGCGCCTCGAGCACGATGCGCTGGATGTTGTTCTCCGGCTGGGCCTCGGTCAGGCCGAGGCTGTTGACCTGGACGCCGTAGCGGAAGCGCAGCATCTTCTCGTCAGTGACGCCGTAGCGCTCACGGCCGATCTCGTTCCAGAGCCTGCCCATCGCCCGCAGCTTGCCGATCTCCTCGATCAGCCTGATGCCGGCGTTAACGAAAAAGGAGATGCGGCCGAAGACCTTGGGGAAGTCGTCGTCGGCGACCTGGCCGCGCGCCTTGACCTCGTCGAGCACGGCGATCCCGGTCGAGAGCGCGTAGGCGATCTCCTGCACCGGCGTCGCCCCGGCCTCCTGCAGGTGGTAGCTGCAGATGTTGGTCGGGTTCCAGCTCGGCACCTCGTTGACGGTGAAGGCGACCATGTCGGCGATCAGCCGCATCGAGGGCTCGGGCGGGAAGGCGTAGGTGCCCCGCGAGAGGTACTCCTTGATGATGTCGTTCTGCGTCGTGCCCTTCAGCGCCGAGCGCTCGACCCCGTTCTCCTCGGCGACGGTGATGTAGAGGCCGAGCAGCCAGGCGGCGGTGGCGTTGATCGTCATCGAGGTGTTCATCTCGTCGAGCGGGATGCCGTCGAAGAGCTGGTGCATGTCGCCCTTGTGGGCGACCGAGACGCCGACCTTGCCGACCTCGCCGCGGGCGAGGACGTGGTCGGGGTCATAGCCGGTCTGGGTCGGCAGGTCGAAGGCCACCGAGAGCCCGGTCTGGCCCTTGGCGAGGTTGCCGCGGTAGAGCTCGTTGGAGCGCTTGGCATCGGAGTGGCCGGCGTAGGTGCGCATCACCCAGGGGCGGTCGCGCTCGGGAAGGCGGTGCTCGCTCACGACCCAATCTTATTTGCAGACGGCCGAAATACGCCGTTCACCGGTTCCCGGGCCGCATCTTTCCGGTCGAGCTGTGTTTAGGCTGCGAACCGTGAAGCTGCTTCGCACAGCCAT
Source organism: uncultured Solirubrobacterales bacterium (assembly GCA_963699225.1). Lineage (GTDB taxonomy): Bacteria > Actinomycetota > Thermoleophilia > Solirubrobacterales > 70-9 > VRUE01. The sequence goes on along the minus strand of OY969423.1, from coordinate 1,016,076 downwards.
CTTTGCCCTGCTCCTTGCCTCGATGCTGGCCTTCGCCTCGGGCGCCGGGGCGGCCCTGATCGGCATCTACCGCAACCCGATGGAGAACAAGGGCCAGCTGGCCCAGATCTTCAAGCTCTCCGGCGAGCGCTGCGCTCGGGCCGGCAGCGAAGGCGCCTTTGGCATCACGATCGGCAAAGCGACCAAGGAGTGCTCATACCGCACGCCGGTGCTCGGCCGCGACCTCGAGATCGGCGCGACGATGCGCCTGCTCAGCAAGCCCCAGGTGGCGAAATCCGTGCAGCGCTCGATGTACCTGGCGCTCGACCTGCGCGCGGGAGGCGGCGCCCGCTACCAGCTCGCCGTCTACCCGCTGCAGGACAAGGCGCAGATTCGCAAGGTGCGCGCTGACGGCACGATCGAATACCTCGACATCGAGAAGGAAGTTGCGGGCGTTGTCGGTGCGGAAAAACCGAACCAGCTGCGACTGCGCGCCTTCAACATCACCTCTGGCGAAGAAAAGGGGACTTGCCAGCTGCTCGCCTACGTCGGGGGACAGCTCGTTGCCGAAGCCAACGACCCCGGCGCCGGCGAACTGACCGGGCGCGCTTCCGGCTTCTCGCTCGGCTCGGCCAAGGTCGCCAAAGGGGCGGGGGCCACCGTTGACGACGTGGTCGTTCGCGTCCCTAGCCCGTATTAGGCCTTCAGCACCCAGTCCGCGGCGCGGTAGACGTGCTCGACCGCGCCCCGCCGAGGCAGCGTTTCGACCAGCTCGATGCAGCCAAGTTTCTTTAGTACCCGTACGTGGTAAGCGACGCTACGCAGGTCGAGTTTCATCTCCGCTGCAATCTGCTTCGGGCTTTTCGCCCCTTCGGCGAGCAGCTCGAGGGCTTGTGCGCGAACGTCGTTGGATAGCGCTTTCGCTAAGCGCGGGTCGAGCGAGTGCAGGTGCGATGCCATCGCGATCCAGCCTCCCGAGTGGTTTGCGATGTTCGTTGTTCAGCATAACTATTTTGAGTAGTTAAGTGAACTTAGCGTTAGACGGACGTATGACACAGGGCAAAAAAGTCGCAGCTGAGCGGAACTTCCGCATAATGCGTGGCGATGTCGACCACGACGGTGGAGAAGCCGCGCAGCGGCGGGCCCGGCTCAGAACTGGGCGGTGAGTGGCGGGTGATCGTCCGCAACGACAACCACAACACCTTCGATCACGTCGCCCAGACTCTGGCGCGCGTGCTGCCTGGAGTCTCGCTCGAGCGCGGCCATCAGCTGGCCGACGGCATCCACAACAGCGGCCAGGCGATCGTTTGGTCGGGCGCTCGCGAGCTTGCCGAGCACTACTGGGAGCAGCTCGAGGCCGCCGGGCTGACGATGGCTCCGCTGGAGCGCGGATGAGGGCCCTCGGTCGGATCTGTGCGGTAGCCACCCTGCTCGCCTGCCTTGGCGTCGCGGCCGGACCGGCGGCGGCAGAGCCGGTGCTGCCCAGCGGCTTCCAAGACACTGTGGTTCCGTTCGAAGGGCTGCAGGCTGGCCAGGGGATCGAAGAACCGACCATCTTTCGGTTTGCGCCCGATGGCAAGGTCTTCGTTGGGGAGAAGTCGGGGAAGATCCTCGTCTACGACGGCCTCGCCGACCACACCCCGACGCTCTTCGCCGACCTGCGAACCGAGGTCTATAACGGCAACGACCGCGGCCTACTTGGCCTCGCTCTGGACCCGAAATTCGACGAAGGTCGTCCCTACGTCTACGTCCTCTACGCCTATGACCATCAGCTCGGCGAAGCCGCGCCGCCGCCGCGCTGGGGCAATCCAGGGGAAGACGGCGATGGCTGCCCCGAACCGCCGGGGGTGGAAACCGACGGCTGCGTGATCAGCGGCAGGCTTTCGCGTCTCACTGCCAACCTTACGACGGACAAATCGACCGAAGAGAAACCGCTGATCACCGATTGGTGCCAGCAGTTCTCGTCGCACTCGGTCGGCGACCTGCAGTTCGACGCCGAAGGCAATCTCTGGGCCAGCGGGGGCGAGGGCGCCAGCTTCACCAAGGTCGATTGGGGCCAGTACGGCTTCCCACAGGTGAACCCATGCGGGGATCCTCCGGCCGGCGTGGGGGGTCTCGAGGAACCGCCCGATGCCGAGGGCGGCGCTCTGCGCTCGCAGAACTCGCAAAAACTCGGCGGCAAGATCATTCGGATCGATCCCGAAACGGGCGAAGGCGTGCCCGGCAACCCACTCTTCGCGAGCTTTGGCGCCACCGAAAACGAACGCAGGATCGTCGGCAAGGGCTTCCGCAACCCCTTCCGCTTCGCCATCGACCCCACTACGAAAGAGGTCTACGTCGATAACGTCGGCTCCTCGGTATACGAGGAGATCGATCGCTTCGTTCCCTCGTCCAGCTCGCTCTACAACTCCGGCTGGCCCTGCTACGAGGGCCCGGAAAAACGGGAACTGTACGAAAACCGTGGCCTGGAAGTCTGCAAAAGCCTTTACGACACGCCGGGCTCGACTTCGCCCCCGTTCTACTACTACTCCCACGAATCGGGCGTCACCCCGGATGACCCTTGTCCTTACAAAGAAGGCGCGGCGATCAGCGGCCTCTCGTTCTACGAGGGCGGTGCCTACCCCGATAAATACGACGGCGCCCTGTTCTTCGCCGATGCGGTGCGTGGCTGCATCTACGTAATCCGGCCGGGGGAGGACGGCCGGCCCAATCCCCTCACGGCCGAACCGTTCCTGATCGATGGGGGGCTCTACCCGGGCGTCGACATCGAGGTCGGTCCGGAAGGCGATCTCTTCTACGTCAACCTCTACGGCAACGAATACGGGCCCGGGGCAATCCACCGCATCCGCTACGACCCCGACGCGCCGCAGGCACGGCTGAAAGCCGACCAGGTCTCCGGCGCCACACTGCCACTGACCGTGCATTTCGACGCCGGCGAATCGAGTGACCCGCAAGAACAGGCGCTCGAATATGAATGGGACCTCGACGGCGACGGCAATTTCGAAGGACCACCGACGGCAGACAGCACAAAGACGGAAACCTACGGCGCGGCGGTGAACAAGACGGTGTCCGTGCGGGTGATCGATCCCGATGGTCACGAGAGCGTTGCTCAACTGACGGTGTACCCCGGCGACACACCGCCGCAGCCGCAGATCGACGAGCCAAGCGATGGCCTGCGCTGGCATGTCGGCCAGGCGATCGACTTCGCCGGCAGCGCCACCGAAGGCGACGGAGAACCGCTGGCGAAAGAACGCCTCTACTGGCGCTCGCGTCTCTACCACTGCCCCGGAGGGCCGGAATCCTGCCATGCGCATCCACTGCAAGTCTTTCCGGCGCGTGAATCGGGGACCCTGATCGCGCCGGACCACGACCTGCCGTCGCACATCGAATTGAGCTTGACCGCGACCGATGCCCGCGGTCTCTCCTCGACCACCGCGGTGAACCTCTACCCAAACGTCTCCTTCCTCGGCATGCGCTCCGATCCACCGGGAATCGTCCTCTCAGCGGGCCTGCAGACCGAGGCGACGCCGTTCGGGGTCGAAGCGATTGAAGGCTCTGGGGTGACTATTACCGCACCGGCAACTGCGGAAGTGGGGGGCCTGGACTACGTCTGGAAGGGGTGGTCAGACGGGGGCACCCGAGTCCATTCGGTTGACGCACCTTCCCAGCCGACCGACTACATCGCTGAATACGCGCTCGCCGGCGGACCGAAATCCTCGATCCAGGTGCCACCGACGGTCCCGCTAACCGGGGGGACGCCTAGGGCGCCAAAGGTGACGCTCAAGGCGCACCCACCGAAGACCACCCGCAGCACGACGGCTCGCTTTGAGTTCTCCGTGGCAAGCAGCCGCTTCAAGTGCAAGCTCGACAAAGGCGCCTACAAGGCCTGCCGCTCACCACAGACCTACAAGAAATTGAAGCCCGGATCGCACAGCTTTGCCGTGGTGGCAATTGCCGGCGGCAAGCAGGGCAAGCCGGCGAAGTTCACCTGGACGGTGCTGAAGCCGAAAGGCCGCTAGCCGCGGCCTCGCCGCGCTACTCGGCGGCGAGCAGGGTGTGCCAGCTGGGCAGCAGCGGGATGTCGTAGAGGTCGATGCAGGCGGCGCGCGCCTTCTCGATTTCCTCCGAGAACCAGTAGCGCTCGAAGTCCGAGCGGCTCTCCCAGAGCGAGGACTGGCGGAAGGAGAGTGGATCGTCGATCGCGCGGGTCAGCGACCAGCTCTTGGCGCCGTAGGCGGGCATCCGCGCCGCTGCCGGCTCCCAGACGTCGAGCCAGCGATCGGCCCGGAAGGGGGCGATGTGCCAGTCCAGGACGCAAATCTCGCTCATCAGGCTCCCACCTCCGCCCGGATCGCGCCCGGGCCGTCCTCGTTCTTGCCGTCGGTCTCGGACTCGGCCCCAACCAGGATCGCGATCTTGCCCAGGTGCTTGTTTTCGTGCAGTAGCTGGTGCGCCTCGGCGACGCCGTCGAAGCCCATCGTCTGCCAAATCACCGGGCGGACCTTGCCCTCGGCCATCAGCTGGTTGGCCTTCATGCACTCATAGGCGTTGGCGAAGTGCGAGCCGATGATCTGCTTCTGGCGCATCCACAGGTAACGCACGTCGAAGTCGAGCTGGAAGCCTGAGGTGGCGCCGCAGATGACGACTTTGCCGAAGGGCTTGCAGACGAAGACCGAGGTCGGGAAGGTCGCCTGGCCGACGTGCTCGAAGACGATGTCGGGGGCGTCGCCGAGGATCTCCTTGACCCGCTTGGCGAAACCCCGCGATGCCTTGAAGCGCTCCTTGTCCGCGGCCTTGTCGGCGAGGTTCTCCGGCGTGCGCATCATCTCGCCGAACTCCTTGCGGTTGATGTAGTCGACGGCGCCGAGCTGCTTGATCAGCTCGCCCTTCTCATCGGAGGAGACAACGCCGACCGCGTTGGCTCCGGCCGCCTTGCAGAGCTGCACGGCGAAGACGCCGAGGCCGCCGGCGGCGCCCCAGATCAGCACGTTGTGGCCGGGCTGCAGCTTGCACTGGTCGATCAGCATCCGGTAGGCGGTGAAGTAGGTGAGGCCGTAAGAGGAAGAGTCAGCCCAGGAGAGGTTCTGGGGGCGGGGGAGGAGCTGTTGGGCCTGCACCTTGGTGAACTGGGCGAAGGAGCCCCAGGTCGTCTCGTAGCCCCAGATCTGCTGGCTTGGCGCGGCAAGCGGGTCGAGTCCGTGCACCTCGACGTCCTCGTAGGAGGCCTGGTTGCAGTGGACGACGACCTCGTCGCCCGGCTTCCAGCGGGTGACGCCCTCGCCGACCTTCCAGACGATGCCCGAGGCGTCGGAGCCGCCGATGTGGTGGCCGTACTCCGGGTGGTCGCCGTAGGGAAAGACCGAGACCGGCTTGCCGAGGGCCGCCCAGACGTTGTTGAAGTTGACCCCTGCGGCCATCACCCGCACGATCACCTCGAAGGCCCCCGGTTCCGGAACCTCGATTTGCTCGAGCTGGAAGGCGTCGGTTGGCTCGCCCTCGCGCTCCTGGCGGATCACCCATGCGGCCATCGTCTCGGGCAGGGTGCCGGGCTCGACGTCCAGCTTCGCGACTGTGCTCGTGTCAACGGCCAACTGTGATCCTCCGCGGTCGGTTGGTGGGCAGGCGGGCGAATCCTAACGCCGGTTAGGCGGCGTCGCTCTGGGCCTGCGGTGGCAGCTCAGTGGCCTTGGACTCGTCGCTTACTTCGGCGAGGATCGGGCGCACCGCGCGGTCGACCCGGTGCGGCTCCTCCAGCTCCTTGCCGGAGGCGGCGCCCATCTCCTCGATGCGGCGCAGCTGCGGCATGATCCGGCTCTCCAGTGAGCCGACTGCGTCGTCGAAGGATTTGGTCGCCGAGTTGAGCTGGCGCCCGGCCTTGGCGAAGTGTTCGAGGAAGGCACCCATGCGGCTGTGCAGCTCGCGCGAAGCGGAGGCGATCTCCTGGGCCTGCTCGGCGATCTGCTCCTGGCGCCAGCCGAGCTCGACCGTGCGCAGCAGGCCGACCAGGGTGGTCGGCGTCGCGATCAGGATCTTCTGCTCGAGTGCGTAGTCATACAGCGAGGGCTCGGCCTCGAAGGCGGCGTGCAGGGCGGCCTCGGAAGGCATGAAGCAGACGACGAAGTCGGGCGTCTCGCCGCTGTCGAACTGGTCTTGGTAGCGCTTCGAGGCGAGTTTGGTGATGTGGTCGCGGACCTGACGGGCGTGGCGGATCAGCTCGCCCTTGCGGCTCGCGTCATCCTCGGCCTCGAGCACCTCGAGGTAGGCGTCGAGCGGCACCTTGGAGTCGATCACGACGCGGCGGCCGGCCGGCAGCATCACCACGGCATCGGGTCGCAGGATCCCCTCGCCGTCGTTGAAGGTCTGCTGCAGCTCGAAGTCGACGTGCTCGGTCATGCCGGCGATCTCGACGCAGCGCTTCAGCTGCACCTCGCCCCACTGACCGCGGGTCTGCGGCTGGCGCAGCGCCTTGACCAAAGTTCCGGTTTGAGTGCCGAGGTCGCCGAGCCCGATCTTCATCTCGTCCAGCAGCGTCCGCACCGCGCCGTCGGCGCTGCGGCGGTCGCGGCTCATCGTCGAGACCTCTTTTTCGATCCGCTCGAGGTTTTTGCCGATCGGCTCGGTCAGCCGCCGGAACTCGGCCTCGCGCTTTTGCAGCGCCGCCTCCGCCGCCTGGGTGTCGAGCTTGCGCGACTCCTCGTTGACCCGCAGCAGGTCGGCAACCGCCTTGGAGGTCGCCTCCTGGATCGCCGGACCGTGGTCAAGCGGCGCCTGCTCTTCAGGGCGGCGGGCGACGACGACGTAGGCAAGCGCTGCGGCGAGCGCGAGCACTGCAATTGCGAGAACGACGGTCACCCACCGATCTTGACGAGTGGGGCAGACGTAGCAACGTCGCCAGGAGGCCGCTATTTACGGCAGCAGCAGATCGTTCTCGGAGGAGCTGCGGTACGGGCCGACGGTGAAGCGGACCGGTTTGGCGCTGGGGATGTCAGCAGCGCTGACCTCGTAGACGCCGGTCGGCAGCGCCGTCAGCAACGAGTTGTTGCCGTTGGCGACGAGCGCCCCCGACTTGGCGTTTTTCGGCCCGCGGACTTCGAGTTTGGAGTTGAAGTCGGTCAGGTTGGCGGTGACGAAGACGACGTCGACCGGCGCCTTCGAGCGCACCTGGGGCTGCCGGGCATGCTGGTTCTGCGGGATCTGCTGGCTCGGTTCCGGCCCCATCGCGATCCGCGGCGGCTGCACGGTGATCGCCTTGGGCGTCACCGTGACGCTGACCCGGGTCGGCGGCTGCGGCCGGTGTTCGTTGGGGTGGGTCTCCGAGCCGCATCCGGCCGCGAGCAGTCCCAGCGCGACGACGCAGCCGGCGGCGAAGGCTCTGCCTCTCCCACTTCCCATCGGGGCGGAATCTAGCCGAAGGGCAAGTCGACTACGCGAGCCGTAACGCCATCTTCACCTACGAGCAGCTCGGCGCCGGGCTCGGCCTCGCGCCGCACGATCGCCAGCCCGATCGCTCCGTGGGCGGGGGAGACGCAGCCGCTGCCGAGCTTGCCGACCTCCTTCTCGCCAAGCGAGAGGGTTGCGCCGGGCTCGGCGGGGCCGCTGAGCTCGAGCCCGCGCAGGTGGCGGTTCGGCTTGCCCTTGTAGTGCAGGCGGGCAACGGTCTCCTGGCCGATGTAGCAGCCCTTCTCGAAGTTGACCGCGCGCTCGACGATGCCTGCCTCGGCGGGCATCGTTGCGGTGTCCATCTCGCTGCCGAAACGCGGCACGCCGCTCTCGATGCGACAGATCTCGGCCGCGTCTGCGCTGACCTCTGGCGCGCCGGCCTCGGCCAGCGCGGCGATCAGCCGCTCGCGATCCTCGGCACGCGGGATCAGATCGATGCCGAGGGCGGTGCCCACGGCGGGGCACTCGATCCCAACGACCGCGATCTCTTCATGGCAGTGCTCGGGCAGGGGAGAGGAGCCGGCCAGCTCAGCGCTGCGTGGCCCAATCAACGAAACGATCGCCCGCTCAGTGCCGGCGTCCACCACATCCGCATCCCGCCCGATCTTGTACATATCGAGATGCCGCTTGGCAGCCGCCAGCGCCTCCGGCTCCGTATCGACCCAGATCTTCTCCCCGTCCACCACCAGCACCCGCATATCGGCCTGCATATGGCCCTTGCGATCAAGCAGCGTCGCGTAGCAACCCTCACCTGGCCCAAGCACCTCGATGTCGTTCGTCAACTGTCCCTGCAGGTACTCAGCAGCTTCCGACCCCGTCACGAGCAGCTTGCCCCGATCGGTGCGGTCGACCACCCCGCACTCTTCGCGCAGCTGTCTGTACTGGGCATCGATCTCGACCGCAACGGCTTCAGCCATAGAGCGATTCTAAGAAGCCGCTGACATGGGCATCGGGGAGGACCCCGCCCGAGCCTCCCCGCTGTTGCTCGGGCGGGGTCCTCCCCGATGCCTCTGCCACCTGTTTTTTAGATATGTCTAAACTCTTTCGACGTGCCTAAAACTTCGGAAGCCATAGAGGACTACGCCAAGGCGATCTACATGCTCGCCCAGCAACGCCGCGGCCCGGTCCTGAACGGCGAGGTTGCCCAGCGCCTCAGCGTCACCCCGGCCACCGCCACCTCGATGCTGAAGAAGCTCGGCCAGATGGGCCTGGTCGACTACCTCCCCTACAAGGGCGTCACCCTGACCCCGGCAGGGGAGAAGGTCGCGCTCGAGGTGATCCGCCACCACCGCCTGATCGAGGCCTACCTCTCTGAGGCGCTCGGCATGCCCGAGGACCGGGTGCATGAGGAGGCCGAGGTGCTCGAGCACTACATCTCCGAGGAGCTCGAGCTGCTGATCGCGGCCAAGCTCGGCGAGCCGAGCCACGACCCGCACGGCACGCCGATCCCCAGGCCGGATCTGACCTTGCCGGTGGAGAGCGACAAGGGATGAAGCCGCCCCCGGTGAGCGCGCCCGAGGCCGAGGCCGAGGAGGCCCCTCCGAACGGGAACGGACTCGAGGATGTCCTTCCCGGCGAGGCCGCGGTCGCTCGCGCCGCGCGCCGCTCGCTCGACGGCCACGCTCGCGGCTTCTCGCGCATCTGGCCCTTCCTTGGCCCCGCCTTCATCGCCGCCGTCGCCTACATCGACCCCGGCAACTTCGCCACCAACATCGCCGGCGGCGCCAAGTTCGGCTACCTGCTTCTTTGGGTGGTCCTTGGCGCGAACCTGATCGCGATGGTCGTGCAGACCCAGTCGGCAAAGCTGGGGATCGCGACCGGCAAGAACCTCGCCGAGCTCTGTCGCGAGCGCTTCTCGCGCCGCACCTCGTTCGGTCTCTGGATCCAGGCCGAGCTGGTGGCGATGGCCTGCGACATCGCCGAGGTCGTCGGTGCCGCACTGGGGCTCAACCTGCTCTTCGGGATCCCGCTCTTCCCGGCTGGCGTGATCGCTGGCGCCGGCGCCTTCGCGATCCTCGCCCTGCAGCAAAAGGGATTTCGTCGGCTCGAGGCCGGGATTACGGTCTTGGTCGGCGTCGTCGTCGCCTCCTTTGCCTTCGAGCTCTTCGACGCCAGTCCAGACGCGAGCGAAATCGGTCGCCACCTGATCGTCCCCGGCTTCGCCGGCACCGAGAGCATCCTGCTCGCCACCGGGATCATCGGCGCGACCGTGATGCCGCACGTGATCTACCTGCACTCGGCGCTGACCCAGGGGCGGGTTGTCGGTCGCGACGACAACGAGCGGCGCAAGATCCTCGGCTTCGAGCGCGTCGACGTCGTCATCGCGCTCTCGCTCGCCGGCTTGGTCAACCTCTCGATGATGATCGTCGCCGCCGCGCTCTTCCACGGCAGCGGCTTGACCGGCGTCGACTCGATCGACGGTGCCTTCGAAGGATTCAAGACCCTCGTCTCCGACCGCGCCGCCACCGTCTTCGGCATTGCCCTGCTCGCCTCCGGCTTTGCTTCCTCCTCGGTCGGCACGATGGCCGGCCAGGTGGTGATGCAGGGGTTCATCCGCCGCCGCATCCCGATCTTCGTCCGCCGCGCGATCACCCTGGCCCCGGCCCTGATCGTGCTCGCGATCGGCATCGACCCGACCGACGCCCTGGTCGCCAGCCAGGTCGTCCTCTCCTTCGGCATCCCCTTTGCCCTGGTGCCGCTGCTGATGCTGACTTCGAGTCAGAAGGTGATGGGGGCGCTGGTCAATCCACGCTGGCTGACCGGCATCGCGGGGGTGCTGGCCGCGATGATCATCGCCTTGAACGTCTTCCTACTGCAGCAGGTGTTCTTCGGCTAGGTACCGAGGAGCTTGGCGGCCAGCTCGGGAAGTTCCCGCGCCATCCGAGAGCGGGGAACAGCTAGGTCGACGCCCGCGGCTTCGGCAGCTTGCTTGGTCTCGGGGTTGACGTGCGAGTAGTAGCCGAGGACGGGGACACCGTGGCCAACCAGTTCGGTGGCGTTCTCAGTGTCCAGGTCGGCGACGATCAGGTTGGTGTCCTCGAGTTGGGCCGGGTCTGGACTGGGCGCCATCGTTACATCGTGTCCCGCCGCCCGCAGCATTGCCTCGACCTTGCTGCCGAGCAGGAGGTCGGAGGAGATCGCGAGGACGCGTGCCACTAGATCGAGCGGCGTTCGCGGAACTCCTCGCGAACGCTCTCGGGCCGGCCCCACATCTGCACAACCTCGGAACGGCCCTCGCGCACCTCGCGCAGTTGCATCTCGCCGCCGATACCTTCGCCGTCGAGCTTCGCCAGGACTCCCTTGACTGTCTCCGCAGCTGCGGCGTGACCGAAGCTGTGGGCGACGATCAGCCGCCAATCCCAATCGGCCTTTGAGTAGGGCCGGGCGTTGACCTGGCTCAGCGCCACGGCGCAGTCGACGTAGCGGCTCTCGTCCTCGATCCGCAGGTCGAGTTCGAGGTCGGTCCAGTCGGGTGGCATCGCGTCGAGCACCTGCTGGAAGTCGGCTGCCAGGCTCACGGCTGCAAGCCTAGCTCGAACGCCGCGTCCACATCGAGGGGTCGTTCGAGCAGGCCATGTTCGAGGTCCCAAGCGGCCCACGCCCTGAGCACGGCTGGATCGAACGGCTTCGGGTCCAGGTCGGGAAGCAGGGCGCTGAGCTGGGCCTGCTGTTCGCCACGCTCGAGGCTGGGCACTTCGGCGAGCAGGTCGTCGAGGGCGCGATTGGGGTCGTGGACGGTCAGTTCGTAGCCCCGCGTCGTCGCCGCCAGGACGGATTCGACCAGCTCGGGTTCCTGCTTGATCGTTTGCCGTGAGGCGACGAGCACCAGCTCCGGATAGGGCGGGGCGCCGTATTCGTTGACCTTGAAGATCCGGATCGGCACTCCCTGCCGGCGCAGGGTGACGCCCTCGGCGTTCCAGAAGCCGGTTGCGGCGTCGACCTTGCCGGCGGCGAGCGCTGAGATCGCGTTGAAGCCGATCGTCACCCGCTTGACCTTGGCCGGGTCGCCGCCGTCGGCGCTTACCTCGGAGTCGACCACGGCTTCGTCTGAAGGCAGTCCGGTGACGCCGACGGTCTTGTCTTCGAGGTCCTTCGGCCGGGCAATGCCGCGGCCACCGTGGGCGATCACCGCGGCCAGCGGGCGCTGCACGAGCGGCATCGTGCCGACCAGGTCGATGCCGCGCTCGCGGGCGATACCGAGGTTGTGGATGTCGAGGATCGCGAAGTCGACGCGGCCGGCCGCAAGCAGCTTTGGGGCGTCAGTCGATTCACCGGGCTGGCGGATCGTCAGGTCGACCCCTTCGTCGCGATAGAAGCCTTCGTGCTGGGCCGCGTAGATGCCGGAGTGGACCGCATTCGGCGTGAAGTCGAGCACCAAGCTCGCGCCGCTAGGCGCGCCCGGTTCAGCGCCGCTCCCGCCGCAGCCGGCGAGGCCGGCAAGCAGAGAGGCGGCCGCCAGCAGCGCGGCAACCAACTTCATGAAGCCGGGAACCTAATTCATTCGAGCAAAATGAGTAGACTGGCGCCCGCCCCAGTCGAATCAGGGATCTAGGAGGAGAGAGAGTGCAGGAACGCGGACTACCGGCATACCTTGCTGAGCTAATAGGCACCTTCTTGTTGGTGTTCTTCATCACCAGCGTCGTGGTGCTTTTCGTCTCGACCGGCGAACAGGCCCAGTTCGGGTCGGACTTCGCGGTCATCGGCCTCGTCCATGCCTTCCTGCTCTTTGGCCTGATCGTCATGTTCGGCGTGGTCAGCGGTGGGCATTTCAACCCCGCGGTGACGCTGGCTGCCTGGGTGATCAGACGGATCTCGTCGATCGATGCGCTGATCTTCATGCTGGCTCAGCTCTCGGGCGGTGTGCTCGGCGCGCTGCTCTGCAAGGGGCTGCTGCTCGACGAGGGGCGCGCAACCCACTACGGCGCGGCCACGATCAACCCGATTCTCGGCAGCAACTTCCGTGGCTCGATCATCGAGGCGATCGGCACCTTCTGCCTCGTGCTCGTGATTCTCGCCGCGGTCTACTCCCGCAAGAGCTTCAAGGAGTGGGCACCGCTGGCGATCGGCACCACGCTGGGCTTCATCGTCATGGTCGGCGGCCCGCTGACCGGCGGCTCCTTCAACCCCGCCCGCTGGTTCGGCCCGGCGCTGGTCGGCAACGAGTGGGGCGGCGTCTGGCCCTACCTGGTCGGCCCGATCGTCGGCTCTCTGCTTGCGGCCGCGGTCTTCCGCTTCGTGATCGAGAAGGGCGGCCTGCCGCCGACCGAGCCGGCCGAGCCGGTGCGGCCCCCGGTCGAGAAGTACTCAGAGGGCGCCCGCTAGGGGCAGGGCCTTCGGGCCTTCGATTCGACTGCTTGAGACCGGGCCGGCATTGCCGGCCCGGTCCTTTGTTGCAGTAGCTTGGGCGACGTGCGCCGCGTTACCTTCTCCCGGAACTACACGCTCTCCCTCTCGCGGACCTGCCAGTGCTACTGCAAGTACTGCGCCTTCGCCACGCACCAGGCGCACATTCGCTCGCCAGAAGAGGTTGAGGGACTGCTCGACGAGGCGCTGAAGCGCAACGCCAAGGAGCTGCTCGTGCTGACCGGCGAGCGGCCTGAGGTCAATCCCGTCGTTGCGGCCAAGCTGGCCGATTGGGGTCATGAGGACTTCACTTCTTACGTCGTTTGGTCGTGTGAACGAGCTCTCGAGCGGGGCATGCTTCCGCACACGAACATCGGCGTGCTGGGCCACGAGGATCTAGCTCGCCTCCGGGAGGTCACTGCCTCACAGGGCCTGATGCTGGAGTCGGTCTCGGAGCGGTTGATGGAGACCGTTCACGCCGGGTCTCCGACCAAGCATCCGGCGCGGCGGCTGGCGACGATCGAGGCTGCGGGGGAGCTGAAGATTCCGTTTACGAGCGGGATCCTCGTTGGCATCGGAGAGACGCAGCAGGAGCAGGTCGAATCGCTTGAAGCACTGGCTGAGCTGCACGGGAAGTACGGGCACATTCAGGAGGTGATCCTGCAGAACTTCGTGCCGCATCCGCGGTACTACGGGGCCGAAGTGGCGGATATCGCTGACGAGGCCGCGCGCGCCCGGTGGGGGGGCGACGGGGCCTCCTCCGGCGAAAACCGCGAGAGCGCCGACGGGGACCCCTCCCCGGGAGACCGTCCGGCCGGCAGTGATCAGCAGCTCGGATTGCGGTCGCTCCCAAAGCCTCCCGAGGAGGGCCCCCCGTCGGCGCTTCCTCAGCTTCCTGCGTGGGCAACGTCGGTGGGGGTCGAGGACATCAAGCGGCTGATTCGGGAGTGCAAGCGGTTGATGCCGGATGTGGGGGTCCAGGTGCCGCCGAATCTCTCGGACGCCTGGGATGAGCTGGTCGAGGCGGGTGCCACGGATCTCGGTGGGCTCTCTGCAAACGGGGATCACATCTCTCCCGAGCACGCGTTCCCCAGTCCGCATCAGGTGCGCAAGGAGCTGGCGCCGAAGGGATATGCGCTGACGGAGCGGCTGTGCGTCTATCCGCAGTACATGGACTCTGAGTGGATGGAGCAGGGGGTTCTCGATGTGATCAAGCTGAAGTACTGGAGCTTCATTCCGCGCAGTGGCTCGGGGCGGCGGCGGGACGAGACGATCGATGGGGGGCTGGCGCCCGAAGCAATCGAAAAGGGGCGCGAGGGCCAAGAGCTTTCGGAGGACGAGTTGACGGCGCTGTTTGCCGAGACGCGGCCTGAGGTGATTGAGGAGATGCGGGTTGCTGCTGACGAGCTTCGGCAAGAGCTCGCCGGGGATCGGGTGACGTTTGTGGTCAACCGGAACATCAACTTCACCAACATCTGCGTCGTCGGTTGCGCCTTCTGCGGTTTCGGGCAGGGCAAGCGCTCGCCTGATGCCTATGAGGTGTCGGAGGAGGATTTCGCCGAGCGGGTCCTTGAAGCGGTTGAGTTCGGGGCCACGGAGCTCTGCATGCAGGGCGGCATCCATCCGGACCTGACGCTCGAGGAGTACGGCAAGTGGCTGCGGCTGGCCAAGGACGTGGCGCCGCAACTGCACCTGCACGCCTACTCGCCGATGGAGGTCCACTACATGTGCGAGCGCTCGGGCAAGGGGCCCGACGAGGTCTTCGAGTACCTGATCGAGTGCGGGCTGGGGTCGACCCCAGGGACCGCGGCGGAGGTGCTCGACGATGGGGTGCGGCAGCGGATCTCGCCCAACAAGCTGCCGGCGCAGCGCTGGGTGGAGATCATTGAGGCCTCGCACCGCGCCGGCCTGCGCTCGACCTCGACCGTGATGTTTGGCCACATTGAGGAGCCGCGCGAGTTGGCCCGCCACATGCAGGTGGTGCGCGCGCTGCAGGAGCGCACCGGCGGCATCACCGAGTTCGTGCCGCTCAGCTTCATCCCCTTCAACACGATGCTCGGTCGCACCCATGGGATCGAGGAGATCTCCGACGACGAGAACCTCAAGCACACGGCCGCCTTCCGCCTGGCGCTGGGCAAGACGATCCCCAACCTGCAGGCGAGCTGGGTGAAGATGGGCCTCGACGCCGCCACCGAGGCGCTGCGCTGGGGGGTCAACGACCTCGGCGGCACGCTGATGGAGGAGAACATCTCGCGCATGGCCGGCTCCCAGCACGGCGTCCGTCTCGATCCGGAGCAACTGATCGGGGCCGCTCGTGCCGGCGGCCGCGAGCCCGCCCAGCGCACCACCCTCTACGAGATCGTTGAGACCTATTAGATAGTTGAGAACTATTGGGCAAAGGCCTATCTTGGGCCTATCGCTTCGTGGTTCTCATTGGGGGGAAGGTTTCCGGCGCTGGGCGTCTTCGGGCTGCCTGCCCTGAGCGTGGCGATCGCCCTGTTCGTGCTCTGGGGCCTGCGGCCATGGGAGGACAACTCCGCCGAGCCTCACGAGGTGCCCTTGGGCATCGAGGCGGCGGTTGGTGGCGGCAAGGCGCTACCGGTGCCGTCGACTGCTCGTCTGGGGGCTGGTGTTGCCGTGCCGGCGGCCCCGGGGGTTCAGGTGGCGCAGCGGGCGGGCGGCGACGCTGGGTCGGGCCCAAACCCTAGTCCGGCTCCATCGCCGAGCAATGTCGCTGTAGTGCCGGCTCGGGCGGTTGCGGTCGCCGAGGCCCCGTCGTCTCCGACGGGGCCTGCGCCTGGATCGGGAGGGGGCGGAGAAGTCCCCTCTGCCGGAGCGACAACCGGGGAGGCTCCGTCAGAGGGGACTTCTTCGCCCGTCGCGACCCCGACAGGCGCCCCCGGCGGCGGGTCGTCGAAAGCGCCGGTGACCGCGGGGGTCACGCCTCCTGCGCTCGAAAGCTGCAAAGGGGACGAATACGTGATCACGGTTACGTTCCTCGACGAAGAACCCACCGTGGAGGAAGCGCCTGTTGAGATCGTGCTTGTGCGGCTGAACGACGACGGCACGACCGATGAACTTCAGCTCGAAGGCGACCTGAGCGACGCTCGGGCTCTGGCCGCGACGCTGGAAGGGGAAGGGAACTGCGTCACGGTTGAGCTTGCGCAACCCGTGGAGGAAGGCGCGGAAGAAGAAGCGAAAGAGCCGGGGGCGAGCGGAGAAGTGCCGGGGTCAGGGGAAGAAGTGCCGAAGTCGGGCGAAGAAGCGGGCGGGCCCGCCGAATCACCGGTTGCAGCTTCTCCCTGAGGCGCGATGAAGGCGATGGTGCTGGAGCGGGCGGGGGAGCCTTTGCGGCCCGCCGAGCTGCCGGACCCGCGGCCGGGTACCGGACAGGTTCTGATCTCGGTTGGTGCCTGTGGGGTCTGTCGCACCGACCTGCACATCGTCGATGGCGAGCTCGACAAACCGAAGCTGCCGCTGGTACTCGGACATCAAATCGTCGGCGCCGTGGTCGAGGTAGGCGAGGGGGTGGAGCGCTTTGAGCCGGGACAGCGGGTTGGTGTGCCCTGGTTGGGCTGGACTTGCGGCGAGTGCCGCTACTGCCTCTCGGGTCGCGAGAACCTCTGCGACCGGGCTCGCTTCACCGGCTATGACGTCGACGGCGGCTATGCCGAGCTGGCGGTCGCCGACGAGCGCTTCTGCTTCTCACTTCCTTCCGACTACCCCGACGAGCAAGCGGCGCCGCTGCTCTGCGCCGGGCTGATCGGCTACCGGGCGCTGCGCCTGGTCGGCGACGCCGAGCGGATCGGCTTCTACGGCTTCGGTGCCGCCGCCCACATCCTCTGCCAGGTGGCGGTGCACCAGGGCCGGCGCGTCTTCGCCTTCACCCGCGAGGGCGACACGGAGGGTCAGGCGTTTGCCCGCGAGCTCGGGGCGGAGTGGGCGGGGTCGTCCGAGGAGGCGCCGCCCGAGCAGATCGACGGTGCGATCGTCTTCGCCCCGATCGGCTCCTTGATGACGACGGCTCTGCGGGCCAGTGCAAAGGGCGCCCGGATCATCAGCGCCGGCATCCACATGAGCGACATCCCGAGCTTCCCCTACGAGCAGCTCTGGGGCGAGCGCACCCTCGGCTCGGTGGCCAATCTCACCCGCCAGGATGGCGAGGAGTTCCTCGCGATCACGCCCGATGTCCCGGTCCGCACCGAGGTTGAGCTGCACCCGCTCGAGGGCGCCAACGAGGCCCTCGACTCGATCCGCAGT
Organism: uncultured Solirubrobacterales bacterium; assembly: GCA_963699225.1. Classification (GTDB taxonomy): domain Bacteria; phylum Actinomycetota; class Thermoleophilia; order Solirubrobacterales; family 70-9; genus VRUE01. The sequence continues at coordinate 999,054 of OY969423.1, read as the reverse complement.
GGCAGCCTCCACGGGGCCGCCGTGTTGAAGATCTAGCGGAACAGATCCTCGTCGCGAGGGCGGCGCAGCGCGACTGCTCCGGGCCCGTCCTCGTCCGTGACGAAGCGGTCGAGACCACGGACGATGACGACGGGGATGCCACTGTCCTTGCCGCGGACCAGGTCGGCAGCAGCCGCAACCTCATCGGCCACCGAGATCAGCGTTGCCTCCAATGCTCGACCGTGCGCATCGTGGCGACCACGCCAGTCGTCGAGTGGCTGGAGCCCCGCGCAACCAATCGCCACCTCCGCCTGTCCGAGTCGCCACGCCCGCCCGAAGCTGTCGCTGATCACGACACCGACGGTGGGGGGGAGCCGGGGGTGGGCCTCTCCGGACAAAAGCGGGGAGTGTCCGGAGAGGCCCACCCCCGGCTCCTCTACCAAGGCGGCCGTGATTTCGGCTCTGAGCTTGCGAGCGGAGGCATCGGGATCGGCGGGAAGCAGGCAGACCGTGTCGCCGTCGGGGACGTTGGAGCTATCGATGCCGGCGTTCGCGCAGACGAAGCCATGGTGCGTCTCGGTGATCAGGACGCTGCGCTCGGCTCGCAGAACCTCCTTGCTCTCTTCGAGGATCAGCTCGACCAGCGCCGGCTCCTTGCCCAGCACCGCGGCGAGCTTGCGCGCCTCCGCGCCCGGGATGACCGAAGAGAGCCGCCGCAGCCGCCCCTCCGTCTTGGAGACAACCTTCTGGGCGATGACGACGACGTCGCCGGTCTCGACCTGAGCGCGCTCCGCGATCAACTCACCAAGCGCCGCCCCCTTCTCGATCTCCGGCAACCCATCCACCCCAATGGCCTCCATGCTTTTCATTCCGGTGCGCCTTTTCCCGGATATAGAGGGATAAGGCGCACCGGAACGGGTGTGCGGCGGCTCATATGCCCAGCGCCTTCGCGGTGCGCTTGGCCCGGCCGCGGTCGCGCTCCAGCGCCATGGTCAGGGCGACGATGTCGGCTGGGGTGTCGAGGTCGAGTGCCAGCGAGGGCAGCTCCTCGACGTTGTAGGGGACGCCGGCCTCGCGCGCGGCGGCGACGTGGCGGGCGCAGCTGCCCTCACCGAAGGAGGGCTCGATCGCGTCCGGAGGGGAGAGCGCCAGGGCGTTGGTGCCGCTGCCGTGGCGGTCGGGGACGATCGCGACGTAGCGCTCCGGCGTCCCGGTCAGCAGGCGCTCGAGCTCGCGCGGCGCCAGCAGTGGACAGTCGATTGGCAGCAGCACGACCGTCGCCGCGCCGAGCTGCTGGGCGCGGGCGATCCCGGCCAGCGCTGCGCCGGAGTGGCCGCCCTCGTCGGGGTCGGCGACGAGCTCGACGTCTCTGGCGCCCGCGATCTCTACCGCGCGCGGCTCGCTGCTAACCACGATCGTGCGCTCGATCGAGCGCGCTGCACCAATCGCTTCCAGCACATCCTCCAGCATCGCCTCCGCCAGCTCCGCGCGATGCGTGCTGCCCATGCCCGGCGCCAGCCGCTGCTTGGCCGCGGCGAAGCGCTTGACCGGCAGGACGGCGGTCGCCTTCAAGCTGCGGGGGAGGGGGAGTCAGGCACCTTCGATCAGGCTAGCGGCGTAGTCGAGGACGATGCGCCCCAGTTGCACCCGGCCGGCGGCGCCGTCCATCAGCGTCGCCGTGGCCATCGTCGGGATCTCCGCCGGCGGCGGGTCCGGATCGCCCTCGTCGACGACCATCGCGTCGATCAGGCTCGCGTACAGAGAGGCAACACCGGCCGCGTTGGAGGGCCGGCCCAGGGCCTGCATGAAGCGCTCGGTGGGGCCCTTGACCACCTTGCCGGCGACGAAGGGGCTGACCGCGAGCACCGGCACGCCGAACTGGCGGATCGCCTCGCGCATCCCCGGCACGGCGAGGATCGGGCCAATGCTGATCACCGGGTTGGAGGGGCCGATCACGATCGCCTCGGCAGAGCGCAGCGCCTCCAGCACCTCCTTCGTCGGTTCGGCCTCGGCGATCCCGTCGAGCTCGACCCCGTGCACCTCGGGCTGGCCGCCGTCGACGATCAGGTATTCCTGCAGCCCCCGCGTCCCGGCCGCCGTGTGGACCTTGGTCCGCACCGGCGTCTCGCACATCGGCAGCACCCGCGCCTCGACTCCGAGCGAGCGGGCGATCTGGGCCTGGGCGGCGCTGAAGCTGCCGCCTTCCTCGACGAACTGGCGCCGGTAGAGACAGGCGGCGAGGTCGCGGTCGGAGAGGCCGAACCAGCTCGGCACGCCGAGCTTGGTCAGGCGCTCGAAGACGGTGAAGCTGTCGTCGCGCAGCCCCCAGCCGCGCTCCTCGTCGATTTCGCCGCTGAGCCAGTAGGTGACGAGGTCGGGGTCGGGGGAGACGTGGACCCCGTGCACCTCGATGTCGTCGGCCGTGTTGGCGATCACCGAGAGGTCGGAGCCGATCTCCTCCTGCATCCCGGCCGCCAGCTTGGCGCCGCCGGTGCCGCCGGCGAGGAGAGCGATCCTCATCGCCGTACCCGCTTGGGTTTGCGGCTTCCGCTCAAGCCCAGTGGTCGCCGTCGGGCAGGCCGGTCAGCTTGATCCCGGCGTGGGCCTTATAGCGAGTGTTGACCGAGATCAGCATCGGCGTCAGCTGCTCGACGATGCGGGCCATCTCCAGGGCACCGGCGTTGACCGGACGCAGGCCGGGAATCAGCTCGATCAGCCGCGCCACCCGCGCCTTGTCTGCCTTGCGATCGCCGCAGAGCGGCACGTCCTCGTCGAGCACGGCGTTGGGGTCGGCGAGCGTGGGCGCGCCGACCGTGTGCAGGGCGGCGACGACGGTAACGCCCTCAGGCACCATCTCCTGCGCCTGCTGGGCGGCCGAGCCCTGCCAGACGCCGAGCGAGCGGGTCGCCTTGCCGCTGACGGCGGCGGCGAGCGGCACCGTGCAGTCGACCAGGATCTGGCCCGGCTGCAGCGCCTCGCGCAGGTTGTTGAGGTTCTCCGACTGGGCGCGGAAGGGGACGGTGAGGAAGACGATCTCGCCCTGTTTGGCGGCGTCCTCGTTGAGCATCCCCTCGATCTTGGCGCCCGGCACCTTCTCGCGCAGCTTTGCCGCCGCCTCCTCGGCCCGCTCGGCCGAGCGGGATCCGAGCACGATCGGCGCTCCGGCCTTGGCCCAGCGCAGCGCCAGGCCGGCGCCGAGGGCGCCGGTGCCGCCGACGATCGGGATGGTGGGGAGCTCGGCCACGGGTCGGCCAGTCTATGCTGCTCGGCGCATGAGGCTGGAGGGAAGAAAGGCTCTGGTGACCGGCGGTGCCAGTGGTATCGGCGCCGCGATCGCCGCCCGGCTCGCCGCCGAGGGCGCCGAGGTCTGGGTCGGCGACATCGACACCGAGGGCGCCGCCAAGGTCGCCGGCGAGGTCAACGGCCACGCGATCGAGCTCGACGTCACCGATCTCGAGTCGGCCAGGGCCGCGGTCGAGGCGGTGGGCACGCTCGACATCCTCGTCAACAACGCCGGCACCGACGAGTTCGGCTTCTTCACCTACACCACGCCCGAGCAGTGGCAGAAGGTGCTGGCGATCAACCTCGGCGGCGTGCTCAACTGCACCCACGCGGCGCTGCCGGGCATGCAGCAGGCCAAATACGGCCGCATCCTCAACATCTCTTCGGAGGCCGGCCGGGTCGGCTCCAAGGGCTCTGCGGTCTACTCGGCGGCCAAGGCCGGCATCGTCGGCTTCACCAAGGCGATCGCCCGCGAGAACGCCCGCTACGGGATCATCGCCAACGCGATCGCCCCCGGCCCAATCGAGACGCCGCTGCTGATGGGCGCCAAGGAGTTCGGCGAGATCGGCGAGAAAGTGATCGAGACGATGAAGTCCTCGACCCAGATGGGGCGCCTCGGTCAGCCCGAGGAGGTGGCCGCGGCTGCGGCCTTCCTCGTCTCCGACGACGCCACTTACGTCACCGGCGAGACGCTCGGCGTCAGCGGTGGCCTGGGAATGGTCTGATGGCGGGGTCCGCCGACGGCCTCGTCCCCGGGCTCGAGCGCAGCGACGAGTTCACGGTCGCGCCGCCGCTGGTCACCGACGTTGGTGGCACGATCGGCACCGGCGTGCTCTCGACCCCCGGCATGATCGGCATGATGGAGGCCAGCTCCCAGGTGCTCGCCTACGAACACTTGCCGGAGGGCAAGGCGACGGTTGGATTCGAGGTCTGCATCAAGCACGTCGCCGCCGCGGCGGAGGGAGCGACTTGCCGCACGCGCGCCACCCTTCGCGAGGTCGTCGAAGGCCGCAAGCTGCGCTTCGAAGTCGAGGTGAGCGAAGGCGAGCGCACGATCGGCGTCGGCACCCACGATCGGCGCGTGGTCGGCCAGGCCGGCCCGCCGACCGCGTAGCCTCGGGTCTCGATGAGCGCGCTGCCGAGCAAGGTCCGCATCCGCGAGGTCGGGCCCCGCGATGGCTTCCAGAACGAGCCGGAGACGATCCCGACGGCGGAGAAGATTCGCTTGATCGACTTGCTCTCGGCAACCGGCCTGAAACGGCTCGAGGTGACCTCGTTCGTGCGGCCGGAGGTGATCCCGCAGCTATCCGATGCGGAGGAGGTGCTGGCCGGGGTGCAGCGGCGCGAGGGCGTCGCCTTCTCAGTGCTGATCCCCAACGAGCGGGGGTTGGAGCGGGCGCTGGCGCTGCGCGATCGCTTCGACGAGATCAACGTCTTCGTCTCCGCTTCGGAGACCCACAACCGCAAGAACGTCAACCGCTCGATTGAGGAGTCGCTGGCGGGGCTGGAGAGAACCCTGGCGACCGCGCGCGAGGCGGGGCTGCGCTGCGAGGGCGTGATCTCGACCTCCTTCGGCTGTCCCTACGAGGGTGAGGTGCCGCCCGAGCGCGTCTTCGCGATCGCCGAGCGGCTCGCCGCGGCCGGCTGTGCTGAGATCGGCTTTGGCGACACCACCGGCATGGCCAACCCGCGCCAGGTCGGCGAGTTCTTCGCCGCCGCACGGGAGCGCCTCGGCGGCGTCGAGCTCACCGCCCACTTCCACAACACCCGCGGCCAGGGACTCGCCAACGTGCTCGCCGCGCTGGAGCGGGGCGTCGAATCCTTCGAGTCGAGCTTCGGCGAGCTCGGCGGCTGCCCGGTGCCACCTGGCGCCACGGGGAACATCGCCAGCGAGGACCTGGTCTCGATGCTGCACGAGATGGGGGTCGAGACCAGGATCGATTTGCCCGCATTGGTCGCCGCCTCACGAGAGGCGGAAGGAGCACTTGGAAGGCCGCTCGGCTCGCACGTGCTCACGGCCGGTCCCGTGGACTGGCACCGCGGTTAGGCTCCGCTCGATGTCCGACTTCGCACAGGCGCTCGAGGCCGCCCTCGCCGGGGGGCCGCAGCGCCACCACGAAAAGACCGAGGAGCAGGGCAAGCTGCCGGTCCGCGAGCGGGTCGAGCGGCTGGTCGACGCCGGTTCCTTCGCCGAGGAGGCCGCGCTGGCCAACTGGGACAAGGAGGGGCTGGGAGCAGACGGCGTCGTCACCGGCCTGGCCACGATCGACGGCCGTCGCGTCGCCCTGATGGCCAACGACCCCACGGTCAAGGCGGGATCCTGGGGGCCGAAGACTGTGGAGAAGATCCTCCGCATCCAGGAACGGGCGCTGAGCCTGCAGGTGCCGATGGTCTACCTGGTCGACTCGGCCGGAGCGCGGATCACCGACCAGGTGCAGATGTTCCCCGGTCGCCGCGGTGCCGGGCGGATCTTCCACAACGAGGTAAGGCTCTCCGGCCAGGTGCCGCAGGTCTGCCTGCTCTTCGGGCCGAGCGCCGCCGGCGGTGCCTACATCCCGGCCTTTTGCGACATCGTGATCATGCGCGACGGCAACGCCTCGATGTACCTCGGCTCGCCGCGGATGGCGGAGATGGTGATCGGCGAAACGGTCAGCCTGGAGGAGATGGGCGGGGCCAAGATGCACACCGGCGTCTCCGGCTGCGGCCACTTCCTGGTCAAGTCAGACGAGGAGGCGATCGACCTCGCCAAGCGCTACCTCTCCTTCATGCCCGGCAACTGGCGCGAGCAACCGCCGCTGGCACCGCCGGCCGAGCCGGCCTCGCAGACGCCGATCGCCGAGATCGTGCCGGCGGACGAGAACCGGCCCTTCGACATGAACCTGCTGCTCGACTCGCTGCTCGACGCCGAGAGCTTCCTGCCCGTGCACAAGCGCTGGGCCAAGGAGCTGATCGTCGGCTACGGCAGGCTCGACGGCCGCGTCGTCGGCGTCGTCGCCAACCAGCCTCGCTACACCGGCGGCGTGCTCTTCGTCGACTCCGCCGACAAGGCGGCTCGCTTCATCCAGACCTGCAACGCCTTCAACGTGCCGCTGCTCTTCCTCGCCGACGTGCCCGGCTTCATGATTGGCACAGCGGTCGAGCGCCAGGGGATCATCCGCCACGGAGCGAAGATGATCAGTGCCGTCTCCGAAGCGACCGTGCCGAAGATCTCGGTGGTGGTGCGCAAGGCCTACGGCGCCGGCCTCTACGCGATGGCCGGGCCGGCCTTCGAGCCCGACTGCTGCATCGCCCTGCCCAGCGCCTCGATCGCAGTGATGGGCCCGCAGGCGGCGGTCAACGCCGTCTTCTACAACCAGATCCAGGCGATCTCCGACGAGGCCGAGCGGGAGAAGTTCGTCGCGCAAAAGCGTGAGGAATACGCTGAGGACATCGACCTCCTCCACCTCGCCTCGGAGCTGGTCGTCGACGCTGTGGTCGATGCCGCTGACCTCCGCGCCGACCTGATCAAGCGCTTCGAGATGGCGGCCAGCAAGCGGCGCCCCTTCGCCGAGCGCCGCAATCCAGTGACCCCTGCCTAAGGACGCCTTAAGCCTTATCGCTACCGTTTCGCAGGTGGCAAGGAACGTAAAAGCCCCGCTCGCCGGGTGGCTCGCCTGCACGGCCGGGCTGGTCGCGGTTGCCCTGCTCGCCTACGGAAGCGGCTCGGTGCAACGCCTCGATGCCTCCGTGCTGGCCAGGTTCGTTAACGGATCTGGCCCTCACTCCAACTCCCTGGCGAGCGCCGTCACCATCCTTGGCGATCCGCCGGCGCTGTTGCTGATGCTGGCCCTGGCGTGTGCGGTCGGCTGGGTGCGCGGGCGCCCGCGAAGCATCGTCGCTGCGCTTGCCGTCGTCGCCGGAGCGAACCTCACCACCCAGATCTTCAAGCTGGCGCTCGCCCACCCCCACGCCCGTCAGCTGCTCGGTGCCGACCAGCTGGAATGGGACGGTTTCCCGAGTGGCCACGAGACCGCGGTGGTATCGATCGCGATCGCCTTTGCCTTCGTGGTACCGGTGCGGCTGGTTCCCGCCGTCGCCGCGCTGGGCGCCTGCCTCGCCGCTGCAATGGGCTGGTCGGTGCTCGTGCTCAACTGGCACTACCCGAGCGACGTCGTCGGTGGGATCCTCGTAGCCGGCGCCTGGGGCTTTGCCGTGCTCGCCTCGATTAGGTTTGCGGCGGGCCTGGAGTCGCGTCGGCCGGCTCAGCTGGACAGCCGCGCCGCCATCTCGGTGAAGTAGTCGAGCGCCGCCGGGTTGGCGAGCGAGTCGCGGCTGGCGGCCTGCGCGACCGGGGTGCCCATCAGGATCCGCTTCACAGGCACCTCGAGCACCTTGCCGCTGAGCGTGCGCGGTACCGCGGCGATCACGAAGACCTCGTCGGGAACGTGGCGTGGCGAGCACTGGGCGCGTACCCGCTTGGCGATCTCCTTGCGCAGTTCGTCATCCAGCTCGGCGCCCTCGCGCAGGACGATGAAGAGCGGCATCCAGCCATCGGTGCCGGGGCGGGGCACGTCGACGACGAGCGCGTCGACGATCTCGTCGAGGCTGAGCACGGCGCGGTAGATCTCGCTGGTGCCCATGCGGATTCCACCGCGGTTGATCGTCGAGTCCGAGCGGCCGTAGATCACCGCTGTGCCTCGCGAGGTGATTTCGATCCAGTCGCCGTGGCGCCAGACCCCCGGAAACATCTCGAAGTAGCTCTCGCGGTAGCGGCTGCCGTCGGGATCGCCCCAGAAGTGGACCGGCATCGAGGGCATCGGCTCGGTCACGACCAGCTCGCCGACCGCGTCGATCACCGGCACCCCGTCTTCGTCCCAGGCCTCGACCGCGGCGCCGAGCGCGCGCGCCTGTAGCTCGCCGCGGTAGACCGGCAGCAGGGCCGAGCCACCTACGAAGGCGGTGCAGAGATCGGTGCCGCCGCTGGTCGAGAAGAGCCAGGTGTCGGCGCCGATGTGCTCGTAGATCCAGTCGAAGCCCTCGGGAGCAAGCGGCGAACCGGTCGAGCCGACCGCCTTGAGCTGGCTGAGGTCGCGACCAGCGCCGGGCTCGACCCCGGCCTTCATGCAGGCGGCGATGTAGGCGGCGCTGGTGCCGAACATCGTGATTCTGGCGCGCTCGGCGAGATCCCAGAGCACGCCCATGTCGGGGTGGCCGGGGTTGCCGTCGTAGAGGACGATCGCGGCGCGGGTGAGCAGCCCGGAGACGAGGAAGTTCCACATCATCCAGCCGGTCGTGGTGAACCAGAAGAGGCGGTCGCCCGGGTGGGCGTCGACGTGGAGGTGGAGCTTCTTCAGGTGCTCGAGCAGGATCCCGCCCTGCGACTGCACGATCGCCTTCGGCAGGCCGGTAGTTCCGGAGGAGTAGAGGACCCAGAGCGGGTGGTCGAACGGAACGCGCTCGAAGCTGAGTTCGGCCCCCCCGCCGGTGGCGAGCAGTTCGCCCCAGCGGATCGCGTCGCGCAGCGGCGCCAGGTCGGGATCGGGGTCGAGGTAGGGCAGGACAACCGTGCGCAGCAGGCTCGGCATCTCGGCCTGCAGCTTGGCCAGGGTCTCGCGCCGGTCGAAGTCCTTGGCGCCGTAGCGGTAGCCGTCGACGGCGAAGAGCACCTTGGGCTCGATCTGGGCGAAGCGGTCGATCACGCTGGCCGGGCCGAAGTCGGGCGAGCAGCTCGACCAGATCGCGCCGATGCTCGCCGTGGCGAGGAAGGCGACGATCGCCTCGGGGATGTTCGGCATGTAGGCAACGACGCGGTCGCCGCGCTCGACCCCGAGCGCGCGCAGGCCGGCGGCAGTCGCGGCGACCTGGGCGCGCAGCTCGCCCCAGCTCAGCTGCTCGAGCTGGCGCAGCTCGGAGGCGTGCAGAATCGCGGTCTCGGCATCGTCCTTGCCGGCAAAGACGTGCTCGGCGTAGTTGAGGCTGGTGCCGGCGAACCACTCGGCGCCCGGCATCTCGCGGCTGCCCAGAGCCCGCTCGTACTCGCCATCGGCTTGCACCCCGAAGAAGTCCCAGATCGCCGACCAGAAGGCCTCGAGGTCATCGACCGACCACTGCCAGAGCTCGTCGTAGGTGGCGAAGCCGAGCCCGCGCTCTGCCTGCAGCCAGCGCATGAATTCGCGCAGGCGCGAGCGCTCGACCAACTCGGCAGGGGGCTCCCAGAGCTTCTCGGGTGCCGCGTCGCTCACACCGTGGCCGCGTTGCCGGCGGCCTGCGCCAGGTCCAGCTCCTGCGGGTCGTGCGAACAGAGCAGCCGCACCTCTTCGCCGTGGCGGGCGACCAGCTCGCGCAGCCGCTCCTGGTTCTCCAGGCGCTGGCGCCGGTCGGCGTTGTTGAGGTTCTGGAAGAAGCGCAGGCCCGGGGGGCAGGAGGGAGGAGAGGCGAGCTCGTCGTGGTGGAAGTAGGCGTCGCCGCAGTGCAGCAGCCAGCCCTCGCCGGTCTTGATCGCGACGCCGCTGTGGCCCAGCGAGTGTCCGGCCAGCGGAATCAGCAGCACCTCGCTGCCGAGGTCGGGCAGGATGCGCACGCCGCCGAAGCCGAACCACTCGTCGCCTTCGCCGTCGTGGCGGACCCACTTCGGGTTGTGCTTCCAGTGCACGGGGAGGTAGCGGGGCCGGTCGCGCAGACGCGGTTCCATCGCCGCGTCGAGCTCGCGTCCGAAGATGTGCACCTCGGCGTCCGGGAAGTCGGGCAGCCCGCCCGAGTGATCGGGGTCGAGGTGGGTGGTGACGATCTGCTTGACATCACTTGCCGAGAAGCCGAGACCCTCGACCTGCTTCAGCGCCGTCTCGCCGAGCTCGGCCCGCGGCCGCATGATCGCGAAGACGGGCCCGAGCTGACGTGGGTTGCGCGTGTCCTCGGTGCCGAAGCCGGTGTCGAGCAGGACGAGCCCGTCGTCGGTCTCGATCAGCAAGCAGTGACAGACGACGCGCCCCTGTTCGAGCAAGCCGCCCTCGCCGTTGATCAACCGTGCCCCGTTGGGGCAGAGCGTCCCGCAGTTGAGGTGGTGAATCCTCATCCCGGCGCGGCAGTCTATCTCTGCTTAGCGCTTTGGCCCGATGTGGCGGTCAAGAATCGCAACTGCGTCTCTGCGGGCAACGGAGATGTTCCAGGGCCCATCTTGCCGCCAAGCGACCCCGAGCTGATCACAGGCTTCGCAGAAGATTCCCTGGATGTCGAGCGAGCGGTTGCTGAAGAAATAGCGCGGATAGGCGTAGGTCTTCTTCGGATGGCGAATCACGTTCGTGACCCGACAGCCGTCGGAGTGGATCAAACCACGCAGTAGGCGACCGGGGTAGCGATCCGCAATCAATTGCTGCCAGGGCTCTAGCGCGATCTTGCGTTTGTGCTTGCGTCCCGGGCCGTGCTGAGGGAAGAGGTGGGGCCAGTGGGTCGAGTAGGAGACCAGGTTGAGCATGTTCCATCGCGGATGGAGCCGACAACTCGCCCGACTCGCGGGCATCACGAGGCTCATCGCCGCCTCGCACTCGCCCGCGATCAACGGGTACGCGGAGTCCAGGAAAACATGGAGCCTGTAGACGCCACGAGGGTGTTTCAGCAGACAGCCGTCGCCAAGGTAAAGACCGAGTAGATATGCATACTCGTAGATGGCTGCGCCCGCAAACGGGTGCTTGATGTTCCCGCAGCGCAGGCAACCGCCCCCTCGTGTGCGGTTGGTGGCGAATTGGGGAGCGCGACCGTTGAGCCAGCCGCTGATGGTGCTGCGGGGGATGCCGGTGAGCCTGGCGATCTCGCACTTGTTGTGCCTGGCCGAGAGCTCCTTGACCCGCTCGATTTCGTCGGGCGACCTCACCTCAGGACCCTCCGAGGCGATACGGCGGGTGGGATTCGAACCCACACGTCCTTGCGGACAGGACCTTTTGAGGATCCCGAGTCTACCGTTCCTCCACCGCCGCTTGCTCAACCATTCTATGGCCAAAGCTAGATCCAGCATCGGCCACCAATGCGTGAACCGCGCGCTTTAAGGGAGAGTCGTTACAGAGTCGACGCAGGCCCTTAACGGGCCGCCGCTATGCCGGCAGAGGGGCGCCGTCGTCGGGCGAGGCGCCGGCGCCGTAGTCCTCGCCGTAGCCGATCGGGCGCTCCTCCTCGACGTGCCAGTTCTGGTTGAAGCCGTAGAGGGCGACCGCGATCAGGACAAGTTGCAGCAGGGCCAGGATGATGACCAGCGTGCCGATCACGGGGGAGGGGAGAAGCCCTTCGTCAAAGCCGGCCTTGTCGCGGGCGAACCAGCTGTTGGCGCCGACCGCGCAGAGGATCGCCAGAATCATCGAGAGGGCGGCGGCGACCGGCAGGATGCCGCGGCTCCAGCGGAAGACGAGGAAGGCGAAGAAGGCGTAGAGAGCGGCGTAGATCAGGCTAATGACCCCCATGCCACCACCGCCGGTCATCAGCGAGAAGCCAGCTATCGCCACTAGGGCTGCGAGCGCGGCCGTCGCGGCGAGCAGAAAGACCAGCACGAACCTGGTCGTGACCGACCCGGCTTTTTCCCGATTTGGCCGCCACAGTTCGTAGCCCGGCCTGACCTCTCCTACCGCCACGCGAACGATCATAGAATCTAGGAGCGACGCAGCATTGGTCGCGCGTTAAGCCCGGACTTCCGGGCGGTCAAGCGGGCGTGATGAAATTGGTAAACATGCTGGCTTTAGGTGCCAGTGCTCGAAAGAGCTTGGGGGTTCAAGTCCCTCCGCCCGCACTCATCTCTTCGGCCCTACGAAATCGTCCAGGAGCGCAACGCTCTTGCGGTCCGCGACGGAGATGTTCTTGTAGCTCGATTGCGTACAGCGAATCCCAAGCTGTTTGCAGCCTTCACAGAACAAGCCTCGAATGTCGTCGGAGAGATTCGTGAAGAAGTAGCGGGGATAGACGTATTCGCGTTGCCGCGAGCCAAGTCGGACCTTGAATCGGTTGAGAACACGGGCTCCATCTGAGTGGACGAGACCACGGAGGAGCTGCTCTGGGAAGCGATCGACGACGGCTCGCTGCCAGCTGACGAGTCGGATCGTCCGCTGATGCTTTCTCCCGGGTCCATGCTGGGGAAAGAGCGCTGGCCACCAGGGGCTTGTCGCGCGGCGAGGCGGATTCCTTCACCCATCTGCGTGCGCTGTCGAGAAGTCCGAGCCATGACGCCCGCAACCCGCCAGACAGCTACTGAGCACTCGTCGATGATCCCCGGATACTTGGGATCGAGAGAGATTTCGAGCACCGTAGATCGAGGGGAGGGGCGAGCCAGGTAGCCATCGCCCAGGTATATGCCCAGCAGGTAGCAGTAGCTCCTTGGATCGAAGGGCATCCATGCTCCTGGGTTGCTGCGACTACGTCGAGGCACCCCGCGCGTTCGCCAGCGCTGGACCGAACTTCGGCTCACGCCAGTTTGGCGCCCAATCTCATGGTCGCTGAGGCCGGTGCCGAGAAGCTTCGAGACTGCTTCGACGGCGGCACCTGTTCGTTCGAAAGACACGAACGTATGTTCGCAGTACTCTCAGACGGCAGAGTCGTAGACTTCGCCGCCCTTGGGGGAGTGAGTTAACGGCTATGCGCACGGTCTCCAAAACCGTGAATCCGGGTTCGAATCCCGGCTCCCCCGCTCTCGATCACGAGTCCGAAGCCACTCTGAACTTCTGAGCGGCATTTGGATCCCCATTGGGATCCTGGATCAATCCGCCGGCGATCGTCACGCCCTTGAGCTTCGTGCCGCGAGGGGGCCGCGGCAGGCAGAGGTCGTGCATGTTGTCGGCGTTTGCTGCGCTTGGATGATCGTGGAGGTCGGCGACGTCGAGCGGGGCGATCGCGAGGGCCTTGCCGTTTGGCAGCTTGTAGATGGCGCGGTAGGAGGCGACGACTGCGGCGCCGACCTCGGCGCCCGTGGGGTATGCGGTGAGCCCGTTGGACCACATTACGCGGACGAAGGTCTCGCCGACCGCGCAGCGGTTGCGGTCGCCGCGGTAGATCGCGGGCGTGAGCGTCCAGGCGTCGACGATGTACGGGCCTGCGGAGAGCGGCTCCACTTTCGCCTTCGGTAGAGGCGGTATCCGCCTCCAGTGAATTGCTCCCGGAGCCTTGCCCTGCAATGGCCCGGCAACGCGGATCGCGACCGGCGTCGGACCGTTCACCGAGTCGCCGAAGTCGCCGATCAGGTTCACCGTCTGAGCCTCGTCCGGCTCGTCCGGCGGGAACTGCAGAGCGCAGGTTGGGGTCGCGATGCTCCCGTCGCTTCGCACGACCTGGAAATCCGCGGTCTGAATCGACGCGCGGCGGATGAACCAGTTGAAGGTGACGGGGATGTTGTCGAGGCCCTGCGCGCCGCTCGGGCAGCCGACCGCGTTGTCGGTGCCCCACGACGCGCTCAGAATCCTCGGCTGGGGGCGCGTGAGTGAGCCGGTCGCTGCGGCCGCGGGCAACGCACAGACGAGGAGAAGTGCCCCAAGCGCCGCGAAGAAATATCCGGGCAGGCGACGCATTGAAGACACCTCGGGCGCGAGCACGCGGGTGGGCCGGGATCAGCGCAGGAGTTCGAGTACGGCCTGTTCGCTCGTGCTCACCCGCGACGGATCCGCCCAGTCGGTGTCCTTCGACGCCCCGCTGAGGACGGTCCAGGCACCGGCCGCCGCGGTCGGCCAGACGTGGTACTCGTTGTAAGCGCTGTTGGTGATGGTGCGGTCGGCGCCGAGTGGGGCAAGGCCCTGCTTGCGGGTGATGTCCCACCACGAGTTCATGCTCGCGTCGAGTTCGTCGGTCGGCTGGCCGAGGAAGCTCGAGGCGAAACGCATCTCCGCGGTCCCCTCGAACCAGAGGACGTCCGGCGCCCGCTTGCCGATGTAGGGCCGGTAGCCGCTGAAGGGCCCTTCGGCTTCGTAGGTCATGTTGTAGCTGGCTTTTTTGCTTGACAGCGCGATCGAGCGGCCCTTGATCGCGAAGTTCTGCTGGGCGTACTCGTAGACCTGCTTGGCGAGGTCGTCGTCGCCGAGGAAGCGGGCGTAGATGACGCCGAGCGCCTGGGTGTCGAGCGGCACCACTTCGTCGCCGACGCCCTCACGGAAGTGCGCCAGCCCGCCATCACGAACGATCAGCTGCGAGTCGATGCCCTTGACGATTACGGCGGCGGCTTCGTGGTACATCGCGGCGCCTTCGTCGCCCTGTTCTTCCAGCTGCTGGGAGAGGGTCATCAGCGCGATCAGGGTGAGGATGTTGTGCTGGGTCGAGACCCACTTGACGTCCGGGCCGCCGCGCACGAGGCCTTCTTCGTTGCGCAGCGAGAGCAGGTAGTCGACCGCGCGGCGAGCGTCGTCGAGGTAGAGCGTGCTGCCGAAGGTCGAGTCGTAATCGCTGAAGGCGATCGCGTCGAAGGCGACCGAGCCGGCGCGGACGGTGCCGCTGCTTTCACCGGTCTCCACGTTGAAGGCGAATTCGATCGAGCCGTCCTCGCGCTGCAGCGCCGCCAGCTGGTCGAGCAGCCGGCCGGCCTGTTCCTGGAGGCCGACCGAGGAGAACGCGGTCGCCGCGACCGCGGAGTCATAGGTCCAGGACCAGTTGAGCAGGCGTTCGTAGGACGGGTCATCGGTGGGGATGTCGAAGGAGCGGATCAGCTGCAAAGACGAGATCCGTTTGCCGGTCGAGAGGCGAAGCGCGACCTTTTCGCTTTGCGAGGACTTCGTTCCGGGCCGCGCCGCGGCGGCGCGCAAGGCGACCGGGGCGACGGAGGAGGCGGACGCGCGTCCCTTACGGTGAGGTGTGGCGCAGCGGCCATTGGCCTTCGTCCGCTGCTTCGGGCAGGCGACCGGCTTGCTCGGGCCGACCTGGCGGGCCAGCCAGCGGGCGATCGCGGTCTTGGGGCGATGCGCCTTCTTGGCGGGCCAGGCGCGCCGCACGTGACCACCGTGGCGTGGTGCGTTCCCACCGCTGGCGAGCGCGGAAGCCGCCGAGGGCGAGCTCGTGGCGGCGCCGGCCGGAGCCGCCACGATCGCCGCGAAGGCAACCGACAGGATCAAGGCAATGAGCGAACGGCGAGCGCGAAGCGGCATGTATGAGTCCTTGCGTAGGGGAACGAGCCTGGCCCTTCATCGACCATCCGCTCGCCGACTTGAGGCGTGGGTGGTCCTGCGGACGTGCTTTAGGTAGACGCGGGGAGCGTCGATAGCGAAGGACGATGACTTCTCTGACTGGTCTCATCGTGCTGGTGGGATCGAGCCTGCTGCTGTGGCTGGCGCTCGTCGGTCTCGCCGTCACACGCAAGCTCCGCCGCGATCGGAGAGAGCTGCGCTCGGTCGAGCGACGATCCCGCTACGGAGCCGTGCTCCGGGACGGCGACGGCGCCGCGATCGCGGCGATCTGCGATGACGTTCGCAGTACCGGCGCCCAGGTCGATCTCGCGGTCTCGATCGATGCCGTGTACGCCGACCTCTCCAGCGCTCGAGTCGACGTCCTCCGCACCACCATGGAGGCGTCCTCGCTGTTCGGGAGCCTGAGCGCGAAATTCACCTCCCGCCGTCCGACCACGCGCGCTCGGGCGGCTCTGCTCCTGACCCGACCCGGCATCCCCGCGGTCGTCGAGCAGATCGTGCCGCTGCTGGCCGACCCCGACCCCGACGTGCGCCTCGTCGCCTGCTCGGGCCTCGCTCGGGCCGCGACCCCGCGCGCCGCCGAGGTGCTGATCTGGGCCCTGATGGCCCACCTGCTGCCGCCGGAGCGGATCATCGAGCGGCTCGGCGCGCCGTGGGCCGTGGAGACGATCATCGCCACGCTCGAGCAGGGGCCCTCCGCGGTCGCTGACGTTCTCGCCGGCATCCCGCCGTGCGGCGACGAGGTGGAGCTGGACGCCAGCCTCGCGCGGGCTTTGGGCCTCGCCCGCGATCCCCGTGCCGCGTCCACGCTCGCGGCGCTGCTGGAGGTGGACTCGGCCGAGGTGCGGATCTCCGCCGCGCGCGCCCTCGGCCGTGTCGGCGGGCCGGCCTGCGTGCCGGCGCTGATCGCGGCGCTCTCATCGACGGACTGGCCGGTTCGCGCCCAGGCGGCCAAGTCGCTCGGCACGCTCGGCGCCGCCGATGCGCTCGAGTCGCTCGAGGATTGCCTCTCCGACCGCGCCTGGTGGGTGCGCGCCAACGCGGCCCGGGCCCTGCGCGAGCTCGGCGACCCCGGGATCGAGGCGCTGCGGCGCACCCTCGAGCACGATGATCGCTACGCGGCCGACCGCGCCCGCGAGCAGCTTGCCCTGCACGCGGTAATCGAGGAGCACGCGGCCGTATGACGAGCTTGCTCGAACAGATTCTGCACGGCTTCAACATCTTCACCCTCGGCTACTTCGTCGTCCTGCAGCTGACCTTCACCGTGCTCGCGGTCGTCGGCTGGCGGGCGATCGAGGACTACGTCGAGCGGCGGCCGATGCGCGACTACCGCGCGGTCGCCGAGTCGGAGATGAGCATGCCGGTCTCGATCCTGGTGCCTGCTTACAACGAGGCGCCCTCGATCGTCGCTTCACTGCGCTCGCTGCTCACCTCGCAGTTCGTCGAGTTCGAGGTCGTCGTGATCAACGACGGCTCGACCGACGAGACGATGGCTGCCCTGACCGAGGCCTTTGGCCTGGTCAAGGTCGGCCGCGTGCCGCGCTCCAACATCTCGACCCAACTGGTCCGCGGCGTCTACACGAGCCCGCTCGAGCCGCGCGTCGTCATCATCGACAAGCTCAACGGCGGTAAGGCCGACGCGCTGAATGCCGGCATCAACCACGCGGTCTACCCGCTCTTCTGCGCGATTGACGCCGACACGATGCTCGACGCCGATGCGCTTTCGCGCCTGGTCTGGGAGTTTCAGGCCGCGCCGGAGACGGTCGCCGTCGGCGGCATCGTCCGCATCGTCAACGGATCGGAGTTCGAGGACGGGCGCCTGGCCAGGGTGCGCACGCCGCGCAACCTTCTCGCCAACCTGCAGATCATCGAGTACCTGCGCGCCTTCCTCGGCGGCCGCATCGGCTGGTCGAAGAGCGGCATGCTGCTGATCATCTCCGGCGCCTTCGGGCTCTTCCGGCGCGACGTCTGCGTCGAAGTCGGCGGCTATGACCCGACCACGGTCGGCGAGGACGCGGAGCTGGTGCTGCGGCTGCACCGCCACCAGCGCGAGCACCAGAAGCCCTGCCGGATCACCTTCTTCCCCGACCCGATCTGCTGGACCGAGTGCCCGGAGGACCTCGGCACGCTGGTGCGCCAGCGCGACCGCTGGCAGCGCGGCCTGATCGAGATGATCGCCCGCCACCGCAAGATGCTGTTGAGGCCCCGCTACGGGCGGATCGGCTGCGTCGCGATGCCCTACTTCATCTTCTTCGAGCTGCTGGGCCCGACGATCGAGTGCTTCGGATACACCCTGTTCGTGCTCTCGCTGATCCTCGGGATCGTCTCGCTCCCGTTCGCATTGGCGTTCTTCGCCGTTTCACTCACCTACAGCCTCGTCCTCAGCTTCCTCGTGATCCTGATGGAGGAGCGCGCCTTCCGCCGCTACCCCGGCTGGAGCGACCTGATCCGCTTGACCCTTTGCGCCGTGGTCGAGAACATCGGCTATCGCCAGCTGCTTGCGGTGGTGCGAATGCGTGCCTGGTACACGTTGGCGCGTCGCAAGCAGCACTGGGGTGAGATGACGCGCAAGGGGTTCGGCCCGCTGCTGCCGGGCGGGGTCGGTGTCAGTGCCGTGCCACGCCTCGATACCACGGCCGACCCGGTGCTCGCCGGCGAGATGCCGTCGGAGCGGTAGTTCAACGGGTGAGTGTGGTTGCTTCCGGGCCTCGGTTGGCCTGGTAGCTTCCACTGCCTGCCGACCCCACGCTCGACAGCGCTGCTCACGATTTTCTGCTCCATTGCCCTGATGGCGCCAGCGGCGGCGCACGGCTCGACGACGATTGGCCCAGTGCCGACGAACCCTGGCCCCGAAAGCAGCATCCAGGCGATCCTCTGGCCCGACGGTTCACTGATCTTCACAACGGCTGTCCCGCCTGGGCAGCAACTGACCGCGCCCGTCTCGGGGACGATCACGAGTTGGCGGCTGTACACGGATGCGGTTGGAACGGAATCGTCGGTCCAGCTTCGCGTCCTGACTCCGCTCGGCGGCAAGGAATACAAAGTGGTCCGCTCCGGCCCGGTGCAGCCGATCGACGCGGTCTCCAGCGGCGTTGCCAAAAAGAACGCCCTCCATGTCTTTCAGGTCAGCGTTCCGATCTCAGCTGGGGAGATGGTCGGCGTCGCCCTCTTCCACAAAAGCTCGAGCCTCCTGCTCCCCGCGCTCCCCGCCACCGAAGCCGCGGGCTGGCAGTACGGTTGCCTCACCTGCGAATCGGGCCCTGTGGCCGACGGCGGATCGGCAACGGCCCAGCCGATCCCCAACCAGTGGGTCGCGATGACCGCCGAAATCGACGGAGAAGGAGGCGGCGGCACCGAGCCGCCCTCCTGCGTCGGCAGTCTCTGCTCCACCCCGACTATTACGTCTCTCACGATTCCTCCCCTGACACTCCAGTCTCCGCAGCCCACGCCGAAGCCGAAGAAATGCAAGAAGGGCAAGAAGCGCAAGCACGGCAAGTGCGTCAAGAAGCACAAGAAGAAGCCAAAGCGCTAAACGGTTGATTTCGCGGAGCCAACGGAGGTGGCGACCTCTGTGCCTTCGACCCCTCAGACGTCGAGTGGTCGATTGACCCCCGCATACGGGGGCAAATCGACCACTCAGCACTATCCATGCTCGCCAGTTTCTCTTCTCGTCACATTTCCTTCCTACGGTGGCCACTCTGGCAATTCGAAGAGGGAGTGGCGAATGCGTTTGAGGCAGGCAGTGGCGATTCCGGCGGTAGCGGCGATCGCGCTCAGCGGGGCGGTGGCGTTCGGCGGTTGCGGCAGCGACTCCAACGCGGCGACCTCGAGCAACGGAACGACGACGGATGCGATGCATCACGGTGCGATGAAGCACGAAGGCGAAGCCATGAAGCACGAGGGTAAAGCGATGAAGCACGAAGACGCCATGAAGCACGAAGACGCCATGAAGCACCAGGGCGGCTCGATGCAGCACGAAGGCTCCTCGAGCGACCACATGGAAGGCTGAGCCGTAGCCGTCCTCTCTTCGTAGTCCGGTGAGCGAAAGGCTTATGAGATGGCATTGCTGATCATCTTCGGATTCATCGCCGGCGCGGCCACGGCGTTGTCGCCCTGCGTGTTGCCGGTGTTGCCGATCGCGCTCTCGGCGGGGGCGACCGGCGGGCGGCGGCGGCCGCTGGGGATCGTCGCCGGGCTGGCGGTCTCCTTCACCTTCGCCACCGTGGCGCTGGTCTACGTCATCTCCGCCCTCGGCCTGCCCAACGACTTCCTGCGCAAGCTGGCGATCGCCGTCCTGCTCGGCTTCGGGATCGTGCTGATGATCCCGCCGTTGGCGGCGCGGCTGGAGGCCTGGATGAGCCAGTTCGCCAGTCGGGCGGGCGTCGCCAAAGGCAAGGGCGACGGCTTCTGGTCGGGAACGGCGGTCGGCGCCAGCCTCGGCCTCGTCTACGCACCCTGCGCAGGGCCGATCCTGGCCGGGGTGATCACCGTCTCCGCCTCGCAATCCTTCAGCACCGGCCGGCTGGCGGTGGCCCTGAGCTACGGGATCGGCTCGGCCGTCGTCCTCTACTTCCTCATGCTCGGCGGCCGCAAGGTGGTGCGACCGCTGGCCCAGCGCGGCGTCGGCCTGCAGATCGCGATGGGCGCGGTGATGGTGGTCGTCGCCCTGGCGATGCTCGGCAACTACGACCTTCGCTTCCAGAACCAGATCGCCAGCAGCCTGCCCAGCTTCCTCGTCAACCCGACCGAAGACCTCGAGGACACCGCCTCGGCCAAGGCGGCGCTGGAAGACATTCGCGACAACGGCGGCCACGGCGTCGGCAGCGAAGCCAGCGGCGCGGCCCCGGAAACCGGCGCCGACGGCAAGCTGAAGAAACTGCCGGTGCTCGGCGTGGCGCCGGAATTCGTCGGCACCGAGCAGTGGTTCAACACGCCCGGCGACAAGCCGCTCACCCTGCGCGGGCTGCGTGGGCGGGTCGTCCTCGTCGACTTCTGGACCTACAGCTGCATCAACTGCATCCGCACCCTGCCCTACCTGAAGGCCTGGGACGCGAAGTACCGCAAGGACGGCCTGACGATCGTCGGTGTGCACACCCCCGAGTTCCCCTTCGAGCGCGAAGCGAGCAACGTGCAGACGGCGATCGACGAAAACGACATTCGCTACCCGGTGGTGCAGGACAACGAACAGGCAACCTGGAACGCTTACGGCAACCAGTACTGGCCGGCCGAGTACTTCATCGACGCCCAGGGCCGGGTCCGCTACGTGCACTTCGGCGAGGGCGAATACGGCGAGAAAGAGCAGGTGATCCGCGATCTCCTGGCCGAAGCGGGCAAGCCGGTCAAAGGCAAGGAGACGCAGGTCCACGCGGTTGCACCCTCGGCGACCGTGACCACCCCGGAGACCTACCTCGGCGCCGCCCGCGCCGAACGCTTCACCAACGCGATGCTCTCCCCGGGGTCACACGACTTCACCGCGCCGAAGGCCCTGCCCGCCAACGAATTCGCCTACCACGGCAAGTGGCGCATCAGTCTCGACTCGGCGACCGCCGGGGCCGGAGCGTCACTCGATCTCAACTTCGGCGCCCGGCGCGTCTACCTCGTGCTCGGCTCGCCCGGCCGCGACCGCAAGGTTCGGGTGCTGCTCGACGGGCAGCCGATCTCCAGCGCCGACGCCGGCAGCGACGTCCACGACGGTGCCGTGACCGTGACCGGCCAGCGCCTCTACAACCTCGTCAACCTGCCCAAGGTCGGCCACCACGTCCTCACCCTGGAACCGGAAGCGGGGGTGATGGGCTATGCCTTCACCTTCGGCTAGCCGCGAGGCCGCCCGGCCAGGCGCGACAATCGCGGCGATGGCCGACTCCTCCCAGGGCACCGTGCTGGTCGTCGATGACGAGCCGACGATTCTCGACGTCGTCGGTCGCTACATGGAGCGGGCCGGCTATGAGACCTACCGCGCCACCGACGGACCCGAGGCGCTGCGCCTCGCCGCCGAGCACCGACCCGATCTGGTCGTGCTCGACCTGATGCTGCCGGGGATCGATGGGATCGAGGTGATGCGCCAGTTGCACGAGGAGACGGGGCCGCGGATCGCGGTGATCATGCTGACCGCCCGCGGCGAGGAGTCCGACCGCCTCGTCGGCCTGCGCCAGGGTGCCGACGATTACGTCGTCAAGCCCTTCTCGCCAGCCGAGCTGGTCGCCAGGGTCGACGCGGTGCTGCGCCGGGTCTCGCCACCCGATGAGGAGGCGCCGCCGATCGAGCACGGGCCGCTGCGCATCGAGCCGGCGACCCGCAGCGCCTTCCTCGACGGCGAGGAGCTCTCGCTGACCATGCGCGAGTTCGACCTGCTCGCCTACCTGGCGGCGCACCCCGGCCGGGTCTACTCGCGCGACCAGCTGATGGAAGCGGTTTGGGGCGAGCCCTTCTTCGAGGACACCAGCACCGTCACCGTCCACGTCCGCCGCCTGCGCGCCAAGCTCGGCGACGACCCGGCCGAGCCGCGCTTCATCGAGACGGTCTGGGGAATCGGCTACCGGTTGCGACCGTGAAGCGCGCCGTAGTCATCGCCGTCGCCGCCTTCTTGGCTGGCGCCGCCGCGGTCGCGGTGCCGGGCCACATGGGGGCCGACCAGATCCTGCTGGTGCTGCTCGCCGCCGCCGGCGCGGCGCTGGCGGCGGCGCTCGCCGTCCGCCTGGCGATGGAGGAGCGCTCCCGGCGCGAGATCGAGGAGGCGCGCCGCCAGCTGGTCGCCGCCGCCTCGCACGACCTGCGCACGCCGCTGGCCTCGCTGCGGCTGCTGGTCGAGTCGATCGACGACGGCGTCGCCACCGGCGAGACCCGCGATCGCTACCTGAAGGAGATCCGCACCCACGTCGGCGTGCTCAGCGACCTGATCGACGACCTCTTCGAGCTTTCGCGGATCGAGGCCGGCGACATCTCCTGGACGATGCGCCAGGTCAAAGTGCGCGAGCTGATCGGCGACACCGTGGCAGCGATGCGCGCACCGGCCGCCGAGCGCGGGGTCAGCCTTGCCACCGAGCTGCCGGCGAGCGAGCTCGTTGCCAGCGCCAACGCCGAGAAGGTCCAGCGCGTCCTCTTCAACCTGATCCAGAACGCGATCCGCCACACCCCGGCCGATGGCAGCGTCACCGTGCGCGCTCGCCGCGCCGCCGGGGGGGTCGAGGTCGAGGTCGCCGACAACGGCGAGGGGATCCCGGCCGGCGACGGCGAGCGGGTCTTCGAGGCCTTCTACCGCGGTGACGCCGCTCGCGGCGAGGACGGCGCCGGCCTCGGCCTGGCGATCTCGCGAGCGATCGTCGAAGCCCACGGCGGCAAGATCTGGTTCGAAGACGGCGCGCCCGGAACCAAGGTCCACTTCACCCTGAAGTCCGCTTAGCGGTTGCGGATATGAGAAGTGAGCCAAGCGCCGCTGAGCTGTTCGACCGCTCGGTCGCGACCCTGGTCCAGTCCTGGCTGTATCTCGCCGGCGGCTCGCCCGGCGCCGAGGTGATCGAGACCAATGATGCCGCGATCGCGGTCTTCGTCCACTCACCTGACCGCGAGTTCCTGAACAACGCTGTGCTGGCACGGGGCGTCGCGGATCTCGACGCGACCCTCGACACGATCGAGCGTGCGTACGTCAGCCGTGGGGTCGAGCGCTACGCGGTCTGGGTGCACGAGTCAGACGCGGCCGTCGCGCACGAAGTCGAGACCCGCGGCTATAGCTATGACTCCTCGACCCGCACGATGGCGATGCCGATTGCCGACCTCGTCGAGGTCGATGCCTCAATGCTCGACCTGGTCGAGCCCACGCTCGAGCGGTTCTGGCACGTCGACGGCCTCGACGGCATCGTCCCGGACCTCTCCGCCGAGCGTGCGAACTTCTACATCGCCCGCCTGGGCGGCGAGGACGCGGCGATGCTGATGGCCTTCGACCACGACGGCGACTGCGGCATCTACATGGTCGGCACTCGGCCTGCAGCCCGCCGCCAAGGTCTCGCCACCGCGCTCTCCGCGCACGCGATCAAGCAGGCGCGCGAACGGGGCTGCATGACCGTCAGCCTGCAGTCGACCGAGATGGCTGAGAGTGTCTACACCCGGGTGGGTTTTCGCGATCTCGGGCGCTTCGAGGAGTACATGCCAATCCAATCGAGCAAGGAGAAGACGTGACCGAGCTGACCGATAAGCAGGCCGAGTTGTGCGAGAGCAGTGAGACCGACTACTCGGACCTGAAGGCGTTCTTCATCAACTGCACGCTGAAGCGCAGCCCGGAGGTGTCCAACACGCAGGGGTTGATGGACATCTCGATCGAGATCATGCGTCGCAACGGGGTGCAGGTCGATTGCATCCGCGCCATCGACCACGAGATCGCCACCGGGGTCTGGCCCGACATGACCGAGCACGGCTGGGAGCGCGACGAGTGGCCCGCGATCTTCGAGCGGGTGATGGCCGCCGACATCCTCGTGCTCGGAATGTCGATCTGGCTGGGGGAGAAGTCCTCGGTCGCGACCCAGATCGTCGAGCGCCTCTACGGCAACTCGCACCTGCTCAACGACGCCGGCCAGTACGCCTACTACGGCCGCGTCGGCGGCTGCCTGGTCACCGGTAACGAGGACGGGGTCAAGCACTGCGCGATGAACACCCTCTACTCGCTTCAGCACCTCGGCTACACGATCCCGCCTCAGGCCGACTCAGGCTGGATCGGCGAGGCCGGGCCGGGACCGTCATACCTCGATGAGGGCTCGGGCGGTCCGGAGAACGATTTCACCAACCGCAACACCACCTTCGCCGCCTGGAACATGCTGCACCTGGCGCGGATGCTGAAGGACGCCGGCGGCATCCCCGCCCACGGCAACCAGCGGCCCGGCTGGGACGCGGGCTGTCGCTTCGACTTCCCCAACCCCGACTACCGCTGAGCCCCTTAGTGCCCTGTCCGAGCAGCATTAGAGGAAGCTTAAAGAGCCGACCTAAACTGAACTTATGCGTCTCGTGAGTCGTCTTACCTCGGGATTGGCGCTGGCAGTAACCATCTGCTGGGCCTTTGCGCTGGCCCTCTCGGGCCCAACCGACACGTTGCTCTTTTTGGCGCCAGCCTTGCTGATCGTGGCGCCACTGATCGCCGGTCGCTATCTGGGCGAGGAGTTGATCGCCAAGCTCGTCGCTAAGAAGAATCGGCCACCCCGACGCTCCGCCGTTGTGGCGGCCCTGGTTCCGCGGCCGCCGCTGGCCTGGTCGCCCCGCGGGGCGCGCCTGCTCGCCTTCTCCCGGGCCGAGCGTCCGCCGCCGCTCCGTCTCCTTCCACAGACCTAGCGCCGGCGCCTGAGATCGACCTCGGTCGCGTCGCGCGCGCGACCGAAGGGACATACCGTGCGAAAGCACTGGGCGGCGCTTGCCGCCACTACCGCATTGCTTCTTGGCGTCTCCGCCAGTCCGGCGCTGGCTCACGAAGGCAACCCTGACTATCGCTCGGTGATCGACAAGCTGACGCCGGAGGTGTCCGGCGTCAGCTTCGAAGTCCTCTCCTACGACAGCTACATGCAGCTGCTCGACCAGCACGGCCACGAAGTCGTGATCGACGGCTACGAGGGAGAGCCCTACGCGCGCGTGCTCGAGGACGGCACGGTGCAGGTCAACGAACGTTCGCCGGCGCTCTACCTCAACGACACCCGCTTCCCGACCTCGCAGGTGCCGCCGATCGCCAATCCCAAGGCGCCGCCGAAGTGGAAAACCGTCGACGACTCCGGCACCTTCCTCTGGCACGACCACCGCATGCACTACGGCTCGACCGCGACTCCACCGCAGGTCACCGACACGAGCCGCAAGACGAAGATCTTCGACTACACGATCCCGCTGCGGGTCGACGGCAGGAAGGGGGCGATCGACGGCACCCTCTACTGGGTCGGCAGCCCCAGCACTTCGAAGCTGCCCTTCATCCTTGCCGGCATCGTCATCGTCCTCGGCGGCGGCGCGCTGGTGCTGATGGCGCGGCGCCGTCGCGATCGTGACGACGATGGCGTTGAGGACGAGGGGCGCACGGAGCGCGACGACGAGCCAGCGAAGGAGGCTTGGTAGCGATGCGCCGTGCGCTGCCGGCGCTCGCCGTCCTCACTGCACTTTGCCTTGCCCTGCTCGTCCCTGCGAGCGCCTTCGCCCATGCCCAGCTGCTCGAGACCAGCCCGCAGTCAGGAACGACCGTAAAGGCTCAGCCCAAAGAGGTCATCTTCAAATACAACCAGCCGGTCGGCGGCACCGTGGGCGCAGTTCGCGTCTACAACGCCCAGGGCGATCAGGTCGACAACCTCGACGTCTCTCACCCCGGCGGCCATCAGTCCTGGATGGGGGTGGGGCTCAAGCCGAACCTCTCTGACGGCACCTACACCGCGACCTACCGGGTGATCTCTGCCGATACCCACATCGTCTACGGCGGTCTCGTTTTCAGCATCGGGCACGCCGGCCCGGCGCCGAAGTACACGGTCGCCGGCCTGATCTCCAAGAACCAGACGGGCGAGGCAACCAAACTCGCCTTCGGTGCGGTCCGGGCGCTCGACTACCTCTCGATCGCCCTGATGGTTGGCGGCCTGATCTTTTTCTTCTTCGCTTGGCAACCGGCGATCTCCGCGCTCAGTGGAGCCGGGGAGAGCGCCGCCGATGCCACGAAGGCGTTCGGGCGTCGCTTCGGGCGCCTCCTCGCCTTCGCCGTCATTCTCGGCATCGCGGTCAGCGTCCTCGGCATTCTCCTGCAGGGGGCGAGCGCCGCCGGCGTCTCGTTTTGGGCCTCGCTCAAGGGCCCGATCATCCGCGACACCCTGCACAGCCGCTTCGGCACTGTCTGGGGACTGCGCGCGATCGACTGGGCGCTGCTCGGCGCGCTGTTGATCGCGGCGTGGAAGCTGCCCCGGGCGAGGCGCTGGCTAACAGCCCTGATCGGGCTCGGGGCTCTGTATCTGGCGATGACTCCGGCGTTGGCCGGCCACCCCAGCATCCAGAGCCCTGTGGTGATCTTCTTCCCGACCAACGTCATCCACGTCACCGCGGCGAGCATCTGGGTCGGCGGGATCGCCTGCTTCCTCTTCGCCCTGCCGGCCGCGACTCGCAGGCTGGCTCCCGAGGATCGCAGCCGCCTCCTTCTGGACACGATGGCGCGCTTCTCGCCCTTTGCCCTGGGAGCGGTGATCGCGATCGCGATCACCGGCGTGGTTCAGGCCTACATCGACGTGCGCAGCGTCCACGCGCTTTTCGGCACGACCTACGGGCTCCTGGTCGTTGCCAAGGTTTTCCTGCTCCTCTTCCTGATCGGATTCGGCACGCTCAACCGCCAGCGCATCCTGCCTGCCCTGAAGGAGCTGGTCGAGCGTGCGGCATCGCCCGGTTGGGTCGGCTCCTGGGCCCGCAACAGCCTCCGTGGCGAGCTCTCGCTGATGCTGATCGTGTTCGGCGTCACCGCAGCGCTGGTCTCCTACGCGCCGCCGATCGACGCGGCGCAGGGGCCGGTCTCGATCAACACGACGCTTGGTCCGGCCGAGCTGGAGATGACCGTCGAACCGGCGAAGGTCGGACCCAACTCGATCCACCTCTACCTGATCAATGCCAAAGATGGCTCCCAGTTCACCGGAACCAAACAGCTCACCGTGACGGCCGAACTGCCCTCCGAGCAGATCGGGCCTTTGCCGCTGAAGGCCAACCTCGCCGGCCCCGGCCACTACGTGCTGAGCGGCGCCGAGTTCAGCCCCGGCGGCAGCTGGGAAGTCGAGATAACCGACCGGGTTTCCGCCTATCAGCAGTACTCAAAGACGGTCACGGTGCCGATCGGATGAGCCTTTCCGCATCGCCTTACCCACAGCGACCTGAACCACTTTTAGGAGGATTTCGAATGCTGAAGCGAACCGCGCTCTTCTGCGTGACTGCCGTTGCCCTGCTGCTGCCCGCAGCGGCCCAGGCGCACGTCAGCGTGCATCCCAACACGGTGCCGGAAGGTGCCTTTGCCACGCTCAACATCCGAGTGCCGGGCGAGGAAGAAAACACCTACGCCTACAAGATCGCCACCCTGTTCCCGGCCGGGTTCACCGACGTCTCTATCCAAAACGTTCCCGACTGGACGGCCAAAGTGGTGACCAAGAAGCTCGCCAAGCCGATCCAGACAGACGACGGGCCGGTCACCGAAGAGGTCTCGCAGGTGATCTGGACCGGGAACAAATCAGTCGACGGGCGCCTCGACAACGGCAGGTTCATGCAGTTCCCGCTCTCGATTGCCATGCCCGAAGGCATCGCCGGCAAGTCGCTGGCGTTCAAGACGCTGGAGTACTACGGCAACGGGAAAGTCGTCCACTGGATCGGCACCCCGAAAGCCGAATTCCCGGCGCCGACCGTCAACGTCACGACAAAAGGCGGTGTCCTCCAAGACATTGCCGGCGGCGAGGCCGGTCCGACCCCCGGCGAGGTGCCGGGAGCAGAAGCGGCTCCTTCCTCGAGCTCGAACTCAACTTCGTCATCGAGCGACAGCCCCAGCAAGGGGCTCGACATCGCCGCCCTGATCGTCGGCGCGCTTGGCCTCTTGGCGGGTGGGACGGCGCTCGTACGGTCGCGTCGAGCGGCGTAGAAGCCGAGAGTCAGCTAAGCCTGGTCAAGCATGCTGCGGGCGCACTCGGCGATCGTCTCCTCGATCGGTCGCGGCGACCATCCGAGCAGCTCTTCGGCCCGCTTGCTCGAGTACTCCTGCTTGCGGCCGAGCTGGCCGGCGACCGAGCGAACGCCGGGATCGAAAAGGCCCATCGCGCGAACGAGAAGGTCGGGAACAGATCTCTTCGGCACCTTCGGCGCGTCTGATCCCAGTTGGTCGCGCAGGACCCTGGCGACGTCCGCCATCCACTCGAAGGAGCGGACCGCAATCAGGCGCTTGCCGCCGGCATCGGGGTCGCTCATTGCCCGAACTTGCAGGTCGGCGACGTCGCGGACATCGACGAGGTTGAACCCGATCCGCGGCGCGCCGGGCATCCCCGAAAGAAGCCGCTGCACGACTTCGAGCGAGGGAGAGCGCTCGGTGCTCGATACGGGCCCGAGGATGGCGCCGGGGTTGACGACCGCCAGGCGCTTCGTCTCGCCCATCTCCTCGACCAAGTCCCAGGCCGCGCGCTCGGCGATCGTCTTGGAGCGCGCATAGGCCGTGAGCGTGGGATCGTCTAGGTCGGTCCACTCCGACTCATCGAGGCGCCGCGTCGAGGCCTCGGCACTGCCACCGACGGCGGCAACCGAGGAGGTGACGACGATCCGCGAGGCCCCGGCTCCCAGGGCAGCGCGCAGCACTCGCAGCGTGCCCTCGCGCGCAGGCACGATCAGCTCGTCGGGATCCTTCGGCTGAACCAAGGGG
Source organism: uncultured Solirubrobacterales bacterium (assembly GCA_963699225.1). Lineage (GTDB taxonomy): Bacteria > Actinomycetota > Thermoleophilia > Solirubrobacterales > 70-9 > VRUE01. Next base: position 970,314 of record OY969423.1, on the reverse strand, counting down.
AACGGCGAGGCGACGTGCAGGACGTGGTCACAGCCGCCCACCGCCTTCTCCCAACCCGTGTCGCTGCGCAGGTCCGCGACGAGCACGGAGAGCTCGGGTGGCGAATCGACAGAAGCACTCTCCTGCGGCTCACTCAAGAGGTTCTTCACTCTGGTCCTGACCTCCGGCTCTCGCGAGAGATCCCGCACCGTGGTCCTGACCGAGTAGCCGCGGCGCAGGAGCTCGGCCACGCACCAGCCCCCGAGGAAGCCGGAGCCACCGGTGACGAGAACCGTCTCTTGCTCCTCCGCCATCGTCACGAGCCTATTCCTCGTCAGCCTAGGGCGTGGTCCGCAGCCGGAAAAGCCGTCCCAGGCCCGCCAAGGCGTTCATGCCGATCCGCTCCCGTGCACGGCCCGGGCGGATCGTCTCGGGATACTCCAGCATCAGCATCGAGAGGTAGACGGGCACTCGAGGATCTTTGACTCCCTTGACCCCGCGTGCCTTCATCAGCCGGTAGATCTGTTCGATGTAGTCCTCGAAGCGCACTGCGGGGCGGTGGACGTTGCGAACGCGGACGGTTCCTCCGCTCCGATTCTTGAAGGTGTGCAGCGTTTGCGCCGAGACCGACGCCGACTCGCCGACGGTCAACGTGCGCCACTCGCCGTCGACCATCAGGTCCAACGTCCCCTCGATCACCTCGAAGGACTCCTCGGGAGTCGGATGCACGTGCGGGGGAGGGGCGATCGAACCGGGGGGCAGGGTGAAATCCATGCCGACGAACTCGCCGCCGCTATCGGCCGCCGCCGCGGTCACCGCGTAGACGCTTCCGTCCGGCATCTCGAAGCGATCTCCTGTCTGAGCCATCGCCGGCGACTTTAGTCGCATCTGCAACTTGCTGTGAGAAGCTGCATGGACCCAATGAAAGGCTGACCCAATGAGCGAGACGGCGACCGAGGTCGACGTGAGGGCGATTCAGCAGCGTTATTCGGAGGCTTGGAACGGCCATGATCCAGACGCGATTGCGGCGATGCACACTGAGGACACACGCTTTTGCACCCACGGTGCCGGCACGGCGGCGGAGGGGCGCGAGGCGATGCGAACGGCCGCTGCAGAGACCTTCGCGCAATTCCCGCAGTTCGCCTCCAAGCCGATTCGAGCCCTCTTCGGCTCCGACCATTGGGTGATGGAATGGACGATGGTGAATGCCGACCTGAGTGTCGACTGCGTCGACGTGATCGCTCTCGAGGGCGACCTGGTGAAGACGAAGGACACCTATTTCGACTTCGCCCAGCTTCAGGTGGCGATGGCCGCCCTCGCGGCTGGCTGACCCGCGACTGCGGGCTGGAATTCAGACAGCGACCGGCACCCGCTCCTTCTCGCTACCGAGCTCCGCAACCGGCAACTGGTCGTCCACGCGGCTCTTGCGGTCAGGAAGCGCGAGGCGGCAGATCTTCTTGACCACGCTGCCGAACTGCTTGCCCAGCGGGCCGACGTTGTAGGGGATGCCGTAGCGCTCGCAGATCTCGCGCACCTCGGTTGAGATTTCCGCGTAGCGGTTGGCCGGCAGGTCAGGGAAGAGGTGGTGCTCGATCTGGAAGCTGAGGTTGCCGGCGAGGATGTGGAAGGGCCGGCTGCCGCTCAGGTTCGCCGAGCCGAGCAGCTGGCGGTAGTACCACTGGCCGCGGCTCTCGTTCTCGGTCTCCTCCTCGGTGAACTCGTGGGTACCTTCCGGGAAGTGCCCGCAGAAGATGATCGTGAACGACCAGACGTTGCGGACCAGGTTGGCGGTCGCGTTGCCGGCCAGGGGAAAGAGGAAGAACGGACCGGACAGCGCCGGGAAGACCACGTAGTCCTTCAGGGTCTGGCGACGGACCTTCTTCCAGATCCCACTGATCAGCTTGCGCTTGTCGGCGAGCTTCGCCTCGCCCGTGGTCAGGCGCTCGACTTCGAGGTCGTGCAGGGCCACCCCGTACTGGAAGAACAGCGCCAGCAGGGTCGCGTAGACGGGATTGCCCAAGTAGTAGGGACGCCAGCTCTGCTCCTCCGACATGCGCAGCACGCCGTAGCCGATGTCGCGGTCCTTGCCGACGATGTTGGTGTGGGTGTGGTGCATGTAGTTGTGGGAATGGCGCCACTGGTCGGCCGGGCAGGCGTTGTCCCACTCGAACTGCTTGCCGGAGAGCGCCGGGTCGTTCATCCAGTCGTACTGGCCGTGCATCACGTTGTGGCCGATCTCCATGTTGTCGAGGATCTTGGAGAGCGAGAGGGCGGTCGTGCCGGCGATCCAGGCCGGCGGAAAGACACCCGCCCAGAGCAGGCCGCGGCCGGCGACCTCGAGCCCCCGCTGGGCGCGGATCACCTTGCGGATGTAGTTGGCGTCGTGCTCGCCGCGATCGGCGAGCACGCGCTGGCGGATCGCGTCGAGCTCCTCGCCGAAGCTCTCGATCTGCTCCGGGGTGAGGGGAATCTGGCTTTCGGTTGTTGCGCTCATTGAGCAGCCTTTCGTTGAAGTCGGTTCAAAGGTCGATTACGAGGTCGCTGAGCGGGGCCGAGATGCAGAGCTGGATCTCCTCGTCGGGCGCGGCGGAGACCTCATCCGTAAGCAGGTTCTTGACGGTGCCGCTCAGCTTGCGGCAGGTGCAGGTGTGGCAGATCCCCATGCGGCAGCCCGATTGCGCCGGGACACCGGCCTGCTCGGCCTGCTCGAGGATCGAGGCACCGCTGTTCTCAACCTCGAGGTCGGAGCCGGCGAAGCGGATCGAGCCCGTTCCGGGCTCGCCGACGGGAAGCAGGCTGGGGGGGAGGAAGCTCTCGACGTGCAGCCGCTGCTCGAGGCCGTTGGCCCAGGTGCCGCGCACCGCGTCGAGCAGGGCAGGCGGACCGCAGGCGAAGGTCTCCGCCGTAGCGAAGCTGGGGTCGGCCTGGGGAAGGTGGGTCGGGCTGAAGTGGCCATCGAGCTCACCGGCGCCGGGTGCTCGCGTGTAGGACCGGCTCAGCGTGAAGTTCGGGTTCTCGGCTGCCAGGCGGTCGAGCTCCTGGCGATAGATCGCGCGGTCGGGATCTGGCGCGTACTGGATCAAGGCGATTTGTCCAGGGTGCTCCTCCGCGCAGAGGGTGCGCAGGATCGCCATCAAGGGAGTGATGCCGCTGCCGCCGCCGATCAGCAGGGTCGAGTCCGGGCGTGAGTCTGGAAGGTGAAAGTCACCATCGGCCTGCGAGAGGCCGAGCACTATGCCGGGCTGAGCGCGGTCCACGAGGAAGTTCGAGACCAGGCCGCCGGGGTGGCGCTTGACCGTGATCTCCAGTTCGCGCCCGCAGCCCTCCGGCGAGGCCGGGGAGTAGCAGCGCCTGTGGCGCACGCCGTCGATCTCGACCGCGACCTGTACGAACTGGCCGGCGCGGAGGCCGCCCCAGGCGCGGTTGGGGCGCAAGCTCAGGGTGACGCTGTCCGCACTGCCGTGCTCGACCCCGACCACCTCGGCCCTGCACTCGCCGATGACGAAGGTTGGGTTGATCTGCTCGAGGTAGCGATCGAGTCCGTGCGGTCCGGCGATCGCGTCGAGTAGGCGCCGGGCGGGAATTCCCCGACGGCGAGACGGCGCTGTTGCTGTGGTTGCGGGGCTCATTCTCCTCCTCTTCGCTGACGTTTGACAGCAATACCCGTGACGAGAGACAACGTAACACCAACTGACGTCACGTCAACTAGCGCGCCGTCTTTCAGTGATAGGTTTCACACAGATGGCGGCCGCCAAGACCGAGAACGATCTGACGATCGAAGAGCTCGCCGCGGAGACGGGGATGACCGTCCGCAACATCCGCTCGCACCGGGCGCGGGGCTTGCTGCCCGCTCCCGAGGTGCGCGATCGGGTCGGCTACTACGGGCCCGAGCACCTCGATCGGCTGCGGATGATCCAGGAGCTGCAGACCGACGGCTTCAACCTCAAGGGGATCGAGCGGCTGCTCAGTCAGAACCTGGGGCCGGCCGAGCAGTTCCTCTCCTTCAAGCGGGCGCTCGACGAGTTCGACGGCGAGCAGCCCGAGACGTTCACCCGCCAGGAGCTGGCCGATCGCTTCGGCACGGAGATCGACGACGCGCTGAAGCGAGCGCTCGATGCCGGCGCGCTCGTCCCGATCGACGACGACCGCTTCGAGGCGCCGTTCCCCTCGCTGCTGGACGCCGCCGAGGGCGTCGTTGCCACGGGTGTACCGCTCGATCACGCCCTGGTCGTAATCGCCAAGGTGCAGAGCCGCTGCCGGTCCGTGTCCCACGAGTTCGTCAAGCTCTTCCTCGACGACATCTGGAAGCCCTTCGAAGAAGAGGGCTACCCGGAGGAGCGCTGGCCCGAGGTCCGCGCCGCGCTCGATCAGCTGCGCCCGCTCTCGATGCAGGCGCTGGTCGCCGTCTACCGGATGACGATGTCCGACGAAGTCGAGAGGGCGTTCGGCAAGCAGCTCGAGCGCATGGCCAAACGGAAGAACTGAGCCGGCGCCGGCTCGTACGCGCCCCATTGGCGGGGTGCGCATGTTTCGACCTCGTTCGATCTGGGCAGGTTTCTGCTCAAGAGCCTTCGAGCAGAGGAGAGATGATCATGCGACGTCGTCCAGCCCGCATCAGCCGTTTGCTTGCCTCAGTCCTAGGCGCGATTCTCCTGATCGCGCTGGCCGCGCCACTGGCGCAGGCAGGCGCCTCGCCGCTTCGCTACGTCGCGCTCGGCGACTCCTACAGCGCCGCCTCCGGCGTCCTGCCCCTCGATCTCTTCGCGCCGCCCGAGTGCCTGCGATCGGTCCGTAACTATCCACACGTGATCGCCGCCGACACCGGCGCGCAGCTGAAGGACGTCACCTGTGGGGCAGCGGAAACGAGCCACTTCTTCGAATCGCAGTACCCCGGCGTGGCGCCACAGCTGAACGCGCTGAAACAGGACACGCAGCTGGTCACGATGACGATCGGCGGCAACGACAGCGGCGTCTTCATCGACACGATCCTCGCCTGCGGCACGGCGGGCCTCTCCACCCTCGGTCAGGGCAGCCCCTGCAAGGACCGCTACGGCTCCTCTTTCGAAGACACGATCAACTCCGTGACCTACCCCTCGCTGGTCAAAACGCTCACCGCGGTGAGGGCGAAGGCGCCGGCGGCGAGGGCGGCGATCCTCGGCTACCCCTGGATCATGCCGGCCAGTGGCGGCTGCTTCACCAAGATGCCGATCGCCCAAGGAGACGTCCCCTACGTGCGGGGCATCCAGGCGACGCTGAACGACGCCGTCCGTCGCGCCGCCGCGGCGACAGGCGCGACCTACATCGACCTCAGCTCTGCCTCCAACGGCCACGATGCCTGCCAGCCGCTGGGCGTGCGCTGGGTCGAGCCAGTCCTACAGGGGACCAATCCCGTGATCGTGCACCCCAACGCGCTCGGCGAGTCGGAAATGGCGGCGCGGACGATGGCGGTGCTCGGCCTCGGCTGACCGGCGGGGTCTAGGGCGCCGAGCGCAGCTCGTCGAGCGAGACGACCTCGAGGTCGAAGGGCTCGTCGGCGGAGCGCCGGCGCCGGTAGGGCGAAACGATCACGCGGTGGGTCTCGCCGCAGGGGCAGGGGACCTCGATCGGCCGGGTGTCGCTGGCCGGGTCGGTGTCGACCTTGAGCCGCATCAGCTTGCCGGCGGTTTTACAGCCGAACGAGATCACCCAGCCGTGGTCTTCGGGCTCTTTACGTTTTTTGGCGCGATGGGGGTTAGGCATCCGCCCATCCTTCCTGGTTGCGACCCGGGCTGTCGTCCCGCGCTTCCCGCTAGTCGCCTGCAGGCTCCTCGAAGACGGCGCCGATCCGCTGCAGAACGCCGCTGGCGATTCGCAGTTCCTCAGCGTCGACTCCCTCTAGCGCTTCCTCCCAGCGTTCCCGCCAGAGCGCCTTGGTCGCCTCCACCCGGCGCCGGCCCTGGGTGGTCAGCTCGATCAGGACGACCCGCCGGTCGGTCTCCGAGCGCACCCGTTTGACGTGGCCGTCGGTGGCCAGGTGGTCGAGCATCTGCGAGACAGTCGCCGCGCTGAGGCCGGCGACGTGGGCCAGCTCGCCGGCGGGGAGGGGGCCGCGCTCGCGCAGCTCGGCCAGCAGCTCGAACTGGGCGTGGCTGATCTCGCCGCCGAGCAGGTGGGTGTCGCGGCCGCGCAGCCGGCGCAGGCTGCGATAGGCGCGGCGGAAGGCCTGACCGAGCTCGGTCAGGCGCTCCTCACGCACCGAGCGGCTCCAGCTCGACCTCGGCGATCTCCTCCGCCTCGGTCGGCGCGTGGGGGGGAATCCGTCGCTCGGCACGCAGCAGCACGACGCAGGGGATGAACGCCAGGGTGGCGATTCCGAAGGCCCACCAGTAGGCGGTGCCGAAGGCGCCGGCGAGCTCGGCGGGCGTGCTGGCGCCGGCGCTCGCTCGCTGCAGCACGACCGCCAGCACCGCGGTGCCGATCGCGCCGCCGACCCGTTGCAGGACGTTCATCTGCGGCGTCGCGTCGGAGAGCTGGTCGGTGCGCAGCGAGGCGAAGGCGACGGTGGTGGTGGGGATGAAGGAGAGGCCGATGCCGACGCCACGCAGCAGCAGCAGCAGCGAGATCCCGAGGATCGAGGTGTCGGCGCCGATGAAGGCGAAGGGCAGCGAGGTGAGGCAGAGGATCGAGACGCCGACGAGGGCGACGCGGCCACCGCCGAAGCGCTGGGTGAGGCGGGCGGTAAATGGGGCGACGAAGAGCATGCCGAGGCCCTGGGGGCCGACCAGGAGCCCGGTCACGATCACGCTCTCGCCGCGCACCTGCTGGTAGTAGAGCGGGACCAGGATCATCGCCCCGAAGAGCGCCGCGCCGAGGCCGAAGGTGGTCAGCGAGGCGGCGGCAAAGATGCGGTTGGCGTAGAGGCGCACGTCGAGCAGCGGCCGCTCCGTACGCAGTGCGTGCCAACCAAAGGCGATCAGCATCGCGATTCCCGCCACGATCGGCCAGACCACGGTCGGCGCGGTGAAGCTCCCCCTGGTGCCGATCTCCGAGAGGCCGTAGACGATCAGCGGCATCCCGGTCACCAGCAGGACCAGTCCGGTGACGTCGAGCTTGCCCGCCTCGCCGAGCTTTGAGTCGGGCAGCATCCGCATGCCGAGGATCGCGGCGACGATCCCGATCGGCACGTTGACGAAGAAGATCCAGGACCAGTGCAGGTTTTCCAGGATCAGGCCACCGACGACGGGGCCGAGGATCGGCGCCAGCATCGCCGGCATCACGACGACGCCCATCACCCGTCCCATGCGCTTGGGGCCGGCGACCTCGGCCATGATCATCTGCGAGACCGGCATGATCATGCCGCCGCCGACTCCCTGTAGGACGCGGAAGAGGATCAGCGAGGTGCTCGTTTCGGCCAGCCCGCAGAGCGCCGAGCCGATCGTAAAGAGGACGATCGAGCAGAGGTAGACGCGCTTGGCGCCGAAGCGGCGCGCCGCCCAGCCGGTCAGCGGGATCACTGCCGCCAGCGCCAGCAGGTAGCCGGTCGCCACCCACTGGATCTGCGCGATCGTGCTGTGCAGGTCGCGGCCGAGGGTGTCGAGGGCGACGTTGACGATCGTCGTATCGAGGATCGACATCATCATGCCGAGGATCACGACGCCGGCGATCTTCCAGACGTACGGCTCGATCCGATCGGTGCTCTGCTTGGCGTCAGACATTCGGTACCAAAAGGTTAAGTACCTAATGTTTCCTTGTCAAGGGTTTCGGGCAGATGAACCTCGAGCAGGGGCCACCCGTACCCCTCTTTTCACGCGGCCCCGGGGCGCAAGCCACGACCGGAAACTCGTCCTCGAGGAGGCAGAGATGCTGAAGCGAATGTCAGCGGCACTTGCGATTGCAGGCGTGATGGCGATCGGTGGCAGCGGTGTGGCGATCGCGAGCCACGGCGCCGATGACCCGCCCGGCCATGAGCAGCACCATCACCACAACGGCAAGCACCACCACCATCACAAGGGCGACCACCGCCACGGCAACGACGACGGCCCAAATCACCACTAGGGGTCACGGGCTTAGGCTTGGGGCGTGGCGCATAGCGACGACTCGCCCCAGGTCCTGAGCAAGAAGCAGTACGAGAAGGAGCTGGCCCGCCTGCAGGAGGAGTTGGTGCGGCTGCAGGAGTGGATCGTCCACACCGGGCTGCGGGTCGCGGTGCTCTTCGAGGGCCGCGACACCGCCGGCAAGGGCGGGGTGATCAAGCGGATCACCGAGCGGACCAGCTCGCGGGTGGTGCGGACGGTCGCGCTTGGCGTACCGACCGAGCGCGAGCGGAGCGAGTGGTATTTCCAGCGCTACGTGGCCCACCTGCCGGCGGGCGGCGAGATGGTCCTCTTCGATCGCAGTTGGTACAACCGCGCCGGAGTCGAGCGGGTGATGGGCTTCTGCAGCGAGGAGGAGTACCAGGAGTTCATGCGCTCGACCCCGAGCTTCGAGCGGATCCTGATGCGCTCCGGGCTGATCCTGGTCAAGTACTGGCTCTCGATCTCCGACGAGGAGCAGGAGCGCCGCTTCAAGGCCCGGATCGAGGACCCGGTCAAGCAGTGGAAGCTGAGCCCGATCGACCTCGAGGCGCGGGCGCGCTGGGTCGACTACGCCGAGGCCAAGGATGAGATGTTCGCCTACACGGACACCAAGGACTCGCCCTGGTTCGTGGTCGAGGCCGACGACAAGCGCACCGCCCGGCTCAACCTGATCAGCCACTTGCTCGAGCAGATTCCCTACGAGTCGGTCCCGGCGGAAAAGGTCGAGCTTCCGCCGCGCCAGGAGCGCGCCTACGTGCGGCCGCCGGTCGATTCACAGACCTTCGTACCGACCCGCTATCTGGTCGAGTAGGCGACCTTCGGGTATAGCTCCATCCAATGGCTCGCCTGATCTACTCGACGATTTCCTCGCTCGACGGCTACGTCGCCGACGCGGACGGCAACTTCGACTGGGCCGCGCCCGACGAGGAGGTGCACGCCTTCGTCAACGAGCTCGAGCGAGCGGTCGGGACCTATCTCCACGGGCGGCGGATGTACGAGACGATGGTCTTCTGGGAGACAGTGGACACTGGACCCAACCAGGCGCAGGTTATGCGCGACTTCGCTGAGATCTGGCGCGCCGCCGACAAGGTCGTCTACTCGCGCACGCTGGAGGAGGTGTCGAGCGCGCGGACGAGGCTTGAGCGGGAGTTCGATCCTCGCGCGGTGCGCGAGCTGGTCACATCGGTGAGTCGCGACGTCGCGATCGGGGGCGCCGAGATCGCGGCTCGGGCATTCAGGGAGGGCCTGGTCGACGAGTGCCAGGTGTTCCTCGCTCCAGTTGTGGTGGGTGCCGGCAAGCGCTCGCTTCCCGACGGTGTATTCGCGCGGCTCGAGTTGCTGGAGCAGCGCCGCTTCGATAGCGGCTTCGCCTACCTCCGCTACTGCGTGAGGCGCTAGAGCCCGGAGGGATGGCGGGCGGCGAAGCCGGGTGGTTCCACCCTGGCCCGGTGCCAGCGGGGTCCGTTGATGCCGGGCGGGTCGTCGCGGGTATCGAAGCGCAGACCGGCGATGACCATGAAGACGTGCTCGTTGTTGGCGTAGACGGTGATCCAGCTGCCAAGGCCGCCCTCGCCCCAGTAGGCGAGTTGACCGGAGACCATCGTCTGGTCGAGCAGGCCGGCCGCGTGCAGCACGTAGCTGACCGCGCCCGAGCAGTCGTAGCCGCGCGAGAGGAAGCTGACATGACCGCCGCCCCAGACGTAGGGCCTGCCGTCAATCTGGTTGGCGGCCGCGATCGCCCGCTTGACCGCCTCCGGGGCCCCGGCGGGAGCGATCGCGCGGCCGTTGCCGAGTTCGGCGCCGCAGTTGGCGCTGGTGCGGCTCGCCCCAGCTGGGGTCGGCATGCAGCCGGCACCCCAGGGCGCCGGTTCGGCAGCGGCCAGCGGCGCGGCCGCGGCGCAGGCGCCGAGTGTTGCGAGACAGATAAGGGCGCGCGAGAAGCGCCGAGCGTGCATTGCGCGAGGGTACAGTTCTGAGCGATGAGCAGGCTGCAAAACGGGACTGCGCTGCGACTTTTGGCCTTGACGATGCTTGTTCTCGGCTTGCTGGTCACGGCAACCGCACGCGCGGCTTCTGCTGACCAGGACGGGGAAGGCGCCGATCCGCTGGGCAAGACACTGATGACCGCCGCCAAGGCGAGCGGCGTTCTCGACGCGATCGAAGGCAGCCTCGTCTACCTGAGCGCCAAGTACGAAGGCTCGTCCACCGCCGAGAAGGTGGCCGCGGAGCCCGCCGCGGCGTCGGTGTATTCAGGCGAAGGCAGCAGTTACAAACCTGGTGATCCACTGCCGCCAGCCTCCGCCGGTACCAACGGGCCGATTCCACCGCCGCCCGGGAACCACGGCGAACCGCTCGTCGCCCGCATCCCCGCGACCCCCAACAAATACGGCGACCCGACCGCGACCTACGTCAGCGGCATCGCCCTTGCGCCGGCCGGTGCGCCCGAACGCGTTGCCGGCGTGATCAACGCCGCCAACACGATCGTCGGCCGCCCCTACATCTGGGGCGGCGGCCACGGCTCTTGGTATGCCCGTGGCTATGACTGCTCGGGCGCGGTCAGCTATGCCCTCGCCGGCGGTGGCTTCCTCTCCGAGCCGCTCGCCTCGGGTCCGCTCGAGAGCTGGGGCGCCCCCGGCCTCGGCCGCTGGATCACCGTCTACGCCAGCGCCACCCATGCCTACGCGGTGATCGCCGGCCTGCGCTGGGACACCGTCGGCGACGCCCGCGGCAGCGGCCCGCGCTGGCACGTCGCCGGCACACCGCCCGCCGGCTTCGTCGCCCGCCACCCGCCCGGTTACTGAGTTCGAAACCCGCGAAATACGCGGGCTGAGACGGTTTCGGCAAGGTCAGGGCTGGGTTGGCTGCAGGCCGATCAGCTCGTAGTAGCCGATCAGGTAGAGGCGGCGACCGTCGGAGACCATCGGCGTGTAGCCGGCCTGCTTCAGCTCGAAGGTCTTGTGATGGGTGCGCGCGTCGACCCCGATCGTCTTGCGGGTCTTGAAGCTCGAGGCGTAGACGGTGTGGCCGATCACGGTCGAGGTGCCGGGGATCGGGCCGCCGACGTCGTAGCGCCAGCGCTGCCTGCCGCTGCGCGCGTCGAGCGCGTAGAGGTGCTCGTCATAGGAGCCGATGTAGACGCTTGGCGGCGTGCCGGGGACGCGGGCGGCGGCCGGTGAGCCGTAGATGGAGTTGTTGGTCGGGAAGGACCAATCGACCTTGCCGTCCTTTTCGTCGAAGGCGAAGACGGTGCCGTCGTCGCGGGCGGCGTAGACGCGGCCGAAGGCGATCGCCGGCGAGGAGAAGAAGCCCCCCTCGCCGAAGGGCGGCACCTTCGAGGTGTTGGTGCGCCAGATCAGCTTGCCGTCCTTGGCGTCGAGGCAGAAGACGCCGCTCTCGTAATCGGCGACGTAGAGGCGGCCGTCGTGGAAGCTGGGGCTGGCTTTGATCGCCGCCGGCGAGTTGAACTGCCAGAGCACCTTGCCGTCGGAGGACCGCAAAGCGACCACGTTGGTCTTGTCGGTGCCGAGGTAGAGCGTGCCGCCGACGGCCATCGGCGAGGATTCGAGGTGGCCGACGAGTTTGCGCTTCCAGGCTTCGTGGCCGCTCTGGGCATCGACCGCGACCAGATCGCCGTCGACATCGGCGAAGAAGACCCTGCCTTCGTGGTAGACCGGCCCGGTCACGTCCGTCGGTTTGCCCTTGTCCTGCGGATTGGTGTTCCGTTCCCAGAGGATCTTGCGATCGCTCAGCCGCACCGCCCTGGCGTTGCCGTACTTGTTGACCACGTAGGCGACCCCATCCGCGATCGCCGGCGGAAACTCGATCAGCGCGTGCGTGTTGATCGACCACGCTTCCTTCAGCGGCGGATCGAGAAAGAGCTCCTTGGCCGGCAGGTAATGCGTTCGCTCCGGCACCCGCCCGAAGAGCGGCCAGGGAACGAGGGCGGCCTGGGATGGGGAGGAGGCCGATGTCTCGTCGTCGCCGGAGCTCCCACAGCCAGCGAGCACGCCCAGGCAGGCGACGATCACGAGCAGCAAGGCGAGAGATCTCCCCGGCGAGAAGCGCATTCCCGCTCTGCATCGGACCGATCGGCGCGAGTCTTGAGCGCCCGCCTGTCCGCGGTTCGAGAGAGAGCGGCGGACGAGAATCGAACTCGCGTCATCAGCTTGGAAGGCTGAGGCTCTACCGTTGAGCTACCGCCGCGGATGAATCCGTAAGAATGTAATCCAGCCACGGGGAGTGGCGCAGTCTGGTAGCGCACTCGGCTGGGGGCCGAGCGGTCGCAGGTTCAAATCCTGTCTCCCCGATGCCCGATCCGCATAGCTCCGCAGAGGGGTGAGGGGACCGCGGCGGCCTACCAGGCCCGCCGCGGTCAAGCTACGCCTCGAGCCTCATCCGGCTGCGATCAAGGTGAACTCGAACTGCTCGTTGGTTGGCGCACCGGCGGAGTCGTACGTTTCGACCGCAGGATTGTTGCCAGCGCTATTGCGCGAGATCTCACCCGCGTTGCCGATCAGCGTCGCGGTTGCGATCGAGCTGCTCACCCCGCCCTGTTCTTCGAGGCCAGGGAAGCTGAGGACGTAGAAGCCCGTCGACGTGTGTTCGACCGTCGGCATGCCACCGAAACGGTTGAACCACCGCAGGACCGTCCCCGATGAGGAGACGTTGGCGCCGGCGATGGGAACCCCCACCGTGCTCGCGGTGAGGTAATGGTCGGCTAGCTTGTTTTCGGTGATCGAGCCGTCGGGAATCTTAGCCGTGGTCACCGAGCCGTCGCCGAGCTTGTCGGCGCTGACCGAGCCGCTGCCGAGCTGGCCATTGCCGACCGATCCGGCGGCGAGCTTGCCACCGGTAACGGAGCCGTCGAGGAGCTTCGCGGTCGAGACCGCTCCGTCGGCGAGCTTGCCGTCGGTGACCGCGCCGTTTCCAAGCGCGCTGGTGCCCACCGCGCCGTTAGCGAGCTGCGTGGCACCGATCGCGCCAGCGGCGACCTTCGGCGAGGTGACCGCGCCCGTCTTGATCTTCGCCGCGGTGACCGCGTTGCTCTTCAGCTGCTTGGCGCCGACGCTGTTCTTGGCGAGCTGGCTTGCCGCCATCGCGCTGGCCCCGCCGACGGCGAGAAACAGGGCGATGGTCGCGACCACGTTGGCGTAGGTCAGCTTTCCGCGAATCCTCTTCATTTTCTGGCGTCTCCTCGAGTTGGACCGGCGAGTCGGGCTGACCCCAGCCGTGATTGAGCTTCGAATGGCCCCTCACCATCGGTCCCACCGAGGCCGGGCTGGATGTCCGGGCATCGCCTTGCAGGGTGGGGGTTTGGGTGGCCCGGTGGAGCTGAGCGTGAGGTGGGACCACTCCCGAGTCCCGCCATGAAGCGGGCGACATCGGTACTTGCCTTCCTTGGGCGGGCCGCCATCCGCCTTCATGAGCTCGTGGATGGCGGCGCCTGTCGCGTGCACGCCGTGGCCCTCCGCCGAACCAACGTTGAGCCAGCTGCCGGGGGCTAACGGCTCCAGACGTTTTGGAGGATTCCCAAACCGGGCTCACCCGAATCGGTGCCGTAGACGATTACGTCGAGCTTGACCCGTTTCCCCCATTGCCGATCTTCGGCTGTGCAGTCGAAGTTGAATTCTCCGCTGCCGTCGAGACTTTTGGCGGGTAGGCATTCGGGAGAGGCGTAACTGTCGCCGTGCTTGCTCGAGATCAGGTCCTCGGCTGCGTCGGTCATCTCGGGGGAGGGGTGCCCCCAGGACCAATCCGATGGGTTCTTGGGTGGGCCGTCGCCGACCGTGAAGCCAGGCTGCGCCGAGTCTCCGCATGCAGCCAGTACAAGGGCAACCAGAACCGCTGAAGCTGAGGCGATCAGATGGGGGCGGTGTGTCAGCAAGCCTGGATCGTTTCAAGTTCGGCCCGCGAGACCCCCGCCGCCGGCAAGGCCATATGTGCACCTGCTCGCTTGACGTGGGGTAGGTTCAGGCTCCGAGACCCGGCCGAGCGGAGGAGAACCATGAGCGAGCAGAGCATCGAAGTGGTCAAACGCGCCTATGCCGCTTTTGCGGAAGGCGATGTGCCCGCCGTGCTCGGGGTGTTCGCCGAGGACATCGAGTGGCATGAGGCCGACGGAATGCCGTACGGGGGCGTATACCGCGGCGGCGAGGCCGTGGTGCAAAACGTCTTCGGTCCGCTTTCCCAGGACGTCGAGGGATTCGCGCTGAGTCCCGAAGAGTTCATGGCAGGCGGTGACACCGTCGCTGTGGTCGTCACCTACACCGGCACCGGGAAGGTCACCGGCAAGCCGCTGGACCTCCCAGTCGTGCACGTCTGGACTATCGAGGACGGCAAGGCTGTGCGCTTCCGTCAATTCGCCGACACGGTGAAGTTCGCTGAGGTCGTGCCTGCCGCTGAGTCAGTCGTCGGGTAGGGCGAAGCCCGATGCGCCGCGCTCTCGTCCTCGCCGGGGTGCTCTTCGCCGGCCTGCTCGTCGGGGTTCCCTCTCTCGCGTCGGGCGCCGGACGCGAAGTCGAGCGCGAACTCGCCTTCGGCCTGAAAGACGAAGGCTTCACCGTCAACGTGTTCGTCTCCAACAATGACGGCGACGTGGAGGCGACGATGGTCCTCAACCGTGGTCCGCAGGTCGCCTACTACTCGACGCCGGCGAAGGTCACCGCAGACAGGGTGACGGCGCGGTTCGGCAGCCTAGGCGGGCTCGACTACCACTTCGCTTCGAAGCGGAATGGGAGCATCAGCTGCAGCGGTGCCGAAGAAGGCGAAGCCGTGTTCGAAGGGATCTTCACTTTCACCGGCGAGAACGGCTACGTCCACATCGAAGCCGACCACGCCGAAGGGTCCTTCCAGGTCTACCCCGAACCGAAGAACTGCCCGCAGAAACGACTCGCCCGGCGCGCCGGGCGGTATCAGCCGTCCTACTCGGACGAAGGGGTGACCCTGCAGGCGAAGGCCGGTTCGCGCGCCAAGCGGAGGGTGCGCGAAATCTTCGTCGTCGACGATGGCCGCCAGGGGCGGCACAAGATCGCTGTCTTCGCCACCCTGGCTGAACGACGCGAAGGGATGACGGTCGCTCGCGGGGTGCAGCTGGCAGCAGGGGCCGGTGCCTTCCGCTGGAACCTCGAGCAGGGCGCCGCGTCGCTGCGGCCACCCGGGCCTTTCACCGGCTCGGCGACCTTCGCCCGGCACGGCCACGATGGCCACGGGGCCTGGAAGGGCTCGCTGGCCATGCCGATCTTCGGTGGGGAGCCAGTGGAGCTGGCTGGCGGCGAGTTCCGTGCCTCCATCCACAAAGGCGTGCCGCAGGACGAGTGAGACTCGTTCAGGAAGCGGCGGTCGGGACCAGGCAGGAGACGCCGGTGCCGACCAATGCGCAGTGAATGGCTTTGGGGTTCTTGTGTAGGTACTGCTGGTCGTCGTCTTCGGCGTAGTAGAAGGGAGTGGCGGGCGCGATCTCAGTCGTGATCGGATCGTGGCCGGCTGCGCGCAGCGCCTCGCTGTATGCCTTCAGCGTCGCTTCGGCAGTCACCTGCTGCTCCTCATCGGCGAAGTAGATGCCCGAGCGGTTCCAGGTCCCGACTTCGCTGCCTTGGCGCATTCCCTGGGTCGGGTCGTGCTCCTCGAAGAAGACCTTGACCAGGCCGGCGTAGGAGACCTTGGCCGGGTCGAAGGCCACCAAGACCGTCTCGGCGTGTCCGGTCCTGCCCGATTCGACCTCCTCGCCGGTCGGATTGGGCGTGGTTCCGTTGATGAAGCCGGCTGCCGTCGTGTAGACGCCGTCGATGGTCCAGAACAACTGCTCGGCGGCCCAGTAGCAACCGAGGGCGAAGTAGGCGACCTCGATCCCTTCCGGAAAGGGTGGCTTCAGTGGCGTGCCGAGGACCGCGTGGCGGTTCTCGATCTCGTAGGCGGGCTCGCTGCGGCCGGGGAGCGCCTGCTCGAGGGTGGGCATCCGCGTCTCCGCCGGATTCGACATCGCTGTCAGCGTACACCCGGTCATCCGCAGGATCGGTTAGTCGAGGCTTGACTTACTTGCGAGCAGGGGAGAGGGTGCGACGATGGGCAGCGCAGAGACACACGGCGACCACGCAGCGGGTACCCCGCCGGTGAGCGCAGGGGAGATGAAGCTCGAGGTTGTGGTCCTGCCGGTTTCAGACGTGGATCGAGCGAAGCGCTTCTACGAGGGGCTGGGGTGGCGCCTCGACGCCGACCTTGCGGTCGAGGACGGCTACCGCGTGGTGCAGCTGACGCCTCCGGGGTCCGCCTGCTCGATCATCTTCGGCGAGGGAGTTACGACTGCACCGCCCGGCTCATCCGAGGGCCTGCAGCTCTCGGTCTATGACATTGATGCGGCCCGCGCCGACCTCCTCGCGCGTGGAGTCGAGATCAGCGAGGCCTTCCACGATGCGACGGGGATCTTCCATCACGCCGGCACCGCGGGGCGCGTTGACGGTCCGGCGCCCGAGCATGCCGACTACGGCTCGTTTGTCTCCTTCAGCGATCCGGACGGCAACGGCTGGCTGCTGCAGGAGATCAAGGCCCGGCTCCCGGGCCGGTGAAGGAGGGATCGATGGCAACGACCTATGAGTCGGTGGATGACCTGGCGGCAGCGCTGCGACGAGCCGCCGAGGCGCATGGCAAGCACGAGGAGCGAACGGGCGAAGAGGACCCGAACTGGCCCGACTGGTACGCGCTTTACATGGTGCGTGAGCGCGGCGGCAAAGAGCTGCCGCGCTGACGGGCGGGCCCGACCCTTCGAAGGGGTCGAAGCACGAGCGGGCGTCCGCATGGACGCCCGCTCGTTGTGCCTTCGGTTAGAGCGCTCCGGTCTTGAATTCGTACAGGTAGGTGCTGCCTGCGTTGGCCTCGATGCCGCTCATGCCACTCGAGAAACTAGAGTCACTTGCACTGAGGAGGCTGGTGAATTCGCTGCCCGATTTAATCAGAGTGGAAACCGCGCCTCCTTCGTCGACCAGCGCGATGTACCGGCCCGGCCCGAGGGTGACGTTCGTTGCCGAGGCGAGCACCGTCTGTACTCCAGCCTGCCACTTGACGAGGGAGACGGTGAATGCAAATCCGCCGGTTTTATGTTCGCCAGTGCTGGTGCACCGCAACTCATAGCCAGCCTTTACACCGGCCGGGGTGGGCATATCCAACCAGAGCGAGAAATAGCGTTCGGCCGCGGTAGCGACTTCAACCAGATTGACGACGGTCGCAGTTCCACGCCCATTCAGGTTGCTGATTTTTTCATTGTAATACGCTCCGGAAACTGCTGCTTTTGGCGTCCAGCCTCCAAAGGTGTCTACGCCCTTGGACGGTTTTTCGCCTTCCAGTGTGGCCCAACCCAGGGCGCCCCACATGGTTTCGAAGTTGGCTTTCGATTCGGAGCTCAAATCGAACTCGTTAATGACCGGCAATCCGTCCAGCCGCGAGGAAATTTCGCTTGGGGTTTTGAGGATTTGGTCAGAGCTATAGGTGGTTCCTGCGGCGCTTGTGGCGACGACACGGTAGTGGTAGGTCGTTTTCGGCGTCAGCCCCGAGATGCTCTGTTTGACAAAGACGTTGCTGAGGCCGGACCCAGCTGACGCTGGAGAGGCGGGGACTTTGCTTCCGTAGGAGGTGGTGGTGCCGTATTCGAATTGATACGTGGTGGCGCTGCCCTCGGGATTTACCTGGCCATGGAGCGTCGCTTCGGAGAATTTGATTTCGGTAGTGGCTTCCGCGGTCGCGACTGGAGGCGCCGGGACCCACTTCTCGATCATGGCGGTAGCGGTGTCCAAAACCCACGGGTTGCCACTGGGGTCGAACATCACACCGCTCGTCCAAATCATTTCGCCTTCGCTTGCGTTTGGACCGCCGAACTGGGTCTGGATCGTCCCGTTGGTGTTGAGGACCTTGATGCAGTAGCAGTTGCCCCCGGTGGAGACCCAGAGATTGCCACCATGGATGCTAAGGACGTCGGTGGTAGTTTCGCCGAGGACTTTGGCGCCAATCTGCTTGATGTACGTACCGGACGAGTTGAACTCCTGCAGGCGGGTTGTTCCTGTTGTGCCGTTGGAGTCAGCTACCCAGACATTATTTTCGGCATCGATCGCGAGGCCTGTGATGTAGCTGAACTGCCCGTTTCCGGTTCCTTCGCTGCCAAACTTCCTGATGAATGTGCCTTCTGAGTTGAACTCTTGAACGTGGTCGTGGTCGACAACCCAAAGGTTGCCACCGGAATCGATTGCAATGCTGTTCGGGAATTCAAATTCGCCGTTGCCTGAGCCGTATTTGCCGCCAAATTCACGGATGTAGGTGCCGTTTGTGCTGAACTCGACGACGCGTTGCTCGCCGGCATCGGTCACCCAGATGTTTCCCGCGCTGGTGACGGCGACATCCTTCGGTGTATCCATCGTATATATACCTTTGGTGATTTTCAGAAGGAATTCGCCTTTGGAGTTGAACTTCTGGACGTTGCCTCTGTCGGCCACCCAAAAGTTGCCGGCGGAGTCGATCGCCGCGCCTTCGGGTTCTTGGAACTGTCCGTTGCTAGTTCCACGAGAGCCGAATTGGGTCGAGTATTTATAGATCGGAAAAGCGCTGGCCGAGGCCGCGAAAAAGACCGCGCTCAGCGCGGCCAGGCCCGCCATGAAGATCGAAAGTCTTCGAAACTGCTGCATCCTGAGTTCCCTCCCTTGCCGGTGACCCCTGCCACCGATTGCCTGAGTGACTGGAAAGAGATGCTCTCAGCCGGTTTTCGGTTTGGCACCGGCCAATAAGGGAATTGCGGGAGACTTATTTTTCCCAGTTTGGGAACGCTGCCCTAGTTCTAAAAACAGGCCTTCTTTCAGACGTGGGGTGAAGGCGGTTGCTTAGTTAGGGAGCGCGGATCGGCTTCCTACTCGGCGCCGGGGCATGGCTGGGCTCGGGCGCCGAAAGCGGGCGGAGAGCGGGCGGGCACGCATAGACGCCCGCCCGAGCATCCTCGGTTAGAGCCCTCCGGCCTTGAATTCGTATTACAGGAGGGGCGCCCGTTGCGTTGGACTCTATGCCGCTTGCACCGCTTGCGAAACTAGAGTCAAACGGCCAACTAGGGAATCAAAAACGGTCTTGGTTTCTCACCCTGAGAAATTCCGAGAGGACGGTTTCCTCTTCCAAGTCGTGGAGCCGCAAGGCAGACTCGATCTCGGCTGAATCTCTGTCGAGAGAGCGACCTAGCTGATCCTCGATCGCGTGGAGACGGTTGGCCACGGTGCGGCGGTTGACGCCGAGGATTGCCGCGGCGGAAGAGATGTTGCGCTTTGCTGCGAAGTAGGCGCGGAGAGTTTCGTGCGCGACCCGCCCCCCATCCCGCGATCGCCGAAGCGGCGCGAGATAGAGCGCATGCAGCGAGCTGCAGAGCAGCTCGTCACGGGAGATCGAGATGAGCAGGGCGACGTCGGCATAGCGGACGGGGCTTTTCCCGGTGCGCAGCCCGATCGAAAACGCCGCGCGAGCCTGTCGGTGCGTCAATCGCCAGCCACTCAACCCACGGCTCGGCTCGCCAAGGGCGATCTCGATCTGTGGCTCGGAGCGACAGCGCTCCCGTAGCTCGTCAAGGTCAATGGGTGCCTTGCTGCCAAACCACGCCCAGACAGTGTGGTCACGGCGATCCATGACCTGGAGATGATCTTTGAACGGCGCGGCGATCCGGCGAATTGCGCTCGAAGCGCTCGGGCCTCTGGCGACGGCTCCCAAATGGTTTTGCTCAAAGTGGTACGGGATTTGCGAAACATCGACTGGCTCGCCATCGAGCAGGCCCTTGACCTGCTCCTCGCGCTGCTCGGCGGTGGAGCGACTGCGCAGCGACTCCCGGCTGTACTCGGCGCCGACGGCCAGAACTAGGTGGTCGACCAGGGCCGCCCTGGCCATCAGCAGACGGCGCAGGGAGTCGGCATCGAGACCGCTGGATGTTGCCTCCTCGACCATGAAGTCGGTCAGCAATGCCTGGCCGGCGATGCAGCGCCGCAGTACCGTGTCGAGGCTGACCCGGCTATGGGCGGCCCTACGGGCTTGAGCGAGCAGGGCGGCGGGCGCCTGCGGTGCCTTGTCGTCCTCAAGGCCGGTCGCGGCCAGGTTGTAGTCGAGGGTGTCCGTGATGGCTGCCCTCAGGCCTTCGGCGTACTCCGGTCCGAGGTCGGCGGGTGGCCCTGAAACCGTTTGCACTCTGATTAGGAGCGCATCGAGGATCTCTGCGCGACGTGCGCGAAGGCGGTCGTAGATGTCTTCACGGGCCTCGTTGAACGAGCGCTCCGCCACTGCACGATCTGTAGTCGTTCTCACCAGGTCCCCCCGAACCATCACCTTTATCAGTGGGACCTACCGCGGACGATAGTGGATCGCCCAAGGGGGAGTGGTGCTTCGGACGCACCCTCGGATGGTGCGTTAGAAATGCGGCAATTTGCATACCAAGCCTGTTCCCTTAAAGGGACACTTGTGACCCTAGATTTCGCTCCAAGCGCCGGTCGGCGTCATGGGCTCATTACTATTGAGATGCGATGCTTTTCGGCCAGGAACACGTGGAGCGCTACCGGGCGACCGATGGTGCCGAGGGACACGAGTGGCAGGGAACGCAGACGCTCCTGCTGACCACGACCGGGCGCAAGTCCGGCGAGCCGCGAACGACGCCGCTGATCTACGCGCCTGAGGGCGACTCCTACGCGATCGTCGCCTCCAAGGGCGGCTCGGACGAGCCGCCCGCCTGGTACCTCAACCTCTCCGAGGATCCTGAGGTCGAGGTCCAGGTCAAGGGCGATCGCTTCAAGGCACGGGCCAGAACCGCGAGCGCCGATGAGAAGCCCGGCCTCTGGAAGAAGATGGTCGGCGAGTGGCCCGCCTACGACGAGTACCAGGGCAAGACCGACCGCGAGATCCCGGTCGTCGTGCTGGACCGCGCCGCGGCGAACTGACGCTCAGTACGGGGCGCCGACCGCTTTCGCCCAGTCCTCGTCGACGTGGAGCTGACCCTTGGCGTCGGTGTCGACGATCACCACGGTCGCGGGCTGGCGATTGCCGTTATGGGGATCGATCGTGACCGAGCCGGTCCAGCCCTTCCAGCCGCTGACGCCGTTGAGCGCGTTGGTGAGCTTCTTGGCGGAAGTGCCGCCGGCCTTTTCGACACCGTCGGCGAGGAAGTTCAGCGAGTCGTAGGTGTAGGGGCTCCAGGTGTCGGGGTCTTCGTCGAATTCGTCGTGGTAGTTGGCCACCTTCGAGGCCGAGCCGGCGAAGTCTTCGGGCGCCGGAACGCCGACCACCGGACAGGCCCGGGCCGCGGCGATGCCGGCCGTTTCGACGAAGCCGGTGTCGTAGGAGGCGTAGTCGGCGATGCACTGCGATTCGACTTTTGCTTCCCGCATCTCCTTGGCGATCAGGCCGCCCTCGGGGAAGTAGACGGCGGCGTAGATGACGTCCGGCTTCGTCGCCGCCAGTTTTTCGACCACGTCGGTGTAGTCCTTCTTGCCGGGCTGCACCTTTTCGAAGGCGGTCACGGTGACGCCCGCCTTTTCCAGCGAGTCCTTGAGCGCTTTCGAGACCGAGACGGTGTAGTTCTGGGTCGGGTCGTAGGCGATCGCGACCGTCTTGGCATGCTGCCAGCCGGTCAGCGCCTTCGAGGCAACCGGGGCGATTTGGTAAGTCATCGGCTGCAGGGTGAAGCCGAGGCCATTGGTCGAGTTGTCGGAGGTCAGTCTGATCGGCACCAGGCCAGCCTTGATGTAGAGCGGCAGGGTTTCGACGCCAACGCCCGAGTTGTAGGGGCCGACGATGCCGTCGAGGCCGTCGGCGATTGCCGCTTTCGCCGCCTTCACGCCCGTCGCCGGATCGGCCGCGTCGTCGATCGGCACGACTTCGACCTGCTTGCCCGCGATCCCGCTCTTTTCGTTGAGCTGGCTCGCTGCCAGTTCGGCGCCCTTCAGCATGCCCTTGCCGAGAGTCGACTGTTCGCCCGAGAGCGGTGCCTCGAGACCGAGGCGGAAGCTGTCGGAACCACTGTTGTCGGAGCTCGAGCTCCCGCAGCCCGCCGTGATGACAGCGAGACCGGCGAGGACGATGGCCATGGCAAGCCGGATCTTGTTCTGCACGGCTGGCAGCTCCTTTCGAGAGCGGAATGACGCTTGGTCGAATACGTTCCAGCCAGGAGGTCTGACGATGTCCAGCCGGCTCAAGTACGTCGACCCTAACCGGCCGCGCGGCCGGTTCAGCCGCGCTTACGCCGCCTTCTCCAACACGCGCCTGGGCCGCTTCCTCTCGATCCACGTCGTCTGGAAGCTCGACCCACCCCTAATGCGAGCGACAGGTGGGCGCCTCGGCTTCGACCTGATGATTCCCACGGCTCTGCTCGAGACCCGCGGCGCCAGAAGCGGCAAGCTGCGACGCAACGCGGTGATCTACTTCCACGACGGCGAGCGGGTCACGATCGTCGCCTCGAAGCTCGGCCTGCCCGAGCATCCAGCCTGGTTCCACAATCTCGTCGCCAATCCCGACGTCACCTTCGGCGGCATCCCGATGCGGGCGATGGTGATCGCTGGCGAAGCCGAGCGCCGGAGACTCTGGACGCTTGCCGACCAGGTCTTCGGCCCTTACGCGGCTTACCGTCGAGAAGCGGCGCAGGCGAATCGGACGATCCCCATTGTCCAGCTCACCCCCATGGCGTAGGTTCCTATGAGAGATGCAGAGCTGGGACCTGAAGAGCGTCGAGGCGGAGCCGCACGCACCGCAGATTCTCGCCTCGGCTGAGGACGCGCGCACGATCGTGCTCGACCTTCCCGCCGGCGAGGAGTTCCAGGAGCACGAGGTTCACGAGCGAGCACGAATCGTCGTCGTCGCCGGAGAGGTCGACGTTGCGACCGCCGGCGGTGAGACCGTGTCGGCCGGAGTCGGCCATCTCTTCGAGTTCGACCCCGGCGAGCGGCGCACGATCGCCGCGCGGGCAGATGCCCGGCTGCTGCTGATGCTCACTCCGTGGCCCGGCGATGGCCATCCCGGCGCGATGACGCTGGCCGAGAAGTCCGACGTGCGCCAACGCGCCGCCGATCACCCGCAGGCCTAGCTGTCGCCGTCGTCGTCCTTGTTGCGGCGGGTCGGATCCGCAGCGTGGGCTAGCCGTTCCGCCCCTTCGCGGACTTCGATCCCCGCCTCGCGGGTCGCGGCGGCTGCCTCGTCACCAACTGCGGCCAGACCCTCGCTCGGCTTGCCGCCGACGATGTCGCGGAAGGCTTCCTTGAAGCGCTCGGTGCGGCGGTCGGGGCGGAAGCGGTCTTCGGACTTGGCCTGCTTCTTCGGCCGGCGCGCGCCGTAGCGACGGCGAGCCCAGCTCGAGCTCGGCTTGCCGATCCGGCTGGCCCCGTAGATCGCGATCGGGAAGACGAAGAAGCCGACGACGC
The DNA here is from genome assembly GCA_963699225.1 of uncultured Solirubrobacterales bacterium. Taxonomy (GTDB): domain Bacteria; phylum Actinomycetota; class Thermoleophilia; order Solirubrobacterales; family 70-9; genus VRUE01. The sequence goes on along the minus strand of OY969423.1, from coordinate 946,877 downwards.
CGTGCAGGATCCGGCCCTTGAGGAAGCAGATCGCGACCAACAGGAAGACGAGCAGGGTGGCGAGGATGCTCGTGATCACCACGGCGGGGGAGCCGGAGTCGATCGTCAGCGGGTTGGCGCCGAGGACGATCAGCAGCATCACCGCGGCCGCGATCACGGTGGCGTCGATCGAGCTGCGCCCCTCTCTCGCCCAGTAGACGTCCTCCAGATGCACCCAGAGGGCGAACTCGTCGATCGTCAGGCCGACCCCGATGCCGAAGCCGAGCGCGCAGATCTCGGTGTAGGGCGTGCGGCCATCGGCGACGAAGGCGAGGGTGCCGGCGACCATCATCGTCACGATCCCGAAGACCAGATGGTGGACGTGGACGCCGCTTTCGCTTTCGACGTTACCCGGCCACCAGGAGACGCTTTCGCTGCGGATGATCCGGGTGCTCATGCGGATAAAGGCGAAGGAGCCGAGGAAGCCGACGAGGACGAGGAAGACCGCCTGCTCGTGGTTCTCTTCGAGTCCGTCCCAGAAGTTGGAGAGGATCGACGCCGTCGTGATCACAGGTGGCCGAGTTTAGGCTGCTTTTCCACATACGCACACAGCTAGAGGAAAGAGGCAAAGTGGCATCGATTCGTAAGGAACGGACGATCGAGGTGAGCCCGGAGCAGGCTTGGGCGGCGCTGGGCGACTGGGCCGCGCCGCACGAGCGACTCGTGCCGGGCTTCCTGACGGCGACCGAGATCGACGGTGGGGACCGGATCGTCACCTTCTTCAACGGTGCGGTCGCCCGTGAGCGGCTGATTGAGTGCAGCGAGGAGGAGCGCCGGTTGGTCTGGTCGATCGTCGACGGTCCCTACACACACCACAACGGTGCCGCGCAGGTGACCGACAACGGCGACGGCACGACTCGTTTCGTCTGGATCGCCGATCTGCTCCCGAACGAGATCGCGGAGATGACCGGCGAGATGATGGAGCGCGGGGTCGAGAACGTGAAGCAGGCGCTGGAGGCGAGCGCCAAGGCGCGGTAGGCGGTTACGATCAACGCCATGGGGAGCTTCGGACCGACTTCGTCAGCTGTTGAGCTGGCTGCCGCGCTGAGGGCGCGCGAGCTCACCGCGGTCGAGCTGCTCGAGGACTGCCTCGCTGCGGTCGACGCGCGCAACCCAGAGCTGAACGCGGTCGTCTGGCGTGACGACGAGATCGCCCGCGCGGCCGCTCGCGATGCCGACGCGCGGATCGCGGCCGGGGAGGAGGCGCCGTTCCTCGGCGTGCCGATCCCGATCAAGGACCTGACCGCCGTCGCGGGCTGGCCGCTCACCTACGGCTCCAACGGTGCCGGCGAGGCGCTCGGCGAGCAGAGCGAGCTTGTTGTCGAGGCACTGCAGCGCGCCGGCTTCGTCCTCTGCGGCCGCACCAACACACCCGAGTTCGGCCCCCTCACTGTGGCCGAGAACTCGCGCTACGGCAACACGGTCAACCCCTGGGACACCGGGCGCGCCTCAGGCGGCTCCTCCGGTGGCGCCTCGGCGGCGGTTGCGGGCGGGATGTTTCCGATCGCCCACGCCAACGACGGCGGCGGCTCGATCCGCATTCCGGCTGCCTACACCGGGCTGGTTGGCCTGAAGAGCAGCCGCGGCCGCATCCCGCGCCGCGCTCAGACCTGGATGGGCGCCGTGGTCGAGGGCGCGATCACGCGCACGATGGCTGACGCTGCCGCCTCGCTTGACGTGATGGCCGGTCCCGACCCGCTCGCTTGGTTCAACGCGCCGGCGCCGCAGCGCCCCTTCGCCGAGGAGGTAGGTGCGCCAGTCGAGAAGCTGCGGGTCGGCCTGATGGCCGAGGCGCCGCTCGGCCTGCCGACCGATCCCGACTGCGTCAAGGCCGCTCGCGAGGCCGCCGCGCTACTCGAGCAGCTCGGCCACGAGATAGTCGAGGTTGAGGTGGGGACGATCTCCGAGGAGCTGACGCCGGACTTCGTGACGATGACGATCGGCGGCATCGCCGACTACGACGGCGTCGATTGGTCCAAGGTCGAGCCGCACAATCGCCACGCTTATGAGGCCGCGACCGATCGGGTCAGCGCCTACGAGTACGTCGTTGCCGCGCAGAGACTGGAGCGGCTCTCGCGCCGTGAAGTCGCCCGCTGGGGCAGCGATTTCGACCTGCTGCTGACTCCGACCTCAGGGATCCTGCCGCCGCTGAGCGGTCACGTCCTGGCGGCCCAGCACGAGGCCCCCGACCAGCCGGTCTTCGAGACGATCGCCTCGGTCTGCTTCACCGCCTTCGGCAACATCACCGGCCTGCCCGCGATCTCGCTGCCGCTGCACTGGAACGAGGGCGGGATCCCGATCGGTGCGATGCTCACCGGCGGCCCCTTCGAAGAGGCGCGGCTTATTCGCGTTGGCGCCCAGCTGGAAGCGGCGCGGCCCTGGGCCGAGCGGCTCGCGCCAGCCGTCGCTGCCTAGCGCTCGACCTCCACCAGCGCCTCGGCCAACAGGCGCACGCTCTGCTCGATCGCTGGCTCCGGCATCGCGGCGAAGCCGAGGACCAGGCCCGGCGGCCCGCCGGGCCGAAAACGGTGCAGCGCCAAGCCCTCGACGCCGACGCCGCGGCCGGCAGCAGCGCTGACCAGAGCCGCCTCGTCGACTCCCCCGGGTAGTGCGGCCAGCTCGTAGAGGCCAGCGGCTCCCTCCTCGACCTTCGCCTGGGGCAGGTGGCGGTCGAGCGACTCCAGTAGCGCTTCGCGGCGCCGCTGGTAGCGCAGCCGCATCCGCCGCAGGTGGCGATCGAGCTCGCCGCGCTCGATGAAGTCCTGCAGGGCGAGCTGGCCGATCGCCTCCGAGCCGCGGTCCTCGATCGCCTTGACCGAGATCAGCGGCCAGCCCAGCCAGGACGGGGTCAGCATCCAGCCGAGCCGCATCCCCGGCACCAGTCGCTTGCTCGCCGAGCCGATGTAGGCGACGCGCTCGGGGGCGAGCCCTTGCAGGGCGCCGACCCCGCCGCGGTCGTAGCGCAGCTCGGCGTCGAAATCGTCCTCGACGATCAACCGCTCGCCCCGCTCCGCCCACTCGACCAAGGCGGCGCGGCGCTCGCTGCTCAGCACCGCGCCGGTGGGGAACTGGTGGGCCGGGGTGACGATCACCGCCGCGGCCTCGCTGCGTTCGAGCAGGTCGACCCGCAGGCCCTCGCCGTCGACCGGGATCGGCTCGACCGCCAGGCCGGCCTGCTCGAGGATCAAGCGGTGGCTGTGCCAGCCGGGGTCCTCGAGCGCGACGCTCTCGACGCCGCGACTCGCCAGCCAGCGCGCGATCAACGAGAGGCCCTGGCTAAAGCCGGTGCAGACGAGCAGCTGCTCGGGGTCGGCGGCGGCTCCCCGCACGCGCCCGAGGTAATCGGCGAGCGTTTCGCGCAGCGCCGGCACCCCGCGCGGGTCGGGATAGTCGACGGCGTCGATCGGTGCCTGGCGCCAGGCGGCGCGCAACGAGCGCAGCCAGCGATCGCGGGGGAAGCCGGCGAGGTCGGGCAGGCCAGGGTCGAGGCGGTGGGTGAAGCTGGGCAGCAGCGAGGGGGAGGGCGCGCGCGGTGCCGCGGCGCGCACGGTGGGGGCGACCCGCACCGGGGCGCCCTGGCGGGCGAGCAGGTAGCCCTCGGCGGCGAGCTGGCTGTAGGCCTCGCTGACGACGCCGCGCGAGATCCCCAGCTCGGCGGCGAGGCTACGGGTGGATGGGAGTTGCGAATCCGCGCCGAGGCGACCGCTGCGGACGCCCTCGCGAATCGAGCGCTCGATCTGTTCGTGCAGCGGCGTGTCCGCCTCGCGGTCCAGCTCGACCAGGAGGGTGGGACTAACTGGTCCGCCAGAGTGTGTCATTACTGGCACTGTATAGCGGACCAGTGCCTCCGTACGATGGCTTCAGATGCGGTGCGAGCAAGATGAAAGCGAGGCGATTCGATGAGCAGGGTCACGATTGTCGGAGGCGGGATCGCCGGGCTTACAGCCGCGATCACCGCGGCAGAAGGAGGCGCGTCGGTGCGGCTGCTGGAGGCGCACGACTCGCTCGGCGGCCGCGCCCGCAGCATGGCCGGCCCCTACAAGGCGAACTTCGGCCCGCACGTCATCTACAAGGACGGGCCACTCTGGTCCTGGCTGGCCGAGCGCGAACTCCTGCCCCACTACTCGGGCCCGCCGCTGGCAGGGATTCGCTTTCGCTGGCAGGGCGAGATCCGCCGCACGCCGCCGCTGGGGACGGTCCCGGCCGTGCTGCGCTTGCGCGGTCGCGAAGCTCCGGTCGACCAGGACTTCCGCAGCTGGGTCACGGGGCACTCCGACGAGCGCACGGCGGCGATGCTCTCCGCCGCCGCCGGCGTCTACACCTTCCATCACGACCCTGGTGAGCTCTCCGCCGCCTTCGTCTGGAAGCACTCGGTCCGCGTCCTGCTCAGCCCACCGCCGACGGCGCGTTACCTGCACGGCGGCTGGAGCTCGCTGATCGACGCCCTCGAGGACCGGGTGCACCGGCTCGGGGTGGAGGTCGAGACCGGGCGCGCGGTCGAGTCGCTGCCCGAGTCACCGACGATCGTCGCCACCGAGCTGGGCCGGGCGGGCGAGCTGCTCGGCGAGGACTCGCTGAGCTGGCCGGGCGGGCACACGGTCTGCATCGACCTTGGCCTCGAGCACCGCCGCGGCGATCCCTTCATCGTCTCCGACCTCGACGAGTCGGGCTGGGTCGAGCGCTTCAGCGCGGCCGATCCCTCGCTGGCCCCGGCCGGCGAGGAGCTGGTCCAGGCGCAGATGCCGGTCCGCCCGGAGGAGGGCACGGAGCAGACCGCCCTGCGCCTAGAGCGCCTGCTCGAGGCCGCCTTCCCGGGGCTGGCGGAGCGCGAGAGCTGGCGCCGGCGGCAGGTGATGGACGGCCGCAGCGGCCCGCTCGATCACCCCGGCAAGACCTGGCGCGACCGTCCCGCGGTCGATCGCGGCGATGGCGTCTTCCTCGCCGGCGACATGGTTGCCGCCCCCGGCCTGCTCTCCGAGGTCTCCTGGGCTAGTGGCACCGAGGCGGGGCGCCTTGCCCTCGCTGCGGCGGGCAGCCAGCGCGGTGAGCTGAGGCGAGTCGCCTAGTTCAATACCGTCTGCAGCGGTGGCAAAGACCAGCGCCGGCATCCTGCTCTACCGCGGCGAGGGAGACTCCCTCGAGGTCCTGCTCGTGCACCCCGGCGGTCCCTTCTGGGCGAAGAAGGACGAGGGCGCTTGGTCGATCCCCAAGGGCGAGCTGGAGGATGGGGAGGAGTCGCGCACCTGTGCTCTGCGCGAGCTGGAGGAGGAGATCGGCTCGTCCCTGGGCTTGACCTCCGAGCGGCTGACCGAGTTGGGAGAGGTACGCCAGAAGAGCGGCAAGATCGTCCACGGCTGGGGGGCTGAGGGCGACTTCGACCCGGCGAGCCTGCGCAGCAACACCTTCGCGATGGAGTGGCCGCCGCGCTCGGGCGAGGAGCACGAGTTCCCCGAGGTCGACCGGGCCGAGTGGTTCCCCCCCGAGCAGGCACGATTGAAGATCAATCCCGCCCAGGCGGCCTTTCTCGATAGGTTGCTGGCGCGATGACCGCGACCCCCGAGCCGGAGCGTTTGAATCAGGACGGGTTTACCGCGTTCGCGCAGCGGGCCGGGGAGGACGCCCCGGTGGTGATGCTCAACCTGCTGCGCTTCAAGCCCGACGGCGGCCAGGAGCGCTATGCCGAGTACGGCGCGGCGGTGACGCCGCTGCTGGAGAAGGCCGGTGGCCGCGCCGTCTTCCTCGGCGAATCGGCGCTGCCGCTGCTCGGTGAGGGTCGCTGGGACTCGGTCCTGCTGGTCGAATACCCGACTCGCCAGGCGTTCCTCGACATGATCGCCTCGACCGAGTACCAGGCGATCGGGCACCTGCGCACCGAGGCGCTGGAGCACGGCGAGTTGCACCCGCTGAGCGCCGCCGACCAGCTTCCCTAGCCGTCGGGGCTCAACGGAACCCGCCCTATACTCGCCGGGCGATGGCGGACGGCCCGAACCCGAACTCAAGGCCCAACGGCGAAGGCCCCTCGGGCAAGCCGCTGCCGCTTTCCGTCCGTCTGCTCGCCGCCGGTGTGCGCGGCGCCCGCGACGTCGGCAAGGCAACCGGGCTCGACCAGGCGATCGAGCTCGCCGCTGAGGAGGCGATGGTCGCCGCGGTCGAGAGCGAGGCGGTCGAACGGGCGATTGCGCGCGTGTTGAAAGGCCCGATCGTCGAGGAGGCGATGAACAGCGCGCTCGAGAGCGACGCCGTCAAGAACGCCCTGGTCGAGGCGCTCGACAGCGAGCTGGTCGACGAGGTCTGGCGCCGCCTCCTGGCCAGCGACGAGGCGCAGCGCCTGGTCGAGCGGATTGCCGAGGCGCCGGAGATCCGCGCCGCGATCAGCGCCCAGAGCGTCGGCATGATCGAGGACGTCGGTCACACGATCGGCAACGGCACGCGCCGGCTCGACAGCGTGGTCGAGCGGGTCGCGCGCAGGATCTTCTTCCGCAAGCGTAGGACGGAGCCGACTGACCGCGCCGGCGCGGTCAGTCGCGGGCTCGCCTTCGCCCTCGACGTGTTGATCGTCAACCTCGGCTTCTCCGGGCTGGCCGCGGTCGCGGCACTGATCGCCTCGGCCTTTACTGGCAACAGCAACGGTGTCTCCAATGTCGCCCTCGCCGCTGGGACCGTGCTCTGGTTCGGGTTCGGCAGCCTCTACTTGGTTGGCTTCTGGTCGCTCGCCGGCCAGACGCTGGGCATGCGCTTCCTCGGCGTCCGGCTCGACCTCGATACGCGCGGCTTGCCGCTGCGGCGCTCGATCAAGCGATTGATCGGGATGACCCTGGCGGCGATCCCCTTCGGCCTCGGCTTCCTCGGCATCCTCTTCGACAAGCGCCGCCGCGCCTGGGATGACCGCCTCAGCGGTGTCGACGTCGTCTACGAGGGCAACGAGCGCACGCCGGCGCCCTGGTCGCGACTCGCGATCGCCGAGCCGCCTCTCGTCGCCGGTCCCACCACGACGAAGGCCCCGGATCCCCGGGGCCTTCAGTCACAGCGCGTGGCCGGCTCCTCGCCTAGCTGACGGAGCCCTCCGGGCCCTCGGCCAGCTTGTAGATGATGATGATCGCGAGGGCGAAGATCGCCAGCGACCAGAACGGGTAGGCGGGGATCGAGAGCAGCGCGCCCATCGCGTTCAGCGAGGCGATGAAGATGCCGAACCAGCGCCCGAACTCTCCGCCGGAGAAGAGTGAGAAGGCGGCGACGAGCTCGAGCACGCCGATGATCAGCATTACCCAGCCCCAGGTGTGCAGGCCGCTGATGATGTAGGTGGCGTTCTCGGTGAAGAACTTCGAATCGCCGATCGCGGCGATGCCGTAAATGATGTTGAGGACGCCCGCGACCAAAAGCAGTACGCCCGCGAACACCCACCAACCGCTGAGTGTGGTGCTCTCCTCGTTCATACCCAACCCTTTCGTTAACGAATAGGCACTGTGAACTTGCGCGAGGATATTCAAGGGGTGGCTGGTTTTTCCTGCTCTAGAGCGAGATCTGCCAGGTTGTCCAATAGTCTCTGAGCGTATGGACGTAGTGCGCACAGCGGCGGAGCGCTTGCAGGGGCTGCCCGACTTCCCGTTCGAGTCGAAGTACACGGAGATCGACGGCCTGCGCCTGGCTTATCTAGATGAGGGTGAGGGCAACCCCGTCGTCTTCTTCCACGGTGAGCCGACCTGGTCGTTTCTCTGGCGCAAGGTGATCCCGCCGGTGCGCGACGCCGGCTTCCGCTGTATCGCTCCCGACTACGCCGGCTTCGGCCGCTCCGACAAGCCCACCGACCTCGACTGGTACAGCTACGACCGTCACGTCGAGCTGATGTCGAAACTGCTCGAGGAGCTCGACGTCCGCGACGCGACAGCCGTCGTGCACGACTGGGGAGGACCGATCGGCCTGCGCCTGGCGGTCGAGCATCCCGACCGCTTCACGCGTCTCGTGATCATGGAGACCGGCCCCTTCACCGGCCACCAGCGGATGAGCGAGACCTGGCTGATGTTCCGCGAGTTCGTCCGTGACAATGCCGACGTGCCGGTAGGGATGCTGGTCCGCGGTGGTTGCAAGGAGGACCCGGGCGACGAGGTGATCGCTGCCTACGAAGCGCCCTTCCCGACTCCCGAGTCGAAGGCCGGCCCGCGGGCCTTCCCGCTGATCCTGCCGACCGAGCCCGATGCAGCGGGCGCCGCCGAGGGCAAGGCGGTTGCCGACGCGTTGCGCGAGGACGCGCGGCCGACCCTGGTGCTCTGGGCCGACTCGGACATGGTCCTGCCCTTCTCCGTCGGCGAGCGGGTCTCCGGTCAGCTCAACTTCCCGCCACCGCGCCCGGTCGAGAAGGCCGGGCACTTCCTGCAGGAGGACGCCGGGCCGGAGATCGGCCGGATCATCGCCGAGTGGCTCTGAGCCGCTCGGCCGTGCGCTGAACGGCGCCGCGCAGCTCGTCGCGGGGTCGCTCGAGCAGCAGGCGTTCGCGCTTTGGGGGACCGTCGTCCTCGAGCCAGGTGACGGTTCCCGGCCAGTAAGGCCCTGGTGGCCTGCCGGGGTGGTGGAAGACGTCGGCGTAGACCCAGCTGCCCGTGTTGTGGAGCGTGCCGCCGCCAGCAAGGGGCCATCGCGCGTCGCCCTCTTCGGGGCCGGCGCGGTGGGTGTGGCCGGTGATCACGTGGGCGGCGTCGATTTGCAGTCGTTGCGAGAGCTCGGTCGCCGCGGCGATGCCGTCGCGAGTGATCGCCGCGGCGGAGACGTCGGGCGCGAAGTCGGCGCGCAGCAGCCGGTTGAGGGCCCAGATGCCCGCCGGGACACCGGCACCGAAAGCAGCCTTGCGCGCCGCTTTGGTGAGCACGCCGGCATTTCGGTTCGAGACCAAGCGCCAGGCGCGCTCGGAGGGCCGGTTCGCCTTGCTCGCCAAGCCGCCATCGGCGAGACCGAAGGCGAAGCCGTAAAGCGGGCGCAGGACACGCTCGTAGTCGCCGGGCGCGGCGGGTTCGGGCGGGCGTCGACCGCTGCGCATGACCGCGGCCGCGGCGACGCACTCCAGACGTGGCAGCGTCATGTGGCAGTCCATGTAGTGGCCATGGGTGGCGTAGACGTCGTCGCGCAGCCAGACGCCGGGGTAGGCGATGCTGAGCTCGGCCGCGCCGAGCCAGGAGCCAATCCGGGTCAGGGCCTCGCCGGCGGGCAGGGCGCGGTGCTCGAGCCCGAGCGGGCTGCCGCCGAGGCCGAGCTCTTCCAGCAGTGGTTCGGCCAGGCGGTGGTCGTGGTTGCCGGGGACTAGGAGGATGCGCCGTCCCGCCATCACCTCGCCGAGCTCGGCGAAGAACGGCTGGGTCAGCTCCAGGACCCGCGCCAGGGGGAAGTCGCGCAGCTCGAGCACGTCGCCAAGCAGGACGAGGCGGTCGGCCGAGGCGATCCGCTCGAGCAGGGTGGCGCGGATCGCCGGGTCGCTGACCAGATCCTCGCCGGTGCCGGCGCCCAGGTGCAGGTCGGAGACGATCGCGGTGCGCATCGCCGCCCAAACTAGCGGTGCAACGCTTTTTCCACCTGACGCATGGGCAGCGCGTTGCACCGCCTCCTGGCTACGCAGCCAGTCTGGCTAGACTTCTGCCGGATGGCTGAGTTGAGCGAGGAGCGCCTGGCGCCCAGCAACGGAATCGAGATTGCCTACCAGGAGGTGGGGGACCCCGACGGCGAGCCGCTGATTCTCGTGATGGGCCTGGCGACGCAGATGATCGCCTGGGATGACGACTTCTGCTCGATGCTGGCGGAACGCGGCTTCCGCGTGATCCGCTTCGACAACCGCGACATCGGCCACTCGACCAAGCTCGACGGGGCGCACGTGCCGAGCCGCGCCGACTTGCTCCTGCGCCGCCGCGAGACGGCCGCTTACCTGCTCTCCGACATGGCCGCCGACACCATTGGTCTGATGGACCACCTGGGGATCGAATCGGCGCACGTGGCCGGCATCTCGATGGGCGGGATGATCGGCCAGACCCTCGCAATCGAGCATCCGGACCGGATCCGCTCGCTCGTCTCGATGTGCTCGACCACCGGCAACCGCTGGGTCGGCCAGCCGACCTTCAAAGTCTTCGCCCACATGCTGTCCGACGCGCCGCGCGACCGCGACGCCTTCATCAAGCGCATCCAGCAGACCTACGCGCTGATCGGCTCGCCTGCTTATCCGACCGACCAGGAGCGCCTGCTGCGGGTGGCCGCAGGCTCCTGGGAGCGCGGCCACAACCCGCGCGGCGTGCTGCGCCAACTGCACGCGATCGTGGGCTCGGGCGACCGTACCGCGGCGCTGCGCAAGCTCGACCTGCCGGTGACCGTGATCCACGGCACCCGTGACCCCCTGATTCGCCAGAGTGGCGGCCGCGCTACGGCGCGGGCCATCCCGGGCGCTCGCCTCCACATCATCGAGGGCATGGGCCACGACCTGCCAAGCAAGCTCTGGCCGATCTTCGCCGACGACTTCGCCGGCACTGCTGCTCGAGCGGGCCGGCAAGCTCCCGCTCATCAGCCCGTCTGAGAGTGCGGCTGAGAGGAGTCGAACCTCCACGAGCTTTCGCCCACACGGACCTGAACCGTGCGCGTCTACCAGTTCCGCCACAGCCGCGGGAATGGGCAATCTACCGATTCCCAGCGCCCAAGCCCCAGCACCCCGGCTCGACGGCGCCCCCGCCCCTCTCGCTAGAATGCCCCTTCCTCGCCGCTATCGTCTAGGGGACTAGGACGCCGGATTCTCAGTCCGGAAACCGGGGTTCGAATCCCCGTAGCGGTATCGCTCAGCAAGCCGAACTGGTGCAAGTAATGACCACCATTCTCAACAGGTGTCAGGCACTAGCGGTAGGCCCGATACTTGGTGAGTCCAGAGAGCCTGCGAGAGGAGATGCCGATGACGGGAAGTACCGACTTCACCCCTGAGGAGTGGGAGGTGGTGCGGGAGGGGCCGACGAGCGCCGGGATGATCGTCTCGACGGCGCAGCGGGGCGGCAGCTTCCGCGAGACCTTCGCGATGGCGAAGGTCTACACCGAGGCCCGCAAGGACCACGGGGACTCCGCGCTCCTCGACGAGCTCGTCTCGAGCAAGCCGAAGGTGGATCGCACCAAGGCTCACTCGGCCGAGGAGCTGAAGGAACATGGACTGCAGCGGATTCGCGAGGCGGTTGGGCTGCTCGAACAGAAGGCGACCCGGCAGGAGGTCGACGACTACAGACGCTTTGTCATCTCGCTCGCGAAGCGCGTCGCAGGCGCCAAGACCGAGGGCGACGACAAGCCCATCAGCGAGGCTGAGACCGCTGCGATCGCCGCGGTCAGCGAGGCTCTCGGCGCATAGCAGTTCAGAGTAGGCAAGCCCGGGCATCGAACAGGCCGATACCGCTCACGGCCGGGTAAACAGGTCCCAGTCCCTGGTCTTACCATCCCGCGGCCGAGACATGTATCTGCCCGCAGGCATGTGACCGTTCATTTCCTCCAACGATGCGAAGGCGGCATCGCGTGTGAGCCCCTTGCGGTGCCCGCTGGACTTCCACTTGCCCTCAACGTTCTTGTGCCTGAAGTCGAAGACCATGGGTCGACCGTAGCTGATGCTTGCCAATGACCCCCTGACGGCTCTTGTCAAGGAGCGCAAGCCTTTGAGAACTCCTCGACGGCCTCGGTCAGCTCGAGGCCGATCTGCTGCCAGGCATAGCGGTCGACCACTTCTCCGCGGGCTCGCCGGCCGCGGAGGCGCCGGTCGTCTCCGTCGTTGACGGCCTCGACCATCGCCGTCGCGAGGCCGTCGACATCGTCGGGCGCAACCAGCCAGCCGGTATCGGGGTCGTTGACGATCTCCGACGGGCCGCCGCGGTCGACCGCGATTACCGGCAGCTCGCAGGCCATCGCCTCGACCAGTACCTGGCCGAACTGCTCGTGGACCGAGGCGTGAACGAGAAGGTCGCCGGCGCGCAGGAAGTCCGGCAGATCGTCGTGAGAGTGCCAGCCGGCGAGGAAGACGTCCGGGCAGCCGAGGCGCTCGATCGCGTCGATCGGATGCTCTCCCTCCCACTCGCCGGCGTGGCCACCGACCAGGACCAGTGCGGCGGGTCCGCCAAAGCGGGGGCGGGCCCGCGCGAAGGCCTCGATCAGCAGCGGCAGGCGCTTGACCTCGGTGAAGCGGCCCACGTAGAGCAGCACGGTTCCCTCCAGCACCTCCAAGTCGGCCTTCTCGTAGCCGACGCTGCCTGGCGGAGATCCAGGCCTCCACCCCTGTGGGCTCTCGGCCAGATGGCGGCGCCAGTGGGCACGGCGGTCGATTTTGCGAGGGACAAAGTTCGGGTCGAAACCGTTGGGAGCGCAGACGAAGCGCTCGGGATCGAGGTCGAGAGCCGCCGCGGCGCGCTTTAGGCCCTGCTGGTTGCTGACGACGATCCGCTCGCAGGCCGCCGCCCAGTCGCAGATCCGCTCGGCCCAGATCTCTGCGTGGCTCCACTCGGGCGGAGCGCCCGCCGCGATCCGTTCGAGCATCAGGAGCTCGGTCCCGTGGATGTGGCCGAAGACCGGGATCTCGGGGAAGGCGCGAGCGGCAGCCTCGTTGAGGGGCGTCAGGTGGTGGAGGTAGAGCAGGTCGGCCTCGGCGGCGCCGGCGGAGTGCAACTCCCGCATCCAGGCGTCGACCTGGAGCTCGTAAGCGTCGTCGTCGAGACTGGCGAGGACCGGGTCCTCTGCGCCTGGGCGATCCTCATAGGAGCCGTGCATCGGCGCCGTTTCCGCCGGCCCCGAGAAACGCAGAGTGTCCGGGCTGCGCAGCGCCGGTGTGAAGTCGACCGTCCGCAGGTCGAGTCCGGAGTAGAAGCTGCCTGCCAGCGCGTGCTCGCCGAGGTCGGAGCGGGAGCCGGAGAGGACGGTCACCTCGAAGTCGTTTCGCTCGAACTCCCGTGCGGTCGCCCTGCAGACATGCGCGGAGCCGCCGCGGGGGTAAAAGTAGATGCCCATCAAGATCTTGTTCGGAGTAGGCATCGCACCGAGGCTATCGGGCGATGCAAAAAGGCCTGCTCCGGAGCTAGCGGGCGGCGAAATGCAGGGCGGTGGCGACCTCGCGGCCACCGACGAGCTCCCTGCCATGCTCCTCGCGGGGGGTGTTGACGAGGGCGCCGTCAATCACGAGCGAAGCAGAGCCGCCGCCGTCGAGGTTGATCGCATCGGCGGCCCCCAGACCGGCCATCGCCGTCGCCAGCTCGGCCATCGTCAGGCCCGCCTCGTCGTCGGCTCGGCCTTCGCTGGCGATTGCGATCAACTCCCGACCGGAGAGGCCGAGGGCGGCCCGGGGATAGCGGCCGGCGGTGATGTCCGAGTCGAACTGGCGCGAACCTGCCGAGAAGCCCTCGGCGTCCTCCCCGCTGTGGATCAACGAGCATCCGCCGGCGACGAGCATCGGTCCCGCCTGGAGCAGGTCTCCCGCGGGTTCGAGGGGCAGTTCGTGCCGTGGGGCCAGCTGGACCCGGCCGTCCTCGGCCTGGATACAGGCCCGGCGCTCTCCCCACGGCGGGTCGAAGGGCTGGGTCGGGTGGACGCTGCCACCGATCCGCAGATCCCCAAGTGGTGGGCCGCCGGGTCGCAGATAGAAGCCCCCGACGATCGCGTGTTCGGCGCCGTTCTCGACACACCAGCGCAGCACTGTGGAGCAGGGCTCAATCGCGATGACCCGGATCTCGAAGTGGGCTCGCTCAAAGCGCGCCACCTGAACGGTTGTCGCGGCGCCGTCGGAGAGGGTGAGCCTGACGCTCTCGAGCGCAGGTCGAGGAACGAGGGCAGAAGGCCGGCGACTGGGGTGGGAGGGTCCACGCATGGCGCGATGACTCGTGCGGAGACATGCAACAACACTTCCGGGACGTATTTGTTTCCAGTCCGAAAAGTCTCGGCTAGCTCTAGCTCAGGGGTCCAGGTCCGCGACAGGCGCTCGGTAGGGGCCCGGCTTCGGCCGCGGCTCTCCGCCGGGAAAGGCCAGTCGCAGGATGGTCCGCTGAACCATGCCGAACTGCTGCCAGAACGGCCCGCTGTTGTAGGGGAGCCCATAGCGTTCGCAGACATCCTTGACCTGCGGGGCGATCTCCGCATAGCGACTGCTCGGCAGGTCGGGGAAGAGGTGGTGCTCGACCTGGTAACTGAGGTTTCCGCTGGCGACATGGAAGAGGGGACCGCCGTCGATGTTGGCGGCGCCGACCATCTGCCGCACATACCAGGCGCCCCTGTTCTCGTCGACGACCTCCTCGGCGCTGAAGGTGTAGGTCTGGTCGGGGAAGTGGCCGCAGAAGATGATCGCGTAGGACCAGACGTTGCGGACGATGTTGGCGGTCGCGTTGGCGGCAGCGGCCCTGCGATAGGTCTTTGCGCCACCGCGCAGGGCGCGGATCAGCTTGGGCGCGAGCCCCTCGCGACCACGGGGGCGGCCGTTCTCGCCGGATGGTCTGAGGAACCCGATGCCAAGGTCGGCCGCGGCCGCGGCCAGGCCGCTGATCAGCGGCCACGCGACATAGTCCTTGACTACCTGGCTCTTTGCCTTCGCGCGAATGCCCTCCAGCTCCCGCTGGACCTGTGCCTTGGACTTGGTGCCCTTGCGGATCGCCTCGAAGTCGAGGTCGTGGAGGGCGACGCCCCACTCGAAGAAGGCGGCGAGGATGAGGTTGTAGATCGGCTGCAGCAGGTAGACCGGATTCCAGCGCTGCTGCGGATCGATCCGCATGATCTCGTAGCCAAGGTCCTTGTCTTTGCCGCGGATGTTGGTGTAGGTGTGGTGGACGTAGTTGTGAGAGTGCTTCCAGGCCTCGGCGGTGGAGGCGGTGTCCCAATCCCAGGTGGTGGAGTTGATGTCGGGATCGTTCATCCAGTCCCACTGGCCGTGCAGGACGTTGTGCCCGATCTCCATGTTCTCGAGGATCTTCGCTGCCGAGAGCGAGGTCGTGCCGGCGGCCCGAGCTGGCCCGTTGCGGGCCGCGAGCAGCAGCACGCGGCCGATCACGGCAAGGCGCCGCTGCATCTCGATCATGCTCTCGATGTATCGCCGGTCGCGGTCGCCGAGGTCGGCGAACGTACGGTCGCGGATCCCGTCGAGCTCATCGGCAAGGGCCTCGAGCTGCTCCTCTGAGAGGTGCTCGAGGGGGCTCTCCGGCTTATCGGTAGGGGAAGTCGACGCGGTGGGGGTCATGGCGGGCCTTTCACGGGTCAGAGTGCGATCTCGATTGGCCCTTCGGGGGCGTTGACGCAGGTGCGGATCATCTCACCAGGGCCACCGTGGACGTCTCCCGTGCGGAGGTCGCGGACCTCGCCCGAACAGAGCCGCCCGACGCATGTGTGGCAGATGCCCATCCGGCAGCCGAAGGGAAGCGAGGCGCCGGCCTCCTCGCCGGCGGCGAGGATCGGCAGACCGCCGTCGCACTCGGTCTGGATGTCGGTCTTCAGGAAGCGGATAGTGCCGCCCGCGCCCTCGCCGGGGTCGCCGCCGATGATCGGCTGGAAGCGCTCCATGTGGAGCAGCTGCAGGTCCCCCTCGCGCTCCCAGTGCTCGCAGATCGCGTCGAGCATCGCTCCCGGGCCGGAGACGTAGGCCTGGCGCTCGCGCCAGTCGGGGCAGAGGGTGTCGAGCTGGGCCGGGGCGATTCGGCCTCGCTCGCCGGACATGTGCAGCTGAAGGTCGAACCCCTCGTGCGCTTCGTCGATCTTCCGCAGCCGTTCGGCGAAGATCACGTCGTCTGCCGTCCTCGCCGAGTGGATGTGGACGACGTCGTTGATTGCGTCGCGGCGGTGCAGATCGCGGACCATGCTCATGATCGGCGTGATGCCGCTGCCGGCGCTGATGAAGAGCAGCTTCTCCGGCGGCTCGTCGGGGAGCACGAAGGTCCCTTCCACGCCGCCCAAGCGCACGAGATCCCCGGGCCTGGCCCGGCGGGTCAGGTACGGCGAAACGACGCCGGAGTCGACCAGCTTCGGGGTGATGCTGATGCAGCCGTCGGGCCGGCCCGGCTCAGAGGTCAGCGAGTAGGCGCGCCAGTGGTGCACGCCATCCACCACCACTCCGATCCGCAGGTACTGCCCCGGCCGGTGCCCGGGCCACTCGTACCCGGGCCTGATCAGCACCGTCACCGCGTTGTGGGTCTCTTCGTCGATCCGCTCGATCCGCCCCCGCAGCTCCTTGGTCGACCAGAGCGGGTTGATCAGCTCTAGATAGTCGTCGGGCAGCAGCGGCGTAAACAACGACCGCACCGCATCTAGCGCCTTGCGCCGCACCTTCGGGACCTGCGGCGTCGCCCCCCTCTCAGCCAAGGTGACCGTTTCCGCAGTCTGGGTGTCGAGCGCACGTCAAGGTCATTTGAGACTGCTTCCCGCGAGGAACGAGAAACTAACTCCTGACAGGCACCTACGGGAGCTCGACTTCGGCGCGGCCGGCGGCGAGGGAAGCACGCCCGGCCCTCTAGAGCGGCAGATCCCTAGGCGAGCTCCTTGGTTGGGTTTAGCTTCTTGGGTGGTGAAGATGGGCGGGACGGGGCCTATAGCGGCGACTTAGAGCGCGCCTTCTTGCCGGCGGAATGGCTCTTGTCGGCGGCTCGCTGAGAGGTTCCGAACGATTTCGACAGCAGGCGGCCGATTGGTCCCGGGGCCTTCGAGCCCGCTCTGGCGCCGGTCGAGAAGCCCTTGTCCGCGCCCCGCCGGGCGTGGTCGGACAGCCGCGGCACCAGGAAGCCGAGGATCGCGAGCAGGATGCAGAGGGCGACTACACCGGCGATCAGCATCGGTCGGCCCTTTGGCTGGGGTGATCGCAGCTCATAGGTTCTCCTCGATCTCTTCTGCTTTCTGGCCGTGGCGGCGGGCGCGCTCGCGCTCGCGCTCACTGCGCGCGGCGACCCCCTCCGACTCCTCGGCCAAATGGTCGGCGCGGTCGCGGTGCTCCTCGGCGATGCGCTCGGCTGCCTCGGCCACCTCGGCCGCTTTTGCGGCCTCGGCCCGCTTGGCCTGCTCCTCCTCGGAGAGGCTGGTCGCCTTGGCGGCCCGGGTCTGCGCCTCGTCGCGGTGGGACTCGGCCTGTTCGGTCAACCGCTCCCGTTCGATTCGGCGCCGCTCTTTCGCGCGCCGGGCGATCGCGACCGCGGCAGCGGCCAAAACCAGGACGACAACAACGATGACAACGATTAGAACGGTGGACATCTACGTCTCCTCTCATTGGGGCACACCCGGCAACCGCAACCGGCCTGCGTAGCCCTTGAGCTCAAAGAAAGAGCCGTGCAACGCAACCGTCAACTCTCAACCCGATTGACTTTCCTACCCATTTGGCGAGGGCCAAACCACCTGCACCCACCACCGTGGAAATTCTTGGATTGAGTACAGAGCCAGGACGCGGCCGCGGCGCTGCCGTCAGGCGCTACTTGGATGGCTTGCCGGGTGGCGACTTCGAACCCGGTTCGGCGGCAGCAGAGGGCGGGGACGCCAGCGGTGCGGCGCTTGCCGGAGCCGCAAGGGAGCTTGCTATCGAGGCGGCGAGGCGGGTAGTCGCACCGTAACGCGGAGCCTGGCGGCCTCCCGCGGGGCAAGGGTGAGAGTCCCCTCGTGTGCATGGGCGATGCTCTTGGCGATCGCGAGGCCGAGGCCGACGCCCGCGTGGTCGGTCCGGACGCGTTCGTCACCGCGAAGAAATGGCTCGGCGAGCGTGGAGACCATCTCGGGCGCAAGCGTCTCGCCGGTGTTCTCGACCACGAGCTCTACGACATCGGTGCGAGCACTGGTCGAGACCCACACGAGCCGTGGTCAGGCAGGTTGTGGACGATCGCGTTGTGCACGAGGTCCGTGCTCAACTGCAGCAGGAGCGCGCGCGAGCCGATCCCGAGCGTCGTCTCGCCGGAGGTCTCGATCCTGACGCCGCGCTTCTCTCTCGAGCGGTTGCCGATGTACTAGTTCGGAAACTTCCTATTCTCAGTCCGGAAACCGGGGTTCGAATCCCCGTAGCGGTATGGCTCTAGCAAGCCGAACTCGTCCGCTGTCTTCTCGCGCAAAGGGGCAACGCTGCCGCTCGTGCGTTCGTGAGGTCAATCGCGCCAGTCGACCTCAAAGTGCCCGATTGGCTCGTCGAAGCCCTTCGCGGCGAGGGGCCCCGCGTCGGAGAACCGGATTCCCTTTCCACGGCAGAGGTCGTGCACGCCGGATGAGACGACGATGCAATCTGGCTCAGCGCATGCACACAGTCGTGCGGCCTGCTGCACAGTTGCTCCGAAGAGATCGTCTTGCTCAGTCACCGGCTCTCCCGCGGCCACCCCGATGCGCACCCGCAGTCCCGACTGTCCATCGGCATTGAGCTCTTCAAGCGCCCGCTGGATTTGCACCCCCGCACCGACCGCTCGGGAAGCCGCGTCGAACACCGCCATGATCCCGTCTCCGGTGTGCTTGACTTCGCTGCCGCCGAACTGCGCCAAGCCAGAGCGCACTATCGAGTCGTGTTGGTGAACTAGCTGCATGGCCTCGCGATCGCCCAATTGTTGGGTGAGACGAGTGGAGTCGACCATGTCGGTGAAGAGGACCGCTCGAAAGGCGCTCTCTACATAGGGCTCGCCCGGGGGGTGAGTATTGAGCCGTCCAAAGAAGCCTCGAATGCTCGCCTCGTCGACCTCGACCACGTTCAGTGGAAGCATTCCGTGCGAGGCGCTGTGGGCTAACTCGACGGACTCCTTATCGGGACTCTCGACGAGGCAAAATGCGCTGCCGGCCTCCTCTTCGAACCAGTAGGTGATGAAGCGCACGCCGAAGCGCTCTTGCACCTCGAGATCGCGCAGGTGAGCGCTTGCGATATCGGCAGCCGTCGCATCCGGCAGGTCGTGGCGATCCATGAAAAGCGGCATCGGAATCGACTGTACTCCGTGCTCAGCCGGCCAACCCGAGCCGTACCTGGGTGGCCCGGGTGATCATCCGCCGGGTGCCGGCGATACCGCCAATCGAGCGGGTGCCGAAGTCCTCGACCCGCCCGGCCAGCTCGGCATCGCGCGCCGCGGTCGAGTAGACGAGCTTGTCGAGTGGCGAGAAGCGTCGCCCACTCGAGTAGTCGGAGATGAGCCAATGATGGGCACCGAGCTCGCGGCGGTGGCGCCGCGCGTAGGCTCCCAGGGCTCGATTTAGCTCCCGATCCGATCCGTGTAGAGCCGGGCCGACTTCCTCAGCCAGCCAGTCCGCCGACTGGAACGCCCAGCCGCAGCCGACGCCGAAAATCGGATCGGACGCCTGGGCGGCATCGCCGACGAACGCCATCCCCTGCGCCGAGGCAGGGCGGATCGTGCTCGGCATCTCGAGCTTTCCGAACCACTTCGCGACCGGGCGCGCGCCGTCCAGGCTCGGAGCATCCGCCAGATTCCGAAAGTGCGCGCGAACCGCCGGCTCAGGATCGCCGCGGAACTCGTTCAGTCGTCGCTTGGCCGCCACTACCGCGACCATCGAGACGCCCTCCTCGTTTGGGTGGACATACGCCATGTCGGGGTCGCCGAACCAGACCATCCCCCGGTGGGGATCGCGCAGTGGGACGTCCCTGAAGTAGGAGAAGTAACAGAAGCGCCCGTGTGCTCGAACGCGCCCCGCGACCCCCGCCATCCGCGCCACCTGCGAATCGCGTCCGTCGGCGGCAACCACGAGCCTCGCCGTCAGCGTTCTCTCTTTCTCCCCACGCCCCGAAACGCGGACGCCTTCGACCTGCTCACCGCCATCGAGCCCCACCGCCGTGAGGCCGGGCAGGTAGTCCACGCCCGGGGTCTCGATCGCCTGCCGGCGCACGATCGGGTCAAGGACCGAGCGCCGCAGGTTCACGCTGTGCAGGCCCCGATCCGGCGGGCGTATCCACCCATAGCGCGTCCAGATGTCGGTCTGGGCGCGAACGGCGCCGGCTTCACGGATCGCCGGCCCGATCCCAAGACGCTCGATCGCCGGCATCGCACCGGCCTGGATGTTGTGGGTGCAGATGACCTTGTAGGCGTCGAGCTCGGGGCGCTTCTCCACTACGGCGACGCGAGCGCCCCGCAGCGCGAGCAGGCGAGCCGCGGAGCACCCGGCCAGGCTCCCTCCGACGACTACAACATCGTATTCGCGATCAGGCATTTGGCTGGATGTTCTGGTTGACCCGGAAGAGGTTCTCGGGGTCGTATTTGGCCTTGACCTGGGCGAGGCGGTCGTAGTTGTCGCCGTAGCTCGCCCGCACTCGCTCTTGGCCCTCGTCCATCATCATGTTCACGTAGGCGCCGCCCGCCGAGTAGGGGTGCAGCGCCTCGAAGTAATCGACGCACCAGCTGCGGATGCTGTCCGCGTTGGCGGGGTCGGGGTCGACGCCGGCGAAGACGGAGCCCCAGTTGGCGTCACGGTAGGCCCACGGGGTATCGGTCGGCCCAACGTCGTGGGCGGCCCCGTCGATCGGGTACAGGTGCATGGTCGACTTCCAGGTTGGCATCTCGGCTCCGAACTTGGCATGGACCGCGACGGCCTCGTCGGGGATCTCCTTGACGAAGTCGGCCCGCCAGTACCACTGGTCCCCGGCCGGGTAGACCGGGTCGAAGGCACTCTGCAGCGCGGGCAGCGGCATCTCCTGTGGCCCGTGCAGCAACGGCTCCGGAGTCGCCTGCAGCAGCGGCGCCATCGCCTCGGCGGCGTCTGCCGGGTCGCCTGAGTAGCACCAGACGACGCCGCTGACCTTGCGCAGGTGCAGCTCGCCGGGGAACGGCGGCGCCGGGGGAACGGAGGCGAAGGCGAAGAACCCGTTCAGCTCCCTGGGGGCGTTGGGGATGAAGTCGCGGTAGGCCGTCAATACCTCGGCGCCGTCCTCGACCGCCCAGAAGGTCGGACCGCCGACGATCGTGCCGACCTCGTGCAACCGGAAGACGAAGGAGGTGACGACGCCGAAGTTGCCGCCGCCGCCGCGGATCGCCCAGAAGAGGTCGGGATTCTCGTCCTCGGCTGCCCGCACCTGCTCGCCGCTGGCGAGGATGACGTCGGCCTCGAGCAGGTTGTCGATGCTGAGCCCGCATTTGCGGGTCAGGTGGCCGATGCCGCCGCCCAGCGTGAGGCCGCCGACGCCGGTGGTCGAGATGATCCCGCTCGGCGTCGCCAGCCCGTGCTCGTTGGTCGCCGCATCGACTTCGCCCCACAGGCAGCCGCCGCCGACCCGGACCGTCCGGGCCTCGGGGTCGACCTCGATGCTCTTCAGTCCCGAAAGGTCGAGGACGAGGCCGTCATCGACGGTCCCAAGCCCGGCGCCGTTGTGGGCGCCGCCGCGGACCGCCAGCGGCAGGTCGTTGGCGCCGGCGAAGGTGACGACCTTCGCCACGTCATCGGCATCGGTGCAGGTGGCAATCAGAGCGGGACGCCGGTCGATCATCGCGTTGTAGACGCTGCGGGTGTCCTCGTAGCCGGGATCCTCTGGGCGGGTCAGCCTTCCCTTGAAGCCGGCTATCTCACTGGGCGCGGTGCTGCTCATCGGTGCCTCCTTGCGGGTTGTCTCAATCTCTCCCGGCGAGCGTAGGGCGGTGGAATTCGCCTGTCATGACCTGATCTGACCCACTTCGAACAGCCCGGATGCGGCCGTTTTCAGGCGGAATAGTCAAGTCTGACTATCTTTTTCGCATGGACGCGGAAATCCCGGAGCTTCCGGGCTCGCTCCGGCAAACCTCGATCTCCCCCTTCGTCGGGCGCGTGGCCGAGCTGGAGAAGCTGCGGACCCTGATGCCGCGTGCCGCGGGCGAGGGGCGTCGCGTGGCGCTGCTCGCGGGCGAGCCCGGTGCCGGCAAGAGCCGGCTGACGCGTGAGTTCGCCGCCGAGGCCGCCGCCGAAGGCGTGCTGGTCCTCTGTGGGGCCTGCGACGCGGCAGTTCAGACTCCCTACCGACCCTTCGTCGAGGCCCTCGATCAGCTCGTGCGAGTGACAGACCCATCCGAGTTGGGCGCCGCTCTCGGGACCGGGGGCGGCGAGCTGACGCGTCTGCTGCCCGATCTGCCCTCCCGTGTCGGTGAGCTGCCCGAGCCGGTCGAGGCCGACCCCGACACCGAGCGCCACCGCCTCCACACCGCGGTGGCGGACCTGCTCGAGAACGTGAGTCGCGACCGGCCGGTGCTGGTGGTGCTCGAGGACGGGCACTGGGCCGATGCCCCGACGCTGCTGATGCTGCGGCACCTGGCGCGCTCCACCGGCAGCGGCCGCTTGCTGCTGCTTGTGACCTTTCGCGACACCGAGGCCGACGTGCCCGCGGGTCTGGCGGAGACGCTCGCCGACCTGCGCCGCTCCGAGGACGTCGTGCGGATGCGGCTCTCGGGCCTCTCCGGGGCGGAGGTTTCCGACCTGGTCAGTCGCGCCGCCGGCAGTGATTCCGGCGCCGAACTGGGCGAGCTCGCAGACACGATCCACGACCTCACCGACGGCAACGCCTTTCTCGTCTGCGAGCTCTGGCGCGCCCTGGTTGAGACCGGGACCGTCGAGGTCGGCGGGGGGGAGGTAAGGGTGACCCGGCCGTTGAGCGAGCTCGGAACGCCCGAAAGCGTCCACGAGGTGGTCGGCCAGCGGCTCTCCCGCCTCGCCCCGACGACCACGGATCTACTCGAGCTGGCCGCCGTCGCCGGGCCCGAGTTCGAGCTCGAGCCGATCCGTCGCGCCGCCGGCATCAGCGAGGCCGACCTGCTCGTTGCTCTCGAGGAGGCGGTGGGCAGCGGCATGATCGAGGAGCTGCGCTCGCAGCGGCTCGCCTGTCGCTTTACCCACGAGATCGTGCGGAGGGCGCTCTACGATCGGCTCTCGCGGCTGCGGCGGGCAGAGCTGCACCTCCGCGTCGGTGAGGAGCTCGAGCGCGCCGGCGGCGCCTCCGACCGCGGGCTCGCCGACCTCGCCCATCACTTCGGCGCAGCGGCGCCGTTTGGTGGGGCCGAGCGGGCCGTCGACTACAACCTTCGCGCGGCGAGCGCGGCGAGCGCCGGGCTCGCCTTCGACGACGCCGAGATGCGGCTGCGAACCGCGATCGGGATCGGGATCGAGGACGAGGCCGAGCGGGCCGGCGTCCTGCTCGAGCTCGGCTCGGCCAGCCATCGGGCGGGCAAGGCGACTGATGCGCAAGAGGCCTTCGTGGCGGCGGCGGAGATCGCCCGCCGGCTCGACAGCGCCGAACTGCTGGCTCGGGCGGCGATCGGCTACGAGGAGGCTTGCTGGCGGCCCGGAATCGCGAGCCAAGTCTCGTACGAATTGCTCGAGGAGGCGTTGACCGTGGTCGGCGAGGGGAATGACGAGTTGCGGATCGGCCTGCTTTCGGGGCTCGCCCGCGGGCTCAGCTTCGTGGGCGAGCCGGAACGGGGCGCGCTTGTGCGCAGCAACGCGGTCGCGCTGGCAAGGGAGCATGGCGACCGCAGGGCGCTGGCGTGGGTGCTGGTTCGCTCCTACTGGGCACGGGGGACAACCCCGCTCGAGGAGATCCTGGCGATGCTGACCGAGGCGCGGGACCTCGCCGAGGAGATGGAAGACGCCGAGACCCAGACCGAGGCGATGGCCTGGCGGGTGCCGACGTTCGTCGCCCTCTGCGACCTCGATTCCGCCTGGGACGAGGTCGCCGCGCAGCGAGAGATGGCCGAGCGGACGGCGCAGCCGTTCATGAACCACGTGGCCGAGCACTACGGCTCGGCGATTGCCCTCTGCCGGGGGAACCTCGAGGAAAGCGAAGCGATGGCGGAGCGCTCGCGCGAGTGGGGCCAGCTGCTGATCGGACGCGAGGCATCCGGCACCCATGGAATTCAGATGTTTGGCCTTCGCCGCGAGCAGGGGCGACTGGCCGAGTTGGCTCCGGCGATGAGGATCCTCGCCGGAACCGTCGACCGTGAGGGGCCGTGGCGCCCCGGGCTCGTCGCCGTCCTGGCCGAGCTGGGAATGGAGCGGGAGGCAAGGCGAGAACTGGCTGCCATCGCCGCCCAGGGCATCGACGGGTTCCGGACCTCGCTGTGGACGGCGGCGCTCGTCTACCTGGCCGACGCCTGTGCGGTGCTCGACGACGAGACGATGGCGGCAATCGTCTACCCGGAGCTGGAGCCGCTGGCGGGCACCAACGTGATGATCGGCCACCTGGTGGCCTGCTACGGGGCGGCCGATCGCTACTTGGGCATGCTCGCCGCCACGCTGAAGGAGCCGGGCCGCGCAGAGAAGCACTTCGAGCGGGCGATGGACCTGAACCGGCGGATGGGCGCGTCGACCTGGCTGGCGCACACCGCGTACGAGTACGGTCGCTTCCTACTTGGGCGTGGCGCCGGAAGTCGCAAGCGGGCCGAGGTGCTGCTCGGCGAGGCCACCTCCTTGGCCGGGCAGATCGGGATGGAGGGACTGCTCATGAAGATCCGCGGCCTCGAGATCCGTGCCCCCGCGGTCGACCTGCCCGACAGCCTCTCGCCGCGTGAGGTGCAGATCCTGGTGCTGGTTGCGGAGGGCCTTAGCAACCGCGAGATCGGCGGCAGGCTCTCGATCAGCGAACACACCGCCGCCAACCACATCCGCAGCATTCTGCGCAAGACCGAGTCGGCAAACCGTACCGAGGCCACCACCTACGCACATCGGCACGGGCTCGCTTCCCGGTAGGCCGGAATCCCCGCTACGATCAGCCCATGGCCCTCTACGTGATCGAGCGTAACTTCGCCGATCAGCTGGATCTCAGCGACGACGACGTGGAGTTGATCGAGGAGATCAACGGCGGCGAGGGAGTCCGCTGGCTCTTCTCTTTCCTCAGCGCCGACCGGCGCCGCACCTACTGCCTCTACGAGGCACCCTCACCCGACGCGATCATGGCTGCCGCCAAAAAGGCGAATGTCCCCGCCGATGTGATCGTCGAGGTCGACGCGGCGACCCCTCAGTTCGCGGGCCGCCTCAGCGAGTGGGCCGACGCGGTCGGCTGAGCCGGTCGAGGCGATTCCTTCAGCGCAAGTAGAGAGGGCTGGGGAACGAGAATTCGTAGGCGGTCGGCGACCATTTGATCGTTTTCTCGCAGCCGGATCCACCGCTGAGAAGTGGCAGGGAAGATGAGATTTCGGTGACCGCCGGTGCGCCACCACCGAAGCTGCTCAGGATCTGTTCTTGGTGGAAGGTGCAGCTGGTTTTGACTTCGTTGCAGCCGCTGAAAACGAGCTCGATTAGCCCTTTTGTGTCGAAGATGTTGAAAGTGCCGTTGCCGCTGCCCCTCGCTTCGGCTTCCGCTGCCCAGGGGAGATGGGCGGCTTTGACAGTGGAGCATCCCGTGCAAGAGGAGAAGGTGAACGAGAGGACCTTCGCTTCGAGCCGTAGGGCTGGGGCGACGTATTCGACTTCGGCGGTGGAATGGGCGCATGAGGCTGACACGCCCGGCCCCGGTGGGCTGGGACTGAAGTTCGCCTGAGCGGAGGTCTGTTTCATTTCGAGGATGGTCGTGGGGACATAGGGGGCGGCGCAGGGAGATGATCCGCTGTTGGTTTCGCAGAATTCCGAGGCGGCGGCCGAGCTTGCCCCTCCGGCTGCGATCGCCGCCAACACTGCGGCGGCCATGACGACGGCTAGCGAGATCCTCCTGCGCATAGGCGCATTAGAGTCCGTTCCTGCCCATAAGTCAAGAAATTTTTATCGTTCTCTCGCTGGCATCGGGACGACGCAATGAGTTTCTTGATTATTCGCTAAAATCACTGGCCATGTCGGAAATGCACCGACGGGCGCGCAATGGGCTGCTTTTGCAGTGCCTCATCGGTCTGCTGGGAGTACCCAGCTCCGCTGCGGCAACGCCGTCGTGGACGGTTCTAAGCACTCCGAACCCGTCTGGTTCGAGTTTTAGTCACCTGACCGGAGTTTCCTGTGTCTCGACCAGCTGGTGCATGGCGGTGGGCAGCTATCTCAACGGCAGCACCAAAATATGGGAACCTCTCGCCGAGCTCTGGAACGGCTCGACCTGGACGGTGCAGAAACCGCCGAATCCAACCGGCTCGTTGGCGGGCAATCTGGCAAAGGTCTCATGCACTGCCGAAAGCGCCTGTACTGCGGTCGGCAGCTTCCAAAAAAAAGGCGCGATAACCCAGACACTGAAGGAGGAATGGAACGGCTCCTCTTGGTCGATCGTGGCCTCGGTCAATCCGCCCGTAGGAAGCGGGCAGCTGACTGGGATCTCCTGCGTCGTCATCGGCACCGCTCGGCCCTGTGTCGCCAGTGGCTACGCGACGGTGCCGGAAAAACCGGTCTCCCTCTTCGTTGAAAACAGCGGTACCTACGAAACACCCCCGCTGGCAGCGGGCACTACCTCGAGCGCACTCGAACGAATTTCCTGCATGCCGACGGCATTGAACTATGTCTGCATGGCCGTCGGTTGGGCCACGGTCACCGGTGAAGGCAGCATCCGCTCGCTGGCTGAGTACTGGAACGGCGAATGGGTTCAGGAATTCGTTCCGAGGCCGTCCGGTTCCACCAACAGCGCCCTGACTGCGGTCTCGTGCGCGAAAACGACGACTTGCAAGGCGGCGGGTGAGAACGCCGCCGGGAGCCAGCTCTTGGTTGAGGGCTGGGAAGGGGTCAAATGGAGCATCGAGACGAGCCCGAGTCCGAGTGGGGAATCGATCTCGTCGGCGGGCGTCTCCTGCACGATCAACACTTGCGACATCGTCGGGGTCTACCTGACCAAAGGGGAAAGGAAGCCTCTGGTTGTCCGCCGCGAACTGAGCAAATGGAGCCTCGAAACGCCTCCCGTGCCGGCTGGATCGAGTGGCGTCTCGCTTTGGGACGTCTCCTGCCCGGGCGAAACCTGGTGCATGGCCGTGGGTGGTTACGCCTTTGGGTCCGAAGAACGGACGCTCGCTGAGCTCTTTTCCTAGCGCTGCCGGGTCACGATCTCCGAACCCGCAGAGCATCGCCGGTGAGCAGGTTCAGCCGGACGTGCCGATTTCGACGCCGGAGGTACGCGCGTGCCACTTGATCTTCTCCACTGCGCATCTGGTGCCGGAGATGCTTGCGCCCAGGCGAGACAGCGTGCCGGAGGCTTGGTCACCGTCGAGCCGCCCGCTCACACGGGCCGAGCCCCCACTGTCGAGTCGTGCCCCCATGGAGAAGCGCCCGTGTCGAACCCGTGCGCTCCCTCTGAGAATGACCGTATTTGTGTGTGTCTCCCCGTCGCCGCAGCGCCCACGCCAGCGGAAGGCGACCGATCGGACTTCCGCCCGGCTCACGGTGATGGAGATCGGCAAGTCCTGGCTCGTGTCGCCGGTGTACTTGCCGGGTCTAAAGGCGGGTGGCCGCGGGGCCACGATTCTTCCTGCCTGTTGCGCCCTGGCGGTTCTCCCATTGGCCTTGATCTCCGCCGAAACCTTGACCTTAAGTGCACCGGCATCGCGCAGGACCTTCGTTCCTCGCTTCGACAGTCGCACCCGCACGCTCCTGCTCTCGCCGGCGGGGACCGTGAGCCTGGCTGCGCCCAAACGCTCCCCCAGCGCCTCGACCTGGCCGCTCGCCGCGCAGGCTGACGTCCCGATCGGGCAGCTCACGGTCAGGCCGGAATCGACCACCGTCGAGTCCCTCGACCTGCTCGCCTTCGGCTTGCCCGCCACCGACGCCTCGGGTCGCCCCGGGGCCGGCGTTGGCGCCGGGCACAGGGTCAGGTCGTCGGCGACCTGACTCACTTCACCCGGCGTCAGGGCGCCGTCGTAGACCAGGACGCAGGACACGGCTCCACTTGACTCCTCGCCCGGGAACGCGCCTTGCGTGTTGTCACGGAAGAACCGCAACTGCCCGGACCCGAGGTCGAATCCCGTGGGCGCTTTTCCGGCGGCCACCTCGGTCCCGTTCAAGTAAGCGGTGACCTGCTCCGAGCCATCGGCGACCGCGGTATTCGTGAGGGCGATCTCGGCATAAGAGTTGTTCAGCACGACGTCTTTACTGGAGCTGTGGGCACCGTAGATCACCACGCGTCCGTCGAGGTTGTAGAGCCCGGCGTCCGAGACCCCGTCGGCGAAGTCGAGGATCCGTCGATAGCCCTGCGTGTTGGCCAACCGAAAGACCACCACCACCGAGTTGTTGGTGGGATTGACGAGGCCGGTGGTTGCCAAGGACAAGCCGTTGCCTTCCGGAAATCTCAACACCTGGCGGAGTCCAATGCCGTTGATCCGCTCGAACCCAAAACGATTGCCTGATCCGATATTGGCGAGGGCCGGCGCTGCCGCGATCTCGGAGGCGAGGTCGCCCTGGAATCGATACTCCGCCCTCAGCGTGGCCGCTCCCGCGTCATCGACTCCGCCGACCGAGATCAGCGCCGCCAACAGTGCCCCCACCAGCATTCCCCGCACGCGCTGAGTGTATAGCGACGTTCTAAATCGGTACCGCGCGAGCCTTGTCATGGGAGGCCTTCAGCGTCTCAGCGAATTGGCCGATGGGAATGCGTGCGTCCTGGGCTCAAGTGGCTGAACAACGATCATTTGCGGCTTGCTTTGCTGATCGCGGTTTTGGTGTTGCTTGCCGTCTACGCCGTCACCGCCGGAACAGGCCCCTTCGGTGCCGGGAACGGGTCTGCGACGGATCAGGCTGGAATGGGATGCCCGGCTGAAACAACACCTGCCCTCGCGACCGTCGGCCTCACTCGGTTGCTGGATCTTCGCTCAGATCTCGAGCGCATGATGGCCAGCGTCGAACCGGGTCTTCGGTCTTATGAAGAGGGCTTGGTACCGACAACTTCGGCCTGGACCGATGCTGAACCGGTGGCAGGGGGATCGCGGCCATCATCGGCACCCTGGCCCGCCGGCTATGAGATGCGCTGGTGGATGGAGAGTGGCGATGACGTGGTCGCCGACATATTTGTCTTTGCCGACTCGAGGCGGGCACATGATTTCTCAAGCCTCGTTCGGCGGCAGAGATGCGGATCATCGGCAAGAGCGGTGTCTGTCGCTGCCGTGCCCGAAGCTGCTCACAATCTCCAATGGCGTAACCCGCTCGGTCTCGCGCAGGAGGACGTCTACCTGCAGCGCGGTCGGCGCGTTTACCGAGTGGTCGTTGTGAAACCTGGGGCCGATGGTGCCACCGTTGGCCATGCTCGACGCGCGGCCTTCGCTCTGATCGACGATCTGGCGTGCAGGCTCAGCTCGTGCCGGTGATGCTCGCCGCCACCGCGTCGCGCCGGTAGTCGAAGATCCGCTCCAGGTCTCTACGCACGAAGAGCCGGTGCGCGAGCGTGCCAAGTGGGCCAAAGGGGATCGCGTAGCGGACGTGGTCGCGGATGATCGTCGCGCTCTCGCCGTCGGCCTCGAAGGTATGGGTGTGCTCCCAGATTGAATACGGCCCCTTCTCCTGGAAGTCGGTGAAACGGGACGGGGGCTCCCAGGAGTCGATCCGGGTCCGCCAGCGGATCGGCACGCCGTGCAGCTTCAGCCGGTACTCGAGCAGGGTGCCGCTCGCCATCGAGATCGGGCGCGGGGTCGTCACCTCGAAATGGAGCCAGGGCGGGGTCAGCGGCTCGAGGTTGCGCTCGTCGCCGTAGAAGGCGAAGGCCCGGTCGATCGGAACCTCGACGCGCTGGCTCCGCTCAAGAAGATGGATGCGCACCAGCTTAGCTTCGCAGCCCGGCCGGGTAGCTTGGATGGATCGCACGTCGCGTCCTCATCGCCGGAGCAACCGGATTCGTCGGCGGCAGGCTGGCGATGGCGCTTGCCGAGGCCGACGCCTCGGTCCGCTGTCTCGTCCGTGATCGTTCCAAGGGACGTCACCTGGAGGCGGCCGGGATGGAATTGCACGAAGGCGATATCACCGACGCGGAGAGCCTCGCCGGGGCGGGCGCCGACGTCGACGTCGCCTACTACCTCGTCCACGCGATGGGCGGGGGAGGGGGCTACGCCGAGCGCGAGCGCGTCGGCGCCGCCAACTTCGGTCGCATGGCGAAGCGCGAAGGCATCGAGCGGGTGATCTACCTCGGCGGCCTTGGCGGCGACAGCGCCTCCGAGCACCTACAGAGCCGCCACCAGACGGCGCGTGTGCTCATGGCCGAGGGGCCACCGCTGACCTACTTCCGCGCCGCGATGGTGGTCGGCGCCGGCAGCGAGTCCTACAAGACGCTGCGCTACCTAGTCGGTCGCCTGCCGGTGATGATCACTCCCGGATGGCTGCGCACCGAGACCCAGCCGATCGGGATCGATGCGACGGTCGAGTACCTGCGGCGCGCCCCCGACGTGCCGGAGTCCGCGGCCCGCGAGGTCCAGATCGGCGGCCCCGACATTCTCAGCTACGCCGACATGCTCGATCACATGGCGACCGCGATGGGCAAGGAGCCGCGGCGCCAGATCCCGGTGCCGCTGATCACCCCCTGGCTTTCCTCGCTCTGGCTCGGCCTGGTGACGCCGGTCGACACCAACGTGGCCCGTCCCCTGATCGAGGGGCTGACAAGCGCGACCGTGGTCACCGACCCCAGCGGCGCCGAGCCGTTCGGGATCTCGCCGGAGTCCTTCGACGAGGCCCTGCGCCGGGCGTTCGTCGAGGAAGGCGGCTGAGCGCCGTCACAGAGCATCTTCGCGCGCGTCGGAGTGTTCTAAGTGTGGGATGAGAGACAGCGAGCGTCGGACAGATATCGCCCTGGCACTGCTTGCCACCGCGTCGATCGCCGGCATCATGCTGATCAGCCGCAACGGTTGAGTCGGAGGGCAGATGTCAGGGGCGCGATCGAGGCCGGTCGTCGTCGTGCCGGCGGCGCACCGCCCAGATCTCGAAGGCGACCAGCCCGACCAGCAACGCGCCGAAGGCGATGAAGGGCGGCAGCCAGCCGTGGCGGCGGGAGATGAGGAGGGCGGCAACTACGAAGGCGTCGGCGGCGAGCAGGAAGCCGGCGAGGACCGGCCGGATTGCCGACCAGCCGGTCAGCTGCGCTCCGCGCGTTGCTTGGTCGCGGTGAGCAGGCGGCGGGTGACGAGGACGTGCATCCGCGTGCCGATCACCAGGGCTCGGTAGACGCTTCCCTTCAGGCCCGGGAAGGCGGCGCGAGTTTCGGCAACGAGTCGAGTGCGCCCGCCGCTCGCGTCCTCGAGGCGGAAGCTCAGCAGGTAGGTGGAGAAGCGGTGGCGACCGGCGAGGGCGAGCTCGCTTGGCGGCTCGGCGGTCTCGACGTGGAAACCGGGAAAGGCGGAGCCCTGTGCCAGCGGGCGCGGCCCCGAAAGTTCAGTGTCTTCGCAGGCGAGCAGCCGCGCTGGCCCACGGCCGCGAGCGGATGCGAACGACCCCTCGACCACCCGCAGCAGCGCCGCCCAGGTCGCCTCCCGATCGGCGCCGATCTCGATTGGAAGCTCGTCGACATAGGGAAGGCTCGCTCGGGTAGTCATTACTTGAACATCCTATTGAGCGGCACTTTTGCTGCATTTTGGCTTTTTGAAGCCAAAAGATGCTCAGGGCTACACAGATCGATGTAGTCGAAACCGCTCTGCGGGTTTTCCCCCTTGATGCCGGCGGGTACTGACAGGTACCGTAGAGGCGCGAGGAGATTTAGCGCCATACGCAGGGACGTAATGGGAATCGTCAATGCGACCAGAGGAGAGACGAATGGTAAGGCGCTTGATCGCTTGCGCGGTGATGGCACTGTGGCTTGTAGCTGCGGTGTCGGTCGCACAGGCCGACACCGGAAACATCATCGAACCCAACACCAAACCTGCCACGGAAAAAGACGGCTGGCAGGCGGCGACATGTAATGCCGACGAACCGACCAAGTGTTCGCCGAACAACCCGGATTACTTCGTCGAAGCCGGTGGTCACCCGCCTATTGGCTACACGCAGTACACGATTCAACATACCGAAGGCGAAAAAGGCAAAGTCGAACCGGTTGGGGTGGAAATTCCGATCCAACCGATCAAACCCGAACTGATCGATCACGAGATCAAGACGCTGCGGGTTGACCTGCCACCGGGCCTCACGGTCAATCCCCAGGCGACGCCTCGCTGCACGATCGAAGACTTCGAAAACGAAGTCGCACCGGAGACATTCGTTCCCCTCTGCGACAAAGGCGCCCGGGTCGGCACTGAGGAAGTGACCTTGGTGACGACCGTTGGTGGCGTCGTTCCTGCTCCCTCGCCCCCGTTCCCGGCCGGCAACACCTTGCCTGCGGGGGCCGTCGTGCCACCAAGCCCGACGACCGGGACCAAAGTAGCTGTCTACAACCTCGTGCCCAAAGCTGGCGAACCGGCTCTGTTCGGATTCGTCGTTGCCGGCAAAGAGGTTGTCTACTTGGAAACAGACGTCAGCTGGGAAAGCGACTTCCATGAGGCGTTCACCATTCGCCTGCCCGAATCCGATCCGCCGTTCACGACCCTGCGGAGTAGGCTCGTGAACTTCGGCAAAGAAGCCGGCAACATCGAATCAGCATCAGGCAACGGCACCTACATCAACACGCCGACCACCTGCCTCGATCCGAGCGAATGGCCGACGCTGTACCCGACCTGGTTCCGGGCTGAGTCCTATGGCGAACCGAATCCGCTCTTCCCCAGCGGCTCGACGCCCTTCGAAGCGAGGGTCGAAAGTTCGACTGGGAAAGTGTTCGAACAGAACGGATGCGACACGGTTCCGTTCGATCCGTCGATCGACATCCGGCCGAATACGACCGACGTTGACTCTCCGGCGCCGGCCTCGGTTGTCACCAAAGTCCCGTTCGAAGTGCCGGCCAAAGGTGGCAACAAACAGTCACAGTCGCACCTGCGCAAGGCGGTCGTGACTCTGCCGTCCGGGATGGGCCTCAACCCGGCCGGCTCGAACGGCCTCGTTGCCTGCACCGACGCTCAGTTTAAGAAGGGCCAAAGGGTCTACAACAACGAATGCCCGAGCGAGTCGAGGATCGGTACGGCCGAAATCACCTCGCCGCCGTTGGCGAAACCTCTGACGGGCGCCATCTACGTCGGCACCCAGAACAGCTCCAATCCGGAATCGGGCGAAGAGTTCCGCATTCTGGTCGAAGCAAAGGAACCGGATGAGGGCATCGCCGTGCGCCTCGTCGGCAACACCGCGGCCAACAAAGTCACCGGCCGGCTGACGACGACGTTCGATGAACAAGAGGTCGGTCCGCTCGCGGGCAAACTCCCACAGGGCTTGCCTCAGGCTCCCTTCGAAGCCGTCACTCTTCGCTTCGAGGGACCGCATCTGGTCCTGACTAGCCCGCCGACTTGCTCGGCGGCCGATTCGAGCGGCCAGATGGAACCGTGGGCACGACCGAACACGCAGGTGCCGGTCAAAAGCTCATTCACCCTCTCCAGTGTCCCGGGCGGCGGTACCTGCCCGACGACGCTGGCGGCGCGGAAGTTCGCTCCGTCCTACACGGCCAAGAGCAACAGCACCAAGGCGGGCAAGTACAGCCCGTTCCGGGTCAACATCGCCCGCACCGATGGACAGCAGGAGCTGAAGGCGGTCAACGTGACGCTGCCGAAAGGGTTGACCGGGAATCTCTCCGGGATCCCGTATTGCTCCGAGGACGCTCTTGCTGCCGCGGCAGCAAGTACCGGTGCAGCGCAGAAGGCAAGTCCGAGTTGCTCGGAAGCAAGCAAGATCGCCTCTGCCTCGACAGTTGCCGGAACCGGCGGCAAGGCAGTGACGCTTGCCGGCAGCGCCTACCTCGCTGGTCCCTACAAGGGCGCACCGCTCTCGATGGCGGTGATCACGCCGGCGATCAACGGTCCGTTCGATCTCGGCACGACGGTCGTCCGGGTGGCGCTCAACGTCAACCCGAAAACAGCACAGGTGAACGCGGTGTCCGACGCTGTCCCGGATGTGTTCGGTGGTGTCAAGCTGGACATCCGCTCGATCGATGTCAACGTCGATCGGACCAAGTTCATGCTCAACCCGACCAACTGCGCCGCACAGGCGACCAGCGGGTCGATCAACGGGGGTGGGGGCGACCCCGCCAACGCCTCGGCGTGGAGCAGCTACGCCGTCTCGGCACCGTTCCAGGCGAGTGCGTGCAACAAGCTCGGCTTCAAGCCGAAGCTGCACACGCGCCTGTTCGCCAAGGGAAACACCTCTCGGGCCAAGCACCCGAAGCTGCGGGCAATTCTCGAAGCCCGCAACGGCGACGCCAACGTGCTCCGCACCGCCCTGGCGCTGCCACACGCGTTGTTCCTCGACCAGGGCAACATCCGCACCGTCTGCACGAGGCCGCAGCTGGCCTCGCGGACCTGTCCGAAAGCAGCGATTTACGGGCACGCGGAAGCGAAGAGCCCGCTGCTCAGCAATAA
The DNA here is from genome assembly GCA_963699225.1 of uncultured Solirubrobacterales bacterium. Classification (GTDB taxonomy): domain Bacteria; phylum Actinomycetota; class Thermoleophilia; order Solirubrobacterales; family 70-9; genus VRUE01. The sequence goes on along the minus strand of OY969423.1, from coordinate 912,630 downwards.
GTTGAAGGGGCCGGTCTACCTGGTCTCCTCCAACCACGAATTGCCCGATCTGGTCGCCGACCTGCGCGGCCAGGTGAACATCCAGCTCTACGGCGTGATCAGCTCCAAGAACGGGGGGATCAAGACCGTGTTCAACAACACGCCGGACGTCCCGGTGAAGAAGTTCATCCTCCGCATGGAAGGCGGCAAGAAGCATGGGCTCCTGGTCAACTCCACGAACCTCTGCAAAGGCAAGCTCTCCTCGGTGATGAACATGAAGGGACAGAACGGCAAGAAGGTCAAGAACAACCGCTTGCCGTTGAAGGTGAACGGCTGCTAAACGGGCGGCGGTAGAGGACGCCTCGAGTACGGCGCGGCGGGCTTTCGGGCCCGTCGCGCCGTTTGTTTTGGGCGCTCAGACGGCGGCGGTAAGCGGCGCCGCCGCGACCCGCCGGGCCGGGATCAGCAGCGCCGAGGCGCAGACCATGACGAAGGCGCTCGCCTGCAGGGCCAGACCGAGCGGGCTGGCGGCGAGCGGGTCGCCGAAGACGAGCACGCCGGCGGCGATCTGGGCGGCGTTGGCGATCAGGCCGATCAGGCCGATCGTCTCGATCGCGCCGCCGCGCTGAAGCGCCGCGGCCGCGGCGTACTGGGCGCCGATGCCGGCGGCCATCGTCAGCGCGACCCAGGGCGCCAGCACGGCAAGCGAGACGCCGCTGGCCCCGGTCAGGCCCTTGATCGCGACACCGGCGAGGGCGAAGAGGATGCCGGCGACGGCGGCGAGCATGATCTCGCTGCGCTTGGAGAAGCGCTCGGAGCGGTGGCCGAGGGCCAGTCCGACCGCGAGCAGGGCGAGGCCACCCTCGAAGCCGAGCATGCCGCCGACCTCAAAGCCGGAGTGATCGCCGCTGAAGTGGGGGACGGTGAGCACGAGCAGGGCCAGCCCGGCGCCGCCGAGCAGTAGGGCCAGCCACTGGCGCGGCTCGACCGCGTCGCCGAACACCCGTTGCGCCATCACCGCGAGGGTGACGGCGCCGCCGGCGAGCACGGCCTGGACGATTGAGATTGGCGCCATCGAGAGCGCGGCGACGTGGACGAGCCAGGCCACCGCGGCGATTCCCCAGCCAGCGGCGAACCAGGGGGAGGAGGCGAGGTTGCGGGCGCTGCGCAGCGGTTCCTGCAACCGCACCGGGGCAGTGCGGTGACAACCCCGGTGCTTGAACAGTGAGGCGAGGTTGGTCAGCAGCGCGGCGGCAACCGCGAGGCCGATCCCTAGCTGCATGCGCGTGCCGCCACGAGCTTCTTATCGGCGGCTGATCGCCCGACGTTTAGCCCGCGACTCCTCCGAGGTGGGTGGCGGGTCGGGAAGCTCGAGCCGGCGCCGGGCGCGGGTCACCGCGGAGACCGAGGTGCGACAGGCCCGGGCGATGATGCCGTCGGTTTGGTCCGGGGTGCGGCTGACCTCGAACTCGATCAGCGCGGCACGGCGCATCTTTGCCCGCTCGGCGATCGGGCTGCCGCTGGGGACCGCGTCGAGCGCCGCCTCGGCGGCGCGATCGCGCCGGCAGACCAGGCAGTAGGTGCCCTCGGCCGACTTGATCCAGGCGCCAGGCATCGGCACCGGCTTGCCGTCGATGCTGCCGGCGCTGACGCCGCAGCCCTCGCAGGTCCACTTCTTTGCAGCTGTGGCGGTGCTCATGCGGACACCTTGGGCCGGCGGTTGCGGCGCCGGCGCCGCGAGCGCTGCCCTGAACCGGGCTTCTGGCCCGAGCCTGAATTTCCATTCGATGAGCGCTCGGGCTTGGCGACGTGGCCGAGGTTCTGCTCGAACTCCTTACTGAGACCGAGGTCCCGAGCGATGCGCCGCATCTCAGCGGCTTGGTCGGTCAGGACGAAGCTCGTCCCGGCGCCGCGGGCGCCGGCGCGGCCGGTGCGGCCGACCCGGTGCACGTAGGAGTCGCGATCGCCGGGGGCGTCGAAGTTGATCACGTGGGCGATGTCGGCGACGTCGATCCCGCGGGCGGCCACGTCGGTGGCGACCAGGACTTCGACATCGCCGCGCTCGAAGCGGGAGAGGGCGCGTTCGCGCTGTCCCTGGCTCTTGTCGCCGTGCATGGCGACGGCCTCGAGTTCGCGGCTGCGCAGGCGTTTGACCAGGCGATCGGCGCCGCGCTTGGTGCGGACGAAGACCAGGGTGCGGCCGCCGTCGGGACCGCGCAGCTCGCCGGCCAGGTGGTCGAGCTTGGCCGCCTGGGAGTCGACGTGGACGAAGCGGTGTTCGATCTCGGCCTCGTGATCGTCGGGCGCGGCGTGGGTGTGGTGACGGGGGTCGCGGGTGTAGGCGGCGGCAAGTTTGCCGGTCGCCCCCTCGAGTGTTGCCGAGAAGAAGAGCGTCTGGCGCCCGGCCGGCGTTTGGCCGACGATGCGGCTGACGGCAGGCTTGAAGCCCATGTCGAGCATGCGGTCGGCCTCGTCGAGGACGAGCACGCTGACGTTACGCAGGCTGATCGCGCCGCGGGCGATCAGATCCTCGAGCCGTCCCGGGGTGGCGACGATGATGTTGGCTCGCTGGGCGGCCTTGACCTGGGGGCCGAAGCCGACGCCGCCGTAGACGGCAGCGATGTGAAGGTTGCGGGCCCGGGCGACACCGTCGAGCTCGTCGACGATCTGACTGGCGAGCTCGCGGGTCGGCGCCAGGACCAGGGCGGAGGGGCGCTTGGCGCCCTGCTCGACTAGGTCGACCAGCGGGATGCCGAAGGCGAGCGTCTTGCCCGATCCGGTCGGTGACTGGACCAGCAGGTCGTGACCGGCGAGCGCGTCGCGGATCACCAGCTGCTGGACTGGGAAAGGTTGGGTGATGTCGCGCTCGGCGAGCGCGCGCACCACGGCTTTAGAAATGCCGAGGTCGGCAAAAGACACGATGTATTGACTCCTTTATTGCGATTCAGGGAGATCCAGCGACCCCTAAATGCAAAGCAGAGCACGGAGGGAACGGAACCTCTCGGGTGGCGGTTTGGCCAAACCCGACCGATCAACCGTAGCAGCCGGTTAAGAAATCACCCGCAATCGGCCACTTCGGGCGTACACTCGCCGTACCGGACCGGGTGCCGGTGAAACGCGCAGTTCGTCCATGGGAGGGACAGCGCGTTGCAGTGCCCAACGGGAAGGAGCGGTTGATGTACGACTACGTGATCGTGGGTGCCGGATCGGCTGGTTGCGTGCTGGCGGCGCGCCTCTCCGAGGACCCGGACACCAGCGTCCTGCTGCTCGAGGCGGGCCCGCCGGATTCCAACCAGAACATCCACGTGCCGCTCGGCTACCTGCAACTCGCCCGCACCGAGATCGACTGGGACTACGCCTCGGCCCCCGAGCCCAACTGCAACGGCCGCCGCGTCTCGCTGCCGCGTGGCCGCGTGCTTGGCGGCTCCTCCTCGGTCAACGCGATGATCTACATCCGCGGCAACCGCCGCGACTACGACGAGTGGGGCGTCCCAGGCTGGACTTGGGAGGACCTCTTCCCCTACTTCCTCAAGGCCGAGGACAACGAGCGCGGTGCCTCGGATTGGCACGCGGTCGGCGGTCCGCTGCCGGTCTCCGACCAGCGCTCCGGCAACAAGATCTCGCCCGCCTTCGTCGAGGCTGGGGCGGAAGCGGGCCTGGCCCGCAACGAGGACTTCAACGGTGATGAGCAGGACGGTGTCGGCATGTACCAAGTGACCCAGCGCGGCGGCATGCGCGCCAGCGCCGCCGTCTCCTACTTGCACCCGGCGGGCGAGCGCCCCAACCTGACCGTGATGCCCTACACCCAGGTCAGCCGCGTGCTCTTCGAGGGCAAGCGGGCGGTTGGCGTTGAGGCGAGCCGGCTGGGTGAGGTGCAGGAGCTGCGCGCCGAGCGCGAGGTGATCCTCTGCGGCGGCGCCTACAACTCGCCGCAGCTGCTGATGCTCTCCGGCATCGGGCCGGCAGAACATCTCGCGATGCGCGAAATCGAGCCGCTGCTCGATCAGCCCGCGGTGGGCGAGAACCTCGGCGACCATCCCGCCACCTACACCGTCTTCACCACACCGGAGCCGGAGAGTCTGCTGGCGGCACTGGAGCCGGCGGCGATGGCCGAGTTCGAGGCCTCGCAGACCGGGCCCTTCGCCTCCAACCTTGCCGAGTCCGGCGGATTCGCCCGGGTCGGCGAGGGCGCCACCGCACCGGACACGCAGTTCCACGTCGCCCCGGTGCAGATCGTCGACGAGGGGATGGCCGATCCGAATGCCCACGGCGTCTGGGTCTCGCCCTGCCTGCTGACGGCCGAGAGCCGCGGCTCGGTGCGCCTTGCCTCGGCCGACCCCACCGCGAAGCCGATCATCCGCAACGGCTTCTACGAGGCCGAGACCGACCTGGCGCGGATGATGTCGGCGGTGCGCCTGGCGGCGGAGATCTGCGCCCAGCCGTCCTTCAAGCCTTACGCCGCGGACCTCTTCACCGGGCCGAGCGACGACTCCGACGATGCCCTACGCGCCCACATCGCCGCGACCACATATGAGGTCTACCACCCGGTCGGCACTTGCGCGATCGGCTCGGTCGTCGATGCCGATCTGCGGGTCGAGGGAGTTGAGGCGCTGCGCGTCGTCGACGCCTCGGTGATGCCGACCGTGCCGCGTGGCAACACCAACGCCCCGACGATCGCCGTCGCCGAGCGCGCCGCCGATCTGATCCGCCACGGCAAAGCGGTCGCAGCCGAGGCCGACGCCACGGCCGTCTGAGCTACGGCTCGCTAACAGCCACCACCTTCACCGCCGCCTCCACCACCTTCGCCCCCTCCGCCACAGCCGCCACCGTAGGCGCCGCCATACACCCCTCCCGCTGAGGCGCCGATCATCAGCCCGACCGGCCGCCGCCAACGCGCCTTCAGCGCGTCGCGCTCCGAATCCGGGAAGCCGGTGAGGAATGAGCAGAAGCCGAAGCGACGAATGATCACCTCGACCGTGCGACCGGTCGCGGCCACTTCGCGCGCCCACTCGACTGCTTCGTCCTTGAAGTCGAACTTTTCCTGCCACTTGCCGTCGAAGCCGACGATGAAGGTCGCCATGGCCGAAATGTTGCCACCAAATGGTGACGTTATGTGCTCCGCTCAGCCCGGGTCGGCGACCGGGACCGGAACGGCGCCGCCGTCCTCGGGGAAGACGAGGATGGCGCCCTCGCCGCTGGCGTAGGCCTCCTCGCCATGCTGGACGACGTCCATGCCTAGTGCCTCCTCGTGCTCTGAGGCGCGCAGCGGCATTACCGCGCCGATCAGCTTGAGCAGGGCGAAGGTGGCGACGAATGCATAGGTGGGTCCGGCCAGGGCGGCGAGGGCCTGGTCGCCGAGCTGGGACGCGTTGCCGTAGAAGAGGCCGTTGGAGACGCCGTTCCAGGAGAGCTCGGCGAAGAAGCCGATGAAGAGAATGCCGAAGAAGCCGGCCGTGCCGTGGGCGGCGAGCACGTCGAGCGTCTCGTCGACCCGGGTGCGGGTGCGCCAGACGATGATCGCGTAGCTGGGCAGGGCGGCGAGGGCGCCGAGCAGCATCGCCCAGCCGGGGCTGATGAAGCCGCCGGCCGGGGTGATCGCGACACAGCCGACGACGATCGCCGTAGCGGCGCCGATCGCGGTCACCTTGCGGCCGCGCAGCAGGTCGAGGCCGAACCAGACGACCAGGGTGCAGGCCGGCGTCAGCAGCGTGTTGGTGAAGGCGAGCACGCTGGGGTTGCCGGTCGAGAAGCCGCTGCCGCCGTTGAAGCCGAACCAGCCGAACCAGAGCAGGCCGGCGCCGAGCAGGACGTAGACGGCGTTGTGGGGGAGCAGCGCTTGGCGGCCGTAGTCCTTGCGGGCGCCGACGACCAGTGCCGCCGCCAGGGCGGAGAAGCCCGAGCCCATCTCGACCGGCACGCCGCCGGCGAAGTCGAGCGTGCCGTTCGCCTGCAGCCAGCCGCCGCCGAAGGCCCAGTGCGCGAGCACGGCGTAGACGCAGACCGACCACAGCGCGGCGAAGACGAGGAAGGCGCCGAAGCGCATGCGCTCGACCACGGCGCCGGAGACCAGGGCCACGGTGATGATGCAGAAGGTGGCCTGGAAGGCCATGAAGACGAGGTGGGGAATCGCCGTCCCTTCACGCGGGGCGAAATCGACGCCGTGTAGGCCGGCGTAGCCGAGGCCGCCGATCAGCGCGCCGGTCCCGTCGAAGGCGAGCGAGTAGCCGACCAGCGCCCAGGTGACCATCGCCACCGCGATCGCGCCGACGCACATCATGAAGGTGTTGAGCGTGTTCTTCGAGCGCACCAGGCCGGCGTAGAAGAGTCCCAGCGCCGGGGTCATCATCAGCACCAGGGCCGTCGCGATCAGCATCCAGGCGGTGTCGCCGGTGTCGATCCCAGATACGGCGGCAAGCGCGGCCGCGGGACTCACTTATCCACCGGCGTCACCGCGCCGTGGTCGGTCTCACCGGTGCGGATTCGCACCGCCGAGTCGAGTGGCAGGACGAAGATCTTGCCGTCGCCGACCTCGCCGGTTCGCGCCCCTTCGCAGAGCGCGTCGACCGTGGGCTGGACGAACTCATCGGAGACCGCGATCTCGAAGCGGACCTTCTCCGCCAGGCCGATCTTCACCGTGGTGCCACGGTAGGTCTCGACCCGCTCCAGCTCGCCGCCGTGGCCCTGCACGCGGCTCATCGAGACGCCGCTCACCTGCGCCCGGTAGAGCGCCTCGAGCACGTCGTTGGCCTTCTCAGGCCGCACGATGCCGACTACGAGTTTCACCGCTCGCCCATTCCCATCCCGCTTAGGACCCTAGGAACGCACCCGGACGGTTTGGGCCGGGACGGCGCGCCTCCTACACTTGAGCGATGCCCGCTGAGTCACAGGCCGACTCCACTTTCACCCTTTACCGTCGTGGCATCGAGTTGCTCGAGGAGCAGGACTTCGCTGAGGCTGCGGCTCCGCTCGAGGAGGCCGCTCGCCGCGCCCCGGAGAAGTCCTCGATACGCGAGGCGCTCGGCCGTGCCTACTTCCGCTCCGGCCGCTTCGCCGCCGCCGCGGTCGAGTTCAGGGCGGTGGTGGAGCGCCACCAAGTCAACGACTACGCCCACTTCTGCCTCGGCCGGGCGCTGGCCAAGACGGGGGAGACCGAGCGCGCCCGCCACCACCTGGCGCTCGCCTGCAACCTGCGCCCCGACCGCAGCGATTACAGCTTCTACCGCGCCATGCTCGGGGCCTGAGGGCTCCGGCCTGCGCATTTCGGCGCCCTCGTTCGCTCGCGTGCTGAGCACGCCACGCTCCCTGCGTCCTTGAACTGCTTGGCCGGAGGCCCTCAGGCGGCTTTTTTAGCCCCATAAATGACGGGGATCGTGGCTTTGATCGTCGTGCCCTCGCCGGGCGTGCTCTGCAGTTCCAGGCTGCCACCGGCGAGCTCTGCTCTTTCGCGCATGCTGATCAGGCCAAAGCCGTCGGTTGCCGCGCCCGGGTCAAAGCCGCGTCCGTCGTCGCGGACCCGCACCCGCAGGGTCTCGTTCTCCTCGCTGACGTCCACTTCGGCGCGTTTGGCCTCACCGTGGTGAACGGTGTTGTTGAGGGCCTCCTGGACCAGCCGATAGACGGTGTCCTCGACCTCGCCGCGCAGGCGGCTCTGGCTTCGCCCGGCCTCGAAGTCGAGGTCGAGTTTGACCTGCACCTCGATCGCGGCGCCGCTTGCGGTGCGTTCGCCAAGCGCCTCGAGGGCGGCGCCAAGGCCAAGCTGGTCGAGTGTGCTGGGGCGCAGATCGGCGATCAGGCGCCGCATCGCGGCGATCGTGGCGTCGACCTGCTCGATTCCCCGGACCAACAGGCCATCCAGTTCCTCCATCTCGGCGCGCCGCGCCGCGGAGAGCAGCACCCGCAACCCGGCGAGGCTCTGCAGCGACTCATCGTGCAGCTCGCGGGCCCAGCGACCGCGCTCGCGCTCGGTCGCGGCGATGGTTTCGCGAGTGCGGTCTTCAGCGACCGACTGCGCTGTGGCGACGGCTGTGGCGGCACTGGCGGCGAAAGAGAGCAGCACTCCCTCGTCTTCGTCGCTGAAGCCGCCGTCGCGACCGAGTGGATCAAGCGCGACGAGCACGCCGAGGGCGCGGCCGCGGAAGAGGAGGGGCGCGAGCAGCGCGGTGACCCCAGCGTCGTGGTCTCCCGGCCGGGCCATCAGGCTGGGGTGGAGGTCGTGGACGCGGCGCGGCGTACGCTCTTCCAGCACCTGCCCGGGCATCGAGCCGGCAATCGGAATGCGCGCCTTCGCCGTTCCTCGCTCGCCTTCGCCGGCGATCGCTGCGGTGAGGAGCTCGTCGCCGGCGGCGAGCAGGATCAGTAGCGAGCGCGCCTCGACCAGAGCGCGGCCGCGCTTGACCACGACTTCGAGAATGCGATCGAGGTCAGTCTCGCCGCCGACCGCACGGGCGATCTCGGTCGTCGCTTCAAGCCGGTGCACGGCGCGCTCCATCTCATCGCCGCGGCTCTGCACGCTGCGGTAGAGGCGGGCGTTCTCGACCGCGATCGCTGCCCACTCGGCGAGGATCATCGCCGACTGCTCATCGGCCTCGTCGAAGTCGCCGCCGTCCTTCCCAGTCAGGTAGAGGTTGCCCCAGGCGTGGCCGCGGATCATCACCGGCACGCCGAGGAAGTTCGTCATCGGCGGGTGGCCCGGCGGGAAGCCGTAGGAGCGGGGGTGGCGGCCGACCTCGCTGAGGCGCAGCGGGCGCGGCTGCTCGATCAGCAGGCCGAGCACCCCGCGGCCGCGCGGCAGGTTGCCGATCGCCCGCCGCGCCTCCTCGTCGATGCCATGGGTGATGAAGCGCTCGAGTTCGTGGCGGTCCTCGTCGAGTACGCCGAGGGCGGCGTAGCGGGCCCCGGTCAGCTCGCAGGCGACCTCGAGCACTTGCTGGAAGATCACCTCTGGGTCAAGCTCGGCGACGAGGCTGCGCCCGACGTCGATCAGCTCCCGCAGGCGGGGCTCGTCCAAGGCGCCGCTGTCAGACCCCGGTGCCATCTCGGCGCTGTTCCATTCCTCCAACTACGAAACCTACGAGTACCCCATCCTATCCGGACATCGGCCCAATATTCAAAGTACGCTGAGTACGAACCCGCGGGCGAACCCGATGAGAGGGGTGAGTTGGTGTGACCACGATCGTCCTCGCCGATGACCACACGGTTGTACGCAACGCACTGCGCCTGCTGCTCGACGCCGAGCCGGGCTTCGAGGTGGTCGCCGAGGCTGGCGACGTCGACTCCGCGGTGCGCTATGTGCGCGGTCACAAGCCCACCGTCCTGATTCTCGACCTCAACATGCCAGGCCGTTCCAGTCTCGAGGCGGTACCCGACATCCGCGCCGCCTCGCCGCAGACCGAGATCGTCGTGCTGACGATGCAGAACGAGCCCGCCTTCGCCCGTCGCGCCCTGCAGGCTGGGGTGCGCGGCTACGTGCTCAAGGAGGCCGCCGACGCCGAATTGGTGCAGGCGGTGCGCAGCGCCGCCGCCGGCGACACCTATCTGCAGCCGGCGCTCGGGGCTCGCCTTGCCGCAGGCGATGGCGGCGACAACGGCGATGACCTGAGCGAGCGCGAGCGTGACGTCCTGCGCCTGATCGCCCTCGGCCACACCAACGCCGAGGTCGCCGAGCAGCTCTACATCAGCATCCGCACGGTAGAGAGCCACCGGGCTCACATCCAGCAGAAGCTGAGTCTTTCTAGTCGCGCTGAGTTGGTTCGGTATGCGCTCGAGCGGGGTCTGATCGAAACCTGAGTCCGAGCGTCCCCGGACCTCTCAGCGAAGTAGGGGAATCACGCAGCGGTACTTACGTGTGTTGGTTGAAGCTGTCGACGCGATTTCGCCAGAAGCTGCCACTGTCACAACTCCGTAGAGGCCGGGGGACGAGACGACTGGAATGTCACTACTCCACTCCGTGCCGGCATCCAGCACCACACCCGGCTGCTGCGAGAACGACGCCAGCTGCAGCGCCTCTGGCAGTGCGCCGCCCTGAACGGCACACGCATTTGCCGCCGCCGGCGCGCTCACCGCGGTTTCGCTGCTGAAGCTCTGCCAGCAGGCGCCGGCGAACTGCTGGGTGCCGGGTAGGCAGCCGGCCCCGTGGCCGTTGACGTTCTGCGCGTTGATCGCGTTGACGGCATTGACGGCGGTCTGCGCGTCGACCGCGCTCTGCGCCGTGTCGGCGCTGATCGCGTGCGCCGCCTCCGGCACCTGACCCAAGGTCAGCTCGTCGATTTCGGCCCCGGTGATCGGCCCCGACTGCGCCGCCAGCGCACCCTTGAGCACGTTCGGCTTGAGCCGGTTGGCCGGAATCGAACGCAGCTTCAAGCGGTTGCCCGGCAGTGACTTCACCTTCACCGCCTTGCCGTCGATGCGCGCCTTCTTGGCCGCGTAGACGGTCCCACCCAGTGCCACGAACAACGCTAAACCCGCAACTACCAATGCCGGTGACGGCAGCCGCATCCCTCGTCTCATATCTCTCCCCTTCCGTGGTCCGAGAAACGATGCGGTCGCGACCCTAGTCACGGCCGTGTGCTCGGGCCAAGACGGCTGGACGAAAGTTCAGCGGCCAGTGGGGATTGGCGAAACCCCCGCGCACGCCTGGCGGCGGCGGACGCTGCGCGGTACGGCGTCCTCAGTCGGCCAAATAGCGTTGCTATTCGGCCTCCCTGCGTCCTTGTCCCGCTTGGTCCGGCGCGCGCCAGTCGCACACGCGGGTTTCGCCAATCCCCACTAGACTCGGCGGCGTAATCGGTCGGTGGTCAAGGGAAGTCCGGTGTGAAACCGGCGCGGTCCCGCCACTGTGACCGGGTCAACGAAGTCGCGGGCGCGAGCAGCGCCGGCCACTGGGGAGGACACAGAGTCCCCGGGAAGGCGCGGCGGAGGAACCCCGGAAGCCAGGAGACCTGTCCCCGGCCAGCCATGACAACCCTCGAGGAAAGGGTGGCTTAAATGCCAAGACTCGTTCCGTTCCGGCTGGTCGCTGCGTGCGCACTGGCCCTTCTGCTGTTGCTCTCGACCACCGCGCTCGCCGCGGGTAAGGGGACCAAGGTAAGCGTGCGCGTGGTGGGTAGCGGCGGCAAGGCGCTGGGCGAAGAGTTCGTCAACGCCAAGACGACCTCGATCAAGACCAGCCCGAAAGCGACCTGCCTCGGCGGCGGCAGCGGCGGCAGCGGCAAGTCGGTGCAGGTGAAAGGGCCGACCGCGCTGGGCGCGCTGAGCCAGGCCTCGAAGATAACGCCGGCCCTTCGCCCGCTGCTGGTCACCGATCACTTCCTTTCTGAATTCGGCCTCGGGCTGTGCGGAATCGGCAAGTCGGCGACGACCAAGAAGCTCTCCTGGTACCTCAAGGTCAACCACAAGAACCCCAACAAGGGCGGCGAAAAAGTCAAGCTGCACACGGGGGACGAAGTGCTCTGGGCCCTGGAGCCATACCCGTATCCCGATGAGCTCTCGCTGGTCGCGCCGCACGAAGCGGAGCCGAACAAACCGTTCACGGTCAGCGTCATCTCCTACGACGACAAAGGTAAGAAGACCCCGGCTGTGGGCGCGACGGTGACCGGTGCCACTACCCCCACGGGTGCTGACGGCACCACACAGGTGACGCTCTCGGCGCCGGGCGTGCTGACCGCCACCGAGGGCAAGGACATCCCGTCCAACCAGGTCGCGGTCTGCCTCAACGGGGCCTGCTCCGGGGGCTGATCCGATGAGGGGCCCCGGCACGGCGGTCGCGATTGCGCTGCTCTTGATGGCGCTCGCGACCGCCGGCTGCGGCCTCGGCCCCGGCAGCGGGGTGGGGGACGCCGAGCTGACGGTGACGCGGGACTACGGGACCGTGCCCGTGCTGCACCGCCAGCTCGGCGATCTGACCGAATCCGACACGGTGATGCGGGCGCTCGAACGCAACGCCGAGATCACCACCCGCTACGGTGGCGGCTTCGTGCAGTCGATTGAAGGGCTGGAAGCGGAAGAGAGCGCTGACGGCTCACTCGACTGGTTCTTCTTCGTCAACGGTGTGGAGTCGACGATCGGCGCCGCGGATTACTCGCTGCACGGCGGCGAGTCGATCTGGTGGGACTACCGCGACTGGGAAGCGGCGATGCGGGTGCCGGCCGTGGTCGGCTCCTGGCCGCAGCCCTTCCTCGGCGGCTACGACGGCAAGCGGCGGGCGGTGGCGGTGGAATGTCTAGGCGGCGGCGGCGCCTGCGACGAGGTTGAGGAACGGCTGGCAGGGGCGGGCGTGGACGTTTCCCCACGGCCATCCAGCGGGGCGATCCGGATCTTGGTCGGTCCCTGGTCTCGACTGCGAAGCGACCCTGCGGCCGCCCAGGTCGAACGCGGCCCTCAGGTGAGTGGCGTCTTTGCCGAGTTTCACCGTGAGGGAAATGGCTATCGCCTCAGCGGCATTGACGAATCAGGTGACGCTGGCGCCGATCTCGGTCCTGACGGCGGCCTAGTCGCCGCCACCCGCCGCTACGAAGAACCGCCCGTGTGGATGGTCACCGGGGTGAGCGGGGCAGGGGTGCGCGCTGCCGCCAGCCTTCTCGATGCCGCCGACCTGCGCGACCATTACGCGGTGGCCGTCGACGGGGGCAAGGAGACCTCGCTGCCACTGCGATGAGATCGCCGTTTGCCTACATCCCGCGGCCGCGGCCGCTGCAACTAGCCTCGCCGGGCGCCGCCGTCGCCTACCTCGGCTCGCTCGTCGTCGTCGCCTTCCTCTACTCGAACCCGATCGTGCTGCTCGCGGTTGGGCTCGCGGTCGTTATCGCCGGCCGCCTCGCCGGAGCCCACGCGGCGGTCCGCGCGGCGCTCTGGATGGGCCTCACCCTGGCCGCGCTGATCGTCGTCGTCAACGCCCTGGTCGTCAGCCGCGGCGAGACGGTTCTTGCCCGCTTGGGCGAGTGGCCCCTCTTCGGCCAGGTCGACGTGACGCTGGAGGCGATCGTCGCCGGCCTCGTCCTCGGCCTGCGTGCCGCGGTGGTGATGGTCGGTTTCGCCGTCTACTCGGCCTGCGTCGACCCCGACCGTGTCCTGCGGGCGCTCCGCCCGATCGCCGGCCGCTCGGCGCTGACCGCGACGCTGGTCTCGCGGCTGGTACCGGTGGCGGCGGCCGACGCCGCCCGCCTGCGCGACGCCGCCCGCTTGCGCGGCCCCGCCGCCGCCCCGGTCGGCCGCGCCTCCCTGGCCCGTCGCCTCCTCGCCGGCTCACTCGACCGCGCCGTCGACGTCGCCGCGACCCTGGAGCTGCGCGGCTACTCGCTCGATGCGACGCCGTCAGCCGGGGGTGCAACGCGTTTTCCGGGCAATGGATGGAGAAGGCGTTACGCCACGGCTAGGCCGCGATCCCGCTACGACCGCCGGTTTTACGCGGTCGGCTTGACGGTCCTTGCCGTCGCGATCGCTGGTAAGGCCCTCGGCGCCGACGGCTTCAGCGAATATCCAGCCACCGAGATCGGCACCGGCGCCATGACCCTCGCCGTTGCCGTGGTCGTCACCCTCAGCGGCCTCGCCCCACTTCGTCGTAAGCCAGGCCGCTCGCCAAGCAAACTCCGTTTTGTGCGCGATGCGCACACAACGGAGTTTGGATCGGGGGCGTCGAGTGTCTGAGCTTGCGATGGAACCCCAGACCGCGTCGGCCCTGACACTAACCGGGGTCACCTACGCCTATCCGACCGCGGACCTCCCGGCTCTGCACGACATCTCGCTCGACTTGTCCCCTGGCGAGTTCGCCCTCCTCGCCGGCCGCTCCGCCTCCGGCAAGTCGACTCTCCTCCGTGCCGCCTGCGGCCTCGTCCCGCACTTTCACGGCGGCGAGATCGAGGGCCGGATCGAGGTAGCCGGCATCGACGCGATCTCCGCCGGCCCAGGAGAGCTGGCCGCGGTAGTCGGCTATGTCGCCCAAGACCCTGAGACTCAGGTGGTCTCAACCACGGTGGCGGCTGAGATCGAGCTCCCGCTCGAGATGGGGGGGGATGCACCGGCCTCACGTGCGCGGGCAGTGGAGGAGGTGGCCCTCGCCCTCGCTATTCCACACCTACTGGACCGGGCGGTTGACACTCTGTCCGGTGGAGAGCTCCAACGGGTGGCCCTGGCGGCAGCATTGGTAACTCGCCCGCGCCTCGTCCTCCTCGATGAGCCAACGTCCCAGCTGGATCCCGTCGCAGGGGATGAGCTGATCTGGCTCCTCCGTCGCCTAAACGAGGAGTGGGGGGTAACGATCCTGCTGGCCGAGCACCGCCTGGAGCGCTGCCTCGCCGCCGCCGATCGGGTCATCGCCATGACCTCGGGCTCGGTTTCCTTCGACGGCAACCCCCGCGACTTCCTCACCTGGGCCCAGAACACCGACGCAGCTCTGGAGACTCCGGCCGCAAAGCTGTTCTCTCTCGCTGGCATCGAACCCCTGCCCGTTGGGGTTCGCGATGCGCGCCGAGTTCTCGCGTCGGCCGCCGCTGTCGATGGAGGGGAGGCGGACCCCCTCCGAACGTCTTGCACTTTTTCGGCAATTCCTTCACGGTCAGCCGCCGACTCTCCACCGAAAAAGTTAAGAGAGGAGGGGGTCCGCCTCCCCTCAACCACAGCCGTTCGCGCACGAGACCTCTGGGTGGAGCTGACCCAACGCGAAGCTCCTCGCGATGTCCTCCGAGGTATCGACCTAACCGTCAGCGGCGGCGAACGCGTAGCCCTGATGGGCCGCAACGGCGCCGGCAAGAGCACCTTGCTGCGAACCGCCGCCGGCCTCCAAGACCCGGTCCGCGGCAAGATCGAGACCCCTGGGGACATCGCCCTGTTGACCCAGAACCCTGGTGACTACCTGGTCCGCGAGCGAGTCGGCGATGAGCTCCCCGGTGACAGCGGGCTGGCAGCGCTGCGCCTCGTCGGCCTCGAGCACGCGGTTGACGCGGACCCGCGTGACCTCTCCGGCGGCGAGCGCCAGCGCCTGGCACTGGCAATCGCCCTGGCGGGCCGCATGGACGGCGACGCGCTGCCAGGCCTGGTCTCCCTCGACGAGCCCACTCGAGGCATGGACCGCGCCCGTAAGGACGACCTCGTCGACCTGATCGGCGAACTCGCCAGCCGCGGCGCCGGCCTTCTCATCGCCACCCACGACGTCGAGTTTGCCTCGGCCTTCGCCGAGCGCGTCGTCCTGCTTGGCGACGGCGTTGTGATCGCCGACGGCCCCGCCCGCGAGATCCTCTCCGGCGGCTGGTACTTCGCCACCGAGGTCGCGCGCGTGCTCGACCTGCCGGGGGTCATCACCCCGGAGCAAGGGGCGGAAGCACTGCGCAAGCCGACGGAGGACAGCTGATGTCCTGGCAGCTGGCCAGCTTCGTCATCCTTGCCGCCGTCCTGCTCGGCGGCTTCGCCTGGTACGAGCGCTCGCGCCCGCCTTCGCAGGTCGTCGCTCTGGTCGCCGCTCTTGCCGCCCTGGCGATCGCCGGTCGCATCGCCTTCGCCGCTTTCCCCAACGTCAAGCCGACCACTGACATCGTCGTCTTCGCCGGCTACGCACTTGGTCCCGCGCCCGGCTTTGCGGTCGGAGCGCTGGCCGGCCTGGTCTCAAACTTCTGGTTCGGCCAGGGGCCGTGGACCCCCTGGCAGATGGCTGGCTGGGGCATGTGTGGACTGATGGGCGCCGGGTTGGCGCTGGGAGTCCGCAACGCCGGTCGCCTCAGTCTCGCTGCGGTTTGCGGACTGGCGGGCATCGCCTACGGTGTGTTGTTGAACTTCTCGCTCATGGCGACCTACGGCGGAGATCTCTCACTCGAGCGCTTCCTCACCCTGGAGGCGCGCGCGATTCCCTTCGACGTAGCCCACGTCGCCGGCAACATCGCCTTTGCCCTGCTCGCTGGCCCGGCGATGGTGCGGATGCTGACCCGCTTCCGTCAGCGCTTCCAGTGGCGCACGCCCGCTGTCGCGACGGCGATCCTGGTCATCCTGCTGCTCCCTAGCCTGGTGCCGGGAGCGGCCAAGGCCGCCGGTACCGACGAGGCGGCGAACTGGCTGGAAGCGGCGCAGAACACTGACGGTGGCTTTGGCTCGTCGCCCTCATCGGACTCGAGCGCTGCGCTGACCAGCTGGGCGATGCTGGGGCTCGAGGCCGCCGGGCGCAACCCATTCGACGTGACCAGCGCCGGCGGCAAGAACCCGATCGACTTCCTCAGCGGCCACCTCGACGAAGTGAGCAGCCCCGGCGATCTCGCCCGCACGATCATCGCCATCGAGGGCGCTGGCGCCGATCCGCGCTCTTTTGGCGGCAAGGACCTGGTCAGCGCCCTGCTCAAGCGCCGCGCCGCCAACGGCTCCTACGCCGGCTGGCCGGGGACCACGTCCTTCAGCGTGATCGCCCTGCGCACCGCCGGCGCCGATGAAGGCCTCGATTCCACGGTTTCGTGGCTGACCAAAGTGCAGAACGACGACGGCGGCTGGGGGGACGTGCCGGACCAGCCGAGCAACGCCGACGTCACCGGCTCGGCGATGCAGGCGCTCCCCGCAACGAAGGGGGCCCAGGCCGGCCTTTCCTACCTGCGCAAGCACCAGCGTCCCAACGGCGGCTTCGCCCTCGGCGCTGGTGGCGGCGTCAACGCTCAGTCGACCGCCTGGGCGGTGCAAGGGATGATCGCCGTCGGCGCCGATCCGGCCAAGGTAAGCGACGCTGGCAGCAGCGCCCTCGACTACCTCACCGCCAGGCAGGCCGCCGATGGGCACTACCGCTACTCGGAATCCAGCGACCAGACGCCGGTCTGGGTTACGGGCCAGGTGCTGGTCGCGGTCTCCGGCGACTCGCTGCCGATCGAACCGCCGCCGCGCCAGCCGACCCCGACGACCGTTTCGCCGTCGAAGGCGGCACCGGCGCCACCTGTCGGCGGGACAAGCCCGCCGGAAGAATTCGAATCGGTGCCGCCGGCCTCGGGCGCTCCCAGCAGCGGCGGCAGCGGCGCGCCGACCGCGCCGCCCTCGGCCGCGGGCGCCATACCGGCGTCACCGCCGGCCCAGCTGGGGACGCCTGAAGAAGAAGGCGAAGCTGGAACTACGCAACCTCCGGCCACCGCGTCCGATCCCGTCAGCGCCTCGGGCTCCAGCCCCTCTCCCTGGGCTCCGATCGGTGTCGGTCTCGCCGCCACCGCCCTTGCCATCGGCCTGCCCTGGTGGCTCGGCCGTCGCTTCGCCTGGTAGCGGCACTCGCCCTCCCTTGACCACCTCTGAGGCAGTAAACGGAGGGGGCGTAGCCCTTGGCGGCTATGTTGCAAGCGTGGACGTAGAGACCGCGATTAGGACCCGCCGCACGCACAAGGCCTTTGGCTCCGAGCCGCTCGGGCGCGAAGAGATCCTCGGCCTGCTTGATCTTGCGCGCTGGGCGCCGAACCACCACCTCACCGCGCCCTGGCGCTTTCGCGTCGTCGGTCCCGAGACGCTGGCGCGGCTGAAGCAGGTGGCCGGGTCCGAGGGGGCGGCCAAGCTCGACCGCGCTCCCACCCTGATCCTCGCCTCATGCGTCCTCGGCGCCGACCCGGTGCAAAACGAGGAGGACCTGCACACCACCGCCGTCGCCTCTTACATCGTTCTGCTTGCCGCCCACGCCCGCGGCTACGCGGGCTACTGGCGCACCCCCGGATTGCTGCGCTCACCGGAGGGCCGCAGCGCGGTCGGATTGCCGGACAGCGAGCGTTTCGTCGGTCTCCTGCATCTCGGCCGGCCGCGCCAGGAGAAGGAACCGCCCGAGCGGCCGCCGATCGAGCAGTCGACCGAGTTCCTCGCCTGATGCTCTCCCGCCCCACAGCGATCGAGGCGATCGCCGGCCAGCACTTCGAGGTCGTCGTGATCGGCGGCGGCATCACCGGCGCCGGCGTCGCCCTCGACGCCGCCTCGCGTGGCTACTCGGTGGCGCTGCTCGAGCGCGGCGACTACGCCGAAGGCACCTCCAGCCGCTCCTCGAAGATGGTCCACGGCGGCCTGCGCTACCTGCAGAACCTCGACCTCGGGCTGGTCCGCGAGGCGCTGCTCGAGCGCCAGCTGATGGTTCAACTGGCGCCGCACCTGGTCTACCCGACGCCCTTCCTGATTCCGTCCTTCTCCGACGAGCGCCGCCAGCGCGGTCTCGGCATCGGGCTCAACATGTACGACGTGATGGCGACGACGCGGGTCGGTCGCAGCCGCCGCGAGATGCGCTCCTCCAAGGAAGCCGACGAGGACTACTACTGGTCACCCGACCGCCACCGCACGATCGATCGCGACGAGGTCCTGCAACTGGTGCCGGCGCTGGAGCCGCGCGACCCCAAGAACGCCTACCTCTTCTACGACTGCCAGACCGACGACGTTCGCCTCACCCTGACGGTGCTGGGTGAGGCGGAGCGCTTCGGCGCGGTGATGCTGAACGGCGCCGAGGTGGTCGAGGTGCTCTCCGACAACGGACGCGCTGCCGGCGCCGCCTTCGTCGAGGCTGGCTCCGGGGAGCGGCTCGAGGTCAGCGCCGACAACGTGATCAACGCCACCGGCGTCTTTGCCGATCGGATCCGGCCTGAGGAGACGATCGAGGAGGAGGACGTGCCGCGGATCTCGCCCAGCCGCGGTACCCACGTGTTGGTCGACCGCGAGAAGCTCTCGACCGGCTCCGCCGCCTGCATCGTCCCGGCCGGCGAGGGCCGGGCGATCTTCGCCTTGCCCTGGTACGGGCGCACCCTGATCGGCACCACTGACAACGACTTCGAGGGCGACATCGACCATCCGCGTCCAGGGGGAGACGACGTCTCCTACCTGCTCGACGCCGTCAACGAGTTCTTCGGTGTTGCGCTCGGCGCCGCTGACCTTGTCGGCGCCTACGCCGGAGTGCGGCCGCTGATCGCCACCGGCGACCCGAAGAAGTCGGTCGACATCTCGCGCAAGGCGGAGCTCTATGAGACCTCCTCGGGGATGCTGACGATCACCGGCGGCAAGCTGACCACCTGGCGGCGCATGGCGAAGCAGACGGTCGACCGCCTGGTCGAGCGCGAGGGCCGCGAGGCGCCCTGCCACACGGCGGAGATCCCGCTCGGCATGGAGGCCCGGCCCGATGACCTCGAGGCGCCGGACGGGGTGGGGGAGGAGGCACTCGAGCAGCTCGCCTTCCGCTACGGCCACGCCGCCCGCAAAGTCCTCGCCCTGGCCCGCGAGGACCGGAAGCTGGCCGAGCCGATCGTGCCCGGCCGCCCCGATCTGCTCGCCGAGGCCGTGATCGCCGCCCGTCACGAGCAGGCGCGCACGGTCGCTGACGTGCTGTTGCGTCGCACCCGCCTTGGCCTGCTCGCCGCGCCGCAGCTGCGCGACGCGGCCCCTGCACGCGCCGTAGCGGGCGCACTGGGCAGCGAGCTCGGCTGGTCGCGCCGCGAGGTCAAGCGCGCCGCTGAGGCCTGGCCGGCCGCGGCGGCGGAGGCCGGCATCGATCCCGCCGGCTCACCCGTCGAGTCGCTCCAATAACCTGCCGCCCCGATGAACAAAACAGAACTTGAGTCCAAGCACATCGCCGAGTTGCACTCTCTGGCCGCTGAGGCCGACGTGCCGCGCTACCGCATGCTGCGCCGCGAGGAGCTGATCGAGAAGCTGAGCGACGGTAGCGGCAAAGCCGAGAAGAGCGAGAAACCTCGTGGAGACCGCCCGCCGCGCCGCGAGCGTCAACCGCGCCAGCGCCGCGAGCGCTCCGGGGGTCGTGAGGCTGGCGGCCGTGAGCGCTCGTCCGGCGGCCGCGAGCGCTCCGAGCGTCCAGCCCCCAAAGAGCCCGCGTCGGACTCCCGCGCGGCCGAGCCCGCAGCAGAGACCGAGGCCCCGGCCGCGCCGTCAGCGCCAGCTAGGGAGCCCGCCGCCACGACAGCCGGGGACTCATCGCGCCCCAAACGCAAACGCCGTCGCCGTCGCTTCGGCCGCAAGAGCAAGGGCCTGCGTGCCCAGGACCTGCTGCTGCCCCCGCCCGGCCGCCAGGCGCTGGTCTACGGCGAGAGCCGCGCCACCTGCACCTCGCTGCTGCGCGAGATCGCCGGCGAGCTGGCCGGGGCCTCCGACGGCCCCGACCCGATCGCCCTCTTGATCGATCCCAGTCCCGAGGAGCTGGCCGACTGGAAGCGCGAGGCACCGGACGCCGAGCTGGTCGTCGCCGCGCAGGCGCGCCACGCCGGCGATGCGCTCGCCCAGGCCATTCGCCGCGCCGAGAGCGGCGAAGACGTGATTCTCCTGGTCGACTCGCTGACCCGGCTCGAGGACGCCGAGACGGCAAAAGGGGTCTTCGACGGTGGGCTCGGGCTTGCCGCGGCCAGCGGTTCGCTGACGGTCGTCGCCGCGCTCGAGCGCGAGCAGTAGTCGGGGCCGCTAGCGCCGGTAGGCGATGCGGCGCCAGCTCGGCTCTTTGGAGAGCTCGATCAGCTCGGAGCTGCGATCCGGCTGCACGTAGCCGAAGGTCTGGTTGCGCTCGTCGAAGACGACGTCGAGCTCACCCTCCTTGACCCGCTGGTCGAGCCAGGCGCCGCGGAAGACGAGGCGGCGCAGCCAGTGCACGAGGCTGCGGTTGGCGGGGCCGACGAGGTCATCCCAGTTCTCGTTGATGTGCTCGCCGAGGCGCGAGCTGGGCTCGGCAATCTCGCCGCTGACGGCCAGATCGAGCAGGTCGTCAAGCTCCTCCTGGCTTAGCCCTTGGTCGACGAAGCCGAGTTTTACCGCGGCCTGCTCGACCCGCTGGCCGAAGTCGCCCTCGTTGAAGGCGAAGCGGAGCTCCCCGTACTCGAGCACGTAATCGGAGCCAGACTCGTAGTTCCCTCGGCGGGTCGTTTTCTTATCCATGAGTTGAAGCCAACTGCTCGCGCCAGCCCAGCGGGAGCAGGTGCTGGATCATGCCGATCATCGTAGTCTCGTGCCCGCATGGGCCCCTGCCTGAAAGGCCGTTTGCACTAATGATCGATCTGCACTGCCACATCCTCCCCGGCGTCGACGATGGCTCGCTCGACCTCGCCGACAGCCTGGCGATGGCGCGGCAGGCAGTGAACGACGGGATCGAGCGAGTCTGCGCGACGCCGCACATCCGCCACGACCACGACGTGCGGATCGAGCAGCTCGCTGGGCAGATCGAGCAGCTCAATCGGGCGCTGCGCGACGAGGGCCTGCCGGTGGAGGTGCTGCAGGGCGGCGAGGTGGCGGAGACCGCGGTCGAGGCCTTGAGCGAGGAGGAGCTGGGTCGCGTGGCGCTTGGCGGCGGCCGTTGGATCCTGCTCGAGCCGGCGCCCGGGCCGCTCAGCGACACCCTGATCGCCCGCGTCGGCCACCTCGCCGAGCGCGGCCACCGGACGCTGATCGCCCATCCCGAGCGTCACCTCTCGGCCGACATGTACGAGCGGATCGCGGGCCTGATCTCGGAGGGGGCGCTGGTTCAGGCGACCGCCGACTTCTTCCTGCGCGAGCGCTTCGCCGACGGCATGCGGATGCTGGCCGAACAGGGCCTCATCCACGTGCTGAGCAGCGACGCCCACTCCTCTCACGGCGGCCGGCCGCTGCACCTACGCGAGGCCTTCGGCGTGCTCGCTGAGATCGGGGCGACCGCGCCCCATCTGGAGTGGATGCGCGACGCTGCGCCGCGAGCGATCGTCGATGGCGGGGAACTGGAGCTGCCCTTCGGTCCGACGGTCTGAGTCTGCGCCGGCTGCGCCTAGAGCGGGCGCAGCTCAACCCTGCGCGCTAGGTCTTCGATCACGGCGCGTGAGCCGCTGCCGAGGCCGGCGCGGAGGAAGTTGGCGGCGCCGGCGGCGGCGCTGGTGCGCAGCGTCTCCTCCCACTCGAGGCCGGCCGCCATGCAGGCGGCCAGGCCGCCCATCATCGAGTCGCCGCAGCCCTCGCGCGAGCCGCGCTCGAAGCGCGGCGGCACCAGCTCCCAGGCCTCGTCGCCGCGCACGACCATCGCCGGCTCCTCGGCGCGGGTGATGATCACCGCGCCCGCGCCGGCGTCGATCAGCTTCTGCACTGCGGCGCGCATCCGCTCGTCGCTGTCGACCGGACCCTCGATGTAGCCGGCCAGCTCCCAGTCGTTGATCTTGACCAGGTCGGGGCCGCCCTCCAGGGCGCTGTCGAGCCGCGGTCGCGAGAGGTCGACGACGACCGGGGTGCCGTTGGCCTTGACGTCGGCGACGAGGTTGCCGTAGATCTCCAGCGGCAGTGCCTCGCCGGGGTAGGGCCCGCAGAGGGCGAGGACGCCGGAGTCGAGAGCGGCGGCAACCGTGGTCGAGAAGAGCTCGTCGATCTCGTGGCGCGAGGGCGGCATCGAGGCACTCTGGGCGATCGGCACGCGCTCGCCGCTGCGGCGATCGTGTACGTAGGCGCCGCTTCCCTCGGCGGTCTCGACTAGGCGCAGCTCGACGTCCATCTGCTCCAGCAGCGGGCGCAGCACGGTGCCGCTCTCGCCGCCGATGAACCCACAGAGGACCGGGTTGGCGCCGAGCTCGGCCGCCATTCGTGCCACCCAGACTCCTTGCCCACCGGCGTGCAGGTGGATGTCATCGCCGCCCTCGCTGGTCAGCGCCTCGACCGTGATCGCCAGCATCGGGTGCGGTCCGAAGACGGTGACTTTGCCGCTGGCTGACATTGACAGAGGCTAGATGCCCGAAGCGCTCCTAGCCAAACGTCTTCGCCGCTTGCCGGTCGCGACCGTGCTCGGCCGCGAGGTTCGCGCCGCCAAGGGACCGCGCGCACGGTTCCTGGGCTTGGCCCACCTCGATCGCGAGCAGGCCGGTGCGGGCCTGCTGATCCCGCGCTGCTCGAGCGTCCACACCTTCGGCATGCGCTTTCCGCTCGACCTCTATTTTCTTGGCGAGCGGGGGGAGGTAGTCGCGGTTCGCTGGCAGATACCGGCCCGGCGCTTCGCATTTTGCGGGCGAGCGCGAGCGGTGTTGGAGCTGCCGGCCGAGGAGGGGGGAGAGATCGCTGTGGCCGTCTCTTAGACCGGCCAATGCTTCCCCAACGCCGTGAGATCGCCAATTTGGTCGTCTGCGAGGACGACGCGCAGACACTGGAGCTGCTCTGCGACAACCTGGTCGCCGATCGCTTCGGGGTTCTGCCCGCCCCAAACGCTTCTGACGCTCTGCGGCTCTGCCGCTACAACCATCCCGACCTGCTGCTGCTCGACCTCTCGCTACCCGACGCTTCCGGGCTCGACGTGTTGCGCGAGATCCGCGAGGCGGACGGGGTGACCTCGCGCTTCGATCCCGCCCTGCCGGTGATCGTCCTCACCGGCCACGGCTCCGACGAGGACCGGGTGCGGGGACTGGAGACGGGCGCGGACGATTTTCTCGTCAAGCCGCTCTTCTACCCGGAGCTCCGCGCCCGCATCGGCGCCGTCCTACGACGCGGGTCGGGAGAGCGCCAGGGGCCACTTCGCGTTGGCGACATCGTCGTCGACCCGACGCGGCGCAAGGCCTGGGTCGGCGAGCGCGAGGTGGTGCTCTCAAACAAGGAGTTCGGCCTGCTGCGCGTACTTGCCGGTGAGCCTTCGCGGGTCTTCACCAAGCGCGAGCTGCTCGAAGCGGTCTGGGGGTACCGGAGCCCGGCGCGGACGCGGACACTCGATTCACATGCCAGTCGCCTGCGGCGCAAACTCGATCCGGAGAACGGCCGCTACGTGATCAACTGCTGGGGCTACGGCTACCGCTTGATCGACGGATGACCGAGCTGGTCCAGATCGTCGCCGGCTGGCCCCTCGTGCTTTCCATGGCTGCCGCGGTCGCGGCGCAGAGCCTGCGTGCCGGCCGGCGCCGCAGCGCCCTCAATGAGGCGCTGCACGAGCTGCGGCGGCCGCTGCAGGCAGTGGCCCTGGCGACCGGCCCGCGGTTCGGCGGCTCGACCGCTGACGGGGAGCCGATCGAGCTTGCCGCTGCGGCGCTCGAGCGCCTCGATCGCGAGATCAACGGTGGGCCGCTGGTGCCCGCGCTGGGCCCGGTTGACGTCGCCGGTCTGGCTCGCTCGGCCGTTGCCCGCTGGCAGGCGCGCGTCCGGGTCGCGGAAGGCTCGCTCGAGCTGCGCTGGAACGCCGGCGAGGCACTGGTCAGCGGGGACCGCAGCGCCCTCGCCCAGGCGCTCGACAACCTGATCGTCAACGCGATCGAGCACGGCGGCCCGACGATCGTCGTTGCCGGCAGGCGGCTCGAAGGGCGCTTGCGGATCGCCGTGGTCGACTCTGGGCGCGCGACGCGGCCGCGCTCGCGGCGCAGCGGCCCAGCCCAGATGATTTCCCGGCTCTCGGGGCGCCACCATCGCGGGCACGGTCTCGGCGTGGTCCGGCGAGTTGCGGCTGACCACGACGGTCGCTTTGCCCTCCGCCACTCGGAGCGGGGATCGCGCGCGGTGCTCGAGCTGCCGCTGGCTGAAGCAGGAACCGGGCGGGCAGCGTGAGTCGTCGCACCCGGGCCCTCGCCTTTCTCGGACTCGCCCTCTTCACCGCTGCCGTGGCAGCCGGCATCGCCGACAGCTACGGCTCACGGGTGGCGAGCGGCTACGGGCCTTTGCGCCAGGTCGTGGTCGCGACCAAGAGCCTGGAGGCGAAGAGCGTTCTGAAGCCCGTCGATATCTCCGGCGGGCTGGAGGTGCGCCGAGTCCCCACACGGTTCGTGCCCGCTGGGGCTCTGCGCGACCCGCGGGAAGCGCTTGGCCTGGAGCCGACGACAGGGCTCGAGCCGGGTTCGTATCTACTGACGAGCCAGCTGCAGGCTCGGCAATCTCGGAGTGGGTCGACTAGCGCGCTCGGGTCGAGCAGGCGTCCGGTCGAAATCGCGGTTAGCGGCGCCGAAGCTCTGCTGGCGATGGGTGCGGCGGGGGCCGGCACGAAGGTAGACGTCGTCGTCACCACTGAGCCGAGCGGCAGTGGTCCGGGTCGTACTTATGTAGCAGCGGCTGCGGTGCCGTTGCTGGCGCTCGGGCCGGGGGCCGATGGCCCGGGCCCGGGTGGCTCCGCGGCGGCGACCCTGGCGCTGACCAAGCGGCAGGCGCTGCGCCTGATCGCCGCCGAAAGCTTTGCCCGCAAGTTGACCCTCTTGCCCGAGGCCTGAACCGTGGCGACGCGAGAACACCACCTGGCCGGACTGGCCGATGAGCTCCGCTTTCGTCTGATCGAGCGACGTCGCGTCGCGGCTGCAGGCGGTGACACCACTGCGATTGATCTCTCCGATGAGGTGCGCGCCTTGGTTGAGGAGGAGGCGGCGCTGCTCGGTCAAGCCACCCGTGAGGAGCTAGCAACCAGGATCGTTCGCGACACCGTTGGCCTCGGCCCGCTCGAGGATCTGCTCGCCGACCCTTCGGTCGAGGAGGTGATGGTCAACGGGCCCGACGAGGTCTACGTCGAGCGGGCGGGCCGGATCGAGCAGGTCGACGTCCGCTTCCCCAGCGAGGAGGAGCTGCGCAACTCGATCGAGCGCATCCTAGCGCCGCTGGGGCGGCGGATCGACGAGCTCAGCCCGATGGTCGACGCCCGCCTCGCCGATGGCTCGCGGGTCAACGTCGTCATCCCGCCGCTGGCGGTTGACGGACCGGCACTCTCGATCAGGCGTTTCGGCGCCGCTCGGCCAGGGGCAGGGGAGCTGGTCGAGCGGGGGAGTCTCAGCGCCGCTCAGTGCGAGCTGCTCGAGCGGGCGGTCGCGGACCGGCACAGCATCCTCGTCAGCGGTGGCACCGGCGCCGGCAAGACGACCCTGCTCAATGCGCTTTCAGGCTTCATCGACGCCGGCGAGCGGATAGTCACGATCGAGGATGCGGCCGAGCTGCGCCTGCAGCAGCGCCACGTGGTGCGCTTGGAGAGCCGCCCGGCCAGCGTCGAGGGCAAGGGCGAGGTGACGATCCGCGATCTGCTGCGCAACGCCTTGCGGATGCGGCCGGACAGGATCGTGATCGGCGAGGTGCGCGGCCCGGAGGCGCTGGACCTGCTCACCGCGCTCAACACCGGCCACGAGGGCGCGCTCTCGACCCTGCACGCCAACTCGGCTGCCGACGCGCTCAGCCGCCTGGGGACCCTGGCACTGATGGCGGGGGTGGGTCTGCCGCACGAGGCGATCGCCGAGCAGGTGCAGCGCGGCGTCGACCTCGTCGTCCACGTCGAGCGGCGGCCCGACGGCTCGCGCCGGGTCGCTGAGGTCGCCGAGGTGGTTCGGGTCGCCGGCGCCACGGCCGTTCGCGCCATGCCGGGGTGCAGCGGTGGGTGATGGGTCTGGGTTCTTTCTTCCGCTGGTCGGCGCCGCGGCCGGTGGGCTGCTTGCCGTCTCGGCTCGCGAGGCGGTGCTTGCGAGCCCGGCCCTTGTTGGCTGGCTGCAACGGGCCCTGGAGCCGCTGCAGCGGGCCGGTCGCGAGGGCTACTCGCCCTCGAGCCCCGAGCGCCGCCGCCTCGCCCTGCTCGGCAGCGTCGCGATGGTCGCAGTCGGCTGGTTCGTCGGCGGTGTGCAGCTGGCGTCGCCGCTCGCGGTCGCCGGGCCGGCCCTGGCGGCCTGGGTCCTGTCGGCGCGACGCCGTCGTTACCGTCGTGCAGTCGAGCGAGCGATGCCCGACGTCGCCCTCGCGGTCGCCGACTCGTTGACGGCTGGGCGTTCGCTGCGAGCCTCGTTGCCGGCGGCAGCTACCTCGCTCGACGGACCGCCGTCGGTCGAGCTGGCGCGACTCGGCGCCGAGCTCGATCTCGGCGCCGCCACCGCTGACGCCGTCGCCGCTTGGCGCCAGCGGATGCGTTCGCCAAGAGTCGATGCCCTCGCTGCCGCGCTGCTCAGCCAGCAACTCGCGGGAGGTGACCTGGCCGGCCTCTTGCGTCGCTTCGCCGAGGGAGCGGCGGAGCGAGATCGGGTCGCCGAAGACGCCAAGGCGGCAACCTCGCAGGCCCGCTTCACCGGTTTGCTCGTGGTCGCGATGCCGACCGGCGGCGCTCTCTTCGCCGAGCTGTTGCAGCCGGGCTTCCTCGCCAAGGTGCTGGGCTCGCCCGCTTCCGCGCTGCTACTCGTGCTCGCCGCCCTGCTCCAGCTTGCCGGCTTCGTCGCGATTCGGCGCCTTTCCCTAGTGGTCGAGTGAGACGGGCGCGGGAGCTCAGGTGAGCCTGGCCGGCGTCCTGGTCGCGGTGGCGGTCCTGCTGGTTTGGGCGGGGCTGCGCGAGCTGAGCGCGAGTGCCTCGGCTCTCGGCGCGCGGCTCGCCCACCGCGGCGGGCGGCTGGCGAGAACCGCGCTTCGTCTCGGTCTCCCCGCTCGCATCGCCAGGTCTGGGCTCGAGCCGCGCCTGCCACTGGCCGCGGTCCTCTTGGGCAAGTGCGCTGGGGCCGTAACAGGAGGGCTCCTCGCGCTGACGGCTGCACCCGCGGCGCCCGGCCGCCTCTCATTGCTGGTCACGGTTGGACTACCCGCGGCAGGCTTCTTCGTCCCCGATGCGCTGCTCGAGCGTCGCGCCCGCTTGCGCCGGCGACGCCTGGTTGGCGCACTGCCCGATGCCTGTGATCTGCTCGCGGTTGCCGCCGCTGCCGGTCGTGGTCCCGCCTCAGGCTTTGCCGAGCTCGCCCGTGGCAGCGACGGTCCGCTTGCCGAGGAGTTGCGGATGACCGTCGCCGAGCTCTCCTGCGGCCGCCCACTGCCGGCGGCACTGCGATCGCTGCGCGATCGGGTTCCCGGCAGCGAGCTGGCCACCCTCTGCGCTGCGATCGAGCGCTCGCGCCGCTACGGCTCGCCGTTGGCGGAGCAGCTGCGCCGCCAGTCAAGTGCCCTGCGCAGTGACCAACGCCGCGCTGTCGAGGAGCGCGCCGCCCGCGCCGCGCCAAAGATCCAACTCGTCGTCGCCCTGATCCTCGTCCCCTCGGTCCTGCTGATGATCACCGCGGCGCTGATCGCCAATGCCGACGTGCTGCTGTCGGGTTTTAGCTAGGAGGACTTGTTTCTTGCGACTCCTCGAGGAGTCGGCGGGCAACGGTTGCCGAGGCGGCGCGGATCATGTCGAGCTCAGCGGCCGACCCCCTGTGGCCGTTGACGAAACAGCAGAGCGTGCCAGCGACGAGCTCGAAGGCGAACTTCTTCGGCGCTTCCTCGCCGAGCCAGACGATGAACGTGGGGGAGAAGAGACGGCGTAGCCAGACCTGGTCTTGCTCCTTGCCGGAGAAGATCTCGTAGCGCTCGGCGAGCGCCTCGCTCTCCAAGTGCACCCGCTCGGTCGAGCGGAAGGCATCCTCGAGCTTCTCCAATGAGCGCAGGCCCGACTTGCGCCGGCAGTAGAGCTGGGGCGCGTGCGCGGCGCACTCGGGCACCGAGACCAGGCCGACCGTGTAGTGGTAGTAGTTGGTCTGCCGGTCCCCGTCGGCGTCGGTGCTCTCCTCCTCGTAGGTGTAGAGGGCGAGGATGCCCTCGACGTCGTCGGCAAAGGGGCCGGAGAGCGTGCGCTCGGCGTAGCGGTCGTTGCCCTTGCACAGCAGCGGGGTTGCTTCGGGCAGCGGGTTGCGGCCTCCCAGTTCCAGGCCGTTCTGGGTTGCATAGGTCTCGAAGAAGCTCTGCTCGGCACGCGAGTCGGCGATCGCGAAGACGGCTAGGAGGCCGAGTAGAAGTGCGGCGACGGCGCCCGCTCCGCCGATCACCGCGCCGACGTAGACGGCGAGGACGACGCCGATCACGACCACCTCGATCCCGATCAGGATCCAGGTGAGCGGCTTGCCGAGCAGGCGCTTGAAGTGGAACCCGCGCAGGTCGTTGGCGTCGTCCGGGAGTCCCTCGCTGGGCGCCTGGGGCGGTGGTGCGGTCTGCTCCTCGCTCACGCGGGCAACCTAACGCAGGGGTTGCAAATGGGCTTGCATTGTGGGGTCGTGTTGCAAAGTGGGGGAAAGTGGGTTACTGTGCCGCTCGAGTTGAAGCCCAGGACCGGGGTGGTGAGGCTCCTCCCACCTCATCACCTCGGTCCTAACTCTTTTCCTGGTCCACGCGCAGCGCTCGCAAAGAAAGGAACCGGCGGTGGCATTTCGGGGCCTCTACGAGCACAGTCTCGATTCAAAGGATCGCCTCACGGTTCCTTCCCGGTTCAGGGCCGCCCTCTCCGATGGCATCGTTCTCTCCAAGGGCTTCGACCCCTGCGTCTGGATGCACACGACCGCCGAGTTCGAGCAGCTCTCCGATCGCTTCCTCTCGCCGCACAGCCCCTTCGGCCGCGATGCGCGCCAGCTGCGCCGTCGCTTCCACGGCGGCTCCTTCGACGAGAAGCTCGACTCCGCCGGCCGCATCCGCGTGCCCAAGCCGTTGATCGAGCACGCTGGGCTGAACGGGCCCTGCGTCGTCGTCGGCACGGGGGAGTACCTGGAGATCTGGAACGCCGAGGCCTGGGCCAAGCAGGAGGCCGAGCTCGACGCCTCGGCGCCGGAGATCGCCGAGGGCCTGGCCGCCAACGGAGCGCCTGAGTGAGATGGCGAGCCGTGCCTACTCAACCCCGACCCTGGGCAGCCGAGACTTAACTCGCGCAAACCTTGTCTATATGCCAACCGAACACGAACCCGTCCTCGCCGCCGAGCTGGTCGACCTGCTGGCGCCGCAGCCGGGCGAGACCGCGATCGACTGCACCTTCGGCGCCGGCGGTCACGCCCGTCTCCTCGCCGAGGCCCTGGGGCCCGACGGAACGCTGATCTGCATCGACCGCGATCCCGGCGCGCTGGCCCGATACGAAGCCTTCGCCGCCGAGGCGCCCTGCTCGACCCGCTTCATTTCCAGCGACTTTGCAGCAGGTCTCCGTGCCATGTACGGCGAAGGCATGCGTCCAGAGATGGTCTACATGGACCTCGGAATGTCCTCGATGCAGGTCGATGCCTGGGAGCGGGGCTTCTCTTATTCCTACGACGCCCCCCTCGACATGCGCATGGACACCCGCCAGCAGCTGAGCGCCGCCGACATCGTCAACGAGTGGCCGGAGTCGCGCCTGGCGCAGGCGCTGCGCCGCTTCGGCGAGGAGCGCTACGCCGGCGGGATCGCCCGCGAGATCACTCGCCGCCGTCCGCTCTCGACGACTTCCGAGCTGGTCGACGCGATCAAAGCCGGCATGCCGGCCTCGGCCCGTTTCGGCGGCGGGCACCCGGCCAAGCGCAGCTTCCAGGCGATCCGGATCGCCGTCAACGGCGAGCTCGACTCGCTCGAGGACGCGCTGCCGACCGCCTGGGGCATGCTGCCGGTCGGCGGCCGCCTCGCGGCGATCTCCTTCCACTCGCTCGAGGACCGGCGCGTCAAGCAGTTCCTCGCCGAGCGCGCCAAGGGTTGCGTCTGCCCGCCGGAGCTACCGGTCTGCGTCTGTGGTCGCGAGCCCGAAGCCGAGCCGCTGACCCGTCGCGCCGTCGCACCCGGCCCGGAGGAGGTCGCGACCAACCCGCGCTCCAAGAGCGCCCACCTGCGCGTCTCGATGAAGATCGCC
Organism: uncultured Solirubrobacterales bacterium; assembly: GCA_963699225.1. Lineage (GTDB taxonomy): Bacteria > Actinomycetota > Thermoleophilia > Solirubrobacterales > 70-9 > VRUE01. Next base: position 882,230 of record OY969423.1, on the reverse strand, counting down.
GAGCCGGCCGAGGCGGTGGCCTGATGGAGGCGGCGACCGTGCGTCAGGGGGCTGTTGCCGCTCCTCCGCGCCGCAAACCGCGGCCGGTCAAGGCCGCCCCCACGGCGGCCCCGGCCCGCAAAGCTCCCGCGCGCAAGGCGCCGACCCGCCGCAAAGCTCCCAGTCGCCGCCCCGGCGGCCAGCTGATCCCGATCGCGGCCGGCGCCGCCACTGCGGTCCGCCAGCTTCCCGACTCGAGCCTGATGGTGCGGATGACCCGCGGCCGCGCCTGGATCGCCGTGCTCGGCGTGCTGCTGGTCGGGATCGTCGGGGTCAACGTGGTCACTCTCAGCCTCTCCGCCACCGCCGGCCACGTCGAGCGCAACATCACCGCGCTGGAAGAGGAGAACTCGCTGCTGGGTGGCCGAACCGCGCGTCTTTACGGCTCGGCTCGCGTGCGCCACGAAGCCGCCGGCCTTGGCCTCGTCGCCGTCGCCTCTGACGGGGCCAGTTACCTGCAGGCGTCCAAGCAGGACGTGGCGATCGCTGCCCAGCGGCTCGCCGCGGCGGCTTCGGGCTACTAGGGGTCTGCCGCGTGAAGGTGATCGAGCGAAGGATCGGCCTCCTCTTCGCCGGTTTCCTCTTTTGCTTCGTTGTAGTCGGCGCCCGCGCCTTCTGGCTGCAGGGTGTGCAGGGCGCGAAGCTTGCCTCCGAGGCGATCAGCCAGCAGACCGAATCGGTCGCCCTGCCCAGCCTGCGCGGCAGCGTGCTCGATCGCCGCGGCAACGCCCTCGCCGCCTCCGAAGACACGGCGACGATCTTCGCCGTGCCACCGGAAGTCAGCAAGCCCGCCCTGGCGGCGGAAAAACTGGCGCCGATCCTCGGCCTCGACGAGCGCAAGGTGCTGGGCGCGGTGACCGCTGAAACGACCTACTCGGTGCTGGCCAAACAGGTCGAGTTGCCGACCGCGAAGCGGATCGAAAGGCTCCACCTTCAGGGGATCGGCCAGGACCCCGACAGCCGCCGCATCTACCCGCAGGGCGAGCTGGCGGCGCAAGTGATTGGCGCGGTCGGCACCGAAAACGAAGGCCTCACTGGGCTCGAACGGGGCGAGGAAGACGTGCTGCGCGGCACCGACGGCGAACGCCGCATCGTCACCGACGCGAGCGGCGAACCGATCCGGCTGGAAACCGCGCAGGAAGCCGAAGACGGGGAAAACATCCAGCTCACGCTCGATCCCGCGATCGAGCAGAAGACCGAGGAAGTGCTGGCCGAAGTCGGCGAAACCTACGCGCCCAAGGGCGCCACCGCAATCGTGATGAACCCGCGCAACTCGCAGGTCCTGGCGATGGCCAACTGGCCGCCGGTTGACCTCAGTGACCTCTCCAGCGCCAGCCCGGAAGACCTCTTGAACCGCGCCACCGGCTTCACTTATGAGCCCGGCTCGACCTTCAAGGCGTTCACCGTCGCCGCGGCGCTGGAGGAAAAAGAAGTGACGCCGGAAACGTCCTTTTACCTGCCCTCGCAGCTGCACGTGGCCGACCGGATCATCGAAGACGCTGAGGCGCGGCCGCCGGTGTCGCTCACCGTGGCGCAGATCCTCGCCCAGTCCTCCAACGTCGGCGCCGTCACGATCGGCCTCAAGCTGGGGGCGGAGCGATTCAGCAAGTGGATCGACCGTTTCGGCTTCGGCCGGCCGACCGGGGTCCAGTACCCCGACGAGGAACAGGGCCTAGTGCCGAAGCTGGACGAGTACTCCGGCTCGACCATGGGCAACCTGCCGATGGGCCAGGGCCTTGGGGTGACACCGATGCAGATGATGGCCGGCTACCAGGCGATCGCCAACGGCGGCATCCTGCGCCAACCACAGCTGATCGAGAAGGTCGGCGACGAAACCGTGCACGAGCCGAAGGGCCACCGCGTGATCGACTCGGGCGTGGCGGCGCAGGTGCGGGAAATGCTCGAGGGGGTGCTGGAAGCCGGTGGTACGGCCTCGGCGGTAAGCGTGCCTGGCTACAAGCTGGCGGGAAAGACGGGGACCGCGCAGGTGGCGGAAAACGGGACTTACTCCGAGACCAAGTACATCGCTTCGTTTATCGGGTTTGCGCCGGCGCAGGATCCGCAGCTGTTGGTTTCGGTGATTGTGGATGAGCCGCAAGGGGAAATCTACGGCGGGTCGGTGGCGGCTCCGGCGTTTGGCAAGATCGCGGCGTTTGCTCTTCCATATCTCGGGGTGCCGGCGGAATAGAGGTGGGGGCGTCGGGCACCCCTGCCCAAAACGCTCGGCAGGGGCCTCGCTTGAGTGTTTTGGGCAGGGGTGCCCGACGCCCTACCTAGAATCCGGCAGGTGAGATTGGCAGCGCTCGTCGCGGAGATTCCTGAGGCCCGAATCGTTGGGGATTCCGCCGTAGATGTTGAGTCTTTGGCTTACGACAGCCGAAAAGTGGGGCCCGGGGCGCTGTTTTTCTGCGTGCCGGGGGAGAAGGTCGATGGGCATGAGTTTGCTGCGGGCGCCGTGGGGGCTGGCGCCGTGGCGCTGGTGGTGGAGCGGGAGTTGGAGGTTGATGTGGCGCAGGTGGTGGTTCCGGATGCGCGGGCGGCTATGGCGCCTTTGGCGGCTCGGTTTTGGGGGGATCCGACGGGGGAGCTGCGGGTTGTTGGGGTGACGGGGACCAATGGGAAGACCACGACTGCGTTTTTGCTGCGCGAGATCTTGGAGGCGGCCGGCATCCAGACCGGTTTGCTCGGCACGGTGCGGCAGGTTGTTGGTGGGGTGGAGGAGGAGGTTGAGCGGACTACGCCGGAGGCGGTTGATCTGCAGGGGACGTTCAGGCGGATGCTGGAGGCGGGTGACAAGGCCTGTGTGATGGAGGTTTCCTCGCACGCGCTGGCGTTGCACCGGGCCGACTCGATTCATTTTGAGCTGGCGCTGTTCACGAACCTGACCCAGGATCACCTCGACTTTCATGCCGACATGGAGGACTACTTCCGGGCCAAGCGGCTGCTCTTCGAGATGGGGCCGGGGGCGGCGGTCGTCAATGCCGACGACGAGTACGGGCGGCGCCTGGCGGCGGAATTCGATTGCGTGGCCTTCTCCGCCGAGGGGGTCAACGCGGACTTCGTGGCGACGGATGTCTCCTTCGATGCCGGCGGGGCGGCCTTCTCGGTCGGTGGGACGGCTGTGCGGACGCTGCTGCCCGGCCACTTCAACGTTTCCAACGCGCTCGGCGCCTTTGCCGCCGCTCGGGAGCTTGGTGTCTCGGCTGAGGACTCGGCGGCGGGCCTGGGGCGAGCGGAGCGGGTGCCGGGGCGGTTCGAGCCGATCGACGAGGGGCAGGACTTCGCTGTCCTGGTCGACTACGCGCACACGCCGGACTCGCTGGAGAACGTGCTGCGGGCAGCGCGGCGGCTGAGCGAGGGGCGGGTGCTGGCGGTCTTCGGTGCCGGCGGCGACCGTGACCGCGACAAGCGGCCGAAGATGGGGCGGGCCGGGGCCGCGCTCTCGGACCTGGCAATCGTCACCTCCGACAACCCGCGCTCCGAGGACCCCGAGGCGATCATCGCCGAGATCCTCGGCGGGGTCGAGAACGGCGCCAACGTCGAGGTCGAGCCCGACCGGCAGGCCGCGATCGCGCTGGCGCTGGGGCAAGCACGGCCCGGTGACACGGTGGTGATCGCGGGCAAGGGGCACGAGCAGGGCCAGGAGTTCGCCGAGGGTCGCAAGCTGCCCTTCGACGACCGCGAGGTCGCCCGCGCGGAGCTGCGCCGGCTTTGAGGCTCGATGCGGAGCAGATTGCCGCTGCCTGTGGCGCTGAGGTCGTGGCGCGCGGGGAGGCCGGCGCGCCGGTCCGAGCGACGATCGGCTCCGGCGAGACCGGGCCCGGCGACCTCTTCTTCGGCCTCCCCGGCGAGCGCGTCAACGGCGGCGAGTTCGCCGCGGCGGCGATCGAAGCCGGCGCCTGGGGAGTTGTCGTCGACCCGGAGATGGCGTCGAAGATGTCCTCGGCTACTGGAGCGGGCGATGCCGGCCTAGGCGCCTGGGTCTTCGCCGCCGCGGACCCGCTCGCCGCCCTGCAGGCGCTCGCTCGAGCCTGGCGGCGGGAGCTCGGCGTCCGCGTCGTCGGCGTTACCGGCTCGGTGGGCAAGACCTCGGTCAAGGACATCGCCCGGGCGCTTATGCCAGGGCGCGTGCACGCCAACCGCGAGAACCTCAACACCGAGATCGGGCTGCCGCTGACCGTGCTGGAAGCACCCGACGACACGGAGATCCTGGTCTTGGAGATGGCGATGCGCGGCGCCGGCCAGATCGCCGAGTTGGCCGCGATCGCCGAGCCCGAAGTCGCGGTGATCACCAACGTCGGCCCGGTCCACGTCGAGCTGCTCGGCTCGGTCGAGGCGATCGCGGCGGCGAAGGCCGAGGTCCTGGCGGCGCTGCCGGCCGATGGAACCGCGGTCGTACCGGCCGACGCCGGCAAGCTGGAGCCGCACCTGGCCGCGGCGCCGCGGCTGCTGCGCTTCGGCGCCGGCGGCGAGGTCTTCGCGGTCCAGAGCCGGATCTCGGACGGCGTTACCGAGGCATTGATCGAGACGCCTGCCGGGCGCCAAGCCTTCCAGTTTCCCTTCTCCGAGGCGCACAACCTCGAGAACGCACTGGCTGCCGTCGCGGCCGGCGTGGCGCTGGGCGCGCCGCTTGCCGAGATGGCCGACCGCGCTGCGAACATAGGCTTCTCACGCTTTCGGGGCGAGCGCCTCGAGATGGGCGACGGAATCGTCCTTGTGAACGACTGCTACAACGCCAACCCGGTCTCGATGAGCGCTGCGCTCACCCACCTCGCTTCGCTCGAGGGGGAACGACGGATCGCGGTTCTGGGCGAGATGGCCGAGCTCGGCCCTGACGCCGCCGGCTACCACCGCGAGGTCGGCGAGAGCGCCCGTGCCGCCGGCATCGACCTACTGATCGGCGTCGGTGAGCCGGCTCGCGATTACGGGCCGGACGAGTTGCTGGGCACGCCCGAGGAGGCCGCCGAATGGCTCGCCGCCCAAGCTGAACCCGGCGACACGATCCTGGTCAAGGGCTCACGCTCCGCTGGCCTCGAGGCCGTGGCCGAGACGCTGGGGGCGCTGCTCGATGGGTGAAGTGTTGATCGCCGGCATGGCGGCGATGCTGATCTGCATCTTCCTCGGCCCTAAGTTCATCGAGTACCTGCGGGTCAAGGAGTTCGGCCAGCACATCCGCGAGGACGGTCCGCAGGAGCACCACGCCAAGGCGGGCACGCCGACGATGGGCGGCCTGATCATCTTCGCCTCGATCTGCGTGCCCTACCTCGTGCTCTCTGATCGCGATGCGCAGAGCATGGCCGTCTTCGGGGTGGCGATGGGGTGCGCGGCGATCGGCTTCGCCGACGACTTCATCAAGATCGTCAAGCGCCGCTCGCTCGGCCTCTCGGCCCGCTGGAAGATCCTCTTGCAGCTCTTCCTCGCCTTTGGCCTCTGGTGGGTCGCCCGCCACGAGGTTGGCCTCGAGCCGATTCTCTACTTTCGCATCGGCGGCGCCTCGATCGACCTTGGCCCGGTCCTCTACTTCGTCCTCGTCTTTCTCGTCATCGGTGGAACCTCCAACGGGGTCAACCTCACCGACGGCCTCGACGGCCTCGCCGCCGGCTCCTGCGCGATCGTCCTGCTCGCCTACACGGCGATCGCCTTCGTCACCAATGAGCAGCAGAACCTCGCCCTGCTCTCGGCTTGTTTGGTCGGTGCCTGCATCGGATTCCTCTGGTACAACGCCTTCCCGGCGTCGATATTCATGGGGGACACCGGTTCACTCGGATTGGGGGGCGCAATTGGCGCTCTCGCGGTGATGACCCAGACCGAGGTGCTGCTGGTCATCATCGGCGGCATCTTCGTGATCGAGGCGCTCTCGGTGGCGATCCAGGTCTTCTCCTTCAAAACCTTCCGCCGCCGCGTCCTGCTGATGGCGCCGCTGCACCATCACTTCGAGATGATGGCTTGGTCGGAGACCAAGATCATGTTGCGGTTCTGGATCGTCGCTGCTGTTTGCTCGGGGATTGGGTTCACGCTGTACCAGCAGAGCATCGGGCGGTAGCGGTGAAAGGGCGTCCGGTGCCCCCTTCCAAAACGCGCGGCAGGAGCCGCGCTTGAGTGTTTTGGAAGGGGGCACCGGACGCCCATGGCCAGCGCTCGCGACTCCTCGGCTGGAGCTGCGGAGGTGGCGGGAGTCCGATCTCGAGCCGTTTGCGGCGATGAATGCTGATCCGGAGGTCATGGAGCACTTTCCTGAGTTGCTGACACGGCGGGAGAGCGATGAGTTGGTTGAGCGGATCGAGGCTGGCTTTGCGGAAAACGGGTTTTTTCTCTGGGCGGTCGAAGTGCGAGCTTCCGAAGAGTTCATTGGCTTCACCGGTCTGGCCGCGCCTGGGTTCGAGGCACACTTCATGCCGGCTGTGGAGGTTGGTTGGCGGTTGGCTCGCTCGGCTTGGGGCCATGGCTATGCGACGGAGGCTGCGCGAGGGGCGCTCGAGTTTGGCTTCAAGGAGGATGGGCTGGACGAGATCGTCTCGCTCACGACCGTGGCGAACCGGCGCTCGCGGGCAGTGATGGAGCGACTCGGGATGAGCCACGACGCGGCCGACGACTTCGAACACCCCAGCCTGCCTCCAGGCCATCCTCAGCGCCCTCACGTCCTCTACAGGCTCAAATCCCCGCGCTGACTTTGTGTTTTTGGTGCCCATAGGGCGCCAAAAGATGAAGTCAGCGATTACAGGGTCGGCATCGGGGGGATCGAAGAAGTCCTGATGAGCATTCCGCCACCAAAGGAGATGCGGCCGCCGTTTCCCGGCGGGCCGTTCCTGGTCGTCGGGTTGGCGCGATCCGGCCAGGCCGCCGCGCGGTTGCTCGCCGCTCGGGGCGAGGACGTCGTTGCGGTCGATTCGGGGTTTCCGGATGGGGCGGCAGGACTGCGGGGGGTCGGTGTCGAAGTCGTCCTGGATGCAGATGGGATTGCGCTCCTCGAGGGGGTGCGGACGGTGGTCAAGAGCCCGGGTGTGCCGCGGGAGGCGCCGGTGATCGCGGCCGCTTTGGAGCGGGGGATCGACGTGGTCGGGGAGCTGGAGCTCGCCTGGCGGGCGATTCCCAATCGCTTTGTCGCGGTGACCGGCACGAACGGGAAGACGACCACGGTGGAGCTGCTTGGTCACATCTACCGCTCCGCCGCTGAGCCGGTTGCCGTGGCCGGCAACGTCGGCACGCCGCTCTCCTCGCTCGCGGGCGAGATCGAGCCGGACGCGACGGTGATCTGCGAGGCATCGAGCTTTCAGTTGGAGGACAGCGTCGCCTTCGCTCCCGAGTGCGCGGTCTTCCTCAACCTCGCCCCGGACCACCTCGACCGGCACGGCACGCTCGAGGACTACCTCGCCGCCAAGCTGCAGATCTTCGCCAACCAGGGCAACGACGACGTTGCGGTTTACAACGCCGACGACCCCGAGCTGGCCGGCGTCGACCTCGGCGGTTGTGGGCGCCGCATCGCCTTCTGCCACGGTGCCGCCCCCGAATGCGAAGTCGCCGTCGCCGAGGGAACGATTTTCTACGACGGCGAGCCGTTGCTAGCGGTCTCCGAACTCGGTCTCTTCGGCGAGCACAACGTCGAGAACGCGATGGCCGCTGCCGCTGCGGCGCTCTCGATGGGGCTCGATCGCGAGGCGGTGCGCGAGGGCCTGCGCAGCTTTGCCGGTGTACCGCACCGGCTCGAGCAGGTGGCCGAGCTCGGCGGCGTGCGCTTCGTCAACGACTCCAAGGCGACCAACGTCGCCTCGGCCACAGTCGGCCTGCGTGCCTTCGAGGGCGGGGTGCGGGCGATCCTCGGTGGCAGCGAGAAGGGCGAGTCCTACGCGCCGCTGCTTGACCCGGTCCGCGAGCGCTGCAGCGCCTGTTACCTCACCGGCGCCTCGGCCGGTCGCCTCGCCGAGGCCCTCGCCCCGGCAATCGCGGCCGGCGTCGAGCTGCACCTCTGCGAGGACCTGGAAGAAGCGGTGCGCCTCGCCGCTCACGCCGCCCAGCCCGGCGAGACCGTGCTGCTCTCGCCCGCCTGCGCCAGCTTCGACGCCTTCGAGAACTTCGAACAGCGCGGCGAGCGCTTTCGCCAGATCGTCGCGGAGCTGGCGTGAGCGCTCGCGCCCTCTCACTCGGCGGCTTCGTCGCCGGCAAGAAGACGAAGAAGGCCAAGGGCAAGAAGAAGCGCTCCCGCTCCGCGTCCCCCTCGACTGAGTACAACCTGCTGCTCACCGCCACCCTGTGTCTGCTCGCGCTCGGCGCGGTGATGGTCTTCTCGGCCAGCTCGACCACCCAGATCCTCAGCAACGGCAACCTCGCCGAGAGCGCCTTCTACCTCAAGCGCACGCTGATCTTCGGCGCCTTCGGCCTGCTGGTGATGCACCTCAGCGCCCGCCACGGCCTGACCGCGATCCGCCGCCTCACGCCGGGCCTGCTCGTCGCCTCGCTCTTCCTCCTCCTTGTCGTCCTCGTTGCCGGCTCCAGCGCCAACGGCGCCAGCCGTTGGATCGGCCCCGGCTCGTTGCAGTTCCAGCCCTCGGAGCTGGCCAAGGTTGCCCTGATCCTCTACGGCGCCGACCTGCTCGCCCGCGAACCGAAACGGGTGCGCTCGCTGCAAGGGCTGATGCCCTTCCTGCTCGTCGTCGGCACCGCCTGCCTGCTGGTCATGGCCGAGCCCGACATGGGCACGACGATGGTGATCGCCTTCTCGGTCGCCGCAACGCTGATCGCCGCCGGCGCCCGCCCGGTCGACCTCGGCAAGATCGCCCTCGTCCTCGGTGGCCTCGCCCTGCTGCTGACCGTGGTCGAGCCCTACCGCATGGCCCGTCTGACCGGCTTCCTGCATCCAGGCGCTGACGCCGCCGGCGCTGGGTTCCAAGCGGCCCAGGCCAAGATCGCGCTCGGCTCTGGCGGCCTCTTCGGCGTCGGCATCGGCAACGGCGTGGCAAAGGCGGGCTTCCTGCCCGAGGCCCACACCGACATGATCTCCGCCGTGATCGGCGAGGAGCTGGGCATGGTCGGCATCCTCGGCGTCGTCGGCCTCTTCGGTCTGCTCGGCTATGCCGGCCTGCGCGTGGCGCAGAAAGCCAAGGACCGCTACAGCAAGCTGCTCGTCTCCGGCCTCACCTCGCTGATCCTGGTGCAGGCGACGATCAACCTCTTCGCCGTGATGGGCCTGGCGCCGCTGACCGGCGTGCCGCTGCCCTTCGTCTCCTACGGCAACAGCAGCCTGATGGCGACGCTCTTTGCGGTGGGGCTGATCCTCAACGTAGCCCGCGGGGGAAGGGCAACCGCCGCGGCGCGGCCGGGTCGCGCCTCTGGCGCTGGCAAACTGCGCGTCGTCGAGGGCGGGCGCGCGCCTGCCCGCAAAAGGAGCAAAACGAGCCGTGGAAAAAGCGCCCAGAGTCGTAGTGGCAGCGGGGGGAACCGCAGGCCACGTCGTGCCAGCGATGGCCGTCGCCGACGAGCTTCGGGCTAGCGGCGCCGTCGTCTCCTTCCTCGGCACCAGGGAGCGGATCGAGGCCGAGCTGGTGCCGGCCGCCGGCTATGAGATCGATTTCCTCAAGGTGCGGGGGATAGATCGCCGCAATCCGCTTCGGGCTGCTGTCGCGGTGGGGGAGGCCACCGGGGCGGTGGCGGCGGCGCGGCGCGCCCTGCGCAGTCGCGAGGCTGATGTAGTCCTCGGCGGCGGCGGCTACGTCGCCGGTCCGGCGGGTCTCGCCGCCGTGTCCACCCGGACCCCGCTGGTCCTGACCGAGGCCGACAGCCACCTTGGTCTCGCCAATCGCTTGTTGGCGGGACGGGCTCGCCGGGTCTGCCTTGCCTTTCCGATCGAGGGTCGCGAAGGAGATCCCTATCTCGTCACCGGGCGACCGGTGCCAGCAGCGATCCTGGCTGCGGACCGGGAGGCAGCGCGGCGCCGCTTCGGCATCTCCCCCGGGGCGCATTGCCTATTGGTGATGGGTGGCAGCCAGGGCGCGCGCTCGATCAACCGGGCCGCGATCGAAGCCCTCGCCGAGACCGGATCCGGCGGGCTCGACGCCGAGTTCAGCCGTGACTTCCACGTCATCCACCTCAGTGGTCGCCGCGACCATGAGGAGCTGGAGCGGCGGCTCGCCGCGGCATCCCACGCCGAGGACTACACGCTGCTCCCCTACGAGCCGGACCTCGGCGATGTGCTTGCCGCCTGCGACCTGGTCCTGGCCCGCTCCGGCGGCTCGATCTTCGAGGTGGTCGCGGCCGGCCGCCCGGCGATCCTCGTCCCCTATCCATATGCAACGGCCGACCATCAGGCGGCGAACGCGGCCTGGATGAGTGGGGCGGGGGCGGCGGAGACGATCGAGGACGATGCGCTGAGTGCGTCGCTCCTCGGCGGCCGCGTCTCATCTCTTTTTACGGACGAGACACGCCTAGCCGCAATGTCCGCTGCTTCAGCTTCCCTGGCGAAGCCTGACGCGGCGCGCAAAATTGCCGACGAGGTCCTGGCCGCGGCCGGTGGTGCTTCCGGTGCGCCTTATGCACCCGCGGGGAGCAAAAGGCGCACCGATGGCTGACTGGTCCTCACGTCGGCTGCACTTCATCGGGATTGGCGGCGCCGGGATGAGCGGGCTGGCGCTGGTCTGTGCCGAGCTCGGCGCGAGCGTTACCGGCAGTGACCGCAGCGACTCCTCTTATATGGAGCGACTGCGCGGGGCGGGGCTCGATCCGATCGTCGGCCACGACGCTGCCAACCTGCCGGAGGGCGCCGAGGTGGTCGTCTCGACCGCGATCGGCGAGGACAACCCGGAGCTGGCGCTGGCCCGTGAGCGCGGCGTCGAGCCGATCCACCGCGGCGCCCTGCTGGCCGAGCTCTGCGCCGAGAAGCGCCTGATCGCGGTCGCCGGCACCCACGGCAAGACGACGACGACCGCGATGCTGGTCTGGGCCCTGCGCCAGCTCGGCGTTGACCCGGCCTTCTTCGTCGGCGGCGAGGTGCCGGGCCTGGGGGCAGGGCAGGCGGCCGCGAATGCCGGCTGGGGAACGGGGGAGTGGGTGATCGCCGAGGCCGACGAGAGCGACGGCAGCTTTCTCGACCTGAAGCCCGAGATCGCCGTCGTCACCAACATCGAGATGGACCACCACAGCCGCTGGGGCTCGGTCGCCGAGCTGCGCGCCGCCTTCGGCGAGTTCACGGCGGGCGCGCGGGCGGTGGTTCGTCCGGAGGACGCGGACCTGGAGATCGAGCTCGCCGTGCCCGGGCAGCACAACCTGCTCAACGCCCGCGCCGCGGTCCTAGCCGCCGCGGCTGCGGGATTCGAGCCGGCCAAGGTCGCCGCGACCCTCGCTGACTTCCCAGGGGTGAAGCGCCGCCTCGAGCTGAAGGGCGCCCGCGCCGGCGTCCGCGTATATGACGACTACGCCCACCACCCGACCGAGGTCCGGGCCGCGCTCTCGGCCCTGCGCGAACAACGGCCCGGGCGGCTGATTGCTGTCTTCCAGCCCCACCTCTACTCGCGCACAAAGGCCTTCGGCGAGGAATTCGGCGCCGCCCTGGCCCTTGCCGACGAGGTGGTGGTGCTCGACGTGTATCCGGCCCGCGAGCAGCCCGTCGGCGAGCTCGCCGGTGTGAGCGGCCTACAGGTGGCGCAGGCCGCGGCCGAGCGGATCGGGGGGCGCCGGGTGTTCTGGCTCCCCGATCCCAGCGTCGATGCCTTGGCTCGCCTCCTGGACAGAAACCAGGCCGTCGGCATCGCAGACCAGGTGCTGGTCACGATCGGCGCCGGCGACGTCTTCAAACTCGGCGAGGCGCTGATCGAAGACGGCGCCAGCAGCGAGGGGGTGCCTCGGTGAGCCCTCGGCCGGCGGCGGTGCAACGCAACTTTCCCCTAGCCCGCCTGACGACGGTTCGCGCTGGCGGCGACGCCGACTTCTTCGCCCGGCCCGGAAACGAGGGGGAGCTGGTCGCGGTGCTGATCTGGGCCGCGGATGAAGGACTTCCTCTCGGGGTGATTGGTTCGGGCTCAAATCTGCTCGTCGCCGACTCCGGCTTCCGCGGGCTCGCACTAAAGCTCGATCGCGAGCTCGCGACGATCGAGCGTGAGGACGAGGGGATGGTTTGCGGCGGCGGCGCTCGCTTTCCCTCGGCTTCGGCCAAGGCCGCTGGCTGGGGTCTCGCGGGGATCGAATTCGGCGTCAACATCCCCGGCACCGCGGGCGGTGCGGTGAAGATGAACGCCAACGCCTATGGCGGCCAGCTCGCCGAGGTGCTCGCCTGGGTCGACGTCTTCACGGCAAAGGGCCGCGAACGCCGCACGCCGGACTCGCTCGGCTTCGCCTATCGCAGCTCCAACCTGACTGCGGGTGAGGTCGTCTCGCGCGTCGCCTTCACGCTCCGCCCCGACGATCCGGCGACGATCCGGGCCCGCCTCAACGAGATGCGCGGCAAGCGCCGCGAGGCCCAGCCATCGGGGATCAAGACCTTCGGTTCGACCTTCAAGAACCCGGAGGACCCACAGGCGGAAGGGCGCAGTGCCGGACAGCTGCTGGAGGCGGCCGGTTGTCGCGGGCTCACTCAGGGGGAAGCCCGCTTCGCCGAGAAGCACGCCAACTTCGTTGAGAACACCGGGCAGGCGACGACCGCCGACGTACTGGCGCTGATGGCCGCGGGGCGGCGACGGGTGTTCGAGCTGACCGGCGTTGTGCTCGAGCCGGAGGTTCAGGTGCTGGGCGAGGTCGAGTGGCCAAAGGACTGGGAGCTATGAGCCGGCTGTTCCGGGGGTTGTACCGGTGGGTGATCGTGATCCTCGCGGTGATCGTCGTCGCTTTCGTCGCTCAGAAGATCGTTGGCGACAAGACGGTGGAACCGCATCTCGTCTCCTCCGACCCGGTGGCGGTGGTTGGCAGTGGCGACGAAGCGGTGGCGGTGGCCGATGACGGCACCGTTCTAACCTGGCTGGCGCTTCCGGAAGACGTCAGGCTGCCCCAGCTGCCACTCAGCTCACCGCCCAAAGGTCCGCGCGTCGAGGGCTCAGTGCTCGAACAGGTTCGTGTTCTTGCCGCCACGCCCCCGGCCTTGCGCCCTTACGTGGCCGGCAGCAATTTTGGCGAAAGCGGGGTGGAGGTCGAACTCAGCTCGGGGATCGAACTGATCTTTGGCAGCGCCGGCGACGCGGCGCGCAAGTGGCGCTCGGCTGCAGCGGTGCTTGCCGACCCCTCGATAACCGCGCTTGATTATGTAGACCTGACCGCTCCGGGGCGCCCGGGGGTAGGCGGCTCTGGGCATACGCTTCCGCCCATCGAATGAACCCTCAACCACAGGGTTAGGTAGGCACAACCCTCAAGTAAGACTTGAGATATTGGCCTTGCAGGATGTCGCCCGACCGTTTGACAGACCTCGCCCGATACCCTACGTTGAGCGCAATTTCCGCGGTTACAGCGTACCCTTGAACTCTCAAGCATTGCTGTAGCGTCGGACGGTACGAAGGCTCAACTCAACACCCAGTCCTAGTGGACCGGGACATATCCAGCCCCAACCGGGACTGGGCTTGGAGAAATCGGGAGATGGAATCCACATACCTAGCGGTGATCAAGGTGGTCGGCGCCGGCGGCGGCGGTACGAATGCCGTCAGTCGCATGGTCGACGCTGGCATTCGCGGCGTCGAGTTTGTCGCCGTCAATACGGATGCTCAGGCGCTGCAGGCGTGTGACGCAGACATCAAGCTCTCGATTGGCCAGGAGCTGACCCGCGGCCTCGGCGCCGGCGGCAACCCCGAGGTGGGTGCCGGCGCGGCGGCGGAGAGTCGCGACGAGATCAAGGAGGCGCTGAAGGGCGCCGACATGGTCTTCGTCACCGCCGGCGAGGGCGGCGGCACCGGCACCGGCTCGGCGCCGGTGATTGCCGAGATCGCCAAGGAAGAGATCGGCGCCCTCACCGTCGGCGCCGTGACCAAGCCCTTCGAGTTCGAGGGCAAACGACGCATGCAGCAGGCGCTCGAGGGAATCGAGAAGCTGCGCAACAACGTCGACACCCTGATCATCGTTCCCAACGAGAAGCTGCTGCAGGCGGTCGAGCGGCGCACCAGCGTGCTCGAGGCCTTCCGCCAGGCCGACGACATCCTGCGCCAGGGCGTGCAGGGCATCACCGACCTGATCACGATCCCCGGCCTGATCAACCTCGACTTCGCCGACGTGCGCACGATCATGCGCGACGCCGGCTCCGCCCTGATGGGCGTCGGCTCCGCCTCCGGCGAGGCCCGCGCCCTCGACGCCGCCAAGGCGGCGATCACCTCGCCGCTGATCGAGGAGTCGATCAAGGGCGCGACCGGGATGCTGCTCAACATCACCGGGCCCGAGGACCTCGGCCTCTTCGAGGTCAACGAGGCCGCTCAACTGGTCCAGTCCGAGGCCGACGACAACGCCAACATCATCTTCGGCTCGGTCGTCGACCAGTCGATGAAAGACGAGGTGCGGGTGACGGTCATCGCCACCGGCTTCGAGGGGTTCGAGCTTCTCGCTCGCTCACCGCAGCGGGTGCGGCGTCGTTACGAGAGCCGGCCGCGGATTTCGGCTGAGGACACTGATATCCGCAAACTGCGGGTCTCGGATGACGACATAGACGTTCCGGGGTTCCTTAAAGAATGAGCTGGAGGTGGGGGGCCGTCGTCAGGCCCTCCCGCCGCCGCTTCGCGGGAGTTCGTCGGGAGGGCCTGACGACGGCCCTCGGCACGTCCCGTCATTCGTTGAAGCTCAAGCGCGTCTGGCGTCCGCCCTGCCCTGAGCTTCAGAGGTCCAGCTCGTAATAGAGCATTCGGGGGCCGTCGGGGGCGCCTTCGTGGTTCGTGAAGCCGCGGCTCTCGTAGAGGGCGCGGGCTTCCTTGTCTGTCTCCCCGGTGGTCAGCTCGAAGTGGTTGGCGCCGGTTTCGCGAGCAGAGTCGATCGCAGCGTTTAGAAGAGCTCGGCCGATGCCTTTTCTTCTTTGAGCTGGGACTACGTAGAGCTCTTCTAGGTAGGCGTCGCCGGCGTTTGCCCAGAGCGAGGGGCGGAGGCGGAAGAGGGCGAAGCCCGTTGGCGGGTCGCCGGCCAGGAGGACGGTGATCTCGTTTTCGCCGAGCAATTCGGCGAGGCGCTCGGTGAGCGCTGAGACGCCTGGGGTGTAGTCCTCGTATTCGCTGTTGAAGTCGTGCAGGAGTTGCGCCACGGCTGCCGCGTCGTCTGCCTGGGCCCGGCGGATCTCGCTGTGCGGCTGGGCGCTCATCTGCGGGGACGAGCTTGGCACAGCTCTTCAATACGCTGCCGCGCGTGGCCGAGCCTGATCTCAAGCGCACCCCTCTCTACGGATGCCACGCCGAACTCGGCGCCAAGCTCGTGCCCTTTGCCGGCTGGGAGATGCCGGTCACCTACGAGGGGATCCGCGAGGAGCACGCGGCGGTGCGCACGCACGCGGGCATGTTCGACGTCTCGCACATGGGCGAGGTCGAGGTCGAGGGGCCCGGCGCGCTCGCCTTCCTGCAGCGGGTGCTCTCCAACGACGTGGCGACGATCGAGATCGGCGGTGCCCAGTACTCCTGCCTCTGCAACGAAGAGGGCGGCGTGCTCGACGACCTCTTCACCTACCGGCTCGGCGGCGACCGCTACCTGATCGTCACCAACTCGGCCAACCACGACGCCGACCTCGCCTGGCTCGGCCGCTGGAGCCGCGCCTCCGACGTCGCCGTGCGCGACGTCGCCGACCGCTACGCGATGCTCGCCGTGCAGGGCCCGCACGCGCGGGCGATCCTCACCGGCGCCCTCGGCATCGCACTTCCAGCCAGGATGCGGGTTTCCACGGCGCGGATCGGCAACCGGCCGGCGCTCGTCTGCGGCACCGGCTACACCGGCGAGGACGGGGTTGAGCTGCTGATCGATCCCGAGATCGCGCCGGCGATCTGGGCCGAGCTGCTCGACGCCGGCGTCGTCCCCTGTGGGCTCGGCGCCCGCGACACGCTGCGGCTCGAGGTCTGCTTCCACCTGCACGGCAACGACCTGACCCCCGAGCGCAACCCGATCGAGGCCGGGCTCGGCTGGTGCTGCGCCGAGGCGACGGGGTTCGTCGGCGCCGAGGCGGTGGCTCGCGCGCGGCGCGATGGCACGGCCGAGAAGCTGGCGCCGTTCAAGATCGAGGGCGCCGGCATCCCGCGCGAAGGCAACCCGGTGCTCGCCGCCGGCGAGCCGGTCGGCACCGTCACCTCGGGCACCTTCTCGCCCTCGCTCGAGCTCGGCATCGGCATGGCCTACCTGCGCACCGACCTCGCCGAGCCCGGCGCCGAGGTCGAGATCGACGTGCGCGGCAAGCATCGTCCCGCCCGGATAGCTTCCAAGCCCCTCTACCGCAAGGAGAAGTGACGTTGTCCGACGCGCACTACCCAGACGATCTGCTCTACCACGACCAGCACGACTGGGCGCGGCTCGACGGTGACGAGCACGCCGTCTTCGGGATCACCTGGTACGCCCAGGACAGCCTTGGCGAGGTCGTCTTCTACGACGCGCCGGAGGTTGGCGCGACGATCTCCAAAGACGCCTCCTATGCCGAGGTCGAGTCGGTCAAGGCGGTTTCCGACGTGATCGCGCCGATGTCGGGCGAGATCGTCGAGGTCAACGACTCGCTCGAAGACACGCCGGAGAAGATCAACGAGGACCCCTACGGCGAGGGCTGGCTGGTCAAGGTCAAGCTGACCCAGCCGGAGGAGCGCGGCGCCCTGCTCGGCGCCGACGAATACCGCAAGATGCTGGAAAAGGGCTAGGAAGCCCCGCCAGTCGCTTCCGTAGCCTTAGCCGGGTGACCCGCTACACCTCAGCCACCGACGCCGACCGGGCGGAGATGCTCGCCGCGATCGGGGTCGGCTCGGTCGACGACCTCTTCGAGCAGATCCCGGAGCCGCTGCGCCTCGGCCGTCCACTGGCGCTGCCGGAGGGGATGAGTGAGGCCGAGGTCTTCGAGCGGCTGGCGGCGCTGGCGGCGCGCAACGAGGATGCCGAAAGCCAGGTCTGCTTCGTCGGTGCCGGGATGTATGACCACTACGTGCCGGCGATCGTCGACGCGATCACCCAGCGCTCCGAGTTCCTCACGCCCTACACGCCCTACCAACCGGAGATCTCCCAGGGCGGTCTGCAGGTGATGTTCGAGTTCCAGACCGCGATGTCGGAGCTGACCGGCCTGCCGGTCTCCAACGCCGGCCTCTATGAGGGCCCGTCCTCGGTCGCCTCCGCCGGTTACCTGGCGATGGCGGCGACCAAGCGCAAGCGCTTCGTCGTCTCGCGCGGCCTGCACCCGCACAGCCGCGAGACCCTGGCGACCTACGCGGTCGGCTACGGCGCCGAGCTGGTCGAGGTCGAGCTGCGCGACGGCGAGACCGACGCCGCGGCGCTGGCCGCCGCCGTCGACGGTGAGACCGCTGCGGTCTTCCTGCAGAGCCCCAACTTCCTCGGCGCGGTCGAGCAGGTCGAGGCGCTGGGCGCGGCGGCGAAGGAGCATGGCGCTCTGCTGGTCGTCGCCACCGATCCGATGACGCTGGGCGTGCTCAAGCCACCCGGCGAGTGCGGCGCCGACATCGCCCTCGGCGAGGGGCAACCGCTTGGAAACCGGCTCGACTTCGGCGGTCCCTCCTTCGGCTTCTTCTGCGCGACTGAGGAGCAGATCCGCCGCATGCCGGGCCGGATCGCCGGCGAAACCGACGACGTCGACGGCCGTCGCGGCTTCGTCCTCGCCCTGCAGACCCGCGAGCAGCACATCCGCCGCGAGAAGGCGACCCACAACATCTGCACCGCACAGGCGCTCAACGCGCTCGGCGCGATGGTCCACCTCGCCTGGCTCGGCCGTGAGGGCTTCCGCGAGCTCGGCGAGCTGCTGGTTCGCCGCACCGCCTACGCCCGTGAGCGGCTGGCCGCGGTCGAGGGAGTCGAGCTGCTGCACACCGCGCCGGTCGCGCGCGAGTTCGCCGTCCGCCTCGACGCTCCGGTCGAGCGCGTGCTCGAGCGCTGTGCCGAGCGCGGCATCGCCGCCGGCTACCCGCTCGGCCGCGAGTACCCCGAGTACGGGGACGGCTTGCTGGTAGCGATCACTGAGCGCCGCACCAAGGCCCAGATCGACGACCTCGCCGAGGCGCTTGGCGCCGCGATCCAGGCCGAGATTGGCGCTTTGGTGTCGAATAGCGCCACTAAGGCGCCAGTGGCCGGGGGGGGCCGCTGATGGAGTCCGCGACGCCGATGCAGCGCGAACGCGCGCGGACGATCTACGAGAAGTCGAAGCCGGGACGGCGTGCCGCCGTCCTGCCCGATGCCGAAGTGCCGGAGCCGCCCCTCGCAGAGCTGATCCCGGCCGATCTCCTGCGCGCCGAGCCGCCGCGCTTGCCGGAGATCGCCGAGCCGGAGATCGTCCGCCACTACAACAAGCTCTCGCGCCGCAACTTCGACCTCGACAGCGGCTTCTACCCGCTCGGCTCCTGCACGATGAAGCACAACCCCCGCTTGAACGAGCGGGTCGCGGCGCTGCCCGGCCACGCCCGCCTGCACCCGGCGCAGGACCCCAAGCGCGCCCAGGGTGCGCTGGAGCTGATGTGGCTGCTGCAGGAGAGCCTCGGTGAGATCTGCGGCCTGCCCCACGTCAGCCTGCAGCCCTCCGCCGGCTCGCACGGTGAGCTCGCCGGCCTGCTGCTGACCCGCGCCTTCCACGCCGACCGCGGTGAAGAGCGGACCAAGGTGCTGGCGCCGGACACCTCGCACGGCACCAACCCGGCCTCGGTGACGATGGCCGGCTACGAGGTGGTCAAGGTCGCCACCAACGAGCGCGGCGGGGTCGAGATGGATGACCTGCGGGCGAAGATCGACGCGGACCCCGACCAGGTCGCCTGCCTGATGCTGACCAACCCCAACACGCTCGGGCTCTTCGACGAGAACATCGCCGAGATCGCCGGGCTGATTCACAAAGCGGGGGGGACGCTCTACTACGACGGCGCCAACCTCAACGCGGTGATGGGCCACTCGCGCCCAGGCGACATGGGCTTCGACATCGTCCATGTCAACCTGCACAAGTCCTTCAGCCAGCCGCACGGCGGCGGTGGCCCTGGCGCCGGCCCGATCGCGGTCTCGGAGCGAATCGAGCCCTTCTTGCCGCGGCCGCAGGTGGTGCGCCGCGAGAGCAACAATGGCGGTGGCCCGAGCTTCGACCTGGACCACGAGCGGCCCAGGTCGATTGGCCGCCTGCGCGGCTTCCAGGGCAACTTCGGCGTCTTCGTCCGCTCCTACGCCTACATCCTCAGCCTCGGCGGCGACGGCCTCGCCGAGGCCTCGGAGACCGCGGTGCTGAACGCCAACTACCTCAAGGCACGCCTCGCCGAGGGCCGCGCCGGCGATCGCCTTCCGATCGCCTTCGACCGCCACTGCATGCACGAGTTCGTCCTCTCCGGCAAGCCGATGAAGCGGGAGCTCGGCCTGGCCACGCTCGACCTCGCCAAGCGCCTGCTCGACTTCGGCTTCCACCCGCCGACCGTCTACTTCCCGCTGCTGGTCGAGGAGGCGCTGATGATCGAGCCGACCGAGACCGAGACCAAGGAGAGCCTCGACGGCTTCGCCGAGGCGATCGAGCAGATCCTCGCCGAGGCCGAGGGCGACCCCGAGCGCGCCAAGCAGGCCCCCTACACGACCCCGGTCCGCCGCCTCGACGAGGTCAAGGCGACCCGCAAGCCGGTAGTCCGCCAGCCACTCTAGGCCAATCGTCCGAAAGGGCTGGCCTTTCTCAATCGGGCTGTTAGGTTCAAGAAACCAGTCCGTTTATATCCTGGGCGGGAACCCGGGAGAGGGAGGAAGAGATGCCAGTGACCCGGAGGAAGCCTCGTGCTCGCCTGCTATCCGCGCTTGCTGTGGCCATGCTCGCCACGCTCGCGCTCGGAGCGGGAACCGCGCAGGCGCACGAATGGACCGTCAAAGGAATTCCACTTTCCAAACAAGGCGGGAAAATGGGGATTTCCGGAAAATCAAGCGAACCGATCAACTTCAACTGGTCGGCGACCGAAGGAAATTTCAGTTGGCGCTGCAACAGCGCGACTGAGTCGGCAACAGCCGAAGTGGGAGGCGTCAGCCAGGCGACGATTCAGTTCAAAGAATGCGCGTTCACCAAAGTGCCAAAAGTGTGCCACATGAATTCCGTCGTGGAAACCACTGTGTCCACCAAAGTGGCCGAAGTCACATTCGAAGGGAAACCGACGACCTTCGAGGTGTACAGCACTCTCGCAGGCAAAGGCCTGAAGGTTGAAATCCAGGGCGCAGAATGCTCGATAGCGCCATTTACGTGGGAATTCAACGGCAGCTTTGCCTCGCGAATCGATGGTGTCGAACGGATCTCCCAGCCCAGGACCTTCTCGAAAGCAAACCAGGTTGGGGGTGGGTTCCTCCTCGGGCCCGCGGTCGGGCCGCTTTACATAGAAGGCGGTTGGAGCGAAGCCATAGCCCCGGGCCCCTTGTTGGGGTTCCCCTGGTTGCTCAGCTAGGCGGGTAGCGCGGTGCTCAGAGCTGGGGCAGCTTCTGCCTCAGCTCGAGCACCGGAGCGAAGAGGTCGCCGTTCCGCTCGATTCGCTTCAGCACGTCGCTGGCTTCGAAGACGAGCGAGGCGGCGTCCTCTTTGTCGACCGCCCGTTCGACCTCCTCCCAGCTGACGGGGGTCGAGACGGTGGGGCGTTCGCGGGCACGCAGCGAGTAGACCGCGATCGTCGTCTTGCGGCGGTGGTTCTGCGACCAGTCGACGAAGACCTTGCCTTTGCGTTCGACCTTCTTCATTTTCGAGACGACCAGGTCGGGAGTCTGCTTCTCGAGCAGCTGGGCGATCGCGCGGGCCAGCGGTTTGGTGCCGCCGCCGTTGTCGTCGCCCTCGTAAGTGACCTCTTCGTTGTTGAGCGGCGCGTAGACCTGCAGGCCCTTCGAGCCCGAGGTCTTGGGGAAGCACTCGAGGCCGAAGTGGGAGAAGAGCTCGCGCAGGCGCAGCGCCACGCGGCAGCAGGAGAGGACTTCGGCAGGCGGGCCGGGGTCGAGGTCGAAGGCGAGCACCGTCGGGCGGTCGTGCTCGGGCGCCAGCGAGAGCGAGGGGTGCAGCTCGATCGCCGCCAGCTGCGCCATCCAGACCAGCGTCGCGCGGTCTTCGCAGACGCAGAAGTCGATCTTGCCGGTGCTCGCCCCGACCGGTGTGGTCTTCACCCACTCGGGTCGGTGCTTGGGGCAGCGCTTCTCGAAGAAGGCGGCGTCGGTGTCGTCGACTCCTTCCGGAAAGCGGCGCAAGGTCACCGCTCGCCCGCTCAGGTGGGGAACCATCGCCGGCGCCACCTTGGCGTAGTAGTCGACGACCTCACCCTTGCTGAAGCCCGCCTTTGGATAGAGGACCTTGTCGAGGTTGGTGAGCTTCAGCTCACGCCCGTCGACCTCGACCTGGCTGCTACTGGCCACTGGCTACTTGGTGGACTTGGCCTTGGCGCGCGAGTTGGTTCTTTTTTTCGCGCTGGTCTTGGAGCTGGTCTTCGCCGCCGGTTTTTTCGCTTTGGCTTTCGCTTTCGCCGCGGCGCGTTTCTTAGCAGCCGGTTTTTTCGCCGGCTCGCCCTCGCGCTTGCTGCGCACGTCGGCGATGCTCTGCTCCAGCGCCGCCATCAGGTCGGGGGCCTTGGTCGGCTCGCGATCCTCCTGCGGCGCCGCGAC
This sequence comes from uncultured Solirubrobacterales bacterium, assembly GCA_963699225.1. Taxonomy (GTDB): domain Bacteria; phylum Actinomycetota; class Thermoleophilia; order Solirubrobacterales; family 70-9; genus VRUE01. The sequence continues at coordinate 860,495 of OY969423.1, read as the reverse complement.
GACGTCCTCGCCGGCCGCCTTGCGTTCGATCATCGCCAGCAGCTCCTCGCGGTACTCGTCGCGATAGAGCGTCGGGTCGAAGTCACGGGTCAGCGACTCGATCAGCTGCTCGGCCATCTCGATCTCTCGCTTGCCGATCTTCGGCTTCTCGGAAGGCAGCACGTCGTCGAGCTCGTCCGGCGGTACGACCTCGTCGGCGAAGCGCATCGTGGTCAGGGTGAGGATGCCGTCGCCGGGGCGGATCGCCGCCAGGTGCTCCTTGTTGCGGAAGACGAAGCGGGCGATCGCCACCTTGCCCGACTTCTCCAGTGCCTGCGCGAGGAGCGAGTAGGCCTTCTCGGCGCCGTCGGCGGGGCCGAGGTAGTAGGGGCTGTCGAAGTAGATCGGGTCGATCTCGGCGATCTCGACGAAGTCCTGGACCTCGATCGCGCGTGTCTTCTTAGGGTCGAGCGAGGCGAGCTCGTCCTTGCTCAGCGGCACGTAGCGGTCTTTGGTGATCTCGTAAGCCTTGATGATTTTGTCGTAGGGGACCTCTTCGTCGGTTCCGTCGGCGACGCGGCGATGTTTGATCCGGGCGCTGTCGGACTCGCGGATCTCGCGCAGCGCAATGCCGCGGCGGGCCACCGCGCTGTACAGCTTGACGGGCACGTTGAGGAGCCCGAAGCTGATTGAGCCGCTCCAGATCGCTCTAGCCATCGGCGTTCACCTACCCGATTGTTCCAGTCGCTTGCACCGGCGGCAAAGCGGCAATCGTCAGCGAGAGGCATCTTGCGCTCGGGGCGGTGGGATCATCCGCCGGTGCTGTTCGAGCTGAGCGAGGTCAGCCTGACCCGCGGCGATCGCCGCGTCCTCGACTCGCTCAGCGCCACGATTCCGGCTGGGGCGACGGCGATCGTCGGTCCATCGGGTGCGGGCAAGTCGACGCTGCTGCGGCTGCTCAACCGCCTTGCCGACCCGGACGCCGGCACGATCGCCTATCGGGGCAGGCCACTCGACGAGTACGAACCGCTGGCCTTGCGGCGCGAAGTCTCGCTGGTGCCGCAGCTGCCGGCGTTGTTGGAGGGAACCGTCGAGTCGAACCTCGCCTACGCGGCGGGCCTAGCTGGCAAGGAGTTGGACGCCGAGCGCTGCCTGAGCCTGGCCGGGCTCGACCCGGACTTCGCCGGCCGCGAGGTCGCCAAGCTCTCGGTCGGCGAGCAGCAGCGGGCGATGCTGGCCCGGGCTCTGTCCCAGGAGCCGGTCGTCTTGCTGCTCGACGAGCCGACTTCGGCCCTGGACCACCCGACGCGGGATGCAATCGAGGCAACGCTTGCCGACCTTCGTCGCGAGCTCGAGATCTCGATCGTCCTGGTCAGCCACGACCCCGAGCAGGCGCGGCGCCTGGGCGACTGGGTGGTGCGGCTCGAACAGGGCCGGGCGATCGAGTCCGGCCCGGTCGAGGAGGTAATGGCGTGAGCACCTCGATCCATCTCAGCCCCGGCCAGGTCGCGGCATCGCTTGCCCTGGTCGCCCTCGCTGCCGCTATCTCCTTCTGGCAGAAAGCCGACCTCGAGCGCGACATCGGCATCGCCACCGTGCGCTCGTTCGTGCAGCTGACCGCGATCGGCTACGCGATCAAGCTGATCTTCGAGGCCGACTCGCTCTGGCTCGTCTTCGCCCTGCTGGCGGTGATGGTCGTCTTCGGCGCGCTCACCGCGCGCAGCCGGGCGAAGAAGGTGCCCGGTGCCTTCTGGCCGCTGCTGATCGCGCTGGCGCTGGCCGGCGGCACCACACTCGGGCTCGTCGTCGCGCTCGGTGTCTTCGAACCGACCGCCCGCTACCTGGTCCCGGTCGGCGGCATGGTGATCGGCAACGCGATGACCGCCTCGGCGGTTGCGCTGAACCGGCTCGGCGACGAGATGGCCGACTCGCGCAACAAGATCGAGGCGACCCTGGCACTCGGCGCCACCACCCAGGAGGCCGCCGCTCCGTTCGTCCGCCGCGCCCTGCGCTCGGGGATGATCACCCTGGTCGACTCGACCAAGACCACCGGCCTGATCTTCTTCCCCGGCACGATGGTCGGCATGCTGCTGGCCGGCGCCAGCCCGACCGACGCCGTCCGTCTGCAGCTGATCCTGCTCTACGCCCTGCTAGGAAGCGTCGCGATCGCCGGTCTGGTCGCCACCGCGCTTGCGTATCGGAATTTCTTTACCCCGGCGCAGCAGCTGCGCGAGAGTTAGCAGCACCAGCCCTCTATTCGCGGAAACGTTGCCTGGCTGCGAAGGTCGGGCGAGAAGACCGAGGCGATGTTGCTGATCGCCTGCAGGTGGCCGTGCCCATTGGTCGGTATGAAGAGCCACTGGTCCGCTGCCGGCCAGGCGAGCAGAAGGCGGCTGCCGTCGGGCGCCCAGGCGAGTTGGCTGAGCCGGCCGGAGACGGCGAAGAGCCGACGGGGGGGACCGCCGTTGGCATCGATCAGGAGCGCTTCGCTGCGCGGCGTGCCCTGCTGGGCGTGCCGTTCGACCAGTGCCGCGATCGCGCGCCCGCGGGGCGCGAAGGTCGCCGTGCGTACAACCGCATCGACCGGCAGTGGGACGGGTCGGGCCTTGTCGAGCCGGATGCCGCCGGCGAGCTTCTCGATCCGTAGCGAGCGCAGCCAGACCCCCCGCGACGACAGTTCGAGCAGGTTGCGGCCATCCGCGCTCCAGCCGAGGGCGGTGACGCCCGGTGAGACCGAGGCCGTTGCCAGCGTTCGCGCCGTGTCGGCTTCGACTATGCGCAACCGCTTTGCTGGATCCACGTAGGCGAGCAGGTGCGTGCCCAGCGGGAACCAGGACGGCGCCACGGGCGCCGCCGGTCCGAGCAGACGATCCCCCGTGCCGTCGGCTCTGATCGTGCGCAACGAGTGCCCGGCCCGGTAGGCAATGCGGAACCCCGACGGGGACCAGCGCGGATCGCTCACCGGTGCGGTCGCCGAGACCGACCAGTGGGGGGTGCCGTCGGGCTCGATCGCGCTCAGGGTGCGTCCGGAAGCGGCGGCGACGAAGAGGCCGTGGGGGGACCAGCTCGCTTCCTCGTAGCCACCCAACAGGCGCCGCGAGCCGTCGGGCTGGACGACCCAGGGACCGCGTGGGGACTGAACCAGGAGACGGCCGCCGCCGGGCACCTCGGTCAGCGCCGGCTGCGCGTTGCGGACTCCGGCGGTGAAGACATCGCCGATCCAGTTGCGCACGGCGGCTCCGGCGGGCGAGAGCAACAGCGCCGCGAGCAGGGCGGTGGCGGCAAACGCGACGGCCAGCCGCGGCAGGACCGAGCGGCTGGCGGAACGCCGCTCGGCGTAGGCCTGTTCGACCAGCTCGAGTCCGCGCCGCTCGGCGTCCGCGGCGCCGGGGATCGGCTCCTCGCGCAGCAGGGCGCGCAGGCGGTCCTCGCTCATCCCTCCACCTCGATCAGGTCGCGCAGGCGGTCGAGGCCGCGGCGCAGGCGCGAGTTGACGGTCCCGCGCGGTAGCTCGAGCATGCGTCCGATCTCGCCGGGGGTGTACTCGAGCAGGTAGCGGAGTACGACCACGGCGCGTTGCTCGGGCGGTAGCTGGGCCAGTGCCGGCATCAGCTCGCCCGACGACGGCTCGTCGACGTGGCTGGGCATAGCGCGCTCGTCGGGATCGCCGGCGCTGGCGCGCAGCGCCTCGCGGCGCCCCCAGTCGATCGCGCGGTTGACCACGATCCGGTGCAGCCAGGGCGCAAACGGCCGCCGCCGGTCGAAGTGGTCGAGGTTGTCGACCGCGGCCAGGAACGCCTCCTGGGCGATGTCCTCGGCCGCCGCGGCGTCGTGGACGACGAGATAGGCGGCGCGCTGGGCTCGCTGCCAATGCCTCGAGTAGAGCGCGGCGAGCGCCTCCCCAGAGCCTCGCTGGGCCTCTCGAATGAGCTTTCGCTCGCTGACCTCAGTGCCCAAGCGTCACCTCTGCGGCGCAGCATCTCAATCTTCGCCCACCTGCGCCTCCCAGCGCCCAACCCGGTCGAGGGCATCGTTTAGCCGCCCGGCGAGGCCCGGCGAGAGCGCGCCCCGCGGCAGCTCGACCACGTAGGCGGCGCTGCCGGGAAAGCGGTGGTTCTGCCAGTTTGGTCCAGTGCCGGTGGGCCAACGCATCAGGCGGAAAGGCATCCCGGCGAGGTGGGCGAAGAGGCGGCCCGCCGGTGCGCTTGGTCCCCAGGCCCGGACAAAGGCACCACCACGGCGAATCTGGTGGAACCAGATCGTCACCTGCGGGCGCAGCCTGCGAACGAGGCGCGCAGCAAGGCGAGTTTCCGGCTCGGAGAAAGGCCGCGGCCCGGAATATTCGGGCGTTCCGGGCTGTCCGCGAGGTCGCCACTGGGAAGGGAAGTTGCGGTTCAGGTCGACCCCGCGACTGTTCAGCCTGCTCGCCGCGGCGCTGCCATCCGGGTTGAGGCTCGAGACGACAAAGACGTTCGCGTCGGGCTCTGGGCAGCCACCCCGCAAAGGTGCGACGCTGCGCCCCGCACACTCGTCGCCGTGGATGCAGGCGAAGACGAGCACGCGGCCGCGGAAACGCGGGTCGCCGTACTGGCGCAGCGCGATCGGGCGTCCTTTCAGCGACCGGCCGATCACCCCACCCCGCTCGACCAGGTTGCCGGGCAGGCGCGGCCTCGTGGTGAAGGCGAGGAAGTCCGATCCTCCCGCGGTCGTCGGTTTGCGCCAGTGCACCAGCCTGCTGACGTCCACCGACAGCAGCGGCTCTGAGTGCGGGGCGACGCGGCCCGATTCCGGCGAGCGGGGATAGACGGCGAGGTGGCGAGCGGCCGAGTCGAGGCGCAGCTTCAGCAGGTAGGGGTTGTGCAGCCGCTCCAGTCCCGGCAGGTCCACTCGCAGGATGCGCCCCGTGGCGGTGTTGAGCGCCAGCAGGAAGGGCAGGTGCATGTCGCCGTCATAGAGGGCGTAGGCCCAGCGCCCGTCCGGGCTTGTCGCCCCGCTAACCGGCAGCCCGGCAAGCTGGCGCCCACCGTTGCTCACGGTCAGCGGTCGCGGCGCCAGGCCCCCGTTGCTGGTGTCGAGGACCCACAGATCGAAGTCATCCGAACGGCGGTCATACGCCGAGCCGCGGTCGTGCGTCCGGTAGTGCCGCAGGTAGAGCTTCGAGCCGTTTGGCGAGATCGCCTGGAGGGCGAAGTAGCCCTGCAGGCCCAGGTAGCGGATCGCGTGTTGCGGCCGCTGCTGCCCCGGCCGGCGCGGGTGGCGTAGGTAGACCTCGGTGTCGAGGATCGCCAGCTTTGTCTGCGGAGGCGGGTAGGCGCGGCTGAAGTTGATCAGGGCCAGCGTCCTGCCGTCGGCGGAGAGTCCGCCTGTGCTGCCGTCGTTGGCAACCGCGGGGATGAGGTAGCTGCCCCGCAGGTACCACCAGCGATCGATCGCGCCGTCGCTCATATCGATCCGCTCGACGATCGTCCGCGCCGGCCTGGTCCGCGGGTTGACGGTGACGTAGCGATAGGAGGAGCCGTCCTGCTCGGTGACGACTCCCTGCGCAGCACCGACCGCGCCGATCTCCTTGGCGGCTGAGGTCGCCGTCGCGGCGAGGCCTGCCGCCAGGGCAAGGACGAGGAAGTAGAGGAGTCGCATCGGTGCCTGTCTTTGTCGGCTCACACAAGGAATACGCGCGAGTCGGGCTCAGAGGTCCCGCCTCTTACACTCGACTGGTGTCCCGCGCCCAGCGCCTGACCCTGGTTGCGACGATCCTCGGCTCGACGGTCGTCTTCCTCGACTCGACCGTGGTCAACGTCGCCCTGCCGGCGATCGCCGACGGGCTCAACGCTGGTCTGGCCGGACAGCAGTGGGTCGTCGAGGCCTACATGCTCACCCTGGTCTCGCTGCTCCTCGTCGGCGGTTCGCTCGGCGACCAGTTCGGCCGGCGGCGGATGTTCGTCATGGGCCTGATCGCCTTCGGCGCCACCTCGGCGCTCTGCGCGATCGCGCCGACGGTCGAGTTCCTGATCGCCGCCCGCGCCCTGCAGGGGATCGCCGGGGCGCTGCTGGTGCCGGGCTCGCTGGCGATCGTCGCCGCCACCTTCGATGGGGCCGCGCGCGGCAAGGCGGTGGGGACCTGGACCGCCTGGACCGGGATCGCCACCGTGATCGGTCCGGCCGGCGGTGGAGCGCTGATTGGGCTCACCTCTTGGCGGGCGATCTTCTGGGTCAACCTGCCGCTGATCGCAGGGACTGTGGCGCTGACCATGCACTCGGTCGAGGAGAGCCGCGACCCCGACGCCTTCCGCGGCATCGACTGGACCGGCATCGCACTCTCTGCCGCCGGCCTCGGCGGGCCGGTCTTCGCCCTGATCGAGCAGCCGACCCGCGGCTGGGGCGATCCGATGGTCTGGATTCCCTTCATCGGCGGGATCGTCTGCTTCGTCCTCTTCGTCCTGCACGAGATGCGCGCCCGCCACCCGATGCTCGACCTCGGCCTGTTCAAGATCCGCAACTTCGCCGTCGCCAACCTGACCACGCTCTCCACCTATGCCGGCCTGATCGGCGGCCTCTTCTTCGTCGGCCTCTTCCTCCAGCAGGTCGCCGGCTACTCGCCGCTGGAGGCCGGTCTGGCGACGACGCCGATCTCGCTGATCCTCTTCTTCCTCTCGCCGCGCTGGGGCAAGATGGCCTCCGGCACCGGCCCGCGGCTGCCGATGACGATCGGCCCGATCGTCGGCGGCCTCGGCCTGCTGTTGATGCTGCGGATCGGCGCCAACGCCGACTACGTCACCGACGTGCTGCCGGCGATCCTCGTCTTCGGCCTCGGCCTCTCCGCCACCGTCGCGCCGCTGACCGCGACCGTGCTCGACTCGGTCGAGGAACGCCACGTCGGCATCGCCTCCGGCGTCAACAACGGCATCTCGCGCGTCGCCGGCCTGCTTGCGATCGCCGTCCTCGGAGCCGTGATTTCCGCCTACTTCGGCTCGACCCTCGACAACAACCTCGGCGAGCGCCCGCTCGGCCCCCGCGCCGAGCACATCGTCTCCGACGCCAAGGCCCAGCCGCTGGCGGTCCCCAAAACCGGCAAGCTGCCGCCGTCACAAGCGGCGCGCGTGAGTACCGCTTCGGCCGACGCCTCCACCTCCGCCTTCCACCTCGGCATCGGCATCGCCGGCGTCCTGATGATCATCGGCGGCGCGGTCTCGGGCGTCGGCATCGAGAACCCCAAGCATCGAAGAGAAGCTCTACCAAGCCGCGGTTCGGCCCAAGCCGGCGAGTGCGGTCACGGAGCCGACGCCGATTGCTCCGAGCCCGCGCCCCAGCTGGACTCGGAAGCGCCCGCAGCTGAGCCCGCTTGAGAACCGGGAGAGGGGTCCCGTCCCCGGCCCCCGAATAGGCTCCGAAGAATGAGTGCCCCAATCGTCTTTTCGGGTATCCAGCCGACCGGCCGCAAGCATCTCGGCAATTACATAGGAGCAATTCGCCAATACGTCGAGGGCCAGGACCGCGGCGCCCCGGCGATCTTCTGCGTCGTCGACCTGCACGCGATCTCGGTCGCCTACGACCCGGCGGAACTGCGCGAGCGGCTCTACGACACGGCCGCGATCCTGCTCGCCGCCGGCCTCGATCCCGAGCGTTGCATCTTCTTCCGCCAGTCCGACGTGCGCGAGCACAGTGAGCTGACCTGGCTGCTCTCGGCGGTGACCTCGCACGGCGATCTCAACCGCATGACCCAGTTCAAGGACAAGTCGGCGAAGCAAGAGCTCGTCTCGGCGGCGCTCTTCTTCTACCCGGTGCTGATGGCCGCCGACGTGCTCGCCTACCGGGCGACCGAGGTGCCGGTCGGCGACGACCAGCGCCAGCACGTCGAGCTGATGCGCGAGATCGCCCGCCGCTTCAACGAGCGCTTCGGCGAGACGCTGGTCGTACCGGAGATGCTGATCCCCGAGGTCGGGGCGCGGATCATGGACCTGCAGGAGCCCGAGCGGAAGATGTCGACCACTGGTGGCACTGAGAGCGGAACCGTGCTCGTCCTCGAAGAGCCAGGGGCGATTCGCAAGAAGTTCGGCAGCGCCGTCACCGACTCCGGTCGCGAGGTGCGCCGTGCGCCTGACAAGCCGGGCATCACCAACCTGATCGACGTCTACGCGGTCGCCCGTGGTGTCGAGCCGGCTGCGGTCGAGAGCGAGTTCGAGGGCGCCGGCTACGGCGACTTCAAGAAGGCCGTGGCCGAGGCCGTGGTCGAGTACCTGGCCCCGGTGCGCGAGCGCTACGCCGAGCTGCGCCCCGACGAGGCGGCGCTGGAGGCGACCCTCGCCGCCGGTGCCGAGAAGGCCCGCGCGATCGCCGCGCCGGTCGTCGCCGACGTCCGTGAGCGCATGGGCTTCGGCTCCGCCTAGCTCGTCGTCGCTTCCGGGCGTTACGGTGCCGGGGTGACCGTCGCCGAGCTGGATCTCGACCTCGACGTCTTCGCCGGTCCGTTCGACCTGCTGATGGCGGTCGTCCTGCGCGAGGAGGTCAGCCTGCTCGAGGTCGAGCTGGCCGAGGTCGTCGTCGCCTACGTCGAGCACCTCGAGCGCACCGAGGAGCTGGAGCTCGACGTCGCCACCGAGTTCCTCGTCCTGATCGCCTCGCTGCTGGAGCTGAAGTCGCGGCTGCTGCTGCCGGGCGAAGAGGAGGAGCTAGAAGATCGCACCCCTGAGGAGGCGGTCGAGGAGCTGGTTGCTCGCCTGCTCGAGTACCGCCGCTACCGTGACGCCGCCGCGGTGCTGGAGCAGCGCTTCGAGGCCGCGCGCGGCTACCTCTACCGCTCGGCGCCGTTGCCTCCCGAGCTGCGCAAGGTTGCGCTCGACGCGGCGACCGCGGTCTATGACCCGGAACGGCTCGGCGCCGCCCTCGGCGACCTGCTGGTGATCCCACCGGAACTGAACCTCGACCACATTCGCCCGACCGTCTCGCTGGAAAAACGGCTGCGCGCCCTGCGCGAGGCGCTGCGCGGCCACGCCAGCATCGACTTCGACGAGCAGTTCGGCGAAGAGGATCGCCTCACCCAGGCGGTTACCCTTTTCGCCCTGCTCGAGATGTACCGCAAAGGAGAGGCGACCTGGGAGCAGTCCAAACCCTTCGGCCCGATCCAGATCCACAAGCAGGAGGCCGCGCCAAGTGAGTGACCTGACCCGGACGATCGAGGCGCTGCTCTTCCTTTCGCCGCAGCCGGTCAACGCGCGCGACCTCGCCGAGGCCACTGAGTCGACCGAGGGCCAGATCGACGAGGCGATCGCGCTGCTGCGCGAGGACCTCGCCGAGGGCAAGCGCGGCGTCGTCCTGCGCGAGGTCGCCGGCGGCTTCGCCCTGGCTAGCGACCCCGCCAGCGAGGCCGCCGCGCGCCGCTTGCTGGCCAAGCCACGCACGCCGCCGCTTACCCAGGCCCAAGCCGAGACGCTGGCGATCGTCGCCTACCTGCAGCCGGTCACCCGTCCCGAGGTGGCACGAATCCGCGGCGTCACCTCCGAGTCGGCGGTGCAGACGCTGGCCGAGCGCGGCTTGATCGAGGAGTCGGGGCGCTCGCAGTTCGGGGCGGCGATCTTCAAGACGACCGAGCTGTTCGAGCGGCTCTTCGGGCTTGCCGGGTTGGACGCTTTGCCCGATCCGTCCAAGTTCGATCCGACGCCCGAGGATGAGCGCGAGTTGCGGGAGCGGCTGCTCAAGGCCGGCGAGCAGCGCAGCGAGCCTTGAGGCTCGCCAAGTTTCTCGCTCATGGAGGGGTCGCTTCGCGGCGTAAAGCTGAGGTGATCATCGACAAGGGTCGGGTCAGGGTGAACGGGGCGGTGGTTACGGACCCGGCTAGGGATGTCACAGATGCCGACGAGGTCCGAGTTGATGGAAGCCTGGTTGGGACGGAGGCTCGGGAGGTCTGGGCAGTCAACAAGCCGGCTGGGGTGGTTTCGACGGCTCGGGAACCTGGGGGGCGACCCGCGGTGGTGGAACTGGTCGACACGACGGCTCGGCTCTACCCGGTGGGGCGACTGGACGCCGAGTCGACCGGGTTGATCTTGCTCACCAACGACGGGGAGCTGGCGAATCGGTTGACGCACCCGCGCTATGGGGTGCGCAAGGCTTATCGGGCGGAGCTGCGGCGGCCGCCTTCTGACGCCGACCTGGGGCGGCTTCAGCGTGGGGTGGAGCTCGAGGACGGGATGACGGCGCCGGCGGAGATTCAGCGGATTGGTGAGCGGGAGATCGAGATCGTCCTGCGCGAGGGGCGCAACCGGCAGGTGCGGCGGATGGCCGAGGCGATCGGCAACCGGGTGGTGAAGCTGCGGCGAGTGCGCTTCGGGCCGATCGAGCTCGGGCGGCTCAGTCAAGGGCAGGCGCGGCGGCTCGGGGAGAAGGACATCGCCCGGCTCTGGGAAGATGCAAAACGATGAGCGAGGAGCGACTGTTCGCGGTCCGCGGCGCCGTGCAGGCCAGCGCCAATGAGGCAGAGGCGATCGTCAGCGCGACCGAGGACCTGATGCGCGAGTTGCTCGAGCGCAACGAGCTCAGCGCCGAGGTGATGGTCAGCTGCCTCTTCACCACGACCGAGGACCTCGACGCCGAGTTTCCCGCCGTCGCCGCCCGCCGGCTCGGCCTCGACACGGTGCCACTGATCTGCGCCCGTGAGATCGACGTGCCGGGGGCGATGCCGCGGGTGATCCGGACGATGGTCCACTACTACGCCCCGGTCGGCCACAGGTCCGAGCACGTCTATTTAGGGGCGACGCAAGAGCTGCGCGCCGACCTTCACGCCGCTCAGTAAAGCGGCCCGGCACAATGGTGCGATGAGCGTCACCTTTGCCGAGAAGCTCGCCCGCATGCCGGGCTACCAGGCCGGCGTGCCGACCGGGCAGGCGCCTGAGGCGATCGCCGCCGGCTCCATCGCCCAGCTCGCCTCCAACGAGTCGCCCTCGCCGCCGCACCCCAAGGTGATCGAGGCGATCGCTGCCGCCGCTGGGGCGATGAACCGCTACCCGGACCCCGACGCGACGCTGCTGCGCTGCCGCATCGCCGAGCGCTACGACACCGACCCCGCCCGGGTCGCTGTCGGCAATGGCTCCTGCGAGATCCTGCTCGCCGCGGCCGAGGCGCTCTGCGAGCCCGGCGCCGAGATCCTCTACTCCTGGCCGGCCTTCTCGATGTACCCGTACCTGCCGGCGCTGACCGGGGCGCGCGAGGTCCGCGTGCCGCTTGGCGAGGGCGACGTACACGATCTCGACGCGATGGCGGCCGAGGTAACCGCGGCGACCCAACTCCTCCTCGTCTGCAACCCGAACAACCCGACCGGCACCCACGTCCCCGCGGCCCAGGTGGCCGAGTTTTGCGCCGGCCTGCCGTCGCACGTCACCGTGATCCTCGACGAGGCCTACGTCGAGTTCCAGACCCACGACGACGTCGACGCCAGCGTCGACCTGCTGACCGATCTGCCCAACCTGGTCGTCCTGCGCACCTTCAGCAAGTGCTACGGCCTCGCCGGGCTGCGGGTCGGCTACGCGCTGGGCTCAGCCAAGTTCCGAGCCGCGATCGACGCCGTGCGCCAACCCTTCAGCGTCAACGCCCTCGCTCAGGCGGCTGGGGCCGAGGCGATCCTGCACCAGGACGACGTCACGAAGCGGGTCGAGAGCACGATCGCCGAGCGCCTGCGGGTCGAGGAGGGCCTGGGCGAGCTCGGCCTGGCGACCGCCGAGACCCACGCCAACTTCTCCTGGATCGACCTCGGCGACGCCGCGGAGGGCGACATCGTCGCCGGCCTCGCCGAGCGCCAGATCGCCGTTCGCCCCGGTGCCCCACTGGGCGACCCCGGCCACATCCGCGTCTCCTACGGCACCGCCGAGGAGAACGGCCGCTTTCTCGCCGCCCTGGGCGAACTGCTCGACTAACTCCACTCCACCTGCTACAAAGTCAGGGAAGGTGAAGCAATCAGCCGACACGACGAGCGTCACTCGCGCCTCCGGCGCCACGCTCGCCCACGCGCGCTTCTCCTATTTCTGGCGATTTAGCTAGGCGTCCGGCCTCGCGGCTCTGCCGCATCACAAGCAGCAACGGGCCCGGGCGCCATTAGAACTCGTCTCGCCGCACGCGTGCGGCGGGGAAACCGGAAGTAGGCTTGTGAACGTGGAGGAAGGTGAAGGCAAGATGATGATCGGGATGAAGGGGGAGACGCGAGACCGGGTCCGCGACCAGCGGATCGAGCGCATCGAGGAGCTGGTCTCGCCCGATGCGCTGCTCACGGAGCTGCCATTGGGGGACGACCGCGAAAGCGCCGTGGTGCGCGGTCGCGGCGAAGTCGGCAACGTGCTGGACGGCAGCGACGACCGGGTGCTGGTCGTGGTCGGGCCCTGCAGCGTGCACGACCCGGCGGCGGCGCTGGATTACGCCGGCCGCCTCGCCGAGCAGGCGCGCGAGCTGAGCAGCGACCTGCTGATCGCGATGCGGGTCTACTTCGAGAAGCCGCGGACGACGACCGGCTGGAAGGGGCTGATCAACGACCCCCACCTCGACGGCTCGCTCGACGTCAACACCGGCCTGCACGTGGCCCGCCAGCTGCTGCTCGAGGTGCTCGACCACGGCCTGCCGGTCGGCACCGAGTTCCTCGACCCGATCACGCCCCAGTACATCGCCGACGCGGTCTCCTGGGGGGCGATCGGCGCCCGCACGACCGAGAGCCAGACTCACCGCCAGCTTGCTTCCGGCCTCTCGATGCCGGTCGGCTTCAAGAACCGCACCGACGGCGACGTCCAGGTCGCGGTGGACGCGGTGCGCGCGGCCGCTGCGCCGCACGCCTTCGCCGGTATCGACGACGCTGGCGCCCCGGCGATCCTCTACACCGGCGGCAATCCCGACGGCCACGTGATCCTGCGCGGCGGTCGCGGCGCGCCCAACCACCGGGCCGAGGGCGTCGCCGAGGCGCTGGAGCTGCTGCGCGCCGCCAGCCTGACCGAGCGCCTCGTGATCGACGCCTCGCACGACAACAGCGGCAAGGACCCCGCCCGGCAGCTGGTCGCCGCCGGTGAGATCGCCGACCAGATCGCCGACGGCAACGCCGCGATCGCCGGCGTCATGCTCGAGTCCTTCCTGGTCGAGGGCCGCCAGGACCTCGGCGAGGGCGAGCTCGTCTACGGCCAGTCGATCACCGATCCCTGTCTCGATTGGGAGGCGACCGTCTCGGTGCTGGATCAGCTCGCCTCGGCGGCTAGGGCGCGGCGCGGCGGATGAGGATCGCCATCCTCGGCGTCGGCCTGATCGGCGGCTCGATCGGGTTGGCCGCTCGACAGCGGCTCGAGGCCGAGGTGGTGGGGTTCGATCCCGAGCCGGCGACCCTGGAGCGGGCGCGCGAGGCCGGCGTGATCGATCGCGGCGCGGCCACCGTGGCCGAGGCCTGCGAGGACACCGAGGTTGTCTTCTGCGCCGCCCCGGTGGCCGGCCTGAATGGCCTGGCTATGAAAGCGCTCGCGGCCTGCGGCCCCGAGACCGTCGTCACCGACGTCGGCTCGACCAAGCGTGACATCGTCGCCGCGCTCGGCGGCGACGAGCGCTTCATCGGGGGTCACCCGCTTGCCGGCGCCGAGACCTCCGGGGTCGAAAACGCCCGCGCCGACCTCTTCGAGGGCGCCCGCTGGTACCTGACGCCGAAATCGGCGCGCTCCAGCGGCCTGCTCTACGACCGTCTGCAGCGCACCGTTGCCGGCCTCGGTGCCCGTGTGCAGGCGATCGACGCCGAGGCTCACGATCGCCTGATGGCGACGATCAGCCACCTGCCGCACGTTGTCGCCAACGTCCTCGTCGGCCAGGCGGTCGAGGAGCTGACCCGGGACTCCGAGCGGATGCCCGAGGTCGGGCCTAGCTTCCGCGACACGACGCGGGTTGCCGGTGCCAACCCGGCGATTTGGGGCGACATCTTCGCCAGCAACAGCGAGGCGGTTGCCGAGGCGGTGGACGGCGTTGCCGAGCGCCTGCGCGAGGCCGCGGCGCTGATCCGCGAGGGCGAGCGCGACGCGGTTGCCGCCTGGCACGCCGAGGCCGGCAGCGACCGCCGCCGCCTGCTCGAGACCGAACTCGCCGGCGGGCCGCTGCGTGAGTTGCGCGTCGTCGTCACCAACCGGCCGGGCACGATCGCCGAGCTGGCGCTGGCGCTCGGTGAGGCCGGCGTCAACATCGAGGACATGGCGCTCTACCCGGCGCCCGACATGACCTCGGGCGCGGTCTCGCTCTGGGTCTCGGGTGACGAGCAGGCCGAACGCGCCGCGACCCTGGTCCGCGAGCTGGGTCACAGCGTCAGCGCCGTCGGCAACGGTGCCTAGGACCCGATGGCGACGCGCTTTGATCCGAGTGGGCCCCTGGCCGGCAGCCTGCGCCCACCGGCCGACAAGTCGATCTCCCACCGCACCGCGCTGATCGCGGCGATGGGGGAAGAGGCGACGGAAATCGAGGGTTACCTCGATTCCGCCGACACTCGCTCGACGCTCGCCGCGGTACAGGCGCTCGGCGCCGAAATCGAGGGCGTCACGCCCAGTGCGATCGCGCCTGTGATCCGCATTCAGGGCGTCGGCCTGCGCAGCGCCCGCAGCACCGCGATCGACGCCGGCAACGCCGGCACCCTGCTGCGCCTGCTGCCCGGCTGGCTCGCCGGTCAGCCCGGCGGCAAGTGGAAACTCGACGGCGACGACTCGATTCGGCGCCGCCCGGTCGACCGGATCGCCGTGCCGCTGCGCCAGATGGGGGCGCGGTTGAGCTGCCGAGAAGATCGGCTGCCGCCGCTGGAGATCGAGGCGGCGCCGCTGCGGGCGATCGAGTACGAGCTGCCGATCGCCAGCGCCCAGGTCAAGTCGTGCCTGCTCTTTGCCGCGCTGCTGGCCGAGGGGGAAACCTGGCTGCGCGAGCCCGCTCGAAGTCGCGATCACACCGAGCGGATGCTCGCCGCCGCCGGTGCCGACGTCGCCTGGCTGCGCGGCGGGATTGCCGTGCGCCCGGTCAAACGGCTCGAGCCGAGCGAGCTGGCTGTTCCAGCCGACTTCTCCTCAGCGGCCTTCTTCCTCGTCGCCGCCCTGCTCGTGCCGGGCAGCGAGGTGACCCTGGAGGGGGTCGGAACCAACCCGACCCGGAACGGCCTGCTGGCGATCCTCGAGCGGATGGGCGCCGAGATCGAGCTCGAGCCGGTGGGCGAGCGCGGCGGCGAGCCGATCGGCACCTACCGCGCCCGCGCCTCGGCGCTGCAAGGCACCGAGGTCGGCGGCGACGAGATCCCGTTGGCGATCGACGAGCTGCCCCTGCTCGCCCTCGCCGCCTGCTTCGCCGAGGGCACGACGACGATTCGCGACGCGGCCGAGCTGCGCCGCAAGGAGTCCGACCGCGTGGCGACCACCTGTGCGGCACTGGAGGCGCTCGGCGCCACGGTTGAGGCGCGCGAGGACGGCATGCGGATCGAAGGTGGTGGCGGCTTGCGCGGCGGCACGATCTCCTCCCACGGCGATCACCGGATCGCGATGCTCGGCGCCGTCGCCGGCCTCGCCTCGCGCGAGGGCGTCGCGGTCGAGGGGATGGACGCCGCCGCGGTCAGCTACCCCGGCTTCGAGGTGGATCTAGCCTCGCTCACGCGGCGAAGCACCTGAGCGCGCAACGCCGCAAGCGAGCAGCGTCTCTACGCTGCCGCCCATGGTCATCGCCATCGACGGACCCGCGGGGGCCGGCAAGTCCACCGTGGCCCGCGCCCTTGCCACCGAGCTCGGCTTCACCTACCTCGACTCCGGGGCGATGTACCGCTGCGTGGCGCTGGCCGCGCTGCGGCGCGGCGCCGACCCCAACGATGCGGGCGCGATGACAGGGCTCGCCGGCTCGATCGTGATCTCGCTGCAGGGCGAACGGGTTGAGCTCGACGGCGAGGACGTCAGCGCCGCGATCCGCGAGCCTGAGGTGAGCGAGGCCTCCTCACGCGTCTCCGTTCATCCGGGCGTGCGCGAGGCGATGGTGGCGCGCCAGCGCGAGCTGATCGCCGCCGGTCGCTACGTCGCCGAGGGTCGCGACATCGGCACCGTGGTCAGCCCCGACTCGCCGCTGAAGGTTTTCCTCACCGCCTCGGCCGAGGAGCGCGCCCGCCGCCGTGCCGCGCAGCTCGGCGAGGATCTCGAGACAGTCCTCGCCGCCCAGCGCGAGCGCGACCGCCGCGACGAGACCCGCGAGCACAGTGCCCTGCGCGCCGCCGCCGACGCGGTCGAGATCGACACCACCGGGCTGAGCCAGGACGAGGTCGTGACCCGCGTCGCCGCCCTCGCCGCCGAGCGGGATTTGGTCACCTCATGAGCCTGCCCAGCGTCGCCATCGTCGGCTTCCCCAACGTCGGCAAGAGCACCCTGGTCAATCGGCTCGCCGGTGGCCGCGAGGCGGTCACCCACTCCGAGTCCGGCGTAACCCGCGACCGCAAGCGGGTCCACTGCGAGTGGAACGGACTCGCCTTCGAGCTGCTCGACACTGGCGGCATCGACCTCGAGGATGAGTCCGAGCTGGCCCGCGACATCCAGCGCCAGGCCCGGCTCGGGATCGCCGAGGCGGACGTGGTGATGCTGGTCGTCGACGCCCGCGCCGGCGTGCGCGCCGGCGACGTTGAGCTGGCCAAGACCCTGCGCGGCGCTGAGGTGCCGGTGATCGTCGTCGCCAACAAGGTCGACCGGGTCGAGGACGAGCACCTGACCGCCGAGCTGAACCAGCTCGGCCTCGGCGAGCCGCTGCCGGTCTCGGCCAGCCATGGCCTCGGCACCGGC
The DNA here is from genome assembly GCA_963699225.1 of uncultured Solirubrobacterales bacterium. GTDB lineage: Bacteria > Actinomycetota > Thermoleophilia > Solirubrobacterales > 70-9 > VRUE01. The sequence continues at coordinate 843,741 of OY969423.1, read as the reverse complement.
GACCTGCTCGACCGCGCGGTCGAGCTGCTCGGCGAGCACGCCCAGCCGAGCGAGGATTCCGACGCCGTGCGGGTGGCGGTGATCGGCCGGCCCAACGCGGGCAAGTCCTCGCTGGTCAACGCCTTCCTCGGCTCCGATCGGGTGATCGTCTCCGATCGTGCCGGCACCACCCGCGACTCGATCGATACCGAGGTCGAGGTCGACGGCCGCCGCGTCGTCCTCGTCGACACCGCCGGCCTGCGACGCCGCTCGAAGGTTGCCGGCACGGTCGACTACTACGCCCAGCTGCGCTCCGAACACGCGGTCGAGCGCGCCGACGTCGCCCTCGTCGTCTGCGATGCCGGCGACGGGATTACCGCCGAGGACCTGCGCGTCTCCGAGATGGCGATGAAGGCCGGCTGCGCGACGCTGCTGGCGCTCAACAAGTGGGACGAGACCCGCACCGACGTCGACGATGCCCGCGCCCGCGTCACCCAGAAGCTGCGCTTGCGCCCGGCGGTGATCACCTGCTCGGCGACTCGTGGCCGCAACGTCGCCAACCTGCTGCCCAAGGCGCTGGCGCTGGCCGACCGGGCCGCCGAGCGGATTCCCACCCCCGAGCTCAATCGCTTCGTCACCGACGTCGCCGCCAAGACACCGCCGCCCTCGCGTCGCGGTCGCCGTCTGCGCATGTACTACGCCGCCCAGGTTGGCGAGCGGCCGCCGCGGATCGCGATCCAGGTCAACGACCGCAAACTGATCAACCGCGAATGGGCCTATCACCTGGAGAACCGCTTGCGCGAGACCTACGGACTCGAGGGCGTGCCGCTGGTGATCGACTTCGTGCCCCATTCGGGGACCCGTCGCGGCCGCTGAGTTCGCCGGGACGCACTTGAGCAACCAACGCTAGGCTTCGCGCATGAGCGATATCCAGCCACTCGCCGAGGGCGAGTACCTCTTCACGTCCGAGTCGGTCACCGAGGGTCACCCCGACAAGGTTGCCGACGCGATCTCCGATGCCGTTCTCGATGCGGTGATGGCGGGTGACCCGGAGGGCCGCGTGGCCTGCGAGACCCTGGTCAACACCGGCATGGCGGTGGTCTCGGGCGAGATCTCGACCAGCGTCCACCTCGATGTTCCCGAGCTGGTTCGCGAGACGATTCGCGAGATCGGCTACGACCATGGCGACTACGGCTACCACTGCGACCACATCTCGGTCCTGGTCTCGCTCGACAAACAGTCGCCCGACATCGCTCAGGGCGTCGATGAGGCGTACGAGACGCGGACCGAATCGGCTGAAGACAAGCTGCTGGTCGCCGGTGCCGGTGACCAGGGAATGATGTTCGGTTACGCCACCGATGAGACCGAGGCGCTGATGCCGATGCCGATCCACCTCGCCCACCGCCTCGCCGAACGGCTTGCTGCGGTGCGCAAGGACCGCACGCTCGAGTACCTCGGTCCCGACGGCAAGACCCAGGTCACGGTCCGCTACGCCGACGGGCGCCCGGTCAAGGTCGAGAAGCTCTTGATCTCCACCCAGCACGCCGAGGGCGTCGAGTCGGAGTCGAAGATCAAGCCCGACCTCTGGGAGCACGTGGTGTTGCCGGTGCTCGGCGCCGAGGCGCCTGGCCTCTTCGACGAGACCGAGCTGCGCCAGCACTTCCTCGTCAACCCGACCGGCAAGTTCGTGATCGGCGGCCCGGTTGGCGACGCCGGCCTCACCGGCCGCAAGATCATCGTCGACACCTACGGCGGCATGGCCCGCCACGGCGGCGGCGCCTTCTCCGGCAAGGACCCGTCCAAGGTCGACCGCTCCGCCGCCTACGCTGCCCGCCACGTCGCCAAGAACCTCGTCGCCGCCGGCCTCGCGCAGCGCTGCGAGGTCCAGGTCGCCTACGCGATCGGCGTCGCCCGCCCGATCTCCTTGATGGTCGAGACCTTCGGCACCGGCGCCCTGCCCGACGCCCAGATCTCGCGCCTGGTCGAAGCGGAGTTCGACCTCCGCCCGGGCGCCTTCCGCGGCTACCTCGACCTGCATCGCCCGGTCTTCAGCCAGACCGCGGCGTACGGCCACTTCGGCCGCGAAGGCGACGCCTTCACCTGGGAGCGGACGGATCGTGCCGACGCTTTGAAGGTGGCGGCGGAGTCTGCTGCAACGCCTGCGTAGACAGCGGCCGGACCCCGCCCCACCGCAATCGTCGTCAAGCGGCAGGCGGCTGGGGTTCCCCCAGCCCGTGCGACCCGGCGACATTCGCTCCCGTCGCCTGGTCGACGCTGTGGACGACCTGCTGCGGGTCAGCGACCCCGTAGAAGACGAAGTTGTAGTCGTCGCCGGCCGCGGTGTCGAAGTCGACGTCGCCGATCTGCATCGCCCGCTGGTAGACGGACTGCTTGTAGTTGACGTTCTGGACCCGCTCCAGGCGCGTCTCCTGAACCTCGCGGGAGACGATGCCCCGTTTGATGTTGAGGCGGCGGTCGGTGATCGTGTAGGTGGTGGCGACGCGCTTGATGAAGCCGACCAGGACCGTCACGGCGATGATCACGAGGACGACGAGGAAGACCTTTGCGCTGCTGGCACCGAAGAGCTTGAAGAGGACGCCGACGATCGCGGCGACGAGGATTCCCTTCAGGTAGAAGCCGAGGATCGCTCGCCAGGACGGGTGGCCCTGGAAGATCACCTGCTCCCCGGGGCTGAGGTTGAGCGCCATCGCCGCGCAGCATACCCGCGCCGTCCGCGTCCCTCCATACGGTCAACGGGTGTCGATAGCGAAGGTCGAGCCGCTCACCACCGCCCGCGCGCTGCGTGGGCCCTTCGACTACCGCCTGCCCGAGGCGATGGCCGATCTCGCGGTTGGCAGCGTGGTCAAGGTGCCGTTCGGCAGGCGTCGCATCCTCGGCGTCGTCGTCGGCCTCGCCGACGCCTCGGCGCTGCCCGCTGAGCGGCTTGCCGAGCCGATTGAAGCGCTCGAGGCCGGCACGCCGCCGGAGCTGGTCCGGCTCGGGCTCTGGATTGCCGAGGAGTATTGCTCGACCCCCTCGCGCGGGTTGCAGCTGGTGCTGCCGCCGGGCACCGGGGTCGCCGGCCAGCGGGTCCGCTCGCGCCAGGAGCTGCGCGCCGAGATAACCGTGGCAGGGGAGGAGGCGCTGAGCGGCGACGGGCGGCTCGGCATCAAGCAGCGTGCGGTGCTCGAGGCACTGCGAGCCGGCGAGATGTCCTCGCCGGAGCTGAGCGAGGCGGTCGGCTCGGATCGCGGCGTGCTGCGCCGGCTCGAGCAGCGCGACCTGATCGCGACCCGCAGCTCGCTGGTGCGGCGCCACTCGAGCCAGCCACAGGTCGGTGCCGCCTCGGGCCGGCCGGAGCTCCTGCCCGAGCAGCAGGCCGCGGTCGAGGCGATCGTCGCCGCGCTCGACGGCGAAGCCGGGGCGCCGCGCGAGCAGCTGCTGCACGGCGTCACCGGCTCGGGCAAGACCGAGGTCTATCTAGCCGCGGTCGAGGCGGCCCTGGCCCGGGGCAAGGGCGCGATCGTGTTGGTCCCCGAGATCGGCCTGGCGCCGCAGGCGGTGGCGCGCTTCCGGGCCCGGCTCGGCGATCGCTTCGCGGTCCTGCACTCGGCCCTCTCCGACGGCGAGCGCTATGACGAGTGGCAGCGGCTGCGCAGCGGCGAGGCGAGCGTCTGCGTCGGTCCGCGCTCGGCGGTCTTCGCGCCCCTGCACGACCTCGGCCTGATCGTGATCGACGAGGAGCACGACGCCTCCTACAAGCAGGAGGGCGACCCCTGTTACGACGCCCGTGCTGTCGCCCGCCGTCGCGCCGCCGAGAACGGCGCCGTGCTCGTCGCCGGCACGGCGACGCCGCGGCCCGAGTCCTGGCTGGAGCTGCCGCGGCTGGAGCTGCCGCGCCGGGTCGACGGCCAGGCGATGCCGCCGGTGCGGGTGCTCGACATGCGCGAGGCCGACCCTCGCTCCGGCGCCCTGCACGCTGAGACCTGGGCGGCCCTGGAGAGCGTCCGCGCCGCCGGCACCAAGGCGATCGTGATGGTCAACCGGCGCGGCTTCGCCCCCTGGCTCACCTGCCGCTCCTGCGGTCAGCACTGGAACTGCCCCAACTGCGACGTCTCGCTGATCGTCCACCGCCACAGCGGGCGCCTCGTCTGCCACCACTGCGCCCACCGCGAACCGCTGCCGAGCGTCTGCGGGGTCTGTGACTCAACTACGCTCTCGCGCGCCGGCGTCGGCACCGAGCAGGTCGAGGCGCTGCTGGCCGAGTGGCTGGCGCCGATGCCGGTCTTCAGGCTCGATGCCGATACCGCCGCTGGGCGCGGCGCCCACGCCCGCATCCTCGCCGCCTTCGGCGAGGCCGAGAGCGCCGTCCTGGTTGGGACTCAGATGGTCGCCAAGGGTCACGACTTTCCCGAGGTGACGCTGAGCGTGATCCTCGACGCCGACGCCACCCTGCGCTTCCCCGACTTCCGCGCCGCCGAGCGGACCTTCGCGATGGTCGCCCAGCTCGCCGGTCGCAGCGGCCGCGGCCCGGCCGGCGGTGAGGTGATCGTGCAGACCCTGGCCCCCACGGCTCCCAGCATCGCCCACGCCGCCGAGCACGACGCGACCTCGTTCCTCGCCGAGGAGATTGGGCGACGCGAGGCGCTGCGTTACCCGCCCTTCTCACACCTGACCCGGATCGTGCTCAAGGCCGAGTCCGAGCCCCATCTCGACCGCGCCGCTGCCCTGCTCGCCGAGGGGCTTACCGCGGCGCTGCCGGAGGGCACCGACCTGCTCGGCCCGGCGCCGATGTTCCGCGTCCGCAACCGTCACCGCCGTCGCCTGCTGTTGAAGGTGAGCGAGCGCGAGGCCACCGTCGCCGCGGTTCGCGCCACGGTCGAGCGCCTCGCTGCCGATCGCAGCCTGCAGAACGTGGCAATCTCCGTCGACGTCGATCCGCAGTAGCTCGCTCTCAATCCTTAGACTCGGAACGATGAGCGAACCAGCCGAGACGGAGACCGGCGAGAGCGCCGAGAGCAAGCTCGAGGCCGAGCTGCTGGAGCGCCGCGATGCGGCGCTGGCGCACGTGGTCAAGTTCGGCGATCCGGTGCTGAAGAGCAAGGCCTCGCCGGTGCGCGATTTCGGTCCCGAGCTGCGCGCCGAGGTCGAGCGGATGGTCTCGATCATGCGCGACGGCATGGGCGTCGGCCTCGCCGCCACCCAGCTCGGGATCCTGCGCCGCCTGCTCGTCTTCCAGGCCGGTGCCGACAGCGAGCCGACCGCGCTGATCAATCCCGAGGTCGAGTGGCTCTCCGACGAGGTTGTCGTCGCCGAGGAGGGCTGCCTCAGCCTGCCGCGGGTCTCGATGGACGTCGAGCGGCCGCTGCACGCCCGCTTCAGCGGCCTCGACGTCGACGGCGAGCCGATTCGGCTCGAGGCGTCGGGTCTCGAGGCGCGGGTGCTCCAGCACGAGCTCGACCACCTCGACGGGATCCTGATCCTCGACCGGGCGCCGCGCGCACAGCGCAAGGGCGCCCTGCGCGCCCTGCGCGAGGGCGGCAGTTACAGCCCGCCGCTGGCTGAGCAGGATGAGGCCGACGAGGGCGAGCATCGCGAGCCACGCACAGATGCGTGAGCACTAACGCGTGAGGACCGTCTACCTCGGCACATCGGAGTTCGCCAGCGAGGTGCTGCGCAAGCTTGCCGGCTCGACCCACCGGCCGCTGTTGGTCGTCACCCCGCCGGACCGGCCCAAGGGTCGCGGCCGCCGCATGCAGTCGCCGCCGGCGGCCGAGGTCGCGGCGGAGCTTGGCATCGAGCTGCTGCAGACGGCTGCGGTCAACGATGAGGAGTCGCTGGCGCGGATCCGCGCCGTGCGGCCTGAGGCGGTGATCGTCTGCGCCTTCGGCCAGCTGATCCGCGAGCCGCTGCTCTCGGAGTGGCCGCTGCTCAATATTCACCCCTCGCTATTGCCGCACTGGCGCGGCGCTGCGCCGATCGAGCGGGCGATCATGGCCGGTGAGAAGCGCACCGGCGTCTGTGTGATGCGGCTGACCGAGGGTCTCGACGCCGGGCCGGTCGCCCTGCGCGAGGAGGTCTCAATCGGCTCCGAGGACGACTTCGGGGCGCTCTCGGCGAAGCTGGCGAGCCTCGGCGGCGATCTGCTGGTGCGGGCCCTGGATTTGCTTGCCGAGTCCCGACTCGAGTTCGTCGAGCAGGACGAGGAGGCGGTGACCTACGCGGAGAAGATCACCGCCGAGGAGCGGCGCCTCAATCCGGTCCGCCCGGCGACTGAGCTCGCCCGCACCGTGCGCGCCCTGACCCCGCACGTCGGCGCCTACCTGGAGATGAGCGACGGTGAGCGCCTCGGCGTGAGGCGCGCCCGCGCCGTCGACGTCAGCGTCAAAACGGGCGCGGTGAAGGCCGAGTGGGGCGCGCTGCTGCTCGGCTGTTGCCGCGGCGCGCTGCGACTTGAGCTGGTGCAGCCCCCGGGGGGCAAGCCAATGGCGGCCGACGCCTATCTGCGCGGCCACTCGTTGCCGAAGCTGTGAGCGAAGCGCGATCCATTGTCGTTATCGCCCCCGGGCGCCAGCTCGCCTTCGAGACGATCCGGGCCACCTTCGAGCGTGAGGCGCACACCGAGCTGGCCTTCCGCCAGGCGGCCGACGCCGCCGGCCTCGAGGGCCGCGAGCGGGCCCAGGCGCAGCGGCTCAGCTACGGCGCCGTGCAGCGCCGCGGCACGATCGACGCGGCGCTCGAGCGGCTCGTCGACCGGCCGCTGCGCGAGATCGACCCGCCGGTGCTGGCCGGGTTGCGCCTCGGCGTCTACGAGCTCCTCTTCGCTGACGGTACGCCCGACCACGCCGCGGTCGACCAGGCGGTTGAGCTGGTCAAGCGGGCGGGGGCGTCACACGCGTCGGGCTTCGTCAACGCGGTGCTGCGCCGGGTCGGCCGCGAGCGCGCAGCGCTCACCGAGGCACTGCTGAGCGACGACTCGACCCCGGAGAGCGCCGCGATCAAGCACTCGGCGCCGCTCTGGCTGGCCCAGATGTGGTGGCGCGAGCTGGGCCCCGAGGACGCCCGTTCCCTGCTCGCCGCCTGCAACGAGCCCCAGGAGGCCGCCTTCCGCGTAAACACCCTGCGCACCGACGTCGAGTCCGTCCTCGCACGCCTCCGCGACGCCGGCGTAACCGCTTGCGGTGCGCCTTATGCATCTGGGGAGAGCAAAAGGCGCACCGCAAGCGAGTGGCCGCTGGGTGCGGCCGAGATGATCGTGGTCGAGGGGCAGACCGGGGGGCTGGTGCCGGAGTTGATCGCGGCGGGGGAGCTGACGCCGCAGAGCCGCGGCTCGGCCGCGGTGGTCGAGGTGCTCGACCCTCAGCCCGGCGAGCACATCCTCGACCTCTGCGCGGGCCCCGGCATCAAGACCGGCCAGATCGCCGCGCGGATGGGCGATCGCGGCGAGGTGATCTCGGTCGAGAGCGATCCGGAGCGAGCGGCGGAGGTCGCGGCCCAGGCGACGCGCCTCGGTCTGCGCAGCGTCACCGTGATCGAGGCCGACGCCACCGAGGCCGGCATGGCGCCCGGCTTCGACCGGGTGTTGCTCGACGCTCCCTGCTCGGATCTCGGCGCCCTCGCCTCGCGTCCCGACGCACGCTGGCGCAAGTCGCCGGCGACGATCGAGCGCTTGGTCGAGGTGCAATCGAAGCTGCTGCAAAGTGGCCTGGAGGCCTTGCGTCCGGGTGGCACTCTCGTCTACTCGACCTGCACGATCTCCAAACGCGAGAACGAGGATGCGATCGACGCCGAGTACAGCATCCAGCTGCGCCCCGACCGCGATCTCACCACCGGTTTCTTCATCGGCCGCAGGAAGCGCGATGATGGTGGTGGATGACTGAGCCCAGCAAAGGGGAGAGCATCATGCGCCGCGCCGCCTGCCCGGGCTGTGGCGAGCCCTGGCTGCGCCCGACGCAGCTCCCGGGGCGCTTCCGCTGCGTGTACTGTCTGCGCCGCTTCGAGCTCGTTTCCCAGTGCCCCAACTGCGGTGAACACCAGACGATTGCCCGTATGAGCACGACCGAGGACATGACCTGCCAGATGTGTGGCGACTCGATGCTGAGGCCCGTATGAGCGAGCGGATGAAGGAGATCATCGCGTCACCGCGGGTTGCCCCGTCGATTCTTTCTGCCGACTTCTCGCAACTCGGCTCGCAGGTGGACGAGGTACTGCAGGCCGGCGCCAGAGTGATCCACGTCGATGTGATGGACGGGCATTTCGTGCCGCCGATCACGATTGGGCCGCTGATCGCTAGCTCGATCGCCGACCAGGTCCACGCTGCCGGGGGGGCGATCGACGTCCACCTGATGATCGAGCAGCCCGAGCGCCACGTCGAGGCCTTCGCCAAGGCCGGCGCCGACTCGATCACCTTCCATTCCGAGGCCACGGCGCACGCCAACCGCACCCTTGCCGCGATCCGCGAGCTCGGCTGCCTCGCCGGTATCGCCCTCAACCCCGGCACCCCGGTCGAGGCGCTAGCCGAGCTGCGCGACCTTGCTGACATCGTCCTCTGCATGACCGTCAATCCGGGCTGGGGCGGGCAGGCCTTCATTCCCGGCTCCCCCGACAAGGTCTCGCGCCTGGTGCCGCTGGTCGGCAAGGCCAAGATCGAGGTCGACGGCGGCATCGACGTCGCAACGGTCGGTTCGGTGTCGGAGGCAGGTGCGTCGTTGTTTGTAGCCGGTTCTGCGGTTTTTGGATCGAGCGATCCGGCCGCGGCCTATTCCGAAATTGTTGAAGCAGGCACGAGGGGCTGAGACCAAGCAGATCAAGGACGCAGGGAGCGTGGCGTGCTTCTGCACGCGAGCGACCGAGGACGCGGATATGCGCCGGTCTCAGCCCCTCGCGATCAAGGCACCAATTGCCTCTTGCCACCAGGCCTGCTCGGCCGGTTCGTCTGGGCCGACGCGTAGAGCGCGGCGCTCGCACCAGTTGGCCAGGGCACGACGATCGCCGACCGCCACCGCGGTCTCGGAGACGAGCCCGTAGCGACCGTCGGCAAGCGCGACCAGGGCGCTGTCATGGTCGCGGCGGCTGCGCAGGACCGAGACCACCGCGATGCCGTTGACCTCGGTCGGGGCCGAGGGATCCTCGATCCCGCCGCCGGGCCCTACCGAGAAGATCTGCGGCGCTCCGCGCGGCGGCAGGCGCGGCGGCGTGGGTCTGCCGACCGGCCCGTCCTGCCAGCGCTTGGTCAGCTCCTCGACCTCCTCGCGCAGCTCGCCGCGGACGAGGATGTGGATCTCGTCGCCCTCGCGCACCTCGGTCGAGCCGCGCGGCGGGATCGCGTGGCCGTCGCGGACGATCACGTTGACCAGCGCCTCGCGCGGCAGGCCGAGTTCGCGCACCAGGTGGCCGGCCGCGGCGGCGCCGGGGCGCAGCCGGTAGGAGATCACGTCGCCGCCAAGGCGGCGGATCCGTCCCGACTCGAGCAGCCGCCGCGGCAGCGCCGGCTCGTCGGTGGTCAGCCCGAGCCGGCTCGCCAGCGGCTCGAAGGTCGCCCCCTGGACCAGGGTCGAGCTGACGACGACGAAGAAGACGATCGCGAAGAGCTGCTGGCCGTCCCCGACCCCGGCGACGACGGGGAAGGTCGCGAGCCAGATCGGCGTCGCGCCGCGCAGCCCGGCCCAGCCGAGCATCACCCGCTCGCGCAGGTCGAGTGGCGAGAAGATGGTGGCGACGAAGGCGGCGAACGGGCGGGCGACCAGGATCAGGATCGCCGAGAGGGCGAGGCTCTCCCAGGCGACATCGCCGAGCGAGCTGGGGAAGACGAGCAGGCCGAGCAGGATGAAGAGGCCGATCTGGGCGACCCAGCCGACCCCCTCGTGGAAGGCGACGATCGTGCGCCGTGCCGGGATGCGGGCCGCGCCGAGGGCAAGAGCGGTGAGGTAGACCGCGAGGAAGCCCGAGCCGTGAGCGACCTCGGCCAGGCCGAAGGCGAGCCCCGCGATCGCGATCGTCGCCACCGGGTAGATCCCGTCGGTCGGCAGCTGCGCCCGGTCGAGCGCGATCGTCGCCAGACGGCCCAGGGCAAGGCCGACGACGACGCCGATTGCCAGTTTGAGCGCCAGCAGCCCGACCATGTCTGCGAGCCCAAAGCCGGGCTGCTGGATCCATTCGATGAAGCCGATCACCAGCAGCAGGGCGACCGGGTCGTTCATCCCCGACTCGCCCTCGAGCGAGCGCGCCAGGCGCTTTTTCAGGGTTGAGCGGCGCAGCACGGCGAAGATCGCCGCCGAGTCGGTGGCGGCGATCGCGGCGCCGACGATCATCCCTTCGAGCACGCTGAGGCCGAAGATCCAGTGGGCGGCGAGCCCGGCTGCGCAGGCGGTGATCGCGGTGCCGACCGTCGCCATCGAGGCGGCGGTGCCGAGTACCGGGCGGATCTCGCCCCAGCCGGCGGTCAGGCCGCCCTCGAAGAGGATCAGGACAAGCGCGATAGTGCCCAGGGTGCGGGCCAGCTCGACGTTGTCGAACTCGATCCCGCCGATCCCCTCCGAGCCGGCCAGCATGCCGAGGCCGAGGAAGAGCAGCAGGCCGGGGATGCGAATGCGGTCGGCGAGCAGGGCGCCGAGGATGCCGGCCGCGAGCAGGGCGCCGGCAACGAGAATCAGCTCGGCGTCGTGGCCACCCATCGACGGACCCTAATGAACTGCTCTAGACGTTCTCGTCGATCATCGCCAGCTCCGCCTCCAGCTCCTCCGGCGAGCCGGGCATCGGCACGTCCTCGGCCCGTTCGTGCGGGCGGCGGTAGACGTAGTAGAGGAGCGAGAAAAGGACGCCGGCGGCAAGCAGAAAGCCGATCTCGACCCGGCGGAACTCGTTGCTGACCAGCGGCACGAAGTTCCAGCCGATGAAGAGAGCGGCGCAGGTGATCCAGCGGGCCGCGGCGCGGCGCACCTGGCCCTGGGCGATGCAGGCCTGGTTGACCGTGACCGAGCCGAGGTAGAGCCCCATGCCGAGCGTGACCAGGAGCAGGCCCTCGCGGTCGTAGGTGAACTTGTTGCTGAAGGCGATCTGCATCGCCTTCGGCCCGACCGCGACCATGAAGAGCAGGGCGAGGGCGGTGAAGGCGACCAGCCCGAGCAGCACCATCCGCACCGAGCGGTGGAACTCGTCCTCGCTGCCGGGCTCCTCGCTGGTGTGGAGGCTGGTCAGGTGGGGGAGGATGCTGGTCGAGACCGCCTGGAAGAGCTGCAGCGGCGCCCGCGCGATCATCAGCACGTTGAAGATGAAGCCTGCGGCGGTGGCATCCTGCAGGCCGCGGATTACCAGCGGCCCGGTATTGAGGAAGGCCTGTTCGCTGAACATGATCACCAGCACCGCCGCGGCGAAGCCACCGCCCTTGGCCATCGAGACGGACGCTTCCTTCTCATCGCCTCTGGGCTGCGGGGTGGCCCCTTCGCGTTTGGCGCGGCGTGCGAAGGCGAAGGGGACAACCATCAGCGAGAGCGCCGGAGCGGCGACGATCCCGATCGCAACCGCCGACTGGCCGCTGAGAATGCTGGCCGCGACCAGCACGGCGAAGATCGTGCGGAAGCACGATTCCGAGAGGATCAGCGCGACGAAGAGGCCGAAGCGCTTGCTGCCGGCGAGGAAGCCGCGGGCGAAGTAGCTGGCGGCGTAGAAGAGGACCGCCGAGAAGAAGACCCAGTAGAGGGTTTCGTTGCCCTCGAGCACGCCGTTCTGGATCGGGCCGCGCAGCGCCAGGGCAACGACGGCGAAGGTAAGCGAGAGGCCGAGCTGGATCGTCGAGGCGACCCGCATCGTGTCGCTGATTGGCTCGCCCTTGACCGTGTGCTGGGCGATATTGCGCGAGAGCAGCTGTTCGATCGGCCGGTAGAGGGTCGAGATCGTGATGAATACGGCCGACCAGAGCACGGTGATCTGCCCGTAATCGGGCTTTGAGAGCACGTGCGAGGCGATGAAGAAGTAGACGTAGGTGATCACCCCGGTGAGGCCGACGCCGATCGCGAGGAAGCTCGCCGTCTTGCCGTAGTCGGCCGCGCTCTCGGTGCCCCGGCCCGCGCTCGACGGGCTGCTGTTTGGCGATGCGACGCTCATCGCAGAACCCCGCGTTCGCGTCCCGATCGCCACGGACTCGAATAACCGGCGATCACCGCGTCAATCGGGCCGCTCACTGGCCGGGCTCGTAGTGCGAAGGGGGCACCTCGAGCGCCAGCTCGACCCGGCGCACGCGCTCGTAGACGCGCTGGGTCATCACCCGTTGCCCGGCCAGCAGGTCGCCGATCACTCCGAGCGCGAGCAGCTGGATCGCGGCGATGAAGAGAACGGCGCCGAGGATCAGCGACTGCACGTGGCCGGTGCTGTCGCCGTTGAAGATCCAGTCGATCAGGAAGGGCAGCCAGGCGGCAAGCGCCAGGATCGCCACCACCAGCCCGGCGCTGGCGAAGACCCGCAGTGGCTCATAGCGGGCGTAGATGCGCAGGATCGAGAGCGTGTTGCGGCGCACGTAGCCGCCGGTCGAGTCGAAGAGCCGCGACTCGCGCGTCTGTGGGTTGGTGGCGACCGCGACCTGATCGACCGCGACCAGCATCTTGCCCGCCTGGATCAGGCTCTCCAAGGTGTAGGTGAAGTTGTCGACGACGAGCAGGCCGAGCGCCGCCTCGCGGTTGTAGGCACGAAAGCCCGAGGTCGTGTCGGCGATCTCGGTGCCGGCGAGGCGGCTGACCACCCAGCTGCCCAGCCGCTGCAGCCCCTTCTTGGAGCCGGAGAAGTGCTCGATCTGGGCGACTTGGCGATCGCCGACCACCATGTCGGCCGAACCGGCGAGGATCGGCGCCAGCAGCTTGGGGATGTCGGCGCCGCTGTATTGGTTGTCGGCGTCGGTGTTGACGATCACGTCGGCGCCCAGCTTCAGGCAGGCGTCGAGCCCAGCCTGGAAGCCGGCGGCGAGCCCCTTGTTATTGGTCAGCCGCACGACGTGCTCGACCCCGTGCTCGCGGGCGACCTCAACCGTGCGATCGGTCGAGCCGTCGTCGATGACCAGGAGCTCGACGCTGTCGATCCCGTCGACCTGGCGCGGGATGTCGGCGATCGTCGCCGGCAGGGTCGATTCCTCGTTGAGGCAGGGGATTTGGACAATCAGCTTCATTGGCGAGCGGTCAGGGTATCCGTGCGCCCGGAGCGAGGAAGCTCACAGAGAGCCTGATCTTGCCCGCTAAGCTTGGTTGATTGACCAGTCAATCGGTCCGATGAATACGCAGCTCACAGGCACGGACGAGGCCCACCTGCGGCGGGCGCTGGAGCTTGCAGAGCGCGGGCGGGGGCGGGTCAGCCCCAATCCTCTCGTCGGAGCTGTCGTTGTGCGCGACGGGGAAGTGATTGGCGAGGGGTGGCACGCGGAGCTAGGTGATTTGCACGCGGAGCGGGCGGCGTTGGCTGATTGTGCTGAGCGCGGCAACGATCCCGCCGGAGCGACGATGTACCTGACGCTCGAGCCGTGTGCGCACACTGGACGCCAGCCGCCTTGCGTCGAGGCGATCCTCGAGGAGGGGATCGCGCGGGTCGTGATCGCCTCCGATGATCCCAGTGAGAAGGCGGCCGGCCGCGGGCCCGGGATCCTGCGCGACGGCGGCGTCGCGGTCGAGGTTGCCGCCGGCGAGGAGGCGAGCGCGGCGCGGCTGCTCAATCAGTCCTTTCGCAAGCACGCCCGTACCGGCCTGCCTCTGGTGACGCTGAAGCTGGCGATGTCGCTGGACGGCCGGACTTCGACGCCCGCCGGCACCTCGCCTTGGATCTCCAGCGAGCGGAGCCGCGAGCTCGTCCACCGCTGGCGCGCCGAATCCGACGCGATCGCGGTCGGCATCGGCACCGCCCTAACCGACGACCCGCTGCTCACCGCGCGCGCTCCTGAAGCTCGACAGCCGCTCCGCGTCGTCTTCGACCGCCAGGCACGGCTTCCGCTCGATTCGCAGCTGCTCCAAACTCTCGACTTGGCGCCGGTGCTCGTGGTCGTCGCTCCAGAAGTCGACACATCGCCTCTGCGCGCGGTGGGCGCAGAGGTGCTGACCGCGGACAGCCTCGAGGCGGCGCTGGCCGAGCTCGGCCGTCGCGGCATCACCAGCCTCTTCCTCGAGGGCGGCAAAACCCTTGCCGCCGCCTTTGCCGACGCTGGGCAGATCGACGAGGCGCGAGTATTCGTCGCGCCGCTGCTGCTCGCTGGCGACCAGCGCACCGAGGCGGTCGATCCCGGCGCGACCGACACGCTGATCGAAACCAGATTCAAGGAGTGGTGATGTTCACCGGGCTGATCGAGGACATCGGCGAGATCGAGTCGCTGCAGGGCGGCGAAGACGGTGCGCGCCTCCGCGTCGCCACCCGCCTGGCAGCGGAAATCGCCACCGGCGACTCGGTCGCGGTCAACGGCGTCTGCCTGACTGCGACGGCGGTCGACGCTGGCGGCTTTGAGACCGAGACGATGAACCAGACCCTGACCGTGACGGCGCTCGGCGAGCTCAACAGCGGCGACAGCGTCAACCTCGAGCTGGCGATGAAGGCCTCCGACCGGCTCGGCGGTCACATCGTCCAAGGCCACGCCGATGGGGTCGGCACGGTCGCCTCGATCGAGGGGGACGGCTTCGCCCGCCGCCTCCGGGTCGACCTGGGCCCCGGGCAGATCCGCTACGTGGTCGAGAAGGGCTCGATCACGCTCAACGGCGTCAGCCTCACAGTCGCGGATTTGGGCGACTCTTGGGCTGTTGTTTCCCTGATACCCGAGACCCTGGAGCGGACGACCCTCGGCGAGGCCAAGGTCGGAGACAAGCTGAACGTCGAGTGCGATGTGGTGGCGAAGTATGTTGAGCGATTGGCGGCGCCATTCGCCGGAAAGGAGCGCACGTGAGTCAGATGACCGAGACGCAGAAGACAGACGGGGCGGTTGACGAGACGGGGGAGAGCCCGTTCTCAACGATCGAGGAAGGGATCGAGGAGATCCGCCAGGGCCGCATGGTCGTCGTCTGCGACGGCGAGGACCGCGAGAACGAGGGCGACCTGGTGATGGCAGCGCAGTTCGCTACGCCAGAGGCGGTCAACTTCATGGCCAAGGAGGCGCGCGGCCTGATCTGCCTGGCGCTGACCGCCGAGCGCTGCGAGAAGCTCGGCCTGAAGCTGATGGCGGCGAAGAACGAGGCGCCGCTGCAGACTGCCTTCACTGTCACGATCGAGGCCGCCGGCGGGGTCAGCACCGGCATCTCCGCCCACGACCGCGCCCACACGATCCAGGTCGCGATCGACCCCAACTCCGGGCCCAGTGAGATCGTCGTCCCCGGCCACATGTTTCCGTTGCGCGCCAAGGAGGGGGGAGTGCTCGAGCGCACCGGCCACACCGAGGCCAGCGTCGACCTCGCCCGCCTCGCCGGTCTCACGCCCGCCGGCGTCATCTGCGAGGTAATGAACGACGACGGCACGATGGCGCGCGTCCCCGACCTGATCCCCTACTGCGAGCGCCACGGGCTGAAGATGATCACCGTCGCCGACCTGATCGCCTACCGGCGCCGCACCGAGGAGAAGCTGGTCGAGCGCGTCGTCTCGACTGCCCTGCCGACCGAGTTCGGCGACTTCACCGCGGTCGGTTACCGCTCGCTCGTCGACGACAAGCACCACGTGGCGATGGTCAAGGGCGAGGTCGATGGGGTCGAGGACGTTCTTGTCCGCGTCCACAGCGAGTGCCTCACCGGCGACGTCTTCCACAGCATGCGCTGCGACTGCGGCGAGCAGCTGGTCGCGGCGCTGACCCAGATCGAGCAGGAGGGCCGCGGCGTGCTGCTCTACCTCTCCCAGGAGGGGCGCGGGATCGGCCTGCTCAACAAGCTGCGGGCCTACAAGCTGCAGGAGGAGGGCGCAGACACGGTCGAGGCCAACCTCAAGCTCGGCCTGCCCGCCGACCTGCGCGACTACGGCATCGGCGCCCAGATCCTCGGCGACCTCGGCCTGACCAGCATCCGCATCCTCACCAACAACCCGAAGAAGATCGTCGGCCTCGAGGGCTACGGCCTCTCGGTCTCCGAGCAGGTGCCGATCGAGTCCTCGCCCAACGCCCACAACGAGGCCTACCTGCGCGCCAAGCGCGACAAGATGGGTCACTCGCTGCACCATCAGGGCCTCGCCTTCGACGAGGAGATGATCCGCGACGAGGACGAACGCGACGCGGAGGGTGAGGCCGCGGGTGGCTGAGTCGGGCGTCTTCCTCGAGACTTTCAGCGAGGAGGAGCGGGAGGCGCTGAACGGCCGCGAGTTCGCCGTCTGCGTCGGCCGCTTCTACGAGGACCTCGCCGAACGCCTGCTGGCAGGTGCTCGCGAAGGCTTCGAGCTGGCCGGCGTGCCGGCCTCCTCGATCAGCGAGGTCTCCGTGCCGGGCGCCTACGAGCTCCCCTTCGCCGCCAAGCTCCACGCCACCACGGGCCGCTTCTCCGGCGTCGCCTGCCTCGGCGTCGTCATCCGCGGCGAGACCGACCACTACGACTTCGTTTGCGCTGAGGCCGCGCGCGGGATCCAGGACGTGCAGCTGGAGACCGGCGTGCCCTGCGCCTTCGGCGTGATCACCTGCGACACGATGGAGCAGGCCCTCGCCCGGGCCGGCGGCGGCAAGCGCGACCAGGGCCGCAACGCCGCTCTGACCGTCGCCCGCATGACCCTGGCCAAACAGGCGATCAACCCCTACAACTGGGCGGTCCGCGCCGGGTAGTTCAAAGACTTGCCACCACTGGTGGCAAGAGCTGCCACCAGTTGGCCAAGATCGGTACCATCCCCGACCCGATGGCCAAGGTATGTCACAGCTGTGGAAAGGGACCGGCATTCGGCCAGTCCCGCAGCCACTCGATGGTCGCGACCAAGCGTCGCTTCGACCCGAACCTGCAAAAGGTCCGGATCACCGAGGGCGGGCGCAAGCTGCGGACTTACGTTTGCACGCGCTGCCTCAAGGCCAACAAGGTCACGAAGGCCGCGTAATTCGCTGACCTCGAAGGTGGTGGGAGCCCGGTGGGTCTCTGGGCGAATTGATATCGCACGCGCCTGCGGCGCTTAGCGACAATTCAGCAGCGCGGCTGGCGCCGCGCCTAGAACCACGAGTGCAGCGGCTGCCTTCGGCAACATTCGCCCAGAGACCCACCGGGCTCCCTTCCAGCTCCGGGGCCTGCGCCCACGCGAGCGTCCCAACCAAGCTCCGCCTGAAAGTGTCCCCGCGCAGTCTCGCCCGAACGCTCGCGGTGCTCGGAAGGCTCTTGGAAGCTCCCGCGTCTCGCAAACTTCTCGGCTTCGGGTCGGTTGACTGAGCTTCCAGGGACGCTCGGATGGAGGTGCCGGTGGGCCTCATCCGGAATGTTCGCGAAGCGGCCGCTGCACTCGTGATTCGAAGCGCGGCGCAGCCGCGCTCTCAAATTGTCGCTAAGCGCCTTCGGCGCGTGCGACATCAATTCCGGATGAGGCCCACCGGCACCTCCCCTTCGACATCCCTTCGAATCGACTCAGTCAGCCGATGCGACCACGGGATGCTCGCCCGTCGGCGACGGATCGCCCTCGGCCGGCTCCACGTGCAGCTTCGGCAGGATCCGGTCGAGCCAGGCGGGGATATACCAGGCGCTCTTGCCGAAGAGCTGCATGATCGCCGGGACAAGGACCGAGCGGATGATCACGGCGTCGATCAGGACGGCGGAGGCAAGGCCGAGGCCGAAGAGCTTGATGATGCGGTCTTCGCCGAGCATGAAGGAGGCGAAGACGGTGACCATGATCGCCGCCGCGGCGGTGATCACGCGGCCGGTCAGGGCGAGGCCGCGGGTGACGGATTCGGTTGCGTCGTGGCTGTTCTCCCACTCCTCGTGGATGCGCGACATCAGGAAGACCTCGTAGTCCATCGAGAGTCCGAAGACGATCGAGAAGAGGAAGACGGGGAAGAAGGAGATGATCGGCCCGGTGCCGTCGACGCCGATGATGCTGGCGCCCCAGCCCCACTGGAAGACGGCGACGATCAGGCCGAAGGCGGCGCCGATGCTGAGCAGGTTCATCACCATCGCCTTCAGCGGCACCAGGATCGAACGGAAGACGATCATCAGCAGCAGTGCCGAGAGCAGCACGACGACGCCGATGAAGAGCGGCAGCTTTTCGGAGATCGCGTCGCCGAAGTCCTCGAAGATCGCGGTGATGCCGCCGACGTGCATCTGGGCGCCGGTCTTCTGCTCGATTGGCGGCAGCACGTCGCCGCGGATGTGGTCGAGCAGCTTGGTCGTGTCGGCGCTCTGCGGCGAGGTCGTCGGGTAGAGCTGGAAGACGCCGGTATTTTCGGCTGGGTTGAGCGTGATCGCGGTGACCTTCGCGACCCCTTCTTCTTCCTTCATCTGGTTGCGCAGGGTGACCAGGGCTTCGTCTTCCCCCTTGCCCGGCAGCGCCGCCACCATCGCAAAGGGCCCGTTGAAACCGGGGCCGAAGCCTTCGGCGAGCAGGTCGTAGGCTTCGCGTGTCGATGATCCCGCCGGGTCCGTTCCGGCGTCGTTCGAACCCAGTCGTAGCGAGAGGGTCGGCACGCAGAGCAGCAGCAACAGGCCGCCGGAGAGGACCGCTGAGAGGACCGGGCGCTTCTGGATCTCGCGGCTCCAGCGGAACCAGCGCGTGTCTTCGGCGGTCGAGGGCTCACGTTTGCCCAGTCCCGGGATGCGCAGCCGGTCGACCCGCTTGCCGGCGATCGTCAGCAGCGCCGGCAGCAGAGTCAGCGCCGCGATCATCGTGAACAGCACGGCGATCGCGGCGGCCATCGCGACGCCGTAGAGGAAGCTGATGCCGAGCAGCAGCATCCCCATCAGCGAGATGATCACGGTGATGCCGGCGAAGAGCACGGCGCGGCCGGCGGTGTCGACGGCGGCGATCGCGGCGTCGCGCGACTCCAGCCCCTCGTCGAGGCCGTTGCGGAAGCGGGTGAGGATGAAGAGCGCGTAGTCGATGCCGACGCCGAGCCCGATCATCGCTGCCAGTTGTGGCGCGAAGTTGGCGGTGTCGAACACATGGGTGCCGATCGTGATCACGCTGATGCCGACGCCGAGGGCAAAGAGCGCGGTGATCAGCGGCAGTCCCATCGCCACCGCAGAGCCGAAGGTCAGCAGCAGGATCACGACCGCGGCAAGTAGCCCGATTGCGAAAGAGGAGTCGCCCCCTTCTTCTTCGCCCCTCACTTCCTCCACTGGTGAACCGCCGACGGCGACCTTGAGGTCTTCCCCGTTCGCCGCCTCGCCGATTGAGATCAGCTTCTTGATGTCGCTCTTTTCGAGCTTGTCGGTGGAGACGTCGTACTGCACGGTCGCGTAGGCGATTTCGCCGTCTTTGCTGATTGCGCCGGCGCCTCCGGCCGCGTATGGACTGGCGACTTCGCTGACGTGCGGCAGCTTTTCCGCTTCGGCGAAGACGCCCTCCATCTCTTTGCGCACCGCCGGCGAGTCGGCCCCGGCCGGCGCCTTGTAGACGATTTCCGCAGTGACGCCCGATTGCTGCGGGAACCTGTCTTCCAGCAGTTCGAAGGCTTCCGTGGAATCGGAGGAAGGCAGCTTGAATTCTTCGCTGAAGTCGGAGCCGACCGCGCCGGAGATCATGCCGACCCCGATCAGGGCCACGATCCAGCCGATGATCACGGTCTTGCGGTGGCCGGTGGTCCAGGTGGCGAAGCGTCGCATCGAGCGTCGCACCGTAGCGAACTCGGCGGCTCGACCCCGCTAGTTCGCGTCTTCCAGTCCGACAGCTAGATTTCGACTGATGCCCGATCCCTCGATCGTGCGCTTCCGGCGCGTTGTCAGCTCCGCCTACGCCAACCTGGAGGCACGCCGCCAAGAGGTCAACGACCTCAACGTCTTTCCCGTCGCCGATGGCGATACGGGCGACAACATGGCGATGACGATGCGCGCCGTGATGGAGGAGCTCGACCGCCTCGACGGGATGGAGGTCGACGAGGTCGGTCGCACGCAGCTGGTCCAGGCCCTGGCCCGGGCGGCGCTGATGGGCGCCCGCGGCAACTCCGGCGTGATCCTCAGCCAGATCGTCCGCGGTGCCGCCGAGGAGCTGGCCAGCCGGCCCGGCGAGCTGATCGACCCGGTCCTGGTCGCCTCCGCCTTCGCCAGCGCCGCCGACGCGGCTTATGACTCGGTGCGCGAGCCGGCCGAGGGGACGATGCTGACCGTCTTCCGCGAGATGGCGCACTCGATCGCCCGCCAGCTCGCCCGCCTCGACGCCGAGAAGCAGCGGCTTCCGCAGGGGGTCCCGGACGAGCTGCAGGACGCCGTCCTCGCCGAGATCCTCGAGCGGGCGATCGAGGACGGCCAGCGAGCGGTAGAGCGCACCCCCGAGCAGCTCGACGTGCTGCGCGAATCGGGCGTGGTCGACGCCGGCGGCTATGGCCTGGTGTTGATCCTCGCCGGCGTCGTCGCTGGCCTGCGCGGCGACGAGGAGGCGGTGCCGGAGGTCAATCACCACGAGGCGCCGAAACTGAGCCAGCCCCACCACGAGGACAGCCGCTTCCGTTACTGCACCAACTTCATCGTCTCCGGCAACGGCTTGAGCAGCCGTGATTTCCTGCCGCGGCTGGAGGGCCTTGGCGACTCGGTGCTCGTCGTCGGCGACGAGGTGACGCTCAAGGTCCACGTCCACACCGATAAGCCTGAGGCGGCGGTCGCCCTCTTCGAGGACGCCGGCGAGGTGACCAACCTCGACGTCGCCGACATGCGCGAGCAGATCGCCGAGCGCCGTGCTCGCCTCGAGGGCAGTCGCAGCGGCGCCCTCGCCGTCGCCGCCGGCGAGGGCCTCGAGCGGCTCTTCGCTGAGCTCGGTGCCCACGTCGTGCCCGGCGGTGAGACGCTCAACCCCTCGACCTACGAGTTGCTGGCCGGCATCCACCAAGTGCCGGCTGAGGAAGTCCTCGTCTTCCCCAGCTCCTCGAACGTGATCATGGCCGCCGAGCGCGCCTGTGAGCTCTCCGAGAAGCCGGCCCGGGTGGTCTCGGCGACCTCGCAGCAGGCCAGCCTGCTGGCTCTGGTTGAGCTCGATCCTGAGATGGCGCTGGCCGAGAACGCCGAGCGGCTCGAGGCGGCGCTGGCCACGGTAGCCGCCGGCGGGGTAGCCCCGGCCGCCCGCGACGACGCCCAGGGGCGCTTCCGCAAGGGCGACGCGGTTGGCTTCGCCGGCGAGGAGATCGTCGCCTGGGGCGGAGCCGGCACGACCCTGGCGGCGACGATCGAGAAGCTCGCCGACGGGGCCGAGATCGTCACCGTGATCGGTGGCCAGGACGCCCCGATCGCGCTCGATGAGCTTGATCCACACGTGCCCGACGGGGTCGAGTTCGAGACCCAGGACGGCGGCCAGCCGAGCTGGTGGTGGCTGCTCGCCGCCCAGTAGTGCGCGCCTTCGCCAGCACCGCCGAGCTGACCCAGGCGCAGCTGCGCGACACCTCGCTTCGCTGGCCGCGGGCGAGCGCCCTCGATGTCTCGCTGCAGGCGCTGGAGGGGGTCGGGCCAAAGCTGGCCGAGGTCGCGGCCGACGCCGGCATCGCCACGGTGGGCGACCTGCTCACCCGCTTCCCCCACCGCCACCGCGATCGCCAGATCGTGCCGGTGGCGAGCCTCGAGCCGAAACAGCAGGCGAGCATCGCGGTTGAGGTGCTCGGCAACGCCGGGCGCCCCTTCCGTCGCCGCGGTCTCTCGATCCTCAGCGTCAAAGTCGGCGATGAAAGCGGCACCACGCGGGCGACCTGGTTCAACCAGCCCTGGCTGGCCTCGAAGCTGACCGAGGGCACGCAGATGCTGCTCACCGGCTCTGCTGACAAACGCGGCTTCCGCGTCTCCGAATACGAGTTCAGCGGCGACGCCAGCGAAGGCCTGGTTCCGATTCACCCGGGCACGGAGCAACTCAAAGCCCAGCGCTTGCGGCAGTGGATGGAGCAGGCGATCCGCTGGGTCGGCAACGTGCTCGAGCCACTGCCCGCGGAGCTGCGCGCCCGCCGTGGGCTCGCCGGGGCCGCCGACGCGATCCACGCCGTGCACTTCCCCGAGGCCAGCGAGGAAGTCGAGGCCGCGCGCGAGCGCCTGCGCTTCGAGGAGCTCTTCCTCTACCAGGCGATCCTGGCGACGCGCAAGCGCTCGCACCGCGCCGCCCGACCGGCGCCGCGGCTCGGCAAGCCGGGGGAGAGCGTCGGGCGCTGGATCGAGTCGCTGCCTTTCGAGCCCACCCACGATCAGCTGCGCGCCTTCGACGAGATCGACGCCGACCTCGACTCGGGCGAGCCGATGCAGCGACTGCTGATGGGCGAGGTCGGTTCGGGCAAGACAGTGGTCGCGCTCTACTCGATGTTGCGAGCTCTCGAAGCCGGCTTCCAGGCGGTGCTGATGGCGCCTACCGAGACGCTCGCCGAGCAGCACGCGGTGACCCTGGGCAAGCTGCTCGCCGAGGAGGCGACGCCGTTCGGCCTGTTGACCGGGGCGACGCCGGCGGCGCAGCGCAGGCAGTACCTAGAGCGCCTTACTAGCGGCGAGCTGGGCCTGATCGTCGGTACGCACGCGCTGATCGAGCCGACCGTCCAGTTCGCCCGCCTCGGCCTCTGCGTCGTCGATGAGCAACATCGCTTCGGCGTCGAGCAGCGCAAGGCGCTCGACTCCAAGGGCGTAGACGGTCTGGCGCCGCACATCCTCCACATGACCGCGACGCCGATCCCGCGCACGCTCTCGCTTACCGCCTACGGCGACCTCGACACCACCGCCCTGCACGAGCTGCCCTCGGGGCGCAAGCCGGTGCAGACGCGCGTGGTCGAGGAGGACGAGCGCGGCGGCGCCTACGAGTTCATCCGCGGCCAGCTGCGCGAGGGCAGGCAGGCGTTTGTTGTTTGCCCACTGGTCGAGGAGTCGGAGAAAATGCAGGGCCGGGCCGCCGAGGTCGAGGCCGAGCGGCTCGCGGCTGGGGAGCTGCGCGACTTCAGGGTCGGCGTGATCCACGGCCAGATGCGCTCGCTCGACAAGGCAGCGGCTATGGAGACCTTTGCCGCCGGCGCGACCGATGTGCTTGTCGCGACGACGGTGATCGAGGTCGGCATCGACGTGCCCAATGCGACCGTGATGGTGATTGAGGGCGCCGAGCGCTACGGGATCTCACAACTGCACCAGCTGCGCGGCCGGGTCGGCCGCGGCGAGCACGCCTCCTGCTGCCTGCTCTTCCCCGAAGACGCAGGGGCGCTGGCGCGGCAACGGCTGAAGGCAGTGGAGAAGGAGAGCGACGGTTTCAAGCTCGCCGAGGTCGACCTCGGCCTGCGTGGCGAGGGCGAGGTGCTGGGCACGCGCCAGCATGGCCTTCCCCGCTTTGCCGTCGCCGAGCTACCCGAGGACGCACCGGCTCTGGAAGCCGCCCGCGAAGAGGTGCTCAAACTGCTGCGCGAGCACGGCTCGCTCGAGGCCCCTGAGCTCGGCCCCCTGCTCGAGGCCGCCCGCCGTCGCTTCGGCGCCGGCGCTGCCGACCCGATACCACTCTAGGCATGAGAGTCATCGCGGGAGAGCTCGGCGGCCAGCAGTTGGTCGCGCCACGCGGCTGGAAGGTGCGGCCGACCTCCGATCGTGCCCGCGAGGCGATTTTCTCCGTGCTCGGCGAGCGCGTCGGTGATGCCCGTGTGCTCGATCTCTACTGCGGCACCGGTGCCCTCGCGATCGAGGCGCTCTCGCGCGGCGCCGCTCACGCCACACTGGTCGACCGCGACACCCGCGCCGCCGTCGGCAACATCGCGCGGCTCGGCCTCGCCGAGCGGGTCGAGTTGGTCCGCGCCGACGCCTCGCGCTGGTTGGGGAACCGCGAAGGCGGGGATGAGAAGCCCATCTTCGATCTCGTCTTCATCGACGCCCCTTATAGACTCGCCGACCGCGTGGGGCAGGAACTCGATAGCCAGCTGCCGGGCCTCCTCAGCGAGGGTGGCCGGGCGATAGTCGAGAGCGGCGCGCGCCGCCCACTTCGCATCGACTCGCTGCCGCGCCTGCGCCAGCGTCGCTACGGCGCCGCCGACGTCTCGATTTACGGGAGCGCAGCCTGATGACCGAGCAGCGCGACGGCACAGTGGTCTGTCCGGGCAGCTACGACCCGGTCACCAACGGGCACATCGACATCATCACCCGCACCTCAGCGGTCTTCGAGCGCGTCGTCGTCGGCATCGTCAACAACCCGATGCGCAAGGACAAGACGCTCTTCACCGCCGAGGAGCGCAAGGAGTTGATCGAAGAAGCGACGGCAAGCCTCGGCAACGTCGAGGCGAAGATCTTCTCCAACCTCCTGGTCGAGTTCGCTCGCGAATCCGGTGCGCGGGCGATCGTCAAGGGCCTGCGGGCGATCTCCGACTTCGAGTACGAGTTCGAGATGGCCCAGCTCAACCGCAAGCTCGACCCCGGAATCGAGAGCATCTACATGATCGCTTCGCCGCAGTACAGCTTCCTTTCCTCGACCGGAGTGAAGGAAATGGCGACCTTCGGCGGCGACGTTTCCGACCTGGTTCCGGGCCCTGTATCGGCCGCGATGACGCAACGCCTGGGCGACAGGTAGGCTTTTCTGACCTGGCGCAGAGTGGGCGAGAGCTTGCAAAAAGCCGAGGAAATAACCGCTTCTTCACCGAAGATGCCTCTGACACGTAGGCTTACGACCTCCTGATGGACGTTCTCGTTCTAATAGACAAGCTCGACGATGTGGTGCACAACGCCCGGCCGGTGCCGCTCACCGACCAGGTTCGTGTCGACCGCGAGGAGATCTACGACCTGCTCGATCAGATGCGGGCGACGATCCCCGAGGAGATCAAGCAGGCGCGCTGGATCGTCAAGGAGCGCCAGGAGATGCTGGCCGAGGCCAAGCGCGAGGCGGAGCGGATCGTGCGCGAGGCGCGCGAGCAGCAGGCCCGCCTGATCTCCGACGAGGAGGTCACCAAGCAGGCTGAGCGCGCCGCCGATGAGATCGTCGAGGACGCGCGGGCGCGGGAGCGGGAGATTCGTTTGGGCGCCGAGGACTACGCCGACGAGATTCTCAACACGCTCGAGGTCAATCTTCAGAAGTTCCTTGCTGCTGTGCAGCGGGGGCGGGACCGGCTGGCTGGTAGGGATGAAGAGCAGCAGCCAGTGCCCGATCTGGACGAGCAAGAGCAGTAGAGCAGGCGGGAGGGCAAGCCCCTCCCTCTCACCCAGAGCTTCTCCTCGATCAGTAAGTGGCTGCCAGCACCGCGAGGTCGTCGACCTGCCAAGTGATCTGGCCGCCGGTCCACTCGATGAGTTTCTCGAGCTGCCTCGGGTCGAAGGCGTCGGCGATGACGAAAGCGCGGGACTGCTCGCGGACGCGGCGGCAGAGAGCGGCTAGTTGGTCGTCGTTGAGTTCGGCGGTGGCGAGGACGGAGATGACTAGGTCCCAGGGGCCGTCGGGGAGGGGGTCCTCCATGCGGGCTAGTTGGACGTCGTCGTAGGACTGGCGGGCGCGGAAGACCATGTCGGGGCTCGAGTCGAGGCCGACTACCCAGGCGTCGGGGTGGGCCTCGATCAGGCGGCGGGTGGTCTCGCCGGTGCCCATGCCGAGCTCGAGCACGCGCTCGGGCGGGAAGGGGATAGCGGCGATCGCCTGCTCCTGCAGCTCGTCATAGCGGGGGATCTGCGTGCGGATCCGCTCCAGGTAGACCTCGGGTGTCCAGTCCAATTGACCCATTCCGTAATCTCGTCGTGAGGGCTCATCGTACGGCCGGCTGAAGCGGAGGACGATTACATGGCGCACGCATCGACGATCATCGATCTCGCACGGCTGTCGCTGTCGCATGGCGAGGGGCGCCGGCTCGACCTGGCGGTCGACCTCGAGCCGCTCGAGCTGGCGGGTCAGGCCTACGTCTCGCCGGACTCGGTTCCGGTTCGCCTCGACGTCTCCCGACCCAGTAGCGGCTATGCCTTCCGCCTGCGCTTCCCCGTCCGCATTGAGGGGCCTTGCATGCGTTGCCTCGGCGACGCGATGCTCGAAGCCGAGGTCGACGCACGCGAGGTGGCCCAGGAAAACACCGATGACGAGGAGCTTCTCAGCCCCTACGTGGTCGACGACGAGCTCGATCTCGGCCGCTGGGCCCACGACGCGGCCGTGCTGGCGATTCCCACCCAGTTCTTCTGTCGTCCCGATTGCGCCGGGCTCTGCCCCGTCTGCGGAGAGTCGCTCAATGACGCCGATCCGGCTGAGCATGAACACGAGAGTGAGCCGGATCCTCGGTGGGAGAAGCTCAAGGAGTTGAAGCTGGAGTAGGTGGGGGGTGGGACAGGGCTGGGGCGCCCCTCCCAAAACGCTCGGCAGGAGCCTCGCTTGAGTGTTTTGGGAGGGGCGCCCCAGCCCTCCCTCGACCCGCTACCATCTCGCGACCTATGGCTGTCCCTAAGAAGAGAACTTCGAGTGCGCGCAGGGATAAGCGGCGCGCTAATCACAAAGCTGGCAAGGCGCGGCTGAATCGTTGCCCGCGTTGCCACAGCCCGCGGTTGCCGCATCGGGTATGTCCCGCGTGTGGGACCTACGCCGGGCGCGAGGTCATCAAACACACAGTCGCCGAGCCGACTGCGCCCTCGCCTGACGCTGCTGAGTAGCGATGCCTGAGGGCATCACGGTCGCTCTCGACGGGTTCGGGGCGGAGCAGGGTTTTGAGGTGCTTGCGCAAGGCGCGCGGGCCGCTGCGGCTGACGGGATTCGTTTGCGTGTCTTCGGGCCGCCGCAAGAGCTAGGTCTCGACGGTGTCGATGGGATCGAGGTCGTGCCGACCAAGGAGTGGATCGGCAATGAGGAGGACGCCGTCACGGCGGTGCGGGCGAAGAAGGAAGCCTCGGTCGTGCTTGCGGCTGCTGACGTTGCCGCGGGTCGCTCGGCGGCGATGGTCAGCTCGGGGTCGACCGGGGCGACTATGGCAGCCGCCACGTTCGGGCTGCGGAGGCTCAAAGGCGTGCAGCGGCCCGCTCTGGCGGTGCAGCTGCCGGTGCCGGGGAAGGCGGTCCTCTTTCTCGACGTCGGCGCCAACGTCGAGGTGCGGGCGCAGCACCTCGTTCAGTTTGCCTTTCTCGGCGCGGCCTTCAGCGCGGCGGTGCTCGGGGTCGAGCGGCCGCGGGTCGGGCTGCTCTCGGTCGGCGAGGAGGCGGGCAAGGGGCGCGAGGAGGTGGCGGCGGCCAACGATGCGCTCTCCGCTGCCAAGGGAATCGATTTCGTCGGCAATGTCGAGGGCCGCGACCTGCCCGCCGACGCGGCCGACGTTGTCGTCACCGACGGCTTCACCGGCAACGTCTCGCTGAAGCTGATGGAGGGGACGGCCAAGGCCGTGACTGGCGCGATCCGCGATGCCGCCCGCTCCAACCCGCTCGCTGCCCTCGGCGGCCTCTTGATGCGCCCAGCCCTCGGCGGCCTGCGGCGTGAGCTGCACCCCGACAGCACCGGCGGCGCGATCCTGCTTGGACTGCGCGGGATCGCGGTCGTCGGCCACGGCAGCGCCGGGCCCGAGGGGATCGCCAATGCAATCCGCCTTGCCGCCCGCTGCGTTGAGGTCGACGCCGTTGGGCGCACCGCGGCGCTGCTGCGCGAGGGTGGTGCCGGCCGCGGTGCGCTTGCCGACCGTGACGAGGGGGACGGGGCGTGATAGGAACTCGTCGATGAGCCACGAGGAAGTTCTCACCTTGGTCCGCAACCACCTCGCCGAGGAGCTCGAGCTGGAGGCGGCCAAGATCGGCGAGACAAGCCGCTTCAAGGAGGATCTCGACGCCGACTCGCTCGACCTCTACGAGCTGGTGATGGAGCTCGAGGACACTTATGGGATCTCCGTCTCCGAGGAGCAGGCGGCCAAGATCGCGACCGTCGGCGATGCCGTCGACTTCGTGCTCGAGCACGCGCCGGCGTGAGTACGCAAACCCGCCAGTGGCGGACGCGGAAGCGAACGAGCAAGATCGCCGGTGATCATGAGTGCGAGTGAGCGAGAGCAGAGCACACTGGCGGAATTGATTCAGGAGCTGCCGGACGACCTGCGCAGCCAAGCGCTGACCCACTCCTCCTGGAGCGAGGTCCGTACCGATTCCTATGAGCGTTTCGCCTATCTCGGCGACAGCGTCCTCGCCCTGGCCGTTGCCCGCGGCCTGATTGAGCAGTTCCCGGGTGTCGACGCCGGCGGCCTGACCAAGATCCACAACCAGGCGGTCAGCGGCGTCTCCTGCGCCGAGGTCGGCCGGGAGCTCGGCGTGCCCGAGATGCTGCGCGCCAACGAGCCTGAGGACATGCCGGTGGGGATCCCCGCCGAGGTCCTGCTTAGCGGCGAGCGACCGCTGCCGGAGGCGACTGAGGCACTGATCGGCGCCTGCTTCCTCGCCTTCGGCTTCGATCGTGTCGCCGCCGCCGTTGCCCTCGCCTTCGAGCCCCGGGTCGAACACGCCGCTGAGACGCGGATCGACTTCAAGTCGGCGCTGCAGGAGTTACTGGCGCGCCGCCGCTCGGTCGTAAGCTACGAGGTGACTGCGGAATCCGGGCCGCCGCACCGGCGCAACTTCGAGGTGGCGGCGATCGTCGACTCCGAGCGAGTCGGCGAAGGCGAGGGCCGGAGCAAGAAGGCGGCCGAGCAAGCCGCCGCTGAGCAGGCGCTGAAACGGCTTGGGGGCTGAGTTTGCCGATCGCGTCCGACGCGCTCGCGAGGCTTGGCAGCCGAGGGTCGAGGGACCGCTTCCGGAGAGATAACGCATGTATCTGAGATCAATTGAGATGAAGGGGTTCAAGTCGTTCCCCGAGCGGGCGAGGCTGGAGTTCTCGCCCGGCGTCAGCGTGATCGTCGGCCCCAACGGCTCCGGCAAGTCGAACATCACCGACGCGGTGCTCTGGGCGCTGGGCGAGCAGAGCCCGGGCGCGATCCGCGGCGCCTCGATGCAGGACGTGATCTCGGCCGGCGGCAAGGGCGTCGGCCAGCGCCGCCTGGCTGAAGTAGAGGTGACGATCGACAACTCCGAGGGCCGCGCGGCCACCGAGCTCTCCGAGGTTGCGGTCAAGCGCACGCTCGATCGCTCCGGTGAGGGCAGCTACCGCCTCAACGGCGCCCGCTGCCGCCTCGTCGACGTCACCGAGGTGCTCTCCGACACCAACCTCGGCCGCGAGATGCACTCGGTGATCAGCCAGGGCCGGGTCGAGTCGATCATTCACTCCAAACCGCGCGAACGGCGCCTGCTGATCGAGGAGGCGGCCGGCCTCGGCAAGCACCGCAAGCGCCGCCGCCGCGCCGAGCTGAAGCTGCGCGCCGCCCGCGACAACCTCGATCGCGCCCTCGACCTCGAGCGCGAGGCGCGAGCCCGCCTGCGACCGCTGAAGCGACAGGCCCAGGCGGCCGAGCTGGGCGCCCGGATCGAGCGCGAGGAGCTTGGCCTGCGCGGGCAGCTGGTCGCCGAGGAACTGCGCTTCGGTGCCGATCGCGCCGCCGCTGCGGAGAAGGCGGCCGCGGAGGCCCGCGCCCAGCGCGCCGTGCTGGAGAAGAACCTGGCTGAGGTAAGCGCGAAGCGCCGCGCCGCCGAGGAGCGCTTTGCCGCCCGCGACCGCGAGCGCACGCAGGCCTGGGGGCTGCTGACCAAACTGCGCGGCGAGCAGCAGCGGATCGCGATTCGCGCCACCGGCCTGGCCGACCGCGAGGGCGATATCTCCGTCCGCCTCGATTCGCTGCGCAGCGAGCTCGGCCCGCTGACACTTGACATCGGCGCCACCGCGGCGCCCGGCGAACGGGCGCGCAAACTCGAGGAGGAGCTGAACGAGATCGACGCCGGCCTGTCCGGCGCCGTCGAAGGCCTTGCTCGCGCTCGCCTGGCCGACGCCAGCGAGTCGGCTCGCGAGACCGCGCTCGGCGCGGTCCAGGGCGGCGCCGAGCGCGCCTCGCGCCACGCCCGTCGGGCCGAGGGCCTGCTCGGCGAGCGCGCCCGCGAGGTTCTGCGCAAGCGCCTGGCCGGCGGCGAGGAACTGCTCGACGACGTTCGCGCCGCCGCTGCCGCGGCGACCGTGGCCGAGGCCGCGATCCGGTCCCGGGTCGAGCGGATCGAGGGTCGCGTCGTCGGCGGCGAGGGCGACAGCGACGAGATCGCCGAGGAGATGCGCGCCTGCTCGCAGCGCGAGTACGAGCTACAGGCCGAGATGACGAAGGCTTCCGACCGCCTCACCGAAGTCGAGGTCGAGGCCGCCCACCTCGGTGACCGCCGCGCCGAGGCGGCCAAGGAGCTTGCGACTATTGCCGAGCGCCTCGGTGAGGAGGTCGAGCCGGCAACCGAGGCTCTTACCGACGAGGAACGCGCCGAGATCGACCGCCGGCTCGAGCGGCTCGAGCGCCGCCGCGCCCAGATCGGCCCGGTCAACCCGCTCGCCGAGCAGGAGTACGAGGAGGCCCGTGAGCACGTCGAGTCGCTGCAGGCCCAGCGCGAGGACACCGAGCGGGGGATGCGCGAGCTGGAGGCGCTGATCCGCGATATCGATCGCGAGATCGAGCGTGCCTTCGAGCAGACCTTCGAGGCGACGGCGAAGAACTTCGAGGAGATGGTCGAGCACCTCTTCCCCGGCGGCCGCGGCCGCCTGCGCCGGGTCACCCTGCGAGCCGTTCCCGATGCCGAGGCGGAGGGTGAGGCGGCGGCCGACGACGTGGCCGAGGGGGACGAGGAGTCCGAGGATCGGCGCGAGGAGTTCGGCGTCGAGATCGAAGTCACTCCGGCGGGCAAGTCGACCCGCAAGCTCTCGCTGCTCTCCGGCGGCGAGAAGTCGCTGGTCGCGATCGCCTTCGTCTTCGCCGTCTTCCTCGCTCGACCTTGCCCCTTCTACATCCTCGACGAGGTCGAGGCCGCCCTCGATGACGCCAACATCGATCGTTTCCTGCAGCTGGTCCGGCGTTTCTCCGACCGTGCCCAGTTCGTCATCGTCACCCACCAGAAACGCACCATGGACGCCGCCGACGTGCTCTACGGGGTCAGCATGGGCGGCGACGGCGTCACCAAGGTCATCTCGCGCCGCCTGCCGCGCGAAGTGGCCGAAGACGGCGGCGAGGCCGATGCGGAGGAAGAGGCGACTGAGGCAGAGGCCGCGCCGCCCCCGCCTTTCGCCGGCATGGCCGAGGACGAAGCAGGCGAGGATGCGGCCGACGAGCCCGCATCCCCTGGCCTGATCGGCGAGCAGCCCGCCGCCGTGCCGCCGACCCCGCGCGGGTCGGTCGAAGCCGCCTAGCCCGCGCCTAGCTGCTTAAAGGAAACAGAACGTTCCCGGATCGGGGGCCACGCTACGCTGTTCGCGGGGAAGGAAAGGAGGGACCGTGGCACAGCGTCATATGGACAGGTTGACGTCGTTCGACACGTCGTTTCTGGCTAATGAGAAGTCAAATGGGCACATGGCGATCGGCGCCGTGCTCGTCTGCGAGGGCGAGCCGCCAAGTCACGAGGAGTTCCTCGCCAGCATCCGCAGCCGCCTGCACCTGCTGCCGCGCCTGCGCCAGCGCCTCTCCTACCCGCCGCTGGGCCTCGGTCGTCCGTTCTGGGTCGACCACGCTGAGTTCGACGTCCACGAGCACGTCAGCCGCAAGGTGCTCGAGGGCCCCGGCAGTGACGAGCAGTTCCGCGCTGCCGTCGCCGAGACCTTTGCCCCACCGCTCGACCGCTCGCGCCCGCTCTGGGAACTCTGCCTGGTCGAGGGCATGGAGAACGACCGTTTCGCGATCGTCTACAAGACCCACCATGCGATGGCCGACGGCATCTCCGCCGTCGACATTGGGGTGCTGCTCTTCGACGTCGAGCCGACAACCGAGCCGGTCCCCGAGCCGGCCCCCTGGGAGCCGAAGACGGCCCCCTCGCGGATCGGGCTGGTGGGGCACGCGGTACGGGGGTTCGGGCAGATGTTCGTGCGCGCCGGGCGCTGGCTCGGCGCCGCCTTCCGCAAGCCGCGCCGCGCCGCCAAACGCGCTTTCGACGGCATCGCCGGTCTCTGGGAGGTGACCTGGAACCTCGCCAGGCCGGCCCCGAAGGTGCCGCTCAACGTCGATATCTCCCCCCACCGCCTCTTCTACGGCGCCCGCTGCGACCTCGACGAGTTCAAAGAGCTGAAGAACGTCCTCGGCGCCACCGTCAACGACGTCACCCTGGCGGTGACCGCTGGCGCCCTGCGCCGCTGGATGCTCGACCGCGAGCTGGAGACCGAGGGGGTCGAGCTACAGGCCCTGGTGCCGGTCTCGATCCGCACCGAAGACGAGCACGGTGAGCTCGGCAACAAACTGACGGCGATGCGCGGGCCGCTGCCGATCGGCATCGCCGACCCGGTCGAGCGGGTGCGCTTCGTCTCCAAGGCGATGGACGACCTCAAGGCCTCCAAGCAGCCGCTCGGCGCCGAGGCGATCTGGGGCCTCAACGACTGGTTTCGCGACTTCGCCCCGCCGCTGCTGCTCGGCCCGACCGCGGCGATCAACTTCTCGACCAGGCTCTTCAACCTGCTCGTCACCAACTTCCCCGGCCCGCAGATCCCCTTCTACGTGCGCGGCCGCGAGCTGGTCGAGGTCTACCCGGTCGGCTTCCTGGCCCGCCGCCACGCGCTGGCGATCGCGATCATCAGCTACAACGGCGCGATCGGCTTCGGCCTGCTCGGCGATCGCGACGCGATGGCCGACATCGACCGCATCGGCACCTACATAGAGCAGGGCGTGGAGGAGCTCCGCATCGCCGCCGGGATAGCCTCCCCGGACGATGGCGACGAGTTGGCAGGAGATCCTCGACCTGGGGCAGCGAGCGGCCCCAACGGGTTCGTCCGAGGCTGAGAGCGAGGGCGAGCGCCGCGGCGTCTTCCGCCGCCTGCGCCAGAGCCTCTCCAAGAGCCGTAAAGCGCTGGCCGAGGAGCTCTCCTCCAGCTTCTTCGAGCGCATCGACGAGGAGACCTGGGAGCGGCTCGAGGAGGCGCTGATCCTGGCCGACGCCGGTGCCCCGACCACGGCCAAGGTGGTCGAGCGGCTCGAGCACGAGGTCGAGGCCGGCACCGTGCCCGCCGACGGCGAGGCGGTACAGGCGCGGCTGATCGAGATCCTCGCCGAGGTCGCCGCCACGGCGCGGGCGCCGATCGACCTCAGCGGCGAGCCGGCGGTGCTCTTGATGGTCGGGGTCAACGGCACCGGTAAGACGACGACGATCGGCAAGATCGCCTGGCACCTCTCAAAGGAGTTCGGCCTCTCGGTCGTGCTCGCCGCCGGCGACACCTACCGCGCCGCCGCCGCCGAGCAGCTTGCGGAGTGGGCGGAGCGGGCCGGCGCCGAACTGGTTCGCGCCGAGGAGGGCTCCGACCCCGGTGCGGTTGCCTTCGATGCGATCGAGGCCGCCCGTGCCCGCGGCGCCGACGTGGTCATCGTCGACACCGCCGGGCGCCTGCACACGCAGACCAACCTGATGGACGAGCTGACCAAGGTGCGGCGGGTGATCGCCAAGCAGATGCCCGGGGCCCCGCACGAGACGCTGCTCTCGATCGATGCAACGACGGGCCAGAACGGTCTGCGCCAGGCCAAGATCTTCGCCGAGGCGGCCGAGGTCGACGGCGTCGTCCTGACCAAGCTCGACGGCACCGCCAAGGGCGGCATCGTGCTCGCGATCGCCGACGAGCTCGGCATCCCGGTGAAGCTGATCGGCACGGGGGAGACGCTGGAGGACCTGCGTCCCTTCGACCCCACCGACTTCGCCAACGCCCTGCTCGCCCCCGGTTGAGTTTGAGGTTTGTAGTGGCATAGGCCGACAAACCTCAAAGTCACTGCCCTAAGCTCAGCAAGCATGTTCGACCAGCTCTCAGACCGGCTGCAGGCGACGCTCTCCGATGTCCGCTCGCGCGGCAAGCTGAGCGAGTCCGATGTCGACGCGGCGATGCGCGAGATCCGCCTTGCCCTGCTCGAGGCCGACGTCAACTTCAAAGTCGTCAAAACCTTCACCAAGACGCTGAAGGAGCGCTGTCTCGGCGCCGACGTGCTTGGCAGCCTCGATCCGGGCCAGCAGGTGATCAAGATCGTCAACGAGGAGCTGGCCTCCTTGATGGGCGGCACCGGCTCAGAGCTCGCCTTCGCCTCCAGCGGACCGACCGTGATCCTGATGGCCGGCCTGCAGGGCTCGGGCAAGACGACCGCCTGCGCCAAGCTCGCCCGCTTCCTGCGCGAGAACGGCAAAAAGGACGTCGCCCTCGCTGCCTGCGACGTCTACCGCCCCGCCGCGGTCGATCAGCTGGTTACCGTCGGCGGTCGCGTCGGCGCCCACGTCTACGAGAAAGGCACCGACGCCGACCCGGTCGAGATCGCCGCCTGGGCGCTCGAGCAGGCCAAGACCGAGCGCCGTGACGTGCTGATCGTCGACACCGCCGGCCGCCTCCACGTCGACGAGGAGCTGATGGAGGAGCTCTCGCAGATCCGCAAGCGGGTCAAGCCCCACGACGTGCTGCTCGTCGTCGACGCGATGACCGGCCAGGACGCCGTCGGCGTCGCCGAGTCCTTCGCCGAGGCGGCCGAGTTCGACGGCGTGGTGATGTCGAAGCTCGATGGCGACGCCCGCGGCGGCGCCGCGCTCTCGGTCAAGGCCGTAACCGGCAAGCCGATCCTCTTCGCCTCGACCGGCGAGAAGCTCGAGGCCTTCGACCGCTTCCACCCAGACCGCATGGCCTCGCGCATCCTCGGCATGGGCGACGTGCTCAGCCTGATCGAGAAAGCCGAGCAGCAGATCGACGAGGACCAGGCGGCCGACCTCGAGCGAAAACTGCGGAAGAACCAGTTCACCCTCGAGGACATGCTTCAGCAGATGCGCCAGGTGCGCAAAATGGGCCCGCTCAGCGGCATTCTCGGCATGTTGCCTGGCATGGGGGCGATGAAGCAGCTGAAGAACGCCGACATCGACGAGGGCCAGCTAGACCGGGTCGAGGCGATCATCCTCTCGATGACGCCGCAGGAGCGGGCCAATCCCGGCCTGATCAAGGGCTCGCGACGCAAACGCATAGCCAATGGCTCGGGAACGAGGCCCCAGCAGGTCAACCAGCTGATTAAGCAGTTCGACCAGATGCGCAAAATGATGCGCCACATGGCCTCGGGCAAGATGCCCGACGCGCAACAGCTGGCGCAGATGACGGGAGGCGCACCCCGTCCAAAGGTGCGCAGGCGCTAACCGAAATCAGGCCGCGTGTCCTCCGGCACGCGTAGGGATGGCCTGAGCCTGTACCCTGCTCGATCTATGGCAGTCCGAATCAGACTCAGACGAGTCGGGTCCAAGAAGAACCCGATCTGGCGGATCGTCGTCGCCGACAAGCGCTCGCCGCGTGATGGGCGCACGATCGAGACGATCGGGCAGTACAACCCGCAGACCGAGCCTTCGACGATCGAGCTCGATGAGACCCGCGCCCGCCACTGGCTGGAGCACGGCGCCCAGCCGTCGGAGACCGTCGCCACGCTGCTGCGCACCAAGGGCATTCCCGCCTCCGGTAGCTGAGCCTGACGTGACCGAGCTGCTGGAGTTCCTGGTCCGTTCGCTGGTCGAGGACCCGAGCGCGGTCGTCGTCGAGGAGCTCGAAGAGGAAGGCGACCTCGTCTACGAGATCAGCGTCGCCGAGGATGACCTTGGCCGCGTGATCGGCAAGGGCGGCCGGGTCGCCAATGCGATCCGGACGATCGCGAAAGCCGCTGCGGTGCGGCTCGACCGGCGTGTCATAGTCGACATCCTCGATTGAAGCTCGACATCTTCACGCTCTTCCCGGAGGCGTTCGACTGGTTTCAGTCGCAGCGCTCGGTTCAAAACGCGCTTGGCGAAGGCAATGAGCTGCGGTTGCTCAACTACCGCGACACGACACCGCTCAGCGCCGGGCAGGTCGATGACGCGCCCTACGGTGGTGGCGCGGGGATGGTGTTGCGCGTCGACGTGGTCGATGCGGCGCTGCAGGCCGCCTATCCGCACGGGGAAAAGCCGCGGACGATCTTGCTCTCGCCGACCGGCCGCCTGCTCGACGACGAGCTGGCCGACGAGCTGACCCAGGAGCCGCACGTTGCCCTGCTCTGCGGTCGCTACGAGGGCTTCGACGACCGCGTGCACCAGCATTTCGCCGACGACGAGGTCTCGATCGGCCGCTACGTGCTTGCGGGCGGTGAGCTGCCGGCGATGGTGCTCGCCGACGTGGTGATGCGCAAGCTGCCCGGGGCGCTCGGTCACGCGCACAGCGCCGTCGAGGAGTCCTTCAGCGAGGTGCTCGAGGGGATGCCCGAGTACCCGCACTTCACCCGCCCCGCCACCTATCGGGGCTGGGGCGTTCCCGATGTGCTGCTCTCCGGCGACCACGAGCGGGTGCGGCTCTGGCGCCTGGAGCAGAGCAGGGCCCGGGCCGAGCAGTCCGAAAAAAACCCGGAGTAGCTACCATTCCGCCACCGCGCGGCGCCCGGTTCGGGCCCGGCGGTCTTTTTTCGCATGAGCAGCGTCATCGACGACATCGAGCGAGGGCAACTGAGGAAGGGTCTCCCTTCCTTCGATCCAGGCGATCGCGTCCGCGTGCACTTTCAGGTCGTCGAGGGCCAGCGCCGCCGCACCCAGGTCTTCGAGGGAATCGTCCTGCGGCGTCAGGGCTCGGGAGTGCGTGAGACCTTCACCGTCCGCAAGCAGTCCTTCGGCGTTGGCGTCGAGCGAACCTTTCCGCTGCACTCGCCGAAGATCGAGAAACTGGAGATCGCCGCTCGCGGCGACGTCCGCCGAGCCAAGCTCTATTACCTGCGCGGCCGCATCGGCAAGGCGGCTCGCGTCGCCGAGCGCCGCTGGGGCATTGACGAGGAGCTGATCTCAGCGCCCGCTGCGGCGGAGCCCGAGGCGGTCGACGCCGACGGAGTTAGCCAGACAGAGGAAGACGCTCAGGGCGAGGGCGCCGAGACCGAGGCCCCAGAGGCCGAGGCATCAGCCGAGGCTGATGCTGCGCCGGCCGAGGCCCCAGAGGCCGAGGCGAGCGAGGAGGAGCCGGCAGCAGAGGCCGAGCCGGCGGTAGAGGCTGCAAGTGAGCCAGAGGCTGAGACTTCAAGTGAGACAGCGGCAGAGACAGACGCTGAGGCGCCTGAGGCGGGGGAGACTGAGGACAACGCCGCGGCTGAGGATGCCGAGGACGAGTCGCCGGATGAGAAGT
The DNA here is from genome assembly GCA_963699225.1 of uncultured Solirubrobacterales bacterium. Classification (GTDB taxonomy): domain Bacteria; phylum Actinomycetota; class Thermoleophilia; order Solirubrobacterales; family 70-9; genus VRUE01. The sequence continues at coordinate 806,583 of OY969423.1, read as the reverse complement.
CCGACGATTCCGGCGGGGACTCGGCCTGAAACTCTCGATCCCGAAGCCGAAAAGTCGAGGCGGCGGGTTCGTAGAGCTGGTCGTCATCGTTGCGCTGGCCCTGGGGCTCGCGCTGGCGATCCAGGCATGGCTGATCAAGCCCTACCAGATCCCCTCGCAGTCGATGGAACCGACCCTGGACGTTGGCCAGCGGGTCCTCGTCAACCGCTTCCTCTACCACTTCACCGACCCCAAGCCCGGCGACATCGTCGTTTTCCACCCGCCCACGGGAGCCGATACCGGCACCGAATGCGGGGTCACGGTCAAAGGCCAGGAGCCGGTCGAAGTCGGCATGCCGTGCCCGAAGCCGACGCCGGAAGAGTCGAGCCAGAATTTCATCAAGCGGATCGTCGCCGGCCCCGGTGACACGATCAGCGTCCGCAACGGCCACCCGGTCGTCAACGGGGTCGAGAAGACCGAAGAGTCCTACATCAGGCCGTGTGGCTCAGCGCCTTCCTGCACTTTGCCCAAACCGATCAAGGTTCCACCCGGCTACTACTTCATGATGGGCGACAACCGTGGGGAAAGCGACGACAGCCGTTTCTGGGGCCCAGTCCCCCGTGGATGGATCATCGGCAAGGCCTTTGCCACCTACTGGCCCCCAGATCGCATCGGCGTCCTCTAAGCCCGCCGCGAAGGGCAAGCTCCACCAGCGCCGCCTGGCGCGCACTCGTCGTCTCTTTGCCTTCGACCGCGGCCTCGACAGCCGCTGGGTCGCCGGTGCCGATGAGGCCGGCCGTGGCTGCCTCGCCGGTCCGCTGGTCGCCGCCGCGGTGTTGATCGACTACGAGACGCTCTCCCACGCCGACCGCCGCGCTCTGGCTGGCCTGCACGACTCCAAGCAGATGCACGCCGAGAAGCGGGCCGAGCTCTTTCCCTGCGTGCTGCGCGCAGCCGAGCGGGTCAGCGTCGTCGTGCGCTGCGCTCGCGGCATCGACGCGCGCGGCCTGCACGTGACCAATATCGAAGCGCTCTCCAATGCGCTCGAACGCTTGCGACCCGACCCCACCACCACCTGTCTCGTCGATGGCTTCTCGCTGCGCCAGTGCAGCGTGCCGCACAGGGCCGTGATCGAAGGCGACGGCACCAGCGCCGCGATCGCCGCCGCCTCGGTGATCGCCAAGGTCACCCGCGACCGCTACATGCAACGCGCCGCCGCTCAGCACCCCGGCTGGGGCTTCGAGGAGCACGTCGGCTACTCGACCCCCGAGCACCGCGAGGCGATCGAGCGGATCGGCATCTCGCCATTGCACCGTCGCTCGTTTCAGTCTGTTGCTTATAGCCAGCTCGAGCTGGCCGGTTAGAACGCAGCCTCGATGTGCTCGATGTCGGTCGCGCGGCCGACGCGGTCGAAGCTGACGCCGACGGCGTCGAAGCGGATCTCGGCGTAATAGGGCAGGTCGCGGCGTTCGCCCAGCCAGGCGGTGGCGAGGCGGCGGATGCGCTGCTGCTTGCGGCGGTCGACGGCGTGGACGGGGCGCTCCGGGCCGAAGGCGGAATTGGCCCTGCCGGCCTTGACCTCGAGGAAGACGAGGGTGCGGGAGTCAAGGGCGACGATGTCGAGCTCGCCGTAGCGGGTGCGGGCGTTGCGCTCGAGGATCTCCCAGTGGGCCGCGATCAGCCGAGTGGTGACAAGATCCTCCGCAGTGCGGCCGAGGCGTTGTCGCTGCACGGTCATTGCCGGCGACGATAGGGGCGGTGAGGCCTGGTCGAAGCGGGCGCGCGGGTGGCGTGCGGATGAATTTTCAGAGCTGTGACGTAGACCGCACCACGCGTCGGATTCGCCTCCTTAGCGTCGTCGCCATGCTCGCCACGGCGCAGACGTTCACCCTCGACGGCATCTCGGCGCGGCCCGTGCGGGTCGAGGTCGACGTGCACCGCGGCTTGCCCGCCTTCTCGGTCGTCGGCCTGCCCGACGCTGCCGTGCGCGAGGCGCGCGAGCGGGTGCGCGCGGCGCTGGTCAACTGCGGCTTTGAGTTCCCGCTGCGTCGCATCGTCGCCAACCTCGCCCCGGCCAGCCTGCGCAAGGCCGGTCCCGGTCTCGACCTGGCGATCTCGGTCGCCCTGCTCACCGCCTCGGGACAGCTCGAGCTCGGCGGATCGATCGCGATGGTCGGGGAGCTTGCCCTCGACGGATCGGTTCGACCCGTTCCCGGTGTGCTGGCGATCACCGAGGCGGCGCGCGAGCGCGGCTGTGAGGCGATCATCGTGCCGGCGGAGAACGGCGCCGAGGCGGCGCTGGTCGAGGGCCTCGAGGTGATCTGCCTCGAGAGCCTTGGTCAGGTCGCGGCCCTCGCCGCGGGGGAATGGACGCCGCCACGGCCACACCCGATGTCGCTCGACCGTCGCCAGGGGGAGGCATTGCCGGACCTTGCCGACCTGCGCGGCCAGCGCCACCTGCGCTACGCGTTGGAGGTCGCGGCTGCGGGCGGCCACAGCCTGCTGATGGTTGGCCCGCCCGGTGCGGGAAAGTCGCTGGCCGCGAGTCGTCTGCCCTCGATCCTGCCGCCGCTGGCGGCGGGCGAGGCGCTCGAGGTGGCGCGGATCGCCAGCGTCTGCGGCAGGCTCGGTGCAGGCGCGGGGGGCAGGCCGTTTCGCTCTCCCCATCACACGATCAGCCCGGCGGGCCTGGTCGGCGGCGGTAATCCGCCCGGTCCGGGCGAGGCGACCTTGGCGCATCGGGGGGTGCTTTTTTTGGATGAGCTCTGCGAGTTTCGCCGCGACACCCTGGAGGCGCTGCGGGCCCCACTTGAGAGTGGTTGGGTCGCCGTGGCCCGGGCCGGCGCCTGGCGGCAACTGCCCTGCCGCTTCATGCTCGTCGCGGCCTCCAATCCCTGCCCCTGCGGTCGGGGCGAAAGCGACCCCGAGTGCACTTGCGCGCCGCTCGCGGTGCGTCGCTACCAGGCGAGGCTGAGCGGCGCGCTTGCCGATCGCATTGACGTGCTTGCCGCGATCCGCCAGCCCAGCGCCGAGGAGATCGGCGGACCGGCGGGGGAGCCCTCTGAGGCGGTTCGCGAGCGGGTGGTTGCCGCGCGCGAGCGCCAGGAACGCAGGCTCGGGCCCGGCCGTAGCAATGCCGAGATGACCGCCGCCGAGGTGCGCGAGTGCACGCTCGAGGCGAGCGCCGCCACGCTGCTGGCGGAGTCCTACTCGCGCCGTCGCCTCAGCGGCCGCGCTCACGACCGCGTTCTGCGCCTGGCTAGAACGGTCGCCGACCTCGCCGACAGCGAGGCGGTCGGCCACGAGCAGGTCGCCCAGGCCCTGCAGTTGCGGCGGAGGGACAGCGAGTGAACGAGCCGAACGCCTGTGCCGACTGCCTGCGCCGGGCGCGGCTGCTCGCCCATCTGGCGCCCTACATCGAAAAGATCTCCAGCGCTGCTCCTGGCTCGCGTTCGCCGGAACTCCTGCGGCTCTGCAACGAGGACCTTGCTGCCGCGGCCGCGCCCAAGATCGCCGTTCAGGTGCTCGCCGAGGTCAGTGCGGTGCCGGAGCAGCGGCTTCGCTCTGACCTGCTGGCCGCCCACTGCTGGGCCTGCTGTCGTCACGACCCGGCTTTTCCGCCCGGGCTCCACGACGCGGCCGACGCCCCCTGGGTGCTGATCGCGCGCGGGGACCCGGGCTTGCTCGAACGGCTTGCGCCGGAGGAGACGGTGACGATCGTCGGCGCGCGGCGGGCCAGCACCTACGGTCGCGAGATGGCGCGTGAACTTGGTCGCGAACTGGCCGCCGCCGGCCTGCTCGTTACCAGCGGCCTCGCCTTCGGCATCGACGCCTGCGCGCATCGCGGCGCGCTTGAAGCCGACACCACCGTCGCCGTGCTCGGTTGCGGCGCCGATATGGCCTATCCGGCCTCGCACCGATCGCTCTGGCGGCGGATCTGCGAGCGCGGCCTCGTCCTCTCCGAGCTGCCGCCCGGCACCGGGGCCTGGCGCTGGACCTTTCCTGCCCGCAACCGGATCATGGCCGCCCTGGCCGGGATGACCGTTGTCGTCGAGGCGGCGCAGCGCTCCGGCTCGTTGATCACGGCCGACCTCGCCGCCGATCTCGGCCGCGATCTCGGCGCCGTGCCCGGACCGGTCAACTCGCGCGCCTCGGCCGGCACCAATGACCTGCTGGCCGGCGGCGCCTGTCTGATTCGCAACGGTCAGGACGTGCTCGACGCGATGCTCGGCCCGGGCGTTCGTAGGGCGGAGCGGGTCGGCGCCGACCTGGACGCGCGGCTGCGTGAGGTGTTGGCCGTCCTGGAGCGCGGGGCGGAGACCAGCGACGCGATCGCCGCCGCGCTCGAGCTCGACGGCGCCGAGGCTGCCGCGGCGCTGGCCACCCTGGAGGCGCTCGGTTACGTCTCTTGCTCGCTCGTAGGCGTGTATTCACGGACACTGCTCTCGGCGCCCGCCATCTAGGCTGCGACTGTGTCCCCGACCTCGATTCCAGCGGTGCTCTCAATTGCCGGGTCGGACTCCGGCGGTGGCGCCGGGGTCCAGGCCGACCTGAAGGCGTTTGCCCGCTGTGGGGTGCACGGGATGACGGCGATCACCGCGATCACGGCGCAGAACACGGTCGGCGTCGAGGCGATTGAAACGGTCTCGCCGGAGATGATCATTGCCCAGGTCGGCGCCGTTGCCGAAGACATCGGCGTCGCGGCGGTGAAGATCGGAATGCTTGGTACCGCTGAGACGGTCGAGGCGGTGGTCGAGGCGCTTCGCTTCATCGGCGACGCGCCGGTCGTGATTGACCCAGTGATGGTCGCCGAGAGTGGTGCGGTGCTGCTCGACGAGGAAGCGCGCTCGGCGTTGGCCGAGCGCCTGCTGCCGCTGGCGACGGTGGTCACCCCCAACATTCCCGAGGCGCGCGTGCTCAGTGGTGGCAGCGAGCAGGATTCCCAGGAGGACCTGGCCCGTGAGGTGCGGGCGCTGGGCCCCCATGCGGTGGTCGTGACCGGCGGACACAGTGAGCGCGTCGTCGACCTCTTCTTCGACGGTCGCGAATCGGCCGAGATCCCCGGCGAACAGCACGCCGACGGCGCCGCGCACGGCTCCGGCTGCACCCACTCCTCGGCTCTGGCCGCCCACTTGGCGCTCGGCGAGACTCCGCTCGAGGCGGCGCGCAAGGCACGAGAGGTCGCCTCGGCCGCCGTCGCATCTGGGCTGCGAGAGCTCGGTGAGGGCCCCGGCCCGGTCGATGTCTTCAACCTGATCTCTGGACTGCCTCAGTAGATTTTGGCGATGAGCTCAAACGGCGCCACCACGACCAAGCTTCCCCGTCCCCGCTCGAGTGCCCTCTTCGATGGCCCTGACAGGGCCCACTCGCGTGCCTACATGAAGGGCGTCGGCTATGACGACGATGCCTTGAGCCGGCCGACGATCGGCATCGCCAACACCTGGGCCGAGGCGAACTCCTGCAACTTTCACCTGCGCGGACTTGCCGAGCACGTCAAGGAGGGCGTTCGCGCCGCCGGCGGCACGCCGCTGGAGTTCAACACCGTCGCGATCTCGGACGGGATCACGATGGGAACCCAGGGAATGAAGGCTTCGCTGGTCAGCCGCGAGGTGATCGCCGACTCGATCGAGCTGATGGCTCGCGGCTACCAGTTCGACGCGATCGTTGCCCTCTGCGCTTGCGACAAGACGATCCCGGGCTGCGCGATGGCGCTGGCCCGCCTCGACGTCCCCTCGGTCGTCCTCTACGGCGGCTCGATCGCTCCCGGTCACTGGCACGGCCGCGACGTGACCATCCTCGACATCTTCGAGGCGATGGGCGCCCACAACGCCGGCGATATGAGCGACGAGGAACTGAATGAGCTGGAGGGCGTCGCCAGTCCTGGCGCCGGGGCCTGCGGCGGTCAGTTCACCGCCAACACGATGGCCTGCGCCTTCGAGGCACTCGGGGTCAGCGCCGGCGGCTCGGCGATGGTGCCGGCCGAAGACGACGAGAAGGGCACTGTGGCGGAGCGGATCGGCGAGCTGGTCCTCAACGTCTTGGTCGAAGACATCAGGCCGAGCAAGGTGATCACCCGCGACTCGCTAGAGAACGCGGCCGCCTGCGTCTGCGCCTCGGGCGGGTCGACCAACGCCGTCCTGCACCTGATCGCCCTGGCCAAGGAGCTCGATATCGAGCTGACGATGGCCGATTTCGAGCGGATCTCGCGCGCCACGCCGCTCTTCGCCGACCTCAAGCCGGGGGGCCGCTTCGTCGCCACCGACCTTTACGCCGCCGGCGGGGTGCCGGTGATCCTCAAGCGCTTGGCCGAAGCCGGCAGCCTTCACGAAGACGCGATTACGGTCACCGGCAAGACGATCGGCGAGGTTGCGCACGAGGCGAGCGAGGCTCCTGGCCAGGAAGTCGTGCGCCCGCTCAGCGACCCGAAGAGCCCGGAGGGTGGCCTGGCGATCCTCGGCGGCAACCTTGCCCCCGAGGGCGCAGTGGTGAAGCTTGCCGGCACCGAGCGCACTCAGCAGACCGGGCCGGCCCGCGTCTTTGACTCCGAAGAGGATTGCTACCGCGCAGTCAAGGACCAGCAGATCAACCCCGGCGATGTCGTCGTGATCCGCAACGAGGGCCCGGTCGGGGGTCCCGGCATGCGCGAGATGCTGCAGGTGACCGCCGCAATAGTCGGCGAGGGTTTGGGGGAGAGCGTGGCGATGGTCACCGACGGCCGCTTCTCCGGCGCCACCCGCGGCCTGATGATCGGCCACGTCTCGCCCGAGGCAGCCAAAGGCGGCCCAATCGCTGCGATCCGCGAGGGCGATGAGATCACGGTCGACATCGACAATCGTCGCCTCGACGTCGATCTCAGCGATGAGGAGATCGTCAGGCGAGTCGCGGATTACAAGTCGCCCCCCTCGCCCTTCGGCAAGGGCGTGATGGCCAAGTACGCCGCCACCGTCTCGTCGGCGTCCGAAGGCGCGGTAACCGTCTAGTCCTCGGCTCGACCGGGCCCTCAGGCCGAGTTGACCTCGAGGAACTCCTCCAGGATCCGGTTGAAGCGCGCCGGTCGCTCGAGCTGGGGTACGTGCCCGGTGTGCTCGAAGATCTCCAGGCGTGAGTGGGGGATGCGGCGGTTGTAGCTGAGTGCAGCGGCCGAGGGGATCACCCAGTCATCGGTGCCCCAGACGATCATCGTCGGGATTTTGATTTCTTCGAGGCGATCGCGGGCGTCGTATTCGATCACCGCGTCGAGCGCATCGGCGAAGCCGGGGCAGGGCACGCCTGAAGCCATCTGCTCCCAGAGCAGCTCCTTACCGAGCCGGCCCGGATAGCGGATCGCGAAGCGGAACATCAGGTAGCGGGCGCGGCGGTGGGTGACGAAGAAGCGCGCGGCTGCGCCGAACGGGCGGCCGAAAGTGCCCCATGCCTGTGAGGTGGCGCGGCCGCGCTCGTGCGGGAGCCAGGTGTTGATGAAGCCCGCCGCCGAGACCAGGGCCAGGCGGTTGAATCGGCTCGGCTCGGCGAGCACCGCCTCGGCAGCAACCAGGCCACCCATCGAGTTGCCGACCAGAGTGGCGTCGCGGCCGATCTCCAGCTTCTCGCAGAAGTCGTGCAGCAGGCGCCCGTAGGCGGGCATGTCGATCGGCCAGGAGGGCATCGGGCTGGCGCCGAAGCCGGGCAGGTCGAGGGCGATTACCCGATGGGAGCGGCTGAAGTGGGGCATGTTTTCCAGCCAGGCCTGCCAGGAGCTGGTCAGGCCGTGGACGAAGACGATCGGCTCGCCCTCGCCGATCTCGGCGTAGTTGACCGACGCCCCCGGCAGCTCGAGCCGGTGCACGTGCGCCCGCCAATCGATCCTCAGCCAATCGGGATCTAAGTTGCCGTAGTCGTCACGCATAACCCATACGTTCGAGTATGGGTATTTCGCGGATCTGCGGCGGCTGCAGGTGGTCCCAGAGGATTCCGCGCGGGCGCTCGTACTGACGCTCGACCTCGATCACGGCGCGCGGTGTGGCGATCACGTCGACCGGTAGGTCGTGCGAGGTCATCATCAGGTGGCGGCGCAGGACCTGGGTCGGGTGCACCGTGGTGGCCACCGTTGTGTGGCTGTCGATCTTGCCAGCGTCGATCAGCACGCCGTACTCGAGGTCGGAGTAACCGCCGCCCTTGCCGACGCGGGCGCCGCTGAGGTTGACCGCGACCGAGCCGCAGAGGACGAAGTCGATCTCGGGCAGCTCGTCGAGGGCGACGACGCGGCCGTGTTTGAGCGCGCCCTTGATCGTTGCCGCCTCTTTGACCGCGCGTTTGGAGAGCTTTTTCGGGTCCAGCACGCGGAAGGGGTGCGGGTCGCGCAGCCGCGGCACGGCCATGATCACGATCTTGCCCTCCTCGAGGGCGATGCGGCGCGCGTAGGTCTGCGGCGAGTCGGGATTCGCCTTGATCACCCTGGCCCGTCGCCAGAGGCGTTGCCCGGCAAGCTTTTCCGCCGCCATTTTCGCTCCGGCGAAATTCGGGATCCGGCCCTCGGCTCCGGGGAAGCGCGAGACCCCCTCGCGGTCCATGGCCTTCCAGACTTCCTTGCGGACGGTGTCCTTGCTGGCTTTCGGCGGCACGACCTGAAAGATATCCGCAGCGACCGTCACTCTGTCGAACGTGGATTTGCAGGTGATCTGAGCATTTGAGCCGAATGATCCATCTGCCTAAACTTTTGCGTAGGTCAGGTTCGGCCGGATATATGCCGATCGTTGGGGAAAGGTGATGGGGCGAAAGACTCAAATTGCGATTCTCGCCCTCGTGGCGCTGCTGCTTCTCGGCGTCGCGGTTGGCTATGCCTACGACAGCTCGGAGAAGGACAAGATCGCCGACGGAGTCACCGTCGGCGGTGTCGATGTCAGCGGCATGGACGAAGCGGAAGCCAAGCAGGCGGTCAGTCGCCAGCTGCTCGGGCCGCTGAAACACTCACTGCGCGTCGGCTACGACGGCAAGAGCTGGACGTTGCCGGGCAAGAGCCTCAAAGTTCACGCTGACATCGATGCCGCGGTCGAAGAAGCGGTTGCCGAAAGTCGCGAGGGAGGTTTTCCGGGGCGACTGGTTCGCTACGTCACCGGCGGTGGTGTCGACGAGCAGATCGGCGCCGACGTCAGCTACTCAAAGCCCGCGATCAACCGCTTCGTCCGCGAGGTCGCGGGCAAGGTTGAACGCGAAGCCCAGGACGCCACGGTCGAACCGAGCCCCGACTCGCTCGAGGTGGCGGCGGCAAAGAACGGGCGCAAGCTGCGCGACAACCTGCTCACCCGCCAGCTCGAGGCGGCGGTGCTCAATGCCGACGCCGACCACACGATCGCCGCTCGCACCCACCCGACGAAACCGGAAGTGACGACGAAGGAAGTCGCATCGGCTTACCCGTCCTACCTCACCCTCGACCGCTCGACCTTCACCCTGCGGCTCTGGAAGGACCTGAAGCTGGCAAAAACGTACACCGTGGCCGTCGGCCAGGAAGGCCTTGAAACTCCCGCCGGGCTGTACCACATCCAGGAAAAGCAGGAAAACCCTTCCTGGCACGTTCCCGACTCCGCCTGGGCTGGTGACCTGGCCGGCCAGGTGATCCCTCCGGGCCCAGCCGATCCGATCAAGGCCCGCTGGATGGCGATCTTCGAAGGCGCCGGGATTCATGGCACTGAAGAGACCGAATCGCTTGGCTCCGCCGCCTCGCACGGCTGCGTGCGAATGTCGATTCCTGACGTGATCGAACTCTATCCCCAAGTAGAAGTCGGTACGCCGATTTATATTGGGTAGCGGACGCTGCAAACCGGCGCATTTCGGCGTCCTCAGTCGCTCGCGTGCAGAGCACGCCACGCTCCCTGCGTCCTTGAACTGCTTGGTTTTCGCGTCCGTTCGCAGGACGTAACCCAAGGAGAACGAATTTAGATTTGTGAACTGGGGGGATGCACTTACTGCCTATGACCGAGACCTGAGGGGTCGAGGTGCGGCAGAGCGGACCCGCAAGGCTTATGGAGTGGATCTCGGGCAGTTCGTCGAGTGGGCGGGAGAGCGGGAACCCGGAGAGATTCGCCATCGCGATGTGCGGCGCTTCGCTGCGGGCCTTTCATCGGACGGCGCGGCGCCGGCGACCGTCGCGCGCAAGCTGGCTGCTGTCCGCGGTCTCTTCGACTTCCTCGTCCGCACCGAACGGGTCGGGCAGAACCCGGCCGACCTCGTCTCCAGTCCCAAGCGGGAGGAAAAGCTGCCGCGGGTGCTCACGGTGGAACAAGTGCGCGAACTGCTGGAGCGGATCCCCGCTCGCACGCCACTCGAGTTGCGCGACCGGGCGATGCTCGAGCTGGCGTATTCCTGCGGGCTGCGCTGCGAGGAGATCGTCACCCTCGACGTCGGCGCGCTCGATTTTGAGACCGAGCAGCTGCGCGTGCTGGGCAAGGGCTCCAAGGAACGGCTGCTGCCGGTCGGCGAGCCGGCACAGCAGGCCTTGCGCCGCTACAGCGAGCGCGGCCGCCACGCCCTCACTGCGGATCCGCGCGAGCAGGCGCTCTTCCTCTCGAAGAGCGGCAGGCGGCTCTCCAACTCTGACATCACCCGCCGGCTTGGGCTCTGGGTGCGGGAAGCCGCGCTCGCCGCGGGAGTCTCCCCGCACTCGCTGCGCCACAGCTTTGCCACGCACCTGCTCGAGGGCGGCGCCGACCTGCGCACGATCCAGGAGCTGCTCGGTCACGCCTCGATTTCGACCACACAGGTTTACACTCGAGTCGATGCGGCTCGCCTCCGCGACGCGTATGCGGCCACCCATCCACGCGCATGAGCGGCAAAATTTGTCAGCGACCTTAGGATGCAGGGGAATTAGATGGAAACTGGCGTAAAAGAGGTGGAGCTGCGCGATCTTTGGCGCCGCTACAAGGAGGAAGGCGACGCCACCGCGCGCGAGCGCTTGGTCGTGGCCTACTCGCCGATGGTCAAGTTCGTTGCCGGGCGCCTCGGAGCCGGCCTGCCGTCCCACGTCGATGACGCCGACCTGATCTCCTACGGCCTGATGGGGCTGATCGGGGCGATCGAGCGCTTCGAGCCCGAGCGCGGGATCAAATTCGAGACCTTCGCGATGACCCGGATCCGCGGCGCGATCATCGACGAGCTGCGCTCGCTCGACTGGGTGCCGCGCTCGGTTCGCTCCCGCGCCCGCGAAATCGAGGCGGCCCAGGCCAAGCTCGAGCACGAGCTGCAGCGGGCCCCCAGCGAGGCCGAGCTCGCCGCCCGCCTCGACATCAGCGAGGAAGAACTGCAGACCTCGCTGCTGGAGATCGCCAACTCCTCGGTCTACGCGCTGGACGAGCTCTGGACCGTCTCGGACTCTTCCGGTGACTCGGTTTCGCTGCTTGACACGATTTCCGACCCGCGTGCCGAGGACCCACAGGAGTCACTGGCCAGCAGCGAGATCAAGGACCGCCTCACGGAGGCGATCTCCTCGCTCCCCGAGCGCGAGCAGCTGGTCGTCGCGCTCTATTACTACGAGAACCTGACGCTGCGCGAGATCGGCGAGGTCCTCGGCGTCACCGAGTCGCGCGTCTCGCAGCTGCACACCAAGGCAGTGATGCGCTTGAAGTCCGGCCTGCAGGCAGCCGCCTGACCAGTATTTATCCCGGTTGAGTTCTGCGCCGCGGCGGGTACCTTCAGGTGTGTGCCTCATAAGGCCGCAGACCGGATTCGCAATGTTGCCCTGGTAGGGCACCGGGGCTGCGGTAAGACGAGCCTGCACGAGGCGATGCTGTTCGAGGCTGGGGCGGTCAAGCGGCTGGGCACGGTGGGCGATGGCACGACCGTCTCCGACCACGAGCCCGACGAGCAGGAGCGCTCACTCTCGATCAACGCCTCGTTGGCCTGCTTCGAGCACGCCGATCGTGAGATCAACCTGATCGACACCCCGGGCGAGCCCAGCTTCGTCGCCGACGCGATCGCCGCCCTGCGCGTCGCTGACGCGGCGGTTGTCGTCGTCAACGGGGTGATGGGGGTCGAGGTCAACACCGAGCGGCTCTGGCGACGGGCCGACGCCGAGGGGCTGGCCCGGCTGGTCTTCGTCAACATGCTCGACCGCGAGCGGGCCGACTTCTACCGCGCGCTCGAGTCGCTCAAGGTCGCCTTCGGCGCTCATGTCGTCGCCACCGAGATCCCGATCGGCACGGAGCACGAGGTGCGCGGGGTGATCGACCTGATCGACCAGAAGGCGTTCCTCTACGAGGGCCTCGGGCCGGGCGCGGCGCAGGAGGTTGCGATTCCCGAGGAGCTGCGCGGGCAGGCCGCGGAGTACCGCGAGCGGCTGATGGACGAGGTGGCGGAGAACTCCGACGAGCTGATGGAGCGCTATCTCGACGGCGAGGAGATCGATCACGACGAGATCGTGCGCGTGCTCAAGCAGGGTGTCACCGCGGGGCAGATCTTCCCGGTCACCTGCGGGGTCGCCACCGCCAACCTTGGAACCGGCCGCCTGCTCGAGGCGCTGGTCGAGGACCTGCCCTCGCCGGCGATGCGCGGCGCCGTGCCCGCGAGCGGGCCGGACGGCGAGGCGATCGCGGTCGATCCCGACGAGGACGGGCCGCTCGTCGCCTACGTCTTCAAGACCCTCGCCGACCCCTACACCGGCCGGGTCAACCTCTTCCGCGTCTACCGCGGCACGCTCGCCTCGGACTCGCAGGCGTTCAACGTCACCCGCGGCCAGAAAGAGCGGATCGGACAGCTGGGTCAGCCGCTGGGGAAGGAGTTGCGGCCGTGCCCGGAGCTCGGCGCCGGAGACATCGGCGCCGTCGCCAAGCTGAAGGAGACCCGGGCCGGCGACGTGCTCTGCGCCGGCCCGGAGGGGATCGGCTTCGAGCCGCTGGACCTGCCCAACCCGGTGATGGCCTTCGCCTACGAGCCGAAGTCCAAGGGCGATGAGGAGAAGGCCGCCGCCGCGGTGCGCCGCCTCACCGAGGAAGACCCGACCCTCGACGTGCACCGCGACGCGCAGACCGGCGAGCAGATCATCGCCGGCCTCACCCAGGTCCACGTCGAGGTGATCGTGGCGCGGATGAAGCGGCGCTTCGGGGTCGAGATCGAGCTGCACCCGCCGCGCGTGCCCTACCTGGAGTCGGTCCGCCAGCCGGCCAGCGCCCACGCGCGTTACAAGAAGCAGTCGGGTGGCCGCGGCCAGTTCGCCGACTGCCAGATCGAGATCGAGCCGAGCGAGAACGGCGCCGGCCTCGAGTTCGTCAACAAGATCAAGGGCGCGGCGATCCCCGGCGGCTTCATCCCCGCGGTCGAGAAGGGAGTCGAAGAAGCGATGGCGCACGGCACCGTCGCCGGCTACCCGGTCAAGGGCGTGCGGGTGCGTCTGGTGGACGGCAAGCACCACGATGTCGACTCTTCGGAGATGGCCTTCAAGATCGCCGGCGCGATGGCCTTCAAGGAGGCGATGGAAGCGGCGGACCCGGTGCTGCTGGAGCCGATCGTGCGGCTCGTGGTGAGCTGCCCCGAGGACGTCGTCGGCGATGTGATCGGCGACCTCAACGCGCGCCGCGGGCACCCGCTGGGGATGGAGCCAAAGGGCTCGGTCACCGAGGTGCGGGCCGAGGTGCCGATGGCGGAGGTGCTCGACTACGCGCCCGACCTGCGCTCGATCAGCGGCGGTCGGGCCGACTTCGAGGTCGACTTCGATCGCTATCAGGAGGTGCCACCTCACCTTGCTGAGAAAGTCGTGGCAGCGACCGGTTGAACCGGGTCGGCTGGCCTCGGGTGAACTAGCTTTCAGGCGTGAGCATCTACCAGCGCGATCCAGCCGCCCCGGGAGCGAACATCAGGCGGCGGCAGGTGGAAGCGCCGGGCGGCCGGCTGGAGCAGGCCGTCGTCCTCTTCAACGCAAGTCATGCAGGGCGCACCGTTGCGGGGCTGACCCGCAGCCTGGGCCACCCGACGGTCTCCGTGGGCGCCGCGGCGGGGTCCGCCGGCCTGGCGCGGATCACGGTTGCCTGGGAGCTTTGCTGGTACCAGTGGGGGGTCGACCTCGACGACGAGCGGCGCGGGGTCTTCGAGATCGCCAAGGGTGAGGAGATCGAACAGCTCGACCGCTCCGCTCGCCACTGGAATGCCAAGGTGGGGAAGGGCGGGCAGGTTCTCTTTGGCGAGGCCGGCCGCCAGCCGGTCCGCCGGGCCTTCTGGTTGAGGCGCCGGTGAAGGTCGTCGTCAACGTCGATGGCGGCGCCCGTGGCAATCCCGGGCCGGCGGCAATCGCCGCGGTCGTTCAGGAGCCCGATGGCGGCGTGCTCGAGGAGCGCGGGGAGCGGATCGGGCGCGCGACCAACAACGTCGCCGAGTACAAAGCGCTGCTGCTCGGGATCGAGATGGCGAGGGCCCTCGGGGCCAAAGAACTGGATCTGGTCGGCGACTCCGAGCTGATCGTCAAGCAGGTCAAAGGCGAGTACAAGGTCAAGGACGCGACGATGCGCGAGCTGCACGCGGAGGCGAAGAAGGCGCTGCGAAATTTCGACAGCTGGTCGATCCGCCACGTGCGCCGCGAGCACAACGCCGAGGCCGATCGCCTCGTCAACGAGGCGCTCGATGGCTGAGCCGATCGATCCCGGCGTCGACATCGGCCACGTCCACCTCAAGGTCGCCAACCTCGACCGCGCCCTGGCCTTCTACTGCGACGTGCTGGGCTTCGAGCTGCAGCAGCGCTTCGGCGATGAAGCCGCCTTCGTCTCGGCCGGCGGTTACCACCACCACATCGGCCTCAACACTTGGCAGTCACAGGGCGGCAGCCCGCCACCGCCGGGCAGTACCGGCCTCTTTCACCTGGCGATCCGCTACCCGACCCGCCGCGCCCTCGCCGACGCCCTGCAGCGCCTGATCGACAACGGCGTGCCGCTCGGCGGCGCCTCCGATCACGGGGTCAGCGAGGCGCTCTATCTGGACGATCCCGACCGCAACGGGATCGAGCTCTACTGGGACCGGCCCAAGGAGGAGTGGCCGCAACCGGCGCCGGGGGAGAAGGTGGCGATGTACACGCGGCCACTCGACCTGCACGACCTTCTCGCCGAGCTGACGGAGTAAAGGCGCCCAAGCCCGCGGCGGGGGAGGGAGAGACCGCCGCGGACCCTAGGCGTCACGAACAGCACCAGCATACCAAGTATTAGGTATCGGCCGAACGGACGGAGCCGCGAACTTCTCGCCGTGCGCAGCTATACTCGCCGCTTCGCGCGGCTGTAGCTCAGCTGGCTAGAGCGTCTGCTTGCCATGCAGAAGGTCGAGGGTTCGAATCCCTTCAGCCGCTTTTTCGAGATCCGCTCTACAGTGCTCCGGCGGCGTTGGAGCGCCCCGGGGCCGGCGAGGTGACACCCGAGGCTCTCATTGTCTGGGATGCGGCGCGGTTCTCGCAGGGGTGATTGTGAGCCGCCTCGCAGGGACCGCGATGGGCATCTCGGCCGCCGTGGTTGTTTTCTGGGCCGGCGTGTTGCTGCTGGTCTGGGCACGGTTTGATCGTCGCGGTTGAGTTGGAAGGCCGACGTGCAATCAGGTCGCGATGTTCAGATATGGATTATTTACTTGTCTCAAAGAGGAACTAGAGTCTCTTTGGGCGCGCAGCCTCCAAGGCTGCCGGCTTAGAGTGGTACCGAGCCGTCCCGCCCGTCCCAAAGGAGATTCCATATGGAGGCTGGTCAGGGCTCAAGGCCACCCGCCGGAGGCGAACGTTCTACCTGGATCGCATTCGCGGGAGTGATGATGGTGATCCTCGGCAGCCTGGATGCGCTCTGGGGGCTGGCGGCGATCCTCAACAACGAAGTGGTCGTGGTCGGCGGTCACGGCGCTCTGATCTTCGACCTGACGACTTGGGGTTGGGTTCAGCTGTTCCTTGGTGCTCTGGTTGGGCTTACCGGCATCGGCCTGATCACCGGCAATGCGGTGGCTCGCGTCCTGGGGATTTCCCTCCTGGCGATCAACGCGATCCTGCAGATCGTCTGGTTCTCGGCCGCACCGCTTTGGGCGTTCCTGATGATCATCCTCGACGTCGTGATCATCTACCAGCTCATGGTCAACTGGACTGAGGAGGCGTGACGATGCTGCTCGCAGACATCAGCTTCGGCGAAGGGCTGCTCTTCATCTTCGAGTTCTTCCTTCTGTTTGCCTGGATCTGGATCCTGATCTCGATCATCGGAGATCTCTTTCGCGACCACGAGCTGTCGGGAGTGGCGAAGGCCGTTTGGGTGTTCTTCTTGGTCTTCCTGCCCTTCCTTGGCGTGCTGCTCTACCTGATCGTTCGCGGCAACGGGATGCGCGACCGCACGATCAAGGCCCAGGTCGACGCCAAGAAGCAATTCGACAGCTACGTGCAGGAGCAGGCCCACGCCGGCTCTCCCGCAGACGAACTCCACAAGCTCGCCGAGCTGAAAGAAAAAGGAGCGCTCAGCGCCGAGGAGTACGACCAGGCGAAGGCGAAACTGCTGGCCTAGCTGGCTGGTGAAAGCGACGAGCGTGCCCGCGAAGCTCGTCTTTGTCGGGCACGCAACCGTCGCGGTAGATCTCGACGGCACCAGGCTTCTCACCGATCCCTTCCTGCGGGCCCGGCTCGGGCCGCTTCGCCGGCACGGCTCGCCAGCGGCGCTCGAGGCCCTGGGCGATGTCGACGCGGTCCTGATCTCCCACCTACACCGCGATCACGCTGACCTCCCGTCTCTGCGCCGGCTCGGAGATGTGCCGATGATCGTGCCGCCGGGCGCCGGGCGCTTCTTCGAGCGGCGGGGCCTCCACTCGGTGTCCGAGCTGGCCGTCGGCCAGTCCGCTCAGGTGGGAGCCGTGACGGTGACGGCCACGCAGGCCGTGCACGCCGGGGAGAGGAGGGGTTCTCCCGATGCGCAGGCGACCGGCTACCTGCTCTCCGGCAAGCGGCGGATCTACTTCGCCGGGGACACGGACCTCTTTGACGGCATGGGCGCTCTGGGGGAAGTAGACCTGGCGCTGTTGCCGATCTGGGGCTGGGGTCCGAACCTCGGCCCGGGCCATATGAATCCCGAGCGAGCGGCGCGTGCGGCGGCGCTGGTCGAACCGAGGATCGTCGTACCGATCCACTGGGGGACGCTCTACCCGAGGTTTCTGCACCGCCTGCGCCCACGGCCGCTGAGCGCTCCACCGCTGGAATTCGCGAGGTGGATGGCGGAGCTGGCGCCTCAGGTGGAGGTGCGGGTGCTGGCCGCGGGCGAGTCCACTTCGGTCGAGTAGGCGGCATGTCCGAGCCGTCCCAGCCAGCCGCGAAATATCCGGTGGACTCGTTCGGCACCGACCACCTCTTCCTCGGGCCAGTCGAGATCGGCGGGGTGCAGGACGAAGGGGAACGACTGAGTCCCACCCAGCCCGCCGTGGGAGCCGACCAGCTCCTCGAAGGCCGAGACCTCGCCGGCCTGCGGGTCGAAGGCGCTGTTGATCATCAGATCGGCGCAGTGGGGGAAGGCGTCGGTTCTGCGCACATGCTCGGCCGCGTGCGGGCCAAACGGGGTGAGCGGGTCCTCGCCCTCGACGCGGTTGCTGTCGAGATTGTGCGTGCCGCGCGGCCCGAGCACGACAGCCCCTTCTTGCTCTGAGCGCACGAGGACGAATCCGATGCCCGGATGGCGGCAGAGAGCCGGCAGTAGATCCGGATGGAGTGAGCGCACTCGCTCGAGCGAAACCCGGCCGGGCTCTCGCGGGAAGCTGACGAGGCCGAGGCAGCCCGAGGCCATCACCGATAGCTCCGGGATTTCTCCTGCGTCCGTGGACTTCGGCTCGCCAGCCTCATCCCGTCCAAGCGCCACGGCGCCGTCGGATCGTCGCCCCCGGGTCGCGATGCGAACTGTGCGCCCGCCCGCCGTCTCATCGCGCGCCATCTCGGTAAGACCGGCGTTGAGGAAGGCCAGGGAATCGTCCTCGCCGCTTTCGGCGACGGCTACGTTGCCGGCACCACAGGCCGACCTCACCACCTGCTCCAGGGTCTCTCCGTAGCGGTCGCGGAAGGTTTCTCCCTGAGACTGCCCGTGGTCGGAGAGCACCACGAGTCGGTAAGGCCGCGGGGCGTCGGCGCAGGCCCGGGCGATCCTGGCGATCTGGCGATCGAGGTCGCGGAGCACGGCGAGGCTGTCGGGGCGCTCGATCCCGGAGTGGTGGGCCACCTCGTCATAGGCGAGAAAGGTCGTGTAGATCGTCGGCCGCCCGGCGAGGATGTCGCCGACCACGGCGGCGACCTGCAGGTCGCGCTGAACGACCGTCGCCCAGGCGCGGATCAGGGCATAGGAACGAGAGCGCCCGATCCTCGGCCTGATGTCCTGGCGCACCTGCGCCCGCGCGGCGCGGCGCTCGCGGACCATGTCGACGACGATCAGGACGATCGTCTTGGCGACGGCAGAGGGGCGCGCGAAATAGGCCGCGTAGTCGCGGCCGATCGGCCGGCGGCGGTGCAGCGCAGTGCTCATCGTCAGCATCGAGTGCACGGAGTCGCCGGAGAGGATGTTGGCGCGACTGGCACCGTCGGCGTGCAGGAGGCCGCGGCCATCGGAGCGCCGCCGCTCCAGCTCTTCGGCATCGCGCGGGTGGTTGGTGACGATCGCCGCGCCGCGCTCCTTCTCCCACCAGCGGAAGGCCGGCATGTCCTCGTTTGAGCCGTGAAGCAATCCCGCCTGGCAGGCGCCGGTCTGCGAGGACCAGTCGGTCTCCCAGCGGTGCAAGCGGTGCGATCCGGCTTGCAACCACGCCGCCAGGTGCGGAGCGCCGTCCTCGGCGAGCGCGCGCTCCAAGACGTCGTGAGCGAGTCCGTCGATCTCCAGAAACGCCACGCCGGGGACCTCGGTTTCGACCGCGGCACCGCGGCGGCGAAGCTGGCGCTTCACCACATGCCGGTACCAGGCGTCGTCTTCGTCGATCGCCAGCAGCGAGAAGACGCCGCTGGTGACGGCCGCCAAGACGATCGTCACCACGACCCCCTGAAGCACCCCACCGATCTCCGCATTGGGGAGAAGGTCGATTGCGAAAGTGACGAGCAGGCCGTTCAGAGCGAGCCCGGCAAGCCCGAGCGTGAGCACCGTGAGCGGCAGCGCCAGCCGTGAGAGCGCTGGCCATACGAGGGCGTTGAAGACCCCGATCATGGCGGCGGCGCCAAGCGCAGATCCGACACCTTTAAGTACGAATCCGTCGATCAGGGCCGACAGCGCGAGCAGCGTCAGCGAGTCCAACAGGAGGACGAGGGCGACGCGCCAGATCACCTTCGGGCTCATGCGCCTCTGCGCTCCGAGTGGATCGCGGCCATCGCCGCCTCCAAAGAGGGGTAGAAGTGATCTTTGTCGAGCGTGTCCATCAGCCCGTAGCGCAGCGTCAGCTCCTTGAGGCGGCCGCGCAGCTCGACGAAAGCGAGGTGGACCCCAGCCGCGTTCAGCTCGCGGTCGAGCAGCTCGAGCATCTCCGCCGCGGTGACGTCGACGTCGGTGATCGCCTCACACTGCATGACGATCCAGTCGGGTTCGCGTTCCCTCGCGAGCCGCCTGATCTCCTCGCGGAACCTGCCCGAGTTGGCGAAGAACAGTGGCGCCTCCCAGCGGTAGACGACGATGCCCGCCACCTCTTCGGCGTCGGGGTAGGCGCTGAGGTCGTGCCATCCCTCCAGGCCCTCCGGGCGCCCCAGAACAGCGCCGTGCGGCCACCAGTTGCGGCGGAAGAAGAGGATGATCGCCAGCAGGACCGCGACCACGATTCCCTGTAGGACGCCGAGGAGCACGACGCCGGCGGTGGCGACCAGAGACACGCCGAGCGCGCTTTTGCGCATCTCGTAGTAGCGGCGCAGCAGTGGCAGATTCATCAGCGACAGCGCCGCGGCGATCACGACCGCCGCAAGCGCCGCCTGCGGGAGATCGGCGAGCAGTGAGTTGAGGAAGAGAAGGAGGACCGCGACCAGCCCGGCGCCGACCAGGCCGGCCAGCTGGGTCTTTGCCCCCGACTGCTCGGCGACCGCGGTCCTCGAGCCGCTCGTCGAGACCGCGAACCCCTGAAAGAAGCCGGCCGCCACGTTCGCCGCCCCGACGCCGATCATCTCCTGGTCGGGCTTGACCTCTTCTCCGCGACGGGCCGCGAAGCTGGTCGCGGTCGCGATCGTGTCGGTCAGCGAGACCAGGGTGATGCCGAGTGCCGCCAGCAGCAGCGCAGGCACGTCACTGGCATTCGTCCAGGGAAGTCCAGGGGTGGGCACTCCCTGGGGGAGGGACCCGATCGTCGCGACGCCGTGGTCGGCGAGGCCGAAGGCCGCCGAGACCACCGTGGCCGCAACGACTCCGACGAGGATCGCCGGCAGGCGCTTGGTGAACAGCGGAAGCACGAGCAGGATGGCCAAGACGGCGAGTCCGAGCACGAGCGTGGCGGCGTGGGTCTGACCGAGGCCTTCCACGAACGCCTTCAGCTCGGAGAGGAAGGAGTCGGCGTCGGTGGAGAACCCGAACAGCTTCGGCAGCTGTCCGACGACGATCGTGATCCCGAGCCCGTTCATGTAGCCGACCTGCACCTCCTTGGAGAGCAGGTCGGCGACGAACCCGAGCTTGCCGAGGCCAAGGCCGATCTCGATCAGGCCGACGAAGATCGCGAGCATGCCCGCCAGGGCGATCGCCGACCCCGGGTCGCCGACGACCAGCAGCGGCGTGATCGAGGCGAGGATCAGGGGCGAGATCGAGGAATCGGGTCCGAGCACCAGGACCCGCGAGGGTCCGAAGAGGGCGTAGCCCACCAGGCAGGCGATCGTCGTATAGAGGCCGGTGACCGCCGGCAGGCCGGCGAGCTCCGCGTAGGCCATTCCCTGGGGGACCAGGATCGCGGCCAGTACGACTCCCGCCACCAGGTCGGGACGAGCGGACTGGCCTGGATAGTTCTGGATGATCTCGACCCCCGGTACCCAGCGACGTAGCCGGTGGGCGTGGTGGGGCGGCCTTGCCGATGCGGGGGGCTTCTCTCTCTGCATGTGTCTGCCGTTCGGTTGCCGATCCGCGGGTTAGGCAGCCGGGCTCTTGCGTCGCCGTTTCTCTTTCAACTCGCGGCTCTTCACCTTGGCGTCGGCATAGGACGAGCCCACGAGCGCCTTGCCGCCGCTCCAGCCGAAGACCCAGGAGACGAGGACGACGGCGAAGAGGACGTTCCAGGCCGAGGTGACCAACTGCTGGCTGATCGAGTAGGCGGTGGCGGTCGCCGAGTCGGTCGAGCCGGAGAGCGCGACGGAGTTCATCGCCTGGGTAACGCCGACGCCACCGGGCGTCGCCGAGAGCGAGTTGGAGATCGAGTTAGAGGCGGTGACCGTGGCGACGTTGTGAAAGCTGGCTGGAATTCCGTAAGCGCCGAGGAAGACGGCGACGATCGCCAGCCGCGCCAGGTAGCTGCCGAGCGAGGGGGCGACGACGTCGAGCAGGAAGCGGCGAGGCTGGCCGAGGACCGCGCCGCCCTGCGCCACCTGCGCGCGCAGCTTCGCCAGCTTCGGCCAGAAGATGCGGCCGAGGAGGATGAGGAGGACGGCGCCGCCGGCCAAGATCCCGACGACGAGGCCGGTGTGATCGGCGAGGAAGCCGAGCTTGACCGAGAAGGAACCGGCCACCGAGAGGAAGAGGTAGAGGTAGAGCGCGAGGCTGAAGATGGTGAACGGGATCTTCTGGACGACGAGCCCGGAGAGCATCATCGGGAAGGTCGCGCTCGCGAACAGGGCGGTGAACATCAGCAGCATCACCCAGGTGCCGATATTGGCCGGCAGGAAGCTGTTCAGCGCCACCGCGGTCGCATAGGAGGCGAGCACGATCCGGTAGCTGACCCCAGGCCCGATCGGCGCCGCGCGCAGGATTCCGAACCAGGCCAGCGCCGCCAGCATGGTCTGGATGCTCTGCAGGGCGACGCCGGAGACGATCGCCCAGGTCGGGATCTCACCGAGCTTGTCGAACAGTTCTTCGATCCACTCCCGCACCGGAATCCCGAGCAGGTCGAGGACGAAGATCGCCAGCGCGACGCCGCCGATCCAGAGGACGATCCGGGTCAGACGCCGGCCGAGTGGCTGAGAGCGCATGCGCCCAGCGTATTTGGCGTTTGAAGAGCGCAACCTGGCGGTCGACGACCTCCTTTTCGCCCCGCTGGGGCACGATAGGCTGGAGCGAGCGGCGGTCCGGGGTCGTTGGCTGATTTGTCAACGGCTATTCATCGCAAGGATGAGGAGCACTTCGATGTCGGCTGAGCAAGGGGATTCGCACCGGCTGGCCGCAATCGCCGCGCTTGCGAGCGCGGCGATCCTCGCAATCCTCAGCATCGACATCGTCCTTTCGCAGTTTCCACGCGGACTGATCGTGCTCGCCTGCCTCGTGATCGCGTTCGTGGCGGCTTGGTACGGCATGACCCGAACCGGGGCCGCGAGGCTCATGGGGTCGGGAGTAGCGATCCTGGCAGTGGCGGCGATCGTTGCCGTGTTGATTGCCGACGGCGATCATCTCGCGCAGGCTCTGGTGATCGTGGTGGCCCTGGGGCTGGCGCTCGTGGCGACGCGATCGGCCTTCAGGGTCCACGTCCCGCTCGACCCGGCGCCGGACCCCCAACGCCCCGTGCTCTTCTACAACCCCAAGTCGGGCGGGGGGAAGGCCGAGAAGTTCCACCTGGCCGAGGAAGCGCGGGCGCGTGGCATCCAGCCGATCGAATTGAAGCTCGGCACCGACCTCGAGCAACTCGTGCGCGGCGCGATAGCCGATGGAGCCGATGCGCTGGCGATGGCCGGCGGCGATGGCTCGCAGGCCGTCGTCGCGATGGTGGCAGGCGAGCAGGATCTGCCCTATGCCTGTATTCCAGCCGGGACCCGCAACCACTTTGCGCTCGACCTCGGGGTCGACCGCGACGATGTCGTCGGTGCGCTCGACGCCTTCGTCGGCGGACGGGAGCGGCGGGTCGATCTCGCGGAGGTCAACGGCCGGGTCTTCGTCAACAACGTCTCGATCGGCCTCTACGCCGAGGCTGTGCAGCGCGAGGAATACCGCGATGCGAAGCTGCGAACCATCCTCGACACGCTGCCCGAGGTCCTCGGACCTGAGGGCAAGGGGCTGGACCTACGCTGGACCGGGCCGGGAGGGAGTGAGCATTCCTCCGGCGCCGCGATTCTCGTCTCCAACAATCGCTACCGACTCGGGCGCGCGGTCGGCTCGGGCACCCGGCCGAGGATCGACGACGGACTACTTGGAATTGCCGTTGCCTCCGCGCCGGGCAGAGGCCGACCGCTGGTCCAGCGTCCCTGGCAGGAGTGGACCACGCCCGCGTTCGAGGTCGAGGCGGATGGGCCGATCGCCGCGGGCATCGACGGTGAGGCCGTGATTCTGGACGCGCCGCTTCGCTTCAGGATCTTGCCGGCGGCGCTGCGGGTGCGGATCGCCGCCGCACACCCTGGAGCCTCTCCATCTGCGGCGATACCTGAGGGCGCCTGGGAGACCGTTCGCGAGCTGGCCCGGATCGCCGCAACGGGGACCCCAAAGCAGCGCCGAGCATCGCCCTGATGAGCGAGTGGCTGAGCGAGGCGAAGGCCCTCGACAATGCCATCTACGGAGCGATCGCCGCCAGTGGCACTCCCGCGCTGGACAGCGCCATGCGCCGTCTCTCCCGCACCGCCGACCACGGCAAGCTCTGGTTCGGCGCCGCGGCATCGCTGGCCCTCCTTGGAGGGCCTGGCGGTCGTCTCGCGGCTCGGAGGGGACTCGTCTCACTCGGCATCGCCTCGGGCTTCGCCAATCTCGTCGCCAAGCCGCTAATGACCCGCCAACGTCCCGCCAGGCAGGAAGCCGAGGAGCTTGCGCGGCGCCACGTTCAGATGCCGCGCTCGAGCTCCTTCCCCTCCGGCCACGCCGCCTCCGCTTTTGCCTTCGCCACCGGCGCCGCCAACGCACAGCCGATGCTCTCTGCGCCGCTACGGGCTCTGGCGACGCTGGTCGCGTACTCCCGAGTGCATACCGGTGTCCACTATCCCGCGGACGTGCTCGCTGGTGCGTTCATCGGGGTCAGCGCGGGGGAGTTGGCCGGCCACCTGCTGGACCGCTGAGCTGAAGGACGATCTCGCTCGCGTCCGCTACTTCCAACGTCGTGGAGCCCCGGCCAGGTATTCCGTGTAGCCGCGCAGGGCAGCCGGCGAGACCAGCGCCCGATAACCGAACAGGTAGCCGAGGAAACCCAGGACGTCGTGCCGGGGATGGAATCCGAGGCGGCGAAAGACGTGGCGCTCCTGCCACCTGCGCAGCAGCCCGTAGATGACGAGGGTGATCGGCAGCACCAGCATCGACCACCATGAGAACAGCAGTGGATAGCCCGCGATGAAGAGGACGATGCCCGGGATCCAAAAGAAGACATAGCCGAAGTCGAGGAGCGGCACGAGGTAGTCGAGCCCGCAGACGAACTTGGCCAAGGCTCTCGGCTGCTCGGCCGGCGGGTGGCGCCGAAGGCCCTCCAGCATGCCCTGCGCCCAGCGCGATCGCTGGCGCATGAGCTGGGGTACCCGCTCTGGCGCGGCGGTGGCGCCGAGCGCGCATGGCTCGTACTCGATGAGCCCGCGGGACGCCATCATCGACCAGGTGAGGACGATGTCCTCGCCGATCGCATTCGGCCAGCCGCCCACGGCGAGGACGTCGTCCGTCCAGTACGCGGAGAAGGCGCCCTGGGCGACGAGGGTGCTGTGGTAGGCCGCCTGCATCCGCTTGACCCCGTTGATTCCGAGCCGGTAGTCCCAGCTCTGCATCCTGGTCAGCAGGTTGTGCGTCGGGCCCTCAACGACCAGAGCGCCCGCGCAGGCGCATACATGCCGTCCTTCGGGTTCGCGCATCAACCTGCTGACCAGATACTTCAGAGCCTCTGGATGTAGGAGGGTGTCGGCATCGACGGTGACCACGATCGGGGTCTCGACGCTCTCCAGCGCTCTGTTGAGCGCCCGCCACTTTCCCGCGTCCGGCTCGAAGATGCGCCGCAGCTTCAGCCCGCGACGTCGGGCCGTCTTCTCGGCGACCTCGGCGGTGCGGTCGGTCGAGTTGTTGTCGGCGAGGATCGCCGTGAGCGGCCCGCCGTAGGAGAGGTCCGCGATCCGCTCCAGGGTCGGCCCGATGGCCGACTCCTCGTCCCGGGCGGCGATCACGACGGTCACCGGAGGCCACGCGCCGTCCGGCCAAGGGCCACTGGGTGGATCCAGCGATGGGACGCGGTAGCGCAGCGTGATCAGCGTGAAGACCATGAAGCCGACGAGCACGGCCGGGACGTATGCGAGGAAGATCGGGATCACCCACGCCATCAGCGGACCGATCGCATCGCGCAGCTCTGCCCGCCATGGAGATGACGCCCAGACGGCGAATGCCACGTAAACGGCGGTCAACCCGAACGACACCGCGAACCTGAGCGTCATGCCGGGCAGCGTTCCACAGGAGCGCCTCGCCGTGCATTGGCCATTTAGGCAGATCCAAACAGTCATCTTTTCCTATCTGGCGTAGCAGCTTTGGCGCACTCCTTGTTTTGGTATTGACGAATTGTCACCAAGGAACGGATCTAAGTCATCGCGAGGCGCACGAACGCGGAGCGGTCGCTATCCACCGCTGAAACCGGGGCCGGGACTTTCAACGAAGGAGGTCGCCGCACACCAGCGCGGGCGGCTGCTTGAGGCGATGATTGAGCTCGTTGCCGAGCACGGGTACGACTCGATCTCCGTGGAGAGGCTGAGCAGCCGCGCCCGGGTCTCGAAGCGAGATTTCTACAAGCTCTTCGCCGGCAAGGAGGAGTGCTTCCTCGCCGCATATGACGTCATCGTCAGCGACTCGGTGCGCGGGATCATCGCTGCCGCGGACGGCGGGGAGGGAAGGCGCGAGCGGCTTCGACTCGGGTTTCTCGCCTTCGCCGAACAGATCGTCGGCAACCCGGGGAGGGCGCGGCTGGCCCTGGTTGAGGCTTTCACTGCCGGCGCTGCCGCGGTCGAGCGGATGCAGAGTACGAACCGGCTCTTCGAGGCACTAGTGGCGAAGAGCCTCGTCCTCGCCGACGGGAGCCCCCGGCTGCCGCCGCTGGTGGTCAAAGGCGTCGTTGCCGGTGGTAGCCGGTTGGCCCGGGCGCGGTTGCTCCGCGGTCAGTCGCGGCAGTTGGCGCTCGACGGAGGTGAGCTGATGGAGTGGGCTCTCTCTTTCTGTGACGAGGCTGTCGTCCGCCTGCGAGGTCTTGGAGCCGCTGGGGTGCAGCCGTTACCCGGGACCGCTCCCCTGATGCCGCTCGACGACGAGCGCGCGCTGATCCTCGCCGCCACGGCGGGGCTGGCGAGCAGGGAGGGGTGCGCGACGCTGACGGTGCCGCGGATACGCGCCGCCGCCGGTGTCTCCAGGCGCAGCTTCGACACCCACTTCGAGGGCGCGGCGCATTGCTTCCTGGCGACGCTCGAGACGCTCAGCGATCGCACCCTCGCCGCAGCGGCGCCCTCCTATCTCATGGCCGACGACTGGGCGAGCGGCATCCACCGCATGGTCGTCGGCCTCTGCTGGCGCCTCGCACGCGACCCCACGTTCGCCGGCCTCGCCTTCCTCGAGGTCTTCTCACCGGGCTCGGAGGCGATCCAATGGCGCTGCGAGATGATCGCCAAGCTGGCGGCAAGGCTTCGGCGGGGAGCGCCGCCGACCCGACGGCCGAGCGAGTTCGCGGCGGAAGCTTCGATCGGGGCGATGTGGGGCGTGATCCACCACTTCGTCGCCACCGGGCGGGGCGCGCAGTTGCCGATCGCGGCGCCGGCGCTTTCCTATCTCGCGCTTGCCCCGGCGCTCGGAGGGGCGGCGGCGGTCGACCTTATCGCCGGCGAGACGGCGTCACCGTTGGCGCGTAGATAGGAACCACTTTTCCTGAGTGCTTGTATAGCTCCGTGTGGAGCTGGATGCTCGCGTGTGCCGGCAGGGGGTCGAGCAAGGGAGAGCGGGGGCCGGGGTCTGAAGGGATGCAGGCACCGGCCCTCGACAGCCCAGGCGAGGGCGGTCTTAATGCCGCAGCTCGCGGCGCAGCATCGCGTTGCCGCGCTCGAGCTGCTCGATGGTGGCGCTGGAGACCGAGCGCGCGCGGGTGGCGCGATTGATGCGGGCCTGGACCTCCCGGTGCGATTTGCTGGTGCGACGGGCGACGTTGGCGACCAAGCGGCTGCGCTCGGCGCGCAGTCGCTCGCGGGTCGCGTAGGCCGACTCCCGCTCGGGTTCGAGGTCCCCCGGCGCGGTTTCGGGCCTGGCGAGAGCGGCCGCCTTCTTCGTCCGCGGCCCGGGGTCATCGGTCGGGAAGAGCTGAAGCGCGGTCTCGCTCATGATCGCCTCGTCCAACTCGGCGTCGCCCGAGCTGAGGGCGGCGAAGCCGTCGCCTGGCTTGCGCTCCGGATCCAAGTCGTCGATCTCGATCTCTTCCTCCTCGGCGTCCGGGGCGAGGTCGAGTGCGTGACGGCGCTCCAGCTCGATCTCGTGGGCGAGTGCCTTCAGCCGCGGGTCGGCCGGCATCAGCAGGTAGCTCATCTGGCGGTGCGGCTCCGGGGTGGTCCGGATGAAGCGACCGACCACCTGGCGGAAGAAGAGCTCGGTCCGGGCCGCCGTCGCGTAGACGCCGACCCGCAGGCGGGGGATGTCGACACCCTCGGAGACCATCAGCACCGAGACCAGCCAGCGCCGGTCAGAGGAAGCGAAATCGGCAAGGCGCCGGCTGGCTTCCGGCTCGTCGCTCATCACCAGCTCGGGTTGCTCTCCCGAGACCGACCCAAGCCGCGCCGCGATCGCCCGCGCGTGATCCTGGTCGGAGGCGATCACCAGGCCGCCCGCGTCAGGGTGCCCGCTGGCCCGCACCTCGCTCAGCCTGGCATCGGCGTCGCGCAGCACCTCGCCCATCCACTCTCCATCCGGGCTGAGCGCCGTTCGCAAACGCCGGGCCGCCTCCGCCGCGGGCAGGACGAGGTCGAAGTCGGCGCTGCGCAGCCGACCGTCCGAGATCCACTCCATCTCGCCGTCGTAGGGCAGGAAGGTGATCGGGCGACATACCCGGTCGACCAGCGCCTGCGGATAGCCGTAGGCGTAGTCGGCTCGGCTGAGGCCGTCCTCGTCGTAGGTGACCCAGGGAATCGCCGAGTTGTCGGAACGGAAGGGCGTGCCCGAGAGGAGCAGCCGGAAGCGAGCGCCGTCGAATGCCTTGCGGGTTTGCAGGCCCCAGGCGGCCTGATCGCCCATGTGGTGCGGCTCGTCGGCGATCAGCAGGGTCGGCCGGCGGGCGGCGGCCAGCCGGTGCGTATCCGGCCCGGCCGCAATCGTCTGGTAGGTGACGGCGACGCCGTGAAAGTCGGCTGACTCGGGTCCGTCCGCGTTTGGCCTGTTCGGCTCGAGGTCGATGCCGTAGCGGCCCGCGTCGGCGGCCCACTGGCGGCAGATATGAGTCGTCGGGCCGGCCACGACGACGCGCGAGACGAACTTGGCGCTCAGCATCCGGTGGGCGATGTGCAGGCCGAAGGTGGTCTTGCCGGCCGCCGGTGTGGCCGAGGCCAGGAAGCTGGTGGCCGAGTGTGCCCGCACGGCCTCGGTCGCCTCCTGCTGCCACGAGCGCAGGGGCCGGGCATCGGGCCAGTGGGGAAGCGGTCGGGCACGCGCCCCACCGCCGATCGAGTGCTGAGAGGCGTCGTACAAGGGCGCGGAAGAATAGGGCCGCCCGCGGCCGTCTTGTCTGAGCACTTCTGGCGGAAGTGCCCGAAACGCTAGAGCGTTCGCTCGACCTTCACCTCGCACATGTCCACCGAGGCGCGCGTGCCGGGCGTCTCCGATGTGTCCATCGCGCTGAACACCTTGGCGCCGGCCTCCATGTCCTCAGCGTTCTCGAAGTACTGAAGGACCACCGCGGTTCCCTGGCTGTCATCAAACAAGACCTTGAGGCCGGTGGCGGGAACCCCGGGGGGTGGTCCGTCGGACTCCTCGATGCGAGCAAGAAGCTCTTGCATCCGCTCGGCAGATACGTCGGTGAACCTGACCACACGCACGTGCATGACTGGCGCCCTCCTATTTGTCGTGGGACATCGACCATAATGCACCGGGTGAAGCTGGTTGCCGTCGCACTAATGCTCGCCGCCCTGTTCGCGGGGGCCGCAAGCGCGGAGACCGCCTTTGCGGCGACCGAAACCGTGTCGCTTGGGCTCAATGAGGACACCGGCCCCGAACCGGGCCCCTTTCTCGCGCCCCCCGCGGTCGAAGACCCGCTCTCCTTCAAGATCACCTACACGGCGACGCCGGTACAGCCGCTTGAAATCCTGCAGAGCCTCTACTGCGATCACGGTGCCACGGGCATTCCGGAAAAGAAAGAAACCGTGACGCCTCCCACAACGACCACGCTGACCGCGCCGGCGGGGTCCGATTCCTGCTCGCTCGAAGTCTCGGCCGAAACGCCGGTCGCGACCACGGTTTTCGGCACGGTGCGGATCGAAGCCGAAGCGACCCGCACTGTCACGCCGCCGCCGTCGTCGACGCCAAAGAAGAAGTGCAAAAAAGGCAAGAAGCTCAAGCACGGCAAGTGCGTCAAGAAGAGCCACAAGAAGCATCCACACAAGGGGTCGAGTCGATGACGGTCGAACGCATGGACCATGTCGGCCTCGTGGTCGACGACCTTACGGCTGCGATTGCGTTCTTTGTCGAGCTCGGGCTCGAGCCACAGGGCGAAGCGTCGCTCGAGGGCGATTTGGTGGATCGCGTAGTGGGGCTCGAGGGGGTCCGGACGGAGTTCGCGATGATGGTGACTCCGGACGGTCACTCAAAACTCGAGCTGGTGAAGTTCCACGCCCCGCAGGGCCCCGAGGGCGACGCGCGGGCGCCGGCAAACGCCCCCGGCATCCGCCATCTCACCTTCGCGGTTGACGACCTCGACGCCACTCTCGCCGGCCTGCGCGCCCACGGCGCGGAGCTCGTCGGCGATGTGGAGCGCTACGAGGACATCTATCGACTCTGTTACATCCGCGGCCCGGCGGGAATCATCATCGAGCTGGCGGAAAAGCTCGGATGACCGACGAGCGGCGATATGACCTGGCCCTCTTCGGGGCTACCGGGTTCACCGGTGGGCTGACGGCTCGCTACCTCGCCGCGAACGGTCCCGAGGGACTGCGCTGGGCGCTCGTCGGACGCAACCGGGGCAAGCTCGAGGCGGTTCGATCTTCCCTGGAGTCCCTCCTCGGGCCGGGCATCGCGGCTCCCGACCTGCTGATCGCCGATGCCGCCGATGCCACCGCATTGGCAAAAGTCGCCGAGGCGGCCAAGGTCGTCATCACTACGGTCGGCCCCTACGCGCTCTATGGCGAGCCGTTGGTCGCCGCCTGTGCCGCTGCCGGGACGGATTACATCGACCTAACCGGCGAGCCCGAGTTCGTCGACCGGATGTGGCTCGGCTACCACGAGGCGGCTCGCAAGAGCGGCGCCCGACTGGTCCATTGCTGTGGCTTCGACTCGATCCCGCACGACCTCGGTGCCTACTTCACCGTTAAGCATCTGCCCGAAGGCGTGCCGCTGACCGTCAACGGCTACGTGCGGACCGGGGCCGAGTTCTCGGGCGGAACGTTCTCGTCGGCGATCAATGGCTTTGCCCGGGCGCGGCAAACGGTGAGCGCCGCGCGACGCCGGCGGCAGCTCGAGCCGCGGCCGGCTGGCAGGAAGATCCACTTCGCGTCGCCCCGGCCGCGCCGCGACAGCGATCTCGGCGGCTGGGTGGCGCCGCTGCCGACGATCGACGGAGCGATCGTGCGCCGCTCCGCGGCGGCGCTGGAGCGCTACGGGCCGGACTTCAGCTACGGCCATAATGCCGTCGCCAAGCACCTCTCCTCGATCGCGGTGACCGCCGGTGGGGTGGGGGCGGCCCTGGTGCTGGCGCAGCTGCCGCCGACCCGCAAGCTCCTGCTCAAGGCCTTCCCCTCGCCGGGTGAGGGGCCGAGCGAGGAGGTCCGTGCCAAGAGCTGGTTCAAGATCGTCTTCGTCGGCGAGGGCGGCGGCAAGCGCGTCGTCACCGAGGTCAGCGGCGGCGACCCCGGCTACGGCGAGACCTCGAAGATGCTGGCTGAGTCGGGCCTCTGCCTCGCTTTCGACGAGCTGCCCGAGACCGCCGGCCAGGTGACCACCGCGGCGGCGATGGGAGATGCCCTGCAGTCGCGCCTGCAGGCCGCGGGGATCGGCTTTCAGCTGGTCGAGCCGGCCCCTGCTTAGGCGTTTCCCGTCGCTAAACTGGCGGGCGAAGGTCCCGGGGCTGTAGCTCAGCTGGAAGAGCGTCGCGCTGGCAGCGCGAAGGTCAGGGGTTCGAGCCCCCTCAGCTCCACTGCTCAATTCATCGCTCTCTGCTGCCGATGCAGCAGCGATGAGCACCGCCAATTCGCATGTTTTCTCGCACGGGATGGAGGACACCCGCGCGGCACTGGAGAGCTGGCGTCAGGGTCGCTGGGTCGTCCTACGCGCCTGGATGGCGCTCAGCTTGGCGATCGCATTGGCGCTTCTGGCGGCGGTCTGGGTCGTTGCCGGGCTGCTGACGCCGGACATCACGCCGATCCACCTTCCTGGCCTGACTGAATCGTCGGAAGCCGGCGACCTGCTGCCGATCCTCTGGCGCAACTCGCTGGTCCTCGCCCTGCACGCGACCGCCTGCATCGCCGGCTTCATCGCCGGCTCCTCGATGCCGATCGCGGCGGCCCAGCGCAGCGGCATTTCACGCTGGGTCCACGTCAAGGCCGGCGAGCTGGCGATCCTCTTCGTCTGCGCCGTCACCCTCTTCTCGCTCTCGACCCAGGCGCTCTACCTCGGTTTCCAGGGCTCGACGATCGCCTACCAGCTGCACATCTCGATCGCGACCCTGCTGCTCAGCGTCCTCCCGCACGCGCTACTCGAGCTCACTGCGCTCTTCCTTCCCCTGGCCGCCTGGCTGATCGCCAGCCGCCGCGGCGAGTGGAATCAGCTGCTCGCCGCCACCCTGGTCACGGTGCTGATCGCGATTCCTACCCTCGTCGTTGCAGCGACAATCGAGGTTTACGTCTGGCCCCACATCCTCGAAGCCCTCTCGCCGGTGGCCTAAACCACCGCCTCCTCCGCTTCGCGTCCGGGGGCGCTGGCTGTCGCCATATCAACGACGCTCGCAAAGAATCAGATTGCGATGCTCGCTGATTGGTTCTCCATAGGATGGCCGCATGAGCGGCAGCTACGACCCCAAGGCAATCGAGCGCAAGTGGCAGCAGGTCTGGGCCGAGGAGAAGACCTGGGAGGTCGCCAATCCAGGCCAGCCCGGCTTCGATAACAGCAAGCCGAAGTCCTACGTACTGGAGATGTTGCCCTACCCCTCGGGCGAACCCCACGTCGGGCATCTCAAGTGTTACGCCGTTGGCGACGCGATCGCCCACTTCCGTCGCCGCCAGGGCTTCGAGGTGATCCACCCGATGGGCTACGACTCCTTCGGCCTGCCGGCGGAGAACAACGCGATCAAAACCGGCGAGTCGCCGCGGGTCGCGACCGAGCGCTCAATCGCCTCCTTCCAGAAGCAGTTCCGCGAGTGGGGGATCTCGATCGACTGGTCGCGCGAACTGGCAACCCACACGCCCGAGTACTACCGCTGGACCCAGTGGATCTTCCTGCGCCTGCTCGAGCAGGGCCTCGCCTACCGCACCGAAGCGCCGGTGCAGTGGTGCCCCAAGGACGCCACCGTGCTCGCCAACGAGCAGGTCATCGACGGCCGCTGCGAGCGCTGCGGCACCGAGGTCGTGCAGCGCAAGCTCGAGCAGTGGTTCTTCAAGACCACCGAGTACGCCGAGCGGCTGTTGGCCGACTTCGAGCAGCTCGAGTCTTGGCCCGAGCACGTGATCACGATGCAGCGCAACTGGATCGGGCGCTCCGAGGGGGCGGAAGTGACTTTCCGCTGCGAGGAGCTCGGCCTCGACTTCCCCGTCTTCACCACCCGTCCCGACACGCTCTTCGGCGCCACCTTCTTCGTCCTCGCCCCCGAGCATCCCGAGCTGGAGCGGCTCGTCGCCGGCACGGAGGCCGAGGCTGCGGTGCGTGAGTACGTCGACCGCGCCGCGCGCGAGTCGAGCGAGGACCGCGGCGCCGAGGATCGCGAGAAGACCGGCGTGCCGCTTGGCCGCAGCGTCGTCAACCCGGTCAACGGCGAGGAGATCCCGATGTTCGTCGCCGACTACGTGCTGATGGAGTACGGCACCGGCGCGATCATGGCGGTGCCGGGCCACGACGAGCGCGACTACGCCTTCGCCAAGGCCTTCGAGCTGCCGATCCGCCGCGTGATCGAGGGCAGCGACGACGAGAGCGGTCGCGACGAGGAGGGCCTGCCTTATCCGGGCGACGGCCCGATGACCGGCTCCGGCCGTTTCGACGGCAAGGGCAACCGCGACGCCTACGCCGAGATCGTCGCCTGGCTCGCCGAGGAGGGCCGCGGCGAGACCGCCGTCAACTACCGCCTGCGCGACTGGCTGGTCTCGCGCCAGCGCTACTGGGGCGCGCCGATCCCGATCGTCTACTGCGAGGAATGCGGGATGGTTCCGGTCCCCGACGAGCAGCTGCCGGTAGAGCTGCCGGAGATCGACGACTACGCGCCGCAGGGCAAGAGCCCGCTGGCGGCGGCTGAGGACTGGGTCGCGACCGAGTGCCCGCTCTGCGGCGAGCCGGCCCGCCGCGAGACCGACACGATGGACACCTTCGTCGATTCCTCCTGGTACTTCATCCGCTACCTCGACCCGGGCAACGCCGAGGCCGCTTGGGACCGCGCCGCCGCCGAGCACTGGTTGCCGGTTGACCAGTACATCGGCGGGGTCGAGCACGCGATCCTGCACCTGATGTACGCGCGCTTCTTCACCAAGGCGCTCGCCGACACCGGCCAGCTCGACGTCCAGGAGCCCTTCGCCAACCTCTTCGCCCAGGGGATGATCACCCGCGACGGGGCGAAGATGTCGAAGTCGCGCGGCAACACGGTCAGCCCGGCCGAGTACGTCGAGCGCTACGGCGCCGACACTGCCCGCACCTACATCTGCTTCATGGGCCCGCCCGAGCGCGACGCCGACTGGGCCGACGAGGGGGTCGAGGGAGTCAACCGCTTCCTCTCCCGCCTCTGGCGCCTCTGCGAGGAGGTCGAAGACAAGGGCGCTGGGGTGGACGTGAGCGCGCTCGACCTCGACGGTGACGCACGGACACTGCTGGCCAAGGCGCACTGGGCGATCGACAAGGTGACCCGTGACTTCCAGCGCGGCTTCCAGTTCAACACCGTAATCGCGGCGGTGATGGAGCTGGTCAACGACTCCTACCGGCTCAAGGACGCTCTCTACGGCGATCCGGAGGGCGTCGCGACGGTCCGTTTTGCGGCAGCAACGGCGGCATCGCTGATCTTCCCCTTCGCGCCGCACCTGG
Source organism: uncultured Solirubrobacterales bacterium (assembly GCA_963699225.1). GTDB lineage: Bacteria > Actinomycetota > Thermoleophilia > Solirubrobacterales > 70-9 > VRUE01. The sequence goes on along the minus strand of OY969423.1, from coordinate 772,192 downwards.
GCGCGGAGATCTGGGAGCGCCTGCAGGGCGGCCGGGTCTGGGAGCAGCCCTGGCCCGAGGCCGAGCCGGCCCTGCTCAGCAGCGAGACCGTGACGCTTGTCGTCCAGGTCAACGGCAAGCTGCGCGATCGCATCGAGGCCGCCGCCGACGCTCCCAAGGACGAGCTGCTGCGCCTCGCCCACGCCAGCGACAAGGTCGCTCGCTTCCTCGACGGCAAAGAGGTCGTCAAGGAGATCGTCGTTCCCGGCAAGCTGGTTAACCTCGTAGTTCGCTGAGCGGTCACGGTTCCGCTCCGGTTATCTGGTACAAAGCGCGCGTGTTGGTCAGAAGACACGCCGAGGCCTCGGTCGAGGAATGGCACCGTTTGCGCACCCGCGTGCTGATGGACGCGGGCGAACTCGGCTCGCGCAATCTCTCGGTGACCTGGATCGAGCTTCCCTCGGGCGCGGAGCAGACACTGCGCTCAGATGAGCAGGCAGAGCAGGCCTACGTGGTCGTGCGCGGCGCCGGCACGATGTCGGTTGCGGGGGACACGCAGCAGGTCGCCGAGGGTGACTTGATTCTGGTCCCGCCGGCGACCGAGCACGCGATCGCCAACCACGGCGACGCCGAGCTCGCCTGTGTATCGGTGCAGTCGCCCCCGGTTGCCGCTGCCGAGCTCTACTCGGATCAGCTCGCAGAGGTTGCGGGCTACGACGACGAAGACCTGTAGTCCAAACGTTTGAGCCTGCGCGCCATACGCGCGCCACGGTGGTGAACGGTTTGGGTCGTGCCCGAGCTGAGCAGATCCCAGGTCGCCGTCTACGGTGCGATCGCGGTTGCGCTGCTGCTGCTCGGGGTCCGCGCGATTCACGCCGAGGGGAACAGCAGTGAAGCCAGCTCGTCGTACTCCTCTGACAGCGGCAAGGAATTCACCGTCGACAGCAGCGGCTCCGGTGGCGACGTTGTAGTCGACGTAACGGGCGCAGTTGCTCGCCCCGGCGTCTACCGGCTGCCGGCGGGGGCGCGGGTGACAGATGCGGTCGAGCGGGCGGGAGGAGCAAGCGCCGGCGCCTTGCTGGAAGCGATCAACCTGGCCGCTCGCCTCGCAGACGGCCAGCAGGTGGTGGTGCCGAAGCAGGGGCCGGCGGGAGCATCGCTCGCGACTGGCGCCGCCGCCGAAGAAGGCCCGATCAGCCTCGGCACTGCGACAGTCGAGCAGCTCGACACGATCGACGGCATCGGACCGGTGACCGCGCAGGACATCATCGAGTTCCGCGACGAACACGGTGGTCTCTCCTCGATCGACCAGCTCGACCAGGTGAGCGGGATCGGGCCGGCGACGATGGAGTCGCTGCGCGCCCGCCTGCAGCCCTAGTGGCGATGCGGCGCGGGCGACCGAGCGCGGTCGTCGTGCTCGGGCTGCTCCTCGTGGTCGCCCTTGCTCTTGGTCATCGAGACCAGATCCGGGCTCGCGCCGAGCGGGCCCTGGACAGAGGCATGCCGGCCCGCGAGGCGGCGCTGGCGCGCGGCTTCGTCCTCGGCGAGGACGAAGGCATAGATGCCGCCACGGTTGAAGACTTCCGCCGCGCCGGCCTCAGCCACCTGCTGGCCGTCTCCGGCCAGAACGTGGCTTTGCTCGGCTTGCTGGCGATGCCGCTGCTGGCGCTTCTCGGCATGCCCCTGCGCACGCGGTTGCTCTGGATCGTCGCCACGATCGCGGTCTACGTCCCGCTCGCCGGTGGCGGCCCCTCGATCGTGCGGGCTGGCGTAATGGGCGCGCTGACCCTGCTGGCGACGTTTGCCGGGCGCCGCGCCTCGCGCCTCTACGCGCTGGCTATCGCCGCGATCGTCACCCTCGCGGTCGATCCGCGGATTGGCGCCGACGTCGGCTGGCAACTCAGCTTCGCTGCCGTGCTCGGCATCCTCTGGATCGCCCGACCGCTGCGGAGGGTAATTGCGAGCCGGCTCGGATCGGGCGGCCTGCGCGGCGCCTTGGCCGAGGGCGCGGCGGTGACCGTTGCCGCCACGCTTGCCACCGCGCCGCTGATCGTCTTTCACTTCGGCGAACTCTCGACCGTGAGCCTCGTGGCCAACCTGCTGGCGCTGCCCGCGGTCGCGCCGGCGATGTGGCTCGGCATGCTCACATCGATCGGCGCCCAGGTGCCCGGCTTCCCGACAGCCGTCCCGAACGCGATCGCGGCGCCCCTGCTCGCCTACATCGCCGCCGTGGCGAGCTGGTGCGCGGGGCCGCGCTGGGCGCTTCTGGAAGTGGAGATGGGCATTCGAGGTCTGATCGCTTCCTATCTGGCCCTGGCGGTGGCGGTGATCGCCCTCCCTGCGCTGCTGCGCCGGCGCCGCATCGCGGCACTCCGCCGCGCCCCAAGCCCAGGCGATCCCGAGCGCAACGTCTTCCAGCAGTCTCAGAGCCGTAAGACGTTGCACCGTCGCTGGGGTGTGCCTGTAGCTGGGGTCGTCCTCCTGGCTTCGCTCGTGCTTGTGCGCCTGGGCGCCGCGGCTGGCGAGCCATCGGCTCCGCCAACTGCCGGTTTGCGTATTGAGGTGCTCGACATCGGCCAAGGCGATGCGATCCTGATGAGACCGGCGACCGCACCACCGGTCCTGATCGACGGAGGACCGCCCGGTGACGGACTCGCCGCCAAGCTCGAGGACGCTGGCGTCGATTCCCTCGGCGCCGCCGTCGTCACCCACGAACAGTCCGACCACGCTGGCGGTATCCAGGAACTACTCGAGCGGCATTTCCCGATTGGCCGGCTGCTTTACGCCCGTCTCGGCCGTCGTTTGCGAGCTGAGGCCGACGCCGCTGGCGCCGGGCTCGTTCGGGTCGCGGCGGGCGATGCCATCGGTTCTGGGCACCTGCGGCTCAGTGTCCTCTGGCCACCGCCGGAGCTGCTCGACCAGCCGCTGGAAGGTGCCGACCCCAACGCCCAGGCCGTTGTCCTGCTTGCTCGCTGGCGGTGGTTCTCGATCCTGCTCACCGCCGATGCCGAGGCGGCGGAAGTGCCGATCGACCCGGGGCCGGTCGACGTCCTCAAGGTCGCCCATCACGGCAGCGAAGACTCGGGCCTTGGTGCCCTGCTCGATCGGATCACCCCACGACTCGCTGTGATCTCGGTCGGCGCCGGCAACCCCTATGGCCATCCGGCCGCCAACACCCTGGCCGAGCTCGCCCGGCACGGGGTGCAAACGCTGCGAACCGACAGACGTGGCACCATAGAGTTGGATGTGGATCAGAATTCTTTCGTGGTCCGAGCCGGCGGGGGCTGAGCTACCTCAACGGATGGCCGAGGCAAAACTGGGGTTTCGTCGTCCTCGCCCTCTTGCCCTGCGCAATTGGGGCCGATGGTCGTAAAGGTGGCTTCCAAGGTTGGACATGCGTTGACGCGATCACTGGGCGGTCTCAGCCTGGCGGAGGGCAGCATGCTGCTGCGCCTGCGCCGCGCCTCGATCGCGCTACTCGGCCTGGTCGGTGCCGTTGGCCTCGGCCTGGTCTTCTTCATCTCGCAGATCGGCTGGCCGGGGGTTATCAGTGGGCCGCTGCCCGGCACCCCGACCCGCGTTGGCACCGTTCACGACGCGATCGCCCTGACCCATCCCGGGCCGGCGATCGCGAGCGCTGGCCGAGGCACAAGCGGCGCGGCGCATCGCAGCTCCGCTGTGTCGGGCGGTTCTCAGCTGCGCAACTCCAGGCAGCCTGGGGGGAATGCCGGGGTTCATCCCGGCCATGGCGCCAGTCAGCCCGGCTCCCCGCAGCCGGTCCCCGGGCCGGAAGCGGTGACGCCGGCGCCCGCTCCCGCGGCAACTCCCACGTCTACGAGTTCGCCGTCGCCGAGCACGAGCGAACCGGTCAAGACGAGCTCCGGCTCGACGACGAGCGAAGCCGCGGTGGCCAAGGCCGTCAGCGACAACAGCAAGTCGACGGCGGCGACCGCGACGAAGTCGCAGGGCCAAAAGTCGGCGAACGACCAGGGCTCCTCGTCCGGCTCGACGAAATCGAGCGAAGCATCGAGCGCCAAGGCCAAACGCGACGAAAGCGTCGCCAAGGCCAAAGCGAAAGCACCGCCGCCCCCCGCGACCGCGCCGGAAAAGAGCACGCCGGCACCGAGCCCGGCGGCGGCGAAGGAAGCCGCCGACGCGGCGAAAGCCAACCAGGCCGCTCACTAGACTCGGCCGCGATGGCCGCGGACCTGGCATCCCTGTACCTGATCGCCGGCACCGATCAGGCGAAGATCGACGCAACGCGTGCGCGCCTGCGCAGCCGCGCCGAAGGCGACGGCGGCGCCGCGGCACTCGAAATATTCGATGCGAGCGAGGGCAAGGGTTCGCCCGATCACGAGGCGCTGTTGGCGGCGATCCCGGCGATGTCGTTGACCGAGACGCGGCGCTACCTGCTTGCCGACGGGGTCGATCGCTGGCGCGATCGCCAGCTGACCGCGGTGGTTGATGCGATCGCCGATCTTCCGCCCGATCTGACCGTGGTGCTGATCGCTCGTGCCAAGGCGCCGGCGAAGCTGGCGAAGGCGGTCAAGGCGGCGGCGGGTGAGATCCATGAATTCGAGGCGCCGAAGGCGCGCGAGCTGCCGCGCATCCTGGTCGGTGACGCAAAGCGCCTCGGCTTCTCACTCGATCCGGCGGCGGCCCGCATCCTCGTCGATCGCATGGGCGCCAGTCCGGTCCGTCTTGGCAATGAGCTGGAGCGCCTGGCGCTGTGGGCGGGGGAGGGGGGAGCGGTCTCGGCCGCCGATCTCGAAGCGATGGTCTCCGATACCTCCGAGGCGGCCGTCTGGGCGCTCTCGGACGCGATGCTCGAACGCAACCCGGCAAAGGCGGCCTCGCTGGCCGAGCGGCTGATCTCCCAGGGCGAGAACGTCACCGGCTTGATCTACGGCCTCGCCTCGCGACTGCGCAAGGCCTGTGCCGCGGCCGCCCAGCTCGAGCAGGGGATTCCGGCGAAGCAGGTGGAATCGGGCTTGGGGATGCACCCCTACGCGGCCAAGCAGCTGGTGGCGCGGCTCGACAGGACCAACCTCGAGCAATTGCAGGGGGCGACGGCGACGCTTGCCGACCTCGAGGTCTGGTGCCGCGGCGGCGCCGACTACGGCGACAAGCTGGCGCTGACGCTGGCCGTCAGGAAAGCCGCGGGAGCGCCGGCGTAACTACTTGGCGGCGGGGCTGGCGGTGATTCGCGCGGCGCGGGACTTCTTGCGGGCGCCGGTGTTCTTGTGCATGGCGCCCTTTTGGACGGCCTTGTCGATCTTCGAGACGAGCGTCTTGTGCTCGGCCTCGATCTTGGCCTTATCGCCCGCCTCCACGGCAGCCTCGAGCCGGCGGAAGTAGGTCTTCACCGTGCTTGTGAGCAGGCGGTTCTCCGTACGCTCGCGCTCGCTGCGTAGGATCCGCTTCTTCTGTGAGGCTATGTTGGCCATAAGTCATGTGCCTGAGTGGGCTCCGAGCCCTCTCCTGGCGGCCGCCGACTATAGCGACTGAGACCAAGCTTGGAGACGCCCAAGGCACCCGACAGTCCCGAACGCGAGGACGAAGAGCTCGCTCGCGACACTGCCGTGCGCGAGGCGGAGGCTTTTTCGCCCGGTGAGGAACCGGCCGCCAATCCCGCGCCGGGTCGTCAGGCGGGGCGCATCGCGCGCTCCACCGCGTTCTTCTCCGCCGCCACCGCGGCCTCACGTGTCGCCGGCCTTGGCCGCGAAGTCGTCGCTGCTTCCTACTACGGCGTCTACGGGCCGATGTCGGCCTTCACGATCGCCTTCCAGGTGCCCAACCTGGTCCGCAGCCTTTTCGCCGACGCGGCGCTGCAGCCGGCCTTCGTGCCGATCTTCACCGAGCAGCTGGAGAAGAAAAACTACCGCGAGGCATTCCGCCTGGCCTCGACTCTGCTGCTGCTGATCACCCTCGTCCTCGGCGCGATCACGGCTCTCTTCGTGCTGCTTGCGCCGGTGATCATGCCGGTCTTCGCTCCCGGCTTCGAAGGCGAGCTGCTCCACCTCACCGTCACCCTTTCCCAGGTTCTCTTCCCGATCCTGATCCTGCTCGGGATCAGCGGCGTCGTCGTCGGCGTCCTCAACAGCTACGACCGCTTCGGGGCCTTCGCGATCTCGCCGCTGTTCTGGAACCTGACGATCATCGTCGTCACCGTCTTGCTGGCGCCGTCCTTCCACGGCCAGAACCGCATCTACGCCTACGCCATCGGCATCCTCGTCGGCACGCTGGTGCAGCTGCTGATTCCGGCCTGGGACCTGCGCAACACCCCGTTCAAATTCGAATGGAGCTTCGAATGGCGCAATCCGGACGTGCGTCGCGTGCTCCTGCTGATGCTGCCCGTGACGCTAAGCCTCGGCCTGATCAACTTCAACATGCTGATCAACAGCATCTTCGGCAGCCTGGTCAGCGACCAGTCGCCGGCGGCGATCGACAAGGCGTTTCGTCTCTACCAGCTGCCGCAGGGGATTTTCTCGGTCGCGATCGCGACGGTGCTCTTTCCGACCCTCGCCCGGTTCGCCTCGCGCGGGGAGATCGAGAACCTGCGGGCGACGATGGCCAACGGCATGCGCCAGATCCTCTTCGTGCTGGTGCCGGCGGCGGCGGCGATCCTCGTCCTCTCGGTGCCAATGATCCGCCTCGTTTACCAGCGCGGCGAATTCACCCCCGAGCAGACGACGCTGGTGGCGACGGCCCTCTTTTGGTTCGCCTTCGCGCTGCCGACCAACGGCGTCTATCTGCTGCAGACGCGCACCTTCTTCAGCCTGCAGCGGCCCTGGATGGCGACCGGCCTGGCCGGTCTCGATCTGGTGGTTTCGGCTCTCGGCGCGCTGCTGCTCTACAAGCCGTTCGGCACTGGCGGCATCGTCGCCGGGACCGGGATCGGCACGATCGCCGCCGTGATCGCTCAGGCCGTCGTCCTGCGCCACGAGTTCGGCGGGCTCGAGCTGCGCCGCCTCACCCAGACGACGATCAAGATCACGATCGCGGCGGCGGCGCTGGCGGCGGTCTCATTTGGCGTTTGGGATGTGCTCGACAACGCGCTCGGGCGCGGCCTCTTCGGCCAGATCGTCTCGCTCGGCGCGGGCCTCGGGCTGGGGGGCCTGGTCTACCTGGGGATGGCGAAGCTGCTCCGTATTGCCGAGCTGGAGCAGATCATGCGGCTGCTGCGGCGGCGCTAGATGCTCGGCGTTGGGCGCTACCTGTTGGGGGTGGCAGAGCTGGGGGTGCTCGTCGGGTTTGCCTGGGTCGGGGCTGCGAGCGTGCGCAGGCGGCTCGTGCCGCGGCTCGACAGGCTCGTGGCGCAGCTGGCGACGGCACTGTTGGCTATCGCGGGGTTGCTGTGGATTGCCGAGGTGCTTGGGACCGTGGGCTGGTTTGAGATTGGGCCGTATCTCGCTGCCGTGGTCGTTGCAGGGGCTGGACTCCGGCTGTTGGGTGGGCGAGATAGGGGCGAAAAAGAAGACGCCGCTGCGCGGGAGGGACGCCCCCCCGGCCCTTCACCAGCGGCCCTGGTCGCCCTGGCTATCGCCGCGGTGGCGATTGTCCATTTTGCTGCCGGGGTGAAGCTGCGGTTGTCGACGGGGATGACCGGGTTCGATTCGACTTGGTACCACGGGCCGTTCGCGGCAGGGTTCTTTCAGAGCGGGGACACGTGGAGCTTGCACTTCATTGCGCCGCAGTTCCTGGCCTGGTTCTACCCGGCGAATTCAGAAGTCGTACACGCGATCGGAATGCTCTCCTTCGGTCGAGACATCCTCTCGCCGCTGCTGAATCTCGGCTGGTTTGTGGGGTGCTTGGTAGCTGCGTGGTGCATTGGGCGGCCGTATCGGGTTGCGCCGTGGTCGCTCGCCCTCGTTGCAATAGCTCTCAGCGTCCCCGCGCTGCACGACCAAGCGGGCGAGGCTCGGAACGACATCGCTGGGATCTTCTTTCTCCTCGCCGCAGTGGCGGTTGCCCTGGCCCAGCGCGAACGCGGTTCTACTCGCCAGACAGGAACCGCGTTCGCGCTGGGCCCGGTGGCCCTCGTGGGTCTCGCGGCGGGCCTGGCGGCTGGGACGAAGCTCAACTTCCTCCTGCCCGCCGCGGTCCTCGTGGTGGGTATCGCGCTCGTTGCTCCGCGGGGACGTCGCTGGCGCGCCCTCGCTGCGGGGGGGCTTGCCGCCCTGGCCGGCGGCGGCTACTGGTATCTGCGCAACCTCGCCCACACCGGTAACCCGCTGCCCTGGATCAAACACCTGGGTCCGATCACGCTGCCGGCGCCCGCGCAGGCCCTTGGTGGGCGTGAAGACCACAGCGTGCTTGGCTACCTCACCAACGGCTCGGTCTGGTCGGACTGGTTCCTGCCCGGCCTCCACCACGGCCTGACGATCTTCTGGCCGCTGCTTGTTGTCGCTCCAATCGTCGGCCTCCTGCTCTGCCTCGGCCGCCGATCCGATCCGATCCTCCGGGTCGTCGCAGCCGCCGGCCTGGCCGCCGGCCTGGCCTGGCTGATCGCCCCAACCTCCGCCTCCGGCCCCAACGGCATGCCCCAAGGCTTCGAATCCGGCCTCCGCTACCTAGCTCCAGCTTTGGTGCTCGGCTTCGCTTTGCTCCCGGTCGCACTGTGTCGGCAGCTGCGAGGAGTCGGCGCGGGGAGCCCCTCGAACGGGCGGATACTCAAAGCGCCGAGCCAACTGGCTCGGCGCTTGTCCGGGCGAGGGGCTCCCCGCGCCGGCTTGGTCGCTGGGGTCGTCCTAATTGCGATCGCCCTCGGCTACCCAATCCAGCGCCACTACCTGGAGCGCCGCTACGCCGACCCCAGCTTCACCACCCCCGGCCTCAACGCCGCCTTTGCCTGGGCCCAGGACATCACCGACGCCCGCATAGCGACCACCAGCACCCGCCAGTACCCCCTCTACGGCCGCGACCTCAGCAACGAAGTCACCTACGTCGGCACCGAACAACCCCACGGCGGCTTCACCGCCCCAACGACCTGCCCCGAATGGCGCCGACTCCTCAACGCCGGCCACTACGACTACGTAGTCACTTCCCGAGACCGCATCGAACCAGGCAAGCCCCCATACCCACCCACGTCCCGCTGGACCCACGCTCCTGGCGTCAGGGTGGTCTTGCGGAAGCCACCGACGGTGATCTACAAGCTGAGGACTCCGCTGGATCCATCGGCGTGTCGCCAATAGCGATTCTCCGGCGGGTGGCGCGGTGGCGGGGGTCCCCCATAGCGGAAGACGCCGAAGGCGTCTGAGCACATGGGGGAGGGCCGCCGCGACAGGACCCGCCGGCTACTCGCCATACTGGCGACCCGCCCATGGACCACATCCGCAACTTCTCGATAATCGCCCACATCGACCACGGCAAGTCCACCCTGGCCGACCGCATCCTCGAGATCACCGGCGCCGTCGATCCCAAAAAAATGAAGGCGCAGATGCTCGACTCGATGGACCTCGAGCGCGAGCGCGGGATCACGATCAAGGCGCAGGCGGTGCGGGTCGAGTACACCGCCGTCAACGGTGAGACCTACCACCTGCACCTGATCGACACGCCCGGCCACGTCGACTTCTCCTACGAGGTCTCACGCAGCCTCGCCGCCTGCGAGGGAGCCCTGCTCGTCGTCGACGCCGCCCAGGGGGTCGAGGCGCAGACCGTCGCCAACACCTACCTGGCGATCGAGAACGGGCTGGAGCTGATTCCGGTGATGAACAAGGTCGACCTGCCGGGGGCCGAGCCCGAGCGGGTTGCCGGCGAAATCGCCGACCTGCTCGGCGGCGAGCCGGGTGACGCGATCCCGATCTCGGCCAAGACCGGGGAGGGGGTCCTCGACGTGCTGGAGGCGATCGTCGCCCGCGTGCCGCCACCCCAGGGCAAGCCCGAGGCCCCGACCCGCGCCCTGATCTTCGACTCCGAGTTCGACCAGTACCGCGGCGTCGTCGCCTACGTGCGGATGGTCGACGGCAGCTTCCGCAAGAACGGCCGCATCCTGGCGATGCAGAACGGGACCGAGGCCGACATCGACGACATCGGCTTCTTCCGGCCCGCGATGACTGCCGTCAAGGGCATGGAGGCGGGCGACGTCGGCTATCTGATCACCGGCATCAAGGACGTCGCCAAGCTGCGCGTCGGCGACACCCTGACCACGCTCGAGCGCCCCGCCAGCGAGCCGCTGGAGGGCTATCGCGAGGTGCGGCCGATGGTTTTCTGCGGGCTCTTCCCGATCGACACCGACCGCTTCGAAGACCTGCGCGACGCGCTCGAGAAGCTGGCGCTCAACGACGCCGCGCTTTCCTGGGAGCCGGAGACCTCAGAGGCGCTCGGCTTCGGTTTCCGCTGTGGCTTCCTCGGCCTGCTGCACATGGAGATCGTGCGCGAGCGGCTCGAGCGCGAGTACGGCCTCGACCTGCTGGCGACGACGCCGAACGTGCGTTACCTGGTCCACCTGACCAACGGCGAGGAACTCGAGGTGCGCAGCCCGACCGAACTGCCCGATCCAGCCTCGATCGAGACGATCGAAGAGCCCTTCATCCGCGCCACGATCATCTCCCCGACCGAGCAGGTCGGCGCCGTGATGGAGCTCTGCCAGTCGCGGCGCGGCACCCACGTCGACATGCACTACCTCAGTCCCGTGCGGGTACAGATCCGCTACGACATGCCACTGGGGGAGATCGTGCTCGACTTCTTCGACCTGCTGAAGTCCTCGACCAAGGGCTACGCCTCGCTCGACTACGAGCCGATCGGCAACCGCGCCTCCGACCTGGTCAAGGTCGACATCCTGCTCGCCGGCGACAAGGTCGACGCGCTCTCGATCATCGTCCACCGCGACTTCTCCTACGAGCAGGGCAAGAAACTGGTTGCGCGACTGCGCAAAACGATCCCGCGCCAGCTCTTCGACGTGCCGGTGCAGGCCGCGATCGGCTCCAACATCCTCGCCCGCGAGACGGTCAAGGCGCTGCGCAAGGACGTCACCGCGAAGCTCTACGGCGGTGATGTCACCCGCAAGCAGAAGCTGCTTAAGAAGCAGAAGGCGGGTAAGAAGCGGATGAAGTCGGTGGGGCGAGTGGAAGTGCCGCAGGAGGCGTTTCTGGCGGTGTTGGAGATCGACGAGTAGGGGAGTCGGGCACCCTTCCCAAAACGCTCGGCAGGAGCCTCGCTTGAGTGTTTTGGGAAGGGTGCCCGACTCCCTTGCTCAGCCATCTCGCGCCATGCCGCCTCGCCCGTGCGAGAGAGGCCGACTGGCCAGGCGACCAGTTTTGGAGGGCGTGTTTAGACTGGCGCGCCATGAGCGTAAAGACAGAGGCAATAGGCAAGGAATGGCCCGCCACTAAATATGAGATTGGGCGGGAGAAGATTGGGGAGTACGCGCGGGTGTTGGGGATCGAGAACCCGGTGCACTTCGACCGTGAGGCGGCCAGGGCGGCCGGCTTTCGCGACGTCGTTGCGCCGCCGATGTTCGCCGTCGTCTACAGCTCGCCCGCTGTCGGCCCGGCGATGTTCGACCCGGAGGTGGGAATGAACTTCGCCGCGATGGTGCACGGTGGCCAGGAGTTCGAGTGGGGCGAGCCGGCCTGCTCGGGGGACGAAATCACCACCGCGGCCAAGTGCCTGGACATCTCCGAGAAGGACGGCAAGGGCTTCTACATCTTCGAGACGAACGCCGTCAACCAAAACGGGGACCAGGTCGTCAGGGGCACCTGGACCTGCATCGTGAGAGGAGTCTGAGATGGCCGATCTGAACGTTGGCGACGCGATCCCGGAGCTGAAGGTGACGCCCGACAAGTACCTCACGCACCGCTACGCCGGCGCCTCGGGGGACTTCAACCCGATTCACATCGATCCCGAGTTCGCCAAGGCCGTTGGTCTGCCCGGCACGATCCTGCACGGTCTCTACATGATGGGCCTGGTCGCTCGGGCCAACGCCGCGCTCGCCGACGGCGATCCGCGCGCGCTGAAACGGCTCTCGGTTCAGTTCCGTGGCATGGGGGCGCCCGAGACGGAGATCGTTGTTAGCGGCACGGTCAAGAGCGTCGACGGAGACACGGTCGTGGTCGACACGGTTGCTGCTCAGGGTGAGAATCAGACGATTCGCAATGCTGAGGCGGAAATCCAGCTTTAGAGGTATGGGAGCGCCGGGTGGGCCTCCCAAAACGCTCGGCAGGAGCCTCGCTTGAGTGTTTTGGGAGGCCCACCCGGCGCTCCTCCTAGACTCCAAGCGTGCTTTCTTCGCGGCAAGAGCTGATCCTGAAGCTTGTGGTTGACGCCTACTTGGCGTCCGGCAAGCCTGTGCCGTCGAAAGAGATTGCGGAGCAGCGACAGGTCGGGTGGGGGCCTTCAACCGTTCGAGCTGAGCTGGCGGCGCTCGAGGCGGCGGGGTATCTCACCCATCCGCACACCTCGGCAGGCCGGGTGCCTACTGAGATGGGATACCGGCGCCATGTTGACGCGATGATGGCTACCGGTGGGCCGCCGGCGGAGAGCTCGGTTGAGCTGGAGCTGCGGCGGGAGATCGATGCGGCGATGCGGGAGACGACCGCGGCCCTGGCGCAGGTGACGGACTTGATGGCCCTGGTGACGGCGCCGCCGGAGACGGTGGCGGCGACGATCCACCGGGTCGAGGTGCTGCGCCTGCAGCCGACCCGGGTGATGGTGGTCGCGATCGCCTCCAATGGCGCGGTGGCCAAGCGCGTCTTCGACTTTCCGGGCCCGGTCGATCCCGGCCTGGTCGAGTGGGCGTCGAGCTATCTCAACGAGCAGCTCGCCGGCCTCGGGCTGGGCGCCCGCATGATCGCCAGCCGCCTCGCCGATCCGGAGTTGGGTCCGGTCGAGGCCGAGTTCATCGCCACTCTTGGCTCGGCCTTCATCGAGCTCGAGCGGGAGGAGTTCGCCGACACCCTCTACACCGAGGGAGCCTCGCGGCTGCTCTCCGAAGCCCACTCCGCCGACCTGCCCCGGGCCGACATGTTGATGACGGCATTGGAGGAGCGGGCGACGCTGCTTGCCATGCTGCGCTCAACTCTCGACCAGCGCTCCGTCTTCCTCTGGATCGGCGGCGAGAACCCACGGCCGGAGCTGCGCTCGGTCAGTGTCGTCGGCGCCAACTACGGCCTCGCTCACCGCAACCTCGGCGCGGTCGGCGTGGTCGGACCGCTGCGCATGGACTACGCCACTGCGATCGCCTCGGTCCGCGGCGCCGCCCGCGAGCTCTCGCGCTATTGCGAGACGGTCTACGACGGCTAGCGATGGCAGGCGACTACTACGAGCTGCTCGGGGTCGAGCGCGGCGCCTCTGACGCGGAGGTCAAGCGAGCCTTCCGCAAGGTAGCCCGCGAGCTGCACCCCGACGTCAACGCCCACGACCCTCAAGCCGAGGAGAAGTTCAAGGCCGCGGCCGAGGCCTACGAGGTGCTCTCGGACCCTGAGCGGCGCCAGGTCTACGACCGTTACGGCCAGGACGGCTTGCGCCAGGGTGGCTTTCCACCGGGCGGGGGAGCCGGTTTCAGCTCGATCGAGGACCTGCTGGGCGCGGTCTTCGGCGGCGCCTTCGGCTTCGAGGTGCGACGCGGGCCGATGCGCGGCCAGGACCTGATGCACGCGGTTGAAATCTCAGCCGTGCAGGCGATGCTCGGGGTAAGCGTGAAGATTCCCAGTCACGAGGGGGAGCGCGAGATTGAGCTGCCCTCCGGCGTCCAGCATGGCACCCAGTTCGCCCTGCGCGGACACGGGTTGCCGGGCGCCAATGGCGGCCCCCCGGGCGACCTCCGCATCGTCATCCACGTGATCGTCCCCAGCGACCTCTCCGAGGAGCAGCGCGAGCTGGCGGAGAAGCTCGAGCAGTCGCTGGAGCCGCACAACCTGCGCTCCGACGAGGGTGACGACGGCTTCCTCTCCCGCATGCGCCGAGCCTTCGGTTGATCCGCCTCGCCGTCCGCTGCGCGCCCGAGCAGGCCGAGATCGTCCTTGCTGAGCTGACAGTGCTGGCGCCCAACGGGGTCGAGGAGGAGCAGGGCCCGGGCTACGTCGAGTACGCGATCTACGGCGGCGAGGGGGAGTTGCCCGAGCTAGGGGAAATCGAGGTCGCCGCTGGCGACGGCCTGGTCGAGGTGGTCTCAACCGAGGTTCCCGACGACTGGGCCGACCGCTGGCAGGACTTCCACAAACCGCTCCTGGTCGGCGAGCGGCTCTGGCTGCGCCCCTCCTGGGAGGAGCCGCGCGAGGGCGCGATTGACCTCGTGGTCGACCCCGGCCAGGCGTTCGGCACGGGCGCTCATCCAACCACCAGGCTTTGTCTCGAACTCCTGCTCGACCTCGAGCGGGCGGGTGAGGCGAGTGGCCCGTTCACGGATCTAGGTACCGGTTCTGGCGTCCTGGCCATCGCCGCCGCGAAGCTCGGCTGGGACCCTGTCAGTGGCTACGACCACGAGGAGCCCTCGATCGAGGCTGCCGGAGCTAACGCCGCCGTCAACGGCGTCAGCCTCGATCTGATGCGCACGAATCTCCGTGAGGGGCTTCCCGAGCTTGCGCCGACCGTCGTGGCCAACATGACCGCGCCGGTCCTGAAGGTGGTCGCGGAGCAGCTGAACGATGAGGGGACTCCCACAACGCTGATCCTCTCCGGCCTCCTCCACAGCGAGCTCGATGAGACCGCGGCTGTGTTTGCTCCGCTCGGCTTCGCGGAGGCGGATCGGCGGTTGCAGGGGGACTGGGCGGCACTCTTGCTCCGGGGCTAGCGATATGTTGCCGCCGATGGATCTCGCCACGATCATCAGTCCCGGCTACAAGATTGCGCTCTTCTTGCACATCTTGGCCGTGGTGCTGGCCTTCGGCCCGACCTTCGGCTACGGGTTCTTCTTCTCGGTCGCGCCGCAGTTCCCCCGCGCCACGCCGGCGATCATCGCCGGCGTGCAGAAGGTCGATCGCTATCTCGTCACTCCCGGGATGATCGTCCTGTTGGTGGCGGGGATATACCTGCAGACCGACGGCGACTGGGATGCAAGCACGGCATTCATCAGCGTCGGCTACCTGGCGATCATCTCGCTATTCGCCCTTCAAGGCGCATTCTTCAAGCCCCAGACGCGTAAGGCGGGGGAACTGGCCGAACGTGACCTGAAGGCCGGCGATACGCTCAGCGACGAGTTCAACGCAGTCAGCGAACGGCTCAGCAAGGTGGGAGGGCTCGCCGGCCTAATCGTCGTAGTAACGATCTTCTTCATGGCCTACAAGCCCTTCCTGTAGAGCCCTGTCGGACCGGGTCGCAAGCGGCAGCGCGCTCGACGCCTCGCTCCCGATCGCGATGTTCGATTCGGGGGTTGGCGGTCTCACCGTCCTGCACGAGTGCCTCGTCTCGCTGCCCGAGGAGGACTTCGTCTACCTCGGCGACACCGCCTGGTTTCCCTATGGGACTAAGGATCCGGAGGCGCTGCGGGCGCGAATTCGCTTGATTGCGGAGACGCTGCTCGGCGGCCGCGCCAAGTTGCTGGTAATTGCCTGCAACACGGCCACGGCCATCGGCGCTGACGTGGCGAGAGATGTCGCGGGCGCGCACGGAGTAGAGGTCGTCCCCGTGGTCGAGCCACAGGCCGAGATCGCCGCGGCGATTACCGACAGCGGCAAGGTTGGAGTGCTCGCGACGCCGAACACCGTCGCGAGCGGGTCCTACCGCCGCGCCCTCGAAGGTCAGGGACGGGCGCTCGAGGTGACCGAAGTGGAGGCTCCCGACCTGGCGCCCTTCATCCAGGACGGCTCGCCATTCGACGAGGGCGTTCTCGAGATGGCACGGGGCTACTGCACGCCGCTGAAGCGCGCCGAGGTCGACACCCTGATCCTCGGCTGCACCCACTACCCGCTGGTGGCGCCGATGCTGCAGCGAATCCTCGGCCGCGACGTGCGCCTGGTCAGCGGCGGGCACGCGGTCGCCGCGGCCGTTCAGCGCACCCTGGTTCGCGCCGGCATCGCCCGCGAGCCCGACGGCGAGGGCACCTATCGCTTCCTCTGCACTGGCGATGTCACCTCCTTCCGCGAGCTCGGTACACGCTTTCTGCAGATGCCGCTGGGAGCGGTTGAGGCGATTGAGCTCGACGCATGATCTAGGTATAGAAAAAACCGCTTGACTATAGGTTCCGGCGCTGTTAGATCTAGGCGCGGGAGGTGCCGATGCGCGCTATGCGCAAATTGGCCCGGCACGATGCGGTGCATCGCGTTGCGATTGCGGCTGCCCGTATTCGGGCTGCTCCCTGCTCCAGTCAAATCTCCAGAGGAGAGAAGATGAGATCGATCAGGATTATTGGCCTCGCGGCAGTTGCGGCATTGATGGCGATCTCCGCCGTCGGTGTCACTTCGGCCTCGGCCGGTGCGGAAACCGTACTTTGCAAAGCGAACGTCGAATACTGCCAGGGGACCAACGTCTCCGGCTACGCCTTTACCTCGGCCCAGGTGGAAGCCAAATTCAACTTTGGTGAAGCGGGCAGCGTCACATGCACATCGCAGATGATCCGCAACGAAGAAGAACGGATCAGCACGCTGTCCTTCATTGCCTGTGGCGAAGGGTGCACCGTGACCGCAAGCGGCCTGCCCTACTTCGCCAATATGTTCGAACCGATCGCCGGCAACGGCAAGATGTCGATGACGATCGGTGGTCTCAATTTCAAATGTGGAACCAGCGAATGCGTGTACAAAGGATTCCTCAGCAACCTGCCGGTGGAAGGCGGAACGCCCGCGAACGTGCACGTCAACGCTTCCCTCAAAGAAGAAGCGGGCAGCTTCTTCTGTCCGGAATCCGTGCAGTGGGAAGCCGACTACAAATTCAAAGTTCCGTCCACCGCCACCTATGTCACCAAGCGTGGTGTCGAAGGACCCGTCTTCTGCAGCGTCAACGAAAGCCCCTGCCCGCAGAAATCGGTCAAAACCTTCAATGAATTTCCTTCGAAAGGAAACATCACGATCGGGCTCTTCCCGGGTTCAACGCAGATCACCTGCACCAGCGGGGGCTTTGCGCTAAACAATTTCTCGCCTTACAAAGTCGGCGGGGAATGGAACTACAAACCGTTTGGCCTGTCTGGTTGCACCAGCCCCATCTACACCGGCTGCGTGCTGTCGATGGAAAGCCCGCCGTACATCGGCGTGCTCGAACCGTCGGGTAAAGGCAGCGGCACGGTCAAAGTCTCCGAAACCCCGTCGCACGTGCCCACCCTGAGCGTGAAATGCAGTTCGGGAGGGACCCCGTTCACCTGCGTCTACACGGCGAAATCGTTCACGCTCAAATTCACCGGCGGCGTCCCAGCGGCGCTGTCGACGAGCACCGCGCTGACCAGGCAATCCGGCTCGGCGACCTTCTGCTCGACGAGCGTGACGCTGACCGGCGAATACCAGACCGCCGGAGGCAGCGCGCTCTACATGGAGTCGAGTTAGCGACTAGGGAGGTAATCGAGACGAGGAGCGGCCTCCGGGCCGCTCCTCGTCCGTCGCCGCACTCCTACCGCGTCGTCGCCGACTACCCTTAGACCGGATGAGCGTTCTCGAGCAGGTGCAGGCCGATGTACGGACCGCGATGAAGGCGGGCGACCGCGAGCGGGCGGGTGCCCTGCGGCTGATCGTCGACTCGCTGCAGAAGGACGCCAAGCTCGGAGACGGCGACGAGGTCGCGGTGCTGCAGCGCGAGCGCAAGAAGCGCGCCGAGGCGGCCGACGCCTACGCGGATGCGGGGCGGGACGAGCAGGCGAGTGCCGAGCGCTTTGAGGCGGAGCTGATCGAGGGCTACCTGCCGCAGCAGCTCTCCGACGAGGAGCTGAGTGAGCTGGTCGACGCCGCGATTAGTGAGACGGGTGCCAGCGAGCAGAAGCAGATGGGCCAGGTGATGTCTGCCCTGATGCCGAAGCTGGGCGGGCGCGCCGACGGCAAGCGGGTCAGTGCGGCGGTGCGTGAGCGGCTTGGCGCGTAGGCAGCTGACCCTCGACAACACGGTTGCCGCCGAGCTGGCGGGCTCCGAGGACGCGGTTCTGCGCGAGCTGCGCGGCCACCTCGACTGCGACTTCCACCTGCGCGGCAACGTGCTCACCCTCGACGGGGAACCTGACGACGTGCAGATGGCGGCGACGGTGGTCGACGAGCTGGTCGAGCTGATCGAGCAGGGTCACGAAGTGGCGCCGGGGACGATCGAAGCGGTGACCGGCGCGCTCGATGCCTCCGAGAGCCCGGCGGAAATCCTCGATGACGTGGTCTGGCGCCACCGCAACACCAAGGTGGCGCCGAAGACGCTCAACCAGAAGCGCTACGTCGACGCGATCCGCGACCAGACGATCACCTTCGGCGTCGGCCCGGCCGGCACCGGCAAGACCTTCCTCGCCGTGGCGATGGCTGCTGCCGCACTCGCCGAACGGCAGGTGCAGCGGATCATCCTCACTCGCCCCGCGGTAGAGGCCGGCGAGCGGCTCGGCTTCCTGCCCGGTGACATCCAGGCCAAGGTCGACCCCTACCTGCGCCCGCTCTTTGACGCCCTCTTCGACATGCTCGACCCCGACCGGGTCAACGGCTATTTCGAGCGCGGCGTGATCGAGGTCGCGCCGCTGGCCTTCATGCGCGGCCGCACCCTCAATGATTCATTCGTGATCCTCGACGAGGCGCAGAACACCAGCCCCGAGCAGATGAAGATGTTCCTCACCCGGCTTGGCTTCAACTCGCGCATGGTCGTCACCGGCGACGTCACCCAGATCGACCTGCCGACCGACCAGCGCTCCGGCCTGGTCGTCGTGCGCGACATCCTCGACGACGTCAAAGACATCGGCTTCGTCAACTTTGGCGGCGAGGACGTGGTCCGCCACAAGCTGGTCCAGCGCATCGTCGCCGCCTACGACGAGCACGGTAGTCGTGAGCGCGCCGCGCGAGCGGAACACGGGCCGACGCCGCGCTCTTGAGCCTCGACCTGACTGACGTGCCGGTGGACCTGCGGGGGCCGGTTGCCGCGGCGCTCG
This sequence comes from uncultured Solirubrobacterales bacterium, assembly GCA_963699225.1. GTDB lineage: Bacteria > Actinomycetota > Thermoleophilia > Solirubrobacterales > 70-9 > VRUE01. The sequence continues at coordinate 753,246 of OY969423.1, read as the reverse complement.
CCGCGGCGGAGGTCGAGGACGGACACCTCGCGGTCGAGCTGGTCGACGCCGCGCGCATCCAGGAGCTGAACCGGGAGCATCGGGAAAAGGACGCGCCGACGGACGTGCTCGCCTTCCCGATCGACGAAACGGCTCCAACCGCCGGCCCGCGCGAGCTCGGCGACGTCGCGATCTGCCCCGAGCACTGCTCTGACGTGACCGAGGCTGCGGTGCACGGTGTCCTCCACCTTTGCGGCTACGACCACGAGACCGATACGGGCGAGATGCTCACCCTGCAGGCGAGCGTGCTGGCGGGGATCGTGTGAGTCGCTCCGGCTTCATCGGTCTCGCCGGCCGCCCCAACGTCGGCAAGTCGACCCTGGTCAACCAGATCGTCGGCAGCCACGTCGCGATCGTCTCGATGCGGCCGCAGACGACGCGGCGGGCGATCCGCGGCATCCACACCGACGTCGAGGGGGAGCGCCAGCTCGTCCTCGTCGACCTGCCTGGCGTGCAGCGTCCCCGCGACGTGCTCACAGAGCGGATGCAGAAGCGGGTCGAGCGCGAGCTGGCGGACTCCGATCTCGCGTTGATCGTGATCAACGGCGAGGAGGGAGTCGGTCCCGGCGACCGCTTCATCGCCCGCGCGCTGCTCGGCGCGGGGGCGAAGCTGCCGATCATCTGCGCCGTCAACAAGGCGGATCAGCTCGGGCCGAACGAGCTCGTTCCGGTTCTGGCCGAGGCCGCCGAGCTGGGCGGCGTCGACGAGGTCTTTCCAATCAGCGCCCGCACCGGAGAGGGAGTCGATGCGCTGGTACAGCGCATGGCGGAGCTGATGCCCAAGGGTCCCTATCTCTACCCGCCCGAGGACCACAGCGACCAGTCGAGTGAGCTGCTACTCGCCGAGCTGATCCGCGAGCAGGTGCTGAACCGCACCCGCGACGAGATCCCGCACTCGGTCGAGGTCAAGGTCAAAGAGGTCAGCGAGCGCGAGGACGGCCTGGTCACGGTCAACGCCGAGGTTTGGGCCGAGACCGAGTCCCAGAAGCGCATCTTGATCGGCAAGGGCGGTGCCAAGGTTGGCGAGATCGGCACCGGCGCTCGTCGTTCGCTCGAAGCGGAGCTTGACACCAAGGTCCACCTCGACCTGAAGATCCGCGTACGCAGTCACTGGCGCCGCGACGAGGATCTGCTCGATCGACTTGGAATCGAGTGAGAGGCAGTGGGGACACCCTCGCCCGTCCAAGTGCCGAGCTAATTAGCTCGACACTTTGAGTATCCGCCCGTTCGAGGGTGTCCCCACTGCCTCGCATACGATTGGGGTCGATGTTCAGTGAGCTGACATTTGATGAGCGGGGTCTGATTCCCGTGGTGGCGCAGGACCACGCCAGCGGCGAGGTGCTGACGCTGGCGTATGCCAACGAGGAGTCGCTGGGGCTGACGGTCGAGACCGGGGAGCTGCACTTCTACAGTCGCTCGCGGGAGGAGATTTGGAGGAAGGGCGAAACGTCGGGGAACGTGTTGAAGCTGCGCCAGCTGCGCTATGACTGCGACGGCGACGCCATCGTCGCTTTGGTCGAGCCGACGGGGCCGGCCTGTCACACCACCGAGCGCAGCTGCTTTTACCGCGAGCTGGGCGGCTCCGCTGGCACCGAGCCGGACGCGCCCGCGGTGCCGGGTGAGCCGCAGCCGGTCGTGCATGAGGCGCTGGCAACGTTGGAGCGCACCTTGCGCAGTCGCGCTGCCGAGCGGCCCGAAGGCAGCTACACGGTCGAGCTGCTCGACAACCCCAAGCTGATCGGCGAGAAGGTCGAGGAGGAGGCCGAGGAGGTCGTCCGCGCTGCCCGCGAGGAGAGCGACGAGCGCGTCGCCGAAGAGGCCGCCGACCTGCTCTACCACCTGGCCGTCCTGATGGCCTCGCGCAAAGTCCCGCAGTCCGCCGCGATGGAAGTGCTCAATGGCCGTCGCCGCTGATTCCGAGCTGCGCCTCGAGCCGAGCCTCGAGCAGGCGCGCGAGCTTGCTGAGCAGGGAAACGTCGTGCCGGTCTGCGCTCGCTTCCTCGACGACTGCGAGACGCCGGTCTCGGCCTTCCTCAAGCTGCGCGCGGGTGAGCCCGAGGGCGCGCCCTGCTTTCTGCTCGAGTCGGCCGAGCAGGGCCAGGTCGGTCGCTACTCCTTCGTCGGCTTCCGGCCCCGCTCGGTCCTGCGCTGGAGCGACGGCGTGCTCTCCGAGTCCGAAGTAGAAGATCGCGAGGTCGCCGATCCCTACGCTGCCGTCGCCGAGTACCTGGCCCGGTTCCAGCCAGCGCCGGTCGAGGGCCTGCCGCCCTTCAGCGGCGGCGCGGTCGGCTTCTTCGGCTATGACCTGGTCCGCACGGTGGAGCCGCTCGGGGAGCCCAACCCAGACCCGCTCGGCCTGCCCGACATGGCGCTGATGGTCACCGACCTGCTGCTCGTCTTCGACCACCTGCGCCACGAGCTGACGATCATGGCCTGTGCTTTCGCCGATGACGAGGGCGGCATCGACGCCGCCTACGAGCGCGCTGCGGCCGAGATTGCCGAGGCGCGCCGCCGACTGCGCGGTGCTGTGCCGGTTCCCGAGAGCCCGGCCGTCGCCGAGGCCCCCAAGTTCACCTCCAACATGGAGCGCGAGGAGTTCGAAGCGGCGGTAGCGAGGATCGTCGAGTACGTCCACGCCGGCGACGCCTTCCAGGTCGTTCCCTCGCAGCGCTTCTCGGCGCCCGCGCCGGTCGAGGCATTCTCGGTCTACCGCGGTCTGCGCGCGGTCAACCCCTCTCCCTACATGTACTTCCTCGAGTTCGGCGACTTTCAGATCGCCGGGGCCTCGCCCGAGCCGCTGGTCAAAGTCACGGGTCGCACGGTTGAGACGCGGCCGATCGCCGGCACCTACCCGCGCGGCTCCGACGAGGAGGAGGACCGCCGCCTCGCCGAGCGCCTCGTCAACGACCCCAAGGAGCGGGCCGAGCACGTGATGCTGGTCGACCTCGGCCGCAACGACCTCGGCCGGGTCTGCGAGTACGGCTCGGTCTCGGTCGACGAGCTGATGGTGGTCGAGACCTACTCGCACGTGCTGCACATCGTCAGCCAGGTCTCCGGGACCCTGCGCGAAGACGTCGGCGCGATGGACGTGCTGCGCTCGGCCCTGCCCGCCGGCACCCTCTCCGGCGCCCCCAAGGTGCGGGCGATGCAGATCATCGACGAGCTGGAGAAGGTCAAGCGCTGCTCCTACGGCGGCGCGATCGGCTACCTCTCCTGGAACGGCGACCTCGACACCGCGATCCACATCCGCACCGTCGTCGTCAAGGACGGACAGATCCACGTGCAGGCGGGCGGCGGCACCGTCGCCGACGCCAAGCCCGCCTACGAGTACAACGAGTCGGTCAACAAGGCGAGGGCGGTATTTCGCGCCGTCGAGCTCGCCTGCGAACAGCCGGATTGGGCCTGAGCATGCGCGTGCTGATCATCGACAACTACGACTCCTTCACCTACAACCTGGTCCAGTACCTGGGTGAGCTCGGCGCCGAGCTCGAGGTCGTGCGCAACGACAAGGCCACGGTGGACGAGCTGCTCGAACGCGACGTGGATCGACTCGTCGTCTCTCCGGGCCCCTGCACCCCGGCCGAGGCGGGGATCTCGGTTGAGGCGATCCGCCGCTTTGCCGAGGCCGGCACGCCGGTGCTCGGCGTCTGCCTCGGCCACCAGTCGCTGGTCGAGGCCTTCGGCGGGCGCACCGTGCAGGGCGAGCCGATCCACGGCAAGGACGCCGAGATCGAGCACGACGGCCGCACGATCTTCGCCGGCTTGCCCAGCCCATTCATTGCCGGCCGCTACCACTCGCTGGTAGCCGACCCCGATCTGCCCGACGTGCTCGAGACGAGCGCCCGCCTCGGCGAGGTCGTAATGGGCGCCCGCCACCGTGAGCTGCCCGCCGAGGGGGTCCAGTTCCACCCCGAGTCGGTGCTCACCCCGCAGGGCAAGCACCTGCTCGCCAACTTCCTCGGCAACGGCAGATGACCAACGAGATCGTCACCCGGGCAATCGACGCCGTTTGCGCCGGCGATCACCTGACGGCCGATCACGCGGCCACGGTGCTGGCCGAGATCATGGAGGGGCGGACCGGCGAGGTGCAGACCGCGGCCTTCCTGATCGCCCTGCGCGCCAAGGGCGAGACGGTGCCGGAGCTGGTCGGCCTGGCCCGCACGATGCGGGCCCTCGCGACCCCGGTCACCACGGCCCGCACCGATCTTGTCGACACCGCGGGGACGGGGGGTGGGCCCTCGACCTTCAACGTCTCGACCACCGCCGCCCTAGTCGCGGCCGCGGCGGGATGCGCGGTCGCCAAGCACGGCAACCGCTCCGCCACGAGCAAGTGCGGCTCGGCCGACCTGCTTGAGGCGCTCGGGGTCAACATCGAGCTCGAACCCGAGCAGGTCGGGCGCTGCATCGACGAGGTCGGCTTCGGTTTCATGTTCGCGCCGCGCCATCACAAGGCGACGGCCCACGTGGTGCCGGTACGCCAGCAGCTCGGCGTGCGCACGATCTTCAACTTCCTCGGGCCGCTGACCAACCCGGCGGGGGCGCAGCGCCAGCTGCTCGGCGTTTCCGATCGCCACTATCAGGAGACGATCGCCGAGGCGCTGGTCGGCCTCGGCAGCGAGCGGGCGATGGTTGTCTCGGCCGAGGACGGGGTGGACGAGCTCTCGATCTCGGCCCGCACCCGGGTGATCGAGGTGCGCGACGGGCGCACCGAGGAGCACTACGTCGAGGCCGGCGACCTTGGCCTGGCGACGGCCGAGCTTAAAGCGGTGGCGGGGGGGACGCCGGAGCAAAACGCCGCTGTGGCCCGCGCCGTGCTCAGCGGTGAAAAGGGCCCTCGGCGTGACTTGGTCCTACTCAACGCCGGTGCTGCGATCTACGTCGGCGGCAAAGCGGAGGGTTTGGCTGCGGGAGTGCAGAAGGCGGCTCAGGCGGTTGACTCCGGAGACGCGAGTGACCTGTTGGAGAGATTGGCAGCGATGACAACAGGGCCGAGTTCCTGATTCGTCAATTGCTAAAGATTTCTTGATCATAAGAACGCGCTCTGTTATCACTCATCCCAGGCACTTTCAGTGCACGACATTCGGAAAAGGGATGGGCTCAATGAATCCAGCGAAAACGCTTGGACTGATTACCGCTCTCATGCTGGCGGTGACGGCACTTGCCGGGGTCAGTACGGCTACGGCGACGTCGGTGGTCGAAGGGTGCTTAGGAACTTTAGAAATCTCAGAAGAACAGATGAAATGTGTAGGCACGTATGACGGCAAAGTAAAACCCGCTGGGGTGAGCGCGGAAGCCCTCAAACCAACATTCGGCGGGACTCTGGCGGAGAGCTGCAGCAAATCCAGCCTGGGAATGGAACTTCTGATGGGGACTGAAGCCGGCACCGAAGGGATGGTCAAGCTTTCGAAACTCTCGTTCTCGGGCGAATGCGCACCGTGCAGCACAGTGGAAGTCACCGGCTTGCCTTCCTCGAAAGGCACCATCCTCATGCCCAGCGAAGCCCAAGACGACTACGTCCTTCAAAGCGGGGAATTTGGCATCACCTTTTCTGGCTGTCCTTTGGCAATGACTTGCAAATTCATCGCGAAAAAACCCAAACTCAACTACGAAACAAGCAAAGAATTTACGAGCAATGAATTGCGCGCCGAAGGAATCTTGCTGGAAAAGGTGAGCGGTGGCGAATTTTGCGGCACGACGGCGAAAGTGTCTGGGAACTACGTCACCTCGGTGCCGAAACAGTGGTGGCTGAACTTAACGTAATGCGAGTAATCGCCGTCTGACGTCCATTCGGGGCGCGGATCCAGGTCGAGGCCCGACCCATGTCGATCGGCATGGGGTCGGGCCCGGCCTCGATGTCTGGGCTGAGCCAGGGGCATGCTCGCCGGACGGAGGGGTTAGGCTTCCTCGGTCAAGTGGCAATGATCGAGCAGCTGATCTCGGTAGCACGGGAAGGGGTCCAGAATCGCCGCGGGCAGGTTCCGCAGGCGGACCTCGAGTCGCGCCTTTCCGCGCGCGGCGAGGATCGCCCCTTCAGTGAGGCCCTGGTGCGCCCCGGGCTTTCGCTGATCGCCGAGTTCAAGCGGCGCTCGCCCAGCGCCGGCGACATCTCCACTGACGCTGATGTGACGACGCAGGTTCAGGCCTACGAGCGCGGCGGCGCGGCTGCCCTTTCGGTGCTCACCGATGAGCGTCACTTCGGCGGCTCGCTAGATGATCTGCGCGCGGCGATGGCCGCCTGCGACCTGCCGATTCTGCGCAAGGACTTCATCGTCGACCCCTACCAGCTCTACGAGGCCGCGGTCAACGGCGCCGACGCGGTGCTGCTGATCGTCCGCGCGCTTACCGATCGGGAGCTGGGCGAGATGTATGAGATGGCGCGCGGACTCGACCTCGACTGCCTGGTCGAGGTCCACGACGGCGAGGAGCTGCAGCGCGCGCTCGAGCTCGACGCCGACGTGATCGGGATCAACAACCGCAATCTCGACACCGGCACGGTCGATGTCTCGACCACGTATGAGCTGATCACCGACGTGCCGGCGGGCAAGACCGTCGTCGCCGAGAGCGGTATCTCCTCGCGTGAGGAGCTCGATGAGCTCGATCGGGTCGGTGTCGACGCGGTGCTGATTGGCGGCGCCCTGATGACTGCGCCCGATCCCGAGGCGAAGGCGCGCGAGCTGACCGGCGCGGACGACTCCACCCGCGAGCACCGCCTGCCCTGAGCGGCGCAGAATTTAAGGCCGGTTTGCGGCCCGTTTAGGAAGCGCTGAGAGAGGCCTCCTACAGTGCCCCCAATGCGTCGCTTCTTTCGCACATCGTTTGGCTCGGCACTGCTCGGCGGCGCCGTGGTCGCGGTCCTTGGTGGGATCGCCGTTGCGGCCGGTTTGCTCGATACCGGCCACAACACCACGACGACGATCACGGCGCCGCTCAACAGTGCTCCCGTGGTGAGCAAGGAAAGCAACGACACCAACACGGTCAACCAGATCTACCGCCACGACGGCGAGGGTGTGGCCTTCATCGAATCGACCCTGGAACCGGAAGAAACGAGCAACCCGCTCAACCCATTTGGCGAAGGTGAAACGCAGGGCGGCGGGGTTGCCACCGGCTCGGGCATTCTGATTGACAACGAAGGGCACGTCGTCACCAACAATCACGTGATCGAAGGGGCGAGCAAGGTGGAGGTCAAGCTGGGCTCTTCGGAAACCGAGCACCGGGCCGAAGTAGTAGGCACGGACCCCGCCACCGACATCGCCTTGCTCAAGGTTGACGTGTCCCCCGGCGAGGAAGCCCCACTTCCACTTGGCGATTCCTCCAAGGTCCAGGTTGGCGACCCGGTGGTGGCGATCGGCAATCCGTTCGGTCTCGACCGGACCGTAACCGCGGGCATCGTCTCCGCCCTGCAGCGCCAGATCCAGGCCCCCGACGGCTTCTCGATCTCGCATGTGATCCAGACTGACGCAGCGATCAACCCAGGCAATTCGGGCGGACCCCTGATCGACTCCTCCGGCGAAGTGATCGGGATCAACTCCCAGATTCAGACCGGCGGCAGTGGCGACGGCAACGTCGGCATCGGCTTCGCCATCCCGATCAACACCGCTCGCGAAGTTGTCGAACAGATCGAAGAGAACGGCAAGGTCGAACACGCCTTCATCGGCATCAGCGGTGGCAGCATCACCCCGGCGCTGGCCAAGGCACTGAAACTGCCGGTCGAAAAGGGCGTGCTCGTCAACGAAGTGACCAAAGGCAGCCCGGCGGATAAGGCGGGAATCGAAGGTGGCGATACCGAAGCCACCATCGAAGGCGCCAAAGTCACCCTCGGCGGCGACATCATCACTGAAGTCGACGGCAAGCCGATCGGCTCGATGGAAGACGTGATCAACGCCGTCAACAGCGCCCATCCAGGCGAAAAGATGGAACTGACCCTGCTGCGCGGGGACAACGAAACCAAGCACGTCACCGTCACTCTCGGGGTTAGACCCAAATCAGCTGAATAGGGCTTCGGGCATGGGCCGGCAGAGCGCCGGTGGCACTTCCCAAAACGCTCGGCGGGAGCCTCGCTGGAGTGTTTTGGGAAGTGCCACCGGCGCTCTCCTGACTCGTGCGCGATGTCCTCGCCGACATCTAGGTCCGAGAGATGCCGCTGGGGCTGCTCCCGTACCCTGGGCGTATGCGCGTGAAGATTTGCGGGATAACCAACTTGGATGATGCCGCTGAGGCCGTGTTGCTGGGGGCTTGGGCCATTGGGCTGATCCATTACGACAAGAGTCCTCGGGCCTGTCCGGCTGATGAAGCGGCGGCGATCTGTGCTGCGTTTCGGCGTAAGTGCGAGGTTGTGGGCGTGTTCGTCAATCCGGAGTTGGAGGAAGTGGCGAAGGCCGTTGAGGGGGCTGGGTTGACGATGGTGCAGTTGAACGGAGCTGAGGGGCCGCAGTTCTGCGCTGAGGTGGCGCGGCGGACCGGGGTGAAGGTGATCAAGGCGATTCATGTCGCCAGCGCCGCCGAGGTGCACGGGGCGGAGGCCTACCGGACCGACTTCCACCTCTTCGACCGGCGCGGCAGGGGGCTCTGGGGCGGCACCGGGGAAAGCTTTGACTGGGGACTGCTGCGCGGGCATCGCTCCCAGATTCCGGCGATCGTCGCCGGCGGGCTGCGGCCCGACAACGTCGCCGAAGCGATCGCGGTCACGCACCCGTTCGCGGTCGACGTGGCGAGCGGGGTGGAGGCCGAGCCCGGTCGCAAGGACCACGCCGCGATGGCTGCCTTCTTCGAGGCGGCCGGTGTAGCTAGCGTCCCCTCGGCATGAGCGCCGTCGAGGAGAGATTCGGCCCCTACGGGGGCCGCTACGTGCCCGAGACCCTGATCGCGGCGCTCGATGAGCTGAGCGCTGCCTGGGCCGAGGCGCGCGAGGACCCGGCCTTCAAGGAGCGCCTGCGCCTGCTGCACCGCGACTTCATCGGCCGGCCGACGCCGCTCTACCTGGCCGACCGGCTCTCCGCCAAGGCCGGCCGGCGCGTCTATCTCAAGCGCGAGGACCTTGCCCACACTGGCGCCCACAAGATCAACAACGCGATCGGCCAAGCGCTGCTCGCCGAGCGCATGGGCAAGCCGCGCGTGATCGCCGAGACCGGCGCCGGTCAGCACGGCGTCGCCACCGCCACCGCCTGCGCCCTGTTCGGCCTGGAATGCGTCGTCTACATGGGCTCCGAGGACATCCGCCGCCAGCGGCCAAACGTCGAGCGGATGGGGTTGCTCGGTGCTGAGGTTGTGCCGGTCGAGGCGGGGGCGCGGACGCTGAAGGAGGCGGTCAGTGCCGCGATCCGCGACTGGGTGGCCAACGTTGAGACCACCCACTACGTGATCGGGTCGGCCGTCGGCCCTGCGCCCTATCCGGCGCTGGTACGGGATCTGCAGTGCGTGATCGGCGAGGAGGCTCGCGAGCAAGCGCTTGCCGCCGAGGGCGCGCTACCGGCCCGGGTGATCGCCTGCGTTGGCGGCGGCTCCAACTCGATTGGGATCTTCACCCCCTTTGTCAATGATGCCGAGGTCGCCCTAATCGGGGTCGAGGCGGCGGGGGAGGGCCTGGACACCGATCGTCACGGCGCCTCGCTTGGCAAAGGCAGCACCGGCGTCCTGCACGGCTCGCTCTCCTCGGTGATTGCCGATCCCGAAGGGCAGATCCTGGAGGCGCACTCGGTTTCGGCTGGGCTCGATTACCCCGGTGTCGGCCCCGAGCACGCCTATCTGCGCGATACGGGCCGGGCCAGCTACTTCGCCGTCACCGATAGCCAAGCCCTCGCGGCCTTTGCTGAGCTCTGCAAGCTGGAGGGGATCATCCCGGCGCTGGAGTCCTCGCATGCGATCGCCTGGTTCCTCGAGAACGGCAGTGGTGACGACGGGTATGACGTGCTTTGCCTGAGCGGAAGGGGCGACAAGGACCTAGCCGAGGTTCTTGCGTGGACCGAGGTGCAGGGAGTCAGGGAGTGACTCGCCAGAGCAACAGCGGGGAGGCTCTGTCGAACGACCCCCTGGACCCCAAGCTCACGGCATCCTCAGGAGCCAAGCGAATTGCCGCGGCGTTCCAAGGGGCGAAGGACGAAGGCCGGGCGGCTCTGATGCCGTACATGATGGCTGGATATCCCGACCGTGAGACGTCGGTCGCCGTTGCTCATGCTTACGCCGAATCGGCCGACCTGGTGGAGCTCGGCGTCCCCTTCTCCGATCCGCTGGCAGATGGGCCGACGATTCATGCGGCCGGGACGAAGGCACTTGCAGGGGGGGCGACTCTCGAGACTGCCTTGGAGATCTGCCGCGGGATTTCGGCGCGTGTGCCGGTGGTCTTCATGGTCTACTCCAACATGGTGCTGGCGCATGGCGGCGCCGAGGCGTTTGCCGAGCAGGCGCTGGCGGTTGGTGCCGCCGGGGCGATCGTGCCTGACCTGCCGCTGGAGGAAGCGGAGCCGGTACGGGAGGCGTTCGCTGCGGTGGGCCTGGCGCTGGTGCCGCTGGTGGCGCCGACGACGCCAGCTGAGCGGCGGGCGCGGATTTGCGCGGCGGCGCAGGGGTTCGTCTACGTCGTCTCGACCGTGGGCACCACCGGCGAGCGCGATGAGCTTCCGCCTGAGCTGAGCGATTTGGTCGTCGCGACAAAGGCCGATGCAGACGTTCCGGTCGCAGTTGGCTTCGGCATCGGCACGCCGGACCAGGTGGTTCAGGTGGGCGAGATCGCTGACGGGGTGATCGTCGGCAGCAGGCTCGTTCGCGCGGCGGGCGAGGCGAGTGGGCCGGATGCCGCTGCGGATGCCGTCGGCACCTTCCTGCGCGATTCTCTCGCGGCACTGGCTGACTGAGACCGCAACCGCCCAAATGGATAGGATGCGCGCCGCATGGGAATGGTGATCACACTTTTTCTCGCCCTCGCGACCACGACCGTCTTCTACAGCGTGCTCGGTCAGGGCGGCGGCGTTGCCGGCCTAGTCTTCTTCGGCATTCTGATCATCGGCGCCTCGATTCGCGTCCTGCGGCCGAGCTAGCCGACCGCGGGCAGGGCTAGCCGGCGCATATCGGCGTCCTCGGGCGCTCGCGTGCGGAGCACGCCACGCCTCCCGCGTCCTTGATCTGCTTGGCTAGCCCGCCCGCGTGGCGAGGACTTGCAGGTACTCGGGTTCGAGCACGAAAGCCCGGTCTCCGCCTGTGTTGCACTTGCCGAGCTGCTCGCGCAGATCGGCCTCGAGGGCGGCTTCGCCGTCTGGGCCAACGCGGTCGAAGGCGAGCTTGATCGGGCCGAAGTAGTTGCGGAAGATCTCCAGATAGTGGTCGATCGAGCGGAAAGGCTGTCGCGAGGGCTTGCGTTCGAAGCGCAGCTCGGTGACGCCGTCGCCGAAGAGCTCGCGCACGTGGTCTTCGACCCCCCAAAGCACTGGCGGCGTGAAGCCCGGCGGTGGCGGAACGTGTTTGGCGACGATGCCGAAGAGCTGGCTGACCGGGCCGTCAGGCACCCAGTTGGCCATGCCGATGCGCCCGCCCGGCGTGCAGACGCGCAGGAGCTCGCTCGCCGCTTGCTGCTGGTCGGGAGCGAACATTGCACCGAAGACGGAGGTGACGACATTGAACTCGCCGTCGGCGAAGGGCAGCTCGGCGGCGTCGCCCTCGACGAACTCGACGTCAAGTCGCTCAGCGGCGGCGCGTTCGCGGGCCCGCTCGAGCAGGGCGGGGACGAAGTCGACCCCGGTCACTCCACCCCACGATCGCCTCGCGGCCGCGATCGCCGCGTTACCGCTGCCACAGGCGACATCGAGGACCCGCTCGCCGGGAACGACGTCGAGTGCTTCGACCAGTTCCTCGGAGGCCATCATCACGACCGCAGCGACCACCGCGAAGTCGCCCTCCGACCAGGTCTTCTGTCCCGCCTGGCGCAGGGCTTGCATGTCTACGGCATCGCTCATCGTCTTTCCTCCGTCTCGCTCCATTGGCTTAACGAACCTAACGGGTGGCCCCGGCCCGTCATGGCTAATCTGAGATCGATGCGGATCGGCGTGCTCACCGGCGGTGGAGATTGTCCGGGCCTCAACGCGGTGATCCGGGCGATCGTGCGCAAGGGCGTCGAACAGCACGGCCACGAGTTCGTCGGCTACCGCGACGGCTGGCGTGGCCCGCTGGAGTCCGACAGCCGCCCGCTGGGGGTGCCCGAGGTGCGCGGCATCCTGCCCCGCGGCGGCACCATCCTCGGCGCTTCGCGGACCAATCCGTTCAAGGAGGAGGGCGGGCCGGAGCGCCTGGCCGAGAACCTCGAGGCCGACGGCGTCGACGGTCTGATCGCGATTGGCGGCGAGGATACGCTCGGCGCCGCCTCGCGGCTTTTCTCCGAGCACGGCGTCCCGGTCGTCGGGGTGCCGAAGACGATCGACAACGACCTCGGCGCCACCGACTACACCTTCGGCTTCGATACCGCGGTCAACATCGCGATGGAGGCGATCGACCGCCTGCACACGACGGCCGACAGCCACCACCGGGTGCTGATCGTCGAGGTGATGGGCCGCCACGCGGGCTGGATCGCCTTCCACGCCGGTCTCGCCGGCGGCGCCAACGTGATCCTGATTCCTGAGCTGCCCTTCGACCTCGACCGCGTCTGCGAGTTCGTCGGCCGCCGCTTCGAGCATCACTACGCACCGATCCTCGTCGTCGCCGAGGGCGCCCAGCCGGTCGGCGGCATGCCCGAGACCAAAAACGAGAAGCTCGACCAGTTCGGCCACGTCGCCCTCGGCGGCATCGCCCACTGGCTCGAGGGTGAGATCGAGCAGCGCACCGGCAAGGAGGCACGGGCGACGGTGCTCGGGCACGTCCAGCGGGGTGGGACGCCGACGGCCTTCGACCGGGTGCTGGCTACACGGTTCGGGCTGCACGCGATCGATGCTGCTGATGCGGGGGACTGGGGCAAGATGACAGCGCTGCGGGGCACGGACATCGAGCTGGTCGAACTCAGTGAGGCGACGGCCAAGCTGAAGACGGTTCCGGCGTCGCTCTACAGCGAGGCCGAGGTCTTCTTTGGGTAACACGCAGGCGGGGCCGGTGGGGCGGCTTTCGCTAGGCAGGGAGGATCGGGTGCCCCCTCCCAAAACGAGCGGCGGGAGCCGCTCTTGAGTGTTTTGGGAGGGGGCACCCGATCCTCCGCCGTCTTGCGCAAGGCCTCACTCGCGGCGGCCGGCGTTCTGCTCATAGGAGCGGCTGGCTGCGGAGGGGGCGGGGGAGTGTCAAGCGACGCGGTCGTCACCGCTTACGTCGAAGCGCCGTTGTGTGCTGCCGCGAAGCAGGAGCTTGCAAGGCACAACGGCCGTGCCGGGGATCTACGAGTCCAAGCGATCTGCCTGCCCAGCCCCCACGAAGCAAAGAAGCTCAGCCTCGCGACACTGGGCGCCAACGCTCGGCGAGCAACAGAGGACTCGACCTCCGTCGCTTACCTGGAAGCTCCCGACCCCGATGCCTCTCGCTTCGTCCACCCGATCCTCGAAACCGCCGAGGTCCCCTGGATCTCAGCAACCTCGGGCAGCGCTGCCATGTCTCGCCTGCTGACCCTGATCCCCGAAGCCGACTCCGGCTCCCTCCGTCAGTCGCTCCGCGAAGAACTGAACGAGACATAGGAGGAGCCGGTACCCCTCTCCCAGAGGCTTCTGCTCCACCCTTCCAAAACTCGCCAACGATCTGCTGCGCAACGGTCTCTGGGAGAGGGGTACCGGCTCCTCACGTGCCTAGAACAGATCTTCCAGCGCCTCATCGACCTGCGGGTGCCGAAACTCGTACCCGAGGTCAAGAGCCCGCCTGGGCATGACCCGTTGTCCGCCCCGTAGAACCTGGCCGAACTCTTTGCCGTACATCAGGTCGACGGTCAGCCCCGGCACCGGAATCACGGCGGGCCTGCCAAGCGCTTTGCCCAGCGCCTTCGAGAAAACCTTGTTGGTCACCGGATTTGGCGCCGTAGCGTTGATCACGCCGCTGACTTTGTCGTTGTCCAGCGCCCAGAGCAGGATGCCGACCTCGTCCTCGACGTGGATCCAGGAGACGTACTGGCTGCCGCCGGCCAGCGGGCCGCCGACGCCGAGCTTGAAGGGGGTCAACTGGGGCCCGAGGAAGCCGCCGCGGGGGTCGAGCACGTGGCCGGTGCGGATGATCGCCAGGCGCACGCCGGTCGGTTCGACCTCGTGTGCCGCCTTCTCCCACTCGCGCACGACCTCGGCATCGAAGCTCTCGCCGGGCTCGCTCGACTCGTCGACGATCGCCTCACCGCGGTTGCCGTAGTAGCCGATCGCCGACTGGCTGACCAGCACCCGCGGCTTGTGCTGCAGGGCGGAGATTGTGCCGACCAGGTTGTGGGTGCCGGTGCGCCGGCTCTCCATGATCCGCTCTTTGGCCTCGTCGGTCCAGCGCTGGTTGATCTTCTCGCCGAGTAGGTGGATAACACCGTCGACACCCTCGAAGGCGGCCTCCGGCGGCCGTTCCAGGGTGGGCTCCCAGGGGTGCCAGGTGACGCTCGGGTTGGTGCTCCGCGCCCGGCTTGGGTCGCGGGTGAGGCCGACGACCGTGTCGCCCCGGATCAGCAGCGAGTCGCAGAGGGAGGACCCGATGAAACCGCTGGCTCCGGTGACGAGGACCTTCACAGGGTGAGTGCCTCCTCAGACAACGTTCATCCCGTTCTGGCGGCTGCAAACCGTCGCTGGCCTTTGTCCTCGGTCGGCCGAATAGTCACCACTATTCGGCCTCCCTGCGTCCGCGGCCAGCTCGGTTTTCGCTCGCCAGAAGCGGGCCAACGTTGTCTGAGGAGGCACTAGGTGGCCTCCACCGTCGAGAAGGTGCCGGTCTCCTCGTTGAAGCGGGCGATCCCCTCGCGCTTTGCCTCCTCGACCACTGCTTCGGCGACCTTGGGCGCCACTTCGCGATTGAAGACGCTGGGGATGATGTAGTCCTCGGAGAGGTCCTCCTCGTTGACGGCCATCGCGATGCCCTTGGCAGCGGCGAGCTTCATCTCCTCGGTGATGCTGGGCGAGCCGGCGTCGAGGGCGCCGCGGAAGATGCCGGGGAAGGCGAGCACGTTGTTGATCTGGTTCGGGTAGTCCGAGCGCCCGGTCGCCATGATCCGCACGTAGGGGGCGGCGTCCTCGGGCATCACCTCGGGGGTCGGGTTGGCCATCGCGAAAACGATCGCGTCATCGTTCATCTTGGCCAGCGACTTGGCTTCGATCAGACCGGGACCGGAGAGGCCGATGAAGAGGTCCGTGCCCTCGATTACCTCGTTGGGCCCGCCGCTGAGCTGCTCGGGATTCGAGTTCTCCGCGTACCAGCGCTTGATCCCGCTCATCTCGCCCGACTCGTAGTCGGCGCGGGTGGTCGAGAGCGCTCCCTGGCGATCGCAACCGACGATGTGGGTGACCCCTGAGGCGAGCATCATCTTGGTCACTGCTACCCCGGCGGCGCCAAGACCCACCATCAGCACCCGCAGCTCCTCGATCGGCTTGCCGGTGATCTTCAGCGCGTTGAAGAGCGCCGCCATGGTCACGATCGCGGTGCCGTGCTGGTCGTCGTGGAAGACCGGGATGTCGAGCGTCTCCTTCAGCCGGTCCTCGATCTCGAAGCAGCGCGGGGCGGAGATGTCCTCGAGGTTGATGCCGCCGAAGGTCGGCGCGATCAGTTCGACCGCCTTGATGATCTCCCCGGCGTCCTGGGTGTCGAGGCAGATCGGGAAGGCGTCGACCTGGGCGAACTCCTTGAACAGCATCGCCTTGCCCTCCATCACCGGCATCGCCGCCTCGGGGCCGATGTTGCCGAGCCCGAGCACGGCGCTGCCGTCGGAGACGACGGCGACGGTGTTCTTCTTGATCGTGTACTCGAAGGCCTTGCTGCGGTCGTCGTGGATGTCCTGGCAGACCCGGGCGACGCCCGGGGTATAGGCCATCGAGAGGTCGTCGCGCGTCTTCAGCGGGTACTTGTTCTCGACCGAGATCTTGCCGCCGCGGTGCATCTGCATCGTGCGGTCGACGTAGTCGAGCACGCGGGCGCCGCGGGTCGAGCCGATCGCCCGCAGGATCCGCTCCCAGTGCTCGCGGTCCTGGGCGTCGATCGTGAACTCGCGCACCCGTTTGCCCTCACCGCCGGCGCCCGGCACGAGGTCGACGCCCTGCAGCTGTCCACCGGCCTCGGCGATCGATGCGGTCAGCTTGCCCAGCGGCTCCTGGCGCGCGTCGAGCTCGACGCGGATCGTGACGCTGTACTGGGCGCTGACTGCCATGGGCAGCTATCGAATCAGATTCGCGCCGCCTGCCCCAGGCACGGTCCCAGCCAGGGACGGAGAAATTGGCCGCGTTGCCGGTAGAAACGGCTCCCGCTAGCGTTCTATTTACATGGGGACGATTCGAGCGATCTGCTTGTGCCTGACTTTTCTCGCCGCCTTCGCCTATGCGCCCTCGGTGGCTGCTGCGGAACCCGCTCCGGGCGAAGCGGGTTGGCTCTATGACCCCGGCAAGATCGTGGCGATCGATCTGACGCTTTCGCCAGCCGCGGAAGCTGAATTGGAAGCCGAACCCGATGAATACGTCGAAGGTGGGATCGCGATCTCGACCACGGACGGCGTACCGGGCGGCGAAGAACATCTGGTCGCTTCCCGCGATTCGGTTGGGATCCGGCTCAAGGGCAGCGCAAAAGGCTCTTTCCGGCCGCTGAGCGGCAAGGCCGCCTTCAAGGTCAAGTTCAACTTCGAAAACGCAAAAGGCGAAAAGGGGAAAAAGTATCTCGGGCTGAAGAAGCTGACGCTCAACAACATGGTTGAGGACTTCTCCCTGATCCACGAGACCCTCGCCTACACGGCATATCGCGGCGCCGGCCTCGCGGCCTCGCGAACTGGCTATGCCTTCGTGCGGGTCAACGGGGAACCGTTCGGGCTCTATCTCAACATCGAGGACATGGATGACGTCGCGCTGGAACGCTGGTTTGGCAAGTTCGAAGAACCCCCTCAGCACCTCTACGAGGGTGAATCCGGCGCCGACGTAAAACCGGGCATCGATCTCCTGTCGGCGGAAGAAGGTGGCTTTGAAGTGGACGAGGGCGATCCAGCCAACCTGGATGACCTGAAAGCCCTCGTCGCCGCAGTCAACTCGACCGAAGGGGACGGTTGGTCGGCGGCGGTGGCTCCGGTTGCGGCCCTCACCGAGCTGACCCGAATCTGGGCGGTCGAAAAGTACATTGGCCACTGGGATGGCTATGCCGGACAGGCAGGCAAATTCCAGCCGAACAACTACTTCCTCTACAGCGATCCCGCCGGCGTCTTTCAGATGCTGCCCTGGGGGGCCGACGAAACCTTCGAACGCCGTCTCGCCTTCGACGGACAGGCCGGCCTGATGTTCGAAAAGTGCTTGGCCGACCCGGCCTGTGAGGCGCTATATCGCAAAGAACTGAAGAGCGTGCGCGACGTGATCGGAGGGCTTGGCTTGCCCGCCCTTGCCGCCGGCACGGCGGCGTTCATCGAGCCTTGGTGGGAAGCCGACCCTCGGCTCGAGCACCCGGACCAGGTGGGAGGAGCCACTGAAGACACGGAGACGTTCCTCGCTGCGCGCGGGGCTGAAGTCGACGCATGGCTAGGAGAAGACGAGGAACCTTCAAGCGGGGAAGGGCCCCCGGTTGAGCCCGCGCCTCCCCTTGCCGTGCCGTTGCCGGCAGACAGCCCCGGCGCGACTCTCTCGTTTGCGGGTCAGGACCGCTCCGGTCGCTACCTCAACGTGCACCTCCGCCTACCGCTGGCAGGCAAGGTCACCCTGCGAGCCTCGGCGAAGGGGACAAGCGGAAAAAAGCCGGTTTGCGCGGGCAGCGCTGAGGCAGCCGAAGCGGGCGAGCTCGGGATTCACTGCCGACTCTCCAGGGCGGCCTTGATCCTCCTCGGCCGGTACGCGCTCCGACTCGAATTGACGATCGCGACGACTCCCTCCACCGGTCCCGAGGAAACGATCGTCCGCAGCATCCGTCTGGCGCGGGAGCCGCGCTTTGCCGACGAAGGTCGTTAGCGCGGGGGCGCCATAGAGTTGGGCGCGATGGCCGCGGCCAAGGTTGACACCAAGCAGGAGCTCTTCCTGATCGACGGCAACTCGCTTGCCTACCGGGCGTTCTTCGCGCTGCCGGAGTCGATCGGGACCAGCGATGGGCGGCCGACCAACGCGATCTACGGGCTCGCCTCGATGTTGGTCAAGGTGATCGACGAGCACGCGCCGGCTGGCGTGGTGGTGGCTTGGGACGCGGGGATGTCGGGCCGCGAGGTCACCTACGACCTCTACAAGGCGCAGCGCAAACCCCGCCCTGACTTGCTGCGGGAGCAGTGGCCGCACCTGATGCCACTGGTCGAGGCCTTCGGCTACACCAACGTCAAGGTCGAGGGATACGAGGCCGACGACGTGATCGCCTCGCTGACCCGCCAGGCGCACGAGGAGGGGATTGCGGTGATGGTCGTCACCGGCGACCGCGACGCCTACCAGCTGGTCGGTGAGGGGATTCGGGTGATGAGCACCTCGCGCGGGATCACCGAGACCAAGATCTATGACAGCGACGCCGTCACCGAGCGCTACGGCGTGCCACCCGAGCTGATCACCGACCTGATGGGGCTGCGCGGCGACACCTCGGACAACATTCCCGGCGTCCCCGGGATCGGCGAGAAGACGGCGACCCAGCTGCTGCAGCAGTTCGGCACGCTGGAGAAGGTCCTGGAAAGCGTCGATGAGATCTCCGGCGCCAAGCGCAAGCAGAACCTGGTCGAGCACGCCGACGATGCGCGCATGTCGAAGCAACTGGCGACGCTGCAGTACGACATCGAGACCGGCGTCGACCTCGGCGCCGCGATGTCGTCGCGGCCGGATCGTGGCGTCCTGCGCGACTTCATGCGCGAGTTCGAGCTGCGGGCGGTGCTCGAGCGGCTCGAAGAAGCGTTGCCCGAGGGCGAGGCGGTACCCGGCCGCAGCGTCGAGACCGAGCTCGCGGTTGAGGCGGAGGAAGGCAAGCCGGCCGATCTGAGCACGGGGGAGGGGCCCGTTGCGCTGGCTATCGACGGCGACCGCTGGGCGGCGGCGGAGGGGCAGCGCACACTCACCGGAGCATCAAGCTTGGACGAGCTCGCGGTGGCGCTGCCGGGTCGCGGCCTCGTCGCGCACGACGCCAAGTCGCTTGGCGGCGGCCGTCACGGCCTGCTCGCTGCGGGCGCACGAGAGGGAGTCGAACTGGGGCTCGACCACGACACGATGCTCGCCGCCTACCTACTCGAGCCTCAGCGCCGCACCTACGAGCTGACCGAGCTCGCCGCCGATGCCGGGATCGGTCTCGCCGCTGACGCCGCGCCGGCCAAGGACGACGATGACGGCCAGCTCTCGCTTGACGGCGATGGCGAGGCGGGCCTGGAGCCGGCCGAGGAAGCGCACCTCGTCGCCGCGCTGGCCGACACCCAGCGTCCCCGCATCGAGGAGCTCGGCCTCGAGCAGCTGCTGCGCGAGATCGAGCTGCCGCTGGTTCACGTGCTGGCGGCGATGGAACGCGAGGGGCTTAAGCTCGACGCCGAGCGCCTGGCCGAAGTCGGCGCCGGTTTCGGCGAGCGGATCGAGACCCTGCAGAAGGAGATCTTCGAGCTGGCCGAGGAGGAGTTCACGATCGGCTCACCGCAGCAGGTCGGCCGCGTCCTCTTCGAGAAGCTCGGCCTGACCCGCAAGCGCCGCGGCAAAACCGGCTTCTCGACCGACGCCCGCGTCCTCGCCCAGATCCGCGACGAGCACCCGATCGTCGAGAAGATCGAGTCCTGGCGCGAGCTGACCAAGCTGAAGAACACTTACCTCGACTCGCTGCCCGACCTGATCGACCCCGACACCGGCCGGGTCCACACCACCTTCAACCAAGCCGCAACGACCACTGGCCGCCTCTCCAGCACCAACCCGAACCTGCAGAACATCCCGATCCGCACCGAGATCGGCCGCCCCGTGCGCGCCTGCTTCGTCGCCGAGCAGGGCCACGAACTGCTTTCCGCCGACTACAGCCAGGTCGAGCTGCGGGTACTTGCCCACGTCGCCGAGGAGGAGGTGCTGAAAGAGATCTTCCGCGCCGGCGACGACGTCCACGCCGCCACTGCGGCCGAGGTTTTCGACATCTCCCGCGACGACGTCGATGTCGGCCAGCGCTCGAAGGCGAAGATGGTCAACTTCGGCATCGTCTACGGCCTCACCGGCTTCGGCCTCGCCGATCGGCTCAACATCCCGCGCAAAGAGGGTGAGGAATTCGTCTCGCGCTATCTGGAGCGCTTCCCGGCGGTGCGCGCCTTCCGCGAGCAGGTGGTCGAGCGGGCGCAGGAGGAGGGTTACGTCACCACGCTGCTCGGCCGCCGCCGCTCGATCCCCGAGCTGCGCTCCGGCAACCCGAACACGCGCCGTCTCGGCGAGCGCCTCGCGGTCAACACCGTGATCCAGGGCACCGCGGCGGACATCATCAAGATCGCGATGGTGCGTTGCCAGAGTGCCCTGCGCGAGGCCGGCACCCAGACCCGCCTGGTCCTGCAGATCCACGACGAGCTGCTCTTCGAGGGTCCGCCGGAGGAGATGGGCGGCGCGGTCGAGCTGGTGCGGCGCGAGATGTGCGCCGCCTACCAGCTCGACCCACCGCTGGAGGTGGACGTCGGCGTCGGCAAAGACTGGCTCGACGCCAAGTAGCCGAATCCTCAGCCGGCCAGCTCGACCTCGTCGAAGGTCGCGGTGCCGTGCTCGAGCTCCAAATCGGCCTCCTCGACGGTGGCGCCGACGATCAGGTCGGAGCTGGTGCAGTTAGCACCGGTGCCGTTGTCGTCGTGACCGCTGGGGCCACGCCCCGAGTGCGACGAGCCCGGGCCCGAGTTGTCCTCGCCGTTGTTGCCAGGGCCGGAGTTGTCGCCGGCGACTTCGCCGCCGTTGTCATCCCCCGGCTCTTCGCCGTGACCGCCGTTGTCGTCGCCGGGCTCTTCACCGTGGCCACCACGATCGTCGCCGGGCTCTTCCTCGCCGTGGCGGGCGCGGGTGGTGACGTCGGGCGAGTGCTCGTCCTCGCACTTGATCCGGGTGCTTTCGGTGACCAGGCCGCTGACCGAGTCGCCGTTGAAGAGGCCGATCACGAGTTTGCCTGTCGCGGCGTCGAACGAGGTGATCGTGCCGGCGTTCTCGTTGCCGTCCGCGACGCCGTCGTCGTCGCTGTCGCGATCACGCGGATTGTCCCCGGCGAGGAACTCGGCTCGGTTGCGTAGTTGGTCGTGGTCCTGGTCGCGACCGGCCTGGTTGATCGCGGTCGAGAGGTGGTGGTGGTGCTCCCAGCGGTCGGGAATGCGGTCGTGATTGCCGTCCTTGGCCGCGGCTGCCCCCGGCAGGGCGAGCAGCGCAAGGGCGCCAAGCGCGGCGGCTGCGCAGGTCGTTAGTCGGCGGGCGAGTCTCATGATTCCTCCTCGGTTTGGGGTTCCATCTGCACTGAGAACCCGCTGCCGCCGTGAGAATCACCCGAGTCGTCGAGATTCGGTTCGCTTTCCCCGCCTTCCTTGCCGGAGCCGGAGTCTTCGCCGCTTGGGCCGGGGCCGTCGGAGCCCGATCCACCGCTGGAGCCGGAGCCTCCACTAGAGTCGGAGCCGCCGTCCGAGGTAGAGCCGGGGCTACCTCCTGACGAGCCAGAACCGGGACCTGAGCTGCCTCCAGATCCACCACCATGGCCGGACGAGCCACTGCTGCCGCCAGACGAGTTACCGCTACCGGATGAGCCACCGCTACCGGAGCCTGACGATCCGCCGGAGCTGCGCCCGGAGTGTCCGCCTCCCCCGTCGTCGCTCCCGCCGTGTCCCGAGGGCCCGGGCCCACCACCGTGGTCGTCACCGGGCTCTTCGCGTCGACCGCCGCCCCCACCCGATCCGCGATTTTCGTCGTTGCTTGTTCCATCGCCGCTCGAACTGTTGCCGGACTCGCCGCGGTCGCCGCCGGATCCGCCCGAGCCTCGGTTGTTGCCGTGGCCACCATGGTCGTCACCGGGCTCGCGCTCACCGTGCCGCCCCGGGGCGGAAGGCGAACCAGCCCCGCTCGGCCCCTCGCTGCCCGCTGGTGCCGCGGGCGCTGTCCGGACCGAGTTGTCGGCAACGACCTCAGTGGCGGTTGGCTGCGCGGTACGGTGCGGTTGACGGCTGTGATCGACGGCGACGCCCGCGCCAACCGCGCCGGCGACAAGGACGGTTGCCGCGGCTGCCTTCAAGGCCACGCCCGCGCCGGCGGCCCCGCCGATTCCGGCCGTCCCAGCGGCCGCCTCTACCGCCGGGCTACCCGCGGCGCCGGCCAGCAGCGCTTTCAGCAGCGGCAGCGGCAGCAGCATTCCGGCGCCATCGCGGAGCGAGCGCCGCGCCCGGTAGATCGCCTGCCGGGCGCCGCCGTCGCTGAGGCCGAGGGCGTTGGCGATCTCCTCGTGACTGAGGCCTTCCAGCTCGCGCATCACGATCGCCGCCCGCTGCGCCTCGGGCAGCGACTGCAGCCGCCGCATCAGGTCGGCCAGCTCTTCGCGGCGCTCCATCTCCTCGGCCGGGCCGGCGCCGCCGGCGATCACCTCGGCTAGCGCCTCGGCCGAAGGCGGGCTGTCGCGCAGGTCGTTGAGCGCGGTGTTGCGGACGATGCGGAAGAGCCAGGGCCGCAGCTCGATCTCGGCCCCATCGCGGCGCAGCGCCAGCAGCGCCTTGGAGAAGGCGTCTTGGGTGACGTCCTCGGCGCGGCTGCCGACGATCGCCGCGGCGTAGCGGGTCAGCGGCCTGCCGTAGCGGCGGACGATCTCCTCGAAGGCGTTCTCGTAGCCCTCGCGGACGAGCGTGACCAGGCGGCGGTCCGGCTGCGTGCGCAGGGCGGGGCCAATGACGAAGCGTGCGGCGAATCCCTCGGCTGGTGGCGGCATCTGTGGTTCGATGGTCCCTTCGGCTTACTGATATGACAGCGGGGCGGTTCAAACCGGCCGGCGCGTACTGATGCAACACGGAGGAATGGCCAAGATCACGCAGTTCGGGAGGCGGAGCCATGGATAGGGGCCTGGCGGTCCTGCTGACGGCGGTCGCTGGCGGGCTGATTGCCCTGCAGGCTCCGATCAACGCGGGGCTGGGACGCTCGACGGGCAGCCTCCCTGCCGCCTTGGTCTCCTTCGCGATCGGCACGATCGCCCTCGCCTCGATCGTCGTCCTCAGCGGTAAGGCCGGCGGCCTCGGCTCGAGCTTCGACGTCAGCTGGTACTACCTGCTCGGCGGCTTGCTCGGCGCGATCTACGTAACCAACGCGCTGATTGCGGTCTCGGTAGTCGGGGCTGGGGGAGTGGCCGCGGCGACGATCACCGGTCAGCTGACGGCCTCGGTCGCGATCGACCGGCTCGGCCTATTCGGCCTCGACCAGGTCGCGCTCACTCCGGAGCGCGTCGCGGGCGTCGTCTTGCTGCTGGCCGGCACCGTTCTGATCGTTCGCTGAACCGCGGGCGAACTGCGGCGGCGCGATCTGCAGGTAGTGGTTGAAGGACCACTCGATGAAGCGCTTGTTGCCGAGCAGGCGGACCAGCGGCCCGAGCAGGCGCGGCGGGATCTTCGGCACCAGCTTCTGCACGCGCAGCATCCAGCGGAACTTCCACTCGTGCGAGTCGTTGAACTCGGCGTAGCGCGCTGCCGCCGCCTCGCGGTCCTGCCAGCCGTCGACGACGCCACGCAGCTCACGGCCGAGGGCGATGCCGAAGTAGAGCGCCGTGCGGATGCCCTCGGCGCTGAGCGGCAGGCAGTGCCCGGCCGAGTCACCGGCGAAGAAGATGCCTCCCTCGGTGCCTTTGCGCAGCTTGTGGGGAATCCAGTTGCCCTGGTAGCGAACCCGCTCGGCGTCGAGGTCTTCGGCCAGCAGCTCGGTCGTCTCGCGCACGTGGAAGCGCGGGTCGAAGGAGCCGACGCCGATCCGCAGCTCGTCGCGGGCGGGAAAGCTCCAGCCGTAGCCAGCGGGTACATAGCGGCGGTCGATCCAGATCTCCAGGTCCTCGCCGGCCCCCTCGGGGTGGACCTCGAGGCCACGCGAGAGCGGCGCGTCGGGTGGCTGGTAGCCGTCGCCATTGGCCAGCATGCGTCGCCAGCCGAGGGCATCGACGACGAGCGGTGCGGAGAGCACGCCGCGGTCGGTGTCGATCGCGAGCGCACCGTCGCCGTTTGCAGCGGGCGCCCGTCCGTTGACCTTGGCGGTCTCGAAGCGAGCATCGCAGTCGCGCCAGAGCAGGGTGCAGAGCTCGCGATAGTCGAAGGTGGAGAAGGTGAAGGGCAGGCGGTAGCGGGAGTCGCCGTGCGGGGTGTGCATCAGCAACGAGTCGAAGCGCTGGCGCTCGGCGTCCATCAGGCCCAGCGCTTCCATCCACAGAGTGGGGATGCCGCAGGCCGAGGTCTGGCGCTCGCCGATCTCGTAGCGATCGATGATCAGCACGTCGGCCCCTGATCCAGCCAGCTCGCGGGCGACCGCGAGGCCGGCAAAGCTGGCACCGCAGATCAGCACGTCATGGCTGCCGTCCAGAGGGGTTCGCTCATCACCACGTTTGGTCGCTCGGATTGGCACCCGCGGAGCGTATCTACACCGGCACCCCCGGACGCGGAGGGGCCAGTCGCGAGATCGCCGGTCATGACTAGCGCGACTGGCCCCGAGCAGAGGAGGTGGCCGTCTTGATTTCTGCAATCATGCGCCGCTGTGTCCGTGACCGATACGACCTTGACCCCTGATGTTGAAGCTCCCACCGGCTCGCCGGTTGAGGGCTCGGGCGGCTTGCTGCTCGAAATCGACGGCAAGATCGTCCCCAACTACGCGGCGACGATGGTCTCCTTCGAAGAGGGCGACGTCGTCAAGGGCAAGGTGGTGCGGATCGACAAGGACGAGGTCCTGGTCGACATCGGTTACAAGTCGGAGGGGGTCATTCCCTCGCACGAGCTCTCGATCCGCAAGTCGGTCAACCCGGCCGACGAGGTCGAGCAGGGCGAGGAGGTCGACGCCCTCGTCCTTACTAAGGAAGACGCTGACGGCCGGCTCATCCTCTCCAAGAAGCGTGCCCGCTTCGAGAAGGCATGGCGCCGCATCGAGGCCGCCGCCGAGTCGGGCGAACCGGTCGAGGGCAACGTGATCGAGGTCGTCAAGGGCGGCCTCATCCTCGACCTCGGGGTGCGCGGCTTCCTGCCCGCCTCGCTGGTCGACATCCGCCGCGTCCACAACCTCGACGAGTTCATGGGCCAGACGCTCGAGTGCAAAGTGATCGAGCTCAATCGCAGCCGCAACAACGTGGTGCTCTCGCGGCGCGCCGTGCTCGAGGAAGAGCGCAAGGAGGTGCGCGAGCAAATCCTCGGCCGTCTCGAGCCCGGCCAGGTCGTCGAGGGCAAGATCTCCAACATCGTCGACTTCGGTGCCTTCGTCGACCTCGATGGCATCGACGGCCTGATCCATATATCCGAGCTTTCCTGGAGCCACGTCAACCACCCGTCCGAGGTGGTGGCGATCGGCGACACCGTGCGGATCAAGGTGCTCGACATCGACCGCGACCGCCAGCGCATCTCCCTGGGTCTCAAGCAGACCCAGGAGGACCCCTGGCAGCGTGTGATCAGCGCCCACCGCCCCGGCGACGTGCTTGGCGGCACGGTGACCAAGGTCGTTGCCTTCGGTGCTTTCGTCGAGATCCTGCCCGGCGTTGAGGGTCTGGTCCACATCTCCGAGCTTGCCGACCACCACGTCGAGAGCCCCAGCGAGGTGGTCGAGCCGGGCGCCACGCTCGACGTCAAGATCCTCGAGATCGACGAGGAGCGGCGCAGGCTTTCGCTCAGCATCAAGCAGGTCGAGGAGCAGAAGATGCCGATGGGCGACCTTGGCGCGCAGATTCAGGAGGCGGCCGAGGGTTCATCTGGCGAGACTTCAGACGCCGAGGAGCCCGCTGCCGAGACGGCTGAGCCTGCTGCGGCTGAGGAGGCCCCGGCCGCTGAGGTCGAGGAGGCCCCGGCTGTCGAGGAGACCCCGGCCGCTGAGGTCGAGGAGACCCCGGCTGTCGAGGAGACCCCCGCCGCTGAGGAGACGCCAGCTGAGGTTGCTGAAGAGCCGGTTGCCGAGGCGCCTGAGGAAGGCGGCGAGGAGCAGGAGGGTGAATCGGTGCAGGAGCGGCCGGATTCGCCCGATGACACCGACGAGGCCGCTGGCGAACCCAGCGAGGCCGAGTCGCCTGCTGAGGAACCCTCCGAGTCTTAGCTCGCTGTGCCGCTGACTATCGGCTTGACCGGTGGTATTGCGGCTGGGAAGTCAGAGTCGCTTGCTGCCTTTGAGCGACTCGGCGCGGCGACTATCTCCAGCGACGCAGTGGTTCACGAGTTGCTCGATTCCGAACCGTTGCTGGGCTGCTTGGTTGAGCGCTGGGGGCCTGACGTGGCCCCCGAGGGACGGGTCGACCGCAGCAAGATCGGCGAAGTCGTGTTTGCGGACCCAGAGCAGCTGAAGTGGCTGGAGGCGCAGATCCACCCGCTGGTGGGCGAGCGGATCGGCAGCTGGCTCGCTTCACTGAGCGACGAGGTAGAGATTGCCGTCGTCGAGGTGCCACTGCTCTTCGAGTCCGAGATGGAGCCCGTCTTCGACACCACCCTGGCCGTCGTCACTCCTGACGAGGTTCGCCGTGCCCGCGCCGAGGCGCGCGGCCACGCACTGGTCGGCGAGCGCGACGCGCGGCAACTGGCCCAGGAGGACAAGGCGGCCCGCGCCGAGCACGTGATCGAGAACGACGGCACGCTCGAGCAGCTCGAGCAGCGGCTGTCCGCTCTCATCGCGAAGCTGGCTGGATGAGCCGAGCGCGAAATCGCCCCGTTACGAAACGGAGAAGGCGCCGTCTGGCGATTGGCGCGGCGGTGGTTTGCGCGGGTATCGTCGCCGGCGTGTTGCTGGCACGGGGAACCATCGACAGGGCGATCCAAGAGCTCACCCTGCCGCTCAAGCACGAGGACGTAATTCGCCAGCAGGCGCGCGAAAAGAACGTCGATGCTGCCCTGATCGCCGCCGTCATCTACTCCGAGTCGAAGTTCAGCGATCGCACCTCGAGTGCCGGGGCGCGGGGGCTAATGCAAATTACGCCGGAAGCCGCCAACGAAATCGAGCGACACAGCGGCGGCACGACCTTCAAGCTGAAGGACTTGAGCGATCCCGAAATCAACATTCGCTACGGCACCTATCTGCTGCGTGAACTGCTGGATCGCTACGAAGGCGACGTGGTCGCCGCGCTCGCTGCTTACAACGCCGGGCCAGGCAACGTCGACAAGTGGGGTGGCAGCGAACTGAGCGTGGAGGCGATCCCGTTTCCCGAAACCCGTGCCTACGTCGAAGAGGTGCTCGACAAGCAGCGCGCTTACCGCGACAAGTACCCGCGGGAGCTGGGCTATTGAGCGCTGAGGCCCCCCGACCCCGCGTCGCGGCTCTGGCGCTTGCCGTCGGCCTCGTCCTGGCCGACTCCTCGATCGTCGTCCTGGCCCTGCCGGAGATCTACCGCCAGCTCGACACCAGTGTCGCCGGCGTCAGTTGGGTTCTCGTTTCCTTCAACCTGGTGATGGCGCTCGCCGCCGTCCCCGCAGCGCACCTGGCGCGCCGCGTCGGTCCCGGTCGTGCCGCGGCGGTTGGGCTCGCGATTTTTGCCGGAGCGGGGCTTGCCTGCGCCGCCTCGAACCAGCTCAACACGCTGATCGCGGCCCGCTGCGTGCAGGCGCTCGGTGGCGCCCTGGCCGTGACCGCGGTGCTCGAGCTGCTGCCGGCCACGGTTGGCTCCGAGCGCCGCGCCGCGGCGCTGTGGGCGACCGCGGGAGCAACCGGCGCGGCGCTGGGCCCGGCAATCGGAGGTCTGCTCACCGAGCTGGTCTCCTGGCAGTCGATCTTCCTGATCCAGGTTCCGATCGCGATTGCCGCCGCGGTGCCGATACTGGCCGTCGCCAGGCACGAGGCCGCGACAGGGGTGCTCTCGACCGAGCTGCGCCAGACCGGCAGGCCGCACTTCCTCGCCAACCTGGCCCTCGCCCTGATCTCGGCGGCGATCGCCGGCGCCCTCTTCCTGCTCGTCCTGCTTCTGATCGAGGGCTGGCGCCTGAGCCCGATCGGCGCCGCGATCGTGGTCAGCGTGATGCCGCTGGCGGCGCTGCTCGGCAGCCGCCTCGATCGGCTCGTGCCTAGTGCCCGGGCGCGTGCCGCCGCCGGCGCGATCCTCGTTTCCGGCGGGCTCGGCGGGCTGGCGTTGCTGCCAAAGGCAGAGGTCGCGCTCACGGTGCCGCCGCAGGTGATGATCGGGATCGGCCTCGCCCTGGTGCTCTCGGCGCTGACCGAGACCGCGCTGAGCGGCCGGGCGCCGCAGGCGATCCACGGCGGTTGGACGATCTCCGCCCGCCACGCCGGCGTCGTTATCGGGATTCTGGCGGTGACGCCGATCTTCACCCACGACATCGCTCAGCAGCGCCACGACGCGATCGACGCCGGCACGGCGGTGATCCTCGACTCGCCCGTGCCGCCCCTACTCAAGCTCGACCTGGCGCAGAAAATTGCCAGTCACCTGGAAGACGAGAAGGGCAAGGTACCGACGATCGGCCCGGCCTTCGAACCGCTGCCAACCGATCCCGAAGAACACGACCAGGTGGTCCAGCTACGTGAAGAACTACAGGACCAGCTCAACCGCGGCGCCACCCATGCCTTCAGCCCGTCCTTCGGCCTCGCCGCCCTGATCGGGCTGCTCTCGCTGATCCCGATCGGCCTGGCGCGGAGGGTGGAGCTGTGAACGCCGAACGGCGCTCGCTGCTCCTGGTTGGCGGGGCGATCGTCTCCGCCGTGCTCCTGGTCGGTATCTACCTGGCCGCGGGCGGGGCTTCCTATACGCCGGAGAAGACCCAGGATCCGTGCAAGCACCGCGCCTGGCGCAACCCGGAAGGGCTGCAGCAGATCGCCGAGCAGTTCACCCTCTCGGCTCTGGATGGCGCGGCCTGTCAGCTCGGGGTCAGCCGTGAGACCCTAGCCCGCGCGCTAGCCACGCCCGAGTCGCGCGAACGCTTCAAAGAGCGTTACAACATCAGCGACGCCAAGCTGGCGAGGGCGGTCAGGGCCGGCCTGTTGCGCGCAGTCGACGATGCCGAAGAAGCCGGTGCCCTGAGCCCATTCCTGGCGGGGCCGCTGCGCGAAACGCTGCGGAGTATCCCGCTCGACCAAGCGATCGAACTGATCAACAACGCCGAATCCCTGCTCAACAACGTGCAGGGATTCTTGGGACCCGCCCAGGAACTACTGGAAGGATTCTTGCCCTAGTAGCCGCCCCCAGGCGCGGGAGCAGGGGAGGCGGCGTTATTTTTTTATCTGGAATTTGCCCTTGCCGGGCAACCAGGTGACGCCTTCGCAGAGCTCTTCAGGGCTGGTGTCGAGGGAGCCGGCCAGCTTGACGATCGTGCCCAGCCGCGGCTCTCGGCCGCCGCGCTCCAGTAGGGAGATCTCGGTGCGGTGCAGGTCACAGCGGAAGCCGAGCTCCTCTTGCGAGACCCCCTTCGCCTTGCGCGCTTTACGCAGATTAATTGCGAAACGTTCGCGTGGTTTCATCTCGGGCGATTCTCTGTCTGCGAAGACAGAAGGGCTACAGCCAAAAGCATTCGCAGACAAAACCCCACGTTTATATATTTATATGAGTCAGGCGCGTGTGGCGCGCCAGACCCAGAGCATCGCCAGCGGCTGTAGCGGCAGCCTTGCCCAGAGCGCCCAGCGCGGGACCCGATTGAGGTCGAGCCCGCGCACTTGCTCGGGGTTGACCGCCATGTGCACGTTGGCGGGGAAGACCGCGACGAGCAGGGCCAGCAGCCACCAGCGGGCGAAACGGCGCGTCGATGGCTTCGCCACCGCCAGGCCGCCGACTATCTCGGCAATGCCGCTGACCACAACCGCCTCTTTGTGGCGTGGCAGCGACGGCGGCATCATCGCCTCGTAGCTGCGTGGGATGACGAAGTGCATCGTCCCGGTGAAGGCGAAGAATCCGGCCAGGGCCTTCTGCGAACGCGTCATTGCGCGCAGTCTTCCAACATTTGAAATTCAAGGCCATCCCGAAGCTCACCGATACGGGTAGTGCCGATGTTGAAGCCAAATTCCAAGCTAGCGGTGCCGATCGTGGTCGGCACGCGCCCGGAGGCGATCAAGCTAGTGCCGATCATCCTCGCCCTGCGCGAGAGCGAGCACTACGAGCCGATCGTCGTCTCCACTGGCCAGCACAACCGCATGGTCGACTACATCTTCGAGCTGGCCGGGATCAAGTCGGACGTTGTGCTCTGGGCCGGCTCGCGGCGCGCCAATCTCAATGAACGCGTCTCCTCGGTAATGCGCCGCTTCGAAGACTTCTGCGTCGATCGTTTCGAGATGGAGCCCGACGCGGTGCCCTCGATGGAGGACACGCTTGCCGGCAGGCGCCCGGCCACGGTCTTGGTTCACGGCGACACCAGCTCGGCAATGGCCGCCGCGCTGGCCTCGTTCCACCTGCGCATCCCGGTGATGCACGTCGAGGCCGGCTTGCGGGCGGGAAGCGGCAACCTGGTCCCCTTCCCCGAGGAGCTCAACCGGCGGGTCATCTCGACCATCGCCGGGCTCCACTTCGCGCCCACCTTCGCCAACCTGCAGAACCTGGTGCGGGAGAATGTGCCGGTCTCGCAGGTCTTCGTCACCGGCAACAGCGGCATCGACGCCCTGCAGTGGGCTTCGAAGATGGACGTCGACTTCGCCGATCCCAGGCTGCAGGAGATCCACGAGAGCGATGCCCGTATCGTCGTCGTGACCGCGCATCGGCGCGAGAACTGGGGCGACGGCCTGCGTGGAATAGCCGCCGGCGTGGTCCGCCTGGCCGCCGAGCACCCCGACGTTCGCTTTGTCTTGCCGGTGCATCCCAATCCGCGGGTGCGCGAGGTGCTGGTCGAGTGCCTCGACGGCCTTGACAACGTCCTGCTCGGCGAGCCGCTTGGCTACGCCACCTTCTCGCGCCTGCTCAGGCGCTGCCACCTGGTGATCACCGACTCGGGGGGCATCCAGGAAGAGGCGCCTTCGCTAGACAAGCCGGTACTCGTCACCCGCGAGACGACCGAGCGAACGGAGGGGCTGGAGGCCGGCACACTCCGCCTCGTCGGCACCGATCCGGAGCGGATCTTCGTCGAGGGTAACCGCTTGCTCAACGACCCGGTCGCCTACGGCGAGATGGCCGCAGCGGAAAACCCCTACGGCGACGGCCAGGCCGCTCGGCGAATCGTCGCCGCGCTCGAGCATCTTCTCCTCGGTGGCGAATCGCCGAGCCCCTTTGGCTCCGGCTACACGCGCTCCGCCGTAGCCCAGGCCGCTGGCTTCGAGCCCACCTCGCTGCCGCAGCTCGACTCGCTCGGCGGCGTGGCCGAGGCGCTGGCGCAGGTCGAAGCGCTCGACCGCGAGTAGCTGATGCCAGCGGTGATCCTTCCGTTTGAAGGACTCTCGGCGGGTTGGCTGGCGCTCTTCTGCGTCTGCCTCGCCGTCGTCATCGGCATGTTCGTCTGGTCGGCGGTGCTTTTCATGCGTGCGCTGAGCGCCGCGCGCCTGGCGCCACCGGCGCCCGTGGACGGCGCCGAGGAGTTCACCTGGGTCTTCCTCGTGCCGGCTCTCGACGAGGAGGTGACGATCCGCGACAGCGTTGAGCGTCTGCTCGCGCTCGATCTGTCCCGTCATCGGGTGATCGTGATCGATGACGCCTCTGAGGACCGCACCGCGGAAGTTCTGGCGGGCATTTCGCATCCCGATCTCGCCGTTCTCTCACGCACGCTGCCAAATGCCCAGCAGGGCAAGGCCGCCGCGCTCAACCACGCCTACCGCTCGCTGGCCGATCTCGAAGATCGCGAGCGGGCGGTGGTCGTCATCGTCGACGCCGATGGCCGGCTCGGCGCCGAGGCGCCGCGCTTCGCCGCCTCCCAGTTCGCGGCAGACCCCGCCGTCGGCGGGGTGCAGTCGCTGGTGCGGATCTACAACCGCGGCCACTTCCTCACCTGGCTCCAGGATCTCGAGTTCTCGGTCTACGGCTACCTCTTCCAGGCTGGCCGCGACGACTGGGGCACTGCCGGCATGGGTGGCAACGGCCAGTTCAACCGGCTCAGCGCCCTCGACGACATCGCCGACGGCGTGGGGCCGTGGCGAGATCGCCTCACAGAGGACCAGGATCTCGGCTTGCGGTTGATCGCCCGTGGCTGGAAGGGGCGTCAGGAGCTCCGCGCCACGGTCGACCAGCAGGGCCTCTCGAGGTCGCGCCGCCTGCTCAACCAGCGCACCCGCTGGTCGCAGGGCAACCTGCAGGCAATGGACTTGCGCGGCGAGGTGCGGCGGGCGCCCTTTCCGCGAGGCGCTCGATTCGAGCTGCTGATCTATCTGCTGATGCCGTTCTGGCAGGGGATCATCGGCCTGGGCCTGGTCGCCGCCTTGTTCCTTGCCGCTAGCGGCAAGGCGCCTTTCTGGGGCGGAGGTCCGACCTGGCAGCTGGGCTTCTTCTATCTGCTCGCCTTCGGCGGCACGATCCTCGGCTGCGTCGCCGCCCGCGCCCCGCGCGGCCCGCTCGGCTGGCTGCAGGGACTGTTGGTGGCACAGGTCTACGCGCCTTACACCTGGTTCCTTTGGCCTGTTCTTGTTCGCTCGAGCTGGCGCCAGCTGCGGGCACAGGACGACTGGGCGAAGACGGAGCGCGAACCGCTCGGCTCCGGTGAAGAGCCCACGGACGGTCACGCTATCGTCACCTGAGTGCCCGAGTTCGAGCTCAACCCGGCCTACACGCCGACCGCCGACCAGCCGAAGGCGATCGCCGGCCTGGCCGAGGGCCTGGCGGCGGGGGACCGTTTTCAGACCCTGCTCGGTGCTACCGGCACCGGCAAGACCTTCACGATGGCGGCGACGATCGCCGCTGTGCAGCGGCCCTCGCTGGTGATCGCGCACAACAAGACACTGGCGGCGCAGCTCTGCAACGAGTTCCGCGAGTTCTTCCCCGACAACTCGGTCGAGTACTTCGTCTCCTACTACGACTACTACCAGCCCGAGGCCTACGTCCCGGCCCAGGATCTCTACATCGAGAAGGACTCCTCGATCAACGACGAGATCGACCGCCTGCGCCACGCGGCGACGGCATCCCTCTTCGCCCGCCGCGACGTGATCATCGTCGCCTCGGTCTCCTGTATCTACGGGATCGGCTCGCCCCAGGTCTACAACGAAAAAATGCAGCTCTTCAAAGTCGGCGATGAGATCGACCGCGACGAGGTGCTGCGCAAGCTGATCAAGATGCAGTACCAGCGCAACGACTCGGTGCTCGGCCGCGGCGCCTTCCGCGTGCGCGGCGAGGTGCTGGAGATCATGCCCTCCTACGCCGAGTCGGCGTACCGGATCGCCCTCTTCGGCGACGAGATCGAGGGCATCCAGCACTTCGACCCGCTGACCGGCGAGATCCTCGACACGATCGACCACGTCTCGGTCTGGCCGGCGTCGCACTACGTCACCCGCGACGAGACGCTGGAGCGCGCGGTCGAGGAAATCCGCAACGAACTGAATACGCGCACGGCCGAATTGGAGGCGGAGGGCAAGCAACTGGAGGCGCACCGCCTGCGCCAGCGGACTGCCTACGACATCGAGATGCTGAAAGAGATCGGTTTCACCTCGGGGATCGAGAACTACTCGCGCATCCTCGACGGTCGCCCGGAGGGCAGCCCGCCGCACACCCTGATCGACTACTTCCCCGACGACTTTGTTGTCTTCGTCGACGAGTCCCACCAGACGGTGCCGCAGATCGGCGGCATGTACGAGGGGGATCGCTCGCGGAAGCAGACCCTGATCGACTACGGCTTCCGCCTGCCCTCGGCGATCGACAACCGGCCGCTCAAGTTCGACGAGTTCCTCGAACGGGTGCCACAGCTGGTCATGGTTTCGGCGACACCGGGCCCCTTCGAGCGTGCCGAATCGACCCGCACGGTCGAGCAGATCGTCCGCCCGACCGGGATCATCGACCCCGAGATCGAGGTGCGCGAAACGCGCAACCAGATCGACGATCTGATGAACGAGATCAAGGGGATCGCCGAGGCCGGCGACCGCGTCCTCGTCACCACCCTGACCAAGAAGATGGCCGAGGACCTGACCAACTACCTGCTCGAGTACGGGATCAAGGTCCGCTACCTGCACTCCGAGATCGACACGTTGGAACGGATCCAGATCATCCGCGACCTGCGCCTCGGCGAGTACGACGTGCTGGTCGGCGTCAACCTCTTGCGCGAGGGCCTCGACCTGCCGGAGGTCTCGCTGGTCGCGATCCTCGACGCCGACAAGGAGGGCTTCCTGCGCGGCGAGACCAGCCTCGTGCAGACGATCGGCCGCGCTGCCCGCAACGTCAACGGGCGGGTGCTGATGTACGCCGACAAGGAGACCGACGCGATGCGGGCGGCGATGCGTGAGACCGACCGTCGTCGCGCGATCCAGCTCGCCTACAACGAGGAGCACGGAATTACCCCGGCAACCGTGCGCAAGGGCATCTCCGAGATGAGCGAGTTCCTGGCGATGGAGGACCGGGCGCCGCGCAAGCGCCGTGGCAAGCCCGCCGGCGAGTTCGCCGACCCGGATGAGCTCGAGCGCACGATCGTCACCCTCGAGGAGGAGATGCTGGCTGCCGCCGACGACCTGCGCTTCGAGGAGGCGGGGCGGCTCCGGGACGAGCTCAAGGAGCTGCGCCGCGACCTCGATGGGATGCGGGCGGGGGCCTGACGACCCCCGCCGCTGAGCGCCCTCAGGCCAGGACCTTGGCCGCCTTGGCGCTGTCGCCGTAGAACTCGCCGCGGACGATCTTGCCGTCGGCAAACTTCATCAGGTGGGCAAACGGCGCCGTGAAGCTGTCGCCGTTGTGGCCTGCCCTCTGCGTTCCTTTCACCACCACCCACTCGCCGGCATCGATGAACTCCTCCGGTTCGACGCTGAACGACGACCAGTAGTTGGGGATCTGGGTGAAGTTGCTGAGAATCGCGTCCCGACCCTGGGTTTCGCCGCCAAGTGGCAGCTCGTCAGACGTCAGCCAGGTGCTGTCCTCCGACAGCATTTCCTTCAGCGCTTCCAGGTCGCCGCGGCCAAAGGCCTCATAGCTGGCACGGGCGGCATCGACGTTGGACATTTTTCCTCCTCGGTTGCTGACCCCGCCCGACTGACGACGCTACCGCGGTCCGCGTAATACGCAAGCAGGCTTAACCAACTCAGGCGTGGGCCGGCGTTTGGTCCTGCATATCCTGCGCCCATGGCCGTCGACGTAACCGAAGCGACTTTCGACCGCGACGTGATCGAGCTCTCGCGGCAGACCCCCGTCGTGGTTGACTTCTGGGCCGAGTGGTGTGGGCCCTGCCGGACCCTGGGACCGGCGCTGGAAGCGGCGGAGGCCAGCCGTGGTGGCCGGGTGCTGCTGGCCAAGGTCGACGTCGACGCCAACCAGGGGCTCTCGGCCCGCTTCGGCATCCAGGGCATCCCCGCTGTCAAGGCTTTCCAGGATGGGGAGGTCGTCGACGAATTCGTTGGCGCGGTGCCCAAGGCGAAAGTCGAAGCGCTCTTCGACTCGCTGGTGCCATCGCGCGCCGACGAGCTGCTTGCCGCCGGCGACGAGCTCTCCCTGCGCGAGGCATCCGAACTGGAGCCGCGCCGCGCCGACATCGCCGTCGCGCTGGCGGGCAAGCGGCTCGAGCGTGGGGCGGAGGACGACGCGCTGGCCGCGGTGGAGCCTTACGAGGGCGATTTCGCCGCCGAGGGAATCGCTGCGCGCGTTGCTCTTTCCAAGGCCGGCGTTGCCACCGAGGCCTTCGAGGCGCTCAACCGCGGCGAGACCCCCGCGGCTCTCGACGCGCTGCTTGAGCAACTGGCCAAGACCGAGGAGGATGCCACCCGCGAGCAACTCCGCCGCGCCGTCGTCGGCATCCTCGCCGGCTTCGATCCAGCCGACCCAGCCGCAACGAGCTACCGCCGCCGCCTAGCCACCGCCCTCTACTAACCGCCTCTTTCGGGCTGAGTTTGAGGTTTGTCGGTGTATTTCGGGACAAACCTCAAACTCACCGACGGAGCCGACGGTGTTGGTCCAAGAGCCGCCGAAGGCGCTGTGCGACTGCGGCGGGTTCGCGTTCAAGGCGCACTCCAGTGATGCGCGTCATCTCGATGCCTGCCAGCTTTAGATCCTCTTGGCGAATCCGGTCGTGCTCGAATTCGCTGTGGCCGCCGTGGTAGTCGTACGTATCGAGTTCGACTGCGAAGCTCGCGTCCGGCCAGTAGGCGTCGAGCTCATATCCATCCACGAAGAGGTTCATCTCTGGGCGCGGCAGGCCGGCCCGCTTGACTAGAGCTAGGAAGCGCCGCTCGAGACCCGAGCGTGTGAAGGCCGGGGTGCGGTGAATCTCAAGTGCCTCACGGAGGCGCGCAACGCCTCGAAAGCCACGGCTCCGGACTATCAACGAGTCGATTTCGATCAAGTCCAGAATCCCCCGGCGCTCGCACCGGTCCAGCGCGGTGGCGAGGTAGGTGGGGTCAGTTGCGGCGAAGTCGAGCAACGTCCTCGCCACCGATGTGGCGGGGATACCTTCCGTAGATCGGCGGTCGTCCGGAGCGAGGCTTTTGGCGCTGTGGACTTGGATTGCAGATCGATGGGCTCGGGGGCTTGGCGCGGTGATTTCGACGGGAAGCACCCAGCGAGCGGTCAGACCCCAAAGCCAGGCCGCCGATCGGTGACTCAACACCGCTTGGTCCCCGCCGGCAAGTACGGCTGCCAGGCATTGACCGTGTCTCGAGAGGGCCGGGTGTCCCACTGAGTAGACCTCGCGGTGGACGCGGTGCAGGCGCCCGATCGCAACCTCGACGGATATCGCGTCCCTCGAATAGCCCAACGTTCCCAACTGCCGGCTTGTGAGGACTCCGCGCTGTTCCCCAGCGAGCCTCGCCACCTCCCGCTGAGTTCGAGGTTTGTAGGGCATATCGCGTACAAGGCTCAAAGTCAGCCGATTCGGCCCCCTGTTGGGGGCGGGGGGTTGGGGAAAACCCGGACGTTGCGGGGGATTGGGGGGAACATCTGTTCGTCTGCGTAGAATCGGCAGCAGTGGCCGCTTCTGATCGCATTGTCATCTCCGGGGCGCGGGAGCACAACCTCAAGGACATTGATGTTGAGCTGCCGCGCGACGCGCTGATCGTTATCACCGGGCTCTCGGGCTCCGGCAAGTCGAGCCTTGCCTTCGACACGATCTACGCCGAGGGCCAGCGACGCTACGTCGAGTCGCTCTCCGCCTATGCGCGCCAGTTCCTTGGCTTGATGGAGAAGCCCGACGTCGACTCGATCGAGGGGCTCTCGCCGGCGATCTCGATCGACCAGAAGACGACCTCGCGCAACCCGCGCTCGACCGTCGGCACGGTGACCGAGATCCACGACTACCTGCGCCTGCTCTGGGCGCGGATCGGCGTTCCGCACTGCCCCGAGTGCGGCGCTGAGATCACCGGCCAGACCCAGGAGCAGATCGTCGATCGCCTGATGACCCTCGAAGAGGGGACCAAATTCATGGTTACGGCGCCGGTCGTGCGTGGGCGTAAAGGCGAGTACGGCAAGCTCTTCGAGCAGATGCGGCTCGAGGGCTACTCGCGGGTCAAAATCGACGGCGAGCTGCGGCGGCTCGACGAGGAGATCGTCCTCGACAAGAAATACAAACACGACGTTGCCGTCGTCGTCGATCGCCTGGTGATGAAGACGGACCTGCGCCGGCGCCTCTCGGAGTCGGTCGAGGCCGCCGCCGGCCTCGCCGCCGGCCTGGTCGAAGTCGAGATGGTCGACGGGAAGGCCGAGCCGCTGCTCTTCTCCGAGCAGTTCGCCTGCCTCAATTGCGGCACCTCGATTCCGGAGCTGGAGCCGCGGATCTTCTCCTTTAACTCACCCCACGGGGCCTGCGAGCGCTGCCACGGGCTCGGCTTCCAGCGTGTGATCGATCCCGAGCTGGTTGTGCCCGATCCGACGCTCTCGCTCGGCGAGGGAGCCCTGCAGCCCTGGAACCGCGGCATCACCGCCTACTGGAAGCGGCTGATCGCATCCGTCGCCGAGGCCTATGAGATCGATCCCGACAAGCCCTGGTCGAAGCTGAAGAAACTGGAGAAAGAGGTCTTCCTCTACGGCACCGGTGCCGAGCGCCACCAGGTCAGCTACACCAACCGCTTCGGTCGCCGCCGCTCCTACAAAGTGCGCTTTGAGGGGATCGTCAACAACCTCGAGCGCCGCTACGAAGAGACCGACTCGGAGTCAAACCGGGAGCGGATCGAGAGCTATATGGCCGAGCAGCCGTGCCCCGACTGCAAAGGGGCCCGCCTGCGCCCGGAGAGCCTTGCGGTCAAGGTCGGCGGGATCAGCATCGCCGAGTTCAGCGACAAGTCGGCGCGCGGCGCCTCGGAGTGGATCAACGAGCTGGAGATGACCAAGACCGAGCGGGCGATCGCGCGGCTGATCGTGCGCGAGATCTCCGAACGGCTCGCCTTCCTCGAGAACGTCGGCATCGGTTACCTCTCGCTCGGTCGCTCGGCCCGCTCGCTCTCCGGCGGCGAGGCGCAGCGGATCCGCCTCGCGACCCAGATCGGCTCCAGCCTGGTCGGCGTGATGTACGTGCTCGACGAGCCTTCGATCGGCCTGCACCAGCGCGACAACGAGAAGTTGATCGCCACCCTTGACCGCCTGCGCGATCTCGGCAACACGGTAATTGTGGTCGAGCACGACGAGGGCACGATGATGGCCGCCGACCACCTGGTCGACCTCGGTCCGGGTGCCGGTGAGCACGGTGGCTACGTGATCTCGGCGGGAACGCCGAAACAGGTCGCCAGGGACTCGGCCTCCCTCACCGGTCAGTACCTCTCCGGAAAGCGCCGGATAGAGGTACCGGAGGAGCGCCGCAAGCCGACCGGGGCCCTCCGCGTCCGCGGCGCCCGCGAACACAACCTCAAGGGCATCGACGTCGCCGTGCCGCTTGGCGTCTTCTGCTGCGTCACTGGCGTCTCCGGCTCGGGCAAGTCGACGCTGGTCAACGAGACCCTGCACCACTCGGTCGCCAACCGCCTGCATCAGGCCAAGCTGCGCCCAGGCGCCCATGACGGCGTCGACGGGCTCAGCCAGATCGACAAGATCATCAACATCGATCAGTCGCCGATCGGGCGCACGCCGCGCTCCAATCCCGCCACCTACACCGGCGTCTTCGACCACATTCGCCAGCTCTTCACCCAGACCCAGGAGTCGCGGGCGCGCGGCTACAAACCGGGGCGCTTCAGCTTCAACGTCAAGGGCGGGCGCTGCGAGGTCTGCCGCGGCGACGGCCAGATCAAGATCGAGATGCACTTCCTACCCGACGTCTACGTCCCCTGCGAGCAGTGCCACGGCAAGCGCTACAACCGCGAGACGCTCGAGGTTCGCTTCAAGGGCAAGAACATCGGTGACGTGCTGGAGATGTCGGTCGAGGAGGCCGTCGAGTTCTTCGAGAACGTGCCCAAGATCGCTCGTCGCCTGCGCACTCTGCACGACGTCGGCCTTGACTACATCCGCCTCGGCCAGGCGGCGACGACGCTCTCGGGTGGCGAGGCGCAGCGGATCAAGCTCGCAACCGAGCTCTCCAAGGTCGCCACCGGCAACACCCTCTACATCCTCGACGAGCCGACCACCGGCCTCCACTTCGCCGACGTGCAGCGCCTGCTCGAGGTGCTCGGCCGCCTCGTCGACGCCGGCAACACCGTTGTCGTGATCGAGCACAACCTCGACGTGATCAAGACCGCCGATCACCTGATCGACCTTGGCCCCGAGGGCGGCGAAGAGGGGGGAGAGGTGGTTGCCACCGGTACCCCAGAGGAGGTCGCCGCGGTGGCGGGCTCCTACACCGGCCGTTTCCTCGCCGAGCTGGTCAAACCGGCCAAACCCAAACGCCGTAGCGCCAAGCGTCGCGAGCCGATCGCGGCTTAGTAGGAATTGGCGACACCCCCGCGCACGCCTGGCGGCGGCGGACGCTGCGCGGTACGGCGTCCTCAGTCGGCCGAATAGCGCTGCTATTCGGCCTCCCTGCGTCCTTGTCCCGCTTGGTCCGGCGCTCGCCAGCCGCACACCCGGGTTTCGCCAATCCCTACTAATAGTTAGCTCTGTTGTCCTGGCCACGATGGCCACCGCGGTGGCGGGGTGTTGGCCGTAGTGCGGAAACCCCTGCATAAAAACGCGGGGCGGGGGGTATGGTCGAACTGGGCGCAGGGCCAACAAAGGAGGAATTGATGTCCGGTTCAGCTGCGGTGAAGCGAATCGCGATCCCCATGGGTGTATTGATCGCGTTGGTCCTGGTTGTCGCGGGTTGTGGCGGGAGCAGTGGGGGCGGTGGCACCAAGATCGCTTTGCTCCTGCCGGAAAACGAGACGCCCCGCTACGAAACCAACGATCGACCTGACTTCGAAAAAGCGGTCGAAGAACAGTGCGAAGACTGTGAAGTCCTCTACAGCAACGCCGGAGGCGACGCGCAAAAGCAGCAGAGCCAGGCTGAAGCGGCCCTGACCCAGGGTGCAGAAGTCCTCGTTGTAGATCCGATGGACTCCAAGTCGGCAGCGGCGATCGCCGAAAAGGCGCAGGCCCAGGGGGTCCCGGTAGTCAGCTACGACCGCTTGATCGAAAACGGTGAAGTTGACGCCTATATCTCCTTCGACAATGAAAGAGTCGGCGAACTTCAGGCTGAAACGCTGGCGAAAAAGCTGAAAGAAGACGGCAGCGCCAGCGGCCCGATCATCATGATCAACGGCGACCCGGCCGACCCCAACGCCGCCGGATTCAAGGCCGGCGCCCACAAGGGGTTCGATGCCACCGGAGTGAAAATCGCGAAGGAATACGACACGCCCGGCTGGAGCGCGGAAAACGCCCAGCGTGAGGCCCAGCAGGCAATCACCGCGCTTGGCAACAACGGCTTCGCCGCCATCTACGCCGCCAACGACGAAACCGGCGGCGGCGCGATCGCGGCGATGAAGGGCGCCGGGATCAAGCCGGAAGAAAAGCCCGTCACCGGACAGGACGCAACGGTGGCTGGACTGCAGCGCATCCTCAGCGGCGAACAGTTCATGACGGTCTACAAGGAAATCGAACCAGAGGCCACGATCGCCGCCGAATTCGCCATCGCCCTCGCCGAAGGCGAAGAACTGCCACAGAGCAAAGTCACGGAAGAAATCGACAACGGCAAGGCCAAGGTTCCTTCGGCAATCCTCGAACCGGTCGCCGTGACCAAAGACAACGTCAAGTCCACAGTGGTGGCTGACGGGTTCGTCAGCGCCCAGGAACTCTGTACGAGCGCGTTCCAGACGGCATGCAAAGAAGCTGGAATCTCAGGCTGAGATGAGCAATGGCGCTCCCCTCCTCGAGTTGGAGGGAGTCAGCAAGAAATTCGGCCCGGTCCAAGCTCTGGACCGGGTCGACTTTGCCGTCCACGCGGGCGAGGTGATCGGCCTGGTCGGCGACAACGGCGCCGGCAAGTCGACCTTGGTCAAGACGATCGCCGGCATTCACGCCGCCGACACCGGCAAGATCCGCTTCGCCGGCGAGGAGGTTTCGATAACCAGGCCCCAGGACGCGACTGAACTGGGGATAGCGACGGTCTATCAGGACCTTGCCCTCTGCGACAACCTCGACGTCGTCGCCAACCTCTTCCTCGGCCGCGAGGAGGTATCGCCTGGTCCGGGGGCGATCTCGCGGCAGCTCGACGAGTCGCGGATGGAGCACCAGACCGGCGAGCTGCTTTCCAACCTGGCGGTGACGATCCCGAGCCTGCGCAGTGAGGTCGGGACCCTCTCCGGCGGCCAGCGACAGCAAGTCGCGGTCGCCCGCTCGCTGCTGGGGGAGCCCAAGGTGGTGCTTCTGGACGAGCCGACGGCGGCGCTCGGGGTCGCCCAGACGGCGCAGGTCCTCACCCTGATCAGGCGGCTGCGCGAGCGCGATCTCGGCGTCGTCGTGATCAGCCACAACCTGGTCGACGTCTTCGAGGTCGCTGATCGGATCGTCGTTCTCAGGCTCGGTCGGGCCGCCGGCGAGTTCGAGGCGGACGCAACGACCGAGGAGCACGTCGTCTCGGCGATCACCGGCGTCGGCTCCGATGGCGCCAAGGAGAAAGAGGAGGGGGTGGAGTCATGAGCGACGCATCCTCCGCGACCGCCGAGGGCGCCAAAAGCGAGATCGCACCGCGGCCGAAGGAGACGATTCGCCGGCTGATCCAAGGCGACCTCGGTTCGTTGCGCGTAGTGATCGGCCTGGCACTGATCTGGGCGATCTTCCAGTTCGAGAACGATCGCTTCCTCTCGGCGCAGAACCTGACCAACCTGATGCTGCAGATCACCGCAACGGGGCTGATCTCGATCGGCGTCGTCTACGTGCTGCTGCTGGGCGAGATCGACCTCTCGGTCGGCGCTGTCAGTGGCCTCGCCGCGGCGGTGATGGCTGTTCTCAACGTCCAGCATGGCTGGAGCCCTTACCTGGCGATCGCCGCCGCGGTCGCGGTCGGGATGGTGATCGGCGTGCTCCAGGGTTCTCTCTTCAGCCGCTTCGTCGTCCCCTCCTTCGTCGTCACCCTGGCTGGCCTGCTGGCTTGGCAGGGAGCGCTCTTGCAGGTGCTTGGCCAGACCGGCACGATCAACCTCACCGATCCCGTGATCACCGGTCTCGCCAATACCTTCTACTCCGAAACGGTGGGCTGGATCTTTGCCGCGATCGTGATCGGGCTCTACGGCGCCGTCCTCTTCCTCGGGCATCGACGACGAGTCGCGGCCGGGCTTGACAGCGAGAACCTCGCTGCGCTCGGGCTCAGGTTCGGGCTGGTTGCCGTGATCACGATCGTCGCCACCGCGGTGCTCAACTCCGATCGCGGCGTGCCCCTGGCGGTGATGATCCTGCTCGCCTTCGTGGTCGGGATGGAGTACGTGGTCAAGCGGACCGGGTTCGGTCGTCACGTCTTCGCCGTCGGCGGCAACGCCGAGGCCGCGCGCCGCGCCGGCATCCCCGTCAACCGCATCCGCGTTGCGGTCTTCGGGATCTCCGGCACGATGGCGGCGATCGGCGGCATTCTGGCCGCCTCCCGCCTGCTCGCCGTCAACCAGAACTCCGGCGGGAACGAACTGCTGCTGCTGGCGATCGCCGGACCGGTGATCGCGGGGACCAGCCTCTTCGGCGGCCGGGGCTCGGTCTGGACGGCGCTGCTTGGTGCCTTGGTGATCGGCTCGATCTCCAACGGGATGGACCTGCTGGCGCTCTCCTCGGCGGTCAAGTTCATGGTCACCGGCGGGGTCCTGCTGCTGGCCGTGATCGTCGACGCCATCGCCCGCCAGCAGCGACAGGGTTCCGGGCGCGTCTAGCTCAGAGGCTTGTGCCCGGCGCGCAGAGCGCTACTCGGCAAACAGCAGCGAGGCGCCAATCGCGCCGCCGAGATCGCCGAGCGAGGCGACCCGAATCGCCGGCGGCCGCTCGTTGACGAAGAGGTGCTTGTCCATCTCCGCGGTTAGCGGGTCCATGTAGCGCTCGCCGAAGCGCACGCCCAGGCCGCCGCCGATGATCACGGCTTCGGGGTCGAGCAGGTTGACCGCGGAGGCGACTCCGGTTCCGAGCGCCTCGATCGCCCGGTCGATCAGCTTCTCGGCGAGCTCGTCGCCGTGGTCCAGGGCACGCTGCCAGATGCCGCTGGTCAACCGCGGTTTGTCGTGCTTGTGCATCAGCTTGAAGAGGTCGGTCTTCGCACCCTCTTCATGTTGGCGGCGCGCCTCGGCTTCCATCGCCGAGCGGCCGGCATATGCCTCCATGCAGCCCTTGCG
Organism: uncultured Solirubrobacterales bacterium; assembly: GCA_963699225.1. Classification (GTDB taxonomy): domain Bacteria; phylum Actinomycetota; class Thermoleophilia; order Solirubrobacterales; family 70-9; genus VRUE01. The sequence goes on along the minus strand of OY969423.1, from coordinate 709,318 downwards.
CCCGCAGGGACACTTGGCGCCACCGCGCTTGACGACCATATGACCGATCTCGCCGGCCGCGCCACGGCCGAGCCAGGGCTTGCCGTCGAGAACGATGCCGCCGCCGACGCCGGTTCCCCAGAAGACGCCAATCAGACTCTGGAACTGGCGGCCAGCACCGAGGTGGAACTCGGCTTCGGTTGCGACCTGAACGTCATTGCCGATCCGCACCGGTGCGCCGAGCGCCTGCGAGAGGGTCTCTCCAAGCGGGAAGCTGCCCTCCCAGCCAGGCAGGTTGCGGGCACCGCTGACGACGCCGGTCTTGCCGTCGGCGTCGCCCGGCGAGCCGACACCGATCCCCTGCAGCCCGCTCGGTTCGACATCGGCAGCGGTCGCCGCCTCGCGCAGGGCGGCCTCCATCGCCTTGGCGACGTCTTCCGGTCCTCCGGAGGTGGGAGTGGGGTGGCGCGCTTCAGCGAGCACCTCACCACCGGCGGAGACGATCGCCGTCTGGATCTTGGTGCCGCCGAGGTCGATGCCGCCGCGTAGATCAGCCACGTGCGTCAGTCTATGGACCGGTGCAGAGGGGATGGCGCATCTGGTGGGCGAAGCGGCGCTGGTACGAGCGCAACCGGCGGCCTGCTCGGCGCTGGCGGCTGGCCCGCCACGCCGCGCGCGGCGGCTTCTTCATCCGCCAGCCGCTCGAGGGCGAGGCGCTCGAGGCGCTCGATGAGGGCCGCCTGCGCATCGGCGAAGGCACGCTGCTAGAGCCCGGCTGCTGGCTGACGCTGGCGCCCAAGGCACGGATCCAGATCGGCGCCGACTGCTTTCTCAACCGCAACACGATGCTGGCGGCCCTGGAGCTGATCGAGATCGGCGATCACACGATGTTCGCCAACGGCTGCTTCATCGGCGACTCGGCGCACCGCTTCGACGATCCCGATACCCCGGTCACCCAGCAGGGGTTCACCAGCAAGGGCCCGGTCAAGATCGGCTCCAGCTGCTGGTTCGGGGTCAACTGCGTGGTGACCAGTGGAGTGAGTATCGGCGACCGCTGTGTGATCGGCGCGAACTCGGTGGTGACACGTGACCTTCCCGCCGGAACGATCGCCGCCGGGGTACCGGCAAAGCCGATCGGCCGGGTGGGCGATTCCTGACTGTGTACGCATAACGGTGTGTTTACTAAGTAATACTTGACAAATTTAAATTGTCTGGAATAGGTTCGGGGCGCCTTGGCGACTCCACTCCGATCCCCGATCCTGACGACGCCCCGCGTTCGTCACCGCAAGAGCACCGAGAAGCTGCGGTCCGATCAGCTCAAAGCCCTGCGCAAAGGGTTTGCCGAGATCAAGAAACTGAGCGACACCAACGGCTTCTGGTTCTGGGCTGAACTGCACGGCGCGCCGAAGAACAAATGTGAGCACTCGCCCGAAAGCGGATACGACAACCTCTTTCTGCCCTGGCACAGGGCGTATCTCTACCGGCTCGAGCTCGCTCTGCAGACGAAAGTTCCGGCCGCGACTTTGCCCTGGTGGGACTGGACCGCGACGCGCTCCGGCGCCGGCCTCCCCACGATCTACGAGGACATCAGCGGCGAACTGAACCCACTTGCCGGCGCCGACTTCCCGCCGTCGATTGTCGCGCAGGTAGAAGCGGCGGGTATGCCCGCGAGCACTTGGCGCCAGCCCGGAGCGCCGAATCTTCTGCCGACCGGGGCGGAAGTCAAAGCAATTCTTGAAATCAAAGACTTCGACTACTTCTCGAAGACGCTGGAGGTTCAGCTCCACAACAAGGTGCACGGCTGGGTTAGGGGCTCAATGGGAATCGTTGCGCTTGCCGCCTACGACCCGCTTTTCTGGGCGCACCACACGATGATCGACCGGCTCTGGTACCTCTGGCAGGACTTGCATTCGGCTCGCGGTCCGCGTCCGGGGATCTGGAACAAGATCCTGCGCGGCGGCCTCGACCTCACGGTCGGCGACGTTCTCGACACTCACGCGCTCGGCTACGACTACGCGGCGAGCACCGCAAGCCGGGAGGTCGAACCCTGATGGATCGCTACTCGACTCCGCCCGATAAGCCATTTGCAGTTCCGGTCTGGGAGGGACAGCCTGACTTCAAGCGTGCGGATCTGCAGTTTCACGGCGTCGGCCATCGCGGCGATTCTTATGAGGGCCGGATCTTTTTCGACGCGCCTGACGCGACCTCCGCCACGCCGCTGGAGCTCGATGCCGGCTACGCCGGTTCCTTTTACGTCTTCGGACACGGCCCATGCCTCGGCGACGAGGGCCACTGCGAGGTCCCGGCCGGGCCAATTCACCCCTTCGACTACCGCAGCGTCCACCACCTCGGGTTGCAGTCGATGGCAGTGACCGTAACCGAGGCGGTCAGGCGCGCGATCGCGGATGGCAAGTCCGAGTTTGGCGTCACCGTCGTGCCGACCAACGTGCGCGACGAGGAGGTCGGCGACATCCTCCACTTCGAGCGCCTCTCGCTCGTAACCTACGACTGAGGCGGTGAGCGTGCTGGCCGCTCACATCGCCGGCGTGCCGATCGAGGAGACGCTGCTCTCGTTTGGCGGTCCGGCCGCGATATACCTGACCGCGATCGGCTTCGTCGCTGCGCTGCGCAGGACTCGCTCGCGACTCCGCTCGCTGGCGCGTCGTCGCCTGGGAGTGGGCGGATGAGCGAGCCGATCTCGATCATCGCTCACGCCAACTGCGACGACACCTACGTCGTCTGGCGGTACGCGAAAGCGATCGTTGACTGTCGCGGCTTCGCCCTGTACCGCAAACCCAAAGGCGGGGAGGAGGAGCCGGTCCACACCTTCATCCCCTTCGCCGGGGAAGAGCACAAACCCGGCGAGCACCGGCCGAGCAACGAGTGGCCGATCCAGAAATTCGCCTGGGCGGACGTGCTCGCTCGCTCGGGTGAAACCGTCAGCTACAGGGTGGTGCCGGTGGTGGGCAAAGCGGGCGCGCTCAAAGAGCTCACCGACAAGGCCAGTCCGTGGAGCGATCCCGTCGCGGTGACCGCCGATTGCGGTGACGGCTTTTCCGCCTATTTCAACCGCGGGGTGCTGGCAACCCAATCGGTCGCGCGGCGCCTCAAAGGCGACGAACCGTGGGGCAAAAAGCTGAGAACGATGATCGCCACGCCGGGAAACATCACCCGCGAATACCTCTCCGGCGAATTGCGGCCGGCGCTGCGCCGGGTGCTCACCGACGCAAAGTCGAGCCCAAAGGCGGAGATCTACGCGGCGCTGTTCGAGCTCGACGACCCCGAGCTGGTCGCAGACCTGTGTGCCCTGGGACCGCGCGCGCACGTGATCCTCGCCAACGGCACCGACCACGACGGCGACGAGAACAAAGAGGCGCGCGAGACCCTCGAGACAGCCAAAGTCGACGTACACAAGCGGATGACCGGCAGTCGCCTCGCCCACAACAAGTTCCTCGTCGCCTGTGAGCCGGCGGCTTCGCCGCGGCTGGCCTGGACCGGTTCGACCAACTGGACGATGACCGGGCTCTGCACACAGGTCAACAACGGCCTGCGGATCGAGAGCGCCGACATCGCCGCTTACTACAAAGCGCAGTGGGACGCGCTGCTGGAATCGGGTGATGAGTTCCCGCCGAAACTGGTCGATGGCAACGACTCGAAACGCTCCGCGTCGGTGGGCAAAGGCAGCGTTGGCACCTGGTTCGTGCCGGTGCACAAAGAAGTCGACCTCGCCGAGGCGCGCGGGCTGATCGCGGCGGCCGAGCGCGGCATCCTCTTCGAGTTCTTCAACCCGGGCCGCAAAGACACCCTCTTCAACGCGATCATGGACCGGGTCGGCGCCGATGAAGCCGATGGCGGCGACTCGCTTTACGTCCACGGAATTCTCAACCAGGATCCCGAGGCCGGCTCCAAAGACCCGGCCCTGGTCGGCCTAATCCACCGTGGCCAACTTGACGAGGCAGACCCCGACATCGTCCTGCCGAGCAAGGTCGACTCGCGCTTCGCTGCCTGGGAAAAAGAGATCGACCGGCTCAGCCTGGTGATGATCCACTCCAAGGTCGTCGTTCTCGATCCGTTTGGGCCGAAGCCAGTGGTGATGACGGGCTCGCACAACCTCGGCCCGCGGGCTAGTAGCAAGAACGACGACAACCTCAACCTGATCACGGAAGTGCCGCAGCTAGCCGCTGCCTACGCGACCCACATCATCTCCGTCTACAACGCCTATCGCTGGCGCTACGTCCGTTCCCACAAGGCGAAGGCGGCGGGCAAGGACTGGGAGGGCCCCGAAGACGGGAAAGCCTGGCAGGAGGCCTATTACAGCGGCACGGACGCCGCGGCAAAGCAGCGCGAGCTGGCCTTTTGGCTCGGCGAGTAGCGACCCTCATCGCCGTTTGTTGAGGGAATCCTGCCTTCTGTGACCAAGGCGTCGTAAAGACGCGCGCCTGTCCCTATAATCGGCAGACGGCCGTGACCCGAAGGGCATGGACCAAATGGATCTCGTCGAACTCGCTCCCGCACACGCACAAGGCGACGTGAAGCTCCTTCGCGGCAAGGATCGGCTTCGTGCTGCCCTAGAGCCGTTTCGCCGGGAGGGCAGCTCGATCGGCTTGGTGCCGACGATGGGTTACCTCCACGAGGGCCATCTCTCGCTCCTGCGCGCCGCCCGTGCCGAGTGCGACGTCGTCGTGATGAGTCTCTTCGTCAACCCGACTCAGTTCGGGCCGGGCGAGGATCTCGACCGCTACCCGCGCGACGAGGAGCGCGATCTGAGGCTGGCGGCCGAGGCCAGCGCCGACTTCGTCTACGCGCCGCCTGTAGAGGGCGTCTACCCCGATGGCTTCGCCACCTACGTCGCGGTAGAGGGCGACCTGACCGGCGTGCTCGACGGCGATCCCTCGCGCCGCGGGCCCGAGCACTTCCGCGGCGTCACCACTGTTGTCGCCAAGCTCTTCAACTCGGTCGGGCCGGACGTCGCCTACTTCGGCCAGAAGGACGCGCAGCAGGTGGCCGTTATTCGTCGCATGGTCAGCGACCTCGATTTCCCGCTGCGCATCGAGGTGCTGCCGACGGTGCGCGAGCCCGATGGCCTGGCGATGAGCTCGCGCAACGCCTACCTGGAGCCAACTGACCGCCGCCGCGCGACCGCACTCTCGCGGGCGCTTGCGGCCGCCGAGCTGACCGCGACGGCGGAGGGCCTCGCCGCCGCGCTCGAGGCAGCCCGGGCCGAGTTGAGCGCAGCCGGGATCGAGCCCGAGTACCTCGAGGCCCGCGACGCCGAAGATCTTTCCCCCGTCACCGAGCTGGGCAGCCGGCCGGTGCTGATCGCGATCGCCGCCCAGGTGGGTAGTGCTCGCCTGATCGACAACGTCCTCATCGAGCCTTGACCCTTGACCACATGAGCTGACAGGAGAACTGATGCAGAGGCAGATGCTCAAGTCCAAGATTCACCGGGCGACGGTGACCGATTGTGACGTCGACTACATCGGCAGCATCACGATCGACACCGAGTTGATGGCCGCCGCCGACCTGATCACCAACGAGCAGGTCCACGTCTGGGACATCGACAACGGCGCCCGCTTCGTCACTTACGTGATCGACGGCGAGCCCGGCTCGCGCACGATGCAGGTCAACGGGGCCGCGGCCCACCTGACCCGGCCCGGCCACAAGATCATCGTCGCCTCTTTTGGTGCTTACGATGAGAAGGACCTCGAGGCCTACTCCCCGGTTGTCGTCCACGTCGACGACGAGAACGAGATCGTCGCCGTCGACAGCCATCCCGAGGTGTTGCTTGCCGAACAGCCCGGGGTCGAAGCGGAGATCGCCTGATGAGCTCCGGCGCCCGCTCTCACACTGCGCCACCGCCGACCGACCGACCGCCGGTGAGCTTGCCGCGGCTGGCCGAGATGAAGGAGAAAGGCGAACCGATCGCGATGGTCACCGCCTACGACTTCCCCTCGGCCAAGGTGGCGGAGGAGGCTGGGGTCGACGTTGTCCTCGTCGGCGACTCGGCGGCGAACGTCGTGCTCGGCCACAGTGGCACCGAGGCGGTGACGCTGGAGGAGATGCTGGTCCTCGGCAAGGCCGTGCGCCGTGGTCTGAGGACGCCGCTGATGGTCGGCGACATGCCGATGGGTAGCTATGAGTCGAGCAACGAGCTGGCGATCCAGAACGCCCAGCGCCTGGTCAAGGAGACCGGCTGCCAGACGGTGAAGCTGGAGGCGGGGGGGATCTCGGTCGAGCGCGCCCGCGCGATCGTCCGCTCCGGTATCCCGGTGATGGGCCACGTCGGCCTCACTCCGCAGACCGCGACCGCCCTCGGCGGCTACAAAGCCCAGGGCAAAACCGCCCAGAGCGCGATCCAGCTCTGCGAGGACGCTCTAGCCCTGCAGGCGGTCGGCTGCTACGCGATCGTCTTCGAGGCCGTCCCGGCCGCCGTCACCGAGGCGATCGTCGAGAAGCTCGAGATCCCGGTGATCGGCATCGGCGCCGGTCCCGCCACCGCCGGCCAGGTCCTCGTCTTCCACGACCTGCTCGGTATCACCACCGGCCGCATGGCCAAATTCGTCAAGCAGTACGCCGACATCCACAACCAGATGGTCGCCGGCATGAACCAGTACGTAGCCGAGGTCCGCAGCGCCCACTTCCCCGAACCCGACCACGTCTACGGCATAGAGCCGGCGGAGCTATCCGAGTTCAGGCACTACCTGGACCAGGAGAGCCTGACGTCGGCGAAGGCTTGGGACTGGGAGCCGCTGCCTTAAGAGTTGGCGCGAACTACGATGGCGACGGATGCCCGTCTACGAGTTCGAGTGCGAGGACTGTGGTGAGCGCTTCGAGGAGCTGACCTCGAGCGATACGCGCAGCCTTGTCTGCCCACAGTGTGCGTCGACCCACACGCGGCGGTTGCTCTCGCCGGTCTCGCCCGCGGGGCGGCAGCCGCGCGGTGCAGCGGTGAGGTCGGACGAATCGCGGCGTCGCGACCGGGAAACGGCCCGTGGTGAGCGGCTTGCTGACTCCAGGCGCAAGCGAGCGAAAGGAGGGGCCCAGTGAGTGCGACCGCGGAGGAGCGGCGCGAGCAGCTCGTCGCGCTCTTCAACGAAGTCAAGGCCTGCACCAAGTGCCCCCTCTACGAGACGCGGACCAAGGCGGTCTTCGGCGCCGGCGACGCAAACGCCGACCTGATGTTCGTCGGCGAGGCGCCCGGGGCCGAAGAGGATCGCCAGGGGCTGCCCTTCGTCGGCCGGGCGGGGCAGCTGCTCAACCAGATGTTGGAAGAGATCGGGCTCTCGCGCGAGGAGGTCTTCATCGCCAACGTGCTGAAGAGCCGCCCGCCGGGCAACCGCGATCCGCAGCCGCTGGAGATCGAGGCCTGCCGCCCCTACCTCTTCGAGCAGGTGCGACTGATCGAGCCGACGGTGATCTGCACCCTCGGCAACTTCGCCACCAAGCTGCTCAGCGGCAACCCAGCCGGGATCACCAAGGTAAGGGGGACGCCGCAGGTGCACGAGCTCGGCGGTCGCACCGTCTTCCTGCTGCCGATCTTCCACCCGGCGGCCGCTTTGCGCACGCCGGCGGTGAAGGAGACGCTGCGCGAAGACTTCGCCACGCTGCCTGACCTGCTCGCCATGGGTCCGCCCGTGCCGGCCGAAGAGCCGATCGAGGAGCCGGCGGAGGACGCCGCGCCGCCGCCGCAGCCAACGGACGATCAGCTCGACATCTTCGGGTGAGCGCGACTACTGGCTCTGCCGCCGAGACCGAAGCGCTGGGCGCCGAGCTCGCCGCGATGATCGCGCCCGGTGATGTCGTCGTCGTCAGCGGCGAAGTGGGCGCCGGCAAGACGACCCTGATTCGCGGCGCCTGCCGGGCGCTGGGCATCGAGGCGCCCATCACCTCGCCCACCTTCACGATCGGGCAGCGCTACGAGGGCGGTCGCCTTCCGGTCGCGCATCTCGATCTCTACCGCCTCGAGAGTCTCGAGGCGGAGGACCCGGCCCTCCTCGACGACTACCTGGGGCTGGACGGCGTCGCCTTCATCGAGTGGCCCGCGGTTGCCGTACCCGTCCTGGCTGACCGTCGTGTGTTGGCGGTCCGCCTCGAGCACGCCGGCGGCGATCGGCGCCAGATCGAGTTGCCCGCCGCATCCGCCCGCAAATAGCCGTGTTTGAGAGGGGGCGGTGCATGTAGCATCGAAGAACGGTCGAAACGCGAACGGAGGGACGCCGGAATGAAGGGAATCAAGACGCTGGGCGCGATGCTGCTGGCGGTAGCACTGCTGGCAGGCGCGACGACGGCGACGGCCGGTGCTGCCGCTTACAAGCACTACGTTGCCTGCGGCGTCTCCCAGAACGCGAAGCCGGCGCACAAGTGCCCCAAGCAAGCCAAAAAGGGCGCCTTCTTCAAGAGTCTCAAGGGCGACGTCAACTACAGCGTCTGCGTCAAGTTCCCGACCGGGAAAAACATCTGCGCGAAAGCTCAGCCGGCCACGCAGGGCACGCTCTACGTCAACAAGGTGACCTCCAACATCCCCGGCAAGCACCGCGTCACCTGGTTCGTGGAAGGCAAGCGCGTCGGCTCCTTTGCCTTCCAGGTCACTGGCTGAGCTGGGCGCCCAGGAGATGGTGGTCGTCGGTTTCGACACGGCGACCGCCGACACCGCCGTCTGCGCGATCCGCGGCGGCGAGGTTCTGCACGAGGCGACACTCGGCCTGACGGCCGACGGAAGCCCGCGGCACTCCACTGCCCTGCTCGCCGAGGTAGAGCGCGCGGCCGAGGCGAGCGGTGGTTGGGGGCAGGTGGGGGGGATTGCCGTTGGCCGCGGGCCGGGGTCTTTCGTCGGGATCCGGATCGGCCTGGCGACGGCCCGGGGCCTGGCGGCCAGCACGGGCGTGCCAGTCGGTGGCGTCTGCACCCTCGACGCGCTCGGGCGCGCGATGACCGAGCAAAGCGACGGTGTCAACCTGTCCGTGCTGGACGCGCGCCGCGGCGAGATCTTCGCTGCGCTCTACTCGCTGACCGGTGAACAGCTTTGGGAGCCGTTCGTGGCCGCTCCGGAGGTGCTCGCCGGCCGACTTGCCGAGTTGTCTACGCCGGTTCTGGCAGCGGGTTCGGGGGCGGTACGATTTCGCCAGGAGCTGGCGGATCGGGGCGTCGACATTCCCGACGATGCAGACCCTGTGCACCGGGTCTCCGCCCGGCACATCTGTGCCCTCGCGGAGGCTGCCGGGTATGGGGGTGGCGATTCCCTCGATCCGATCTATTTGAGACCACCCGATGCGCAGCGATGGCGTGAGCGAGACACTTCCAAGAGAGCCGAGTAAGACAGCCGCCGCGGGCAAGATCCGCCGGCTCGCTTACAGCGACCTGCCGGCAGTGATCTCGATCGAGCGGCGCTCCTTCCCGACTCCCTGGTCTTTGGCGATGTTCGTGCTCGAGCTCTCCAAGCCGTCTGGCATCTGCCTGGCGGCGACGGTCGACGATGAGTTGGTCGGCTACCTGGTCTGCTCGCGCTACGACCAGGTCTGGCACCTGATGAACGTCGCGGTCGCCCCCGAGCGCCGCCGCGGCGGGGTCGCCCGCGGCCTGATCGGCAAGCTGGTCGAGGAGGGGGGAGGAAGTCTGCCGTTCACGCTCGAGGTGCGGGTCTCGAACCAGCCGGCGATCACGATGTACGAACGGCTCGGCTTCCGCTCGGCGGGAGTGCGTCCTCGCTACTACCAGGACAACGGTGAGGACGCCCTGATCATGTGGCTCGATTGAAAAGACCACCCGCCCGCGGCGGACGCGGACGCGAATGAGCAAGATTGCCGGTGATCATTAGTGCGAATGAGCAAGAGCAGAGCACGCGGGCGGAATCGATGTTGATCCTTGCTCTGGAGACCTCTTGCGACGACACCTGCGCCGCGGTGCTGGACGGCGCCCACATGCTCTCCAATGTGATCTCCTCGCAGGCCGCGGCCCACGCGCAGTTTGGCGGCGTCGTGCCCGAGGTGGCCTCGCGCCACCACCTCGAGCTCGCCACGCCGGTGGTCGAGGCGGCACTCGCCGAGGCCGGCGTCTCCCTCGATGAGATCGAGGCAGTCGCGGTTACGGCCGGGCCGGGCCTGATTGGCGCCCTGCTGGTCGGCGTCAGTACCGCCAAGGCGATCGCGGCGCCGCGACGGCTGCCGCTGATCCCGGTCGACCACCTGCAGGGACATGTCGCCGCTAACTTCCTCGAGCCCGAGCCTCTTGAGCCGCCCTTTCTCTGTCTGGTTGCCAGTGGCGGCCACACTCTGCTCGCCGGCGTGCGTGACCACAGTGGCTACGAGCTACTCGGGCAGACGCTCGACGATGCCGCCGGTGAGGCCTTCGACAAGGTGGCGCGGATGCTCGGCCTCGGCTATCCCGGCGGTCCGGCCCTGGAAAAGCTGGCGCGGGAGGGCGATCCCTCTGTCTTCGAGATGCCGGTGGCGATGGGCCGCGACCCGGGTCTGGACTTCAGCTTCAGCGGCCTCAAGACGGCCCTGGTTTACCTCTGTCGTGACCTCGGGCCCGATGGGGTCGAGGAGCGCCGTGCCGACCTAGCCGCCAGCTTCCAGGCCGCTGCGGTCGGCCAGCTCACGGCCAAGCTGGAGCGGGCGCTGAAGCGGGGGGATTGGGATGCGGTGGCCCTCGGCGGCGGGGTGGCGGCCAACGGCCCGCTGCGCGATGCGGTCGCTGATCTCTGCGAGCGACGCGACCTGCCGCTGAAGCTGGTGCCAATCACGCTCTGCACAGACAACGCGGCGATGATCGGCTCAGCAGCGCGCTTCGCCGAGCAAATCCCGTATCCCGACTACCTCTCCTATGACGCTTTTCCCACGCCCAAGCGGGCGGCTGCATGAGCACGGTGGTCGTCTACTCGCGCCCTGGCTGTCATCTCTGCGAGGAGGCGATCGAGGCGCTCGTCGCCCTCCACAAAGAGGGCTACCAATTCGAGCTGCAGGAGGTCGACATCGAGAGCGAGGAGCTGCTCCTACGCCGCCTACTGGAGAAGATCCCAGTGGTCGAGATCGACGGCGCCATGGTTTCAGAGCTGATCCTCGACGAGGCAGCGGTGCGGGCGAGGCTCGATACTGTGGGGGCGTGAGCGCCTTGATCGAAGAGCAGGATGCGGCCAACGGGCTGATCGTCGATGGCGAGCGGCTCTCCCTCGGCGTCGCGGCGCGGCTTTCCCGCTATCTCCAGGTGCTGACCCAGGCCCGCAAGATGGGTCGCGAAACGATCTCCTCGCAGGAACTTTCCGAGTACACGCACATCAACCCGACCCAGATCCGCCGCGACCTCTCCGGCTTTGGCAAGTTCGGCAAGCGCGGCGTCGGCTACAACGTCGAGTCGCTGGTCGGCGAGATCCGCAAGATCCTGCGCACCTCGGGCCAGCACAACATCGCCCTCTTCGGCGCCGGCAACCTCGGCCAGGCGATCGCCAGCTCCGACATCTTCGCCGACCACGGTTTCCAGATCGTCGCCATGTTCGACGTCGACTCAGAGGTCGTCGGCAGCGAAGTCGGCAGCCTGCGCGTGCGCGATTTCGGCGAGCTGCAGGAGATCGTCACCGAGCAGGAGATCGTCGTCGGCGTGCTCGCCGTGCCGGCTGCGGCTGCGCAGGCCGTGGCGGACCGCCTGGTCGAGGCCGGCGTCAAGATCATCTTCAACTACTCCGAGCAGCTGCTGCAGGTGCCGCCGGAGGTGACGGTCCACACCTCGAGCCCCGCCGTCGACCTGCTCTACGCGCTCTACTTCTACCTGACCTAAGAGCTGACCCTTGTCCCTGGACCTCGACCGCGCTCGGGAGACGTTCGAGTCCTCGACCGACTTCACGATCGGCCTCGAGGAGGAGTTCGCGATCCTCGACCCGGCGACACTCGAGCTCGAGCACCGCTTCGAGGATGTCTACGCCGCTTGTCAGGACGATGAGGTTCTGGCCGAGTCGGCTGCCGGCGAGCTGATTGCTTCCGAGGTCGAGATCCGCTCCGGACGGGCGGAGAGCTTTGCCGAGGCGATTGTCCTGCAGCGTCAGCGCCGCAGTCGGCTCTTCAGTTTGGTCGAGGAGATGGGCCTGGCGCTTGGGGCGACCGGGACGCATCCCTGGGCCAACTACCTGGATCAGCGGATCATCGACACGCCGCACTACAACCGCCTGCGCCACGAACTCGGCTGGGTCGCCCAGCGCAACAACACCTGGAGCATGCACGTGCACATGGGCGTGCGCGGGGCGGATCGCGCGATTGCCGTCTGCGATCGGCTGCGCGAGCTGCTGCCCCTGCTGCTTGCCGCCTCGGCCAACTCACCCTTCCTCGACCGCCGCGACAGCGGCCTGCACACGGTCCGCACCGAGATCTTCACCCGCACTTTCCCTCGCTGTGGCGTGCCCAGCCCGTTCGTCGACTGGGCCAGCTACGCCAATTTCGTCGCCATGCTGCAACGCACCGGCTCGGCGGTCGAGTCGACCCAGCTCTGGTGGAGCGTGCGCCCTCACCACTCCTTCGGCACGGTCGAGGTGCGGATCTGCGATGCCCAGACGCGCGGCGAGGAGTCCTTCGCCCTGGCAGGCTTGATCTCGGCCTGTATCGCCCAGGCGGCGCTGGACTACGACGAGCACGGATACGAAGGAAACGGCGCTCCGCTGCGCGATCGCGAGATCGAGGAGAACCTCTGGCGGGCGATCCGCCACGGTATGAGCGGTCGCCTGATCGACTTCCGCCGCGGTGAGGAGATCGAGGCAGCAGCGGCGCTCGAGCAGTTGCTCGCCTGGACCGAGCCAGCGCGCACACAGCTTGGCATCGAGGTCGACCTGCCGACCCGCAACGGCGCCCAGCGTGCCCGCGAGGCGCTCGACGCCGGTGTCTCGATCGAGGACATCTATCGCGACGCGGTGGCCGAGACGAAGCGCACCTACACCGCCTCGCCTCAAGGTGCGAAGCACGCCTAGGTTCGCTCTGCGAGCGCGTTCGCCGCTCGTCTATATAGACTCCCGCGCCGCTTAGAAACCAGCCGGAGGACCTAACTTGACCAGCTTTTTGACCGAATACGGAGTCGTTGTCGCGCTTGTCTGCGCCGGGGCGGCCGTTGTCTACGGACTGATCATCACCCAGCGCCTGCTTTCGAAGTCGCCAGGCAACGAGCGCATGCAGGAAATCTCAGGAGCGGTACAGGAAGGCGCACAGGCCTACCTCAACCGCCAGTACACGATCATTGCCGCGGTCGCAGTGCCGATCGCGATCGTGCTCTGGCTCCTGCAGGACTACAAGACCGCGCTTGGCTTCGTCCTCGGCGGCATCCTTTCGGGAGCCGCCGGCTTCATCGGGATGAACGTCTCGGTGCGGGCCAACTCGCGCGTCGCCGAGGCGGCCCGCGGTGGCGTGCCGCCGGCGCTCGACGTCGCCTTCAAGGGCGGCTCGGTCACCGGCCTCCTCGTCGTCGGCCTGGCGCTGTTCGGCGTCGCCGGCTACTTCGGCTTGCTCGTGATCACCGGTAGCTCCGACAAGGAGGCCGTCGACGCGCTCGTCGGCCTCGGCTTCGGCGGTTCGCTGATCTCGGTCTTCGCCCGGCTGGGCGGTGGCATCTTCACCAAGGCCGCCGACGTCGGCGCCGACCTGGTCGGCAAGGTCGAGGCGGGGATCCCCGAGGACGACCCGCGCAACCCGGCCGTGATCGCCGACAACGTCGGCGACAACGTCGGCGACTGCGCCGGCATGGCCGCCGACCTCTTCGAGACTTACGCGGTCACCTCGGTCGCCGTGATGCTGCTCGGCGTGCTCACCTTCTCCGGCGCGGGTGGCGAATTCTCCCGTGAGGTGGCGATCTACCCGCTGGTGATCGGCGCCGTCGCGATCATCGCCTCGATCGTCGGGGCGCTGCTGGTGCGGACCAAAACCGACCGGGTCGAGGGTGCGCTCTACACCGGCGTGATTGCTGCCGGGATCCTCTCGATCGCGGCCTTCTACCCGATTACCGACTGGCTGATGAGCGACCCGGTGCGGCTTGGCCTCGATGCCGGCGCCAAGGCGATCACGACGACTGACCTTTGGCTCTGCGCAGTGATTGGAGTTGCAGTTACCGGTCTGCTCTTTGTGATTACTGAATATTATACGTCGACCCGTTTCCGCCCGGTCAAGACGATTGCCCAGGCATCGGAGACCGGTCACGCGACGAACATCATCCAGGGACTGGCTCAGGGCTTCCAGTCGACCGCCGCTCCGGCTCTGGTGATCGCCCTGGCGATCCTCGGCGCCAACGAGCTTGCCGGCATCTACGGCATCGGCATCGCCGTGATGGGACAGCTGTCGCTCTGTGGCCTGATCGTCGCCCTCGATGCCTTCGGGCCGATCACCGACAACGCCGGCGGCATCGCCGAGATGGCCGAGCTGCCGGAGGACGTCCGCAACGTCACCGACCCACTCGACGCGGTCGGCAACACGACCAAGGCCGTGACCAAGGGCTACGCGATCGGTTCCGCCGCGCTAGCCGCCCTTGTGCTCTTCGCGGCGTTCAAGAGCGAATTGGGCAGCGAAGCGCCGGCTGGCTTCGATCTCAACAGTCTCTTCAACCTCTCCAGTCCCGACGTGCTGATCGGGTTGATCATCGGCGGCATGATGGTTTACCTCTTCGCTGCCTTCGCGATCGAGGCCGTCGGCCGCGCTGGCGGTCAGGTGGTTGAACAGGTGCGCGAGCAGTTCCGCGAGCACCCGGGGATCATGGAGGGCACCGAAAAGCCCGACTACGCCAAGACGGTCAGCATCGTCACCCTGGCAGCACAGAAGGAGATGATCCTGCCGGCGCTGATCCCGATCGTCGTACCGGTCATCGTCGGCCTGCTCAGTGTCGACGCCCTCGGCGGCCTGCTGATCGGCGTCATCGTCGTCGGCTTCTTCGCCGCGGTCTCGATGACCGCTGGCGGCGGCGCCTGGGACAACGCCAAGAAGCTGATCGAGGACGGTGCCCACGGCGGCAAGGGCACATTGGCCCACGAGGCCTCAATCACCGGCGACACCGTCGGCGATCCCTACAAGGACACGGCCGGTCCGGCGATCAACCCGATGATCAAGGTTGCCAACATCGTCGCGATCCTGATCATCCCGATCGTCCACTTCTAAAGCGCCCGGCAGGCAGGAACATCGGGGAGGGGCTAGCTGATGGCCCCTCCCCGCCTAGCTGCCGGGATGAAGCTGCGTGGTGGCGGGGGAGGGTCAGGTGCCCCTCCCGCCAAAGCCGTCGCGCAGCTGCGTCGCACCTGGTGCTTCGAGGCGTGGTCCCTGAGCTTTTGCGAGAGGGGCACCTGACCCTCCGTCAACATGCAGCTTCATTCGTCGGGAGCCAGTCCGGTTGATGGACCCCGGCGCTTTAGAGCTCTAGCTCGTACTCGACCCAGGTGCTGGGCGTGGCGCCCGTAGCGTCGTAGAGGCGTTGGGCGGTCGTGTTATCGGGGGCTGTGGCCCACTCGAGGTGGTGGGCGCCTCGTTTGCGGGCGACGGTTGCACTGGCTTCGATCAGGGCGCGGCCGACTCCTTGGCCGCGTGCGTCTGCGGTGACGAAGAGGTCGTTCATTAGGACGGTCTCGGCTGGCACTAGCGAAGTGAAGTGCCAGTAGAGGCAGGCGTAGGCGAGGGGGTTGTCGTTGCGCCAGGCGCCGAGCAGGAGGCCGTCGTCGCTGGGGGCGATGAAACGGGCGAAGAAGGCTCGGTTGCGCTCTGTATCGATCGCCTCGACCTCGTAGAAGCGCTGGTAGGCGGCGATCAGGGGTAGCAACTGCTCGAACTGTGCCTCGGTGACCGGCTCGATCCGGGGGTTTGGCTCCACGGCTCCACCATAGGCCAGGCGTGCCTGGTTGTTTGCGGTCACGGGGAGGGACGGGGGCGGTCACGCAGTAAACGACCGCACCGAGAGGCCGGCTTGATGCTCCCTTTAAGCTTTGGGGCGCGGGCCGGAGGCAAAACCCACTGCCCCTAAGGAGGGGATTCCGCTGGCACGGCCGACAGATTCGAACGAGCAACTCCTCTGCAGCTTCTGCGGTAAGTCGCAGCGGCAGGTCAAGAAGCTGATCGCAGGTCCCGGTGTCTACATCTGCGACGAGTGCATCGACCTCTGTAACGAGATCATCGACGAGGAGCTGACTCCTGCCGCGGCCGCCGTCGAGCTGGAGAACCTGCCCAAGCCGCGTGAGATCCACGACGTCTTGCAGGAGTACGTGGTCGGCCAGGACGCCGCCAAGCGCGCCCTCTCGGTAGCCGTCTACAACCACTACAAGCGCGTCCAGATCGCCCAGTCCGAGGAGGTCGAGGTCGAGCTGCAGAAGTCGAACATCATGCTGCTGGGCCCGACCGGCTGCGGCAAGACGCTGCTCGCCCAGACGCTTGCCCGCATCCTCAACGTCCCCTTCGCGATCGCCGACGCGACCGCGCTGACCGAGGCCGGCTACGTCGGTGAGGACGTCGAGAACATCCTCTTGAAGCTGATCCAGGCCTCCGACTACGACGTCAAAAAGGCCGAAACCGGAATCATCTACATCGACGAGATCGACAAGATCGCGCGCAAGGCAGACAACCCGTCGATCACCCGTGACGTCTCCGGTGAAGGCGTGCAGCAGGCGCTGCTGAAGATCCTCGAGGGAACCACTGCCTCGGTGCCCCCGCAGGGCGGGCGCAAGCACCCCCACCAGGAGTTCCTCACGATCGACACCACCAACATCCTCTTCATCTGCGGCGGCTCCTTCGCCGAACTCGACAAGGTGATCGAGAACCGCGTCGGCGACCGCGGGGTCGGCTTCGGCGCCGCGATCTCCTCGCGCGAAGACAAGGAGGACAAGGGCGAGTGGTTCGAGCAGGTACTGCCTGAGGACTTGATGGAATACGGCCTGATCCCCGAGTTCATCGGCCGCCTGCCGGTCGTCGCCGCGATCCACCAGCTCAGCCGCGACGACCTGATCACGATCCTGACCGAGCCCAAGCACGCGCTGACCAAGCAGTTCCAGCGCTTCTTCGAGTTCGACGAGATCGAGCTCGTTTTCGCCGAGGACAGCCTCGAGGCGATCGCCAACAAGGCGCTCGAACGCGAGACCGGCGCCCGCGGGCTGCGCTCGATCCTCGAGGAGACGCTCTTGGACGTGCAGTTTGAACTGCCTTCGCGCAGGGACGTCACCAAGTGCGTGGTCACCAAGGAGACCATCGAGCAAGGACGCCGGCCGACGCTGGTGACCGAGGCTGCGCCGCAGGACATTGGCGACATCAGTGAGGAATTGAGCGAGGAATCTGCGTAGTGGTGGGGAGGGGTCGGGTGCCCCTCTCCCGAAAGCCGTCGCGCAGCTGGGCGGATAGGTGCTTCGTAGTGTGGTCCCTTGAGCTTTCGTGAGAGGGGCACCCGACCCCTCCGACCAGCACGCGGCTTCTCGCCAGAAGCTTCATGAGCCCACGGCCCTCCGCGGAAGCCCCAAGGGTCCGGGCTTCGCCAGCAGCTCTTGAGTCCGTCGGCGTCCGCGTGGCGTCGAGCTAGTCGTGCGCGGTAGGGGTGGTGATGCCCTTTCCGGAAAGCTCAAGCGACCACGCCACGAAGCGCCTATCCGCCCCAGCTGCGCGACGGCTTTTCGGGAAGGGCATCACCACCCCTGCGGCCCCGCCTATCTAGACTCGCCCCGTGGACGCCGCCCAGCGCCAAAAGCTTGAGGAAAAGACCCGCTTCGATCCGACGGAGATCGAGGCGCGGATTTTTGCGGAATGGATGGACGCTGAATACTTCCACCCCGAGGCGGAAGGTGCGCCTGAGGAGAATTTTTCGGTGGTGATTCCGCCGCCCAATGTGACCGGGGCGCTGCATATGGGGCACGCGTTGAATGGCTCGATGCAGGACGCGTTGGTGCGGATGAACCGGATGCGGGGGCGGAATTCGCTCTGGATTCTGGGGACTGACCACGCGGGGATCGCTACGCAGTCGGTGGTCGAGAAAATGCTGCGGGCCGAAGGCGTTTCGCGTCATGACCTGGGGCGGGAGGAGTTCGTCAAGCGGGTCTGGGAGTGGCGCGAGGAGTACGGCTCGCGGATCGTCGAGCAGTACAAGCGGCTCGGCGCCTCCTGCGACTACGAGCGCGAGCGCTTCACGCTGGATGAGGGCTACGTCAAGGCCGTCTACCGGGTCTTCAAGCAGCTCTACGACAAGGGCTACATCTACCGCGACAACTACATGGTCAACTGGGACCCGGGCTCGCACTCGGCGATCTCCGACCTCGAGGTTGAGAACCGGGAGGTCGAGGACACGCTTTACTCGATCGATTACCCGGTCGAGGGCTCCGAGCGGGTGCTGACCGTCGCCACGGTGCGGCCGGAGACGATGCTCGCCGATACCGCGGTGGCCGTGAACCCCGACGACGAGCGCTACGGCGACCTCGTCGGCCAGCACTGCATCCTGCCTCTGGTCGGGCGCCGCCTGCCGATCATCGCCGACGAGCACGTCGATCCCGAGTTCGGCACCGGGGCGCTGAAGATCACTCCCGGGCACGACCCCAACGACTTCGAGATCGGCCGCAAGCACGGCCTCGAGGAGATCGTCGTGATCGGCCCCGACGGCCGTCTCACCGAGGAGGCGGGGGAGCGCTTCGCCGGTCTCACCGCTGCGGAGGCGCAGGAGATGGTGGTCCTTGCCCTGCGCGAGGAGGGCGTGCTCAGCGCCGAAGAGCCCTACACCCACTCCGTCCCTTTCTCACACCGCTCCGGTGAGCGAATCGAGCCGCTGATCTCGCTGCAGTGGTTCTGCCGCATGGACGAGCTGGCGGCGCCGGCGATCGCGGCGGTGGAGGAGGACCGCGTGCGGATCGCGCCAGGGCAGTGGAAGCGCGTCTACCTCGAATGGATGCGCGAGATCCGCCCATGGTGCATCTCGCGCCAGCTCTGGTGGGGCCACCGGATTCCCGTCTGGTACTGCGACGCCTGCGAGGAGACCTACGTCGCTGAGGACCCGGCAGCGGCACCCGAGAGCTGCGGCGCCTGCGGCGGTGAGCTGCGCCAGGAGGAGGACGTGCTCGACACTTGGTTCAGCTCGGCGATCTGGCCCTTCGCCACGCTTGGCTGGCCCGAGGACACCCCCGAGCTGCGCGCCTTCTACCCGACCAGCTTCCTCACCACGGCGCGCGAGATCCTCTTCCTCTGGGTGGCGCGGATGATCATGACCGGGCTCGAGTTCGCCGGCGACGTGCCCTTCAAGGACGTCTACGTGCACTCGGTGATCCAGGCCCGCGACGGGCGGCGGATGTCGAAGAGCCTCGGCACCGGGATCGATCCGCTGGAGGAGATCGACGTGCACGGCGCCGATGCCCTGCGCTTTGGGTTGCTGGCGATGTCCTCGACCCAGGACGTGCGCTACTCCGACGCCAAGGTCCAGCAGGGCCGCGACCTCGCCAACAAGCTCTGGAACGCCAGCCGCTTGATCCTGCTCAATGCTGCCGAGGTTGAGGCCAGGCCTGTCGCCGAGCGGATCGAGGACCGCTGGATCCTCTCGCGGCTCGAGCGCACGATTGCCTCGGTCAGCGAGAAGCTCGACGCCTACGACTTCGCCCACGCAGTGCAGGAGGCCTACGCCTTCTTCTGGTCGGAACTCTGCGACTGGTACCTGGAGATCGCCAAGCCGCGCCTCTACGAGGGCGAGGCCGAGGTCTCGGCCAACCTGCTCTGGCTGCTGCAGCGCACGCTCGCCCTGCTGCACCCGGTCATGCCCTTCGTCAGCGAGGAGGTCTGGTCCTACCACCCGAGTCGTCAGGGTCACCTCGCGGTTAACCCATTCCCCGAAGCGGACACCTCCCTCTTCGACGAGGAGGCGGAGGCCGAGATGGGCGAGGCGATCGACCTGACGCGCAACCTGCGCACCTGGCGGGACCTGGTCGAACTGGCCAGCAAGTCGACGCTGCCGGTCCGCACGGCCGATCCACTGCCGGAGTTCGTCTCGCGCCTGGCGCGGGTCGAGGCCGCCGATGGGTCAGCTGATCCAATCGCCTCTGTGGGAGTCGTTCAGATCCTCGCTTCGCCGGAGATCGATGCCGAGGCCGTCGCTGCCCGCCTCGAGCGCCGACGCGAGGAGCTGCGCTCGGAGGTTGCCCGCGCCGAGGGCAAGCTCGCCAACGAGAAGTTCGTCGCCCGGGCGCCGGCCGAGCTCGTCGAGGAGGAGCGGGCCAAGCTGGAGCGCCACCGGGCCGAGCTGGAGGAGCTCGCCGAATAGATCCGCAGGCTTATCTCGACTCGCTGGAGCCGGTCGGCTGGAAGCTCGGCTTGGAGCGGATGCACAAGCTGAGCACGGCGTTGGGGTTGCCCCAGCACCGTTTCGCCTCGATCCACGTCGTCGGCACCAACGGCAAGTCCTCGGTGACGCGGATGATCGCGGCGCTGCTGGAGGCGCACGGGATGCGGACGGGCGCCTGCGTCTCCCCGCACGCCACGCGTTGGGCCGAACGGGTGCTGATCGGTGACGAGGAAATCAGTGAAGCGGCCTTCGCCGCGGCGGTGGAGCGCACCGCGCAGGCCGCCGAGACGGTCGATCGCGGCCTCGAGCCCGGCGAGAAGGTCACCCAGTTCGAGGTCGCCACGGCAGCGGCCTTCGTCGCCTTCGCTGCCGCCAGGGTCGAGACGGCGGTGATCGAGGCCGGACTGGGCGGGAGGCTCGACGCGACCAACACGATCCCCTCGCGGGTGACGGTGCTGACCTCGATCGGCCTCGACCACACCGCCTGGCTGGGAGAGAGCGAGCTCGAGATCGCCGTCGAGAAGCTGGCCGTCCTGCGCGACCACACGACCTTGGTCCTGGGCCGAGTCAGCCCCGAGGTGTCGGGCCTGGCCGAGCGCACGGCGGCGGAGCGGGGGGCGGAGTTGATCGTTGCGCCCGAGGATCCGGGCGAGATCGAGCTGCGCGCTCCGGGCCGCTTCCAGCGCCGTAACTTTGCCCTGGCCTCAGCGGCCGCGGAGGCGTTCCTCGGCGCCCTGGACCCGACTGCGGTGGCCACGGTCGCGGCCACCCTGACCGTGCCCGGTCGGCTCGAGCAAGTCGGCGAGGACCCGCCGGCTTTCATCGACGTCGCCCATAACCCCGACGGAGCCGTCGCGCTCGCCGAGGGCCTCGCCGAAATCGCCGCCGGACGCCCGGTCGTGGCCTGTATCGCCGCGCTCGGCGACAAGGACGCCAGCGCGATGATCGGGGCGCTGGCGCCGGTCCTCTCCTACGTTGTCTGCACCGAGCTCGACGCGACGGCGCTGGAATCGCGAGGACTGCCGGGCATCAGATCGCACAGCGCCGCCAAACTTGCACAGGCATGTCGCGAGGCCGGTCTCAGCGCCGAGCAGGTTCCCCACTTCGAAGTTGCCGTACGGCGGGGTCGCGAGCTGGCGGCGGAGCACCCCGACGGCATCCTGCTGGTAACCGGCTCGCATTACGTGCTGGCGCCCGCCCGTGCCGTTCTGCGCCTGTGCGAGGATGCCAGCGATGGCTCAGGGGTCTAAAAGCGCCAGTTCCGAACTGCTCTCGATGATGGCCCTGGTCGCCGCCGTGGTCGCCGCGGTGATCCTCGTCTTCTTTGGCCTCGGCTACCTCTTTGGCAGTCTTTTCCTCTAGCGAGGGTTCAAGCGTCCGGCGGCGAAGTAGACTGCCGCTCCCCTCTCCGGCGGGCTTCCAGCCATGGCACTAGCGATCTTCGGCATCTCAAACAGCGGCCTCAACCTGGCCGTCACCCTTTTCATCCTGATGATCGTCGTCGTCTGGCTTGCCTTGATCGTCTACACCTACCTCGACGCCCGTCGCCGCATCTCCGATCCCTTCCTGGTCGCCTGCGCCACGGTCGGCTCCTTCTTCCCCTACATCGGCACCGCGGTCTACGCGATCGTGCGCCCACCAGAGTTCCTCGAGGACGCGCACGAACGCGAGTTGGAGATCCGCGCCGCGGAGCTCAAGGTGCGCCAACTGACCGAGGCCTCCTGCCCGAAATGCGAATACCCGGTGGAGAAGAGCTTCCTGCGCTGCCCGCAGTGCCAGAGCCGCCTCAAGGACCCCTGCAAGAGCTGCGGCAAGCCGGTCGATCCCCGCTGGGCCCTCTGTCCCTACTGCGAAACCGCGATCGCCGAGCGGCCTCGCCGAGAGCGCTCCAGCAAAGAGGGGCGTCGCGAGCCCCGCGCCGAGCGTTCTGCCGCCCGAGGCGAGGAGCGCCCCAAGCGCGAGCCGCAGGCCAAAAAACGCCGCCCGGCGGCGAAATCCAAAGAGGCGCCCGCGTCCGAGCAGGACGCCGAGGCGACCCGACCCAAACGAACCCAAAGGAGCCCCGCCCGTGAGCCGGACGCTGATCCTCGTAAAGCCTGACGCCTTCCAGCGCGCTCTCACCGGCGAGGTGATCGCACGCTTTGAGCGCAAGGGCCTGCGGGTCGCGGCGCTGAAGACGATGCGCGCCGATGAGCCGATCGCCAACAAGCACTACGAAGAGCACACCGAGAAGCCCTTCTTCGGCGAGCTGGTCTCCTTCATCACCGGCGGCACCCTGGTCGCGATGGTGCTCGAGGGCCACGAAGCCGTTGCGGCGGCCCGTCAGCTGATCGGCGCCACCAACCCGGTCGAGGCCGCTCCCGGCTCGATTCGCGGTGACTTCGCGCTCGAGGTGACCTTCAACATGGTCCACGGCTCGGACTCCGACGAGTCGGCCGAGCGCGAGATCGAGATCTGGTTCCCAGAGCTGTCCTAGCATCGTCGGCACTTGGGCGGGGGTCTCCACTTAACTTTTTCGGTGGAGAGTCGATTCGCTGTCGCCGCAAGGCCGTGCCGAAAAAGTGCAAGACGTTCCGACCCCCGCCCAAGTGCCGACGATGACTCCAAGCGTCACGCTGGCATCGGGGTCGCCGCAGCGAAGCGAGATCCTGCGAAAGCTCGGAGTTGAGTTCGAGGTGGTCGTCTCCGGCGTCGATGAGCTGAGCGGCGGGGACCCCGAGTTCGAGGTGCTGGAGAACGCCCGCCTGAAGGCGCGAGCCGTTCCGCGCGATGGCGTCGTGATCGCCTGCGACACCGATGTCGTGCTCGACGGCAAGGCGCTGGGCAAGCCCGTTGACCGCGTCGAGGCACGCGCCTATCTGGACCGCATGTCGGGCCGTACGCATGAGGTGCTGAGCGGGCTGGTGGTCGTCGTCGACGGCGAGGAGCGAGCCGGCCTTGAACGCACTGCTGTGACCTTCAAGCAGCTGAGCGAGGCCGAGAAGGAGCGCTACGTTGCCTTCGGCGAGTGGCAGGGACGCTCGGGTGGATACGCGATCCAGACCCTGGGATCGACCCTGGTCGAGCGGATCGAGGGCAGCGTCTCCAATGTTGTCGGCCTACCGGTGGGCCTGCTGTTCGAGCTGGCGCCGGAACTTTTCACCCAGGGCTGAGCGCGCGCAAGCACCCCGCTTGGTCCGTTTGGGATCATTTCGCCTGGAAGTCCTCCAAATTCACGAATGGGCGTATTCAGCTATCTCAGAGGTCTAGGCGGTCGCGATATGGCTGTCGATCTCGGTACGGCCAACACGCTGGTTTACGTGCGGGGTCGCGGCATCGTCCTCTCCGAGCCCTCGGTCGTGGCGATCGATACCCACACCGGCCAGGTGCACGCGGTCGGGGTCGAAGCGAAGCGGATGCTGGGCCGTACCCCGGGCAACATCACGGCGATCCGTCCCCTCAAGGACGGGGTGATCGCCGACTTCGACGTCACCGAGCAGATGCTGCGCCACTTCATCAAACAGGTGCACTCCAACCGCTTCGCCCACCCGCGCGTCGTCGTCTGTGTCCCCTCCGGCGTCACCGGCGTCGAGAAGCGGGCGGTTGAGGAGGCCTGCCTCTCTGCCGGCGCCCGCCAGGCCTACCTGATCGAGGAGCCGATGGCGGCCGCGATCGGCGCCGGCCTGCCGGTCGCCGAGCCGACCGGCTCGATGGTCGTCGACGTTGGCGGCGGCACCACCGAGGTGGCAGTGATCTCGCTCGGCGGCATCGTCGTCTCGCAGTCGATCCGGGTCGGCGGCGACGAGCTCGATGAGGCGATCGTCAGCCACTGCAAACACGAGTACAAGCTGGCGATCGGCACCCAGACGGCCGAGGAAGTGAAGCTCGAGGCCGGTTCGGCCTCGCCGCTGCCCGAGGAGGTGCGCTCGGAGATTCGCGGCCGCGACCTCGTCTCCGGCCTGCCGAAGACGATCACGCTCGGCTCCGAGGAGGTGCGCGAGGCGCTCGGGGAACCGGTCGGGCACATCGTCGAGGCGGTTAAGGACACCCTCGACCGCACCCCGCCGGAGCTGGCCGGCGACATCATGGACCGTGGCATTACCCTTGCCGGTGGCGGCGCGCTGTTGCAAGGACTCGAACAGCGCCTGCGCGACGAGTGCCAGATGCCCTGTCAACTGGCAGAGTCACCGCTTACGTGCGTGGCGGTGGGATCGGGACTCTCCCTGGAGGAGTTCGAGACCATTCACCGCGCCAGCAAGCAGAATTCCGGAACCAGGCGCTTTGCTTAGGTTCCCTTCACCGCAAGCCCCAAACTTAGGCCTTCACCGTGTACCGAAAGCAAGTTCGCCGCCGTAGGGCGGTGCTCGCCCTGTTGGTCGTCGGCTCCTTCGTGCTGCTGACGATCACCTATGGGCAGGGATCGAACGGCCTGCAGCGCGGCGTCAGCACGATCTTCAGCCCGGTCCAGGGCGTGGCCGACCGGGCGTTGAAGCCGGCTCGCGACCTGGTCGACTGGTTCGACAAGACCTTCGACGCCAGGGGCGAAAACAGTCGCCTCAAGAGCGAGCTGGCGAAGACGCGGGAACAGGCAGTCGCCGGCCAGGAGGCGATGCAGGAGAACGCCGAACTGCGCAAGCTGGTCAAGCTCGACCGCGACCCTGTGCTGGCCGCGTCCGCCTACAAGCCGGTCGCGGGGCGCGTGATCGCGCGCTCGCCGACGGTCTGGCGCTCGAGCGTGAATATCGACGTCGGCAGCGGCGATGGCGTTCACGTAAACGATCCGGTGATCAGCGGCGACGGCCTTGTCGGCCGCATCGCCTCGGTCGAGCCGGGTTCTTCTCAGGTGATGCTGCTCACCGATCACGAAAGCGCGGTCTCGGCCAAGGTGGTCCCGTCCGGCGTCCAGGGCGTCGTCAAGCCCGAAGTCGGCGACCCCGAAACGCTGATCCTCGACTTCATCGACTCGACCAAGCGGGTCCACGGCGGCCAGACGGTGGTTACCGCCGGCTGGCGCGCCCAGGGTCTCGCCTCGCTTTTCCCGCCGGGGCTGCCGCTCGGCGAAGTGACCAAGACCTCGGCGATTGAACAGGCGATCGAACAGGAGGCCAAAGAACAGGTCGACGTGCGCCCCTTCGCCGATCTGCGCAACCTCGACCTGGTCCAGGTCCTGACCGGGGGTTCGCGCGGGTGATCCTCACCCCGAAGATCGTCGCCCGCATCGCCCTGATCGGGCTGCTCGGCGTCCTCCTGCAGCTCTCCTTCTTCTCCCAGGTCGAACTTTTCCACGTCAGCCCGGACATCCTCCCGGCCCTGGTCGTCTGCCTCGCCCTGCTCGGTGGCAGCCTCACTGGCGCCGTCGCCGGCTTCTCGATCGGCTTCTTCCTCGATTGCCTCCTGGTCGAGGCGCTCGGCGTCTCCTCGCTGGTACTGCTCAGCGTCGGCTACCTGGCCGGGCTCTTCCGCGAGCGCTTTGAGATCCACAACTCGCTGGCGCCCGCCCTGCTTTGCATGGGCTTCACCCTGGGCGCCGAGATCGGCTTCGGCGTGATCCAGCTGCTGCTCGGGATCGACGCCCCGGTGAGCTTGCTGATCGTCCGCGACCTGCTGCTGAAGAGCGTCTACGCGTTCTTCCTCGGCTGGCCGCTCTACCTGCTCGTGCGGCGGGTGCTGCGTCCGGCCCTGGTCGAGGAGCCGAAGGTGCAGCGCCGGCGCCAGCCGAGGGCGCTGGGAGCCTGAGGAACGGCTATGTACCTCCGCTCCGACGAGCGCGGTCCTGCGATGACCAACCGCCTGGCGCTGCGTATCGCCCTCTTCGGGGGCGTCGCGGTTGTTCTCTTTGGAGTCCTTTTTTTCAGGCTCTGGCTGCTGCAGGTGATCGACGGCGAAAAGTATCTCGCCGAAGCGAAGAACAACCGCACCCGCTCCTTCCGCACCAGCGCTCCGCGCGGCGAGATCCAATATCGCAACGGCAAGGTGCTGGTCGCCAACCGCACCAGTCTCGCCCTACAGGTCAACCCGCGCAAACTGCCAACCGATCTGCGTGAACGCCGCGCCGAGCTGGCGAAGCTCGCCGCCCTGACCCACAGCACCCTGCCCAGGGTGCGCAAGACGATGCACGAAGAGCTGAAGCTGGCGCCGGCAGCGCCGGTGACGCTGCGCCGCGACGTCGGCCACGACCTCGTCTATTACCTGCAAGAGAACCAGGCGCGCTTTCCCGGCGTCGAGGTCGAGCGCGTCTTCGTCCGCGACTACCCGGACGGGACCCTCGCCGCCCACATCCTCGGCACCGTCGGCGAGGTCACCGAAAAACAGCTGAAAGAGCCGCGCTTCCGTCGCCTGCAGCCAGGCGACGAGATTGGCCAGAACGGACTGGAGGACACCTATGATCGTTTTCTGCGCGGCAAGCCCGGTCTGACCAGAGTCCAGGTCGATGCCCTCGGCGAGCCAACCCCGAACGGGAGGCTCTTCACCGAGCCCCCTTCGCCCGGCGACAATCTCAAGCTCTCGATCGACGAAAAAGTGCAGGTGGCGGGGGAGGCGGCGCTGGCCGAACGGGGTCTTCCCGGCGGCTTCATCACGATGGACGTGCACACCGGCGAAATCCTCGGCCTCGGCTCGTTCCCGACCTATGAACCCGCCTCGCTCACTCCGCCGCTTTCCCAGAACCAGGTCGACGAGACCTATAACAATCCCGCCGCGCCGCTCCTCGACCGGGTAACCAACGGCCTCTATCCGACGGGCTCGACCTTCAAGCTCATAACCGCCCTTGCCGCGCTCGAAAGCGGCAAACTGCAGCTCGGTGAAGTGATCGACGACCCCGGCCAGCTGGAAATCGGCGGCCAGATCTTCAAAAACGCGGGAGAAGCGGCCAACGGCGCGGTCAGCCTCGTCCAGGCGCTGGAAGTCTCCTCGGACGTCTTCTTCTACACGCTTGGCTACCGCATGTGGAATACCGGCGAGCTGCAGCACTGGGCGCACGCGCTCGGCATCGGGCGGCCGACCGGCATCGACCTGCCGGTCGAAGACGAAACCCTGCTCCCCTCCCAGCATTGGCGCAACCAGCTCTACAAGGAAGGCGGAACCGAAAGGCCCTGGTCGGCGGGGGACAACGTCCAGCTGGCCACCGGGCAGGGCGATCTGCAGACCAACCCGCTGCAGATGGCGGTCGCCTACGCGACCCTGGCCAACGGCGGCACCGTCGTCACCCCGCACCTCGGCAAGGAAATCGACGACCCCGCCGGCCGGGTGCTGCGGGAAATCGACCCCAAGCCGCAGCGCCACATCCACATCAACCCGGAATACAGGGCCGCGATCCTGGAAGGGCTGCACGACGCCGCGCAGAACGGCGGCGGTACGTCGTTTGAAGTCTTCGGCGACTTCCCGATCCCGGTGGCCGGCAAGACAGGCACCGCCCAGCGCCCGCCCCATCTCGACCAGTCGTGGTACGGCGTCCTCGCTCCTTACCCCAATCCGCGTATCGTCACTTTCGTTACGATGGAGGAAGGCGGTTTCGGCGCAGAATCGGCCGCGCCGGCAGCAAGGAAGATCCTGGAAGCGTATTTCGCCAAAGAGCTCGCTCACGACGCGAGCACCGAAGAAGAAGAAAGCGAAGGCTAGGGGGCGATGTACGCCACTCGCGCGCGCCGCGCCCGGCCAGAGCCTTTCGCAGTCCATCCCGGCATCGCCGAGCGGCTTGGCCTGCCCTACATGGATGGCACCTTGGCGGTCTCCGCCGCCGCCCTCGTCGCCTTCAGCGTCTTCACCCTGGCCCAGGCGACGAAGCAGGACGTCCCCGGCAGTCCCTATTACTTCGTCGACCGGCAGGCGATCTACGGCGTGCTCGGGATCGTCGCCATGTATCTGCTGACCCGCATCGACTACTCACGCTTCCGCGAGCTGCGCGTCGGCATCTACACCTTCCTCTGCGTCAGCATCTCGCTGGTCTTCGTCTTCGGCTTCGCCGCGCGCGGCTCGCGGCGCTCCTTCGAACTTCCCTTCTTCAGTTTCCAGCCATCGGAGCTCGGCAAGGTGCTGCTCGTCTTGGCCCTTGCCGGGTTCGTCATCGATGGCGCCAGGAGTGGCTCCGACTGGCAGCGCACTGTGCGCTACCTATGCCTCGGCCTGGCGCCGGCTGCGCTCGTCTTCATGCAGCCGGATCTCGGCACCGCTTTGGTGTTCGGGGCAATCACCCTCGCCGTGATGTACGTGGGGGGCGTCCGTTGGACGCACTTCGCGGTGATCGGCGCGGCCTTCGTCGCTTTGACAGTGGCGGTTCTCGTTGTGGCGCCCGCAGTTGGGACGCCAGTTTTGAAGGGCTACCAGGAGCAGAGGCTGACCTCTTTCCTGCACCCGAGCGCGGACCCCAGCGACGCGGGCTATCAGCAAAACCAGGCCAAGATCGCCATCGGTTCCGGGGAGAAAACCGGACGAGGCGATCGGGCCACCCAAACGCGGCTCAACTTTGTCCCTGAGCGGCACACCGATTTCATTTTCGCCGTGATCGGTGAGCGCTACGGATTCATGGGAGCCGCGTTGGTCCTATCCCTATACGCCCTGCTCATCTGGCGGGCGCTGCGGATTGTGACGCTCTCGAAGAACTCCTACGGAACCCTGGTCGCCGGCGGTATCGCCGGCATGCTCCTTTTCCAGGTCTTCGTAAACGTGGGGATGAACTTGGGGATCATGCCGATCACCGGCATCCCCCTACCGCTGATGAGCTACGGAGGGTCGTCTGTCTTGGCGACCTTCGTGGCGGTCGGCGTCCTCCAGAGCATCCACATGCAAGCGCGGCTCAGCCAGAAAGGCAGGTTCGCTTGGTGATCCCTTGAAGGGACCAGGCGTGCGTACCTACTCTGAACTGAGCTAACTCAAATGAAAAAGACAATTCTGGTTTCTGCCGATCGTGGCGAGACCCGCGTCGCCGTCCTCGAGTCAAAAACAAAAGGCGGCAAACGCGACGTAGCGGAGCTCTACATCGAGCGCCGTGGCCGGCGTTCGATCGTCGGCAACATCTACAAGGGCAAGGTCGACAACGTCCTGCCCGGCATGGAGGCCGCCTTCGTCGACATCGGCCTCGAGCGCAACGGCTTCCTCCACGTCGACGAGATCGTCCTCCCCAACGGGGAACAGGCGCCGAGGCGTGGCCGCGGCACCGGCAAAGGCCGCCGCATCGACGAGCTGATCAAACCCGGTCAGGAGATCGTCGTGCAGGTGGTCAAGGACCCGCTCAAGACCAAGGGCGCGCGGCTCTCGATGAACGTCTCGATCGCCGGCCGTTACCTGGTCTACGCCCCACAGGGCAGCGGCGTCGGCGTCAGCCGCCGCCTAGCCGACTCCGAGCGCGACCGCCTGCGCAAGATGGTCGACCGTACCTACAAAGGCCCGGGCGGGCTGATCGTCCGCACCGCAGCCCACGGCGCCAAAAAGGCCGATTTCGTGCGCGAGATCGGTTACTTGCACAAGCTCAACGACGTGCTGGCGCGGCGCACCGAGCAGATCGTCGCTCCGGACCTCGTCTTCCAGGAGGCCGACCTGCCGGTGCGAGTCCTGCGTGACGTCTTCCTCAGCGACTTCGAAAAAGCGATCATCGATTCGCCCAAGCAGTTCGAACGGGTGACCAGCTTCTTCCAGCGCACCGCGCCGGAGCTGGTCGACGGCGTCGAACTCTATGAGGAGCGCAAGCCGCTGTTCGAGAAATGGGGCATCGACAAGGAGATCGAGTCGACCCTGGGCAAGCGCGTCGACCTCGCCTCGGGTGGCTATCTGATCATCGACTACGCCGAGGCGCTGACCGTGATGGACGTCAACAGCGGCAGCTTCACCGGCCGCGGCAAAGGCGGTCTCGAGGAGACGATCACGCGGGTCAACACCGAGGCGGCCGAGGAGGCCGTGCGGCAGCTGCGCCTGCGTGACATCGGCGGCATCATCGTCATCGACTTCATCGACATGGCGCGGGCCCGCAATCGCGACAAAGTGCTGAAAACGCTGCGCAAAGCGCTCGACGCCGACAAGTCGAAGAGCTACGTGGTCGAGGTCTCGCCGCTGGGCCTGGTCGAGATGACCCGCCAGAACGTCACCGACGGCGTGCGCGAGATCCTCACCGTGCCCTGCCCGACCTGCGAGGGCGAAGGCGTCGTGCTCTCCGGCGAGACGGTGGCGCTCGACGCGATGCGCCGCCTGCCGGACATCGCCGCCGGGGCCAAAGAGGCCGAGGCGCTGCTGCTGCGGGTCCATCCCAAGGTCGCCGCTGAGCTGATCGATCCCGAGAGCGGCCTCGCTGAGCTCGAGGCCGAGACCGGCAAGCAGTTCCACTTCGAGGGCGGCGACGCGCTGCCGATCGACACCTTCGAGGTGGTCGAAACGGGCAGCCGGGCTGAGATCGAGGAGCGAGCGCTGCCCTTCAAGGTCGGCGAGGAGGTGCTGGTCAAAATCGACGAGCCGCACATGTACAACGCCGACGACGCCGTCGCCCGGGTCGACTCCTACATCGTCAGCGTCACCGGTGGCGGCCGCTTCGTCGGCCAGCGCAAACTGGTGCGGATCGAGCGTGTTGAGAGGGCCGCCGCGGTGGCCTCGCTGCCCGAGGGAGAGGCGGTCAACGGCGACGGTGCTGGCGCTGGCGGCGAGGAAAACGGCTCCCAGCTAGAATCCTCCGCCTCGCGCAGTAGCCGTCGCGGTCGCAGGGGTGGTCGCGGTCGGTCGCGCTCAACACAGAGCGGCAAGGACGAATGAACACGTACGCAGTCATAGAGACCGGTGGTAAGCAGTACAAGGTCGAGAAGGGCACTTCGCTGCTCGTCGATCGCCTTAGCGCCAAAGAGGGCGACAAAGTCGCGCTGCGCCCAGTGATGTTCCGCGACAAAGAGGTCGTTGCGGGAGGCAAAGAGCTGGAGAAAGTCAAGGTCGAGGCGACCGTCTCCGAGCACCTGCGCGGCCCCAAGATCAAGGTCTTCAAATACAAGGCGAAGAAGGGCTACCGCCGCAAGGCGGGCCACCGTTCCGAGCTGACCAAGCTCGAGGTGACCGAGATCAGCCTGGGAAGCCGTAAAGCGGCCGCGCCGAAGAAAGAGGAGCCGGCCGCGAAAAAAGAGGCGGCTCCGAAAGCGGCGAAACCGGCCGAGAAAAAAGCTGCGGCGAAAAAACCCGCTGAGGCCAAAAAACCGGCGGCGAAAAAAGAGGCCGTCAAAAAACCAGCTGCGAAAAAAGCTCCAGCCAAAAAAGCCGCTGAGAAAGCATCATCAACAAAATCAGCGGCCAAAGCCAAAAAAGCCCCGGATAAAAAACCGGCTGCTAAAAAGGATTCTGACGATGGCTCATAAGAAGGGACTCGGCTCAAGCCGCAACGGACGCGAATCCAACCCCAAGATGCTTGGGGTCAAGGTGTTCGCGGGCCAGAAGGTCACTGGCGGCGAGATCATCGTCCGGCAGCGCGGCACGCGGTTCTGGCCCGGTGACGGCACCGGGCTCGGTCGCGATCACACGATTTTTGCCGCCCGAGCCGGCACCGTCGACTTCAAGCCAAGTCGCAAGGGCCGGACGATCACCGTTCGCGAGGAGTCCTAGGACCTCAGCGGGAGTGGGCCGGACGGCCCCTCCCAAAACGAGCGGCAGGAGCCGCTCTTGAGTGTTTTGGGAGGGGACCTCCTGGCCCTAGTCCACGGAGGCTCGAGGTTTAGCTGCGAATGGCGCTTTGGTGTCGCATAACGCCACTTAGGCGCCATTACCCTGCGAAAGGCTGATGTACGACAAGGCGAAGATCTGGGTTGAGGGTGGGGCCGGCGGGAACGGTTGCATCAGCTTTAGGCGCGAGGCGCATGTTCCGCGTGGTGGCCCGGATGGTGGGGACGGCGGGCACGGGGGAGACGTCGTGCTGGTTTGCGACGCGTCTAAGCGTGATCTCGGTGCGCTGAAGGGGAGCAAGCACTTCAGGGGTGGGCGGGGGAAGCATGGGGAGGGCTCCAATCGCCACGGTGGTCGTGGGGAAGACAAGGAGATCCTCGTGCCCGCTGGGACCCAGGCCGAAGCCGTGGACGGGAGCCGCGTCGACTTGATCGAGGCGGGGCAGCGGGCTGTGGTTGCTCATTCGGGGCGCGGCGGGCACGGGAACAAGCGCTTTACAAGCTCGACCCGACAGGCGCCGCGGTTTGCCGAGAAGGGGACCAGTGGCGAGGAGGGGTGGATCGAGCTGCGGTTGAAGCTGCTGGCCGACGTCGGCTTGATCGGGTTGCCGAATGCGGGGAAGTCCTCGCTATTGGGGCGGCTGACGCGGGCGGCGCCGAAGGTGGCGGACTACCCATTCACGACGCTCTCACCGGTGCTGGGAACGATCGAGAACGATGACCGGCAGGCGATCGTTGCCGACATCCCGGGACTGATTGAAGGGGCGGCGGAGGGCGCCGGGCTGGGTCACGAATTTCTCGCCCACGTCGAGCGCTGCGCGATGCTGGTCCACCTGGTCGAGCTGACGCCGCTGGAAGGCGAGCCGGTCGCCAACTACGAGGCGGTGCGGGCGGAGCTCTCCTCGTACGGGGGCGGGCTGGACCAACTGCCGGAGTTGGTCGTGCTCTCCAAGCGGGACCTGCTGCCGGCCGAGCAGGTCGAGGAGGCGGTCGGAGAATGGCGCGAGCGGCTAGGTGACGCCGCTCTGACCGTGCTCGCCATCTCCTCGGCGACCGGGGAGGGTCTCGATGAGCTGCGTGCCCAGATCCTCTCCGCCCTGCCCAAGCTGCCCACCGCTCGGCCCGAACGCGCCCCGGAGTCAGCTGGCGAATTCGAGGCTGAGCATCGCGTCTACCGGCCTGTTGGAGAGGGCGGCTACGCAGTTCAACGGGAGGACGATGGCGCTTACCGCGTCACCGGTCGCGGCGTCGAACTCCTCTTCGAGCGCCACGACGTCGCCAATGAAGAGGCGCTGGCCTACCTCGAGCAGAGGCTCAACGAGATCGGCGTCATCGCGGCCCTGCGCGCCGCGGGGTTCGAGCCCGGCGACGAGGTCCGGGTCGGCGAGCATGAGTTCGAGCTGTATCCGTAGAGGGTCGGGCGCCCCCTCCCAAACGAGCGGCGGGAGCCGCTCTTGAGTGTTTTGGGAGGGGGCGCCCGACCCTCGGCAGACTCAAGCTCTCAACGAGGCTCGGAGTCCACTGCGTGAACGATTAGGCGGGTGTAGAGACCGGCGCCGCTCGGAGTTAGGTGAATGCCGTCCCAGAGGAGGTTTTCGTGGGTGGCGGCGATCGGGGCCCAGTTGATCAGCGTTGTGTGGGGCCAGGTTTTGTCGGCTTCCTCGAGCGCCTGGTTTGACTCGTCCTGCCAAGAGACCGGGGCGTGGTCGTCGATCAAGAAGAGCTCGCCGACGTTTGAGGTTGCCTTGCGCAGGGCATCCATTTCATCGCCATAGAGCGGGCCGTTGTTGCCCATCTGGATGATCAGGGCATCGATGTGGCCGCCACGCCGCTTGAGGCGCCGTGCGAGGTCGACGAATTCGTCCGCTTGTCGGCCGACCTTGGCGTTCATCGAGAAGCGCCGACCGAAGCGGGCCGCCAGCTTTTCCTTCGCTCCGATCATCACTGAGTCGCCGAAGGCGACGATCCGCGGCGGCTTATCGCGATTGCCTTGGGCTGGCTGCCCACCGCCCAAAGTGCGATTGGCCACCGGCTTGACCGTGATCTTGGCGAATTGGGCCGTGGAAGCCGCGGCGACGTTCGGATGGCTGCTGGTGGAGAAGATCCCGCCCCAGCCGACTAGGGCGATGATCGCGATCACGGCGAAGGCGAGCGCCGGCCGGCCCACCCGCAGCCAGCCTTCCGGAAGGGAGAAGAGCTTGCGCTTGCCGCGGAACGGCAGCTCGACGAAACGGTAGGAGAGGTCGGCGAGGGCGAGCACGACCAGCAACTGCAACGGGATCAGCACACCGCGCGGCAGCGAGACATCAAGGCCGGGGCGGGTCAGCGCCAGCACCGGCCAGTGCCAGAGGTAGAAGCTGTAGCTGCGCAGGCCGAGCCAGACCAGTGCCGGCCGCGCCAGCAATCCACCCAACCGTGCGGCCGGGTGGGCGATGACGGCAATCACGGCCGCGCTCGCGAGCGCGATCCAGAAGTAGCCGCCGTGGAAGAGCGCCAGGTCATAGTCGTGCACCTGGAGGAAGCTGAGTGCCAAGTAGCCAAGGGCCATGACTCCCACGAGGTCGAGTACAGGGCCGCACCAACGACCGGGCTTGGCGCGCTGCAGTTGCCACGGAGCCCAGACGAGTGCGAGGGCGACGCCGATCAGCAGGCCGGCGGCGTGGGTGTCGGTGCCGTAGTAGACGCGTGAGGCATCGCTGGGGTCGAAGAGGATCCAGGTCAGCGCCAGCGAAGCCGCGGCACCGGCGAGCACGCCGAGGGCGAGGCGCTTGCGTCCCAGCAGCGACATCCCGGCGGCGAAAGCGAGCGGCCAGAAGAGGTAGAACTGCTCCTCGACCGAGAGCGACCAGAGGTGGCGGAACAGCGAGGGGCGCTGGAACTGGTCGAAGTAAGACTGGTGCTCGAGAATGAAGTGCCAGTTGGCGACGTAGGCGAGCGAGGAGATTGCGTCGCCCCGTAGCTCGGTCAGCCGGTCGGGCTCGACGATCGCGGCAACGATCATCGCCACCGCGATCAGCACCCCGACCGCCGGCAACAGGCGCCGGGCCCGCCGCAACCAGAACTGTCCGAGTCGCACCCGGCCGGTGCGCCGCCGCTCGCTGAGCAGCAGCGAGGTGATCAGGTAGCCACTGATCACGAAGAAGACGTCGACCCCGAGAAATCCGCCGGGCATCCAGCCGACCCCAGCGTGGTAGAGGAAGACGGCCAGCACGGCGATCGCGCGCAGAGCGTCGATCCCAGGCAGGTAAGGCAGGCGACTGTCCTGCGGTCTGCTCATGACTAGCTCTTCGGCAGTGTTGCAGCGCGCCCTTGAGCGCGAGAGCCGGCCAGCGTCAACGGGCGCGACGGCTCATACACTGCGCGACGATGACCCTCGTCGTCAAGCTTGGCTCCTCGATCGTCGCCGCCGATGACGGCGCCCTGCGCAGCGACGTGCTCGACTCCGTCTGCGAGCAGGTAGCCGCCCTGGAGCGCGGGGGTGAGCGGGTGGCGATGGTCACCTCGGGCGCGATTGCGCGCGGCATGCGGCTGATGGAGCTACCGGTTCGCCCGCGCGCGATGGACGAGCTGCAGGCCGCTTCGGCGGTCGGTCAGGGTGATCTCTTCCGCGCCTACGAGAGCCGTCTCGCCGAGCACGGCACCCGCGCTGCCCAGGTCCTGCTTACCGCCGCCGACGTCGCCGCCCGCACCAACTACCTGAACGCCCGCCAGACGCTGCGGCGCCTGATCGACTGGGGTGTGGTCCCGGTGGTCAACGAGAACGACACCACCGCCACCGACGAGATCACCTTTGGCGACAACGATTTCCTCGCTGCTCAAGTGGCGATCCTGCTCGACGCGCGGCTGCTGGTGCTGCTGACGAACACGGACGGCCTCTATACCGCCGATCCGTCTGTCGACGGCGGGGCAGAGCGGATCGAGCAGGTCACCGAATTCGCCGAGCTCGCCGACCTAGAGATCGGCGACCGCACGTCGGCTTTTGGCTCCGGCGGCATGCGCAGCAAGGTCGCTGCGGCGGAGATGGCCAGTGAGGCCGGGATCCCGGTGACGATCTGCGACGGCACCTCCGCCGGCACGCTTGCTGCTGCCGCGGCGGGCGAATCCACGGGTACCCGTTTCGTTGCGCAAGGGGGCAAGGCGTCCAGCTTCAAGCTTTGGCTCAAGTACGCCAAGCCCACCCAGGGCCAGCTCGCTGTGGACGACGGTGCCGCCCGGGTGCTGCGCGAGAGCGGCTCCAGTCTGTTGCCGGTCGGTATCACCGAGGTCGAGGGAGATTTCGACGCGGGCGATGCGGTTGAGGTGGTCGTCGGGGATGCGGTAATCGGCAAGGGCATAGTCGACTTCTCTGCCGCCGAGCTTTCACAGGTGATCGGGCTGAAGAGCGCGGAGGTGCGTGAGCGGTTGCCGCATGCTGCCGACGAGGTGATTCACCGGGATCGGTTTGTGTTGGTCTGAGGCCCTCGCAGCTAACCTAAACGGCATGGCGATCACGACCAGGACTGTTGGGGAAAGCTGCGCTGCCGCGAAGCGTGCTGCCCGAGAGCTAGGCAGTGCTTCGACGGCGGCGAAGGATGCGGCGTTGGAGGCGACCGCTCGGCTCCTGGGTGAGCGGTCTGCCGAGATTCTGCAGGCCAATGCGGCCGACCTGGCAGATGAGCGAGCGGCTGGGCTCACTCAGGCACTGCGGGACCGGTTGACGCTGACGGAGGATCGCGTCGCGGCGATGGCCGATGGGGTGCGGGCGGTGGCTTCGCTCGAGGATCCGGTCGGCGAGAAGCTGGAAGCGAAAACACTTCAGAGCGGACTCAAGCTGCGCAAGCTGCGGGTCCCGCTCGGTGTAGTCGCCGTTGTCTACGAGGCGCGGCCGAACGTGACGATCGATTGCGCGGCTCTGACCATCAAGAGCGGCAACGCGATCGTGTTGCGCGGGTCGAGCTACGCGGAACGTTCGAACGGCGCTCTCGCGGCCGTCGTCCGCGAGGCGCTGGTCGAGGCTGGATTGCCCGAGGACTCGGTGCTGCTGCTCGCCAGCGGCGACCGCGACGAGCTTGCGGAGTTGGCCACCCAAGAGGGCAACGTCGACCTGCTGATCCCGCGTGGGGGCGAAGGTCTGAAGAACGCGCTCAAGGATGTCGCCACCGTTCCGGTGATCTATGCCGCCGCCGGCAACTGCCATGTGTATGTCCACGCCGAGGCCGATCTGGAGATGGCGCGCAGGATTGCCTACAACGCCAAGGTGCAGCGGCCGGGCGTCTGCAACGCGGCCGAGACGCTGTTGGTCGACGCGGCGGTGGCGGCGGACTTCCTGCCCGGCGTCCTCGCCGACCTCCACGCGGCTGGCGTGGCGCTGGTCGGCGACGAGCGGGCTCGCGAGCTCTCCGGCGGGGTTGAGGTGGGGGCAGCCGGCGAGGCGGACTGGAGCACCGAGTACCTCGATCTAAAGATGGCGGTGGGCGTCGTCGACTCCCTTGAGGAGGCCGTCGATCACGTCAACCACCACGGCACCACCCACTCCGAGGCGATCGTCACCGCCTCTGAGGAGGCCTCACGGCGCTTCACTGCCGGGGTCGACGCCGCCGTCGTCTACACCAACGCCTCGACCCGTTTCACCGATGGCTTCGAGTTCGGCATGGGTGCCGAGATCGGCAACTCGACCCAGAAGCTGCACGCGCGCGGGCCGATCGGGCTGCGCGAGCTGACGACCTACAAGTACGTCGTCCACGGCGACGGCCAAGTGCGTGAGTAGCGCCGCGCCCGCGGGCATCGGCGTCCTTGGTTCGGCCTTCAACCCGCCGCACCTCGGTCATCTTGCGCTTGCCCAGGAGGCGCTTTGGCAGCTCGGCCTCGAGGAAGTGATCCTGATGCCGACCGGCAGCGCCCCGCACAAGCGGATCGCCGACGATCCCGGCCGCGAGCTGCGCCTGGCGATGACTCGCTTGGCCGCGGCCGACGACTCGCGCTTCTCGGTCTCGACCCTGGAGGTCGAGCGCGAGGGGCCGTCCTATACGTATGAGACCTTGGAGCTGCTTGCAAAGGACAGAGGCGATAGAGAGCTCGTCTTCGTGATGGGGGCCGATGCCGCTGTCGGGCTGGAGAGCTGGCGCGAGCCGCAGCGGGTCACCGAGCTGGCGCGCCTCGCGGTCGCCCGCCGCGCCGGGATCTCCGATGCCGATGTTGCCGCTGTGCTGCGCAGTCTCGGTGCCGACGGTCGCGCGACGATGCTGGAGATGCCACAGTTCGGGGTCTCCTCCTCGGCGGTTCGCGAGCGGGCGGCGCAGAAGCGACCGCTGCGTTATCTGGTGCCTGAGTCGGTGGCGCGATTCATTGAAGAGAAGGGGATCTACCAGTGAGTGAAAGTGAGAAAGCAGTTCGCACCGAAGCGCTGGCCCGGAGGCTTGCCGAGCTGGCCGATTCGAAAGCGGCGAACGAGATCGTCGTCCTCGACATGCGCGAGCTCGTCTCCTACACGGACTTCCTGACGATCTGCACGGCGCGCAACGAGCGCCAGGCACGGGCGATCGCCGACGAGGTGAAGTTGCGACTCAAGCAGGAGCAGGGCCTGTTGCCGAGCGGCTCGGAGGCGGCCGAGGCGGCAGGCTGGATCGTCCTCGACTACCTCGACTGCGTGCTGCACGTCTTCACCGAGGAGGAGCGGCAGCGCTACGCGCTCGAGGACCTCTGGCGCGAGGCGCCACGGCTCGAGCTGCCGACGCCGGAGGATGGCGTCCGAGGGCACCTCTACGGTGCCGCGCATGGGTAGCTTCAAGCGGGCGCTCTTCGGCTACCGCCCCTCCGATGTGGAGGCGGCGATCGCGGCGCGTGATGCCCGTAGCTGGGCGCTGGAGCGCGACGCGGAGGAGGCGCTCAAACGCTGGCGTGAGGCCGCAGATGTCGCGGCTGACGCCGAGCAGGAGCTCGCCGCCCTCTCGGCGATGGTGATCGAGCGCGAGCGTGAGATCCGCGGCCTGCACGAGCGCCTGATCGAGGCTGACGAACGCCACGACCGCAGCATCGCTTCGCTGGAGACGGTCTCTTCGAAGCTGGGGGAGATCCAGGCTCAGGCGCGTGGCCAGGCGACCCGGATCCGGATGAAGGCACTGCGCGAGGCGGTCGAGGTCGGTCGCCGTGCCCAGGAGCTGAACGAGGCCGAGGCGGGTTTGCCACCGGTCGCGAACGAGCCCGGCCCGATTGAGCAGGCGGCCCAAAACCTCTTCGAAGGCCTGGTCAAAGTCGAGATCGGCCCCCTGGATGACTTCTCCCAACTGGTCGGCTTCGAGGACGCCGCCGGCCAGATCGACGCGACCTCCGATATCTCGGTAGAGCGTTTCTCGGAGGGTCGGGCGACCCTCTCGATGCGCCTCAACGAACCGGTCGAGCTCCTCCGCGAGCTCGAGGAGCGTTCGCCGCTCGAGTTCCGCGTCCGCCGCAGCGCCGATGACAACCTGATCCTCGACATCGACGACGATCCGGGCCCCGAGCAGCGCGCCGCCTAGCGCCTGCCCCGAGCGCAACGCCGCTACCCTTCATCCGCTTCGGCGCCCTGGCGGAGTGGTTACGCAGCGGCCTGCAAAGCCGTTTACACCGGTTCGATTCCGGTGGGCGCCTTTCCTACTCGCCCATTCTCGCTGGAAATAGCTACTTCCGATTGCTCACAAGTAGACTGATCGGAATGAACGCATGTGGCCGGGGGGCGCATCGCGCGCTGCGAAATGGGAAGTCCGTCGTGGCTGTCGCCGTTGTCCTGGTGCTTGGCGGGGCGTTGGCGCAGTCCGCGACAGCCAGCGAGACTGTGCGAGCGCAACAGGCACTGCGTTTCTGGACGCCGGCCCGGATGAAGGCAGCCAAGCCACTCGATCGACCCTTGTCGGGTCGGGGACAGGTGGCATTCAGCGAGTCGGCAAGCGCGAGCTCCGCCTTCGAAACCGTGCCGGATCCCACTCTGGAGGCCTCCCGCGTCAACGGCGCGATCTTCATAGAGACACCCTTCGGCCTGGGGCGCTGCTCGGGGACGTCGGTCAACGCTCCCAACTACAGCGTCGTCTTCACCGCCGGCCACTGCGTCAACACGGGTGGGCCGCGCGGGCGCTGGATGGACTTTCGCTGGGTCTTCGTGCCCGGCTACCGCTACGGCCAGCGCCCGTTCGGCGTCTTTCCGGCCAAGTGGATCGACACGACCCGCCAGTGGCGCACGACCGGCAGCGAGAACTTCGACGTCGGCGCCGCGGTCGTCACCCGCAACCAGCGCGGTCAGCTGTTGGCCAAAGCGGCGGGCGGCACCGGGATCGCCTTTGGCCTCAAAGCCGGGCAGGTCTTCGACGTCCACGGTTACCCGGCCGAAGAACCGTTTGATGGCGAAACCCAGCAGATCTGCACGCAGACGCCCTTCCTCGGCCACGACGCCCGTTCGTTCTTGAGCCCCGGACCGCTGAATCTGGCGGTCGACTGCGACGTCACAGGAGGCGCCTCGGGCGGTGGCTGGACGATCGCCGGCACCAAGACCCTCAACAGCGTCACCAACTACGGCTACGGCGACGACCCCGACACCGACTTCGGCGCCTACTTCGGCGTGGAAGTCGCTCGTCTCTTCCATCGCGCCGCGGGAGTGAAGTGATGCGTCGCCTGCCCGCAATCACCGTGCTTGTCGCTCTCGGCCTCTGTGCTCTGCCCTCGTTCGCAACGGCGGGTGCCCTCGACATCCCCGCCGCCGCACCGCCGCAGTTTCGGGCGGCGCTGCGCGCCAAGCTGCACATGCCGCCGCCGCACCACGCGTTCGAATCTCGCTTCGACCTCGAAGCCCAGCACGGCTACACGGTCACTGTGGTGGGCGAGGGGAACATCGTCGCCGTGGAGGTCAGTCGCCCTCTGTCCCATGGCAAAGGGAATCTGCTCGAAAAGCTGCTCGGCTTCACACAGTCCGTGACCGCCTACGTCGCCCGCGGGACGGTTACCGAGCACCGGATCGTCGCCTCGTTTGGAAAGTTCGGCAAGATCGACGTCCGGTTCCAGCCCTCGGGGCAGGTGGTGGAATCCGCTCAGCGCCGGCGTTGCCGCGGTGCCGATCGCTTCACCAGTCAACTTGGCGTCTTCGTCGGTGACGTCCGCTTCAACGGCGAGGGGCACTACGTCGCGGTGCGGTCGCACCGGGCAAAGGGGAGGGTTCGCAGCCCCTTGAACCTCAACTGCAGCTCGCGCTCGCACCAGTTCGCGAGCTCGCGAGCGCGGCCGGTACACGAACATCCGAGCTTCAGCCCCACCTTTCTCACGGCGACCTCGCGCCACGGGATCTCCGCGCTCGAGCTGATCACCTTCCAGCTCGGCAATACGACGCTCTTCGCTGCCATCAACGAAGAAAGTCTGGGCTCGATGGCGAGGATTCGCTTCGCCCTCGCCACCGCTTCCTCGAAGAAGGCATTGTCCTTCAACGAAGCCCTGACCGGGGCGAAGATCGCGCCCCCCAAGCCGTTTCACGGTAAAGGTGTGTACCGCGCGGCCGGCGACGGGACGACGACCTGGACCGGCCAGCTCTCGGTCTCGTTCCCCGGTGCACCGCGTCTGCCGCTGACCGGCGAAGCCTTCAAAGCCACGCTCTCGACCGGTTTTTGAGCTGCGGCGCGCCGCTTCTGCAAGGCTGAAGCAATGGCAGTCGAAACACTGGAGGCGCCGACGACGGCAGCGTCGCCCGTTCCTGACGATCAGGTGATTGTGCTCTTCGGAGCAACCGGGGACCTGGCGCGCCGTAAGTTGCTGCCGGGGATCTTCCACCTCTTCGAGGCTGGCCTGATGCCGGAGCGGTTTGCCCTGATCGGCGCCGCGCGCAGCGATCTCTCCGATGAGGAGTTCGCCGAGCTCGCCCGCCAGGCGGTCTGCGGTTCGGGGCGCCGGCCGGTAGAGGGCGAGTCCTGGAACCGCTTTGCCGGCTCACTCGGCTTCGCTTCCACCGGCGATGGCTTCGAGCAGCTGGGAGGCGCGATCGCGAGCGCCCGGGATGAACTTCACGATGCGCGGCTATTGCATTACCTGGCCTTGCCGCCAGCCGCGGCAGCCGGCGTGATCGAGGACCTGGGCCGGGCCGGACTGGGCGAGGGGGCGCGGGTGATCATGGAGAAGCCCTTTGGTCGCGACCTCGCGTCGGCGCGGGAGCTCGACGCGCTCGTTCACTCCGTCTTCGACGAGGAGCAGGTCTTTCGGATCGATCACTACATCGGGCGCGAGGCGGTACAGAACCTGTTGGCCCTGCGCTTTGCCAACGGCATGTTCGAGCCGGTCTGGAACCGCAATCACATCGACCACGTCCAGATCGACGTGCCGGAGACGCT
This sequence comes from uncultured Solirubrobacterales bacterium, assembly GCA_963699225.1. Classification (GTDB taxonomy): domain Bacteria; phylum Actinomycetota; class Thermoleophilia; order Solirubrobacterales; family 70-9; genus VRUE01. The sequence goes on along the minus strand of OY969423.1, from coordinate 667,194 downwards.
CTCGATCGAGATGCGGGGCGGCTTCTACGAGGAAACCGGCGCCTTCCGCGACATGATCGTCACCCACCTCTTCCAAGTGCTCAGCTTCGTCGCGATGGAGCCGCCGGTCGCGCTCAATGCCAAATCATTGATGACCGAGCGCGAGAAGGTCTTCGAAGCGATGAAGACGCTCGAGCCAGGCGACGTCGTCCGCGGCCAGTACGCGGGCTATCGCGAGGAGGAGGGCGTTGCCGCCGATTCGGACACCGAGACCTTCGTCGCTCTGCGTGCCTTCGTCGATAACTGGCGCTGGGAGGGAGTTCCCTTCTTCCTACGCTCGGGCAAGCGGCTCGCCGACACCCACCATCTGCTCACCGTCGCCTTCTCGGAGCCGCCGCGGCGGATGTTCCCGATCGACTGCACGCAGGTTGCCGAGTCCTACGGCCACGACCACCTCAGCTTCGAGCTCGGCGATCCAGGCTCGATCTCTGCCTCCTTCCTGGCCAAGGTGCCGGGGCCGAAAATGCAGCTCGGCCAGGCCCACATGCGCTTCAGCTACGCCGACAGCTTCGGCGGTCCCGAGCGGGCCCTCGACGCCTACGAGCGGCTGATCTACGACGTCATGGTTGGCGACCGCACTCTCTTCACCACTTCCGCCGCGATCGAGCGCCTCTGGGAGATCGCCGACCCGGTGGTTCGAGAACCGCCGCCGGTCGAGATCTACGAGCCGGGCTCTTGGGGGCCGGAGGCGACCGATGCGCTACTCGCCCCGCACCGCTGGCATGTCCCCAGCGACCATCCCTGAGCCGGGACGAGCCGTGCTCAGTCGGTGGTGCTGGGGGCCTGCCAGGGGTTGTTCATCGGCAAGCGCCGTTTCTGTGAGCGCTTGAAGAGGTAACAGCCGACGACGCCGTTGCGCAGCTCGGAGTGGATGAACTTGCCGGTGACGAGCTTCCAGCCCTCGACCGTTACTGCGTTGAGGATGTCGACCGGATCAGTGGTCACCCGCGCCGGTGCGCCGGCGGGGCCTGGGATCGGCGTCGGGCTGAGCTCGTTGATCTCGAGTTCGTACTGAAAGAGGCGATGTCCTCGCTTGTAGGCGAGGCGGGCCCGTCCCGCCGGCGTCTCGAAGAAGGCCTCCTTGGCCGCCTCGACTGAGCGCAGCTCCTTTTCGCGCTCCTTCAGCTCGGCGCGCTCTTCGCGACTGGTCGTGTCCGTCGCGGAGCGGCCGCGGAGCAGCGGAAGGCGGAAGACTCGCCGCTTGTCTATAGCGACATCAGCCGAGACATCGCGCTCGGGCTCGGCCTGTGGAGCCGGTCGGAAGCCGACCAGCGCCTGTCTGTGTTCGCTCACTGTGGTCACGCTAAGGAAACGAGTGGGAGGCGGGGCCCTTTGCGCGTCACCGCGTCCAACATTTGGCCAGTACTTGCGACAGAACGGAAAAGGGCCCCTTTCGGGGCCCTTTGTTTCCGAAGGACGTGCCACCAGCGAGACTTTGTTTCCCTGGCTCGTCGGTCCTCAAGCCTTAATCGGTCGCTGCCAATAGAAACACCGAGTTAGCTGAAAAGTTGCACAGCTTGCATCGGCACTTGCAGGATCGGACTTGAGAGGGCGACGCGCCCACTGGCGCCGGCCCTCGCGCCGCTGCTAGATTCAGGCATCCCGGGCGCATAGCTCAGTTGGGAGAGCGCCGCCTCGACAAGGCGGAGGTCGCTGGTTCGAGCCCAGCTGTGCCCATCTCGCCGGGGTCTCAGACCCCGGCCGGCAGGCGGACCTCGGTGAGCCGGATGCTGTTCCCCGACGGATCACGAAAACCTGAGTCGATCCCGTAGGGCCGCTCTTCAGGCGCTTCGCTGAACTCGACGCCGCGAGCGACTAGCTCCTCGTAGGAGGCTCGGCAGTCCTCGGTAGTAAGGAAGACGGTGCCGGCAAAGCCCTTGGCCATCAACTCGCGCACCTGCTCAGCGGTCTCATCCTCCATCACCGGTGCCCCGGGGATCGCCATCAGCACGATCGAGACGTCCTCCTGCCCCGGGGGGCCCACCGTGAGCCAGCGGAAGTCGCCCATCTCGGGCAGGGTGACGTCGGCGCGCACCTCCATGCCGACCTTCTCTGTGTAGAAGGCCAGCGCCTCCTCCTGGTCGTGGACCCAAAGCTGGGCGTTGGCGATCCTGATCATCGTCGTCTCCTTCGGTTGGAACGGAAAGGTCGGCGGCGATGCTAGGTCGGGATCGGCGAGCTGTCTTCTCGAAACGTGCGGTGTTGGGGGCGGGCGTGGGCGCGGACCAGGCAGCCCGGGACCAGGGCGGCCTGGGAGGCCGGCGGGTGTTCGGCGCGGTAGGCGGTCGGCGAGCGTCCGAAGGTGCGCGTGAAGCTCGTGGTGAACGAGCCGATGCTCTGCAGGCCGACGGAGAGGCAGATGTCGGCGACGGAGCGGTCAGTCGTGCGCAGCAGCGCCGCCGCGCGCTCGAGCCGACGGGTCAGCAGGTAGGCGTGCGGCGACTCGCCAAAGGCGCGCTTGAACTCGCGGCTGAAATGCGCCCGCGAGAGCCCGGCCGCGGCGGCCAGGTCCTCGACGTCCAGCGGCTCGAAGTAACGGGCATCAGCGAGGTCTCTCGCGCGCAGCAGATGACGGGCCGGCGGAACGAACGCCATGCTCGCAGTCTAGGCTCGCGGCCTCGTGGTCGCGACCTATGCAGCCGTGCTCCTCATCTGCGGCGCCTCGCTGGCGCTCGGACAGGCGGCGATCGCGCTCTGCGGAGTGCGGAGTTGGTCGTGGCTGGCGCCTGCCGTTGGGCTGGCGCTGCTTTGCGCGATTTGCTGGGGGACGGTGCGCTTGCCCGGGGACGGGGTGATTTCCGCAGCCCTGGTCCTCGTCTTGGCCGTGGGATCGATCGTTTATCTCCGGGGCCGTCTGGATGGTGGGGGAGGCGCCCTGCGGATTGGCGCTCCAATCGCCCTGCTGGCGCTGATCGCGACCGCGATCCCCTTCATCGCCGAAGGCCACTTCGGCATCCTCGGCACCAGCTTCAACCCCGATATGTCGCAGCACCTGCTGGCGGCCGCCCGGCTCGCCGAAGGCCAGTCCTCGCAACTGCTCCACCAGGGCTACCCCCTCGGCCCGCACTCGATCGTCGTCGCTCTCAACAACACCCTTGGCATTGGTCTCGTCCAGGGCTTCAGCGGCCTGATGATTGCCGTAGCGATCCTCGCCTCCCTAACGGCCCTGACCGCGTTTCGAGATCAACCCTGGTACCTGCGCATCCCCGCCGCCCTAGTAATCGGCCTCACCTACATGGTCGCCTCCTACTTCGCCCAGGGCTCCTTCAAGGAGACGATGCAAGCGTTGTTTTTCCTCGCCTTCGTCCTCGCCCTACGCGAGTCGTCCCGCAACCCCGAATGGCGTCAGCTCCCTCTCCGCTTCGTCCCGGCGGCGTTGCTTGCAGTGGGCTCCGTCTACACCTACAGCTTCCCGGGCCTGATCTGGCTCGGCGGCTCGGCGGTGGTCTGGCTGCTCGCCGAGGTTCTTCTGGCGCGAATCACGGGCGCTCCTCCCGCGGGCCGAGGGCTTGGTCCTTCGCCAGTCCGTGCCTTGTCCTTCGCCGTCCTCCTCTTCGCCATCCTGATCGCCCCCGAGATCGGCCGCATGATCGACTTCCACAGCTTCGAGACCTTCGACCCCAACGGCCCCGGCCTCGGCAACCTCTTCGGCCAGATCTCCCCCTTCGAGGGCTTCGGCATCTGGCCCTCGGGCGACTTCCGCCTGACGCCTGGCGCCGGGGCGGTGCCGGCGCTCGGCTATTACGCCGGTGCCGCCTTCGCCACGATCCTGTTGCTTTACGGACTCGTGCTTTGCTGGCGCCGCCGCGAGTCTGTGCTGATCGCCGGCCTCGCTGCTGCGGCGCTCGCCTACGCCGCCGCTCGCCTGGGCGGCACTCCCTACACCGCCGCCAAGGCGATCGAGGTCGGCGCGCCGCTGGCGGCATTGGTCATCGTCTTGCCGTTGCTGCGCCGCCCGGTGGCCTGGGTTTACCTCCTGGCGGCGGCGGGTTGCTCGCTGCTGGCGCTCGCCAATGCGCCGATTGGCCCAAGCGTCTACTCGTCTTCGCTGACCGGCTTCCGCGCCGACGTCGGCGAAGGTCCGACCCTGGTCCTCGCCTCGAAGCAGCTGCTGACCGAAGAACACGGCACGCCGTACATCGCCTGGGAGTTGAGGGGTGGCCGAGTCTGCATCACTGCCGCGGAGGAAGCGAAGGACCGACCGCCTCACGGCGTCCGCTTCGTCGTCTCGGAAGCGGCCAATGTCGGGCCGCCGTTCATTGGCCTGCGCCGCGTACGGGCCGCACCGCCCTACGTGCTTTGGGAAGTGCCCGCGGCGGTTGCCGCTCATAGCCCCTGCCCGCTGATCGCGGTTCGCCAGGCCCGCCAAGGAGAGCTCAGGTAGGGGACGATGTTTCGTCTGCCGTGGGTAGCATGGCCGGGTGGAGGCGGCGACCCAGAAGATCACGGTGAGGCTTCCGGACGGCACGCTGCTGGAGCTCTCAGATGGCGCCTCGGGCGCTGATGCCGCGGCGGCGATCGGTCCGGGCCTGGCCAAGGCGGCGCTGGCGATCCGGGTCGACGGCGAGCTACGTGACCTCGCGGCGCCGCTACCCGACGGCGCGGAGATCGGCATCCTCACTGACCGCGACCCGGAGGCGCTCGACCTGATCCGCCACGACGCCGCCCACGTGATGGCCGAGGCGGTGCAGGAGCTCTACCCCGGTACCAAGGTGACGATCGGCCCGGCGATCGAGAACGGCTTCTACTACGACTTCGACTTTCCGGATGAGGTCAAGGTGACCGACGCCGACTTGGAGAAGATCGAGGCGGCGATGCGCGCCCACATCGAGGCCGACGAGGCTTTCGAGCGCCGCGACGTCCCGGTCGCCGAGGCGATCGAGATCTTCGAGGGCCAGGGCGAGGACTACAAGGTCGAGCTGATTCGCGACTTGATTGAGGGCGAAGGGGTGGAGACCGTCTCGCTCTACCGCAACGGTCCCTTCGAGGACCTCTGTCGCGGACCGCACGGCCCATCGACCGGCCGGATCAAGGCGATCAAGCTGAGCTCGCTCGCCGGCGCCTACTGGCGTGGCGACGAGAAGCGCCAGATGCTGACCCGGATCTACGGCACCGCCTTCTTCTCCAAGAAGGAGCTCAACAAGCACCTGGAGCGGATCGAGGAGGCGAAGAAGCGCGACCACCGCCGCCTCGGTCCCCAGCTCGGCATCTTCATGCTGCGCGAGGAGGCGCCGGGGATGCCCTTCTGGTTGCCCAACGGGACGACGCTGTTGCACCTGATCGAAAGCGAGGTGCAAGCCCAGCTGCGCAAGCGCGGCTACAAGGAGATCGCCACGCCGCAGGTGCTCGACGAGGAGCTCTGGCACCGCTCAGGGCACTGGGACAACTACCGCGACGACATGTACTTCATGCAGTCCGACGAGAAGCGCCTGGCGCTGCGGCCGATGAACTGCCCCGGCGCCTGCCTCGTCTTCGACGCCGAGCGCCACTCCTACCGTGAGCTGCCGCTGCGCCTGGCTGAGTTCGGGCGGGTCTCGCGCAACGAGCGCGAGGGCGTTCTGCACGGGCTGCTGCGGGTGCGCGCCTTCACCCAGGACGACGCCCACGTTTACTGCACCGAGGAGCAGATCGCCGACGAGGTCGCCGACATCTGCGAGGCGATCGACGAGCTCTACGCCCGCTTCGGCTTCGAGGACGTGCGGGTCGAGCTCTCGACCCGGCCGGAGAAGTCGATGGGCTCCGAGGAGCAGTGGGCGAAGGCCGAGGCGGCGCTGACCGAGGCGCTCGATCGCCAGGACCGCGAGTACGAGCTCAATCCTGGTGATGGCGCCTTCTACGGGCCGAAGATCGACTTCCACGTCACCGATGCCCTTGGCCGCTCCTGGCAGTGCGGCACCTGCCAGCTCGACTTCCAGATGCCCGAGCGCTTCGACCTCAGTTACGTCGGCGCCGACGATGCCGCCCACCGGCCGGTGATGATTCACCGCGCCCTGCTCGGCTCGATGGAGCGCTTCGCCGGGATCCTGATCGAGCACTACGCCGGTCGCTTCCCGGTCTGGCTGGCGCCGGTGCAGGCGATCGTGCTGCCCGTCTCCGATCGCCACAACGAGTACGCGGGCCGCGTGCTTGCCGAGCTGCGCGAAGCCGGTGTGCGGGTCGAGGCAGACGATCGCTCCGAGTCGGTCGGCAAGAAGATCCGCGACGCAGAGCTCGGCCGCTACCCCTACATGCTCGTCGTTGGCGATCGTGAGCAGGAGGCGGGTGCGGTCGCCGTGCGCTCGCACGAGGAGGGCGAGTTGGGGGCGATGCCGGTGGCCGCCTTCGCCGAGCGCGTGCGCTCTGTCTATACTCCGGACACTTGATCGCAGGCACGCCAAACACCCCGCGCCGCTGAGCGTCCCGTGCCAGCTTCCCAACCTCTCGTCCGCTTGAAGCTCCACACCTCACTTAGATAGTGCCGGTCCCGCGAAGGTTCGATCGGCGCCCACCAGAGCGCGACACGACCAGGATCAACGAGCGGATCCGCGTGCCCAAAGTCCGCCTGATTGGGGCGGACGGCGAGCAGCTCGGCGTGGTCGAGATCAACGAGGCACTCAAACGCGCCCAGGACGCCGACCTCGACCTGGTCGAGGTGGCGCCCAACTCGAAACCGCCGGTGACCCGCCTGCTCGACTACTCGAAGTACAAGTACGAGCAGGAGCAAAAGCAAAAGCAGGCGCGCAAGCACCAGCAGCAGGTCAACATCCGCGAGATCAAGCTGCGGCCGAAGATCGCCAACCACGACTACGAAACCAAGAAGGGCCACGTCGAGCGCTTCCTGCGCCACCAGGACAAGGTCAAGGTGACGATCATGTTCCGCGGTCGCGAGCAGGCCCATCCCGAGCGCGGTAGGGCGCTGCTGCAGCGCCTCTTCGAGGACCTAGGCGAGCTCGCCGTGATCGAGTCCCAGCCGCTGCAGGAAGGCCGCAACATGAGCATGCTGCTGGCGCCGGGCAAAGAGGCGGCCAAAGAGGACGCCGAGGCGACGACAGAGTCGGGAGAGGCTCCCGCCGAGACTGAGGCACCCGCGGTTGAGGAGAAACCGGCTGCCGCAGAGGAGGCACCCGCGGCCGAGGAGGCTCCTGCGGCAGAAGAGACACCTGCCGCGGCGGATGAGCCTGCGGTAGAGGAGGCCGACGAGAAAATCGCCGAGGAGACCCCCGGCGACGACGTGGCTGCGGCCTAGTTCCCCGCGACCACCGCTGCGATCCGCTCAGCTGCGTGGCCGTCCCAGAGGGGCGGTGGTACGGATGGCTTCGCGGAACGCTGGGCAAGGGCCAGCGGGATCTGTGCAATCGCGGCGGGGTCCAGGCCGAGCAGGGTGTTCGTGCCGGCGCTGAGCGTGATCGGACGCTCGGTGTTGGCCCGCAGGGTGAAGCAGGGGATGCCGAGGTAGGTCGTCTCCTCTTGTATGCCACCCGAGTCGGTGAGGACGGCGCGGGCGTCGGCGAGCAGGGAGAGGAAGTCGAGGTAGCCGAGGGGATCGCAGAGCAGGAGGCCAGGGTGCTCGGCCTCGATTGACTCCATCATCGAGCGAGTGCGAGGGTGGACGGGGAAGACCACCGGCAGCTCTTGCGCCAGTGCCGCCAACTGCGCGATCGTCTCCGTCAGCAAAGGCCCGTCGACGAGGGCGGGGCGGTGCAGGGTGACGAGGACGAAGCCGCCCGGTTGGACGCCGAGCTTGGCGGCGGCGGCGGCGGCGCGGAAGCGGCCCTCCAGGGCGACCAGGGTGTCGATCATCGTGTTGCCGACCAGGTGGATCCGCTCGGCGGGGATTCCCTCGGCGTGCAGGTTGTCGTTCGCCTCGGGGCTGTGGATGAAGAGTTGGTCGGCGAGCTGGTCGGTGACGATCCGGTTGAGCTCCTCGGGCATCGTGCGGTCGAAGCTGCGCAGGCCGGCCTCGATGTGGGCGACCGGGATCTGCAACTTGGCCGCTGTCAGCGCCGCGGCCACGGTCGAGTTGACGTCGCCGGGGACGATCACCAGGTCGGGGCGCTCCTCGGCCAGGACTGGCTCGAGGCGCTCCATCACTCGCGCCGTCTGCTGAGCGTGGCTGCCCGAGCCGACCTCGAGCATGTGATCGGGCGCCGGCACGCCCAACTCCTCGAGGAAGACCTCTGACATCAAGCGGTCGTAGTGCTGGCCGGTGTGGACGATCGCGTGGCGTCCCGCTGGAATCTGCGCCCGCAAGGCGGCGATCACGGGAGCGGTCTTGACGAAGTTGGGCCGGGTTCCGACCACGTAGACGATGCGCATCGGGCGCCACAGTACCCTGCGGATCGCCTTCCACCTGCAACAGAGCGAGCGCTCAGGCGCGCGCGTCTGCTTGAATAGCGGACCCGATGCCCAAGATGAAAACTCATTCCGGCGCTAAGAAGCGCTTCCGCAAGACCGCGACGGGCAAGCTGCGCGGGCGGCGGGCCTACTCGAGCCACATCCTCGAGAAGAAGTCGCCGAAGCGCAAGCGGCGGATGGCGCGGCCGGTCGAGATCGCCCCGTCTGACACGAAGACGGTGCGGCACCTGCTTGGAGGCGGCAAGTGAGCCGGGTCAAACGCTCAGTCCACGCGCGCAAGAAGCGGCGCAAAGTACTTAAAGAAGCGAAAGGCTATTTCGGCCGCAAGCACTCCTCTTACCGTTTCGCCAAAGAGCAGGTGCAGCGCTCGGGGATGTACGCCTACCGCGACCGGCGCAACCGCAAGCGCGAGTTCCGCCGGCTCTGGATCACCCGCATCAACGCTGCCGCGCGGCTGGAGGGCATGAGCTACTCCGAACTGATCCACGGCCTCAACGGGGCCGGGGTTGAGGTCAACCGCAAGATGCTCGCCGACATCGCGGTCAACGACCGCGATGCCTTCCGCCGATTTGTGGAGCTAGCCCGGGAGGGTGCGGCCGCCTAGTCGCAGCCAGTCACTCCACTTTCCCGGGCGGGCCGTTTTCACGGCCCGCTTTTTTGTTCCAGGAGAAGAAACGCACGACCAGAACACAACCACCGACCACACACCATCCGATGATCGAAAGCCCCCACAACGAGAAGCTGAAGTTGGTCCGCAAGCTGCGCGAGCGCAAGCAACGCGAGCGCGAGGGCGCCTTCGTCAGCGAGGGTGAGGATCTGGTCGAAGCCGGCCTTGCTGCTGGCGTCGAGCCGCGCTTCCTGCTGACCGCGGCGGGCAGTGGCCTCGACGGTGAGGAGGTCGAGCCCGAGCTGCTTGCTGCGGCCTCGAGCCTTGGCTCGGGGACGCGGGTGATCGCGGTCTGGCCGGAGCGGTGGGCTGAGCCGGGCGGCTCGCCCTGTCTCTACTTGCATGGCGTTGGCGACCCCGGCAATGTCGGCACGATCGTGCGCACCGCCCATGCCCTGCTCGACGGCACCGTTGTCCTCGGGCCCGGTTGTGCCGATCCCTTCTCGCCGAAGGCGGTGCGGGCGAGCATGGGCTCGATTTTTGGTCAGCCGGTGGCGCGAGGGGGCATTGAGGAGACCCCAGCGCCACGGGCCGCTCTTGTCGCTCACGACGGTGAGGGCCTCGATTCTCTCGCTGGAGCGGCAACGCTCTGTCTTGGGGCGGAGCGCGAGGGGCTGCCTGACGAGGTGCTCGCTCTGTGCGACTCACAAGTGACGATCCCGCTGCGCCTTGGTGGCGCCGAGTCTCTGAATGTCGCCGCGGTTGCCGCAATTTGCGCCGAGCGGATATCGTCGCCCGCCATGCCGGAGGTCGCTGAAGATGCCTGAGGTAATCGATCGGATCGAGGCGATCTCCTCGCAGGCCGCGGCCGCGATCGAGGCGGCGCCGGGCACGGCCGAGCTCGAGGAGCTGCGGGTCCGCTACCTCGGCCGCAAAGCTGAGCTGACCGCGATCTTGCGCAGCATCGCCGATCTGCCCGCCGAGGAACGGGGCGCGGTCGGGTCGGGCGCCAACAAGGCGCGCAAGGAGCTCGAGGCGCTAATCGAGTTGCGTGCTGGGGCGCTTGGCGCCGGCGAGCTCGAATCACAGCTGGCCGAGGACCGCATCGACGTGACCCTTCCCGGTGCGCCGGCGCGGTCGGTCGGTCATACCCATCTGATCACCCGCACCACCCGCCAGATCGAGGACGTGATGGTCGGTCTCGGCTACCGGGTTATGGAGGGCCCCGAGGTCGAGCACGATTACTACAACTTCACGGCGTTGAATCACCCGCCCGGGCACCCGGCGCGGATGCTTCAGGACACCTTCTACGTACAGTCGAATCCCGAGGTGCTACTGCGCACCCACACCTCGCCGGTGCAGATCCGCAGCATGGAGGCGCAGCCGCCGCCGATCTTCATGATCGCTCCCGGCAAGGTCTACCGCCGCGACTCCGACGCCACCCACAGCCCGATGTTCCACCAGGTCGAGGGCCTGGCGATCGGCGAGGGGATCACGCTCGCCGACCTGCAGGGCACCCTGACCGAGATGCTCAGCTCGATCTTCGGCGGCAGCCGCGAGGCGCGCATGCGGCCCCACTTCTTCCCCTTCACCGAGCCCAGCGTCGAGTTCGATGTCTCCTGCTTCCAGTGCGAGGGCACGGGCACGCTGACGAGCGGCGAGCGCTGCAACCTCTGCAAGGGGATCGGTTGGATCGAGGTCGGCGGCGCCGGCATGGTCGACCCCAACGTGCTCGGTTTCGTCGAGTCGGGCGGCTACGACCCCGAGCGAGTGCAGGGCTTTGCCTTTGGCATGGGGGTCGAGCGGATCGCGATGCTGCGCCACGGCGTGCCCGACCTGCGGCGCTTCTTCGATAACGACGTGCGGGTGCTGGAGCAGTTCTCGTGAAGGTGCCCTACCCCTGGCTGCGCGAGTACTGCGATCCCGGCGTCGAGCCGGGTCAGCTCGCCGAGCAGTTGGCGATGACCGGCACCGAGGTCGAGCGGGTCGGCACGGTCGGCCCGCCATCGGCCGAGGGTTTTGTCGTCGGCAAGGTGCTGAGCGCCGAGCCGCACCCGAATGCCGACCGGCTGCGGGTCTGCACGGTCGACACCGGCGACGGCGAGCGCACGATCGTCTGCGGTGCCCCCAACGTCGCCGCGGGCCAGACCGTTCCCGTGGCGCTGCCCGGAGCGACGCTGCCCGGTGGTCACAAGATCGGCAAGGCAAAGCTGCGGGGGGTCGAGTCGATGGGGATGATCTGCGCCGCCTCCGAGCTCGAGCTGGGGGAGGGGCCGCCCGGCATCATGGTGCTCGAGGACGACGGGCTTGCCGCGGGGACGCCGCTGGCCGAGGTGCTGCCAATCGCCGAGCCGGTGCTAGAGCTGGAGGTGACGCCGAACCGGGTCGACTGCTTCGGTGTCTACGGCGTCGCCCGCGAGGTGCACGCGATCAGCGCCGCGCCGCTCGCCGCCGAGCCCTGGACTGACGACGCCGCGACCGAGGGCGACGGTGAGGTGTCCGACTACGCCTCTGTCGCGGTCGAGGTACCCGACCTCTGCCCCCGCTTCACCGCCCGTGTCTTCACCGACGTCACGATCGGCCCCTCTCCGGCCTGGCTACAGGCACGGCTAGCCGCGGCGGGTCAGCGCGCTATCAACAACGTCGTCGACATCACCAACTACGTGATGCTGCTGACCGCGCAGCCGCTGCACGCCTTTGACCTCGACAAGGTCCCCGGCGGGGCGCTGACGGTTCGCACCGCGACCGACGGCGAAAAGATGACCACGCTCGACGGCGTCGAGCGCAACCTCGACGCCGAGACTGTGCTCGTCTGCGACAGCAACGGGCCCTCCGGCATCGCCGGGATCATGGGCGGCCAGGTCTCCGAGGTCTCCGAGCAGACGACCCGGGTGCTGCTCGAGGTGGCGAACTGGAACGGCACCAACATCTTGCGCAGCTCGCGCCTGCTCTCGCTGCGCTCCGAGGCCTCCTCGCGTTTCGAGAAGCAGCTCCACCCCGAGCTCTGCATGCGGGCGCAGCGGATCGCCTCGCGGCTGATGGTCGAGCTCTGCGGCGCCAAGCTGGTACCCGGCACGATCGATGTCGCCGCTGAGATCCCCGCCCCGCGGCGGCTGACCCTGCGCGGCGAGCGGGTCGAGGGTTTGCTCGGCATGGCGATCGCGCAGACCGACCAGGTCACCTACCTGGAGCGCCTGGGGTTTGGGGTCGAGGTGCGCGGCGAGGACCTCGAGGTCACCGTGCCCCCCGACCGCGACGGTGACGTCACCCGCGAGGTTGACCTGATCGAGGAGGTCGGTCGCGTTCACGGTCTCGACGAGCATCTGCCCAGCACCCTGCCCGCTGTGGCCGGCCGGGTAGGCGGGCTCAGTCGCGAGCAGCGCCTGCGCCGCCGGGCCGAGGACGCGATGCGGGACCTTGGCTTCAACGAGGTCGTCGGCTGGAGCTTCACCGACCCGGGGCAGCCCGGGCGCCTGCGGATCCCCGCCGGCGACGAGCGGGCGGCCGGGGTGGTGCTCGCCAACCCTCTCTCAGAGGATCAATCGGTGATGCGGACGACCGTGCTCGGCTCGCTGCTCGACGTCGCCCACCGCAACCTCTCCCGCGGCGTCGACGCCGTCGCCCTCTTCGAGTCGGGTCGCGTCTACCTGCCCGATGCCCCTGGTGACGGCAGCGGGTCATTGGCCGGCTACTTTCCAGGGGAGCGGCGCGCTCCGGACCGCGAGCCGCACCGGATCGGCTGCCTCGCGGTCGGGCCGCTGACGACCAAATCCTGGCGCGGTGGCGGCGAGCCGGCCGACTTCTTCGCCCTCAAGGGGGTCGTCGAGGCCCTCGCCGGGCAGCTCGGAACCACGATCGCCTGCGAGTCGGGAATACAGCCTTTCCTGCACCCCGGTCGTTCGGCAACGGTTAGCGCCGGAGGGGTCGTGGACGGCTGGATCGGCGAGCTGCACCCCCTGGTCTGCAGGGCCTGGGACATCGACGCCGCGGTTGGCTTCGAACTCGACCTGGCGGCGCTTGTTGCCGTGGCAGGTGCCGGCGAGGAGACCTACGAGGACGTCACCACCTTCCCGGCCAGCTACCAAGACCTGGCCGTCGTTGTGCCCACCGAGCTGCCGGCAGCCGAGCTGCGCGCCGCGATCCTGACAAGCGGTGGAGAGCTGCTGCACGCCGCCGACGTCTTCGATCTCTACGAAGGCGAGCAGGTCGGCGAGGGTCGCAAGAGCCTGGCGCTGAGGCTGGAGTTCCGCGCCCCCGATCGCACCCTCACCGATGACGAGGTAAGTGAGCAGCGTGCGGCGATCGAGGCCGCGCTGGAGACGATTGGAGGGACGTTGCGTGCCTGATCGGTTCACACAACCCCTTGACGGCGATCCCACCGCGCGGGTTCTGGTCGCCGGTGCCTCCGGCTTCGCCGGCGCCCTGGCGGCGCAGATCATCTGGCGTCACCCAAAGCTGGAGCTGGTCGCGGTCACCTCGCGCAGCGACGCCGGCAAGCGGCTCGACAGCCTCTACCCGCGCTACCGGGTGCCGCTCGAGCTGAGCGAGCTCGATCTCGACGAGATCGAGGAGATCGACGCCGCGATTGTCGCCTACCCGCACGGCGCCTCGGCCCCCGCGGTCGCGGCACTGCGTGGCCTCGGCGCCCTCGTCGTCGATCTCTCGGCCGACTTCCGGCTCCGCGACCTGCCCACCTATGAGCTTTGGTACGGACCGCACGGTGCGCCCGAGCTGCTCGAGGGCGCGGTCTACGGCCTCAGCGAGCTCTATCGCGAGCAACTACGCGACGCCGAACTGGTCGCCACGCCGGGCTGCTACCCGACCGCCAGCGTGCTGGCGCTGGCACCCCTGGCCGAACAGGGTTTGCTCGCCGACGTCGTGATCGACGCCAAGCAGGGTGTCTCCGGCGCCGGACGCGGCGGTGGCGACGCGATGCACTACGTCTCGATGGACGAGAACGCCTTCGCCTACAAGACCGAGGGCCACCGCCACCGGCCCGAGATCGAACAGGAGCTGGCGGCGCTGGGGTCGGCGGTGCCGGTCACCTTCGTGCCGCACCTGTTGCCGCTCGACCAGGGCGAGCTGACCAGCTGTTACGCCCAGACGAGCGAGCCGATCTCCAAGCAGGAGGTGCAGGCGCTCTACCGCGAGCGCTACGACGACGAGCCCTTCGTCCGCGTCGTCGACGGGCCGCCCGGCCTGCGCGACGTGCGCGATACGAACGAGTGCCACGTCTATGTCACGGTCGAGGAGCGGGGCAGGGTGCTGGCTTTCTCGGCGATCGACAACCTCTGGAAGGGCGCTTCCGGCCAGGGCGTGCAGAACCTCAACCTGATGCTCGGCCTCGACGAGACCATGGGGCTTTCGTGAGCGAGATCTTCTTCAAGTCGCGCTGGGTCGAGCCACCGGCCGGGATTGAGGAGCTCGATCCCGCGCAGCTCGCCCCCGGTTTCCGCGCTGGCGGGGCCCACTGTGGGCTCAAGGGCGGCGGCAAGACCGACATCGGGCTGCTGATCAGCGATGTCGAGCAGGTCAGCTCGGCGGTCCTGCTGACCCGCAACGCGTCCGCGGCGGCGCCGGTACGGGTCTGCCGCAAGCGCTGCGACCAGGGCGGAATCCGCGCCGTCGTCGTCAACGCCGGCAATGCCAACGCCGAGACCGGCGAGCAGGGCTACGCCGATGCGATCGCGATGTGCGACGTCGCCGCGGAGCACCTGGGCCTGCCGCCGGAGGCAGTCGCGGTCGCCGAGACCGGTGTGATCGGCGTGCCGCTGCCGATCGAGGCGGTGCTCGGCGGGATCGGCGATGCCGCCGGCAAGCTCTCGGCCTACGGCGGGGTCGCCTTCTCCGATGCGATTCTCACTACCGACCGCTGGCCCAAGCGCTGCACGCTGCGGACCCCCGAGGGCGTGACGATCTCCGCCCAGGCAAAGGGCGGCGGCATGATCCAGCCGAACATGGCGACGATGCTCTGCTTCGTCCAGACCGATGCCGTGGTCGAGGATCCCGGCGCCGCGCTGCGCGCCGCCTGCGATGCCTCCTTCGAGCGGATCACGGTCGACGGGCAGATGAGCACCAATGACACCGTGCTGCTGCAGGCAACCGGTGCTTCCGGCAAGCCACTGCCCGACGGCCTGCTCGAGGCGGTGCTGCTGCAGCTCGCGCTCGAGGTCGTTGCCGACGGCGAGGGGTCCTCGCGGGTTGGGCGGATCCAGGTCGACGGCGCCGCTACGCAGGACGAGGCCGAGCGGGTCGCCCGGGCGATCGCCAACTCGCCCCTAGTCAAGACGGCGCTCTTCGGCCGCGACCAGAACTGGGGGCGGATCGCCCAGGCCGCCGGCATGGCCCTCGCGGGCGAGGACTTGGAGGAGATCGGGGGAGACTCGATCGATAACAGCGAGCTTGCCGCCGACGTCGCCGAGGCCGAGATCGGCCTGCGCCTCGACCGCGGCGAGCACAGCGCCCACGTCTGGTTCTCCGATCTCGGCTACGAGTACGTGCGGATCAACGCGGAGTACACGACATGAGCGAAGGAGGAGGCAGATGACCGAGCAGGCGCCCCAGTCACGGGCGGCCCAGGTAAACGTCGAGACGCTGCTCGAGGCGCTGCCTTACATCAAGCAGTTTCACGGCCAGACGGTGGTGATCAAGTACGGCGGCGCGGCGATGCGCGAGGACTCGCTGCGCGAGGCCTTCGCCACCGACGTCGTCCTGCTCAAGTACGTCGGGATGAATCCAGTCGTCGTCCATGGCGGCGGTCCCGAAATCAGCCAGTACATGGATCGCCTCGGCCTCGAGGTCCGCTTCCATGAGGGCCTGCGCGTGTCCGACTCGGAGACGGTCGAGATCGCCCGCATGGTCCTGGTTGGCAAGCTCAACTCCGAAATAGTCCAGCGCCTCAACGCTCATGGCCAGCCGGCGGTCGGGCTCTCGGGCGAGGACGGGGGCCTATTTCGCGTCGCCCCGGTCGCCAACGCCGATGAGGTCGGTTTCGTCGGCTCGATTGAGCATGTCGACGTCGACGTGCTCAACCACATCGCCGTGGACTACATCCCGGTGATCGCCTCCTCGGCCTCCGATCGCGATGGCCAGTCCTACAACGTCAACGCCGATGAGGCAGCGGGCAAGGTCGCGGCCAAGCTCGGCGCCCACAAGGCGATCTTCCTCACCGACGTCGAGGGCTGGCTGGCCGACCCGGCGGATACCCACTCGCTGATCGCGCGAGCGACGGTGGACGAGGTCGAGGGCAAACTGGCGGAGATCGACGGCGGCATGCGGCCGAAGCTGGCCGCCTGCGCCGACGCGATCAGGGGCGGCGCCGGAGCCGCCCACATCATCGACGGCCGTCGCCCGCACTCGTTGCTGGTCGAGCTCTTCACCGATGCCGGCATCGGCACCATGGTGACCCCGTGAACCTGACCGATCTGCAAGCGCTCGAGCAGCGCTACCTGATGCGCACTTACAAGCGGGCGCCGGTCGAGTTCGTGCGCGGCGAGGGCGCCCTGCTCTGGGACGCGGAGGGCAAGGAGTACCTCGACTTCCTCGGCGGCATCTCGGTCTGCTCGGTTGGTCATTGCAACCCCGAGGTGGTCGAGGCCGTGCGTGAGCAGGCCGGGCGCCTGATGCACACCTCAAACCTCTTCTACACCGAGCCGATGGTGCGGCTCGCCGAGCGGCTCGCGGAGTCGAGCCTTGGCGGCCGGGTCTTCTTCTCCAACTCCGGCACCGAGGCGAACGAGTGCGCGATCAAGATCGCCCGCAAGCACGCTCACCGGCGCGGCATCTCCGCGCCGGAGATCATCAGCTTCGAGCGCGACTTCCACGGCCGCACCTACGGCTCGCTCTCGGCGACGCCGGCGCTTGCCACCAATCCCGCTCTGGCGCCGATGCTGCCCGGCTTTCGCGCCGTGCCCTTCGACGACCCGGAGGCCTTGCGAGCGGCCGTCGGCGAGAACACGGCCGCGGTGCTGATCGAGCCGATCCAGGGTGAGGCCGGGATCTACCCGCTGAGCGATGGGACCCTGCTCGCCGCCCGCCAGGCCTGCGACGAGAGCGGCGCGCTGTTGATCTTCGACGAGATCCAGACCGGGATCGGCCGCACCGGCTCGCTCTGGGCCTACCAACAGACACCGGTCCGTCCAGACGTTCTGACCAGCGCCAAGGCACTCGGCGGCGGCATGCCGATCGGGGCCTGCGTGACCAACCCGGAGACCAGCGAGGTGCTGGAGCCCGGCGACCACGGCTCGACTTTCGCCGGCGGCTTGCTTGCCAGCGTTGCCGCCCTCGCCGTACTCGAGATCGTCGATGACGCCGCGTTGCTGCGCGGCGTGCGCGAGCGGGGAGCGAAGCTGCGCGACGCGCTGCTCGCCCTCGATGGTGTCGACGCGGTCCGCGGCCGCGGCCTGATGCTCGGCGTCGGTCTCGGCAGCGGTGTCGACGCGGCGGCGGTCGGCGCCGATCTGCTCGAGCGCGGCCTGATCGTCAACGTGCCCGAGCCCGGGACCCTGCGCCTGCTGCCGCCGCTGACGGTCGATTCGGACCAGATCGAGCGGGCCGTTGCCACGATCGCGTCTGCACTCCTAAGCTACGCGCCGGAATGAGCAAGCGTCCCTCTGAGCCCCGCGCGCTGACCAGCGGTACGGCCGAGCGCCTGGCGGCGATCGTCGAGGCCGCCGAGCAGGCCGCTGCCAAAGTGATCGATGACGCCGAGGAGCAGGCGCGCCGTCAGCTCTCCGACGCAGGCGCCCGCGCTGACCGCATCGTCGCCGAGCGCCTGCGGGCCCTCGCCGATGAGCTCGATCCACCGGCTTCGGGACAGCGTGAGCCGCACCTGAGGCCAGTCGCCGCGGTGCCCCAGCCGGAGGCACCTGCGGGGCCGCGCTCTGGCTCCGCCGGCGCCCGTCTGCTCGCCACCCAGATGGCGGTCTCGGGGAGTAGCCGCGAGGAGATCGCCGAGCGCCTGCACAGCAGCTTCGACATCGCCGACACCAGCGAGATACTCGACGCGATACTCGGACCGGAGGAGTGAGGCATGCACGAGGACCCGACACGGATGATGCGCCAGCCCGACGACGAGCACCGCCCGCACGGCAACACGCGGCTGCTGATCGCCGGCCTGATCGCGGTGATAGTCGGCCTGGTGATTGCGGTCGTCGTGATCGCCAACAGCGGCGACAGCGGCGGCTCGACTTCCACGGTGACGACGACCCCGAGCGAAACGAGCTCGAGCACCGAGACGACGACCGGCTCGACCACCGAGACCACGACTTCGACCCCAACCGAAACCACCACCACGTCGGAAACGACGACGGCGCCCGAAGAAACGACCACGACCACGACCCCGCCCGAAGAAGAAAACGGCAGCGGCGGCATCGGCGCTCCCTAGTGGCTTCGGGCTCACCCGCAGACGTGCGCACGGCCTCTTACGAGGCGGATCCCGCTGAGGTCCGGCGGGTCCTGCTGCTCTACTCGGGCGGCCTCGACACGAGCGTGATGCTGAAGTGGATCCAGGACTCCTACGACGCCGAGGTCGTCTGCCTTACCGTCAACCTCGGCCAGCCGGGCGAGGACTACGCCGTGATCGAGGACAAGGCTAAGCGCCTCGGCGCGCTCGAGTGCCACGTCGTCGACGCCCGCGAGGAGTTCGCCGAGGAGTACGTGCTGCCGGCGATCAAGGCCAACGCGCTCTACGGTGGCGGCTACCCGCTCTTCACCGCGCTCGGCCGGCCGCTGATCGCCAAGCTGGCGGTCGAGTACGCGCGGCGCAGTGGCTGCGACACGATCGCCCACGGCTGCACCGGCAAGGGCAACGACCAGGTCCGGATCGAGGCCACGGTGGCGACGCTGGCGCCGGAGCTGAAGACGATCGCCCCGGTGCGCTCCTGGCAGATGGGCCGCGAGGAGGAGATCGCCTACGCCCGCGAGCACGGCATCCCGGTCAAGGGCGGCACCGAGGTGGCGCCCTACTCGATCGATGACAACCTCTGGGGCCGCTCCTCGGAGGGTCGCTGGATCGAGGACCTCGACCACGCCCCCGAGGACGACGTCTTCCAGCTGGTCACCCGGCCCGAGCAGGCACCCGACGAGGCTGAGGTCGTCACCGTCGAGTTCGAGGCCGGCATCCCGGTCGCCTTCAACGGCGAGCGCCTAGCGTCAGTCGAGCTGCTTGAACGCGTCGCAGAGGTTGGCTGCCGCCACGGCGTCGGCATCGTCGATCACATCGAGGACCGCATCGTCGGCCTCAAGGTGCGCGACATCTACGAGATTCCGGCGGCGGCGATCCTGCTGCCCGCTCACCAAGAGCTGGAGAAGCTGGTCGGCACGATCCACCAGAACCAATTCAAGCCCGAGCTCGACCGCAAGTGGGCCTACCTGGTCTACGCCGGGCTCTGGTGGGAGCCGCTGCGTACCGACCTCGACGCCTACATGAACGCGGTCAACGCCCAGGTCACCGGCACGATTGGCCTCAAGCTCTTCAAGGGCAGCGTCCGGGTGGTAACCCGGAGCTCGCCCAATGCCGTTTACGACGCCGACCTTGCCTCTTTTGCCCAGTCGGGAGGGCTCTTCTCGCAGACCGCCTCGCCGGGCTTCATCGAGCTCTGGTCGCTGCAGTCGCGCATGGCGTACCGAATTCGCCAGCGCGGGGAGGAGGAGTAGATGACCTACGACAAGCTCGGCAAGGTCGCAATCCGCTTCGCGGTCAAGTACGTTCGGCGCCGCTACCGGCGCCAGATTCGCATCGGCGCCGGGGTTGCGGCGGTTGCATTGGCGGTTGCGGCCTATGCCGCGACGCGCAACGTGCCTGAGGGCTAGCGTAGCCTCGACCCCTTAGTGGCGCGAACCTTCGCGACAAAGGCGGGGAGCCCCAGGCTTCTCGTCGCCCTCCTCTGTGCACTGCTGGCGCCGTCCGCGCTCGCGGCTGCCCCTGCCTCGGCGGCAAGCATCTCGGCCCTGCAGGAGAGGGTCTCCGCCGGACGGGAAGAAGCCGGATCGCTGGCCGGCCAGCTGCAGGCGGCGCAAGGAGAACTCGCCGCGGCCGAACAGGAAGCCGCCGCGGCCAGCGCCCGCGAGCAAAAGCTCACCACCCTGCTGGCGACGGGCGAAGAAAAGGCCGCGCGGTTGGCTGCCGAAGCGCAACGGACCAAGCGCCGGCTGGCGGCCGAAAAGCGGCGGCTGCACCGGGCCCGGGCCGCCCTCGCCGCTCGCCTCGTGGCGATCTATGAGAGCGGCTCGCCCAGCACCGCAAGCATCATCCTCGCCTCCGACAGCATCGACGAACTGGCGACCCGGACCGAATACCTGGAGCGAATCCAGCAGTCCGACTCCGACCTGGCCGCTCGTGTGGCCCAGGTCCGCCGCACCGTCGCCGCGGCGCTGCAGCGCGTCGCCACCCTCAAAGCTCGCGTCGACTCCTACAACGAACGCCTCGCCGCGGCCCGATCCGAAGTCGCAACCGTCCGCGAAAATGCCGAGGCCGCGGCATCCCACCTGCACTCCGTTGCCGCCGCCCGCTCGGCGGCGCTGGCCACGCTCAAGGACAAGATCGGTCAATGGACAAGCGACATCCAAGCGGCCAGGGCGGCCGAAGCCGAACGCATCAGCGCCGAAGAAGCAACGAGCGAAGTAGAACGCTGGCTGGGCGGCCCTTACGCCATCCCCGCCTACGTGGTCATGTGCGAGTCCGGCGGCAACTACGGCGCGGTAAATCCCTCATCGGGCGCCGGAGGGGCCTATCAAATCCTCCCGTCCACCTGGGAACTCTACGGCGGCCAGGGGGAGCCTCAGAACGCGCCCAAGGCCGAACAAGATCGGATAGCCGCTGAAATCTGGGCCGACTCCGGTCCTAGTGCTTGGGTCTGCGGCTGAGCGCTTGTAGCTGGCGTAAATACTCGCGGAAGGTGCGCGGAAGACGCCTAAAAGCGCGTCGCTCCATCTGAAGTGATTGGCATGATCGGCCATCGATCGTGAGCAGCCCTTCCGCCGTCCATCTGCACGCCCACAGCGAGTACTCGCTGCTCGACGGCGCCTGCAAGATCGACGCGATGGCCGCGCGTGCCGCGGAAATGGGGCAGCCCGCCCTGGGTCTGACCGACCACGGCGTGATGAATGGCGCCGTCGATCTCTACAAGGCCTGCAAGAAGCACGGGATCAAGCCGATCGCCGGTTTCGAGGCCTACTTCGTCGACGACGTCAAGACGATCAAGGAGAAGCCGAAGTACGAGCGCAACCACCTGACGCTGCTGGCTGAGAGCGACACCGGGCTCGCTAACCTGGTCAAACTCACCTCCGCTGGCTTCCTCGAAGGCTTCTCGCGCGGCAAGGCCAACGTCGACATGGAGATGCTTGCCGCCCACGCCGAGGGCGTGATCGTGCTCACCGGCTGCCTGCAGTCGCGCTTCTGCCGCCGCCTGATCGAGGAGCGCCCGGACGATGCCCGGGCCCACCTCGACGACCTGATCCAGGCCTTCGGTCCGGAGCAGGTCTACTTCGAGGTGCAGAAGAACGGCATCCCCGAGCAGGACAAGGCCAACGAGGGGATCGTCCGCTATGCACGTGAGCTGGGCCGGCCGCTGGTCGGCACCGCCGACGTCCATTACCTGAGGCGCGAGGACTTCGAAGACCACGCGGCGCTGCTCTGCGTGCAGACCAAGTCGACTCTGGAAGCGCCGAAGATGAGCTTCGACACCAACGAGTTCTACCTCAAGGACTCCGAGGAAATGACGACCTCCTTTGCCGAGTGGCCCGACGCCGTGCCGACCACGCTGGAGATCGCCGAGCGCTGCAACATCGACATCGAGCTCGGCAAGCTGCTGCTGCCGCGCTACCCCACCCCGGACGGCGAGGAGCCGGAGGCGATGCTGCGCCGGGTCGCCGAAGAGGGCATGCGGGCGCGCTACGGCGATCCGCTGCCGGCCGAGGCGGTCGAGCGGATGGAGTTCGAGCTCGGGGTGATCGAAGAGATGGGCTTCCCCTCTTACTTCCTGATCGTCTGGGACTTCGTCCGCTACGCGAAGGACAACGGCATCGCGGTCGGCCCGGGCCGCGGCTCGGCGGCGGGCTCAATCGTCGCCTACGCGCTGACGATCACCGACATCGACCCACTCGCCGAAGATCTGCTCTTCGAGCGCTTCCTCAACCCCGGGCGCAAGTCGATGCCCGACATCGACATCGACTTCTCGGTCCGCGGCCGCGAGCGGATGATCCGCTACGTCGCCGACAAGTACGGCCGCGAATCGGTCGCTCAGATCATCACCTTCGGCAAGATGGCGCCGCGCGCGGCCACCCGCGACGCCGCCCGCGTGCTCGGCTTCGACTACGGCACCGGCGACCGCCTGGCGAAGCAGATCCCGGAGCCGATCATGGGTCGCAGCCCCTCCTTCGAGGAATGCCTCAAATCGGGGCAGGAGCTGAAGAAGACCTACGACGCCGAGCCGGACGCGAAGAAGATCATCGACGTCGCCCAGGGCCTCGAGGGGATCATCCGCAACAACTCGATCCACGCCGCCGCGGTGGTGATCGCCGATCGGCCGCTGCAGGAAGTGGTGCCTCTGCAGTTGGCCGAGGACAAGACCGCCCCGGCTCCGGCCAACAGCAGCGGCAAGGCCGAGCGCCAGTACAAGATCGTGACCCAGTACTCGATGGGGCCGATCGAGGAGATCGGGCTGCTGAAGATGGACTTCCTCGGCCTGCGCAACCTCGACGTGATCGAGGACGCGATCGACATCATCCGCCGCTCGCGCGGCGAGGAGGTCGACATGGAGGCGATCCCGATCGACGACGCCAAGACCTACGAGATGCTCGCCGGCGGTGACTCGACCGGCGTCTTCCAGTTCGAGTCGGAGGGGATGCGCGACGCGCTGCGCAAGGTCGGGCCGACCGAGTTCTCCGACCTGGTCGCGCTCGGCGCGCTTTACCGCCCCGGCGCGATGGCCTATATCCCCGCCTACGCCAAGGGCAAGAAGGACCCCTCGACGGTGCGCTACCCGGACCCGCGCCTGCGCGCGATCACCGAGGAGACCCATGGCTGCGTCGTCTACCAGGAGCAGCTGATGGCGATCGCCCGCGAGATGGCGGGCTTCTCCGGCGCCGAGGCGGACGATCTGCGCAAGGCGATCGGCAAGAAGAAGCGCGAGCTGATGGCGACGATGAAGGACAAATTCATGCAGGGGCTGGCCGAATCGAACACCGCCCCCAACGTCGCCAAGGACCTCTGGAAGCTGAACGAAGCCGCCGCCGACTACTCCTTCAACAAGTCCCACGCCGCCTGTTACGGGCTGATCTCCTACCGCACCGCCTACCTCAAGGCCAACTACCCGGCGGAGTACATGGCGGCGGTGATCTCCTCGGTGATGAACACCAAGGACAAGGTGCCCTTCTTCGTCAACCGCTGCGAGGAGATGGGAATTGACGTGCTGCCCCCCGACGTCAACTCCTCCGATCACAGCTTCGTCGTCTCCGAGAAGGCAATCCGCTTCGGCCTCGACGCGGTCAAGAACGTCGGCCACGCCGCGGTCGAGGCGATCCTGCGGGCTCGCGAGGACGCGCCGATCGCCTCGATCTGGGACTTCTGCGAGCGGGTCGACTCGCGCGCGGTCAACAAACGCGCGATCGAATGCCTGGTCAAGTGCGGCGCCCTCGACTCAACCGGTGCCACCCGCAAGGGCATGCTCGAGGCGCTGCCGGCGGCGCAGTCGGCGGGCCAGAAGGCCCAGGAGGACGCCCAGCTCGGCCAAGGCTCGATCTTCGACTTCGGCGAGGAGACCGGGGCGGGCGCCCACGCGACCCAGGCGCACCACCGCCCGCCGATCTCCGCCGCCGAGTTCGAGCGCGCCGAGCTGCTGGCGATGGAGAAGGAGACGCTGGGGACTTACCTCTCCGAGCACCCGCTGACCGAGGTGCGCGGGGCCCTGCGCGCCCGGGTCGATTGCGGCATCGCCGCCCTCGCCGGCAAGCAGGATGGCTCCTGGGTGACGGTCGGCGGCATCGTCACCGAGTGCAAGAAGATCCGCACCAAGAGCGGCAGCCAGATGATGTTCGCCACCCTCGACGACGTCGAGGGGCAGGTCGAGATGCTGGTCTTCAAGGCCGACGAGTCCGAGAACGCCGCCGTGATCGAGCCCGACGCGATCGTCATCGTCCGCGGCCGCCTCGACCACAAGGACCGCGGCGAGACCAAGCTCGTCGTCCAGGAGGCCGAGCGCTTCGAACCCGACGCGGCCGAGATCGCTGCGGCGCCGGCGGTGGCCAGCGTGGCGAGCGGGCCGTTCAAGGTGGAGGTTGCCGAAGCCGCCTACTCCGAGGCGCTGATCGAGGAAATCAAGGCGGTGCTCGAGCACCACAAAGGTCCCGAAGAGGTTCGGGTGGCCCTGCTTGGTGCCGACGGGCGGATGACGGAGCTGAGATGCGGCGACAATTTCCGGGTTCGCTCCTCCGGCAAGCTGCGCAGCGAGCTGGACCAGGTTCTCTCCAGTGCGGTAGCCCTGGCCGCTTAGCCAGTCCAGGCCTTGGTTTTCAGGGCCCCACCTCCGTAGACTTCATTCATGCCAGCAACTCGCGAGAAGACGGGTGAGTGCCGCCAGTGCCGCTCGTTCTGCGACAAGATGGTCGAGCCGCGCGGCTGCGTCGAAATGCGTTGCCGCTACCTCTACTCCTTCGTCGACATGCTGACCGGCAGCCAGTACGTCGGCTGCATGCAGGATGTCTTCGCCGCCAAGGTCGACCTCGAGGCCGTGTTGCAGCCAGGTGGCTTCGGCGGCGTGAAGATGACCGGCGATGCGCTGCCCCACTGCCAGTTCTCGGTTGAGCAGGCATACGAGGGGGAGGGCGAGTCCTACGACTGCGTCAACCGCCGCTTCTTCGACTGCTCCGACGCCGGTCCCGAGGGCATCAAGGCCTTCGACCTGCGCGACGTCTGAGCGCGACCTACTCGACACTGATCCCTGTACGATCCCGCGCCGTGAACGCGCGTGAACCTATGGAGGGTCAGTGAGCGATACAGCGGCAGTTGCAGAGGCAGCAAAGGAGAGCATCGTGGACGAGGTCGCGGGTGGGGAGGGAGCCCCAGAGGGCCCCGTCTTCACGCTTGAGCTGAATCAGGATCAAAAAGACATCCGCGAGTGGGTGCACGGCTTCGCCGAGGGCGTCGTCCGTCCCGCCGCGGCGGAATGGGACGAGCGCGAGGAGACCCCCTGGCCGGTGATCCAGGAGGCGGCCAAGATCGGCCTCTACAGCTTCGAAGCGCTTGGACAGTTCTTCGCCGACCCGACCGGCCTAACGCTTCCGATCGCCAACGAGGAGCTCTTCTGGGGCGACGCTGGCATCGGCATGGCGATCATGGGCACCTCGCTGGCCGTCGCCGCGATCTTCGGTCAGGGAACCGGTGAGCAGATCGGCGAGTGGATCCCGCAGTGCTTCGGCAGTCCCGACGACCCCAAGGTCGCCGCCTTCTGCGCCTCCGAGCCGGATGCTGGCTCCGACGTCTCGGCGATCCGCACCACCGCCAAGTACGACGAGGCCACCGATGAGTGGGTTATCAACGGCCAGAAGGCCTGGGCCACCAACGGCGGCATCGCCGACATCCACGTCGTCATCGCCTCGGTCGATCGCGAGCTTGGCTCACGCGGTCACGCCGCCTTCGTGATCCCGCCCGGCACCAAGGGCTGCGAGCAGGGCGCCAAGGTCAAGAAGCACGGCCTGCGCGCCTCGCACACCGCCGACGTCCACCTCGACGATTGCCGCGTGCCGGGCGCCTGCCTGCTCGGCGGCAAGGAGAAGCTCGACGAGCGCCTCGCCCGCGTGCGCGAGGGCAAAAAGTCCAAGTCGCAGGCGGCGATGCAGACCTTCGAGGCCAGCCGGCCCACCGTCGGCTCCCAGGCCGTTGGCATCGCCCGCGCCGCTTATGAGTACGCCCTCGGGTACGCCAAAGAGCGTTCGCAGTTCGGCCGCCCGATCATCGAGAACCAGGCGATCGCCTTCACCCTCGCCGACATGAAGCTGGAGATCGACGCCGCCCGGCTGCTGGTCTGGCGCGCTGCCTGGATGGGCCGCACGGGTCAGAAATTCGAAAACGCCGAGGGCTCGATGTCGAAGCTGAAGGCCGGCGAGGTCGCCGTCTGGGCGACCGAGCGGGCGATCCAGATTCTCGGCGGCAACGGCTACACGCGCGAGTTCCCGGTCGAGCGGATGCACCGCGACGCCAAGATCTACACGATCTTCGAGGGCACCTCGGAGATCCAGCGGCTGGTCATCAGCCGCGCGATCTCGGGCGTCCACGTCAAATAGCCCTGATTCAGGGCCTCGACCACGTGCAGGTCGCCGCGCCGGCCGGCGGCGAGGACGCCGCGCGCCGCTTCTACGGCGAGCTGCTCGGTCTGAGCGAGCTGGAGAAGCCCGAGGCCCTGCGGGGCCGTGGCGGCGTCTGGTTCGCCTGCGGGGAGCATCAGCTCCACATCGGAATCGCGCCGGACTTCTCGCCCGCGACCAAGGCGCACCCGGCGCTGCGGGTTGCCCTCGCGGATCTGGATCGGCTCGCGGAGAGGCTGGGGGAGGCCGGCGTCGAGGTGCGCTGGGACGAGGCGATCCCGAACGTGCGCAGGTTCTACGTCGCCGACCCTTGGGGCAACCGGATCGAGCTGATCGGCGGCTAGCTGCCGACTGGTTCGCTCGCCGCTGTTTTCAGCGCTGACGGCGTTTGAGGCCGGTTTTGCGCAGGCGCTTGGCCGCCAGCACTTCTTTGCGGTCGGCGCCCTTCTTGTCCGGGCCTGGCGTCTCCAGCGTTGCCGGCAGGCCCTCGAAGCGGGGCTCGGAGAGGAAGGCGGCGAGGCCCTGTTTGCCCATCTCGCCCTTGCCGAGGTTGGCGTGGCGGTCGCGACAGGAGCCGAGCGGGGCGGCGGCGTCGTTGACGTGCAGGCACTGGAGGCGCTCGAGGCCGACCTTGGCGTCAGCTTCGTCCACCACGGCCTTCAGGTGCTCCTCGTCGGTGATGTCGTAGCCCTGCACGAAGAGGTGGCAGGAGTCGAGGCAGAGGCCGAGGCGCTTGCCGCTGCCGGCGAGCTCGATCAGCTCGGCGGTCTGGTCGAAGTCACGGCCAAGCAGGCCCTTGTGGCCGGCCGTCTGCTCGAGCAGGAGTGGGCAGCGCTCGCTGTCTTTGAGCGCTGCGGCGATCGTCTTGCCGGCCCGTTTCATCGACGGCCCCAGCGGCTCTTTCACCTGTGCGCCCGGGTGCAGGACGACACCGGCGGCGCCGATCTCGTCGCCGATACGCAGTGCATGTGTCAGAGAGGCTTGCGACTTCTTGCGCAGCTCTTTGTCCTTGCTGGCGCAGTTGATCAGGTAGACGGCGTGGATCACCACCGCTTCCACCGGCGAGGCTGCCATCGCCTCTTTGAAGGCGGCGAAATCCTCTGGCCCGTACTTGGTCGGCCGCCACATGCGCGGGCTCTGGTTGAAGATCTGGATCGATTCGCAGCCGCGCTCGGCGCCGCGCTCGATTGCTTTCTCCAGTCCTCCCGAGGTCGAGACGTGCGAGCCGATCAGCATCGGCTCGCATCCTATGGATCGGCCGGCCGGGGTTACCGGCGCGGTTCATCTAGATTGCCCGCGTGCCTGAAGACGCCCCGACCCGAGTCCGATTTGCGCCATCGCCGACCGGCGCCCTGCACATCGGCGGCGCCCGCACCGCCCTCTACAACTGGCTCGCGGCCCGTCATGGCGGCGGCGAGCTGGTGCTGCGGATCGAGGACACCGACCGTGAGCGCTCGACCGAGGAGAACGTCGCCCAGATTCTCGATGCGATGGAGTGGCTCGAGCTCGACTGGGACATCGGCCCGATCTCGCAAACCTCGCGCGTCGATCGCCATGCCGAGGCGCTGCGGCAGCTGCTCGACTCCGGCGCCGCCTACCGCGACTCGGCTACCGCCAAGGACGTCGAGGCCTGGAAGGCCGAGCACGGCGCCGATCGTGGCTACCGCGGTGAGCCGGCGGGGGACGGCAGTGGCGCGGTGCGCCTGCGTGTGCCCGACGACGGTGAGACCGTCGTCCACGACCTGATCCGCGGGCCGGTCAGCTTTCCCAACCGCAGCTACGACGACTTCGTCATCGCCCGTGGCGACGGCTCGGTTCTCTACAACTTCGCCGTCGCGGTCGACGATGCCGAGATGGGGATCACCGAGGTGGTGCGCGGCGACGACCACCTTTCCAACACCCCCAAGCAGCTGCTCGTTCTCAGCGCGCTTGGTCACGAGCCCCCTCGCTATGCGCACCTGCCGCTGTTGCACGGCCCCGACGGCAAGAAGCTCTCTAAGCGCCACGGCGCCGCCTCGGTGCAGGAGCTGCGCGAGGCCGGCTACCTGCCGGCGGCGGTTCGGAACTACCTGGCTCTGCTCGGCTGGGGGACCGACGACGACACCACGGTGATGGCGACGGAGGAGTTGGTCCGCCGCTTCCGGGTCGAGGACGTCGGTCGCTCCGCGGCGATCTTCGACGAGAAGAAGCTGCGCTGGCTCAACGGCCGCTTCATGCGCGAGTTGCCGCTCGAGGAGTACACGGCGGCCGTGGCGCGCCATCTCGGGCGCGAGCCCGATGAGCAGCTGGGCGCTGCCTGCGCGATCGCCCAGGAGAAAGCGCAGACGTTGGCCGAGGTCTGGGATTTGATCCGCTTCCTCTTCGAGCCTCCCGTGGACGACGAGAAGGCCTGGGGCAAGGTGATGAAGGACGGCGCTCTTGAGGCACTGGAGGCGTCCCGCCGTGCTCTGGCGGAGGCGCCTGACTTTGACTCTGAAGCGATTGAGACTGCGCTCACCCCGATTCCCGAGCAGCTCGGGGCCAAGCCGGGCAAGGTTTACCAGCCGATTCGGGTTGCGATAACCGGGACCTCGGTCTCACCCGGGATCTTTGAGTCGCTGGCTGCGCTCGGGCGCGAGGAATCGCTAGCCCGCATCGACGCCGCGGTCGCCCGCCTGCGGGCCTAGCGGGACAAGCAAGACCGCTGAAATCCGCCTAATTGGACATATGGCGTTTTTCTGCACCCTAATTTTGTGGATGGTCGGGCTAAACCGTGCGTCCTTCGCTGCCGATGAGGCAGTCGAGGACATTTATCGCAATGGAGACCAAGACCCATACCAACGGCAAAGCCAAGCCAGGCTCCGTCGCCAAAGACGCCAGCGGCCGGCCCGCGCCGGGCGCCCGTCTTGCCGCCGCCTTCGAGGCGGTGGAGAAGTTTCCGGTGTTGCTCGAGTCACGGGCCCGGGTCATGCAGGCGGCCACAGCGGAGACGAGCCGCATTGGTGACTTGGTCGAGGCGGTCGAGGCCGACGTCGGCCTGGCGATCGCCGTGTTGCGCTTTGCCAACCGCTCCAGCTCGCCCGTCGCCAGCATCGGCTCGGTCCCGGCGGCGCTCGACATCCTCAAGCCTTCGGGCGTGCTCGCGATTGCTGGCACCTCTCCCGTATTTGACTTCTTCGAGACAAACGGCGGCCGCGAGATGCGCCCTGAGCGCTTCCGCGTTCACGCCCTCGCGACCCAGCAGGCGGCTGATGAGATCGGCCGCGCCGTCGGCTGGGAAGACCGCGACGAACTAGCCGTCGCCTCGCTCCTGCACGACGTCGGCCGCTTGGTAATCGCCAACCTCCATCCCGGCGACCGCAGCCACTTCGATGTGATCTCTCGTACTCCCGAGCAACGCTTGCGCGAGGAACGCGACCGGCTGGGAATCGACCACGCCCTGGTCGGCGGCGTGCTGGCGCGACGCTGGAGCTTGCCGCAGCGGATCGCGGTCTCGATCGAGCGCCACCACGCCGATGACGCCGAGGGCTTGGCCGCCTTGGTTGGGACCGCCGACATGGTCGCCCACTACAGCCAGGGAGAGGCGGTCTCGCCGGAGCGCCTGCACGCTTCGGCCAAGCGCTGCGGTCTCAGTCCGGACGCCCTGCGAGACCTGCTCTACCAGCTTCCCTACGCCCGCAACGACGTCTCGCGCGTCTCCGAGCCCTGCCCGCTCTCGGCTCGTGAGCTCGATGTCCTGCGCCACCTCTCCGAGGGCATGGTCTACAAGCAGATAGCCAGCGAAATGCAGCTCTCGGTTTCGACCATCCGCACCCACCTGCACAACGTCTACGGCAAGATCGGCGCCGTCGATCGCGCCCAGGCAGTCCTCACCGCGCGCGACCGCGGCTGGATCTAAGAGTCAGGCGCCGCCTCCTCTGCTCCCGGGCGGGCGCGCTAGTCACACCCGGCGATCTCGCGCCCGCCCTCCCGCGTCCGGGGGCGGCTAGCTACTCGATCAGGGACTCGCGCAGGGCAATTGCCACCGCATGCGTTCTATTGCGGGCGCCGAGGCGGGCCAGCGCGTTCTTGGTGTGGGTCTTGATCGTTTCTTCGCTGAGGTCGAGCTCGCGAGCGGCGACCGTGGTCGATTCGCCGTTGGCAAGCAGCTGCAGGATTTCCCGCTGGCGCTTGGTCAGCTTGCCGCGGCTGCCGCGGGGCGGCACGGCCGGGTCGATGAAGCGTTCCTGGGCGAGGGCGGCCTGGGCGGCGTGCAGGAGCAGCTCGGTGCTGGCTGTGCGCGAGATGTAGGCGCTGGCGCCGGCCTGCATCGCGGCGCTGGCCAAGTGGCGCTCGGCGCGCTCGCCGTGGGCGACGATGCCAAGTCCCGGTTCGGACTTGAGCATCATCCGGATCGTCTCGGTGGCGCCGAGGGGCGCCGGATCGAGTCGGTCGGGACGGCGTCGCATGTCAAGAATCGCGACATCGATGCTGCCGACATCGCGGACGAGATCGACTGCCTCCTCGCGGCTGGCCGCCTCCTGGCACTCGAAGCGGTCTTGCAGCGCTCGGCGCACGCCGATGCGGACGATCGGGTGACCATCTACGACAAGGCACTGTGGACGCTCGCTCAGGACCGGTTCCGATATCTGGGTGTTCGGCGATGGCTCCATCGTCAGCCCTGGAGCCCTGCGGCCGATCCTAACCCAGTCCGGGCAGTGCGGTAGAAAGCACTTGTGATCTCGATCACCTCGAAGTCGCGCTATGCGGTTGTTGCGATGGCGGAGCTGGCACGTTCGGGCGAGCGCCCCGTGCCGATCAAGGAGCTGGCCGAGCGCCGCGATATTCCCGAGCAGTTCCTCGAGCAGCTCTTCTCGACCTTGCGCCGCGCCGGCCTACTGACCAGCCACCGCGGCATGCGCGGCGGCTACACGCTCTCGCGCCCGGCCGAGGAGATCTCGGTGCTGGAGGTGGTCCAGGCACTCGACGGCAAGGTCGGCCAGGAGGCCGACGAGGCCGGCGGCATCTGGGCCGAGGGCGTCACCGCTCTACGCAAGGTCTTCGGCCAGACCACGATCGCCGAAATCGCCCGCCGCGAGGCCGAGGCCGCCGGCAGCGGCATGTACTTCATCTAGATCGGGCCGCATGGACATTCACATTCCGCTTGTTTAAGCGGTTCTCAATCCGGCTGAGCCCGGTTGTTTCCGGCCGTACTGGCGCACAACTGGCGCACGAGAACCTCGGAGGGCGGTCCGAGGCACCTTTCCAGGGAGCGCATCTTTTCCCGCCGAACCCGCAGATATCGTCCGATACCTATATGCCTACCACGCCAGACCTAACCACCATCGAGAACAAGCTCGATCTGCTCATCTCCCTTTTTAGGATCGCCCACGACGAGCCGCTGAAGGCCGAGCGCGAGGCGATTCTCGCGGAACCAGTTAGCAAGGCGATCCTCGCCGCGTCCGACGAGTGGGTGGAAGCCGGGAAGCTCAAGGCATTGGTCGTCAAAAAAGCGAAGGTCTCCATGCCGACGGTCAGCCGTCGCCTCGCTGAGCTTGTTGAACGCGGGTTGATCACCCGGGAGGGCGGCGGGGGGAAAGTCAGCTACCGCACTACTGGTCTGATCTGAAATGAACAGTGAGCTGACACCGACCGACCCCGCCTTGCTTGGCCTTATAGCCCTAGTCGCGGCCGACAGGGACGCGCAAGGCTCCGAATCTAAGGTCCCGACCGAGATCATTCTGTCGCGGGCGGGTCTTGGAAACGCTGAGATCAGCGCTGTCGTTGGCAAGAGTCCCGACGCGGTTCGCAAGATGATTGAACGAGCGAAGTCGGGTCCGAAAGAGAAGAAACGCGGACGGTCAAAGAAGTGATCCCGGCTAGTCCAAGTCATTCACATGTCTGAAGACATTCTGGGAAAGCAACTTGTGGTGGCCGAAGAGCAGCTTCGCTGGCTACGCGCAGCAGCCATTCCCTCGGTGCGCGAGACGGTGGCGGCGGTGCTCATTACGACCAAGCAGCGGGAAGCATTCGAGCTTTGCGACGGGAAGCGGACCAGCACGGAAGTCGCGACAAAGGCGGGTGTACCGAAGACCACCCTTTCGGGGTGGACCGGTCAGTGGCGGCACCTCGGTATAGCCAACGAGGTGTCAACGCCGAAAGGGACGCGAATCAAGCACCTGATCAGTCTGGCGGCGCTTGGTCTGGATCTCAAGCCCAAAGATTGACCGATGGCGCCGGACGACGATGCGCTCCACGCTGATCTTCTTGCGATTCACTCTCGCCTAGGCGTGATCGAGGGCAAGGTCAATCTCGTTGCTCGCGCCGAGCGAGATGAGTTCTTGTCCCTTATCGAGAAAACGGTCAGGGCACAGCCGCTGGTCGGTCAGCTTTACCTCCTTTTGGACGGCGAGCGCAGCCAGAAGCAAATGCTCGAAATGCTGACCGATCAGGGCGTTGCCACCAGCAAGGTCTCTATTTGGCGCCGGATCAGCGAGATGGAGACTGAGCACGGCATGGCGAAGCTCATTCAAGGCGGCGCGGTCATGATCCACGCGAAGGACCCTGAGATGGAGAAGTTGCTCAACCTGACTAAAAAGGTCCGTGAATGGCTGGCCGACATGGACGAGACCATTCCCGAGCCGATCAAAAAACGCCGCCGCCAAAGGAAAACCCCATGAGCGACGCGACTCCTGCCGAGATGCAAACGCTCCTCGCTGCTGAGTTCGACCGCCAAGGCTGGCAGTACGACCTCGATATTGGCCCGGCTCTGCTCGCTCAGGTTGAGAAACGCGGGACTGTCGACGCACAAGTCCTCGCCGGTTCCGTTCCCGCCACGTTTCTGCAAATAAATCGAACTACCCGCGAGAACCTTGCCGCCGCGATCGAGCGCGCCATCGGTGGCCGGATCCTTGCTCCCCAGCAAGAGGTCGCAACGCTAGTGATTGAGGACCACAGCCATAACGTCACCATTTCCGACCACGCTCAGGTTCAGGGCAGCAACTTCAATCTTGGCACGGGCACGCAGATCAACGTCAGCGTCGGCGGAGAGCGAGAGGACGTGCTTGCCGCTCTTGCCGCTCTTTTGCGCGGTGGATTCAGCGGCGACTGGAATGACAACGCTGCGGCGGGCCTCGCAAAAGTGATCCAAGACCGCGAGGACATCAGCCTGGACGATGTTCGTGCTACGACCGCCGAGGTCGTCGAGGTTGAGCAACCATCCCCCTCTCGTGCCCGCGAAATGGTTGAAAGGATTGCGACCGCTGGCATCGGTGGCGCTTTCGGCACCGGAATTAGCGCAGTGCTTGGCCAGCTGATCGCGAATCCGCCTCTTTAGCACGCGCTATCGGTTGGCTGAGCGCCGCCAAGCGTTTTGTCAGTTTCGCCTATTCGCTTAAGCACCAGAGGCCGAGGGGGCGCGACTGCTTGATGCCTACCACAGCGCCCAACGAGAGCGGGATGAAGAAGCCGCCCGCGCGGCTGGCTCGGTGCTTACTGGCGCATAACTGGCGCACGGAAACGGCAAGTCGCTTGCTTATGCGGGATTGCGCGCCCCGACCTGGCATGTACTTCATCTAGATCGGGGTAGGAACGGGGGAGAGCTCGGTGTTCCCGCTGCTTAGCGGGTTCGCCGATGAAGGGAACGCTCAGCCAGAGGAAGGCGATCAAGCTGCTGAAGAAAAACGGTTGGACACAGGTTCGCGGCGGCAAGCACCAGGTCAAGATGACCAGGCCAGGGTGCCGTCCGATTACCCTTCCTCGACATAAGGGTCGCGATTACCAACCGGGCCTTGCCAGGGCGATTCTCAAGCAGGCAGGTCTACAATGAAGGGGATTCGCCAATGGAGTTGACCGCCCGTATCCATATCGAGGAAGGCAGCTACTGGGCCGACATTCCGGAGTTGCCTGGCTGCTTCGCCTCCGGCGACACCTTGGATGAGTTGTTCGAGTCACTGCGAGAAGGCGTCGCTCTCCACGTGGTCGATGAGCGCGGGCAGGGCGGACCGCTGCACGTTGCGACGGCAACGCTCACCGACCAGCCGCTTACGGCCGCCTAGAGACACTTTGGGAATCGGGCGAACTGCTGCTGCGGTCGTTGGCGAGACGCCGATGGTGACTCTCTCGCGGCTTGGCGAGGGACTGCCAGGCGAGGTCTGCGTCAAGCTCGAGCAGCTCAACCCTGGAGGGTCGGTCAAGGACCGGATCGGGGTGGCGATGATCGACGCGGCCGAGGCTGAGGGGCTGATCGAGCCGGGCAAGTCGGTGATCGTCGAGCCGACCAGCGGCAACACCGGCATCGCCCTGGCGATGGTCTGTGCGGCGCGCGGTTACGAGCTGATCCTCACCTTGCCCGAGGGGATGAGTCGCGAGCGCAGCAAGCTGCTGCGCGCCTACGGGGCCGAAGTCCGCGAGACGCCCTCGCTCGGCGGCATGACCGAGGCAGTCGAGCTGGCCGAGGAAATCTGCAAACAGCGCAAAGGCTTCATGCCGCAGCAGTTCTCCAACCCCGCCAATCCCGAGGCACACCGGCGCACGACGGCTGAGGAGATCTGGCGTGACACCGGCGGCGAGGTCGGCGCATTCGTCGCCGGAGTCGGCACGGGGGGGACGATCACCGGCGTCGGCCAGGTCCTGCGCGAGCGCAGCCCCGACACCCTGATCGTCGCGGTCGAGCCGGCGACCTCACCGGTTCTCTCCGGCGGAGTGCCCGGACCGCACAAGATCCAGGGCATCGGCGCCGGCTTCGTGCCCTCGGTGCTGGACCGCAGCGTGATCGATGAGATCGTCTCGGTTGGCGACGAGGATGCGCTGGAGACGGCGCGCCTGGTTGCCCAGCGCGAGGGCGTGCTGGCTGGCATCTCGGCCGGCGCCAACGTCAAGGCGGCGTTGGAGGTTGCGGCGCGGCCGGCGATGGAGGGCAAGCGGGTAGTGACGATCGTCTGCGACTCGGGTGAGCGCTACGTGTCCCTACCCTTCTTCTCACCATGAACCGTTGGAAGAGGCTGGTGATCGAGGTGCGCGCCGACGTCGCCGCGGCCCGCGATCGCGATCCCGCCGCGCAGGAAGTCTCGAGTCTGGAGATTCTGCTCAGCTGGGGCGGCGTGCAGGCGCTGCTCGCCCACCGCCTCGCTCATGCCCTGCTCGAGGCCGGCGTGCCGATCCTGCCGCGGGTGCTGTCCTACCTGACGCGGTCGGTAACCGGGGTCGAGATCCACCCGGCGGCGAGCATCGGCCGCGAGTTCTTCATCGACCACGGCTCGGGCGTCGTGATCGGCGAGACGGCCGAGATCGGCGAGCGGGTGACGCTCTACCAGGGGGTGACGCTGGGCGGTACCGGCTTCCAGCGCGGCAAGCGCCACCCGACCCTGGGCGACAATGTCACCGTCGGCTCGGGGGCCAAGCTGCTCGGCCCGATCGCGGTCGGCGACGGCGCCAAGATTGGCGCTAACACGGTCGTGATCGAGGACGTGCCGCCGGGCGCCACGGTGGTCGGCAATCCGGGCCACCCGGTCAAAGTCGACGGCAAACGGGTCGAGGGCCCCGACGCCGACTGGATCCACCTGCCCGACCCGATCGCCGAGGCGATCAAGTCGCTCTCGCAGCGGATCGCCGAGCTGGAGCGGCGCTTGGCCGAGCTCGACGGCGCCGAGGTCCCAGGCGACGGTGATGCGGCGAGCGAGCTGCGCGAGCGCACCGGTCGTTCGACGGCCGGTGGCTGAAGTAGCCTGCGCCGACTCGTCCACGCGTATGGGAAAGGACCCGTCTTGCGCAAGCGTCTTCTGCTGCTCCCCTGCATCCTGATCCTCTCTGCTCTCTCGTTCGCGGCCTGCGGCAGCAGCAGTGGCGACGAAGGCGAAATCGAAGAAGTGATCGAGACCTCGGCCACGACTACCAATCCGGCCGACTGCAAGAAGCTCAATACCCAAGAGTTCATGGAACAGACCACGCAGGAAAGCGGCAACGCGGCGGTCAAGGAATGCGAAGAAGAAGCGAAGAAAGAAGAAGGCGCTAAATCGGTCAGCGTCTCCGCGGTTGAAGTCGATGGCTCGGACGCCACGGCTGAAGCGGCGTTGAGCGGGGGCAACCTTGACGGGCAGACGCTGGAAGTGGCCCTGGTCAAGGACGGCGACCAGTGGAAGCTGAACGAAGTCGTCGAGTTCACCAAGTTCGACCAGGGAAAGCTCGTCGAAGGCCTCGAAGCGAGCCTCTCGGAAGCCTCCTCGGAAGTGGACCCCAAGTTCGCCAGCTGCATAATCGAAGCCTTCAAGCAGGGCTCCCAGTCCGAAGTTGAAGAATTGCTCTTCGGCAACTCGCCCAAGGCGCTTGAAGAAGTGCTCGAAGCCTGCGCTTCCAACCCCTCGGCGTAGTCGCCGGGCCGGCCGCGGCCGGGGCTATTCTCGAAGTAATGCTGCAGATGGACTTCGAGAGCCCGCCCGAGCAGGGCGGAGCCCCGATCGAAGCCGGCGCCGATCGTGCCGAGCGCCTGCTCGCGGGGCTCAATGAGCCCCAGCGGCAGGCCGTGGTTCACGGCGAGGGCCCGCTGCTGGTGCTCGCCGGAGCGGGCTCGGGCAAGACCCGGGTTCTGACCCACCGCATCGCCTACCTACTGGCGACCGGCGCGGCGCGGCCGGGCGAGATCCTCGCGATCACCTTCACCAATAAGGCGGCGAGCGAGATGCGCGAGCGGGTCGGTTCCCTGATCGGGCGCTCGGTGCGGGCGATGTGGGTGACCACATTCCACTCCGCCTGCGCGCGGATGCTGCGCGCTGACGCCGAGAAGCTCGGTTACGCCCGCACTTTCACGATCTACGACGAGTCCGACTCCCTGCGGATGCTCAAACGCTGCATGACCGAGCTCGGAATCGATCCAAAACGCTATCCGGCACGCTCGATTCGGGCTCAGATCTCGGGTGCTAAGAACCAGCTGGTGGATGTGGACGCCTATACGCCTGTCGAGGGCAACCCCTTTGAGGAAGTGGTCGCGGAGCTGTATCCGCTTTATGAGAAAAGGATGCTCGAGGCCAACGCGATGGACTTCGACGACCTGCTGGTCCGTACCGTCAATGTGCTCGAAATCTCCGACGAGGCGCGCGAGCGCTGGCGCCGTACCTTCCGCCATGTCCTCGTCGACGAGTACCAGGACACCAACCACGCCCAGTACCGCTTGCTGCAGCTGCTCACCGAGGATCACGGCAACCTGATGGTGGTCGGCGACGAGGATCAGTCGATCTACGGCTTCCGCCACGCCGACATCCGCAACATCCTCGACTTCGAGCGCGACTTCCCGGAGGCGGAGGTGGTCAAGCTCGAGCAGAACTACCGCTCCACACAGACGATTCTCTCGGCCGCCAACGCCGTGGTCGAGCGCAACCGTGAGCGCCGGCCGAAGCAACTCTGGACCGAGATCGCCGGCGGTGAGCCGGTACGGCTCTCCGAGCTCTCCGACGAGCACGAGGAGGCGCGCTGGGTGGCGGGGGAGATCGAGCGGCTCGCCGAGGAGGACGGGGTCAAGCGCGAGGACGTCGCCGTCTTCTACCGGACCAACGCGATGAGCCGGGTGCTGGAGGACACGCTCAACCGCTTCGACGTCGCCTACCAGGTGATCGGCGGCACCAAGTTCTACGAACGGGCCGAGATCAAGGACGCGGTGGCCTACCTCAGCCTGCTCGCCAACCCCGCCGATCAGGTCTCCTTTGCTCGCATCGTCAACTCGCCCCGGCGCGGGATCGGCAACACGACCCAGGGCCGGATCGCCTCCCATGCCAACACCACCGGCAAGACGATCTGGGAGGTGATCGAGGCGGTCGAGGAGGTGCCGGGTCTAAACGGCGGCGCGATCAAGGCGGTGGGCCGCTTCTACGAGACGATGGCCGGGCTGCGCGAACGCGCCGAGGAGGAAGGGCCGGTCGCCGCATTGCTCGAGTCTGTGCTCAACGAGAGCGGCTATCTGGAAGCGCTCTCGGCCGAGCGCACGATCGAGGCCGAAGGCCGCGCCGAGAACCTCGAGGCGCTGATCGCCGGTGCTGCCGAGTTCGACATCGAGCGCGAGCAGGAGGGCGAGAGCGAGACTCCTCCGCTGGAGGAGTACCTGCAGCAGATCTCGCTCTACACCCAGCAGGACGACTTGGTCGACGGCGAGCGGGAGTCGCTGGTGACGCTGATGACCCTGCACAACGCCAAGGGCCTCGAGTACGACACGGTCTTCATCATCGGCTGCGAGGACGGCGCCTTTCCCCACATGCGGGCCTTGGAAGAGGGAGGAGAGGAGGAGGAGCGGCGGCTCTGTTACGTCGGCATCACCCGCGCCCGCCGCCGCCTCTACATGACCTGGGCGCGCGAACGCAGCCTCTTCGGCCGCTCCGAGCGAAACCTGCCCTCGCGCTTCATCGACGAGCTTCCCGCCGAGCTGACCGAGCGCCACTCCAGCGCGCCGGGCTCGGCCGCCGGCATCGGCTGGGACTCGGGCGAGGACCTGTCGGCCCCGATCGAGCCCGGTCCGACCCTGGAGCTGCAGACCGGCGACGACGTCGTCCACGCCAGCTTCGGCGAAGGCGTGGTGACGGCGGTCGAGGCAGGGGGCGTCGTCGTCGTGCGCTTTTCCAGCGACGGTAGCGAGCGCAAGCTGATGGCTGATTACGCACCGATCCGAAGGAGATAGGAACGATGTCAGCGCGAATCATCGATGGCAAAGCGGTAGCCGCTGAGGTGCGCGAGCGAGTGGCAGCCGAGGTGGTGGATTTCGAGGCCGAGCGTGGCCGCGCGCCGGTGCTGGTCACGGTGATCGTTGGCGACGATCCTGCCTCCGAGGTCTACGTCGCCGGCAAGCACCGGGCCTGCGAGCAGGTCGGCATCCGCTCTTCCCATCACGGTCTGCCGGCTGAGACGACCGAGGGCGAGCTGCTCGCCCTGGTCGAGGAGCTCAACGCGGATCAAGACGTCGACGGGATCCTGGTCCAGCTGCCGGTGCCCGAGCAGATCGATCCGGACCGAATCGTCGCCGCGATCGATCCCGGCAAGGACGTCGACGGATTGACGCCGGTCAATGCCGGCCGCCTCGCCCAGGGTATGCCCGGCCTGGTCTCCTGCACCCCGGCCGGCGTGATGGAGCTGCTGCGCCACGAGGGGGTCGAGCTCGAGGGGGCTGAGGCGGTGGTCGTCGGGCGCTCGAAGCTGGTCGGCGTCCCGGTCTCCCGCCTGCTCCTGGCGGCCAACGCCACGGTGACGATGTGCCACTCGCGCACCCGCGACCTCGCCGCTGTTTGCCGCCGCGCTGACGTGCTCATTGCTGCCGTCGGCGTGCCCCGTCTGCTCGGTGGCGACGCGATCAAGCCCGGCGCGGTGGTGATCGACGTCGGTATCAACCGAACCGACGCCGGCCTGGTCGGCGACGTCGACTTCGAGGCGGCCGCGGAGATCGCCTCAGCGATCACTCCGGTGCCCGGCGGGGTCGGCCCGATGACAGTCGCGATGCTGCTCGTAAATACGTTGGCCGCTGCGCGAGCTCGGGTGTAGTGTCGCCCCGACCCCTAGCTCGACCGGAGGATTGATGGACCATCTAGACAAGCTCAGCCCGGGAGAGAAGATCGCGGGCGGCTCGGCGATCCTGCTCTTCATCTTCATGTTCTTCGATTGGTTCGGTGTCGAAGTCTCCGGTGTCGGCGGATTCTCGGGCAGCGTGCCGGGTGGCGGTGGCAACGCCTGGGACGCGCTTGACTTCATCCCGATCATCCTCGTGATCGCGATCATCGCCGCGCTGGTGATGGTCGGCCTGCGGCTTGCCGACTCGCCGTACGAGCCTTCGGTACCGATGAGCACGATCGTCACGGTCCTCGGCGTGATCTCGGTGCTGCTGATCCTCTTCCGGATCATCGACCCGCCCACTTTTGCCAGCTATGGCGGTGTGTCGGTCGACGCAACGCTGAGCGTTGGGATCTTCCTCGGGCTGATTGCTGCGGGTGGGGTTGCCTATGGGGGGTACAGCACGATGAAAGAAGAAGGGATCACCTTTGGCGACGCGGCGGATCGGCTGTCCGGTGGGGGGTCGCCGCCGCAGCATCACTCCGTGTCAACGCCACCGCCACCACCGTCTCCGTCATCA
The DNA here is from genome assembly GCA_963699225.1 of uncultured Solirubrobacterales bacterium. Taxonomy (GTDB): domain Bacteria; phylum Actinomycetota; class Thermoleophilia; order Solirubrobacterales; family 70-9; genus VRUE01. The sequence goes on along the minus strand of OY969423.1, from coordinate 626,857 downwards.
ACACCACCTCCTCCTCCGGCATCGTCGAGTCCGCCCCCGCCGCCTCCTCCAGCGCCGCCGGCCAGCAGCTGAACGGGCGTGGGGAGCGCCGGATAGCTCCCGTCAAAACGCGCGGCAGGAGCCGCGCTTGAGTGTTTTGACAGGAGCTATCCGGCGCTCTTCGCGAATTCAGCGGCTATTCGGGCGGCGAAGGCGATGACCGTCATCATCGGGTTGACGCCTACCGAAGTGGGAAAGAGCGAAGCGTCAGCGACGTAGAGGCCGTCGAGGCCGTGGATCGAACCGCCGGGAGCGCAGACGCCGTTGCCCTCACCAGCTATTCGGGCAGTGCCCATCGGGTGGAACGCCTCCAAGCGCAGCTCCGAGGGCTTGAAGCGGGTCGACTCGAAGGTGGCGAGCTTGTCGGGGGTAAGCGTGCCGACGCGAGCGATGTTGGGATAGACCTCACTGGCGCCGGCGGCGAAGTGGACTTCGGCGGCACGGGCAATGCCGTAGGTGAGGCGATCCGCGTCGTCTCTCGTCAGCTTGTAGCGGGCGCGCAAGGAACCGTCGCCAGTGAGGTCCACCTGGCCGCTGGAAGCGTCTGAGAGGTGGACGCCGATTGAGGCGACGTGGCCGAATTCGAGCATTGAGCGTTGGTGGGCGCGGCCGACACCGGGGAGCCAGGCGCCGCCGAAGGCCAGGGGGGTGAAGGTCGCCTCGAGCAGGAGGCGCTGGGGCTCCCATTGGTCGATGTAGTAGCTCTGCATCACGCCGTCCCAGCCACGGACCTCCTCCTCATAGCGGGCGCCAACCCAGCAGGCGGGGTGGATGTGGAGGTTGCGGCCGGCCTGGCGGCCGCCGAGGCCCGAGCGCAGCAAGAGCTCGGGAGTGCCGAGGGCGCCGCCGGCGATGATCGTCGCTCGCCGGGCGAGGACGGTGAAGGGACGGGGCCTATCGCTCGACGGAGGCTCGGCCGTACAGGCGACACCGGTTGCCCGACCGTTTTCGACCAGAACCCGCTGCGCCTCGACCCCCGTGCGCAGCCGCGCGCCAGCCGCCACCGCGCGCGGTAGGTAGCTGACGTGCATGCCGCGCTTGGCGTCGATCTCACAGCCGAAGGGGCAGGAGCTGCACTGCACGCAGTTGCCGGCGTTGCGGGCGATCGGTCCTCCGCTGGCGCCGATCGCGGCCGCTCCCTCCATTGCCAGCTGGCCGTTGCGGCCCATCCGCTCCGGGTCGACGGGGGTCACTCGCAGGAACTGCTCAGCAGCCGCGAACTCCTCACTCAGGTCCGTGGCCCAGTCGATGCCGAAGCGCCGGCTCCACTCCTCCAGCACCGGATCGGGGGCGCGGAAGCAGGTGCCGGAGTTGACCACGGTGGTGCCGCCGACGGTGCGCGCTACCGGGACCGGGATCGGCGGTCGTCCTTCGGCGATCGTCAGGCCGCCGTCGCGGTAGAGGCTGGCGATCGCGTCCAGCGGTTCCTGCGGATAGCTCTCGCGGTTGAAGTTCTCGCCGGCCTCGAGCACGATCACGTCGAGCCCGGCCTCGGCGAGGGTCGCCGCGGCGACGGCACCGCCCGCGCCGGAGCCGACGATGACCACGTCGCATTCCTCGCCGTCTCCCGTGGGCTCGGTCTCGCCCAGCGGGCCGGCGGGCTCGGGCCGCGATCCGTCGGCGAGCCGGCAGCTGACGCTGAAGCCGATCCGCTGCTCGACCTCCGGAGCGACAGCGCTGCCCAATGTGGCGAAGACCTTGGCCATCAACAAGAGCTCGTGGTAGAGCCCGAAGCGCGAGGTCTCCATGCCGCGCAGGAAGTCCTCGCGGGCAGCCGCGTCGAGGCGGCTGAAGCGCCAGGGGAAGGGCAGCCACTCGAAGGCGCGCAGCCCGAGCTTGATCCGCGCCAGCGCTCTCGGCGAGACCGAGCGCAGGAACTCGGCAACCGGGCCGGAGACGTCGATCTCGCGCTCGGCCGCGGGCAGGCCATCGAGGCCCGGCGCCATCGCCGCGCAGATCGCGCTCAGGGTGCGCTGCTCGGCGGCGGAGAGCCCCGGCGGGCGCTGTCAGCCAGGCGCGGCCGGTCGGCCAATGCGGCCGGCAAGCGAGAAGAGCCAGAGCGAGAGCAGGGCGAGGAAGCCGTCGACGAGGAAGTTGAGCAGGTAGATGAAGACGTGTTCGTCGATCAGGAAGAAGGCGAGCGAGCCGAGCGAGGAGGCGGTCTTGCCGGCCGCCAGCACGAGCAGCAGCGGGCGGTAGCGGACGACGTCCATCTGCGCGACGAGGCAAATGCCGGTGATCACGACCATGTAGGCGAAGGAGAGCGCCAGCCAGAGGTCCTCCTGCGTGTGCGGGGCTCGGGTGTCGTTGCCGAACCATTCGCCGACGTCTGAGATCACGTCGAGGACGCCGCTGGGGACGGCGATGAAGAGGATGCCGACGACCGCGAAGCTGACCGCCAGCAGCCGCAGGTTCAACACCACGAACTTCTCAGCGCGCTCGCCTCTCATCCCGGCGCTGACTCTAACTGGCGGGGCGCCTAGAATCGGCCGCCGTGATCGAGCGAGAGCAGGTACTGCACGTGGCGAAGCTGGCCCGACTCGGCCTCTCCGAGGAGGAGGTCGAGCGGATGGCCGGCGAGCTCTCGGGGATCCTCGAGCACGTCGACCGGATTGCCGCGCTCGATCTCGATGACGTTGAGCCGACCTCGCACGTGGTCGAGCTGGAGAACGTCCTGCGCGCCGACGTTCCTCACCAGAGCCTGTCGCCCGAGGTGGCGCTTGCCTCGGCGCCCGATCCCGCCGAGGGCGCCTTCCGCGTCCCCTCGCCGCAGGCCGAGGAATAGATGGCCGAGCTGCTGGCGCTGACGGCCCTCGAGGCCCATCGAGCAATGGTCGCGGGCGAGCTCGACGCGGGTGAGTACGCCGACGCTTGGCGGAAGGCCGCCGCGGGGGACGAGCTCAACGCCTACCTCTGGCGCGACGAGGACGGCGACGCGAGCCCGATCGCGGTCGAGCGGCCGAGCGTCGCCCCGATCGCGGTCAAGGACATCTTCTGCACCGAGGGCGTGCCGACCACCGCTGGCTCGCGCATCCTCGAGGGCTACGAGCCTCCCTACACAGCGACCGCCGTGCGCAAGCTGATCGAGGCTGGGGCACCGATCCTCGGCAAGACCAACATGGACGAGTTCGCGATGGGCTCCTCCAACGAGAACTCGGCCTACGGCCCGGTGCTCAACCCTTGGGATCGCGGCCGCGTCCCCGGCGGCTCCTCCGGCGGCTCGGCCGCGGCGGTTGCCGGCGGCCTCGCGCCCTGGGCGATCGGCACCGATACCGGCGGCTCGATCCGCCAGCCCGCGGCGCTCTGCGGCATCGTCGGGCTCAAGCCCACCTACGGCGCGATCTCGCGCTACGGGATGATCGCCTTCGCTTCCTCTTTGGACCAGTGCGGGCCGTTCACCCGGGACGTCAGTGACGCCGCCCTGCTGCTGGCGATCCTGCAGGGTCAGGACCCCTGCGACTCGACCTCGGTCGGGCTGCCCAAAGCACCGGGCCTGCCTGATCGCGAGGATCTCGAGGGCCTGCGCTTTGGGGTTCCGGACGACCTGACGAGCCAGGTCTTCGACGCCGGCGTCCGCGAGGTCTTCGAGGCGACGCTGAAGAAGATCGAGAGCCTCGGCGGCGAGCTCGACACGGTGTCACTACCGCACGCCGAGCACGGCATCTCCGCCTATTACGTGATCGCCCCGGCCGAGGCCTCTTCGAACCTGGCCCGCTATGACGGCGTCCGCTACGGGATGCGGGCCCCCTCCAGCGGCGACGTGATCGAGATGTACGAGCAAACCCGGGCTGATGGGTTCGGCGCCGAGGTCAAGCGGCGGATCATGCTCGGCACCTACGCGCTCTCCTCCGGCTACTACGACGCCTACTACGGTCAGGCGCAGAAGGTGCGGACGAAGATCGCCGGCGACTTCAAGAGCGCCTTCGACCGGGTCGATTTCGTCGTCACCCCGACCTCGCCCTCGGTCGCCTTCAAGCTCGGCGAGAAGACCGCCGACCCACTCTCGATGTACCTCAACGACTTCTTCACCGTGCCGATGAGCCTCGCCGGCATCCCGGCGATCTCGATCCCGGCCGGGATCGCGCAGCCCGCCGGCGGCGGCCCCGAGCTGCCGGTCGGCTTCCAGATCGCCGCCCCCGCATTTGGCGAGCGCAAGCTGCTCGACGCTGCCTACGCGCTCGAGCAGGGCATCGGCTTCGACACCCGGCCGGAGGGGGTGCCAAATGGCTGAGCTCGAGGCCGTGATCGGGCTGGAGATCCACGTCCAGCTGGCGACCAAGACGAAGATGTTCTGCGGCTGCGAGCTCTCCTTCGGCGACGAGCCCAACCTGCACACCTGCCCGGTCTGCCTCGCCCACCCCGGGGTGTTGCCGGTGGTCAACGAGCAGGCGGTCCTCTTCGCCCTGCAGATCGCCGCGGCGCTGGAGTGCGAGGTGGCGCCGCGCTCGATCTTCCACCGCAAGAACTACTTCTATCCGGACAGCCCGAAGGCCTACCAGATCAGCCAGTACGACATTCCGATCGCCGGCGCCGGCCGGCTCGGTGACATCCGCATCCACCGTGCCCACCTCGAGGAGGACGCGGCGAAGATGATCCACGTCGGCGAGTCGGGGCGGATCCACGGCTCCGGCGCCTCGCTGGTCGACTTCAACCGCGGCGGTACGCCGCTGGTTGAGATCGTCACCGAGCCCGACCTGCGCAGCGCCGCCGAGGCGGCTTCCTGGGCGCGCCTCTTGCGCGAGACGGTGCGCCAGCTCGGCGTCTCCGACGTCAACATGGAGGAGGGCAGCCTGCGCGTCGACGGCAACATCTCCGTGCGGCCCGCCGGCAGCGACGAGCTGGGGACGAAGACCGAGCTGAAGAACATGAACAGCTTCCGCTTCCTCGAGCGCGGGATCGAAGCCGAGCTGGCCCGCCAGCGCGAGCTGATCGAAGCGGGGGGGAGGGTCGAGCAGGAGACCCTCCACTTCCACCCCGAGGACGGCAGCCTGCACCCGCTGCGCTCGAAGGAGGAAGCGCACGACTACCGCTACTTCCCCGAGCCGGATCTGGTGCCGATGGCGCCGACCGAGGCGATGCTGCGCGAGGCCCGCGAGTCGCTGCCGGAGCTGCCGGCGGCTCGGGCCGAGCGCTATCGCGAAGAGCTTGGGCTCTCCGAGGACGTGGCAGCCCTGTTGGCGGCCGACCCGGAGACCGCCGGCTACTTTGAGGCGACGTCGAAACAGGCGGAGGGAATCGAGCCGCGTGTCGTCGCTAACTGGGTGACCGGTGAGCTGGCCGCGGCGCTGCGCCAGGAAGGCGACGTAACTGCGGCCGAGTCGAAGGTTGAGCCCGACGCGCTGGCAGCCCTGGTCGGCATGGTCCAGGGGAAGAAGATCTCCCACGGCAGCGGCAAGACCGTGCTGGCTGCCCTGGTCGCCGAGGGCGGTGATCCGGCTGCGATCGTCGAGGGCGAGGGCCTCGCCCAGATCTCCGACAGCGGCGAGCTCGAGGCGATCGTCGCCGCCGCGGTAGAGGCAAACCCCGAGGCCGCCGAGCAGATCCGCGCCGGCAACGGCAAGGCGATCGGCGCCATCGTCGGCGCCGTGATGAAGGAGACCAAGGGCCGCGCCGACGGCGGCGAGGTCAACCGGCTGATTCGCGAGAAGCTTTCGTCCTAAGCGCCGGCGACGCTGGTTGCTCAGTCGTCGATGCAGCCGGAGTGGATCTCTTCCCGGTCGGGCTCACCGGGCGGATCCGAGGCAGTTGCGCCCGCTTCGGTCAGTTCGGTCAGAATCGCCTCAAAGCATTCCTCGTCGGTAAGTACCTTGAAGCCCTTCTCCCGGGGGGCGGGGCAAGAGGGCTCGGCGGTCGAGGCTTCGAGCTGGCCGCCGCAGCCGGAGAACTCGACTGCACACCTGTAGGTCCCTTCCAGGACCTTGCTCTCGTCGCAGATCGATAGATCAGAACTTGGCAGCTCGGCTTGCAAGTGGTCCGCAACCGAACTGCTCGTAACCGCGGGTCCCCCCGAGATCGCCGGCATCGCCAGGAACGCGATGCCCACGATCACGGCGAGCACGATCGCGACCTTGCCGACACGATTGACGGTGCGGGCGCGGCGCAACTCGGACTGAGCGCCCTCCAACGCCTCTTCGAGGATCGTCAGCGACTCACGGAGATGCTGTTCCAGTGCGTTGAGCGCCTTTTGCAGCTTCTCGGGCACCACCTTCTCGGGGTCGTCTTCCCTCGCCTTGAGCTGAACCCTGGCCACCCTCGTGTCTGCGTTAGCCATGAGCTCGCTGGTCCTTTGAAGCTGACGGCCCTTCGCTGTCTCGAGGAAACCCAAGAGCTGCCCCCCGTGTGCGCCCCAGGCGTCGCCGCACAGGGTGTGGGCGGGAGACCACAGCCCTTTCGCCTTTTTGCTGGCGACGATCAAGCGCTGGGCAGCCGCAAATTCAGCTCTTACGGCCTCCATCGCGCTGGTTCGGGTGGCGTGTTTTGCGCTATCCCGGTTGAGGCGACCGAGCAGGTAGGTGGCGAGGCTGCCGAGGAGAACCGAGACTATCGTCGTCACCACCTGAGACACACCTGAACAGTATGTTCATTTTTCTCATAGGTATGGCCCAAATTAGTGCCATCCCGGGTGATTATCTACTTGACACAGGGTTAGCCAGCCAATAGGCTAGCCCTGTGAATCCTTCTTGCGGCTTTCTAGAGCGGTTTGCTTCGCAGTCTCGCGGACCTTTTTGGGGAACAATTTCTTCATTGCCTCCTCGTCGGTCAGCTCGCGGGCTTTCTTCTGCTTTCGGGGCATGGCTATGAACCTTCCTCAGTTGATCGAGCAGTTCCGCTCCGAGGACAAGTGTCGCGAATACCTCGAAGACCTGCGCTGGCCCAATGGCGTCCATTGCCCTCGCTGCGGGGACATGTCGGTCTCGAGGATCGAGAAGCGCAATCAGTGGGAGTGCAACGAGGCTTCATGCCGCTACCAATTCTCGGTCACGGCAGGGACGGTCTTCCATGACTCCCATCTACCTCTTTGGAAGTGGTTCCTCGCCATCTATTTGATCGGCGAGTCCAAGAAGGGCATCAGCGCCAAGCAGCTTCAGCGCACGCTGGGCGTCTCATACAAGACCGCCTGGTATCTGGGTCACCGGGTCCGCTCGGCGATGGAGGAAGGCTCTCCGGTGCCGCTGAAGGGAATCGTGGAGATTGACGAGACCTGGGTAGGCGGGCTGAAGCGCCAGCGCAAGGGCGAGTCAAACCGCGCCAATAAGAAGATGGTGCTCGGCGCGATCGCCAGGGGCGGCGAGGTCCGGTTCGAAATGCGGGAAGGCCCTGGCCGCGAGTCCAAAGTCACGTATCGCAGCTTCGTGGAGGTCAACGTGGACGGCAGGGCCGAAATGATCCTCACCGACTCAGATAGCTCTTGGGGTGACATGAACGACTTCGACACAGCGCATGAGAAGGTCGATCACACCAAGGAAGAATGGGTTCGCGGCATCGTCCACACCAATACGATCGAGGGCGTCTGGAGCCTGTTCAAGCGCTCTGTGGTCGGCACCTACCATCAGCTATCCGCGAAGCACCTGCCGGCCTACCTGGACGAGATGGCCTTCCGCTTCAACAACCGTGACAACGCTTTCCTTTTCCGCGACACGCTGCTGAGGATGATCGCGGGCGAGACGCTGCCTTACGCGGAGTTGATCGCCGAGAAGAAGGCATAAATGGCGGCCCGGAGTGTCCGCCCCGGGCCGCCTTGAGAACAACGTTAAGCGGGCCAGCCGCTTGACCAGGACCCTTTCATCGGGAGCGGCTCCGAAAGCGCTGTCGTTCTGTCCGAAGGAGCGGGAAAAATCAGTTTAGAAAAGCTCCGGTGCTTCGTTAGCCCTGTGTCCGCAGGCGGCATCGGGCGGAAATGAGAACAACACAATGCGCACCTCTCCTTGGCACTCCATCCTGCAGGCCGTCCATCACAACAACACGGCTTGCACGGAGGGGAACAACATCGAGCGACGCAACAAAAGGTCGGGCACTGGTGGCAAGCCTCTCTGCATCCATTGCCTGCGCTTGAACGCTGCTGGGCGCTAAACAGCCGCTCGACTGAAGGTCAATTCCCACCAGGGGCCGGTCGGCTCGCCGTCCTGCACGGGCCAAGCTCGACGCAGGGCGGCGACCGGAAGGTTTCGCCGTTGAGCAACCGCGAGGGCATGGAAGCCCTCGGCACGATCTCCATGAAAGCGAATCACCGGCTCGGGGGAGGCATGGCCGTCGCCGCCCTGGCAAGACTCGAAGGTCTCGATCCCGTCCGCGGTTAGAGCCTCCACGAACGGAGCGATGCCGATATCTAGGGGTGATTCAGGCGACACGCGGTTCCTTTCGACGGGCTAGACCCGGAAACCTTGCGGTCAATCGCGCTGCGCTCTTGCCGCCGACTGCAAGCGAGGGCTGATGATCCGGACGAACTCGCTGAGGAATTCAGCGATGCGCTCGGTCGTTGGCCCGCAATCACCTGGGGCATCTACGGCGTGGTAGGCGCAGAGGCGGTCAGCGGCACCTTCAGCGATCTTGCGAGGAGTTTGAGCGGCGATGCCCAGTCCTTTCGACTCGGTGTGTACCTGGCAGCGATCTCAGACGTTCCGATAGCCTCCTCCGCGTCAGTCCATCGACTAAGGGAGGGCCATTGGCCACCTACGTTCACGCCCCGGGCGTGACGAACATCTACCACTGGTGCAAGAACTGCTCGGACTACCCGAGCAGCCCGCAGGGAGCGACTACGGTTCGCCCCACGGGCAAGCTGTGCGATCAGTGCAAGGCGAAGGAAGCAAACGGAAACTGCTCTAGCTGAGCTGCGCTAGTCGCTTTCAGTGCGCAAAAGGAGCGGCCCCGTGCCGCTCCTTTCATTTGTCGGAGCCAGGCTTGAAGTGCCCAAGCCGTACGTCGCCTGGCTCCCACGAGATGCCCTCGAAGAAGTCGCCGGGATTGACTTCGAGTGCGGCAGCAAGCTTCGCCACGGTGTCTACACGCGCCACTCGAAGACCCCGCTCTAGCTGCGAGACCTCCGTGCGATGCACCGAGGCTCCGAAGGCAACCTCCTCTTGCGACATATCGGCCCGCTTGCGGATGCGGGCGAGGTTGGCTCCGAACTGCTCTGCGACGCTCACAGGGCCAACCTGTCGAAGACGAGGGCGGCGGGGGTCAGCGCGAGTTCTTCGTCCTCCCATCGCAGGAGGCGGGAGCGTACGAGGTGGCCGATTGCTTTCCCGACCTCTGGCGAGTCGCCCAGTTCCGCCTTGAACTCTCGGCGGTGGACACGCTTGGGATAACGATCTAGGGCGAGAGCGAGCGCGGCGCGTTGAAGGCGCTCGGCCTCGTACGGAGAATCTGGTTCCTGCATCGGAAGGCCTGACCTTTCGGTGCCAGGCCGGGGGTCGTTAGCGCGACGCCCCGGCCGCTTTGCGATTGGTCTCGCAAAGTAGGCCCAGGAACCGATGGATTCTCACCCTGTGTCAAGGGGATAGTCACCCCATCCCGCACTTTGTGACATCTTGTTACAAAGTGCTAAGTTGAGATGTATGGCCTGGAACGTCGTCATCGCCGGGGGTGGATTTGGCGGCGCGATGGCAGCGCGGGAGCTGGAGCGGATCATGCCGCGGCAGTCGACCCGGCTGGTGTTGGTCAACGACGCCAACTTCATGCTCTACACACCGTTCTTGCCCGAGGCCGCCGCGGGGACGCTGGAGCCGCGTCACGTGGTCACGCCACTGCGCGAGATCCTCAAACGCACCTATTTGCGCCTCGGATCGATCACCGCCCACGATCCTGGTGCCAAGACGGTCGAGCTGCGCACCCGCGAGGGCGACGTCGAGCAGCTTCCCTATGACCAGCTCTTGCTGGCGCTCGGTTCGGTCTCGCGGGTGCTGCCGGTGCCCGGTCTTTCCGAGCACGCCGTCGGCTTCAAGAGCCTGGCCGACGCGATCTATCTGCGCAATCACGTGATCGAGACGCTCGAGGCTGCCAACGCAACCGAAGACGCGGCGCGCCGCGACGAGCTGCTCACCTATGTCTTCGTCGGCGGCGGCTACGCCGGGCTCGAGGCGCTTGCCGAGCTGCAGGACTTCGCTGCCGACGCGATCGAGAGCTACCCGCGGGCGCGGCTGCACGGCATGCGCTGGGTGCTGGTCGAGGCCTCAGACCGGGTGCTGCCCGAGATCGACGCCGAGCTCGCCGACTACGCCCTGCGCGAGCTGCGCGGCCGCGGCATCGACGTCCGCCTCGGCACGACCCTGGAGGAGGTGCGCGCCGACAGTGCCCGCATCGCCACCGGTGAGACTCTGCCGACCCGGACCGTGGTCTGGACCGCCGGCGTTGCCCCGCACCCGAGCCTGCGCCAGCTCTCACTGCCCCTGGATGAGCGCGGTCGAGTGCCGGTAGACGATCACCTGCGCGTCAAGGGCCTGGACTCCGTCTGGGCGATCGGCGATTGCGCCGCGGCACCCGATCCTCGCGGTGGGCTCTGTCCGCCGACGGCGCAGCACGCCGTCCGCCAGGGCCCGGTCGCGGCCCGCAACATCGCGGCCGAGCTGGGCATCGGCGGCGCTAGCCCTTTCACCTACAAGGGCAACGCGGCTTTCGTCAACCTCGGCCGCTACAAGGCGGTGGGCAAGGTCGGCGGTCGCACCTTCCGCGGCTTCCCCGCGTGGTGGATGGCCCGGACCTACCACATGAGCCAGATTCCGGGTGCAGCCCGCAAGACCCGTGCCGTGATCGACTGGACCGCCAGCCTGCCCTTCCGGCGCGATATCTCCGAGGTCGGCTCGATCGGACACCCGAAGGCGTTGGAGGCGACAATAGGGCCATGGGATTCGAGTACCCCCTCATCGCCTTCTCCTTCGGACTAGCCACGGCGATCATCGCCAAGGGCAAGGGCAGCTCCTTCTGGGTCTGGCTAGTGATTGGGACCGTGCTGCCGATGTTGGGCCTGATCGCGGTGATCCTCTACAGGCGGGAGAAGGACGAACCCGAACGCCAGTGCCCCAACTGCCACAAGGCGCTCAAGCTCTACGTCCAGGTCTGTCCGCGTTGCGGTGCCGATCTCTACCTGCCGGACCCAGCTGCGGTCCGGCATCCTGGGGTTCGCTAGGCGCAGCGGCTGGGTAGAGGTGAGCGCAACCGACGGGAGGACCGTTTGCGCCGCTTTGCTCTACTCGCGATTGCAGCTGTTTTCGTTTTCGACTGCGGGTCGGCCGGAGCGGCTTTGCTGCGGCCGATCGGTGACTTCGATCAGCCGGTCTACGTCACCTCGAGCCCGACCAACCCGGAACGCTTGCTGATCGTTCAGCGCAAAGGCAAGATCCTCGAAAAGGGTTCCGCCGGAACCCGGCAGCTCTTCGACCTGACTGAACTAGTCAGCTGCTGTGAAGTCGAGCGGGGAATGCTCTCGATCGCGCCGGCGCCGGACTTTGAAAGCAGCGGCCGCATCTACGTCACCTACGCGGGCACCCCTCAAGCGGGTGGCGCCAAAGGTGACGTTCACCTCGACTCCTTTCGGCCAAACCCCAGCGGTGGCGCGCCGATCCGCGAGCCAATCCTCAGCGTCAGCCACGCCCAGGAAGCCAACCACAACGGTGGTCAGCTCCAGTTCGGGCCGGACGGCCATCTCTACATGTCACTCGGCGACGGAGGTGGCAGCGGCGACCCCTTCGAAAACGGTCAGGACACGGAAGCGCTGCTGGGCAAGATCCTCCGCATCGATCCTCATCCGGGTCAGGCCCCGGCCTACTCGATCCCGGCCGGCAATCCCTTTGCTGCGAGCGCCGATCGCGAAGAGATTTGGGCCTACGGCTTGCGCAACCCCTGGCGCTTCTCCTTCGATCGGGCGACCGGTGACATGGTGATCGCCGACGTCGGGCAAAGCGCCCGTGAGGAGATCGACATCGCGGCGAGCCCGGCCGCCGGTGTAGTGGGTGGCGCCGGAGCCAATTACGGCTGGAACTGCCGCGAGGGCTTCATCGAATACACGAACCCGGCGACAGCGTGCGCATCGGCGAGCGGTTTCACCGAACCGGTCTTCGACTATCCCCACACCGATCCCGGCGGCGGCGCCGCTTTCGGCTGCTCGATCATCGGCGGCTACGTTGTCCGCGACCCCAGCCTCGGCGACCTCTACGGTCGCTACCTCTACACCGACTACTGCTCGGAAGGGATCCGCTCACTCGTCCTGCCCCGCGGCGGTGGCCTGGCCAGCGGTGATCGCTCCGAGGGTCTTTCGGTCGAAAAGCCGACCTCGTTCGGCGAAGACTCCTGCGGGCGGATCTACGTCGCTTCCGCCGAAGGACCGGTCTATCGCCTCGAAGGCACGACCCCGGCGATTTGCCCAACGGCGCTGGTGTCCACACAGTCGCCCGCAGCCGCCCCGCGGCGCTTGGCGAAGTCGAAGCACAATCGCCTGCTGCTCTCGGCAAAGCGGCTGCGACCTGGCGGCTCGCGCTTCAAGGTCAAGGTCCGGCTCGACCCTTGCCGAGGTCGCGGCGGTCTGCCGGTGCAGCTGAGCCGCAACGGCAAGAGCTTCGCCAGCAAACACCTCGATCGCCGCTGTCGAGCGCGGTTCTGGTTGACCGTCGCCAAACCGACGTCGATCCGGTCCTTTGTTCGCCTTGGTGGCGAAGGCGCGCGCGCTGGCTCACGCCAGTTGAGGCTGTTGCCGCCGCAATAGCCTTAGCGCAGCCAGGTGCGGACGATCGCGTTGGCGAAGCCCATGCCATAGCGGAATACGGCGGGCTTCTTCGAGTGGCCGTGCAAGCGCTGCTCGACCGTGATCGGCACCTCGCGGGCGGGGATTTCGCGCTTGATCGCCTCGATCATGAACTCGGAGGTGTGGAACTGCTCCTGGCGCAGGACGAGCTGGGGTAGGACCGTGGTGCGTACGGCGCGGTAGCCGTTGGAGCAGTCGGTGACGTGGGTGCGGGTAATCGCCGAGACGACGCGGTTGAAGAAGACGATGCCGAGCTCGCGGGCGAAGTGGTTGCGGTCGGCCTGGCCGAGCACGCGCGAGCCGTGGGCGACGTCGACTTCGCCATCGAGCACCGGTTTGACCAGGCGCTCCATCTCCGAGGGCAGGTGCTGGCCGTCGGCGTCGAGGGTCACCACGATCTCGGCGCCCGATTCGACCATCAGCCGGTAGCCGGTGCGCAGCGCCGCGCCGCCGCCGCGGTTGGTGACGTGGCGGGCGACGGCGGCGCCATGCTCGGTCGCGACGTCGCCGGTGCCATCGCGCGAGCCGTCATCGACCACCAAGACCGCGGTTGCCACGCCGCAGACCTCGCTCGGCATCAAATCCAGCACGTAGCCGATGTTCTCAGCCTCGTTGTAGGCGGGGACGAGGATCGCGATCTTGTCCTTGAAGCGCTCCGGCAGCTTGGCCTGGCGGAACTCCTCCCAGGCGAGGCCCTCGAGCGCCGCCGAGAGCTGGCGGGCGTTGCGGGCTCCCTGGGAAAGCGCTCGCAGGATGAGCAGGAAGAGGATGAAGATGGCGAAGACGGCGAGGCCGAGGATGCGACCGCCGTTGCCCTTCTCGAACGAGAAGGCGGAGAGCAGCTTGTCGGTGATTTCGGTGCCCGAGACCAGCGCCAAGCCGAGGCCCGCGGCGAGCAGGATCAGCACGTCGGCGTTGCGCAGCGAACGGCGACGCGCCACGGCGTAGGCGATGAGCGCGATCCCGCCGATCAGGCCGAGGCTGCGCAGGGCCGTCAGTTCGGCCGGAAAGATGCCTGCATAGGGAGCCATTACCGTTTGGACAATACGGCCGCCGCCCCCCGCGAGAGCGCCGTGGCGGCGAGCGGAAAGATCAGCGTCATCAACACCTCGTTGCGGCGCGGGGCGGCCAGTGAGATCGCGCCGACAGTGGTGACAAGCGCGATCGGGATCGCCATCGCGACCAGCTCCCACCACCAGCGCCGCCAAGCGAGCACGGCAAGGCCGGCGAGGGAGAGGATGACAATCAGCGTCTGAGCGACTCTCCCGGCCGTGCTTTCCATCGCTTCGCCGATCCCGGCGCTCCACATCCGCCAGGTCTTGCGCGCGGTCATTGCCAGGTACTCGATCGGGTCTTCGCCGAAGTAGTGGGAGAAGTTCTGCTTGCCGATCTTGCCCAGGGCCGAGTCGCGCGGCAGGTCCGGGTAGCGGTCGGCGACGCGGTTGAAAAGCGGCGTCGGGTTGACTTCTTCCAGGGCCTGGGAGTGCGGGTCGTATTCGCGGTGCAGGTAGCGCTTGGCCAGCATCGCCTTGACCCGCTGGTATTCGCCGTCGGCGAGCAGGAAGGTGCCGACGTAGAGCGCCTTGCCGCCGCCGGTAGAGATCGGCACCGTGCGGTGCAGCACGACCTGATTGCGGATCGCCCAGGGAACTATCGGCAGCAGCAGGGCGGCAACGAGCAGTGCCGCGCTGGCCAGGCCGGGCTTCCAGCCGCGGGCGCGGCCGACCCTGATCAGAGCGAGCAGCGCGAACGCGACTCCGACGAGCAGGTACTCGGGCCGGAACATTGCCGTTAGGCCAAAGAGAAGGCCAGGGACCAGCCACCTGCGCGAGAGGCCGCGGTCCAGGCCATCCGAAGCCCAGAGGAAGGCGAGGACCGCGGCCGGGAGCGTGAACATCGCCGGGGGCTCGCTGTAGAGGGCGCCGACGGAGTGGATGAACGGTGGGTAGACGGCGACCGCGAAGGCGGCGAGCAGGCCCGCTGGTCCAGAGGAGATACGGCGACCGAGGAGGTAGGCGACGACGATCGTCGCCAAGCCGAGCAGGAGCTCGACGATGCGGGCTGTGCCTTCACGGGCGCCCGCCGTCGCGTAGAAGCTCGCGGCGTAGAGCAGCGGCGCCCCGGGGGACCAGTCGCTGGGGTCTTTGAAGGTCGGTCCACCGAAGCTGCCTTCGGTGTAGAGCGACTTCGAGAGCGCGTAGTAGGCGTGGGCATCGTCGCCGGGCGTCGGCAGCGGCTCGACCACGCGGTAGGCGCGCAGGCCGAAGCCGAGCAGGAGGATCGCGGCCAGCAGGAGGAGCGTCTTGCGGCCGTGGCGCTCGGGCAGCCCGCGCAGCCACTTCTTCAGGGAGCCCATCGCGGCAGGCTATCCCGGCCGCATACAGAACTTCGCCCCGACAGGCTTCCCCCAACGCAAAGGAGCACTCAGATGCGCCGCATCTCTCTTCTCACCGCTGCGATCGCGGTAACCGCCCTCATCGTCGCGCCCGGCGCGTCCGCCAAGAGCCAGCGTCGCCGGCTACTACTGCACGCCGACCGTCAGCTCGACTAGCCCCGACGTCGTCTCTTACAAGTGCCTTTTCCGCGGCGCCGACACGCCGATGTTCGTCAAGCTCACCTTCAAAGTGACGTACGACCAAGACTGAGCCGCAGTTGCTGCCAGGCGGCGGTCGTTCCGACTCCGGCAAGGGCGGCGAGCAGCGGCATCATCACCAGCACCCGCCGGGGCGAGGCCACCAAGAGGGCGCTGATCGCGGTGATCGAGAGGAAGATCGTCGCGATCAGCAGCGCCTCCCAGCGCCGCCTGATCGCGAGCACGATCAGGCCGACCAGACCGAAGGCGAGGAGGGTCCAGTGGAAGAGCTTCCAGCCGGGCTCTTGCATCACCGCCCGCTGGCCGTGGGTCCAGATTCGCCAGACCTTGGTCGCGACGAAGCCGGCGTATTCGAGCGGCTCTTCGCTGACGTCATCCCCGAGCTGTTCCTTGCCCATCCTCGAGAGGGCCTCGTCGGTTTCGAGCTCGGGATAGCGCTGCTGTGCCAGCCGCGTGAGGATCTGCTCCAGCCGCAGTCGTTGCACCGCCTGCGGCCCAAACAGTTCGGGATGCCGCTCGACCACCTCGGCTCCGACTCGTTCGGGATCCCCATCGGAAGGCAGGTAAGTGCCGGCGAAGAGGACCTGCCCGCCCCCGGTTGAGACCGGCACGAACCGATCGAGCGCGATCGCATTGCGCGCAGTCCAGGGCGCAACGACCACCGCGACCCCAAGCAGCAGAACCAGCGCTTGGAGCCACGTCCCTCTCCAATCGCGCCATCCCCGCCTGACGAGCAACACCAAGCTCACGAGCAGCGCGACCCCGATGTACTCGGGCCGAACCAGCGCCAACGCCCCGAGTAGGGCGCCTGGCAGTACCCATCTCGCCGGATTCGTCTGCCTCGCGTCGTCTGCCCAAAGCATTGACAGAACTGCCCCCGAGAGCAGGGTTGCGGCGAGCGGCTCGCCCATCAGCATGCCCTGGTACTCGAGCAGGGCGGGATAGATGGCAGCGGCGGCGGCTCCGATCAAGCCCGCGGTCGGTCCCGAGAGTCTGCGGCCGATCAGGTAGGTGAAGAGCACGGCAAGCGAACCGAGCAGGGCAAGGGCGAGACGAGCTGTGCGTTCGTGGACGCCGCCGCTCAGCTCGTAGACCCCGGCGACGAAGAGCGGCAGGCCGGGGGAGTAGTTGCTCGCCGGCTGGGTTGCGCTCGATCCCAGCGTGAAGCCATCGCCCCGCTCGAGGTTGGCGGCGATCGTCGCGTAGGCGGCGGCGTCGAAGACGGGCGAACGCCCGTCCCATGCCTCATTCGCCCGCAGCCCCAGCCCGAGCAACAGGATCGCGACCAGCGCCACCGTCCGCTTCACAGCGCGATGCTATGTCCCGCCTGTCCGCTACGCTGCCGCGACCTATGCGCGTTCTCATTCTTGGGGGCGACGGCTACCTGGGCTGGCCGACGGCTATGAGGTTCTCGGCCCGCGGTCACGAGGTCTCAGTCGTCGACGACTTTTCTCGCCGCCGCTGGCACGAAGAGGCCGGTACCGGCTCGCTGACGCCGATCGCCGACCTCGACCGGCGCATCGCCGCCTGGAAGGAGCTTTCCGGCGAGGAGATTCGCAGCTTCGTCGGGCCGGTCCAAGACGGCGACTTCCTCGACGGTGTCGTCGCCGAGACCCGCCCCGAGGCGGTCATCCACTACGGCCAGCAGGCCTCGGCCCCCTACTCGATGGCCTCGCGCGAGAAGGCGGTTGAGACCCAGTACGCCAACGTGATCGGCAATCTCAACCTGCTCTTCGCGATCCGCGACCACGTGCCCGATTGCCACCTGGTCAAGCTCGGCACGATGGGGGAGTACGGCCAGCCCGAGATCGACATCGAGGAGGGCTACATCGAGATCGAGCACAAGGGGCGCAAGGACACCCTGCCCTTCCCCAAGCTGCCGGCCTCGCTCTACCACTGCTCCAAGGTCCACGACTCGACCAACATCCACTTCGCCTGTCGCACCTGGGGCCTGCGCGCCACCGACCTCAATCAGGGCGTCGTCTACGGGATCGAGACCGAGGAGACCGCGCGCGACGAGCGGCTGATTACCCGCTTCGACTACGACGAGATCTTCGGCACCGTGCTCAACCGCTTCTGCCTGCAGGCCGTGATCGGCCACCCGCTGACCGTCTACGGCGCCGGCACCCAGACTCGCGGCTTCCTCAATATCCGCGACACGCTCGCCTGCGTCGAACTGGCGGCGCTGAACCCCGCCGACGCCGGCGAGTTCCGCGTCTTCAACCAGTTCACCGAGCAGTTCTCGGTGATCGAGCTGGCCGGGCTGGTCAGGCACGCCGGCGAGCACCTCGGCTACTCGGTGGAGATCCAGCACTGCGAGAACCCGCGGGTCGAGAAGGAGCAGCACTACTACAACGCGATCCACACCAAGCTGCTCGACCTCGGCCTCGAGCCGACCCTGCTCGGCGAGGAGCTGGTCGAGTCGATGATCCACACGATCGAGCGCTACAAGGACCGCGTGATCGAGTCCTCGATCGATCCCCGCACGCGCTGGAATCCAGGCGAGCCGGTTCAGCTCTAAACCCCTGCATTGCAGCCAGCGGGCCGCTGGTAGCATCGCTTTCCCGATGAGAGCAGCCGACGCACTTATGCAGAGCCTCAAGGCTGAGGGGGTCGAACACGTCTTCGGCATCCCCGGTGGGGCCAACCTGCCCACCTACGACGCCTTGGTCGACGCCGAGTTCCGCCACATCCAGGTGCGCCACGAGCAGGGCGGTGGCCACGCTGCCGAGGGCTACGCCAAGGCCTCGGGCAAGGTCGGCGTCGCCTTCGCCACCTCCGGCCCCGGCGCGACCAACCTGGTCACCGCGATCGCCGACGCGATGCTCGACTCGGTTCCAACCGTCTTCATCACCGGCCAGGTGCGCACCGAGCTGATCGGCACCGACGGCTTCCAGGAGGCCGACATCCTCGGCGCGACGCTGCCTTTCGTCAAGCACTCCTTCGCGGTTACCGACCCGCGCCAGATTCCCGAGTACGTGCACGAGGCCTTCCACGTCGCCTCGACCGGTCGTCCGGGCCCGGTGCTGCTTGACATCCCGCAGGACCTCTCGCGTGCCGACATCGACTATGCGCCGCGCACTGAGCCGGTCGAGCTGGCCGGCTACAAGCCGCCGCACGGCGGCAACATCAAGCAGATTCGCATCGCCGCCAAGGCGATCGCCAACGCTCGTAAGCCGATTCTCTACACGGGGGGCGGCGTGATCAATGCCAACGCCTCTGAGGAGCTGCGCGAACTGGTCGCCGCCGACCGTTTCCCGGTCACCTCGACCCTGATGGGTCTCGGCGCCTACCCGGCCTCCGGCGAGCAGTGGCTCGGCATGCTCGGCATGCACGGCACCCGCGCCGCCAACTACGCGATGGACGAGGCCGACCTGATCGTCGCGATCGGCTCCCGCTTCGACGATCGCATCACCGGCAAGCTCACCGAGTTCGCCCCGCACGCCAAGTTCATCCACATCGACATCGACCCGGCGGAGATCTCCAAGAACGTCCCCGCCCATATCCCGATTGTCGGCGACGCCAAGCTGGTGTTGCCAGAGCTGACCCGCGAGTACAAGGCGCTGCAGACCGACGCCTCGCGGCTCGATGCCTGGTGGAATCAGATCAAGGCCTGGCAGGACAAATATCCGCTCGGCTACGAGGAGGGTAAGGACGGCGAGATCAAGCCCCAGTTCATGATCGAGGCGATGCACCGGGTGACCGGTGGCGACGCGATCATCACCTCCGACGTCGGCCAGCACCAGATGTGGGCCGCCCAGTACTACGGCTTCGACAAGCCGCGCCGCTGGATCAACTCCGGCGGGCTCGGCACGATGGGCTTCGGCCTGCCTGCTGCGGTCGGCGCCAAGATCGCCTGTCCCGACGACACCGTGGTTTGCCTCGCCGGCGACGGCAGCCTGATCATGAACTGCCAGGAGCTGGCGACCTGCGTCTCGCAGGACATCCCGGTCAAGGTCTTCCTGATGAACAACGGCTACATGGGCATGGTCCGCCAGTGGCAGGAGCTCTTCTGGGATCGCCGCTACAGCTCGGTCGAGATGGGCCCGAGCCCGGACTGGGTCAAGCTGGCCGAGGCCTTCGGCGCCACCGGCCTGCGCTGCGAGGACTCTGGCGAGCTCGAGGGCACGATGGCGAAGGCGTTGGAAACCGACGGCCCGGTGCTGGTTGACGTGCGCGTCACGCCCGAGGAGAACTGCTTCCCGATGATCCCCGCTGGCGCCGCGGCAAGGGACATGGTGGGCTGATGGAGGCCGGCACCCCGCAGCTGGTCAAACTGGAGGAGCTTCGCGTCCCGGGGCAGCTCAGCGGCCGCAAACACATCCTCTCGATCCTGGTCGAGAACAAGCCGGGCGTATTGGCGCGGGTCGCCGGGCTCTTCTCGCGTCGCGGCTTCAACATCGACACGCTCGCCGTCGGCCCCACCGACGATGAGAGCATCTCGCGCATCACCCTCACCCTCGATGGCGCCGTGCACCCGATCGACCAGGTGACCAAGCAGCTGCACAAGCTGGTCAACGTGCTGAAGATCCGCGACATGGAGCCGGAAGAGACGGTTGCCCGTGAGATGGCGATGTTCAAAGTCTCCGCCGCGGTCGAGAACCGGGCCGAGATCATCCAGTTCGCCGAGATCTTCCGCGCCAAGATCGTCGACGTCGCCCGTCGCACGATGACGATCGAGGTCACCGGCTCCGCCGACAAGATCGAGGCCTTCGAGCGGATGATCCGCCCCCACGGCCTAATCGAGATGGTGAGGACGGGCGAGATCGCCATTGCTCGCGGCGGCGACTGAGAGCCTCCTCAGTGGCCTGAGCGAGGCCCTCGAGCGGGCTGCTGGGCGCCGCCGTCGCACCCGGGTCAGCGTTACCCGTCGGGTTGAGGGAGTCGACCCCTGTGCCGCGATCTTTGCCTCCCGCCTCGCCTCGGACCGCTGGTTCTGCTGGGAGGAGTCCGACCGCGAGTTCGCCCTCGCCGCGCTTGGCGTGGCTCACGAGGCGACCTCACGAGGCCCGTCGCGCTTCGGTGATGTAGCCGGCGAGTGCCTGGGCGGTGAGGCGGTGGTCGACGAGCCCCGTGGCCTGCCCGCCGGCGCCGGTGGCGTTTGGGCGGGTGGCTTTGCCTTCGACCCCGCGGGCGGCGGCTCCTCGACCTGGTCATCGCTACCGCCCGCCTCGCTCGTCCTGCCGGAGCTCTCGCTCTGTCGCAGCGGCGATCAGACCTTCCTCACCGTCAACGCGATCGTCCGCCCAGGCGACGATCCGAGCAGGATGTCGGCGGCCCTTGCCGCGCGCCTGAGTGGCCTGCGGGCCGATCCGCTGCCACTGCTCGATCCCCACCCGACCTCACGGATCGAGATCAGCAGCGCCCGTCCGCCGGGCGAGTTCGAGCGCATGATCGCGGCCGCGACCGAGCGAATCAGGGCGGGGGAGATGTCGAAGATCGTGCTCGCCCGCGAGGTATTGGTCTCGGCCGGCGCCGCCCACGATCCCGCCGCCGTCTTCGGGGCGATGCGCGAGCAGTTCCCCTCGTGCTTCTGCTTCTGCTGCGGCACGCCAGAGGCGGCCTTCATCGGCGCCAGTCCTGAGTTGTTGCTGCGGCGCTCGGGGGCCAGCGTCTCGACTGTTGCCCTGGCCGGCTCGACCCGGCGCAGCTCCGACCCGGCCGTCGACGACCATCTCGGCGAGCAGCTGCTGCGCAGCGACAAGGACCGCCGCGAGCACGCGATCGTCGCCGAGCGGATCGCCCGCTCGCTGCGCCGGCACGCCGTTTGGGTCGAGTCGGCGCCCGAGCCCGAGATCGTCAAGGTCGCCAACATCCAGCACCTGGCGACGCCGATCGTCGCCCAGCTCTCCGAGCCGCGCTCAGCCGTTGAGCTGGCCGGCATGCTCCATCCGACGCCGGCGGTCGGAGGCGAGCCCTGGCCCGGCACGGCCGCCGCGATCGCCGAGCTCGAGCGGATGGACCGCGGTTGGTACGCCGGCCCGGTCGGCTGGATGGACGCAACCGAGGACGGCGAGTTCTGCGTCGCCCTGCGCAGCGCCCTGCTGCGCGACCGCGAGGCCCACCTCTATGCCGGTGTCGGCGTCGTCGCCGGATCGGATCCCGCGGCCGAGCTGGCCGAGACCGAGATCAAGCTGGGGGCGCTGCTGCCGCTGCTGGCGGAGTGAGCCCTCAGGCGGAGCCGACGAGGGCCGGTTTCTGGCTCACTTTGTGTGGTTCGGCTCGGCGACGTGGCCCATTGAGGGCGCGCCCGATCACCGTGTAGCGGACGAAGAGAACGTAGGTGACGAAGGAGAGCGCGAGCGCTGAGGCGGTCACGATCGTGAACTGCAGCGGAACCCCCAGCGACGTTGTGGCGAGGAGGGCGAGGACCGGCACCATCAGGGGCATGTGCGAGAGGTAGATCCAGTACGAGGCGTCGGCCAGGTAGCGCAGCCTCGGGTTCGACCTGTGGAGATAGCGAGTGGCCAGGCCGATCAGGGCAAGCAGGCTTGCCCATGTCGCGAGCGCGTAGATCAGCAGCGTCGCGCCGTGCACTCCTGGCCGCGATCCGTAACCAGGCGAGTTATGGAGCGTGAAGAGCAGCGCTGCCGGCACCGTTGCCGCGGCGGCGCATGCCGCCCAGCGCCAGGCGTTGCGAGCGGCGGCGTCGAGAAGCTGCCGGTGGGCGCAGAGCGTCGCTCCGAGGCCGAAGAAGAGGGCGTAGTAGAGCAGGATCGAGGGGCTGGGCACGAACGTCGTCGTCTCCGTCGAGGCGGTCCAGGAGGCCTGCGGCCAGAGGGCCAGTGCGGTTGGGATCGCCAGCAACGCCATGCCGGGGAACGGCCGCCCCAGCCCAGCCTTGATCACGGCCCCCGCGCGTTTCAGGACGCCTGGGGCGAACTTGTAGATCGCCATCGCCACACCGTCGAGGATCAGCAGGTACCAGAGGAACCAGAGGAACGAGAGCTGGGGAACGAAGGGGCTGGAGTGGGAGAGACGGCCGTCTCCCGCGACGATGATCCCGGTCCGCTCGCTCGCGACCATCATCAGCGGAACGAGGATCAGGAGCCCGGCGGCCAGCGGCAGGGCGATGCGCAGGGTTCGGTTCCGCGCCGTCTGGCGCAATCCTCGCTTCGAGAGCAGCAGCGCCAGGAAGAACCCAGACATCGCAAAGAAGAGCGGCAGCCTGAAGACGTGGACGAACCAGTAGATCGCCACCGCCCACGCGCCCTCGTGGCCGTTGGCCGAGAGCAGGCTGGAAGCGTGGACGGGAACCAGCAGCAGCATCGTCGATGCCCGCAGTGCGTCCAGGTGGTGGAGTCGCTGCCCGCCCTCGGCCTTCACCGATGCAGGGCTCGCGTCACCGTCGTGCCGAGCTGTCCGTGCAGATCGACGTTGGCCTGCCGTTCGGTGACGATCTCGATCAATCCCGTACCGGCGGCTAGGGCGGCGGGTAGATCGGGCAAGCGGGCAAGCGGGCTGTGCGGCAGGTCGAAGAGGTCGGCGGCCTTGCCGACGTCCACGCCGCGCGGCGTCTCGAGCAGCGCCTCGAGCTCGTCCGCCTCGAGCGCTCCGGCCTGAGGCAGGAAGCCAAAGATCCCCCCGCCGTCGTTGTTGATGACGACGATGCGGACGGGAGTGGCGACGTCGCGCAGGGCGGCAAAGCCGCCGATGTCGTGGAGCAGGCCGAGGTCGCCGGTGACGATCGTGGTCGGCCTGCCGCTGGCGTGCGCGGCGCCGATTCCCGATGAGATCAGGCCATCGATCCCGTTGGCCCCGCGGTTGCAGAGAAAGCTCACGTCCACCTCGCTCGGCCTGAGAAACGCCTCCTGATCGCGGATCGGCATGCTCGAGGCGGTGTAGACGAGGTCGCCGTCACGGTGGGCTTGGCCGAGCGCGACGTGGAGGGCGGGCTCGGAGATCTCGTCGCCGGCAAGCGCGGAGTCGAGCGCCTCGCGTGCGGCGCTCTCGGCGTCGAGCCAGCGCTGCGGCGCGGGGCGCTCTTCCTTCTCCAGCCGCGTCGCCCAGCCAGCCGCCAGCTCGGTCGGGTCGGCGCGCAACACGGCAGCGGCGCGATTGGTCGGCTCGTTCCAGCCGCCGTAGGGGTCGATCGCGATCTGATCTGCGCCGCTCGCGGCCAGCCAGGACCGCAGTGGCTTGCTCGTCGGCATCTCGCCGAAGCGCAGGACCAGGTCGGGGACGACCGAGCGGGCGAAGTGCTCGTCGCGCAGCAGCAGGTCGTAGGTCGAGACGACGTAGGAGCGATCGTGGGGGCCGCAGCGGAGCTGCGAGGTGGGCTCGGCGAGGATCGGGAAGCCGGATGCCCGGGCGAGGTGGGCGAGCGGCTCGCGCAACTCGGGGTCGAACTGGCGGCCGGCGACGATCACTCCCGAGATCGCGTCGCCGATGTGGCCGGCCATCTCGTCGAGCAGGAAGGCCGACGGCTCGAGGTCGATCGAGGTGACCGCCGTCAGGGGTCGGCCTTCGCGTCCATCGAGGGCGAGCGGATCACTCGCGGTGACCGCACCCTCGACCGGCAACGGCGCCAGCGGCTCGCGCCAGGGCAGGTTGAGGTGGACCGGTCCGGGACGCGTCTCGCCACGGGCGGCGGCGAGCGCCCGGCAGGCGACCGAGCGGTAGTGCAGCAACCCGTCGTCGTCGGCTTCGTGGGTGCCGACCTCGCAGAACCAGCGCACCGATTCTCCGTAGAGCTTGACCTGATCGATCGTCTGCCCGGCACCGATTCCGCGCAGCTCCGGTGGCCGGTCAGCGGTGAGGACCACCAGCGGCAGCGCGGATTCGTCGGCCTCGCAGACGGCGGGGTGGTAGTTGGCTGCAGCGGTTCCCGAGGTGCAGAGCAGGGCGACGGGCGCTCGCGTCGCCTGCGCCGCGCCGAGCGCGAAGAACGCCGCCGAGCGCTCGTCGAGGATCACGCTCACCTCGATCTCGGCCTGGCGCCAGAGCGCTACCGCGAGCGGAGTCGAGCGCGAGCCGGGGGAGACCACCGCGTGCCGCACGCCGCCGCGAGCAAGCTCCTCGACGAAGGCCGAGGCGAGGGCGGTGTTGGCGTTGGTTGGATCCATGGCGAGAGCCTATTGGCGTCTTAGTGGCGCATAGCGACACTAAGGCGCCAGGGATCTAGAGTCGGTGCGCCTGCAGCGCCGCCTCGTCGATCTCGACTCCGAGGCCCGGGCCCGGAGGTGGGTGCAGCATCCCGTCCCGCAACTCGCACTCGACCGAGGCGATCGTCGAGGAGAAGAGGCGCTGGGTTGCGAGGCCATGGGCAAAGCGGGGAATGCCCAGCGCCGCCTGATCCAACGTCTGGGCGACCTGGGCCGCGGCGGCGATCCCGACCGGGCCGTCGAGCGCGCTGGAGACGAAGGAGGGCAGCACCTCCGCAATCGCGATCGCTTCCTCCGGGCCCCCGACCTTGGACAGCTTCAGTCCGGCCAGCTTGCAAGCCCCCAGCTTCACCGCTCGTACGGCATCACCGCGATCCTCGATGCTCTCGTCACCGGCGAGCGGGATTGAGGTCGAGTCTGAGACCTGCGCAGCTTCCTCCAGTGTGGCGACGGGCTGCTCGGCAAGCTCCACGTCAAACCGCTCGATCTCCCGCAGCGTGCGTCGTGCGGTCTCGACGTCCCAGGCGGCGTTTGCGTCGACCCGGATCCGCGCCCCCGGTCCCAGCGCCTCACGTGCGGCACACACCTGGCCGACATCGTCGCCGACACCGAGCTTCAACTTGAAGGTCGAGAAGCCCTCGCTTGCCCAGCGTTCGGCATCGGTCGCCACCGCTGCAGGCTCGCCGGCAACAAGCGTTGCGTTGCACTTCACCGGCTCCGACGTTGCCTCTGGACCGGCGGCCCTGCGCCCGCGCAGGTCCAACAGTGCCGTGAGTGCGGCGCAGCGTGCGGGCGCCGAAAGCGCCAGGGCACCGCTCCCCAGGGTTTCCTCATCCACCTCGTCGCGCCTTGCCAGCTCCTCTAGCTCGGCGACGACCTGAGCGATCGTCGCCCCGCCCCGCAGCGAGAGCGGCACGGCTTCACCCAGGCCGACCAGCCCGTCATCCGATCGCAGCCGCAACAGCACCATCTCGCGCTGCTGCAGCCGGCCGCGTGCGGTCACGTAGGGCTGCTTGAAGGGCAGCGCGTAGGGGATGACCTCGACCGAGGCGAGGCGCATCAGCTCGCCAGCAGTAGGCCGACCGAGACCAGCAGGCTGAAGACTCCGAGGAGCGCGCCGGTGCCCGCCAGGGCTCCGTTCAGCGCCGGGCCGTCGGTGCGATTGGTCATCGCTCGCATCGGTTTGAACGCCATCGGCAGCGCCAGCAGCCCGATCAGCGGCAGCCAGCTTCCGCCGCCGGCGAGCAGCGAGAGTGGCAGGACGACGAAGGCGCCGAGCACGAGCCCGCGGTAGAGGACGACGGCGTTGTGGCGCCCCATCCTCACCGCCAGGGTCATCTTGCCGGCGCGGCGGTCGGTCTCGAGGTCGCGCACGTTGTTGACGACGAGGATCGCCGTGGCGATGAAGCCGACCGCGATCGAGAGCCCCAGCGGCAGCGCGTCGAGCTGCTCGAGCTGCACGTAGTAGGAGCCGTTGACCGCGACCAGGCCGAAGAAGAGGAAGACGAAGACCTCGCCGAGGCCGGCGTAGCCGTAGGGGCGCGGGCCGCCGGTGTAGAGCACGCCGGCCGCGATCGAGACGGCACCGATCAGCAGGATCACGATCCCCGCCACCGCTGCCAGGTAGATACCGCAGGCGATTGCCACGCCGAAGGCGATCCAGGTCGCGTTGAGTACGCGCCGCGGCGTCACCAGCCCGGCCGAGGTGACCCGCACGGGACCGAGCCGGTCGGCGGTGTCGGCGCCTCGCTTGGCGTCGGAGTAGTCGTTGGCGAGGTTGGTGCCGATCTGGATGAAGACCGAGCCGATCAAGGCGGCGAGGAAGGCGCCGACCCGAGGAAGTTTGCCCGCCCATTCGACCGCGGCGGCCGTTCCCACGAACACCGGAGCGATCGCGGCTGGCAGGGTCCGCGGCCGCGCCGCCATCACCCAGATCCTCATGGCCGCCTCGCAAACTTCGAGAAGTCCGGCGCTCGCTTCTCCTTGAAGGCCTCGCGACCCTCGCGTGCCTCCTCGTTGCCGTAGAAGAGCAGGTTGGTGTCGTGGGCCAGCTGCTGGATCCCTGCGTAGCCGTCCTCGTGGGCATTGAAGCTGGCCTTGACCAGGCGCAGGGCGAAGGGCGAGAGCGCCAGCATGTCGCGGCACCAGGCAACGGTCTCGGCTTCGAGGCGATCGAGCGGCACGACCGTGTTGACCAGCCCCATCTCGCGCGCCTCCCCGGCGTCGTACTGCCGGCAGAGCAGCCAGAGCTCCTTCGCCTTCTTTGTGCCGATCAGGTCGCGCAGCAGCGAGGCGCCGAAGCCGCCGTCCCAGGAGCCGACCCGCGGGCCGGTCTGGCCGAAGACGGCGTTGTCGGCGGCGACGGTGAGGTCGCAGCAGATGTGGAGGATGTGGCCACCGCCGATCGCGTAGCCGGCGACCATCGCCACCACCGGCTTGGGCAGCCGCCGCATCTGCACCTGCAGGTCGGTGACGTGGAAGCGACCGAGCGAGGCGCCCTCGGCGACGTAGCCAGTGTCGCCGCGAACCTGCTGGTCGCCACCCGAGCAAAAGGCCTTCTCACCGGCGCCGGTGAGGATCACAACGCCGACCTCGGTGTCCTCGCGGGCCAACTCGAAGGCGGCGGAGACCTCGACCAGGGTCTGGGGCCGGAAAGCGTTGAGCACCTCGGGCCGGTCGATCGTGATCTTGGCGATCCCGTCCGCCGTCTCGTAGCGGATGTCGGCGAACTCTCCGGCGCTCTGCCACTCGATCGGGGCGTAGAGGGTCTCCTCGGGCGGGGCTTCCTTGTGGCGTTTGGGCATGATGGGCACGATATCCCGCCGATGAAACTTGACGACTGGCTGGCCCAGAGATCGCAGAGCTGTCCCGAGCGCACCGCGCTCGTCGCCGACGGCAGTGAGGTCACCTACGCCGAGCTCGAGGCGGAGGCGACCTGGGTGGCGCGCCGCCTAATCGCCCACGGCGTGCGCCGTGGCTCGACCGTGGCGATGACGATGCACCCGCGCCGCGAGCAGGTGGTGATGGTCCACGCCCTGATGAAGGTGGGAGCGATCCTGTCGCCTCTCGGCCCCCGTCTTTCCGTTGAGGAGCGCGCCGCGGTGATCGCCAACGAGGAACCGGCGGTCGACCTCGACGACGCCGGCGAGCTGACTCAGACCGAGGCCGACCTGCCGCTGCTCGGCGAGCACGACATGGATGACATCGCCTGCCATGTGATGACCAGCGGCAGCACTGGCACGCCCGAACCGATCAGCCTCACCTACGGCAACTTCCTCTGGAGCGCCGTCGCCTCCGCCTTCAATATCGGCGTCGAGCCCGAGGACCGCTGGCTCTGCTGCTTGCCGCTCAGCCACATCTCCGGCCTAAGCATCGTCATGCGCTCGGTCATCTACGGGACGACCGCGGTCGTCCACGACGGCTTCGAAGTCGACCGAGTGGCCGAAGCACTCGAGCGCGACCAAATCACCGTGGTCTCCCTGGTGGCGACGATGCTGACCCGCCTGCTCGACGCCGGCGCAGATCTCTCCAGCCCGCGGGCCCTGCTGATCGGCGGCGGGCCGGTGCCGGAGGATGCGCTCGAGGAGGCGCTTGGGCGCGGCGCCACGGTCGTGCAGACCTACGGCCTGACCGAGGCCTGCTCGCAGGTGACGACGCTGGCACCCGCCGATGCTCGTCGCAAGCTCGGCTCCGCCGGCCGGCCGCTGCTGACCACGCACCTGCGCATTCAGGATGGCGAGATCCTCGTCCAGGGCCCGACCGTCGCCCCGGGCCGCGCCGATGCCGACGGCTGGCTGCACACCGGCGACCTCGGCCGCATCGACGAGGAAGGCTTCCTCTACGTCGAGGACCGCATGGACGACCTGATCGTCACCGGCGGCGAGAACGTCGTGCCGGCCGAAGTCGAGAAAGTCCTGCTGCGCCACCCCGAGGTGGCGGATGCCGCAGTAGTCGGCCGCGAGGACCCGGAGTGGCAGCAGGCGGTGACTGCGATCGTCGTCCTGCAGGACGGCTCCGAGGTCAGCCCTGACGAGCTGCGCCGCCACTGCGCCGAGTCGCTGGCCGGCTACAAGGTGCCGAAGCGGGTCGAGCTGGCGGCGGCGCTGCCGCGCACGCCCTCGGGCAAGCTGATGAGGCGCGCCCTCCGCTAGCCTGCCGCCCATGCCCAATGACAAACCTCAGGACATTTTCTACGACTCAGACGCTGACCTCTCGCTGCTGCAGGGAAAGACCGTCGCCATCCTCGGCTACGGCTCCCAGGGACACGCGCACGCCCTCAACCTGAAGGACTCGGGGGTCGACGTCGTCGTCGGCCTGCGCCCCGATTCCTCCAGTCGCGCGAAAGCCGAAGAGGCCGGCCTCGAGGTGCTCGACATCGCCGAAGCCGCCAGTCGCGGCGACGCGGTGATGATCCTGCTGCCCGACGAGAAGCAGGCCGAGATCTGGGAGTCGGATATCGCCGACGGGATCGCCCCCGGCAACCTGCTGCTCTTCGCCCACGGTTTCGCCATCCACTTCGAGCAGATCGTGCCGCCGGCCGGCGTCGACGTCGGCATGGTTGCGCCCAAGGGCCCGGGCCACCTGGTCCGCCGCCAGTACGAGGAAGGCCGCGGCGTGCCCTGTCTGATGGCGGTTCACCAAGACGCCACCGGCAAAGCCCACGACCTCGTTCTCGCCTACGCCTCTGGAATCGGCGGCGGTCGCGCGGCGATCATCGAGACGACCTTCAAGGACGAGTGCGAGACCGACCTCTTCGGCGAGCAGGCCGTGCTCTGCGGCGGTGCCTCGGAGCTGGTTCGCGCCGGCTTCGAGACCTTGGTCGAGGCTGGCTACGACCCGCGCCTCGCCTACTTCGAGTGCCTGCACGAGCTCAAGCTGATCGCCGACCTGATGTACGAGAAGGGGATCCAGGGCATGCGTTACTCGATCTCCAACACGGCCGAGTACGGCGACATGACCCGCGGCAAACGCGTCATCGGCGAGGAGTCTCGCGCGGCGATGAAGCAGATCCTCGGCGAGATCCAGTCGGGCGAGTTCGCCCGCGAGTGGATCGCCGAGAACCGCGCCGGCGGCGAGAACCTCTCGCGGATGCGCGAGGAAGGCGCCAGCCATGAAGTCGAGAAGGTCGGCAAGGATCTTCGCGACACGATGCCCTGGATCGATCAAGAGTTCTAAAGCTCGATCACCCAAGCGTGGGGGACGCCGGCAGCCCCTCTCCCTGAAGCCGTCGCGCAGCTGGATCGTCTCGGTGCTTCGACGCGTGGTCGCCAAGCTTCATGGAGAGGGGCTGCCGGCGTCCTCTCAAGCTCCGAGATGCAGCTCCAGAGCACGTGGGAGGGATCCGGGTCCCCCTCTCACGGAGGCTTCGGCGACCACGTATGAAGCACCCGGCCGACCTGCTGCGCAACGGTCTCCGGGAGAGGGGGACCCGGATCCCTTGCGCTTGAGCTTTAGCGGTGCGTCTCGCCGTCTGCGAGTTTGCCGTCGCGGCCGACATAGCCGTCCTTGCCTCCGACGACGACGTAGACGGCATCCTCGGAGTCGCTGAGGTTTTTGAGCCTGCGCTTGGTTGAGGCATCCACCCAGGCCAGGCCACCCGGCGCTAG
Organism: uncultured Solirubrobacterales bacterium; assembly: GCA_963699225.1. GTDB lineage: Bacteria > Actinomycetota > Thermoleophilia > Solirubrobacterales > 70-9 > VRUE01. Next base: position 596,782 of record OY969423.1, on the reverse strand, counting down.
CTCGTGGCTGCTGCCGTCGCCGAACTCGATTGCGACGTGGCCGCTGTGGAGGAAGTAGAGCTCCTCCTGCTCGTCGTGGTAGTGGCTGCCGGTGGCGTAGGAGGGGGGCAGCACGATCGCGTTGACGCCGAAGGCGGTTACTCCCAGGGCCTTGCGGATCTTGCGGAATCCCGGTCCCTCGCCGAGGTCGCTGAGGTTAGCGACGGCGTAACCGTCACCCTTGCTGATGGCCTGCTCGTTGGTCTCGCTCATGGCCGCAGCTTATGCCGTTCCGGTGCGCCTTATGCACCCGTGGAGAGCAAAAGGCGCACCGGAACGCGATGGTTGAGGCTGGGCGAGGTCCACCCGTCCCGGTCACTAACCTGTCGCCTCCGCCGTGACGACCGAGACCACCGTTCAAATCCCGACAGACCTCAAGCCAGCCGATGGCCGATTCGGCTGCGGGCCCTCCAAGGTGCGCTCGGAGGCACTCGAGAAGCTCGCCGGGCAGTCGAAGCTGATCGGGACCTCGCACCGGCAGGCCCCGGTGCGTGACCTGGTCGCCGGCGTGCGCTCGGGCCTGACTGAGCTCTTTGGGCTTCCCGACGGCTACGAGATCGCCCTCGGCAACGGCGGCACGACCGCCTTCTGGGATGCCGCCTGCGCCTGGCTCGTGCGTGAGCGCGCCCTTCACCTCACCTACGGCGAGTTCTCCCAGAAGTTCGCCAAGGCGACCAAGGGAGCTCCCTTCCTGCAGGACCCGATCGTGGTCGAGGCCGAGCCCGGCGATGCGCCCGCGCCGGTTGCCGATCCGGCGGCCGACGCGATCGCCTGGGCCCACAACGAGACCTCGACCGGGGTGATGGTTCCGGTGCAGCGGCCCGATGGCTCGGGCGACGCTCTAGTCCTGATCGACGCGACCTCGGGTGCCGGTGGGTTGCCGCTCGACGCGAGCCAGGCCGACGTCTACTACTTCGCCCCCCAGAAGGCCTTCGGCGCCGATGGCGGCCTCTGGTTGGCCGCGCTCAGCCCGGCGGCGATCACCCGCATCGGTGAGCTCGACGGCGCCGAGGGCCGCTGGCAGCCCGGCTTCCTCTCGCTGCAGACGGCGTTGGAGAACTCGCGCAAGGAGCAGACCTACAACACGCCTGCGCTTGCCACCCTGCTGCTGCTCGCCGACCAGGTCGAGTGGATGCTCTCGCTGGGCGGGCTCGACGGTTGCGTCGAGCGCACATCCGCCTCCTCCGGCCATCTCTACGGCTGGGCCGAGGCGAGCGAGTTCGCCAGCCCGTTTGTCGCCGATCCGGGCAAGCGCTCGCTGGTCGTCGGCACGATCGACTTCGATGACTCCGTCGACGCCGCTGTGATCGCCGCGACGCTGCGCGCCAACGGCATCGTCGACACCGAGCCGTATCGCAAGCTGGGGCGCAACCAGCTGCGGATCGGCATGTTCCCGGCGGTCGAGCCGGCTGATCTTGAAGCCCTGACCGCCTGCGTCGATTGGGTGGTCCAAAACGTGGGGGAGGTCCGCCGGTGAAAGTGCTTGTCAAGGAGAAGATCGCTGACTCCGGCGTCGACCTGCTGCGGCAGAACTTCGACGTTGACCTCGGCCTCGAGATGTCCGACGAGGAGCTGGCCGAGAAGATCGGCGGCTACGACGCGATCCTGATCCGCTCGGCGACGAAGCTGACGCCGGAGCTGATCGAGCGGGCCGACAATCTCAAGGTGATCGGCCGCGCCGGCACCGGCGTCGACAACGTCGACATTCCCGCCGCGACGCGCCGCGGCATCGTCGTCGCCAACGCGCCCGAATCCAACTCCGTCGCCGCCGCCGAGCACACGCTCGCCCTCGCGCTCGCCCTCTTCCGCAACGTTCCCCAAGCCCACGGCGCTCTCGTCGACGGCCGCTGGGACCGGGCCAAGTACAAGGGTGCCGAGCTCTACGGCAAGACGATCGGCATCGTCGGCTTCGGCCGCATTGGCCAACTCGTCGCCAAACGAGCCCAGGCCTTCGAGATGGATGTGATCGCCTTCGACAAGTTCGTCTCGGCCGAGCGCTTCCGCGAGCTCGGGGTCGAGGGTGCCGAGAGCCTCGAGGACCTCTTCGGCCGCGCCGACGTCGTCACCGTGCACGTGCCCAAGACCCCCGAGACGATCAACCTGATCGACGCCGAGGCGATCGCCCAGATGAAGCAGGGCGTGCGGATCGTCAACTGCGCTCGCGGCGAGCTTGTCGACCTCGATGCCCTCCTCGACGGCCTGGAGTCGGGCAAGGTCGGCGGCGCCGCCCTCGACGTCTTCCCCTCTGAGCCCTTCACCGAGCACCCGATATTCGCCCGCGGCGACGTCGTCGTCACCCCGCACCTCGGCGCCTCCACCGCCGAGGCCCAGGACCGCGCCGGCATCGTCACCGCTGAGCAGGTGACCGCGGCGTTGACCGGTGCCGTCGTCACCAACGCCGTCAACATCGCCGCCGTGCGCCCGGAGGAGATGGAAGCCCTCTCGCCCTTCGTGCCGCTCTGCGAAAAGCTCGGCCGCCTCGCCGAGGGCCTCGGCCAGGGCCCGGTCGACCGGGTCGAGGTCGAGTTCCGCGGCAAGCTCTCGCAGTACGACACGCGGCTGCTCGGCATAGCCGTCCTGGTCGGGATCCTCTCTGGCCACACCGAGGAGCCGGTCAACCTCGTCAACGCGCCGCAGATGGCCGAGGAACGCGGGGTCGACCTGGTCGAGACCAAGGAGTCGGGCTCGGAGGACTTCACCGAGCTGGTCACTGTGCGGCTGCGCTCCGGCGAGGAAGAGGTTGAGGTCGCCGGCACCGGCGTCGGCCCGCGCAACGAGCCCTACCTCGTCTCGGTCTGGGGCGAGAGCTTCTACCTGCCCTTCGCCGAGCACATCGCCGTCTTCCGCTACGCCGACCGCCCCGGCATGATCGGCCGGGTCGGCACGATGTTCGGTGAGGAGGGCGTCAACATCGTCTCCGCCGCCGTCGGTGCCGAGGAGGACGGCGAGCGCGCGGTGATGGCGCTGACCACCGATGCCGCGGTGAACGAAGCGACGATTGCCAAGATTCTCGAGCGCGACGGGTTCTCGGTCGGCCGTTCGGTCGATCTGTAGCCCACGACCGGTCAAGTAGGCTGACCCGGTGAAGGCGCTGGTGCAAACGGGAAACGGCGGGCCTGAGGTACTGCAGGTGCAGGAGCGACCCGACCCGCCAGTTGGCGCCGGCGAGGTCCGAATCGCGGTCAGGGCCGCCGGCATCAACTTCGCCGACACGATGGCCCGCGTCGGTCTTTACCCGGACGCCCCCAAACCCCCTTGCGTGATGGGTTACGAGGTGGCCGGAGAGGTCGAGGGCCTGGGCGAGGGCGTGAGTGACTTCAAGGTCGGCGACAGGGTCATGGCGGGCACTCGCTTCGGCGGTCAGGCCGAGTTGGTCACGGTCCCCGCCGATCAGGTCTTGCCGCTGCCCGATCGGCTCAGCTTTGAGCAGGGCGCCGCCTTCCCGGTCAACTACGGCACTGCCTACGCGGCGCTGATCATCATGGGCAGCTTGCGCGAGGGCGATCGCGTCCTGATCCACGCCGCGGCTGGCGGGGTCGGCATCGCCGCCACCCAGATCGCCCGCAACGTCGGCGCTGAGATCTTCGGCACCTCCTCGCCCGCCAAGCACGATGCGATTCGCGCCCAGGGCGTTGCCCACGCGATCGACTATCGCAGTCAGGACTTCGAGGCGGAGGCGATGCGGATCACCGGCGGCGAGGGCGTCGACCTGGTCATCGACGCGCTCGGCCCGACCTCGTTCCGCAAGGACTACCGCCTCTTGCGCTCCGGCGGCCGCCTGGTCATGTACGGCCTCTCCGAGGTGACCAACGAAAGCGGCCGCGACATTCCGGCGGCGCTGAAGAGTCTGGCCAAGATGCCGCTGGCGACGATCCCCTGGTGGAAGAGCCTGGCGCTGATGAACGAGAACAAGGGTGTCTTCGGCCTCAACATGCTCAAGTGGTGGGAGCGCGAGGGCAGCCTCGACCGAGCCACCGAGCCGCTGATGGCGGACCTCGAGGCGGGGCGCCTGGAGCCGGTCGTCGCCGAGGCATTTCCCTTCGAGCGAGCCGGTGAGGCGCATCAATTCATCGCCCAGCGCCGCAACGTCGGCAAGGTTGTGTTGTTCCCTAACTAGGACCCGGCTCGGCGGGGGCTTTTCCTCATGAAGAAGGCGATTCTGATCTTGCTCGCGATTCTGGCGGCGCAAACCGCGCCGATCGCCCATGCCGAAACGACCTACACGGTGGTCCTTGCCGGGGGGGCAACGCAGAACTCGATTCGGATCTGGCCCACACCCGATGGCCGCAGCTACGTAATCGACTCAGCGGCGCCGCTCGAAGTTGGAGGAAGCGTCTGCGAAAACACGCCCGGGGTGCCGAACGAGCTGACCTGCAAAGCGCCCCTCGTCGCCGGTTTCGAAGTCAATGGCGGCGAAGGCGATGACACGTTCTCGGTCTCGAGCGCGATCGAGTTGCCGGTGACGATGCGGGGCGGCCCCGGCAACGACACCCTGGTAGGCGGCAGCGGCCCGGACAAACTGATCGGTGGCGACGGCAACGACAAGATCGCCGGCCGCGGTGGGGGCGACGTGCTCTACGGCGGCCCTGGCAGCGATGAACTGCTCGGCGGCCCCGGCAACGACGTGCTGCGCGGCGGCAGCACCGACATCATGGACGGAGGCAGCGGTCACAACACGCTGATCCGCAACAACGTGGTCAAGCCCTCCTCCTGAGGGTTCGGAGCTCGTTTAGGTCGAGGGGCGCTCGGCCGGCCGCCGGCTGAGCAGGCGGCCGCCGACGAAGAAGAGCGCCACCAGAAAGCCGACCAGCGAGAGCGCCGCGTCAAGGCGAAAGGCCGCCTCGATGCCGTCGACGAAGGACGCTTGCGAGGAGAAGACGGTCGTCGTCAGTCCCAGGCCGATCGAGCCGCCGGCGATCTGGAACATGTAGACGATGCCGCCAGCGAGGCTGGTCTGCGATTCGTCGACCGAGGTGACCCCCGCGGTGGTGGCGGTCGGGTAGAAGCTGCCGATTCCGATTCCGAGCACGACCATGCCGGGGATCAGTGAGGCGTAGCTCGAGCGCGAAGCGACGAGCGCGAAGATGAATGGAGCGATGGTGATGCAGCCCGCCCCGACCGTCGCCAGCAGCTTCGCTCCCAGTCGCTCGTAGAGCGGCCCGGCGACGAAGGAAACCGCGGCGAAGGTGGCGAGGAAGGGCAGCAGTCCGACACCGGCCTCCAGCGGCGAGTAGCCGAGCTGGTGCTGCATGAACTGGGGCAGGTAGAGCAGGGCGGCGAAGAAGGTCGCCGACATCAACAGGATCGCCAGGCAGGAGGCGCGGAAGCTCTCGTTTGCCATCACCGCCCGCGGAATCAGTGCGTGCGCCCCGGCGCGGCGCTCGATCGGCACGAAGGCGACCAGCAGAATCGCGGCCAGGGCGAACAAGCCGAGCACCCGCGGGTCGCCGAAGCCCCAGTCGTCGATCTGATCGAGGGCGACGAGCAGCGAGACGAGGCCGACCGAGATCGCCGCGATCCCGGGGTAGTCGATCTGCTGGCGGCCCTCGTCGGGCTCGGCGACTTTGACCAGCCGATAAGTGACGAGCACGGCGAAGATCGAGATCGGCACGTTGAGGAAGAAGATCCAGCGCCAGCTCAGCGCGTCGGTGAGCACACCGCCGATCAGCGGCCCGACCGCGTTGCCGAGCCCGGCGGCGCCGATGATGATCCCGCCCGCCAGCCCCGCCTTGTCTTCGGGCAGCAGCGCGTAGGTCATGCCGAGGATTGCCGGCCACATCAGCGCCCCGCCGATTCCCATCAGCGTCCGCGTCGCGATCAGCCAGGTCTCGGTCTGCGCCGCACCGCCAAGCGCCGACATCGAGGCGAAGATCGCCGTGCCGAGGAAGAAGGCGTTGCGGCGGCCGAACATGTCGGCGAGGCGGCCGCCGGTGACGATCATCACGCCGAAGGTCAGCGCGTAGGCGTTGACGACCCACTGGATCGTGTTGATGTTGGTGTCGAAGTCCTTCTCCATCGTCGGCAGGGCGACGTTGATCGCGGAGAAGTCGTTGGCGATCACCACCACGGCGATCCCCATCGCGAAGAGGGCGAACCAGGTCGAGCGGGGGATCTTGCTTGAGGAAACCTCGCTTGCGATGCGCGCAGCCTACGCTAAGCTGAGGCGACCGAATGACGTACCGGCTCGACAGCCTCGCGCTTCTCCTTCTCCTCCCCCTCCGGGGGGAATAGCGCTGGGCGGCGCGATAGCCGCGAGAGAAAAGGTCATTCGAAAGCAGCAGAGAAGGAGGAGGACCCAGTGGCACCAGTAGACGACGCAAACCGCGTCCACATCTTCGACACGACACTGCGCGACGGTGAGCAGTCGCCCGGCATCTCGCTGAACATGGGCGAGAAGGTCGAGATCGCCCAGCAGCTGGCCCGCCTGGGCGTCGACGTGATCGAGGCCGGCTTCCCGATCACCTCGCCCGGTGACTTCGAGGCTGTCGAGGCGATCGCCCGCGGCGTCGAGGGCCCGGTGATCTGCGGCCTGGCCCGCACCCACAAGGCCGACATCGACGCCGCCTGGGGGGCGATCAAGGACGCGGCGCGGCCGCGCATCCACACCTTCATCTCGACCTCCGACATCCACATCGAGCACCAGCTGCAGACCGACCGCGAGGACGTTAAGGGTCAAGCGCGAGCAGCCGTCACCCTGGCCAAGTCCTACTGCGAGGATGTCGAGTTCTCGCCGATGGACGCGACCCGCGCCGACATCGAGTTCACCGCCGAGGTCTGCGCGATCGCGGTCGAGGAGGGCGCCACCGTGATCAACGTTCCCGACACGGTCGGCTACACGACCCCCGAGGAGTACGCCGAGTACTGGCGGCGCCTGTACGAGCTGGTGCCCGGCCTGGACAAGGTCGAGACCTCGGTCCACTGCCACGACGACCTGGGCCTGGCCGTCGCCAACTCCTACGCCGGTGTGCTGGCGGGAGCGCGCCAGGTCGAGTGCGCCGTCAACGGCATCGGCGAGCGCGCCGGTAATTGCTCGCTGGAGGAGATCGCGATGCTGATCAAGGTGCGCGAGGACGCGCACGGCCTGAGCACCGGCATCAACACCCGCGAGCTGGCCCGCACCAGCCGCATGGTCTCGCGCCTGACCGGCTACGCGATCCAACCCAACAAGGCGATCGTCGGCCGCAACGCCTTCGCCCACGAGTCCGGCATCCACCAGGACGGCGTGCTGAAGGAGCGCACCACCTACGAGATCATGGACGCGACCGAGGTCGGCCTGGAGTCGAACTCGATCGTGCTGGGCAAGCACTCCGGCCGCCACGCCCTGCGCGACGCCCTGGACCAGCTGGGCTTCAAGGTCGAGGGCAACGCCCTGAACGCCGCCTTCAAGCGCTTCAAGGAGATCGCCGACCGCAAGAAGCAGGTGACGGCTCTGGACCTGGAGGCGATCGTCTCCGACGAGATGCGCGAGAAGGACGATTCGCATGAGCTGGCCTGGTTTGAGGTCGAGGCCGGCTCGCGGCGCGAGCCGCTGGCCCGCGTCGCGGTCAAGATGCCCTCGGGCGAGGAGGCCGTCGGCGAGTCCGGCGGCGACGGCCCAGTTGACGCGATCTTCCGCGCGATCCAGAAGGCCGCCGACACCGAGTGCGAGCTGCGCCAGTACACGGTCGAGGCCGTGACCGGGGGAGAGGACGCTCTGGGACAGGTGACCGTGATGCTGCGCGCCGCCGGCCGCCTGGCAACAGGACAGGGCGTCGCCACCGACATCCTGGAGGCCTCTGCCCGCGCCTACGTCCGCGCCCTGTCGAACGCCCTGGAGGGTGCCGCCATCCGCGAGGCCGAGGCCGTGACCTCGGAGGCCGCCGTGGAACGCACCCCCGGACCGTAGCCCGCTGCCGAATCCTGGGCGTAACGCTTTGCCCGTGCGAGAGGCGGAAAAAGCGTTACGGCTCGCTCCCTTGTATGTGATAGCGTACAAGCGTAATGAGCACCACGGTGACAACAGAGAGAGCCGTTCCGAGCGTTCCCACCATCGGCGACCGCGTGCGCGCTCTGCGCGAGGCAATGGGTCTCTCCCTGCGTGACCTGGGCGAGCGCTCTGGCGTCAGCGCGCCGATGCTCTCTCAGGTCGAGCGGGGCGAGACGAGCCCGACGCTGGCGGTCGCGGCGAAGATCGCCGCCGGGCTGGAGCTGACGCTCTCGCAGCTGCTGCGCCTCGACGAGGGCGAGCACGTCGCGGTCAGCCGGGCCGGTGGCCGGCGCACGCTCGAGCGCGGTGGCCATCGTTTCGAGGAGCTGACGCCGCCGCTGCCTGGGCAGCGCGCCGACGTCTCGCTGCACACGCTCGAGGCCGGCGCGACGACCGGCGGTCGCAACGATCCGCCGATGCACGAGCCCGGCAGCCGCGAGACCGCCGTGGTGCTGGCCGGGACGCTGGTGCTGGTCGTCGACGGCACTCGTCACGAGCTGAGCGAGGGTGACAGCGTCACCTTCGATGCCGATCTTCCCCATCATTTTGAGAACGAAGGCGAGGAGCCCACCCGCTTCTTTGCCGTAATCGCCGCGGGCCTGAGGAGGGGCTAGCCAATGCCAAAGACAATGTTCGACAAGCTCTGGGAGGCCCACGAGGTCTCCGACGGCCTGATCTACATCGACCTGCACCTGGTCCACGAGGTCACCTCGCCCCAGGCCTTCGACGGCCTGCGCCTGGCCAACCGCCCGGTGCGCCGTACCGACAAGACCCTGGCCACCGCCGACCACAACACCCCCACCGACGGCACGATGGCGGCGCGCCTGATCGCCGACGAGCTCTCCCGGGTCCAGGTCGAAACGTTGGAGCGCAATTGCGAGGAGTTCGGCATCCCGGTCTACTCGCTGGGCTCCGACCGACAGGGGATCGTGCACGTGATCGGGCCGGAGCTGGGAGTCACCCAGCCAGGCATGACGATCGTCTGCGGCGACAGCCACACCTCCACCCATGGCGCCTTCGGCTCGCTTGCATTTGGCATCGGCACCTCCGAGGTCGAGCACGTGCTGGCGACCCAGTGCTTGGTTCAGAAGCGGCCGAAGACGATGCGTATCTCCTATTCAGGTGAGCTCGGTTCGGGCGTCACGCCCAAGGACCTGATCCTGGCGACGATCGGCCGCCTCGGCACCGGCGGCATGACCGGCTACGCGGTCGAGTACGCCGGATCGGCGATCGAGGCCCTGGAGATGCCGGGACGGATGACGATCTGCAACATGACGATCGAGGGCGGCGGCCGCGCCGGCATGATCGCCCCCGACGAGAAGACGATCGAGTGGGTCCGCGGCCGCCCGGGCGCTCCCGCTGACTTCGACGCCGCCGCCGAGCGCTGGCGGCAGCTGCCGAGCGATGACGGCGCCGCTTTCGAAACCGAGGTGGACGTCGATGCCGGCGCGATCTCGCCGATGGTCACCTGGGGCACCAACCCCGGCATGGTCTGCGAGGTCACCGACAGCGTCCCCGATCCGGCGGCGATGGACTCGCCGGCCGATCGCGAGTCGGCAGAACGCGCCCTCACCTACATGGGTCTGAGCGCTGGCACGCCGATGACCGAGGTGGCGCCCGAACGGGTCTTCATCGGCTCCTGCACCAACTCGCGGATCGAGGACCTGCGCGAGGCCGCCGCGATCGTCGACGGCCGCAAGGTGGCCGGCTCGGTGCGGGCGATGGTCGTGCCGGGCTCTCAGCAGGTCAAGGCGAACGCCGAAGCCGAGGGGCTGCACGAGGTCTTCCGTTCGGCCGGCTTCGAATGGCGCGAGGCGGGCTGCTCGATGTGCCTGGGGATGAACCCCGACACCCTGATCGAGGGCGAGCGCTGCGCCTCGACCTCGAACCGCAATTTCGAGGGGCGCCAGGGCAAGGGCGGCCGCACCCACCTGGTCAGCCCGAGGATGGCCGCGGCGGCGGCGATCGAGGGACACTTCGTCGACATCAGGGATTGGAGCTGAAGATGAGGCCGATAGACGTGATCGAGGGCAAGGTCTCGGTGCTGGACCGCGCCGACGTCGATACCGACCAGATCATCCCCAAGCAGTTCCTCAAGCGGGTCGAGCGGACCGGCTTCGGCGAGTTCCTCTTCTACGACTGGATCCGCGACGGCGAGATCGAGCTGGAGCCGAACCCGATCCTGGTCACCGGGGCCAACTTCGGCTGCGGCTCCTCACGCGAGCACGCTCCCTGGGCGCTGGAGGACTTCGGCTTCCAGGCGATCGTCGCGCCGTCCTTCGCCGACATCTTCTACTCCAACTGCACCAAGGTCGGGCTGCTGCCGGCGATCCTCGACGAGGAGCACTGCCGGGCGGTCGCCGAGGCCGGCGAGGCCCGCATCGACGTCGACGACGAGACGGTCACCTGCGCCGCCGGCGTCTTCAAATTCGAGGTCGAGCCGGACGTCAAGCACCGCCTGCTCAACGGTCTCGACGACATCGGCATCACGCTGGAGAACGCCGGCGCGATCGACAGCTTCGAGCAGGCCGGCGGCGCCGAGCGCGGGCCGGTCACGACGGCGCTCTGATGGCCTCGGCGACGCGAGACTGGGACGCGGGGACCTACCACCGCATCTCCGTCCCGCACGAAGAGTGGGCGCGCTCGGTACTCGACCGGCTGCCGCTACAAGGCGATGAGACGGTGCTCGACGCCGGCTGTGGCAGCGGCCGCGTCACCGGCCTGCTGATCGAGCGGCTGCCCGAGGGACGCGTAGTTGCCGTCGACGGCTCCGCTTCGATGGTGGAGAAGGTGCGCGAGACCCTGCGACCCGGCGACGAGGCGCTGGTCTCCGACCTGACCGAGCTGGAGCTGGACCAACAGGTCGACGCCGTCTTCTCCAGCGCCGTTTTTCACTGGGTTCTGGACCACGACTTGCTCTTCCGTCGCCTGGCGGCCGTGCTGCGTCCCGGTGGCGCGATCGCCGCGCAGTGCGGTGGCGCTGGCAACATCGACCGCCTGCGCACGATCTGTGCCGAGGTCGCCGCTAGCGAGCCCTTTGCACCTCACTTCGAGGGCTTCGACGAACCGTGGAACTACGCCGGCGACGAGGAGACGGAAGCGCGTCTCGAGGCGGCCGGCTTCGACCGGGTCCGCTGCTGGTTGCAACCGTGGACGATCGAGCCGCCTGAGCCAGCCGAGTTCCTGCGCACGGTCTGCCTCGGTCCACACATGGACCGGCTGCCGGAGGAGCTGGAAGCGCCCTTCGTCGAGCGGGTGCTCGAGGGCGAGCCCGATCCGCTGCAGATGGAGTACGTGCGCCTCAATATCGAGGCCCGCACCCCCGCGTAGGCATGCTCTGAGGCTCTCTGGTCACCGTCCGGTGTCAGTCGTCATCGAACGCCGACCAGGCGTGCGCGGCAAGCGTCCTTGCGTTGGCTAATGCCGTGGCACGGCTGTCGTAGCCACGCCACCACCGGACCGTGCGCTCCTGCACGCGCCAGATCGAGGCGGTGCCGCTTTTGCGACCGCTGAGCAGCACACCAGGTGCCAACTCGTCGACTTTGTCCGGTTCCCTGCCAATTCTCGCTGCGTGGGACTCGTCTCGAAGCCATTGAATGACTTCGTCGCGCCCCCGCACGGCGGACTCGTTTTCTGGAAAGAACGCAACATCCACTGCTAGGAGCTCACGAATCCTTTTCCGCGGCCTTCGTCGTTTTGCCTGCTTGCGGAATTCGCCGAGGATCTCGAGATTCGCGCCGAGGTTTGGGCTTGCACCACGTGCTGGAACGCTGATCTCGGTGACGTCCGTCCCCCAGCCATTCGGGCCGCTGAGCACGGCTTCGGCGATCGCGATGTCCATCGCCGCACCCCAGAGCTCTGATTGGAGTTGGCCGGTGACTTTGCCGAGCTGTGTCCTGATGCCTGTACCGGTGACCCCGAGGCCTCCCAAAATCGCCAAGAGCAGTCCCACGGCTTTACCGGCTGGGTCGGTGAAGAGAAGTAGGCCTAGTCCGAGGAGGAAGACCGCGGTCGCCAGCCCAAGCGGTAGCCGCATCGCCTTGATGAAGCTCCAGATGGTCGAGGCCATCGTCGCCATCATGGATCGCGCTGCCTGCAGGTAGTGGTCGGTGTCGAGCATGTCCTGGCCTTGCTTGTCTCCGGCCAGAAGGTCACGCCAGAGCATTCCTTGGCGGCCGAGCGCTTCTTCGATTGCCGCACCCTTGGTTGCCCAGTCGTCATCCAAGCTAATCGGGGTGCCGTTGAGCACCGGGTTGGCGGCCCAGGCCTCCCACACTCGCAGGGATAGAACTACCGCCCTGCTCGCGTGCGGGGGGAAGCTGGAGGCTAGATCCGAGAGCTGGTTCTTGATCTTGATGGCGTCCGGACCGAACGCGCGACGGAAGCTCTTGGGGCTGTTCACTCCCAGACATGCATCGGCGAGTTCGTGACCTAGGCCGTAGGCGCGACCGAGCCGCGAGTCGGCCGCCGCGAGGGCAAGCAGCGAGGCCTCGTGCAGCTCTTTGACGGCGCCTAACATCTCCGCCTGAGTTCTGGTCAGCGAGAGGCGAAGGTTGACCACTAGCCCTTGGTCGATTCTCCTCACGTTGGTCAGGCGGGGGGCGAGCCTTTGCAGTTTGGAATCGATCAGGTCGATGGCAAGCGTGGCCTGCGTCCGGGGTGGAAGGCCGTCGAGCCTGAGCAACTGATTGTCGTCCGACGAAGAGCTTGACGCGCCACTAGGGGCAATACGGCGGACTGAGCCGAGCTCCCAACCAAGAACAAAAGCGACGGCGACACACGGATCGACTGCCGATGCGATGCCTACCTGAGGCGTCTCGTCCTTCTCGTCGTCGACGAACGCGACCCGGCCGTTGGCGGGGCCGCCTGCGTGTGCTGCGGTTGGATCGCCATCGGCTCGATCCAACTTTGGTTTACGACCAAGAACAGCTATTGCTCAAATAGTTTCACATAAAGAGAGCGCCACTGCCAATGGGGATCTCGATCTCTAGAGTCCACGCGCATGTCTGAGCGCCCAAATGTGGTCCTGTTGGCCGGCGACGGAATCGGTCCCGAGATCGTCGCTGCCACACGGCGCTTGCTCGAAGCGCTGGGCGAGTTCGAGTTCGAGGACCAGCTGATGGGCGGCTGCTCGATCGACGCTCACGGCACTGCCCTGACCGACGAGGTGCTTGTGGCCTGTCGCGCCGCCGACGCTGTCCTCCTCGGCGCTGTCGGTGGTCCCAAATGGGACACCACCGACCCGAACGCGCCGCGCCCAGAGCAGGGCCTGCTCGGCCTGCGCAAGGGCATGGGCCTCTACGCCAACCTGCGGCCGGTCCGCCCGAGTCCGGCCCTGGTCGCGGCCAGCCCGCTGCGCGAGGACCGCATCGCCGGCACCGACCTGCTCGTCGTCCGCGAGCTCACCGGCGGCATCTACTTCGGCGATTCCGGACGCGATGGCGATTCCGCCCACGACACCTGCGAGTACTCGGCCGCTGAAATCGAGCGCATCGCCCGGGTCGGCTTCGAGGCCGCCCAGCGCCGCGCAGTTGGCTCCGGCCGCGAGCCCCGCGTCACCTCGGTCGACAAGGCAAACGTGCTCGAGACCTCGCGGCTCTGGCGAGAGGTGGTTGGCCGCGTCGCGCCCGACTATCCGGACGTCGCCCTCGACCACCTGCTGGTCGACAACGCGGCAATGCAGCTCGTCTCGCGCCCGGCGGACTTCGACGTGATCGTCACCGAGAACCTCTTCGGCGACATCCTCAGCGACGAGTCGGCGATGCTCACCGGCTCGCTCGGCATGCTGCCCTCGGCCAGCCTTGGTGCTGACGGCGAGCCCGGCCTCTTCGAGCCGGTCCACGGTTCCGCTCCCGACATCGCCGGCCAGGGCATCGCCAACCCGCTCGCCACTTTCCTCTCGGCGGCGATGATGCTGCGCCACGGCCTCGATCGGCCCGATGAGGCCGTCCGGATCGAGTCGGCGGTCGACGCGGTACTCGACCGCGGCCTCCGCACCCCGGACCTGGCGGGCGAGGGGGAGACCGCGGTCGGCACCGACGAGGTGACCGAGGCCGTTCTGGCCGAGCTAAGCGCCTAGGGCGCGGTTACCGCCCACTGCCCGTAGGCGAAGTCGGCCGTGGTGCCCGCTGTTTTGAGGCCGAAGCCGAGGCGGGTGTTGTTCTCCGCGGCAAGGGCCGGTGTGCCGCTTTCTTCCGTTGTGTAGACGCAGAGGTTCCCGGGGGTCGCCTGGGGCGTCTGCAGGTTGCCGCCGCCGAGGCCCGAGCAGTTGGGGCTGGTTTCGCCTTTCTTCAGGACGGTGACGGTTGCGGCATTGAGCAGCGGGAACTGGAAACTGACGGCCGTGCGGGATTCGCCGTTGACGCCGAAGACGCCGCGCAGCGTCTGGCCCGGCTTCAGGGTCGAGAGCAGCGGCCCGATTTCATCACTCAGCTTCGCAGCGGTGACCGAGCCTTTGCCCAGCTTTGCGCTGGTCACCGATTCGTTGCCCAGCTTGGCGGTCGTGACCGCTTCTTTGCCGAGCTTCGGATTCGTCACCGCTTCGTTGTTGAGCTTGTTGGTCGTGACGACGCTGTTCTTGATCGCCGAGGCGATCACCGAGCTGGGGCCCAGCTTCGGCGTGGTGATGGCGCCGTTGCCGATGTTGTTCGGCCCGACCGAGTTGGGTCCGAGCTTGCCGATCGTCACCGCCCCGTTTGCCAGCTTGGCTGTGTTGACGGCCTGCTTGCGAATCTTCGCCGCGGTGACGGCTCCCCGCTTGAGCTGGTTGGCACCGACGCTGTTGCGCGGCAGGCCGGCGGCGACGGCGACGCCGCCGAGGGCGAGGAAGAGCGCCATCGTGGCGATCACGTTCGAATAAGTCAGTCTTTGGCGAACTGCGGTGAGCATGAAGGGGTCTCCTTTGCGGTTGTCGCGATCCTTTTCTCGGCTCGGCTCGAATGACCTTGCGCGATCGGGCATACTTCCCCGAACATGGATACGGCCGAGTTGATTTGGCATAACGGCGAGTTCGTGCCCTGGGAGGACGCCAAAGTTCACGTCCTCAGCCACGCGCTGCACTACGGCACGGGCGTCTTCGAGGGCGTGCGCTGCTACGAGACCGAGCGCGGCCCGGCGATCTTCCGCCACAGCGACCACCTCGACCGCCTCGCCAAGTCGGCCGAGCTCTACTACCTCGGCCTGCCCTACTCGCCTGAGCAGATCGGCGAGGCGACGCGTGAGCTGGTCCGCCGCAACGGCCTCGGCTCCTGCTACATCCGGCCCCTTGCCTTCCGCGGCTACGGCAGCCTCGGCCTCTATGCCACCGACGCGCCGGTCGACGTCATCGTCGCCGCCTTCCCCTGGGGCGCCTACCTCGGCGAGGAGGGCCAGAAGCACGGCATCCGCGCCAAGGTCTCGAGCTGGCGCCGGATCGGCCCCGGCGGCCTGATCCCGCACGCCAAGGCCTCGGGTCAGTACCTCAACTCGATCCTTGCCAAGACTGAGTCGACCAACGCCGGCTACGAGGAGGCGATCCTGCTCGACGAGCGCGGCTTCGTCTGCGAGGGCTCCGGCGAGAACATCTTCCTCGTCCGCGACGGCCAGATCGTCACCCCGCCGCACGTCGCCTCGATCCTCGACGGAATCAACCGCAAGTCGGTGATCCAGATCGCCCGCGACCTCGGCTACACCGTGGTCGAGCGCGACATCGCCCGCGCCGAGCTCTACCTGGCCGAGGAGATCTTCCTCACCGGGACCGCCGCCGAGCTGGTGCCGGTGCGCGAGATCGACGACCACCCGATCGGCGAGCCGGGCGAGATAACCCGCCACGTGCAGGCAAAGTTCGTCGACGCTCTCTACGGTCGCGCCGAGGAGTACCTCGAGTGGCTCGACTTCGTCGAGGTCCCGGCCGGGGCGGACGAACCGAGTAAGGTCAGTTCCTGATGCACATGCGTTTCGACTCGATCGGGCGAATTACCGCAGCCGCCTAGCGGCTGGCACGGCGCTGCCGTGCGCTCGGGTCTCGAGAGGCCCACCCCGATCTCTTCGAAGCGAAAGGCATCAGATGGAACAGGTAAAGCTCTACGACACCACCCTGCGGGACGGCATGGGTGGGCAGGGAATGTCACTCTCGGTGGGCGAGAAGCTCAAGGTCGTCCAGGCCCTCGACGGCCTCGGCGTCCACTTCATCGAGGCGGGCTTCCCCAGCTCCAACCCCAAGGAGGCCGAGCTCTTCGAGCTGCTCGCCGAGCTGGAGCTGAAAGAGGCGACGATCGCCGCCTTCGGCATGACCCGGCGCCGCGACGTCACCGCCGAGGACGATGCGGCGTTGCGGGTGCTGGCCGAGAGCTTCGCGCCCGTGGTCTGCCTGGTCGGCAAGAGCTGGCGCCTGCATGTCGACAAGGTGATCAAGGTGACGCCGGAGGAGAACCTGGCGATGATCGCCGACTCGATCGCCTTCTTGAGCGCTGAGGGCAAGCGGCCGGTGTTCGACGCCGAGCACTTCTTCGACGGCTACGCCGACGATTCCGCCTACGCGCTCGAGTGCGTGCGGGCCGCCGCCGAGGCGGGGGCCGAGAACGTCACCCTCTGCGACACCAATGGCGGCCGCCTACCGGCCTTCGTCGCCGAGGCGACCGCGGCCGTGGTCGCCGACCTGGCGGATGGGTGCGAGGTCGGCATCCACACCCACAACGACTCCGAGTGCGCGGTCGCCAACTCGCTCGCCGCAGTGGAGGCCGGCGCTCGCCTCGTCCAGGGCTGCGTCAACGGTTACGGCGAGCGCTGTGGCAACGCCAACCTCGCCTCGATCCTGCCGGCGCTGCAGCTGAAGATGGGTTTCGAGGTGGTCAGCTCCGAGCAGCTCGCCAGTTTGACCCCGACCTCGCACTACCTCGACGAGCTCTGCAACATGACGCCGAACCCCGATCGGGCCTACGTCGGGCGCAACGCCTTCGCCCACAAGGCCGGCATGCACGCAGCCGGGGTCGCGACCGACGCCAGCACTTTCGAGCACCTCGACCCCGCTGTCGTCGGCAACGAGCGCGACATCCTCGCCAGCGAGCTCTCTGGCAAGGCGACGATCCGCAGCGCCGCCGAGCGGGCCGGTCTCGAGCTCGACGATGCCGCCGCCGGCGGGGCGGTCGAGCAGCTCAAGCAGCGCGAGCACCGCGGCTACCACTATGAGGCGGCGCAGGCCTCGTTCGAGCTACTGCTGCGGCGCGAGGCCGGGGTCTACGAGCCGCTCTTCGAGCTGCAGAGCTTCCGCGTCACCACCGAGAAGCGCGAGGGCAGCCGGGTCGAAACCGAGGCGACGATCAAGGTCGTCGTCGACGGCGAGCGCTACGTCGAGGTGGCCGAGGGCAACGGGCCGGTCAACGCCCTGGACAAGGCCCTGCGCGCCGCGATCGGCGCCCGCCATCCCCATCTCGCCGACGTCGAGCTGACTAATTACAAGGTGCGCATCCTCGATGAGAGCCACGGCACTGGGGCCGTGACCCGCGTCTTGCTCGACTCAACCGACGGCCGGCGCGAGTGGGGCACGATCGGCGTCTCGGAGAACATAATTGAGGCCTCCTGGGAGGCTCTGGTCGACTCGCTCGCCTACGCATTCCAGGGGCTATGAGCGAGTCGATCCCGCTGGCAAAGCCCGAGCTTGGCGCCCGCGAGGAGGAGCTCATGCTCGAGGTGCTGCGCTCGGGCCGGCTCTCGCTGGGGTCGATGGGCGAGCGCTTCGAGCGAGCCTTCGCCGAGTGGCTCGGGGTCGAGGACGCGGTCGCCGTCTCCAGCGGTACGACCGGCCTGCACCTCGGCGTGCGGGCGCTCGGCTGGGGTCCCGGTGACGAGGTCCTGACCAGCCCCTTCAGCTTCGTCGCCTCGGCCAACTGCCTGCTCTATGAGGGGGTGAAGCCGGTCTTCTGCGACGTCGACCCGGTCACGCTCAACCTCGACCCAGAAGTCGTGGCCGCCGCGGTCGGCGAGCGCAGCGCCGGAATCCTGCCCGTCCACATCTTCGGCTACCCGGCCGCGATGGCGGAGCTGGAGGCGCTCGCCGCCAGGCACGACCTCGGCCTGCTCGAGGACGCCTGCGAGGCGCTCGGCGCGGTCGACTCCGAGGGCCGCAAGGTCGGCGCCAGGGGTCACCTGGCCACCTTCGCCTTCTACGCCAATAAGCAGATGACGACGGGGGAGGGGGGCATGGTGATCCCCCGGGGCGCCGGGGTCGCCGCCCGCCTGCGCAGCGAGCGCAACCAGGGCCGCGCCGCCGACATGGGCTGGCTCGATCACGGTGGTCTTGGCTTCAACTACCGGCTCTCCGACGTCGCCGCGGCCCTGGGTGTCGCCCAGGTCGAGAAGCTCGCGGAGATGCTGTCCGCGCGCGAGCGGGTGGCGGCGATGTACGCCGAGCGACTAGTGGGGCTCGAGGGCGTGGAGGTACCGATTGCCGGCCGGGGCGCCGAGCGGCGCAGCTGGTTCGTCTACGTGGTCCGCCTCGAGGACGGGATCGATCGCGACGCGACGATCGAGCGCCTGGCCGAGTGTGGCGTCGCCAGCAAGGCCTACCTGCCCTGCATCCACCTCTTTCCGCACCTGCGCGAGCTGGGCTACCGCGAGGGTCAGTTCCCGGTCGCCGAAGCCGCCTCCGCGCACTCGCTGGCGCTGCCCTTCTTCCCGTCGCTGAGCGAGGCGCAGGTGGACCGCGTCTGTCAGCAGTTGGCGAGCGCGGTCGGCCAGAGCGAGATCAAGGAATAATCGCCCGCTCATGGCTCGTTTCCGCAAGGACCCAGATCCGCGCTTCTGGCGCCTCAACCGCTCGCTGCCCTTCGACTGGCAGTTGGCCGCCTACGACCTCGACCAGTCGCGTGCCCACGCCCGTGGGCTGCAGCGGCTCGGCGTCCTCGACGCCACTGAGCTGGCGCGGATGGAGGCCGGCCTCGACCGGGTTCAGGCGCGCATGGCCGAGCACGGCTTCGAGTTCGAGGACGCCGACGAGGACATTCACATGGCGATTGAGCGACTACTGGGGGAAGAGATCGGCCCACTGGCGGGCAAGCTCCACACTGGCCGCTCGCGCAACGACCAGGTCGCGACCGACGTCGCCCTCGTCGTCCAGGCCCACTCGCTGCGCGCGATCGAGCTTTGCGGGGCGACGATGGAGCAGCTGCTCACCCTCGCCGAGGCGCACAAGGACTGGACGATGCCCGGCTACACCCACCTGCAGCGTGCCCAGCCGGTCTACCTCGGCCACCACCTGCTCGCCTATTTCTGGATGCTCGCTCGCGACGTACTGCGCTTCCAGTTCGCCCTCGACAGCGCCTCGGTGATGCCGCTCGGCTCCGGCGCGCTCGCCGGAGTCAACTGGGAGATCGACCGTGAGGCGGTCGCCGATGACCTTGGCTTCGAGCATGTCAGCCACAACTCGATCGACGGCGCCTCCAACCGCGACTTCGTCCTCGACTACCTCTCGGCAGCCTCGAGCTGCGCGATGCACCTCTCGCGGCTCGGCTCTGAAATCGTCATCTGGTCGAGCACCGAGTTCGGCTTCTGCGAGCTCGACGAGTCTTTCTCCTCGGGCTCCTCGATCATGCCCCAGAAGGTCAACCCCGACTCGGCCGAGCTGCTGCGGGCGAAGAGCCCCCGCGTCGCCGCCTCCTACGCGACCCTGCTCGGGGTCATGCACGCGCTGCCGCTGACCTACGGCAAGGACATGCAGGAGGACAAGGAGCCGCTCTTCGACGCGGCCGACACGGTCGAGGCCTGCCTCGACGCCGCGGCGGGGATGCTGGCCGGGATCTCCTTCGACCGCGTTCGCATGGAGGACGCCTCGGGCGACGAGATGCTGGCGGCGACCGAGATTGCCGACCTGCTGGTCCGCCGTGGCGTGCCCTTTCGCGAGGCCCACGGCATCGTCGGTGGCCTCGTCCGCGACGCGGTCGAGCAGGGCAAGGCGCTCTCTGAGCTGAGCGCCGAGGATTTGCGTAAGCGCTCCGAGCACCTCGACGACTCCTACTACGAGGTACTGCGTCGCGGTAGCTGGCTGGAGTCGAAGAAGATCGCCGGCGGCACCGGCTCGGTTCCGCTCGCCGCGCAGCTCGGCGAGGCGCGCGAGACACTCGGCGCGGTCAAGGCGCGGGTGCTCGAAGAGCGGTCGTGAATGCTGCCGGGACCGCCGGCGGCGAGCGCCTCGGCGTCGAGTTCTTCGATCGCTCGGTTCACCTGGTCGCCCGCGAGCTGATCGGCTGCCGGCTCTTCTTCGCCGGCTGCGGCGGCACCATCGTCGAGACCGAGAGCTACGAGCGCGACGATCCCGCCTGTCACGCCTATGTCGGCCTCACCGACCGCACCGAGGTTCTCTTTGGGCCGCCCGGTCGCGCCTACGTCTACCTCTCCTACGGCATCCACAGCCTGCTCAACTTCGTCGCCGAACCCGAGGGCGAGGCAGCGGCGGTGTTGATTCGCGCCCTCGAGCCGACCGCTGGCCTGGAACAGATGCGATCGCGCCGGGGCGAGCGGCCCGACCGCGATCTCTGCTCGGGCCCTGGCAAGCTGACCGAGGCGCTGGGGATTGGCCTCGAGCAGAACCGAGCTGACCTCGACCGCGATCCGTTCCTGCTTCTAGGTCCCCAGCCGGGCCTTGCCCCCGAGGTTCTCAGCGGCCCACGCGTCGGCATCACCAAAGCGGTCGAGCGCCCCTGGCGCTTCGCGGCCGCCGACAGCCCTTACGTCTCGAAGCCCCCTATCCGGCGGTGACGCCGCCGCCGCTCGAGGGGGCGGCAGGTTCGGCGGGTGCCGGTTCCGCGGGTTCGGCCGATTCGGTTTCCGGCGCTCCTTCTTCGGGTGCCGGTTCGCTCGGTTCGCTGGCTTCCGGTTCCGGCGCCGTTTCGACTTCTTGCGAGGATTCCGGCGCCACTTCGGTTGAGCCTTCGGAGGACGAGGACGAGCTCGATTCGCCCTTGCTTGCCTTCTTTTCCTTGGCTTCCGCCGCGCGTTCGGCCTTGATTTCCTCCCAGGCGGAGATCACGCTGGCCCAGATCAGCGCCGGGAAGGTGCCGCCCATCACCGGGCCGCCGTTGTAGAGCGTCGTCATCGGCGTCGTCGTGTCGGCATAGCCGACCCAGACGCAGGCGGTCACTTCGTCTTCGACCCCGCCGCAGAACCAGGCGTCGCCGTTGTTCTCGGTGGTCCCCGTCTTGCCCCACTGGCCCGAGTGGCCGATCTGGGCGTTGGTGCCGGTGCCGCTGCTGACCACGGTTTCGAGGATGCTCTTCGCTTCTTCGGCGACCCCTTCGGGGACCACCTGGGTGTGGATCGAGTCGTTGTCGCCATCCTTGATCGTGTGGCCGTCGCTGTCGGTCACCTGGGTGTAGGCGACGGGGCTGTCGCCGGGTCGCGGTGCCAGCGTGCCGCTGACCCGGTCGCCGTTGTTGCCGATCGTCGAGTAGGCGTAGGTCCAGCCGAGCGGCGTCACCCCGACTTCGAGCCCGCCGAGCACCATCGAGGGGTTGGTCGAGATCGGGTCCGAGTAGCCGGCCTTGTGGATCGTCCCCGCGATCGAGTGGGTGCGATCCTGGATCGTCTTGCCCTTCAGGGCTTCGAGGCCGAGCTGTGCGTAGATCGAGTTGTCGGAGTAGGTCGTTGCGCAGACGATGTCGCAGGAGCCGAGATAGGAGTCCTCGTCGTTGTTGACTTCGAAGACTTCCTGGCCGTGCTTGCCGTAGTGGATGTACTGGGGCGCCGATTCGAAGGTTGTGTAGGGCGAGATCCCCTGCTCCAGCGCCGTGATCAGCGTGAAGGGCTTGATCGAGGAGCCCGGCTGGCGGTGGCCCTGGGTGGCGAGGTTGAATGGCTTGGTTTCGAAGTTGGGCCCGCCGACCATCGCCTTGACCCCGGCGTTGTGGTTGTCGAGCACGACCACCGAGGCGGTCGCAGGCGAGTAGCCGAGGTAGGAGTTGACCGCTTCTTCGGCCGCACCCTGGAGGCGCAGATCGAGTGTCGACTTGACTTTCAAGCCGCCGAAGAAGGTCTTCGAAGCGCCATAGCGTTCGACCAACTGCTGGCGCAGCCAAGCGGTGAAGTAGGGGGCCTTCGATTCGAGTTTGGGCGGCGAGATGTCGCTGGGGGAAGGCAGCGCCTGGTGGCGGCCTTCGTTGTACTGCTCCTGGGTTATGTAGCCCTGTTCGTACATTTTTTCCAGTACCAAGTTGCGGCGGCCGAGGGCGTTTTCGGGATAGATTTTGGGGTCGAAAGCCGAGGGCGAGGCGATGATCGCTGCCAGGGTCGCCGCCTCCCAGGGCTCGAGCACTGAGGCGCAGGGCTCGGTCGGCGTGCCGCAGCCAGGGTGGGCGCTGCCGAAGTAGGTGCGGGCCGCCGCCTCGATTCCGTAGGCCCCCTCGCCGAAGTAGATCGTGTTGAGGTACTCGGTGAGGATTTTGTCCTTGGTCCAGTGGCGCTCGAGCCGGTAGGCCAGGGCCGCCTCGCGGAACTTCTCTAGGACCGTGCGGCTGCCTTCGGCTTCGAGCGCGTTCTTGACGAACTGCTCGGTGATCGTCGAGGCGCCCTGCTGGGCGCTCTGGCTGAGCACGTCCTTGACCAGGGCGCGGGCGATGCCCTGGAAGTCGACTCCGCTGTGTTCGTAGAAACGCGAGTCCTCGATCGAGACCACCGCGTTCTTGATGTTGGGCGATATCTGGCCGGAGGTGAGCAGGATCTTGTTCTGATCGCTGGTCAGGGTGCCGATCGGTTCGCCCGCGGCGTCGTAGACCTCGCTGTTCTTCGAGGCCTTGTACTGGGCGAAGTTGTAGATCGCCGGCAGGTCCTGCGAGACAGCGGCCATCATCCCGAAGATCATCGAGACCAGGGCGAGGACCGAGAGGCCGAGCAGGACAAAAAGAATGCGCAGCTTCTTCAAGCGCGGCTTGCGCTTGCTCTCAGAGGGTGGCGACGGCGCTGGCGGCTGAACATCGCCACCCCGCCGGCGGGGCTTTAGTCGGAGGACTGCCATCTAAAGGCTCGCGACCCGGGGGGCGGCTCGGCCCGCCGAGCGGAGGCGGCAGTCTAGCATTGGGTATGTGGCGGACCTGACGCGCAATGCGGTCGATGTGCTGCCGGCGGGGATGCTGCAGGAGCAGCTGGACGCCGGGGCGCCGCTGCGGGTGAAGCTGGGGATCGACCCGACCACGCCGGACATCCACCTTGGCCACACGGTCGTGCTGGAGAAGCTGCGCGAGTTCCAGCAGGCGGGCCATCAGGTTGTGCTGATCGTCGGCGACTTCACCGCCCGGGTCGGCGATCCCAGCGGACGCTCGGCACAGCGGCCAATGCCGTCGCCGGATGAGATCGAGGCCAACGCGGCCACTTACCAGGAGCAGGCCTTCAAGGTGCTCGACCGCGAGCGCACCGAGGTGCGCTTCAACAGCGAGTGGCTGCGGATGGAGCCGGAGGAGCTACTCGGCCTGCTCGCCCAGACCACTGTCGCCCGCCTAATCGAGCGCGACGACTTCCAGAAGCGCCTCGCGGCCGGCGCACCGATCGCCGCGCTCGAGCTGCTCTACCCGCTGCTGCAGGGCTATGACTCGGTCGCGGTCGAGGCAGACCTCGAGCTGGGGGGGACCGATCAGAAGTTCAACTTGCTCTTTGGCCGCGACATCCAGACTGCCTACGGACAGAAGCCGCAGTCAATTCTGACTATGCCGATCCTGGTCGGCACCGATGGCGCCAAGAAGATGAGCAAGTCGCTGGGCAACTACATCGGCGTCACCGAGGCGCCGGAGGAGATGTTCGGCAAGACGATGCGGGTGCCTGACGCGGCGATGCCCGAGTACTTCCGGCTGGTGCTCGGCGGCGAGCCCCCTGTCGACCTGCCCCCCAACGAGGCCAAGCGCGCCCTCGCCCGTGGCATCGTCGAGCGCTTCCACGACTCGGCCGCGGCTGAGGCCGCCGAGCAGCACTTCAACCGGCTCTTCGTCGAGCGTGGCGCGCCCGACGAAGTCGAGGAGCTGGACTTGGGCCCCTTCGCCGGTGACCGCGGTGGCGAGGTCCATCTGCCGGCCTTGATGGCCGCCGCCTTCGGCATCAGCTCGAGCGAGGCCCGGCGCCTAATCAAGCAGGGAGGCGCCAAGCTCGATGGCGAGACGATTCCCTCCGATACGCTGGATCTGGCCCAGAGTGCGCTTGACGGGCGGGTTCTACAGGCCGGCAAGCGCCGCTTTCGCCGTCTTCAGGCAACCGGCTAGGCAAACCGCCGCCGCAGCGCTATACTCCCCGGTCCTTCTGGGCAAGGCCCTGGCCTGGCCCATGCGTAAGGAGCGGCGAGTCCCGCCGTGAATGGCGCAGCGGTCTTTGAAAACTGAGCAGCGTGCACCCCGCGAACATTCGTGTTCGTGGGATGTTTGAGCCCGATCCACTCGGTGCGCCAGCGCGCCGGGTGGTCTGATTTACCCGTCATGCCGGTCGCCGAGTATGTGTACCCGGCGATTTGCAATTTGCCAGGCATGACAGCTCTCTGTAAGAAGTACCTTTCACGGAGAGTTTGATCCTGGCTCAGGACGAACGCTGGCGGCGTGCTTAACACATGCAAGTGGTGCGACGAACCAGGGCTTGCCCTGGGGCAAAGCCGCGAACGGGTGAGTAACACGTGAGTAACCTGCCCCGATGACCGGGACAACCCGAGGAAACTCGGGCTAATACCGGATGTGGTACACGGATTTAAGTCTGTGTACTAAAGGAAGCTTCGGCCTCCGCATTGGGAGGGGCTCGCGGCCCATTAGCTTGTTGGTGGGGTAACGGCCTACCAAGGCAACGATGGGTAGCTGGTCTGAGAGGACGATCAGCCACACTGGGACTGAGACACGGCCCAGACTCCTACGGGAGGCAGCAGTGGGGAATCTTGCGCAATGCGCGAAAGCGTGACGCAGCAACGCCGCGTGGGGGAAGACGGCCTTCGGGTTGTAAACCCCTTTCAGGAGGGACGAAGGTTCACCGGTGAATAGCCGTGTGGATTGACGGTACCTCCAGAAGAAGCTCCGGCTAACTACGTGCCAGCAGCCGCGGTAATACGTAGGGAGCAAGCGTTGTCCGGAATCATTGGGCGTAAAGCGCGCGTAGGCGGCCCTGTAAGTCCGTTGTGAAAGTCAAAGGCTCAACCTTTGAAAGCCGATGGATACTGCAGGGCTAGAGTCCGGAAGAGGCGAGTGGAATTCCTGGTGTAGCGGTGGAATGCGCAGATATCAGGAGGAACACCAATAGCGAAGGCAGCTCGCTGGGACGGTACTGACGCTAAGGCGCGAAAGCGTGGGGAGCGAACAGGATTAGATACCCTGGTAGTCCACGCCGTAAACGATGGGCACTAGGTGTGGGAGGTGTCGACTCCTCCCGTGCCGTCGCTAACGCACTAAGTGCCCCGCCTGGGGAGTACGGCCGCAAGGCTAAAACTCAAAGGAATTGACGGGGGCCCGCACAAGCAGCGGAGCATGTGGTTTAATTCGACGCAACGCGAAGAACCTTACCTGGGCTTGACATGTTGGTGACCACCGTGGAAACACGGTTTTCCTTCGGGACACCATCACAGGTGGTGCATGGCTGTCGTCAGCTCGTGTCGTGAGATGTTGGGTTAAGTCCCGCAACGAGCGCAACCCCTGTCCTATGTTGCCATCATTAAGTTGGGGACTCATAGGAGACTGCCGGTGACAAACCGGAGGAAGGTGGGGATGACGTCAAGTCATCATGCCCCTTATGTCCAGGGCTACACACGTGCTACATTGGCGCATACAAAGGGCAGCAATACCGCGAGGTGGAGCGAATCCCATAAAGTGCGTCTCGGTTCGGATTGGAGGCTGAAATTCGCCTCCATGAAGGTGGAGTTGCTAGTAATCGCGGATCAGCAATGCCGCGGTGAATACGTTCCCGGGCCTTGTACACACCGCCCGTCACACCACGAAAGCAGGTAACACCCGAAGCCGGTGGCCTAACCTTTTGGAGGGAGCCGTCGAAGGTGGGACTTGTGATTGGGGTGAAGTCGTAACAAGGTAGCCGTAGCGGAAGCTGCGGCTGGATCACCTCCTTTCTAGGGAGATTTCTCTAGAACGTCGACCGGGCTCCCCAGTGTCTCTATGGCACTGGGTACGCTGCTCAGTTTTGAGAGACCGCCGGCGGCAGTCCGTCGTCGTGCGCGCCTCGGTGGACCTTGAAAACTGCACAAGGCCAATAACAAGGATCTGCACTTGTGTAGATCCTTGGGGTAATTTAATTATGACCCGCACACTTAGGTGTGTGGGTTGCTCACCGTCAAGATAGTAAGAGCTTACGGTGGATGCCTTGGCACCAGGAGTCGATGAAGGACGTGGACGGCTGCGATAAGCCGCGGTGAGGCGCTGAACAGCCTTTGACCCGCGGATCTCCGAATGGGAAAACCCAACACCGGTAATGCGGTGTTATCTCGCGGTGAATACATAGTCGCGAGAAGGGAACCGGGGGAACTGAAACATCTAAGTACCCCGAGGAAAAGAAATCAACCGAGACTCCCTTAGTAGTGGCGAGCGAAAAGGGATCAGCCCAAACCTGACAGATGTAAGCGGGCACGCGTTGTCTGTCGGGGGTTGTAGGACGTTATGCCCAAGCCGTGCCTGGCTTGGCAGCAGTTACAAAATCAGGTGTTAGCCGAAGCGAGTGGAACCTCGCACCACAGAGGGCAATCGTCCCGTAGGTAAAAGCACACTGATCTGCTGATTAGCGTTCCTGAGTAAGACCACACCCGTGAAACGTGGTCTGAACCTGGGGGGACCACCCTCCAAGGCTAAGTACTACCTGGTGACCGATAGTGAACTAGTACCGTGAGGGAAAGGTGAAAAGCACCCCTGAAGGGGAGTGAAATAGTACCTGAAACCGTAAGCTTACAAGTGGTCGGAGCACCTTCGGGTGTGACGGCGTGCTTTTTGCATCACGAGCCGGCGAGTTACTCGTCTGTGGCAAGGTTAAGCGATGAGCGGAGCCGTAGCGAAAGCGAGTCTGAATAGGGCGACACAGTCATAGGCGGTAGACCCGAAACTGAGCGAGCTATCCATGGGCAGGCTGAAGCGGGGGTAAGACCTCGTGGAGGGCCGAACCGACCTAGGTTGAAAACTGGGCGGATGACCTGTGGATCGGAGTGAAAGGCTAATCAAGCTCAGAGATATCTGGTTCTCTCCGAAATATATTTAGGTATAGCGTCGAGTATTTGCGTTTCGGCCGTAGAGCACTGTTTGGACTAGGGGCCCTACCAGGTTACCGACTTCAGGCAAACTCCGAAGACCGTTACGGTTAACTCGGCAGTCAGTGTGCGGGGGATAAACTTCGTACGCAAAAGGGAAACAACCCAGACCATCAGCTAAGGTCCCCAAGTACTAGCTAAGTGGTGAACGATGTCCGAGTGCATAGACAACCAAGAGGTTGGCTTAGAAGCAGCCATCCTTGAAAGAGTGCGTAACAGCTCACTGGTCAAGTGTTCGGGCGCGGAGAATTCAACGGGGCTCAAGCTAGTCACCGAAGCTATGGGTGTGCAGGCCTGCGGGTTCTGCACGCGGTAGGAGAGCGTTCCAGTTGCGAGAAGCGGATGCGTAAGCCTCCGTGGAGCGGCTGGAAGTGAGAATGCCGGCATGAGTAACGAAAGAGGGGTGAGACTCCCCTCCACCGTTTGTCCAAGGTTTCCTGAGTAAAGTTCGTCTGCTCAGGGTTAGTCGGGACCTAAGGCGAGGCCGAAAGGCGTAGCCGATGGCCAACAGGTTGATATTCCTGTACCACGTCGATTCCGTTATGACCGATGGGGGGACGGGGAAGGGTAAGGGAACCCAGGCGATGGTTGTCCTGGGGCAAGCACGTAGCTAGTCGCTGTAGGAAAATCCGCAGCGGCGTTTGACGCGAGGTGCGATGCCAGCTGGCTTGACCGCCGGCGAGTCCCCGATCCCATGCCTCCGAGAAAATCCTCTAGGCAGGATTCGCGTGCCCGTACCGATAACCGACACAGGTGGACAAGTAGAACATACTGAGGTGAGCGAGCTAACTCTCGTTAAGGAACTCGGCAAAATCGTCCCGTAACTTCGGGAGAAGGGACGCCCCGTTAGGGTGAACTCCATACGGAGGGAGCCTGAGGGGGCCGCAGTGAATTGGTCCAACCGACTGTTTACCAAAAACACAGGCCTCTGCTAAGTCGCAAGACGACGTATAGGGGCTGACGCCTGCCCGGTGCCGGAAGGTTACGCGGACTTGTTAGCACTTCGGTGCGAAGCAATGAAGCTAAGCCCCGGTAAACGGCGGCCGTAACTATAACGGTCCTAAGGTAGCGAAATTCCTTGTCGGGTAAGTTCCGACCTGCACGAATGGCGTAACGAGTTGGACGCTGTCTCAACGAGAGGCTCGGTGAAATTAAAGTCTCGGTGAAGATGCCGAGTACCCGCAGCTAGACGGAAAGACCCCGTGAACCTTTACTGCAACTTGATATTGGAGTTTGGGGTATCTCGCTCAGGATAGGTGGGAGACTGTGAACCAGCGGCTTTGGCTGCTGGGGAGTCACCCTTGAGATACCACCCTTGGTGCTCTGAGCTTCTAACACCATGCCGTGATCCGGGTGGTGAACAGTGTCAGGTGGGCAGTTTGACTGGGGCGGTCGCCTCCTAAAATGTAACGGAGGCGCCCAAAGGTTCCCTCAGCACGGTTGGAAATCGTGCGTAGAGTGTAAAGGCAATAAGGGAGCTTGACTGCGAGACCGACGGGTCGAGCAGGAACGAAAGTTGGGCTTAGTGATCCGGCGGTAGCAAGTGGAAGCGCCGTCGCTCAACGGATAAAAGGTACTCCGGGGATAACAGGCTTATCGTTTCCAAGAGTCCACATCGACGAAACGGTTTGGCACCTCGATGTCGGCTCGTCGCATCCTGGGGCTGGAGTAGGTCCCAAGGGTTGGGCTGTTCGCCCATTAAAGCGGTACGCGAGCTGGGTTCAGAACGTCGTGAGACAGTTCGGTCCCTATCTGCTGTGGGCGTTGGAGAGTTGAGAGGAGTCATCCCTAGTACGAGAGGACCGGGATGAACGTGCCGCTGGTGTATCTGTTGTCCTGCCAAGGGCATCGCAGGTTAGCTACGCACGGAACGGATAACCGCTGAAGGCATCTAAGCGGGAAGCCGTCCTCGAGATGAACTCTCCCATCCCTTTAAGGGAGTAAGACCCCTGGTAGACCACCAGGTTGATAGGCCGGCGGTGCAAGCGCAGTGATGTGCTCAGCCGACCGGTACTAATGGGTCGAGGGCTTGACGGATGTTTATTACTTACCTTGCGGTCTTGTGCGGTTTTCAAGCTCCACCGGGGCGGTTGTCTCGCAAATTTCCGGTGGTGCATAGCGAAAGGGAAACACCTCTTCCCATTCCGAACAGAGCAGTTAAGCCTTTCAGCGCCGATGGTACTTGGGGGGCAACCCCCTGGGAGAGTAGGTCGCCGCCGGTTTTTCCTTATTCGAGCCCGATCGCAAGGTCGGGCTCGAGTTTTTTCTAGGCTCAGTTCGAGCTGTTGCCTGGGCCTATTCGATGCCGCGAAAAGTGGCGTTTTGCAGGAGAAAACGCCGCAGCCGCCGGTCGTAGAGGCGCGGGTTGAGGTTCCAGCTTTCCGTGTGTCCGACGACGGGCACCCTGTAGTACGTGACCCAGTGCGGCAGCTCGGCGGCGAAATCGTCACTGGTGGAAATCGGGACCAGTTCGTCCTCGGTGCTGTGAAAAAGGAGGATGGGCAGGTGGAAGTCCTCGGGGTGTTTGAGGGCGTCGAGGCTGTCCCAATCAGGGCTCACCCGGGCATCGATCATCCACTCAACCGGCATGCCGAGGAAGCCAGGCAGGCCGATCTGTTCGGAGTTGAATTCGATCAGCGAGCGCCAGTCGAGGACGGGCGCATCAAGGACTAGAGTGGCGACATCCCGCGAGAGGTGTGAGCGCTGCATGAACTGGGTGATTAGCTCGCCGCCCATCGAGTAGCCGACGAGAACGACGCGTTGGGCGCCGTGGGCGAGCGCGTAGCGAACTGCGGCCTGGAGGTCCATCCACTCGGTTTCACCCAGGTGGTAGAGGCCGTCGGGACTCTCGGGCGCACCGAGGTCGTTGCGGTAGGAGATCAGAAGTGAGGTTAGGCCGGCTTGCCGTAGCGTGGGCGCAATTCGGAGGTCGTTTTGACGGTTGTCGTTGTGGCCGTGCACGATGATGGCCCAGGTGCGACGCTCAGCAGCAGGGCTCTTGGGCGCGGCGGGAACCAGCCAGGCCGGCATCGGCCCGAGTGGATCCGGCACCCCGACGGAGCGAAAGGGGAGGCCTAGGGACTGTCCGGGGTCGCCGGAGTAGACGTGGCTGTCCATGCCGACGTGGATGCCGGGCACGAGGTAGCCGCGGACGTCGCTGAGTCGCCGCGTGACCGTGCCGTCGCCTTCAGAGAGAACTGGACCCGCGATCGCGTGGCCGGTCTGCCAATCGAGCCCGTAGACACCTGGCTGTTCGCTGTCGTGGCCGCTCGAGAGCGTGACGCGGCCCGGTTTCACGCTTTCGACCTTGACTTCGAGTGGCCAGTCGTGGTGATCTGGCACTAGCGCGACCGAGGAGAAGTTCCAGGTGATGGCTACCGCCACCGCCAGGGCGATGAGTAGCGCAAGTACCCCGCCGGCGATCCACCAGCGCCGCCGGCGAGGTCGCGGTGACGCTTCGTCTTTCTCCGTCAGCTCGGCAGCGGCGCTCTCCATCGGCGGCAGGGTATTGCGCCGATGAGCGCCTTGCTATGAACGAGCGAGGAGGTCGCCGGCCGTTCCGCGCCTCGTCCCAGCCTGGGAGGGGTGCGGGCGGCGGCGCGACTCACAGGCGGGAGCGGGCCTCGAGGCGGGCTCGAGCCCGTACTCACCGAGCGTCGCGAAGTCGATTAGGAGATCGACGGCGTCGGCGAGGCGTTCACTGAGATTTGTCTTCGAATCGAACATAGGTTCGACTCTAGGGGTGCTTCCGGACGGCAGGCTGCTTCTGCACGGGCTTTTGCAGCTTGGGTCGTTGATTTGGCTTGGGGGCGGGCTTTGCGGCCGGAGCAAAGCCAAGCACGAGGGCCGCTGTCTGGGCCGGTTTCTCGACGTTTGGCGAGTGCCCGGCACCGCTTATGAGCTTGGTCTGGGTGCCCGGAACGGTTGCGCGGTATTCGGCCAGACGCTTGGCCGGTTCGTCGATGATTTGCTCTTCGGCGCCCATGATCACCATCAGGGGTTTACCCGTTTCCGCCATGCGCTGATCAAGCGGCTCTTCCTTGGTGTAGTCGTCGAAGCCGCTGGCCGAGTCGTCGTAGGCGCTGAAGGTCATCCGGTCAACGTCTTCGACGAATTCGTCTGGGACCTTGAAACCGGGCGCGAAGGCGACCTCGAGCCCCTTGCGCACGGCGAAATCCGGCTTGATTCGCCAGAACGCCTCACCGATCACCGGAGCGAAGCCGAGCTTGGCGACGAGGCCGAGGTCACCCTCTTCGTGGGTCGGCGGTGTGTCGACGATGAATACGCGGTTGACCAGGGCCGGCGATTGCTGCGCGAGCGCGACGGCGACGGCGCCGCCGAGCGAGTGGCCGACGACCTCGGCATCGCTCACGCCCAGCTTGGCCAGCGCCTGGGCGATCAGATCGGCTTGGTTCGAGACCGAGTAGCCAGACTTGGGCTTTTCCGAGCCGCCGTGGCCAAGCAGGTCGATCGCGATCACCCGGTGCTGACGCGCGAGCGCCGGCATCATCTTGTTCCAGTAGTTGATCGCGCAGGTAAAGCAGTGGATGAGCACGATCGGGCTGGCGCTGCGCGGCCCTTCTTCGACCACCTCGAGGTCGCCGCCCGAGACGTCGACGATCTTGCCGCCCGGTTCCGTTACCCCGGCGGCCTTGGTTTCGTGGTCGACGCTGAGGGTGTTGAGTCCGAGCAGGACGATCAGCACCACCGCGACGCCGATCAGGATCTTCCAGCCTCTCCGCATCGCGCGTTACCCTAGCCGGAGAATGGTCGCCGAGCGCGAAGAGTCCTAGCTATGGAGAAATTCATCATCGAGGGCGGGGTGCCGCTCTCCGGCGAGGTGACCGTCGCCGGCAACAAGAACGCGGCGCTGCCGATCCTCGCCGCCTGCCTGCTTACCGAGGAGGAGCTGCTGCTGCACCGGGTGCCGCGCATTCGCGACACCGAAGCGCAGCTGGCCCTGCTCGAGCGCCTCGGCGTCGAGGTCGCCTGGGTCGCCGACAACAGCGTGCGGCTGTGCGCCAAGGGCGTTACCGATGTATCCGTTGACGAGGAGCTTTCCAAACAGATCCGCGCTTCGTTTCTCCTGGCTGGGCCGCTGCTGGCCCGTTTTGGCGAGGCGAGGATGCCGCCGCCCGGTGGTGACTTCATCGGCCGCCGCCGGCTCGATGCCCACCTCGACGCCTTCAAAGACCTCGGTGCCCGGGTCGACGGCGACCGCTGGATCGAGCTCAGTGCGCCGGCCGAGGGCCTCTGCGCCTGCCGAATCTTCATGGACGAGCCATCGGTGATGGGCACCGAGAACGCGCTGATGGCGGCGGCCCTGACGACTGGGCCGACGACGATCTCCAACGCCGCTAGCGAGCCGCACGTGCAGGACCTGGCGCGCCTGCTCTGCGCGATGGGCGCTCAGGTGGATGGCATCGGCTCCAACGTGATGACCGTGCACGGCCGCGACCGCCTCTCCGGTGCCGAACACACGATCTCCGCCGATCACATCGAGGTCGGCAGCTTCATGGCTCTCGCCGCGGCGACCGGGGGGGACCTGCGCATCCGCGACGTCGAGCCGCTCGATCTGTTGATGGTGCGGCGCCAGTTCCGCCGCCTTGGTCTGCATTCGGAGATGGACGGCAGGGACATGCTCGTTCCACCCGGCCAGAAGCTGCGGATCCAGTCCGACCTCGGCGACGCGATCCCGAAGATCGAGGACGGACCCTGGCCTGCCTTCCCGGCCGATCTGACCTCGATCGCGCTGGCCCTCGCCACCCAGGCCGATGGCGAGATCCTGATCTTCGAGAAGATGTTCGAGAACCGCCTTTTCTTCGTCGACAAGCTGGTCGCGATGGGCGCTCGGATCACGCTGTGCGATCCCCACAGGGCGATCGTCAGCGGTCCGAGCCGGCTTCACGGCGAACGCGTCGAGAGCCCCGACATTCGCGCCGGCATGGCGATGCTCATCGCCGCCCTGGCGGCCGAGGGCAGCTCGGAGATCGGCAACATCCGCCAGATCGATCGCGGTTATGAGCAGATCGATGAGCGCCTGCGCGGCCTCGGCGCCCAGATTGAACGGCGCTCGTCAGAGGTCCCGGCGTAGCAGGGCTTTCAGGCCCACTCTCGTAAGGTCCGGCGGATGATTCACCCGATTCCACCTGGCACGCGCGACGTGCTGCCCGACGAGATGCGGGAGCTGCGCCGGTTGCACCTTGCCCTGATCGGGGTCTTCGAAGAGCGCGGCTACGGCGAGGTGGCGACGCCGGCAATCGAGTACGACGAGGTGCTCGCCCGCGGTGATGGCCGCACGGCCGACACCGCCTATCGCTTCTTCGACGGCAGCGGCGACCTGCTGGCGCTGCGCTCGGATATGACCGTGCCGATCGCGCGCCTGATCGCCACCCGCTACGCCAAGGCTGAGATGCCGTTGCGGCTCTGTTACCTGGCCAATGCCTACCGCGCGGTGCGCCCGCAGCGAGGCCAGATGCGGGAGTTCGCCCAGGCCGGCGTCGAGCTGATCGGCGCGCCGGCGCCGGATGGCACCGCAGAGGTCGTCGAGGTGCTCGAGGCTGCGCTTGATGCCGCCGGCCTGGGGCGAGCGGTGATCGGCCTCGGTGATGCCGACCTCTACCGACAGCTGCTTGCCGAGTTTGGCATCGAGGGCGCGGCGCGCGACTCGATCCTCTCCCGTCTGGCTGCCCACGATTTGGTCGGCCTCGAGACCGAGCTTTCTGAGCTGCAGGGCGTCAGCGACGACCAAGTCGCCACCTGCGTCGCCCTCTCACAGCTGCGCGGTGGCAAAGAGGTGCTTGAGGAAGCTCGCGCGCTCGGCGGCACCGCGGTCGAGCGGGCCACCGCCCGCCTCGGCGAGACGCTCGAGGCACTGGAGGCGCGTGGGGTGGCCCAGCGCGTTCAGATCGACCTCGGCCTGCTGCGCGACCTCGGCTACTACAGCGGTGCGATCCTCGAGGTTTACGACCCGGCGTTGGGCCACGTGCTCGGCGGCGGTGGCCGCTACGACGGCCTGCTCAAGCGCTTCGGTGTCGACCAGCCGGCGGCCGGCTTCGCTCTCTACATGGAGCGCGTCCACGTCGCCCAGATGGAGGAGGAGCCGCGCGGGGGTGAGGGCTCGTGAGTGCTGAGGTCGCCGGAATGGGCCGAGCCAAGACCGAGGGGCCGCTGAAGGTGGCTGTCCCGCGTGGGGCCCTGCTCGGCGAGACGCTCGATGCGCTCGATGCAGCGGGCATTGACACGAGTGAGGTGCGCGGCGAGTCGCGCTCGCTGATCTTCCCGGGCCAGAGCATCACCCTGGTCACGATGCGCCCGTCCGACGTCCCGACCTACGTCGAGGCCGGCGCCGCTGACGTTGGCATCACCGGCAAGGACGTGCTGCTCGAGCAGTCCGACAGGGTCGTCTACGAGCTGCTCGACCTTGGCTTTGGCCGTTGCCGCATGGTGCTGGCCGGGCGCGTGGGCGATGAGCGGCTGGGCGAGTCCCAGCGGCGTCTCGGGATGATGCGGATCGCGACCAAGTACCCGCGCATCGCCGAGCGCTACTTCGAGGGCACCGGCCGCCAGGTGGAAGTGATCGAGGTCAAGGGCTCGGTCGAGCTGGCGCCGCTGATCGGCCTCGCCGACGGCATCGTTGACCTGGTTGCCACCGGTCGCACCCTGGAAGAGAACGACCTCGAGGTGCGCGAGGAGATCCTCGAGTGCACCGCCCGCTTTGTCGCCAACCGCGTTGCCCACAAGCTGCGCGCTCGTGAGGTCGACGGTCTCGCGGCGAAACTGCGTCAAGGCTTGGCCTGATGAAGCGCCGTCAGTTCCACTGGGAGGGTGCCGAGGAGACCGCCGCGGCGATCCGCTCCTGGACGGCCGCTTCCGCTCCCAAGGTCGACGTCGGCCCGATCGAGCGCGAGGTGCGCGAGGGCGGGGACGGCGCCGTACTTTGCATGACCGCTCGTTTCGACGCGATCGAGCAGGCACCCACCGCGCTGCGGGTCGACCCCGGGGCCGGCGCTGAGGCGCTGGCGGCGCTGGACGCGGGCCTGCGCCAATCGCTGGAGCTGGCGGCAGCGAACGTGCGCACGGTGGCGGAAGCCCAGATCGCTTCGGTGTCGAAGGCGGTCGAGCTCCCCCAGGGGCAGACCGTGACCGTGCGTGAAGTGCCGGTTGGTGCCGCGGGTCTCTACGCGCCGGGCGGACGGGCGGCCTATCCGTCGAGCGTGCTGATGTGCGCGATTCCGGCCAAGGTCGCCGGGGTCGAGCGGATCGCGCTCGCCTCCCCGCCGAGCGCCGATGGCACGGTCAACCCGCTTGTCCTTGCCGCCGCCGAGCTCTGCGGGGTCGAGGAGATCTACGCGATGGGCGGCGCCCAGGCGATCTTCGCCCTCGCCCAGGGCACTGAGACGATTGCGCCCGTCGATGTCATTGCCGGCCCCGGCAACGCCTGGGTGCGCGAGGCCAAGCGCGCGGTCGCCGGAACCGTGGGCATCGACTCGCTCGCCGGTCCCTCCGAGCTGATGCTGGTCGCCGGCGACGGCACCGATCCCGAGTGGGCGGCCCTGGATCTCTGTGCCCAGGCCGAGCACGGGGCCGAGGGCCCCCTGGTGGCCGTGGCAGTCGAGGAGGCGGTGCTGGAGGCGGTGGCGGATGCGACCGAGAAGGCCGCAGCCACGCATGATGGGATCGGTGAGGCGCCGCTGGCGCTGGTCCAGGTCCCCGACCTCAGTGACGCGATCGATCTCGCCAACGCTTTTGCGCCGGAGCACCTGGAGCTCTTCGAGGAGGACGCTGCGCTGCTTGCCGACAAGGTGAGGACGGCTGGCTGCGTCTTTGTCGGTCGCTACGCCGCCACGGCCTTCGGCGACTACGCCGCCGGCTCCAACCACGTGCTGCCCACCGGCGGTGCCGGCCGCTTCTCCGGCCCGCTTGGACCCGGCGTGTTCCGTCGCCGCATAGCCGCCGTGCAGGTTCCCGCCGAGGCGGCGGCGAAGCTTGCACCGCACGTCGAGGTGATCGCGCGAGCGGAGGGCTTCCCGGTCCACGGCGAGTCAGCGATGATTAGACGATGAGTCGCACGGCGAAAAGAGAGCGCAGCACTGGCGAGACGCAGGTTCGTCTCTCACTTGACCTTGATCGGGGTGAGTCGAGCGCCAGCACGGGTGTCGGTTTTCTCGACCACATGCTCGACTTGCTTGCCCGCCACGGGCGGCTCGGCCTGCAGGTTGAGGCGAAAGGCGATTTGGAGACCGGCGCACACCACACGGTCGAGGACGTCGGCATCGTGCTCGGCCAGGCGCTCGACGAGGCGCTTGGCGATCGCGCCGGAATCAGGCGCTATGGCTCCGCCCTGGTGCCGATGGACGAGTCGCTGGCCGAGTGCGCACTTGACATCTCGGGACGGCCGCTCTGCGTCTTCAGCGCCGACCTGCCGCCGACCACGATCGCCGGTTTCGACACTGAGCTGGCCGAGGAGTTCTTCCGCGCCGTCGCCAATAGCGCCAAGCTGACCCTGCACGTCAACGTCCGCTACGGAACAAACGCGCACCACATGATCGAGGGCTGTTTCAAGGCCTTTGCGCGCGCCCTGCGCGTCGCCGTCTCGATCGATCCGGACGAGAGCGGCGTGCCCTCGACCAAGGGGACGTTGAGCGAGTGAGCACGCGAATCTGCATCGTCGACTACGGCATGGGCAACCTGCGCTCGGTCGAGAAGGCACTCGAGCACGTTGGCGCCACGGCGAAGATCGCCAACGACGCCGAGACGATCCGCGCCGCCGAGGGGCTGATCCTGCCCGGCGTCGGCGCCTTCCCGAAGGCGATGGAGGGAATACGTGCACTCGGCCTCGACGAGCTGATCGAGGAGCGCCGCGCGGCCGGTGTGCCGATCCTCGGCATCTGCCTCGGCCTGCAGTTGCTCTTCGACTCGACCACCGAGCTCGGCGGGGCGGAGGGCCTCGGCCTGCTCGCCGGCGAGGTCAGCGAGCTCGATGCGCCGGGGCTGAAGATTCCTCACATTGGGTGGTCGCCGGTGCGCTGGGAGCGCCAGTCGCGCCTCACCGAGGGAATCGAGTCCGAGACCCCCTTTTACCTGGTCCACTCCTTCGCCCCCAAGGCGGAGGCGGGCGAGCTGCTCGGCACCGCGGCCTACGGCGCCCGCTTCACCTGCGCAGCGGAGCGCGACAACGTCTTCGGTGTCCAGTTCCACCCGGAGAAGTCGAGCGCCGCCGGCCTGCGCCTGCTCTCCAACTTCGCCGGCATCTGCGCCTCCGTCCCGGCGTGATCCTCTATCCCGCGATCGACATTCGCGGCGGCAAGGCGGTGCGGCTGCTGCAGGGCGATTACGCGCGCGAGACAACCTACGATGCCGATCCGGTCGACGCTGCCAAGCGCTGGGCCGAGGAAGGGGCCGAGTACCTGCACGTCGTCGATCTCGACGGCGCCAAGGCGGGGGAGCCGCGAAATCTTGATTCCGTACGCCGGATCGCCGCCGCGGTTGAGTGCCCGATCCAGGTCGGCGGCGGTTTGCGCGACGAGGCTGCGGTGGCGGCGATGCTGGAGGCGGGTGCGGAGCGGGTCGTGATCGGCACCGCCGCCCTGCGTGACCCGGAGTTCCTTGCAGCGGCAGTTGAGGCCCAT
Organism: uncultured Solirubrobacterales bacterium; assembly: GCA_963699225.1. Taxonomy (GTDB): domain Bacteria; phylum Actinomycetota; class Thermoleophilia; order Solirubrobacterales; family 70-9; genus VRUE01. The sequence continues at coordinate 558,924 of OY969423.1, read as the reverse complement.
GGCGAGCGCGTGGTCGTCTCAGTCGATGCCCGTGACGGCAAGGTGGCGCTGGCTGGCTGGGTCGAGGTCAGCGACGTCGACGTGGCGACCGCGGTGGCCGAGATCGGCAAGCGCGGCGTCGCCCGCTTCCTCTGCACCGCGATTGAGGTCGACGGGACCATGGAGGGCCCTGCGATCGAGGAGCTCGGTCGAATCGCCGCGGCAACAAAGGCACAAGTGATCGCTTCGGGTGGCGTGGGTGACCTGGCCGACCTCGAGGCAGTCGCTGGGATGGACGCCGTCAACGTGGAGGGCGCCATCGTCGGCCGCGCCCTCTACGAGCGCCGCTTCACTGTGTCTGAGGCGATCGAAGTACTGGGCCGCTAGGAGCCCGGGCTCCCATCTCCCTAGGCTTAGACCATGGTTCTGAAGCGCGTCATTCCCTGCCTCGATGTCGATTCGGGGCGCGTCGTCAAGGGGACGAACTTCGTTGGGCTGCGCGATGCGGGCGATCCCGTTGAGCTGGCGGAACGCTACGACGCGGAGGGAGCGGACGAGCTTGTGTTTCTCGACATCACCGCCTCGCACGAAAAGCGCGACACGATCGTCGAGCTGGCTCGGCGCACGGCTGACAATGTCTTCATCCCCTTCACGATCGGCGGTGGTATCCGCTCGGTCGAGGACGCCCAAGCCGTGCTCGACGCGGGCGCCGACAAGGTCTCCGTCAACTCCTCGGCGCTTGCCCGACCAGAGTTGCTCACCGAGCTAGCCGACCACTTCGGCGCCCAGTGCGTGGTGATCGCGATTGACGCCAAGCGCGAGGATGACGGCTGGGGCGTCTACGTAAACGGTGGTCGCAAGCGGGTCGAGGGCCGGGAGGCGGTTGCTTGGGCGAAGGAAGCGACTGAGCTCGGTGCCGGAGAGGTGCTGCTGACCAGCATGGACCGCGACGGTACAAACGACGGTTACGACATCGGGCTGACCCGCGCGGTTGCGGAAGCAGTGTCGGTGCCGGTGATCGCCTCCGGCGGTGCGGGCACCCTGGAGCATCTCTCGGAGGCAATCACCGACGGCAGCGCTGATGCAGTTCTGTGCGCCTCGATCTTCCACTACGGCACCTTCACCATCCACGAAGCCAAGGACCAAATGGCGGCCGCGGGCATCCCAGTAAGGCACTGAGGCGTTCGCTACCTCACCCCCCAAGGTCTTCGGCCAACCCCGTGACCCCGCTAGAGCCGAGGATCTCGAAGCGAGCCAGTTCGTAGGGCGCTTCGCGGCTTGCTTCGCCGGGAATCTCGGTTGACGCCGCGGTATAGCCGGCGGCCTTGACCGCGGCGATCACAGTTTCGTCGAACTGGCCGGCGGGATAACAGAAGTCGGCCACGGGGACGCCGTATTCGCGGCGCAGGATGGCGCGCGAGCCAGCCACTTCTTCCTTTAGTTCGGCTGCTCCCAGGGTGGTCAGGTCCTGGTGGTTGATCGTGTGGGCGGCGAGCTCCCAGCCGGCGTCGATCATCGCTTCGACGTTGCTCGTGTAGAGGTCCGAGCCTTCCGCCTTGAGGTTGAGCACGCCGGGCCAGCCGTGGCGCCGCAGCTCCGGCAGGGCGTAGGTGAACTGGGGCCGGTAGCCGTCGTCGAAGGAGAGCACCACCGGTTTGGCCGGCAGGGTGCCGCCGTCATACCAGGCGCGCTCGACCATTTCCAGCGTCACCGCCTCGTAGTCGTGCTCTTCGAGCCAGTCCATCTGGCGGTGGAAGTCCTGCCGCGTCACGTAGAGCTCCGGGTAGGGCGCGTCGGCGGGCGCGGCGCCGAGCACGTGGTACTCGAGGATCGGCACCGGTCCGGTGTGCGGTTCCCAGTCGGGCTGTGGGGTCGCGTTGCGGACCAGGCCCGTCGATCCCTTGGCGGCGGCGCCTGGCGCCTTTCCGCCGGCGGTGGACAGCTTTGAGGGCGAGCCGGAGGAGCCACTCAGGCTCGATCCGAGGACGATCCCTAGCGCCGTCGCGGCCACCACAACGGCGATGACGGCCCCTGCTCGTCTCCAACGCACGCGATCATGGTAGGCAACGTACTCATGCAGGCTTCCCACGACCACAGCGAGAGCATTGCCGAGGCGCTCGATCACATGCACCCGGAGCTGGCGGCCGTACGCGAGGCCGGCGGCGACCCGGTCTACCTGGTTGGCGGCGCGGTGCGCGATCTCCTGCTCGGACGCGGGCGCGCCGACATCGATCTCGTCGTCGAGGGCGACGCGGCGGCGCTGGCCGAGCGGCTGGGGGTCGAGGTGACCGCGCACGAGCGCTTCGGCACCGCCAAGTTGATGCTCAGCGGCCACGAGGTCGACATCGCCAGCGCCCGCTCCGAGAGCTACCCACAGCCGGGAGCGCTGCCGGTCGTCAAGCCGGGGGCAGACCTCGCGGCCGATCTGCGGCGGCGCGACTTCACGATCAACGCGATGGCGATCCCGCTGCAGGGCGCGCCGCGCCTGATCGATCCCCACGGTGGCGAGGCGGACCTGGCGATTCGGCAGCTGCGGGTTCTGCACGACGGCTCGTTCGTCGACGATCCGACTCGGGCGCTTCGCGCCGCGCGTTACGCATCCCGCTTCGGTTTCGGGCTGGAGGAGCACACCGCCGAGCTGATTCGCGAGACCGACCTGGGGACGGTCTCGGTCGACCGGCGCGAGGCTGAGCTGCTGCGCCTGGCTAGCGAAGCGGAGGCCGCGAGCGGCTTCGCCCTGCTCGCGGAGTGGGGACTGCTCGAGTTGAGACCGGAGGGTGCGGCGCTGGTCGCGGGGACGGCGGAGCTCCTGAGTAGCGACCCCTGGCGGGGCTCTGCGCCACGCGATCGCGCCCTGCTTGCCGCGGCGCTTGGGCCCCCGCGTGGCGAGCTGGCGCTGGCCGAGGCGCAGCCCGAGCGGCCCTCGCAGGCGGTTGCGCTCGCCGCGCCCCACGGCGAGATCGAGCAGGTTCTGGCCCGCGCTCTCGGCGCCGAGTGGCTCGATCGCTACATAGGTGAGTGGCGCGACGTGGCACTGGAGATCGACGGCTCGGACCTGATCGCGGCTGGTCTCAGTCAGGGCCCGGCGCTGGGACGCGGGCTGGAGGAGGCGTTGCGGCGCAAGCTCGATGGCGAGGTGAGCGGCCGCGAAGAGGAGCTGGCGGCAGCCCTGGAGGCGGCGGGGAGTAGCGATGGAGTGGCGTGAGCACGACGACCTGCGCTGGCTCGAGGCGTCCCTGCCGGGAGGGACGGCCACCTTCACCACCCGCACGTTTGGTTCGGCGCGGGAGAGCTTCGCGCCCCTGGCGGCCCTGGGCGTCGACCCCGAGGCGATCGTCAGCGCCTGGCAGGTGCACGGCACGGACCTCGCCATCCACGACGGTGGTGCTGTCCCGGCAGAGGCTGACGGCCACGTGATCCCGGGCCCCGGGCCCGTCGGCCTCGTCTTCGGTGCCGACTGCCTGCCGATCGCCGGCATCGGCCCCGGCGGGGCGATGATCGTGCACGGGGGCCGGCGCGGCTTGGAGCAGGGGATAGCGCTTCGCGGCGCAGCGGCGGTGGGTGCCACCGCGGCCGCGATCGGCCCCGGCATCGGGCCCTGCTGTTACGAGGTCGACCTCTGGAGCGAGGCCCGCCGGCAACTGCGCGAAGCGGGCGTGGAGGAGATCCAGTCCGCCGAGCTCTGCACCTGTTGTGAGACGGACCTTTTCTTTTCGCATCGCCGCGACGGCGACCCACGGCGGCAGGCAGGACTCGTCTGGCTAGATCGGCCGGAGGGCTGAGATGCCCGGGCTGATCCACGGACTCGAAGCGGAGAAGATCGCCGCCAACCTGGCCGAGGCGCGTGAGCTCGCCGGGCCCGGGGTCGAGATCCTCGCTGCCAGCAAGTACGTGCCGGTCGAGGAGATGGGGGCGCTGGCCGAGGCCGGTGTTCGCCTCGTCGGTGAGAACCGCCAGCAGGACCTGCTCGCCAAGCACGAGCGCTGGGGCGATGCTTTCGAGTGGGACTTCATCGGCAACCTGCAGAGCCGCAAGGTCAAGCAACTGCTTCCCATCTGCCGCCTGGTCCACTCGGTCGCCAGCGAGTCGGCCCTGGAGCAGCTGGGCCGCCACGGCGGGCCGGAGACGGAGGTTCTGGTCGAGGTCAACGTTGCCGGTGAGGAGGGCAAGGGCGGTGTGGCGCCAGCAGACCTGGGCTCGTTCCTGGAGCGCTGCCCGGTCAAGGCCAGCGGGTTGATGACGATGCCGCCCTTCAGCCAGGATCCGGAGGACTCGCGGCCTCATTTCGCCCGGCTAGCCGAGCTCGCTTCTCAGCACGATTTGACCAGCCTCTCGATGGGAACCTCGCAGGATTGGCGGGTCGCGGTCGAGGAGGGGGCGACGATCGTCCGGCTCGGCACCGCCCTCTATGTGTAGATCCGCACGCATAGTCATAATTCCGTAAAGGAGTCGGCCCGCGAAGGCCGAAACACGCGACTAACCATGGCCCTACGCGATACCTGGCATCGAGCGCTGGTCTACTTCGGTCTAGCCGAGGACCACGACTACGGTCCCGAATACGAGGAAGACTTCGAGCCCGAAACGAGCTCCGAAGAGGCCTACGAGGGCCGTCGCGAGTCGGCGACCGTACGTCGCCTGCCGAGCGCCCGTCGCTCGCGCCGCGACGAGATCGACGACATCTTCGCCGATGACGAGCCGATCTCGGCCTCGCGCACGCGCACGCTGCGCCCGGTCGGCAACGGCGATTCCGACGTCCAGGTCCACCTCGTCATTCCCCGCAACTTCAACGACGCCCAGCAGGTCGCCGACCAGTTCAAGCGACAGGTTCCGGTCATCCTCAACCTGCAGACGACCGATCACGAGCTCTCCAAGCGGATGATCGACTTCTGCTCCGGCTTGACCTACTCGCTGGACGGCGGCATGCAGCGGATCGCCGAGAAGATCTTCCTGCTGACGCCGCGCAACGTCGAGGTATCCGCCGAGGAGAAGGCGCGGCTACTCGACAAAGGCTTCTTCAACCAGTCCTAGCGCCGCGCCGCGGCTACATGATCTTCACCGTTTGGCCACGGCTTGGCCACATCGGCTCATCTGAGCGTTCCTAGGTTGCGCTTGTCTCGTCCAATGCAACTTAGGAGGATCAATGAAGCGCAAGCGCCTCAGCTTCGTTCTCGTTGCCATGCTCGCCATCGCCGCACTCGGCGCCGGTACCGCGGCCGCAACGGGCTTCTTCAGCCGCCACGACAGCACCGAGCGTGCCGTTGTCGCGGCGCTCGCCGATAAGCACCCCCAGAACGTCATCTTCTTCCTTGGCGATGGCATGGGGACGCAGGAGATCACGGCTGCCCGCTACTACCAGGGGGTCAACAACGAACTCAACGTCGACCGGATGCCGTTCACCGGCTTCGACACGACCTGGTCGCTGAAGCCCAGCAGCGGTCCGAGCTACCTACCTGACTACGACCCGGACTCCGCCTCGACCGGGACGATGTGGGCGACCGGCCAGAAGACGATCGACGAGCGCATCTCGCAGGGGCCGAGCAGCGCGATCAACGTCCCCGGGCCGAACCTGAAGACGGTTCTGGAGCTGGCCCAGAAGAAGGGCATGAAGGTGGGCGACGTTTCAACGGCGGAGATCACCGACGCGACCCCGGCCGTGCTCGCCTCCCACATCTCCCTGCGCGGTTGCCAGGGCCCGGCCGATATGGCCGCTTGCCCGTTGGAGACCAAGACCGCGGGTGGCCTCGGCTCGATCGCCGAGCAGGAGGTCGACCACAAGGTGGACGTTCTCCTCGGCGGCGGTCGCAACCGCTTCATCCCGGCGATCAGCGGCGGTCCCGACAACGGCAAGACGGTGATCGAATCGGCCCAGGGCAAGGGGTACCGCTACGTCACCGACGCCGCTGGCCTCAGCGCTCTGCCCAACGGCAACAAACCCGTCCTCGGCCTCTTCAACTCGAGCAACATGTCGCTCGAGTGGAGCGGCCCGGCGGCTTCGCTGGGCAAGGGCAACGCGCCGGCGCCCTGCAACGAGAACCAGCGTCCGGCCAGCGAGCCGAGCCTGGCGGCGATGACCCAGAAGTCGATCGAACTGCTTGAAAACCGCAAGGGCTTCTTCCTGCAGGTCGAGGGTGCCTCGATCGACAAGCAGGATCACGCCACCAACGCTTGCGGGCAGCTCGGTGAGACCGTCGCCTTCGACAAAGCGATCGGCGTCGCCCTCGACTACCAGCGTCGCCACCCGGACACGCTAATTGTCGTTACCGCCGATCACTCGCACACCAGCCAGATCGTCGGCGAGGACGCCAGCGGCGCCGGTGTGCCGACTGGGTACTCGACGAACCTCACCACCAAGGATGGGCAGACGCTCAGCCTGACCTACGGCACAGCCGGCTACGGCGGACCGGGTGCCGCTCCGGTGGCAGCGCCGCCGAGCCAGCAGCACACGGGTGCGGCGGTGCCGGTTTGGGCCAGCGGGCCAGGTGGGCTCGCCGTGCTTGGCACTAATGACCACACCGACCTGTTCGACGTGCTGGGCGGCTAGTCCCGGCTTAAATCGTGAGGAGGGGCGGGCACTCGCCCGCCCCTCTCGCGTGCGGCAGGGCTAGGCTGCCGGGCATGATCGTTGGGTTCTGTGGGTCCGGAAATATGGCGGCGGCCATGGCACGCGGGCTTAGCGGCCAAGTTGACGGGTTGCTCTTCACTGACGGGGGCTCCGGGCGCGCTGCTGAGCTTGCGAACGAGCTTGGCGGTGAAGCCGTGAGCTCGAACCGTGAGCTGGCAGAGCGGGCTGACGTCGTCGTGCTTGCGGTCAAGCCGGCGAAGCTGAGCGACGCTGCGGCGGAGCTTGGCGGGGCGAAGGCGGTGGTCTCGCTGCTTGGGGCAACCGCGCTGGCGACGCTTCGCGAGGCTTTCCCCGACGCCGCGGTCGTGCGGGTGATGCCGAACGTGGGGGTGGAGGTTCGGAAGGGCGTGCTCTGTGTGGCCGGCGATCTCGACTCCGGCGTGCGAGAGTTGTTGGAGGGACTCGGGCACGTGGTGGAGCTGCCGGATTCGCAGTTCGACGCGGCCACTGCGGTGATGGGGTGCTCGCCTGCCTATCTGGCGCTGGCGGTTGAGGCGATTGCCGATGCTGGGGCCGCCGATGGGCTCGATGCGGAGCTTGCTCAGGAGCTGGTTGTGGAGACGGCCGTTGGGACCGCGGAGCTGCTGCGCGCTCACGATCCGGCGGCGCTGCGCAGGGCCGTTGCTTCGCCCGGTGGCAGCACTGAGGCCGGACTGGAGGCGCTGGATCGTGAGGGGGCGCGGGAGGCTTTTGAGGCGGCCGTGCGGGCCTCGCTGGAGCGGATGCGGCGATGACGCTGCTGCTCGCGATCACCCGCTTCGACGTCGCCGACTACGTCAGCGCGCTTTTCCTCGTCTACATCATCCTGATCTTCCTCAACGTGCTCAGTTCCTGGATCCCGCGCATGCCCTACAACCGGGCGCTGCGGGCGACGCTCGACTTCATCAAAGAGACCACCGACCCCTACCTCAACTTCTTCCGGCGCTTCCTGCCGCCGCTCGGTGGAGGGGGCTTTGCCCTCGACCTCAGCCCGATCCTCGGCGTGATCCTGCTCTTCGTCGTCCGCAGCGTCGTCGTCGGCCTGATCGAAGGGTGAGCAGCGCCCGCGCCTGGCGCCTTGCCGGAGCACTCTGCGGCGTCGTCGTCATCCTTGATCAGGCGGCGAAGGCCGCTATCGAGGCGAATCTCGTTCCGGGTCAAAACGTCGACGTGCTTGGCCCGATCGGGCTCACCCTCTCGCACAACAGCGGCGTCGCCTTCGGCCTCGCCAGCGGCGGTGGCACCCGCTTGGTCCTGGTCACCGCGCTGGCGCTTGGCGTCGTCGGCTACCTCTTCTCGCGCGATCCGACCCGACCTGGCATGTGGGCGGCGGCGGGGCTACTGGCCGGCGGCGCGATCGGCAATCTCGCCGATCGGATCCGGGTCGACGCGGTCACCGACTACATCGCGATCGGCAACTGGCCCGCCTTCAATCTCGCCGACGTCGCGGTGACCGCCGGCGTCCTCCTACTCGCCTATGCCTACACGCGGGAGCCGCCCGCTTGAGCGCGGAGCTGCGCATCGTTCACCTCGACGACGACCTTGCGGTCGTCGACAAGCCGGCGGGGCTGGTCGTCCACCCGGCGCCCTCGCACACGGGCCCGACCCTCGTAAGCGAGCTCGGCGACATGCTCGGCGGGGGAGACGAGGCCGAGCGGCCGGGGATCGTCCACCGGCTCGACAAGGACACCAGCGGCCTGCTCGTCGTAGCTCGCAACGACGCCACCCACAGCGCCCTGCAGGCGCAGGTCCAGCGCCGCGAGGTCGAGCGCATCTATCTCGCCCTGGCCCGGGGGCACCTCGCCTCGCGCACCGGCACGATCGACGCGCCAATCGGCCGCGCCTCGCGCCAGCGCCATCGCATGGCGGTTTCCGGGGCTGCCTCGCGTGAGGCGCGCACGCATTTCGAGGTCCTGGAACTGCTCGCTGCGGAGAGCTACCTCGAGGCGCGCCTGGAGACGGGGCGCACACATCAGATCCGCGCCCATTTTGCCGCCATCGGCCACCCGCTCCTCGGCGACTCCAGCTACGGCGGTGAGCGCAAGTACGGTCTCGAGCGCCAGTTCCTCCACGCCCATCGGCTCGCTTTTGACCATCCCAGCAGCGGCAAACGCCTGAGCTTCCAGTCCGAGCTCCCCGCTGATCTGGCCGCGGCGCTGGCGCTGGCCCGCACCACTTAATTCCGCCCGACCCCTCTACAATCCGTCAGCTCAGAAACCAACCCCCGTTGGTACCGACCCGGATCCTGACCGGCATCAAGCCGGATCCCGGCAAGGGCGGCGGGGAACACAGTCCCAAAACAAGGAGCTTCACCCATGCCTGAGGCAGGCCTCAAAGAGCTGCTGGAGGCCGGAGTCCACTTCGGCCACCAGACCCGTCGCTGGAACCCGAACATGCGCCGCTACATCTTCGGCGAGCTGGACGGGATCCACATCATTGACCTCGTCCAGACCGAGGCGCTGCTGGAGAACGCGCGCCGTTTCGCCGGCGAGCTCGCCAGCGGTGGCGGCACGGTGCTCTTCGTCGGCACCAAGAAGCAGGCGCGTGGCCCGGTCGAAGAATGGGCCGACCGCTGCAAGATGCCCTACGTCAACCAACGCTGGCTCGGCGGCCTGCTGACCAACTTCAACACGATGTCGGCGCGGATCGCCCGCCTGCACGAGCTGACCAACTGGCGCGACGAGGGCAAGCTGGAGCTGCTGCCGACCAAGGAGCGGATGGGGATGCTGGCCGAACTGGCCAAGCTCGAGTTCAACCTCGGTGGCGTCCGCGACATGGACCGCCTGCCTGACGCCGTCTTCGTCACCGACCTCAAAACCGAGGAGATCGCCGTGCGCGAGGCGGCCCGCCTGCGCATCCCGATCATCGGCCTGGTCGACACCAACTGCGACCCGAAGCCAATCGACTACGTGATTCCCGGCAACGACGACGCGATCCGTTCCTGCCAGCTGGTGATCGGCACGATCGGCGGCGCGGTCGAGGAGGGCTCCGGCGCCTGGCGGGTCCAAGAGGAGAAGCGCATCGCCGTTGAAATGGAACGGCGCAAGAAGGAGGAAGAAGAGCGCAAGAAGCGCGAGGAGGAAGAGAAGGAGCGGGTCGCGGCTGAGGAAGCCAAAAAGAAGGCGGCGGCTGAAGCGGAGGCCGCGAAGCAGGCTCAGGCGGCACAACAGCAGGCTCAGCAGGCGGCGCCGGCTCAGGCGCAGCAGGGTGCCCCGGCCCAGGGCCAGCAGGCGCAGGGTTCTTCGGGTCAGGGTTCAGGCGGCTCGACCGCGGGTCCTGTCGGTGCAGGGGACCCACCACCCCCTCCGGTCGCTAAAGCGTCCTCGGGGGCGGTACCCCCTACACCGCCACCCGCGGACGGAGCGCCTAAAGCCCCGGCCCCGGCCAAAGCGGCCGAGCCCGAGGTGAAGGCGGCGGCTCCAGTCGCCGCGGAGAAGAAAGCACCGGCTGCGCCGGTGGAGGACAAAGCTCCAGCCGAGCCCGCTGCGGAGGAGAAAGCTTCTGGGGACGTGAAAGAGGGGGAGAGCAAATGAGCGTTACGGCTGCTGATGTGAAGGCGCTGCGGGATCAGACCGGGGCGGCGATGATGGATTGCAAGGCCGCGCTGACCGAGGCTGACGGGGATGTCGATCGGGCGGTTGAGATCCTGCGGGTCAAGGGACAGGCCTCTGCCGCCAAGCGCGCGGGGCGGGGGACCAACGAGGGGGTCGTCGCCTCCTACATCCACGCCAACGACAGGGTCGGGGCGATGGTGGAAGTCCAGTGCGAGACCGACTTCGTCGCCCGCAACGAGGACTTCAAGGCATTTGCCTACGAGGTCGCGCTGCACGTCGCCGCGACCTCTCCCCAGTACGTGACGACCGACGAAATCTCCGCCGAGGAGCGCGAGGCTGAAAAGCGCGTCTTCGAGGAGAAGGCGCGCGAAGAAGGCAAGCCCGACAACGTGGTCGAGAAGATCGTCGAGGGTCAGCTGGCCAAGTGGGGACAGGAAGTCGCCCTGCTCGACCAGTCGCACGTCAACGCCGAGAAGCACGACTCGAAGTCGATCGAGGAGCTGCGCCAGGAGCTCGCCGCCAAGACCGGCGAGAACGTGCGGATCGCTCGCTTCGCTTACTTCCGCGTCGGCGACGAATAGGCTCGCGGGCCTAGATGGCCAACGACCCGCAGTTCAAACGCATCCTGCTCAAGCTCTCTGGCGAGGCGCTGATGGGCGACCTCTCCCACGGCACCGACGCGGGCGAGGTGAAGCGGATCGCCGGGCAGATCTCGGCAATCCGCGCCCGCGGGGTCGAGGTGGCGATCGTCGTTGGCGCCGGCAACATCTACCGCGGCCTCTCCGCCGCGGCCGAGGGCATGGACCGCGCCACCGGCGACTACATGGGGATGCTGGCGACGGTGCTCAACGCGCTGACCCTGCAGGACGCGCTGGAGAAGGCGGGGGAGCACACGCGCGTGCTCTCGGCAATCGACGTCAAGGAGGTGGCCGAGCCCTACATCCGCCGCCGCGCCATGCGCCACCTCGAGAAGGGCCGCGTGGTGATCTTCGCCGCCGGCACCGGCAACCCGTTCTTCACCACCGATACAGCCGCGGCGCTGCGGGCACTGGAGATCCACGCCGAAGCGATCCTGATGGCCAAGAACGGGGTCGAGGGCGTCTACGATTCCGATCCCGCGACCAATCCCGATGCCAAGTTCATCGCCGCGATCGGCCACCGCGAGGCGATCGAGCGCGGGCTCAAGGTGATGGACTCGACCGCGCTCTCGCTCTGCATGGACAACGACCTTCCCATCTACGTCTTCAACATGGGGGACGCCAGCAACATAGATAGGATCGTCAGCGGCGAGAGGGTGGGCACGCTGGTCTCCAGCGCACCCGCCGGGTAACGAGAACGGGGGCCCAGTGGAGCTGATCGACGAACTGCTCAAGGACGCCGAAGGCCGGATGACGAAATCGGTCGAATCCAGCCGTGGCGAGCTGGCTACGGTGCGCACGGGGCGCGCCTCGCCGCACCTGCTCGACCGCATCATGGTCGACTACTACGGTGCCCAGACGCCGCTCAAGCAGCTCGCCAACGTCGCCACCTCCGATGCCCGCCTGCTCACCGTGACGCCCTTCGACAAGGGCTCGATCGGGGCGATCGAGAAATCGATCCAGGAGTCAGACATCGGCCTGACGCCGAGCAACGACGGCAACGTCGTGCGCCTTCAAATCCCCGAGCTGACCGAGGAGCGCCGTCGCGAGATGGTCAAGGTGGTGCACGGTGTCGCCGAGGAGGGCCGGATCGCGATCCGCAACATCCGCCGCGACGTGATGCAGGACCTGCGCGAGCTCAAAAACGAGGGCGAAGTCGGCGAGGACGACGAGCGCCGCGCCGAGTCCGCGCTGCAGAAGCAGACCGACGACTCGATCGCCGAGATCGACTCTCTCCTCAAGGGGAAGGAAGAGGAGATCCTGGAGGTGTGAGTGCCTCCGCGCGGTACGTGGCGATCATCACCGACGGCAACGGGCGCTGGGCCCAGAACCAGGGCCTGCCGGTCGTAGAGGGGCATCGGGCGGGAGCCGACACGGTCAAGGCGCGGCTGCGCGACGCGGTCGAGCTGGGGATCGAGGAGCTGACCGTCTACTCGTTCTCGACCGAGAACTGGTCACGACCGGCGGCCGAGGTCGAGGGCCTGATGGCGATGTTCGGCGAACGGATTTCCTCCGAGACGCCCGAGCTCAACGAGGAGGGTGTGCGGATGCGCTTCATCGGTCGCCGCGATGGCGTCTCCGAGGAGCTTGCTCGCCGCATGGAGTGGGCCGAAGAGATGACCGAGGACAACGAGCGGATCACCCTCTTCGTCGCCTTCAACTACGGCGGTCGGGCCGAGATCATCGACGCCGCACGGCACTTCGAGGGCGACTCCGAGGAGGAGTTCCAGCGCCTCCTCTACGCGCCCGAGATGCACGATCCCGATTTGTTGATCCGGACCAGCGGCGAGCAGCGGATCTCCAACTACCTGCTCTGGCAGTGTGCCTACTCCGAGCTGGTCTTCCGCGACGAGCTCTGGCCGGACTTCGATCGCGCCGCGCTCGAGGAGTGCCTGCGCGAGTTCGAGGCGCGCCAGCGCCGCTTCGGGGCGAGGACCTGATGCAGGACCTATTCGACGACGACCTGCTCGGCTCCGAGCCGACCCCCAAACGCGTGCCAAGGCCCCCGCGCCGGCCGCGCCGCAAACGGGGCGCCAGCGGCGAGACGGCCAAACGGATCCTCTTCGCGATCCCAGCGATCCTCTTCGCGATCGCGATCACGGTCGCCGGCGGGCTGGTCTTCGCGATCGCCATGGTCGGCGTCGGCGTGCTCTGCCTGCGCGAGTACCTGGCGATGACGGCGGCGGCGCGACCGATCTCCCGCGCCGCCTATCTCTCGGTGGCGGCCCTGATCCTCGCCGCCCACTTCGGCACCGCTTTCAACGTCCTGCTGATCCTCGCCGCCGCCTTCCCGGTGCTCTTCTTCTTCGGCGCCGACCACGAGCACCGCGACGGCATCACGGTCTCGATGGGGGTGACGCTGCTCGGCATCGTCTGGATCGGCATCCCCCTGGTCCACGCCGTGCTGCTGCGCGATCTGCCCCACCACGGCGCGGCGCTGCTGATCGACGTCCTCGTCGGCACCTTCGCCGCCGACACCGGCGCCTACGCCACCGGGCGCATGTTCGGCTCGCACAAGATCGCCCCGAGTCTCTCCCCGAACAAGACCCTGGAGGGGCTGCTAGGCGGCTTTTTGATCGGCACGATGGCCTTCTGGTTCGCCGGGCTCTACCAGGACTGGCTCTCGGGGGCTGACGCTCTGATCATCGGCGCCGCGGTGGCGGCGATTGCACCGGTCGGCGATCTCTTCGAGTCGATGCTGAAGCGCGATCTCGGCACCAAGGACACCGGCACGCTCTTCGGCCCCCACGGTGGCATCCTCGACCGCCTCGACGCCGTCTTCTTCACCGTCGTCGTCGGCTACTACCTCGCCGTCCAGCTGGTCTACTGAGCTTCCTACACTGACTTAGATGAAGAAGCTGGCAATCCTCGGCAGCACCGGTTCGATCGGCACGCAGGCGCTCGAAATCGTCGCCGCCTCCGACGAGCTCGAAATCGTCGCCCTGGCGGCTGGCTCGAGCTGGGAGCGCGTGCTTGCTCAGGCAAGCGAGCACGGCGTCAGATCCGTCGCTTTCTCCGATGTCGATTCCGCCCGGGCGGCGCGCGGCGCCTGGGACGGTCAGGTCCTCGAGGGTGAGGCGGGCATCCGCGAGTTGATCCTCACCTCTGAGCCCGACCTGGTCCTCAACGGCATCGTCGGCGCCGCCGGACTGGCGCCGACGATCGTCGCCCTAGGTGAGGGGATCGACGTCGCCCTGGCCAACAAGGAGAGCCTGGTGATCGGTGGCGAGCTGACGATGGCGCTGGCCGAAGCGACCGGGGCGCGCCTGCTGCCGGTCGACTCCGAGCACTCGGCGCTCTTCCAGCTGATCGGCGCCGAGCGCGCGCCGGGGACGATCGACCGCCTCGTCCTCACCGCATCTGGTGGACCTTTCCGCGGTCGTACCGACCTCGAGGGTGTCAGCGTGGAGGACGCGCTTGCCCACCCGACCTGGGCGATGGGCGGGCGGATCACGATCGACTCGGCGACGCTGATGAACAAGGGCTTCGAGGCGATCGAGGCGCACCACCTCTTCGGCGTTCCCTTCGAGCAGATCGAGGTCGTCGTCCACCCGCAGTCGATCGTCCACTCGCTGATCGACCTCAACGACGGCGCCACCATGGCCCACCTCGGCCATCCGGATATGCGCGTGCCGATCTCCTACGCCCTGCACTACCCCGAGCGTGCCGATGTCGCGGTGCCGCGGCTCGACCTGGCCGCGGTCGGGCAGCTCGGCTTCGAGCCGCCGGACCTCGAGACCTTCGCCTGCCTGCGGTTGGCCCTCGACGCCGGCAGGGCGGGAGGGACCGCGCCGTGCGTGCTCAACGCCGCCGATGAGATCGCGGTCGCGGCCTTCCTCGCCGGCAAGATCGGCTTCACCACGATCCCGACCCTGATCGAGCGGGTTCTGCTGGCGATGCCGGCGGTCCAGCCCACCCATTTCGAGGACCTCTTCGCGGTCGACGCCGAGGCGCGGCGCCGCACCGAAGAGGAAGTTGGGGGGTTGGCACGGGTATGAGCTGGTTGCTGGTCTTCGGCGGGTTCTGCCTGCTCATAATGGTTCACGAGGCGGGCCACTTCTTCGCGGCCAAGGCGACCGGGATGCGGGTCGAGAAGTTCTTCCTCTTCTTTGGCCCCAAGCTCTTCTCCGTACGGCGTGGCGAGACCGAGTACGGCGTGGCGGCGATCCCGCTCGGCGGCTACGTGAAAATCACCGGCATGACCGCGGAGGAGGACGTCCCTCCAGAGGTCGCCGATCGCGCCTACTGCCGCCAGCCTGTCTGGAAGCGAATTGTCGTGATCGGGGCTGGGCCTGCGGTCAACATCGTGCTCGGCTTGGCGATCCTCTTCGTCGTCGCCCTGACGAACGCCTCCGTTCCTACTCAGAGCGTCAGAGAAGTGGTACCGAAGACGCCTGCGGCCGGCGTCCTCAAGCCGGGCGACAGGATCCTCGCCGTTGACGGCCATCGCTATCGCGGCCTGGACAGTGAAGCGCGAATCAAACGTTTTCGCGAAGAGATTGGTACTCACCAGTGCGCCGGCGAACAGAAAGATGGCTGCACCGCCCTTACCCCGGTGACCTTGACGATCAAGCGCGATGGCAACGTGGAGAATGTCTCCGCTGACCCCGAATACAGCGCCGCAGCGAAACAGACCCTCGTCGGATTCTCGTTTGACAGCCGGCCAGAGGCCATTGGCGTCGGCACCGCTGTGAGTCGCGCTGGCAACTTTGCCTGGCTGATCGTCACGGAAACCTCAACGCGCTTTGCGAGGATCTTCGATGCCAAGGAACGCAAAGAAATCTCAGGGGTCGTCGGCGTCAGCGACGTCGGCCATCAGACGATCCAGCTCGGCGCCACCGCGGCGCTGACATTTCTTGCGGTGGTCAGCCTCTCGCTGGGGCTAATCAACCTCTTCCCGTTCCTCCCCCTCGACGGCGGCCATATCTTCTGGAGCCTGGTCGAGAAGGTTCGCGGCAAACCGGTCTCATTGCGAGTGATGGAGCTCGCCAGCGTCGTCGGCATCATCCTGGTCGTGATGCTCGTCGTGATCGGCCTCACCAACGACATTGGCCGCCTCACCGGCGAAGGCTTCAACGTCCGCTGAGCGCTGGCCTATTTCCTCGTGATGACCTTGAAGCCGTAGGAGGCCGGGCTCGGGTCGAGCTTGCCCGAGTCATCGCGGGCGCGGACCTTGAAGATGTGCGAGCCCAGCGTCAGCGGCCTGGTCGTAAAGGGTGAACGGCAGGGCCGGAAGGGCTTGTCGTCGAGCTTGCACTGAAAGGCCGAGTGGGGCTCACTGGAGGTGAAGCGGAAGGCCGGCGTGCGGTCGCTGATCTTCTTGCCGGGTTTGTGTCGCAGGGTTGTCTGGGGCGCACCCTTCTGGTTCGGTCCCGCCGAGCCTCCGCCGGCGGGACCGCCTTCGACGTTGCCGGGACAGCGGCGCTCGCTGGGTGCGACCGAGTTGGGCCGTGGCGCCGGGAAGACAGGGGAGAAGTCGGCGGCGCTGTTGTCATGGTCATCGGTGGGCTCGAGCAGGGTGGCGCAGCCGGGAGCGATGGTTCGGCGCAGGGCCATTCCATCGGGGATCACCGCCGCGGGAGTACCAGCGGGGCTGGGCAGGGCGCCACTGAAGTTGCCCCAAGAAACGCAGTCCAGGTTTTCCCAGCAGACTGCGCCTCCTACCGGGTCGAGCTTGCCGGTGGACAGAGCGGTGTCAGCGCTCACTCCGAACTCAGTTTCCGCTCCGGAGGTGGCGAGAAGGATGGTGCTCTGATTCGCGCTGCCCGACACATCGCTGGCGAAGGTGTTCGTGCTGGTTACGGCGCCGCTCGCGTTGTAGGTCTTCAGAACGTGACCTCCGACGAGGTTTTGGCCCGGAGCCCACATCTGCAGCTCGACGTATTCGGATTCCGGTTGAGCGAGCGAGCCCGGGTACACCTCGCGGATTGACATCTCGTGGAAAGTGGCCGATGCGGCGGCGGGCCAGGTCAGAGCGAGCAGTGACGTCAGCGCCGCAGTCAGGATCCCGAGCTTGCGCATCGAGCCGATCAGCCTTTGACGATCTTGAAATTGAGCTTGGCGGGGGTGGGGTCCGTCACGTCTTGCGTCACCGCACGTACTTGCAGGGTGTGCGATCCGAAGCTGAGCTTCTTAGTGGTGAAGGGGGAGCGGCAGCTGTGAAACGCGCCACCGTCGAGCTTGCACTGGAAGTTCGCACCTTGCCTACTGGCGCTGAAGCGGAAGGTCGGCGTGCGGTCATGTGTCCTGGTGGCGGGCTTGGCGAGCGTCGTCTCTGGCGCTATCGGCTTTGTCTTGCCGGGAGGAGGGACGGCCGGCGGCGCCGGGAGTGGGGAGGACTGCGTTGGCAGCGTCGGCGGCGGGAGCGCCACATTGAAGCTGTAGCCGGCGGGGGTCTGATCGGTGTTGGCGCTTGCATCGGTGGCGCGCACCTGAAAGGCGTGGGAGCCGTTGCCCAGGCCGCTGTAGGAGGTGCCGCTTACCGGGCAGCTCGTGAAGGGCGCGCCGTCGAGCGAGCATTCGAAGCTGGAGCCCGGCTCGTTTGAGGCGTAGGTGAAGCTGGCGCTGGAGCTTTCGCTCGGATCCGGTGGTCCCGACTCGATCGTCGTCTGCGGTGGCGTCGTGTCGAGCAGGGAGTTGTCGACGGTCCAGCTGAATTCGGTAGGGGCCAGCTGCTGATTGCCGGCGCCATCGGTGGCTTCAACCGCGAAAGTGTGCATACCGTCGGCGAGACCGTGGTAAGTCATCCCGCTGGTCGGGCAGGCAGACGCGAGGGCGCCGTCCAGCGAGCACTTGAAGCTCGTGCCGGGCTCGTTCGGTGCGTGGTAGGTGAACTGGGCGGTGGCGCCCGGGCTCGGGTCGGCCGGGTGGGTGTCGATCGCGGTGACCGGGGGAGTGGTGTCGACCGTCCAGGTGTAGCTAGCCGGGGTTGGGTCAGGGCCGGAGGCGTTGACGCCGCGCACCTGGAAGGTGTGGCTGCCGTCGGCGAGGCCCGTGTATTCCTTCGGCCCGCCCAGCGGACAAGTGCTGAAGACAGCTGTGTCGAGCTTGCATTCGTAGCTGGTCGCGGTGGGGGCTTCGTAGGTGAATTCGGCACTACTGCTGTTCGAGCGCAGCGCCGGCTTGTCATCGATCGCGGTGTTGGGGGCGCCGGCACAGGTGTGCTCGCCGATCGGGCTGGCGTCGTTGCGCGGTGCGGGGGTCACCTCGGAGAAGTCGGTGGCACTGCTGTCGCTGTCGTCACTTTCCTCGAGCAGGGTCGGGCAGCCCGGTTCGATCGTGCGCCGGATCGCCTTGCCGGCGGTGATGCCAGCGGGGGAGACGGGCGATCCCACCGTGGTGCCCGTCGCCAGCTGCAGGGCGGCGCCACCGCTGAAGTTGCCCCAGGCGACGCAATCGGCCGGTATGCCCCCGGCATTCCAGCAGGCGGCACCGCCGGCGGCGCTGATCGTGAGGCCGCTGTCGACGAGGTCGGGGGCAACGCCGAATGCTTCCTGCACGCGGGTGTCGCCGATCAGCACCGTCTGCTGGTTTGCCGAGTTGGGGACCGAAGAGGAGAAGGTCGAGCTGTGCGTCAGCGAGCCACTGGCGCTGTAGAGCGTCATCGAGTGGCCACTGAGCAGGCTCTGGCCCGCCGCGAACATCTGTAGCTCGACGTAGCTGTCGTCGCTGGTGCCCGGATGCACCTCGCGCACCTTGATCAGGTGGAAGGTCGCTTGGGCGGGAGCGGCGGTGAGCAGGAACAACGCGGCGACGAGCAGGGGCAGGCCGAGGCTCGCCCGCCATCGGCTGCCGGCCGCTCTCCCTTTGCCGCAGGTCTGCGTCCCCATGCGTTTCTGCATACGCCCCACCCATGGCCAAGGTTCAATCCGCGCAACCAAGCCCCATCGCTAGGCTCTGCACATGGCTTCCAAGCGGCAGATATTCGTCGGCGGCGTGCCGATTGGTGGTGGCGCCCCGGTCGCTGTGCAGACGATGACCAAGACCGAGACCGCCAACCTGGCGGCGACGATGGAGCAGATCCGCAAGGTTGCCGATGCGGGCGCCGACATCGTGCGCTGCGCGGTGCCGCGCGACGAGGACGTCGAGGCGCTGAAGACGATCGTCAAGGACTCGCCGATCCCGGTGATCGCCGACATCCACTTCAACCACACCCTTGCCCTGAAGGCGATCGACGCCGGCGCCCACTGCATCCGCCTCAACCCCGGCAACATCGGTGGGCGCGACAAGGTCGCCGAGGTTGCTGAGCGTGCCAACGCTGCCGGCGTGCCGATGCGGATCGGGGTCAACTCGGGCTCCCTGCCCAAGCACCTGCACGCACTCGAGCGTGAGAGCCCGGTCGAGGCGCTGGTCGCCGCCGCGGTCGAGTTCGTCGAGCTCATGGAGGGTCTCGACTTCGAGAACTTCAAGGTCTCGATCAAGTCGACCAACGTGCCCAACACGATCGCCGCCAATCGCCTGCTCTCGGAGAAGATCCCCTACCCGCTGCACCTCGGCATCACCGAGGCCGGCACCAAGTGGTCGGGCTCGCTCAAGTCGGCAGTCGGCCTGGGCACGCTGCTCGCCGACGGGGTCGGCGACACGATCCGCATCAGTCTTTCGACCTTCCACGCCGAGGAGGAGGTCAAGGTCGCCTGGGAGATCCTCAAGGCGCTGCAGCTGCGCGAGCGCGGCCCGGTCTTGATCGCCTGCCCGACCTGCGGCCGCCTGCAGTTCGACATGGACTCGGTCGTGGCTGAAATCGAGCGGCGGCTGGAAAGCTACGAGGAGCCGATCGAGGTCGCTGTGCTCGGCTGCGCGGTGAACGGGATCGGCGAGGCCTCGCACGCGGACTTCGGCATCGCCGGCGCCAAGAACGAGGGCCTGATCTATGCTCACGGCAAGCCGCTGCGCAAGGTGCCCCAGGAGAAGCTCGTCGACACGCTCTTCGAGGAGATCGACAAGTCGCTCGACCGCGGCGCGGTCGAGTTCGATGAGAACGAGTCGCGCGAGGGGGCGGCCTGGCTGGCCAAGATCGAGGCCGAGAACGCCGGTGACCTGACGCCCGAGAAGATCGCGCGGATGGAGCACGAAGCGGCCGAAAAGGGCGAGTCGGACAAGGTCCTGCTCGACGAGGAGGCCTCACCCACAGCCGGCCGCCGCTTCACTCGCGCCTGAGTAAATAGACTCGCCGCAATGGCCTCGAAAGGAATCTCGCCGACCCGCGAGGAGGATTTTCCGGCGTGGTTTCAGAGCGTCGTCCGCGAGGCGGAGGTCGCCGAACTGGCCCACGTTCGCGGCTCGATGGTGATCAGGCCCTGGGGCTACGCGATCTGGGAGTTGATGCAGGCCGAGCTCGATCGCGAAATCAAGGCCAGCGGCGCCCAGAACGCCTACTTCCCGCTTTTCATCCCCCTCAGCTACTTCGAAGAGGAGGCCGAGCACGTCGAGGGCTTCGCCAAGGAGATGGCAGTGGTGACCCACCACAGGCTCGAAGAGGACCCCGCTGACCCCGGCAAATTGAGGCCTGGGGGGAAGTTGACCGAGCCACTGATCGTGCGTCCGACCTCGGAGACGATCATCGGCAAGTCGTTCGCGAAGTGGATCAACTCCTACCGCGACCTGCCGCTGATGGTCAACCAGTGGGCCAACGTGGTGCGCTGGGAGATGCGCCCCCGGATTCTGCTGCGGACCACCGAGTTCCTCTGGCAGGAGGGCCACACGGCGCACGCCAGCGAGGAGGAGGCGCGGCGCGAGACCGAGGACATGCTCGAGGTCTACCGCCGCTTCGCCGAGTCCTTCCTGGCGATGCCGGTCCTAACCGGCGAGAAGCCCGAGGAAGAGCGCTTTCCCGGCGCGGTGATGAGCCTCTCAATCGAGGCGATGATGCAGGACGGTAAGGCCTTGCAGGCCGGCACCTCGCACTACTTGGGGCAGAGCTTCGCCGAGGCGGCCGAGATCGACTTCCTCGACAAAGACGGCGAGCGCCAGCTCGTCCACACCTCATCCTGGGGCGTCTCCACTCGCCTGCTCGGCGCTCTGATCATGTCCCACGGCGACGATCTCGGCCTGCGCCTGCCGCCGACGGTCGCGCCGCAACAGGTCGTCGTCATCCCGGTGCTGCGGGGCAAGGACGACGATGCCGTCCGTGCCGAGGTGGAGGCGCTGACGGCCGAGATTCGCGAGCAGTCTTTCCAGGGCGGGCCGCTGCGCGTGCTGGCCGACTTTCGCGATCGTGAGGGGCCGGCGAAGCGCTGGGAGTGGACGAGAAAGGGTGTTCCGCTGATCATCGAAATCGGCCCCCGCGATCTTGACCAGGGGGTCGTCGCGGTGCGGCGTCGAGACGATGAGGAACTCAGCATGGAGAGCGTGCCGCGCGGAGAGATCGGGGCCAAGATAGGGCCGATCCTCGAGCTGATGCAGGTTGGCTACTTCGAGCTCGCCGCGGAGCGGTTGGCAGCGAGGACGGCAGGGGACATCGAGGGCGCCGACGCATTCCGCGAGTGGTTCGCCGGCGAGGAGGACGCCGCAGCGAGTGGCTTCGTCAGGGCGCCCTGGAGCGAAGCGGCGGAGTCGACCGCGATCCTCGAAGAGCTTAAGGTCTCGGTTCGGTGCATCCCCTTCGACCAGCAGCTAGCGCCCGGCAGCGCCTGTGTACTCACCGGCAAGCCGGCGGTCGTCGAAGCGGTGTTCGGCAAGGCGTACTAGCGGCGGCGCGGGAGCCACGGGCCTCCGATGGCT
This sequence comes from uncultured Solirubrobacterales bacterium, assembly GCA_963699225.1. Taxonomy (GTDB): domain Bacteria; phylum Actinomycetota; class Thermoleophilia; order Solirubrobacterales; family 70-9; genus VRUE01. Next base: position 537,433 of record OY969423.1, on the reverse strand, counting down.
GACACGGCGCCCTTCGGCCGCGGCCGCATCCGCCGCCTCTTCGGCCTCGACCGCAGCGGCCCGCCGCCGCGCCAGGTGCAGAAGGGCGAACCGCTCAACCCGTGGACGATTCCCAACGCGGTCGGCTATCTGCGACTCGCAGCGCTGCCGCTATTCCTCTGGCTCGCCTTCGAATCTGGTGATGGCCGCAGCGCCCCGGCCGCGATCGTCTTCTGGTTGATCGCCGCCGGCGATTACCTCGACGGCTTTTTGGCTCGGGTCACCGGCCAGTACAGCCGTCTCGGCTCGATCCTCGACCCGCTCGTCGACCGCCTCACGATCCTCTCCGGCGCCGTCGTCTGCTGGAACTTCGAGCTGCTGCCGCGCTGGGCCCTCGCCCTGCTCGCCGCCCGCGAGCTGGTGATGCTCTTTCTCGCCCAGTACGGCCTGCGCCACGGGGTCGAGATCCGGGTCAACTGGCCCGGTCGGATCTCCGTCTTCCCGATCATGGGCGGCATCTTCTTCGCCATGGTCTTCGCCGGCTGGGTGCCCTCAGCGCTGCTGATCGTCGGCCTCGGCTTCGCGATCGTGGCCACCGTCCTCTACGCCCAAACGGGGATCCGCGAAGTCCGCAGCATGCAAAGGAGGAATCAACCTTCAACCTTCAGTTGAACCTTTGGCTGACGGACCTATAATCGTCTGACCGACCTCAGCTGGGGTCAAGACCCGCAACTAAGGAGTGAGATGGAGGACACCTTTCCCGATCTTGGTTCGCTCAGCGATGAGGAACTGAAGGACCTGATCGACAAGCTCACCGAGGAGGAGAACGAGATCTCCTACAAGCGCCGCGTCCTGCACGGCAAGATCGACATCCTGCGGGCGGAGCTGGTCAACCGGCTGCGACAGAAGCGCGAGCAGGGCGAGTCGCTCTTTTCCGGCGATGACGTCGCGCAGCTGACCGAGATCCTCGCCGGCAAACAGCCCTCCTCTGAGGACGACTCCGCCGCCTGAGCGGGACTCGAGATGGCTGTCCACTGTCCTGAATGCGGGTTCGTCAACCCCGAGGGCGCTAACTACTGCCAGAAGTGCGGCGCCTTCGTCGGTGGCCCTGCCGAGGGCGATGGCGGGGGCGGCGATGAACCGACGACGATGACCTACACCGTTGACGAAACCGGCGAGATGCAGCCGGTCGACATCGACGAGACGGTCGAGCGCAGCGGCGCGGCGCTGGTGATCCGTGCCGGCGGCGGCCGTGCCGGTGAGAGCTTCCCGCTCAGCGAGGACCGGGTCAGCATCGGCCGCAGCCCCGATGCCGGCGTCTTTCTCGACGACGTCACGGTCTCCCGTAACCACGCGCTGCTGGTCCGCCGCCGCGACGGCCTCTACATCGACGATCTCGGCTCGCTCAACGGCACTTACGTCAACCGTCGCCGGATCGAGTCGCACCGCCTTGCCGATGGCGACGAGATTCAGGTCGGCAAGTACAAGCTCAGTTACCTGGAGAAGTAGCGATGGCCGTCTCCGAGCAGCAGCAGGCCCGCCAGCAGCGCGACTCGCGCCCGCGCAAGGCGCTGACGATCGGCGCCGTCTGCAAGATCCTGCAGAGCGAGTTCGACGACGTCTCGATCTCGAAGATCCGCTACCTCGAGGACCAAAAGCTCTTGACGCCGCGGCGCACCGCCGGTGGCTACCGCCTCTACAGCCAGTCCGACGTGGAAAGGCTGCGGACCATCCTGCGCCTGCAGCGCGACGAGTTCCTGCCGCTGCGGGTGATCCGCCAGGAGCTGGCGGCCGGTGGCGACTTCGTCCCGGCCGGCGGCAATAGCGAGAAGCGGCCCTCCAGCGGGGCCGTGCGGCGGGCGATCCTGGTCAACACTTCGCGCGCCTACCTGACGCTCGATGAGGTGATCGAGGAGACCGGCGCGCGCGAGGAGCTGATCGCCGAACTGGAGAACTTCGGCATCGTCCAACCCGAGAAACGCGAGGGCAAGACCGTTTATGACGAGACAGACCGCGAAGTGGTCCGCTCGGCCAACGAGCTCTCGCGGGTCGGGGTGGCTGCGCGCAACCTGCGCGTCTTCCGCTCCTCGGCCGACCGCGAGGCGAACCTGTTGGAAGCACTGCTCGGTCCCTCACTGCGCTCGCGCAATCCCGATCGCCGCAAGGAGGCGTTGGAGAGCTTGGAGAGCCTGGCGGCGACGGTGAGCCATCTCAAGCACCTCTTGCTTGTCAGGGACCTTCGTCGCCTCGCCGGCGACTGACGGACGCTCCGTGCCACGGGTCACTCGCCGACGCACGATCGCCGCGCCGCGCCCGGAGGTGTGGGCGCTGGTCTCAGACCCCTACAGCCTGGCCCGCTGGTGGCCGCGGACGATGCGAGTAGAGAGCGTCGAGGGGGAGGGGAGCGATACGCAGTGGACGAAGGTGCTCGGCACCGCCGAGGGACGTGGCGTGCGGGCCGACTTTCGCTGTCGCGACTACGCCGACGGCGAGCGCTTCGGCTGGGAGCAGATGATCGAGGACACGCCCTTCGAGCGGCACCTGAAGCGCTACGAGATCGGGATCTCCCTTAGCGATGTCGCGGCTGGCACCGAGGTGACGATCGAGGCCGCGCAGACGCTCCGCGGCCTCTCGCGGCTCGGCTCGCCGATGATGCGGCGCGGCCAGGGCTCATTGCTCGACGAAGCCCTAGATGGACTCGGCCGAGCACTGGGCGGAGTGGGGTGAGCTTGGCGAGTTACCCCCCCTATAGGGACGGAAAGTCGCCAAGCCCGCGCCGCGACTCGAAGTGGTGGGGCTGGGGCGACCCGGCCATCACGCCCGAGCTCGACGGACCGGCGCTGGCGACCCTGCGGGAGCGCATCGGCGAGTTGCGGCCGGCATCGCCTCTCCCGGAGCTCGCTGGTTTCGACCTGCCGGCGGCTGAGGCGCTGCCGCCTGCGCTGATCGAAGCCGTGGGAGAGGAGAACGTCTTCACCGACAGGGAGGACCGCCTACGCCACGCCACCGGTTGCGGCTACGTTGATCTTGCCCGTCTTCGTTCCGGCAAGCTCGACGCGGCTCCGGACGCGGTGGTGCTCCCCGGCGACGCAGCCGAGGTGAAACGCGTTCTGGAGCTTTGCGCGACGGAAGGCGTTGCAGTCGTCCCCTTTGGCGGTGGAACCAGCGTGGTCGGCGGGGTCGAGCCGTTGCGAGGCGATCACGAGCGCGTGATCAGCCTCGACCTGACGCGGCTGCGCGGAGTTGAGGTCGACCGCCGCTCGCTTACCGCCCGCCTCGGTGCCGGCCTGCGCGGGCCCGAGGCCGAAGCCGAGCTGGGCAAGCACGGCCTCGTGCTCGGCCACTACCCGCAGTCCTTTGAGTACGCCACGATCGGCGGCTTCGCCGCGACCCGTTCGGCCGGGCAGGCCTCGAGCGGCTACGGGCGCTTCGACTCGCTAGTCAGCTCTGTTCGCCTGGTCGCGCCCGCCGGCGACCTGGAGACGCTGGCGACGCCGCATACGGCCGCGGGCCCGGCGCTGCGCGAGGTCGTGGTTGGCTCCGAGGGGGTCTTTGGCGTGATCCCCGACGTGACCGTGCGGGTGCGACCGGCACCGAAGCAGCGTCGCTACGAGGCCTGGATGGCCGAGAGCTTCGAGGCGGGGGCGGAGATCGTGCGCAGGCTGGCCCAGGGGCCCGGCCTGCCCGACGTGATCCGCATCTCCGACGAGGAGGAGACCGAGGTCTCGCTGGCGCTCTCGGGACCGCGCGGCCTCGCCGGCAGCCTCTTCGGCGGCTACCTGGGCCTGCGCCGCCGTCGCGGCGGCTCCCTGGTCATCGTCGGCTTCGAGGGCGAGGAGGAGTCGGTCGCCCGGCGCCGGGCGCTGAGCGTGCGCGAGCTGCACCGCGGCGGCGGCGTCTACCTGGGGCAGTCGGCCGGCCGCTCTTGGGAGCACGGGCGTTACCAGGGCCCGTATTTGCGCGACACCCTGATGGGCATGGGGGCGATGGTCGAGACACTCGAGACCTCGCACACCTGGAGCGAGCTTGCGACCCTGCACGCGGCCGTGGGTGGCGCGATCCGCAACTCCCTGGCCGCACAGGGAACGCCGGGCCTGGTCTTCTGCCACCTTTCGCACGCCTACGCCGATGGTGCATCGCTCTACTTCACCTTCATCTCGCGCTCGCGCGAGGGGGCTGAGGTCGAGCAGTGGCGCCAGGTCAAGCGAGCAGCCTGCGAGGCGATCGTCGCCGCTGGAGGAACCATCACCCACCACCACGCCGTCGGCCGCGATCACGCTCCCTACATGGAGGCCGAGGTCGGCCGCACGGGACTGGACGTGCTGCGTGCGGTCAAGCAGCAGTTGGACCCCGCTGGGATCATGAACCCCGGCAAGCTGCTGACCTAAACGAGCCCAGGCCTATTTGCTGCTGGCACTGCCACCGGCGCCGACCAGTGGCCCGGTGATCTTGCCGCTCAGCACCGGCGTTCCGGTGTAAGCGGATTCCTTCTTGGTTTTGCGCGCCTGAGCGATCGCGGCGCTGAGCTGGCTGTCGGAAGTGCGGGTGACCTGGATCTCGTCGAATGCTCCACGCGCCACCAGCACTAGCACCGTGGGCGGCACTTCGAAGCGGGCGGCCAGCTGACCGGAGTCTTTGACCTTGACCGTGCCGACTGGGACCATCGCCTGGCCCGAGTGCGAGAGCCAGACCGCGTAGGACTCGCCACTACTCGACGGGTCGAGCCCTTCGCCGGTCACCTGCAGCAGGACCTTTTTCTTGAAGCGGCCGAAGATCGCCTGGCCGCTGGCGTCGCTGCCGTCGTCAGCACTGAGGATCGCCTGGGTCAAGTTTTTGTTTTCCGCCGCAGCGCTGGCGTTTTCCGCCAGGGCGGCTTCGCCTGAGGTTGTTTCCGGTGAGCTCGAACCGCCGCCGCCACCGCCGACGATCAGCACGATCACGAGCACGATGACCACCAGGGCGCCCGCTCCGAGCCCGATCAGGGCGCCGCGGTCTTTGGGAACTTTGAGGCTGGGAATTTGGGCCGAGCGTTTCTTGGCGGCAGCTGGTTTGGCGGCCGGCTCTGCCGGGGCGACCGGCGCCGGCGTGGGTTCCACGGGCGCAGCCGGCAGAGGCTCCACCGCGGCGGGGGGCACTGGCTCTGCAGGCGGCGTGGGAGTGGGCGCGACCGGAGGCTCGGGCTCCTGCTCGGGCGCAGGGGGCTCCTCAACCTCGGTGAGCGCCTCTTTGACGCGCTCACGCACTTCCTCGACGCTGATTCCCATCAGCGCGGCCATGTCGTCGTAGCCCTCCTCGCGCTGCGCGAGCAGGCGAAGCATTGCCTTCTGGTCGTCGGTCAACCCCACCGATCGGGAAGCCTACGCGAGCCGCTCCCGGCAAGGGCGTGCCTGAGGTTAAGCTGGCGGCGATGAGCGACGACCCGCGCGGGCTGCTTTCCCATTTCGACGCCCTGCTGGGCACGGAATGGCTCGACGACGATCCGGACCACGCGCGCGTGCGTCTGCCGATGCGAGATGAGCTGCGCCAGCCCGTCGGCCTCCTGCACGGCGGCGTGATGTCGAGCCTGGTCGAGAGCGTCTGCTCGCGCGCCACCGCCCTCGCCGTGATGGGAGACGGGATGATGGCAATGGGCCAGTCGATCAGCGTCAACTTCATCCGCCCGGTCACCGAAGGACATGCCGAAGTCAAAGCCAGGGCCCGCCACCGTGGCCGCACCACTTGGGTTTGGGACGCAGAAATTCTCGATGCAGAAGACCGGCTTTGCGCCCTCGCTCAAATGACGATCGCCGTTAGGCCAGTGCCCAAGAGCCAATCTCAGTAGGCCGGAGCGTCTTGCACTTTTCGGTCGGGAGCCTGGAGGCGCCAGCGGCACCGCTCTTCACCCGAAAAGTTAAGCGGAGGCCTACCGAGATTGGCTCTCGAACCTGACTAGCCGCCGAACCTATTTGTGATCGGCAAGCGGCGGTCGCGGCCGAAAGCCTTCGGCGTGATCCGGATCCCGGGCGCCGCCTGGCGCCGCTTGTACTCGGAGCGATCGACCATGCGCACGACCTCGTCGACCACCTCGGCCGGCAGCCCGGCGGCGATCATCTCCTCACGACCCTGATCGCGCTCGACGTAGGACTCGAGGATCTGGTCGAGCAGCTCGTAGGGGGGGAGGGAGTCGCTGTCGAGCTGGTCGGGGCGCAGCTCGGCCGATGGCGCCCTATCGAGGACCGAGACCGGGATCAGCTCTTGCCCGGCGCTCTGGTTGCGGTGGCGGACGAGGTCGTAGACGAGCGTCTTCGGCACGTCCTTGATCGCCGCGAAGCCGCCCGCCATATCGCCATAGAGCGTCGCGTAGCCGACCGACATCTCGCTCTTGTTGCCGGTGGTGAGGATCAGCCAGCCGTGCTCGTTGGAGAGCGCCATCATCATGTTGCCGCGGATCCGCGCCTGGATGTTCTCGACGGCAACACCACCGTTCGCGCTGTCGAATGAAGCGGCGAGAGCGCTCTCGTACTCCGCCATCGCCGCCTCGATCGGGATCTCGAGCAGCTCAACACCAAGGTTGGCGCCGATATTCCGCGCGTCCTGCTGTGTTTCAGGGCTCGAATGCGGCGAGGGCATGACCACGCAACTGACGTTCTCCGGCCCAAGCGCATCGACCGCGAGCAGGGCGACCAGGGCGGAGTCGATGCCGCCGGAGAGCGCCACGCCGACGTGGCGGAAGCCGTTCTTGCGCACGTAGTCGCGCAGGCCGAGGGTCAGCGCCGCGTAGACCTCGGCGATGTCGGAGAGCGGCGCGGCGAGATCGGCAGGAGCAGGGGAGGGGACCTCGCAGACCAGCAGCTCCTCCTCGAACTGGGCGGCGCGGGCGAGCACCGTGCCCTCGGCGTCGACGATGAAGCTGTGGCCGTCGAAGACGAGCTCGTCCTGGCCGCCGACCAGGTTGCAGAAGGCGAAAGCGGCGCCGTAGGCACGGGCGCGCCCGGCGAACATCGTTTCGCGCTCCCTGCCCTTGCCGCGGTGATACGGCGAGCCCGAGGGGTTGGCGATCAGGGTGGCGCCCTCTGCTGCCTCGCTCTGCGCCGGCGGCCCCGGCACCCAGACGTCCTCGCAGACCGTGAGGCCGACGCGGGTGCCGCCGAGCTCGATTGTCGCCGGCTCGACGCCAGGGACGAAGTAGCGCTGCTCATCGAAGACGGAGTAGTTGGGCAGCCTGTTCTTGCGGTAGATCGCCTGAACGGCGCCGTCGGCGAGCACGGCGAGCGAGTTGTGGGCGTGGCGGAAGTCCCCGCCTCCAACAACCGGCTCGGCGAAGCCGACCAGCGCCGTCGTGCCGCGGACCGCGCCGGCGAGCTGCTCGATCGCGCGTTGGTTGGCGGCGACGAAGTGCCGCTTCAGGTAGAGGTCCTCGGCCGGGTAGCCGGGGATGCAAAGCTCGGGGAAGATCGTCAGCTCGGCGCCCTCGGCTTCGGCCCGGCCGATCCACTCGGCGACCTTTGCCGCGTTGCCGTCGACGTCGCCGACGGTCGGGTCGATCTGGGCCAGGGCTACGCGCACGTCAGTGTCCTCGCGAAAGTCAGGGCTGAAGTATCGCCGCCGAACGCTGAGCGCGCCTGTAGATTGCCGCGCGTGCGGTTTCGCTGGCGGTTGATAGGAGCATCGCTGGCGTCCCTCGCCGTCCTGGCTGGCGTGCCCGCGAGCGCCAGCGCCGGCAGCCAGTGGTTCTTTCACGCTCCGGCGGCGCGGCCCACCGACCACCCGGACCCCAACCGCAACGCCTACACCGTGCCCGAGGCGCCGCGCTCGCCAGCCTGCACGCGCAACTTTTGCGTGCACTGGGTCGCCGAGGGCATCGATGCTCCCAAACCGACCGACAGCAACGGCGACGGTGTACCTGACTACGTGGAACGGGTGCAGGCAGTGGCCGAACACGTCCACTCGATCGAGAACGGCAAGCTCGGCTGGCGCGAGCCCCGCTCAGACGGCCGCAAGGGCGGTGGCAACGGCAAGACCGACATCTACCTGGACGAGATCGGCGGCGCGCTCTTCGGCTATGCGGCGCCGGACCGCGGCCAGAGCACGAAGGGGCACCGGCTGCCGCGCCACCTACACGGCTACCTCGTGCTCGACAACGACTACGCGCCGAGCGAGTTCCCCGGCACCACGCCCGAGCACGACCTCGAGGTGACGATCGCCCACGAGTACGACCACATCCTCCAGTTCGGCTACGACGCCTACCAGGACGCTTGGTTCGCCGAGTCGAGCGCGGTCTGGATGGAGGACGAGGTCTACAACGGCATCAACGACTACCTGCGCTACGTGCGGCGCTGGGTCCAGCGCTACGACACGCCGCTGACCGCGAACTCGATCAAGGAGTACGGCTCGGCGGTCTGGAACAAGTGGCTGGCGCACCGCTATGGGCGCGCGATCGTGCGCGACGCTTGGGCCCGTGCCGTGCACACCAAGCCTGGCGGCTTCTCGGTTGCGGCTTACAACTCAGCGATCGAGGCCGCCGGTAGCTCGGACTTCAGCCGCGACTTCGCCCGTTTCGCCCGTGACCTGCCCGAGTGGCGAACCGACACGGTCTTTCCCGAGGGCAGCTCATACCCCGACGTCTCGCGCCAGGGCAGCCTGCCGCTCAACGGCCGCGTCCTCAGCCGCTCGCTCAACCACACCACCTTCCAGCTGCTCCACGTGCACGCGGGGAGCGGCCGCGCGGTCGCCGTTTACGCCGTGGCCCCACGCGGAGTCGCGGCCGGCCTCGCCCTTGTAGGAAGGACCGGCAACGAGCGCCATGGCCACGTCGTCAGCACCCTCGATTTCGAGCAGAACGGCGGTTCGATGACCGTGCACCTGTCTCACCCCGGCCGCTTCAAGCGACTCACGGCGGTTTTGGTCAACGCTGACACGAGCGCCTCGGGCTTCAGCGCCCGGCGGCTCGACTGGGCCTACTTGACCGACAGCGCGCCATTCCGCGTCTCGGCGCGGCTGCTGCCCTGAGAGCCGGTGGCGGCGGCCCCGGCGATCTCGGCGATCGCCCCTTCGAGGTCGAGGCCGAAGCTGTCGAGGTCGGCCATCGCGTCGTAGTCGCCGATTAGGCCGAAGTCGACCTGGCCGTTGTAGGACATGATCCCGACGCAGAGCGCCTGGCGGCGGGCCAGCGGCACCATCGGGAAGATCGATTCCATTTCCCGTCCCAGTACGAAGAGCGGGAACTGGGGCCCCGGCACGTTGGTGACGACGAGGTTGAAGAAGCGCTGCGCCGGCTGCAGGCGAGCGGCCTGCGAGGCGATCGTGGTTGGGGCGAAGTCGACGATGCGGGTGAGGATCTCGGCCCCGACCGCCTGGCCGGAGCCCTTGAGGTCGCCCATGATCTCGCTGACCAGGTGCAGGCGCTGCACCGGGTCCTCACACCAGATCGGCAGCGGCGCCATCATCGCCGAGATGCGGTTGCCGAGCGCGCCGCGCTCCTCCTCGGCGCGCACGCTGACCGGCACCATCGCCCGCATCTCGAGGTCCTCGGTGTCGTGGCCGCGGGCGCGCAGGTAGTTGCCGATCGCGCCGGCGACGACCGAGAGGATGACGTCGTTGACGGTGCCGCCGTGCTGGTTCTTGATCTGCTTCAGCGCCGCGAGGTCGCTACGGACGAAGGCGACGCGGCGGTGGGGGCCGATCTCGACGTTGAAGGGGGTTGAGGGCGCGGCCATGCCGGCGCTGACCATCTTGCTGGTCGCGCCGACCCCGCGCATCACCTGGCGCGGCCCGCGCAGTGCCGCCCGCACGCCGCGGACGATCTCCTGCGGACTCGTGGCGCGCTCGCGCAGGGCGTCGCCGAGCAGTTTGAAGTCGGTCGGCTCGGGCCGCGGCGCCCACTTGGGCGGCAGGGCCGGCGGGTTGTCCGGTTCCTTCTCGGTGTCGAAGAGGACCGTCGTGATGTCGACGCCGGAGATGCCGTCGACGAGCGCGTGGTGGCTCTTGCCGACGATCGCGAAGCGGTCGCCGTCTAGGCCCTCGACCAGCCACAGCTCCCAGAGTGGCTTGCTGCGATCGAGCTGCTGGGAGAAGATCCGGGCGGCCAGGTTGCGCAACTGCTCCTCGGAGCCCGGCGCTGGCAGCGCGGTCTGGCGCACGTGGTACTCCATGTTGAGGTGGGGATCGTCGACCCAGACCGGCCGGCCCTGGCCGAAGGGGACGAAGCGAAGCTTCTGGCGGAAGCGCGGCACCAGATGCAGCCGCGAGGCGATGTGGTCGCGGAACTCGCCGATGCTCGGCGCCGGCCCGTCGAAGATGCTGGTCGAGGCGACGTGCATGTGGGCGCCGGCGCGCTCCATGTGCAGAAACGACGAGTCGAGTCCGGTCAGTCTGTCAGCGCTCACCCGAGCAATCTTCGCACACGATCCAAGCGTTTTTGTGAAGTGGGACGGGCGGTTCAGGCGGTCAAGCCGAGCTGCAGCTGATCGCGTTCTTCTTCGGGCTCGGCCGCTTCTTCCGCTTCGCTCTCGAATGAGGCGACGCGCACGCCGAGCAGGCGCACCGGGCGGGGTGGGTCATAGGCCCGCAGGAGGTCGAGGGCGATCGGCCCGACCACGGATAGATCGTTGGTCGGCTCGGCGACGCTGTGCGAGCGAGTGATGTTGGTCCAGTCGTCGAGGCGCACCTTGATCCCGATCGAGCGGCCCCGCAGCTCGCGCTTGCGCAGCCGCCGGCAGAGCTCTTCGGAGAGCTGTCGGAGATGGGCCTCGAGCTCGGCGCGATCGCGGACGTCGACATCGAAGGTGATCTCGGTCGACTGCGACTTGGTCTCGCGCACGACCGTCACCGGTGTCTCGTCTTCGAGCTGGGCGCGGCGGTGCAGCCAACGCCCCTGGCGCGGGCCAAACGACTGCTCGAGCATCTCGGGATCCTGGACGCGCAACTCTGTCAGCGTGCGAATGCCCATTCCGCCGAGCTTGGTCACGGTCTTCGGCCCGATGCCCGGGATCAGGCCCGGCGACTCGCCGGCGAAGCGCTCCAGTCCTTCCTCACGTGAGAGCACGACCAGGCCAGCCGGCTTGCCCAGCTCGCTGGTGATCTTGGCCAGCATGCGGCTCTCTGAGATGCCGACCGAGCAGGTAAGGCCCGTTTGCTCGCCGATCTCGCTGACGATCCGCCGCATCGTCGCCTTCGGCGAGAAGAGCCCGGTGAGGTCGACATAGGCCTCGTCGAGCCCAACCACCTCGACCGTCTCCGCGTTGCTGCGCAGCACCTCCATCACCTGCACCGAGGCCTCGCGATAGGCCGTGAAGTCCGGCCTCAGGTAGACCGCATCGGGCAGCCGCCGCCGCGCCACGGCCGCCGGCATCGCCGAGTGGATCCCAGCCAGCTTGCGCGCCTCATAGCTCGCCGTCGTCACCACCGCCCGCGGCCCCGAGCCGCAGACCACAACCGGCTTTCCCTTCAGCTCCGGCCGCCGCCGCAGCTCAACCGACGCGTAGAACGCGTCCATGTCGAGGTGGGCAACGGTCCGCTCAAAGGCCACGGTTCGATGGTAGGAGGGCGGGGGGACGGCGATTCAGATGCCGAGAGCCGGGTAGCGTGTCGGCATGGCTGACGTGACCCACAGCAAGATTGACGACCTCGACGCGATTGACGGCTACTTCGAGAAGGTCTCGATGGTGCAGGTCGCCGCCGGTCTCGGCATCAGCGCCTTTGGCATCTCGATCGTCGACCTCGATCCCGGCGCCGACGAATACCCAGAGCACGATCACTCAAAGGACGGCCTCGGAGGCCAGATGTTTGCCAAGCGCCCCCAACAGCTGGGCCAGGAAGAGGTCTACGTCGCCCTGCGCGGCTCCGGCACGCTCGAAGCCGACGGTGAGCGCTACGAGCTCAGCCCCGACCACATCGTCCGCGTCGGCCCCGCGGTCAAACGCAAGGTCACGCCGGGTCCCGACGGGTTGCGCCTCCTGGCGCTCGGAGCCAAGCCGGGCGAGGCGTACGACACCAGCGGCACCCTCTAGCTGGACGGCCCTCTTAGACTTTCCGCGATGGCTTCTCCTGAGGCGAAGAACCTCGAGGCGATCTCCAAGGCGATCGACCAGCACAACTCCAACTGCCCCTTCCCGGCGGCCGAGGTGCGGATGAACCCGTTCGAGGTCGAACGGCTGGGCTGGGATCACATCCGCGGGCTGCCGGTTGTGCCGGATGCGGAGATCGGCACGGGGCGGTTCCGGATCGTCTGCTCTCGCGACCTCGACGGGGAGGGGCTCGAAGAGACCGAGGCGATCGGCCAGGAGATCGAGACCGTCGTGCCGACCAATAGCTAACGGCCTATCCGCAGATGGTTCGCAGGAAGGCGAGTGGCCCTCCCTCGCGGCATACATCCGACGGGAAGGCCTTTAGGCCATATGACGTGACATTCCCCTTCCCGGAGGGGCAATAGATTTTTGGGGCGAGCTCTTCGAGATATCGCCTCTCGGTGTTGCCAAAGTCATCAGGCTCAATTGCGCGAAACAACGCCGAGGCCGCGGTATCGGCTACCTGCAGCAATTCGACTGACTTCGGGCTCTCAATGCGAAAGGGGTGACCATCAAAGACATCCCACCTGATCGCCACTCCATCTGAGACTTCGAGCGCTTGGCGATAGTCGTGGAGCTTCTTTGCTTCGAATCCTCTGAGGTGAGCGAACGTGGAAATGACTTCTGCACCGCCGTTTTCTACGACAAACCACGAAACGCGCTCCAGTAGCAGGCGAAGGGCCCAGAGATACATCGGATCGGGGCGAGATATGTAGGCCATGTCTCCCGCTGGCATCGGTTGACCAATGAGGTCCTTATAAATGACGACGTTGACGATCGATGCGATCGAAAAGCCGGCGATGTCTTGAACGGCCTTGAGCCTCTGGGAGTGGCTGAACTTGACGAAATGCAAAACGTGTCCAGGATGCCGCTTCAGGGCTGTTCGAAGCTCCGCAAGCTGAGCACGAACAAGGGCATCGCTAGTGTCAGCCACGATCACAGCCGAAACTACGAAATGCCGGTTGGAAGCGGCTGAGATGCCTCGATCTCCTGCCTCGTCGACATAGACGCGGTACAACATCTCGCCCCTCCCTGGCCCTGCGACAAAGAAGGATGGACCGGGGACGCCTTAGCCGCTTATCTCAGCGGATGCTGCCTGTGAAGACAGCGGACGTTGATCCCCACGACCATCCTTCCTAATTATCGCACGTTAGCGATCACCTCGGACAAAAGAATTCATTAGCCTGCAATCCGGGCCGCGCTAGACCGAGTTCCAGAAATCGAGGCCGAGGCCGGAGAGCCAGCGCTGGGCTTCGGAGTTGAGCTGGGTCAGCTCGTTGGTCCAGATCAGCACGCCCATCGCGATCAGGATCACGCCACCGGTGGCGACGATCGCCTGGTAGTGGCGCTTGACCACGGTGAAGGCGGTGGTCATGCGCGAGAAGGCGATCGCGGTGAGCAGGAAGGGAATCGCCAGGCCGGCCGAGTAGACGACGAGGAGCAGGGCGCCGTGGGCGGCCGAGCCCGAGAGCGAGGCAGCGGTGAGGATCGCGCCGAGGGTCGGCCCGATGCAGGGGGTCCAGGCGATCGCGAAGGCGGCGCCGGCGACGATCGGCCCGCCCCTGCCGGCACGCTCGAGGAGAGCCTCGACGTGCCACTCGCGGTTGAGGCGGGTGACGAAGAGCGAGGCGACGAAAAGCACTCCCATGGCGATGATCAAGGCCGCAGCGATCTTGCTGAGCAGTTCTTCGTGATCCTGGAAGGCGGAGCCAAGGGCGGTAGCGGTCAGCCCCTCGGCAACGAAGATGGCGGAGAAGCTGGCGACGAAGAGCAGACTCGGGGCGAGGATGCGTCGCCAGCCCGCGGTCTCCAGCTCGGCCGCCGAGACGCCGCTCACGGCAGAAAGGTAACCGGGAACCAGCGGCAGCACGCAGGGGGAGAGGAAGGAGACCACCCCAGCGGCAAGGGCGGCGAAGATGCCGACCCCGGCGGCCGGATCGGTGCTCAAGGCGGCGAAAAGCACGGCCCACCAGGGTACTTGGGCCACCTTGTGCACGCTTCTGCTCCTAAGATCGCTCCCGTCTCTGTCCAGGAACGAAAGGAGTTCGAATCGTGCACTTAGCCCTGCGCAAGCTGTTTCTCGCCTGCTTCACCACCCTGGTGGTCGCCGCGGCGCTGCTCTTGCCGGCAACGGCCTCGGCCGCCGATAAGGATTGCGCCAACTTCAGTACCCAGCGCGCCGCCCAGTTCTTCTTCCTCAGGCACGGCGGTCCACAGGAAGATCCCGACCGCCTCGACGGCGACAACGACGGGGTCGCCTGCGAGGACAACCCCTGCCCCTGCTATCGCCGCAAGCATCTCCCGTACTCCCTGACCTTCTCGCTCGCCGCCGCCACCAGCGGCAGACTTGCGGCGTGGAGCTCTTCAACGCCGCCGGCACTGCCAGTCGCCTAAGGGCCTCGCCGCTACTGGCGATCGGCCCGAGCCAGCCCGGGCCGGCACTGCGGCGCGGCGCCTTGGTCGCGGTGCCGGTCGGACTGGCGCTGCTGTTGGAGCTCGGCTTGAGCAGCGCGACCAAGGGTGCGATCGGCACCGGCGCGCTGCTTGCCGGCTTCCCGGCGCTCGACGCGCCCGCGCGCACCCGGGCGGCTTGGCAGGCAGCGGTCGCGCCGCTGATCGGCCTCGCCGCGGCGCTCGGCGTTCTGACCGGATCGAGTGCCCTGCCGGCGATCCTCGCGATCGCGGTCGTCGGAGCCGCGGCCGGCTATTGCTTCTCGGTCTCGCTGCGCTTCTCGATCGCGGGCCTCTCGATCGCGCTGGCCCTGGTCATCACCCAGGACCTACCGCTTGACCTCGGCGACATCGGCGCAGCCTTCCTGCTCGCGACGGCTGGGGGATTACTGCAGGCGGCCTTTTCCGTATGCGTCTGGATCGCCGGCGACCGCAGCGAGGAGGGGGGAGCGGAGGGATGGAACAGCCGCGCCGCCCTGGCCGCCCTGCGCTCGAACCTGAGCCTGAGCTCAACCAGCCTCCGCCACGGCTTGCGCTTCGGCGCCGCCCTCGCCGTCGGCGTCTCGATCTACTGGCTGATCGGGATGCACGAACACGGCTTTTGGATCCCGCTGACGATCCTCTTCGTCCTGCGACCCGAGAAAGACGAGACCTTCCGCCGCTTGATCCTGCGCGCGGTCGGGACAGCGGTGGGTCTGGTCTTCGCGACGGCGCTGGCCGAGTGGCTGGGAGGCAGTGGAGTGGCAGTCGCCGTCGCCCTGACGATCGCCACGGGATTCGCCTACGGCCTGTTGACGGTCCAGTACGCGCTCTTCACCGCAGCGATCACCACCTACGCGGTGCTGCTCGCCGACTCAATCGGGGAGACCGCCCTGCACGCGGCCGGCCAGCGCGCCCTCGCTACGGCGATCGGCATCGTCATTGCCGGCGCGTCCTTCTTGCTCTGGCCGAACCCCGGAGAGCGAGATGCAGGGCGCGCGGCTAGCTGACTTCCAGGGACTGCCCTTTGTGAATGCCTAGCGCTTCGGTGGTGAAAACGCCGTTCCAATCAATCGATTGACTGAGTGCTTTGAGCACGGCTTTGGTCGCTTTGGAGCTCGCCGAGTTGAGGCTGAAGGTTTCGCTGGTGTTGTCGAAAAGCCCTGCGGCCGATCCGGTCGCCGTGACCAGGGTTTCACCGAGAACACAGGCTTCACCGGCGTAGAAGATGCCGATTTTGATGCCTTCGATGAAGAGGTAGTTGGAGCCGCCAACGGTGGTCAAGTGCGCCGCCCACGGCAGTTTTTCGGCGCCGATTTTGCTAACCGTGCATTCTTTGCTGCTCGTGAAGCAGGTGGTGAAGGACAGCGCTTTGAGTTCGGCTTTGCCGACTCCCCCGACATTCGAGATGGTCATTTCGTAGTGCATTTTTTTGCAGCTCGTGGTCAGGCCGGGGATCGTGAGATTGCTGAGGATGGCGTCCCCGGCAATCGTTTCCGAGCCGGACAGTTCAGTGCCGTTGAATCGCCAAGCAGGACTGGCGATTGCACCGCTGGCAAGCACCGCACCCAGGGCCAGTGTCGCGAGCGAGGCCTGCAGGAAGAGGCCAATTGCTTTTCGACTTGGTCTCACCCCTGTGAGAGTGGCGGTAGATCAAGGATTAGTCAAGTTTTTCAGCCCATATCCCGCTACAGCCAGCCAACGCGCTTGAAGCGCCGGTACAGCGCCAGGCAGACCAGGGCGATCAGAATCAGCACGGTGAAGTAGCCGTAGCGCCAGTGCAGCTCCGGCATGTGGTCGAAGTTCATCCCGTAGATGCCGGCGACCATCGTCGGCACGGCGGCGATCGCGACCCAGGCCGAGATCTTGCGCATGTCCTCGTTCTGGCGCACCGAGACCTGGGTCAGGTTCGCCTGCAGGGCGCCGCCCAGCAGCTCGCGGAAGCCGGCGACGCGACCGGTCACGCGCTGCAGGTGATCGTGGACATCGCGGAAGTAGTCGTCTAGCGCGCTGGGGATCGCTTCGAATTGGCCTTCGCTGATCTCGTCGACGGCTTCGAGCAGGGGGGAGACGACCCGGTAGAGGTCGAGGACCTCGCGCTCGAGTTTGTAAATCTGCTGGACCGGGTTGGTTCGCTCGGCGGAGAAGACCTCGCGCTCGACCGCCTGGATCTCACCGTCGACCGCCTGGGCAACGTCGCCGTAGTCGTCGACCACGTGGTCGAGGATCGCGTAGAGAACGACGCCGGTGCCGTGGGCGAGCAGGTCGGGGCGGTGCTCGACCCGCTCGCGGACCGAGCTCAGCGCGCCCTCGCCGTGGCGGACGGTGATGATGAAGTCGGAGTTGACGAAGAGCAGCAGCTCCCCAACTTCCACCGCCTGACTGGGGTCGGGGCGGTTGATCGTCTTGACGACGACCAGCAGGGTGTCGCCGAAGAGCTCGACCTTGGGTCGCTGCTGGGCCTTGACCGCGTCCTCGACGGCGAGCTCGTGGAGGTTGAACTGCTTGGCGATGACCCCGAATTCCTCCGCCGAGGGTTCGGCTACACCCAGCCAGACGAAGGCGTCCTCGGCGCGCGATGCCTCGTGAGCCTGCTCGAGGCTGAGCTTTCCCTCTCGCCGCCGACCCTTCTCGTAGACGCCGCAATCAACGATCACTGAGCCCAGTATCGCCACCGCACCGGTCCGACCGGTAGATTTCCTGGCTGACCAGCCAAACCGCGGCAGGCGCTCGCGGCGACACAGGAGCAGACTTTGAGCAACCGCACGTTCGTGATCGGGGTCGGGATGACCAAGTTCGAGAAGCCCGGCACCAAGGAGGGCGACTACCCCGACTGGGCGAAGGAGGCGGGGGAGAAGGCGCTTGCCGATGCCGGCATCCCTTACGAGGACGTGCAGCAGGCCTTCGCCGGCTACTGCTACGGCGACTCCACCTACGGCCAGCGGGCGCTCTACCAGCTCGGCCTCACTGGAATCCCGGTGGTCAACGTCAACAACAACTGCTCGACCGGCTCCTCGGCACTCTTCCTGGCCCGCCAGGCGGTCAAAGGCGGCCTCGCCGACTGCGCCTTGGCGCTCGGCTTCGAGAAGATGGAGCCAGGCAGCCTCGGGGTCAAGTACACCGACCGCACCAACGCACTCGACAAGCACGCGATGCGGATGTTCGAGATTCGCGACCCCGAGCAGTCGCCGCCGGCGCCGCAGATGTTCGGCAACGCCGGCCGCGACCACATGCAGAAGTACGGCTCCAACCCCGACCACTACGCCTGGATCGGCTGGAAGAACCACAAGCACTCGGTCAACAACCCTTATGCCCAGTTCCAGGACGAGTACAGCCTCGAGGACATCAAGGGCGCGCGGATGATCCACGACCCGCTGACCAAGCTGCAGTGCTCGCCCACCTCCGACGGCTCGGCCTGCGCGATCGTCGCCTCCGAGCGCTACGTCGAAGAGCACGGCCTCGGCGACCGGGCGATCGAGATCGCCGGTCAATCGATGGTCACCGACCTCAGCTCGACCTTCGCCGAGGACACCGACTGCATGAAGATCGTTGGCTCCGACATGTCGAAGCAGGCCGCCAACGAGGCCTACGCCGAGGCCGGCGTCGCCGCCGAGGAAGTCGACGTCTGCGAGCTGCACGACTGCTTCAGCGCCAACGAGCTCATCACTTACGAAGCACTCGGCTTCGCGGCCGAGGGCGAGGCGCACAAGCTGGTCGAGGAAGAGGCAACCACCTTCGGCGGTCAGGTCGTGGTCAACCCCTCCGGCGGGCTGATCTCCAAGGGCCACCCGCTGGGCGCGACCGGGCTGGCGCAGTGCTCGGAACTGACCTGGCAGCTGCGCGGCGAAGCCGACAAGCGGCAGGTGGAGGGCGCCAAGCTGGCGCTGCAGCACAACATCGGCCTCGGCGGCGCCGCCGTGGTCACCGTCTACAAGCCGGCGGCCTAGCGCTCGCCGAGAAGGAGGTCCCGATGGCAAAGCAGCGGCAGTCCCTCAGTGGCAAGGTCGTGGCGATCAGCGGCGGTGCACGCGGGATCGGCAAGGCGACCGCGACGGCACTGGTGCGCAAGGGCTGCCGCGTCGCGATTGGTGACCTCGACCTCGAGCTGGCCGAGCGCACGGCGGGAGAGCTGGGCGGCGGCACCGTCGCGCTGCCGCTCGACGTCACCGACCGAGACTCCTTTGCCGCCTTCCTCGACGCCGCCGAGCGCGAGCTGGGCCCGCTTGACGTGGTCATCAACAACGCCGGGATCATGCCGGTCACGCCGCTCGCCGAGGAGTCGGACGACTCACTCAAACGCCAGCTCGACATCAACATCTACGGCGTCATCGTCGGCATGCAGCTGGCGATCAAGCGCTTCCAGTCCCGTGGGCACGGCCACATCGTCAACCTCGCCTCGCAGGCCGGCAAGGGCGGCTTCCCCGGCATCGCCACTTACTCCGGCACCAAGCACGCCGTGGTCGGGATCAGCGAGGCAGCCCGGGCCGAGTTGCGCGGCAGCGGCATCGAGATCGCCTGCGTGATGCCGACCGTGGTCAACACCGAGCTGACCGCCGGGGTGGGGCAGCGGCTGATCCGCCCGGTCGAGGCCTCCGACGTCGCCAACGAGATCGTCGACGCGCTGGAAGTGCCGCGCTTCGACGTCTGGGTGCCGCGCGAGAACGGCGTCTTCTTCAAGCTCGTGGCCAACCTGCCGCGCGGCTGGCGCGAGGGCCTCGGTCGCCTGATGAAGGTCGACAAGCTGATGACCGAGGTCGACCACAGCGCTCGCCAGGCCTATGAGGATCGCGCGGCGGCCAGCGAGCCCGGGTCAGACTCCGGTTCCGAGCCAGAGATCACGCCAGCTCAGCGCGACGCCGCCTGAACCTGGCTCACCGCTCCGCCGTAGACATCTGACGATGGGAGCCATCTACAACGCCACTTGGGGCCGCGCCTTCGCGGCCCTCTACGACCGCGGTCTGAAGGCGACCGAGGAGAACGGGTTGCGGGACATGCGGCGAGAGGTCCTGTCCCGCGCAAGCGGCAGGACGGTCGACCTGGGCGCCGGGACCGGCGTCAACCTCGACCTCTATCCCGAGGCGGTGAGCGAGCTGGTCATGGTCGAGCCCGACCCTCATATGATCAAACAACTTCGCGCGAAAGCCGCGGGCAGGGGAGGGGTCGAGATCGTGGAGGCCTCAGCACAGGAGCTCCCGTTCGCCGATGACAGCTTCGACACAGCCGTCTTCACCCTGGTCCTCTGCACGGTCCCCGACCCAGAGCTGGCGCTGCGCGAGGCGGCGCGGGTGCTCAGGCCGGGAGGCAAGCTGCTCTTCATCGAGCACGTACGCGCCGACGAGGCAGGCCTGGCCGGTTGGCAAGACCGCCTCGAGAAGCCCTGGCGCTTCCTCGCCGACGGCTGTCACTGCAACCGTGACATCGTGACGATGATCGAGGGCTCTCCGTTGAATCTGGAGCGAGTCGAGCAGGGACAGCTGCCAAAGGCGCCCCCGATCGTGCGCCCGCTGGTATCTGGCAGTGCGGTCCTGTAGCACCGCTCAGTAGTTCTTGACTACGGAGCGGTCAGGAAAGATGCTGGCTTGGACGGGCCGTTCGGCTCGTCTAACTTCAAGCGAAGGAGCAAGCATGTTAGGAAGACGTGGACTTAAGACACTCGGACTGGGACTACTGGCGATACTTGCGCTGACAGGAGTAATGGCTCCTGCGACCCTGGGAGCAAACTTAAACCTGGGCGATGAATTTTATTCGGGCGAAGCAGGGTTCTTCTTAATAGGCGGAGCGGAAACGCCTAAAGGGTTAGCCAAAGAAACTATTTCTGGAAAACTTGTGGGAGAAAGAATAGTTTTAATTCCTAATAAAAGTGCTGAGATCGCATGCAGCAGTGGAGAAGTGACTGAAGGCTTTGTCGCAAACGAATACGAAGACTACATCTCCGGAACGATGAAACAAGGTGGATACGGTAGTGCAACTGTGTTACTTACAGGTTGCAAAGTGCATGAAATCAACGTCAAAGGTGAATTAACGGGCAAAGAACTAACAGTTTGTAACAAAGAACTTAACAAAGAATCTGAACATCACATTACTATAAAAGGAACCACCTTCGTAAAGAAACACGAAGGCAAAACCTACGTCATAGCGGAGCCGTCGATTAACAGCAAAGCCACTGCCGAACAGGCGAAAGCCTTAACGCTTGCCTTCTCCATTGTCAAATTTGGTGGAACCTGCTCACTACCAGAAACTGTCGACTTAACAGGTAGCCTTGTAGTGGCGAGTCCCTCCACGGATGCGATTAACCCGAAACAGTCCTCTAACACATTTAGTGAAGCTGGAAAAATAGAACAAGCATTATTCGGAGCCAAACTAAAATTTGGTTCCAGTGAAGCGTTTATCAAAGGCGAAGCGGAAGCTGGATTAACCGGAGTCAATAAAGGCAACGACTGGGGCGCAATGTAGGTATTGAATCCGTTGGGTCCGGCCGGGTAAGGGCAGAAGACAGGACTGACGGTTCGTAGTGCCTTGTGAATGTACGGCTGGGGGCGCCGGAGGGTGCCTCGGCGCTCGCAGCGTGCCTGTGTCGTATCTATCCGTCGGTGTCAGCGCCGGCAAAGCGATGCGCCAGCAGTGGCTGGGCGACCAGGACCCCGGCGAGGACAACTAGGGAGACGACGACAAAGGCGAGACCTAGGTCATCGAGCGAGTTGGAGTGGCCGGCAAGGCGGTGCTGGGCACCGAGCAGGGCGACGGCGATCGCCAGCAGGTCGGCGATCGCGGCACCGACGATGAAGCCGAGCCATTCTTCGAGTTCTTCGCTGCGGCCCATGCGTGGGACGAGCCAGATCACCTCGACTACATAACCCGGCAGCAGGATCGCGCCGATTAGGGCCAAGCTCTGCAGCAGGTCCGGCGAGGCCGGCGGGAGCGCGCTGAGGAAGAACGCCGCGCCGATGCTGGCGACGGCAACCGAGAAGAGCGCCAGCAGGACGCCTTTTGTGATCGGTTCGTAGACGGGGCGGCGCATCGGGCGGCAGTCTATGTGAGGCAGACCGTCCCCCTTGTCAAACCGACCTAACGCACGATAATGGTGGTTATGTCAACTTGGGCGTGAATGAGCCCGGCAATGCTTCGCTTGCTGGCTCTTCTGCCTCGCCAGGCGCCTGAGATGGCGTGAACGGGCCAACAGGTGGCGACGATGGGCCTTGTTGGCGCGTCGTCGCAGCGAGCGCGCGGCTCGTGAGTAGTGCGCGCAGCGGCTGCGGTGCTTCTTTTTGATCGGCACGATCGCTTCACCCGGGTTGTAGCCGGTCGTAAAGCCGAAGCGCTGATCGAAGAGCAGAGCGCCCTCCATCGACCACTTGACGTCCGCCTGGTAGGCCGTCTGAGGCTTCAGCGGCTGTGCCGGGATCAGGAAGGCCGAGGGCTGTGGCATGTAGCCGCCGACTTCTTCATTGGTCGAGTCGACCACGCGCAGATCAACGGCATCGCTACCGACGGAGAGCGTCGCAGTCACGGTGACATCGGGAGCGTCACTGGGATCGACACCCGAGAGATAGGCCAGGAGATAGCGACCCGTGGCGGTGCCTTCAGGCAGGCCGACTTGATCACCCGGCACCATTGGTGACTCAGCGGCTCGCTCGGTCGGTACGACCCCGGAGACGCCATTGCCGGGATAGCTGTAGGTGGTGAGGCTCGTGGGTTCGGGCCGGTGGTACCCCGGCCAGGTCGTCGCGCAGTTGTGGTGGTCGTTTTCAGCCGCGCCCATTTCGCTCAGCGGCGGCGCCAACATCTGGATCAGGTGGATCGGCGCTTCCTCCCACGGGTTTCCCTGGCTCCAGCTGGAGCCGCTGGCGAGAACGCTGTTTTCGGCCGCCCAGTTACCTTCGGCGCTGTAGTACGGGCTGTTCGGATCCTCCGAGTGCCTGAGTTCGCCGGTCTGCTCGCCGTAGTAGTTGTGCTTGGCGCAATCGGCCGACCATTCCGGGCGCTCGACCAGCCCGCCCGGGATGCCGTTTGCTTCGCGCTGCTGGCTCAGCCGCTGGACGATTTCAGGACCGCTGATCGCGGCGGCGCCGGCGGGACTGAGCAGAGTGCAGGCGATCGCGAACACCACCAGGAGTGCTCCGCTTGCCGCTCTTTTCCCAGCCATTATTCCCCTGCGTTTTCAATTGCCGATTCGAGCGCATCGACCGATTCCGGCGTGTCGATGGCTTCGACCCCGTTTGCCCCCGGTCCTTCAAGAGCAAATGAGGGAGTGCCGCTGAACCCGAGGCCTTCGGCTTGGGCGTTTGTCGCTTCGACCCGCGCGATCACGGCCTGGCTTTTGCGCGCCTGGTTCCACTTGGCCAAGTTCGGGACCCCAGCGGCTTTGGCGATCGCGGTGAGGAACGCGTCATCGGCGTAGCCCGAGTCCTCGCTGCCCTGGTTGCGGTAGAAGAGCTCGACGAAGTTCCAGCCCCGCCCCTGTTCGCCGGCGGCGATCGCGGCGGCGCCGGCCGGCTTCGACTGCGGGCCGATGATCGTGAAGTTGCGGAAGTCGAGCGTTGCTTCACCGCTCCGCACCTGGTTTTCGATCACCTGGGGCAGCACTTCTTCTGAATAGCCCTTGCAGAACGGGCACTGCAGGTCGCCGAACTCGAGCACGGCCACCTTGGCGCTCGGCTCACCAAGCACCATCCCTTTTTGAGGGATCCCAGCCAGCAGTTGGTCGACCTCCTTGGCTTCGACGATGTTGCCGCTGTCACCACCGCTGCTGTTGCCGCTGCTGACCACGATCAGGACCGCGACCACGGCCAGGGCCAGGAAGGCACCGGCGCTCGCCAGCTTGACCATGCGCTGGCGCCGCTCCGCCGCTCCGGCCTGCTGCTCCTCCTGCAGGCGGTCCTCGCGGTGCGCCTCGCGATCGCGGCGCCCGCTCACGGCTCGGTTCCGACGTAGGCCAGCATGCGCACTGCATTGGTAACAAAGAGCAACGTCATCAGTACCGCACTGGCCACGCACCACTGGCAGACCGCGTCGATCGTGAAGAGCTCGAGATAGGTCAGGTAGAGGCTGTAGCCGAAGCCGATCAACGAGACGATGAAGGCGGTCAGGCGGAAAGCGTCGCCGCGCAGCAACGCGCAGACGAGCAGCACCACGTAGCCGCCGATGCCGAAGATCGCGATGTTGACCCCGGCCAGGTGCGAGTAGGAGCTTTCGGCGACGGTCTGGCAACCGTGGCCGCCGGCGATGCAGACCGGCGAACCGCCGCCGGAATCGGCGATCGCGATGTAGGTGGCGACGCCAATGCCGAAAGTGGCGAGGAAGGTTCCAATTCCCCGCAGCGTGCCCTCGGTCGGTGCCTTCATGCCGGGCACGCTATTGGAGCTCTCTGTAGAAAGCCTCAATCTCGCGCGAGAGGCGCCCTCCTTGCCAGGCCAAGGGCGACTGTCCCTCGGCCTCGCTGACCAGGCGGGCGCCGGGGATGCGCGCCGCGTACTCCGCGGCGATCGCGTAGGGATGGCCGGGGTCGGCGGCGTCGTGGCTGGCGACGACCAGGGTTGGCACCGCCAGGCCCTCGAGCTCGGCCATCATCCCGAACGGCTGCGAACGCGGCACCTGGCGCAGCGCCGTGACCAGCGCCTCGAGGTGACGGTGGCGCTCCATTCGTTCGCGGGTGAAGCGCAGGACCGAGTCGCGCCAGCGCGGGTCGATGCCCTGAACGCGGTCGATGTAGGCGACGAAGCCGTCGATACCGCCTCGCTCGAGCCCGTCGGCGAGCCCGTCCCAGTAGCGCAGCGAGTCGTCGGCGATCTCACCGTCATAAGCGGGGCCGATTACGACCAGGCCGGCAACCCGGCTCGGGTCCTCGAGGGCAAAGCCGACAGTCGTATGAGCGCCCATCGAGTGCCCCGCCAGCAGAACGGGTCCCCCGCCGGCTTGCTCATCGATCACCGCGGCCAGGTCCCCCCTCAGCTCCGGGTATCCATAACCCGTGCCAACCGGCGCCGGGTCGGACTCGCCGTGGCCGCGGGCGTCATAGCTGATCACCGTGTGGCCGGCGCGCTCGAGCCGGCGCGAGCCGTGAATCACCGAGTGGCGGGTGGCTGTGATGCCGTGACAGAGCACGATCGCGGGCCCCTCCCCTACCGCCTCACCGCGAATCGCCGGCTCAGTGCCGGCGCTGAACGCGACCGCCTCCGGCGGCATCAGCCGACTGAGGCGACTGCCTGCTCGAGATCGTCGACCGACTCGAAGCTGAGGCCGACCAGCGTCACCTTGCGGTGGCGGATGATCCCCTGCTCGTCGATGACGAAGATCGCGCGCCGCACCATCGGCCCGGCAAGCACGCCGTAGGCCTTGGCGACAGCCTTGTCCTCGTCGGCAAGCAGCGGCACGTTGAGGCTCTTCTCCTGGGTGAAGCGCTCGTGCGACTCGACCGACTGCGGGGAGATCCCCAGCACGTCGGCGCCGATCTGGTCGAGCTTCTCGCTCTGATCGCGGTAGGAGCAGAACTGCTTGGTGCAGACGGCGGTGAAATCACCTGGATAGAAAGCGAGGACCAGCTTGCGCCCACGGTAGTCGCTGAGCTTGTAGGTCTTGCCGCCCGTGCCTGGCAGCTCGAAGTCCGGTGCTGCGTCTCCTACGTCGACCTTGGCCATCGGCTCAGACTAGTGCAGTCAGCCTTTTTCGATGGTGATCTTTTCGATCAGCACCGTCTGTTTGGGTTTTTCTTCCGGCGTGCCCAGCTTGCCGATGCGGGTGACGACGTCCATGCCTTTGTCGACCTTGCCGACCAGAGCGTATTCCGGCGGCAGGCCGGCATCGGCGCCGGTGACCACGAAGAACTGGCTGCCCGAGCTTCCCGGTGGCTCGGATGAGCTCTTTGCCATCGCAACGGTTCCCTTTGTGTAGGCAAGGTTTGCCGGTGGTTTCTCGACCACGGTGTAGCCGGGTCCGCCGAGGCCGGTGCCAAGCGGGTCGCCACCCTGGATCACAAAGCCTGGGGCGATCCGATGGAAGTCGAGGTCGTCGTAGAAGCCTTCGTCGCTCAGGTAGGCGAAGGAGTTGACCGTCTTCGGCGCCCTGCTCGAGTCGAGCGCGATATCGAAGCTGCCGCAGCTCGTTTCAACGACGGCGGTCAGCTTTTCGCCGTTCTTCACAGTCTGGGGCGGTGCCTTGAGGCTGACTTTCTTCGGTGCCGGCGCTTCGACTTCCTTGCAGCCGCCGGAGCTGGCCGTGGTCGAGGAGTCGTCGCTGCCGCCACTGCGGCTGATCAGGATCGCCCCGATGACGATGACCGCCACGACCGCGAAGCCGGCGAGGATGAACAGACGACGATCGGTTCCCTGCTCCATCGGCGGGGAAGCCTAGAGGATCGGGGCGCCGCTGCGACAGTTGCGATCATCGCGCCGTGCCCGATCCCGCCCTAACCCAACTCGCCACCGCGGTGCTCGACGTTCCCACGCCCGAGCGGGCGTTGGTCTGCGGCTGCGGTGATGGTGAGCCCGTCCTCTTCCTCGCTCGTGAGTTCCCCTCGGCACGGGTGCGCGGCGTCGATCCCTCGGCCGAGCGGGTGCGGGCTGCGAGCGCGCGGGTCGGCCTCGACCCAGAGGGCCGCGTCGCCTTCAAGCAGTCCAGTCCCCGCCGGCTGCCCTTTCCCGATGAGTTCTTCGACCTGGTTGTGATTTTCGAAGGTCGCCCAGCGCCAAGCGAGATCGCCCGGGTCATGCACCCCGAGGCACAGCTGATCCTCGCCTCCTCCCCACCTGCTGGCTGGCTGGGCGGTGTCCGGCAGCGGCTGTGGCAGAGACGTCTTCCTGCGGCCGGCATTTAGGCTGCGACGCGGATGGAGATCGAGGGAATGCCGTTCACCTTGCTGGTCAATCCAGCCTCGGCGCACGGGCGAGCTATGAAGCTGCTGCCACTGATCGAGCAGCAGCTCGATCAGCGCCGGATTCCCTTCCGGGTTGAGCGCACCCGCGGACTCGAGGACGGAGTCGAGAGGGCCCTGCGGGCGGTCGAGGCCAACGAGGTCCCGGTCGTGATCAGCGGCGACGGTCTCCTCGGCGCGGTCGGTGGCGCGATGGCGGGAGCGGAGACGCCGCTTGGCATCATTCCCGGCGGCCGCGGCAATGACCTGGCCCGGGTGCTCGGCATCCCCGATGACCCGGCCGCCGCCGTGGCGGTACTCAGCACCGGCGAGAGTCGCCGCATCGACGTCGGCGAGGCCAACGGCAAGCGCTTCCTCGGCATCGTCAGCGTCGGCTTCGACTCCGAATGCAACCGCCTGGCGAACGAAGTCACGATCGTTCGCAGCAACCTGGTCTACGTGTACTCGCTCTTCCGCACCCTGCTCACCTGGAAGCCCGCGCGGTTCACGATCCGCAGCGAGAGCGAGCGGATCCGGACCAGCGGCTACTCGATCTCGGTTGCCAACAACAGCACTTTTGGCGGTGGCATGCGGATCGCGCCGCAGGCGGAGCTGGATGACGGACTGCTCGACGTGATCACGGTTGGCGAGGTCGGCAAGCTGCGCTTCGTGGCTAACCTGCGCAAGGTGTTCAACGGCACTCACATCGACGACGAGCAGGTGAGCATGTTTCGTGCCTCCCGGGTGGAAATCACGGCGAGCCGCCCCTTCCCCGTCTACGCGGATGGTGAGCACCTGACCGAGCTTCCGGTCTCGGTTCGTGTCCTGCCTCGCGCGCTCAGCGTGCTCGCGCCAGCCGCCGCAGAGGCCTGAGTGCTTTTCGGCCCAAAGCTCACCGCGGCACGCGCGGTCGGCGCCGCCAGTCGTGCGAGTGGACGGGGCGGCGGGACCACCCTGCCGGGCCGGATGCTGTTGCGCATGGCGCCCGACGCGATCGCCAGGCTCGGCAAGCGGCTCGATCGCGGCTCGACGCTGATCAGCGCCACCAACGGCAAGACGACGACCGCGGGGATGATTGCCGCCGTGCTCGAAGCCGACGGTCGTCACCCGGTCCACAACCGGGCCGGTTCCAACATGACCTGGGGCGTCGCCACGGCGCTGCTCGAGCAGCGGGGAACCGAAGGGCTGTTCGAGGTCGATGAGGCCTGGTTGCCCAAGGTGGCGACCCAGCTCGAGCCCTCGTTGATCGTGCTCGGCAACCTCTTTCGCGATCAGCTCGACCGCTACGGCGAGATGGAGACGCTGGCGGCGGAATGGGGCAAAACGGTCGCCGCGCGCGTGGGCCGCGGCCGCTTCGCGCTCAACGCAGACGACCCGGCAATCGCCGATCTCGGCCGCGATGAGGGCGGCGAGGCTCGGGCGGGCGTCATCTATTTCGGCATCGACGACGCCACCCAGGCCCTGCCCGAGCTGCAACATGCCTTCGACGCCAAGCACTGCCGCCGCTGTGGCCACCCCTACGCCTATGAGCGCGCCTTCGTCGGCCACCTCGGCCACTACTCGTGCCCCAACTGTGGCGCCACGCGGCCGCGGCCCGACGTTGCCGCGACCGCAATCGAGCTGCGCGGGATGTCGGGCTCACTGGTGAGCCTGCGCACGCCCCAGGGAGAGCTCGAGCTGTCGCTGCCGCTGCCCGGTCTCTACAACGTCTACAACGCGCTTGCCGCGGTCACCGCGGCGCTCGAGCTCGGCGTGGCACCGGGGACGATTGCCGACTCGCTGCAGACGATGCGAGCCGCCTTCGGCCGGGTCGAGACGATCGCCATCGACTCCTCTCAGCTCTCGATTCTGCTGATCAAGAACCCCGCCGGCGCCAACGAGGTCTTGCGAACCCTGATGCTCGAGGCCGGCGAGGAGAAGCTCGACCTCTGGCTCGGGCTCAACGACAGGATCGCCGACGGACGCGACGTCTCCTGGATCTGGGATGCCGACTTCGAGCTGCTCGCCGGCGGCGTGCGGCGCGTCGTCTGCGCCGGCACACGGGCGCCGGAGATGGCCCTGAGACTGAAGTACGCCGGCTGGCCCGAGCGCTCGATCGAGGTCGTGCCGGAGATCGAGGGCTCGCTCGATCGCGCGCTCTCCGAGACCCCGAAGCGCCTCTTCGCCCTGCCTACCTACACGGCGCTGCTCGAGCTGCGCAAGCTGCTTGCGGACCGTGGCCTCGCCAAGGAGTTCTGGCGATGAACAACCTGATTTGGCACGAAGTCGAGTGCGGCGGCTACAGCGCCGACTTCCCCCTCTGGGAGGAGCTCGCCGGGCAGACGGACAGGCCGATCATGGAGCTTGGCTGTGGCGCCGGTCGGGTGACCCTTCGTCTGGCCGAGAAGACCGGCCTGCTCGTGATCGGGCTCGACAACGACAGGAAGCTGGTCGAGGCGATCTGGGAAAGGGGGCACGGGACGACCGCCGACGCCGAGCAGGAGGATGTCCGCGCCTTTGAACCGATGGCGACCAAGTTCAGCCTGGTGATCGCGCCGATGCAGCTGATCCAGCTGCTCAGCGACACCCAGGAGCGCGTCGCCTGCCTCTCTTGCGTTGTCAGGAGCATGCTGCCGGGTGCCCGCGCCGCCTTCGCAATCGTCGAGGCGATGCCCGAGCTGCCACCCCCCGGCACGAGCGCACCGCCGCTACCCGACGTGCGCGAGATCGAAGGCTGGATCTACTCGAGCCTGCCGCTCGAGCCAGTGGCTCTGCCGGAGGTGATCCTGCTGCGTCGACTGCGCCAAACAGTCGACCCCGACGGCAACATGAGCGAGGAGCTGAACGAGATCGAGCTGGCGATGCTCTCGGCCGAGACGCTCGAAGCAGAGGGCCGCGCTGCTGGCCTGCGGCCGAGCGGACGCCGCCAGATACCGGCGACCGAAGCCCACGTTGGCTCCACCGTCGTCCTCTTCGAGAAGGAAGCCTGATGGAGCTGCGCTTCCTCGCTCTCTATCCCGAGCAGATGAACATCTACGCCGATCGCGGCAACGTGCTCTTCCTGCAGCGGCGCTGCGAGTGGCGCGGCATCGATTGCGCCTACGCCAGTGCCGGCCCCGGCGAGGAGTTCGACCCTGCCCTGCACGACTTGATCTACCTCGGCGGTGGCCAGGACCGCGATCAGCGCGCGGTGGCCGCCGACATGGTCGAGAGCAAGCAAGCCGCGATGGCGGCGGCGACCGAGGACGGCGCCGTCGTGCTCGCCGTCTGCGGCGGTTACCAGCTGCTCGGCAATAGCTACCAGCTTGATGAGGAGAGCCTGCCGGGCCTTGGCCTGGTCGAGCTGGAGACGGTTCGCAGCCCGGGGCCGCGCCTGATCGGCAACGTCGCGATCGAGGTCGATCTTGGCGATGGACCGCAGGTCGTCGCCGGCTTCGAGAACCACGGCGGCCGCACCCACCTCGGCGGCGCAACCAGGCCACTGGGCAAGGTGCTGAATGGGTTCGGCAACAACGGCGAGGACGGTTTCGAGGGCGTGCGTCACAACAACCTGATCGGCACCTATCTGCACGGCCCGCTGCTGCCCAAGAACGCTTGGCTGGCCGACCACCTGATCGCGCTTGCCCTCGAGCGCCGCTACGGCGAGCGCCCCGAGCTCACGCCGCTCGAAGACGGCCTCGAGCGCGCCGCGCACGAGTCGGCCCGGCGCGCGGCGCTCGCCTAGTCAGTCACGCGTGGAATTGACGACTTTTGATTGCAGGTAGGCGATGTCGCGGATCGTGAGGCCGGCTTCATAGCCCTTCCACTCCGCAGGATCCTGTTCGGGGTCGGCAAGCACGACGCGTTCACCGAGGAACGTCGAGGTCTGCGGGTCGAAGATCAGTTCGATCCGAAAACCATTCCCCTGCGAGTAGCCGATCGCGTCGCCGGCGCGTCCTGCGAGGTCTGTGACATCGCGCTTGAGCTCTACTCCCGGCAGTTCGGCCAGGGCGTTGAACGCCGCTGCCCGCAGCGCCGGGGACGCGTTCGGATGACTGAGGAGCCCGCCGAGGTCTTCGATTGTTTCCTGGGCGCCCAGCGGCCCGCCCGGCTCGTCTGAGACCCCTGGAACCTGGTGGTTTTGGATCGCGAGACGCAGTTCCGCAGGGTCCGTCGGGACGCTAGAGAGGTCGGGGTAAGCGAGTTCGGGATTTGTCGCACCGCTCGGCTTGGGGTGTTCGACATCGAGGACTCCGCGGCGCATTTCCAGAAACCGCTCACCCGATCCGCTTGCCAGACGTTGAAGTTCTGCCTGACGGGCGGGTTCGAAGGCGCTCGGAAGAGGCGACCCCGCCCCCTCCCAACGGCTCTGTTCGGCGCTCGAAAGGAACTTAGGCGTGCCGATCGTCTGGCGGGTGCGACCACCGCCTTCCGGGGAGATCCACCACTCGCTTTCAGACGGAACGAGGGCCGAGAAGCCGCCAGGCCGAGTGGCTCGCCCCTCGGGGACTTCATAGCTGCCGGGGTACCAGCCTTTGAATTCGAGTTCCTTCCTCTCGGTGAAGTAGTACTGACCGGGCCCGGCGCGCAACGCCGGCGCGCCTTCGCCAGTAGCGGCAACTGCGGCCGTCTGGTGCAGGACCTCGGCAACCGCTGGTTGGGCGGTGCGAGCGGAACTGAGGATGAGGATGGCGGCAACGACAGCCGCGATCGCTCCACTCCCGGCCAGGACTAGGAGACCTCGGCGCGATCGGGCCGGATTCGCAGCCGGCACAGAGGCGAGCGCAAACTTGGCCTCGAGCGCCCGCCAGGCCGCGGCACGAGGCCGGGGGTCGCCATCGGCGCACTCGGCGCGGAAATTGCGGAGCAGGGTCAGGTCATCCATCACTTACCTCCGGGTAGTCGAGCTTGGCGCGGGGTGGGTGCGCTTGGCAGCGCCAGCCCGAGGCTGGCCTGCAGGCGCCCGCGGGCACGCGCGAGGCGTGACTTCACCGTGCCGACGGGGATCGAGAGCGCGTCGGCGATCTCGGATTGATCAAGTTCGGCCCAAACAAGCAGCAGCAGCACGTCGGCCTCCCCCGAGGGAAGGTCGGCAAGGGCTTGGGCGAGCAGACCGCGCATCCGTTCGGCGTCGATCCGCGACTCCACGCCGTCGATCCCGATCACGGGGTCCGGCGTCAGCGCCGCGATCGCGGCGAGCTCCCGGATCTCGCGCCGCCGGTGATTGTGGGCCAAGTTGGTGGCGATACCGAAGAGCCACGGGCGGGAATCGGCTCGACGAGGATCAAAGCCAGCGCGACGATCGAAGGCGACGAGGAAGGTCTGAGAGGCGAGCTCGTCGGCGAGCTGACGATCGAGGCGCCGGCGCAGGTAGCCGTGGATCGCCGGGAAGTGGCGCTCGAAGATGACGCCGAAAGCGCTCGGCTCGGCGAGCGACGCGGTGATCACCTCGCCGTCGATTGGGTTGGCACTCATACCTTGTTCTTGTACGAACTCGGAAAAGGGTTCGCGACGATTCAGGTCACGAATATCTGCTCGACCCCGGGGACGAGTTGGCTAGCGGCCGCTGGAGCCGAAGCCGCCGTCGCCGCGGGCGGAGTCGGCGAGGGACTCGGACTCGACCGGCTCGGCCAGGGCGATCGGGCTGATCACCAGCTGGGCGATGCGGTCACCGGGGGCAACCCGGAAGACCTCCGCCGGGTCGGTATTGAGCAAGAGGACCCGGATCTCGCCGCGGTAGCCCGAGTCGATTAGGCCGGGGCTGTTGACCAGGCTGATGCCGTGGCGCTTGGCCAGGCCGGAGCGCGGCAATACGAGTCCGGCGTGCCCGTCGGGGATCTCGACCGCGATCCCGGTGCCGATACTCCAGCGCTCCCCCGGCCCGATGTGGGCGGCCTCGCAGGCGTAGAGGTCGAGCCCGGCGTCGCCCTCGTGGGCGCGGCTGGGCAGCACGGCCTCATCGTTCAGTCTCGCGATCGGCAGCTTCACGGGGCGCAACCCTAGACGACGGCGAGATCGTCAAAACGGTGCAGCTCGGAGACCGGGACCTTGGCGCGGACGAGGACCCCGTCCTCGCGCTCGGTTCGCTCGAGGTCACCGGCGATCTCGTGCAGCTCGTGCAGGCGCCCGCCCTCGGCGTAAGGAATCAATAGCTCGACCTCGACAAGGGTGTCCTCGAAGGCCGCCTCGACGTCCTCGCGCAGACGGTCGAGACCCATATCGGAAAGCGCCGAGACCAGCACCGCACCGGGATGGCGCAACAACACCTCGGCCCGCTCGTCATCGTCGAGCAGGTCCGCCTTGTTGAGCACGAGCAGGCGGGGCTTTTCGCCGGCGCCGATCTCCTCCAGCACCTCGTCGACCGCCTGCATGTCCACCACCTGGCGTTCCTCGGGCGCTGCCGCGTCGACCACGTGGAGGATCAGATCGGCGAGCACGGTCTCCTCGAGCGTCGCCTTGAAGGCCTCAACCAACTGGTGGGGCAGCTTCTCGATGAAGCCGACGGTGTCGGTGAGCAGGTAGTCGCGGCCGGAGAGCTCGAGACTCCGCGTGGTCGGGTCAAGCGTGTGGAAGAGCCGGTCGCCGACCCCGACCTCGGCACCGGTGAGAGCATTGAGCAAAGTTGACTTGCCGGCATTGGTGTAGCCGGCCAGGGCGACCCGCGGCAGCGAGGAGCGTTCGCGGCGCGCCCTCATCACGCCGCGGTTGCGTTCCAGCCGGCCGAGGCGGCGACGCAGCGCCGCGATGCGGTCGCGGGCGAGGCGGCGATCGGTCTCGATCTGGCTCTCGCCCGGGCCCCTCGTGCCGATCCCGCCGCCGAGCCGCTCGAGGTGGGTCCAGAGCCCCCGCATGCGGGCGAGGTTGTACTCGAGCTGGGCCAGCTCGACCTGCAGCTTGCCCTCGGCCGAGTGGGCGTGGTCGGCGAAGATGTCGAGGATCACCGCGGTGCGGTCGATCACCGGCACCCCGAGGGCGGCCTCGAGGTTGCGCTCCTGGCGCGGTGCCAACTCGTCGTCAACGGCGACCACGTTCGCGTCGCAGGCCTCGATCTCGGCCTTCAGCTCGGTCAGCTTGCCGCGGCCGACGTAGCGGTCGGGGTCGGGCTTCTCGCGCTGCTGCACCGCCTCGCCGGCCGTGGCGACGCCCGCCGTGCGCAGCAGCTCCTTCAGCTCGGCAAGCGGATCGCCTTCCTCGCGGCCGCTGGTGATGCCGATCGCCAGCGCCCGCTGGCGGGCCCGCGGGTTCGAGACGCCGGCGCCCCCCATGCCGTTGCGCGTTTCCACCTGCCGCCCGTTTCTAGACCGCTGCATCTCTTTCGATTGTAGGTGGCTAGTCTTAGCCGCCGTGAAGGTCTTCGTAACGGGAGGAACGGGCTTCATCGGCGGCGAGGTCGTGCGCCAGCTGCGCGGCCGCGGCGACGAGGTCGTCTGCCTCGTCCGCAGCCCGGAGAAAGCGAGCAAGCTGAAGGAGTTCGGCTGCGAGCTGGTAAGTGGCGATCTCAGCGATGCCAATGCCCTGCGCGCCGGCATGGAGGGCTGCGATGGCCTGATCCACGCCGCGGCGATGTACGAGGTCGGGATCCCGGCTAAGCAGCACCCGGCGATGTACGAGGCCAACGTGCGCGGCAGCGAGCGCGTGCTGCAAGCGGCGCTCGATGCCAAGGTGGGCAAGGTCGTCTACGTCTCCACCGTCGGCATCTTCGGCAACACGCACGGCAAGGTGGTCGACGAGAGCTACGAGCACCCGGGCAAGGAGTTCACCTCCTACTACGAGGAGACCAAGCTCGAGGGCCACCGGATCGCCAAGCGGATGATGGCCGAGGACGGCCTACCCGGCGTGATCGTCCAGCCGGGCGGGGTCTACGGACCGGGCGACACCTCTCAGATCGCCGACCTGTTGAGCGAATTCTTCGCCGGCCGCCTCTTCATGCTGCCCTTCCCCGAGCTCGGCATCTGCCTCTCCCACGTAGAAGACATCGCCACCGGCATCATCCTCGCCCTCGACAAGGGCAAGGTCGGCGAGACCTACGTGATCAGCGGACCGGCGACGACGATGCGTGAGGCGATCGAGACGATCGCCAGCGCCAGCGGCCGCAAGGCGCCCAAGCGAGATCTGCCTACCGGGCTGATGAAGGCCCTGACTCCGATCGGGCCGCTGGTCGGCAAGCTTGCCGGACAGCCGCCGAACCTTCGCGAGCTGATCTCCTCCGCCGATGGCGTCACCTTCTGGGCCAGCTACGAGAAGGCCGGCCGCGAGCTGGGCTACGCGCCACGCGGGATGGAAGAGGGGATTCGGCAGACGCTCGAAGCGGATGATCGTTTTCCCGATCCGGTTGCGTGAAGGCTCCCTTAGGCTGCGGCGATGCGGGTAATCGACGTCATGCACTTGGGGCGGCCGCACGTGATCGGCTGCTGGGAGCTCGACGGCGCCCTTGTGGACCCCGGCCCAGAGTCTTCGATGGAGACGCTGCTGGAGGCGCTGGGCGACGAGCAACCGCGCGCGATCGTCCTCACCCACATTCATCTCGATCACGCCGCGGCGACCGGTGCCCTGGTGCGGCGCTGGCCTGAGCTCGAGGTCTATGTGCACGAACGGGGCGCCCGTCACCTGGTCGACCCCTCGAAGTTGCTGGCCAGCGCTGAGCGGCTCTATGGCGATCAGATGGAGCGCCTCTGGGGCGAGATCGTACCGGTGCCCGAGGGCAACGTGAGGCCGCTTGCCGGCGGCGAGGACGTGTTGGGGATGCGGGTCGCCTACACGCCCGGCCACGCCTCCCATCACGTCTGCTACCTCCACGAGGAGAGCGGCACCGCCTTCGTCGGCGACGTCGCCGCGGTTCGCATCCCCGGCGTCGACCTGGTCGTGCCCCCCACTCCCCCACCTGACATCGACATCGAGACTTGGCTCGAGTCGATCAACCTGGTCGAGTCATGGCGCCCCGAGCGCCTCGCTGTCACCCACTTTGGCGCGATCGAGGAGCCAATCGAGCACCTCGAGCTGGTGCGCCAGCGCCTGCGCGAGGAGGCCAACCTCGCCCGAGAGCTATCGGAGCAGGACTACGAGCGCCGCCACCGCGAGCGCGTAGTCGCCGCCAGCGAGACCACGGAGGCCGCCGAGGAGCTGATCCAGTGCGTGCCACCGCAGTACCAGTGGCGTGGCCTCGATCGGTACTGGACGAAGCGCGCCGAGCGCGAGGCGGCCGCTAGCTGAGGTATTTACGCGTCCGCTCAACCGCCTCTGAGATGCGGTCGTCGGGCGTTGTGAGGGAGATGCGGAAGAAGCCCTCGCCGCTGGGACCGTACATCGAGCCAGGCGAAACGACGACTGCGGCGTCCTCGAGCACCAGCTCGGCGAAAGAGGTCGAGGTGTGGCCCTCGGGTACTGGCGCCCAAACGTAGATCGTCCCCTTCGGCGCGCTGACCTCGACGCCGATCTCGCGCAGGGCGTTGACGACGAGGTCACGGCGCCGGGTGTAGGTCTCATTCATCCGCTCCAGCGGGCCACTCGGGCCCTGCAGGGCGGCGGCACCGGCTATCTGCACGGCCTCGAAGAGGCCCGAGTCGACGTTGGTCTTCAGCCGCCAGTAGGTCTGCACCGCCTCGGCGTTGCCGAGGATCGCGGCGCAGCGCCAGCCGGTCATGTTGAAGCCCTTGGAGAGTGAGAAGACCTCGACCCCGACCTCCTTGGCGCCGGGCGTGGCAAGGAAGCTGGGTGCGACGTAGCCGTCGTAGGTCGTCTCCGAGTAGGCGTTGTCGTGGACGACGAGGATCTCGTGCTCGCGAGCGAAGGAGACGACCATCTCGAAGAAGCCCTCGGGCACCACGGCGCCAGTCGGGTTGTTGGGGAAGTTGATGAACATCAGCCGCGCCTTCGCCGCCACCTCGGCGGGAATCGCCGTGAGGTCGGGTGCGAAGCCCAGCTCGGGCACCAGGGGCAGCAGCTCGGCCTTCGCCCCGGCGAGGATCGGGCCGCCGGTGTAGACCGGGTAGCCGGGGTCGGAGGCGAGTGCCACGTCACCGGGGTCGAGGAAGGCGAAGCAGAGGTTGTAGACGCACTCCTTGGCACCGATCGCGGGGATCACCTCGCTTTCCGGGTCGATCTCGACCCCGAAGCGGCGGTCATAGAAATCGGCGAAGGCCCCCCGGAACTCCTCGCGACCGCGATTGCTCGGGTACTGCTGGTTGCCCGGCTCGGCCACCGCCTCCTGCATCGCCGAGACGATGTGCGGGTAGGTCGGTTCGTCGGGGTCGCCGATGCCGAGGCTGATCACGTCGATGCCGGCGGCCCGCTTGTCGGCGATCGTCCGCTCCAGTTCCTGGAACTTGTAAGGAGGCATTGCCTCCAGCCGCTTGGACGGGTCCGAGATCGCCATCGGCGCGGAAATCTAGCCGTCCAGCCCGGCGAGTGCGCTCAGCAGCTCGACTGAGAGCTCGCCGGCGCAGATCTGCTCGGCCCAGCCGCTCAGGGTGACATCGAGATCATCGGAGATCTCAACCACGAGCTCACCCCCATCGAGCTCGACCGTGATCGGGCTTGGGGCGCCACCGAGAAAGGCCGTGACCGCAGCGCCGCTGGCGCCCGTGCCCGAGGAGAGCGTCTCCCCCACACCGCGCTCGAAGATCCGCGCCCGCACCCGGCTGCCCTCGATGCGCAGGAAGGAGACGTTGGTGCGGTTCGGGAAGAGCTCATTACCTTCGATCCCAGGCCCGATCGTGCCGAGATCGAGCTCCTCCAGCTCCTCACTGACCACGATCGCGCACTGCGGGTTGCCAATCGAGACGTGCTGGAAATCCCACTCGCGCCCGGCGCTCTCGACCGTGCCGCGCCCGTCGGCATCACCGGAGGGAAAGTCCTTCGACACGGTGCTGGCCCGCCCCATCTCCACCGAACAGGTCCGCTCCGAGGTGATCGTCGGCGTCACCGGTCCCGCGGCGGTGAGGATCGAGAAGGTGTCCTCGCTGGTCCAGTCATGCCGGCGCAGGTAGAGAATCGCCTCCCGTGCGCCGTTGCCGGAGAGCTCCGCCTCGGAGCCGTCAGGGTTGAAGATCCGCAGTTGGGCGACGTAAGCGGGGTCCTCGTTGCGCGAAAGCAACAGCACGCCGTCCGAGCCGATGCCGAAGTGCGGGTCGCAGATCAGCCTTACCCGCGCCGCCGTCAGCCCCCAGGGAAGCTCCCCTGCCTCGACGATCAGGTAGTCGTTGCCCAGCGCTTGCCACTTCTCGAATCGCACGCGGCGAACTTATAGCTAGGCGGCGATCGCCGGTGTCCGCTCGCGCAGGCGCACGCGCAGGCCCTTGGGGCTCATCGTGAAGCCGAGCAGCTCGGTGACGGGGGGTGCGGCGGGATCGAGCTCGATCTCGAAGTTACGAGCGATCATCCCCAGCGCCGTCTTCGCCTCGAGGAAGGCGAGGTTGCGGCCGGGGCAAAAGCGCGGTCCGGCGCCGAAGGTCAGGAACGATTTCTGGTCGGGCACCGGCAGCTCCTCCTCGTTCTCCAGCCAGCGCTCCGGCTTGAACTCCTCGGCACGAACGGTGCTCTGCAGGCCCGCGTAGCGGTGCAGCAGGAAGAGTCGCGTGCCAGCAGAAATCTGAACGCCCTCGACCTCGGTGTCGACCAGCGGCTCCAGGCCCGTAATTGGAACCACCGGGGTCAGCCGCATCGACTCCCTCAACACGCCCTCGCCGTAGCGAAAGCCCTCGACCGTCTCGTACTCGGTGGCGATGGGCTGCTCGCCGAGGACGTCGCGCGCCTCCTCGGCCCACTGCGCCTGGATCCCGGGGCGCTGAGCCAGGGACCAGATCGTCCAGGCCATCGAGTGCGAGGTGGTGTCCTCGCCGGCGAGCAGCAGGGTGAAGACGTTGCCCATGATTTCCTCGTCGCTGAAGGCGCCCTCGGTTTCCTGGGCAGCAATCATGCTCTCGAGGAAGTTCTCCGGCTTCTCGCGCAGCTCGGGCTGGGCGGCGATTCGCTTCCTCGTCTCCTCCATGAACCCCGTCACCGCCTTCTCGATCTCCTCCATCGAGCGATCGAGCGCGCGGTCGGCGGGCAGCTTGAAGTAGCGCCAGTACGGAAACGAGAAGAAGAGGCGGCGGTTGGTCATGTGGAAGACGTGGTGCAGGTGTCCCTGCAGGGCATCGTCACCGCGCTCGAGCGTGTTCAGGTCATGGCCGAAGGCGAGCGCTGAGGTGACGTCGACGGTGAAGGCGGAGAGGGCCTGGCCGATCTCGAAGCCCTGGCCAGACTCCGCGGCCGCGCGCAGCCTGCCGTAGAGGCGCTCGGTGCAGATGCTGACGATCTCGAAATAGCGCTGCAGGTGGTTGCTGTTGAGCGCGGTGACGGCGAGTCTGCGGGTGCGGCGCCAGTCATCTCCCTCGGCGGCGAAGACCCCGACCTTGCCGACTTCTTCGGTGATCTGGAGGATCTCCCGCCAGCGCCGGAACCCGTCTGGGCGATCGCGCAAGAGAGAGTTGAGCGTCTCGGCGTTGCCGACGACGATGATCTTGCGCCTGCCGATATCGAAGCGGTAGAGCGGCCCGTATTCGCGAGCCCACTTCTCGGCGGTTAGGTGCAGGGTGTCGGGCCGCACCTGGTGGGCGTTGCCGATCAGCGGCAGGCGTCTCGGTCCAGGCAGATCAGAGATCGAGCGCGCCGCCATCGATCTCAGTCTCTCAAAAGGTCAAGCGACTTCTGGCAATTGCTCACAGATCTCCGCTGCTATCCCGGCGTCGTCTCGCTCGCCTCGCTCAATCCAGCGAAGATTGGGGACCTTGCGCATCCAGGTGAGCTGGCGGCGAGCGTAGTTGCGCGAGCGCTGCTGCATTCGGGCCAAGTCGCCGCTGAGCACCTCGTCGAAGCCAAGTGCCTTGCGGGCCGTGCGGGACGGCCCGGCTTCCTCGGCGCGCTCGACCTCGTCTCGAGCCCCCGCCGCGACGATCGCCTCCGTGCGTGTATCGATCCGCTCATACAGAGCCTCCCGCTCCATGTTGAGGCCAAAGATGGCCGTCGGATGCCGCGTCTCAGGCGACCACAACTCCGAACCCTCAGATTCCGGCGGCACCTTGAGCAGCGACAGCTCCCCCAGCGCCGCCCGCAGATAGAGCCCTGTCCCCCCCACCACGATCGGCCTTTCCTCTGCCGCAAGCGCCCGATCGATCTCCCCGTGAGCAAGCGGCATGTAATCCCCCACGTTGAACCGCTCGGTCACCGGCACGAACCCAACGAGCCTGTGCTCGAGGCGGGCCTGCTCCTCAACTGACGCGACGCCGGTGAGCACCGAGAGCCCTTCGTAGACCTGCAGCGCGTCGCAGGAGATCGCCACCGGGTCCTCGCCCCGCTTTCGCAACAGCTCCGCGAGCTCGATCGCCACCCCCGTCTTGCCCACGCCGGTGGGGCCGAAGATTGCAATGACGTGCACTGTCAGAGGGCGCGGCTGAGCAGCCTCTCGGTCCCGCTAAGGGTCTGAGAGGTTGCGGCGGTGATCTCGACCTCGACCAGCTCACCAGGCGTGGCTGTGCCCTCGAAGTTGACCGCCTTGTTATGCCTGCTGCGCCCGCGCAGGCGCGTCTCGTCGGTGCGGCTGGTGCCTTCGACCATCACCTCGACCTCACGACCGACGAATCGCTGCGCCCGTTCGGTCGCTCGTCGCTGGACCAGCTCGACCAGCCGCTCCATCCGCTCGACCTTGACCGGGTGCGGGATCTGATCGCCGAGCTCCGCCGCCTCGGTTTCGCGCCGTGGCGAGAAGATGAATGTGAAAGCACTGTCGTAGCCGACCTCGTCGACCACTTCCAGAGTCTGCTCGAAATCGGCCTCGCTCTCGCCCGGGAAGCCGACGATGATGTCGGTGGTGATCGCGCAGTCGGGAACGTGCTCGCGGATCAGCGAGACGCGGTCCATGTAGCGCTGGCGATCGTAGGTACGGCGCATGCGCTTGAGGATCGCGCTCGAGCCCGACTGCAGCGGCAGGTGGATGTGCTCGCAGACCGAGGCGAGATCGGCGTGGGCGCGGATCACGTCCTCCTTCATGTCCTTGGGATGGGGGCTGGTGTAGCGAATGCGCTCGACCCCATCGATCCCATCGACCAGAGCGAGTAGCTCGGCAAAGCCGATCCGGCTCTGCTTGGGCAGGTCGCGGCCGTAGCTGTTGACGTTCTGGCCGAGCAGGGTCACCTCGCGCACGCCGTCGGCAACGAGAGCGCGGGCCTCGGCGACGAGCTCGGCGGGGTCGCGGCTGACCTCGCGCCCCCGGGTCGAGGGGACGATGCAGTAGGCGCAGTTGCAGTTACAGCCCTGGGAAACCTGCAACCAGCCCTGGAACTCGCGCACCCGACGGGTTGGCAGGTGGCCGGAGAAGTCCTCAAACTCGAAGTAGCCCTGAGCGCTGAGCGAGTCGGAGTTGAGGAACTCGGCCAACTTGTGGATCTGACCGGGGCCGAAAGCGACGTCGACGAACGGAAAGCGCTGGAAGACCTCGTCCTTGACCGACTGCGCCCAGCATCCGCCCACCCCCACGATCCGATCGGGATCTTCGTTCTTCAGCCGCTTCGCCTCACCGAGGCGGGCGATGAAGCGATTGTCCGCCGACTCGCGGATCGAGCAGGTGTTGAAGAGGATCAGGTCCGCGTCATCGGGCGCCTCTGCCTCCTCGTAGCCGAGCGAGCTGAGCATCCCGCGCATCCGCTCGGAGTCGTGCACGTTCATCTGACAGCCGAACGTGGTGACGTGGTACCGCTTGCCGCTCCTCATGCGTTCGAGGTTAGCGCCCACACGGACCAATTCGCTACTTGACTACGAGCGTTCCTTCCATCCCTGCTTCGGCATGCCCCGGGATCGTGCAGAGATAGGTGTAGGTGCCTGGAGCGAGATCGGCGCTGACCGACGTTTTGCCTTTGGCAAGCGTTTCGGAGATGGCGATTTCTTTGCCGTTCTGCTCGATCGCCACGTTGTGTTCAAGCGCCGAGGGATTGTCGAAATCAATCGTGACTTTGCCTGGCTTGCTGGTCAGGCTCGTCTTGTCGAAGGCGAGAGCGCTTTCCGAGGCAGCCAGCTGCAGCGTCCCCCCCGGGCCCGTTGCGGAAGCTTTGGGCTTTGGTGCAGGCGCTTCTTTATTCGCCGGCGCTTCTTTGCCTTCGTCTTCTACTGGCGCGGCCTCCTCTTCTTCGGCCTCTTGATCCGCCTTGGTGAGCTCGGCCGCTTTGGCCTTGTCCTCGTCCTTGGCGTGGAGCACGGCGAAGGTCGTTGTCGCGCCGATCAAGACAGCAAAGAGGAGCACGACAAACGGCCCGGCTTTGCCGGGGAAGCTTTTGACCCGCAGGCCAATGAAGCTGACGACCACCGCTGAGACCGCAAGTGCGATCCCGCAGATGAAGAACAGGGTTTCGTTGCTCATGCGGCGCGAATCCTATCCACGCGGCGCAGGCGCCGTCAGGCAGCCTGCGCCTCTGTGATCGGCGGCGCTTCAGGCGCTGCCTCGGCCGGGGCGACCTCATCGCCGATCCCGAGCGCCGTGCGCACCTTGTCCTCGATTTCACTGGCGATCTCGGGGTTCTCGGCGAGGAACTGCTTGGCGTTGTTGCGGCCCTGGCCGAGCCGTGTCTCTCCGTAGGAGAAGAAGGCTCCCGACTTACGGACGATGTCGTGCTCGATGCCGAAGTCCAGCAGCTCGCCTTCGCGCGAGATTCCCTGGCCGTACTCGATCTCGAACTCGGCCTGACGGAAGGGCGCCGCGCACTTGTTCTTGACGACTTTGACCCGGACCCGGTTGCCGACCGCCTCGGTGCCGTCCTTGAGGGTCTCGATGCGGCGGATGTCGAGTCGCTGCGAGGCGTAGAACTTGAGCGCCCGGCCACCCGGCTGGGTCTCCGGGGAGCCGAACTGGACGCCGACCTTTTCGCGGATCTGGTTGGTGAAGACGCAGACCGTGTTGGTGCGATTGAGGTTGCCGGCCAGCTTGCGCATCGCCTGCGACATCAGCCGCGCCTGCAGGCCGACGGTCGTGTCGCCGATCTGGCCGTCCAGCTCGGCCTTCGGCGTCAGTGCCGCGACCGAGTCGATCGCGACCACGTCGACAGCGGCAGAGGCGATCAGGCGGTCGGCGATCTGCAGTGCCTGCTCCCCGTAGTCGGGCTGCGAGACCAGCAGCTCGTCGGTGTCGACCCCAATCGCCCGAGCGTAGATCGGGTCCATCGCGTGCTCGGTGTCGATGAAGACACAGACCCCGCCCTTGGCCTGAGCCTCGGCGATGATGTGGTAGATCAGCGTCGTCTTGCCGGAGGACTCGGGACCGAAGATCTCGACGATCCTCCCTCGCGGCACGCCGCCGATGCCGAGCGCCAGATCGAGCGCTACGGCGCCGGTCGGAATCGCTTCGACCGGCAGCTTGCTGTCGGCGCCGAGCCGCATCAGGGAGCCCGCTCCGAAATCGCGCTCGATCTGGGTCACCGCGGCCTCGAGGGCTGCATCCTTCGCCTTGGCTTCCTTAGCCGAGACATCATTCAAAGGCGTCTTCTTGTCTGCCATCTCTTCTTTCACCTCACTGCCGCCCGCTTTGGGACAGCTCAACTTGCGCCAGCGGGGTGTATCGCGAACCCTGCGGCTGGAGTACAGAACGGTAGAGCGTCACCCGGACGCAAAGAGCGGGCTCTAAGAGCTCTTTTGGCAGTCCTCCGGGGGGTTGCCCAACTGTTGCCGGGCGCCTCGATCCCCGCCCCGCCGACTTGACCCTGGCGACCGTCACGTGCGGCCAAAAGGGGCGCTTCTCCGGCTTGTAAAGCCGCTCGGCGACGAGTTTGTACTCGAGCTCGCCTTGCAACGACGCCGCCCCTGGTGCGATCGCCGGCAGGGCAAAGAGCCGCGCCCGGTGCAACGAGGGCTTGGCGACTGGATCCTCCAGCCGCAGCGTTGGCGCCGCCGCCCCGAGCCCGCGCACGATCTCACCCAGCCTCGCGATCTCCCGCTCGGGCAGGTAGCCAAGGAAGGCAAGCGTGACGTGCAATGACTCGGGTGCCACCACCCGCAGTGCCGGGTCGCGCAGCTCGCGATGGCCCCAGGCGACGATCCCGTTGCGGATCTCATTGGTCAGATCCAGCGCCACGAACAGTCGCGCCCGCGAGTTCCTTTTTTGGGCGCTCGTCATCACCTATGACGCTAAGGAGGCGCGGCGCACGAGACAACCTCAAAAAGTTACAACAGCGTCAATTTTCCCTGGAGGGCCGGTGACGACGGCGCCGATGAACATGCCGACAGCCGGCCGAGCGGCCGGAGGGGCGCGCTTGCTGTGCCCTGTGACATCGCCCCATGGCGGAACCCCGCACGCTAGGAGTCTCGGTAATCCCTGGCGCGAGAGACGCCGCCCCCAAGGACCGCGCGCCGAGGTCACTCTCCGCCGAAGAAACTTCCGGCGCTGGCAATTCAGTCGTCGATTCTTCTACCCCCACTTTTGGTCCTTCGGGTTCTTGTTCTTCCGGTTCAGGCTTTGGTTCTTCAGGTTCTGGCTCGCTAGGGGGCTCGGTTGGCGCACCGAGCTCAGCGGACGCGAGTGGGTTGAGCGCGCTGACGTTCTGGATGAATTGGGGGCATATCACCGATTCGTCCCAGCAGGAAGGTCGTGCGTCATAGGTTTCGACCACAGACAGGCATGCCAACTGATCCGCGCCCCCCATAAGCGACACATCAGACGATTCAAACGGGAGCACTCCTAGACTTGTGAGCCCACTAGACCAGACGACGCTGATGCCCTGACCAACTTCGGGCCAGCGGCGCTCACCCGATGTGCATTCCGAGGGGTCCGAACCCGGTCCGATGGTCGCGTAGGCGAGCCATTGGCAAGAGCCAGGTTCGACGACCAAGCCGCCCTCCAAGCCGTCGCCACAGCCCGTCCAGGTGACCGAACCGGCGACGCTGCCCAGACTCCAGTCCGCGTTCGCTTCGGCGCGGGTGAATTCGCCACTGGAGCCGGCGGCGCCCGTCGGGCCAACGAGCGCCAGAACGGCAAAAAAGGCGAGAAAGCCCGCGGTGTGGTGGCTGTTACGGAACACTTGCGTACCAAATAAGGATATGCGCCAATGCCACACGAATGCAAGGAACGACTAGAGAGGCGCCTCTTCGCCCCTGAGCAGGAGGCGAAGCAAGTGCATGCCGACCAGGGCCGAGCGTTCGCGGATGTCGGCGCGGCCGCCCGGGATGACCGGATCACGGGCCAGGAAGGTGCCATCGGCAAGCCGGGCGTGGAAGCAGACGTAGCCGACGGGCTTCTCCTCCGTGCCCCCGTCGGGACCGGCGATGCCGGTGATCGAGACGGCGACGTCGGCATCGAAACGCTCCAGTGCACCGAGCGCCATTTGCTCGGCCACCTCCAGCGAGACCGCGCCCCTCGCCGCGATCAGCTCCGGATCGACCCCGAGCAGCTTCGCCTTGGCCTCGTTCG
Organism: uncultured Solirubrobacterales bacterium; assembly: GCA_963699225.1. GTDB lineage: Bacteria > Actinomycetota > Thermoleophilia > Solirubrobacterales > 70-9 > VRUE01. The sequence goes on along the minus strand of OY969423.1, from coordinate 492,753 downwards.
AGTAAGAGACGACGCCGCCGGCCATGTAGGCCGAGGCGCCGGGCAGGTTGGTGATGCGCGCCGCAAGCAGGCCGCCGCTGCAGGACTCGGCCAGGCCGAGGCGATGCCCATCGAGAAGCGCCGCTACCTGCGCGTCGATCGTCTCGCCGTCGAGACTGAAGAGGTGGCGGGGGTGGCGGGCCTGCAGGCCGGCACGCACAGCTTCGGCCGTCTGCGCGGCGTTGTCGCGATAGCGCACGTCGATCTCGATCTCCCCGCGGCGCAGGCAGGTCGTGATCTCGACCTCCGGCAGGGCTACGCCCTCCTCCTCGATCTCGCGCAGGCTTTTGGCGATCTCAGACTCGGGAGTGCCGAACATGCGCAGGGTGTAAGCGCGCAAGGGCGTCGCGCGCGCTAGAACTTCCGCGACCGGAGCCGTCTCGACCGCGACCGGCCACATCGGCTGCAGCTCCCGTGGCGGGCCGGGAAGGACGACGACCACGCTGTCGCCGGCGGGAACCACCAGGCCTGGCGCGGTGCCGATCGGATCGAGCGCAATCGAGCCCTCGGGCACGATCGCCTGCTTGCGGTTGGCCTCGCGCAGCGCCTCGGGATCGAATCGCATGACACCTGCACGCTGGGCGAAGCTACGCAGGATCTCGGCGATCTTCTCCTCCACCTCCTCGTCGAGGACCATCGGCCGGCCGGCGAACTTGCCGACCACCTCCGCCGTGAGGTCGTCGGCGGTCGGGCCGAGCCCGCCCGAAGTGATGATCAGGTCCATTCCCTCGGCGGCCATGAAGCGCAGCGCGGCCTCGAGGTCGTCGGGCCGATCGGCGACGACGAGGATGTGGGCGACCTCCACCCCGCGCTCGGCCAGCTGTTCAGAGAGCCAGGGACCGTTGCGGTCGGCAATCCGCCCGGTCAGGACCTCGGTGCCGGTGACGACTATGCCTGCCCGTACCTCGCTCATGCGCAGGTAGGTCGTTCCGCTTCGTCGAGCTTGGTCAGCTTGCCCGCCGGGTCGATCGCGTAGCCGACCGGGCTGGACGTTGCCGGTATTTCCGCTTCCCTGCCGTCGATGAGCATTTTGACCTCGCCGTTGCCGAAAGAGACCGTGAAGCTACCGGAGTGGAAGGGACCTTCTTTAGCGCCGGCTTCGAGAATCAAGCCGTCGACCAGCGCCTTGCCCTTGGCGTTGAGCAGGCAGGCCCAGACTTCGGCGCTCGCTGCCAGCTCAACCGTCACGCCCGTTTTGACGGGCGCGGCCGGCGATTTCGCGTCCGGCCTGGACTTGCGGGCAATCTGCTGACGGTTACGAACAGGAGCACCTTCTCCACCTCCGCCGCTGGGGATGGCGACGATCGCGATCACGGCCACGGCAATCACCGCCACCACGACCAGTGCGGCAAGCGCAGTCCTTCGGGGACCACTCGACCCAGCGCTCCCCGGCTGTGGTTGCGGCACGTCAGCGCTCCGATGCCAGGGTTCGACGCTCTCCCTGTAGTCGCTGACCAGGCGATCGGCGTCCAGGCCCAGGAACACCGCGTAGGTGCGGATGAAGCCACGCGTGTAGACGCCCCCCGGCAGGACGTCCCATTCTTCGTCCTCGATCGCGCGCAGGAAGCGGAAGCGGATCCTCGTCGCCGCCTCGACCTCGGAAAGCTCGACTTTGCGGCGATTCCGCGCCTCGCGCAGGATCGTGCCGACACCGCTGTCCATCAGGACATTGTTCTACCGGGGCCTAATCGCGGGCGACAGGCGACGGCTCGGGCTCGGCGACCGGGGCTTCGCCGCCGCCGGTGAGACGTGCGAGGTCGGCCTGGGTGACCAGGACCTGGCGTGGCTTGGAGCCTTCATAGCCGGAGATCACCCCGCGGCGCTCGAGCATGTCGATCAGGCGGCCGGCGCGGGTGTAGCCAACCCGCAGGCGCCGCTGGATCATCGAGACCGAGGCGGTTTCGGTCTCGACCACGACGCGGATCGCCTCGTCGAGCAGATCGTCGCTGTCGGGATCGAAGTCGCCCTCGTGTTCGACGCCCTTCTCCTCGTGCACCTCGAGCAGCTCGGCCTCGAATTCGGGTTCGCCCTGCTTGGCCCAGTGGCTGGTGATGCGGGCGGTCTCCTCCTCAGTGACGAAGGCGCCTTGGATCCGCTGCAGCTTCGAGGTGCCGGCGCCGCGAAAGAGCATGTCGCCCTGGCCGAGCAGCGCCTCGGCGCCGCCCTGGTCGAGGATCACGCGCGAGTCGGTCTGCGAGGAGACGGCGAAGGCGATCCGGGCCGGGATGTTGACCTTGATCGTGCCGGTGATGATGTCGGTCGAGGGGCGCTGCGTGGCCAACACGAGATGGATGCCGGTGGCGCGCGACTTCTGGGCGAGGCGGATGATCGAGTCCTCGACCTCGGCCGGGGAGACCATCATCAGGTCCGCGAGCTCGTCGATCACGCAGAGGATGTGCGGCAAGGGCGGTTCGCCGGCCTTGGCGCGGGCGCGATTGAGCTCGGCCAGGTTGCGGCAGCGGGCCTGCCCCATGATCCCGTAGCGGCTCTCCATCTCGCCGATCAGGTTGGCCAGCACGTTGGCGGCCAGGCGCGGCGAGGTGACGACCGGGGTGAGCAGGTGAGGGACGTTCTCGTAGTGGTTGAGCTCGACCTGCTTGGGGTCGACGAGGACGAGGCGGACGTCGTTGGGCGAGGCCTGCATCAGGATCGAGGAGAGGATCGCGTTGACGCAGCCCGACTTGCCTGAGCCGGTGGTGCCGGCGACGAGCACGTGCGGCATCTTCGCCAGGTCGGTCCAGACCGGGTTGCCGTCGATGCCCTTGCCGAGCCAGGCGACCAGCGGCGAGGTCTTCTCGGGGCGGGCGGAGTAGATGTCGCCGAGGCGGACGATGCGGCGGCGCGCGTTCGGAACCTCGACGCCGACCGCCTGCTTGCCGGGAATCGGGGCGAGGATGCGGATGTCGGTCGAGGCCAGCGCGTAGGCGAGGTCGTTGGAGAGCTCCGTCACCTTCTTCACCTTGGTGCCCGGGGCCAAGCGCAGTTCGTAGCGAGAGACGTGGGGGCCGCTGACGATGCCGACGATCTTCGCCTCGACCTTGAAGTGCGCGAGCGTCTCGACCAGCTTGCGACCGACGATCTCGTGATCACGCGGGTCGACGCCCTTGTCGCCTTTGCCGCGTTCCAGGGACTTGGCCGGCGGCGGCTTGTAGTCGATGCCCTCGGAGATCGTCACGCCGCGCTTGTTGCCCTGCGGGGTCAGCGAAACTTGCTCGGGCTCGGGAATCGGGTCGACGGCGACGGCGTCTTCCTCGGCCTCGATCGCCGCCAGCTCGGCATCGAAGCTCTCGGTGACGGCCTCTTCAACCTCCTCCATCTCCGGCTCGGGCTCCTCGACCAGGGCGACGGTCGGCTCGACGTCATCCTCCTCGGGATAGGCGCTCATCACGTCGGTTGGGCCGGCCTGCGTCTCAAACGAGAAAGTCTTTTCCTCCTGGCGGTCGCGCCGGGTTTGAATGGCGGTCTGGGCCGCGCCGCGACTGCCGAGGAAGAGGTGGCGCAGGCCGCGACCGATGCCGCGGACCAGGGTCGAGATCGAGGTGCCCGTGACCAGCAGCCCGCCGACCAGCAGCATCAGGATCGTGGCGATGCGCGCGCCGACCGTGCCGAACAGGTAGACCAGCCCGGTTTCGATCCCGTAGCCGACCTTGCCGCCTTCCCAGCCGAAGAAGAGCACGAAGCTCAGGTACACGCCGGAGGCGATCAGGAACAAGCCGATCAAGTCGAGGTGCCGCTGCTCGAGAGCCTGCGGCAGATGCAGCCCCCTTTTCGCGGCGGCTTTGGATTTTGCTTTCGGCTTGCGGCGCGCGGCTTTACCGCGCTTCTTGTTACGCACGAACATGGGCAGCCCCTTCGACGCTCGTGGGTTTACCCCTGCGCAGCCGGACGAATCACGCTTATGCCTTAAAACGCAGGTAAATCTCCAGCGGTTTCGACCCCGACGCCTCTAACATCGACGCAGATGCTGACCAGCGAGCCCGAAATCGCCACCGGCCGCGTTCTCGTCGTCGAGGACGATGCCGAGATCGCGGACGTCCTGCGACGCTCGCTGCGCCAGGAGGGCTACGAGGTGAAGACGAGCGCCGACGGGGTCGAGGCCCTCGACGTCGCCACCGGCTTCGTTCCCGATCTCGTCGTCCTCGACCTTGGTCTCCCCCGCCTCGACGGCGTCGAGGTCTGCAAGCGCCTGCGCGCCGAGGGCGACGTGCCGATCCTGATGCTGACCGCCCGGGCCGAGACCGAGGACCGGGTCAGCGGCCTCGACAGCGGCGCCGACGACTACCTGGTCAAGCCCTTCGAGCGCCAGGAGCTGCTGGCGCGAATCCGCGCCCTGCTGCGCCGCCGACCGCCGCGCGGCGCCGCCTCGCTGGAGGTGGGCGACCTCGCCCTCAACCCGGACACGCGCGAGGTCAAACGCGGCGAGCGCGAGCTCGAGCTGACCAACCGCGAGTTCGAGCTGCTCGAGTACCTGATGCGCAACGAGCGCCTCGTCGTCTCGCGCGAGCGACTGCTCGACGACGTCTGGGGCTACGACCCGACCGCGGCGACCAACACGATCGACGTCTTCATCTCCAACCTGCGCCGCAAGCTCGAGGCCGGCGGAGAGACCCGCCTCCTGCATACGAAACGCGGCGCCGGCTACGTCCTCAAGCAATAGACGTGACGAGGCTCAGGCGTCGCCAGACAAGGACGCAGGGAGCCCGAATAGCAGCGCTATTTGGGCGACCGAGGACGCCGTATGGCGGTCGCCTGAGACCGTCATCGTGGCCGGTGCGCTGGCGGCTCGCCGCTGTCTCCGCTGGCCTCACCCTGGCGATCCTGCTCGTCTTCGGTGCGGTGATCGGGCAGGTCGCGACCAGCCGCATCCGCGATGACTTCAACCGCCAGGTAAGCGGCGCCGCCCAGACGCTGGCGGCGGAAAGCCGGGTCTTCAGCACCCTGATCGGCGTCCACTTTCGCGGTCCCAAACTCGACGACTTCGTTCGGCCCGACGGCGCCTCGGCGCGGGTGTTCGACGCCGAAGGCAACCTGATCGAAGAAAGCACCAACGCCGAACCGATGGGGTCCTCCTCCTCGCTCGGCCTCTCCGACTACGGCGAGACACGAGTCGCGACCACCCGCATCAGCGGCGAATCCGGCGCCACCACGGGGTTCATCCAGTACGGCCGCAGCATCGGTCACCTCGAATCGACCGTCGACCGGCTCTGGCTCTTCATCGCGGCGGGGGTCCTCGGCGGCACCCTGCTCGCCATTCTCGCCGGGGTCGCGATCGCCGGGCGGGCGATGCGGCCGATTTCAGCGCTGACGGCGACCGCGCGCCAGATCGCCAGCACCGGCGATCCCTCTAGCCACATGCCCGACCCCGAGGTGAGCGACGAGGTCGGTGAACTGGCTCGCACGCTCGAGCAGATGCTGCGCTCCCTCGACGCCGCCCGCACCGAGCGCGAGGCAGCGATGAAGAAACAGCGTGAGTTCGTCGCCGACGCTTCGCACGAGCTGCGCACGCCGTTGACCAGCGTGCTGGCCAACCTCGAGCTGCTGCAGGCCTCGCTGCGCGCGCCGAACCAGGATGAAGACCGGGCAATGGTCGACTCTGCCTTGCGCTCTTCCAAACGAATGAGCCGTTTGGTCGGAGACCTGCTGCTACTGGCCCGTGCCGATGCCGGCCGGGCTGGCAAGCACGTGCCGTGCGACCTGGCCGAGATCGCCGGCAACGTCGCCCTCGAGCTGGCCCCTCTGATGGGCGATCGCGAGCTGGACATCGACAATCAGCACGCCCTGCCGGTGACGGGCAATCCCGACGAGCTGCACCGCATGGTCCTCAACCTGCTCGACAACGCCTCACGCCATACACCACCCGGCGCTCGCATCGAACTCCACGTTCGCCGCGTCGGCGAGGAGGCCGTGGTCGAGGTGGCCGACGACGGGCCCGGCATCCCGCCGCGCCTGCGCGAGCAGATCTTCGACCGCTTCGTCCGTGGTGATGGACCAGCCGACACCGCCGTCGGCCCCGGCAGCGGCCTCGGCCTCTCCATAGTCCGCGCCGTCGCCACTTCCCACGGCGGCACAGTCGAAGTCAGCGAATCAGCAGCCGGCGGCGCCCAGTTCCGCGTCCGCCTCCCCTTGCAACGCTCCAGCGAGCCCGCCAGAACCTTTTAGTTCCGCTTTAGCGGCTCGACCTAGATTTATCCGCGGACGAGACACAAGGACCTGCCGGACTCTCCCCAACATCTCCGGCAGGTCCTTTTTTTATGCGCGGGTGAGCGAATTTCGAGCGCTAGGCGGGCGGGTCCTGTCGTGGCGGCCCTCCCCCATGTGCTCGGACGCCTTCGGCGCCCTGCGCTATGGGGGACCCCCGCCACCACGCCACCCGCCCGACGAACCGAATGATTGACGCTCATCCGTGCAGGGCAAAGAGCTTCTTTTAGACGGGAGGTGTCGTCCCTCGTAAGCAAGCTCTGCCGGGGGCGCTCCTCCCCGGGGGTGGCGTCGTAGGGGGACCCGCCCCTGAGGACGCTTTAGCGACCGGAAGGGGTGGGGGGTTCCTGCGGCGACAGGACCCGCGGGGCCGGGGACGTTCGCATCAGACCTCAACGACAACGGGAACGATCATCGGCCGTCTGCGCAGCTTTTCGTAGACGAGTCCGGCGACAGCGTCGTGAACGTCTTCCTGGACCAGGTGCAGCTCTCGCGTGCCCGCTTTGGCCGCATCCTCGAGCGAGTCCTCGACCAGGTCGCGCAGGTCTTCGACAAGCGCGTCGGCCTCCTCGAGGAAGGCGACACCACGGAACAGCACCTCCGGGTCGGCGACCACGTGGCCGTCCTCGGAGGAGATGGTGGCGACGACGATGAAGAGGCCATCGGCGGATATCTCGCGGCGGTCGCGCAGAGCGACGTCGTCGGGCTCGCCGACGTTGACGCCGTCGACGTAGATGACGCCAGCGTGGATCTCCTCGCCGAAGCTAGCTCCGTTCTGGTCGATTTCCAACGGCAGTCCGTTGCGCCCTTGAAAGATGTTCTCGGCCTCGACGCCGACCGATTCGGCCAGCCCGGCGTGCAGCCGCAGCCGCTGGTGGTCACCGTGGACGGGTAGCACGTAGCGCGGTTTGGTCAGGTTGAGCATCAGTTTGAGCTCCTCCTGCCATCCGTGCCCGGAAGCGTGGATCGGGGCGTCCTTGGCGGTAACGACTTTGGCGCCGATCTCGTAGATGCGGTCGATCGTCTCGTTGACGGCGCGCTCGTTGCCGGGCACCGGCGTAGCCGAGAAGACCACCGTGTCTCCGGAGTGCAGCTCGACGTCGCGGTGGTCGTTGTTGGCCATCCGGCGCAGCGCCGAGAGCGGCTCGCCCTGGCTGCCGGTCGAGATCACGATCACCTTCTCGTCGGGGAAGTTCTCGATCTCGCGGGGCTGGATGAAGAGGCCGGAGGGCGCTTTGGCGATACCGAGGTTGGAAGCGATGTTGAAGTTTTTCCGCATCGAACGGCCAACCAGCGCCACCCGGCGATCGAGCTGCACCGCCGCGTCGATCACCTGCTGCACGCGGTGGATATTGGAGGCAAAGGAGGTGACGATGATGCGGCCCTCGCAGGCACCGAAGGTCTCCAGCAGCGCCGGCCCGACGCTCGACTCCGAGGGGGCGACGCCGGGGCGGTCGGCGTTGGTCGAGTCGCCGCAGAGCAGGGTCAGGCCGTCGCGACCCAGTTCCGCCAGGCGCGAGATGTCCGCCGGGCGCCCGTCGACCGGGGTCTGGTCGAACTTGTAGTCGCCGGTCATCAGCACGTTGCCGGCCTCGGTGGTGAGCAGGACGCCGCGGGCGTCGGGGATCGAGTGCGAGAGGTGGATCATCTCCAGTTCGAAGGGGCCGGCCTGCACCTTCTCCCCCGCGGGCAGCTCCTGCAGCGGCGCGTCGCCGAGCTTGTGCTCGTCGAGCTTGGCGCGGACCATGCCGACCGTCAGCAGGCCGCTGTAGATGACCGGCGGCAAGCCGAGCTCACGCAGCACATAGGGCAGGGCACCGACGTGGTCCTCGTGACCGTGGGTGAGAACGATCGCCTCGATGTCATCGACGCGATCGCGCAGGTAGGAGAAATCAGGCAGGACGAGGTCGATGCCGAGCATCTCCGCGGTCGGGAACATCAGGCCCGTGTCGACGACGACGATGCGGCCGTCGTACTCGATCACGGTCATGTTCTTGCCAATCTCGCCCAGTCCCCCGAGCGGCAGCACGCGCAGCTTGCCGGCGGGCACTAGGAAGTCACCACGGTGAGGCCGACGCCCTCGAGCGCAGCTCGCACAGTCGCCCTCTGCTCCGCATCGGCGGGTACGAGGGGAAGTCGAAGTGTTCCGGACGGGATCAGGCCCGTCATCGCCAGTGCTGCCTTGACCGGGATCGGGTTGGTGGTCACGCCCATCGCGGCGTAGACCTGGCGCAGGCCGGCGTCGATCTCACGGGCCCGCTCCATGTCCCCCGCCTGCGCCGCGTCCCAGACTTCGCGCATCTGCGGACCGACCAGCTGCGAGGCGACGCAGATACCGCCGGCGCCGCCGATTTCCAGTGTCTTGAGGAAGATGTCGTCATTGCCGGCGAGGATCTCGAGGCCCTCGATTGGCTGCAGCTCGTCGTTGTTGGCCTGCTTGACCGCAACGACGCTCTCGATCTTGGCCAGCTCCGCCAGGTCCTCGGGCGGCACGTTTACGACTACCCGCGAGGGGATGTTGTAGGCGATCAGCGGCAGCCCGGGGACTGCCTCGGCGATCGCTTCGAAGTGCGCCTGGATGCCGGCCGGGTTGGGCTTGTTGTAGTACGGGGTGACGATCAGCGCCGCGTCGGCGCCGGCCTCGGCCGCACCCTGGGTCAGCTCGATCGAGTGCGCGGTGTAGTTGGTGCCGGTGCCGCAAACCAGCAGCACCTCGTCACCGACCTCCTTGCGCACGGCGCGCAGCAGGACCAGCGCCTCCTCGTCGGTCAGGGTCGGCGCCTCGCCGGTCGAGCCGGAGATCACCAGGCCATGCGAGCCGTGCTCGAGCAGGTAGGTCGCCAGCTTCAGCGCTGCGCTCTCGTCGACGGCACCGCTCTCGTCGAACGGCGTCGCCATCGCAGTCAGGACTCCGCGAATCTCCTTCATGGGGCTCAGAGTAGCTTTTCCAGACCGACGGTGAAGCGGCCCGGCAGATCCGCCACTTTGCGCACGGCGAGCAGCACCCCGGGCATGAAGGAGCGGCGATCGATCGAGTCGTGGCGCAGACTGAGCGTCTGCCCCTCGCCGCCGAAGATCACTTCCTGGTGGGCGACCAGGCCAGGCAGGCGAACCGAGTGAATCGGCGCGTGGACGTTGCCGCCCGCAGCGGAGATCAGCTCAGCGGTGAGCTTGGCCGTGCCGGAGGGCGCGTCGAGCTTGCGATCGTGGTGCAGCTCGATGATCTCGCACTCGGGCATGTGGCGGGCGATCTTCTGCGCCACCTCCATCAGTAGCACCGCCCCGATCGCGAAGTTAGGTGCGACGAAGCAGTTGGCGGTCGAGGCCTCGGCCGCGGCCTTCAGTGCGTCGAGATCGAAGCCGGTGGTGCCGACGACCGCGTGCACGCCGGCCGCCAGGCAGGCTTCCGCATTGGCCAGCGCCGTTTCCGGCGTGGTGAAGTCAACGACGACGTCAGCGTCGCCCAGTACATCGGCAAGCTCCACCCCGAGCGAGGGGTCGGCCCTGCCGCTCAGCTCGGTGTCGTCGGCGACTTCAACCGCCTCGCAGACCGCCTGGCCCATGCGGCCGGCGGCGCCCGAGACCGCGACCTTGATCATGCCGCGACCAGGGTCTCGCTGACCGGTCCGAGCGCCTCGCGGAAACGGCTCTCGTCGCGGCCGACGCAGGCGGCGGAGAGCCGCTCGGGACCGTAGAGCTCGGCGGCCAGGGCGGTCAGGTCGTCGACCTCGACCGCGTCGACCTTGGCAATCATCTCGTCGAGGCTGTCGATCGGCAGGTTGAAAAGAGTGGCACGCGAGATCCGCGACATCCGCGCCGCGGTCGACTCCGAGGAGAGCACGAGGCGGCCCTTGACGTTCTCCTTGGCCCGCGAGAGCTCCTCGGCCGAGACCGGCTCGCTGCGCAGGCGCGCCATCTCGGCGCCGATGATCGCGCAGGCCTCCTCGACGTTGTCCTCGCGGGTGCCGACGTAGCTGGCGATTAGCCCAGAGTCGGTGTACTGCTCGTTGTAGGAGCCGACGGCGTAGGCGAGGCCGCGCTTCTCGCGCACCTCGCGGAAGAGCCGCGAGGAGCTCGAGCCACCGAAGATCGAGTCGAGGACGGCGAGCGCGTAGCGCCGCTCGTCCTCGCGGGTGATGCCGGGAGCGCCGAAGCAGATGTGGTACTGCTCGGTGTCCTTCTCGTAGAAACAGAGGCGGGCGGACTCGTCGGTCTGCGCCGACGCCGGTTGTCCGTTCGCCGCGCTGCTCGGCGGCTGCACGAGGCGCTGAGAAAGCTCGGCGATACGAGCGTGATCGACGTTTCCGGCGGCGCCGACGACGATCGTCTCACCGGTATAGCGGGCGCTGCGATAGGCCTCGATGTCGGGAACCGGCACCGAGCTGATCACCTCGGCCTCGCCGAGCACGCGGCGGCCGAGCGGGTGCTGGCCGAAGACGGCCTCGGCGAGGATGTCGTGGACGCGGTCCTGCGGCTCGTCCTCATACATCGCGATCTCCTCGAGCACTACCTCGCGCTCGGAGTCGACTTCGGGATAGGTCGGCGCCAGCAGCATCTCCGCCAGGAGGTCGAAGACCTCCTCGGTGTGCTCGTCGAGGAAGCGGGCGTGCAGGTGGGTGGTCTCCTTGCCCGTCGCCGCGTTGACCGAGGCGCCGAGACCGTCGAGCTTCTCGGCGATCTCGATCGCCGAGTAACGCGCCGTGCCCTTGAAGAGCAGGTGCTCGAGGAAGTGCGAGACGCCGGCCTGGGCCGGGGTCTCATTACGGGAGCCGGTGCGCACCCAGAGCCCGAGCGCCACGGATCGCACCGAGGGAACCTCCTCGGTGACGACCCGGACGCCCGAGTCCTGCGTGCTGAGAACTGCTTCGCTCAACGCTTAGCGCCGCTCGCGGTCGCCGCCGCGGGGACGCCGTCCCTCGCGACCGCCGCCACGACCGCCACGGTCTCCGCCGTTGCGGCTGCTGCCGCCACCACCGCCGCCGGAACCAACCGCAGCCAGTTCCTCGGGGCTCTTGCCGGCGATCGAGGGATCGTCGGAGAGCCGCAGGCCGATGCGGCCACGCTCGCGGTCGACCTCGACCACGGTGACGTCGATCTCCTCACCGGAGGTGAGCACGTCATCGACCGAGTCGACTCGCTCGCCCGGCTTGACGTTGGAGATGTGCAGCAGGCCGTCGGTGCCCTTGACCAGCTCGACGAAGGCGCCGAAGGTGGTCGTCTTGACCACCTTGGCGGTCTCGTAGCGGTCGCCGACTTCCGCCTCCTTGGTCATCGACTGGATCCGCGCCACACAGGCTTCGACCAGCGTGCCGGTCGGGGCGTAGATGCGGATCGTGCCGTCGTCTTCGACGTCGATTTCGGCTTCGAACTCCTCGCAGAGGGCGCGGATGGTTTCGCCGCCCTTGCCGATCACGGCGCCGATCTTCTCTTGATCGATCTTGATCGACTCGATCCGCGGCGCGTGCTGGGAGAGCTGCTCGCGCGGGCCGTCGATCGCCTCGGCCATCTTGCCGAGGATGAACTGGCGGCCCTTGTTGGCCTGCTCCAGGGCGTCAGTGAGGATCTCGAAGGTGACCCCGGTGATCTTGATGTCCATCTGCAGGGCGGTGATCCCGTCCGCGGTGCCGGCGACCTTGAAGTCCATGTCGCCGAGGTGGTCCTCGACGCCGGCGATGTCGGTGAGGACGATGTAGTCATCGCCCTCCTTGATCAGGCCCATCGCCACGCCGGCGACGGGAGCAGTGACCGGAACACCGGCCGCCTGCAGCGCCATCGAGGAGGCGCAGACCGAGCCCATCGAGGAGGAGCCGTTGGACTCGAGCGTCTCGGAGACGACCCGGATCACGTAGGGAAAGTCCTCTTCGTTGGGGATCGTTGCCACCAGGGCGCGCTCGGCGAGCGCACCGTGGCCGATGTCGCGGCGCTTCGGGCCGCGCATGAAGCCCGCCTCCCCGACCGAGAAGGGCGGGAAGTTGTAGTGGTGCCAGAACTTCTTCGAGGTCTCCAGGCCGAGCGTGTCGATCCGCATGTCCATGCGGGTCGTGCCGAGCGCGGCGTTGGAGAGGATCTGCGTCTCACCGCGGGTGAACAGGGCTGAGCCGTGCACGCGCGGGGAGATGTCGACCTCGCACTCGATCGGCCGGATCTCGTCCTGGGCGCGGCCGTCGGGGCGCTTCTTGTCGACGGCGATCGCCTTGCGGATCGTGTCCTTCTCGATCGCGCCGAAGGCTGCCTTTGCTTCGGCCACCTGCTTCTCGTCGCTCTCCCCGTCGGACTCGGGCGCGTACTTTGCGACCACCTCGTCCTTGACCTTGTCGATCGCCTCATAGCGCTCGAGCTTGCCCTCGGTCGCGATCGCGTCAACCAGAGCCTGGCCGTGCGAGGAGCGGATGTCGCTGAGCAGGCCCTCGTCGATCTTGGGAGCCTCGACCTCGATCTTCTCCTTGCCCGCCTTCTGCTGCAGTTCCTCCATCGCGGCGCAGAGCTTCTTGATCTCGCCGTGGGCGATGTCGAGCGCGTCGAGGATCTCCTGCTCGGTGACGCCGTTGGCGCCGGCCTCGACCATCAGGATCGCCTCATCGGTGCCGGCGACGATCAGGTCGAGCTCGAGCTCGGCGTGGTCCTCCTCAGAGGGGTTGACGACGAAGTCGCCGTCGAGCTTGCCGATCCGCACCGCGCCGACGTGAGCGGCGACGGGGACCGGAGAAATTGCCAGCGCCGCCGAGGCGCCGTTCATGGCGAGGATGTCGTAAGGGTTGACCTGGTCGACCGACATCGGGATCGCGACCAGTTGCGTCTCGTAGTGCCAGCCCTTGGGGAAGAGCGGGCGGATCGGCCGGTCGATCATGCGGGCGGTCAGGGTTGCCTTCTCGCCCGAGCGTCCCTCGCGACGGAAGAACGAGCCCGGGATCTTGCCCGCGGCGTACATCCGCTCCTCGACGTCGACGGTGAGGGGAAGGAAGTCCACGTCGCGAAGGTTGCCGACGGTTGCGGTGCAGAGCACCATCGTGTCGCCGGCCTGAACCACGACCGCGCCACCCGCCTGCTTCGCGAGTTTTCCGGTCTCGAAGGAAATCTGGCCGTCGCCGATGTCCGCCGAGACGCGGGTTACGTCAAACATGCTCATTTAGTTGTCCTACCTCCGGCCACCCGGATGGTGGCCATCTGCTTTCAGAACTCTCGTTCTCTTTCGCGAGAGAGAGTAACAAGCGTCGCTCAAGCGAAGATCGCGGGCGTGCCGGTGACGCCGGCGCGGATGCCGGACTCGAAGTCGCGGCGGACTCGCACTGCAACGGCATCTGAGCGACGATCGGCCTCGAAGCGGTCGAGATCGAGCCCGAGTTCTTTGGCGCGCTGCCAGAGGTGCGGGTCATCGACGTGGCCGCGGTCCTCGTAGAGCGAGTCGACCATTTCGAAGAAGCGGCCCTGTAGCCCGGCGGCCTCAGCCGCCGCGTGCAGGGCCGGCGAGCGCGGGTGCTTGCTGGCAACCGGGAAGTGGCGGAAGACGATCGTCGCCCCGCGCTCGCCGATCTCCAGCCAGGCCGAGGCGCAGTGCGGACAGCCGAGGTCGGCGTAGACGATCTGCTCGGGACCCTCGCCGCGCCGATGGTCCTCTGGGCCGGCGGGCGGGACCGCGGCGCTGGTCAGCTCACTCACGTCGACAGCCTGACAGGGACCGCCCAGGCCGAGGCCGCCTCTACTTGGAGTGCTTCGGCTTCAGCGCCTTCTTGACCGTGAACGAACGAACCTGTGTCGAAGCAGTACCGCCGGTGGGCGTAAAGGTGATCTTGGCCTTCACCTTGACCTTGCCCTTCACATTCAGCGATTCCTTCGCCGCACCCGTCAACTTCAACTTGATCTTGGCCTGGCCGGGGCCACCGCTTGCGCTCGACGGCTTCAGCAGCTTCGGCTTGGCCTTCGAGGCGGAGGCTTTCGCCTTCGTCTTGGCGCTTGCGTCGGCGACGGCCACCGCGCCTGCGGAAGCGAGTTCGAGGGTCAGGGTCGTCGCTTTCAGCTTGACGATCTTGAATTGGTTGCTGGGTGCCGGAACGGGTCCGGGGGTCGGATTCGCCGGTGCGCAGGCGATATCGGCGTTGAAGAGGTAATAGAACGTGGCGGGGCCAGTTGGAAAAGCGGAACCGCCATCCGCCGGGAATGCGTAGAAGTAGGCGGCGCCGACTCCCGGACTGCCGACCCAGCGCAGGCCGAACTCTTCGGTCGAATCCAGGAAGTCGATGCCGATCTGTTCCCCCGCCGCGATCGGCAGGCTTGTCGCGTATTCGTTGACGCCTTCGCTCGCGATCGCTACCTGGGCACTGCTCGCGGTGCCGGTAAAGCTTCCGTCTGCATTCCTGCGAACCACGCGGAGGCGGTAGTGGTTGGCCGGCCTTACGAACCCGTTGAGGCGAAAACGTGTGACCGTGCCGGCGCAGGGCGCGGTCATCGTCTGCCCCGAAATGGTGCTCGTGACGAAGGTGCAGGGACGTTCCGCCATGGATGCGAAGCCGCAGGTTCCGGAGTTGACGGTGCTCTGAGTGACGTTGGCGCCGATCGTCACGTCGGCCGAGCTGGCCGGTGCCAGTGCCACGGCCATCGCCAGGCAGGCACCTGCCGTCAGCCCAACCAGCCGCAATCCCTTGCCACGTCCAGAATTCATCTCAATTACTCGCTCTCTACGCCTGAAGCACGTCGAAGATCAGGTTGGCGCCGGGGATCTCGAGCGGCGTCGGCGACTCATGGACCCACTCCACCGTGCCCTCCTCGTCGACGAGGACGAGCGAGCGGTTGGCGTGCCCGGTCTGCTCGATATAGGCGCCGTAGGCACGCGCCACCTCACCCTTGGGCTCGAAATCCGCCAGCAGCGGCGTGTCGATGCCGAGCTTCTCCTGAAAGGCCTTGTGGGCGAAGCCGCTGTCGACGCTGATCCCGACCATGGTCACGCCCTTAGCCTCGATCTCCGGCTTGACCTCCTGGTAGACCGAGAGCTGGTCGCTGCAGACGGGGCTGAAGTCGAGCGGGTAGAAGACCAGCAGCACTTTTTTGCCGCGAAAGTCGGAAAGCGAGACCTTCTCCCCGTCCTGGTTGCGCAGAGTGAACTCAGGCGCCGGTTGCCCGGCGGCGATCATCGCCGCAGGCCGAGTTCGGCGACCAGGGCGCGGTAGCGCTCGAGGTCGTGGCGCTCGAGGTATCGCAGCATGCGGCGACGCTTGCCGACCAGCATCAGCAGGCCACGGCGCGAGTGATGGTCCTTGGCGTGCCCGCGGAGGTGCTCGGTGAGTTCGTTGATCCGCTCGGTGAGCAGGGCGATCTGGACCTCGGCAGAACCGGTGTCGCCATCGGCGCGACCAAACTTGCCGATCAGCTCGCTTTTTTTCTCCTTGGTCAGGCTCATCTCGAAAAAAGAACCGTGCTCCTGGCGGAGGTCACGGCCGCTGGAAGCTAGCACAGACGCGCTTCGCGTCCTCGACATCGATTCGCATCTGGGCGATCAGCTCCTCGACGCTGGCGAAGCGCTTCTCGCCGCGCAGGCGCTCGACGAAGGCCACTCGTAGCTCGGTGCCGTAGAGATCGCCTTCGAAGTCGATCAGGTAGGTCTCGATCAGTACCCCGCGGCCGCTCTCGAAGGTCGGCCGCACGCCGACGTTGACCGCGGCCGGGACGCCGTTGGCAAAGGCCGCGTAGACGCCGTGGCCGGGGATCGCGAGGCGGTCGTCGGGGACGATGTTGGCGGTCGGGAAACCGAGCTCGCGGCCGCGCTGGTCGCCGCTGACCACCTCACCCTCGACCATGAAGGGAGCGCCGAGGCAGTGGCGGGCGCCCTCCATGTCGCCGGCGGCGACGAGAGCGCGGATACGGGTCGAGGAGATCGTCTCGCCGTCGGTTTCGACCAGTGGAACGACCCGCGTCTCGAACTCCTCGCGGGCAGCCAGCATGGCGGGGTCGCCTTTGGCCTTGGCGCCGAAGCGGAAGTTCTCGCCAACCGAGACCTGCTCGGCGCCGAGCTTGGCGATCAGCACGTCCTCGATGAATTCCTCGGCGCTGCGCTGGGCGAACTCCTGGTCAAAGGGGATCACGACCAGCTCATCGACGCCAAGGCCCTCGATCACGTCGCGCTTCACCCCGAAGGGCATGATCAGCTTCGGCAGGGCAGCCGGATGGATGATCTCCAGCGGGTGGGGATCAAAGGTGAGCACGGTGTCAGCGCCCTTGATCACGGCCTGGTGGCCGCGGTGGACGCCGTCGAAGGTGCCGATCGCGACGTGGCGTGGTCGCGGCTCGGCGTCGGGAAGAGATGTGACCTGGATACTCACCGGGGGGCGCTCATCGTAGGGCCTCGGCGGCGGCAGGCACCAGATCGGAAATCTGATCCAAGTCCAGCTCGCGGCCCGCGTCCTCGACCTTGAAGGGGCCGATTGCGGTGCGACGGAGCTCGGCGCAGTAAGCGTCGTCAAGGGTCTCGATCAGGGTGCGGATGTAGGTGCCGGCTGAGCACTCGATCTCGTACTTGGCGCCCTCGGCATCGCTGCCCAGCAACTCGGCGCGGTAGACCTCGATCTCGCGTTCGGGCGTCTCGACGGTTTCGCCCCGGTGGGCCTTGCGGTAGAGCCGCTCTCCCCCGACCCGCACGGCCGAGGTCATCGGCACGCGCTGGCGCACCGTTCCCGCCGGCAGCTGCAGCGAATCCGGCATGCGCCCGGTCTCACTCAAATCGCCGTCGGGGTCGCCGGTACTGGAGTGCCAGCCGAAGCGGGCCCGGGCCACGTAGGTCTTCGGTAGCTCAACCAGGAAGCGCTGCAGACGGGTTGCCCGCCCGATCAGGACGAGGAGGAGGCCGGTGGCGAAGGGGTCGAGGGTGCCGGCATGACCGACTTTCTCGCCGCGACGCTCGCGCCGCACGGCGAGCACGACGTCGTGCGAGGTTTTGCCTGCCGGCTTATCGCAGAGCAGCAGCGAGCCTGCCCTTGTCGCCGACACGCTCAGGGGCCGAGCTGGGCTTTGACTTCGCCACAGAGGAAGGTGACCAGCTCGTCGAGCTCGAGGTCGGTCGAAAAGCCGGCGGCGCGCTTGTGACCGCCTCCGCCGTGCTTGCGAGCCATCGCCGAGACGTCGATCTCACCGCCACTGGAGCGCAGGCTGACCTTGCGCGCAGCGCGGCCGCGATCGCCCTTGTCGCGGATCATCGCCGCCACCTTGCATCCCTCGATCGAGCGCAGGTGATCGATGATTCCCTCGGTCATCTCCTCACCGCCCCCGCTGGCCTCGTAGTCGGCGGCGGTGATGTAGGAGACGATCAGCCGCTCACCGCAGTAGCGCCGGATGCCATCGAGGGCGCGCGAGAGCAGGCGCAGCTTCTCGATCGGAACGTGCTCGTAGAGGCGGCGGTAGGTGTCGTCCACGGCGACCCCGGCGTCGATCAAGTCGGCGGCGATCCGGTGCGTCTGAGCGTTGGTGTTCTCGTACATGAACTTGCCCGTGTCGGTGATCAGGCCGACGTAGAGCGCCGCCGCGATCTCGGGCGTGATCTCCGCCCCCAGCGCGATCGCCAGCTCGTAGACGATCTCCGCCGTCGAGGATGCACCCATCTCGACCAGGTTGACGTCGCCGAAGCGGGTGTTGTCGTGGTGGTGGTCGATGTTGATGCGGAAGTTGTCGCCCTCGCTGAGGAACTCGACCGGCATGCGGTCGATGTTGCCGCAGTCGAGGAAGATCACGGTGCGATCGGCCATGTCGGCCGGCGGCTCGTGGAAGACCTCCTCCAGTGGCAGGAAGCGGTACTCGATCGGCAGCGGGAACTCCTTCGCCGCCATGAACATCACCGAGTCCTTGCCGAGCTGGCCGAGCAGGTGATGCATGCCGAGCAGTGAGCCGAGCGCGTCGCCGTCGGGACCCTCATGGGCGGTCAACAGGAAGCGCTCGCGCGAGCGCAGCTCGGCGAGTACCTCCTCGATGCCGGCCGTAGTGGCCACGCCGCCGTCGCTCATTGCTCTTCCCCCTCCAGCAGTTCGTTGATGCGCATGCCCTGCTCGACGGTCTCGTCGTAGCGAAAGCTCAGCGTCGGCGTGCGCTTCATCCGCGTCTCGGCAGCAATCTTCGCCTGCAGCACGCCGTGTGAGGAGGCGAGGCCGGTCATCGTCGCCTCTTTCTCCTCCTCGGAGCCGAGCACGCTGACGTGCACCTTGGCGGCGCGCAGGTCGGGGCTTGTCTCCACGGAGGTCACGGTTACGAAGCCGATGCGCGGGTCACTCAACTCGGCGATGGCAGCACCAATCACCTCGCGGAGCACCTCGTTGATGCGGCGCATGCGAGGAGTCGCCATCTTAGTCCAGCGTCTGCTCGACCTGCTTTGTCTCGAAGAACTCGAGCATGTCCCCCTCCTTGACGTCAGCGTAGCCGTCGAGGACGATGCCGCACTCCTGGCCCTCCTCGACTTCCTGCACGTTGTCTTTGAAGCGGCGCAGGGAGCCGAGTTTGCCGTCCCAGATCACGGTGCCTTCGCGGATCAGGCGGACGCTGGCGGTGCGCGTCACCTTGCCCTCGTTGACGATGCAGCCGGCGATGCGGCCGACCTTGGAGGCCTTGAAGGTCTGTTTGACCTCGGCTTCGCCGAGCGTCTCCTCGACCTCGATCGCCTCCAGCATGCCCTCCATGGCGTTGCGCAGGTCTTCGGTGATTTTGTAGATCACCGAGTAGGTGCGGACGTCGACGCCCTCGCGCTCGGCGGCGCGACGGGCATCGGCCAGCGGGCGCACGTTGAAGCCGATGATGATCGCTTCCGAGGCGGAGGCCAGCATCACGTCGGACTCGTTGATGCCGCCGGTCTGGGAGTGGATGATGTTGATCCCGACCTGCTCCTGGGGGACCTTGGCGATCTCGTCCTGGAGCGCCTCCAGCGAGCCGGCGACATCGGCCTTGAGCACGATGTTGAGCTCCTTGATCTCGCCCTCCTGGACCCGCGAGAAGACCTCCTCGAGGCTCACCTTGCGAGCCTGGCGCCGGGCGAGCTGCTCGGTCTTGAGCCGGTTGGCGCGCTCCTGGGCCTCCTGGCGGGCGCGGCGGTCGTTCTCAACCGCGTGAACGAACTCGCCCGCGTCGGCGACGCCGTCGAAGCCGAGAACCTCCACCGGCATACCGGGACCAGCGCTCTGCACGCGGGTGCCGGTGAAGTCGTGCATCGCCCGCACCCGGCCCCACTGCGGGCCAGCCACCAGCGAGTCGCCGACCTTGAGCGTGCCGCGCTGGACCAGGATCGTGACCACCGGGCCGCGGCCGGGATCGAGCTGGGACTCGACCACCGTGCCCGAAGCGGGCGCGTCGGGATTGGCGCCCAGTTCCTCCAGCTCGGTGACGAGCAGGATCATCTCGAGCAGCTTGTCGAGGCCTTCGTGGGTCTTGGCCGAGACGTCGACGTAGACCGTTTCGCCACCCCAGTCCTCGGGGGTGAGCCCATCGGCGGCGAGCTCGTTGCGGACGCGGTCGGGCTGGGCGCCCTCCTTGTCGATCTTGTTGACCGCGATCAGGATCGGCACGTCGGCGGCTCGGGCGTGGTCGATCGCCTCTTTGGTCTGCGGCATGACGCCGTCATCGGCGGCGACCACGACCACGGCGATGTCGGTGACCTTGGCGCCGCGGGCACGCATCGCCGTGAAGGCGGCGTGGCCGGGCGTGTCGAGGAAGGTGATCGTCTTCTCGGCGTGGTGGACCTGGTAGGCGCCGATGTGCTGGGTGATGCCACCGGCCTCGCCCGCCGCCACCTCGGTCTCGCGAATCGCGTCCAGCAGCGAGGTCTTGCCGTGGTCGACGTGGCCCATGATCGTGACCACGGGCGGCCGGTCGGCGAGCTCCTCGTCGGAATCCTCAAAGGCTGGTTCCTCGGGCTCCTCGTCGGCGGCGGTGACGATCTCGATCTTGCGGTCGTACTCGTCGGCGATCGCGGCGATCGACTCGTCGGTGAGGGTCTGGGTCAGCGTCGCCATCTCCCCCATCATCATCAGCTTCTTGATCACCTCAGAGCTGCCCAGGCCGAGCAGCTCGGCGACCTCGCGCACGGTGGCGCCGGCCGGGACCTTGGTCGCCTCGGGCTCCGCTGCCTCTACTTTGGGCGGCGGCTCCTCGAGCATCGGGCGGCGGCGGCGGCCACCGCGCCGGCGTGGCGGGCGCTGCGGCGGCGGTCCACCCATCTGATCCCTGCGGGCAGCTTGGGAATCGATCACGACGCGGCGCTTTTTGCCGCTGGCGCCGCCTCCGCCACCTGGGGCGGTTTTGCCAGCAGGCCGAACCGGGCCTTTGGATGCACCGGCGGGCTTTGGCGCTGTTTTAGCCGCGGCCTGCTGAGCGGGCGCTGATTTTGCGGGTGCCTCTTTCGCGGGCGCGGGCGCGGGCTTTTTTGCCGCGGTGGGAGCAGCAGCAGCGCCACCGTTCCCCTTCGCCGCCTGGATCGCCTTCAGCGCATCGGCCTCATCAACGCTGGAGGCAGCGGCTTTGGCCTCAATGCCGGCACTTTTCAGCGCGGCAAGCACCTCTTTGCTCTCGAGGCCCTGCGCTTTCGCGATCTCATGTACCCGCTTTTTTGCCACTAGGCTTGCTCTGCCTCCTCGGCGACTGGTTCAGCTTCGGCGTGAGCCTCCGAAGCTCCATCCTCCTCGGCAGCCGGCTCCTCCTCAACAGCTTCGGGCTCCGGAGCCTCCTCGACAAATTCGGACTCGGCCTTGGCGACGATCGCATCAACCTGACCTTGATCGGCGTCGGGATCAGCGAGGATTTCGACTTCTGCCTCGGGGATCGGGGCGAGAACGGCGATCTGGTTGGTGTCGAAGCGGCTCAGGGCCTGGTGTGAGGGCAGGCCGCAGTAGGTCGAGCCCTCGATCGCCGCGTTGGGGCAGCGGCGCCCGTTTGAGAGCACCGCCATACAGCGACCGTCGAAGGTTTCTTCGCCCTCGTACTCGACGTCCTGGTCCTCCTGGGAGAACTCGGTCTCCGACTTGATATCGACCCGCCAGCCGGTGAGGCGGGCGGCGAGGCGGGCGTTCTGGCCGTCGCGGCCGATCGCCAGCGAAAGCTGGTCGTCAGGCACGATCACGGTCGCCTGGCGCTCGTCGTCATCGACGATCACCTCGCGCACGCGAGCCGGCGAGAGCGCCTTGGCGACGAAGCGGGCGGGCTCGTCGTTGTGGGGGATGATGTCGATCTTCTCGCCGCGCAGCTCGGAGACGACCATGCGCACGCGCGAGCCGCGCGGGCCGACGCAGGCGCCGACCGGATCGACGCCATCGGCGTGGGAGATCACGGCGATCTTCGAGCGGTAACCGGGCTCGCGGGCGACGCCGACGATCTCGACCAGTTTGTCGGCGATCTCCGGCACCTCCATTTCGAAGAGCTTCTTGATCAGCTCGGAGCTGCGACGGGAGACGACGATCGCCGGGCCTTTGGTCGAGTCGGAGACGTCGGTGATCACGGCCTTGACCCGCATGCCGTGGTCGTAGCGCTCGTTGTAGACCTGCTCGGACTTGGGCAGCAGCGCCTCGACCCGCTCGCGCAGCTGGACCAGCGTGTAGCGCTTGTCGGACTGCTGGATGATCCCGGTGATCAGCTCGCCGACGCGGTCCTGGTACTCCTCGAACATCATCATCCGTTCGGCCTCGCGAATCCGCTGCAGGATCACCTGCTTGGCGGTCTGGGCGGCGATGCGGCCGAAGTCTTCGGGGGTGACGTCGCGGGTCTCGATCTGGTCCTCGTAGGGGGCGATCATCTCGGGGTCCAGCTCGGGGTCCTCGGGCTCGCGCAGCTCGCCCGTCTCGGGGTCGACTTCGCGCTCTTCCTCCTCCTGCGCCTCGGCCGCTTCGGCAAGCAGCTTCTCCTCCAGCTCGGGCGGCAGGATCAGTTCGAAGACGAGGAAGTCACCGGTTTCGTGATCGAGGTCGACGCGGGCGTATTTGGCCGCTCCGGGCGTCTTCTTGTAGGCGGAGAGGAGCGCATCGGCAAGCGCGTCCATCAGCTTGTCGGCGGAGATCCCCTTCTCCTGCTCCAGTGCCTTGACTGCTTCGACGATCTCCTTGCTCACTGGATCTCCTTGTGATTGCTGTACTTGGGACCGGGCGAGGAAACCTCCAGCGCGTAGTCGGCCCGCAGGTGGTTGAGGTGGAGGGTGACCCGTTCGCAAAGCGCCAGGTCGACCCCACCGGGGTGGTCGATGAAGAGGCGCAGCGCTTCCTTGCTCGGCTGCTCGAGCGCGACCAGATCGAGCTCGGAATCGAGCTCGAGAAGCTGCTGCTGAATGTCTTGCTGGAGGTCTGCCATTGGCGTTGAGGCGCAAAAAAAGTGGGCCAGGCCCACTTCCGGTACATCGGGACTCACTAAAAGCTTGGGTCAGTATAGCTCGGCGGAGGTGGCTGGCCAGCGGGTCCCACGCCGCAGGCCGGCGGGTCCTGTCGCGGCGGCCCTCCCCCATGTGCTCGGACGCCTGCGGCGCCCTGCGCTATGGGGGACCCCCGCCACCGCGCCACCCGCCGGTCAGCCGGAGTGGCTAGCTGCCTTTTCTCGAAGCTGGTCCACCCTCTCCAAGATCGTCCCGGCGATGACGTCCTTGGGAGCTTGAGAGACCTTGGTATCGCTTGTGGAGTCGATCAGGGTTACTGCGTTTTCTTGGCTCTCGAAGCCGATTGCGGGGTTCGAGATGTCGTTGAGGACGATTAGGTCGGCGTTCTTGCGGGTGAGCTTCTCGCGGGCCCGGTCGACGTTGTCGCCGGCTTCGGCGGCAAAGGCGACCACGGTTTGCTCGTCGGTGCGGGTGGCGGTGAGGCTGGCGAGGATGTCCTCGGTGGGTTCCAGGTGAAGGTCCAGGGAGGCGTCGCGGGTTAGCTTGCCGGTTGCAACGTCGCTTGCCTTGAAGTCGGCGGGGGCGGCGGCCATCAGGAGGACCTGGGAGGTGGGGAACTCAGTGCGGGCGGCCTCGGCGAGCTGCTCGGTCGTCTCGACGTCGATGCGGTGGACGCCGGGGGGCTCGGGGAGACTGACGTTGGCGGCAATCAGGGAGACGTCGGCGCCACGGCGAGCAGCGGCCGCGGCGAGGGCGAAACCCATGCGGCCGCTGGAGCGGTTGCCGAGGAAGCGGACTGAATCGATTGGCTCGCGGGTGCCGCCCGCGGTGACGAGAACTCGCAGGCCGTCCCAGGGACGTTCGCCGGTCGGTAGCTCGGCTTCGACCCGTGCCAGCAGGCTGGCCGGGTCGGGCAGGCGGCCCTTGCCATGCTCGCCACGGGAGGCAAGGGCTCCCTCCTCGGGGTCGATCACGATCACGCCGCGCTCGCGCAGGGTCGCCAGGTTGGCCTGGGTGGCAGCGTCGGCGTACATGCGGTCATTCATTGCCGGCGCCAGCAGGCGCGGCGCCGTGCAGGCGAGGAACGA
Source organism: uncultured Solirubrobacterales bacterium (assembly GCA_963699225.1). Classification (GTDB taxonomy): domain Bacteria; phylum Actinomycetota; class Thermoleophilia; order Solirubrobacterales; family 70-9; genus VRUE01. Next base: position 469,116 of record OY969423.1, on the reverse strand, counting down.
GGTGGTGACCATCGACTCGGCCTGGCCGGCGGCGAGCTTGGCGATTGTGTTCGCCGAGGCCGGAGCGACGAGGTAGACGTCGCAGTTGGTGGCCAGCTCGAGGTGGCCGATCGGGTCGTGCGAGGGGGTCGGATCGCCGGGAAAGGCGCCGCGCATCGGATCGCGCTCGAACTCGGAGAGCAGCACCGGCGCGCCGACGATGCCCTCGAAGGAAGCGGCACCGACAAAGCGAGTCGCCCCCTCGGTCATCAGCACGCGGACGCCATGGCCAGCGGTTGTCGCCAGGCGCGCTAGTTCGAGCGCCTTGTAGGCGGCAATCCCTCCGCTAACGCCGAGCAGGATTCTGGCCATGGCTGTTCCTTATTCCGGCTGCGCCGGGGCGCGCTTAGGAGCGGTACTCGTACTTGATCTTGCCGGCGGCGACCTCTTCGAGCGCAACCGAGAGGTAGTTCCTATCGCCGGGGATATCGACCATTGGCGGCGGGTACTCGCCGAAGCTGCCCTCGCCGAGGCTGTGGTAGTAGCTGTTGATCTGACGGGCCCGCTTGGCGGCGACGACTACGGCCGCGTAGTGGGAGTCAGTGTGGTCAAGGAGCTTGTCAACGCGTGGTTTGATCATTCGGCTCCGGAGTCTAGAGGTATCCCCAACTCGGCGCGCACGATTCCCTCCAGCTCAGCGGCGGCGCGGTCGAGATCGTCGTTGACGACGGTGTGGGCGAACTCGCCCTGGGCGGCCAGCTCCTGCTCGGCAACTTCCAATCGCGCGTCGATCGCCTCGAGGCTGTCGGTGCCGCGCGACTCGAGCCGGCGGCGCAGCGAGGTCGGATCCGGCGGGGCGATAAAGACCTGCACGGACTCGCGCATCGCCGCCCGCACCTGGCGAGCCCCCTGGACCTCTATCTCCAGCACGACCGAGTGGCCCGCGTCGAGCCGGCGCCGGACCTCCGAGCGCAGGGTGCCGTAGCGGTGACCGCTGTAGGTGGCGAACTCGAGGAAGTCTTCGGCCTTGATCCGTTGGTCGAATTCCTCGGGGGTGAGGAAGTGGTAATCGCGCCCGTTCACCTCGCCCTTGCGGGGCTCGCGGGTCGTCGCGGAAACAGAGAGCTCGAGGTCCGGAACACGTTCGAGCAAGCGCGCGATCAGCGTGCCCTTACCGACGCCAGATGGACCAGTTATTACGAAGACCTTGGACATAGAACGGCCGCGAAAACCAAGCAGATCGACCGGACGCAGGGAGCGTGGCGTGCTCCGCACGCGAGCGACCGAGGACGGCGATATGCGCCGGTTTGCAGCGGCCGCCTATCGGCGAAGCTGCGACACCAGCTCGGTGCGCTGTCGCTCTGAGAGGCCGCCGATCGTCTTCGACGGCGAGATCCGGCACTGGTTGAGGATCCGGTTTGTCTTCACCCGGCCGTACTTCGGCACCGCCAGGAGCATGTCGAAGACCTTGGCGGTGAGCACGTACTCGGGGGGATCCAGGAGCAGCGCGTGGATGTTCGCCTTGCCCGCTTTGAGGTCCTTCTTAAGTTTGGCGCGCGCGGTGCGGATGTCGTTTGCTCGTTTGAGAGCGTCCATCCGCTGGTCCAGTGAGCGCTCGGGGGCAGCGGCTGAAGTCTTGACTGGGGCAGGCATGTGGGCGGCGAGTATAGCCGCGGGTCGGGGGCGTGCAAGGCCATGCAAGCCAAAAACGCCGAAATTCACCTGAACCTCCAGTCGAGGTTTAGGCGGTGTCACTGATTGGAGCGCCGCTCCGACCAGCTTGGAGCGCTCCGGAGATCTCGCCCGCTACTCGGCTGCCCGCCCGTGGGTCACGGAAGTTCTCGGTTCCAACCGCGACCAAGGAAGCCCCGGCATGCAGGAATTCCACTGCGTCGGCACCGTTCGAGATCCCTCCCATGCCAACGATCGGGATGTCGACGACAGCCGTGACAGCGCGCACCTGGGCCACTGCCACGGGCCTGACCGCGGGCCCGGACAGCCCGCCGTGTCCCGCCGCGATCCCGGGCTCGCCGGTTGCAGGATCGATCGCGCTTGCCTTCAGCGTGTTGATCAGCGAGACCGCGTCGGCGCCGCCCTCCTCGGCAGCAACCGCGACATCGGCGGGATTCGCGACATTGGGCGTCAGCTTCACGATCAGTGGCTTCTCGGTCAGCGGCCGCAGCGCCTCCAACAGCGACTCGGTCTCGGCCGGCTGCTCGCCGACGATCAGTCCCGAGTGCACGTTCGGGCAGGAGACGTTCAGCTCGATCGCCGCGACCTCGTCCCTCTCCCCCACGCCTTTCACGAGGCGGGCGAACTCCTCGTGGCCCGTGGCCATCACGGAGACGATCAGGGGCACAGGCAGCTCCGCAAGCTGTGGTAGATCCTCCGCGAGGAATCCCTCCAGCCCCTTGTTCGGCAAGCCGATCGAGTTGATCATCCCCGCCGGGGTCTCCCAGATCCGTTGTGGTTCGTTGCCGGTCCGCGGCTCCGGCGTGATCGTCTTCGAGACGAAGGCCGAAAATGGGAAGTCGGCAAATAGGGCATCGCCGTAGACACGCCGAGCGGCGATCGCGTCAAAGGTGCCGGAAGCGTTGATCACTTGGTGCTCCAGCTCAATACCGCAGAGGTCAGGCATGGGCCAGCTCTACCTGATTGGGCTGCATCACCGGACCGTCGACGCAAAGGCGGAGGTAGCCACCCTCCGGCTTGGGCACCGCGCAGCCGAAGCAGGCGCCGTAGCCGCAGGCCATCGGCGACTCCATAGCCAACTCGCAGGCGACCCCCGCCTCTGTGCACATCGCCCCCACGGCCTCGAGCATTTGCGGCGGGCCACAGGAATAGACGGCGGCGCTGGCCGCGTCATCGCCCTCGAGCATCGCCGCGAGCAGGTCGGTGACGTAGCCGTGGTGGCCGGCGTGACCATCGTCGCTGGCGAGCCTGATCTCGCAGCAGGAGAAGAGGTCGTCGAGGCCGCCAGAGTGGGCCGCGTCGCGAAAGCCGAGTAGGACGCGAGTGGGGATGTTCCTCGCCGCAAAGTTGCGGCGCAGAAGTGCCAGCGGCGCGATTCCGATCCCGCCCCCGACCAGGATCGCCCCCGCGGCGCCGGGCGCCAGCCCGCGCGGCGCCGAGAACGAGTTGCCGAGCGGACCGTTGACCCAGATGCCCTCCCCCACCTCGAGCTCGCAGAGGCGGTCGGTGCCGGGGCCGATTCCCTCGATCAGGAAGTCGAGGCGGACGCCACCCGCCGCGGGGCCGGTCTCGGCGACGGAGAGTGCGCGCGGCAGGAAAGGGCGCTGGCCACTCTGCTCCCAGTGCCGCTCGGTGGCGAGCATGTAGAACTGGCCCGGCAGTGGCTCGGGCCCCTCCGTGTCGATCAGGGAAAAAAGGTGGTAACCGCCCGACGCGCGGCTCTCGGAGACCTTGCAGAGGCGACGCCCGAAGGGGGCGGTCATCGGGCCTGCTTGGCCCGCTCCAGGCCGTGGATCTCCTGCAGGGAGCGGACCTCGGAGTCGCCTTCGATCTTGGCCGCAATTGCGCGCACGGCGGCGGTGGCGCCGGTCATCGTCGTCACGCACGGGACGTTGTGGCGCACCGCGGCGCTGCGGATCTCATAGCCGTCGGCTCGGGCGCCCGAGCCGGTCGGCGTATTGATCACCAGGTTGCAGCGGCGCTCGCGGATCAAGTCGACGACGTGCGGTGAGCCCTCGGCGATCTTGTTGATCGGCGTGACCGGCACGCCCATCGTCGAGATCGCCTGCGCGGTGCCGCCAGTGGCGATCAGCTCGAAGCCGAGATCGTGGAGCTGGGTGGCGATCTGGGTCGCCGCCGGCTTGTCGGTGTCGGTGACGGTGATGAAGACCGCGCCCTCGGTCGGCAGCGAGACGCCGGCGGCGGCTTGGGCCTTGCCAAAGGCGGTCGGGAAGTCGCCGGCGATGCCCATCACCTCGCCGGTGCTCTTCATCTCGGGACCGAGCACCGAGTCGGCGCCAGAGAAGCGAGCGAAGGGCAGCACGGCCTCCTTGACGCTGACCAGGCCGGCGGGGGGATCGCGCAGCTCCTGGTCGGCGAGCCTCTCGCCCAGCATCAGGCGCGCCGCCAGCTTGGCCAGGGGCACGCCCGTCGCCTTGGAGACGAAGGGCACAGTGCGCGAGGCGCGCGGGTTGGCCTCGATCACGTAGAGCTCGCCGCCGGCGACGGCGTACTGGATGTTGATCAGGCCGATCACGCCGAGCTCGAGCGCGATCTGCTTGGTCGTCGCGCGGATCTCATCGAGCATCTCGGCGCCGAGGCTCATCGGCGGGATCACGCAGGCAGAGTCGCCGGAGTGCACGCCTGCCTCCTCGACGTGCTGCATGATCCCGGCGACGTGGGCGTCGCTGCCGTCGGCCAACGCGTCCACGTCCACCTCGATCGCGTTCTCGAGGAAGCGGTCGAGCAACAGCGGGTGCTCCTGGTCGGCCTTGACGTTCGCCTTGAGATAGGCGGTGAGGTCGTCGATCGAGTAACAGATCTCCATCGCCCGGCCGCCGAGCACATAAGAAGGTCGAACCAGCAGCGGGAAGCCGACTTTCTCGGCGATGACGACGGCTTCCTCGGCCGAAAGGGCCGTGCCATAGGGCGGGTGCTTGACGTCGAGCTTGCGCAGTAGGGCACCGAAGCGGCCGCGGTCCTCGGCCAGGTCGATTGCGTCCACCGGCGTGCCGAGCAGGGGCACGCCCGCTTCCTCCAAGGCCCGGGCCAGCTTCAGCGGCGTCTGGCCGCCGAACTGGACGATCACGCCCTCGGGTCTCTCCTGTTCGCAGACCGCGAGCACATCCTCCGCCGTCAGCGGCTCGAAGTAGAGGCGGTCCGAGGTGTCGTAATCGGTCGAGACCGTCTCCGGGTTGCAGTTGATCATCACCGCATCGCGGTCGAGCTCGCGGGCGGTCATCGCCGCGTGCACGCAGCAGTAGTCGAACTCGATCCCCTGGCCGATCCGGTTGGGTCCGGCACCGAGGATCACGACCGAGCTGCGGTCGCCGCGGCGGACCTCTGAGGCAGCGGCGCCCGCCGAGGCACGCTCGTGCGCCGAGTAGTAGTAGGGCGTCGCCGCCTCGAACTCGGCGGCACAGGTGTCGACCGACTTGTAGACGCGGGTGAGCCCATCGGTGCCGTCGCCCTCGGTTGCCAGCGCCTGCAGCTCGCGCAAGAACCAGGGGTCGACCAGGCAGCGCTCGTGCACCGCCTCGACCGAGAGACCACGCTCGAAGGCGGCGAGGATCAAGTCGAAGCGCTCGGCGCAGGGCTTCTCCAGCAGGGTGAGCAGCTCCGCGTCGTCCTCCGGCACCACGGCGGCGTCGTCGAGCTCGCGCGAGCGCATCGCCTTGGCGAAGGACTCGCGGAAGGTGCGGCCGATCGCCATCGCCTCGCCGACGCTCTGCATGTAGGTCGAGAGCTTGCCCTCGGTGCCGGGGAACTTCTCGAAGGCGAAGCGCGGGATCTTGGTCACCACGTAGTCGATCGTCGGCTCGAAGCTGGCCGGTGTGGCCCGGGTGATGTCGTTGGGAATCTCCTCCAACGCGTAGCCGACGGCGAGCTTGGCCGCCATCTTGGCGATCGGGAAGCCGGTCGCCTTCGAGGCAAGGGCCGAGGAGCGCGAGACGCGCGGGTTCATCTCGATTACCGCGATCTCGCCGTTCTCAGGGTTGACCGCGAACTGCACGTTGGAGCCGCCGGTCTCGACCCCGACGGCGCGGATCACCTTGATCGCCTGGTCGCGCAGGTCCTGGTAGAGCGCATCGGTGAGGGTCTGGGCCGGAGCGACGGTGACCGAATCGCCCGTGTGGACGCCCATCGGGTCGACGTTCTCAATCGAGCAGATGATCACGACGTTGTCGTTGTGGTCTCGCATCACCTCGAGCTCGAACTCACCCCAGCCGATTACCGACTCCTCGACCAGTACCTGGTTGATCGGGCTGGCGGCGAGGCCCTCGGAGACGACCTGGCGCAGCTCTGTCTCGGTCTCCCCTATGCCGCCGCCCTGGCCACCCATGGTGAAGGCCGGGCGGACGATCGCGGGCAGGCTGATGCGGCCATCGGCAAGCGCCACCTCGACCTCGCCTAGCGTCTCCACCGTCATCGACCAGGGGATGCGCAGTCCGGCCTCGGTCATCGTCTGGCGGAACTCCTCACGGTCCTCGGCACGGCGGATCGCGGCGTGATCGGCGCCGATCAGCTCGACCCCGTGCTTCTCCAGCGTGCCGTCCTCATAGAGCGTCATCGCCAAGTTGAGCGCGGTCTGGCCGCCGAGGGTGGGCAGCAGCGCGTCGGGCTGCTCCTTTTCAATGATTCGCGTCACCGGGCCAGGCAGCAGCGGCTCGATGTATGTCGAGGTGGCGAACTCGGGGTCGGTCATGATCGTCGCCGGGTTGGAGTTGACGAGGACGACCTCGTAGCCCTCCTCGAGCAGCACCTTGCAGGCCTGCACGCCGGAGTAGTCGAACTCGGCCGCCTGGCCGATCACGATCGGCCCCGAGCCGATCAGCAGGATCTTCGCGATGTCGGTGCGCTTAGGCATTGGCTAGCTCCAGGAAGGAATCGAAGAGGTGGCGGGCGTCGTGCGGGCCGGGGCCGGCCTCGGGGTGGTACTGGACGGTCGCCGCGCCGACCTCTTTCAGCACCAGCCCCTCGACCGTGCGGTCGTAGAGGTTGAGGTGGGAGAGCTCGGCGGCGCCGAAGTCGGTCTGCCAGCGCACCGGCTGATCGGCCTCGATCCGCGGCTCGCCGCCGGGGCCCTGCACGGCAAAGCCGTGGTTCTGCGAGGTGATGTCGATCCGTCCCGTGGCCAGCTCCTTGACCGGGTGGTTGGCACCGCGGTGGCCGAAGGGCAGCTTGAAGGTCTCCAGGCCGACCGCGCGGCAGAGCAGCTGGTGGCCAAGACAGATGCCGAAGAGGGGCTTTTTGCCGACCAGCTCGCGCACGGTGTCGACGACGTATCCGAGGGCTGCTGGATCACCAGGACCGTTGGCGAGAAAGACGACGTCGGGCTCCTCGGCGAGCACCTGCTCGGGCGAGGACGTGCAGGGCAGCAGGGTGAGCTGGCAGCCGCGCTCGCGCAGCTGGCGCACGATGTTGAGCTTGATCCCGGTGTCGATGCCGACCACGTGCGGGCCACCCTCGCCCCCGAAGCGGATCGGCTCGGCCGGGGTGACGGTGCGGGCGAGGTCGGCACCGTCCATCGAGGGCTCGGCGGCGACGCGCTCGCGCGCCTCACTCTCGGGCGTGCCGGGAGGAAAGATGCCGCCCCGCATCGCGCCGCGGTCGCGGATGTGGCGGACGACCGCACGGGTGTCGACGCCGCCGATCGCGGGCACGCCGCAGTCGGCGAGCCAGTCCAGCCAGCCACCCTCCGCCGTCGCCACGTCCTCGCCGTTCTTGGGGTCACGCATGACGACGCCGCGGGCGTGGGCGCGATCGGACTCCATCGCCGCCGCCGAGACGCCGTAATTGCCGATCAGCGGGTAGGTGAAGACGATGATCTGGCCGGCGTAGGAGGGATCGGTGACCGACTCCTGATAGCCGGTCATCGCGGTGTTGAAGACGACCTCGCCAGTGATCGGCCCTTCAGCGCCACAGGGAATCCCGTCGAAGCGAGCCCCATCTTCGAGCAGCAGGAACCCCTCGCTCATTGCGGTGCGCCTTTTCCGTGCATAGAAGGGATAAAGCGCACCTGAACGGTGTTCATGCCGCGACCCCCATGCTGAAGCTGCGCAGGCGATACGCCACTTGGCCGCCGGCGAGGGTCATCAGGACGCGGCCGGTCAGCTCTTTGCCGGCGCACCAGGAGTTGGAGGAGCGGCTCTCGTAGCCGTCCTCGCCGACCGTCCAGCGGGCCGAGAGATCGCAGATGGCGATATTGGCCTCGCTGCCCGGTTCAAGCGAGGGGCGCTCCACATCGAAGGGCGCCGCGCCGCCAGCGAGGCGCTCGACCAGCAGACTGAGCTCGATCGTGCCAGGCAAAACCAGCTCGGTATAGAGCGCGGCAAAGGCCGTCTCCAAGCCAGTCACGCCCATCGCAGCCTGCTCGAAGGGAACTTCCTTTTCCTCGGCTGCATGGGGGGCGTGGTCGGTTGCAATGCACTCGATCGTGCCGTCGCGCAGCCCCTCGATCAGGGCTTGACGGTCGGCCTCGGTGCGCAGCGGCGGGTTCATCTTGAAGCGCTGGGGGTCGAGGCTGCGCACTTCCTCGTCGGTGAGGCAGAGGTGGTGAGGCGAGGCCTCACAGCTGATCTGCACACCGGCGGCCTTGGCGGCGCGCACCGCCTCGACCGACTCGGCGGCGGAGAGGTGCTGGACGTGGATCCGGCCGGCCTCATACCCGGCCAGGGCCGCGTCGCGGGCGATCATCGTCGACTCCGAGACCGAGGGGATGCCCTCGAGACCAAGCGCGGCGGAAACCGGTCCCTCATGCATCACGCCGGCCCCGGAGAGCTCAGGGTCCTCCTCGTGGAGGGCGATCGTGCCACCGCAGAGCCGTTGGTACTGGAGCGCCCTGCGCAGGACCCGGGCGCTGCGGATCGGCAGGCCGTCATCGCTGAAGCCGGCGGCGCCGACATCGCGCAGCGAGGCCATCTCGGTCAGCTCCTCGCCCTCCATCGCGCGGGTAACGGTGGCGAGGAAGCCGACCTTGACCGCTGCGGCGGCGCGAGCGTCAGCAAGCAGCGCCTCGACGTCGGCGGGGGTCGAGACGGGCGGCTCGGTGTTGGCCATCGCGAGGATGCCGCAGTAGCCGCCGGCGGCGGCCGAGCGGGCGCCAGTCTCAATGTCCTCCTTGTGCTCCTGGCCGGGCGTGCGCAGGTGGACGTGCGGATCGAAGAAGGCCGGGAAGGCGTGCAAGGCGCCGGCGTCGATCTCCTCGAGCCCGTCCGCATTTGCCTCTCCGGGGGCGGCCAACTCGGCGATCGCCCCGTCGCGGACGACAACGTCGTGCTGCGCGTCGATCCCGGCGATCGGGTCGAGCACGGTGGCGCCGCGCAGGACGAGGCTCGCACTCTCCCCGGCGCGCATCTGCAGTCGCGCCTCGCTCACGCGGGTTGTCCGATCGGGGTCGCCTGGCCGTTGCCGGCAACCGGTGCCGGCTCCTGATCGCCGGCGGCGAGCAGCTCGTAGAGGATTGCCATCCGCACGACCAGGCCGGAAGCCACTTGCTCAGCGATCAGCGACTGCGGCGAGTCGATTACCTCGCCGGAGATCTCCACCCCGCGATTGACCGGACCGGGGTGCATCAGCAACTGGCGCGGGCCGAGGCGGCGCGAGTCGATCTGGAAGTGGGCTGCGTACTCGCGGATTGAGGGCACGAAGCTCTCATTCATCCGCTCGTGCTGCAGCCGCAGCGCGTAAACGACGTCGGCCTCGGCGAGACGCTCCAGCGAGTGCTCGACCTCGCAGCCGAGCTGCTCGAGCCCACGCGGGATCAGCGCCGGCGGACCGCAGACGGTGAGCTCGGCGCCCATCGCCTTGAAGGCAATCAAGTTGGAGCGGGCGACGCGGCTGTGCAGGACGTCGCCGACGATCCAGATCCGCTTGCCCTCGAGCGAACCGAGGCGGCGGCGCAGGGTGTAGACGTCGAGCAGTGCCTGGCTGGGATGCTCGTGCTTGCCGTCGCCAGCGTTGACGACCGCGGCATCGGCCCAGCCGGCAACCAACTGGGCGGCGCCGGCGTAGGGATGGCGCAGCACGATCGCCGCCGGGTCATAGGCAGAGAGGGTGGCGACGGTGTCCTTCAGCGACTCGCCCTTGTCGACCGAGGAACCGGCCGCCTTGACCGAGACCAGGTCGGCAGAGAGGCGCTTGGCGGCGAGCTCGAACGAGGAGCTGGTGCGCGTGCTCGCCTCGTAGAAGAGGGTGACGACAGTGCGGCCGCGCAGGGTCGGCACCTTCTTGATGTCGCGACGGCCGACCTCGGCGAAGCTCTCGGCGCGATCGAGGATCGCCTCGATCTCGGCTTTCGAGAGCTGCTCGATCGAGAGCAGGTGCCTCATGCCCCGACCTCCGCCGGCTGCGCGTCGGCAATCGCTACCTCGTCGCCGCCGTCGAGCTCCTCGAGGTGGACGTTGACCCGCTGCTCGCGGCCGGTCGGCAGGTTCTTGCCGACGTAGTCGGGACGAATCGGCAGCTCGCGGTGGCCACGGTCGCAGAGCACGGCGAGCTGTACCCGCTGCGGCCGGCCATAGTCGAAGAGGGCGTCGATCGCGGCCCGCACGGTGCGGCCTGTGAAGAGCACGTCGTCGACCAGGACGACGGTGCGGCCGGCGAGGTCGAAGTCGATGTGGGAGGCGTGAACCACCGGCTGCGCCGCCGGGGACTTGGCGCCGACGTCATCGCGGTAGAAGGAGATGTCGATGTCGCCGATCGGCACCTCGGCACCGGTCAACTCAGCCAGCGAAACGTGCAGGCGACGGGCAAGCAGGGCGCCGCGTGTGTGGATGCCGACGATCGCCAGAGTCGCGGGATCGGGGTTCTTCTCGGCGATCTCGTGGGCGATCCGCCGCAGCGTTCGCCTCAAATCGTCGCGCTCAAGCACGACCGTCTCGTTCACTTCTGTTGGCTCCTTCTCGGCCTCACAGGGCCTGGTTAAAGGACGACTCGGAGGCTAGCAGCAGTCGCGGCGCACGCTGGGCTCAGCCGGGACCAGCGTACTCCGACTTTCCGGCGATTATCGCCTCGTTTAGCTCCAGGAGGCGGCGATTGGCCTCCCCAGGGTCGTCCGCGACCGCCGCAGGCCAGCCATAGGCCACAACCACCGCTCGGTCAAGCTCGCGGTGAAGGTCTTTGAGCTCCTTATGCATGCCTTCATCGACCTCGTTGTAGAGAGAGGTCAAACCTATGTTTCGCTTCTCGCAAAGAAGCTCTCGACTCGCAAAGACCGCCTCGCAACCACAAGCGATCTCTCTGGCGCTCTCTGGTGACGACGCTGGCCAAGGAAACGTTTCAAAAGCCGACGTGGGGGTGTACCGCGGACGGTCCTCTAGTGTCGAAGATTGGAGCAGAGCCCAATCTCCATGAGTGCCAGAGCAAAGTACGCCCATCGCGTACCAATCATCGAAGGCAAATACGTTCATTGCATTGCTCGGACACGTCCCCGGGCTCGCCCAGCAGAAGAAGAAGCGCTTCCCAGTTGCGGTTCCCCCGATATAACGGTCTAGAGGCCTCAAAGCCGCCCTCATCGCTGGCACCAGCTCCCCCAAGAGCCACCATTTTTCGCGCCTAGTTTTGCGACGATTTTTTTCTCGGAATGGCTTGACACGCTCCCGAACGACCTCAAGTGCCGCAGGCCACTCACTGGCCTCCTCTAGCGAGCGGGCACCAAAGTCGATGATCCAGCGCCTCGGTCGCTGCCCTGGATCCTCGGCGATGTCCTTTCCGATCAAGTAGGGACGAACTACCTCGCGGTAGTCGGCATCTGTCACCTCCAATAGCCGATGAGCTTCATCGTCCTCCAATAGAAAGCCTTTACCGACAGGGATTGGCCCTTGAAACGCAAACCCAGCATTGGGCTTCAGCTGCGCCGCAGACGTCACATCTGAATCCAGGGACGTAAGCGCGGGAGTTATTCCAGCGACTTCCACGCCGTCGAGGACAAAGCGGAGAGGAGCAACCTTTGGGTCCTTGACCCAGTCGATAATGGAGACATTCACCGTCGCATCGCCGGTCCACTCTTGCTTGGAAATTGCATCCGTGATCACTCCCCCGTGATTGCCGATCCAGTTCAAGCTCGCTTTTCTATTTCGATTTTGGGTGACGGAATTCGTGGCTACAAGCCCCGCTCGGCCTCCCGATTTCAGCCGCTCATGAGCCTTACGGAACCAATACACCGAGTAGTCCTTCACACCAATCTTGAACTCCTGCTTGAGGAAGTCGATCTCTGTGTCACCCACCTCGCGCCTCAACATTTGCGACCCGTGGTACGGCGGGTTGCCGATGATCGCGGCCGCCTCGGGCCACTCGATTCTCAGGGCGTGGGCTCGCTGGATCCCCGAGAGGTCGACAAGCGGCAGGGTCGGCTCGCTGAGGCCGTGCTCGCGCATCTCATCCGCAGCCAGCTTGTGGCCCATCCAGAGAGTCACGCGAGCCAGCTCGGCTGCGAAGACCTCGACCTCGATCCCGCGCATGTTCGTAATCGGGAAGAACTCCATCTCCTCCTGGGGAGCGATTCCCTCGGCGGCACGAAGCTCGGCCAGCCGCTCGCGCAAGCGCAGCTCGATACGCCGCAGCTCTCGGTAGGCGACGTAGAGGAAGTTGCCGGAGCCGCAGGCCGGGTCGAGCACGACGTGGGACATCAGGTCGCGCCACGCCTTTTCGGCCTCCTTGGCACTGGTGAGCGCCTCGATTCGCTCCATCCAGGGCTCGATCAAGGTCGGCCCGACCACCTTCATGATGTCCGCCTCGGACGTGTAGTGCGCCCCTAGCGCCCATTGCTTGTCCTTGCCCAAGGCCCCCTGGAGGATCGCCCCAAAGATTGCGGGCTCCACCTGGTGCCAATCCAGGTTGCAGGTGTCTAGCAGCGTCTTCAGCTCCTCGACCGTGAGGTGGACCTGAGCCGGATGCTCGAAGAGGCCTCCGTTGGCAAAGGGGGTGCCCTCGTAGAGGCTGCCCTTCGCCGGGCGAGGCTCTGGCTCGGCGAGATAGCGAAAGAGCTGCCCCAAATCATCTGCGCTGGAGCGACTTGTGTCCTTGATCAGACCCTCCAGCACTCTGCTGAGCACATTGTTGGGGAGCAAGCCGAGGTCTTCGGCGAACATCGCCCAGACGACTTGGAGGATGAAGACGCGCAACGTGTCGAGGTCGCTGGCCCGGCGGTCGCGCAACCCCGCGTACAGATCTGTCAGCTTGACGACAGCGTCGCGGCTGAGGTCAGCCTGGGAAGCGCGAAAATAGGGCTCCTCCTGGGCTAGAAATTTGAGCGAGCCAAGCCGCTCGGGCAATTCCGCGAGTGGGAACGCATCGACAGGCTTGTCCCAGCCGGCATCGGGATCGAGGATCTCGAAGCGATCAAAAGCACAGAGGACGATCCATTCAGGCGCTCTGTGCCCGCTCTCTCCGGCCTGCTTGCTGACCTCCTTCCAGTAGTTCAGGCCCTGCTCCCGATGTGTTGCCAGCTTGTCGGCCTCGCTCGGCCGCTTCATCTCGATCAGGCAGACCTCTGGCCAGATCATGTCGATGAAGCCGCCCGCCCCGGTGCGCTCCTCGAAGGTCGCAACCTCCTTGCGGGTTGTGCCGTAGCAGGCGAGGAGCTCGTTGCAGAACGTCTGCGCCTCAGCCCTCTCGGTCCCTTGGTAACCGCCCCAATCCGCTGCGAAGCGCGTCAGATTGCGGCGAATCTCCTCGTCGGAGAGCGCCATTCGCTTCAGCTAGAAGCTCGTCTGAGCCTTGGGGGCGGCGAAGTAGGTGCGATGGCGGTAGTGGCGCGCGAGTTCACCGAGGTCGTCACGCAACCGCTCGGTTGCTTCCACGAGGTGGGGCTCGGCTCCGAGCGCCTGCATCTCTTTGGTGGCGCGCTCGGCCCTGGAACGAGCCTCCTCCAGATAGAGCATCGTCGACTCGATCTTCCTGAAACTCTCCTCGTCGAGCTGAGCTGCGGCTGCGTGGGCTGCCTCCATCGTGCTCGCGATGCTACGCGGACTTGCGGACGGTTCCGAGACCTGTTTGCGCAAAGAGGGTGAAGAACGGGAAACCCATCAGTCCCCTGGTGGGAGCTCAGACTCGGCCCGTTCGCGGGCTCCGTTGGGCACGAGCTCCGGCTCGCCGCGCTCTGGAAACGGGATCTCGATCAGGTCGAAGTCTTTCGGGGCGACGCAGTCCTCGAAGACGTCGCGGGCCTCGTCGAGCACCGTGCCGACGTGGTAGCGCGAGGAGATATGAACCAGGGCGAGCATCTTGACGTGGGCCTCGCGGGCAACCGCAGCTGCCTGGCCGACCGTGGAGTGACCGGTGTCGGCGGCGCGCTGGACCTCCTCCTCGGAGAAGCTGGCGTCGTGGATCAGCAGGTCGGCGTCGGCCGCGGCCGCCACGGTCGAGTGGCAGGGGGAGGTGTCGCCGGTGATCGCGACGATGCGACCCTCGCGCGCCTCACCCATCACGTCCTGCGGACGCACCGTCCCGTCGCTCCCTTCCACCTCCTCCCCCCGCTGCAGCGCCGCGAAGGCGGGCCCTTCGGCGACGCCGAGCCGCTTCGCCTCCTCCGGGTCGAAGCGCCCCGGACGCTCCTCCTCGATCAGCACGTAGCCGTTCGCCCGCACGCTGTGCTCGACCGCGAAGGCCTGCACCTCGGCACCGTCGTGGCGCACCGCTTCGCCGGGGTCGATTTCGATCAGGTCGATGCTGTAGTCGGTGCGACCGATCAGGCGGCCGAGGGTTTTGAAGAGATCACGCAAGCCGCGCGGCCCGTAGATCGTCAGCGGCTCCTCGCGGGCGGTCAGGTCATAGGTCTTGAGCAGGCCCGGCAGGCCGAGGATGTGGTCGGCGTGGAAGTGGGTGAGGAAGATCTCGTCGACCTGGGCCAACCCAAGCGAACGCTGCAGCTGGCGCTGCGTCCCTTCGCCGCAATCGAACATCAACCGCCGGCCGCCGCGGACCAGCATCACGCTCGCGGTCGAGCGCCGCGCCGAGGGCACCGACCCGCCGGTGCCGAGGAAGATCGCCGAGAGATCCATGCGAGCCTGCGAGCCTACGCGACGCGGCCGCCGCGCTACCCGAAGCTAGACTGGCGATTGAGCGCCCGTAGCTCAGCTGGATAGAGCGTTCGCCTCCGGAGCGAAAGGTCACAGGTTCGAATCCTGTCGGGCGCGTCCTATGGCACGTCTGACATCGATGCCGGCGGTCACTCTGGATAAGGGCGAGCTCGCAAAGTTCGGATCCCAGTGGAGCAAGAACGGCGATCGACTCAGTCGCTCGGCGCCGTACTCATCGCTTCATCTGGGGAACTTCGTGGACGCGAGGGTCGCCGAGCCGCTTGCCGAGATGCTTGGTGGCGTCCCCATCGAAACCGTGAGCGCGAGGAGTAAGAACCCTCTTCGGCCGCCACTGGCCGACTGCGTGGAGCGAGGGGACGTTGCGATCGTCGGGGGAATTCGAAAGCAGCAATTCGATGTCGCGTACCGACCGGATGGGGTCCGCTTCGCGTTCGACAGCAAGACCCTGAACAACACGAAGAGCGTCGGCAAGAACTGGCAGAACATGGTCAATGACCTGGCCACCGAGGCGGCAACCGTGCATACCCGCTTTCCGCTGGCGGTGGTCGGCTTCCTCGTCCTCGTGCCATTGCCCGCCGTGGGCGCCGCGCTGGAGCCGATGACCTGGCGGCTCGACGGCTTGGGCGGGCGGGTGGACGAGCATGGTCCCAGTCACATTGCCGAGGCGATGTGCTTTGCCCTCTGGGACCCGAAGACCGGGGAGGTCTCTCCCTCCGTTCCCGACCCTCGCTCACACCCCGAGCTTCGAATCGAGCGCTTCTCGGCCCAGGTCGAAGACGCTTATCTAAGCCGCTACGCGGGAGCGCCCCCTCACTAGGCTCGTTCGGGAGCTTGCCTCGACAGCGACTTTGTCAGGAGGTGACTTTGATGCGGGCGCGCCACTCCTCGCGATCGAAGCGCGCCGGCTCGGTCTCGGCGAGGAAGTCCTCCAGCACGGTGACGAAGCGGCTGGGCTGCTCGACCTGGGGCAGGTGGCCGACCCCATCGAAGACCTCCAACCTGCTGCCGGGCAGGGCGCGGTGGGCGTCTTCGCCGTGGCCGGCCGGGATGATCGGGTCGCGGGCGCCCCAGACGATCAGCACGGGGACCTCCTCCGCCAGGTAGAAGCGATCGGCGGCGGAGACGCGCTGGCCCTCGGTGCCGACCACCGAGCGCAGCGTGGCGAGAAAGGCCTTGCGGCGGTCCGGCTCGGCAAGCGAGCCGTAGCCACGAGCGACCTCGGCGACGTCGGCGGCGGGCTTCATCCCAACCTTTGAGAGGCCGCGGCCGATCGCGCTGCCGATCTTCTGGCCGGTGGTCGCGGTGGCGGCGATGAAGAGGTCGGCGCCCGGCAGGGCGGCGGCACGCAGGACTGGGCTCACCTCGAGCCCGAGGCCACCACTTGAGACGAGCACCAGGCGCTCGACCATCTCGGGGAACTGGTAGGAGAACTGCATCGCGATGCCGCCGCCGAGCGAGTGGCCGACGATGGTCGCGCGCTCGTAGCCGAGGACGAGCAGGAGATCGCGCAATCCCGCGGCGAGGTTGCCCAGCGAGTAGTCACCGGATCCGCCCGCCGAGAGGCCGTGCCCCGGCAGATCGGGCGCGATCACGGTGTGGTGGCGCGCCAGCGGCTCGATCACGTCGCGCCAGTTCTCGCAGGTACCTGCCATGCCGTGGATCAGCAGCAGCACCGGGCCCTCGCCGCCAACGAGATAGCCACTCTCGCGACCGTGCAGCGTCACCGTCTCGAAGCTGACCTCGGCTGGACGGGACGGCGTTGCGCGATCGGTCACGCCTACACGGTAGCTTGCGGCCCAGCCGTGGCCGACCAGAAGAAGAACCGACCGCCGCGCGGCGCCCTGATCGTGATTGCCATCGGTCTGCTGGCGACCATCGCCGCCGCCCTGCTCGCAACCGACGAGGCAAGCGGCGAAGCCGCCCAGCTCGAATGGGTGAAGAAGGTGCCGATGGCCGACTCCAAGCCGGTGGCGTTGCCGGGAGGCGGCACTATGCAGCTGACCGACGGGGCGATCCGCACGACCGGCACCAACGTCAGCGGCTACTCGCTCTTTCGCGTCTCCTCGCAGATTCGGATCGATGCCGGAGCCCCGGTCGGGGGCGGCCGCATCCTCTGTTCCGTGAGCGGCGATAGGCAGGCGGAAATCGCCCAGACCCGTGGCGGCCTGCGCGCCACCTACCCGCGCTCGAGCACGGGCCTCTACACCCAGGAAGTGCCGGAAGTGATCCTGCTCCTCTTCAGCTCACACGGCACCGAACTCGCCACGGTCGAACTCGATGGCCTGCCGGAACACTGGAGCACCGAGAAAGGCGTCAAGCTCGAATGGCCCGAGTTCCAGCCGGGCGTCGAGCACCTCGAATACTTCCTGCCCGCAGGCAAGCCGAAGGAAGACCTCGTGCTTCCCTTCGAGACGATCTGGCGGACGAGCTCGCCGCCGGGCGCGAAAATTGCCTGCACGCTGACCACCAGTGCCGGCAAGACCACGGTCCGCACCGACCAGGCAATGCCGAGCGTCCCGCCGCCGATCGACGAAGAAGCCGAAGAACTCAAGCAGGAAGAACGCGAAGAAAAAGAAGCGGAAAAGGGCTGAATCGCGCCCTAGTTCTGCGGCGCGACCAGCAGCTCCGGACCTTCCTCGCTGCCTTTGCCGACCTTGTTCAGCTTCGGGTTGGCCGGGGCGCTTTCCATCCGCGCGGCCGGCAGCGGCCCGCACATCGCCACCGCCTCCTCGAGCTCGAGGTCGGGACGGAGCCAGGCAGCCTCGGCCTCGGTATTGGGCAGGATCGCCGGCATCCGGTCGTGGACCTTGGCGACCAGCTCGTTCGGCGTCGTGGTGACGATCGTGCAGCTGTAGAGCCAGCCGTCATCGAAGCCGCGGTCCTCGGGGTCCTCCCACTCCTTGCGGGTGCAGAGGCCGGCGAAGGCGAAGGTCGCGCCACCGTCGACGGTGAAGCGCCAGGGCTGGCGCGGCTGCTTCGGGTCCTCCGCCTTCATCCACTCGTAGAAGCCGTCTGCGACGATCAGGCAGCGGTGGCGGAACTTGCCGACCAGCGGCGAGTAGGCCCGGCTCGAGGTCAGGTTCTCGGCCTTGGCGTTGATCATCCGGTAGCCGACTTTGAGGTCCTTGGCCCAGCGCGGCACCAGCCCCCAGCGCATCAGCCGCGCCTCGCGCTCGCCCTGCGCCGCCTCCTCCGGATCGGGAGAGGAGCGCACCGTCAGCACCTCCTGCGTCGGGGCGACGTTGAAGCGCCCGAGCGCCCCTTCGACCTTCTTCAGCCGCTCAGCCGTGGGTGCCGGCGCGTTGCCTTCCGAGTTCCGCTCGAGCGCCTTCTCGAGCTCGACTTGGAAGTGATCGGCGATCTGCTTGGCGTTTTTGGCCGTGACCGTGAATCGTCCGCACATGAGCGCAGGGTAGCCAGATCGCCAGCGCTACTCCGGCGCAATCAACTCGACGGTGGGAAAGTAGGTGCGGTAGCGAGTCGGGTCGCGAGTCAAGAGTCGTAGACCCGTGATCGCGGCGTGGCCTCCAATGAAGAAGTCCGGGAGCGGGGAGCGCCGCGAGCCGCCTTTTTGCCGGTAGGAAAGAAACGCCTTCCCCGCCAGAAAAGCAGCCGGCCACGGCGTGTGCTCGCGTTGGAAATAGTCGGCGGGGAGGTCTCGGTCTAGTTCGTCGGTATCCGCATATCGCACCGATACCTCGGCGTAGATCACCTCATTGATCACGAGAGGCCCATCCGCACCGGCCGTCCTAAGCGCCCTTTCCGAGCGAGACCCCCATCGCCTGCTATCCCCCAGTACGTCAATGAGGATGTTCGAGTCGACCAGCGTTCCGGGCATGAGGAGCTAAGACCCCTGACCCCAGTCCTCACCCCTGGTCATCCGCATGATTTCCTCGGTGGTCAGTTTGTAAGCACCCCCGCCTGCCTTGCGTAGGTGATCGACGATCTCATCGCCACGGCTCCGACCGCCGGGGAGCCTCCTGACCTGAATCTCCTGCCCTTTTCTTACGAACTCGACCTCAGTGCCGGGCAGAAGACCCAACTCGTCGCGGATCTCCTTTGGAATCGTGACCTGACCCTTGCTCGTTACCCGAGACATGCAGTAAGAGTAGCACTGGTATTACTCTTACTTTGAAGGGCGGGCCTCCGGATGGCCTCGATACCAGTCAAGGGTTTCGCGCAAGCCCTTCGAGAGCTCGACCTGCGGGCTCCAGTCGGTCAGCTCGCGCAGCTTGGTCGAGTCGACGTACTGGCGGTCGATCTCGCCATCGGGCGTGCCGGAGCCCTGGTATTCGGGCTCGATGCCGGTGCCTGCCGCGGTGGCGATCAGGTCGACCACCTCGCGCACCGAGTGCGGTCGCTCGCCGCCGGCGTTGAAGGCTTCTCCCCTGGCCTCACCACGGTCGAGCGTGGCCTCGATCGCGAGGTAAGCGGATACGGCGTCGTCGACGTGGAGGAAGTCGCGCTCGGGGCTGCCGTCGGAGCGGATCACTGGCGGACGGCCGTCAAGCACGGCGATTGTCGTCTCCGGGATCAGGCGGGAGAAGTTGAGGTCGCCGCCGCCGTAGATGTTGGCGAAGCGGGTGACCGCCAGCGACAGACCGTAGGCGTTGGCGTAACTGCGGGCGATGATGTCGGCCGCGGCCTTGCTGGCGTCGTAGGGATAGGCGGCGCGCAGCGGGAAGTCCTCGCGGTAGGGCAGCTCGGGACTGGCCCCATAGGCCTTGTCGGAGGAGGCGAAAACCACCCGCGAAGCACCGTGCTCGCGGCAGGCCTCGAAGACGTTCCAGGCGCCGCGCACGTTGACTTCGAGCGTTTCAAGCGGCGATTCTCGGGCGACGCCGACGATCGTCTGCGCGGCGAGGTGGAAGACCGAGTCGCAGCCGTCGACCGCGGCAGTGACGGAATCGGCGTCGCGCAGGTCGCCCTCGGCCAGCTCGACGTCACCGCGCAGCTCGAGCAGGTCGAGCCCGGAGAGGCGCGGACCACCAACGTCGGCGATGCGCGGATCGGGCCGGTCGAGCACCCTCACCTCGTCGCCACGGGCGAGCAGCGCCGCGACCAGGTGCGAGGCGACGAACCCATGCGCACCAGTAACCAGCGAGCGGCTCACCGTGCCGCTGCCTCAGCCCAGACAGTCCAGGGTGGCTCGCCGCTCGACCAGAGATCGTTGAGCTCAACCGCGTCCTTGTAGGTGTCCATGCAGTCCCAAAAGCCCTCGTGCCGGTAGGCGCCCAGCTGACCGTCCCCGGCAAGCCTCTCCAGTGGCTCGCGCTCGAGCACGCTGTCGGCGCCGATGTACTCCAGCGCGCCCGGCTCGAAGCAGAAGAAGCCACCGTTGATCCAGTGCTCGCTGCGCGGCTTCTCGACGAAGCCCTCGACCTTGTCGTCGGCTCCGATCTCGGCCACCCCCCATTGCAGGTGCGGCTGCACGACCGTAACGGTGCCAAGCGCCCCCTGCTCGCGGTGGAACGAAAGCAGCGCCCCGAGGTCGATGTCGGCGACCCCGTCAGCGTAGGTAGCGCAGAAGGTCCCCTCGAGCCGCTCGCCGAGCCGGGCGATCCGCCCCCCGGTAGGCGTGTCGAGCCCGGTGTCAATGCACTCGACCTCCACCCCACCCGACCAGCTCTCCCCCACCACGAACTCTTCCACCATCTCTCCCAGATAACCGGTGGCGAGAACGAACCGCTCAAACCCCTGCGCCGCGTAGATCCCGATCACGTGCCAGAGGATCGGTCGGCCGCCGATCTCGACAAGAGCCTTGGGAACAGACTCAGTTCGCTCGCGCAGCCTGGTCCCACGACCTCCACAGAGGATGACGACCGGAGGCTTAGCGGTCATCCCGGTAGGGGTGGAGCGTCTTGCACTTTTTGGGCGTCCACCCTCGAGGCGACAGCAAGTCCGTCTCCACCCAAAAAGTTAAGCGGAACCCCTACCGGGATGACCGCTCAACCACCCGCAACCGCTGGCAGGATCGTGACCTCCGCGCCATCGTCGATCTGAGTCTCGAGCCCCTGCTGGAAGCGGATGTCCTCGCCGCTGACGTAGACGTTGACGAAGCGGCGCAGGTCGCCGTCCTGGGTGATCCGCTCGCGCAGCGTGCCGTGGGCCTCGAAGACCGCGTCGAGCACCTCGCCGACGGTGCCGCCGCTCACCTCCAGCTCGGCCTGGCCGTCGGTGGCGGCGCGCAGCTGGGTCGGGATCTTCACCGTGACTGACATCAGACGCTTACCTCCTGGGCAAACTCGGACTCGAAGCTCTCGAGGTGGGGATCGATCTCGTGCATGCGGAACCTATCGCGGGTCGCGTCGAGCGTCTTCAGTCCCTCGCCGGTGATGTAGACGACGACGCGCTCACCGGCCGCCAGCTCACCGCGGTCGGCGAGCTTCTTCAGCACGCCGACGGTGACGCCGCCGGCGGTCTCGGTGAAGATGCCAGTGGTCTCGGCCAGCAGGCTGATCGCGTCGCGGATTTCGGCATCGCTGACCGAGTCGACCCCGCCGCCGGTGCGGCGGGCCTGCTCAACCGCGTAGGGCCCGTCAGCGGGATCGCCGATCGCGAGGCTCTTGGCGATCGTGTCGGGGCGCTGCGGCTTGCAGACATCCCAACCTTCGGCGAAGGCTGTCGCGACCGGGCTGCATCCCTCGGCCTGGGCGCCGTTGAAGACAGGCTGAGAGCCCTCAACCAGGCCGATGTCCAGCCACTCCTGGAAGCCGCGGCCGACCTTGGTGAAGAGCGAGCCCGAGGCGATCGGGCAGACGACGCGGTCGGGCAGTTTCCAGCCGAGCTGCTCGGCGGTCTCATAGGCGAGCGTCTTCGAGCCCTCGGCGTAGTAAGGACGCAGGTTGACGTTGACGAAGGCCCAGGGCCGGGTTTCGGCGAGCTGGGTACAGAGGCGGTTGACGTCGTCGTAGTTGCCGCGTACACCGACCAGGTTGGTGCCGTAGATGCCGGTGGCGAGCAGCTTCTGCTCCTCGAGGTTGGCGGGCACGAAGACGTAGGAGCGCAGGCCTGCGGCGGCGGCATGGGCGGCGACGGCGTTGGCGAGGTTGCCAGTCGAGGCGCAGGCGACGGTCTCGAAGCCGAGCTCCTGCGCCTTCGCCACGGCTACGGCGACGACGCGGTCCTTGAAGGAGTGAGTCGGGTTGGCGGCATCGTTCTTGATCCAGATCTCGGCCTCGACCCCGAGACGTTCAGCCAGGCGGTCGGCGCGCAGCAGCGGCGTCAGGCCGGGCTCGAGCGGATCGCCGGGGCGGCCCTCGAAGGGCAGGAAGTCGGCGTAGCGCCAGATGCCCTGCGAGCCGGCCTGGATCTTGCGCTTGGTCTCGGCCGGCTCGAGCGCCGAGTAGTCGTAGGCCACTTCCAGCGGCCCGAAGCAGTTCTCACAGGCGAAGTGCGCGCCGAGGTCGTAGGTCGCCCCGCACTCCTTGCATTTCAGATTCTCGATGGCCATCCGATCTTTCCCTCTCGTTGCGTTACCGCCAACAAAAAAACCTCCGCCTTTTGTGGGGCAGAGGTCCGATCGGACTTTCCCCACATCTTCCAGGCCTTTGACTTGACCTGCTGGAGTTGGCACCTCCCCTGAATCTTGCGATTCAGGGCGGTTGCCGGGGTTTCATCGGGCCAGTCCCTCCACCCCTCTAGATGTGGCGCTTATGTACAGAGAAGACTACCAGGGGCTCCCGCAGGGAAGTTTCGTTCAGTTCACGCCCGGTTAACCCGCTCGATCCACGACGGTTAACCTTGTGCGCCCATGCCCGACGAGACGATGAGCCCGAACGATGCCGAACCTTCCGAAGCCGAGGCTGCGACGCGTCGGCCGGCGCGACGAGCTCATCTCCGCGGCAGCTCAGGCTGAGCCGCAGGCACCCCGCGTCGAGCAGATCGACTCCTCGGGCTTGCGCTGGGTCAATATCGAGCGCCCCGGTGCGCTGGAGAGAACCTGGTTGGAGGAGAACTTCGACTTCCACGCCCTCGACCTCGAGGACGTGCTCTCGCGCAACCAGCGGCCGAAGATCGACGTCTACGACGACTACCTCTTCATCGTCCTCCACTTCCCCGTCTTCGATCCAACCGTAGGCAGGCTGGGCACGGGCGAGCTCGACCTCTTCGTCGGGCCCGGCTACGTGGTGACGATCCCCAACCAGCGGCTGCAGCCGGTCGAGTACCTGTTCGAGCGCTGCCGGTCCAAGGAGGAGCTGCGCGAGCAGCTCTTCTCGCGCGGCTCGGGCTACCTGCTCTACCGCCTCGTCGACGACAGCTTCGACTACTGCTTCCCGATGCTGCGCAAGATCGGCAACAAGCTCGACGCGCTCGAGGACGACATCTTCGAGGGGCGCTCGGAGGAGGTCGTGCGTGACATCTCCAACGTCAAGCAGGAGATCATCAACTTCCGCAAGGTGATCCGGCCGCAGCGACCGGTGCTGCGCGACCTCGAGAAGGTCAAGCAGCGCTACCTGGCTACCGACCTCGACCTCGAGATCTACTTCGACGACATCGTCGATGCCCACGAGCGGATCTGGGACATGCTCGAAAATTACAAGGAGGTGATCGACTCGCTGGCCGAGACGAACGAGTCGGTGATCTCGCACCGCGTCAACGACATCCTCCGCGTGCTCACCTCGATCAGCGTCATCGTCCTGCCGCTGACCCTGATCGCCAGCATCTGGGGCATGAACTCGGGTGTTCCCGGCGAGCAGAGCCTGACCGCCTTCTGGGTGATCGCCGGGGTGATGTTCGCCCTGCTCGTCGGCATGGTCGTCTACTTCCGCAAGCGCGGCTGGCTATAGCCTCCGAGGCGTGGCAAATTTCCGCATCTGGGCGCCCTGGCGCCTCGCCTACGTGAAGGACGCAGCCAAGGACAACGAGGAGGAGTGCATCTTCTGCGCCAAGCCGGCGGCGGATGCCGATGAGGAGAACCTGATCGTCCACCGCGGTGAGCACAGCTTCGTCATCCTCAACCTCTTCCCTTACACGAACGGTCACCTGATGGTGGCGCCCTACGCGCACATCGGCCGCATTCAGGAGCTGCCGACCGAAGCCGTAGCGGAGATGATGGGCTTCGCCCAGCGGGCGATGGACCGGCTCGAGGACGTCTACAGCCCGCACGGCTACAACGTCGGCTTCAACCAGGGCCGCGTCGCCGGGGCCGGGGTCGAGCACCACATCCACATGCACGTCGTCCCGCGCTGGGGCGGCGACACCAACTTCATGCCGGTGATCGCCGACACCAGGGTGATGCCGCAGACACTCGAGCAGAGCTACGAGGCTTTGAAGGGGGCATTTTGAGCGAGCAACCGATTCTGGCCCCGCCGGGGATCTTCAAGGCCTACGACATCCGTGGCCTCTACGGCGAGGAAATGGACGAGACCACTGCGCACGCGATCGGCCGCGCCTTCGCCCGCGTGCTGAGCAAGCTGCGCGGCAAGCCGACCGGCGAGCTGCTGGTTGGGCTCGGCCGTGACATGCGGCTGACTGCGCCGGCGATGGCGGCGGAGCTGCGCGACGGGCTGATCTTCGAGGGCGCCACCGTGATCGACGCCGGCATGGTCGCCACCGAGATGCTCTACCACCTGGTCGGCTCACGCGGGCTAGACGGCGGCGCGATGGTGACCGCCTCACACAACCCCAAGGCCTACACCGGGGTGAAGCTGGTCCGCGAGGGCGCCCTGCCGCTCTCCGGCGACGCCGGAATCGGCGACGTCAAGGCCGAGATCGAAGCCGGGCTCGGGCACGCCCCAGGCGGCGGCTCGCTGGAGGAGGCCGACATCTGGGACGAGTTCCGCGCCCACGCTCTTTCGTTCATCGATCCGGACAAGGTCAAGCCGATGAAGGTTGTGGTCGACGGCGGCAACGGCATGGGCGGGCCGATGGTTGGGCCGATCCTGGAGAAGCTGCCGCTGGAGCTCGAGGAGATGTACTTCGAGCCGAACGGCGAGTTCCCCGACCACGAGCCCAACCCGCTGCTCGAGGAGAACCGGCTGATGATCATCGACCGGGTGCGCGCCTCCGGAGCGGACCTCGGCATCGCCTGGGACGGCGACGCCGACCGCTGCTTCTTCATCGACGGCAGCGGCGAGTTCTGCGACGGCGACTTCATCTGCGCCCTGCTCGCCCGCGCGGCGCTGGCCAAGAACCCCGGCGCGACGATCCTCTACGACCCGCGCTCGAGCCGGGCGGTGCCCGACCTGGTCGCTGCCGAGGGCGGCCGCTCAGACCTCTCGCGCGTCGGCCACGCTTTCTTCAAGGCGCGGATGCGCGAGGAGCAGGCCGTCTTCGGCGGCGAGGTCTCCGGCCACTACTACTTCCGCGACTTCTGGAACGCCGACTCGGGCACGATTCCGGCGCTGCTGGTGCTGGAGCTGCTCTCGGTCGACGGCCGCTCGCTTGGCGAGCTGATGGCCGAGTTCCGCTCGCGCTACTTCATCTCCGGCGAGATCAACTCCGAGGTCGCCGACCCGGCGGCCAAGATCGCCGAGATCACCGAGCGCTATGGCGACGGCGAGCAGACCACCCTCGACGGGATCTCGGTCGACTACCCGGAGTGGCACTTCAACGTGCGGCCCTCAAACACCGAGCCGCTGCTGCGCCTCAACCTCGAGTCGCTGGTCTCGCGCGAGGACATGGAGGCAAAGCGCGACGAGGTGCTCGGGCTGATCCGCGCGTGAGCCTGACGCCAGAGCAGGCGCTGGAGCAAGCGGCGCTGGCGGGGATCCACTGCCTGCGCATCCCCACCCCTTTCGCGGTCGGGCGGGTCAACTGCTACCTGCTCGAGGACGAGCCGCTGACCCTGATCGACACCGGCCCCAACTCGGGCAAGGCGCTCGATGAGCTGCAATCGCAGCTGGCCGAGCGCGGCCACTCGATCGAGGACCTCGAGCTGCTGGTGATCACCCACCAGCACATCGACCACCTCGGCCTGGCCGAGATCGTCGTCCAGCGCTCGGGGGCGAAAGTCGCCGCGCTCGGCGCCGCCGCCGAGCGGCTGGCCAACTTCGACGAGGACGCCGAGGCCGAGGACCGCTTCGCCGTCGACCTGATGCTGCGCAACGGCATCCCCGAGGAGGTGACCGTGGCGCTGCGCAGCGTCTCGCGCAGCTTCCGCGGCTGGGGCTCGCACGTCCAGGTGACCCACCCGCTAGCCGACGGCCAGGCCCTGCCCTTCCGCGACCGCACCCTGCAGGCGATCCACCGCCCCGGCCACAGCCCCTCCGACACCGTCTTCTGGGACGAGCAGCGCAAGATCCTGATCGCCGCCGACCACCTGATCGCCCACATCTCCTCCAACCCGCTGATCAGCCGCCCGCTCGACGGCTCCAGCGAGCGCCCGCAGGCGCTGGTCAGCTACATCGAGTCGATGCGCAAGACGCGCACGATGCCGGCCGAGATCGTCCTCTCCGGCCACGGCGAGCCGATCACCGACCACGTCGCCCTGATCGACGACCGCATCACCAAGCACGAACGCCGCAAGGAGAAGATCTACAGGCTGATCGCCGAACAGCCCCGCAGCGGCTTCGAGATCGCCCAGTCGATCTGGGGAAACGTCGCCGTCACCCAGGCCTTCCTCACCCTCTCCGAGGTAATCGGCCACGTCGACCTACTGGTCAACGAGGGGCGCGTGCGCGAAGTGGAGGACGGCGACGTGATTCGCTATACGACCACCGGGTAGGCCGATGACGCGCAATCCTCTACATCTAACCATTCAGGCTCACCGATCAGAACGCTTTGGAAGGAGCCCACACGAGGACGGCGAGATCCATTACGCATTCTATGGCGACGGCTATTTCTTGGGCAAATCGGCAGTCGACGTAAACACTAAGCGCGCGCTCCTTTCCCGCCTCTTAAACCTCACCAACCAAGCGAGCAAAGCGGGTTGGAATAAAGGTAGGCAATCCCAGCTCGTCACCATCGGGAGGCAGCTATTCACGCTCACCATTCCCGAGCAGGCACGACACCAAGTTTTCGGTGACGGCGAGGTGACCGCCATCTCCCTTGAGGTCCAAGACCACGACATTCCGTGGGAGCTGCTTCACGATGGTCAGGACTTTGTGGCTCGCCGACTCGTGATGGGCCGTCGATTGGTGGGTCCATCGGGACAAGTCAAACCCGGCCGTCACGCAATTCGCGTAGTGATCGTAGGTGACCCGACCGGCGATCTCGAAGGGGCTCGTGCTGAGAGCTCAGCAATCGCCAAGCGCTGTGAAGCAGCGCTCGAGGAGCTCTCCGATGCTTATGAGATTGCAGCCGAGGTCATCCTCCTGCAGTGTGGCGATGCCACGAAGGACGCAGTGCTCCTCGACCTCCTGATGGACTCGACGCAGATGATCGACGTCTTTCATTTCGCTGGACATGCTCACGCGGATCCCCTCAATCCCGATGACTCCGGTTTCACCCTTGCGGACGGCGACTTGAGAGCCTTCGAGGCCCGTTCGCTTGGCTCTTCTCCACTTGTTTTTGCCAACGGCTGCCGGGCCGGCCAGGCCAACGACAGCTCGCTCACACTCGGTGCGATGAGCGGTTTTGCCGGGGAATTCATCGCCGGCGGGGCGCAGGCATACATCGCGCCCGCTTGGCCCATTGGGGACGACCTGGCGCGAGAATTTGCCAGCGCCTTCTACGACCTGGTGATCGGCGGCGAGACAATCGGCAACGCGCTGCTGGCCGCTAAGCGCGCAGTCGATGATCCGGATGCTCTCGCCTACCTCTTCTTTGGCGATGTCACGGAACGCCTTGGGCTCTTTTCTCCTGAGCTCACCTCAGGACCATACGTCAACGACCTCGGGATCCAGAGAATCATCGAAACCGAGCGTGAGTATTCGACACTGGAGCTCCTTGCGGTCAATGACTTGCCTTGGATCCTGTGGGATACGACCGACATCCTCGCTTGGACGTCTCGCCTTCCCATTGACGAGCTCAGGCGCGGTGCCGTAGCGATGTCGCTGATGAAATATGTGCAGGAGTTTGGTGAAAGGATCAAGTCGGGCGAGAAGCGATTCTTGTGCGTTCTGAACACCAAAATGCTCCGCCACTACATCGACGCCCGTGGGGTCAACCGCTGGCGAGGTATGTCTGAAGAGCTGGAAACGTACTTTCATCTACACAACTTCACCTTGGTGCTCGCTTCGCCACAAACGGATGAGATAGACGAGATCGAGCTCGTCAGTAATTCGCAAGAGATTCCTCCCGAGCCCTCAAAGAGCGTCTACGTGTTCAACAAGCAAACCCGCTTCGAGCAGAGCTACCTCACCTACAACCTCTTTGAGGACTACAACCCACAGATGATCTCCCGCTACTGGGAGCGCTTTGCGGACTTGGTCAAACGCTCCCTGGCCGAGTATCGATCTTCGGACGAGAAGATCTCATCTCCGACCTTCTCCCAAACGGTCAATCAAGAGACGAGGGCCAAGCTGCGCACCCTCGCGAGGGAAGTATTGGGTTCAGCCGCCGACGACGGCTAAAGCGGCTCGTCGAGGATGAACAGCTCGGCGGCGATGTCGGGGGAAGCGTGGTTGCCACTGATGAAGGCGATCACCGACCGCCCGGTAAGCCGCTCGACCGCCTCCCTGAAGTCCTTCTCCATCGTCTGCTGAAAGAGGTGGCGGATGTTGGTCACGGCGTCGCGGCGGTGCTCCTCCTCGGTCAGCGACAGCTCGGCCGGGGTGAGGACCCCGTGCATCAGGGTCACCAGGACGTTCTGGTGGTGAAAAGTCGAGGCTGTTTTCGGGCCGCGGCCCAAGTACTGGTTCTGGATGCCAACGAGGGCACTCGTAACCGCGGCGTTCAACTCGCCGCCCCGGAGCGGGGCTTGGGTGGACATCAGATGGCTTCTGTCCGGCGCTCTCGGGCGGGGTGTCCTGCGCGGAGGATTGAGAGCTGGCCGATCGAGGACCCAGCGAGCAGTTGCAGTTTCAGTGTAGCCCCCCTCAACGAACCGCCACATCGGCGCGCGATCAAGTGACCACCGTCGGGTCGAACAGAGCGCCGCGCTCAACGAGGTCCGGGTCGCGTGGGTATTGCCTGACGAGGGCGATCAGGTCGTCCCTGAACCAGTGGGAGGCGCAGAAGGGCACCACCGAACCGTGTCCTGGCACGCTCAAAGCGCCGATCGCGAGCAGTTGCCGCCGGCCTCCTTCGCGAACCTCGGAGAGCTCGATCCGATGCCGGTA
The DNA here is from genome assembly GCA_963699225.1 of uncultured Solirubrobacterales bacterium. Classification (GTDB taxonomy): domain Bacteria; phylum Actinomycetota; class Thermoleophilia; order Solirubrobacterales; family 70-9; genus VRUE01. The sequence goes on along the minus strand of OY969423.1, from coordinate 440,240 downwards.
GTGCAATGCGTCGAGCCGACTGTGCCAGACCCGCACGCCCTCGTGCCCGCGATAGGAGCGGTCGATGCCGAGCAGCTTCAGTGGGTGAAAATCGACCTCGGTGTGAAGGCAGGAAAGCAGGGCGTCAAGGTTGCGCGCGTTGAACGCGTTCACCCAGCGAAGAACCAGCGCCTTGGGACCGAGCGCGGATGCGCCAGCGGATTCCAACATCCCCCCCAGCGAAGATCAGGTCCGACAAGCCGGCCCGGCCTTTCCGCCAGAAACGCACTCGTCAATCAGAAGCTTCAATGACGCCACGCGAACGAGTGCGCACGCCAAGGCCAGCCGACCATAGCATCCGCCCCGTGACCAGCCGAATTCGCTCCAGGAAGCCCCGCCGCTCCGCCAAGAAGCGGATGCTGATCATCGTCAACCCCTACGCGACGACGGTCTCTGATCGGCTCAAGAACCTCGTGGTCTACGCGCTGCAGGGGCGCTACGAGGTGGAAACGGTCTCGACCGAGGCGCAGAATCACGCGACCGAGATCGGACGGGAGGTGCGGGACCACGGCTACGACGTGGTCGTTGCCTTTGGTGGGGACGGGACGCTCAACGAGGTCGTCAATGGGCTGGCGGGGACCGACGTGCCGGTCTCGGTGATCCCCGGCGGCTCGACCAACGTCGTCTGCCGCACGCTCGGCATCCCCAACGACGTCGTCGACGCCACCGAGCACCTGCTCGCCGTCGCTGACGATTGGCAGCCGCGGCGGATCGACCTCGGCATGGCCGACCATCGCCACTTCGTCTTCTCCTGCGGCGCCGGCATCGACGCCACCGTGGTCAAGCGGGTCGACGCCCACCCGCGGCTGAAGTCCGTCGCCGGGCCCTACTACTTCACCTGGGCAGCAGTCTCCGCTTTCTACCGCGCCTATCTGCACAACCCCGTACGACTACAGGCACAGGTTGCCGGCGAGACCATCGAGGGTGTCACTGCGCTGGCCCAGAACTCCGACCCCTTCACCTACTTCGCCAGCAAACCGGTGCGGGTTTGCGAGGACGTCGAGATCGATGACGGCACGCTGGCTCTGGGCGTGCTCAAGCGCGCCACACAGCGTGACATGCCGACCCTGATCTCGCGCATCTTCAGCGAGAAACGGAGCGCGGCCCAGCACCGCCAGATCGAGCACTTCGCCCACATCGACTGGGCGACTATCAGCTCGATCTCGGAGACCAAGGACGGCGTCACCCGGCCCTTCCCGGTCCAGGTCGACGGCGACTACATCGGCGAGCGAACCGAGCTCGAGCTCAGGGTCGACCCGGGTGCGCTGACCGTCGTGGCCTGAGCGACGTATAGGCGCATCTTGCGTTCGTACGGTGCCCGCTACTATGCCGCGGATCGCCGCCTGGCCAAGGACATCGAAGCAGTGAGCGGGGCAGCCCTCGAACCTTCGGACCTGGCGCCCGGCCTGCTGCTTGGTGCCGGAGTGACGATCGGCGACGGCGTCATGATCGGCGGTCACGCGATCATCCACGCGGGAGTGACGATCGGCGACGGCGCGCGGATCGGCGACCACGCCCAGATCCGCGACGGGGCGGCGATCGGGCCCGGCGCGACCGTCGGCAGCCTTAGCTCGATCGACCCCGACGTCGTTCTCGGCGCCCGGGCGAGCGTGCAGGCTCGTTGCTACCTCTCCGCTGGCACGGTGGTCGAGGAAGACGTCTTCATCGGGCCCGGGGTAACCCTGGCCAACGACAACACGATGGACCGCCACGGCCCCGAGTTGAGCCTCGCAGGACCGCTGCTCCGCCGCGCCTGCAGGGTGGGAGCTGGCGTCGTCGTCTGCCCGGCGATCGAGATCGGTGAGGAGGCCTTCGTCGCTGCCGGCGCCGTGGTCGTTGCCGACGTCGCCCCGCGCAGCGTCGTCATGGGCGTGCCGGCTCGCCACGCGCGCGAAGTTCCCGACGGCGATTTGCTCGAGTGCTGGCGCTGATCCGGCGCCGGATTTCGTAATCCCCTCAGACGCAAGCTTTCGCGGTCCCGGGCCGTTTGATTTGCATGGCTGTGCTGAGCGAGACGTCCAATAGCGCCCGTACCCCGAGTACGGAGCTCTGCGTGATCCTCTGCGCTGACAGCTCGGCGATGCGCCGTCGCATCGTCTACGCGCTGACCGAGCACGATCTGCGGATCTCACTGACCGAGATGGACGACCTCGAGCGGCTCGTCGAGCTCGAAGACGTCGACGAGGACTCGATCCTCGTCGTCGCCTGCGATCTCGACCTGCCCCGCGACATGGCCGCTCTGCGCCGGCTGCGGCGTGAAATGCGCGAGCCGGCGATCGTCGCCGTCTCGCCGATGGCGACCGGGACCGGGGTGCGCCGCGCGCTCGATGCCGGCGCCGACGGCATCGTCTTCGAGTCGGAGCTGGAAGCGACGCTCGCCGTCGCCGTGCGGGCGGTAGAGAGCGGCCAGTCGGTCGTTCCGCGCAACCTCCGCGCCAGCGTCGAGCGACCGAACTTCTCACATCGCGAGCGCCAGGTCCTCTCCTTCGTCTCGCGCGGGCTGACCAACGCTCAGATCGCCGAGAAGCTCTTCCTCTCGGAGAGCACGATCAAGAGTCATCTCTCTTCAGCATTCGCGAAGTTCGGCGTGCGCTCCCGCAAGGAGGCCGCCGCGCTCTTCCTCGAGCTCGAACAGACCGCTGGCGCCCTTGGGGGCGACGCCAAATCCGCTTTCTCCATCCACGCCATGAAAGGGACGACCACGTGAGCACCGCAACCCAGTCAATCCCGGCGCTGCCGCTGGCGGCAACCGAGGGGCGCCGCGTGCCCTTCATCAAACTCGACGCCGCGCATCCGGAGCTGATGCGCGAGCTGCTCGAGGTGGTCAGTCGTGTGGCCCATGACGCAGCCTTCACGCTCGGTCCCGAGGTCGAGGATTTCGAGAACAACTTCGCCGCCTACTGCGAAACCGATGAGGCGATCGGCGTCTCCTCCGGGACGATGGCGCTGGAGCTCGCCCTGCGCGGGCTCGGCATCGGCCCCGGTGACGAGGTGATCGTTCCCACTTACACCTTCATCGCCACCGCCGAGGCGGTCAGCACCGTCGGCGCGACCCCGGTCCTGGTCGACATCGACCCCGAAAGCGCCACGATCACCGCCGAGATCGTCGAGCAGGCGTTGACCGAGCGCACCCGCTGCGTGATTCCGGTCCACCTCTTCGGCCGCACCGTCGACATGGACCCGATCCTCGACCTCTGCCACCCGCGCGGCATCGCCGTGATCGAGGACGCCTGCCAAGCCCATGGCGCCCGCTACAAGGGCAAGCGCGTCGGCTCGCTTGCCGATGCCGGCTGCTTCAGCTTCTACCCGACCAAGAACCTCGGCGGCTGGGGCGACGGCGGCGCCCTCGTCACCAACAACGCCGAGTTGGCCGCGAAGGTGACGCTGCTGCGCTCGCACGGCGAGTCGCCGCGCCACAACCACCAGCTGGTTACCGGCACCCATCGTCTCGACGCGCTGCAGGCGGCGATCCTCGACGTCAAGCTGCGCCACCTCGACGACTGGAACGCGAGCCGACAGCGCGCCGCCGCGACGCTTGCTGAGTCGCTCGCCGACACCAACGTCGCGCTACCGCTGGCGGCGGACCAGGACTGCGACCACGTCTACCACCTCTTCGTCATCCGCACGCCCGAGCGCGATGCGCTGCGCGATCACCTCGATGCGCAGGGCGTGGCCAGCGCCATCCACTACCCCACTCCGGTCCACCTGCAGCCTGCCTATGCCGAGCTCGGGCTTGGCCCCGGCTCGCTGCCCGTCGCCGAGCGGCTGGCGAGCGAATCCTGCTCGTTGCCGGTCTTCCCCGCGATCGAGGACTGGCACCTCAGCGAGACCGCCGCGGCCGTGCAGAGCTTTGGCGCAACCGGCAACAGCTGAGCAGCAGGCAGCAAGCGGGCGGCGCGCGCTGCGCGTCTGCATGGTCCATTACTCGGACTTCGTCGTCGACTCGCGCATCCAACGCCAGGCGCGAGCCCTGGCTGAACGCGGTGACCGCGTCGACTGCGTCTGCCTCAACGACGACGCTGAATTCGACGTCGGCGAGGGCAAGATCGCCCTTCACCGCGCTTCCGCCGGCAAGCCGCGCGGTGGCGCCCGCGCTTACCTCGAGGGCAACGCCCGCTTCCTCGCCGGCGCCGCACGCAAGGTCAGCGCCCTCGATCGCAGCGGTCGCTTCGACCTGATCGAGATCCACAACATGCCCGATGCCCTGGTCTTCTCGGCCCTGCGACCGAAGCTGCGTGGCACGCCGATGATCCTCAACTTCCACGACACCTTCCCAGAGCTCTTCGCCACCCTCTTCGACCGCCCACCCGACCATCCGCTCGTGCGCCTGATCAGGGTCGAGGAGCGGATCAGCGCCGCTCTCGCAGACGGCCATATCTTCGTCACCGACGAGGCGCGCGAGCTGCTCAAGCAGCGCGGGATCGAGGCAAAGCAAGCACAAGTGGTGATGAATACGCCCGACGAGCGCGTCTTCGGCGAGCGGCGCCGGCCCGAGGCCCCACCCAGCAAGGGGGCCCTGCGCGTCGTCTACCACGGTGGACTCGCCGATCGCTTCGGCGTCGAGACGCTTGTGCGCGCGGTGGCGACGTTGCGCAGCCGTGACGAGGAGGTCGAGCTCGACGTCTACGGCTCCGACGCAGAGGCGGCAAGCCGCCTAGCGAGCGTGGCCGCTGAGGTCGCGCCCGAGGGCGTGCGAATTGCCCCCCAACCGACTCCAGTCGACGAGATCCCCGCCCGCCTGGCCGAAGCCGACCTCGGCGTCGTCCCGACCCTGCGCGATCACTTCACCGAGCTGCTGCTGCCGGTCAAGCTTCTGGAGTACGTCCACATGGGCCTGCCGGTCGTCGCCTCACGGCTGCCGGTGATCGAGCGCTACTTCGGCGACGACGTGCTGCTCGCCGAGCCCGGCGACGCCTCTTCAATCGCTGCCGCGATCGAAGGTGTCCGTGCCGACCCAACAGCAGCGTGCATGCGGGCCGAGCGCGCCGCCCAGCGGCTGGCCAAGATCGAGTGGCGCAATCAGCGCCAGGGCTACCTGGCGCTGATTGACAAGCTGGTCAGCACCGCCAAGCACGCCTAGGAAAGTTTGGCAATACCCCCCGCAGGGCGGGGGTCCCGGTGAGCGCCGAATAACCCCTTGGGGCCGTTCCGGGAGCCGCAGGGCATCCGACTTTGACCACAGTCTGTGTGGGTCAAAGTCGGATGGAATGGTTTACCACGCGCTGCTTTGGCGAGCGCCGGACCAAGCGGGACAAGGACGCAGGGAGGCCAAATAGCAGCGCTATTTGGCCGACTGAGGACGCCGTAACGCGCAGCGTCCGCCGCCCGCCAAAGTGGGGCTCAGGCTTCGACCTGCGCGCCGGGCTTGGGCCGAAGCGCGCCGATCATCACCTGCAGCAGGTGCGGAACCGCAAGGCGCAGGAAGAGCATGTAGAAAGCGCAGCCCAGGGCGCCGGCGAGAATCGCCTCGGCTGGGCCGCTGGCGACGAAGGCGGCTATCAGCGCCCCGCCGCCGAAGCTGGCGGCGGCAAAGGCGGCAAGGCGGCCACCCTCGCTCGTCAACGTGCGGGCAAGGGGCCAACGACGCCCGTCCCTGGTGCCGACGAGAAAGAGCACGACCGCGAATGCAGCGGGAGCTACGAATGCGGCCCCCACCACTCCGTCGGAGCCCCAGAGCGCGCCGCCCAGGGCGGTGGCCCCGATGTGCAGGATTAGGAGTCCCGGCGCCATCGCGTTGACGAGGCGGCCGTGGCCGAGCGCCAGCAGCGCCGGCAGCAGCAGATTGACAAGCAGCGCGGCCACTACCCAGGGGGCGAGGAGAGCCGCAAAGGTGCGCAGCGTTTCGACGTCCGCCGCATCAAAGCTATGCGGCAGTAGATCGCCGATCAGCGGCGCTCCGGCGACGACCAGTGCCGCCATCGCGGGGGCAACGACCAGCATCGAGTAGCGGAAGCCCGAGGGCACCGTGTCGGCCAGCACTTCCCGCCATTCGCCCAGGGCGCCGCGCCGCATGTCCGCGATCCGCGAAAGGCCGAGGGCGAAGGCTGTTGCGGCCACCAGGTAGCTGGCGAAGAGGTAGGCGTAGGAGAGGACGGTGGCATCGCCTTCCGCGTAGCCGCTGGCAAAGGCCAGGGTCACCATGTAGAGCGCGTTGAAAACGAGGTAGATCGCCGTACGCGCGAGGATCAGGCCGGACATCGAGACGAGGCGGGCCGGCGAGAAGGAGGGCCGCGTCGGCGCGCGCTCGGGGCGGGCGCGGCGCAGGGCGAGCAACATCACGATCAACGTGGTCGCCGCCATCGCCAGCATTGACCAGCCGAGGACGAGCTCGTCGGCGAGCGGTGAGATGACCACGTAGGCGACCAGTCCGACGCCGGCTCCGGCGATGTAGGCGCCGGCGATGGCGTTGAAGCGATCGCGCACGGCGAGCAGCGTCGCGGCGCCGGCAGACCAAAGCTGCATGGCCGCGGCGATGCCGAGCAGGGGCAGCGCGTTGACGGTGACGGACCGATCCGCTGCGTCGAGACCGGGCGCCAGTAGGTGCGCAAATGGGGACGCGAGCGGGATCGTCAGGATCAGCATCGGCAGCGCGATCAAGGCGAGGCAGGTGGCGTACTCGACCGGAACGAGCCGCGGCCGTTCTCCGATCAACAGGTTGGCCGAGGTCATCCGGATGCTCTGGCTGAAGACCCCTACGATCGTGTAGAGGGCAAAGGCGACGAAGAACCCATCGGTCCTGCCATTGACGCCGAAGGAGTTGAGGTAGAGCAGCGCCTGAAGGCCGGAGGCGGCCGCCATCGAGAGCGTCGCCACCGCCATCGCGATGCCGGCGCTGGCGTGCTTCTTCTGCAGGGCGTCTGCTGAACCTGAAACGGACATCGTCATATCAACGCAGCAGGGGGTGCGTTCCTCGCGCTGCGATCAAACTCTCAGGCGACAATTGGCGCGCTCGTCACGTTTGCCGGCTGGGCCACGTCGACCCACTCGCGGATCCAGCGCTCGAGCAAGAAGAGACAGAAGAGACGCTGATCGGCCTTGATGTCCCCCTCCCCCGCCATCGCCAGCAGACGCTCGACCTCGCCCATCCGATACAGGCCCCGCTCCTGCGTGCGGGTGTCGAGAAGCGTTTCCTCCAGCACTCCACCCTGTTGGGCGCGCAGCCAGGTGCCAAGGGCGGAGCGAAAGAACCCTCGCTTGGGCCGATCGATGATGCGGTCGTCGACGAGGCCCCGCGAGACGCGCTTCAGCAGCTCCTTGCGGTTGCCGAGCCTGACCTTGCGCGAGTCGGGCAGCGCCAGGCAGAAAGAGACGACATCGTGGTCCATGAAGGGGACCCGGACCTCGAGCGAGGTCGCCATCGACATCTTGTCGAAATAGAGCAGCATGTTGTCGACCAGCGCCAGGCGCGAGTCGAGGTAGAGCGTCTGGGTGAGCGCCGAGCGACCAGAGAGGTCACCATGGCTCAGCACCGGGGCGCCGACATCGGTGTCCCGCAGAAACTCGGGCGTGAAGAGGGCCAGCCGCTCACGCGGTTGCACCACACGGCTCATCGCCAGCATCCGCTCAACCGGATCGCGACTGGAGAGGGCTCGCAATCCGCGTGCGCGGGCCGACTCGGGAGCCCCGGCCCGGGCAGCGAGCGCGACGGCCGCCCGGGCCGGCGGCACCCTCCCCAGCAGATCGGCAGACCGGGCGATCTGGTGCTTGCGGTAGCCGCCGAGCAACTCGTCCGCACCCTGGCCGGAGAGGGCCACGGTGACGGTCTCCCGCGCCAAGCGACTGAGCAGCAGCAACCCCACGCAGGAGAGATCGGCGATCGGCTCCTCGAGCTGACGCAGAGCGTCGTCGAGCAGGTCCGGGTGGTCGAGCGCCGAGGTCTCGAGCTCGTGGTGGTCGGTGCCGAGGCGTTCGGCAACGTGCCGCGCCTCGGGAAGCTCGTTGGCCGAAGCGTCCTCGACGAACCCGACCGAGAAGGTCTGCACGGGTCGCTCGGAGACCTCGGCCATCAGCGCCGTGATTAGGCTCGAGTCGAGGCCGCCGCTGAGCATCACGCCGAGCGGTACGTCGCTGACCATGCGGGCGCGAGTCGCCGTGCGCAGCAGCCCCAGCAATCGCTCGCCGTCTTCCTCCCAGGAGGCGCCGACCCCCTCGGGCGGGGATTCCCAGGGCGTCCAGTACTCGCGCTGCTCAACCAAGGCGCCATCGGCGTAGACCAGGAGGGAGGCCGGCGGCAGCTTGCGCACACCGGCAAAGAGGGTTGAGGGGCCCGGCACGTACCCCCAGGCCATGAAGAGCTCGGCGGCATCGTGGTCGAGCTGCGGATGGACCAGTCCCGCTGCAACCAGCGACTTCACCTCGGAGGCAAAAGCGAGGCCGGCCGAGGTCTCGGCGAGGTAGAGCGGCTTCACTCCCATTCGGTCGCGGGCCAAGACCAGTCGTCGCCGCGGGCGGTCCCAGAGGGCGATTGCGAACATTCCGCGCAGGTGATCGACGAAGTCGGGGCCGTGCTCCTCGTAGAGGTGGACGATCGTCTCGCCGTCACCGCGAGTGGCGAAACGGTGGCCGCGTGCCTGCAACTGCTCGCGCAGCTCGCGGAAGTTGTAGATCTCGCCGTTGAAGACGGCTGTGATCTCGCCGTCCTCGCTGCTGACCGGCTGTGGACTGCCGTCGGGGTCGATCACGCTGAGCCGGCGCATCCCCAGCGCCACCCCGGGCTCGAGCAGGTGGCCGTCCTCGTCGGGACCGCGGTGCTCGATCGCCGCCGTCATCGCCCGCAGCGCCTCCGGCTCGAGCGGGACGCGACGGGGGTCGGCGGCGGCGATGCCGGCGATGCCGCACATGGCTAGGCCCCTGCCGATCCGGCCAGGCCCGCGCGCATCCTGCCGCGCAGCTCGCGGCGCACGAAACGGCGAAACTCGCGGTCCTCGACCCGCGGAACCCGCCTGGCGGCCGCCTCTAGATAGCCGTAGAGGAAGGCCAGTCCGGAGATGCCGCGAGGCCTCATCCGCAGCCCAACCTTGAAGCTTCGCAGCGCGATCCAGCCGAGGCCGAAATGGGCGATCCAGGCGCAGCGCCCGTGCCGGGCGCGGCCCCTCAGGGCGCCGCTGGCCGTCGCCACCGGGCGATGGTGGCGGCCAACCAGGTCGGGGAAGGAGCGGGTGCGGAAATCTCGCATGCGGGCGTACGTCTCGTCGATCGTGTCCCAGCCAAGTCGCTCCTGAACGCCGCCGATCGCCGTCAGGCACTCACGCGAGTAGAGCTTGAGGGCACCGTGCACGTGATGGGGCGGGATTGCCAGCCGCTCCCAGTCTGGGCCGACCGGCTCGATCAGGTCACCGCAGGCGATGCCCAGCCGCTGGTCCTCGGCAAAGCGCGAGAGCAGCACTTCGTAGTAGTCGGGCGGCAGCTCGACGTCACCATCGAGCTTGGCGACGTGGGTGAAGTCGTCAATACCTTGTCGCAGGCCAAAGTTGAAGGCGCGCGGCGCTGCAGCGAGGGCAAGCCGGTCCACTCCTTCGGGCTCGCGCTGATGCTCGGCCTGGACGACCCGCATAAAGGGGACCGAGTCTGAGAGCGCTGCGAGCAGCTCTCCGGTGCCATCATCCGAACCGTCGTCGACGACGACCCACTCGTCCGGCGGCCGGGTCTGCGCCGCCATCGCCGCGACCACGAGCTCGAGGTGCGCGGCCTCGTTGCGCACGGGGCTGATCACGAGAAGGCGCTGGGCGTCTGAGCCTGTCATCACCTAAAAAACGGCTGTGGGACGACGCTGCTTCCGAAGTTCTCGAAGTTCCATGAAAGTACGGGCCAGCTCGGCCGTTGACCTTTCAGCAACCACCTTATGGACGCCGTCAGAATCATCAACGAGTTGTGGGCCCGGCGCCGCTGGGTGATCGGCGCGATCGTCCTGGCGCTGCTCGTCGGCATCTCCACCAGCTACAGCCTCCCCTCCTTCGAAACGAAGGCGCTGCTCAGCGGGGCGGCCACCTCTCAGGTCCTGGTCGACTCCTCCACGTCGGCGATCGCCGACGTGGAAAAGGACCCGGCGCCGCTCGCCAACCGGGCAGTCGTCCTCGCCCAGTACATGAGCAGCGCCGAGGCGCGCTCGGCGATCGCTCACAAGATGGGGCTCTCGCCGACCCAGATCGCCGCCGAAGGTCCCTTCAGCACCCTCACCGACCGCTCCACTTACCAGGCGGTGCCGGCCGGGCCGCGAGCCAACCAGCTAACCGAAGAGAACGCCATCTACAGGCTGGTCTTCGACGCCCAGCTGAGCCTGCCGATCATCTCGATCTACACGCAGGCACCCGACGCAGACGGAGCGATCAAGCTCGCGACCGCCGCCTCCTCTGTCCTGACCGGCTACGTCAACGACCTCGACGCCGGGATCCCGAAGGGGCGGCAGATCACCGTCACCGCCCTCGGCGATCCCGAGGGCGGCACGGTCAACAGTGGCGCCAGCCCGATCCTTGCCGCCCTGGCTTTCCTCGGCACCCTGATCGTCCTCTGCGCCCTGATCGTCCTCGGCTCCGGCTTCGTTCGCCAGTGGCGCACGGACAGGGACGCCAACGCGCAGCCCGTCGAGCCCGAGCCCGAGCAGGAGCCTGAGCCACAGTCGCCCTACCCTGGCGACGATCTCCTGCGCCACCCGCGCCTGGGCACGCGGCCCGGCATCTCGGCCGCGGAGCCTCGCCCCCACCACCGATAGGGCCTGTCATGGGCGCCCAAGGCCTCGACCTCTGGCCGCGCACGACGCGACTGCTGCCGTGGAGCATCGCGCTTTTCCTGGCGATGCTCTTCTTGGTCCCGTTCGATGCGGTGACGATCACGGCCGCCAAGCCGGACCGCCCCCTCGTCGTCCTGATCCTCGGTATCTGGCTGATTTCCCTTGCGGTACTCCGCGGCGAGACCCGACCGCGCCTTTCCGGCACGGTATTGCACGGCGCGATCCTGCTCTTCGTCGTCACGGCGGTGGCGAGCCTCCTGCTCAACGCCAACACGCTGCAGATCAACGGCGAGCTCGGGTTGGGCCTGAAAAAGCTGATGCTGCTGCTGTCCTTCGTTGCGGTCTTCGTCGTCGCCGCCTCGGCGCTGCGCCCCAAAGAGGTGCGCGCTTTCGTCCCGCTCATCGTCGGCCTCGGCTGTATCGCCGCTCTCGGCACGATCTGGGAGTACCGGATGGGCTACAACCCCTTCTACGAAATCGGCGGCAAACTCTTTCCGGGCGGCTTCAGCCTGCCGGCAATCGCCCACGAAAAGGACTCGACCGGCCGGATCCCGATCCTCGGTCCGACGATCCACCCGCTGGCGACCACGCAGCTGCTCGCGATGGCGGTCCCCTTCGCGATCGCGGGCGGCCTCTACACCTCGACTAAAGCGCGCCGGGTGCTCTACCTGATCGCGACGGCGATCCTGCTCGCCGGCGTTTTCGCTACGCAGCGAAAGACCGGGCCGATGATTTTGGCCGCCGGTCTGCTCCCCTTCATCGTCTTCCGCCCACGAAGAATGCTTCGCCTCGCCCCGATCGGGGTCATGCTGATGCTGGCAATGCCGATCATCGCCCCCTCGGCGGTGGGCTCATTGCGCGATCAGCTCAACCCCTCGACGGCGACCGGGACGCTCTCCTCGCGTGACCGCCTTTCCGACTACGAAGCGATCGGGCCGGACGTGCTCAACCATCCCGCCCTCGGCCGCGGCTGGCAGACCTACGACCCGGAGCGCTACCGGGTGCTCGACAACGAGTACCTGTCGATCCTGATTGGCAACGGCTGGCTCGGCGTCGGCGCCTACGCGCTGCTGCTGATCGCAGGGCTGGCGGTGTGCACCCGGGCGATCCGCACTCACGACCCGGCCCGTGCCCCGCCGGCCCTAGCGGTCGCGTCGGTGACGATGATGATGCTGGTTGGAAGCGCCACCTTCGACACGATCGCCTTCCCCGTCGTGCCCTACACCTTCCTCCTCTTCCTCGGCCTCGCCGTGGCCTGTCTGCCGGCACGTGGGACCGCGCCGGCGCGTGAACTCGCTCCGGCGCGTAAACCCCTTGCCCTGCGGCCGCCACCCAGCCGCCCGGACGGCTTCGCGGTCCCAGGCTGGGTGTCCAATGCGAGGAGCGGCTAGTGGGGCCCTCGCCGGTGGATATGGTCGAGTCATCGCAGCGCGCCAGGGAGGAAGGCTGCTCGCCGTACGACGTCTGCGCCGTGATCGTCTCGCACAACAGCTGGTCCTGGCTCGAACCAGCCCTCTCCAGCCTGCGCGCGCAGGCTGGAGCGCTTGCCCTCGACGTGGTCGTCGTCGACAACGGTGACGACGGCTCCGCCCAGCGAGCAGCCCAGCACTTCGAGGGAGTACGCGCCATCCGCTGCGCCAACCGTGGCTTCGCCCACGCCAACAACCGCGGCCTGATGAGCGCCGACGCCCGCTACCTCCTCCTGCTCAATCCCGACACCGAGATCCTCGCGGGCACGCTTGCCGACCTCGTCAGCGAGCTGGACGAGCACCCCGAGGTCGGCCTGGCAGGCTGTCGCCAGGTCGACGAGCAGGGCCGACTCTGGCCGACCGCGCGGCGCTTCCCCAGCGTCGGACGCGCTGTCGGCGAGGCGATTGGCCCCGAGCGCCTGTCGCGCCTGGCCAGCCGCTTCGGTGAATGCGAGCTGGACCTCGCCCGCTATGACCGGGAATTCTCCTGCGACTGGACCTCGGGCTCGTTCATGCTGATCCGCCGCGAGGCGCTGGAGAGCGCCGGGTTGCTCGACGAGCGCTTCTTTTTCTACTCGGAGGAGGTCGATCTCTGCCTGCGGGTGAAGCGAGCAGGCTGGGAGATCCGCCACTTCCCCCAAGTGACCATCGCCCACTACGGCGGCAAAACCGACGCCTCCCCTCGGATGGAGGCCCAGCTGGCCTTCGCCCGCAGCCAATACGCGGCCAAGCATTTCAACCCGCCGCGCCGGGCTGCCTTCCTCACCGCGATCGCCGCCCGCCACCTGCTGCGCTGGTGCGTCTTCTCGCTGCGCGGCGAGGGTGGGCGCGCCGCTGCGCAGCGGCGCGCCCTGGCGACCCTGCTCGGCCGCGAGGCGCCGCCGTTCGGCAGGCCGCCGCAGCGGGCGATCGAACCGCGCTGAAGCGCGCTCAGGCGACCGCGGCAGAAACTGGGGACGGGCGCTCGTCCAGCACCTCGGTCCGCCAGAGCTCGATCATCAGCAGCGCCCAGATGCGTTGCGAGTGGTCTTCACCGGCCTGGTGGCCGTCGAGCAGCCCTTGGACAGCATCGGAGCGGTACCTGTCGCGCCAGAAAGCGGCGGGGTCGAGCAGCACGTCACGCGAGTACTCGCGCAGGTCCCCGCGCAGCCACTCCGCCAGCGGCACCGAGAACCCCTGCTTGGGCCGGTCGAGGATCGAATCCGGCAACCAGGCCCGCAGTGCGTCGCGCAGGATCAGCTTCTTCTCCATGCCGTGCAGCTTCAGCTCGGCGGGGATCGAGGCAGCGAACTGCATCATCTCGGGATCGAGGAAGGGTGAGCGCGCCTCCAGCGAGTGCGCCATCGTCGCGATGTCGATCTTGGCCAACAGATCGCCCGGCAGGTAGCTGCGCACGTCGACCTCTAGCAGGACGTCGAGGCGATCGTTCCCCGAGGCCTCGCGCCAGGGCTGGGCGATCGCCTCGGCAACGATCGAGGGGCCCACTAGGGACGCCGCATAGTCGTCGCGGTAGAGAGAAGCGCGGCGATCGCGATCGAAGAGCGAGACGTAGCGCTCGTAGCGGCCCGGGCCGTCGAGGCCGAGCGAGCCGCCGAGTCGACGTGCCCGGTTGAGCAGGCCCTGCTCCTCCTTGCCTTCCGGCAGGCGCGCGGCAAAGCCTGCGCCGAGGCGGCGAAGGGGTGCCGGAATGGCCTCCAGGCGCCCAGCCAGGACATTGGCCGCGTAGCGGGTGTAGCCGGCGAACGACTCGTCGCCGCCATCGCCGTTGAGGGCAACGGTGACACTGCGCCTGGTCATCTCGGCGAGGTAGAAGCTGGGGATCGAGGAGGAGTCTGCAAAAGGCTCTCCGTGATGACGAGCGATCAGCGGGGCGATCGAGATCGCATCGGGGCGCACCTGCAGCTCCTCGTGCTCGGTGCCGTAGAGCTCAGACACCTGGCGAGCATGCGAAAGCTCGTCGAAGCGCTCGGAGTCAAAGCCGATCGAGAAGGTGCGCACCGGCTCCCCCATCTCCTGTGCCATCGCGGCCACCACGGCCGACGAGTCGATCCCCCCGGAGAGGAAAGCGCCCAGCGGCACGTCGGAGACGAGGCGGCGGCGGACCGCACGGCTCAGCGTCTCGCGCAGCGGCGCGTGCAGCTCGCGAGCATCCGCTACCGGGTGCTTGCGGGCGTAGTCGAGCTGCCAGTAGCGCTCCTGGGTGATGCGTCCCCCCTCATAGACCATCCTCGTCGCGGGCGGCAGCTTGCGAACCGCCCGGAAGGCGCTCAGCGGCGCCGGCACATAGCCGTAAGCGAGGTAGCAGTCGAGCGCCTGCTCGTCGATCTCGCGGGGGACCTCCTCGTCGCGGAGCAGGGCCCGCAGCTCCGAGGCGAAGCTCAGCGCCCCTTTGTGCAGCGAGTAAAACAGCGGCTTCTTGCCGACCCGGTCACGGGCGATGAGCAAGCGCCGCCGAGGCCCGTCCCAAAGAGCAAACGCGAACATGCCGTCGAGCGAGCGGACGCAATCGACCCCCTCCTCCTCGTAGAGGTGGACGATCACCTCGGTGTCGCCCTCGGTGCGAAAGCGATGGCCCGCCGCCTCGAGTCGGCGGCGCAGCTCGCGGAAGTTGTAGATCTCGCCGTTGAGGACGACGGCAATCGAGCGGTCCTCGTTGTAGATCGGCTGGTCGCCGCCCTCGAGGTCGACCACGCGCAGGCGTTGAATGCCCAGCCCAACCGGTCCGTCGGCGTGGATGCCGCGCGCGTCCGGGCCGCGGTGCTCGAGCGCCGCGCACATCCGCTCTACCAGGGCAGGGTTGGCGTCCCGTCCGTCGTGGCGGACGGTGCCGGCGATTCCGCACACCTCAAGCCTCCCCTACGCTGCGCATCGCGATGCGCCGGAACTGCACCGTCCGCGCGCCGGCCGGCAGGACCCTTGCGATCAACTGCACGATGTCGTTCCAGACACGCGGGAAGAAGCTGCGCAGGGCACTGCAGTAGGCGATCCCCCCGACGAGACCAACCGTGAGCGCCAGCAGTGACACGGGCGTGCCTATTCCCCGCAGCAATCCCGCCAGGGGGGTCGCGACGGCAAGCAGTGCCAAGCTGCAGGCCACCGCTGGCAGCAGGTCGCTGACGAGGCGACCGATCGGTATACCCAGCAAGCGCCTGAAGAGGATGCCGTAGACGGCGACGATCATCGCCACGTGGACCCCGACGACGGTCCAGGAGAGGGCGATGATCCCGTAGGGCGCCGCGACCCAGGAGGAGGCCACGTAGAGGACGAGCAGGGCCAGGTTGAAGACCAGCAGCGCCCGTGGCCGCCCGGCCGCGAGGAGGATCTGCGGATAGCCGGTGAGGACGGCGGCGATCATTCCGGCGATGGCGAGAACCTGCACAGCGCCGGCGGCGGGTGCCCAGCGCTCGCCGAAAACCCACGGCACCAGGTCCGGGGCGAGCACGATCAGCAGCGAGAGGAGCGGCAGCAGCACGGCGGCGTGGATGCGGGTCGCGCGCTCGTGAAAGCGGCGCAGCTCGTCGATGTCGCTGGTCCGCGAGTAGATCGGAAAGGCGAGGCGCATCATGATCCCGCTGATCTTGTCCTGGTAGACGACGCCGAGTTGGAAGGCGCGCCAGTAGAGGCCGACCTGGAGAGCGGAGAGGCGCACCGCCGCGACCGCGAGAGTCGCGTTACTGACCGCGACATAGGTGAGGCCGGCGGCCGATGCGGGCAGGCCGAAGCCCATCACGTCTCGCATTGCCTCGCGGTGGAACCGGGGCATTGGCGGCGGCACCGAGACAAACAGCAGCACCGCGCTGACGAAGGCACCGACCAGCGCCCCGAGCACGATTGCCTCCGCGGCCAGGCCGGCCACGGCCATCGCCACCGCGGCGACGGAACCGAGCGCCAACGAGATCATTTCGATCACGCTGACGCGGCGGAAGTCGAGCTGGCGCCAGAGCAAGCCGCGCGAGACCGAGCCGAGGCCCGCCAGCAGGAAGACCGGCGAGATCACCTGCAGCAGTTCCGCCGAGGCCTTGCCGAAGAGCCGTCCACCGACCGGGTCGGCGAGCAGGAACGTGGCCGCGCTGAGCACGGCGCCGGTCAGGATGCTGGCGAGCATCGCCGCCTCGACGTGCGTATGGTCGATCTCCTTGCGCTGGACGAGGGCGCTGCCGACGCCCTCGAAGGTGAAGATCACCGCAAGCGGGACGAAGATCAGCGGCACGACCGCCTCGCCGAACTCCGAAGGGGCGACGAGACGGGCAAGCACGATCGCGGAGGCGAGCGTGACGACTTCAGTGGCGACCCGCGCCGCGGTCGTCCAGCGGACCCCCGAGACCGCGGCCTGCTTGAGGTCGTCATGGGACAGCTCGGGGCGTTCGGTCTCGTATCTGCTCATCGGATCGTGCTCTGCCAAGGCCCACTCGAGCCTCTACAGAAGAACGCGTGAGGCGAGACCCGACTTGCGCTCCGCAAGCGACATCGAGCGCCGCTCGTTCTCTGCTCAGATGGGACACAGCGACGTGATCTTCACCTTCGACGACATCACCTGGGCTGCCGCCCAGCAGCGCGGCATGTGCTTTCCCCAGGACCGCGTCGCGCTCGCCCTGATCGACGACGCGCGGATCCGCAACCTGCTGATCTGCGACCAGCCCCGCAGCGCTCCGGTCAAGCTGGCCAAGGGCCTCCTGCGGAGGGCGGAGCCGTTCCCGGCAAGCGATCGCGTCGGGCACTACCAACCGCTGCGCCTGCGCCGTCGCGATCCGGTCCGCCTCAGCGACCTGGAGCGGTACTACGCGAGCTACGGGCGGCGGCTGCAGCGGGCAGCCGAGAGGCGCGGTCTAGAGCGGCCAGCGGTCATCACCGCGCATCCGTTCGTCGCCGCCTTCGCGGCGCTCGAGTGGGCGGGCCCGGTCACCTTGCTCGCCACCGACGACTGGGCCGTCCATCCCACCTACCAGCGCTGGCACCCCGCCTACCGGGTCGCCTACGAGCGGATCTCGGCGCAGGGAACTCGCGTTTGTGCCGTCACCGAGGCGATCGTCGAGCGGATCGCCCCGCGCGGGCCCGCGGCGGTCGTCCCCAACGGCGTTGACCCCGCCCAGTGGCTCGATATCGACCAGCCACCGGAGTGGATGGCCAAACTGCCGGGACCGCGCTTCTTCTACGTAGGCACACTGGATTCGCGCCTCGATACCGACGCCGTGCTCGACGTCGCTCGCGCCTGGCCGGAGGGGACGATCGTGCTCGCCGGGCCAGTCGCCGACCACGCCCACCTGGCCGCCGTCGAGGATGCGCCAAACGTCTTCCTCGCCGGAACGGTGTCGCGATCGCAGGTGGCAGCGCTCGCGCTGGCGGCAGACGCGTGCCTGCTACCCCACCACCGCCTACCGCTGACCGAGGCGATGAGCCCGTTGAAGATCTACGAGTACCTGGCCGGAGGTGGTCCCGTGGCGGCAACCGATCTGCCCCCCCTACATGGGATCGAGGGACCCGTCTCGCTTGCCGCCCCCGGGGGCGACTTCGTCGGTGCGGTGCGACAGGCGCTCGACGCTGGGCCGATGGACGAGCCTGCACGGCAGTGCTTCGTCGAGCGCAACTCCTGGGCACGGCGCTGCGACGAAGTTCTCTCGCTCGCCTTCGCCGAGTAGTAGCTCAGCGCCGTTCGTAGATCGTGAAGGCCGCGGATGGATAGCTACCCGAGACCGGCTTGTCAACGTCGCCGTAGGTGGCGACCGGCCGCCAGTCGCGCTTGATCTCGGCCCCAAGCAGCCTGTCGTAATCGACGCCGAACTCTTTCGCGCCAAAGGCGGAGAAGTCGCGAGCGCTGATCACGGTGAGGCGTACCCGTTCGCGGTCGAGCCGCTCGATCGTGCGTCGTTGATCGGCGCGGGTCGCGAGCAGACCCGGCAGGAACATCACCTCATAGGTGGCGGGCCGACGATCGGCCATGAAGTACATGCCGCCATCGGAGGGCAGGGCGAAGATCGGTTCTCCCGGCTTCGTCCGTCGCTCGATCAAGTCGAGGGTGCGCTGCAAGGCCGGCGCCGAAGCGTCGTTGGCGACGAAGGACCCGCGCGCGGTCCGCACCAGGGTGTTGTTGTCGCTGTAGAGCCCGGCGAGTGGGTAGATGATCAGGCCGGCGGCGGCCAGGGCCAGCGCCGTTGTTGCCGCGGCCCTGGCTTGGGGCCAGCGCTGGCCGATTCGCTGATGCAAGATTCCGGCGATCAGCACGAGCGGTGCCGCGTAGTAGGGCGCGTAAGAGCCCTCGCCGTTGAAAGCGTCATAGGCCCGCAGGCCCAGCAGCAGTGCCACGGTGACGAGCGCAGCGTCGTCGGGCCAGGAGCGACCGAGGGGGGCAGCGCCACGGCGGCGCAGCGCAACCAACGTGCTCACCGCGGCGCCGATCGCCAGCGCCGGCAGCCAGGTCATCCCCAGGATCAGGTCGGTCGTCTCGCTCTGCACCATGGCACGGGGCCCGTCGAGGAGGCCGACGGCACGGGCGCCGGCATCGAGCAGCGCCAGAACGAGCAGGGCGCCGAGCGGGGGCAACAGCGCGCGCAGGCGAGCAACGCCGCTCAGCCTCGCCCAGATCAAGGCCGCCCAGACGAACGACCCCAGCAGGGTGCAGTAGACCACCGCCCGCCCGGCGGTGGAGAAAACGCTTGCCAGCGTCCCCGGCGCCCAGTCTTCCTGTGAGCGCAAGCCGGCGACGCGGATGAATTCGACCGGCCAGAGGTTCTCCCAGAGCAGGCGGTGGGTCCCGGCCAGCGCCGCAAAGGCGCCCAGCACGCCGAGCGGGATTGCGAGCGCGGGCAGGCCGATCTTCATTGCCTCGCCGAGCGTCTCCCGCCAGGGCCGCCCGCGGACGCGGGCGATCAGCCAGACCACTGCCGCGAGAGCGGCCACACCGAAGAACTCGGGCCGAGTCAAGCCGGCGGCACCAATCGCCAGGCCGGCCGCCAGCGGTCGTTCCCTGCACAGCGCCAGCAGCGCCAGCAGCAGGCAGAGCAGGCCCATGGTGGCCGAGTTGGAGTGAGGCAAGATGAAGTTGAAGGCGGTGCCGGAGAAGCCAATGGCCATGGTCATCGCCGCGCAGACAGCCGCCACCGTGGGACGCAGCCACTGGCGAGCGAGCGCGTAGAAGGAGGAGACGATGGCAGCGGTCATCGCCAGGCCGAATGCGAAGGCCGTCGTCAAACTGGCCCCGAAGAGCTCGAAGGAACCGGCCAGCGAGTAGAGGCCGAGCGGGCCGTAGAAGTAGCGCACGTCGCGGTAAGGAATCGCGCCGTCGGCTACCCGTTCGGCCGTGGTCAGCTCGGCGCCGGCGTCCAGGGCCGGGTTCCCCCACTTCTTCCAAGTGAGAGCGACCAGCAGGACGAAGGCGAAGCCGAGGACGCCCAGGGCGATGGCATCGGCCCGCCAACGGCTGGCCGCGGCCGTTTTTTCGCCCAGCTTGACGTCAGAGGCCGGGACTGGATGCTCGATGGTCGCAGTGGAGTTCACCACGAGACCAACGCATCAGCCCCCTTCGGGCTCGCGCGAAAGGTCAGCGCTCGTCGGAGCCGGCGTCGAGCGCGGCGCCGTCGGGGCGCGGTTGGCCGTCGATGTCTTCCGCCAGGTCATCGATCGAGCTGGGAACGAGGTCCACCGCCACGCCGCCGGTGAGGTGATAGTCGAGATCCGCGTGGTCGCTGGCGTTCACGAACGGCGGCCCCCCGGCGAGAACACGGTCGCTCGGGTCGCATTTGCCAGACCCTTCGAACCAGACGTTGTCCTGGTAGGTGACGCCGTTGTAGCAATTCGATCGCACGGCGATGTTGCCGATCATCCGCGAGTTCACGTACTGGGGATTGGGGGCTTCGTCATTGAGGTTGATCGCGGTGTTTACGGAGTTCTGGCGGATCAGCAGGTTGCGCCATGGTCCCCCTCCCGAGAACTCGACCGCCCTGCCGCTGTTGACGTGGCCGTTGGGGTCAGTCGGCGCGGCGAACCAGTTGTTCTCGAGCGTGACGTCGGAGATCGGGCCGTTAAAAGGCTGCAGGAAGATGTCGAAGATCGAGCAGTTCCAGAAGCGCGAGCCGCGCACCGTTATGCGTTCCCCGGCGCCGACGATCAGGCACTCGATATGGCACGCGACCAAGTCGTAGGACTGGACGTCGTGCATGTCGACGCCCCAGATCAAGATGTCGCTGGGCACCACGCCGGGCCGATTCATGCGAATGCCGTTGTTGCCGCCCCTGTAGCTCCCGCCACACGAGCTGGCGGGACCGTAATCGCCGCCGATCATGTTCACTTCCTTGCCGGAATCGATCGTGAAGTTGCGCCCATCCATTCCCCAAAAGGTGACGTCGCTGACGTCCGCCGGCCCGTCGTAGGGCACATCGGTGTCAACCGCTTGCATCGCCATCACGGTTACGTGGGAGGCGTAGACGTCGATGTCGCCGTCGATGCGAACGAACTGCCCAGCCGCCGGGCGAAAGTAGACGTCGGCGGCGGAAACCTTCGAGGGGTCGTATTCGATCCGCTGGGTCGGGTAGCTGCCGCCGGAGACGTCGACGACCTGGCCCGGCTGCGCAACCCTATAGGCTCGATTGAGGGTTAGACATGGCTCGGTGGCGGTACAGGGAGCGGAGTCCGAACCGTTGGGACTGACGAAGCGCGAGGCGGGCACGTCCGGCGAGACCGGTGGTGCCGTCGGGACACGGACTTTGACCCCCGGAGCGACTTCCACATGACCAGGATCGACAGCCCCGACCTCCGCCGGGCCTCCCGGCCGGCGCAGGGCCAGCTGCTTTTCGACACAGTGAACAGCGGAGCAGGCAATCACCCGGATCGGGCCGCGGCGCGCCTTGGGCGGATGATGGACAGCAGTGCCACGCAGGCGGTGGGCGATCGCCAGGTTGCATCGCCGCCGCCGCTGCGTAGAGCCCTGGACGGGGATTCGCAAATGGAAGCGAGTCCCATCAGCCCGTCCCGACGCGGAGATGCGCAGAACGCGGCACCCGTCCCGGTAGCGGGCGAAGACGTTGTCGGCGCCGCGCACAGAACCACTAACCGCGACGCCGGAGCCGCCCCCCGCCACTGCGCGTGCGTCCAGCTCGGCCAGCTTGAGCCCGCCGCCCTTGCCCCCGGTGTTGGCAAGGGCAATCACGCCCGCACACAGCAAGCAAAGCGCAGCAATCCCTGCGATCCAGATCATTCGGGCGCCTTTGATGCGGCGATTGTGCCAGGCCCCGAGAAAAGAGAAGGCTGAACGAAGTACCGATTTCGGTCAATTAGGCCTTGCCGACGCAAACGGTCGGCCATGGGTCCGTTATATCTGGCGAATGAGTCGTCTCTTGATCCGATCTTCCCTCGTCCTCGCGGCGGCAGCTGTGGCGCTTGTCGCGGTCCTCTCGATGTCGTCGAGCTCCGCGGCAACCTGCCCCAACGCCGTTGGCATCGTCAACGAGAACAGTTGCAAAGGCGAAGGAAGCTCCGAATGGATGTTCCAGAACTACGACGAAGGCATCGCCGGCTTCGCCACGCAGACCAGCTTCAACCTCGGCCAGAACGTGCCGCTCAAGATCGCCCGCGACACCCCCACGGCCGGGGGAACCAAAGTCAACATCCAGGTCTTCCGCCTCGGCTACTACGGCGGCGAAGGCGGGCGGCTCGTCTACACCGCCAACAACGTCGCGGTGAACAACAACTTCAAATGCAATGCCGCCAACAAAGTCACCGGGGAACTCAGCTGCTCGAACTGGAGCGTCACCCAGACGATCCCTGCCTCCTCGCTGCCGATATCGGGCGTCTACGTCGCCAAGCTGACGACGACGGGGTCTAACCCGATCGACAACCACGTCGTTTTCGTCGTCCGCGACGACAACGCCAAAGTCAAGTCGAAAATCCTCGTGGTCATACCCACCGCCGACTACGAGGCCTACAACACGTGGGGCGGCAAGTCCCTCTACTACGACAAACTGGGCGGCGCCGAAACGATCTCCGGGACAGCCCGTGCCGTGGAGGTCTCCTTCGACCGGCCGCTCGACGAAAACAACAACGATCGCAACCGGATCTTCGGGCCAGATTTCGACACCATTTACTGGCTGGAGAAGCAGGGGTACGACGTCTCCTATACCGATGACGTCTCCGTGCATCAGAACGGTGCACAGCTGCGCGAACACAAAGTAGTGATCGTGCCCGGCCACTCCGAGTACTGGTCCGGCGAGGAGTTCAACGCCTTCAAGGCGGCGCGCGAAGCCGGCACCTCGATCGCTTCCCTCAGCGCCAATGCCGCCTACTGGAAGGTTCGCTACGAGAACAACGGCCGCAGCCTCGTCTGCTTCAAGACGGTGCAGGGCGACGGCTCCGGTGGCAGCGGCGCGGTGACGCCCAACGACTGGGGCCCCGACGGCATCGCCGGCACCGCCGACGATGCACTCGGCCTCGACGGCATCGCCGGCACCGCCGACGATCACCCCGAGAACTCGACCACGACCTTCCGCGACAACGGCGCCCCTCCGGGAGACCCAAACGCCCCGCCAGGCGGACGGGTCGGCCCCAACACCCCGGAGAACTCGCTCTGGGGGATCATGTACGTCGGCGACAACGAGAACAAAAGCTTCCCGCTGACAATCCCACCGGCCGATGCCAACAACCAGTACGCGGGCAACCGCATCTGGCGCAACACCGGCATCTCTCAGAACACCACGACCAAAATCGGCGAAGAAATCGTCGGCTGGGAGTGGGACGCAGTGCCGACGCAGGCCCAGTACCTCGCCCAGGAGCCCGCCGGCGTCAAGCGCGTCAGTGGAACCGACGTCGACAAACTCGGCGGCAGTGAAAACAGCTGGCTGATCGACGAGGGTCGCCAGCGCACCAACTTCCCCCCCGCCGGGCAGACGGGGGTCGTCGGCGCCGTCAGGTACACCGCGTCCAGCGGCGCCCAGGTCTTCGCTTCGGGGACGATGCGCTGGTCTCGTGGGCTATCGGGCCCCGAAGAAGACCCGCGAATCGAGCAGGCGACCTACAACGTACTCTCCGAAATGGGGGTGCAGCCGAACACGCCCGAAGACATCACCCTCGATCCAGCTGGCTCCAACAAAGCCCCAACGGCGGCCTTCTCGCTCAGCCCGAATCCGGTCGGCTTCAATACCACCGTCACCTTCAACGGATCCTCGTCCACGGACCCAGACGGAAAAGTCGCCAAATACGAATGGGACCTGGACGGCAACGGGACCTACGAGACCAATACCGGCACCACCGCGACGACCACTCGCAAATACACCTCTGACGCAACCATCGACGTCAGGCTGAGGGTTACGGACAACAGCGGCGCCACCGACACCACCGTGCGCACCCTGACGGTGATCGGCAACCAGCCGCCGACAGCGTCCTTCACCGCCACCCCGAACCCGGTGGTCCAGGGCCTGCCGGCCAGCTTCAACGCCTCGGGCTCAAGCGACCCCGACGGCAAAATCGCCAAATACGAATGGGACCTGGACGGCAACGGGACCTACGAGAAAAACACCGGCACCACCGCGACGACCACGGCTACCTACTCGACCCCGGGCACGGTCCAAGTCGGCCTCCGGGTCACCGACAGCGGCGGCAAGACCGCGACCATGACGGTTCCGCTCACGGTCAGCGTCGCCGGCGTCAGCAGCTATCCCGACGCGGTCAAAGACACTCCCGGGTTGATCCACTACTGGCGCATGGACGAGAAAGCCGGCCCGACCTTCGCCGATAGCGTCGGCGCCAGCGGGGCCACCGCGCTTGGCGGCCCGACCTTCGGCGTTCCCGGCGCAGTCGCGGGCGACCCCGACCTTGCAGCGCGCTTCGACGGTCTCGACGATGCCGCACAGGCCAAAGTCGACCTTTCCGGCATGAGCGCGATCACGGTCGAATTCTGGCTCTACATCGACTCCTACACCAATGACGACGCTCTTGCGCTCGAGCTGACCGAAAACTTCAACCAGAACAAAGGCGGCTTCATCGTCGATCCGAACTCACCGCAGTCCGGCGGCAGCTTCGGGGTGGGTATCGGCAACACCGACACCCGCAACGACGTCTACTTCGCCCGGCCCAGCGCTGGCCAGTGGCACCACTACGCCCTCGTTCTCGACAGCACCGCACCGGCAGCGACGCAGATCACCCCCTACGTCGACGGGAAAGCCGTCTCCTACACCAAGTCCGCTACCGGGACCGGTTCCGGCGCCTTCGCCAACTCGACCCTCAACTTCATGTCGCGGGCCGGCAAATCACTATTCGGCCGCGGCGCGCTCGATGAGCTCGCGATCTACGACCATGGCCTCACCGCGGCGCAGATCGCCGAACACAAAGCGAGCTTCGGCACCAACAGACGTCCCGTCGCATCTTTCACAGCCAGCCCCTCCCCCGCCCTCACCGGCGTTCCCGTCACCTTCAACGCCTCCGGCTCCAAAGACCCCGACGGTTCAATCGTCAAATACGAATGGGACCTCGACGGCAACGGGACCTACGAGACGAACACCGGGTCGAGCCCGATCGCCTCACGCTCGTTCACCAGCAACGGCAACTTCACAGTCGGGCTGCGAGTCACCGACAACCTGACCGGAACCGACACGACCACGGGCACGGTGAAAGTCGGTCCGCAACCGCCGAGCCCATCCTTCACGGCGAATCCGAACCCGGCACCGTTCGGCAGCCCGGTTCACTTCGACGCCTCGGGCTCCAAAGACCCCGACGGTTCAATCGTCAAATACGAATGGGACCTCGACGGCAACGGGACCTACGAGACGAACACCGGCACTACCGCAGCCGCCGACCGCGTCTACAGCGCTACGGGGACCGTCCAAGTGGGCCTCAGGGTCACCGACAACAGCGGACTCAGCGCGACCACAACCCTGCCCGTTACGATCAATGCCGGCGGCGTCAGCAACTACGGCGACGCTGTGCTCGACACGCCGGGCCTGGCTGGTTACTGGCGCCTGGGAGAGGCCAAAGGCCCCACCCTCGCCGATAGTCTCGGCCTCGCCAACGGGACCGCTTCGCCAGGCGTCACCTTCGGGCAGCCGGGCGGCATCGCCGGTGATCCCAACACCGCCGCGCGCTTTGATGGCGACGACTCCGCCAGCGCCCCGATCAACCTCTCGGGGACGAGCAAAGCCACGGTCGAGTTCTGGCTCAAGTGGGATGGCTACGCCGAGGATGACTCACTGGCTATGGAGCTGACCGAAAACTTCAACCAGAACAAAGGCGGCTTCATCGTCGATCCGAACTCACCGCAGTCCGGCGGCAGCTTCGGCGTGGGTATCGGCACAGGCGAATCGCGCAACAACGTCTTCTTCGCCCGGCCCAGCGCTGGCCAGTGGCACCACTACGCCTTCGTCCTCGACAGCACCGCGCCGGCATCCGAACAGGTCATCCCTTACGTCGACGGGCAGCCAGTCAGCTACACCAAGACCGCGAGCGGGACGGGCGCGGGAGCCTTCGCCAAATCGACCCTCTACATGATGTCGCGTGCCGGCCAGGGACTGTTCGGCAAAGGCACCCTCGACGAGGTGGCCGTCTATAACCGCGCCCTGACAGGCGGTGAAATCTCCACGCACTTCACCAGCAACGGCAGCAACCACAAACCGGCGGCGGCGCTGGCGATCAATCCCAACCCGGTTGCGGTCGGCGGTCACGTCACCTTCGACGCCTCGGGCTCCAAAGACTCCGACGGTTCAATCGTCAAATACGAGTGGGATCTCGATGGCAACGGCAGCTACGAGACGAACACCGGATTGACCCCAACCGCCTCGGCCAACTACAGCACGGAAGCCCACGTTCCCGTCTCAGTCAGGGTCTACGACAACAACCTGGCGATCGGCACGGCGACCAAAACCCTGATCGTCGGCGCCCCCGAACCGCAACCGCCAGTGGCCTCCTACAAAGCACAGCCAAACCCGGCGATAGCCGAACTGCCGGTTCACTTCGACGCCTCGGGCTCCAAAGACCCCGACGGCACGATCGTCAAATACGAATGGGATCTCGACGGCAACGGGACCTATGAGACTGATACGGGATCCACACCTACGACCGATCACACCTACACCTCGGTGGCCACCGTGCAGACCCATCTGCGGGTGACCGACAACAGCGGCATGACCACCTCGACCACCGTCCCGGTTACGGTCAATACCGGCGGCGTCAGCAACTACGGCGACACTGTGCTCGACACGCCGGGCCTGGTCGGCTACTGGCGCCTGGGCGAGAAAGCCGGGCCGAGCTTGGCCGACAGCAAGGGCACCGCGACCGGCACCGCGGCGGGAGGTCCGACCTTCGGCCTCACGGGCGGCGTGGAAGGCGACCCAAACACGGCGGTCCACTTCGACGGCGTTGACGATTCCGGCAGCGTCCCGCTCGACCTCTCCGGAACTAGCAAAGCCACGGTCGAGTTCTGGCTCAACTGGGACGCCTACGACAACGAAGATGACCTGGCGCTCGAGCTGACCGAAAACTTCAACCAGAACAACGGCGGCTTCATCGTCGACCCGAACGCCGGCCAGGGCAGCTTCGGAGTAGCCATCGGCATCGCCGACTCGCGCAACAACGTCTTCTTCACCCGGCCCAGCGCCGGCCAGTGGCACCACTACGCCTTCGTCCTCAACAGCGCCGCGCCGGCATCCGAACAGGTCATCCCATACGTCGACGGGCAACCAGTCAGCTATACCAAGACCGCAAGCGGGACAGGCGCTGGAGCCTTCGCCAAATCGACCCTCTACATGATGTCGCGTGCCGGCCAGGGACTGTTCGGTAAAGGCGGGCTCGACGAGCTGGCGATCTACAACCGCGCCCTGACACCGGCTGAAATCGCCGAACACGACGCGAGCCACGGTCTCAACCGGCGCCCGCACGCCACGCTCACCGCCTCCCCCAATCCGGTTACGACCAACACGCAGGTGAATTTCAGCGCCTCCGGCTCGAGCGACCCTGACGGCTCAATCGTCAAGTACCAGTGGGACCTCGACGGCAACGGCAGCTTCGAGACGGACACTGGGACGACGCCAACCGCCTCTGCCAGCTACGCGAAAGAGGGTGA
The DNA here is from genome assembly GCA_963699225.1 of uncultured Solirubrobacterales bacterium. Taxonomy (GTDB): domain Bacteria; phylum Actinomycetota; class Thermoleophilia; order Solirubrobacterales; family 70-9; genus VRUE01. The sequence goes on along the minus strand of OY969423.1, from coordinate 412,972 downwards.
AGTGGCGGTGACGGTCAGGGTGCTCGACAACAACTCAGCAACCGACACCGAAACCAAGACCGTGACCGTCGACGACCCGGAAGCCCCGCCCCCACCCCCACCCAGCGTGAGCTACTCCAAAACGGTCCTGGCCACCCCCGGCCTCGCCCACTACTGGCGCTTCGAGGAGCCCGCGGGCGCAACCGCACTCGCCGACAGCGTCGGCGGCGCGACGGCAACCGCCGCCGGCGGCACGACTCTCGGTCTTGCAGGGGCGCTCGGCGGTGGCGCCGCCGGCTTCGACGGGCTCAACGATTCCGCCCAGGCGCCGGTCGACCTCTCGGCGACGAGCAAACTCACGATCGAGTTCTGGCTGCGCTGGAACGCCTATGCCGACGATGACTCGCTGGCAATGGAGCTGACCGAAAACTTCAATGGCAACGCCGGCGGCCTGCTGATCGACCCCAACTCGAGCCAGGGCAGTTTCGGCGTCGGCATCGGCGGCCCGGAATCACGCAACAACGTCTACTTCACCCGGCCCAGCGCCGGCCAGTGGCACCACTACGCCTTCGTCCTCGATACCACGGCGCCGGCATCCGAACAGGTGATCCCCTACGTCGACGGCAAACCGATCCCCTTCGAAAAGGGAGCCAGCGGCACCGGCGCCGGCGCCTTCGCCAATGCGCCGCTTTACTTCATGTCGCGCGCGGGCGCTGGCCTTTTCGGCTCAGGCACCCTGGACGACGTGGCGATCTACGATCAGCCACTGAGCGCGACACAGATCGCCGCGCACTTCGCTGCTAACGAAGGCTGAGCCGAAAGCGACCCCACGCCTCGGACGGGCGGGTCAGCCGGTCTCGTCGGCGCCCGCGTCGACCTTCGATCCCTGAAGCCGCGGCTGGCCGTCGATGTCCGTGGTCGGGTTGCTCTCTTCGCTCGCCGGGACCAAGTCCTTGGCGACCCCCCCGGTCAGGTGATAGTCCATCGCCGGACCGTTGACTGCGTTGACGTAAGGGTAGGCGCCGCTCAGGTTGACGTCGCCGGTCCCACAGGCCATGCCCTTCCAGACGTTGTAGCGGTAGATGACGCCCCGCAGCGAGCAAGATCCGTAGAGCGGCTGGCCGATGTTGCCCACGGCCTTGAAGTTGGTGTAGGCCGGGTTGACGCCGTTGTCGTCGAAGGAGATGTACCCGTTCACCGAGTTGTTGCGGATCGTTGAATTGGCGAAGTCGCCGGAGCCCCCAGAGAAGGCGAGCGAGCTCGAGCCCGAGCCGCTTCCTGCCTGGCCCACTGACGCCGCGAGCCAGTTGTTCTCGATCAACAGGTTCGAGACCGGGCCGCTGTTGGACTGCAGGAAGATGTCATAGACGGAGTTTCCCCAGAACTTCGAGTTGCGAACCGTGACGCCGTTGCCGGCAAAGATCGCCAGGCCCTCCATGTGGCACTGGGTGAGGTTGTAGGAGGTGATGTCGTGGATCTTCACCCCTTCGATCAAGACGTTCGTTGGGTTGGGCGCGCCGTTTTCGGCGAAGCGGCGGATGCTGTTGTTGGAGCCGCCGTAGGGGCCACCGCAATCGCTCGCGGGCCCGTAGTCGCCGCCGATGATGTTGACGTCTGAGGCCGACATGACCATGAAGTTGCGCGCATCCATGTTGCGGAAGGTGATGTCCGAGACGGCGAACTGGTACGGATCGGTGACACGGGCGTTGAGATCGGTCGCGTTCATCCCTTCCAACGTCACGTGCGAGGCGTAGACGGTGACAGTGCCAAGGGTCACCGTCGCGCCCGAGGCGGGGCGGAAGACAACGTCTTCGGAGGAAGTCAGGCCAGTGTCGCGCTGGAGCGTCTGGTCGCCATAGCTACCCGCAGCGAGCTGGACGATGTCGCCAGGCGAAGCGACTTGATAAGCGCGGTTGAGTGACTTACAGGGAGCCGCCGCCGAACAGGAGGCGGAATCCGAGCCGCCTGCGGCGAGGAAGAGATCGGCGTTGCCTGAGGGTACCGGAGGAGGAGTGTCCGGTGGTGGGACTGATTCAGGCTCTTCGATAGTCCAGGTGCGAACAGCAGGTGTGCTGTCGACGTTGCCCGCCGCATCCTTGGCGCGGACCTCGAAGGTGTTCTGGCCTTCATCCAGGCTGCTATAGGTTTTTGGCGTCGCGCAAGCCGTCCAGCTGGCGCCGTCGAGCTGACATTCGAAGGTTGCGCCGGTCTCTGAGGCCGAGAACGTGAACGTCGCCGAGTCCGTCGTGGTGACGCCGCTGGGGCCCCCGACAAGCTGCGTATTTGGCGCGACCGTGTCCGATGCCGGCGGGGGCGCCGCCGCACCCGTCTCATCGGCTCCCGCATCCGGCGCGTTGCCGGCGGGACGAGCATCGCCATCGATGTCGGCAGCGGGGAAGCTGGTGGGATCACCCGCGTCGATCGCCGCGGCGCCGGCCGTGAGGTGGAAGTCGAGCGCGGCGGGATTGCGGAAGCCCGAGGGCGCCACCTTGTCGTGGGAGCCGATTTTGGCGCCGGCGTACCAAACGTTGTAGTCAACCGTCAGCCCTGCCGGGGGTTTCGATTGGGTCGCTCCTGTCGATCCCGCCCAGAGCGCCAGGGACGGGCCCACATTGCCGACGATCTTCACGTTCGAGTACGGAACGGCCGGATCGGGGTTGATCGCCTTGTCGAGGGAGTTGTTGCGGATCGTGACGTTTTTCCAGCTGGTCCCGGGGTGATCGGCCATCCGGATCGAGTAGAAGCCGCTGCCACAGCAATCGAAGAAGTTGTTCTCGATCAGGATGTTGGAGGGCGTCGCCGCCGCGCCTTCGGGGAGCTTCTGCAGGAAGATGTCGAAGACCTCGCAATTGCTGAATGTGCTGTCGCGGATCGTCAGCCCGTCGACCGCCCACACCTGCAGGCACTCGACGTGGGCTTCCGAGCCCGGGGTGACGGTGAAGTCATGGAAGTCGACGCCTTCGATGAGGATGTTCTTGGGTGAAGCGGTCGTGGACGTTCCGTTCGACGCGATGCGACTGTTTTCATTGGCCGACGGGCCAATGCTGCCCCCGATGAAGGAGATGTTTTCGGAGGACTGTTTCCCGTCGGAGTAGAGATCGAAGTTCTTCAGGGTGTCGTTGCGAAGCGTTACGTCAACGGCGCTTGCTTCGATCCAGAGCTTGCTGGAGAAGCGCATGCCACGAAGCTCGAGGTGTCGCGCCGAGATATGCAGCTGCGAGGTGAAGGTCACCGCCGCTCCGGCGGCAGGACGAATCAGGACATCCGTATTTGATGTCTTCGATGAGTCCAGCGAGAGCGAAGTGTCTGAATAGCTGCCAGCCGCCACCTCCACCGTCTGACCGGGTTGGGCCAGTTTGTAGGCGCGATTGAGCGAGTGGCAGGGGTTTGCGGCGGAGCAACTGGCGGCATCCGATCCCGAGGGGCTGAGGTAGAGATCGGCGGTCGTAGATGGAGTTTCGGAGACAGGCGATTCGGGTTCGGGTTCTGGCGCCGGTGGTTCAGGTTCAGGTTGAGGTTCAGGTGCTGGCGATTCAGGTTCAGGTTCCGGTTCCGGTTCGGGTGCCGGCGATTCCGGTTCCGAAGGGATCGGTTTGGGGTCGGGCTTGGGAGGCTGCGTGGGTTCCGGGCCTGGGGTCGGCTGGGTTGGGGTAGTAGAAGACCTTCCCGGACTGTTCGGATCGAGTGGATTCGTTCCCCCCAGGACCTCCTGCCCGTCGCTCAGCCCATCTCCGTCGGTATCGCGAAGCCTTGGATTCGTGTGTGAGCGCCGAACCTCGTAGCGGTTCGTCAGCCCGTCGCCATCGGTGTCATCGGGGTGCCGGTATAGGCCTGATACGCCTGACGACAAGTCAGCGACCCGCTTGCTTACGGCAACGCGATCGATGATTCGCGTTGCGCCAGCAGCAACGGTCACGAAGGCAAGAATGGCGACGATCACCACGAGGACTGGGATCGCGCGCCCGGGATGGCAAGCGCGTTGGTTGAACATGGCTGACCTGTCGGTACCCCCTCCCACCTTCCTGAAACGACTCGGCCTTCATCGACGAATGGTCGAGTTGCTCGATCTAAACGCCCCCGCCAGGGGGCGTACCGCGAGGGGACAATAACCAGCTTTTTGTTAAGCCGACCTCAGCGCAGCCGACTCAGCGAGCGTGGAGAGAGACCGGAGAAGTGGCATTTCTCAGGATTAGCTGCGGTTCTCCACCGCCGTTAGCTGGAACGGCGTATACGTTTTGGCCGTCGGAGTAGATCAGGTTTTCATCATCCAACCACTCGACCTGATCGTCGATCGACCGCGTCTCCGCCAGCCCATGATCCTGCAATGTGGCCAAGTCAAGGACTCGCAGGCGCCACCGGGTCTGCGTCCCGATCCGGCTCTTGAAAGCAATCCGCGTCCCGTCCGGAGAAAGCGAGGGACACTCGACTCCGTCGCGCAGGACTCGCATCGAGTGGTCTCGCACGCTCCCCTCGACCAGGTAGTGATGGTCTCCGGTGCCCAAGGTTGCGTAAAAGCGATTCGAGTCCTTGGCAAAGGTGACACCCCAGAAGTTGAAGTCGGGAGCATCGAACGGCTTGCCGTCCTTGACCACGTGAAACTGCTCTAGCTGACCAATCGTCTCACCGGTTGCCATGTCGACTATGTAGGTCCGAGTCGAGAAGGCGCCGCTTGTCCCGAGGTAGGAATCGCCCGTGACGAAAACGGTCATCGCACCGTAGCGCCCGTCCGCAGAGACGCGCGCTCGCGACGGGAAGCCGCTGAGGCGAATCGTGTGGATTGGATGCATCTTTGCGTCGAAGACGGTGGCGATGTAGTCGACGCCGGACTCGGCCACCCCCATGCAGATACCGCGGCCGGCGGCATAGTAGACCCGCTCACAGCTCAGATCGCCTGGCAGTTGCTTGACCTTGCCGTGGTCGACGATGAAGACGCGACCGTTGAGGCGCGGATTGGACGGTTCGACGGCGCGCACCATCACGTCGCTGTGGGCGAGCACCGCCCTGGCTTCGGGCCGGGCATCGGTCGTCGTCTCACTCGGACCGAGCGCGGCATAGGCGATGTAGGCACCGGCGCCGAACACGCAGAGCACGACGATCGCGGCGAGGATCTTGCCGTTGCGCTTACCCATGCGCTGGCGCCCGCTGCGAGCGCAGCAGCAGCGGCACCGCGGCGACGATCGCCAGGGCTAGGGCGCCGCCGAAGACGAGCACCGCCCTGTGCAGGCCGAGCTCGAGCCAAAGGGCGCCGAAGACGAGCGAGGAGAACAGGTTGCCGATGCTGACCACGGTGGTCAGCATGCCGAGCCCGCTCGCCTGCAGGTCCTCCGGCAGGAGCGCTCCGGCGATCGCCGCCAGCACCCCTTCGGTGGCGGCGAAGTAGCCGCCGAGGCCGAGCAGGCAGAGGACCAGCAGTCCGTAGCCGAGCGAGCTCATCAGCAGCGCACCGTAGACGATGAAGAGGAGGGCATAGCCGGCCAACAGCACCGGCACGCGGCCGACCCGGTCGGCGAGCTGACCAACCGGGATCGCCAGCCCCATGAAGGCGACCGCGGTGATCACGTAGAGCAGCGGGAAGACGGCCGGCGCGAAGTCGATCTTGCGCTGCAGGCCGACGTAGAGCATCGCGTCGGAGATGCTGGTCAGCGAGAGCACGGTGGCGGCGATCAGCAGCAGCGCGAAGCGCCGGTCCTTGACCAGTCCGGCCGCCGCGCGCAGCGACGGCGCGGGCTTGTCCTCGCGAGGCGCCCGTTTTGGCTTGCCCTGCACGGTGAGGATCAGCACGGCGACGCCGAGCACGGCGAAGAGCGTGCTGACGACGAAGACGGCGTCGAAGCGGGCCGGGGCAGCGAGCAGAATCCCGAAGGCGATCAGCGGACCGAGCATGGCACCGGCCGAGTCCATCGCCCGGTGCACACCGAAGGCGGTGGCAAGGCCGGCTTTGCTGCTCGAGAGCGAGATCAGAGCGTCGCGCGGCGCCGTGCGGATGCCCTTGCCGATGCGATCGAAGGCGACGATCGCGCCGATGCCGCCGATCGTGTTGCCGGCGGCGACCAGCGCAACCTTGCCCACGGCCGAGATTCCGTAGCCCGCTCCGGCAACCTCCTTGGGCTTGCGCCAGCGGTCAGAAATGAATCCACTCGCCACCTGGACGAGGGCGGCGGCACCGCGGTAGGTGCCGTCGATCGCCCCTAGCGCCAGCGGACTGGCGCCGAGACTGAAGACGAGGTACAGCGGCAGGATCGTCGCCACCATCTCCGAAGAGACGTCGGTCAGCATGCTGACCATCCCCAGCATCACCACGTTGCGCGGCACGTTCAGCCGGGCGGAGCGACGAGCCCAGAGCTTGGGCTTGAGGAGGGCTTTTGAGGCTTCTACCTGGTACATGGCCGGTCAGCAACGGGCGTGCCGGACCGGCGCGTTCCGTGACTAACTAGACAACGTGCCGACTAGGCCGTTTTTCGCACTATTGGACGAAGTGCCCGGAAGGCCGAGGCGATCGCTCACCTGTTCCGCCACCTCTTCGGCAAAGCCCATCACCGAGTCGCCGTTGAGCAGGTAGGGGTAGATCTGGGCGTTGGAGGCGAGCGCAAGGCCGTCGACCCCGGGCCAGAGCGGCGCCACCCGCTCGCCCCCACCGCTGCGTATCTGGTGCACCGGCTCGACCAGCTTGGCCCGCTGCACGGTCCAGTCGACCACCTCGTCGCGGCTGAAGCCGGGCGAGAGGCGGGCCAGGTAGTCGGTGAAGCGCCTATATATGGACTCGTCGTCCTCGCTTTGCTCGGGCGCGTCGGGATCGCAGTACTTGGGGATGTAGACGAGGTGGAGCCCATCGGTGTGCTCGGTACCCAGCACCTGCGAAGTCTCGATCGCGCTGGTGATCGGCGTTGGCTCGACGATGTTGGTCGCGTAGTAGGGCAGCAGCGAACGCTTCACCTTGATGATCACGCAGACGCAGCCCAGCCAACGCTTCGGATAGGGCGCCAGTAGTCCCTGGTGGCGCTCGGGCAGCAAGAAGCGCAGCGCCGGCGGCTGCAGGGTCGGGATCGTCAGGTCGAACTCAAGCGTCTCCCCTTCCAGCTCGACCCCGGTGATGGCGCCCTCGGCGTCAGTGGCCAGACCCTTGACCGGAGCATCCGTGCGCGCCTCGACCCCGAGCTCCTCGGCGCGCGAGACCATCGCGTCGATCAGCCGCTGGTGACCGCCGGCGATGTAGCCCATTTCCTCGCCGCCGCCCTTGCCGCGGGCACCGGACATGCGCCGCGTGCGGGCCCAGAGGTAGGTCGCCGGCAGACCGGAAGGATCGCCGTCGAAGCGGGAGTCGAGCAGCGGCTTCCAGATCCGCTCATAGACCTGGTTGCCGCAGTGGCGGCGCAGCCAGGTCTCCAGCGGGATTTGCTCGAGCTTGTTGTAAGAGCTGCGCAGCTGGCATTGAGCGACGAACCAGCCCAGGCGCAGCCGCGCCGCCGGGCTCAGTGGCGAGAAGCGCAGCAGGTCGCCGATGCCGTTGAAGTCGTGCATCTCGCCACCGGCGAAGAAGCCGGCGCCGACCGGAGTGAAGCGCAGCTGGTCACCGAGCCCGACCTCCTCGGCCATCGCAATCATGCGCGAGTCCGCCGGCGTGATCACGTGGTAGAAGCGGTCGACCTGGTGGCCACCGAAGTCCATCGTCCCGGCCAGCCCGCCGAGACTGGGGCCGCGCTCGATCACGGTCACCTTGGCGCCGGCCTGAGCGAGGCGCAGGGCGAGCGAGGTGCCAAGCACGCCGCCGCCGACGATGCCGACCTTGGGCGGCTGCGGCCGTGGGCTCATCCGGGCTGGGCGACCGGCTGCGGCTCGCCACTGGCGACGGGCGCAGCGGGCGCTTCATCGGCCACGGGCAGCGGCGCGGTCACCTCTGCCAAGGGCGATACCGGCGGCGGCTGGATGCGACCGACCATCTGCGCGGCCATCACCCGGAAGTAAGCGAGCACGGTCGGCTTCAGCTGCATCTTCGACTCACCCTTGCGGGTCGTCCAGTCATTCGTGGTCGGCACCTCGGCGACGCTGGCGCCAGCGTTATAGAGCTTCAGCAACAGCTCGACGTTGGCGGCGAAACCGGGCTCGCGCACGAGCAGGTAGCCGTAGGTGTCGGCGGCGCGGCGCAGAGTGCCGGCGCGGTAGACGCGGTAGAGCGAGGAAAGCGTGTGGATCTGGCGCAGCCCGCCTAGGTAGCGGAAGGTGTTGGAGACCGACTTGCTCGCCGCCAGGCGCCAGCCGGCGACGCCGACGATCTTGCCGCCGGGGGCGTAGACGGAGGCGAGCACAACGTCGGTGCCTTGGTCGAAGACTTCCATCATCCGCGGCAAATCGGAGAGGTCAGAGGTCGTGTCGGCCTCGAGGGTGACGATCGCGTCGTCGTCCGAGGACTCCTTCAGCGCCGAGCGGATGCCGGTGTTGATCGCGGTGCCAAGACCGCGATTAGTGGTGTGCTTGACGACCGCCAGGTGCATGTCGCGGGCGTGCTCGCGGATCACCTCGGCGGTGCCGTCGGTGGAGCCGTCGTCGACGATGATCACGCGGGCGCCCAGCTCACGGGCGACGGGTGCCAGGTCGGCAAGCAGCTTGGGAATGTTTTCCGCCTCGTTGTAGGCGGGGATTACGAAGCGGATCACACCAGTACCTCCAGCGGCCGGGGGGCGGGAATGTCAAGTAGCTCGACCGGACGGCGGACCGCGGCCGACTCGCGCATCGCCAGGGCGGCGGCAAGCGCCTTGACCCCGTCGTGGGCGCTGACCGGCTCCGGTGTGTCGTCGAGCACGCAGCGGCAGAAGGCTTCCAGCTCGGAGCGCAGCGGCTCGGCCTTGGCCAGCGAGAAGCGGACCGCGGCACCCTCACCGTCGCCGCGCAGTACCGAGAGCTCGTCCCAGTGAAGCGGCGCGCTCGGCGATTCGACGAACCAGACGTCCTGGGTGATGTAGCTGGCGCGCAGCAGGCCGTTCTCGCCGATCAGGGCGATCTCGCGCTTCTTCTCCGGCGTCAACCAGTTGACGTCGAGCAGGCCGAGTGTGTCGCCGGTGTCCTTGGGTCCGAAGCGAGCCATGCAGGTCAGCAGGTCCTCTTGGGAGCCATGCTGGAAACGGCCGCCGTCGGCGTAGATCTCGCCGATCTGGCGATCGAGCACGTGCTGCATCACGTCAAGGTCGTGGGTGGCGAGGTCAATCGCGACGCCGGTGTCCTGGATCCGCGTCGGCAGCGGCCCGACCCGCGTCGTGTGGGCGCGATAGACGTTGCCGAGGCGCCCGTCGGCGACCAGCTCGCGCAGCTTGGCGACCGCCGGGTTGAAACGCTCGACGTGGCCGACCATCAGCTTGCGGTCGGCCTCCATCGCCGCCCCGCGCATGCGCAGGGCATCCGGCAGCGTGGTCGCGATCGGCTTCTCGACCAGCACATGAAGGTCGGCGGCGAGCGCCTCGAGGGCGACCTCGGCGTGGTACTCGGAGGGACAGGCGATCGAGACCGCGTCCAGTTCGTCGGCGCCGAACTCGATCAGCTCGCGCCAGTCGGAGAATTCGACGGCGCCGGTGCCCGCGGTTGCCCGCCGGCGCGATTCCTCGTCCGGCTCGGCGACGGCGGCTAGGTGCGCGCAATCGATCTGGGAGTAGTTGCGGACGTGGAACGCGCCCATGCGCCCACAGCCGATGACACCGATTCTCAGCTGCTCAGACAAGGGATCCCTCCACGGTCAGCTCGAGATGAGCCACGGTCAGTTCGGCAATCCGCTGGGCGGCGCTGCCGTCGCCGAAGATCGGGGGGCGCTCCTGCGGCTGGGGCTTGGACAGGGCGTCGCGGAACTTCTCCGCGTCGACGCCGACCAGGGTGTTCCAGCCGGTGGAGACGGTCTCGATCCACTCCGTCTCCTCGCGCATCGTGATGCAGGGAACGCCCCAGAGATAGGCCTCACGCTGGACACCGCCGGAGTCGGTGGCGATCGCAACCGCGTCGCGCTCCAGGGTCAACATCTCGGTGTAAGTGACGGCGTCGCGCACCTCGACGTTGGCGGGAACTTCAAGACCCCAGGTCTCGAGGCTCTTGCGGGTACGCGGGTGCAGCGGGAAGATCACTCGCTGCTCAGCTGCCTGTAGGCAGGCGAGCACGGCGCCAAGGCGCTCGGGCGAGTCAGTGTTGTAATTACGGTGGGCGGTGGCAAGGATGTAATCGCCGTCCTCCACCCCCTCACCGAGACGGTCGCGGGTGGAGAGCAGGACGTCAGCAAGGACGTCGCCGGTTACCTTGACCGTGCCCTCGATGCCCTCGGAGAGAAGTGTTTGGCGCGCGTGCTCGCAGGGAGCGAAGAGCAGGTTGGAGATCCGGTCGGTCTCGATCCGGTTGGCCTCCTCGGGCATGTCGTCGCGGTAGCTGCGCAGGCCCGCCTCAACGTGCAGCAGTTGCACCCCAGCCGCCACGGCGGCGCGGGCGCCAGCGATCGTCGCGTTGGTGTCGCCGCGGACCAGCACCGCGTCGGGCTGCTCTGACTCGATCACCCGGGCGATCCGGTCCTGGGCAACCGTGACGCTCTCACTATTAGGAAGAGAGCCGACGCCGAGGTTGTGTTCCGGCAGCGGCAGGCGCAGGTCGGCGATCTGCAGATCGGAGAGCGCCGGGTCGTAATGCTGCCCCGTGTGCACCAGGATCTCCTCGACGCAGCCATTGAAGGCGAGCGAGAGCGGAGCGGCCTGGACGATCTCAGGGCGGGAGCCGATGATGGAGACGATCCTGGGTGCCATTGCTCAATCAACGGGTGAGCAGCCGAGTTTTTGCACGCCTGGGGAACTCCGGCTAAAAATTTCTCGACTCGACCTTTTTTCCGACTTCCCCCGAGCGGGCAGCGCAAGTGCGGGCGACCTGCGGGCGTTTGTCAATTAGCGATATGGAGGCACACGAATTCACCCACGAGCAACCGCTAGACCGTGTCGCCGGTGAACCACTGCTGCCGGCGGTCGTCAGGCGGTTGATTGACCTGGGCGTCGCCGGGGCGATGATCGTCCTGTTCTCGCCCCTCCTTATAGCTGTGGCAGTCGCGATCAGGATCGATAGCCGCGGCCCTGCCCTTTTCCGCCAGCGTCGCGTTGGCTATGGAGAGCGCGAGTTCACCATCTTCAAGTTCCGCAGCATGCGCTCTGACGCCGACCCCGGCGGCCATCGCGACTACGTCACCGCCCTGATCAAGGGCAAAGAGGCGAACGGCGGGCGCAAGAACCTCTACAAGCTCGCCGTAGATGACCGGATCACCCCGGTCGGCCGCTGGATCAGGCGCTGGAGCCTTGACGAGCTGCCGCAACTCTTCAACGTGGTCGCCGGCGATATGTCGCTGGTCGGTCCACGGCCGGCGATCCCCTATGAGGTCGTCGAGTACCCGAGCTGGTACCTGGACCGCTTCGCCGTCAAGCCCGGCCTGACCGGTCTCTGGCAGGTCAGCGGCCGCAACGAGCGCACTTACGAGGAAATGGTCCGGCTCGACATCGAATACGCCGAACGGCGTTCCTTGCTTCTTGATCTTTCAATCCTCGCCCGCACGCCCTTCACGGTGCTGGCCAGAAGGGGGGCAGCATGAATCCAGCAGGTGCGATCGGGACAGCGGTGGTCGGCTACGGCTACTGGGGACCGAACATCGTCCGCAACGTGGTCGAGCGGCCGGAGTTCCGGCTGATGGGACTCTGCGAGCTCGACGAGAGCCGCATCGACGACTTCCGCCGCCGCCACCCCGGCGTCTGGATCGAGCGCGACCTCGACACCGCGCTCGCCGACCCCCGGGTCGAGGCGGTCGCGATCGCGACCCCGCCACACACCCACTTCCCGCTCGTCAGCCGCGCCCTGGAAGCCGGCAAGCACGTGCTGGTCGAGAAGCCGCTGGCGCGGCGCTCCGAGGAGGCGGCCCAGCTGGTCGCGATGGCCGAGGAGCGTGGCCTGGTGCTGATGCCCGGCCACACCTTCCTCTACAGCCCCGCGGTCAACAAGGTCCGCGACCTGATCCAGGAAGACGAGCTCGGCGAGATCTATTTCATCACCTCCTCGCGCATGAACCTCGGTCTTTACCAGCCCGATGGCGTCGTCCTCGACCTGGCGCCGCACGATCTCTCGATCCTGCTGCACTGGCTGGGCAAGCCGCTGGTCGAGGTCTCGGCCCACGGCCGCAGCGTCTTCCGCGAGAGCATCCACGAGACGGCCTTCCTCACCTTGCGCTTCGAGGGCGGTACCCAGGCCAACGTGCAGCTCTCCTGGCTGGCGCCACGCAAGCTGCGCGAGATGAACGTGGTCGGCAGCAAGCGGATGGTCCAGTACGAGGACACCGCGGCCGATGACTCGGTGCGGATCTACGACCGCGGGCTCGATTTCGATGCTCCGCCCGCCAACTTCGGCGAGTACCGCCTCACCTACCGCACTGGCGACATGATCGCCCCCCGCCTGCAGGCCCTGGAGCCGCTGGGCCAGGAGCTCAGCGACTTCGCCTCAGCGATCCGCGAGGGCACCACCCCGGTCTCCAACGGCCGCCTCGGGGTCGAGATCGTGCTCGGCCTGGAAGCGCTCGAGCAGTCCCTGCACGCCCAGGGCGAACCGGTCCCGGTCGCCTCGGTTGACAGCGTCCTCAGTGCCGCCCGCGGCGAAGTCGCGACCGTCTAGGCAGCGCGCTGCAGCAACCAAGAAGCGCGGCGGCCCTTAGGCCGTCGCGCTGTTGGGCGGCGTCAGGCGGTCCAACTCGGCCAGGTAGACCAGGACCGAGTGGGCGGCCAGCTGATTGACCGTGGTGCCCTGGCGGCGCGCCTCGCGCCTCAGGAGCTGCCAGCTGCGCTCATCGAGACGGAGGTCCACTGCCATCGCCGGCTCGCCGGAGACAGGCTCCAGCGGCGCCCCAGGGAGGTCAACGGGTGCGCGCCCGGACTCAAGGCGCTGGGTGAAGTCGCTCAGGGCCGCACGCACGCCGGCGGTGATGTCGGCGTCGAGATAGGCCTTGATTCCGTTGCAAGCAAATGTTCCGAGAGGGACTTTCACGTTCCGCACCACACATAACAACTACGGGCATGCCCAAGATTTTCACCTCATTTCCCTCAATCCTCCTAACTTCAGCCCCTGATACCTGTGCATTTGCAGCCACTTGAGGCCTGAGGCTGAGATTTAGACGAATATTGGGCATTGACTTTCAGACGAAGGGCCACTATTTCTTCGGGCCGTGCCTATCCGAAGCCTCTTCGTATTTTTCGGTAGTTGCGGATATTTCAAAAAATAGGAGTTCGCGTTTTGGGAGAAGTTTCTTGCCCAAGGCGTAGGGGCCAAAAAAGCCCCGCGATGCAGACAAAGCAAAACAACGCGTCGGGAGGACGCTGTGACCAGTCGTGATACAGAGTTGCGCCCCAATAATTTGACGGGCTTCCCCGAGGCATCCGCCTCAGGGTCTGGGAACAGCCGCCTCGTCCTGCAAGCCATCGAACAGGCCCAAGCGGGCAATAGCGAGGGATTGCATTTCCTATACGTGCGCTATGCCCCCGACGTTCAACGCTTCGTAAACAGCATGGTCAAGGACCATCACGAGGCTGAAGACATCACCCAGAACATCTTCGCCAAGCTGATGAAGGCGATCAACAAGTACCAGCCTCGCGAGGTTCCCTTTGCCGCCTGGATCATGCGGGTGGCCCGCAACGCCTCCCTCGACCACCTGCGCGCGAGGCGTGCGGTGCCGACCGAGGAAGTGCGCCTTACCGACAGTGGCCAGGCCCAGATGGGCCAGGAGCGCGGCCGCGATCTGCGTCTCGCACTCGAGGAGTTGCCCGAAGATCAGCGCGAGGTACTCATCCTCAGGCACATCGCCGGTCTCTCACCGGTTGAAATCGCCGCCACGCTGAAAAAGTCGGAGAGCTCCGTGCACGGCCTTCACCACCGCGGCCGTAGAACCCTGCAGGAAAAGCTCACCGAACTGGGTGCCTCGCCAGTGGTGGCGCCCAGCGCTTAGTCCGCCGCCTCAGCCCTCGTCGAGAATCCGCTCGGTGAGGCGACCAGCATCGAGCTCGGCGGCGTAGTAGAGGGCAGCGTGCTCGAGCAGCTGGGTGACGCTGACGCGTTGTCGCGAGGCCTCCGCCCTCATCTCACGCCAAAGCGCGTCCTCGATCTCGAGCTCGACCTCGACCTCCTCCTCGGGGTGCCCTTGACGGAGAAGGTCCGGATAGGACCAGCCGGACCCGCCGCTGCTTTTTTCCTTCAGGTAGAAGCGGATCACCTTGAGGACGTCGTCAGAATTCGGCTCGGCGCCGTTTCCCGATCCGACGTCGCGCTGGTGCTTCCAGGCCAGCATGCCGCCGGCGAACGCACCCAATCTGATCCTGACCGTCGTCACCACGATCCCTTCCTCCGCATTGCCACACCTGGCTTGGCCCGCTGGCCAATCCTATCCTCTCCCTACCCAAGATCGGCAAGCTTTAGACAAGTTTGCCGATCCAACCACAAGGCTGGATGAGAGCCAAGTCGAGGAAAAGGACTAGGCCGCCGGGGTGATCCGGTAAGCATCGAAGACCGACTCGACGTTGCGCAGGCGGGCGATGCACTGCTTCAGCTGCTCGGTATCTCCAACCTCGATCACGAAGGTGTTTTTGACCATCGGATGGTTGGTCGTACAACTGGCGCCGATGATGTTGATGCCCGCCTCCGAGAAGGTGCGCGAGAGGTCCTCGAGCAGGCGAGTGCGATCGTAGGCGTCGATCTGCAGCTCGACCCGGTAGGAAGACTCGTTCTCGCCGTCCCAACTGACGTCGACGAACCTTTCAGGCGCACGCTTCAGCGCCTTCATGTTCTTGCAGTCGGTGCGGTGGATGGTGATCCCGCGGCCGAGGGATACATAACCCGCTATATCGTCGCCCGGAACTGGGCGGCAGCACTTGGCAAGCCGCACGGCGATGTTCTCGGCGCCCTTGACGCTGATCCCGTAGTTGGAGGCGTCCTTGGTCCGCCGCGCCTTGTCCTCGCGGTGGCCGCCGGCGAGGCCGAGCGGGTCGGTGTCCTCGACCGCCTCCCCCGCCTTCAGGCGCTGCATCAGCTTGTTGGCGACCGCCTTAGTCGAGACTTTGCCCTGGCCGAGGGCGATGTAGAACTCGGTCGCCTTGCGGAAGCCCATCTCCCGGATGACGTCGACCAGCAGCGGCGAGGCGGCGACTTTCTGCATCGGCAGGCCGCGCGTGCGCAGCGCTTCCTCGAGGCCTTCGCGCCCCTTTTTCTCAGCGTCCTCGCGGCTCTCCTCCTTGAAGAAGGCGCGGATCTTGTTGCGGGCGCGGCTCGTCCGCACCAGCTTCAGCCAGTCGCGCGAGGGCCCGCGCTTCTGCTTCGCGGTCAGCACCTCGACGATGTCGCCGGAACGCAGCTGGTAGTGCAGCGGCACGATCGAACCGTTGACCTTGGCGCCGACGCAGGCGTGGCCGACGTCGGTGTGGACCGCGTAGGCGAAGTCGAGCGGGGTCGAGCCGGCCGAGAGGTTCTTCACTTCGCCCTTCGGCGTAAAAACGAAGACTTCGTCCTCGAAGAGGTCGACCTTGAGCGACTCGAGGAACTCGGCCGGGTCCTGCTCGCCCTCGGCCTCGACCAGCTGGCGCAGCCAGGTCATCTTCTCCTTGCGCGGATCGGCGGCGGCGCCCTCCTTGTAGGCGACGTGGGCGGCGATCCCGTACTCGGCGAGGCTGTGCATCTCCTCGGTGCGGATCTGGATCTCCAGCGGCTTGCCTTCCGGCCCGATCACCGTCGTGTGCAGCGCCTGGTACATGTTGGCCTTCGGCATCGCGACGAAGTCCTTGAAGCGACCGGGCAGCGGCTTCCAG
The DNA here is from genome assembly GCA_963699225.1 of uncultured Solirubrobacterales bacterium. Classification (GTDB taxonomy): domain Bacteria; phylum Actinomycetota; class Thermoleophilia; order Solirubrobacterales; family 70-9; genus VRUE01. The sequence goes on along the minus strand of OY969423.1, from coordinate 397,163 downwards.
AGCGAGTGGATGACGCCGATCGCGCCGTAGCAGTCCTTGACCGAGCCGACGATCACCCGCATCGCGGTCAGGTCGAAGATCTCGTTGAACTCGCGACCCTTCTTGGTCATCTTCGTGTAGATCGAGTAGAAGTGCTTGGCGCGGCCGGAGATATCGGCCTCGATGCCGACATCGAGCAGCTCGCCGGAGAGGAATTCGCCGGCCTCGTCGACATAGATCTCGCGCTCGTTGCGCTGCTGGGAGACGAGCTGCTTGATCTCGGCGTACTTGCGCGGGTGCAGGGTGGCGAAGGCGAGGTCCTCCAGCTCCCACTTGATCGCGTGGATTCCCAGCCGGTGAGCGAGCGGCGCGTAGATTTCCAGCGTCTCGCGCGACTTCGACATCTGCTTTTGCTTGGGCAGGGCGCCCAGCGTGCGCATGTTGTGCAGGCGGTCGGCCAGCTTGATCAGGATCACCCTGACGTCAGTGGCCATCGCCACCATCATCTTGCGGTAGTTCTCGGCCTGGCGCTCGTCGCGGCTCTCGAAGGCGATCCCGGTCAGCTTGGTGACGCCGTCGACGAGCTGGGCGATCTCCTCGCCGAACTCGGCCCGGATCTCCTCCAGGCTGGCACTGGTGTCCTCGACCGTGTCGTGCAGCAGGGCGGCGCAGAGCGTCTCGGTGTCGAGCCGCATGCCGGCACAGATCTGAGCGACGCCCACCGGGTGGGTGATGAACTCGTCGCCTGAGTGGCGCAGCTGGTCGGCGTGACGGTCGCAGGCGAAGTCGAAGGCGTGCTTGATCGCGATGCGATCGATCGAGGCAACCGAGACCGCGACCCCACCGTCACCGTTGGCGGCAGCGTCAGTGCCGCCCGAGGAGTCGAACTCCTCGACCACGGCATAGAGATCAGCCAGGAGCTCCTGGCTGGCTACGGTTGTCGGTGTGCTTCGAGGTATTGGCGAGCCTCCTCGTGGCGGGCGCTGTAGGCGCGGTATGACGCCGAGCGCTCCAGATCTGTCCCTTCTGAGGATACGACCCCCACCATCCCGCCGCCAGCGGCGGGCTCCCCCTGTACCAGTCCGAGCTCGCCGAGTATGCGGAAACAGCGGGCAGCGGTCTCGGGACTGCGCGCCTGGGGCGCCCTGCCAATCAAGGCCTGGCGGAGGTCCTCCCCACTCACTTCACCCGTTTCGCGCAGGTCGCGGAAGAGCGCGATCAGGGTCGGCCGTTGGGCCAGTTGCGCCGCCGCCGCGTTGAGCGCGAAGCGCCACTCAGCCTCACCCCAGACCCGGTGCAGGTAGCCGCCCTCGACCGGGCTGCGCGAGGCAAGCGCCAGCAGCTCGGCGCTCGGTGGCGGATCGACGAGGACCACATGGTCGAAGTCGGCAACCAGCTCGGGGTCGCGTTCCAACTCAGCGTAGTCAGCCACCCGCGCTCCCTCGCAGGTCATACCAACACGAAGCCCCGCGTCCGCCGCCAGCCCGAGCACCTCACCTCCACAGGAGGCGAGCTCGCTGATCACCGCCGCCGGCGCGTTGGCACTGACACAGACCTGGCGCTGAAAATCGCCGGCAACCGCCGGATCTATCAACGGCGGAGTGGCCGGATCCTGGGCCAGCTCGGAATCAAAGCGCTGCCACCACTGTGCCGCCTCGAGCACCTGCTCCCCAGCAGCCCGCGGATAGACCTCGCCCAACACCACTTGCGGCTCAACAGCCCCGTTCCAATGGTTCACTTCCAGCCGCACCGCGACATCAACCGGATCGTCCTCACCAACGCCAAGCGAGGGCCGTCCAAACGCCACCCCCAACGCCTTATGCGACCCACTGTGCAGGCTGAACCGAGCGTGCTTGCCTTCCCCCATAGTCCGCACATCCCGCACCCGCGCCGATGGCACCAGCAACCGCACTCCAGGATTCCCCATCCCAAACGGCGCCAGCTGCTTCAGCTCTTCAGCCAAATCCAACCCCAGCGAAGCCCCACCAACAACCGCATCAATCCGCTCAGTCCGCTTCAAATCCTCGGGCCCCAACACACTGTTCGCGTGAGCGGCGAATGCCTCACGAAAGGCCGTCAGCTGCCCGGCCTTCAGCTCGAGGCCCGCAGCAGCCTTATGCCCACCAAAGCTGCCGAGAAAGTCAGAGCAGGCCTCAAGACCAGCGAGTAGGTCGAAGTCCGGAATGCTCCGCCCAGACCCGCGCCCGCTGCCATCGGCCTCAAGCGAAATGACCACAACAGGCCGGTGATAACGCTCCACGAGCCGCGAAGCAACGATCCCGATCACGCCGGGGTGCCACCCCTCCCCCGCGACGACCAACCCCGACGCCTCACGCAGCTCATCCGGCAGGTCCCGCAGAGCCGCCTCGGCCTCATTCGCCACCTCCCGCTCCGTCGCCCGCCGCTCCCCATTGGCCCGACTCAACTCATTGGCGATCTCCGCAGCTCTCGCCTCGTCTTCAGTCAGGAATAGCTCCACGCCAGCATCCGCACGGTAGAGCCTGCCCGCAGCGTTGATCCGCGGCGCCAGCTTGAAAGCAAGATCGCCCTCGTCGAGCCTGGTCGGCTCGCATTTAGCCGCCGCGATCAGCGCCCTCAGCCCAGGCCGCCGAGCCCGCCGCACCTCTTCGAGTCCCCGCTTCACCAGGGTGCGGTTCTCCCCGACGAGCGGCACGAGATCCGCCACCGTCGCCAGCGCGACGAGGTCGAGATCGCCGTGAGAGGCGGCCGGGACGGGGTCCTCAAAACGCTCGGCGGGAGCCTCGCTTGAGTGTTTTGAGGACCCCGTCCCGGCCGCCTCCCGCAAGCCGGTCGCGAGCTTCCACGCCACCGCGGTCCCGCACAACTCAGCAAACGGGTAGCCCTCGTCGAGCCCGGGATGGAGGATCGGGCACTCGGGCAGCTCGTCCCCAGCTTGGTGGTGATCCGTAACGACCACCTCCATGCCCAGCTCTTTCGCAAGTGCGACCTCAGCAACAGCGGTGATCCCACAGTCGGCGGTGAGAATCAGGGAAGTGCCCCGCTCGGCCAACTTACGCACGTTGTCCTCGCTCAGCCCGTAGCCGTCAGCAAGGCGATCCGGAATCAGCCAGTCGCACTCGCCACCCAACTCGCGCAGCGTGCTGACCAGGATCGTCGTCGCACAGACTCCGTCGACATCGAAGTCGCCATGGACGGTGATCCGCTTACCCTCGGCGACTACAGCCAAGACCTGGTCCACGATGGGCTCCATCGCAGCGAACTCCCCCGGCTCGTGCCACTCGTCGGCAGCGAGGAAAGTCCGCGCTTCCTCCGGCGTCCGATAGCCGCGTCGCACCAGGGCAATCGCCACCGGCTCGCTCAGCCCCAGCTCAGCTGAAAGCGCCTGCGCCTCCTCGTATGCGTAGGGCTTCGCCTTGTATGCGTGCAGGGTCTTCGCCACGCAAGCAGGCTAAGAAGTGGATCGGATCGGACTTTGCGCGCGCAGATCCGCAAAGAGCAGGGCTTTTAGTTCCCAGCTATCAGTCGACGAGGCGTTCTTGGCGCACGCCGATCGCCCAAACGATCGCGAGGCCGATCGCCACGCCGGGGATCGCGATCAAGGCGGTGGTTATGTCGGTCTCGCCGACACCCTTGCCGCTGATGATCTCGACGATGCCGCCGAAGACGACGGCGCCGATCGTGGCACCGAGGAAGGCGCCGACGATGCCCTGCCAGAAGCGCTCGGGCAGGAAGACGGTGAAGTGCCAGAGGGCGATGCCCATCGTGAAGTAGACAAGTATCGACATCAGCGCTTCCTTCCGTGTTTACGGCGTTGCTGGCGGCGGGCGCGGCGCTTCTCATCGCGCTCGTGGCGAGCCACGGCATCCGGATCGGTGGCAGGGGGCTCGCCATTGCTGGACGGCTTGCCGCCATCGCCTTCGCCGGGTGGCTCGACGGTCGCTACGGCCCCAGCCTTGGGCTGTGCCTCGCGCTGCGCCGCAACCTCCTCCTCGATCTCAACGTCGCTCTCGCCATCGTCGGCGAGCATGGCCAGATCACCCTCTTCGGCGAAGGCCGGCACATTGCCGTCGATCGCGACAATCCGCTCGCGACGGCGAATGAAGCCGGGCTCGCGTTCCTTCCAGGCGGTCAGCACCGGCGAGGCGATGAAGATCGACGAGTAGGTGCCGGAGATGATCCCGATCATCATCGCGAAGGCGAAGTCCTGCAGGGTGGCGCCGCCGAAGATCAGCAGGCAGACCACCGAGAGCAGGGTGGTGAAGCTGGTCGCCAGCGAGCGGGTCAGCACCTCGCTCATCGAGCGATTGACGATCTGCGAGAACGCAGCCCGTGGCATGCGCGGCATGTTCTCGCGTATTCGGTCGAAGACGATGATCGTGTCGTAGAGCGAGTAGCCGAGGATGGTGAGGAAAGCAGCGACAGTCCCGGCGCTCACTTCTCGTCCGGTCAGTGAGTAGATGCCGGCCGTGATCAAGATGTCGTGGAAGATCGCAATCAGCACCGGCACCGCGAATTTCGGATCGAAGCGGAAGGCGATGTAGGCGCAGATGATCAGCAGCGAGAAGATCAGCGCGTTGCGGGCGCTATTTGCCACGGTGGTGCCGAAGGTGGGGCCGACGCTGGTGCTGTTGAAGCCGTTGGACGCGATCCCGTATTCCTTTTCCAGCTTTTTTTGCAGCTGGTTGATCTGACTCGGTTCAAGCGTCTTCGACTGGATCAGGTAGGCGTTGTCACCGAGACCGGGGTTGCTCACTTTCTGCACCTCGCCCCCGGAAATGCCTGCGCTGTCGAGCGTTTCACGCACAGCTTCCTCGTTGGTCTGCTGCACCAGCGCGACTTCGACTCGGGTGCCCGACTTGAAGTCGATGCCGAGGTTGAGCTGCTTCGTCGCCAGGGACAGGGCGCCGACCAACAGGATCACTCCGGAGACGGTGAAGAACCAGCGGCTCGCGCCCATGAAGTCGAAGTGCCAGCGGATTCCCTCTTTGGTCGCGCCCAGCGCCGCCGGAGAGCGCAAGAGGCGGGAACGGCTCATCGCCCCAAGCAGCGCCTGGGTGAAGACGACCGCGGTCAGCAGCGAGACGATCGTGCCGACGCCGAGGACGAAGGCGAAGCCCTTGACCCCGGCGGTGGCGAGCACGAAGAGGACGAAGGCGGTGAGCAGGGTGACGACGTTGGCGTCGATGATCGTCGCGATTCCGCGCCTGTAACCGGCGGAGATCGCGCTCGACATCGAGCGCCCAGCTCGCACCTCCTCCTTTATTCGCTCGAAGATGACGATGTTGGCGTCGGCGGTAACGCCAATCGTCAGCACCAGTCCTGCGATCCCCGGCAGGGTGAGGGTGATCGGGATCAGTTTGACCAGGGCGAAGAAGATCACCCCGTAGGCGGCCAGGGCAGTGACCGCCACAAGGCCGAGGAAGCGGTAGAAGACCAGCAGGAAGAGGATGGTGAGGATGAGGCCGATCAGGCCTGCCTTGATGCCGTCGTGCAGCGCTTCCGATCCCAGCGTCGCCGAGACCTGCGACTGGCTGATCAAGTTGAGGTTGATCGGCAGGGCACCGCGCTGCAGAAAGCTGGCCAGGTCCTGGGCGTCTTCGATGCTGTTGAAGCCGCCGGATATCTGGGCGCCGGTGCGGCCGTCGATGCCGTCCGGATTCTGCGCGTAATTGATGATCGGTCGCGTCTTGACTTCGTTGTCGAGCACGACGGCGAAGTGGCCGGAGGTCGCTTCAGCGGTTTCTTCGCTGCTCGGCCCGATCGCCGAGGCGGCGCCGCGCTGGGCGATCTGGCGGGTTACTTCCTGGAAGTTCTGGCGGCCGCTGTCGGTGAATTTGAAGGTGACGTTGGGAGCGCCGGATTCGTCGACTTCCTGCTTTGGACTGGTGATTTCGGTCCCCGAGAGCGCCGGGTCGTCCTTCAGCGCAAACCAACCTGGTTCGGCGTTTTCGAGCACCTGGCCGTTGGCGTCGCTCGGCTTTTCGGAGACGACGATCGTGCCCTGGGGAACTTTGATCACGGTGCCAACGTTTTCGGGCCGTTTCCTGCCACTGGGCGAGAGAAAGAGATCGCCTTTGGTGTACTCGGGGCCGTCAATCAGCTTGTGGTCTTTGTCATTCGCGAACAGGTAGTAGGTGGCCGACGAGCTGCAGTTTTCGCAGTCCGGTTTCGGCTTCTGTTCGGAGGCCAACTTGACCGCCGCGTACTCGTTCGGGAAGGCCCCGGCGACGATCAGCTGCTGGTTTTCACGCTTGGTCGGCAGGCGGCCGGCTTCCTGCCATTCTTTGGTCGCATCGGCGAGCGGCCCTTTCGGCGGTTCCCTGCCGGGATGACCGCCGATCAGGAACTCGCGCCCGATCAGGCTCGGTTCCCAATCGAAGAAAAAGAGGCGGGCCGGCTTGGTCGCGCATTCGGTCGCCTTGCCGACGCTGGTCGCGCCCGGGATGCCGACCTGAATCTGGTCGCTGCCGACGCGCGAGACTTCGATCTCCGAGACGCCGAGCTGATCGCAGCCGGAACGGATGATGTCGACGGCCTTTTCCATCGAGCCGTTGTCGAGCGTCGGCTGCTGTGGGGTCGGTCGACCCTGCAGGACCAGCTGCACTCCGCCCTTGAGGTCGAGGCCCAGCTTCGTCGGCTTGTTGGCGATGACGATGCCGGAGACGACGATCAGGCCGAAGACAAAGAGCAGGACGAAGAGGTTGCGGCGCTTTTTGCCCATGCCGCTCTCAACCCTCCGGGGTGAGGACGATCAGCAGTCCCCCATCGTCGTCATAGGCCGGAAAGACATCGGCAACCGCCTCCGCCGGAAGATCGCCCTCGGCGTTGACCGAGACGCGCTTGCCCAGCGAGCGCACGCCCCACTCCAGCGAGGTGGCGATCGGGTCGGCGCTGTTCTCGCCGTTGCCTTCGCGGGGTTCCTCGCCGCTGGCCTCGGCGCGCCATTCGAGGCCGAGGACCTCCTGCACCGGGCGGCCGATCACGTCCTCGTCGGTGAGCCCGGTCAGCTCGAAGCTGCCGCGCCCGGCGTCGATTACCCGCGCCTGCTGGTCGCAGACAAAGAAGGCGGCGTTTGGCGCCGGGTAGTAATCGTCGAGCAACTCAAAGACGAAACCGAAGCCGCATTTGGAGCAGCCCTTTGGGCGCGCGCTGAAACCCGCGGTTCGCTCCGCGCTGACCTCCCTGTGGCCGCAGTTGGGGCAGATGAAGAACGGCATCCCAACGGCAGGTTACTCAGAAGAGGCTGTTCGCTCTTTCGGGCACCGGCAGGCCGAGGTGCTCGTAGGCCCGCGGAGTGATCACGCGCCCCCTCGGAGTGCGCTTCAGAAGGCCCTGTTGGAGCAGGTACGGCTCGAGCACATCCTCGATCGTGTCGGCCTCCTCGCCGATCGCGACGGCGAGCGTCGAGAGCCCGACCGGGCCGCCCGAGAACTTGGTCGCGACGACGTCGAGCAGGGCGCGGTCGCTGCGGTCAAGCCCACCGGCGTCGACCTCGAGCATCGCCAGCGCCGCGTCGGCGACGGCGGAATCAATCGTCCCCCGCTCCTTGACCTGGGCGAAATCCCGTACTCGCTTGAGCAGCCGGTTGGCGACGCGCGGCGTGCCGCGAGAGCGTTCGGCGATTATCTGGGCCCCCTCGGAGTCGATCTCGACCCCGAGAATGCCGGCCGAGCGCACGATGATCTGAGCGAGGTGCTCGGGCGCGTAGTGCTCGAGCCGGTGCGAGAGGCCGAAGCGGTCGCGCAGCGGCGTCGTCAGCAAGCCAGCGCGGGTGGTGGCGCCGATCAGGGTGAAGGGCGGCAGCGGCAGGGTGACGGTGCGGGCGCCCGCTCCCTGGCCGAGCACGACCGGCAGCTCGCCGTCCTCCATCGCCGGGTAGAGCGTCTCCTCGACCGCGCGCCCGAGCCGGTGGATCTCATCGACGAAGAAGACGCTGCCAGGCTCCAGCGCGGTGAGGAAGGAGGCGACGTCGGCCTTGCGCTCCAGCGCCGGGCCGGCGGTTTGCACCAGCGGCACGCCCATCTCCTCGGCGACGATGTGGGCAAGCGAGGTCTTGCCGAGGCCGGGCGGCCCAGCGAGCAGAACGTGGTCGAGCGGCTCGTCGCGCCCGCGGGCCGCTTCGATGAAGATCGCCAGCTGCTCGGTGACCTGCTCCTGGTTGACGAAATCGGCCAGGGTGCGCGGCCGCAGCGAGCGATCGAGGTCCTCGTCGGGAGCGTCGGCCCTGGCGTCGTGGACGCGGACGTCCTCGGGCGGCGTCTCGTCGCCGGGCGGAAAGGGCCCGTCGATCCCGGGCGTGCGAATGCGATCGCTCATGCCTTGCTCCGCGAGGAGCCGGCTTTGCGCAGGGCGGCGGCGAGGAGCTGCTCGGCGTCCTCGCCGTCGATGCCTTCGAGCAGCTGCTCGGCCTCTAGCGGTGCGTAGCCGAGGTTGACCAGGCCGTCGCGGGCGAGGCCGCGGGCGTCGCTGCCGTCAGCGGCCAGCCCAGTGACCTCGTCCTCCAGGGCACCCGCAACCTTCTCGCGCAGCTCGACGATGATCCGCTCCGAAGTGCGCTTGCCAATGCCCGGCACCGCCTGGAAACGCTTGGCGTCGCCAGCGGCAATCGCCCGCAGCAGCTCGCGCGCCGGCCCTCCTGAGAGCGCCGCCATCGCCACCTTGGGGCCGACGCCGCTGACCGAGATCAGCTCGCCGAAGAGGTCGCGCTCCTCCTCGGAGGCAAAGCCGAAGAGCGCCAGCGAGTCCTCGCGGGAGATCAGCTCGGCATGGAGGAAGACCTCGCGGCCCGTCGCCGGCACCGCCTTCAGGGTCTCGGAGGAAACGGCGAGCCGGTAGCCGACGCCGCCGGCGTCGACGACGACGTGGTCGGGGCGCCGCACCATCACTTCCCCACGCACCGCGGCGATCATCTTGCCGCCATCCTCTGTGAAGCGGTTTCTTCGGCCGCCAGGGTCGCCGCTTCGCGTCCGGTAGCGCCGCCGTGGCAGATCGCCACCGCGAGTGCGTCGGCGGCGTGGTCGGGCGTCGGCGGCTCGGAGAGGCCGAGCAGGGTGCCGACCATCCGCTGCACCTGCTCCTTGCCGGCGCCGCCGGAGCCGCAGACGGACTTCTTGATCGCTTGTGGCGTGTACGTGAAGCAGCGCACGCCGTGCTGGGCGGCGGCCAGCATCGCCGCGCCGCTGGCCCGGCCGACGGCCATCGCCGAGTGCACGTTCTTGCCGAAGTAGAGGTCCTCGAGCGCCATTGCCGCCGGCTGGTGCCACTCGATCAGCTCGGCCAGCGAGCTGTGGATTTGCTCCAGGCGGCGCTCCAGCGGCAGATCGGCCGGGGTTTCGACCACGCCACCGTCGAGCGCAACCATGCGGCTGCCCTCGATCCGCACGACGCCAAAACCCAGATTCGCCGCACCCGGATCTATCCCCATCACAACTTGCATAACGGCTGATTCTGGGACTAGCTCCGGATGCCTTCCGGGCCGCGTTGGCGTCGGGGGCGGGGTCTCCGGGAACTCCCGGCGAAGCCGGCCCGGAGACCCCGCCCCCGACGCCCCTCCCGCTCGCTAGGCAGCCGCGAACTTCTCGATGACCTCCGCAGGCACGTCGAAGTTGGCATGCACCTCGTTGACGTCGTCATGCTCCTCGAGGGTGTCGACCAGTTTGAGCAGCCACTCGGCGTCGGTGCCCTTGACCATCACCGTGCTTTTCGGCTCCATCGTCACCTCGGCGGACTCGACCTCGACGCCGCCACCCTCGAGCGCCTCGCGCACGGCAGCCAAGTCCCCCGGCTCAGAGATCACCCGCAACTGCTCGCCGTCCTCGCGCACGTCCTCGGCGCCGGCGTCGATCGCGACGATCAGGTCGTCTTCGCCATAACGGTTGGCGTCGACGACGATGACGCCGCGTTTCTCGAAGATCCAAGCGACCGAGCCCGGCTCGCCGAGGTTGCCGTGGTGCTTGGTGAAGGCGTGGCGCACGTCGGCGCTGGTGCGGTTGCGGTTGTCGGTCAAGGCGTCGACCAGGATCGCCGCGCCGCCGGGGCCGTAGCCCTCGAAGAGGACCTGCTCGATCGCGTCGGCATCGGTTCCCACCCCTGAGCCGCGGTCGATCGCCCGCTGGATGTTTTCCTTCGGCATCGAGGCTTCGCGGGCCTTTTGCACCGCGGTCGCCAGGGGTGCGTTGGCATCCGGGTCGGGCCCGCCATCGCGCGCCGCAACTGTGATCGCGCGGGCCAGCTTGGTGAAGAGCTTGCCGCGCTTGGCGTCGGCGGCGCCCTTCTTGTGCTTAATAGAAGACCACTTCGAGTGTCCAGACATAGCTGGCATTGTATGAGTGTGGAAATGGTCACCGAGTCACACAGAGGTGGAGTGGCCAAAGGGCTGGCCGCGAGCCTGATCTTCGTCGCGATGTTGCTGGTCGCGCTCTCTATCTGGACCGCGATCCCGCTGGGCTGGCTCTACATCGGCTCGAAGGTCTCCCACACCCAGTTCCCCAGCTCGGGGCCCTACTTCGTAGTCGCCGCCGGCATCGTCATTTCCGTGCTCATCGTCGCCTGGCTGATCGGCCGCCTCAACCGCCTCTATATCCAGGTCACCGGCACCAACCAACTCACGCCGATGCGCTCCGCCTGGCTAAAAAGCATGCGCGACTCCTCCCCCCAGACCGGCGGCACCACCGTCGTCGAGGCAGTCCTAATGGGCTCGGTTCTATTGGCAGGCGCGACCCTCACGGTCTGGTTCTTCCTCCTCGCCGGTTCGCCGATCCCGAACCAGTAGCTACGTCGTCCTGGACGCTCCTCCCGCGGGTGGCGGGCCGGGGCGTCAGACGATGAACTTGCCGTCTTCCTGCATCACGATCCCGTCGACTTCGAGCTTGCCGCCGAGGCGCAGGTCGCAGACCAGGTCAGTGTGGACGGCGGAGTCGTTGACGCCGCCCGACTCCGGATAGGACTTGCCGACCGCCATGTGGACGGTGCCGCCGATCTTCTCGTCGAGCAGGACCTCGAGCGTGCCGCGATCGATCGCGTAGTTGGTGCCGATGCCGAGCTCGCCAAGCCGGCGGGCACCCTCGTCGGTGTCGAGCAGCTGGATTAGGAACTCCTCGCCGCGCTCGGCACTGGCATCGACGACCTTGCCGGCCTCGAAGCGCAGCCGCACTCCGGAGACCTCGCGGCCGGCGATCACCGCCGGCAGGTGGAAGGTCACCTCGCCCTCGACCGAGTCCTCGACCGGGCCGGTGAAGAACTCGCCGTCGGGCATGTTGTGGTCGCCGACGCAGGGAATGAAGGTGCGCTCGGCAATGCCGAGCTTGATATCGGTGCCGGGCGCGGTGATCCGCACCTCCTCGTGCCCCTGGATCCAGTCGGCCAGTCGTTCGCACTCGGCCGAGGCCCGCTTCCAGGCCGTAAGCGGATCCGGGTCGTTGGCGAGGCAGGCGCCGAAGTAGAAGTCCTCGTAGGCGGCGAGGCTCATCTCCGCCTCCGAGGCGTAGGCGTTGGTCGGGAAGAGCGTGTAGCACCAGCGGAAATCGCCGGCGGCGCTGCGCTCCATCATCCGGTTCAGCACCGGGCCGGTCGCGGTCTGGCGGCGGGTCTGGCGCTCCGGCGGGATTTTCGAGAGTTCGCGCGTGTTGGCGCTGGCGCCAACGCCGATCCGCACGTCGGCGTTGTCGACCGTCCACTCCATCAGCGGCGAGACCCACTCCAGCTGCTCGTCGCTGGCGTTCTCGTAGTAGATCGCGGCCAGCCCGTCGAGGCCGACGTTGAGGATCGGATGGGCGCCGGCCTTCAGCACCTCTTCGTAGATCGCCCGCAGCAGGGGCTCGGCGCCGACCTCACCATCGATCGAGACCACCTCACCCGCTTTCACCTTGGTCGAGTAACCGACCAGGATCTTCGCCAGGTTCTCCGCTCTGGGGTCTCTCACGTCTCCGCCTCCTCGTGCGCCCGCTCGCGTTCGCGGGCGCTTGTAGTCATGGCCATGAAAAGTGCGTGCATCCGCGAATCGTCGGTCAGCTCGGGGTGAAAGGCGCAGGCGAGCACTCCGCCCTCCCGAATCGCCACCGGGTGGCCCTCGTAGGAGGCCAGCACCTCGACGCCCTCACCGCAGCGCTCGATCCAGGGCGCGCGGATGAAGACGGCGCGCAGGGGCTCCTCGCCGATCCCCTCGACCTCGAGGTCGGCCTCGAAGCTCTGCAGCTGGCGGCCGAAGGCGTTGCGGGCGGCGCTGGCGTCGATCAGGCCGAGGTGCTCGCGGTCGCTGACGATCATCCCGGCGCAGGTGCCGAAGATCGTTCCGCCGCCATCGCGCAGGTCGCGGATCGGCTCCTCGAGGCCGGCCGAAGAGATTCCCATCGAGATCGTCGTGCTCTCGCCGCCGGGGATCACCAGCCCGTCAAGGCCCTCCAGGTCGGCGGGAAGGCGTACTTCGGCGACCTCCGCGCCCAGTTCGCGCAGCACTTCTAGGTGCGCTTCGAAGCCTCCCTGGATGGCGAGCACGCCGAGGCGCAGCTCAGGCACCGCGGTCTTGGAGGAGCGCATCGGCGGCGGCGAGGTCGGCGATCTCGAGCCCGGGCATCGCGCTGCCGAGCCCGATCGACGCCGCCGCCACCCGCTCGGGGTCATTGAAGTGCGTCGTCGCCTCGACGATCGCCTTCGCCCGCCGCTCCGGGTCGTCGCTCTTGAAGATCCCTGAGCCGACGAAGTTGCCCTCGGCGCCGAGTTGCATCATCAGCGCCGCGTCAGCCGGCGTCGCGATGCCGCCGGCGCAGAAGAGCGGCACTGGCAGGCGGCCGCGCTCCGCTACCTCGTGGACGACTTCGAGCGGCGCCTGATGCTCCTTGGCGGCGCCGGCGAGCTCCTCGTGGCCTAGCTGGGCCAGTCGCTTGATGCCGGAAGTGATTTCGCGCATGTGGCGGACCGCCTCGACCACATTGCCGGTGCCGGCCTCGCCCTTGGAGCGGATCATCGCCGCGCCCTCGCCGATCCGACGCAGTGCCTCACCAAGGTTCGTCGCTCCGCAGACGAAGGGCACCTCGAAGGCAAGCTTGTCGATGTGGTGGCGCTCATCGGCCGGGGTCAGGACCTCGGACTCGTCGATGTAGTCGACTTCCAGTGATTCCAGAACCTGGGCCTCGGCGAAGTGGCCGATCCGGGCCTTGGCCATAACCGGGATCGTCACCGCCTCCTGGATCCCCTTGATCATCGCCGGGTCAGACATGCGGGCAACGCCGCCATCGCGACGGATGTCAGCCGGAACCCGCTCCAGGGCCATAACGGCGCAAGCACCGGCATCCTCGGCAATCCGTGCCTGCTCAGGCGTGACCACATCCATGATCACCCCGCCCTTGAGCATCTCGGCCAGGCCGGTCTTGACTCGGAAAGTCGCTCGCTCGGTCATCTACTCCGCATATTACGTATCGGCCCGCGGGTACCGTCGCCGCAGGGGACCCGCCGCGCCCGAGACCCGATCTCGGGCTACTTCAGCTTGTAAGCGCGGATTCGGTCTTTGTGCGTGTCTTCGTCACGTGCGTAAAGACCGTGCGCGAGAGCTTGGACAAGGGCCATCAGCGCGGTGTTCGACCGGGCAAAAGAAGGGCTGTTGGATGAGTAGTAAAGGGTCAGCTCGGCGTGCTCTCCGACCTCTGACATCGAGGCATCGGAAACAGCGAGGGTGCGGGCACCGCGATGTACGGCGAGCTTCATTGCCCGCAGCAGAAGTGGGTGGGCGCGGCCGGACGAGAGGATGATGACGAGCGTTTCTTCGTCGATCCTGCCCAGTCGCTGCAGCGACTCACCGCCGGTACTGGCGACGATTTCGGCGCGGATGTCGAGCAAGCTGAGTGTGTGACGCAGGTAGCTGGCGAAGAAAGCCATCTGGTCAACCCCGACGATCACCACGCGCTGGGCTTCGGCCAGGGCGGCAACGGCGCCGTCGACCTGCTCCCGGGTCAGCTTGCGCGCGGTTTCCTCGAGGTTGGCGTAGTCGGCACCCAGCGATCCCTCCAGCTCAGAGTGATCGAAGGAGAAGAGCGCGCCGGAGCTGGCCGCACTGGCCGCCGCGGCACCTGCCGTGCGGTACTCCTCGATCGCCGCCTGCTGAAGCTCGGGGTAACCCTCGAAGCCGAGGGCCTGGGAGAAGCGCACCACCGTCGATGACGAGGTGCTCGCTCTCCTGGCCAACTCCTCGGCGGTGAGGAAGGCTGCCTCGTCGAGGTGGTCGACGATGTAGCGGGCGACGTCTTTCTGTGAGCGCGAGAACTCTTCGAAGCGCTCCTGGATGTACTCAGAAAGGCTCTTGAGGCTGGGGACAGTGCTGGTGGGGGTCTTGGTCGCAGTCTTGGTCACGGCGTCCAATTCGTCGGACCCCGTGCTTTCCCTTCTGACAATCTGGTTGGATGGGTTCTGCGATGACACTCGAGCAGGCGCTGCGCCTCACCAACCGCAACATGATCGCCTTCGATCTCGCCCTCGGCGGCGGCGCCCTCCTCGCTCCCGCCGCGACGCTGCGGTTGCTCGGTCACGAGCACCCCTCGCCCGATGCAGAACACCTCTTTCGCCGCTGCGCGCCGATCTGGCTCACCTTTGCCGCCGCCCACGCGACCGCCGAGCTCCGCGGCGAGCAGCGCGACTGGTGGGCGCTGGCCTGGCTGCGCGGCACCGAGATCGCCACCGATGCACTTTGGGCCGAGTCCCCCGCTGTCAGCCGGCCAGGAGCCAAGCTCGGTCTTCGTTTCGCGGGCGTCGCCAATGTGGCGATGGCCGCTGGCTTCGCCTGGCTATCGAGGAAGTAAGCCGTGGCCGACCTCTCGGGGTTGCCGGACAAACGCTGGAGCCTGCGCGGCATCACCGAAGAGGGCGATGAGGCGTGGCTGATCCGCGGCATCTCACGCAAGCTCTACCGCTGCCCCGCCTGCCACGGTGAGATCGAGATCGGCAGCGAGCACGTCGTCGTCCAGTACGTCTTCCGCCTCGGCGGCACCGAACACCACCACTGGCACCGGCGCTGCGCCGAAGAACTGCTGATCGGCGAGCTCAGCGACGTGCGGCGGGTGCCGACCTCCGAGTCGGCGCAGTCGAAGCTCCAGCGGCGCGGCAAGTACCCCTCTGGCCGCCGGCGTCATCGCTGACGTGCGCCGCTCCCGCAACCTGCTCTCGATCTACGCCCGGATCGGGCGCACCTACTGGCGCTGGGCCCCATCGCTGCTGCTGCTTGCCTTCGTCGTCTTCGTGCCGCTGGGCGCTATCCACGCGCTGACGCTCGAAGCCCACGTCGGCTCGTTCGACCTCGGCGGCGGACTGCACCTGCTCGCGATTCTCGGCGCCGTGCTCGCGCTCGCCGCCACCGGCTTGGTCGGCGAGGTTTTCTACACCGGCGCGGTCTCGATCCTGCTCACCCACCCCCACGACGGACAAGCGCCGTCCCTGCGCGAAATCGCCAGGATGGTCAAGTACGGCCCGCTGATTGCGATCGACCTGCTCTACGGCTTCGGCGTCGCCGTCGGGCTCATCCTCTTCTTCTTCCCCGGCGTCCTCGTCTTCGTCTGGCTCGGGCTGACCGCACCGGTGGTCGAGATCGAGCACCGGGGCATCCGCGCCGCCTTCCGGCGCAGTGTTGAACTGGTGCGGCACAAATTCTGGATCGTCGCCCTCGTCTTGATCCCGATCGAGCTCGCCGGTGACGCTCTGACCAATCTCGCCACCGAGGCCACCCACGGGATCGTCGGCAGCGAATTCATCTGCGAGTGGCTCGCCGACGTGCTCTCGAACATCGCCTTCACCCCGTTCTACGCGGTGGCGGCGGTGCTGCTCACCGTCGACCTGATTCGCGAAAAGGGTGGTGGCGTCAAGCTGCGCTCGACGCCACCCTCCTAATCGCGACCCGCTCAGCCGGCCTGCGTCATCAGGCCAATCTGGTGTCCCTCGGGATCGGTGAAGAGGGCGATCTGCCCGCTGGGAATGTCCATCGGTCCCATCACCTTCGTGCCGCCGAGCGACTCGGCCTTCGCCAGCGAGGCGTCGATGTCGTCGACCCGGACGTAGAAGGTCACGTGGCCGCTATCGCCGTTCTGCGTCGCGCCGATGCCACCGGGGATGCCCTCCTCGCCGCCGGTGTCGATCATCGAGTAGCTCGGCATCGCCTCCATATCGGTGATCTGCCAGTCGAACAGCTGCGAGTAGAAGCCCTTCAGCGCCTGCTGGTCCTTGCCGGCAACTTCGAACCACATCGTTGGATTACCCATCTGTCACTGCCTCCTCGGTGTCGCTTTTCAAAGTCTCAGTCGCCGACGTCAACGGCGTCGGCGTCCTGCCAGGGGTCGGCGCCGGGATCGGCGCCCGTGGCGACGACGCTGAGGCGCTCGGCGTAGTGGGTCCAGCCGTGACTGTGGCGCTCTGCCGACTCGGCACTCGGCAGATCGCTGTGGATCAGCCGCAGCCGCGTTCCCTCGCCGTCGCGGGCGAGCAGGACCTCGACCGTGCTGCCGCCCGGGGCAACGGTCGGCTCCTCGCCCTCCCAGCCCCAGGTGAAGACGAGTCGGTCGGGACGTTCGATCGCGACGTACTCGCCGCGGGCGATATCGCGCCCGTTGATGTCGCAGCGCAGCGTGCCGCCGGCCCGTGGGTCCAGCTCGGCTGAGCGACCCATCCACTGGATCATCTTGTCGGGGTCGGTGAAGAAGTCGAAAACGGTCTCAGGACTTGCCGCGATTCGAATCTCGACCTCGGCCGCGGTGTCCGTCTTTGGGCTTGCCACGCTTGTTCCTCCTCTGCTGCTCCAGCTCGGCGGCGAGCTTCAGCCGCTCGAGACGATCGGTCCAGAACTGGTTCAAGAAGTCGCGTAGGCCCGCCAGCGCCTCCGGCTGGGCCCGGTAGAGGCGGCGCGTCCCATCGCGCCGCTCGCTGAGCAATCCGGCCTCGCGCAGTGCGGTGAGATGCTGAGAAATCGCGGGCCGAGACACATCGAAGCGTGAGGCGATCTCACCGGCACTGAGCTCATCATCGCGAACCAGGGTGAGGATCTCGCGCCGCCGCGGCGCGGCGAGGGCTCGCGCCACCAGGTCCATTTCATCTGCCGCTCCGGTCTTCACCGGGTCTTATTTAAGCAGATTCTTACGTAAGGTACTTCTTACTCACCCATCGCCTTGATCACGAGGCGCTTGGAACGGCCACCGTCGAACTCGCAGTAGAAGACCTGCTGCCAGGGGCCAAGGTCGAGCCGGCCTGCAGTCACCGGCACGATCGCCTGATGGTGGACCAGCAGGTTCTTCAGGTGAGCGTCGCCGTTGTCCTCGCCGCCGCGATGGTGGCGGTAGTCACCCTCGTCGGGCAGCAGTTCGGCGGCAACCTCGTTCGAGGCCGGCTTCCAGCTCGGCGGCGCCACCTTGTCGAGCCATTCGAGCACGTCCTCGTGCAGTCCCGGCTCGTCGTCGTTGACCCAGACGCCGGCGGTGATGTGCATCGCCGAGACCAGGACCATCCCCTCCGCGATACCGGCCTCGTCTACTGCCGCCTGCACCTCCCCGGTGATGCGGATCAGCTCTCGCCGCTGGGTCGTGTTGAAGGTCATGTAGGTGGTGTGGGTTTTCATCCGCCCTCCTCGGCAACGTCGTAGAGGACCAAGTCGTCGATCACTGGCTGAATTCGCTTGAAGTCGGCATCGAAACTCCACAAGACGTGGCCGGCATGGGCGGCGGCGACGGCAATCGCCAAGTCGGTGAGCGGCGCGGCTTGGCCTATCTTGCGCAACCGTCTCGCGGCAACCCCGGCATCACGCCAGGCCCCCGGACTCAAATCGGCCCATGGCAGCGAGGCGAGCGTCGCCGAGATCCGTTCGGCTACATCGCCCTCGGCACCGGCGAGAAGCTCCGCCGCTACGGGACCACAGGTGGACACCTCACCGCCATCGAGGAGGTCGCGTAGGTCCACGGCCTTGCCGGTGACACCGCGACGAGCGAAGTCGACCCAGACTGAAGTATCCGGAAGGACCACCTCAGACCCGCCGATCCTCCGCTCGCATCTCAACTGAGACATCTTCGATCTCAATCTCGCCGGCGTGGGCAAGGAACCAATCGACGGCGCCTCGCCGCACGTAGCTCTCGATCGCCGCCTCGACGGCTTTGGTCTTGGTCTCTCCTGGGTGGCGAATCATCAGTGCCTCCATAAGGCGATCGTCGATATCGAGCGTAGTTCGCATGGCATCAATATGCCATAGCGGAATCGTCAAGTCGGCAAATGCGTGCTCGGCCATAAGTCCCTAGGAAGAGGAGTTCTTCCCCTACTGCTCAGCATTGCGGTTTACGGGCCCCTCAGCCACGGCTGGTGCTGCATTTTTCAAGGCCGATTTCGCGCGCCAAGTCGTAGCGCTTTCCGGCTTCGGCGTCCCGTCGTTCGCGGGCCGCTAGGTAAGCGCCGGCATCGCCCGCTTCGGCTGCCGTCAGGGCTTGGCGGTCATTGAGCATGACCAGCTCCTGCGCTTTGACGTAGTCCTTGAAGGCGGCTTCGAGGTTGGGCGGGGGGACGAGCTTGCGGAAACGGAGCACCGCGCGTTGCGAGATGCCGGCCAGGGTGGTCGCGTAGGCGACATCGGGGCTTTCTTCGAGTTCGCGGGAGAAGACGCTCTTGTAGCTGTTCTGACTCGCTTCGCAAATCGCGTCAGCTCGATTGATCAGCTCGGACTTGGTCAGCGTCTGGGGCTTGGGCTTCGCCTGTGGCGTCTTCTTGGCCGAGTTGGTCGCTTCCGAGGCCGTGGTCCCCGCCGTGTCGGAGCCCGATCCCCCGCCTCCACCGACCAGGACCACCACTACGACCAAGGCCACCAGGAGAGCGGCGACGCCGCCGACCAAGGCCCAGCGGCGGTTAGTGCCTCCGGCGCCGTTCGGCTTGGTAGCGACCTGCCTCGAGACCCGCGTCTCCTCCACCGGCGTGGAGATCGTCTCGGCGGTTTGCGTCGCCGCGGCACCAGTGGCGACCGTGCGCTCCGGAGCCGCCGGCCGCTCGCCGCGCAACGCCGCCTGGGCGGCCCGGCCCAGGTCCCCCGCCGAGGGATAGCGGTCGTCGGGATCCTTGGACATTGCCCTGATCACGACATCGTCGAGTGCCATCGAGACCTCGGGCACGTAGAGCGACGGGGGCGGGGGCGGGTCGTTGAGGTGGGCGTAGAGGCGCGCCGCGTCGCCATCCTTCGGGAAGGGCACCTCGCCGGTGAGCAGCTTGAAGAGCAGGCAGCCGAGGGCGTAAACGTCGACGCGGGCATCGATCGCGCCACCCGAGATCTGCTCGGGCGCGACGTAGTCGAGGGTGCCGACGAAGCGGCCGGTCTGGGTCAGGCCCGACTCGGTGGCGACGTTGCGGGCGACGCCGAAGTCGGTGATGTAGGCGTGGTCGCCGCCGTCATCGCCGCTGAGCAGGACGTTGGCCGGCTTGACGTCGCGATGGATCAGGCCGGCGGCGTGGATCGCGTCCAGCCCGTTGCCGATCTGAGCGATCAGGTCGACGGTGACCTGCGGCGAGAGCCGCCCCTCGCGAGCGAGTCGACGGGCGAGGTCGGCGCCGGCGACGTAGCGCATCGCGATGAAGGGCACGCCGGCCTCTTCGCCGGCGGCGTAGATCGGCACCACGTTTTGGTGCTCGATCGAGGCGGCGATTCTCGACTCCTCGGCAAAGCGACGGGCGAAGACCTCGTCGCTGGCCGCCTCGGGCGCGATCAGCTTCAGCGCCACCCGGCGCTCGAGTCCCGGCTCGACTGCTAGGTAGAGAATCCCCATGCCGCCGCGACCGAGGCGGCGCTCGACCCGGTAGCCGGCGAACTCATCGCCGTCGGAGAGCTCGATTCCGCGAGCCGGCTCAGCCATTCGCGAACCCTAGCCCGCCGCCACGCGCCGGGCTTTAACCCAGACGCAACGCTCACCTTCCTACACTGGACTTGACCATGCGACGCCTCGCCATCGCCGCCGTCCTGCTCGCCTGCCTGCCGGCAGGCGTTGCCGCGGCGCGGCAGTTCGTCCAGCAGGGAACGCTGCGCGTCGCCTTCGAAGCGAAGCTGCTCCCCCAGGCGCTTCCGCGCGAGCGCAACGCGCCGGTGACCGTGCACCTGGCTGGAGCGATCCGTACCACCGACGGCAGCACGCCACCGCAGCTGCGTGAGATCTCGATCGCGATGAACCGGGCCGGGGTCGTCTCGGCCACCGGACTCCCCAGCTGCGGGGCTCCCATCTTGCAACAGACAAGCACTGAAGCCGCGCTCGCGGTCTGTCGCAGCGCCCTGGTCGGCCGCGGCCACTTTGCCGCCAATGTGGACTTCAGCGGATCACCCGTCTTCCCGGCCCGCGGCACGGTGCTGGTCTTCAACAGCTCGACCAAAGGGCACCCCGGTCTCCTGCTTCACCTCTACGGCTCGAGCCCGGTGCGCGCCGCCTTTGTCCTTCCCTTCAGGATCACTCGCAACGCAAAAGGCAAGTTCGGCACGATCTTCTCGACCCGTATACCCCGGCTTGCCTCGGACAAGGGCTACGTCACCGACATCGACCTGACGATCGGCCGCAAGTACCGCTACCGCGGCAGCCCGCGCAGTTTCATCAGCGCCAGCTGTGCAGCGCCTGCTGGATTCACCATCGTTCCCTACGAACTGGCCAGGGCGACTTTCAGCTTCGCCGGTGGCCAGAAACTGACCAGCAAGCTGCCGGGCGACTGCAAGGTCCGCTAGTCGCCCGGCCGCTCCGCGACGATCAGTTGCCGTAGTTCTTTTCGGCTTCCTTGATCGCCGTTTCGGCTTCTGCCTTGCCCTTTTCGATGCCTTCTTCGGCTTCCTTCTTGGCGTTTTCGATCGTCTTGTTGGTCTGACCCTTACCGTTTTCAACGCCCTTCTTCGCCGCGTCTTCGGCTTCGTTAAAGCCCTTCTTCACTTCTTCTTTGGCCTTTTCGATGCCCTTCTGCGCTTCTTCCTTGCCCTTTTCGATCCGACTCTGGGCTTCGGAGGAAATGCTGTCGGTCTTGTCGCTGCTCCCACAACCAGCGACGACGAACGCGACGACCCCGATCGCCAGCGCCAACGGCAGCAGGCGCGCGATCCGTGTACTCCTCCGATTCAAGCTCTCTCCTGACACATCAGCTCCTCTCAATTGCAGTCAATGACGGCGATCTTCGCACCGCCGGCGGCGCGGGGGTAGTCAGCAGCGTTGACTAGGGTGCCGCCGGTGAGACGCCGGCTCGCGCGCATCGCACTCTGGCTCGGCGTGGTCGCGCTCCTGCTCGGCCTGCTCGAGCTGCTTGGCGTGCCCGCCTTCGACTGGATCAGCGATCTCTTCGACAAGGTCGGCGACGTGCCGCCCTGGGCGATCGTCGCCGGGGTGGCGCTGGAGAGCGCCCAGACGAGCCTGGCGGCGCTCGCTTGGTACGGCATCCTGCGCGCGGCCCTGCCCAGTGCCGTGATGCCGTTCCGGCTGATCCTCGCCTGCTACGCAGTGGCGGTCGCGCTCAACGGCTTCCTGCCGGCCAACCTCGGCACCTTCGTGATGCTGGTGATGTTCACCACGCTGATCGCCGGCGCCACCTTCCCGCTCGTCTTCTCCGGCCTGATCGTCGAGAAGATCCCCTTCTCGGTCTTCAACGTCGCCCTCTACCTCTACCTCTTCCTCACCGTCAGCGGCTCGTTCTCGATCAAGCTCGGCTTCCTCGCCGATCACACCGGGCTGGTGGTCCTGGTCCTCGTCGGCGCGATCGTGCTCCTCGTCCTGCTCGCCCGCATCTTCTGGGAGCGCTTGGAGAAGCTGCGCCAGCAGCTGATCAGCGGCGGCGCGATCCTGCGCTCGCCGCGGCGCGCCGCCACCCGCCTCTTCTTGCCGGTGCTGGGCAGCTATGCCGCACGGCTGGCGATCGTCGCCGTCTTCCTCGGCGCCTACTCGATTCCCGTCAGCTTCGAGAACGTCGCCACCGTCACCGCCTCGAACTCGGTCTCCAACAGCGTCTCCGCCACCCCCGGCGGAGTCGGCGTCACCCAGGCGATGAACTCCGCCGCGCTCTCGGGCGAGACCTCGGCCAAGACCGCGACCGCCTACTCGATTGGCCAGCAGCTGATCATCTCCGCCTGGGACGTGATCCTCGCGATCATCCTCGTCTCCTGGGTCTTCGGCTGGTCAGGAGGCAAGGAGCTGGTCGAGTCCTCATACGGCGAGGCAAAGGAGCGCAGCCGCGAGCTGAGGAAACGGCGGTCAACTGCCGCCTCAGAGCCCTAGGCCGCCAACCCCCTCCTCGTCCCAGCCGAGATGATGGGCGAGCTCATGGCGCAGGGTCCGCTCGACCTGGCGGGCGAGCTGCTCGCGATCGTGACCGAAGTCGCGTTCGAGCGTGTCGCGGTAGATCACGATCCGGTCCTCGTAGCGTTCATGCGCAACCCCGTCGCCGAAGTACTGGCCATAGGCATGTACCTCGGCGCCGAGGTCGGAGACGATGACGGCAACTTTTGCCAGCACCGCCTGGAATTCGTCGGGCAGACGGTCGATTGCCCGCGTTACCAGTGACTCGAAGTCGTCTGGCTCGCGGGCGTCAGCCATTCACCAAATGGTCTCAGACCAGTGAACCGGCCAGCTCGCGATCGATTTCGAGCAGGTAGGGGGCAACCTCGCCCTCGTAGTCGGCTTTGCGCTCCGCCGACAGGTCCTTCCAGCCGGTCACCGCGCCACGGCAGATGTCCGCTCCGCAGAGGCAGCCACCCGGGAAATGTTCGATCGAGTAGTTGCGCATCGCGTAGTCGAAGGTGATCTCCTCGCCGCTGGCGATCGATTGCCGGGCGACGAAGTCGCAGGCGCCCGTCTCGTTTAGCTCGACCCCGCAGTTGGGGCTGCACGAGTGGTTGACCTTGGGCCCGAGCCCACCATGGCGGGCCCAGCGAGTGCGACTGACCTGGGTCGCGTGCGAATCGTTGTGAGCAACGTCGCCTTCGAGGAATCCAACCATCACCGTTTCACCGGCCTCAAAGCCACGAGTTGCGCGAACACCACCGCCCTTGCCGCCTTCGGGAGTACAAAGCTCATATCCGACAGGATCCAAGGGACCGCCTCTCGATTGTTTGGGCACAGCGACGCTGCGCCTGTAATGAGCCTAGTCCATCGATGAATCGAGGCCACCGCCTTCTGGCAATCAGCCCTAGGTGACGCGAACCAGCATGAAGATCCCGAAGGTGATCGCAAGGACGGCGAATGACCAGAACCAGATCCTCGCGTAGGCCCCGATCACCCCATAGCTCCGCGGACCCCTCCCGGTTGCTTCGTCCAAGTAGCCGGCGTTGGCGAGCTCACTTACGTCCAAGTCCTCGTCCGCCGTGTCTCGGGCCAGCAGGCGCCGAGCGAGATCGGCATGTTCGGCTCGAACCATGACCCGCTGCGGACTCCGCGGCGAGAGGCCAACCCCGAGCTGCGGGCCGTTCACACCGGTCGCCTGCAGCATGCTCGGAATACCCTCGCCCTCAAGCAGGCCTTGGACCATCTCGGCCTCAACCCGATCGGCGGTGAACATTACCTCGACCAGATCGGTGCTCGTGGGGCCACTCGGCTTCACACTTTCGGTCACAGCGTAATGGTAATTGCACTCAACTACCTGGATAACCTGACCCGATTCACTCCGAACCTAGGAGCCCCCCACGAGCGATACGCATCATGGCCACCATTAACCGGGCATGTGTCGACTATTTGCTCCGGCAAGGCGCAGTGAAACTGGGCCTGCGGTTCAGGCGGCGATCAGCGGCAGGGAAACCGGGTGCGCGCGAACAGTGGCACGACTAGCTGAAAGAGCCGCGGCGGTCGGCTCGGACGCGAGCCTATCTCGGCTGCCGAACTACACGGGAACGTCGATTCGACCGCCTGCGGAACCTCGTGCGATCCGGCCACATGAGAAAGAAAAAGTAAGCAAATAGGCCGATGAACGCGAAGGCGTATATGCCGCCGGCGCCGGTGCCGGTTACCGCGGCCAAAGCCATGGAACCAAAGGCAATCGCGAATACGCCGATCGCAAGGCTCGCTGTCGATGTGCGGTGCATTGTCTTCATAGTAGCTGGCCGATCAGCGCAGTCCCATAGAGCAGGGCCCCCAAGGCGAAGCCGAAGCTGACGCCCAGGCGAGCCCACCGGTTCTGCCGTGAATCGGAGATGCCAAACATCGACCCCACTACTACGGCAAGGACACCGCCGGCCCCAGCAAAGCTGAACAGAACACCGACGCCAATAGTGTCGGGGATTGGGTTTTCCGCCCGAAGCAGAAGCGCGGTCGGCAGCAGCCAGGACATCAACGATGACGCTAAGAAGACCCGCCGCACACGTGGTGCGCGGAATCAAATTGATGCCACACCGATTGGTGACGCTCAGTGGGGCGGGAAGGACTCGAACCTTCGACCGACGGATTATGAGTCGAGCCGGAACCTGTCTATAGAGCCGAATCTGGCCCAGGAGAGCGAATCACGTCCAAGGAGTTCGGCTGAGTTCGGTGGAGTTGGGGACCAATTTCGGGACCAAGTTTCGGCGCGCATCAGTCGAGCATCTCGCACTGTCGCTTCCACGCGAAAGCGGACGTCGGCGGTGAAGTGACAGTGTCTTAGGCTCCAGCGCGGTGATGAGCGACCCCTACTGGACAGCCAGCACGACCTGCCGCGCCTGCGGCGGGCAGTCGGTCGCGGGGTCATACCTGTGTGCCCGCTGCCGGCCAATCATGGGCCGCATAGAGACCCGCAAGGACCGCCAGGGGCGCGGGCGGGCGGTTGACAAGCAAGCGCGGCTGCGGGCGATGAAGCGGCAGTTCGACCCGTCGATCGACGGTTACCGCTGCTACTTCACAAACGTGCCACTAGAGCTCGCCGCGGGGACGCGGAGGTCGGCTGAGTGGGCGCACCTCACGGCGGGCGACGAGAGCAGTGTCGTTCTGGCATGCAAGCTTGTTAACCGCATGCAGACAGACCTCACCGAGCCCGAGTTCGAGGCTCTTGTAAAGGCGCTCGCCCGACGCTTCGAGGGCGAGCCGTTTGACGAGTCGGCCTTTCCTCTTGACCGCTAGGGCGGATGAGGAGCGCGACCGCGCTGCCGCTATGCGCGATTTGGGAGCGCGCTGACTCCGAGTCGTAAATGCCCGCGCCTCGCGCGAGTGCCGATCATTCATGAAGAAATTGCGCCTGGATGACCTTCGGTCTCTTCACCAACGATTCGGGCTAGGTCGGGCCCGGCTCCTTCGTCCGCCAACCGATCTCAGACCAGTACGCAGGTTCGGTGGTGGCGGGATTCAAGTACCAACCAGGCGGGTTATCCAGGCTGCACCAACGGGGCGGGTTGTCCGGCGGCGTCGGGATCGGTCGTGACGCATACTTTGTCTCCAATCGCTGTCGCCGACGCTCTTGCGCTCGCAGAGTGTTGTTCCTGAAGAGGGCGTTCAGCATCCAGGCAACGCTCATTGCCAGCCAGAAGGCGCCGGTGCCGTATTTGGCCTCAGCGAGTGCCCAGATGCCGAGGCCAGCGGAGGCCGCGGAAAGGACGATCCCCCCGATGCGGAACTGGCGCAGAGTCATGCTTGGGATGGTACTTCTGATCCGCGGCGCTCACCAATGAAGCGTGAACTGCTCCGTCGTTGCCGCTTTGCGCGAAAAGAGACACCGAGCGACGACGGTGCGTCCTATGGGGCGGGAAGGACTCGAACCTTCGACCGACGGATTATGAGTCGAGCCGGAACCCGTCTACAGAGCTGAATCTGGCTCGACAGAGCGAATCACGTCCAAGGAGTTCGGCTGAGTTCGGTGGAGTTGGGGACCAATTTCGGGACCAAGTTTCGTGTCTTCAGACCACAGATTTGCCTCGGCGATTTTCATAAGCGCAGCGCACCGCGATCAAGGCCCGTCTTCCCCGACGGATGAAGCGACAGCGTGCGCTCTACTTCCTGACCGAGGTGACAGATTGGATGACTGCGCCGCCCTTAGTACCGATTGCCCAGATTGCGGTTGACCTGCCCTGCGGATCGACAGCGATCTGCGGTTTGCCGAGGCTCCTCGTCCAGCGGGAGATATCGGTGGGCCGCGACCAGGCGCCTCCAAGCGGATGCTTCACCGCCTGGATGGCGAAGTTGGGGCCGGGGCGGGTGTCGTAGCCCTCCCAGATCGCGGTCGCGTTGCCCCAGGAATCCACCACCAGCCGCAGATGCTGCCCACCCCGTCCGTGACCGGTAGTGATGTCGACCGGTCTCGACCAGCCCCCTCCGGCCGGGCGGGTCGCGCCTTGGACGACGAGATAACTACCGTTGGAACGTTGCCAGATCGCAGTCGCCTCGCCCTGGGGGCTGACCGCGATCTGCGGGTCCTGTACGTGGCGGTGCCCCGCCTTGGAGATGCTGACCGGTGCCGACCAGGTCCCACCGGCCGGGCGGGTCGCAGTTTGGATCCGACGGCTAGTGGACGCACTGCCTGCCCAGACCGCCGTCGCGTTGCCCTGGGAATCCACGGCCACCTGCGGCCAACCGCCAACTACTCCATTGGCAAAGAGTGCGACCGGCGCCGACCAGATCCCTTCAGATGTGCGGGTCGAGCTTTCAATTGCACCGCTGTATTCCTCTCTCCAGACCGCAGTTGCGCCGCCCTTGGGGTCAAGTGCGATTTGGAGATATTGGGCGGCCTTTCTCGGTGGAGACAGGGTCACCGGTGCCGACCAGGTCCCTCCAGCCGACCGGGTCGCGCTTTGGACAACCGAGCGCCAACCTTCCTCCCGTTCCAAGAGCCAGACCGCAGTCACGTTGCCTTCAGGGCCAGCCGCTACAAGCGCCGAACCCGCGCCAGCTGCGGAGAGGGTGACCGGCGCCGACCAGATCCCTCCGACTGAGCGGGTCGAGCTCTGGACGACCCGGGAGCGACCCACACGGCGCCCCCAGATGGCCGTCTCGTCGCCCAGGGGGTCGACGGCGATCTGCAATCCATACACATCTTCCAAACCGCCAAAGAAACGGGATGGAGTAGACCAAGGTCCGCCGGCTTGTTGCACCGCGCTCTCGTAGATGGGTTTTCCGCCGCGGTATCGCTGCCATATGGCGGTCGCATTGCCTGCGGAATCAACACTCACCAACGGGGATTCTTCGCCAATGCTCATAGCCTCGGAGACATTCATCGGGCGCGACCAGCCTGGCGCAGCGCTCGCGGGCGATGCGACCAAGCACGCCGCCAAGCAACCGGCAATGGTCAGGCGCAGAAACCACGAGTGAGGTGCATGCGTACGCAAGGGACCCCTGGCTCCCCCGAACATCATCGATCTCCCCCACATCCCGCGATCTTCATCTCGGTACTTAGCGAGTCTACTTTGCCGCCGCGAGAGAGGCGACCCACTGGGAATGGGGCGGGCAGGACTCGAACCTGCGCTCCACGGATTATGAGTCGCGCCGGAACCCGTCTATAGAGGCGAATCTGGCCCGATAGAGCGAATTACGTCCAGGGAGTTCGGCTGAGTTCGGTGGAGTCGGGGACCAATTTCGGGACCAAGTTTGTCCATTGGATGCTGGAGCGGATTGCCTGCCTTTCATCAGGTGGCGTCGCCAGACTTGTCAGTGCCTCCGATCGGCAGCTTCCTCGGCATCGTGATCGAGATGTACTTCGGCGACCATCCCCTGCCGCACTTTCACGCCCGCTACATCGGCGAATCGGCAAAGATCGAGATAGCCACGGAGTCGGGCTCGCCGGGTCGCTCTCAGATTGGGCTTCGAGTCGTGCGAGCTTTCTCTAGGGTCAACTGATGGGCGAGCCGGTCAAACCCACCTACACACGCGTCTATGAATTCGCGCTCTGGCCGTTCGACTCAACCTCCGATCTAGCCGACTACGCGGAGTGGATGACCGACCTCGTCCGACAGGCGGCCTCAGTGGAGCCGCGCGCGGCCTTGAGCTTCAACATCTTGGGCCCTCGCGGGCCGGAACCACCAGTGCCGCTTGACGAACTCCGCGAACGGGTCGATGAATTCCCGCTCGACAAGGTCCTCGAGGTGTCGCTGGAGGTCCGCACCGACAACCTCTCGCTGACGCTCGCGCTAAACGACCACGTCCTCGGGAGCCGCGAATCGTCGGTGACGATCATCGGTGCCGACAAGGACACCGTCAACCGGATCAAGACGCAGGTGCAAGAGGAGGGCGAAGCGCGAATCGAGACCGAACAGCGCCGGAAGGGTGCTGCCGAGGCACAAGCGAAGGCCGCCGCCGACTTCAAGCGCCAAGAAGCGGCGACGGGGATTGGCGACACGACGCAAGCAATCTTCGAAGCGGAGGCGCAACGCGAACGGCAACAGAGCCAGCGGAAACGCCAGCTCAGGCCCACACCACCGCCACGGCATCCAGCGCCCGAGCCGAAGAAGGGGCTATGGCAGGCGTTTAAGGACGCCGACAACCAGGCCCAGATCATCGGTGGCGGGATTGTGGGCTTGATCGTCGCAATCGTCATCGCACTGCTGTTTGGCGCCGGTTAGTCCGCCTTTGCGCGCTGCGGTCCGACGTCTGCACGACCCGACCCGCAGCCCGCTCCTACCTGTCTGGATCGGTTTGCCCACCGAGGCGACCCATTTCGCGAGAAATTGGCACCCTCGTTGGCGGCATCATCCCGATACCCCGCGGCGTAGGCTCAGCCGCCTGATGGCAGACGAATCGAACAAGGAAGTCGAAGCAAGGATCGAGCGGTACTTCGCAATGGAGCTGGCGGCGGTACGGACACTCGACGAGCTCTCTGACCGGGTGATCGGGCGCTGGCCGCGCCAGCGCCCGGCGCGCCGCGAGGCCGACCGCATCCTGACGATGGCAATGGCACGGGGAACGACGACCTTCAAGGCAGCACTGCGGCTGATCGAATCCGGCTACGGCCGCGAGGCCTCGATGCTAAACCGCTCCATGTTTGAGGGGATGGCGGTCGCCCACTGGATCGCCGCCAACGAGGATGAGGCCGAGCGCCGCTTTCCAAAGGCGATGGAGTTCGAGTTGCACCAGATCGGCGAGATGGCGCGCGAGATCGAACCCGACGCACCCGACCCGCAGGGAGCAGTGCGCCTCGAACCCGCGGAACTTGCTGAGGCAAAGCGCCTGTTCGGCTCCCACAACGACCGCCTTTGGACCGGCCACAAGAACGTGCGCGAGCTGATCGCCGAGGTGGAGGGGCAGTGGGAGGAGCCGGGGCGGAGCGTGCTGCACACCTACCTGCGCTACGAGAACCGCCAGAACAACAAGGTTCTGCACGCGAGCGCAATCGGCCTCTTCGGTTTGGTCCTCAACCCCCTGACGAACAGCGAGGGGACGACTGGGATGAGCGTGCGGCTGGGACCGGGCTCAGATCTGCTCGACAGTGCCCTCAGCGGCGCCTACTACAACCACGGCATGCTGCTCTCGCTGCTGGTCGATCACTACCGCCTCGGCGAGGGTGTGGCAGGCGAGGTGCGGGCCATGCTGCGCGACAACCAGTACGCCTTCGTAGCGCTGGACGCCCAGCAGGCAAAGGACATCAGCCGCAACGACCCGTGTCCGTGTGAGAGCGGCAAGAAGTACAAGGACTGCCACGAAGCCCAGGTCAAGGAGAGGATGAGGCGATGAGCACCGGCCGCTCGATCCATGCCGACTCCGCCCGCAAGGGCAAGGCGGTTGAGCACCTGGTCGCGGCGCTCGCGGTACTCGGCAGCGAGGGCGAGCTGAACGCTTGGACGGGACTGGTCGACGACGAGGGCGTCGACCTCGTCTTTCAACTGCGCGGCCAGCCGCAGACGCTGGCGGTACAGGTCAAGAGCCGCTTCTCGACGGCAAAAGGACTCGCCGAACGCTCCCGCTTCCAAACCCAGGTGCGCGCCGCGACCTTTGAGCCGCGACCCGACCTGCAAATGCTCTTCGTCGTCGCCGACCCGAAACGGCTCGAGATCGGACCGCTGTGGCTCGTGCCGAGCGAACGCTTCGCGCGGCTGGCCGTTCTCGACTCTCGCGGCCGCCACAAGTTCACCACCTCAGCCAAGGAAGGCGCCGGCGGGATGTGGGCCGAGTTCTCCCTGGCCAAAGAGGAGTTGCCCCGCCGTCTGATCGCCGCCGTGGCAGCTCTCGCTTAGAACCGAACTAGCGAGACGGGCACATCACGCTCGACGAGCGGCCCTCGCGCGAGGCAGCTGGCTTTTCTTAGTGGGGCGGACAGGGCTCGAACCTGCGCTCCCACGGATTATGGGTCGCGCCGGAACCCGTCTATAGAGGCGAATCTGGCCTGATAGAGCAAATTACGTCCAGGGAGTCCGGCTGAGTCGGGGACCAAATTCGGGACCAAGTTTCCGACACGAACGAGCCGTGAACGGCCAGTCAGCCCTTCGGCTTGTTGCGAGTCTCCTGCTGAACCGGATTGGGGCGCGTTTTACTTCCGCCGCCCGATGACCGGGCGGGCGGAAGGCTGAGGTCGGCCCGCTTCTGGACTCGCCCCCCTCGCGACGGACCCTTGCTGGTTCCCTGTTTGGATCTCTTGGTCATTTTCTGATCCTGAAATCGCGACGAGCCAGAAGGCAATAGACACCGCCAAGCTGGCTACCGAGATTCGGAACGACAAGAATAGCCACCCCAGGCGACGTTTATTTTTTTCAAAGCAGTGCTGATTCAGTCGCGCGAATTCGAGATGCATCTCGTCCAGGCTGGCAGGATCAGGATCCTCGATGTATCCGTCAATGATGGTGTTCGCATCCATTGAAAACTCCCATTTGTCCCGAGGCAAAAGAACTCCGAGTGCCGCCAAGGCCGCCACAGCAAACGCCCCAGTTCCTGCCCAACCGAAGCTGGCGAGAGAATCATCGGCCAGCCCCTTGGATCCGAGAAACGTGGCGGTCACCGAGAGTGCCGCAAGTAGAATTCCCGTTCGAGTTCGCAGAGCGTCAAGCACGCTCGCCTGCTGCGTTAGAGCCCTCAGCGATTCGTTGTAGGCCAGCTCCTTGCGAGGATCACGACTTTCCCTACCAGCAGCTTCCCCCACGGCTTGAGAATCATCGATTGCACTCACCGTGAGCCCTCGGGGGGAGGAATGTCAAGTTGCTTGCAGATCGCACGGGCCAGCGGATAGGCGATCTCGCGATGGCGGGGTATCGAGGTCGAGCGCTCGGCGTCCATGCCCCAGTAGCTGTGCCGGCCGCCCTCACGCAACAAACGAGCGCCGTGCTTCTTCAGATGTCGCTCAAGATCTCGGCGCTTCACGCCGCAACGATATTCAGCGACTCGCTGCCAACTGCTTTGCCCTGCGGCTCGTGCTCGGCTGCGCGCAACTCGAGCATTCCCCCGAGCGCGTCCAGTGCCATCTCTCGGGCCTCCTCCTTGGTTCGGCCCTGGCTGAGCACGCCGGGAACCTCGGGAATCGAGGAGACGATCCAGCCGTCGCCTCCCTCCTCGTAGAGGATCGTGAGGTGCAGAGGATTACTCATAGAACGATTCTAGCGGTTGATCTCGCGACCATTTCGGGACCAAGTTTGGGACTAGATGAAATTGCGCCGCTCAGAACTTAGCTATTTGCAGGTACTTCCATGGGGCGGGAAGGACTCGAACCTTCGACCGACGGATTATGAGTCCGCTGCTCTAACCAACTGAGCTACCGCCCCGTTGGCTGAGGAGGGTAGCGCTAGGTCCTTCTACTAGGCGCTGAAGAGCTGCGCCAGGGAACGGCCGACGTCGGGGGGCTCTTCTTCGCCTTTGGCGGCGGCTGCGGCGCCCTCGGAGATGGCTTTGGCGGCATCGGCGATCTGGTGGGTGCGGCCGCCGCGGATCGAGCCGGTCTTCTTTGCTTCGGCGAGGTCGGATTCCATCAGGCCGGCGAGCTCGGCGAGGCGGCGCAGGCCGATCACACCGGCGGCGCCGCGCAGGGCGTGGGCCTCGATCCGCATCGTCTCGAAATCGGTGGTCTCTGTTGCCAGGCCGGCCGCGATCACGTCGCAGCGGCGTTTCGCCTCCTCGGCGAAGGAGGCCAGCAGCTCGGCATCGGGGCTCGGGCTCGTCTTCTCACTCATTCTGCGGTCAGTCCCTTCACCACGCGGGTCAGTTCTTCGACGCCGAAGGCGCCCTCGATCACGTCCTTGATCCTTCCATCTCGACCGATCGCGAACAACCATGGCTCGCTGGGCAGGTGGAAAGCCTGCACCTGAGGCCGCACCGGCTTGTTCGGGTCGTTGTCGTCGTAGATCTCCATGTGGATGAAGGCGGCCTTATCGCCGTAGAGCTGCTTGAGCTGCTCGGCGACGTCGACGACCGGCCCGCAGACCCGGCTCTGGCAGAACTGCGGCGTGGCGAACAGCAAGACGATCGGTTCCTTGCCGTAGGCGTCCGCGTAGTCGACTTCGTGCTGCGTATCCGGCGGGATGCGGGTGGTTAGTTTGGAGAGGTCGTTGCCGACGTCGGCGGGGGTCGGCGTGTGGATCAGCGGAGCCTTCTGCCCGACCTGGGGGATCTTCGAGTACTCGCCGACGACGGCGCTCGGCAGCAGCGACGCGGTGAGTTCGCCGTCCTTTTTGATCAGCGCCGCGATGCGCCACTCGCCGTTGCTGGGGAAGTCGACCTTGGTCGAGTAGACGACCGTGGCGGCATTGGGGTCGCTGGTCGTGGTCTGGGCGCGGAAGGCCGGCTCGGTCTGCAGGCTTTCGATCTTCGCCGGAAAAGGACCGACCGCCGGCTCGTCGAGGGCTCTTTCTTCGGCGTTCTTTGTGCTGGTCGACCCCCCCGTCGAATCGAACCCGCCGCCCGCCTTGCCGGTTTTGCCGGATGGCACCTTGGCGAAGTAGAGAGCGACGTCGGCGTCGGGCACCTGAGTGCGGTCGCGCTGGAAGACGCCAAAGGTGTAGCGATTCTCGCCCTTGTAGAAGACCAGCGCGGCCGGGGAGACGACCAGGTTCGAGGGCGCGTCGGCGGCTTCAAGCACCTGCGAGAGGCTCTTGCCCTTGGCACTGGGGAAGGCGTCTTTGGGCGGCGCGGGGCGGCTTTCTCCCGAACCAGAGGAGCCGGTAGTGCCATCGGAGCCGCCACCGCAGCCCGGCAGCGCGACCGCCGCGATGGCGAGCAGGCAGGCGAGAACAGCGAGGGCTCGGCGAGAGAGCATCGGCGGCATGTTATTCACGCCGCTGTCCCGGCCGTAGCGCGATCCACGCGTCTTCCCGACGCGAGATAGGGTCCGCGGCGAACGCTGTCGAGCAAAAGGAGAGGGCCTTGGCGGAGCGAGCGGCATTGATCACCGGAGCGTCGAGTGGAATTGGGCTGGCGGTTGCCCGCGTGCTCGGCGAAGAAGGCTATGCCCTGACGGTCTCCGCACGGCGGCCCGACAAGCTCGAGAGCGCCGCTGAGGGCCTCCGCGCCGACGGCCTCGAGGTGCAGAGCCTCGCCGCCAACATGACCGACGAGGACGACGTGGTCGGCGTCTTCGCCAAGCACCGGGAGACCTATGGCCGGCTCGACGTGCTGATGAACAACGCCGGCGTCGGCATCGGGGCGCCGATGGAGGAGATCCAGACCAAGCACCTCGACATGCAGCTCGGCGTCAACCTGCGCGCCCTGATCATCGGCACCCGCGAGGGCCTGCCGATGTTGAAAGCGGCCGGCGCGGAGCACGGCAAGGCGCTGATCGTCAACACCGCCTCGATCGCCGGCAAGGGCGGCCAGGCCTGGCTCTCGATCTACGCCGCGACCAAGGCCGCGGTGATCAACTTCACCCAGTCGACCCACCGCGAGGTAGGCAGCGCCGGCATTCAGTGCACCGCCCTGGCGCCTGGGTTCGTCGAGACCGCGATGACCGAGTTCGTCCAGGGGCAGATCCCGGGCGAGGAGATGATCCGCCCCGAGGATCTCGGCGAGGCAGTCCGCTTCCTGCTGCGGACCTCGCGCAACTGCCACGTGCCGGAGATCGTCTTCACCCGACCTGGCGAGGGTCTCGATACCCCCTGACGGCCCCAGACGCCGCCAGGCGGCGCCCTCGGTCGCGCAAATAGCGCTGCTATTCGCGCTTCCTGTGTCCTTGCCTGGCAACGTCTGGACCTCGTCAACATGCGATTCCTAGTCGCGGCCTTCGGCGACCCTGGGCACGTATTCCCGGCGATCGCGCTGGGACGGGCGCTGCGCGGCCGCGGTCACGAGGTCACGATCGAGACCTGGGAGGAGCGGCGGGCCGCCGTCGAGGGTGCGGGGCTCGGCTTTGCCGCGGCCGAGGAATACCGCATGTTCCCTCCGCCCGATCCCGACTCCGCCGAGGGCGAACACGCGGCGGAGGCAGCGCGGGCGCTGTTGCCACTGCTCGAAGAGATGCGGCCGCACGCCGTCGTCAGCGACATCCTCACCTTGGCGCCGTCACTGGCGGCGGAGAAGGCGGGTGTGCCGCTGGCGACCCTGATCCCCCACATCTACCCAGTGGTAGAGCCGGGCCTGCCCTTTTTCGCGATCGGCCTGCAACCGCCGCGAACGCCGCTCGGGCGCGCCGTCTGGCGCACCGGGCAGCGCGCTCTCAACGTCGGCCTCGAGCACGGCCGGCGCGACCTCAACCGCCAGCGCGAGCGCCTCGACCTGCCGCCGGTCGAGCGCTTCCACGGCGGCATCAGCACCGCGCTGGCGCTGGTCGGCACCTTCCCGCAGCTCGAGTACCCGCGCCAGTGGCCCGCCGGGGTCGAGATCACCGGCCCGATGACCTTCGAGATCCCGCACCCCGACATCGAGCTGCCCCCCGGCGGGGCACCACTCGTCCTCGTCGCGCCCAGCACCGCACATGACTCCGAAAACCACCTGGTCCGCACCGCGCTGGCGGCGCTTGCGGACGAGCCAGTGCGGGTGGTCGCGACCACCAACCGCGTCGTTCCGCAGCGCCCGATCGAGGTCCCCGCCAACGCCGTCCTGGTCGACTGGCTCAGCTACAGCCAGCTGATGCCGATCGCCTCACTGGTGATCTCCCACGGCGGCCACGGCACCGTCGCCCGGGCCCTCAGCGCCGGCACCCCAGTGCTGATCTGCCCGATCATCGGCGACATGAGCGAGACCGCGATGCGGGTCGACTGGGCCGGCTGCGGCCTCTCGGTGCCCTGGCGCCTCTGCCAGCCAGCCCCCCTGCGCTGGGCCGCGCAGCGACTGCTCGAGGACGGCTCATTCGCCGCTCGCGCCCGTGAGCTGGCCACTTGGGCCCAAGAGCATGACGGCGCCGAGCGCGGCGCCGAGCTGGTCGAGCAGCTGGCCCGCACCCGCGCACCGGCCTAGAGCTCCGGGGGTGGGACTCGAACCCACAACCCCGCGATTAACAGTCGCGTGCTCTACCGATTGAGCTACCCCGGAATACCGGTCAGGAATGTACCGATTAACCGCCAACGCGCTCGGCGTGGGCGATGCGCTGGACGAGGGCGGCGCGCTCCATGCTCAGGGCGGCACGGCGCTCTGGGTCTTCTGCTTCGCCGGCGGCGGCGATCTCGGCCTCGATGCGGCGCTGCTCGAGCAGGAGGAAGTTGAGCTCCATCGCCTCGGGTGAGGCGGGCTCGTCGTGGGCGGTGATGATCAGTTCGGCGACCAGACCGGAGAGCTCGGCGTCCTCGCGAGGCAGGTTGGAGGCGGGGTCCTGGGGGTTCTCGCGGATCCAGGCCGCCGCGCGCGCACCGAGCCTGGTGAGGTGCTCGTCGGTCAGCTTGGCCAGGTACTCCTTGCCCTCGTCGGGCAAGGCGATGCACATCGCCAGCAGGGCGCGCTCACGGCGCTCGCGTGAGGTCAGCTCGGCCGTGCGTCGCGGCTGCGGGGCAGGGCCGCCACGCGGCGCCTCGGGCTCGGCGGGGCCACCGCTGAGCGGCTGCGCCGCCACCACCCGGCCCATCACCATCGCCGGCTCCAGGTCGAGCCGCTCGGCTACCCGCCGCACCAGGTCGTCACGACTGGCGCTCTCCCCCAGCCCAGCCATGATCGGCGCCACCTCGGCGAGGGCGCGATCGCGCTCGGCCGGCGAGGAGACATCGGTGCGGGCAAGCACGAGGTCGACCTGGAAGGCAGTTAGCTCGACCGCGCCGTCGAGCAGGGCGCGGAAGCGCTCGGCCCCGCCCTCCGCGGCCATCATCTCGGCCGGGTCCTCCCCGGCCGGCATCGCGGCGACGCGCAGGCGCATCTTGCGCCCAGCGGCGACCCGCTGCGCCCGCAGCATCGCCTCCTGTCCGGCGGAGTCGGCATCGAGCGCCAGGATCACCTCGTCGACCATGCCCGAGAGCGAGGCGACCTGCTCGTCAGTGATCGCCGTGCCCATCACCCCGACCGCCTCCTCGATCCCCGCCTGGTGCAGGGCAAGCACGTCGGTGTAGCCCTCGACCACCACCGCCCTCCCCTCCTTTGCGATCGCGGCCTTTGCCAGGTCGATCCCGTAGAGCATGTGACTCTTGTGGAAGAAGTCGGTCTCGGCCGTGTTGACGTACTTCGCGCCCTGGTCGGAGCGCATCGCCCGCCCGCCGTAACCGAGGGTGCGGCCGCGGCGATCGCGGATCGGGAACATGATTCGGGAGCGGAAGCGGTCGTACTCGCCGCCACCCCTCCCCTTCTGCACGAGGCCGACGCCGCGCATCTCCTCGACCTTGAAGCCGGCGCGCTGGCCGCGCAGCAGGACTTTGTCCCAGGCACTCGGCGCGAAACCGACGGCGAAGGCTTTCAGCACCTCCTCGCCGAGGCCGCGCTCGGCGAGGTACTGGCGCGCCTTGCCCGCCTCATCGGAATCCCAGAGATAGGCGGCGTAGAAGCCGGCGGTGCGATCGAGCAGCTCGCCGAGGCGGCGGCGCTGCTGGCGCTTGGCCTCCGCCCGAGGGTCCTCTTTCTCACGCTCCAGCTCGACCCCGTAGCGATCGGCGAGCAGCTCGACCGCCTCGGCGAAACCGAGTCCCTCCTTCTCCTCGATGAACTTGATCGTGTCGCCGCCGACCCCGCAGCCGAAGCAGTGGTAGAGCTTTTCCCCAGCGTCGACGGAGAATGAAGGGGTGCGCTCCTCGTGGAAGGGGCAGAGGCCGACCCAGCGCGCTCCCTGGCGTCGCAGGTCGGTGTGGGCCGAGACCACCTCGACGATGTCGACCGCCTGCTTGACCCGCTCCAGGCTCTCGCTCGAGATCAGTGCCATGGCGCTTCCTCGGGGATCGTCAGCTCGGCGTACTTGGCGATGCAGTAGCGGTCGGTCATCCCGGCCAGGTAGTCGGTGGCGCGCTGGCAGTCGCTCGCGCCGGGCTCAATCTCGGGAACCTCGTCGGGATGCGCCATGTAGTGGTCGAAGAGCGCCCGCATCGCGCGGTGGACGCGCTCGTGCTCGCTGCGCGCCAGCGGTCCCAGGTAGACGCGGTCGAACATGAACTTGCGCAGGCGCAGCATCGCGCCGCCGATCTCATCGCTCTGGACGATGTCGCCCTCGGCGCGAGAGCGCTCGACGATGTCGCGCACGAGTGTGTCGATGCGAGCCGAGCCGGTCTCGCCGAGCAGCTCGATCTCGGCCGTCGGCAGGTCGTCGGGGCGCAGCACGCCGGCGCGCAGGGCGTCGTCGATGTCGTGGTTGATGTAGGCGACGCGGTCAACCAGCTTGACGATCCGCCCCTCCAGGGTGGCCGGCTTGCGGGAGCCGGTGTGGTTGAGGATGCCGTCGCGCACCTGCTCGGTCAGGTTGAGGCCGCGGCCGTCGCGCTCCAGCACCTCGACCACGCGCAGCGAGTGCTCGTTGTGCTTGAAGCCGCTGTCGCAACGCTCGCGCAGGGCACCGTCCAGCGCCTCCTCGCCGGCGTGGCCGAAAGGCGGGTGGCCGAGGTCGTGACCAAGCCCGATCGCCTCGGTCAGGTCCTCGTTGAGGCCGAGCGCACGGGCAACCGTGCGGGCGATCCCGCAGGCCTCCAGCGTGTGGGTCAGCCTGGTCCGGTAGTGATCGCCCTCGGGGGCGACGAAGACCTGCGTCTTGTGCTTGAGCCGCCTGAAGGCCTTGCTGTGCACGATCCGGTCCCGGTCGCGCTGGAAGGGCGTGCGGACTGGACTGTCGGGCTCCTCGACAGCGCGCAGGGCCGGGTAGGAGCGAGTGGCTTCGGGAACGAGGAACTCCGCCTCCCAGGTGCGCACCCGGTCCTCAAACGTCGCGGTCGCCTCCATCCGTCGATCCTAAGGGTCGGTCCCGGCAGGGGTGGAGCGTCTTGCACTTTTTCGGCAATGCCTTGCGGCGCCAGCTCCCCGCGTCTTCATCGAAAAAGTTAAGCGGAACCCCTGCCGGGACCGACCCTCAAGCTGCGGATCGAAGCTGCACGTGCGCATGATGCTCAAGGGTCTCCCTGACGGCGCGCTCGACCTGGCGCAGCGCTTGCTCCTCGGACGCGGGTGCCTCGGCAAGCGGAGTGCCAATCGCCCCGACCATGAAGCTGTGCGCGTCTTCCGAGAGGGCGAAGCCGCCCGCTTCGCAACTGACGCAGACGACGCCGCCGGCAGCGCCGGAGAAGCCGCTCAGGTGCTCTGCGTCACCGCAGTTGGCACAGGAGGCGAGCTCGGGCGCGAAGCCGGCCGCCAGGGCGAGCTTGAGCCGGAAGGAGAGCGCGGTCTCGAGGCTCGCCGCGCCCGCCTCGTCGGGGTCGTCGAGCAGCGCCAGGTAGCGGCAGAGCAGGTTGTAGGCGGGCGGGTTGGGCTCGGCCGAGTCGAGCAGGCGCAGCACCGCGTCGCAGGCGCGGGCGCCGGCGTTGAGCGCCGGGCCGGAGGCGCGCAGGCGCGGGTAGCCGTCGAGCGTCGAGGCGTTGGTGACGGTGAGCAGCTCGCCGCGGCCTTCGTGCAGGATCAGGTCAAGCCGGAAGAAGGGCTCGAGGCGACCGCCGAAGCGCGACTTCGGTTTGCGCGCCCCCTTGGCGATCGCGCCGATCCTGCCCCTCGTCTTCGAGTAGAGGTGGAGGATGCGGTCGGCCTCGCCGTAGCGGATGCTGCGCAGCACCACCGCCTCGGTCTTCAGCGTTTTTCCGGCCATAGCCCACCTACGGTGAACGACGAACCGGACGGCGCCCGCGTCCTCCTACCTGGCGCGCATCGCGCCTCTACGACGCGGTTTCTTGCGCAGGCGCACCTGGCAGCTCGGGCAGAAGTAGGTCGAGCGGCCGGAGACGACGATACGGAGGATCGTGCCGTCGCCGCGCGGGCAGGCCTCACCCTCGCGGGTGTGGACGAGGAACTCGTCCTGCATCGTGCCCTTCTCGCCGCGCCCGTCGCGGTAGTCGTCGATCGAGGCGCCGCCGCCGTCGATCCCGGCTTCCAGGGCGGCGATTACGGCGTCGCGCAGCGCCTCCAGGTGCTCAGGCTTCATCGAGCCGGCGGGCGAGAGCGGGTGCAGGCGGGCGCGAAAGAGCGCCTCGTCTGCATAGATGTTGCCGACGCCGGCGACGCCCGACTGGTCGAGCAGGAAGGACTTGAGCGGCACTGTGCGATTCGCCGCCATCGCGCCCAGCGCCTCCGGCGTGAAGTCGGCCGAGAGCGGCTCGACCCCGAGCTTGACGAAGCGCGCCTCGAGGTCGGCATTGTCGATCAGGAAGGCCTCGCCGAAGCGACGCGGGTCGGTGAACCAGACCTCGCGGCCGTCGTCGAGCGTGAAGCGCGCCCGCAGGTGCCGTTCGGAGGTAGAGCGCTCGGCCTCGTATAGCCGCCGCCCCTCGGAGGGGTCGAGCTTGCTCTCGCCCTCGACTAGGACCAGGTTGCCGGTCATCCGCAGGTGCATGACCAGGGTGCGCTCGCCCTCGAGCGCAAGCAACAGGTACTTGCCGCGCCGCCCCAGTCCCTCGATCATCGCGCCCTTGACGGCTCGTTCGAGTGCCTTGGGCGCCATCGGCCGGCACCAGCGGGCATCGAGCACCTCCAGCCGCTCGATCCGCCTCCCTTCCAGCTCCGGCTCCAGCTGGCGGCAAACGGTCTCGACCTCGGGCAGCTCGGGCATCCCGCAGTTCTACCGAATGCTGACTTTGAGGTTTGTCCCGTCTATCCCAGACAAACCTCAAACTCAGCCCCGGGCTTGACTCAGGCGGTGGCGCGCGGGTGACTTTTGAAGTAGACGGACTTGAGCTGTTCGCCGGAGAGGTGCGTGTACATCTGCGTGGTCGAGATGTCGGCGTGGCCGAGCATCTCCTGCACGGCGCGGAGGTCGCAGCCGCCCGCCAGCAGGTGGGTGGCGAAGCTGTGGCGCAGCGTGTGCGGGCTCATCTGGCCGGCGAGGCCGGCGGCGCGGGCGTTGCGCTGGACGATCTTGTAAAGACCCTGGCGGCTCAGCGGCCCGCCGCGGAAATTGACGAAGAGCCTCGCCTCGTGGCGCTCGCCGATCAGCTTGGAACGACCCCCGCGTAGGTAGGAAGAAATCGCCGCGATCGCCTGGCGGCCGAGCGGCACCAGCCGTTCCTTGTTGCCCTTGCCGCGGGCGCGCAGGAACCCCTCGTGCAGGTCGACGTCAGATAGCTCGAGCCCGATCGTCTCCGAGGCGCGCAGCCCACAGGCGTACATCACCTCGAGCAGCGCCCGGTCGCGCAGAGCGGTCGGCTCGTCGCCGCTGGGCGCCGCCAGCAGCTTCTGGACCTCGGCGTAGTTGAGCACTTGCGGCAGCTTTTTGGCCCGGCGGGGCGCACTCAGGGCGGCGGTCGGGTCATCGCCGATCAGCTCGTCGCGACGCAGCTGCTTGTAGAAGGAGCGCAGGCAGGCGGCCTTGCGGTGCACTGTCGCCGAGGAGCAGGCCGGCCGGTTCTCACCGGTCGCCAGCTCGGCCAGGAACTCGCCGATCTCGGCTGGGCCGGCCGTCAGCGCGTCGATGTGATGGGCGGTGAGGTACTCGCCGTACTGGTGCAGGTCGGTGCGGTAGGCATCGAGCGTGTTGCGCGAGAGGCCGCGCTCCAGCTCCAGGTAGGAGAGGAAGTCGAGGACGAGGCCCTCGAAACGGGACTCGGTCCGGGCAGGGGGCGCTGCGGCAACTGACATGGCGGGGGTGTTCTCCCCGCCGCCGCTCAACCCTTGCGGCGCAAGGCGGCGCCCGCGGCGAGCGCGGCGGAAAAAAAGAGCGGGTCCTCCTCCAAGTCGCGGCCCATCGTCTTCGCCGGCAGGCCGGTCGCTGCGTAACCGGCGAGGTCGACCGGAGCTTCGCGCAGGCGGTGGCGCCAGCCGGCCGCGGTGGCGAGGATCGCGATCGGAACCGGCTCGTTGGTCGGTACCGGGATCTCTACGGCGCCGAGGAGGAGTTCCAGCACGGTCAGGGTGTGGTGACTGACCGGCGTGTGGCGCTCGCGGGGATCAGACGAGGAGAGCCGCGGCGAGATCAGCGTTGGCAGGCCGAGGGCGAGCGAGGCGTGGGACGTGTCGAGCGCGGCGATGCCGCCGTGGCCGAGGCGCGTGTCAGAGCCGATGATCCCGGGCCCGGGCCCGGCGATAACCGCGTCCCAGCTCAGTTTGCCGGCGGCGGCATCGAGCGCGCCGGCGACCGAGATCGCCTCATACTCGCCGCCGTAGGCTGGGGCAGCCGTGATGTGGCCGCAGAGCAGACCGCGCTCGCGCAGCTCGACAACGTCACGGCTGAGCGAGCCCGGTAGCGCCCCTCCCCCGGTCTGCAGGAAGCCGACCTTGGCGTTCGGCCAGTCCTGGGCAGCGGCCCAAGCCGCCGGCGCCAAGTGCCCGTGAAGAGGCAAGACCAAGACGGGCATCGACACCTCCCCCCGTTCCGGTGCGCCTTTTGCACTCCCAGCGTCCACAAGGCGCACCGGAAGCTCGACCGGGTCGACCGGGTGCTGGATCGAGGTGTAGTTGAGCTTGATTACGTGCTCGTCGACCCCGCCCTCACTCTCGAGACCGCGGGTGAGGTTGACGTGGACTACGTCGAAGCCGCCCGAGCCGAGCTCGAGGTCGAGCGCGGCGACGTTGACGACGACCTCGTCGCCCTCGTGCATTTCGCCGAGCAGCGCCTCGTCGGCCCAGGCCGGGCGGCGCTCGCCGTCGATCTCAACCGTCAGCGGATCTGCCGCCACGATCACGCCGCGGCGCAGCTTCAGCCGGCCGCTCACGGGCCGACCACTCGCCCTCGCTTCACGACTCCGTCGCGGCGGCAGCCTCGGCGACGATCCCCTCGCAGACCTCGAGCATCGCGTCGAGGTTGCGGGCGCTGACCGCCTCGTCCGGGGTGTGGTTCGCCTCAGTGCCGTTGGCGAGCAGGATGCAGTCGAAGCCGTCGACGATCAGCGCGTTGGCGTCGCTGCCGCCGCCGGTCGCGGTGCGCTCGGGCTCGAAGCCGGCGCGTCGCAGGCCCGCCTCGGCAAGGGCGAGGGCAGGCGAAGCCGGCGGGATTCTGTAACCGCGGAAGAGCTCTTCGACCCTTACGTCAGCGTCGCAGCCGTGCTCACTGGCGCCCCAGGCGCAGGCATCGCTGAGCGCACCGGCGACCTCGGCAGCGCGGTTAGCGTCGAGACTGCGCGCCTCGGCGACGATCTCGCAGTGGCCGGGCACGACGTTGCCCGAGGTGCCGCCGCGGATGACGCCGACGTTGGCGGTCGTCTCCTCATCCAGCCGGCCCAGCTGCATGCGCGCTATCGCGGCCGAAGCGGCGGCGATCGCGCTGTTGCCGTCCTCGGGCCGAATACCGGCATGAGCCTCCACCCCGGTGAAATCCGCGCGCACGCTTTGCTGGGTCGGCGAGGTGACGATCACCTCGCCGACTGAGCTGGCGTGGTCAAGGACGAAGCCGCACTTGGAGCGCAGCAGGCTCGCGTCGAAGGCCTTGGCCCCGCGCAGCCCCTGC
Source organism: uncultured Solirubrobacterales bacterium (assembly GCA_963699225.1). Lineage (GTDB taxonomy): Bacteria > Actinomycetota > Thermoleophilia > Solirubrobacterales > 70-9 > VRUE01. The sequence goes on along the minus strand of OY969423.1, from coordinate 354,488 downwards.
TCCTCGGCGACGGTCAGCAGCAGCTCGATCCCGATCGGCGGCGGCCCATCGCTCCCCGCGTGGCGCGCGACCAGCTCCATGAAGACCGCCACGGCTGCCTTGTTGTCGGCGCCGAGGATCGTCTCGCCGACGCTGCGGAAGACGCCATCGGTTTCGATCACCTCAACCTGCCCCTGGTGCGGAACCGTGTCGATGTGGGCGCAGAACATCACCCACTCATCGCTGCGACCCGGTAGCCGCGCGAGCAGGTTGCCCGCACCGGCTTCAGCCGGTGCGGCGGCGCCGTCCTCGCTGACCTCGAGCCCGAGCGCGCGCAGCTCGGCGGCAATCGTGTCCGCCACCTCGCGCTCCTCACCGGTCGGGCTACGGATCTCGCACAACCGCACAAACGTCTCGTGCAATCTCTCCACGGCGAGACAGGCTAACCGGGAGCTACGGTCGCGTCAGTGCGACTGGCGAACGCCGGCTTCACTGCCCTGCGCTTCATCGTCGGACAGCTCCGCCCCTTCGGCGGGTTGCTCGCCGGCGTGGTGCGCGGCGGCGCCGACGAACTCGCGGAAGAGCGGCTCGGGCCGGTTGGGCCGCGAGTTGAACTCGGGGTGGAACTGCGAGGCGACGAAGAAGGGGTGATCGGGAAGCTCGACCATCTCGACCAGGCGCTCGTCGGGTGAGGTGCCACCGCAGATCAAGCCCTCGTCCTCGAGCCGGCGCCGCAGCTGATTGTTGACCTCGTAACGGTGGCGGTGGCGCTTGTAGATGACCTGCTCTCCGTAGATCTCAGCCGCCCTCGTGCCCTCGTGCAGCTTCACCGGGTCGGCGCCGAGTCGCATCGTGCCGCCCATCTCGGAGACCTCCTTCTGCTCGGGCAGCAGGTCGACCACGGGAAAGGGCGTCTCGGGGTCGAACTCGGCGGAGTTGGCGCCGTCCATGCCGGCGACCGTGCGGGCGAACTCGACCACGGCGATCTGCATGCCGAGGCAGATTCCCAGGTAGGGAATCGAGCGCTCGCGGGCGATCCGCGCCGCCGCGACCTTGCCCTCGATGCCGCGCTCGCCGAAGCCGCCGGGGATGAGGATGCCGTCGACTCCCTCGAGCCGCTCCTGGTCGAAGTTCTCGGAATCGACCAGCTCGACCTCGACGTTGACGCTGTGGTGGATCCCACCGTGCTCGAGCGCCTCGATCACCGACTTGTAGGCGTCGGCGAGCTGGATGTACTTGCCGACCAGGGCGATCCGCACCTTGCCCTCGGCCTCGTCGGCGCGTTTGACCATCGCCTCCCATTCAGAGAGGTCGGAGGAAGGCGCCTCCATCTCGAAGTGATCGAGCACCAAGTCGTCGACGCCCTCGGCGCGGAAGACCAGTGGCACCTTGTAGATGTTGTCGACGTCGTTGGCCGAGATCACCGCGTCGACGGGCAGGCTGGCGAAGAGGGCGATCTTCTCGCGAATCTCGCGGTCGAGGCGACCCTCGGAGCGGCAGACCAAAGCGTGCGGCTGGATCCCGATCCGACGCAGCTCGTTGACCGAGTGCTGGGTCGGCTTCGTCTTCAGCTCGCCGGCGTGACCCACATAAGGCACCAGGGTCAAGTGCACGAACATCGAGCGCTTCGGGCCGAGGTCGGTGTAGAGCTGGCGGATCGACTCGAGGAAGGGCAGTGACTCGATGTCGCCGACCGTGCCGCCGATCTCGGTGATGACGAAGTCGACCGACTGCGACTCGGCGACGATCCGGATCCGGTTCTTGATCTCGTTGGTGATGTGGGGAATCACCTGCACCGTGGCGCCGAGGTAATCGCCGCGGCGCTCGCGGTTGATCACCGAGTTGTAGACGGAGCCGGCGGTGACGTTCGAGGCGCGCGAGGTGTTCTCGTCGGTGAAGCGCTCGTAATGGCCGAGATCTAGATCGGTCTCGGCGCCGTCCTCGGTGACGAAGACCTCGCCGTGCTGGAAGGGGCTCATCGTCCCCGGGTCGACGTTGATGTAGGGATCGAACTTCTGCAGCTGCACCCGGTAGCCACGGGAGCGAAGCAGGCGGCCGATCGAGGCCGCGGCGATCCCCTTGCCGAGAGCCGAGACCACGCCGCCAGTGACGAAGATGAATCTGGTGTCGCCTTGGGAAGGTCTGCTCATGCTCTGCCGAGCGAGTCTAGCCATCGCAATGGCGGAACCGATTCGATCGTCGCCGAGATCGAACGCAACTCTCCGTAAATGGTAAGTCCGGCGACGATGGCAAGGGCGATCAGACGCGCGTCGGGGCCCAAAGTGGTCAGCAGCCAGACCCCGCCAATGGCGCCGATCAGGTTGGAGCCAGTGTCACCCAGCATCGCCCGCTCGCGCAGGGTGAAGGCGGCGCCGACCAGCGCCGGGCCGGCGAAGATGCCGAGCAGCTCCAGCGGCGCGAAGGTCCAGGCGCCGAGGCAGAGCCCGGCGGCGAGCAGCGCCAGGCCCTTCTCCGCCCGCCCCGGTCGCAGGTCAAGCAGGTTGAAGAGGTTGGTGGCGAGGATCAGCAGGATCACGTCGGCGATGTAGCGCCAGGATTCGAGCCCGCGGCCGGAGACAACGTAAGCGGCAAGCGCAAGCGCTCCCAGCGCCTTGATCGCACCAGTCGAGAGGCTGCCGGCCCGCAGGGCCCGAGCGTGCCCGCGCCAGCCGCGTGGCGCGGCCGTGTCCTCGCCGCGGCCCAGCGCGTCATCGAGAAAGCCGAGGAAGACGACGCCCAGCAAGTAGGGCATCCACCGCCGCAGTTCGGGACTGAGCAAATCGAGGTCGGCGCGGTCGTTGAGAAAGGCCAGCGGCGCCAAGGCGACGAGCGCCGCCGTCGCCAGCACCGCGCCGAGCGGGAAGGCGAGGCTGGCACCCCGGTAGTTGGTCCGCACCAGGCCGGCATCGAGCAGCCCGCGCACCCCCGCGGGCACGACCAGCAGGGCGACCGCGATCGCGACCGGGAAGCCGAGCCAGGTCACGGTTCGGAGGAGCCCGCCGGGGGCAGCAAGTCGGGCAACAGACGATCGGCCGAGCCCTTGATGCCGAAGCTGCCCTCGGCGCCGAGCAGGGCGAAGACCGTCGCCACTTTGCCCGCGGGGGTCTCGACGTCGTCGACGCTGGAAAGGTCGTTGCCGGCGAAGAAGGAGACCGAGGACGGTTCGGCGGTAGAGGTCTCGACGCCGACTACCGGCGCCCGGGTTCCGGTCATCCCCGTCATCAGCGCCGATTCGAGCGCCGAGGCCTTGGCGCGCTGCACGGCGCCCATCTCTTCCGGCGTTTGGCGCACGACGATGACCCCGTCGAGCCCGCCGAAGTTGCCGCTGGCACGCGAGAAGAGGTGGCTGCGCACGCGGTCGAGCAGAGTGCCCCCGCGGACCAACTGACGGCCGGCGCCCTTGCCGAATTCGGCCAGCGTTTCTTCGTTGCTGCGGATGTTGGCGAAGCGGGTCTTGGAAAGCACACTGCCAAGGCCACTGAGGTCAACCGGCTCGCGCACGACGCCGATGCCGACCAGGTGCGCCCCGGTCGGGCCGAGCGCTTCCTCGATCGCGGCGCTGGTGTCGCCCGGCAGGTCGCCGAGCGCGACCACGCCGATCCGCTTGCCGGCCAGCCGTTCCCGCACCAGCGCCGGGTAGACGCGGCCGGCGAATTCGTTGGAGCGGGCCAGTTTGCCGTTCAGTTCATCGGCCCGTTCGCGCTCGTCCTGGAGGTTGCCGGTGAGACTCCGCTCGAGGTTCTTGCGCGTGCTGGTCAGGGCGTCGCCGCCGAACTCGGCGCCGATCAGGATCCCGATCGCGAGGGCGAGGAAGACGGCAACGAGAGAGACCGCGTGGTATCGAGCGCTGTAACCCATGGCAGGCGGACAGGCTAGATGCTGGCCCTACAGGCCGAGCCAGATCTTGATCTTCAACCAGACCAGCTGCACCAGGTCGTTGAGCGCCGGGGAGGTGATCACGACGATCGCCAGCAGGACCATGAAGGCGGCGAGGAAGAGGACCATCGGCCCGAACGGCGAGCTCGGGTTGTAGAGGCGGCTCACCCCCTTGGCGTCGACCAGCTTCTCGCCGATCCGCAGCCGGGTGAGGAAGGTCGAGGACATGCCGCCGCGCTTGCGGTCGAGGAACTCGATCAAGTTGAAGTGGGCGCCGACGCTGACGATCAGCGTCGCCCCCTTCTCGAAGGCCATCAGCATCGCCACGTCCTCGCTGGTACCGGCGGCCGGCAGCAGGGTGTGATCGAGACCGAGGTCGAGCAGGCGCTGGCGCCCGGGTGCACGCCCGTCGGGATAGGCGTGGACGATCAGCTCGGCGCCGCAGCACAGCGCCTCGTCGCCGGCCGAGTCCATGTCGCCGAGGATCACGTCGGGCTTCATCCCGGCCTCGAGCACACCGTCGGCGCCGCCGTCGACGGCGACGACCAGCGGGCGCACGTCGCGGATGTAAGCGCGCAGGGCCTTGAGGTCGCGGCGGTGGCGGTCGCCGCGGACGACGATCAGCACGTGGCGGTCGCGGAAGGAGGCCCGCGTCGGCGGAAACTCGACGCTGCCGGTAAGCAGGTCGGTCTCCCCCCGCACGTGGGCGACGGTGTTCTCGGCGAATTCGGCCAGCGCCTCGTCGACCCGCTCGAGCTGCTCGTCGCGCTGGCGCTCGAGCTCTTCGAGGCCGAGCATGCGCCCGCGCAAGAGCTCACGCCCGCCGCCCAAGACGACGCCATCGGCAACGGTGACCCGGTTGCCATCGGCGAGCAACTCGAAGGGGTCGACCTCCTCGACGTCGATCAGCCGCACTCCCGCCTGCACCAGCAGCAGCGGCCCGGCGTTGGGGTAGCGGCCGTTGGAGGACGGCGAGGCGTTGATCACCACGCGGACGCCGGTCGAGATCAGCTCCTCGGCGGCGATGCGGTCGATGTTGACGTGGTCGATGACGGCGACGTCGCCGGGAACGAGGCGTTTGACCAGGTGCTTGGTGCGGTGGCCGAGGCGCACCCGGCCTTCGATCGCCTCAACCGGCGCCGCCCCGTTGCGGCGCGAGAGCAGGGCGGGAAAGCGACGGCGACTGGCGGTTGCCACCGAAGCAGGTTATCCGCCTAGGCAAGCGGTTAAAAGGAGGCTACGCGCGCGTTAAGCGGCGGCGAGCAGCTCACGAGCATGCCGGGTCGCCGCCTCGTCGCTGTCCTCGGCGCCGAGCATGCGGCGGATCTCCTCGACCACGCCGTCGCCGTCGAGCCGGCGCACGCTGGCGCTGGCGCGCTCACCGCTGACGTCCTTCTCCAGCGTGAAGTGCGTATCAGCCAGCGAGGCGACCTGGGGCAGATGGGTGATGCAGAGCACCTGACGGTCCTTGCCGAGCGAGCGAAGCTGCTCGCCGACCGCGCGCGCGGTCTTACCGCCGACGCCGGCGTCGATCTCATCGAAGACGAGCGTGGCAGCCCCGACAGCACCGGCGAGGCTGCTCAGCGCCAGCATCACCCGCGAGAGCTCGCCGCCGGAGGCGGCGTCGCGCAGCGGCGCGGGCTCGAGGCCCGGGTTCGGAGCTAGCCGGAACTCGACCGTCTCCATGCCGCTCGCCCCAAACCGATCGGGGTGCGGCTCGAGCACGACCTCGAGTCGGGCCCCCGCCATCGCCAGCCGCTCCAGCTCGGCGGCGACCTCGGCCTGCAGCGGCCCCGCCGCCTTTGCCCGGGCCTTACCGAGCTTCTCGCCGAGCTTGGCGCGAAGCGCTTCGGCCTCGGCCAACGCCGCCTCAGCCTCTTCGCCGCGCTCGCCGGCGTTCTCCAGGCGGGCGATCTCAGCCCGGCAGCGCTCGGCGTGGGCGAGGACCGACTCAGTGCTGCCGCCGTGCTTGCGCTGCAGCCGATCGAGCGCCTCCAGCCGTTCCTCAACCGCAAGGAGGCGGCCCGGATCGGCCTCGAGGCCGTCGACGTAATCGCGCAGCTCAGCGGCAACGTCGCCAAGCTCGATCGCGAGGGCGCCGAGGCGGGCGGAGAGCGCATCGAGATCGGAGTCGACTCCGGCGACTCCCTGCAGCAACGCCTCGGCCTGGGCCAGCGCGACAGCCGCGCCGCCATCCTCCTCGGCACCGAGCGCGATCGCGTGCGCGCCGGCCGCCGCCTCGCGCAGCCCCTCGGCGTGACGCAAACGCTCGCGCTCGCCGCCCAGCTCCCGCTCCTCGTCTGGGTCCGGTGCAACCTCCTCGATCTCGGAGAGCTCGTAGCGGTAGAGGTCGAGATCGCGCTCGCGCGAGCCGTCGCGCTCGCGCAGCTCGGCCAGCTCAGCGGCAAGCCGCAGGCACTCGCGATGCGTCGCGCGGTAGCGCTCGCGCAACTCGAGCTGGGCCGGGCCGGCAAAACCGTCGAGCACGTCCATCTGGGCCGAGGAGATCGTCAGCTTGCGGTGCTCGTGCTGGCCGTAGAAGGCGAGCAGGCGCCCGCCCAACGCTTTCAAATCGGATGCCGAAGCGGACCGTCCAGCAACAAAGGCACTGGTCCGGCCGCCCACGCCGACCCGTCTACCGAGGACCACCTCATCCGCCCCCTCAGGCAAGCGCTCGGCAATCTCCGCCATCTCGGGATCGTCGAGCAGGCCTTCAGGGAGGTCAAAGACCCCCTCGACCCATGCCTCCTCGGCCCCGGGCCGGACGATCTGCGGCCGCGCCTTGCCGCCCATCAGCAGGTCGAGCGAGTGGGCGAGCACGGTCTTTCCCGCGCCGGTCTCACCGGTGATCGCATTCAAACCCTCACCGAGGCGCAATTCCGCCTTTTCGATCAGCAGCAGGTTCTCAATTCGCAACTCGCGCAGCACGAACCCTGTGTACCACTCAGCGCGGCGGGTGAAGCCGACTACTAGGCAGCGACCGCTTCGGCCGCCGCGTCCTCTTTAGCTGCCTCGGGTGCGGCGTGTTGAACGAAGTCGCTGGATCTGACCAGGGCAAAGCCCAGGGCGGCGCCGACGAAGGAGAGGATCGCGGCGATCAGGATGATCTCGTTGAAGCCGCTGACGAAGGCGACGTTAGCGGCGTGGACCACTTCGGGGCGGATCCGGGCCGGAGCCACCGCGCCGGCAGCGCGCGAGCCGCCCGAAGCGACGATTTCCCCCAGCCCACTTGGGGCGTGTGGCAGCAGTTCGGAGAGCTTCGAGTCGACGCGCGACTGGAAGACGGCCCCCAGGCCGGCGACGCCGGTCGCGATCCCGACCTGGCGGAAAGTGGTGTTGATCCCCGATCCCATGCCGGACTTCTCGACCGGCACCACAGCGATCGCCGCCTGGCCGATACCTGGGTTAGTGATGCCGATGCCGATGCCGGCGACGAGGAAGCCGAACAGCAGCGTCGTCCAGCCGGAGTCGGGTGAGACCCCGTTCATCAGCAGCAGGCCGACCCCGACCACCGCAAGCCCGGTGCCGAGCAGGACTCGAATCGGGATTCTGTTCGAGAGCGCCCCCGAGATCGGCGCGACGATGAAGCCGAGCACGGTCAGCGGCAGGAAGCGCAGGCCCGCCTCCAGGGGCGAGTAGTCGAGCACCCCCTGCATGTAAATGGTCAGGTAGAGGAACATCGCGAACATCCCCGCCGAGAGCCCGAAGGCGACCGCCGAGACGCCGTTGAAGGCGGGCTTGCGGAACAGGCTCAGGTCGAGCATCGGGTGCTTGCTGCGCAGCTCGATCGCGATGAACGCCGCCAGCAGCAGCGCCGACCCGATCAGGCAGGTAAGGATCAGGCCGCTGGTCCAGCCCTCGGGATTGCCCCGGATCAGGCCGAAGATCAAGAGGAAGAGGGCAAGCGAGAAGGTGATCAGGCCGGGCACGTCGATCGGTTCCGGGTCTTTGGCGAAGACGTTGACGATCTTGCGCTCGGTCAGGACCATCGCCGTGATCCCGATCGGGACGTTGAGGAAGAAGATCCACTCCCAGCCGAAGTTCTCAGTGACGATGCCACCGATCAGCGGCCCGACCGCGACGGCGCCGCCGACCGTCGCCCCCCAGACGCCGAATGCCGTCGCCCGGTCCTTGCCGTGGAACTCCTGGCCGATCAGGGCCAGCGAAGTGGCGAACATGCCGGCACCGCCGATGCCCTGCAGCCCGCGGGCGAGGTTGAGCAGGGTTGGGTCATTGGCGATGCCGCAGAGGAACGAGGCGAAGGTGAAGATGCCGAAGCCGATCGTGAAGACCCGCCGCCGTCCCAGCCGGTCCCCAAGCGAACCGGCGGTGAGCAGGAAGGCAGCCAGCATCAGCGAGTAGGCGTCGACGACCCATTGCAGGCTGGAGAGACTGGCGTGCAGTTCACGCTGGATGTCGGGCAGCGCGACGTTGACGATCGTCACGTCGAGCAGCAGCATGAACGTCGCGATCGAGACGAGAAGAAGGGTCCACCACTTGCGCTCCATCGGCAAAACCCTAAAGAACCGGGTGCGTCGGCTTAGACGGCGAGGTGGCCGAACTTCTCGCGTATGCGGTGGTAGAAGCTGGTTCCTGGGAGCTGAGCCAGGCAGGCGACGGAGTCGGCGAAGCTGACGTCGAGGGCGGCGCCGGGGGCGAGGGTGGTGACCTGGGCGCCGTCGATCGCCACGTCGACCGGCTCGCGGCCGGTCGCGTTGCCGACCGTGAGCACGTCGGTTGGGGCAACGACCAGAGCGCGCGCGGTGAGCGAGTGCGGTGCGATGTAGCTGACCACGTAGCCCTTCACGCCCCAGGCCAGGATCGGGCCCTGGTTGGCGAGGTTGTAGCCGGTCGAGCCGGCCGGGGTGGCGGCGACGAGGCCGTCGCAGCGCACGTTGCCCACCTCCTCGCCGGCGATCCGGTAGCTCAGCTCGGCAACGCGATCGCGGGGACGGCGGCTGAAGCTGACGTCGTTGAGGGCGAAGCGCTGCTCGCCCTCGATCTCGATCGCCAGCGCCGGCAGGTCGATCGTCTCGGTCTCTCCGGACAGCGCGCGGCGGATGCCTTCGGCAGCATCGTCGCGCTCGACCGCGGCGAGAAAGCCGACCGTGCCGAAGTTGACCCCGAAGACCGGAACTTTGGTGCCGGCGAAGCTGCGCAGGGCGTAGAGGATCGAGCCGTCGCCGCCGAGCACGAGGCAGAGGTCGGGATCGCCGGGCAGCGAGTCGACCTGCTCGATCCCGTCCGCGGCCTGGCTGTGCTTCTCGATCTCAGCCGCGGTTGCGACGAGGCGCCAACCGGCCTCGCGCGCGACCGCGGTGGCAACCTCGACCGCTTCGGTCGCGGCGGGCGGATGCGAGTGGGTGATCAGCGCCGCGGTCTTCACGCGTCCGACTCCACCACCGCGGCGACCGCCGCCTCGAGGTCGGAAAGCTCGTCGCCCTCGCCCCCACACCAGACGAAGGTCTCGCGATTTCCCTTTGGGCCGGGCAGTCCGGATGAAGCGAAGCCGCGCACGGGAAGGTCCAGCTCGTTGGCGGCCCGAGCGACCGCAAGAATCGCCTCGCGCCGGTCTCCGGTATCGCGCACGACCCCCTTACCGACCCGCTTTCGGCCAAGCTCGAACTGCGGCTTCACCATCGCCAGAATTTCGCCGCCAAGGGCCAAGCAACTGGCAACGGCCGGCAGGATCTTGGTCAGCGAGATGAAGGAGACGTCGATCGTCGCCAGCTCAGGCACAAAAGGCAGATCGGTCAGCTCGAGCTCGCGGGCGTTGAGGCGCTCGATCACGCTCACCCGCGGATCCTCGCGCAGCCTCAGGTCGAGCTGTCCATAGGCGACGTCGACCGCCGCCACCCGCGCGGCGCCCCGCTGCAGGAGGCAGTCGCTGAAGCCGCCTGTGGAGGCGCCGACATCGAGACAGTCGCGACCGGAGACGTCGATACCCAGCGTGTCAAGGGCGTTTTCAAGCTTGATCCCGCCGCGTGAGACGTAGCGCGGACCCTCGTCGACGATCAGGGCGGCCTCGGGCTCGACCAGCTGGCTCGGCCGCAGAGCGACCGGACCGTCGCGTCCGACCCGCACTGAGCCGGCCCGCACCGCCCCGGCAGCAGCCGTGCGTGAAGGGAAGAGCCCTCGCTCAGCCAAGACAGCGTCTATCCGCGCCTTCTTCATCGCCGCAACCGTAGCGCCGGCCCGGTGAGCCGGGGGCCAATCGCGCCCGGGCACAGCTTTTTAACCACGCTTTGCCCAGGGCTGATTCCATGCCCGAAAGCCGGGTAAGAGCCAGTCAGCAAGGCGCTCGGCAGGCGAGGCGGAGTCTGTGATCGCACTCACACACATACCGCACATACGTTCGTATGCTGTTCAAGGATTCGCAGAGGACGACCGATAAGGGGCAGATAGCAAAAGACTTTTTGGCTGGGTCCAGCGTCGCACATATGGCTCTCATTGCTTCCCACAATGATTTGCCCGCGACACATCAAAGGGCCCACCTACCTCCCACGGATCCACATATATAGAGATACATATCTCTCCTCCCTGTAGTAACCCCAGAACTCGCCTCGGCTCCCCGCCGGGGCGTTTTCTGTTGTGGGCTTGCTAGAGCGGTTTGCGGGCGTCGGCAGCTTGTCGCCGATGGTCCGTGACCGGCCCCGGCGGCGCGGTGCCACAGTCGGTGCCACAGTCACGCGACCTTGCGCATACCGGGCGGTGCCGACAGCGTGCCTCGGATACCGTGGGTACTTGAAGGCTCTGCAAGCGTGCATCCCGACGCAGGAGCAGAAGGGATAGCGGAAAAGACTCAGTTCCAGTGCGCTGCGATACCGACAAGCGAAGGGGAAAACCACGGCTGCGCCTGCTTGCGAATGCCGAACCAACCCCGGTGCGCCCGCCGATTGCGCCATTTCTGGCGTCTGCGCCTTTTCGCCCAGGCGAGCTGCCGGTTACCGCCTGGATTCCGCTCGACAGCACGACCCGCGATCTGGTCTGGGAGCAGGCTAGGGAGGCGGCGCTCCCAACCGAGCTCTGGGTGCGGATCGCTGTCGAGTCCTCGCGCCTATCGAGCGAGATCTCATCTCTAACCGGTCGCCCGCGCTGTGAGGTAGTCGGGCAGCTCGACCTCGCAGCCACCTCGCCGGTGGACGAGGGGCAAGCTCCTGTCGCCTCTGAGCTACGACGCTACGCCGCTGAGCTTCGCAAGGTCCACCCAGCCGCTAAAACCGGTGAGGTGCTGGCGCTCCGCCTGCCGGAGGAGATCAGTGGCGCATGGAATACGGCGGCGAGCGAAGCGCGCCTTGAGATGCCTCACTGGATTGCCGCAGCGCTGAACAAGACCCCACCTGAATGCGTCGCCTGGGAGGTTGCCGCTGCGGCGACCTCCCGCTCGCTCGGTGAGTGGACCTACGCTTCCTGGCTTCGGGCTTCAACCAGCGCCAAAGCCTGAGCGAACTCGCGCAGCTGTTTTAGCGACGCTCCCTTCCACGGTTGCTGCAAGGCGACCGCCCCGAGTTGGTCAGCGCGCCGCAATGTGTCGCGCATTTCATGGGCAGCATGGAGACGCACCTCGATATTGCGCCGCTTGTCGGCATTGACTGCATCGCAATCCTCGGGCGCATAGCGACAACCAAGGTTCCCCCTTTGTGCTCGCGCCCTGGCTTTTTCGCGGTCCACTTTCTCGACACGCTCGCCATCGAAGTAGCGCAACCTAATCGCCGGGTTGAAGCGGTTCTCCCAAATTGGACTGGCGGGCGCAGTCCGGTAGATGCGATTACCAAGCATGCAGCCCGCCGCACCGCTGGCGACGGCGGCGACCGAAATCTCGCTCGCGCGGTCAGCGATCACGTGCAAGCCGTTCGCGCGAAAGGACTCAATGGCATTCAGATAGGTAGCGATCTCCTCTGGCGTACGTTCACCAGCGCGAATATCGCTGACGGTGAGAACGACGACGGTGCCTGCTGGCAGCTCGCGCCGGTAACGCTCAGCCAGATAGGGCACGATCCCTTCCATCATGGCCTCGAAGCTGACGTAGACCCAGGCCGCGAGCGGCTCACGCGGAGCAACGCGGCGCATCTCGCGGATCGCACGCAGATTGACCTCAAGCCAGGGATCCTCAAGCGAGGTCAGCTGGAAGTACGGGGCGAAGGCGTAAAGCGCTCCCGCCTGCGCCTGAGCCGTAGCGCGGACCAACGTTTCGAGCGCGGCCTGATTATCAAAGGCCTCTGGCCCAAGCGGCAAGGGAACTGCGGCGGCAAGAGACGTGTGGATGTCCGAGCCGAAGGACTCATCCTCGGGTCCCGAGAGGAATACCAAGCGCCAAGTCTCGATATCGATCACGAACGGCAGGCGCTTTTCCATCGCCGCGCGCTTCAAGCGGCCGTGCTTCGGCGGAGAGTCGAAGCGCAGGGTGATGACGACCCCATCGGTGTCGCCGTCGCAACGCTCGATGAATTTGTGCTCGTTGTGCTCAAGCCTCGTAAGGAATAGCGGCTCGGATTTTCCCGGCAACGATGCCATTGTCCTGGAAGCTTCGCAGTGAGATCGGATGGGATCGCGATTCGGAACTAAGAACGACGCAAATAGGCATCCATCCGTTCCCGCACTTCGTCGCGACTGCCGGGTAGTAGGTGGCCGTAGACGTCGAAGGTGGTCTGGATTTTCGAGTGGCCCATGAACTCTTGAATCGCCTTCGGGTTTGCGCCAGAGTCGATCAGCAGCGAAGCGAAGGTATGGCGGCAGTGGTGCATGGTGATCGGGTCATGCAGGACGGGCTCTCTGCCCGCCTCCTGCGCAGCGGCCTGCTCCCGCTCGTTCGCCTTTCGCCACGCTCGCTTGGCCCGTCCGTCAACGGTCGCAGCGTAGAACGCCTCGACGGTCGTACGCCCGAACACCAAGTCCTCCCCGCTCCGGCCGCTCCTGCGTAGGTGCCCATTGAGGCAGCCGCGCAGGATCGACAGCAAGGGGACGCCGCGACTCCCTGCGCGTGACTTCGGCTCGATCACGCCCTCCACTTGATCCCAACCGCGCTCAACGGTGATCAGGTTCGACTGAAGATCAATGTCGCGGACACGCAACGCCTGAAGCTCGCCACGGCGCAGCCCTGCATAGAAGGCGGTAGCCCAAACTGGCCTGTCCTCTGAATCAAGCGCAGCGAGTAGCGCCGCTGCTTCCGTGGGAGAGGCAATCCGCTTCGGTCGCTTTGAGCTTCCATTGGGGAGGTCGATCCGCTCGGACGGGTTGTAGATCAGCTCGTCACGGTCGAGAGCGCGACGGTAGAACGCCTGAATCGGGTTAAGGACATTGCTGACGGTCCCGGTCGAGAGCCCGGTACCAAGCAGCTCGTCGGCAAGAGCTTGGAGGTCGCGACGGCGAACATCGACCACCTTGACTCTGCCGACGCCGGTCGGCGCGATGTGAACTCGCAGCGCCCGCTCGTACGAGCGGATCGTGTTCGGCTTGTAGCGCTCACGGCCCTTCGGGCGAATCGTTCCCTCCTCCATCCCGGCAATAAATTGCCGCAGCGCCCCAGCAAGGGTCCGACTGTCTCGTGCCGAGATTCGCAGGGTTCCCTTGTCGGCGGCGCGCCTTGCTTCCGCTCGCCAGCTCTTTGCCTCAGCCCTCTGGCGAAACGTCTTGGTGACTCGCCTGTCCTCGCGCGCCAGGAAGATCGACGCCTCCCAGCCTGCGTGGCAGTTGCAGCGCCCGCCGTCGCGAGCGCTGCAACCTTTCGAGTGCCGCTTTCGGATGCCCTCAGCCATCGGGAGCCTGTTCCCTAAAGCTCCCGATCCGCACGTCGCCCGGAGTCCAAACGATCCCCACCAGCAAATCGCCCGGCTCGACTTCAAGGCTCCCGTAGAGCTTCGCCAGCGTGTCGACGCGAGCGATACGCAGACCACGCTCAAGCTGACTGATCTCGGTCCGATGGAGCGAAGCCAGGACGCTCAACTCATCCTGAGACATATCCGCACGCTTGCGACAGCGGCTGAGGTTGTCTCCGAACTGCGCCGCGATGTCCAACATCAGCCGACCTCCAAAGCGTCGAAGTAGAGCGCCGCTCGCGAAGGAGCGAGAAAGCGGCCCTCCCGATGAATCAGTCCGGCACCAACCAGTTCACGCACCGCCCGCAACGCGGCGTCCGTTGGGTCGCCCTGCTCGGGATCAGCGTGCAGCACCAAGATCAGCTCGTCCATCGTGAGATGGATCGGGTGTTCTTCGAGAAGCAGCGCCAGGATGGCGCTCTCGATTCGGGTGTCCTCCCCTGCCGGGGAGGATGGGTCTTTGCACCTTCGACCCTTAGGGTTCTCGTCAGCCATAGGGAAGCTTTGCCTTCCTTGTGGTTAGGCGGCCCGTCGCGTTAGAGCGCGGCGGGTCGCTGCTTTTGCTTGAACGGCGAAGGTAGCACAACCGTTGGGTTTTCCCCAACAGTTGAGAGCTACTCGCCGCGAATGATTTCTGCGACTCGGGTGTGGTGCAGATCGACCTCTTCGCCAATGTCGCGCAGCGAGAGTCCTGCTTTCTGTGCGTCAGCGAATGCCTCGCGGCGCTCTTTGCGAGTCGCGTCCTGAGCGCGCTTGAACTTTGCCTGAGCGGCCCGCACCGCGCGACGCGCTTTCTCGTCTTTGGCGTCAGCCATGACCGGCAGCCTAGAAGCTTGTCCAGGGTCATCGCCCCTTCAGCACTTGCTCGGCGTTCTCGGCCGTCCAGCGTTCAAGCTCGGTGACCGGAACCAGGCGCTTGCGGCCTCGTCGGATCAGTCGCAGGTCCGGTGCCACGTTGGCATCGAAGAAATCCGGGCCAACTCCGATGGCCGCCGCTGCCTCTGCCGGAGTGAGGGCAATCCGAGGGATCGAGACGGCGAGCTTCTTGGTCAATCGCCGTGCCCTTCGCCTAGCCAGTCCACCGCCCGATCCGGCTCGCCGACCTCGCGGAAGATTGGCGCAAAAGGCCCGCGACTCCTCAGGTCGTCCAAGAAGCAAAAGCTGATCGTCCCGCCGTAGGCGCGTGATAGCTCGGGGTGGCCTTCCAGCAGCGCGATCGCAATGTCCCGCCGACGAACCAGCGCCTTGCGCGAGGCACCGGCCAGGGCGCAAAGCACAGGCGGGAAGCTGGGGTAGTGACTGCGCCACAGCGGCTCGCCGCCTTTGTCGCGGGCGCGGCGAAGCTGGCCGTAGCGGGCCAACTCGGCGACCAGGCGTTCAACCGAGAGCGTCGCCCGGTCTACCTCAACGAAGCACTGACGGAAGACGATGTGATCCTCGTCGGCGCGCACGTAGCTCAGCACCGCATCGGCGATCAGCATTCGGCGAGCGCGGCCGCGACCACGGTTCAAGGGATGGGCGACCTCGTGCCGCCAGGAGAGCGGCCCGAATTCGTCGCCGCACTCGCGCGCCGCGCGCAGGAAGCTGATCCCGACCTCGTTGACGCCGAGCGTGTGGGCGCACAGCGGTCCCGCCGCTTGCTGGGGACTGAGGACCTTTGGTCGGCGCTCCACTTCGCCGGCGTCGAGCGCCAGGTCAGCGCCGCGCTCGGTGAGGAACCACAGGCGGCGGGGAGCGCGGCGAGCTTCGACGTAGGCGACCAGGCCCGCCTGCCGCAGACAGGAGAGGACTTGCTGAGTGCGGCGCGGACTGTGATCCGGGAAGTGGATCGCTCGCACATGGGCGGTCGAGAGAACGCGATGCTCGCCGATGGAGACGAGCACCTCGCCGGTCGCTTCCGGGATTCGCAGGCGAGAGCCTGCTTGCCAACTCACGCTGGTCGCCAGGTCAGCGAACGATTGACGGCGAGGTGCTGCGAAGCCAGCGCCGAGCCGGTGATCGACTGTGGGGCTGGGGCTATTGCCGACGTGGTGGAGAAGCGTTGCGGAGCCAGCGCGGAGGCGATAGCGCAGGCGTCGAGTGCAAGGGACGCGGAGAAGATCGAGAGAGTGACGAGGGCACCCTTGATGTTTTGACCCGGAGGTGCGGTAGGAATGTCGGCAAATCGCCAGGCCCGCAAACGGCGTTGCGGTCGGGTTTCCCTGCCCTTGTGGCTAATCGGCCCCCGAAGCGACGGGGGAAGCAATAGGCGAAGCCATCCCCGAAGCAGGAGGCGAAGCGGCGAATGGGATGCTGCTCTCATATACCTACAGAGCAGCGAGCGCCGAAAGTGGACCCCCCTTTTGTCGGTGAGCAGGCTCAGCCCCCCTGGAAGCGGGAGGCGAAGCGAGGGTGAAATCCAGAAAGCCATTCCACCCAACAGGGCGGCGAGCAGCCAAAGTGGACCCCCTCTTCTTAACCTGAGATTCGATTGCGTGCATCGACTGCATGCACGTTTGGTACCTCCGTTAGCCCTTGCGGTCTACAAATGCGCGTTTGCGCATAAGCGGATTGGCGAAAGCCCTCAGTCGAGGACATCCCGCAGCAAGCGGCGATGGGGTCCCGCAAATACGAAGAAGCGATGCGCGTCCTTGAATGGGAACGACACGGCGCGATCAGCGCTGACTCAAGCTCGCCACTCCTGACAGGGGGTTGGACAGCGTTCGCGAGCAAGCAACTCAACGTGACCGCCAAACGGAAATTCCCCCTGCTCGAAGCAGCTCTTCGGACCACTGTCGGGCAAGCGCTTTTCGCTCCATCGCATCTGCCAAACCATCAATCGTGAGAAGTCCGCTTCCGGGCACAAAGCCGGGCGGTCCACCCTGGCTTTCGTTTTCCGGGTCGACACAAAACAGCACGCCAAAACGGAGCCAAATGAGGTGCATCGCAAAACGGCCTAGGTGTTCCGCCGTTGTTAGCGCCTTTGCAAGCAGGTTCAGGAGTGGATCTACGAATGCTTCCAGATCAGCCGGATCGCCGAGGGCCCGCGAATCGTTGACGTAGCCGCTCCCGTCTTGCATCGTAAATCCAAGTCGGAGTCCTATCACCCCGCCAGAGTCAACAACGGCAGTCGCTACCCGAGTGACGGAGCGGGACCCTCCCGGAGTCCACTTTTCCGGATAGCGCTGACGAGCAGTCACGGCGACCCCGCTGGGATGCGGCTCTGGTGCATCTACTTCAGAGTCGCCATCGATCATCGATTGGACTAGCTCTGTTATGCGATCTACTGCCACCTCAGAAACGGCCCACTCTCGCCATCGGCTACTCAGATTGAGGGGCGCGGCGCGGAGAATCAATGCCGGGTCGTCCCCACCGTCGAAGCTCACGCCTTCAGACGCCTGCACCCAGCGATAGCGGAGAGATTTCTCCACAAGGGGCAAGCGCCTTGGCTGGAACCGTTCGTCCGCCTCTCGTTCGGCCTTCTGCCCTCGCTGGGCGAGTTGAACCAGCTCGTAGTGGCTGCGAATCGGGGTCGCCTGGTAGCGGCCAAGCTTGCGGAGCTTTGCATCCTGGGCGGGCTCCCGCACAACGATAGAGCCGTCGGAAAGCAAGATATGAGGCGTATCTGTGGACTCATAGACACGCACCACGCCGATCAAGCCAGTGCCGAATTCAATGACGTCAGCTGCAAACGAGGGAATCGGGTCAATCTGCCCCTCAAGTCGCTGCCTGACAGCATCAACGAATCCGGCAGGCGGAGGCTCCCAGCCGAGAACTGGCTCACCATTCTTGACTCCAACGAGTATCCAGCCGCCAAGCGTGTTCGCAAATGACGCTGCTGCCTTAGCCAATTGGTAGCCCTCACCTTTGGCGATATCGGTCTTGTGCTCGACAAACAGCGACTCGTTCTCGGCGAGCAACGCCTTAAAAACGCGCTCACTTTCGGCAAGCTCTCCGAGGGCAAGAAGACGCAGGCTAGGCGCGGCCACGAGGTACAAGATCCCACATGAGGACGTGAAGATGACGGCTGAATCGCGCTTTGCCACGCCGTTTCGAGATGCAGATGCGCCGAGGCGGGCGGTACCATCTGGGCATGGCTCAAGCCACCAAGCTCACGAACTCCGAGATAGACCGCCGCCGTGCGGCGGCGCGGCGAATGCGCGGGTTGTTCGCGGATGTTGCCCCTGATCGGAGCTTGGTCGATGAGCTGATCGCGGATCGGCGCGCCGAAGCGAAGGCCGAAGGCCGCGAGGGCAAGACCCCTAGGCGCAGTGCCTGAAGCCGAAGCGGCAGCGGTCCTCGACGCCTCGGCGTTGATGGCTGTCCTCCACGACGAGGACGGGGCCGAGATCGTTGTTGAGGCAATCGCTGGCGGGGCAGCAATCAGTGTGGCTAACTGGGCTGAGGTCCTGACCAAGCTTGCTGAACGCGGCAGGAACCCCGACCGAGCGGCAAGCGAAACGCGCAAAGCCGAGGGGTCGAGGCGAGCACTAATGATCGAGCCGATGACCGCTGCGGACTGCATCGCCATTGCCCATCTCCGCCTGACGACCAAGGCACAGGGACTCTCCCTGGCCGACCGAGCCTGTCTCGCGCTGGCAAAGCGCCTCGGCGTCCCGGCGCTTACGGCAGATCGCGAATGGGCTAAAGCTGACGTTGACACGGAGATTCAGCTAATCCGCTGAGCCTTCCGGTGCCACAGTCGTGCCACAGTCCGGCACGAATTCAGCCGGTTTCAACCGGACTCAGCCAGATTTGATTTCGCTCTACAGGCAGGAATCCGCTCTGGCGCGCGGCCGGTCGCAGTTCTCTCCTCCCTGTAGTAACCCCAGAACTCGCCTCGGCTCCCCGCCGGGGCGTTTTCTGTTGTGGGGCGAAATAGAGTCCAAGAGCGTTAAGAAGACCCGAATAGCTTCCTACGCCGCGAATATCCTCGGATCATGGCGGAGCAAGTACCAGCGGCCTGCAATGTGCTTGCCACGATCGAGTCTCGCGATTGGCCGCGACTGGAACGCCTGCTCGACCCGGATGTCCACTGGACGACCGCGATCGAGGAGCACCTGCACGGGCCGGCCAAGGTGATCGCGCTTCTTACCGATGACCCTCCCCCGGCCCCACCGGCGTTCCACGAAGTGCGTGACGGGCTGATCGTGCGCTGGATCGACACGCCCGGCTGAACTCGCCAGCTACCGCGGGCTACAGGTTGCGCACGCGACGGCCGATCTCGTGATCCTTGGGGTAGCCCGCTGACTCCCAGAAGGCCCCGGCCTCCTCGTCCTCGAGAGCGACCAGGGCCGTTACCCGGCGCACGCCGCAACCATGCAAGTACTCCTCCCCCGCCCGGGTCAGCGCAATCCCGATGCCCTCGCGCCGATGCGCCTTGGACACGGCGAGCCGATACATGTTGCCCCGCCACCCGTCCCACGCAGCGATCAGGGCACCGACGATCTCGCCATCGCTCTCGGCGACCAGAAGAGCAGCTGGCGAATCTCCGGTCAGTCGCTCAACGTCGTCCAGACGATCGGTCGTACTAGCGTGCTCGCTTCGCTCCTGCATCCAAAGGTCGAGGACTGCCTGAGCATCCCCGTGACGACAGCGACGTATCGTAACTTCCTTGCCGTTCAAGTCGGCAGTGTGACAAACCGCAGGGGACGCTGCTAGCGCGAGCTCAGGGACCACAGAACCGCACGGTGTGGGGTGCCAGGATCAAGTACAACGACCCGTGCACGGAGGGCGAGCCAATCGAGTGCCTCGAGTGGTCGCTGACCGCACCCACGGCATCCTTCGGCTGCAATTCGACGCCCTCGGTCGAAACGCGAACCCGCCCGGAGCCAAAGGCCATGGTGAGCAGAACCACCATCGAGGCAACCACGATGGCGGTTGCCCTCGCGAGCAGCGAAAACTCGCGAACCCTGGAGCTGATGCGCTTAAAGCATCCGTCGAGCCGGGCAGGCGAGCGCGCCTTTTGGTCATCCCCCTC
This sequence comes from uncultured Solirubrobacterales bacterium, assembly GCA_963699225.1. Lineage (GTDB taxonomy): Bacteria > Actinomycetota > Thermoleophilia > Solirubrobacterales > 70-9 > VRUE01. The sequence continues at coordinate 334,859 of OY969423.1, read as the reverse complement.
CATCGAAGGGCCACAATGAACACGTGCACCCAGGGATACAAGAGCGCCCGAGAGAGTCCCTCTAGCGGACGGGAACGATTCGAGCGGAAGTCCCGCCGGGGAGAGCGCTTAGGGCAGGACAGCGCTGACGCAGGCGCCTCTCCCGCTAGTAGCCACCGCGGAGAACCGCCCGCGGTCTACTACACCCAGTGGCCGAGATCGATGTCGCTTCCGGCAGCCCCACCCGTGTCATGTCCGCCTTCGGCTCGCTCAGCCAGCACTCGTCCGCGGGAATCAGCTGCAAGAGCTCCTCGATCGTGTCGGGGATCTCGAACGCCGCGACTTTAAATTTGAACCAGGTCTCGGATGGAAACGCAACCTCGAGCTGATCGGCCAACCAGGTGAGCGCTCGCCCGGCCCACAACGAACGACCATCGTCGGGGGGTCGGCCGGCCTCCGGCAGGCCGAAGGTAACGGCACGAGATATGCACCTGGCCATCGCAGACCTGACGAAGCCATGGTGCACGGAGGGAAGAAGCTCCACGACTTCCTTCGTCTCCATGCAGGCAACGCTGATGGGGGCGTCAACGCCCACGGCCGGAGGATCATCGTCGTCACCTATCCAGATCGCGTGCCGCCACATCACCCGCTCCTCATCCGGCTCCGCGGACCTAAAGCCGACACCGGGAGGGGCCACCATCTGGAGTAAGCCGAATCCGGCCCTGAAGAGGACCCAATGCTCGCCGTTGATCTTGTCAGTCCACCAAGTGTTGGAAGGTTCATTCATTGCGGCCCCGTCCCCACTGAATACCTTCCCACTTAATTCGCGCTATTCCTAACACGCCGTCAGGTTACGGGCAAAATCCGCACCTTCTTGCCGGCCTGTGGGAGGCGTTGACTAGGCTTGGGATGGCCGCGCGGGAGTTCGTTGAATGGCCTCCGCGGCATGCCTCAGTTCCATCTGGCGGTGCGCAGAAACGCCACCGGCATTGGCCAGCAGTGTTGTCTTCAGCAGCCCTTCCCGTTGACGGGCGATCGTCGAATTCATCCGGGCGGGGGCGCATTCCTCTCTGTATCGGTCGACGCAAGAGCTGGGCCAAGGCTGATGCGCCCGCTCGACCAGCGTAATCGCCTCACGAAGGAACTCTCCCCCAGGCCTGACCATTCGCCAGAGGTGGACGTCGTGAAACTGCCCCGAACCACCCGAGCCCTGCACGACGCGCAGCAGATGCCCCGTCTTTCTGAAGTGCCAGTACCTGACAAGCCTGATGTTGACCCCGATCCCGAGCCCGGAGGCAACCTGCCATCCCGCCACCGCCTCCAAGACCTCCTGCGCCACCGGCACCGGCCTCTCACCGAGGCGCTTGGCCAGCTCCGGCAGCATCGACCGTTCAACCGAGTCCAGGCTCACCCCCTCCTCGTCGTCAATCTTGCACCTGGCGATGCCACGGCGACCGGCAGCTTCGACGGCAGTGACGATCTCATCGTCCTCGCCGGGAAAAACCACAGCCGCCGAGCTGGCGCCGTTTTCGCTAGGTGGGCCATAGGCCAGCCGGTCTAGGATCACGCAGAGAGGGAAATTGGCCTCGAGGAACGCTTGGGGGTCAAGGCCAAACTTCTTGAATACCGCGCCACTTCCGGAGGCTGCCACGAGCGCATAGTTACGCGCTCGATTTTGCGCCTCGAACATCTCGGTGAGGTTTTCGCAAAGCGTCCCTGCCAGGGGTTTGCCAAGTTCCTTGCTCCAGCGGTCGACGCGACCCAAATCGGCACGCGGCGACGTGTGGTCGTCGACGGTGCCGGTCGTGAGCCAGATCGCCTGTGTATGCAAAATCCGATCGTCCGACCCAACCGAGCTCAACAGGACGTGACCCATCCTGGAGCGATTGGGGATCTGGTCGATCGCATAGCCGTGCATGTCCTTGTTCGGCCGCACCGGAACCGAGGTAACGTGCTCGTGCACGGCCTTGAAACCGAAGTGCGGCAAGAGGCTGCGAACGCCGATCTCGACGGAATCGCGCAAGGCCTCGCCAGTGAATTTCTCACCGAGGCGACTGATGCCGGCTCGGCCTGGACAGAGCCGGCTGAGGACCAACCCGTTGCGAGCGGTCCCTTCGAATAGTTCCCTGGCTACCCCTTCAGCAAGGGAAGCGATGGACGCTCCGTGGGGCCATCCAATGACCTCGCCACCGAATTCGGCCGCTTTCCTCGCCAGCGCCAGAGCCTCGCGCTGGGCGACGGAGTCCATCCTGTCGAGCCTGACAGGGCCGTACATCCGCTTGACAGGATGGCGACTGAGCTCCCTGCTTGCCATTCTCTCTCCCTTGGTGGTACCCAAATATTTTCTGGCACATTCCCATATGGCCCCCGGCACGGCCTCAGAGTAGTTTGGGAAAGAGACCCGGTCAACGACCCTCCAGCGGAGGAGAAGCATGCGTAGCCCGTGGTCTTGCGGAGTGCGGATACGCGGCAACAATCGGGCACCGCGACTCGGTGCTCTTGGCACCGGCGCGGTCAACGTTGTAGATCCACGAGGCTCCCTACCTGCGGACCCACATACATAGAGATGCCTCTCCTCCCTCAAGTAACCCCAGAAGAGACTCGGGCAGGCTAACCGATTGAGTCTTTTGACGCAAGCCTAAATTTTTGGGGCGATTTCCTCGCCTGGTGGGGCCGAGATCAGCTCAGTGCGGGCGCGCCGGAGCGCAGCGCAGTGAGGACTCGCTCGGCCACGGCATCGCCGGTGAGGCCGACCTCCTCGTGCAACAGGGCCGGCTTGCCGTGGGTGACGTAGCGGTCGGGGAGGCCGATGCGCAAGACGCGGGCTCGCTCCCCCGAGCGCTCGGCGAAGGCGTCCTCCAGGTGCTCGAGCACCGCCGAGCCGAAGCCGCCGGGCAGGACGTTCTCCTCGATCGTCACAACCAGGTCGTGGCTCAGCGCCAGCCGCTCGAGCAGCTCGCTGTCGAGCGGCTTGGCGAAGCGGGCATCGGCAACTGTCGCGTTGAGGTCATGGCCGGCGAGGACCTTGGCTGCATCGAGCGCCACCGAGACGCCGAAGCCATAGCCGAGCAGCGCCACGCGCTCGCCGCTTGCCAGCAGCTCGCCGCTGCCGATCGGCAGCTCCTCCGGCTCGGTGGGCAACTCCACGCCCTCCGCCGCGCCGCGCGGGTAGCGCAGGGCCACCGGCCCGTCGTGCGCGATCGCGGTCCGCAGCATGTGCGCCAGCATCGCCTCGTCGCGCGGCGCCATCAGCACGACGTTGGGGATCGGGCGGAAGTAGGAGATGTCGAAGGCGCCGTGATGGGTCGGGCCATCGTCTCCGACAAGGCCGGCCCTATCCATCGCGAAGGTGACGTCGAGCTCCTGCAGGCAGACGTCGTGGACGATCTGGTCGAAGGCGCGCTGGAGGAAGGTCGAGTAGATCGCGCAGACCGGCTTGGCGCCCTGGATCGCCAGGCCGGAGGCGAGCAGGACGGCATTCTGCTCGGCGATGCCGACGTCGTAGTACTGCTCGGGCAGCTCGTCGGCGAGCTTCTGCAGTCCGGTCCCCCCCGCCATCGCCGCGGTGATCCCGACCACGCGCTTATCGCGCTGCGCCTCGGCGACGATCGCGCCGGCGAAGACCTGCGTGTATTGCGGCGGCGTGCCGGCCGCCGGCGGCTTCTCCAGCCGCTCTGGGGCGATCGCCGCGGGCGCATCGGACTCCTGCACCGCCACCGGCTTGGGAGCGGGCGCCCCGTCGACGATCGATTTCGGCTTGGCGGCGTGCCATTTCTCCATCCCCTCGAGGCCGCCCTCCTCCGCCGGCGAGAACCCCTTGCCCTTGACCGTGTGGATGTGGACGATCACCGGACGGTCGGCCTCGAAGGCCTCGCGCAGGGCCTCGCGCAGGGCGTGCACGTCGTGACCGTCGATCACGCCCATGTAGGCGAGGTCGAGCTCCTCGAAGAAGAGGCCCGGCGCCCAGTAGGCCTTGATCGCCGACTTGATCTCCGGGCCCAGCCGTTCGATCCGCTTGCCGAGACCGAGCGGCAGCTTGGTCAGCCGGTCCTCGACCCCCTCGCGGGCGTGGAAGAGGCGCGGGTTGAGCCGCACCCGGTTGAAGTAACGCGAGAGCGCGCCGACGTTGGGTGAGATCGACATGCCGTTGTCGTTGAGCACGATCACCATCGGCGTCTGCAGCCCGCCCGCCGCGTGCAGAGCCTCGTAGGCGACGCCGCCGGTCAGGGCGCCGTCACCGATCACGGCGGCGACCTTGCCGTCCTCGCCGATTCCGTGGCGCATCGCCTCCTTCAGCCCAACTCCGTAGCCGATCGAGGTCGAGGCATGGCCGGCGCCCATGATGTCGTGCTCGGACTCGAAGATCGAGCAGAACGGGGCGAGGCCGTCGTACTGGCGAATCGTCGGCAAACCCTCGCGACGGCCGGTGAGGATCTTGTGCGGGTAGGCCTGGTGACCGACGTCCCAGAGGATCTTGTCGCGCGGCGATTCCATCAGGCTGTGCAGGGCCACGGCCAGCTCGCAGGTGCCGAGGTTGGCGCCGAAGTGGCCGCCGATCTCGCCGATCGTGTCGATGATGTAGGTGCGCATCTCCTGCGCCACCTGCTGCAGCTGCTCGTCATTCAACTCGTGCAGGTCGGCCGGAGAGTGGATCCCGTCGAGCAGGGGGGCGTCGCTGTCGCTCGCCGCTCCGTTTCCGTTCTCGCTCATTCGTCCCTCGTGAAGATGTAGTCGGCCACGCGCCTCAGGTCGTCGGTCTCGCCACTTGCCTGGTCGAGTGCCGCGGTCGCCTTGGCGTGCGACTCGGCCGCGAGCTCGCGCGCGCGCTCCAAGCCGAAGTGGCTGACGTAGGTGAGTTTTCCAAGTCGCTCGTCGCTTCCATGTTCCTTGCCGAGGCGATCGGCACTTCCGGTCACGTCGAGGATGTCGTCGACGATCTGGAAGAGCACGCCCAGCTCGCTGGCGAATCGGCGAAAGGGGATTGTCTCAGGTTCGGGCAGTCCTTCGAGGGTCAGCACGACGCCGACGCTGGCGGCGATCAGGCGGCCGGTCTTCAGCGTGTGCAGCGAGCGCAGCCCCTCGGCGTCGCGCTCGGTGACCGCGACGTCGACGTACTGGCCGCCGACCATCCCGTCCACCCCCGTCGCCGCGCTCAGCTCGCGCAGGGCCGCCAGCACGCGGGCCGGCTCGCCCGGCTGCTCGCAGGCCAGGCGCATCGCCTCGGCGAAGAGGCCGTCGCCGGCGAGGATCGCCACGTCCTCGCCGTACTTGACGTGCGAGGTGGGCTGCCCGCGGCGCAGCTCATCGTCATCCATCGCCGGCAGGTCGTCGTGGATCAGCGAGTAGGTGTGAACCAGCTCGATTGCGCAAGCGACCGGCATGAAGCGCTCCGGCTCGGCGCCGAGAGTGCGGGCGGTGGCCAAGGTGAGGACCGGGCGCACCCGCTTGCCACCGGCGAGCAACGAGTAGCGCATCGCCTCCTGCAGGCCGACCGTCGGCTCGGGCGCCGGAAAGCGCAGCCGCTCCAGCTCGGCGTCGACGAGCTGGCGCAGCTCCTCGGGGTAGCTCACTGCGAGGCGGCCTCGCCCTCGCGGATGCGGCGGTTCGCCTCCTCGACCGCCTCGGCCGAGAGCTCGGCGGCCTCCTGGGCGAGCGCTGCGGCGCGGGCGTCATCGGCCTCTTCGCCCTCGAGCTCGCGGGCGATCGCGGTCAAGCGCTCGGAGATCTCGCGCAGCCGGTTCACCGCACGCCCTCGCGCTCGCGGGCGATCGCGCCGAGCACGCCGTTGACGAAACCGGGCGCGTCGGCGCCGCAGTACTCCTTGGCGATCTCGATCGCCTCGTCGATCGCGACCTCGGTCGGCACATCAGCGCTGTGCTCGATCTCGTATAGGGCGACGCGCATCACGTTGCGCTCCAGCGGCGCGATCCGCTCCAGCTCCCAGCCCTTGGCGTGGGCCGCGATTGCGGCGTCGAGCTCGTCGCGATGGGCCTCGACGCCAGCGGCAAGCTCCCGCGTGAAGGGGCGCGACTCGGCGACCAGCTCCTCGAGCGGGCGGCCGGTGACGTCGCGCTGGTAGCAGGCGAAAACGGCATCGCGGCGCTGGTCTGACCTACGCATTGCGCCATTCTCTCGCTTCCGGCGGCTGGACGACTCAAGCAGCGTCAGCCGCGGGTGTAACTGAGGGCCATGAGGCCGGCGTTACTGGATACCTCGCTCACCGATTTGCGCAGGGCGAGTGGTTCGAAGCCCTGACTGGGCGAGAGCTTCTTCGGCAGCGCGAAGAGGAGGAATACATAGGATTCGCCGCTGCCTTCGGGGCAGATTTCATAGCCGGTCTTGCCGAAGCTGTTGCGGCCGACGACAGCGCCCTTGGGCAGCTTTCCGGCTTCGATTTCCTCCAGGTCGGGGCTCAGTCCGGCCACAGCCCAGTCGAAGAAGAGCTTCCCTGCAACCGGCTGGGTGTTCATCGCGAAGAGGACAAGTTCGGCGGTTCCCTCCGGCACCCCCTGCCAGCTCAAGGCGGGCGAGGTGTTCTTGCCGTCGCAGGTGAACTCGGCCGGCAGCGCCGACGGGCCGCCGCCAGACGACTGGCTCGACGGGCTCTGCAGGGTGATGCTGGCCACCGTCGCCTCCCGGCGCTGCTCTGGGGTGATCCCCGGCTCCGGTGCACCGACGGGCTGCGGAACGGACGAGCCATGCTTGGCACCGGATGACGACTGCTGACCTCCGCCTCCCGCCGGCGAGGAGCCTCCGGTCGCGTCCTTTGCCGAGGGAGTCTTGCTGTCGGCACCGCCGCTGGTGTCCGAGCCGGCAGCGCTCGCATCGCTCTGGGGGCTCGGGGTGCTCGGGGTGCTCGAAGCGCTCGAACTCGAGCCGGCCGAGTTCGAGTCGCCCGACGACCCGCCTCCGCAACCGGCGAGCGCGAGCGCCGCTACGGCGAGCGCCAGGGAGATCCTGGCGCTCGCCGTTGCCGCGGGCTTCGTCATGAAGCGGTTAGCGATTCTTCCCTGTGCGTTGTGAATGCTTCGGCTGGGAAGAAGCCGTTCCATTCGACCCCGGCGCCGAGTGCTTCCAGTTTGGTGCCAGTCGCCGTGAAGCTCGACGAGCTGAACGTGGCGCTTTCGGTTGTGTTGTTGAGCAAGCCGCCGGCCGATCCGGTGACGTGGGCCCAGACGCCCCAGAGCGGACAGAACCAGCCGCCGTAGAGGATCCAGACGTTGACATTTTTGACCTTCATGTAGTTATTGCCGCCGGTCGTGACCAGTTCGGCAGGCCAGGGGAACGATTCAGCTTCGATCGCTTCCACCGTGCAGGTGCTGTCCGTGTAGCAATTGAACAGAGGCAGTTCGGTGACGTTCCCTTTGCCCGTCCCGCTGCTGTTCCAGATTTCCACTTGGTAGAGGAAGTTGTCGCAGGTGGTTGTGAACCCCCACGCGGTGAGGCCGCTTTTCTGAGCCCCGCCGAGGATCTTCTCCGTACCTTTCAGTTCTGCGCCGTTGAACCTCCAGGCCGGAGCGGCCCCGGCGCTGGAGGCGAAGACGGCGCTCAGCATCAGCGCCGCAAGCAACACCCCCAAGGCGACCCGTGATTTCGCAAGGAGCGCTGTGCGCTTCTGCTTTTGCATGACTGATATCTCCTGTCTATTTGCTCGATGGACTGGAAACAGCTACTACTGATTGAAGTTTTTAGGAAGGGGTCAGCGCTGCCGAAATCCCTCCCGGCCACGGCTGTCGCTGCACCTCCCTCGAACCCCCACCACCCGCAAGTCGTCCTCCTCGAAGGATCCAGGCGTACCCTGAAACCCTCCAACATGTACCACATCCAGGCTCGGCTTGCCACCCCTCGCGGCAATCGGCCGCCGGTAAGAGCTCAGGCGCGGGAGACGTACTCGCTGCTGCGCGTGTCGACCCGGATCGTCTCGCCCTCCTCGATGAAGAGCGGCACCTGCACGACGACGCCGGACTCGAGCGTCGCCGGCTTGCTGCCACCCCCCGAGGCGGTGTCGCCCTTGACGCCGGGCTCGGTCTGGGTCACTTTCATGTCGATCGCGCTGGCAACCTGCACGTCGCTGGGCCGTTCGTCGACGAAGAGCACCTCAACCTCGCCGTTGGGCAGCAGCCACTGCATCGCATCGCCGGCAAGCTCACGCGGGATCTCGATCTGCTCGTAGTCGCGCGTGTCCATGAAGACCGCGGCGTCGCCGGAGTCGTAGAGGTACTGCATCTTGCGCGACTCGGTCCGCACCGGGCGGAACTTCTCGCCAGCGCGGAAAGTCTTGTCCTGCACCGAGCCGTCTTCGATCCGGCGCAGCTTGGTCCGCACGAACGCCCCGCCCTTGCCCGGCTTGACGTGCTGGAACTCGATGATGCGGAAGATCTTGCCGTCGATCTCGATGTGCGAGCCGTTGCGGAATTCGTTGGTGCTGATCACGGCGGCGAATCCTAGAGCGCCGCCGCACGCCACGACTTCTCCGGAACTCAACAGAGCGCTGGGGGACCGATCGTCTAACGTGCCGGGCAGGGAATGAAGGGGGTCCTCACAGCTGCCATAGCCGTCGTCGCCCTGGCCTTGCTGCCAGTTGCGTCCGCCGCGGCTGAAGAAGGACCGACGCGTGCCCAGTACGTCGAACAGGTCGAGCCGATCTGCCAGGCGAACACCGAAGCCAACAAGCGCATCCTCAAGAACGTCAAATCGAGAGCGAAGAGCAGGGTGCCGGCGAAGTTGAAGCAGGCGGGCGCTCAGTTCGTCCACGCCGCGGCCGTCTTCGGCAAGACGGTGGAAAAGCTCGACGCCGTTCCGCGTCCGGCAGCCGATGACGCACGGCTGCTCAAGTGGTTCACCCAGCTGGGAGTCGTGCAGGCCAAGCTGCGTGCCCTCGGCCTCGCGCTCAAGGCGAACGAAGAAATCAAGGCCGCCCACGAACAGATCCGGGTCGAACGAGCCGCCAACGCGGCCAACAACTACAGCTTCGTCTTCGGCTTCCGCTACTGCCACCTGACCCCCTCGCGCTTCACCTGAGCGGGCCGGGAGATAGGTCGCGGCGGCTACTCCGCTTGTTCGGCCGCGGTGCTCGTCGTCAACGTACCGGCGGCGCCGCCGGAGAGCACACGACGAACCAGGCGCGGGGCGAGGATTCGCGCCACCGCAGCGAGGGCGTATCCCCGCGGCACGTAGCGCTCGGCCTTGCCGCCCGGGCCGGCCTCCAAGATCGCCTCGGCGACCTTCTCCGGCTTGGAAACGACCCAGCGGGTGAGGGCCCTCTCGCGCAGCTCGGTTGCCGGGAAGCCCTCGGTGGCGATGAACCCGGGCAGGACCATGCCGACGTGGACGCCGTGGGCGCGCTCCTCGGCGTAGAGCGAGTCGGTCCAGCCGATCAGGGCGAACTTGCTTGCCGAGTAGGAGCCGGTGCGCGCCCGGGCGACGCGGCCGGCGGTGCTGGCGACGTTGACGATCGCGCTCGGCGTCGAGGCGCGGAGGATCGGCAGCAGCGCCTCGGTGAGGCGGACGACGGCGTCGAAGTTGAGCTGCATGTGGCGATGGACGTTGGCGTAACCGCCCTCGGCGAAGCCGTCGCGCCAGGAGGCGCCGGCGTTATTGACCAGCAGGGTCAACCTGCCACCGCGCTCCTCGACCTGGGCGCGAACCCGCGCCGGCGCGTCCTCGTCGGTGAGATCGACGGCGACGTAGCTCGCCTCGCAGGGCAGCGAGTCTGCGAGGGAACGAAGACGGTCCTCGCGGCGGGCAACGAGGATCAGCTCGGCGCCGGGTTCACGGGAAAGCCGGCGCGCGGTAGCCTCGCCAATGCCGCTGGAAGCTCCGGTGATCAGAGCCGTTATTTGGCTGGAACTCACGAACTGAACGCTACTCGCCCCGGCGGACTGCGGACGTTTGTCCGAATCGACATACTGCCGCACCTGAGATGAGCAAAACCCCCGGACTACTCGACAACCTCCTCCGTGCTCCAGGCCCGTCGGGATACGAGGCGCGCGCCGCCGCCACCTGGCGCGAGGCAGCATCTTTCGCCGCGATCTCGGCCGATGGGATTGGCTCCTCGGTGGCGCGCATCGGCGAGGCCTCCCCACTGCTGGCCGTCGTCGGTCACATCGATGAGATCGGGCTCGTCATCCGCCATATCGACGAGAAGGGCTTCCTCTGGTTCGCGCCGATAGGAGGCTGGGACCCACAGATCCTGGTCGGCCAGCGGGTCGAGGTCCAGGGCCCAAACGGCCCGGTGCTCGGCGTGGTCGGGCGCAAGCCCCTGCACCTGCTCGATGCCGACTCGCGCAAACGGGTCGTCGAGATGAAGTCGCTGCACATCGACATCGGTGCCGCGGATCGCGACGAGGCCGAGGCGCTGGTCCGAGTCGGCGACCCCGTCGTCATCGCCGCCGAGCCGCTCGCCCTGAGCGGGGATCGCCTCGTCTCGCGTTCGATGGACAACCGGCTCGGGGCCTACATCGCGCTCGAGGCGCTGCGACGCTGCCACGAGAGCGGTTCGCTAAAGGGCAGTTTCGCCGCGATCGCCGCGGTACAGGAGGAGATCGGCCTCTTCGGCGCTCGCACTTCCACCTTCCAGGTCCAGCCCGACCTGGCGCTGGTCATCGACGTCACCCACGCGACCGACGCCCCGGGCATCGACGAGAAGGAGCTGGGCAGCCACGCGCTCGGCTCCGGCCCGGTCATCTACCGTGGCGCGACCCTCTCGCCCAAGGTCTCCGAGCTGCTGATCGAGGTCGCCGAGGAAGCCGGCGTCGAGCACACGGTCGGCGCCACCGGCAACTCGACCAGCACCGATGCTGACGGCGTCCAGTTCACCCGCTCGGGAATCCCGACCGGGCTCGTCTCGATCCCCCTGCGCTACATGCACTCGCCGGTCGAGATGGTCGACCTCGCCGACGTCGAGGCCACCGTCGCCCTGATCTCGGCTTTCGCCGAGCGCATTGACGACAAAATTGATCTCAGCCGTTAACTGAGGCGCAGGCGTCGCCAGACAAGGACGCAGGGAGCGTGGCGTGCTCTGCACGCGAGCGACCGAGGACGCCGTATGGCGTCGTCTGCGCCTCAGTTAGCGACGAAGACGGCGTCGCGGCCGTTTGCCTTCGCCGAGTAGAGCGCGGCGTCGGCGCGGGCGACGAGGTCGTCGGTGTCGACGGTGTCGGGCTTGGTCACGGCGGCGCCGATGCTGATCGTCACGCCGACTCCGGCCGGGCGTCGCCTGCGCACCGCCTGGCGCAGGCGCTCGGCGACCCCAACAGCGTCTTTCTCGCTGGCGCCGGGGAGAACGACGAGGATCTCCTCGCCGCCGATCCGGTAGATCGAGTCGCCCGCCCGCAGCACCGATCGCATCGTGTGGGCGACATCCTGCAGGACCGCGTCGCCGGCGGCGTGGCCGAGCTGGTCGTTGACCCGCTTGAAATGGTCGAGATCGCAAAGCAGCAGCGCGTGGGACTGACCGCCTTTCCTGCTGTCGCAGGGGGCGCCGTCGAGCTCGGCCAGGCGCTGCTCGAGCGCGTTGCGGTTGAAGAGGCCGGTGAGTGGGTCAAGGGTCGAGCGGCGCCGGTGGGCGCGGTCGGACTCGACCAGGGCGCCGGAGAGGATCACGGTGCTGAGGACGAGGGCGATCGTGGCAACCAAGGTCTGACTGTGCGCGGAGGCGCTCGCCGGATCGACGGCGACCGTGCTGACCAGGAAAACGGCGAGGAGGTAGACCGTGCCGACGACCATGCCCCAGGGGTCGAAGCGCGCACCCAGGGTGACGGCAGGCAGGGCGAACCACATCAGCACCGGGCTGGTCGGGCCACCGCTGGCGATCACGGCGCCGGCGAGCAGCAGCGGCAGCGCGCCCCAGGCGGCCGCGACCCAGAGCCAGGGCCGCTCGCTCGCCTGCATGAAGCGGTCGGCAACGGCGAAGCCGGCGAACCCCGCCGCCAGCGGCGCCAGCCAGAGCCAGCCGATCTCGGGACCGGCCGAAGCGAGAGCCAGGGCGAGGATCCCGAAGCAAGCGGCGCGGTAGCGGCGCACGCGCTGCTCCATGTCGAGCAGGCGCTCGCGCCGAGCATCCTTGCGGGCGGCTGCCAGCAGCTCCGGTCTGGGCATCGCAGTTGCGTTCACCCGGCGCTGATCGACCGGGTGGGCCGGCGCAATGAGAGTTGCAGGAGACCTGCCGGGACCTAATCGACCAGCTGCATCTGCTTCGGCAGGCCGCTGAGGTTGCGGTAGCCCTCGGCGGTGACGACCACCAGGTCCTCGATCCGCACGCCCAGCTCCCCCGGCAGGTAGATCCCCGGCTCGATCGTCACCACTTCGCCCGCCGCGAGCACGTCCTCGGAGCGCTGCGAAACGCGCGGCTCCTCGTGCACCTCGATGCCGACACCGTGGCCCAGTCCGTGACCGAAGTGCTCGCCGTGCCCGGCGGCTGCGATCAGCTCGCGGGCGACGCCGTCGACGTCCTCGGCCTTGACGCCAGCCGCAACTGCCGCGAGCGAGGCTTCCTGCGCCTCCAGCACCGTCTCGTAGACGGCGCGGGCGGCCTCGCCGGGCTCGCCGGTGGCGAAGGTGCGGGTGCCGTCGGAGCAGTAGCCGTCCAGCTTGGCGCCCATGTCGAAGACGACCAGCTCGCCGCGGCCAATCTGGCGCTCGCCCGGCTCAGCGTGCGGCAGGGCTCCGTTGGGGCCGGCGGCGACGATGGTCGGGAAAGAGGGCTCGGCGCCCTGCTCGCGCATCCGCGCCTCGGCGGCGCGGGCGACGTCGAGCTCCGTGCGCCCCGCCAGGCCGCGCTCCAGCGAGAAGCGCCAGATCTCATCGGCGAGCTCGGCGGCGGCGGCGATCGCCGCCAGCTCGGTGTCGTCCTTGACCCGGCGCAGCTTCTCGACCGTGCCGGCGGCGCCCTCGAGCGCGACCCCCTCCGGCAGTTTCTCCTCCAGGCGCTTCAGCGTGCGCACCGCCATGTGATGGTCTTCGAAGCCCGCCTTGCCAGTCAGGCGCTCGGCTATTCCACCCAGCCAGTCATCGGTGACCGTGACGACGTCCCAGCCCTCGACCTCGGCCTCGGCGCGCTCGGTATAGCGGAAGTCGGTGAGGAAGACGCGCTGCTCGGCGCCGCAGATGCAGGCGCCATTGGTGCCGCCGAAGCCAGTCAGGTAGCCGACGTTGACCAGGTCGGTGACGAGGAAGCTGTCGAGCTCGCGCTCGGTGAGGAGGGCGGCGAGGCGATCGGCGCGGCTCGCCATCAGCCGGGTCCGGCACCGAGCTCGCCGGCGAGCAGCTGCAGCGCCTCGCGGTAGCCATCGGGCCCTTTGCCGAAGATCTTGGTCAGGACCAACCCATCGAAAACCGAGAGCTTGCGCCACTCGTCTCGCGCCTCGACGTTGGAGAGGTGAACCTCGACCGCGGGCACACCGGTGACGTCGAGCGCGTCGGCGATCGCGCGGCTGTAGTGAGACCAGGCGCCGGCGTTGACCAGGGCCGCATCGGCCAGCTCGGGGACGCGGTGCAGGTACTCGCAGAACTCGCCCTCTGAGTTGGTCTGGAAGAAGATCGCTTCCAGGTTGAACTCGTGCGCCCAGCGTTCGATCTTGCTCTCCAGCTCGCGCAGCGAGAGGCCGCCGTAGACGGCCGGATCACGGCGGTCGAGGATGTTGAAATTGACCCCGTGCAGGACGGCGACGCGGTTGTGGGAAGTGGTCATCTAGGCAAGGCCTCCGGCACGGTTCAACTCTGCCACAGCCTTTCGCACATCGTCAGCGTCGAGCAGCTGACCGACCCGGGGGGCGCCAGGCTCGGAGAGCAGAACGAAGCCGACCCCGGCCGCGGTCTTCTTCTTGTCACGCTGCAGGGCATCGATGACATCGTCCACCGGGATCGCGGTATCGAGCGCGATCGGCAGCTGGTGTCGGAGCAAGATCGCCTCGACCTCGTCGCGCAGATCAGGGGCGTCCGAGAGTCGCAGCGCCGCGAGCAGGCCGAGCCCGACCGCCTCGCCGTGCCGGTAGCGCTCATAGCCGCTGGCCGCCTCGATCGCGTGCCCGACCGTGTGGCCGAGGTTGAGCACGGCGCGCAGGCCGGCGTCGCGCTCGTCGGCGGCGACGACCTCGCACTTGTAGAGGGCGCAGGAGAAGACCAGCTCCGCGAGCTGCTCGTGATCGAGTGCCTCGAGCGCGCGGGTGCGCTCCCAGAGCTCGCCGCCGGCGAGCAGGCCGGTCTTGAGCAGCTCGACGAAGCCGGCGGCCAGCTCCTCGGGGGGCAGACTGGCAAGCGTCTCCGTGTCGGCAAGGACCGCCGCCGGCAACTGGTAGGCGCCAGCGTAATTCTTGCCCTCCGGCAGGTCCACCCCGGTCTTGCCGCCGTAGGCCGAGTCGACCTGGGCGACCAGCGTGGTCGGCACCTGAACGACCGGGACGCCCCTCTGGTAGAGGTGGGCGCAGAAGCCGGCAAGGTCGCCGACGACGCCGCCACCGAGGGCGACGACGTGGTCCTCGCGCGTCATTCCCAGGCGGGCAAGCTCGCGCAGCACCCGCTCGGCCTCGGCCATCGTCTTCGCCGTCTCGCCAGGGGGCAGATCGACCCGGCCCGCCAGCGGCTCGAAGCGATCGGCGTAAAGCGGGCCGACGGACTCATCGGTGACGCAGAAGCGCTGCCCAGGCAAGGGCCAGGGCCCTACGCCGAGCAGGCCCGGGCCGGCAAAAACGGGGTACTCGCCCGAGGCGCTCGCGGCCCAAAGCATCTTCGTCCCCGGCGGCAACTCGCAGAGGGCGAGGAGCGACGGCATCGCGCGGGAGATCAGGCCGCGATCGCCGGGCGGGATGACCGCGTCGGCGAGGGGCTCGTAGAACGGGCGACGCTGCTCGAGCAGGCGCTCGACGTCCTCGGCGTTGCTGGCCAGCGGCCGGTCGCTGCGGGCGATCCGTCGCCAGGCCTCGCGCGCGTCGACCTGCAGCCAGACGACCACGTGGCGGCCCAGCTCCTCGCGCACCCGCTCGGAGAGGACGCTGCCGCCGCCTAGCGCGATCGCGCCGCCATCGGCGGACCCAAGGGCTGCGCCCACGACTTCCCCCTCCAGCGCCCGAAACGCGTCCTCGCCGAATTCGTCGAAGAACTCGGGGATCGTCATCCCGGCCTTCTTCTCGATCAGGGCGTCTGTCTCCACCGCCTCCAGACCGGCGTCGCGGGCCGCGGCGAGGGCGGTGCTCTTGCCCGCCCCCATGAAGCCAACGAAGACCAGTGCCGGCTTCACCGGACCCGCCCCCCATTGACTACTTCTGAGGGGGTAAAGGGAGGGTTCATCCGCGGAAGTCGATGCGCTTCTTGTAGGCGCCGACCGCGACGAGAACGTCGTCGATGTGGTCGCCGCCGAACTTCTCGCGGTAGGTGCGGGCGAGGACCAGGCAGACCATCGCCTCGGCGACCACGGCCGCGGCCGGGACGACGGTCGAGTCGGTGCGCTCGCGCAGCGCCTGGGCCGGCTCCTTGCTCTCGGTGTCGACCGAGCGCAGCGGCTTGGTCAGGGTCGAGATCGGCTTGATCGCGGCCCGCACCGAGAGTGGCAGGCCGTTGGTCATGCCGCCCTCTAGCCCACCGGCGTGGTTGGTCTCGCGGAAGTAGCCGCGCTCCTCCGACCAGAAGATCTCGTCATGCGCCTCCGAGCCGGGGCGGCCGGCAACGTCCCAGGCTTCGCCGATCGAGACGCCCTTGACCGACTGGATCGAGGCGACGGCGCCCGCGAGGCGGCCGTCGAGGCGGTCTTCCCACGAGATGTGTGAGCCGAGGCCCGGGACGAGGCCGAAAGCGCGCACCTCGAAGGTGCCGCCGAGGCTCTCGTTGGCCTTGCGCAGGCGGTTGATCTCCGCGACCATCGCAGCGCTGGCCTCGGCGTCGAGGCAGCGCACCGGGTCCTCGTCGACGCCGGCGAAATCCTCGCGGCCGAGATCGTCGCGCTCAGGCGCCTTCACCGAGGCGATTTGGGTGACGTGGCTGTGCACGCTGACACCGAGCGCAGTGAGGAAGCCGCGGGCGATTGAGCCGGCGGCGACGCGGGCCGCGGTCTCGCGGGCGCTGGCGCGCTCGAGCACGTTGCGAATGTCTTTGTGGCCGTACTTCTGGGCGCCGACGAGGTCGGCGTGGCCGGGGCGCGGCAGGTGGACCTCGTCGACTTCTGCGTCGACCGGCCACGGGTTCATCCGCTCCTCCCAGTTGGCGTAGTCGCGGTTGGCGACGAGGACGGCGATCGGGCTGCCGAGGGTGTGGCCGTGGCGCAGGCCCGAGCGGATCTCGGCCGTGTCGGTCTCGATTTTCATCCGACCGCCGCGGCCGTGGCCGAGCTGGCGGCGCGCCATATCGGCGTCGAGCGCCTCGCGCTCGAGCTCAAGCCCGGCCGGCATGCCCTCGACGATCGCAACCAGGCCCGGCCCGTGCGACTCGCCCGCTGTTGTGAACCTGAATCCGCTCATCTGGGCGCCAAGGCTATCGGCGACGCCGAGTGGTCAGTTGTACCCCTCATAGGGGGCACAACTGACCACTCGCGCTCAGCCGCGGGCGGCGGCGCGCATCGTGTCGAGCGGCGCTGGGCGACCGGTCCAGGTTTCGAGCGAGAGGGCTCCCTGCTGGACGAGGATCTCGATGCCGTCGACGGTGCTGGCGCCGGCCGCAGCGGCGGCCCGCAGCAGGGCCGTGGGACCACTGCCGTAGACCATGTCGACCACGGTCTGGCTTAGCGCGAACGCGCTGGCTGACAACGGCAGCTCTACAAACGGGTCCTCGCCGCCGAGACCGACCGCGGTCGTGTTGACGATCAGCTCGTAGGCGGCCTGCTCGGGCGCCGTGACCGCCTCCCCGCCGAGCTCCTCACAGAGGTGCTCGGAACGCAGCTCAGTGCGGTTCCAGACCTCCACCTCGGCGCCCTCACGCAGTAGGGCCCAGACGATCGCGCGGGCAGCGCCGCCGGCGCCGAGCACGAGGGTCCGCTTGTCGGCGGGCGAGCCAGGCAGGGAGCGCAAGAACCCCTCGGCGTCGGTGTTCTCGGCCCGCACCTCGCCGTCGACGAAGACCAGCGTGTTGGCGGCACCGATCTCGCGGGCGGTCTCCGAGAGCTCGTCGGCCAGCGAAAGCGCGGCGCCCTTGTGCGGGACCGTGACGTTGGCCCCGGCGAAGCCCTCGCCTGGCATCGCCCGCACCCGCGCCTCGAAGGCATCGGGAGCGACCTCGATCGCCTCATAGCTCCACTCTTCACCCAGCCCCAGCTCGGCGAGCGCGGCACTGTGCATCGCCGGCGAGCGCGAGTGGCCAACCGGGTAGCCGAGGACGGCGAGCCGCGGCACCTCTATTCCCCGCAGCTGTCGGGCGAGTTGCCGCCGGCCGCTTCGCGGGCCGAGTTGTAGCGGGCCACGTCCGCTTCGAATTCGGCTTCGGTCTTGGAGAAGGCCAGCTTGTTGCAGGCGCCGGGCTCGACCACGTAGAAGAGGTAGTCGCCCTTGGCCGGGTTAGCGGCGGCTTCGATCGAGGCGAGGCCGGGGCTGTCGATCGGCCCCGGCGGCAGGCCGGTGTGCGTGCGCGTGTTGTAGGGGGATTCGACCGCCAGTTCGGATTCGGTCAGCGGCTCGGTGTAGTTGCCGGTGGCAAAGCGAGTCGTCGCGTCGATGCCCAGCGGCATCCCTTCGTGCAGGCGGTTGTAGATCACCCTTGCGACCTTCTTGCGATCGCCTTCGCTGACCGCCTCGTGCTCGATCATCGAGGCGATCGTGACCACGTCGAAGACCGTCAGGTTCTTCGAGCGGGCGTAGCTCATGTTGACCCCGGCGATGCGGCTCTTGAAGTCTTCGAGCTGTAGCTGCACCAGTTCGGCAGAGCTGGCGTGCTTCTTCAGTTCAAAGGTGTCGGGAAAGAGAAAGCCCTCGAGATCCTTTGCGCCCTTGCCGCCGTACTTGGCCGGGTTGAGGTACTTGGAGTGCACGCTGGCCTTCTCGTAGCTGCCGCGCAGGCCTTCCTGCTTGGCCACTTCAGCGGTCTGGGGGCGCGTGTAGCCCTCGGGGATCGTCACCGTAATCGTCTTCAGCACCACCGGAGCCGGCGGCGGGGTGCTTTTGTGGAAGTGCTTGTAGGCGAGCGCGGCAATCGCGGCGGCGCCGAGCAGTACAGCGGCGAGGCCAATCACCAGGCCAAGCCGGCGGCCGTTCGAGCGCGGCTGTTTAGGGGGCTTTGAAGCCGGGGCGCCGCGAGGGGGAAGCGGCGGCGTCGGAGGCGGTGTGGCAGGTGGTGGTGGCGGAGCCGCGGCTACGGGCGCCGGTGCGGCCGACTTTCCAGCGTCCTTCTCCTCTCGCTTGGTGCGGCGCTCTTCGCGCTCGCGCCGCCGCTGCTCGCGTTCGGCAGCGGCGTGGTCGTCACTCATCGCCGCTCTCTTCGATCGCGGCTTGGCCGGCTAGGTAAGCCTGGAGCAGGTGGGCCGCCGCAAGCGAGTCCGGTGCAGCGGAGGCTCCTTCGCGCTTGCTGGCCTCGGCCATGCGGGTGGTGAGCCGCTCGTCATAGGCCTCGACCGGGATGTCGAGGATCGCCTCCAGTTCGGTGCAGAAGGTCCGCGTCAGCGCCGCCTGGCTGCCTTCCTCGCCGCTGAGGTGCAGCGGCAGGCCGACGACTACGCGCTCGACCTCGTACTTGGCGACCAGCTCGGCGACCGAGCGGGCCTCGGATGGCTCGATCACCGGTAGCGGCGTCGAGAGCGTGCCACTTGGATCGGAGATCGCGCAGCCGGTGCGGGCGGTGCCGTAGTCGAGGGCGAGGATTCGCATACTCAGCCAGCCGCTCTTTCGAGCGCGGCGCGAGCGGCCGCGAGCGCCTCGTCGAGCTTGTCCGGGTCCTTCCCCCCGGCCTGAGCCATGTCGTCGCGCCCACCGCCGCCACCGCCAACTATCGGGGCGGCCTCGCGCACGACCGTCGCCGCTGAGAGGCCGCGCTCGACCGCTTCTTTGGAGACGAGGACGACGAGGGCAACCTTGCTCCCCTCGGCGCCACCGAGCGCGACGGCGGCCGCGCCGCCTAGCTTCGACTGAACCCGGTTGGCAAGCTCGAGCAGCTGCTTCTGGTCGGCGAGCGGCGCCCGTGAGACGGCGAGCTTGACGCCGTTCGCCTCGGTTGCCTCGGCGACCAGGCGCTCCGCCTCCTCGCCCAGCAGTTGCTTCTGCGCCTGCTCGGCGCCCTTGCCGGCCTCGCGCAGGCTCTCGGCGGCGCGGCGCGCCCCCGCGATCGGGTCCTGAGGCGAGCCGAGCAGCTCGCCGACCTCGTCCAGGCGCTGCTCGCGCTCGCGGAACCAGTCGATCGCCGCCGGCCCGCTGAGGGCCTCGATCCGGCGCACGTTGGCAGCGCTGGAGCCCTCGGAGGCGATCTTGAAGATGCCGATCTCGGCCGTGTTGGCGACGTGGGTGCCACCGCAGAGCTCACGCGAGACGTTGTCGACCTCGACCACCCGCACCCACTCGCCGTACTTCTCGCCGAACAGCGCCATCGCCCCGAGCCGCTCGGCCTCGGCGCGCTCCATCTCGATCCAGCGCACCGGCCGGCTTGCCTTGATCCACTCGTTGACCCGGTCCTCGACCGCGCGCAGGTCCTCGGCGCCGAGTCCCTGGCCGTGGGTGAAGTCGAAGCGCAGCTTGTCGGGGCGCACCGCCGAGCCGGCCTGACGCACGTGGGTGCCGAGCCGCTCGCGCAGCGCCGCGTGCAGCAGGTGCGTGGCGGTGTGATTGCGCATCGTCGCGTGGCGGGTCTCGCGGTCGACCTCGGCGACGACCGCGGCGCTGGGATCGATCTCACCCGTCGGCTCGACCTCCAGGGCCTGGTCCTCGCCGACGCGGTAGACGTCGAGCACGCGTGCCTCGCCGCCCTCCCAGCTGAGCGTCCCGGAGTCGGCGACCTGGCCGCCACCCTCGGCGTAAAAGGGGCTCTCCTCTAGCTTGACCAGGGCGCGGCCGTCCTCGCGCTCTACAGCGGCAAGTCCGGTGGTCGAGCGCAGCATCTCGTAGCCGACGAAGTTAGTCGGCGGCGCCGCGCCGGCAAAGGCGAGCACGCGCTCGTGGCGGTCCTCGGAGCCGTGCGCGGTAGCCGAGCCGCCACGCGAACGCTGGCGCTGCTCCTCCATCAGCTCCTCGAAGCCACCGTCGTCGACCGAGAGGCCCTGCTCGGCGAGCAGCTCCTTGGTCAGGTCGTAGGGAAAGCCATAGGTGTCGTGCAGCTCGAAGGCATCGGGCGCATCGATCCAGGAGGTCTCCGACTCCTTCGCCTCGGCGATCAACCGTTCGAGCAGCTCGGTGCCCCGCTCCAGGGTGCGACCGAAGCTCTCCTCCTCGTCACCGACCCAACGAGCGATCGTCTCGCGCTCGGCGACCAGCTCGGGGTAGGTCTCCCCCATGATCTCGATCGCGCGCTCGGCGAAACGGCCGAGCCAGGGCGCCTCGAGGCCGAGCGTGCGGCCCTGCTGGATCGCCCGCCGCATGATCCGGCGCAGGATGTAGCCGCGGTCCTCGTTGGACGGAACGACGCCGTCGGCGATCAGGAAGGCGCTGCCGCGCGAGTGATCGGCGACGATCCGCATCGCCCGGGTCACCGCGCCACCCACCCCATAGGAGTGCCCCGACATCTCCTCGGCGAGGTCGATCAGCGGCCGGATCAGGTCGGTCTCGTAGACCGAGGGCACGTCCTGGAGGACCGCCGCCATGCGGTCGAGGCCCATGCCGGTGTCGATGTTGCGCATCGGCAGCGGCGTCAGCGAGCCGTCGGCGCCGAGGTCGTAGGTCATGAAGACGTGGTTCCAGAACTCGAGGAAGCGGTCGGTGTCGTCGCCGGGTCGATCGTCCTCGCCGCCGAACTCGGGGCCGCGATCGAGGTAGAGCTCCGAGCAGGGCCCGCATGGACCGATTGGCCCGCCCTGCCAGAAGTTGTCCTCGCGGCCGAGACGGACGATGCGCTCATCGGGCACCCCGACCCCGCGCCAAATCTCGATCGCCTCCTCGTCCGGCCCGAGCCCGAGCTCCTCGTCACCGCCGAAGACGGTGACCCAGATCCGCTCCGGATCCATGCCGAACCCCTCGGTCGAGAGCTGCCAGCCCCAGGGAATCGACTCCTCCTTGAAGTAGTCGCCGAAGCTCCAGTTGCCGAGCATCTCGAAGAAGGTGAGGTGGCGGGCGGTGTTGCCGACCTCCTCGATGTCGGTCGTGCGGAAGCACTTCTGCACGTCGGCGAGGCGCGGCGCCGGCGGCTTTTCGCGGCCGAGGAAGTAGGGCTTGAAGGGCTGCATGCCGGCCGTGGTCAGCAGCACCGAGGGATCATGGGCCGCAGGCACCAGCGAGGCCGAGGGCACGATCTTGTGCCCGCGCTGCTCGAAGAACGAGAGGTAGGTCTGGCGGATCTCGGCGGCTTTCATCGATCGCAGAGCCTAAGGTCTCAGGCCGCGGCGGCGATCGTGCCGTGGCCGACGATCGCCTCGCCGCACAGCAGCACCGCGGTCTGGCCCGGCGAGACGCCGGCAAAGTCCTCGCCCAACTCGACCTGCAGCTCAGCGTGCCTGCCGGTGTCGGTGGCGGCGACCGCAGCGGGAACGGGCTGTGAGCGATAGCGCAGGCGCACCGCGTCGACCGCCTCGCCCTCGCGATGCAGGACGGCGTTGCGGAGGCTGACGGTGCGAGCCATCAGGTCGCGGCGGGGGCCGACCGTGACCGTGTTCGCGGCTGCGTCGGTGGCAAGGACGTACATGGGCTCGTCGGCACCGCCACCGATCCCGCGTCGCTGTCCGACGGTGAAGTTGTGATGGCCGCGATGGCGCCCGATCGCCTTGCCCGAGCGGTCGACCAGGTCGCCCTCGCGCTCGCGCAGGCCGCCGTGGCGGCGCAGGAAGTCGCCCTTGCCCTGACCGGAGAGGAAGCAGAGGTCCTGGCTCTCGGGCTTCTTCGCCACCGCCAGTTCGTGGCGGGCGGCGATCTCACGCACCTCGGGCTTGGTCAGCTCGACCAGCGGGAAGCGGACGCGCTGCAGCAGCCCGGGCGGCAAGGCGGCCAGCATGTAGCTCTGGTCCTTGTTGGCGTCGGAGGCGGCGGCAAGCAGTGGTCCCTCAGCGTCCTCGACGATGCGCGCGTAGTGGCCGGTGACGAGGTAGCTGGCGCCGAGGCGCCCGGCGAGGTCGACCATCGCCGCGATTCGTACCTCGCCGTTGCAGGCGATGCACGGATTGGGCGTGGTCCCCCCCGCGTAACCGGAGACGAACTCGGCGACGACCCGGCGGCGGAACTCCTCCTCGAGGTCGAGCGTCAGGTGGGGAATGCCGAGCGAGTGGGCCAGTGAGCGAGCGCCGAGCACCGCCTCGGGCGAGCAGCAGGCCTTGGCGCCATCGGTCTGCGGATCGGCCCAGAGCTTCAATGTCACGCCAACGACCTCCGCCCCCCGCTCCTGCTCGAGCAGCGCCGCGACGGCGCTGTCGACACCGCCGGACATGGCAACGAGCACGCGCTCGCGATCTTCGTTCGCTGCTGACACCTCGTCGGCCCCCGCCTCCTCCCACCGGCCTTTCCCGGGGCCCGTGGCCAGGATCTGTGCAGAGCTAGCGGCCAGAGCCAGAGCGCGATGAAGCGCATCGGCCGCAAGTTGCGCAGCGTGGCGCTTGGCCGGTGTCAGGCCACCCAGTGCCTCGTCGACCTGGTCGGTCCCGACCCGCGCAGCGTCCAGCACAGAAGAGTCCTCGACCATCTCAGCAACCGCTGCCGTGGCCGCCCGTGTTGCGCCGCAGCCCTCAGCGTCGAAGCTGACCCGAACAACAGAGCCGTCCTCAACTACGAGCGAGATACGTGACAGATCGCCACAGGCCGCACCCCCGGCCGCGCCGGTAAAGGCACCGTCCTCTGCCGGCCCGAGGCGACTGCGGTCGTGCAGATAGGCGTCAAGCAGCTCCCGATCCATCGCTACAGGGTAGGAGCCCTGGCTCATTGACGCAGCAGCCTGCGCAGATCGGCCACAACAGCGGGGGCATCGTCGCGCAGCTGGCGCCAGGTGATCCGCACCACGCGCCAGCCGTCGACCTGCAGAAGCCGGTCTCTTTCGCGATCCCGTTCGGAGGCCCTCCACGTCCCATGCACAAAACCGCCGTCGAGCTCGACGATCAGACGCTGAGCCCGCCAGAGGCAATCGACCTCGAAGAACCGCCCGGCCACCGCCACGTCTGCATTGCGGTGGGGTCGGGGAAGATCGGTCGATGACAGAGCCTCGGCGAACCGGCGCTCCAACTCGCGCCGCGTCACGCCACGGGGTCTGCCGGCGTCATCGAGGATCGCGCGTAGCATCACCGTTCCCGGCTTACGCGGATACCGCGCCAAGAGCGCGGGGACGGAAATGCGATCGGTGAGCCCAAGCACTTCGGCCTCGTTCAACGCCCCTTCGAGCCGCTCCCGAGACAGGATCGACGCGAGGTCGAGCAGCGTCCGCGAGAGTCCCGTCACCGAAACCCCGGCCACGACTTCCACTTCGTCCGGGGAAAGCGGCGAACGATGCTGGACGATCCCCGGCTGCGGCCTCCAACCCTTCGGACGTGTCACTTCGGGCAAGCCATCGCCGGGCGGAATAACTCCCAACAACTGTCCCGCGGCACGATGGCTCAGCACCGCCCCGTCGCCGCAGGCCAAAACGGCGGCCATCCATCGCCCTTTCTTCGCGATCAAACCGTGGCCAACGGCGTAGACACCATTGTGGACCGAGTGCAACTGCCCTCGCCGCAACCTGCCTTCAATCCACCCTCGGCCGATGCCGAGCAGTTCGAGCTGTCGTCGCGCCACGACACCGTGCTGCTCTTTCGCTAGTCGAGCGACCCGCCGATCGACAGGCTCATCCGACGTATTCGCGTCTCCGCTCCCGTCCGCCCCCCCTTTTGCCGTCCCTGAGACGGTTTTTGGAGGGCGCATCCGACATCGCCACCGATGGTGAAGGGACGCGGTGCACGGGTGGTGCGCTGCGGGTCAATTCCGTGTGACCGGGGACGCAAAGGAGACTCCAGCCCGCCGGTACCGCCTCTGGCTTTGATCCCTTGAAGTAAAGGGTGGGTGCCTCCTCGCAGTCCCACAGGACCGAGAGAGATCAGCTCCCGCGCCGTTTGTGTTGGGTCAAACGGTGAGACGGCTCTCGTACGGGCTCGAGCCTCTGGCCGAACCGTAGCACCGCGCAGGCGCGTCGGCGAGGATCAATCGTCGAGGTTGGAGAGCAGTAGCTCGGCCTCGCTCCAGTCCTCGGGGCGGACCCGCAGGGCGATGTCGCCGTTGCCGAAGCGATCAAGCGGCCAGTCGACCGTGAGGACCGCCTCGATGCGAGCGTCCTCGAGCGCTTGGTGCCAGGCGCGAGCGGTCTTCACATCGGCGAAGTCGCGCACCACCTCCCAGCTGTCGAAGCGCGGGTCATCGACGTGGACAGGGGTGACTCCGGGCCCGGGCGAGCGACCCCCGAACAGCGCCCGGATCCGCCCCGCGAAGCTCATCCCCCGGCGGGAGGCAGCTTGGCGCGAAGCTGCAGCCCCACCTCGCGCAGCTGCGGCTCATCGACCGGGGCGGGCGCACCGGTGAGCGCGTCGGCGCCGGAGGCGGTCTTGGGGAAGGCGATTACGTCGCGGATCGAGTCGGCGTCGGCGAGGCGCTGGACGAGGCGGTCGAGGCCGTAGGCGATGCCGCCGTGTGGCGGCGCGCCATAGCGCAGCGCCTCGAGCAGGAAACCGAAACGGCCCTCAGCTTCGGCCTCGTCGATTCCGAGGGCGGCAAAGACCTTGCCCTGCAGGCCGGCGTCGCTGATACGGATCGAGCCGCCGCCCATCTCCTGGCCGTTCCAGACCAAGTCGTAGGCCTGGGCACGGGCGTCGCCGGGACTATCCAGGTCAAAGCCGGCGGCGGGAGCGGTGAACGGATGGTGCAGCGGGTCCCAACCGCCCTCCTCGTTTGCCTCCATCAGCGGCCAATCGACAATCCAAAGCAGGTCGTCGCTGCCCTCTGGAATGAGGCCGAACTCGGCGGCGAGATCGAGGCGAAGCTGGGCGAGAACGGCGTTGGCGACCTTGGGCTTGTCGGCGACGACGAGCAGCAGGTCACCCTCCTCGGCGCCGAGGCGCTCGTTGAGCGCGCTCAGCTCCTCGGTGGAGAGAAACTTCGCCGTCGGCGAGCGCCAGCCGTCGCCCTCGCGGAAAGCCCAGACGAGACCCTTGGCGCCAAGCTCCTGGGCGCGGGAAATCAGACCGTCGAGCGCCGAGCGCGGCATCTCGCGGCGGCCGGCGTTGATGCCACGCACCGTGCCACCGCCGCCGATCACCGAGGCGAAGACCTTGAACTCGGTCCCCGCCAGGATGTCGTCGAGGTCAACGAGCTCGACGCCAAAGCGTGTGTCGGGGCGGTCGGTGCCGTAGCGCGAGATCGCCTCGTCGTAAGGCAGACGGCGCAGCGGCAACTGCAGCGAGGGGCCGCCGACGCGCCCAAAGACGTGGGCCAGCAACCGTTCGTTGGCCTCGAGCACGTCGTCGACCTCGACGAAGGACATCTCGATGTCGAGCTGGGTGAAGTCGGGCTGGCGGTCGGCGCGCAGGTCCTCGTCGCGGAAGCAGCGCGCCACTTGGTAATAGCGCTCGAAGCCAGCGACCATCAACAACTGCTTGAAGAGCTGCGGGGACTGGGGCAGCGCGTAGAAGGAGCCCTGTTGCATGCGGCTGGGGACGAGGAAGTCGCGGGCGCCCTCCGGGGTAGAGCGGGTCAGCACCGGGGTCTCGATGTCGAGGAAGCCCTCACCATCGAGGAACTCGCGCATCGCCGCGGTGACACGGTGGCGCAGCACCAGCGCCTCGCGCATCTGCTCGCGGCGCAGGTCGAGGTAGCGGTGGCGCAGCCGCGCGTCCTCGCCGACCTCGCCGGCGAATCCCTCGATCTGGAAGGGCGGCGTCTCGGCGTCGGCGAGCAACTCAGCGCTCGTCACCTTCAGCTCCACCGCGCCCGTCGGCAGGTCGGGGTTGACCGTCTCCGGCGAGCGCTCAACCACCGTGCCGCTGACGCTGAGCACGTCCTCGGCGCGCAACCTGTGACCGAGCTCAAAAGCCCCGCCCGCGTCCTCGGGGTGGAAGACGAGCTGCAGGATGCCGGTGCGGTCACGCAGGTCGATGAAGATCAGGCCGCCGTGGTCGCGACGGCGGTGCACCCAGCCGGCCACGCGGGCCTCGCCCCCAACGCGGTCGCCGAGCACCCGTCCGCACCAGGTGTCGCGGAAGCCATTTGCCCTCAGGGCGGGAAAATCGTTGGTGTTCTGCACTGCGCTCATGCCTCTCCCCCGGTTATCTCGGCGATCAGGTTGCCGGCCTCGACCGACCGTTGCTCGCTACTGGTCATGTCGCGCAGCTGGGCGCCATCGCTCTCGAGGATGACGACTCGGCGGGCGCCGATCCGGTCGGCGTGCTTGAGCTGCCCCTTGAGGCCACGGCCGCCGAGGTCGAGCTCGGCCGAGAGTCCGGCCTTGCGCAGTTCGCCGGCGAGCACGAGGGCGCGGGCGCGCTGCACATCGCCCTCCTCCGCAACGGCGATGAAGACGTCGCGGCCGGGCGCGGGCTCCTCTTCATCGAGCGCCAGCATGATCCGCTCGATCCCGGCCGCCCAGCCGACGGCCGGCGTCGGCTTGCCACCGAGCTGCTCGACCAGGCCGTCGTAGCGGCCGCCGCCGCCGATCTCCGACTGGGCGCCGAGGCGGTCGCAAACGAAGGAGAAGATCGTGCGCGTGTAGTAGTCGAGACCGCGGACCAGGGTCGGGTCGATCGAGTAGGCGACGCCGGCGGCGTCGAGGAGCCCCCGCACCGCCTCGAAATGCACGGCGTCCTCACCCTCCAGCCGCTCGACCAGCTTCGGCGCCGCCGCCATCACGGCGCGCGTCCCCTCGTCGTCGGAGTCGAAGGCGCGCAGCGGGTTGGCGTCGATGCGCTCGCGCACCTCTTTGGACAGCTCGGCCTCGTGTGCGCGCAGGTGCGCCTTCAGCTCCTCCAGGTAGGCCTGGCGCGTGTCGAGCGAGCCGAGGCTGCCAAGCCGCAGCTCGACCCCCGGTACGCCCAGCTCAGCCAGCAGCTCGGCCAGCAGGCCGATCAGCTCGGCGTCGGCAAGCGGCGAGTCGGTGCCGATCGCCTCGGCGCCGAGCTGGTGGAACTGGCGGTAGCGACCTGCCTGCGGACGCTCGTGGCGGAAGAACGGGCCGAGGTAGGAGAGCTTGACCGGCTGGGCCAGCGCCTGCATGCCGTGCTCGACGTAAGCGCGGCAGATCGGCGCCGTGCCCTCGGGGCGCAGGGTGAGGCTGCGCCCGCCCTTGTCCTCGAAGGTGAACATCTCCTTGCGCACGATGTCGGTCGAGTGGCCGACGCCGCGCTCGAACAACTCGGTGTCCTCGAAGCTCGGCGTCGTGATTGGCTCGTAGCCGGCGCGGGCGAAAATCGCTGCCGCGGTGCGCTCGATCCGGCCGCGCAGGCGCGCCGCCTCGGGCAGGACGTCAAAGGTCCCGCGTGGTGCCTGGTACTTGTGCGCCGCCACAGTGCCGCGACCTTACCTGCGCTGCCTGCCCGCCCGCTGCCTAGCGCGCGAGCTCGGCGAGAAAGGGATTCGTCGCCCGCTCGGCACCCAGGGTGGTGGTACCCATGTGGCCGGGGTAGACGGCCGTCTCGGCGGAGTGTCCATCGAGCAGAGCCTGGATCGAGCGCATCAGGGTCGGGCCGTCGCCGCCGGGCAGGTCGACCCGGCCGACCGAGCCCTGGAAGAGGACGTCGCCGGAGAACAGGGACTCCTCGTCGCGGACCGCGTAGGTGACGTGGCCGGGGCTGTGGCCGGGAGTGAAGTGCACGTCGAGCGTCAGGCCGGCGAGCTCGAGCGCCTCACCGCCTTTGACGACCTCGTCGGCCTCGTAGCTCTCGTAAGGGCCGAAACCGGGCATGGTGAAGGACATGATGTCGGCGAGGATCGGCGTCTCGATCTCGGGGACGTAGACCGGCGCCCCGGTAGCGCGCGCGAGCGGCGCAACAGCACCGACGTGATCGAAGTGGCAGTGGGTGATCAGGATCGCCTCGACCGTGGCGCCGGTCTGCTCGATCTCGGCCAGGATCCGCTCCGGCTCCTCGCCCGGGTCGACGACCAGGACCTTGTCGGCTCCTTCCTTGCGGACGATGAAGCAGTTCTCGGCGATCGGACCAACCGTGAGCTGGCGAACCTCCAGGCTCACTGGCGATCCGTCGAGCGCATCTTTGCCCGCTCCCGCCGTCGCCACATCATCAGGTCGATGTAGTAGCCGGCCGGGATGTAGAAGACCAGCATGAAGGCGCCGAGGGCAAGCGCGGACGCCGGAGGGCGCTGGAAGACGAGCAGGAGGGCCGCGGTGAAGATCGCGCCGGCAGCAAGACCGCGGATGGCCGACCCGCGCCAAGTCGGCGGCTGATCGCCGCGGGGCGCCCGTTTGGTGCCGCTGCGAGCGCGCGCTTTGGCCTCGGCGCGGCTGCGCGGACGCGAGGCGCGCCGGTTGGGATCAACGCGGCCGCCCTGGGTGCCGCGGTGCTTACGCTGGCGCTTCTTCTTCGTCTGAGCCATGGTGTGAATCTAGCGCCCGAGGTCAGGTCGACGCCGGGAGGCGAGCCTCGATAGTCCGCTCGGCGGGGTCGAAGTCGCGAATCGGCAGATCGCTTGGAAAGCCGGTGAGCGCAGCCCGTGGAACAAGTCCCACGACCTCCGCCTCGACCGGGCGCGCGCCGAGCGGCTCGGCGAGGGCACGGACCCGCTCGACGACCTCGCCCAAGGGCACGGCGAAAGGGTCGTGCACGTTGGTCGAAACCTGGGTGCGACCACTGGCGAGCGGCAGGCCGATCGCCCGCACGCCGGGCAGGCCACCGCCAGACTCGCGCAGCCCGGCGGCGACGGCGCGGGCGAGCTCTACGTCATCGCTGTCGAGCTCGAGGTTGAAGGCGGCAAGCGGCGGGCGGGCGGTGATCAGGGTCACCCCGGCGGTTCGATGAGGGAGCTGCGGGCCGAAGTCAGGGCGCAACCCCCCACCCTCCATCCGCAGCCACAGCTCGGCCAGTCCCCCGTTGCGGAAGTAGGCGCGCTCGACGTGTCCCGGCCTACTCGCGAGCTCGCCGTAGAGGAAGACGGGCACGCCCAGGCCGCCGATCTGCGCTGCCAGCTCGACCGCCTCACTGCGCGCGGCCTCGTGCTGACCGGGATCGATCCAGACGAGCGGGCAGACATCGAGGGCGCCGACCGCTGGGTGCAGACCGTCGTACGCGGTCATCTCGATCGTCTCGATCGCCTGCTCCGCACCGGCCACCAATGAGTCTCGCAGCGGCGCGCTCGCGCCGGCGAGGGTGAAGACAGTGCGATCGTGGTCGGCATCGGAGTGCCGATCGAGCAGCTCGGCGCCCCGGGTGAAGGCGCGCTGCAGGGCCTCAATGCGCGGCGCGTCGCGACCCTCGGAGACGTTCGGAACCGCGAGCAGCGGCCGCGACACCGTCAAACGAGCAGCTCGCCGGCGCGGACGATCTCCTTGCCGTCGATCTCAATGGTCGGCTCGAGCACCACGCAGTCGAGGTGGACCGGCACCTGGACTTTGCCGCCAATTGCCGCGGAGGCGCCGAAGGCGACGTGGGCGGTGCCGAGGATCTTCTCGTCCTCGAGGATGTTGCCGGTCAGCGTCGCCTCTTCATTGGTGCCGATCCCCAGCTCGGCGATGTTGGTGCCGTCCTCGCCGTGCATGGTCAAGAGCTCCATCAGCGTCGCCCCCTCGGGCCCCGTCGCGTCGACGAGGTGGCCGTCGCGCACGGTCAGCTCGACCGGCGTATCGACCTTGCCCACCCCGGCGATCGAGCCATCGACCACCAGCGTGCCCTCGCCACCGCTGGGCGCGACGAAGGCCTCACCGCAAGGCAGGTTGCCGAAAGCGCCGGGCGCGTCGAGGACGCCGGCGTCGGCAATCGGGATTCGCTCCTGAAGCCCGAGCCGCAAGTCGCTGCCGTGCTGACAGGTGATCCGCGCCTCCTCGCCGGCTCGCAGCGCCGCGGCCAGGGCGGCTCCGCGCCGGCGCAACTCGCCCATGTCGGCGTTCATCAACCGCGCCAGCATGTCGGCGGTGACGCCGGGCAAGGTGGCGATCCGGGCGCCGGCCTGATTGGCAGCACGGCGCGCGTAGGTGTGGGAGAGCGACTGAATTGTCGGCGCCAGCACCACGTTGGCGGCGATCATTGCTGCGGCGACCGGCGTCGGCGGCTCGGCCCCGTTGGAGTCGAGCTCGGAGATCACCGCCAGCGTCGCGTAGGCCCCATCCCCCTCGGCCTCGATCCGCATCAGCGCGCCAATGTCCTCGGTCACCGGGTTGCAGATCACCAGCACCTCCTCGGCCGGTTCGACCCGCAGGCAATCGCGGAGAACCGTGCGCACCGCCCTGTCGAGATCCTGCGTCATCGCCCACAAGGCTAAGCCCTATCGCGCCGCAGCGATCACAGCCCCGCCATCGCTACGATCCCGGCTCCCCGCCGGAGTAGCTCAGCTGGTTAGAGCAGCGGAATCATAATCCGCGTGTCGGGGGTTCGAGTCCCTCCTCCGGCATCGCTTTGCCAAGCGGAAAGTGGCCCATAGTGTCGTCAGGGCCCACCAAATCGCCGGGGTGACAAGGGAAATGGCAAGTCATCGGATGGAAGCCCTGAGGGCTATCGCTCCCGAAAGCATCGGGGAACTTGGAGGCAACCCAACTCAAGGGCTGAGCCACCAGTGCTGGATGCCGCCGCTCACCTTGGCGACTACGTCGATCCTGTTGAGACCCCAGGACACCGCGCCCGGTCCAGATTCAAGATTGCCGCCAAGCCTTTCCCAGTCATACCAACGACCGTTGGCAAAGGTCTTCTGATAGAGCGCGTCGTCCATTCCCCTGGCAAACACATCCAGGCGGCCCGGGCCCCATGAGGCGATGTCGGGGTCACCCTTAATGTTGCCACCGAGATTATCGCCGACGTTCAGCGATCCGTTCCAAAACCAGTGGGTGACACTGCCGTCGGGAGCGCGGCCAACGATGTCGATCCTGCCCGGTCCCCATGAGACTGCGCCCGGCCCGGCTCCAGCCGCAAGGGAGCCCCCCCAATTCTCCCACGATTGGCCCCAGCCTGTGCTCGATTCGTAGTACCTGTGCGTCAATTCACCGCTTTGACCTCGAGCGAATACGTCAAGGCGCCCTGAGCCCCATGAGGAGATATCGGGATCGGACGTTATGGCTCCGCCGAGATCGTCGCCGAAGTTCAGCGCCCCGTTCCAGTACCAGTGGGTGACTTTGCTGGGAGAGCTGCTAGAGGCGCGCCCGACGACGTCAACCCTGCCCGGTCCCCACGAGACTGCGCCCGGCCCAGATTCCGATGCCAGAGAGCCTTTCCAGTCTTCCCACATACCCCAGCCGCCGGTATTCAATTCGAAAAACTCGTGCGCCAGCGAAACCCCAGCCCCACGCACAAACACGTCAAGCCGATTCGGATTCCACGAGGAGATATCCGGGGCCGAGGTGACAACCCCACCGAGGGAGTCGCTGTGGAGCGCTAGTGGCCAACGTGCCGCACCGGCCTCTACCTGATAAGCAAACCACGCCGGGCGGTATTCCCCATTGCTGTTCAGCAGACCGCAGTAATTATCCCAATTTTCAGAAGTAGCGTTGACGTCTCGGTAGAAGAACCAAGCCAGGAACTGGATGTTGTTCGCTGCATAGTTGCCTTTGATCCAGTTGAAGGATTCGGTCAGCAGGGCGGATTGTTCGGCTTCGGTGACATTCGGCGCGTTCCCTTTTATCGGCCAGCCTAGCTCCGTAATCCAGATCGGTGTACTGGGTGAACCCCATTCATTCAACGCACTTCTCGCTTGTCCAATGTTCGACACCACACCGGCAACCTTTTCGGAGCCATAGAGCGCGTAGGGATGCAAGGACAAAGCTTCGAACTGAAAGCCGTTTTTATTGCCACCGGCTGCGTTTTTGAGGAAAGGCCCCACAGCTTCCCAAGTTGGATGTCCACCCGATTCATTGTTTTGGTATAGCCCGCCGACCATGACGATGGTGTTGTTCGGTTCGCCGGCTTTTCTGACCGCATTTTGGGCTTCATGGATCTTCTGCCCAGATGCTTTGAAAAAGTCGGCGTACAACGCACCGTTGATCACGCCCGAAGGACTGTTTTCCATTCTGTTCTCCTCGTTCCAGAGCTCCCAGACCCGGACCGGCCTATAAGGGATGTTCGGGTTTTCGGCCCAGAAACTGCCCCCATATCCGTATCGTTGAACTGCGGTTCTGACGAATTCAAGCCATTCCGACCAGACGGGCCCATTTACCACAGGGTAATTCCTCGCCCCGGTTTTTTGGACGAAAAAGTAGGGAATCACCGTAAGGCCGTTTTTGGCGGCGTTTCCGATGTATTTATCGTAGGTGTTTTTCCAGCCGGTCGAGGTAGTCCAGCCGCCGTGCACGTCGACATCTTGCCAGTTGAGCTGCATGTGAAACAAGTTGGCTCCAGAATGCCCGACGACGTTCCAGTCAGAGGGGCTGTTCCAGAAATGTTCGGCGTCGGATGAGATGCCAAAGAAGTTTTCTGGCAGGGCACTGGCCGGCGATGCGGCCGCAAAGAGAAGCACCATGCATACGCACATTGCGCTGAGCAGTTTGGTGGCGCGAGTGGTGAGGGACAGCGAGCGCCCCACCTTTGTCAAGTGATCACGAACCTCGAGTTGCTTCCCCGTATTGATCATTTCTCTAGCCTTCCCCTCAGCGTAAACGTCTATGGGTGCCCTAAATGTCGATATCCAGCCCCTCCTCTGGGGGCAAGCCACCCTCGCCAAGGTGGGAGGCCGCCATTACGGAAAGGAATCCCATAGTAATCGGGTCAAGCGTTAAAGACAAGCGGTATGGCGCGACCTTTCCGAGCGCAAAGCCGCACCTGAGGATTTGCGGGACCCCTACCCAGTCGAGATATTTGGTCCGCCTGCGCCCTCTACGGGACGATCATCAGAAGTTGCTTGTCGCGTCGGCCCTCAAGTCACCCTCGACCCGAAATTGCGGTGGCGGCCTCAGTGGCAGTTTCGCTCTTCGTCCGCGCTCAACTCAGCCGCCCGTGGGCGCATCGCTCAGGTGTTCTGATAGAGGGGGCCGTCGCCGCCCTCGGGGGTGGTGAGGCGGCCGCCCTTGGCGGTGATTGCGCCGCACTGGACGCAGTTGGTGTAGTTGACGATTACGTCGACGTCACCGGTCTCGGGGGCGTCGTCGGGAATCTCGTAGACGCCGGCGGGGCACATCCACTTCCAGGTCTCGGCGATCTCTCTCGGGACTCGCTTTTGGACGCGGATGTGGTTGGGGGCATCGTCGCGGGTGGCGTTGCCGGTGATGAAGACGCTGGAGAGCTTGTCGAAGGTGAGCTCCCCGTCGGGCTGGGGGTAGTCGTCCTTGCTGTCGCCGACGAACATCGGCTGAGCGTCGTTGCGGTGCAGCTTCCAGCGACCGCCCGGGAAGCGACCCTTGGTGAAGACCATTGAAGTGACCGCCGGGCCGCCTTTGAGCAGGCCCTTCTGGAAGGGCTGGCGCGTGTTGCGCTGTTCGTAGAGGTCCTTCTTGATGATCGAGTCCTCGACCGCGGCCTCGTATTCGGAGAAGTCGTTGCTGTCCTGCTTGAGCGCGGCGTAGATCTGCTCCGCCGCCAGCATGCCGGCGGTGATCGCGTAGTGGACGCCCTTCAGCGCCGCCAGATTGACCATCCCGGCCGCGTCGCCGACCAGGACGGCGCCCGGCATCGAGAGCTTCGGCATCGCCCAGTAGCCGCCGGCCGGGATTGCCTTGGCGCCCCAGCTGATCCGTTCGCCGCCAGCGAGGATCTCGCGCACCATCGGGTGGGTCTTGAACTCCTGCAAGAAGTCGTGGGCCGAGCTGGTCGCGTCGGCGTAGTCGAGGTCGAGCACGAAGCCGATCGAGACCTGGTCCTCGCCGGTCTTCTCGTCGACCATCGGGTAGATCCAGGAGCCGCCGATCTGGTGGTACTTGGCCGAGATCTTCAGCGGCCAGCCAGCGACCGTGTGGATCACCCGGTCGAGCGGCTTGGCGACTTTCCAGACCTCCTTGACGCCGAGCTCCCAGACCTGCGGCTCGCGCCCCTCGTCGAGCTCGAACTCGCGCACGGCGGCGTCGGTCAGGTGGCCCCAGCAGCCCTCGGCGAGCACCGTCGCCTTGGCACCGATATCGGTGCCGGGCTCGAAGTTGCCGAGCTCCTCCCCCTCTTTGCCGCGCCCCTTGTCGCCGGAGCGCACGCCGACCACGGCACCGTCCTCAACGATCAGCTGCGTCGCCGCCGTCTCGGTCAGCAGGTAGGCGCCTGCCTCCTCGGCCTGGGCCTGCATGTAGCGGCAGAGCGCGGCAACGGAAATCACCTCGTTGCCGTGGTTGCGCTGTGGCGGCGGTGGAGGGATGCGGATCTTCGACTTGCCGTTGGGCAGGGCGTAGATCGCCTCCTTCTTCACCTCGCCGAAAGCAAAGCCCTCCTGGCGCCACTGCTCGCGGCTCAGGTCGGGGAAAAGCTCACCCAGCGGCCCGGGCCGCATTACGGCGCCGGAGAGGTTGTGGCCGCCGCAGGTCTTCGCCTTCTCGATCACCGCGACCGGAACCTCGCCGAGCTTCTCCATCGTCTCGGGGTCCTCGCCGAGCAGCTGCAGCAGGCGGTTGGCACAGGCCAGGCCGGCGGTGCCGCCGCCGACGATCGCGACGCCGATCTCGATCCGCTCGTCCTCGCCGTCGAGTCCGCGCTTGACGAACTCCTTGGTCGGATCGACCGGGGGCGGGAAATCCGCCGGGACTACCTTGCCGTTCGAGCCTGCCATCGGCGGGCACTATAGCCGTTGACTGACGAGTCAATCAGTGCAAGATCGCACAAAGGCGCAACGCGCTGTCCATCCACTTCCCGGACAAAGCGTTACGCCCGGTGTTTGAGCCGCGTGTGCTCAGCTGAGCGTGGCGCCGACGCCGTGCTGGCGCAGCTCGTCGAGAACCTCGCCCATTGCCTCGACCTCGCAGGCGACGCCTTCGGGCCAGGCCTTCTCGGGGTGCTCGTCGAGCGTCTTGTAGCCGTTGCCGCTAATGATCGCGACGACGGTGTCGTCTGGCCCGAGCTTGCCTTCGTTGGCGAGCTTCGCCGTGCAGGCGACCGTGGTGCCGCCGGCAGGCTCGGTGAGGATGCCCTCGGTGGCGCCCAGCAGGTCGATTCCCTCGAAGATCTCCTGGTCGGTCACCGAGGCGGCCGAACCACCGCGCGATTTCACCGCCTCGACGACCAGCGGCCCATCCCCGGGGGCGCCGATCGCGATCGAGTGAGCAGCGGTGTTCGGCGTCTGCGGCTCGACCTCGTCCGCGTTCGCGAGGATCGCGGTCGCGATCGGGTCGCAACCCCCGGCCTGGGCGACGTTGATCTTGGTGCCCGAAGTCTCGGCCAGGCCGACCAGCTCGAGCTCGTTCAGCCCCTTGTGCACCCGCGAGGAGAGCGTGCCGCCGGCGGCGGGGATGACGAAGTGGTCGGGCGAGACCCACTCGAGCTGC
The DNA here is from genome assembly GCA_963699225.1 of uncultured Solirubrobacterales bacterium. Taxonomy (GTDB): domain Bacteria; phylum Actinomycetota; class Thermoleophilia; order Solirubrobacterales; family 70-9; genus VRUE01. The sequence goes on along the minus strand of OY969423.1, from coordinate 299,291 downwards.
TCGACCACCTCGTAGGCCTCGGTCTTCGCCCCCTCGGCGTAGAACGGGCGCAGGGTGATGTTGGTGAACTGCATGCCGCTGGCCAGCGCCAGCTCGCGGCAGGCACGGTTGGCCTGGTCGTAGTTGCCGTCCAGCTGGATCACGGCGGCGCCCAGGGCGCGACAGGCCCGCGCCTTGCCGCGCTCCATGTTCGATGGGTAGAAAACGTACGCAGCGACGCCCGCCTTGGCGGCGAGCGAGGAGACGGAGGTGCCGACGTTGCCGGTCGAGACGCAGCCGATCTCGTCCTTGCCCAGCTCGATCAGGCGGGCGACGGCCATCGAGACGACCCGGTCCTTGTAGGAGAGGCTGGGACGCTGGGTGCTGTCGTCCTTGAGATAGAGCTTCTTGAGGCCGAGCTCGGCACCGAGGCGGTCGGCGTGGATCAGCGGCGTACGGCCGCTGTAGCGGCCGACCCGGGCCTGAGCGCGAGCGTCGACGATCGGCAAGAGCTCCTCGAAGCGCCAGATGTTGATCTCGCGATCGGCCGGCGGGATCTCGCCCAACCGCTTTTTGGCGAGCTCGTAGTCGTACTCGATGTCGAGCCCGTTGCCGCAGCCGTGGCACCTGAAAGCCGTGTCCAGCAGCGGGTAAGTGCGACCGCAGTCGCGGCAGACCATTTCGGTCGCGCAGGAGCGGGTGCGGTCTGAGTCGTTCAGCATGCGATCTCTCCTCCGGACAAGAGTACTGGCCTTCCCATGAGCAGGACGGTATAGCAGCCAACCGGCCATCGATCAAGAACGTTTTGACCAAAAAACGGCGGGTGCGCCACCAAAAAGAAGTGGGCCCGCCCCGGCGGTGTCAGCTTCCGCGGGGCGGGCCCAACCTCCGACCAGCGCTTATCTGGGCTCTGGCCTGAGCTACGGCTGCGTCGGGGCCTTTGACTGCGCTCCCCGGCGCGACTGTCCGGCGTGACTGGTTTCCCAAAAGTCACGCCTCACGAGCGCCATGGCCCATCTACATGGCCGCCCCCCCTCTCCGGGGGCCAGGCTGCCAGAGGCGGGAGGGCGATGTGGTCGGCATGGCACCGGGCAGCGTCGCGAGCTGGAGGTGGGGCAATGCCCACGACACCGTCGCCTCCCTAATGCTCTTGGTCCGGCCAACAACTCGACTCATGACTGGTCACTCCTTTTGCCATCGCAAGGCGAGTCGCCCGACTGGGTCCCCACCTCTCCACTTGGCGCTTGGTCGTCAGCGGAACTACGTATAACAGATTCACCATGCACTGGTCAAGTCTTTTTGGTGTAAACGTCCAGAAACGGTCAAAATCCGCCGTCTCTACATCGGTACCCGGGCGCGAGGCTGCCAGGTGAAGGTGCGGACGGCGTCTTCGAAACCGGCCTGGAGGAGGCTCTCGCGATCGGAGACCGCCGGCGCGCAGCCCGCCTCGGCGACGGCGATCGTTGCGCAGCCCGATGCCGCGGCATCGGCGATGCAGCGGTGCAGGACGGCGCGCTGGCCGCAGCCATCCCCCTCGGGGACCAGCCGCGAGGCGAGGGCCAGCACGGCGACGTCGTCGTGCACGTGCATCGCCACGTAGGCCAGCGGCTCGTCGCCATCGACGGCGCAGTAGCAGCGCCAGCCGGGGGTGCCCGGCAGGTCGAGGAAGAAGGTCGCGGCCCAGCTGGCAAAGCCGAGGCTCTCGGCCAGCGGATCGCCGAAGCCTTCGTCTTCCCAGGGGTCGACCCGCTCGTAGATATCGATCTCGGGCGGCCGCTCAAAGCGCGGCGGCGAGCCGTCGCGCAGCAGCTTCATCGGGCCGTCGAGGAGGCGGTAGTGATGCCGGCGCAGCCACTGTTCGGCTACCTCCTGCTCGGGCAGGCCCGGGGTCAGCGAGATGCGGAAATCGACGTCGTGGCGCTCCATCCAGCGCACCGCCGCCGGCAGGCAGCCATCCTCGATCGTGCCGGGGGCACCGGCGCCGAGGATGAAGTTGAGCGCCGGCTCGGCCGCTTCCTCGGCGACGACGGCAGCGGCAACCGGACCGAAACGCACCATGTCGATCCCCAGATCGACGACGGCATCCTCGCAGGCCGTGTCCCAAAGTCCCCTCCAGAACTGCTTCTCGGCCTCGTCGAGGGCAACCGCGTCGAAAGCCGCGCTGCCTTCCGCTGCCACACCTCGACTATAGGGGTCTTACATGGGAACAGTCAAGGTTTTTTAGGATAAAAACAACGCCTGAAAACGCTACGAGCCAGCGGTCGCGCCGGTCGAGACCTCGCTCAGATCGAGCCGCTCGGGCCAGGCCCCCGGCAGGGCCTCCCCGTCCTCCGCTCCGGAGGCCAGCAGCAGCCCCTCGGCCACGTGCGGGGCAAAGGGCGCCAGCGTCTGCGCCAGCAGTTTCAGCGCCGCCACCTGAGCCTCGGCGTCGGCGCGGCAAAGCTCCCCGCGGCGCTGGATTACGCGCTTCTCAAAGTCCTGGATGCGCTCGAAGAGCCTGGTCACGTTGCGCACGGCCGTGTGCATCTGCAACTCCCCCAGGTCCTCGGTGATGCGACCCAGGCCGTTGTCGCACCACTTGCAGAGGCGCTCGCGCATGAACTCGGTGTCTGCCGCGGCCTCGGGATCCTCGGGCGCAAGCTCGAGCCCGGCGAAGCGCGCCTGGGAGTAGATCCAGACGTTGTGGAGGAAGCGCGAGGCGAAGCGCAGGGCGCCGTCGTTCCAGTTGAGCGTCTTGGCCGGGCCGGCGGCGTAGAGCACGGCGAGGCGGACGGTGTCGGCGCCGTATTGCTCGACCAGCGCATCGGGGTCGACGACGTTGCCGAGGTGCTTGCTCATCTTGCGGCCGTCGGCGATCACCATCTCGTGGAAGAGGCAGCCGCTGAAGGGCTCGCCGTGCTCCATGAAGGCGAAGGGGCCGATGTCGCGCAGCGCCTTGGTGACGACGCGCTGGTCAAAGACGAAGCCGCCGGAGTCGGCGCCGGCGACGAGGCGCTCGGAGGGGAGCCAGCGCTGCAGGTCGGGGTGGCTGAACATCTGCTCGGCCCGCGCCTCGGGCGGCACCGCCGAGGGCACCCAGAGCCAGAGCGCGTCGAAGTGGCAATCGAGGGTGTCGGTCTCGCGCTTGGCCGGCTCACCGCAGCGCGGGCAGTCGACCTCGACGAACTCGGCCCGCTCGGCCAGCGGGTTGCCCTCGCCGGTCGGCTCGATGTCACGCGGGAGGACGACCGGCAGGTCTGACTCAGGGACCGGCACCGGGCCACAGCTCTCGCAGTTGATGATCGGGATCGGTGTGCCCCAGAAGCGCTGGCGCGAGATCGAGAAGTCAGCGGCGCGGTAGCGCACCGCGGGCCGGGTCTCGGGCGCGGGGCCGCCCGATGGCGAGTCCGTCACCACGTCCGCCTCAGCGACCTCCAGGCGCGATACGCGCGCGGCAAGCGCCGCGTCGGCCTCGTCGACGGCCGGAATTCCCAGTGCCGCGGTCGGCCCATAGCGGGCGTCGACTAGCGGCGAGACAACCACCGGGAGCTGCGCGCCGCTCCAGGGTGCCGTCACCGACATGCCGGTGTCGACCAGCGGCACCGACTTGGCGTCGCGGGCGCTGCGCTCCCAGCCGCCCGAGCGCAGCTCGTTGAGCTGCTCGGCGACGGCCGGATCGGTGGCCCACGCCTCGACCTCGGGGTGGCGCGGCGAGAGCAGGACGAAGCTCGCTCGTGCGGCCGCGTCGGGGTACGGCGTGAAGGCGATCAGCGCGGGGCGGTCCTCATCGCCGCCGAGATCGACCTCCACCCCATCGCTGCGGCCGAGGATGTAGCGCTGAGTCGAGAGCGAGATCTCGTCCCAGTCGGCCTCCAGCTCGGGCAGGCGAGCGTCGTTCTCCTCGAGATAGGGCGTGATGCGCAGGAACCAGGTCGGCCGGCGAATCAGGCGCACCTCGTTGTGGCAGCGCCAGCAGCGCCCGTCCTCGACCTGCAGCGCAGCGAGGGTGGTGCGGCAGTGATCACACCAGTCGACGGTTGTGTCGGCGCGATAGATCAGATCGGCCTCGAGCAAGGTCACGAAGAGCCACTGCGACCAGCGGTACTGCTCCTCGTCGGAGCTGTAAAAGACGCGCTCGTAGTTGAACGAGAAGCCGAGCCGCCGCATCTGCTCGAGCATCCGCTCGCCGCAGCTCTCGACCCAGTCGGCCGGGGGGATCTTGCGCTCGATCGCCGCCATCTCGGCGGGCAGGCCGAAGGCGTCGAAGCCGAAGCCGAAGAGAACGTCATCGCCGAGGGCGCGGCGGAAGCGCGCGTAGGCGTCGCCGATCGAGTAATCGCGGACGTGGCCCATGTGGAGTTTGCCCGAGGTGAAGGGACTCGAGGGCTTGATGTAGATCGAGCGGGCGCCATCGCTCGGCTCGGGGGCGGCAAATGCGTCGCGCTCGGACCAGGCCGCTTGGCGCGCGGCCTCAATCGTCGCCGGATCGTATTTCGCTGTGGTCGTGCTCATCTGGCTCGCCTTCTCGCCCCGCCCGCTGAGCCTACCCAGGTCGTGCGCGGGAATATTTGACCAATGCAGAGCTGGGGATTATGGTCTCCTCGGACGTCTACACTGAAATCTGTAACGCTTGTCCTCGGGCCGGGATGCGAGGACTGGGGGCAGGCAGACCCGAAGAGGGAGGTCCCAGTGACAGAGGGTAGAGAACTCGCCGCAGTCCTCGACGGTCGTTTGGACGACCGACTTGTGGGTGAGGTGGTCGACGCTGCCACCTATGCCCCAACCGGCGACGCGGTGCACGACGCCGTGATGCGGGTTGTCGAGTTCGCGGAGGAGGATCCGACAGCGACACGGGAAGCACTTTGGGCACTGCGCGGGGACGCGGGGGCGCTCGAAGGGCTCGAGCAGGGACTGCCGCTGAGCGCGCCGAAGGCGACGCTTGCACTCGGCAGTGCGATCCAACTGGCCAGCACCGAGCTGGCGTCGACACGACCGGACTTGCGCGGGCGCATGCCGGAGCTGATGCGCTGGCTGGAGGGTAACTGGTAGCGCGCTAGGCGAAGGTCCAGAGCTTGTTGCCGAGGAAGTTGAACGGCATCGCGACCGCGACGGCAATCGCCTGGGACGTGAGGTCGCCCAGAGAGGTCCCCCCCACCAGCGCCTCGAGCACGGCGAGGTTGATCAACAGAGCGGCGACGCTGACGGCGAAGAAGCGCGCTGCCTGGAAGCCGGCGTGGCCGTCAGCAGCACCGAAGGTCCAGTGGCGATTCCAGAAGAAGTTGCTGGCGAAGGCGACGCAGAAGGCGCCAATCGCGGCAATGATGTGGTGGACGCCGAGGTTGCCGCTGAGGAAGGCGAAGACGCCGAGGTTGATCAGGTAGCCGGAGCCGCCGACCATGCCGAACTTGATCAGCTCCCACCAGCTCGCCGGGCGGCGTGCGGCAGCGCCAAGGCGATAGGCGAGCTCGCCGGCGGTCACGGCAGCCTCCGTTGCTCGCCGTCGACGATGACGGCGTTGAAGCCGAAGCCGGTGTGGATCTTCTTCAGCTCGTAGAAGGGGATGTCTTGTGGGCGGTTGGCCATGTAACGGGTGAGGGTGAGGCGCTCGAACCTTACCCGCGCCACTGGGTGGAAAACGCTTGGCACGCCGGTCACGGCGCGGCCTTCGAGCGACTTGCTGATCACGTCGATCGTGCGCAGCCGCCAATCGCCACTGTAGATGCGCTGCGCGTGTTCGTGCAGGTAGAAGCGCACCGGATCGGCGGCGAGCTTCCAGGTGACGATCGCCCGCGGGCCACGCGGCGGGCCCAGTTCCTCAGTGATGCCGCGGAAGTCCGGCCGCTGCAAGTTCGGCGTCTGGGTGACGTGCACGCCGAAGGCGATCCAGTAGGCGCAGAGGGCGACGGCGAGCAGCAGGCCGAGGCGGCGGGCGCGATCGGCGGCGAAGCCGAGCGAAGCGGCGATCGCCAGTGGCAGTAGCGCCGGCAGCAGGTTGCGCTCGACCACGTAATCCTTGCCGGCGAGGGCGGCGATCAGGGCGAACACGGCGACCCCTGAACCCACGACCAACCCGATAGCGGCGCCGCGCCGCTCACGGCGAGTGCCGCGCACGGCGACGAGCAGCAGAGCGACCGCGAAGAGGATCGCCGGCAGCAGGGCGTAGCGCTCGCGCGGCGACTCGGCGATCACGTGGCCTGTTTCGCCGACCAGGAAGCTGACGCCGGTCTGGTAGAAGCGGGTGGAGAGCAGGCTTTCTTCGATCCAGCCGATGTGGGTCGGGTTGACCTGGGCCGAGATCAGCGGGATCAGGGCGAGGCCAACGAGACCGACGGCCGCAACCGCCGGGAAGACCAGGCGCCAGCGCCCGCGCAGGGCGATCAGCAGCCAGAGCGCCTCGATCGCGACGGCGAAGACGGCGAAGTAGTGGCTGCAGAGGGCGAGCGCCGAGGCGAGCGCCCAGAGGGCGAGGTCGCGGCCGCGGCGGGTGCGCAGGGCGCGGACGAAGAAGAGCAGCGAGGCGGCGCAGAAGAAGACCAAGAGGGCGTAGGAGCGGGCCTCCTGCGAGTACCAGATCAACATCGGGTTGACGGCGACGAGGGCGGCGGCGATCAGCCCGGCGCGGCGGTGGGCCAGCTCGGCGCCGATGCAGTAGGCGAGCGGCACCGTGGCGGCGCCGAAGAGCGCCGAGAGCGAGCGCAGGCCGACTTCGTGGGTGCCGAAGGCTTTCGCCCAGCCCCAGGCGAGGACGTAGTAGAGCGGCGGGTTGGACTCGCTGCCCTTGACCGCGTGCAGCATGTCGCTGAAGCTGCCCGGGATCACCCGCATCGCGGTGATCACCTCGTCGTGGTGGTAGCTCTGCACGTCGAGGCTGGCGAAGCGCATCGCGGCGCCGAGCGCGGTGAGGAGCGCCAGGGCCCAGAGGGCCCCGCTGCGGCTGGGAGAGAGGGTCAAGGCGTGCAGGCGTCTTTCGGCATTGCGCGGCCCGGGCCAAAGGAGGGCGGCGTTGCGGCGGCGGAGCTGCCCCACTTGCGGTTCGGACGGGGAGCGAGGTCAAAGGTCAGATTCGCGCCGCGGGAGAGCGCGCACCAGGTGGTCCAGGGTTTACTCGCAGGGTGGCCATTGACACTGAGACCGTCGATATAAGGAGCACTGCTTGGGCTGAGGGCGATGGTGTGCTTTTTCTTCCCCGTCCCCTGTACTTCCCGCGCTGAGGCGGAGATCGTCAGTCGGCGACCATGCACCAGGGCGACCGAGGCGTGTCCGAACAGCGGGCTGCCGATCGCCAGCAGGCCGACACCGGGTACCTCGGGGTAGAGCCCGAGCGCGCCGAAGACGTACCAGGACGAGAGCGTGCCGAGGTCGTCGTTGCCGGGATAGCCCGAGGGCGAGGGGCTGTAGAGGCGCAGGCCGCGGCGGACCGCGGCCTGGGTGCCGTAGGGCATGCGCAGCCAGTCGTAAAGCCAGGGCACCTGCAGGGTCGGCTCGTTGCCGAGCAGGGCGTGGTCGGCGTGGGTGCCACCGGGGCCGGCGTTGAGCTTGCGCAGGAAGCGGCCGAGGCGATCAGCGGCCTTCGCCCTGCCGCCCATCGCGTGGAAAAGGCCGGTCGGATCGTGCGGCACCGCCCAGCTGTACTGGGCAGAGTCCCCCTCGACGAACCCGCCACCGCCGAGGTTGTCGTAATTGGCTGGAAAAGCACCGTTTTCGTAACGCGGCTCGATCATCTTGCTGTGGCGGTCGAAGAGCTTGCGCCAGTTGCCTGAACGCTGCATAAAGCGCTGGTACGTACCGCTATCGCCGAGCGCGCGCGCCGCGAACTGGGCGATGGCGAAATCGTCGACCGTGTACTCGAGCGAGGTCGCTGCCGAGCCCCAGACATCGTCGGGGCTGCCGTAGATCGAGTTGGCGTTGCGGACGTTGGTGTCGAGGTCGAAGGGCACGTAGCCATGAGCGAGGTACGGCGCCAGGCCCTGGCGCTCGAGGTATTCGCCATTGGCGCTGCGGCATTCGCCGTCGGCGCCGCGCAGCATCGCGGCAAGGGCGGCTCCGCGGTCGAAGGCGGTGGCGCCGAAGGCCGCCGCGGAGGCGATCAGCGGATCGGCCGAGTCCCCGACCATGGTCATGCTCTGGCCATTGGCGTAGGGCCAGCGCGGCAGGCAACCGCTCTCAGCCGCGTCGGCGAGCAGCGAGCGCACCATCTCGCTCGCCCGCTTGGGGGCGAGGATCGAGAGCAGCTGGATCTGCGTGCGGTAGGTGTCCCAGCCGGAGAAGTCGGCGTACTGGGTGCGGCCTTCGGCCCGGTGCAGGAGGCCGTCCATGCCGATGTAAGAGCCGCCGACGTCGCTGAAGGTGCGAGGGGCCAAGCCGACGTGGTAGAGCGCCGTGTAGAAGGTGTCGCGCAGGCGGGGCGGGCCGCCGCGAACGCGGATCCGGCCCAACCAGCTGTTCCAGCGTCGCTCGGTTTTGCGGGCGACCGCGCCGAAGCCGTGGCCGGGATTTTCGGCGGCGAGGTTGGCGCGGGCATCTTCAACGCTGACGAAGGAGACACCGACGCGAGCGGTGACAGTGCGGTTGTGGCGGGTGTCGAAGCTGGCGTAAGCGCCGGCGTCGGCGCTGGCCTTGGGGTTGGACGGGGGCGCCTGGCTGTCGCTGGCCGTCGTCCCGCCGGCGTTCAGTTTGTTTTCTTCCCAGGTCCCGTAGGCGTTGAAGCCACGGTTGAAGACGGCGGCGATGTAGACCCGGTAGCGCGGCCGCTGGCCGCAGAAGAGGCCGCTGGAGGCGGTGCCGTCGATCTCGCGATTAGCCGGGTCGATGTTGACCGCGGCGAAGTCGTCGGGCTGGGCGCTGCCGCCGGCGTCGATCAAGACGCTGGCGTGCGGATTGCGGGGGAAGGTGAAGCGCGCCATGCCGGTGCGGGTGGTCGCGGTCAGCTCGGTCTCGATCGCGCCGCCGCGGACAGGGTTGAGGCGGACCGAGTAGTAGCCCGGCCGGCCGCTCTCCTGGGCGTGCGAGAAGCCCGGCTGGAACTGGCCGTCGAGCGAGGAGCCTTCGGCGGCGGGCGAGGCGTCGATCGGCTCGGTGGTGGGCATGAAGGGAAAGTCGCCGTAGAGCGAGCAACCGGCGCCGGAGAGGTGGGTGAGGCTGAAGCCCCTGACGTGGGAGTCGCGGTAGTCATAGCCAGCGCGTCCGTTGCGGTCGGCCGGGGTCGTGTCGGGGCTCCACTGGACCATGCCGAAGGGCGCGGCCGCGCCGGGGAAGTTGTGGCCACCGCCAAAGGTGTCGTGACCGGGCCTGGTGCCGGCGAAGACGTGGACGTGGTCGGCCAGGCCGGCGGCCGCGGCGGTTGGGGCTATGAGCGCGAGCGAGGCGAGCGCCGCGGCGATGAGGGTCCCTGCACGTGCGAGCAAGCGCTCTACGTTACGGCGCTCGCTTAAGGTTCCCGCCAATCGTGAAGACGCGAAGCGCCGCTCTCATCGTCCTCGCCGTTGCCGCGGCGGTCGTCGCTGCCGTGCTGGCGCTGGGCGGCGGCAGGGAAAGTGCCCCAGCCCAGGCGGCGTTGCCCGAAATCCCCGGCGAGCCGACGGTGAGCGTGATCTCACCCCGCAGCGGCGCGCGGCAAAAAAGCCACTCGGTCGTGGTCAAGGTCAAAATCCGCAACTTCCAGCTGGCACCGCTCCACTTCGGCGGCGAACCACAGCTGCACGAGGGCCACATCCGCTTCTCCCTCAACCGCGTCCCCGACTGCGTCTACCCGGCCAAGCTCGAACGGGCGATCAACAGCCCCTTCGGCAACGGCCGCTTGATCGGGCGCTCCTTCGACTACGCCGAGTTCTCCGGCCCCAACGGCGTCCTCGCCGAACGGATCGACTCGGCCGGCAGCTACTCGCCGGCGACGCGCCCGGAGATCTACTACCACGCCCTCCCCCCCGGCTTCTACCGCCTGGTGATCACGCTGGCCCAGAACGACGGCTCGACCACGCCATTCCACGCGGTGACCAACTTCCAAATCCTGCCGAAGCCCGGCCACGGCCCCAAGTGCATCAACGGCAAGGTGCCAAGCGCCAAGGCCGCCGCCTTCGACTGAGTCCAATACTTCACTTTGTATAGTGGAGTGACGTGCGTACTTACCGTCGTTTGATGGGGTTTTTGCGGCCCTACCGCCGCCAGCTCTGGGGATCCCTGGCATTTGCTTGGGCGGCGATGGGGATGACGGTGCTGATTCCGTGGCTGATCGGGCGCGCCGTCAACGCGATCCAGGACGGCGACAAGCCCGACCTGCTGCCGCTGGCGCTGGCGATCGTCGGGGCCGGGATCCTGCGCCTGGGACTGACCGTGGTGCGGCGCCTGGTCGCGGGCCGGGTCTCGCTGGCGGTCGAATTCGACCTGCGCCAGCTCTTCTACGCCCATCTGCAGCGGCTCGAGCTCGGCTTCTTCGACGGCCAGCAGACCGGGCAGCTGATGTCGCGGGCGACCGTCGACCTGCAGGCAATCCGCTTCTTCCTCGGCTACGGGCTGATCTTCATCACCCAGAACCTGCTGACGATCACCCTGGTCACGATCGTGATGGTCGCGATCAACCCGGTGCTGGCGCTGATCGCGCTGATCCCGGCGCCGCTGATCGTCTTCACCGCCTCGCGCTACAACCGGGTCTCGCGGCCGGCGCAGCAGGAGGTGCAGCAGCGAATCGCCGAGCTGACCGCGGAGGCCGAGGAGAACATCTCCGGGATCCGCATCGTCAAGGCCTTCGCCCGCGAGGAATACCAGCTGCACCGCTTCCAGCGCTCGGTCTCGCGGGTCTTCGACCAGAGCATCTACTCGACCAAGCTGCAGGCCTTCTTCTCGCCGCTGATCGGGCTGCTGCCGCAGATCGGGATCGCCCTGGTGCTGCTGGTCGGTGGCCGCGAGGTGATCAACGGCACGCTCAGCCTCGGCGACTTCACCGCCTTCTACACCTACCTGGTGATCCTCGCCGGGCCGATGCGGATGCTCGGCGTGGCGATGGGAATGGCGCAGCGGGCCGTCGCCTCCGGCAACCGCCTTTTCGAGATCCTCGACCGCGAGCCGGAGATCGAGAGTCCGCCGGGGGCGCCACCGCTGCCGGTGGGCGGTGGCAGCGTGCGAATGGAGGGTGTGACGCTGCGCTATGAGGGGGCGCGGGCCAGCAACGCATCCGATCTTGACCACACTGGAAGTGGGTCAAAGTCGGATGCGCTGAGCGAGATCGACTTCGAGGTCGCCGCGGGGAGCACGGTGGCGCTGGTCGGACCTTCGGGGTCCGGCAAGACCAGCCTCGTCGCCCTGATCGCCCGCCTCTACGACCCGAGCGAGGGCTCGGTCTTGATCGACGGCTCCGATGTGCGCTCGGTCGAGGTCGAGTCGCTGCGGCGGGAGATCGCCTTCGTCAGCGACGAGAGCTTCCTCTTCAGCGCCAGCGTCGCCGAGAACATCGCCTACCCGCGCTCCGACGCACCGCGCGAGGAGATCGAAGCGGCGGCGCGCCGGGCCCAGGCAGCCGGCTTCATCGAGGAACTGCCGGGCGGCTACGACACCGTCGTCGGCGAGCGCGGGCTGACCCTCTCGGGCGGGCAGCGCCAGCGGGTGGCGATCGCGCGGGCGCTGCTGGCCGACCCCCGCATCCTGATCCTCGACGACGCGACATCGTCGGTGGACGCGACCACCGAGGGGGCGATCAAGTCCGGCCTGCGCGAGGTGATGGAGGGACGGACGACCTTCATCATCGCCCACCGCCTCTCCACCGTCTCGCTGGCCGACGAGGTGATCGTGATGGACGGCGGCCGCATCGTCGACCGCGGCACCCACGCCGAACTGCTCGAAGGCTGCAGCTTCTACCGCGAGATCGCCGAGCACGGGCTCGCCGACTCGGTCTTCCTCCAGCACGACCTCGAGCAGCGCGAGGAGGTGGCGCGGCTGTGAGTCGGCTCCAAAACATTTGGTTGCTCTTCCGGGACGTTTTGCGACTGCTGCGCGGCCAGGACCAGCGCGCTCGCAAGGTGCGCTGGATGATCGGCCTACTGCGGCCTTACCGCGGCAAGGTTGCGCTGATGTTCGTTGCCCTGCTGGTGGCGACCGGTGCCGGCCTTGCTCCCCCCTACCTCGCCGGCCAGGCGGTCGACAACGGCATCGTTACCGGCGACGTCTCCGCCCTCGACTGGATCGTCGCCGCCTTCGTCGTCGTCGCCACGCTCTACGCCGCCTCGACCTACGTGCAGACCTACCTGGTCGGCTGGGTCGGCACGCGGGCGCTGCAGGACCTGCGCGAGCGGGTCTTCTCGCACCTGCAGACGATGTCGATCGGCTTCTTCACCAAGCGCAGCCCGGGGGTGCTGATCAGCCGCATGACCAACGACATCGAGGCGCTCAACCAGCTCGTCACCGACGGTGTCGTGACGATGTTCTCCAGCGTGCTGACCCTGGTCGGCGTGGTCGTGATCCTGCTCGTGCTCGACGTCAAGCTGGCCCTGGTCACCTTCATCACCTTCCCGCTGATCGCCGCCGCCAGCATCGTCTTCCGCATCGTCTCCCACGGCGCCTACCGCGAAACGCGCGAGCGGATCGGCGCGATCACCGGCTACCTGCAGGAGACCCTGAGCGGCGTGCGGGTGGTGCGCAGCTTCGGTCAGGAGCCGCGCCACGTCGACGCGATGACCGAGCTGAACGAGGCCAACCGGGCGGCCAACATGCGCACGGTCTTCCTCAACGCCTCCTACTTCCCGGGGGTCGAACTGCTGGCCTCGGTCGGCACCGCGGCGATCCTGCTCTACGGTGGCACCCAGTCGATCGACGGCGCGATCCAGATCGGCACGATCATCGCCTTCGTCGGCTACCTGACCGTCTTCTTCGAACCGATCCAGCAGCTCTCCCAGCTCTACACGACCTATCAGCAGGGGATGGCGGCGCTGGACAAGATCTTCGACCTGCTCGACACCGCGCCCGACATGGTCGATGCCGAGGGTGCGATCGATCCCGGCACGCTGCGCGGGGAGATCGAGATGCAGGGGGTCTCCTTTTCTTACGCCGACGACGCGCTGGAGCAGGAGGCCGCCGGCGAGCGGGTCGAGTGGGCGATGCGCGAGATCGACCTGCACGTGCCACCGGGGCAGACGCTGGCCCTGGTCGGCACCACGGGCGCCGGCAAGTCGACCTTCGCCAAGCTGGTCGCGCGCTTCTATGACCCGCAGCACGGCAAGGTACTCGTCGACGGCCACGACCTGACCGGCGTGCAGCAGCAGGCGCTGCGGCGTCAGCTCGGGATCGTGCCGCAGGAGGGCTTCCTCTTCTCCGGCAGCGTGCGCGAGAACATCGCCTTCGGCCGGCCCGAGGCGACACTGGAGGAGATCGAAGACGCGGCCGCGGCGGTCGGCGCGACCGAGTTCATCGCCGCCTTGCCGGAGGGGATCGAGACCGAAGTCGGCGAGCGCGGCGTACAGCTCTCGGCCGGCCAGCGCCAGCTCGTCGCCTTCGCCCGCGCCCTGCTCGCCGAGCCGCGCATCCTGATCCTCGACGAGGCGACCTCCAACGTCGACGTGCGCACCGAGAAAACGATCGAGAAAGGTCTCAGCCGGCTGCTCACCGGCCGCACCGCGATCGTGATCGCCCACCGCCTCTCGACGATCCGCCGCGCCGGCAAGATCGTCGTGCTCGAACACGGCCGCATCGCCGAGGAGGGAACGCACGACGAACTGATCGAGGCCGGCGGCCCGTACTCGCGGCTCTACGGAGCCTGGGAAGAGTCCTCGGCGGCTTAGCCGGGGCCGATGCCGCCGGAGCTGCCACCGGTGGAGCCGCCGCCTTCGGGGGCGCCCGCGGTGCCACCGCCTTCGGCCGTGCCGCCGGCGCCACCGGTTTCGGGAGCAACTTCGGGCGCGGCTTCGACTTCTACTTCGGGTTCGACGGCTTCGGGTTCGATCGCTTCGGCTTCTTCGCCGGTTTCGGCTTCGGCCGATTCGGAGCTCGGGCCGGATGTCGCCGGCGCGCTCGGGCCTTCGCTGCAGTCCGTGAAGCCGTATTCGCTGGCCGCGTTCTGGAACGAGGTCAGCGCTTCGGAGGCACTCGATTCGGCGGTTTCGAGACCGGCCGTTTCCCCCCGCTCGGAGGCGAGTTTGACTTCGTCCTCGGCTTTGGCGAGTTCTTCGGCGGCGCTCGAAAATTCCGTGTAGCCGTCGGTTTCCTGCGGAGTGCCGAGGTTGTTGAGGCTGGCGACCATGCCGCTGTAGAGGTCGGCGGCTTGTCCGGCGGGGCTGCTGTTTTCGGTGCTGCTGGAGCCGACCGAGCCAACCGCGGCGTTGACCTCGGCGCAGATCGCGTCGCCCTGTTCGATCAGCTCGGCTTTGCTCAGTGCCTGCGGCGCCGCCACGGTCGTAGCGGTCGATTCGCTCGAGTCGCTACTACCACCGCCGCCACAGCCAGCGATGAGCAGGGCCACGACGGGCAATGCGAGGATCCATGTGCGACGAGGGCTCATGAGTGGCGAACGTAGCAAAGTGACTAGACGCTCTTTACAGGGATTTCCGCCCACTGGCAGGTGGGCAAGACGAGACTGCGCCCCAGGGACTCGAACCCCGAAATCCAGCTCCAGAGGCTGGCGTGTTGCCAATTACACCAGGGCGCAAGGTGCGGTCAGGAGGATACCGACCGTCAGGGATTTCCCTCGCGACGACTACTTGAGCGACTGAGATCGTGACCGAAAAACTCATTCGATGCGGCCGACCGAGAGGCCCGGAACTTCTTGGGAGCATCCTGCGAACGGGTAAGGCACCCGCTGCGAGTTGGGAGCCCCAGGCAACTTGACTCGAAAGCCGGTCGCCATCTGGATGTGACAGGCGCTCGGAGAGTAGTCGTAGGCCGAGAGCCAACTCAGCTCGAACCGCGCGGAGCCGTTTCGCGACAAGGTGACGATTGCCGGCGAATTCTTCCTGGCCGCGGGGTTCAGGTCCGGCTGGACACGGGCCGGTGGGCCGATCCGGCGGCCCTCGAGATCGATCGCCACAACTTCGGGCACTCCCGAGACCTTGCAGGCATGCCCCGAGAGATTGGCGATCGCGAGCTGCTTGTAGACGTGACCAAGGCCGACCCCCGAGCGACCCCGCCCGTCCCAAACGAGCAGCTTGGAATCCGGGCAGACAGGTAGACGCGCACGCAGCCGCCTCCTCCGGGCTTGGCGTGTCTTCTCCTGCTCCCGAGAGCGCTGCGAGGAGGCTGCCGGTGGAGCCCCATTGCTGGTCGTCGCGGTTTGGTCGGTCCCCCTGGGGTGGCCCCCGCCGCCGCATCCAGCGATTGCGAACGCGAGCAAGCCGGCGGCCACTACCGCGTGCTTCCACTTGCGTGCCCGGCTCAAGCGACCAATTGCGCTAGGCGCCGATCGCGGAAAGATCGCTGTTGGGGTCGGCGATCTGCTCCTTGGCGCCGGAGACGTCGACGCCGTCGGCAAGTAGGCGGCGCGCCTCGGCGAGGTCTTCGGAGCGCTCGACGCTGAGGGCGCCGGCGACGCGGCCGTCCTTCAGGTACCAGACGGAGAACTCGCCCTTGTCGCGATCGCCGCGCCAGATCTCCTCGTCCCAGTCCACGGCCGGGCCGACGTACTCGAGGCCGGCCCAGTCGGCGAGATCGCTGAAGAAGTAGGGGACGACCTCGTAGTCGGCGCCGGCGCCAAGCATGTTGCGGGCGGCGTGCATGCCCTGCTGCATCGCCACGTCCCAGTGCTCGACCCGGATACGGCGGCCGTGGATGACGCTGTCGTAGGAGCAGCAGTCACCGGCGGCGTAGATGCCCTCGACCGAGGTCTGCAGCTTGGAGTTGCAGACGATCCCGTCGTCGACCTCGAGGCCGGCGCGCTCGGCCAGCATCGCGTCGGGGCGCACGCCGGCGCCGACGACAACCGCGTCGCACTCGATCGCCAGGCCGCTCTTGGTGACGACGGCCTTGACCCGACCGTCGCCCTCATAAGCCTCGAGCTCCTCGCCGCCGTGGATGGTGACGCCGTTGGACTCGAGCAGCTGGTGGAACCAGCGGCCCGCCTCCTCGCCGAAGGTGCGGGAGAGCGCGATCTCCTCCATCGTCACGATCGTGCACTTGGTGCCCTGGGCGGTCAGCGAGGCGGCGACCTCAGCGCCGATGTAGCTGCCGCCGATCAGGACGACGTGCTCGGCCGCCTTGGCGTCGTCGCGGATCGCGTCGGAGTTGCCGAAGGCGCGCAGGTAGTGGATGCCCTCGTTCTCGGCGCCCTCGACGCGGAGGATGTTGACCATCGCCCCGGTGGCGATCAGCGCCTTGCCGAAGCTGACCTCATCGCCGCCCTGCAGCTTCGCCGTCCGTGCCGCCGGGTCGAGCGACATCACGTTGGTGCCGCTGAGCAGCTCGACGTCGTTGCGCTCGTACCACTCGGGCGGGTTGACGTAGGCGTCGGCGCGCTCGGCCTCGCCGCGCAGGTATTCCTTGGAGAGCGGCGGGCGTTCGTAGGGCGGCTCGGGCTCGCGGCCGGCGAGCAGGATCGAGCCCTCCGCCCCGCGCTTGCGCAGCTCGGCGGCGCAGTTGGCGGAGGCGAGGCCGCCGCCGATCAGGAGGAAGTCGGCCTGGCGCTCAGCCACTGCCGTTGCCCGAGCCGTTGCCGCCGGAGGATGGGCCGAACATTTCCTTCAGCAGCTCCTCGTGGCCCGGGTCGAGCACCGCCAGCACCTCGTCGCCGACCTCGAGCACCGTGTCGGCGACGGGAACGAAGCCCTTGCCGTTGCGCAGCACCGAGATCAAGAGGCTGCCTTCGGGCATTTCAAGGTCACCGACACGCCTCCCGGTTACCCCGGAGTCCTTGCCGAGCAACATCTCGATGATCTCCAGCTGCTCCTCCTGCAGGTCGAGCAGGTGGACGAGGCCGTACTCGGGCACCTCGTGCTCGAGCAGGCGCAGGATCAGGTCGGTGGCCGAGACCGAGGGCTTGATCCCGAGCAGGTCGAAGTGGGGCTTGTTGCGCGGGTTGTTGACGCGGGCGATGACCCGCTCGACGTTGTACTTCTCGCGCGCGACCTGGCAGATCAGCATGTTGTCCTCGTCGTCGCCGGTGACCGCGATCAGCATGTCGGCGCGTTCGATCCCGGCCCGCTCCAGCACCCAGAGCTCGGAGGCATCGCCGTAGGAAACGTTGTGCTCGAGCTCCTGCTCGACGGTGAGGTAGCGGCGGCGGTTGTTCTCGATCACCGTCACCTCGTGCTCCTTTTCGAGCAGCTCACGGGCCAGGTTCCAACCCACCTTGCCAGCGCCGACGACGATGATGTACATCAGGAGGCCTCGCGCACGTCGCCCTCGCGAACGGCGCTCTCCAGCATGTCGATCGCGACCCGGGTCGGGCAGACCGTGTGCAGGCCCTGGCGCTCGTACCATTCGGCCCGCAGCGGGTCGAGGATGCGCGCGATCACGGTCGGCACCTCGTAGCGGCGCTGGGCGATCTGGGCGATGACGATGTTGGTGTTGTCGCCGTCGGTGGAGGCGATGAAGGCGTCGGCGCGCTCGATCCCGGCGGCGACCAGGGCATCGGTCTCGAGGCCGGCGCCGACTGTGAACTGGCCGCCGAGGTCCTCCCAGCCCTTGTCGAGGCCGACCTCGAGCCGCGCGTGCGACTCGGGGTCCTCGTCGAGGCAGGAGACTTCATGCCCCTCGCTCAGCATCGAGCGAGCGACGGAGGAGCCAACGCGGCCACAGCCAACGATCAGGATGAACACGGCGCTGAGTCTAGATCAACGCTTCGTACATCAGCCTGAGCAGGCGACCGCTGCCCGCGGACTGAGATACATTGATCGACGGGTTTCGACTAATTGGGAGGGATTGGATTGAGCAGGCATGGGCTGACAACGATCTTCGCGGTGCTGGCCGTCCTCGCTGTCGCGAGCGGCTGCGGTGGCGGCGGTAGCAGCGATTCCACCACCCTCACCGACCTGGCCAATACCCCGCTCAAGGCGGCGTTCATCAAGCAGGGCGACGCGATCTGCGCCAAAGGCCGCAAAGAAGTCCAGACGAAGTTCGCCGCCTTCCTAAAGAAAGAAGGGCTCAAAGGAATCGGCCCCGGAGGTGGGGAATCCCCGGCCGAAATCAAGGCCCACGAAATCGAACTGGTCGAAACGATCGCCATCCCGGCGCTTGACAAGCAGATGAAAGAGCTCAAAGCCCTTGGCGCCCCCAAAGGCGAAGAGGACAAGGTCGAAGCCTATTTCGAGGCGGCTGAAGAAGCGCTTGAAAAAGGCGAAGCAGAACCGCAGCTGCTGTTCAGCAAGGTGAAACAGACCTTCGCCAAGGCAGACAAGATCGCCCAGGAACTGGGCTTCGAAGTCTGCGGCAATCACTAGCCGGCGTACGACGTACTAGCCGGCGTACGACGGCTTTTTCGCGGGCGCCGGGCCCGTCTCCGGCGGGGCGGTAAGCAGGACCCTGCAGGGCGCTTTCTTCAGCACGTACTCGGTGGCGGCGCCTATCTCGGCGGGCTTGGCGGCGCCGATGCCGCCCAGCCTGGCGCCACCCTTGATCTTGGTCGGGGGCTCGCCGCCAATCACGATCGCCTCGGAGTTGAAACGACGGGCTGATTCGACGATGCCGGCGCCGATCCCGCGGGCTCGCACGACCTCGGCGCTGACCTTGACGTCCTCGTACTCCTCACCGACATCGCTGGCGCGCTGCAGGGCGCGCTTCGCGCCCTCCTCGATCTCGGCCGGCAGCTCGGCGTCGAGCGGCAGGGTCAGCGGCACCTCGATCACGTAAACGAGGTCGAGCCGAGTCGGATCCTCCCCGCTCTCGGCCTCCTCCTGCTCGGCGGCAGCGAGGCGGCCGGCAGTGGCGACGATGTCGTCGTCGAGCTTGGTGCCGAAGACCGGCACGAGGATGTTGCGGAAGGCGACTTCGGGCACCTGCTTGGTCAGCGCCTTCTCGCTGACGGTGACGCGTTTGGTCAGTGTCGTCCCCTCGAATCCCTTGCGGTAGATGACGTAGAAGAGCAGGCCGAAGGTCATCCAGCCGAGGCCGACCCAGCGGGCGGTGTTGTGGTAGATGAGGACGCTGACGAATGCGAGGGCGCTGACGACGGCGCCGAAGAGGGCCGGCAGCGGCAGCTGGGCGCCGCGCCACTCGACGTCGAGGGGGACGCGGAAGGGGCGCGGGCGGTCGGGCTGGGTGACGCGCAGGCGCAGGATCGAGAGCTGGGCGATCGTGATCGCCAGCATCGCGCCGAAGGCGTAGAGGCCGGCGAGCAGCTTGACGTTGGTCGGCAGGACGAGGCCAATCGCGATCACGCCGGAGATCGCGATCGCCACCTGCGGCGTCGCGTGGCGGCTATTGAGCTTGCCCAGCCAGCTGGGGATCTGGCGGTTGATCGCCAGCGTGTAGATATGGCGGGAGACGCCGAGCAGCGCCGTCGTCACGGCCCAGAAGAGGACCGGCGTGGCGACGATGACGACCAGCCAGCGCATCGCGTCGGAGACCCAGACCGGGTGGTAGGCGGAGACAACGCCGAGCACCGGCGCCTCGACGTAGCGGTGGCCGAGAGCGGTTTCGGGACCGTGCGGACCGGCGACGACCGGCACCGCCATCAGCGCGATCGCGGCCATACCGGCGTAGACCAGCGGCACCGCGAGGGCGCCGACCGAGACGATGCGCTTGAGGTCACGCGGGTTGACGTTGATGTCGGGGGCGAGGTCCGAGGCGGCCTCGATACCGGCGTAGGCGAGCATCGCCACCACCGAGGCATAGACGATGTCGTGGAAGTCGGGACTGGTGAAGAGGTTGATCTGGTCGGTGAGACGGTCGGGGTGGAAGACCGCGAGCACGCCGACGACGACCACGGCGAGCTGCAGGACGATGTCGGCGAGGGCGAGGACCGCCAGCGGCCGCTCTCGGCTGCGGCCGGTGATGTTGAGCATGTTGAGCACGCAAGCGGCGACGATCACGGCGCCGGCGATACCGATCTCCCAGCCCGCCTCGGAGAGGTTGGACGAGATCGGCTCCAGGTAGTGCGGGACCGAGATCGCGGCCAGGGCAGCGACGATCAGATAGTCGATCAGGATCGCCCAGCCGGCGATGAAGGCAATCAGCTCGTTGAAGGCGTTGCGGGCAAAGCTCGAGGAGCCGCCGCGTTCGCGCAGCATCGCCCCGCCCTCGACGTAGCTGAGCGTTGTGATGACGAAGAGCAGGCCGGCGGCGAGGAAGATCAGTGGCGTCAGGCCAAGCCCGCGGTCGGCGACCACTCCGAGCGCGAAGTAGATCGAGAAGCCGACTGCCGAGTAAACGGCAACGAAAAGCCCCGGCACGCCGGTGGCGCGCTGCAGGAGCGGCTCCAGCCGCGGTTTAGAGGGCTGCTCTGCTTGCTCCGGCTCGCTCACGTACGAGACGCTATCCAGAGCCGGCCCGCGCCGACGGCGAGGAAGGCGGCGCCGAGCAGCGTGCCAACCGAAAGCGGGCCGCCGCCGTTGGCGAGGGTGGCGATGAGGAGCGCCAAGCCCAGGGCGATGAAGACGAGTGAGAAGGCGCGGACAGAACCCTGGTAGATCCGCTCAGGAGAAGGCACGGGGGCGATTCTAGGCGAGCGCAGGCGTTACTTCGCCGCCCCGCTGGGCGCCCTGTTCGGAGACGACGATGACGCGGCAGGGGCGCTCGCCTAGGACGGTCTGCAGGGTCTTGTCGTAAAGGGGGCGGCCGTTGCGGTAGCGCAGGCCGACGACCACGGCAGCGGCGTTGATCAGCTTTGCCTCGTCGGCGATGTCGTAGCCAGCCTGGCCGGGCCGGACCCGCTCGACGTGACCGGTCACGCGCTGGCCGCCGATCAGCTTTGCCTGCTCGATCTTGCTCTGCGCCTCACCTTCCTGATCGGGCAGCTCGGCGTTCAGCGGCAGGTTGGTCGGCACGGTCAGCATCGAGTGCACGTGGATCCCCCGGCGGCGCTTGGAGGCGAGCTTGATCGCCGTGGCCACCACCTCCTCGGAGAAGGGCTGGTCGTCCTCGAAGGCGACGAGGACGCTGCGGTACTCGATCTCCTCGACCCCGAGCGGCTCGGGGGTCAGCACCTTGACCGTCTCGGTCAGCGGCAGGCCCTGGTTGCGACGGTAGAGGACGTAGACGAGGATGCCCAGCGCCATCCAGCCGGTGCCGACGATCAGTGTGCGCGGGTTGAGCGCCATCACGACGATCCAGGCGGCGAAGGTGCCGAGGCCGCCGAGGACGGCCGTCAGCGGCACCTCAGCGCCGAAGGCGCGGAAGTTGAGTGGCGGCTTCCAGGGACGCTCCACTCCCGATTGACGCCGACGCAGCTGGATCACCGCGACGTGAGCGATCGTGAAGGAAAGCATCGCGCCGAACGAATACATCGTCGCCAGGAAGTCGGTCTTGCCGGGAATCAGGGTGATGATCGCGATCGCGGCGAAGATCAGGATCGCGATGTAGGGGGTGCGGTACTTGGGATGGACCTGGCGCAGGCCCTCGGGGAGCTGGCGGTGCTGGCCCATCGAGTAGGTGAGGCGGGAGACGCCGATCAGGCCCGCGTTGGTGGCGATCAGCAGGATCACTGCCGCCAGCACGCCGACGTAGTAGCGGAGGATTTCGGTCGGGCCCGAGGAGAGACCGAGGTTCTCGACGATGCCGAGGATCGGATCGTCGGCGAACTTCGAGCCGAGCGCAGTCGCGTAGTGGCCCGCGGCGTCCTTGACCACCGGCATCGCCGAGAGGGCGACGATCGGAATCAGTAGGTAGAGGCCGAGGACCGCGACGACCACAAGGCCGACGCTGCGCGGGATCGTCTTGGCCGCGTCCTTGGCCTCCTCGGCCATGTTGGAGATCGTCTCGATACCGGTGTAGGCGATCATCCCGACCGCGATGCCGAGCGCAAAGTCGCTCCAGGTCGGGGCAACGCCGAGGTGGACGTTGTCGACCAGAACCTGCGGGCTGAAGACCAAGACCAGCCCGATACCGACAAGCACCACCTGGGTGGCGAGGTCGGCGACAGCCAGGATCAAATTGAGCTTCGCCGACTCCTCGGTCCCGCGGATGTTGATCAGGGCGAGGGCGACGATCAGCACGGCACCGCCGATGATGTCCCCCGGGCTGTTTCCGAGCCAGGGCCAGAAGACGGCGAGGTAGTGGGGCACGAAGAAAGCCGAGATCGCGACCGTGATCGTGTAGTTGAGCATCTGCCCCCAAGCAGCGATGAAGCTGACGAGCTCGTTGAAGGCGTGGCGAGCGAAGGAAGAGGAGCCGCCGGCCTCCGGGAACATCACCGTCGCCTCGGCGTAGGTGGCCGCCGTCGCCGCGAAGATCAATCCGGAGATGACGAAGGCAACCGGCGTCAGGCCGAGCGCGAAGGCCGCCGTAACGCCAAGCGCGTAATAGATCGAGGAGCCGACGTTGCCATAGGCGGCGGAGAACAGAGCGCCAACGCCGTGTACGCGACTCAGCGATTCGTCACGAGGAATCCGCTGCGCCATCAGCGGCTATGCAGAAAGTCTGATGCGGGCATCGAGCCCGAATATACGGACGCCGGGCACATTCGTGCCCGGCGTCCGTGATCCCTTAGGACTTAAGGATGTTCTTCGTCGTTGATTTTGACTGCGAGAGACGGCGTCTCGTAAATGTCGTTTTTGAGCCTCGCCGTATTCTTGCCAGCCGCGGCCGGGAGGCCGGAGGAGGCATTGACGATCGGGTCGAGGATGAAGGAGAAGAGGCCTCCACATCCTTCTGCTTTTGGCGCCGCCCAAGCGTTATCGACCAGTTCAGCGCCTTTGAGCTTGAGGATTTGACCTTCTTCAAAGAATTCAGTCACACCTCCGCTGCCTTTGATCGGTTTGTTCGGCCCGGGAGGACTCGTCGTACCCACGGTCAGGTTCCAGTTGATCGGCGAGCTGCTCGAGCCGACGTAGCAGGAACTGCCAAAGAGCGGGTTTTCCAGGCGAAACTTGACCGGCAGTTTCAGGGCGATACCTTCCTCTTCGGCGAGATGATTTTCGTTGATTCTGATCTCGCTTGCCGGCCTGGCCAGTTCGAGCGTGCTGTTGACACCGGTGAGGCCATTTTCAAAAATGCCTTCACAGCTCAGGCGCAATATAATATTGCTGATTTCTTTGCAGTTCACGAAGCCGGCGAGACCGCCCGGAACCGGCTGCGCGGCTTTCGAGAGCGTCACACCATTGGTGGCTTCGTAGAATTTTCTAAAGCCTTCTTCGGGTCCGCTTTCGATTTCGGCGCCGTAACCGCCCTGAAGCACGACTGGATTCACGATCGGCACTTTCTTCGAGCCGAGGACGACTTCGCCACCGATGGTGGGCGAGTAGGTACAGCGCCTGACTTCGGTGTTTTTGTACGGGCAGTACTGGAATCTAGTGAATTCGCCGGTGAGTTTTGCTTGCGCACTGCCGGCTAGCACCAAGAGCAGGAGTGCACTGGCAAGCAGTGCCATGCACACCGCCCCTCGCGTATTTCTCTGCTTTGTCATTGATTCTCCCTCATACTCGATGGTTAGTTACAGAAAACACTCGTTAAGGATGTTCTTCGTCGTTGATTTTCACCGCCAAGGCAGGCGACGCTGAAATGTCGTTCTCGAGGATCGCCGTGTTGTGCCCTGCGGCCGTCGATCCAAGCTGCGCTTCGATCACGGGATCTACAAGCGCAGACAGAAGTCCGCCGCATCCAGTAGGAGTCGGCGCCGACCAGGAATTGTCGACAAGCGCCGCATCGGCAAGTTCAACTATCTGACCTTCTTCGAAGAAGTTGGTCGTGCCACCATCGCCGCTGATCGCGGCATTCGGTTTCGGCGGCGCTGTTGTGCCAACGGTCAATTCCCAGATGATCGGCGAGCTGCTCGAGCCGATGTAGCAGGAGCTCCCCAGGAACGGGTTTTCCAGATGGACCTTGATCGGCAGCCTCAGCGCTATGCCCAACTCTTCAGCAAGATGGATTTCGCTGATCCTGATCTCGCTTGCCGGTCGTGCCAATTCCAATGTCGAGTTGACGCCAGTAAGACCGTTTTTGGCCGCAAGTTCAACAAGTTCTTTGACCGGAGCAGGCGAGCCCGCGGGCGGCACCAAACCCAGAAGACCTCCTGGAATCGGCTGAGCAACTTTCGCCAGCGTTACTTTGTTAGTGGCTTCATAGAATTTGGAAAAGCCAGCTTCCGGCCCTTCTTCGGCTTCAGCGCCGTAGCCGCCTTGCAGGGGAACCGGATTAACAATCGGAACGGCCTTGTTCCCCAGTACGACTTCCCCACCCGTCGTTTCCGCGTACGCGCACCGCCTCACTTCGGGATTCGTCCAAGGGCAGTATTTAAATTTCGTGAATTCGCCCGACAGCGCCGATGCACTTCCGGCCAGGCTGAGCATCGAAAGCGCAGCGACCAACGTGGCCATCGCAATCTTGGGCGTCCTAGGTAGATTCAACATCCTCCATCCCTCTCTGGTCGCTCGACTGGATCCAGCCTCCCGCGCTCGCCTTGCGGCAGCACAAGTGGGGTCTGACGACCCCTAAGGCATGCAGCTTCGCGACTAACTCCTGAGCGGTCAAGCTTTCCAGCCTTATGTGTTCTAACTCGCCGCGCAAGCAGTAGCCACCCCAGAGCGAGGGACTCAAGTTCTTACAATCCGAGCCTCTCGTCCTCATAAAACCCCTGCTCCTGTTGTCGACCTACACGGCGCCCATTTAAGGCCTGCGCCTGAACCGGCTAACTACCTGGAATCGCCTCGCCTCGCTCAACTGATTCCTCCCTGGTTTTCCCGGGCCTGTCGGACTTCTTCTTGTTACTGCGCTACCTCATTGCTGCTTTGTGCTGCTTGGAATGTCTCGTTGCTACATGACCCCAAAGACGGGTTTACCTGCAAGTTCCAGTTCGATTTCACCCTTGATGAAGGCTTCATTCGCGCCGAATTTGAGAAGCGTTTTGGCGTCTTTGGTGACTGCTTTGCCTGCGGCCGATGCGCCGTCGAATTTCACTGTCTGTACTGCGGCGTCGGTTGTGGGAACTTCGGTGGCCACGCTGCCTGTTATTTCAACTTTTTCCGGCAGCGAGCAGGTGCCACCAAATTTGAGAGTGGTGAAGGCCGTGCCCGCTAGCGGTGTGTCCCTGACGATCCAAACGTGATGTTCTAATACTTCCCCCGCGATCGTCGATCTGTGGAAGTGTAAGAGGAATAAGACTAAGACTTTGGCCGAAGGCGCGGCTTCCGAGCCAATTTTTTCTCCGTTGTTTTCGTTGAATGCTTTAGTGCAGGCGGCGTTTTCCAAGCCGGTGCTTTCCACGAACACTTTGCATTTAGAGAACTGAATTTTGCCTTTGCCCATCGCTGACAAGCCCGATGACGAGGCTTCGGTCAGTTCTTCGCCTGCTGGATTTTTTTTCGTGTCGGTTTCGTTTTCGGCCGAAGCTTCGGAGACCGTGCCTATTTCGCATCGTAATTCGGTATTTTTTCCCGGAATACGTAAAATGAAGGTTCCTAGCTGTTTCCCGACAGCAGGCGTTACGGTGCCTGTTTTGAGGAAGGTACCGCTGTTTAATAAGATCGCCTGGTGCCTGGATCTTAATTCTAATTCGGCGGCCTGAGCCGTCGCCGTGAACGCCATCAAGCCAATGGCGGCCATCAGAGACAGGCAGATCGCCTTTAGTCCATGTGTGCGCATTGCTTCCTCCTTTGGAGACGAAATGAGAGCGATCAAGAGATCGCTCTTCCACCCTCCCTCCAAGAGGTCTTATAGTCAAGAATTACTGAGCAATGTGTTCCAACTACCCCCCATAAGCCGCCGTCACCAGCCCCACGTCCCCCGAGAGCCCCAGCACTTCCTTGCGCAGGCCCATCGGATCGAAGCCGCGCTTTGGCGTTAGCGCCTGGGGCAGCGCGTAGAGGGCGAAGACGTAGGTTTCACCCTGGCCTTGGGCGGGGCAGATCGAGTAGGCCTCTTTGCCGTAGCTGTTTCGTCCTAGGATCGCGCCGGTGGGGAGCTGGCCGGTGGGGATTTCGGTGAGGCTTGGGTCAAGGCCCGCGACCGCCCAGTTGAAGAAGAGTGTTTCACCCACCGGCTGCAGTCCCAAGACGAAGAGGATCAGTTCCTCGGTGCCGGCGGGGACGCCGTTCCACTCGAGCGTCGGGGGGCTGTTCTTGCCGTCGCAGGTGTAGGTGGAGGGGAGCTCGTATTCAGAGGAGGCGGTGGTGATGAAGTTGGGGCTCTGAAGGGCGATGTCAACCACCGCGGAGTTTTCGACTTCCGAGGAGCTCGGTGCCTGCTCGGGTGCGCCTTTGGGCTGGGCGATGTGGGCGCCGTGCTTGGCGGCCTTGCCTTGAGGGGTTGGCGCTGAAGAGTCGGTTGAATCCTGTTTGCTCGAGCCGGGTGTCGAGTGCTTGCTCGTCTGAGAGGAAGAGGAGTCATCACTCGCCTGCTTATCTGTACTGCTCCCGCTCTGGGCCTGGCTCGCCGTGGTGGCCTGAGTGGAGGCATCAGAGCCTCCCCCGCCCCCGCAACCGGAGAGGGCGAGCGTAAAGGCAAGGAGCACCGAGGCCAAGAAGGCCCCGGTGCTCCTCATTGCCGGTCGTCCCTTCACTAGGAGACGGTCAGCGCCTGTTCTCTGTGCCATTCAAACGCTTCGGTCGGGAAGACGCCGGACCATTCGGCTTTTCCTCCCAGTGCTTTCAATTCGGTTTTCGTCGCCGTGAAGCTGGCGGCGTTAAACGTTGCCGTTTCGGCGACGTTGTCGAGCAGGCCGCCGGCGGAGCCGGTGACTTTGGCCGTCGTGCCTCCCAGCGCGCAGAGTTCGCCCGCGTAGAGGATCGCGACTTTGATGCCTTCGATCACGATGTAGTTGGAGGTCGTCACCGTGGTCAGTTTCGATGGGTATGGCAGCGCTTCTGCGCCGATCGTTTTGACCGTGCAGAATTTGCTCGAGGTGGTGCAGTTATAGAGCGGCATTTCGGTGAGACTGCCTGTACCGGTGCCGGCACTGTTTTCGATTGTCAGTTTGTAGAGGAAATTTTCGCATTTGGTCGTCAGCCCGGGCAGGGTGAGGCCGCTTTCAAAGGCCCCTCCCATGATCGTTTCTTTTCCTTCCAGGGCTTTGCCTGCGAAATTCCAGGCGGGGGCGGCTGAGGCTGATGCCGAGAAGACGGCACTCAATGCCAGAGCCAAGAACACGCCCCGCACGAGGGTTCTTACTTTGCGATTCATCGTCTTATCTCCTTGTGGCGGGTCGTGTTAGGGGTGTTCTTCGTTGTTGATTTTCACCGCTAGGGCCGGCGACTCCCAGATTTCGTTTTTGAGCTTGGCGGTGTTGTTACCGGCCGTGGTTGTGCCCAGCTGGGAGGCGATGATCGGATTGACGAGGAAGGAGAGGATCCCGCCACAGCCCGAGGGACCCGGTGCCGACCATGCGTTGTCGACGAGTTCGGCGCCTTTGAGCTTGAGGATCTGGCCTTCTTCGAAGAATTCGGTCACGCCGCCTGAGCCTTTGATCGGTTCATTGGGTTTGGGCGGAGCGGTGGTGCCGACGGTCAGGTTCCAGTTGATCGGCGAGCTCGAGGAGCCCACGTAGCAGGATTTACCCAGGAAGGGGTTTTCCAAGTGAACCTTGACCGGCATTTTCAACGCGATGCCGAGCTCTTCGGCAAGGTGATTTTCGTTGACCCGGATTTCGCTGGCGGGCTTTGCCAGTTCTAGGGTCGAGGTGAGGCCGGTGATTTTGTTTTCGAAGAAGAATTTGATCAGCGCTTTGACCAGCGGCGGTGAGGAAGCTTCGGGGACGATGCCCGCGAGGCCGCCCGGGACGTTCTGGGCCGCTTTGGAGAGCGTGATCCCGTTGGTGGCTTCATAGAATTTTCTATAGCCTTCTTCGGCTCCGCCTTCGATTTCGACGCCAGCGCCGCCCTGCAGGACGACTTCTTTTTCGATCGGCACGGACTTTTTGCCGAGTTTGACTTCACCGCCGATAGTCGGCGAGTAAAGACAACGCCTGACTTCGGTGTTTTTGTAGGGGCAGTTGCCGAATTTGGTGAATTCTCCCACCAGTTTTGCCTGGGCACTGCCGGCGAGGCCGAGAGCGGCCAGCGCAACGACTGAGACAGCCGCCAGCACTACCCTCCCCCTCTTGAGGTGCTTTCGCATCATTGACTCCTTGTTTGCTTGCTCGATGAACTGGGATATCTACTGCTCGCGAAGGCTTTTAAATCAGCGGTTTTTCTTGGCGGGGCCCTTTTTCTTTGGCTTGGAGGACTTGCCGCAACCGCTTGCCCTGACCACCGGGTTGAAGTCATTGCGCTTGCCGTTTTGGCCGGTCATCTTGACCGCGGCGCGGAAGGTGGCTGAGCAGATGTTGGTCGAGTTCTGAAAGAGGCCCTTCTTGCCGCCCTGCAGGTTGAAGATCACCTTGGAGACGGGGGCGTCGGGGAGCGCTTCGAAGCTGTTTCGGATCCCGCCGTTGACCGAGTCGACGCGGCCGTCGATGTCGATCTCGATCGGCTGGGAGGCGGGGCCCCTGAGCGCGGCGACGACGTCGGGCAGCTTGTGGGAGGAGGAGCGCAGATAGACCGGGCCTTCGAGCGGGTAGTCGACCAGCGGGCTGATCGCTTTGACATGGCCGTAGACCGAGCCGGCCGGGCACTGGTTCGCGGCGAACTGCACGCGGGTGCAGATCGTGCGGAAGTGGGCCTGGTCGATGAACTCCGAGCGGGGCAGGGCCACCGAGGTGGCGGCGATGCCCGCTTCGCCGGGCTTGGCGGTGAGCACGGCGCGCAGGCTGGGGTGAGCGCCGCGGTTGGTCTTGCCGTTGAGGCGGATCGAGAGCTTGGGCTTGAAGGGCAGCGAGGAGCAGCCGCCGACCTGGAAGCGGCTCGAGAGAGGAATGACCTGGCCGAAGACCGAGCTGAGGCTGGCGTTGACCGAGCTCGGGTCGCAGCTGGTCGGGTTGAGGGTGAAGCTGGGACGGTTAAGCGAGAGCGCGATCGAGCGCACGTCGAGGGGGATGCCCTCGAGGATGGTGGGCAGGGGATCGGAGACGGCGCGGGCCTGGGCGCTTTCTGCTTCGAGGTAGACAGCGGCTCTGACCGCGACGTCGCCGAGGTCAAAGGGCCCGGCGATCGCCGGGGTGATCACGAGGACGCTGAGCGGGGCGCCCTTGTAGGGGGGAGCTAGGTAGACCTTGCCAGTGGTGTGGAAGGGGGTCGGGCCGGCGCCGGCGCCGACGTCGACTGTGCCCACCTGCGAGGCGGCGGGGCAGCTCGGGTCGGTGAGCTCTAGGGCGCCCTGGTTTGGCTGTTCACGGGAGCGCGCCTTGGCGATGCCTGCCTCTGGGCAGTAGGGGACGCCGGCGAGCTTTGCGATCAGGCCGCGCGGCAGGATCGATTCAAAGCCCTTGGGGGGCTGGGTGCCGTCGGTGCGGGAGAGCTTCAGCGCCAGGGGAGAGAAGGCACCGGCCTTGGGGGTGAGGGTGCCGGCTTCAAAGCTCGCCGCGTTGGGGGCGCCCTGGGGTGTGGCGGGACAGTTGGGAGTTGCCGGGGAGGCGCTCACCCCGAAGCTGTCGGTGGCCTGGGTGGTTTCATCGGGTGCCGACCACGAGCTCATCTCGGCCTTGGTGGTGTAGGTGGCGCAGGCGGGGGGGGTGCGAAGGGGGGCGCGGTTGCCGTTGAACAGGTGGACGCTGGCGTCTTCGATTGGCAGCTCGGGGCTTTCCTCGAGGGTGGTGGTGAGCCGGCCTGTGGTGGGATCTGCTTGGACCTCACTGGCGAGCTTGGCGACGATGCCCGATTGGGGGTCTTCGACCACCAGGTAGATCGCCAGCAGCGAGCCGAAGGGGTTTTGGTAGGGCTGGGCGACGTAGACGGAGCCTTCGAGCGGGCGCGGGATCGCATCACCTTCAGTGTCGAGCCTGAATTTGGTGCCTTTTTCTTCGGTTTCGGCCAGCAGTGGCGAGGAGACTTTGACCGTGCCGACCTTGGCCGCGTTGGGGCAGCTGTTGGGTTCCTTGTTGAAGTGGACCGGGCTCTCCCCCACGCTGGTGGTGAGGCCGACCTGAGTTGTGGAGCAGGCGGCGAGGCCGTCGGCTTGGGAGGGGTTGACGACCAGGCCTTCGGGCAGGGTCAGGGTCAGGTCTTTGAGCGGGGCCGTGGAGCGAGCGGGGTTGCCTTCTTCGTCTTTGAGGTGCATTTCCTGGGGCTGGTGCAGGTTGAAATTAAGGCCCGAGGGGCTGTCGGCGAGGGTGGTGGTGGGCTTGGCGCTGATCGTGGGGGTGAATTTGAGGGATTGGCAGTCTTGGAGGGGAGTGGCTTCGTATGTGGCTTCCCTGAAGACGCCTGGGTTCTCCCAGCTGTCAGCGCGCGCTTTGGTGAGAGGCGGCTGCCCGCAATGCTGGGGCGTGGTGAGAAGCGCCGTGTGTGCGCTTCCCCCAGTCGAGCATTCAGATTCACTGGGAAAGGAAGCGCCGCACTGGCCTCGCGCCCCATCATGGACAGCGCTCGTGGGGCTGCCCCAGAGTTCCACCCGCACGCCGAAGACCGGGTGCACGGCAAGGGCGTCGATTTCGATCGCCCCCCCCGTGATGCCGTAGTCACCATCGCTCCTCAGCGTGCCGGTGAGGTGGGGGAAGATGCCGACGTGGAGCGCGTCGAAGCCCAGTGAGGCCGGCGCCCCCGGTGGGGGGACCATGTTGTAGAGGGGGGATGAGGACGCTTCGCGGGTGAGTCCTATGCCGACGATCGTCACGGTGCCGACCTGGGAGGCCGGCGGGCAGGGTTCCTCTTCCTCGCTGATCAGCTGCACCTCGGTGCAAAGGACGGGGGTTGCAGTGGGGTTGATTGCCTCGCCACGGGGAAAGTCGACGAAAGTCGAGCGGAGATGCTCTGTGCCCGCCAGCGCTTCGGGGGCGGGTTTTTCGGTGGGGAAGCCCATTTCTATCCCCAGCTGATAGGGGTGAGCGCCAGCTTGGAGGGTCGTCCCGCCGTCTTCTTCTTCGACTCGGGCGCTGAAGCCGGGGAGGAAGTCGAAGGGAGGTGGCGGGGAGCCGACCGACGTCAGGGCCGACGCAGTCACCGGGGAGGCTCCCCCGCCTTCGACCCTTGCTTCGTCGGAGAGGCTGCCGGCAATGCCTTCGGCGACATCCACCAAGACCACGACTTCCAAGTGGTGGCCGGGGAGGATCGGGGACGAAGTGGTGCAGGTGATCGTCTGGCCGACCGGGGGTGGGCAGATGGCCGGGCTCCTACCTTTGCCGTTGTCACTGCCCGCGACCAGCACCGGTGTGATGCCTGCGGGCAGGGTGTCGGTGAGGGTTATGGTGCCCGCGGTTGCTTTGGCGCCCACGTTGGTGGCTACGAGCAGATAGAGCGGGCCATATTCATCGCTGTCGACTGCGGGGGAGAAGTTGCTCGGCAGGGCCGTGTCGCTGAGGTGCCAGGCGGGTGTCCCCGCCCCCAGCGCCGGGGATGCGGTCAGGGCCAGAGCGAAAAGGGCGGAGGCGAGACAGGCGACCAGCCTTATGGCGCTCGGCGCTCCTCGCCCGCTCGACGTCGCGCTGCTCATCGACCCGCCCTCCCGCTCTTCTTGGCTTTCTGCTCGCCCTTCTTCTTGGACTTGCCCTGGTGCTTCTTTTTCTTGGCCACGCAGCGGGTCTTGCCTTTCTGGGTCACCTTGCGCTTGCCTTTGGGACAACCCTTTTCCTTCGGGTTGCCCGGGCCCTGGAAGTTCGGGGTCTGGGGACCTTGAAAAGGCGGAGGCCCAGAGGCTCCCTGCTTACAGGCATCCCCTTCGCAGACCGGAGGTGGAACCACGTTTTGGGAGGCGAGGCCACCTTCCGTCCTGACGTCATAGGCGTCGAGTAGCTGGTCTGTGTCCTGGCGGACCAGAGGTGAGCGGGTGAATACGAAGACGTCTTCTCCCGAGGCCGAGGCGTCGCCTAAGAAGGAGGCTTCTTTGCTGCCGGCCGGCGAGAGCAGATATAGGCAGCCGCCGCCCTCGGTTTCCGATTCACAGGAACCCGATCCCTTCGCCTCCCACTCATAGACATCGAGGCAGCTCGGGTAAAGCCCGTTGATGGGTCCGACTATCGGGCAGCCTCCCGCCCCGTTGGTGTCGCCCGGCAGGAGCGCGTCGGTGGTCTCGAAGAAGACCTGCTGCCCATCGCCGGAGAGGTTGCGGGTGAGCAGCGGGGCCGGAGAGGAGGGTCCGAGAAAAGACAGATTGAGCCAGCCCCCCAGGTCGGGGACGCCCTGCGGCGGCGCCCCGGAGGGATCACAGGAGACGCAGCGGATGCCCGCCCCTTCGCGGTAGAGGTAGAGCTCGCTCGTCCCTTCGCTGTCATAGGAGGTGAGGCTGCGGTGAGAGGCGAAGAGGAGGGCCTCGCCGTTGGGGGTGACGCGGGAGGTGCGGGGGGCTTCCACGGAGTTCGGCCGCCAATCGTTGCGATCGGCCCCCGAGACACGGGCGAAGAAGACGATCTCGAGCGCACCGGGATGGGCAGGATCGGGGCGCGAGAGGTAGACGTTCGTCTCACACGACCCGCTTTCTTCAGCGATGCTCCCCCGGCAATCGCCCGGGGTGGCCGCTTCCCCCGCTTCGTTGGGGGCGTCGGTGAGAACGCCGTTGGCGGCGAAGTAGACGCGGGCGCCGTCGTTAGAGACACCGAGCAGGCCCCTCACTTCCGCCCCGTTTTCCTCGCCCGAGTCCACACTCAGATCGGTCAGTCGTTCCCCCGCCGGCTTGTCGGGCTCAAAGCGGTAGAGGTCATTCCCCGGATTGACCGGGGGCTCCCCGTTGAGCGACCAGTAGAGGTGTTCGCCGTCGACCGCCACCCCCTTGGGCTTACCTTCGATCAGGATGAAGTCCCTTTCCAGGTTTTCTTCGCTCAGGCTGAGGTCATCCCGCCCGATCTCGAATTTGTCCCCAGCTCCTATCCGCGAGCTCGCCCAGTAGACGTGTCCTGCGTCCAGCGCGATGCCGCGCATGCTGCCTTCTTCGAGTTTTTTCGAGACTTTCACACCTTTGATGTTGCTTCCGTCAAGATTGGCCCGCCCTATGATCCTCTCGCCGGATGTGGCGTTGAAGACGGCGTTCGAGCTCCAGTAGACGCCCGCGGCGCTCACCGCCACACCTTGGGGTATTTCCCCGCCCAGCGGTAGCCATTTGGGATTCGCCCCGCTCCCGTCCGGGCTTGCCCGCCCGATATATCCTTCCGCCGCGATTTCGAAGTGGTTTGCCCAGTAGAGATGTTCGCCGTCCACCGCCAGCCCCTGGGGGTCGGTCAGGCCGCCGACTATGTCCGCTTCGGGGGGTTCGCTTTTGTCCAGGCGGACGCGGCCGATCGAGCCTTCGTCTGTCAACTCTTCACCCTTTTCTTCCCCTTCGCCCTGTTCGCTCCAGTAGAGGTATTCGTCCCCTGCCGCGATCCAGCGTGGGCGCCCGGCGATGTGGATGAATTCCCGGTCCACTGGATCCGCGGCGCCGGCTCCGTTCAGCTTGGCCCTGCCGATCCAGCCGCTGGCGGGATCGGCCCAGTAGAGGTATTCGCCCGCAATGGCGACCCCTGCCCCCCTCTCGCCCAGGAAGCTCGCTTCCGCCGGGGGGCCGCCCACCCCGGCGCGCGAGATCGTCGGCGCGGGGGGTTCGGGGCCGGTGTTGGCGTCTTCGGTCAGCTTCTCCGAGGAGACGAATAAGGCTATTGATCCGTCGGGGGTGGCAGCGGCAAAGGCAGCTGGGCGAGTGCCGGCTTTGTCCGGGAGCGCTCTTTGAGAGGCCGAGACTTCGACCGTGCAGGCCTTGCCCGCTTCGGTGCACTCTTCTTCACCTTTGCCGTTGAGGGCGGTCGCGCTCTGGGGGGCGGTCGGGTTGAGCCTCACGTAGAGCTTCCCGGTGCCCGCCGCAGTGAAGTAGACGGCGCTCCCGTCGGCGGACATCACGTGGTTGTCCTGGGCGTAATAGCCACGTGAGAAGGCGCCTCCGAGGGCCAGATTTTTTGGCGAGGTGCCCGCCGCCCAGTCGTAGGCGCCTGCAAGGGCTCCTTCGGCCGGGGCCTGTGTGTCGTTCAGCGCTCCCGCCAGCGCTATCTCGCCGCTTTCGCGCTGCCAGAGGTAGAGGTTGGGCTTGCCTTCGATCGCACCTGTCACCGATGGTAGGGCGACTTTGGATTCGAACAGGACCAAGGAGCCGTCTGCGTTGGCGCCAGCGAAGGCGGGAGACAGTTTGGGGGTCAGGGGGACGATCGTCGAAAGGGCGCCGCCCTCGCTAGAGCGCTCCAAGAGCGCGGTCGGGTTTCCTTCTTCGGGTCTCCTCACCATCTCGATCACGTTGGAGAAGTCGGGTGTCCAGCCGAGCACTACGGCGGTCGGTCCAGCGCTCTGGAGGGGCGAAAGGCCCTGAGTCGACCAGTTGCCCGGGCTGCGCGTGGCCAGGTAGGTGGGGATTTCCTGCCCGCCTTCCCCACCCGGGATGCCGTTGGTCGTGTTGAAGGTGATGCCCCCTCCTTCGACAGCGGCCCTGACCGAGCCGGGAGTGCCACGGGCATCCTCACCCTGCTTATAGGTCGGAGAGGCCTGCTCGTAGGTGCGGCAGTCGGGCAGCTGGGCAGAGGGGGTCCCGGGCGGAGCCAGGCTACCGAGGCGAAAGGCGTCATTGGGGCAGAGCGAGAAGACGGGCGACGGCAAATAGGTCTTGAAGGCTCGATCTGGCCCGTTGGTGGTTTCATTCGAGCTGTTTTTGACCACCAGGCGAAAGTGGTAAGTCGTTCCCGGCATCAAGCCTTCGAGCGTCACCGGCGGAAGCGCTTCAGGCGTGGTTGAATTCGTCAACAGCGTGCCCTGCAGGCTCGGTTCGGTGACACAGGGATTGGGTTCGGCCGAGCAGTCCGAGAGGCCGTACTCGAAGCGATATCCGACCGCTTTCCCCTTGGGGTTGATTTCCGCCTTGAACACAGCGGTTTCGGTGCCGACCTGAGAGACGAAGCTGGAGAGGATTTCGGGGGGCGCGGCGCTTGCAGAGGACGTCAACGCCATCGAGAGGACAAGTACTACCAACAAGGCGAGCACACCGAGTCGGCGTCCGATCTGCCGACCGGCTCCGTTGTTCCCTACCCACCCATCCATCTGAATCCGCTTTGCCTCGCTCAACTGATCTCTCCCTGGTATTCCCTGGCCCGGCGGCCCGGGACCGCAATTTGCGGTCCCGGGCCTATCGGATTCTTGCTTACTGCGTTATCTCATTGCTGCTTGTGCCGCTTGGGTTATCTCGTAACTACATGACCCCCCAAGTCGCGCCACCTATAGCTAGAAGTTCGACTTCGACTTCGCCTTTGATGAAGGCTTCGTTCGCGCCGAATTTGAGTTTCGCTTCGGCCTCGCTGTTCCAGGTTTGGCCTTCGGCTGTCCCCGTGTCGAATTTCACTTTCTGTTTCGTGGCATCTGTTGTGGGGACTAGGGTTGTAGCATTGCCTGTCACTTCAACTTTTTCCGGCAGTGAGCAGGTGCCGCCGAATTTGAGTTTGGTAAACGGGAAACCGGCGTGCGGTGAGAGCCTTACTAACCATCTAAGGCTTTCTAACACCGGCGCGATCGTCGATTTGTGGAAGTGTAAGAGGAATAAGAGTAAGACTTTGGCCGAAGGCGCGGCTTCCGAGCCGATTTTTTCTTCGTTGTTTTCGTTGAATGCTTTAGTGCAGGCCGCAAGTTCCACACCGGTGCTTTCCGTAAACACTTTGCATTTCGAGAATTGGATTTTGCCTTTACCCGTAGCGGACAAGCCCGATGCAGATTTTTCGGTCAGTTTTGTGATTTCCGGGCCTTCTTGAGTATCGGTGACGTTTTCGGCCGATGCTTCAGAGACCGTACCCGTTTCGCATCTGATTTCCGCGTTTTTGCCCGGGATTTTCAGAATGGCGGTTCCTATCTGTTTCCCAGAGGCCGTTGTTGTGGTACCGGTGCCAAGGACGGTACCGCTGTTTAATAAAAGCGCCAGATGCCTTCTTATTAAGACTAATTCGGCCGCCTGAGCGGTCGCACTGAACGCCATCAGCCCGAGGGCGGCCATCAAGACCAGACCGAGGGCCTTTCTTCCATGGGTACGCATTTCTTCTCTTTTCTTCCGAGTTACGGTTATTTGCGGAGCCTTGGGTCTTATCTCTCTCCCAGGCTCCGGGCGCACCATAAGGCCATATTTGATGGTGTCAAGCATTCAACTGGATGTTTTCTATACCTAATCTTTTCCATCAAATATTTTTGTGTCTCTAGCTAGCATAAGCACTCAACTCAGTATTTTCTATCTTTAATATTTTCTATTTAGTTGACCCAGTCTGAACCCAACTACCCCCCATAAGCCGCCGTCACCAGCCCCACGTCCCCCGAGAGCCCCAGCACTTCCTTGCGCAGGCCCATCGGATCGAAGCCGCGCTTTGGCGTTAGCGCCTGGGGCAGCGCGTAGAGGGCGAAGACGTAGGTTTCACCCTGGCCTTGGGCGGGGCAGATCGAGTAGGCCTCTTTGCCGTAGCTGTTTCGTCCTAGGATCGCGCCGGTGGGGAGCTGGCCGGTGGGGATTTCGGTGAGGCTTGGGTCAAGGCCCGCGACCGCCCAGTTGAAGAAGAGTGTTTCACCCACCGGCTGCAGTCCCAAGACGAAGAGGATCAGTTCCTCGGTGCCGGCGGGGACGCCGTTCCACTCGAGCGTCGGGGGGCTGTTCTTGCCGTCGCAGGTGTAGGTGGAGGGGAGCTCGTATTCAGAGGAGGCGGTGGTGATGAAGTTGGGGCTCTGAAGGGCGATGTCAACCACCGCGGAGTTTTCGACTTCCGAGGAGCTCGGTGCCTGCTCGGGTGCGCCTTTGGGCTGGGCGATGTGGGCGCCGTGCTTGGCGGCCTTGCCTTGAGGGGTTGGCGCTGAAGAGTCGGTTGAATCCTGTTTGCTCGAGCCGGGTGTCGAGTGCTTGCTCGTCTGAGAGGAAGAGGAGTCATCACTCGCCTGCTTATCTGTACTGCTCCCGCTCTGGGCCTGGCTCGCCGTGGTGGCCTGAGTGGAGGCATCAGAGCCTCCCCCGCCCCCGCAACCGGAGAGGGCGAGCGTAAAGGCAAGGAGCACCGAGGCCAAGAAGGCCCCGGTGCTCCTCATTGCCGGTCGTCCCTTCACTAGGAGACGGTCAGCGCCTGTTCTCTGTGCCATTCAAACGCTTCGGTCGGGAAGACGCCGGACCATTCGGCTTTTCCTCCCAGTGCTTTCAATTCGGTTTTCGTCGCCGTGAAGCTGGCGGCGTTAAACGTTGCCGTTTCGGCGACGTTGTCGAGCAGGCCGCCGGCGGAGCCGGTGACTTTGGCCGTCGTGCCTCCCAGCGCGCAGAGTTCGCCCGCGTAGAGGATCGCGACTTTGATGCCTTCGATCACGATGTAGTTGGAGGTCGTCACCGTGGTCAGTTTCGATGGGTATGGCAGCGCTTCTGCGCCGATCGTTTTGACCGTGCAGAATTTGCTCGAGGTGGTGCAGTTATAGAGCGGCATTTCGGTGAGACTGCCTGTACCGGTGCCGGCACTGTTTTCGATTGTCAGTTTGTAGAGGAAATTTTCGCATTTGGTCGTCAGCCCGGGCAGGGTGAGGCCGCTTTCAAAGGCCCCTCCCATGATCGTTTCTTTTCCTTCCAGGGCTTTGCCTGCGAAATTCCAGGCGGGGGCGGCTGAGGCTGATGCCGAGAAGACGGCACTCAATGCCAGAGCCAAGAACACGCCCCGCACGAGGGTTCTTACTTTGCGATTCATCGTCTTATCTCCTTGTGGCGGGTCGTGTTAGGGGTGTTCTTCGTTGTTGATTTTCACCGCTAGGGCCGGCGACTCCCAGATTTCGTTTTTGAGCTTGGCGGTGTTGTTACCGGCCGTGGTTGTGCCCAGCTGGGAGGCGATGATCGGATTGACGAGGAAGGAGAGGATCCCGCCACAGCCCGAGGGACCCGGTGCCGACCATGCGTTGTCGACGAGTTCGGCGCCTTTGAGCTTGAGGATCTGGCCTTCTTCGAAGAATTCGGTCACGCCGCCTGAGCCTTTGATCGGTTCATTGGGTTTGGGCGGAGCGGTGGTGCCGACGGTCAGGTTCCAGTTGATCGGCGAGCTCGAGGAGCCCACGTAGCAGGATTTACCCAGGAAGGGGTTTTCCAAGTGAACCTTGACCGGCATTTTCAACGCGATGCCGAGCTCTTCGGCAAGGTGATTTTCGTTGACCCGGATTTCGCTGGCGGGCTTTGCCAGTTCTAGGGTCGAGGTGAGGCCGGTGATTTTGTTTTCGAAGAAGAATTTGATCAGCGCTTTGACCAGCGGCGGTGAGGAAGCTTCGGGGACGATGCCCGCGAGGCCGCCCGGGACGTTCTGGGCCGCTTTGGAGAGCGTGATCCCGTTGGTGGCTTCATAGAATTTTCTATAGCCTTCTTCGGCTCCGCCTTCGATTTCGACGCCAGCGCCGCCCTGCAGGACGACTTCTTTTTCGATCGGCACGGACTTTTTGCCGAGTTTGACTTCACCGCCGATAGTCGGCGAGTAAAGACAACGCCTGACTTCGGTGTTTTTGTAGGGGCAGTTGCCGAATTTGGTGAATTCTCCCACCAGTTTTGCCTGGGCACTGCCGGCGAGGCCGAGAGCGGCCAGCGCAACGACTGAGACAGCCGCCAGCACTACCCTCCCCCTCTTGAGGTGCTTTCGCATCATTGACTCCTTGTTTGCTTGCTCGATGAACTGGGATATCTACTGCTCGCGAAGGCTTTTAAATCAGCGGTTTTTCTTGGCGGGGCCCTTTTTCTTTGGCTTGGAGGACTTGCCGCAACCGCTTGCCCTGACCACCGGGTTGAAGTCATTGCGCTTGCCGTTTTGGCCGGTCATCTTGACCGCGGCGCGGAAGGTGGCTGAGCAGATGTTGGTCGAGTTCTGAAAGAGGCCCTTCTTGCCGCCCTGCAGGTTGAAGATCACCTTGGAGACGGGGGCGTCGGGGAGCGCTTCGAAGCTGTTTCGGATCCCGCCGTTGACCGAGTCGACGCGGCCGTCGATGTCGATCTCGATCGGCTGGGAGGCGGGGCCCCTGAGCGCGGCGACGACGTCGGGCAGCTTGTGGGAGGAGGAGCGCAGATAGACCGGGCCTTCGAGCGGGTAGTCGACCAGCGGGCTGATCGCTTTGACATGGCCGTAGACCGAGCCGGCCGGGCACTGGTTCGCGGCGAACTGCACGCGGGTGCAGATCGTGCGGAAGTGGGCCTGGTCGATGAACTCCGAGCGGGGCAGGGCCACCGAGGTGGCGGCGATGCCCGCTTCGCCGGGCTTGGCGGTGAGCACGGCGCGCAGGCTGGGGTGAGCGCCGCGGTTGGTCTTGCCGTTGAGGCGGATCGAGAGCTTGGGCTTGAAGGGCAGCGAGGAGCAGCCGCCGACCTGGAAGCGGCTCGAGAGAGGAATGACCTGGCCGAAGACCGAGCTGAGGCTGGCGTTGACCGAGCTCGGGTCGCAGCTGGTCGGGTTGAGGGTGAAGCTGGGACGGTTAAGCGAGAGCGCGATCGAGCGCACGTCGAGGGGGATGCCCTCGAGGATGGTGGGCAGGGGATCGGAGACGGCGCGGG
Source organism: uncultured Solirubrobacterales bacterium (assembly GCA_963699225.1). Lineage (GTDB taxonomy): Bacteria > Actinomycetota > Thermoleophilia > Solirubrobacterales > 70-9 > VRUE01. Next base: position 259,784 of record OY969423.1, on the reverse strand, counting down.
CCTGGGCGCTTTCTGCTTCGAGGTAGACAGCGGCTCTGACCGCGACGTCGCCGAGGTCAAAGGGCCCGGCGATCGCCGGGGTGATCACGAGGACGCTGAGCGGGGCGCCCTTGTAGGGGGGAGCTAGGTAGACCTTGCCAGTGGTGTGGAAGGGGGTCGGGCCGGCGCCGGCGCCGACGTCGACTGTGCCCACCTGCGAGGCGGCGGGGCAGCTCGGGTCGGTGAGCTCTAGGGCGCCCTGGTTTGGCTGTTCACGGGAGCGCGCCTTGGCGATGCCTGCCTCTGGGCAGTAGGGGACGCCGGCGAGCTTTGCGATCAGGCCGCGCGGCAGGATCGATTCAAAGCCCTTGGGGGGCTGGGTGCCGTCGGTGCGGGAGAGCTTCAGCGCCAGGGGAGAGAAGGCACCGGCCTTGGGGGTGAGGGTGCCGGCTTCAAAGCTCGCCGCGTTGGGGGCGCCCTGGGGTGTGGCGGGACAGTTGGGAGTTGCCGGGGAGGCGCTCACCCCGAAGCTGTCGGTGGCCTGGGTGGTTTCATCGGGTGCCGACCACGAGCTCATCTCGGCCTTGGTGGTGTAGGTGGCGCAGGCGGGGGGGGTGCGAAGGGGGGCGCGGTTGCCGTTGAACAGGTGGACGCTGGCGTCTTCGATTGGCAGCTCGGGGCTTTCCTCGAGGGTGGTGGTGAGCCGGCCTGTGGTGGAATCTGCTTGGACCTCACTGGCGAGCTTGGCGACGATGCCCGATTGGGGGTCTTCGACCACCAGGTAGATCGCCAGCAGCGAGCCGAAGGGGTTTTGGTAGGGCTGGGCGACGTAGACGGAGCCTTCGAGCGGGCGCGGGATCGCATCACCTTCAGTGTCGAGCCTGAATTTGGTGCCTTTTTCTTCGGTTTCGGCCAGCAGTGGCGAGGAGACTTTGACCGTGCCGACCTTGGCCGCGTTGGGGCAGCTGTTGGGTTCCTTGTTGAAGTGGACCGGGCTCTCCCCCACGCTGGTGGTGAGGCCGACCTGAGTTGTGGAGCAGGCGGCGAGGCCGTCGGCTTGGGAGGGGTTGACGACCAGGCCTTCGGGCAGGGTCAGGGTCAGGTCTTTGAGCGGGGCCGTGGAGCGAGCGGGGTTGCCTTCTTCGTCTTTGAGGTGCATTTCCTGGGGCTGGTGCAGGTTGAAATTAAGGCCCGAGGGGCTGTCGGCGAGGGTGGTGGTGGGCTTGGCGCTGATCGTGGGGGTGAATTTGAGGGATTGGCAGTCTTGGAGGGGAGTGGCTTCGTATGTGGCTTCCCTGAAGACGCCTGGGTTCTCCCAGCTGTCAGCGCGCGCTTTGGTGAGGATGGGCTCTTCAGTGCACTGCTGGGGAGTGGTAAGGAGGGCGACATGGCTGGTGTCTCCAGTTGGGCAGGTCACCGCTTTTGCCGAGGCACATTCACCTCGCACTGCATCGTGCACGGAACTAGTGGGATCGCTCCACAGTTCTATTTGAACGCCAAAGATCGGATTGAAGCCAAGCGCGTCGATGTCGATCGATCCCCCAGAGACCCCAAAGTCACCATCACTTCGAACCGATCCGATCAGATGAGGAAAGACGCCAACGCCGAGCGCATCGAAGCCGAACGAGGCCGCCACTCCCGGCGGCGGCACCATGTTGTAGAGGGGTAAAGTGGCGACTTCTGGCTTGGTCGCGACGGTCGTGATCGTCGCGGTGCCTACCTGAGATGCCAGCGGACAAGGGTCTTCGAATTCCTCGCTGATCAGCTGCACCTCGGTGCAGAGGACGGGGGTCGCGGCGGGGTTGGCGATCTCCCCGCGCGGAAGATCCACGAACGCATCGCGAAGATGTCCAGCCCCCCCAAGGGAGTTCTTAGTGGTTTTCTCGGTCGGAAAGCCAGCTTGGACCGTGAACTGGGCGGGATGGGATCCCGCCAGCGAAACAACCTGCGCGCTGGCATCCGTCATGGCGGCGGTGAAGCCCGACAGGAAGTCAAAGCCGGGGAGTGTGGGGCCGATCGTCGTGGGGGCGGCGGCCGAGGCCGAGTTGGGGGCGCCGCCCCCCGAGACAACCGCGTTATCCATTTTTACCCCGCTTGCGAGCGGGTCGACTTTGACCCCGATCAGGATTTCGAGATGGTGCCCTGCCGGTATCGATTTGGAATACACGCAGGAAACAGATTGGCCGGAGATTTCACAGCTGGTCCCGTTTTTGCCGAAGTTGCTGGACTCAGCGTTGGCGAAGGTCGGCTCGATTCCTTCGGGAAGGGCGTCCGAGAATGCGATTGCACCGCTGGTCGCCCCGTCTCCAATGTTGGTGGCGACCAACAGGTAGCTCGGTCCGAAGCTGTTGGCTTCATCGCCCGGTGCGAAGTTGGTTGGCATGGTGGTGTCGCTCAGCTGCCAAGCGGCCTGCGCGGCAAGCGCTTGAGGGGCGAGGACAAGCAAGGCACCCATGGCGAGCAGGACGATCAGCCACCGTGCCGGCCTCATCGGGATGCCCCCCTTACCTTCTGGGATGCCCCATGTCGTTTGTGGTTTTTAGCCGTGCAGCTCGATTTGCCTTTGCCGCTTCCCTTCTTCTTCTTGCGGCACTTGGGCTTTGGCTTTTCCTTTGCGTTGGGGGGGCCTTCGAAGTGCGGAGTCTGCGGAGATTGAAAGGCGGGGGGGACGGTCGAACCCAGCTTGCAACCTTCCCCTTCACATGACGACGGCACTTCGCTCTGAGACACAAGACCACCGTTGACCCGTGTGTCGTAGACGTCCAGCAGCCGATCATTGTCCTGCCTCACCAGTCCTTCGCGGGTAAAGAGGAAAACATCTTCACCCGAAGCAGAGGCATCGCCGAAGAATGAGGCATCGGTGCTGTGGGGTGGAGAGAGGAGATAGAGGCAGCCGCCATCCTGCTCGTTGGAATCACATGAGCCGGCGCCCTGCGCCTCCCACTCATAAACGTCGAGGCAACTGGGGTAGCGCCCGTTGAACGGCCCTGTGTTGGGGCAGCCTTCTTCCCCATTCGTGTCTTCAGGCAGTAGCGCATCGGTGGTCTCGAAGAAAACCTGGTTGCCCGAGGCCGACAGGTTGCGGCTCAGAAGTGGCGCGGGGTCCGGGGGAAACAGGAAGGAAAGCTTGAGCGTGCCGCCCAGATCAGGCTTGCCTTCAGGGGCTGCACCGGCCGGGTTGCAGGACACGCAGGACAGAGCGCCTTCGCCGACCCGATAGCGATAGAGCTCGCTGATCCCTTTGTTGTCGTAGGGGGTGAGCCGTTTGCTGGAGATGAAGAGGAGGGTATTGCCGTCGGCGCTTACGCGGGCGGTACGGGGTTCGTAGTTGTGGGTTCCGGCATTGCGCGAGTTGGGCCGCCAGTCGCCATGGTCGCCTCCTTCCACCCGGGCGACGAAGACCGTTTCGGCCTGCCCCGGGTTGGCCGGGTCCGACTGGGAGAGATAAATGTTGCATTCGCCGACTTCGCTGTCCAGCTTGACTTTGGCTTCGATGCTGTGGCAGTCCCCCGCGCTCGCCGATCCATTGCCGTCGAGATCCCCGTTGGCGGCGAAATAGACCTTCGAACCATCCGCTGAGGCGCCGAGCACTCCCCTGACTTCGGCCCCATTGGTGTCTTTTGAATCGACGCTGAGGTCACTCAGACCGCCCGTGTTAGCATCGAAGCGGTAGAGGTCGTTGCCGGGATTGGGGGTCGGTTCTCCGTTAAGCGTCCAGTAGATATGTTCGTCGTCGACCTCCAGGTCCTTGAGGTTGCCTTCGAGCGGGATGAATTCCTTTTCGACGCTGATGCCTTCGAGTTCGAGGTTTGCCCGACCGATGGCATTTGGGTTGCGGGTTACCCAGTAGACGTTGGTGGCGCTAAGGGCAATTCCCTCCGGGTTGGCTGCGATGTTGTTTTCCGAGAGTTCCAGGAGACCGTAGTTGGTGCCGTCGAAGTCGACGCGTTCTATCGTGCTAAAGCCGGGAAGTATCTGGTCCGTCCAGTAGAGACTGGTTGCGTTGAGGGCTATGCCTTGCGGTTCTCTCCGGGTCCCGAGGTCAAACCAATCGGTTTCCACACTGTTACCATCGAGATCGGCTCGGCCAATTGCCCCTTGTCTTGCATTGATCTTTTCGTCAGACACGTTTGTCCAGTAGAGATTGCTGGCGTTGACAGTAATGCCTTTGGGGCTGGTAAGTTTGGTGATCAAGTCAGGTTCCGGAGGTTCGCCGTGGTCGATCCGGGCCCGGCCGATCGATCCTTCATCTTCGTGTTCTAGCTGTCCCGGGTCGGTCCAGTAGACGTATTCATCGTTAGCTGCTAGCCAGCTAGGGTTGTCAACGCCTTTGATGAATTCGGATTCGATTTCGGTCGCTTTGCCACTGCTATTCAGCTTGGCCCTGCCTATCGTTCCTTGTCCGGCATTGGCCCAGTAGAGATGTTCGCCGTCGATCGCGATCCCGGCCGCAGTGGCGGATAGGAAGGCCGGTGCCTTGCCGTCCCCGCTCGACAGGTCGGCGCGCCCTATCGAAGGGCTCGCCTGTTCGGGACCAGTAGTAGCGTCATCGGTCAGCTTCTCCGAGGACATAAAGAGGGCCTTCGAGCCATCGCTGGTCGCAGCGGCGAAGGCCGCAGGCTGGGTCTCGGCTGGGTCGGGGGTGGACCGCTGCGATGCAGAAACGACTAGGGTGCACGCCTTCGCCGGTTCGGTGCACTCGCCCGCTTCGTTCAGTTTGCTCTGTTCTTCGCTTGGGTTCTCGCGCAGGTAGAACGTGCCGCTGCCGGCGGCCGTGAAGTAGGCACGCGAGCCGTCAGCGGAGAGGACGTGGTTGTCCTGGGTGTAGTAGCCAGCTTCTGTGCCGGCGCCACCATCGTGGAGAGTTGCAGGACTGATACCCGCGGCCCAGTTATAGGCTCCGGCGAGAGCGCCCTCGGCTGGGGCTTCTTCTTCGTTGAGTACGCCGGCAAGGCGCAGGACGTTGGTATCGCGATCCCATAGATAGAGGTTGGGCCTACCTTCGAGTGCGCCCGCCACCGAGGCGAGCTTCACGCTCGATTCGAAGACTACGATCGAGCCATCTTCACTCGAGCCGACAAACTTTGGTTCGAGCCTTGGTGTGTGTGAGGCAATCATCTTCAACGAGCCATCGGAGCTGGAGCGCGCGAAGAGGCCGGTCGAACGGAATTCACCGAGGGCTTCGGATTCTTCGCCCATCCACGCGGAATCGAACACTTCCGAGAAGTCTGGGGTCCACCCCAACACCTGCGCGCCCGAGCCCGCAAGCTCTTGATTTGGCAAAAGACCCTGCGTCGACCAACCCGCGCCGCCGCGGCTGGCGAGATGAGTTGGTAGGGCTTGGCCGCCTTCTCTGTTCCCAGTTCCATTGGTAGTGAGGAAGCTGATCGCGTTGCCATCCGAAGAGGCTCTGACCGTCTGCGCCGTGCCGCGGGCATCCTCTCCCCTCTTTTCCGCTGGCGACGCCTGCTCGTAGGCACGGCAATCGGGAAGAAAGGAAGATGGATGACCGGGGAGAGATAGTTCGCCGCTGCGGAACTGCTCGTTGGGACAGGATCCCAACGCCGGCTGGGACGCGATGCTAGATAGGAGGAGCCAAAGTGTGAGGAAGCAAGCGAACGCGCTGCCCGCAGCACCTAAGCGCTTGGCTATGGTCGATATCGGCCTCCCCGTCAGCAATTCATGCGATCTGTTCTCCGCCGTCATGTTCAATCTCCCTGGCGGCCCGGGATCGCAATATGCGATCCCGGGCCTTCGCGATAAAACTACTATTTAACAACCATACTGATCAAGCAACACCTGTGGCTACATCACTCCCCAGGAGGCAACGCCCGTGAGTTCGGCTACCGCTTTGCCTTCGAGGAAGGCTTCGCTGGCGCCGAAGTTGAGTTTAGTTTCGGCAATGGCACTCACTGCTTTTCCTTTGGCCGTCTCCGATTCAATGTTGACCGGTACTTCTTTCACATCCACTTCACTTCCTGATGAAATTTCACCCGCGATACTGCCGGTTACTTCGACTTTTTCAGGCAGCGAGCAGGTCCCGCCGAATTCCAGCGTAGAGAATGGTTTGCCTACTAATTGCGTGACCCTGACGATTAACGTATGCACACCCGTGGCGCTCAAATGTAAGTAGGTTAAAATTAACCCACTAGCTCTCGGACGGCCGGCTACGCCACCGGGGTTTTTGTTTTTTTCGTTGAACGCTTTGGTGCAAGGCGCACTTTCTTTTAATTCTGTTTTTTCGCCTTTTTCATTCAGTTTTAAGGTGTTTACAACGCATTCGCTGAATTCGACCACGCCTTCGGACATTCCTTGCAGGCCCGAGAGAGAGCCTTCAGTTAGTTCTTTTCCTTCTGGATTTTTTTTCGTGTCAGTTTCGTTTTTAGCCGTGGCTTCTACGACTTCGCCTTTTTTGCAGACGATCTCGGTGTTTTTCGCCGGGATGCTGAGAACGCCTGTCGCGCTCGTCTGGCGTCCGGTGAGGGTTTTGCTTTCTCCCGCTTTGAGGTAAGTACCGCCTAATAAGATGGCCGTATGGCGCGAGCTTAATGCCGCCTGAGCGGTCGCGCTGAACGCCATCAGCCCGAGAGCGGCCATCAAGACCAGACCGAGGGCCTTTCTTCCATGGGTACGCATTTCTTCTCTTTTCTTCCGAGTTACGGTTATTTGCGGAGCCATGGGTCTTATCTCTCTCCCAGGCTCCGAGCGCACCATAGGGTCAAATTTGGTGGTGTCAAGAACTTGATTGAACAGTCTTCTATCTCAAATGTTTTCTATCAGTTGTTTTTTGTGGCTATAGCTGGCATAGGCACTCAACCCAATATTTTCCATCTTCAACGTTTCCAACTACCCCCCATAAGCCGCCGTCACCAGCCCCACGTCCCCCGAGAGCCCCAGCACTTCCTTGCGCAGGCCCATCGGATCGAAGCCGCGCTTTGGCGTTAGCGCCTGGGGCAGCGCGTAGAGGGCGAAGACGTAGGTTTCACCCTGGCCTTGGGCGGGGCAGATCGAGTAGGCCTCTTTGCCGTAGCTGTTTCGTCCTAGGATCGCGCCGGTGGGGAGCTGGCCGGTGGGGATTTCGGTGAGGCTTGGGTCAAGGCCCGCGACCGCCCAGTTGAAGAAGAGTGTTTCACCCACCGGCTGCAGTCCCAAGACGAAGAGGATCAGTTCCTCGGTGCCGGCGGGGACGCCGTTCCACTCGAGCGTCGGGGGGCTGTTCTTGCCGTCGCAGGTGTAGGTGGAGGGGAGCTCGTATTCAGAGGAGGCGGTGGTGATGAAGTTGGGGCTCTGAAGGGCGATGTCAACCACCGCGGAGTTTTCGACTTCCGAGGAGCTCGGTGCCTGCTCGGGTGCGCCTTTGGGCTGGGCGATGTGGGCGCCGTGCTTGGCGGCCTTGCCTTGAGGGGTTGGCGCTGAAGAGTCGGTTGAATCCTGTTTGCTCGAGCCGGGTGTCGAGTGCTTGCTCGTCTGAGAGGAAGAGGAGTCATCACTCGCCTGCTTATCTGTACTGCTCCCGCTCTGGGCCTGGCTCGCCGTGGTGGCCTGAGTGGAGGCATCAGAGCCTCCCCCGCCCCCGCAACCGGAGAGGGCGAGCGTAAAGGCAAGGAGCACCGAGGCCAAGAAGGCCCCGGTGCTCCTCATTGCCGGTCGTCCCTTCACTAGGAGACGGTCAGCGCCTGTTCTCTGTGCCATTCAAACGCTTCGGTCGGGAAGACGCCGGACCATTCGGCTTTTCCTCCCAGTGCTTTCAATTCGGTTTTCGTCGCCGTGAAGCTGGCGGCGTTAAACGTTGCCGTTTCGGCGACGTTGTCGAGCAGGCCGCCGGCGGAGCCGGTGACTTTGGCCGTCGTGCCTCCCAGCGCGCAGAGTTCGCCCGCGTAGAGGATCGCGACTTTGATGCCTTCGATCACGATGTAGTTGGAGGTCGTCACCGTGGTCAGTTTCGATGGGTATGGCAGCGCTTCTGCGCCGATCGTTTTGACCGTGCAGAATTTGCTCGAGGTGGTGCAGTTATAGAGCGGCATTTCGGTGAGACTGCCTGTACCGGTGCCGGCACTGTTTTCGATTGTCAGTTTGTAGAGGAAATTTTCGCATTTGGTCGTCAGCCCGGGCAGGGTGAGGCCGCTTTCAAAGGCCCCTCCCATGATCGTTTCTTTTCCTTCCAGGGCTTTGCCTGCGAAATTCCAGGCGGGGGCGGCTGAGGCTGATGCCGAGAAGACGGCACTCAATGCCAGAGCCAAGAACACGCCCCGCACGAGGGTTCTTACTTTGCGATTCATCGTCTTATCTCCTTGTGGCGGGTCGTGTTAGGGGTGTTCTTCGTTGTTGATTTTCACCGCTAGGGCCGGCGACTCCCAGATTTCGTTTTTGAGCTTGGCGGTGTTGTTACCGGCCGTGGTTGTGCCCAGCTGGGAGGCGATGATCGGATTGACGAGGAAGGAGAGGATCCCGCCACAGCCCGAGGGACCCGGTGCCGACCATGCGTTGTCGACGAGTTCGGCGCCTTTGAGCTTGAGGATCTGGCCTTCTTCGAAGAATTCGGTCACGCCGCCTGAGCCTTTGATCGGTTCATTGGGTTTGGGCGGAGCGGTGGTGCCGACGGTCAGGTTCCAGTTGATCGGCGAGCTCGAGGAGCCCACGTAGCAGGATTTACCCAGGAAGGGGTTTTCCAAGTGAACCTTGACCGGCATTTTCAACGCGATGCCGAGCTCTTCGGCAAGGTGATTTTCGTTGACCCGGATTTCGCTGGCGGGCTTTGCCAGTTCTAGGGTCGAGGTGAGGCCGGTGATTTTGTTTTCGAAGAAGAATTTGATCAGCGCTTTGACCAGCGGCGGTGAGGAAGCTTCGGGGACGATGCCCGCGAGGCCGCCCGGGACGTTCTGGGCCGCTTTGGAGAGCGTGATCCCGTTGGTGGCTTCATAGAATTTTCTATAGCCTTCTTCGGCTCCGCCTTCGATTTCGACGCCAGCGCCGCCCTGCAGGACGACTTCTTTTTCGATCGGCACGGACTTTTTGCCGAGTTTGACTTCACCGCCGATAGTCGGCGAGTAAAGACAACGCCTGACTTCGGTGTTTTTGTAGGGGCAGTTGCCGAATTTGGTGAATTCTCCCACCAGTTTTGCCTGGGCACTGCCGGCGAGGCCGAGAGCGGCCAGCGCAACGACTGAGACAGCCGCCAGCACTACCCTCCCCCTCTTGAGGTGCTTTCGCATCATTGACTCCTTGTTTGCTTGCTCGATGAACTGGGATATCTACTGCTCGCGAAGGCTTTTAAATCAGCGGTTTTTCTTGGCGGGGCCCTTTTTCTTTGGCTTGGAGGACTTGCCGCAACCGCTTGCCCTGACCACCGGGTTGAAGTCATTGCGCTTGCCGTTTTGGCCGGTCATCTTGACCGCGGCGCGGAAGGTGGCTGAGCAGATGTTGGTCGAGTTCTGAAAGAGGCCCTTCTTGCCGCCCTGCAGGTTGAAGATCACCTTGGAGACGGGGGCGTCGGGGAGCGCTTCGAAGCTGTTTCGGATCCCGCCGTTGACCGAGTCGACGCGGCCGTCGATGTCGATCTCGATCGGCTGGGAGGCGGGGCCCCTGAGCGCGGCGACGACGTCGGGCAGCTTGTGGGAGGAGGAGCGCAGATAGACCGGGCCTTCGAGCGGGTAGTCGACCAGCGGGCTGATCGCTTTGACATGGCCGTAGACCGAGCCGGCCGGGCACTGGTTCGCGGCGAACTGCACGCGGGTGCAGATCGTGCGGAAGTGGGCCTGGTCGATGAACTCCGAGCGGGGCAGGGCCACCGAGGTGGCGGCGATGCCCGCTTCGCCGGGCTTGGCGGTGAGCACGGCGCGCAGGCTGGGGTGAGCGCCGCGGTTGGTCTTGCCGTTGAGGCGGATCGAGAGCTTGGGCTTGAAGGGCAGCGAGGAGCAGCCGCCGACCTGGAAGCGGCTCGAGAGAGGAATGACCTGGCCGAAGACCGAGCTGAGGCTGGCGTTGACCGAGCTCGGGTCGCAGCTGGTCGGGTTGAGGGTGAAGCTGGGACGGTTAAGCGAGAGCGCGATCGAGCGCACGTCGAGGGGGATGCCCTCGAGGATGGTGGGCAGGGGATCGGAGACGGCGCGGGCCTGGGCGCTTTCTGCTTCGAGGTAGACAGCGGCTCTGACCGCGACGTCGCCGAGGTCAAAGGGCCCGGCGATCGCCGGGGTGATCACGAGGACGCTGAGCGGGGCGCCCTTGTAGGGGGGAGCTAGGTAGACCTTGCCAGTGGTGTGGAAGGGGGTCGGGCCGGCGCCGGCGCCGACGTCGACTGTGCCCACCTGCGAGGCGGCGGGGCAGCTCGGGTCGGTGAGCTCTAGGGCGCCCTGGTTTGGCTGTTCACGGGAGCGCGCCTTGGCGATGCCTGCCTCTGGGCAGTAGGGGACGCCGGCGAGCTTTGCGATCAGGCCGCGCGGCAGGATCGATTCAAAGCCCTTGGGGGGCTGGGTGCCGTCGGTGCGGGAGAGCTTCAGCGCCAGGGGAGAGAAGGCACCGGCCTTGGGGGTGAGGGTGCCGGCTTCAAAGCTCGCCGCGTTGGGGGCGCCCTGGGGTGTGGCGGGACAGTTGGGAGTTGCCGGGGAGGCGCTCACCCCGAAGCTGTCGGTGGCCTGGGTGGTTTCATCGGGTGCCGACCACGAGCTCATCTCGGCCTTGGTGGTGTAGGTGGCGCAGGCGGGGGGGGTGCGAAGGGGGGCGCGGTTGCCGTTGAACAGGTGGACGCTGGCGTCTTCGATTGGCAGCTCGGGGCTTTCCTCGAGGGTGGTGGTGAGCCGGCCTGTGGTGGAATCTGCTTGGACCTCACTGGCGAGCTTGGCGACGATGCCCGATTGGGGGTCTTCGACCACCAGGTAGATCGCCAGCAGCGAGCCGAAGGGGTTTTGGTAGGGCTGGGCGACGTAGACGGAGCCTTCGAGCGGGCGCGGGATCGCATCACCTTCAGTGTCGAGCCTGAATTTGGTGCCTTTTTCTTCGGTTTCGGCCAGCAGTGGCGAGGAGACTTTGACCGTGCCGACCTTGGCCGCGTTGGGGCAGCTGTTGGGTTCCTTGTTGAAGTGGACCGGGCTCTCCCCCACGCTGGTGGTGAGGCCGACCTGAGTTGTGGAGCAGGCGGCGAGGCCGTCGGCTTGGGAGGGGTTGACGACCAGGCCTTCGGGCAGGGTCAGGGTCAGGTCTTTGAGCGGGGCCGTGGAGCGAGCGGGGTTGCCTTCTTCGTCTTTGAGGTGCATTTCCTGGGGCTGGTGCAGGTTGAAATTAAGGCCCGAGGGGCTGTCGGCGAGGGTGGTGGTGGGCTTGGCGCTGATCGTGGGGGTGAATTTGAGGGATTGGCAGTCTTGGACCGGGGTGGGATTGCCCGCCGGGTCGGTGAAGGGGGCTTCTCGCTTACGGAAGACGCCTGGTTCGATCCAACTGTCGGCTTCGGTTGTGAGGTTGAGGGATTCAGAGCAGCTCGGCGGCAGGGAGAGGAAGGCCGTTTTTTGAGCAGATACTTTGCAGGGATGAGGATTTTCGGGTGTCGGTTTGGGGCCGGTCAGTTCGTCGCAGGCCCCCCGCACCCTTTCGTGGGCGGGATCGGAGGGATCACCCCAGAGCTGCAGCTGGGCACTGAGCACGGGGTTGGGAGAGCGCGCGAGGGTGTCATTGGTGACCAGGTCGACGCCGAAGTCGCCGTCGGTCCTGACGCTGGCCTTGATGTGGACGAAGATGCCAACCCCGGCGGCGTCAAAGCCGAACTCGGCCGGCGTCCCCGCCGGCGTGACCATGTTGAAGAGGGGACTCTCTGAAGGCAGGGGATTTTCCGGAGTGCCCGTGGTGAGCACGGTGGCAACGCCGACGGCGGAGGCAATCGGGCACTTGCGGGCCTCGAGCTGGGTCTCTGCACAGAGCACGGGCGTCGCGGTCGGGTTGCCGATGAGTCCACGGGGGCCGTGGCCAACCAGATCGCGCAGACCTCCCTGGGCGCCGGTTATTTCCTTTTCGCCGCCGAGGCGCTGGGAGGGGAAGCCGAGGTCGACGGTGAGCTGGCCCGGGTGGGAGCCGGCTTCGGTGACGGCGGAGCCGTCGAGCCCGTTGAACACGGCGCTAAGGCCGTTGGCGCCGGGGAGGAAGCCGAATTCGGGCAGCGTGGAGGCGATCGGCGTGCTGACTTCGGTGCCGACAGCGGCCAGAGCGCCGCCGCCGGATACTTCCACTTGGGTAGTGGCAGTGTCGCCATCGCCAAACGGCGGGCCGACTTCGATGCGGATACGCATTGGCTGGTTTTCACCCGGCTGCAAAGAGCCTGAGTAGGTGCAGGTGACAGTCGAAGCGCCTTCGACGCAGCTGGATTCGATTTCAGTGGGTGTGATCCCCGCCGGCAGGGTGGCGGTGATCGTGAAGTTCCCTGTGGTGGCTTTGCCACCGATGTTGGTGGCGGTTACCGAGTAGATCGGGTAGGCACCGTCGTTTGCCTCCCCTTCGGTGAAGTTGGTCGGCTGGGAGCTGGCGCTGAGGCGCCAGACTGGCGCCAAGGCAGGGGCTGCGCTGGCAGCCTGGGCGGAGAACGAAACACAAACCCCGAAGGCGAGCAAGAGGAGGGCAATTCTCCTTGCGCTGCTCATCGAGCCGCCCCCCCGCTCTTGCTGGCTTTCTGCGTGCCTTTCTTCTTGGACGCGCCCTTGTGCTTCTTCTTTTTCTTGGCCACGCAGCGCGACTTGCCTTTCTGGGTCACCTTGCGCTTGCCTTTGGGGCAGCCTTTTTCCTTCGGGTTGGTGGGGCCTTGGAAGCCTGGGGTCTGGGGCGATTGGAAGGGCGGTGGCGCGGAGGCTCCCGGCTTGCAGGCATCCCCTTCGCAGGGCGGTGGTGGCACCACGTTTTGGGAGGCGAGGCCACCTTCCACCCTCGCGTCATAGGCGTCTTGCAACGTGTCCTGGTCTTGGGGGACCAGGGCGCTGCGGGTGAAGATGAAGGCGTCGTCTCCCGATTCGGAGGCATCGGCGAAGAAGGCCGGTTCGGCGCTGGTGCCGCTGGAGAGCAGGTAGAGGCAGCCGCCGTTTTCGGCGGAGCTGTTGCAAGAGTCGGCGCCTTTTGCCTCCCACTCATAGACGTCCTGGCAGGCGGGGACGAACGCTTGGCCCGTGGGCGGGCAACCCTCTTCGCCGTTGGTGTCCCCTGCTACCAGCTTGTCGGGGGTCTCGAAGAAGACCCGCTTGCCGTCGGATGAAAGGTTGCGAATCAGGATCGCAGGGTTGCCGGGCGGTTCGACCAGCGGTAGCGCCGGTTCGATGCTCTGCAACGAGGGCGCCGCCAGCGGCGCTTCCCCGCTCGGGCTGCAGCTCACGCAGCTGAGCCCTTCTTCGGTGTTGAAGCGGTAGAACTCGGCAAGTCCCCGGTTGTCGTATTTGGTTAGCTGTTCTTGGGAGCGAAAGAGCAGCGTCTTGCCGTCGCCGCTCACCCTAGCGGTGTTCACTACCGCTGAGCGGGTCGCCAGCTGCCCCCCCGGCTCCCAGTTAGTTGCGTCTGATTCGCCACCGTCTGCGTCGAGCGGCGCGATCAAGCTCACCTGCCCTGCGTGGGTCAGGTAGAGACCGCAGTGACCGGCAGCGTTAAGGAAGCCGCCGCCCCTAGCTTCGCAGTCCCCCGCTTTCGCCGGCCCTGCCCCGTCGAGGTCACCGTTGGCGGCGAAGTAGACGTAGGAGCCGTCGATGGAGGTACCAAGGATGCCCTTGACTTCGGCGCCGTTTGGGTCTTCGGTGTCGGGCAGGAGATCGCTCAGGTCACCCGTTTCGGCGTCGAATTGATAGAGGTCGTTGCCGGGGTTGGGAACCGCCTCGCCGTTGACTCCCCAGTAGATGTGCGTGGGGTCCACCGCGAGACCCCTGAGGGAACCACTGGGTTTGATGAACTCCATTTCGATTTCGCCCAGTTCGAGATTTGCCCGGCCGATTTGGCTAGTGGCTTTACCCACCCAGTAGACGTGGGAGCCGTCCAGGGCGATGCCTCTGACTTCAGCCGGGACAAAACCTTCTAGGTTGACCGATTTGAAGAGTTCATTGCTCCCATCCAGGTCCGCCCGGGCTATCCAGCTGTTGGGATTGTTAGTGGTCCAGTAGACGTGGGTGGCGTTGACCGCGACGCCTTGGGGGATTTCCAAAGAGCCGATGGGATGCCAACTCGGCTCAGGGTTGCTTCCGTCGATCTCGGCGCGGGCGATCGCATAAGTTGCGGCGGTGGCCAGGTCATCGTTGGCCCAGTAAACATGCGTAGCGTCGACGGCGATGCCCTGTGGATGGTTGACCAGCGTTTTGAATTCGCCGGGGCCTGTTTCAACTTTCCCGGGGATGAAGTCGGGTTCGATGCTTGCCGGCACGCCGTCAATGTCCGCCCGGCCGATCTCCCCTTCGCCGCCCCCTTCGGCGTCAGAGCTACTGGTCCAGTAGATATGCCCAGCGTCGACCGCAACCCATTGCGGTTGGTCGCCGGTCAGGATGAATTCGTTGTCGATGCTCCCGCATCCCAGTTCCGCCCGTCCAATTGATCCAGCGCCGGGGTTTGCCCAGTAGATATATTTGGAGTCGGTGGCTAGCCCGGCTGCACGGGCGGGAAGACAATTCGCTTCAATGCTGTCGGGTTTACCGTCAACCCCCGCCCGGGCGATCGCCGCTGGTGGCGGTTCGGGCCCGGTCGTCGCGTCTTCGGTTAGCTTCTCTCCCGAAGTAAAGAAAGCCTTGGATCCATCGGGGGTCGCCGCCATGAAGGCCGCGGCACGGGTCCCGTTGGTGTCGGGGGCACTGCGCTGCGGGGCTGAGACGTGGACGGTTTTAGGCGAGGAGCCGGCGGCACCTTCGCGCAGATAAAGCTGGCCCCCTCCGGCGGTGAAGTAGGCGCGGGAGCCATCTTCCGAGATCGCGTGGGAGGGCTGGACGTAGTACTTGAAGCCGCTCCTATTAACGTTGAAGCTGTTCTCCCCAGAAAGCCACTGGTAGGCGCCGGCAAATGATCCTCCAGCTGGCACACAGGGCGGGGTGGCGCATTCGGAATCGGCAAGCACTCCGGCCAGCTTCAGAGTGTGGGTATCGCGGTCCCAGACATAGAGGTTGTCTTTGCCAGGCGCGGCTTCAGGCAATAGCTGCGCTTCGTTCTGGAGGTAGACGAGCGAGCCGTCGGCGCTGGCACCGGCGAGGAAGCTTTCTCCGCCTTTGAAGATCGGGATGAAGGCTTCGCTGGCGCTGTTGCGTGACTGGAAGAGCCAGGGGCCGGCAACGGAGTCGGTGACGTTCGAGAAGAAGAGCGAGAGATCAGGCGTCCAACCGGCATTGCGGACCACCGGGCCCTGGCTGGCAGGGGGATAGACGCCATGGGTGGCCCAGTTGTCGCCTTTGCGCTGGGCCAGGAAGGTCTCAAAATCCTGGGCGCCGACCGCGCCCGGCAGACCCGAGGCGGTGAAAAAGGCCAGCCCGTTGCCGTCAGCAGATGCCTCCACCTGATTGGTGGAGCCATTGATGTCGGCGCCGTTCTTGTCGGGCGAGGAGGCCTGCTCGTAGGCCCGGCAGTCGGGCAGCAAGGAGGAAGCCTTGCCGGTGCGGAGGGCTTCGTTGGGACAGGAGCCGAATCCGATCGGCGCTCTGAAGGTGGCAAAAGTCGCGTCTCCGCCCTGAGCTGTTTCTTTGGCAGGGTTGCTGACTTTGATGCGAAAGTGGTAGGTGGTCCCAGACGCCAGGCCTTTGAGCGTGGCGGCGATGAGTTTGGGTTCCGACGCGTTGCCGGTCAAAACCCCTTCCAGTTCGGGGTTAGTGGCACAGAGATCCGGTTCGGCGGAGCAGGCGGAGGCGCCGTACTCGAAGCGGTAGGAGATGACTTTGCCTTCAGGGTTGACGCTGGCTTGCAGGCGAGCAGAGGTGGTGCCGACGTGCGAGACCGAGGTGGAGATCACTTGGGGTGGCGTGGCCGAAGCCGAGACTGGCAGCGCGATCAGAACCACCAACATTGTGAACAGCGGCACCCCGAGAAACCTGCCGATCTTGCGCTCCCTGCTCATATCCACCTTACCCGCCTTTTCCCATCTGTTTCCCCGTTCCCTGGCTCGGATCGCCCGGAGCCGCAGATGCGGCCCCGGGCCCACCGGTTGACTACTTCTTACGTCTTGCTGCGTTACTTAGCTGCTTACATCGCACCCCATGAGGCTGCTTTGTTGGCACCAGTTAATTCGGCAATAACATTGTTGGCTTCAATGAACGCTGGGTTGGCGCCGAATGTAAGCGCCGCACCGAGTAATTTCTGTTCAGCGGACAGCACCGCACTAGCGCCGGAGACTTCCCATGATTTAACCGACAGCGACGGTTTGTTCACATCGGTGGTCGGTGCCCTGGCAACGATACCGCCGTGAATGTCGGCTGTTTCAGGCAGCGAGCAAGCACCGCCGAAGACCAGTTTGGTGAATTTCGAGGTTAATGCAGTGTTTGCGTTGGACGTGGCAACACTTGTGACTTCCGGTTCAAGCACTATGAAGGCTTTCGCTTCTGCTTCCGGATGCTGCACGACACGGAGTAAACCTTTGGCAACGACTGTGCCAACGGCCTGTCCTTCGCTTTTCACCACGGCGCTGCAGGACGCGAGTTCCGCACCTTTTTCGGCTTTGGCGTTGGTGGCGAAGACTTTGCATCCCGTGAAGGTAGCTGAGCCAAGACCATGACCGCCCGCTTTCAGGGCAGGGGTCGCGAGTGACCAGTCTTTGTATTCGTTATCGACAGTAGGTGAACCGGTGAGACTGGCCGCTGCGCAGTCGACCTCAGCCGATTTGGCGGGAATGGCTAGCCTGCCGTTCGTACCTGAGGCAGCAATCGTTTCTGTGGCTGCCCCAGCAGGTTTGTTGACTCCGCCAATTAAGAAGAACCCCGCTTTGCCATTCGTGGCCGCGTTGGGTTCCATGATCACGTTTAATTCAGCGGCCAGCGCCGAGGACGCTGAAAACGCCATTAGGCCGAGGGCTGCCATGACGGTCAGCACCAAAGCCTTGAGTCCATGCTTACGCATATTCAATATCTCCATCTCTGTGAGTTACGGTTTCCACGGAGCCTTCATGGCAGCTGCCACCCAAGCCCCGCACGTAAGCACCATAGTTCCGATTCCAGCGGCGTCAAGATTTCAGCGCAGTTGTTTTCTATCTTAAATTCATGCCTTCTTCGTGCTCGTTGAGATATAAGGCTGGCGCATGGCGTATCGGCCGATCCAGCATTTTCTGGATCGGCCGATATCCGTCGGAGTTCTTTAAAGTCCCGGAATTTTGCCGGGTGTGTTCAGGGGCCCGGCGAAGTAACAGCCCATGTTCCATTGCCATGTGCAACGCCAGTGATGGACTTAAACATCAACAGTGCGCCGATTCTTCCAGCTGCTCCAACACTAGAGGGGCCGGGACTGTCGATATTTTCGAATGTAGCTCCACTCAACGAGCCCTGGTAGATGCACAGTTCGCCAGGAGGCGCACTGGGATGAAGCAGGTTGCCGGTGCAGGTTCCTTCTCCTTCTTCGGGAACAAAATGGACTAGCCCTTCGCCTTCTGCGATTTCGTGTGGTAGTTCGATGGGGAAGGAGATAGGCACAAACGCGGTGCCGGTTTCATTTGCGTCGAGAGTCCAGGTACCGGTCTCGGAGGATCCAAGGGGCAATGTGCCACCGGCTGTCCAGGGGCTGCCTTCTTCGCCAGGTTCTCCATTGCAGACTTCTTTAGCTGAGATAGGTTCGCCTTCTTTTTCGACTATGACACCGCCAAGTTCTTCGCACTGCACTGGTGAGGCATCGGTTACTTTTATCGATTTACCATTCGCTCCGGGAGCGCCTGGAGTTCCGTTAGTTCCATTTGTTCCGTTTGCCCCGTCCTTACCGTTAGCACCGGCGGGGCCCTGGGCGCCGGGCGCGCCGGGTTTGCCAGCGTATTTCTTGGCGATCTTTTCTACTTCCTTTTTCTGCTTGCCGGTCAGGGCTCCTGAGGCGGCGTAGGCGGCGCCCATGAGCGCGAACACGAGGGCGACGATCGCGACGATCATCGCTGGAGTACCCAATCTATCCCGTAGACGTGATGACATCAGTTTTCTCTCCTTGTAGTAAACCGGGATTCCCAACCGGCAGTTTTACATTGAGCCGCATAATCAACGCGGCCCTGCAGATTCCTCACAACTTGTCCCCTGCTCATACTCCCCCTGTTGGTGTCAAGCGATTTCTAATGCGTACTCATCTTGGTGATGCTCGTTCGTGCAGCAAACCGAGATTGCGTCTTCGGCACCGATGAGGGGCGCCAAGACGATGAAGGAAAGCGTCTGTGCAACACACGGCAGCTGTTGCGTTCTGCCCGCGGCGACATAAGCGTGAAGGACCTTCCAAACCGCTCCGAGCGAGGCCTCGATCGACGCCTCGCTACTGAAGCGCAGATCGTCCGGCAGTTGACGATGGAAGCGCTCCGCGGCAGAGGCCAGCAGGCGTTGGCGATAACGAGCCCCGGCCCCGCCGGGGGCAAAAGCCTCTACGAAGGCCAGCCTGGCGAGCGCCGGGTCGCGGACGATCTCCTCGCAGAAGACGGTAAGGGCGCCGCGAACGTCGTGGGACCAGCTGAACCCTTTGGCGGGGGCCGCTGCCCTGTCGACGGCAGCGAAAACGCGCTCTTCCAATGCCGCGAAGAAGCACTCGTCTGCGCTTTCGAACTGCGCTTCGAGGCTCTTTTTTCGCACGCCCGCGACCGTGGAAATCCCATCGAGCGAAAGCCCTTCGTAACCCTGAGCAAGGGCAAGCTTCTCAACCGCTGACAGAAGCAGATCGCGTTCGTCCGCAAGCCCATAGGGCCGGGGGCTCCTCCGAGCAGGAGTCGCGGCGGAGACGGAAGAGCCGGCGGCATCGAGGAGCTCAACCGATGGGTCGTGGAAGGCCAGCGCCCAGTCGAGCAGCTCGTCGGCAAGTAGCGGCATCTCGCGCTCGCGCCCGGTGAGCACCAGTTTTCGCGCCAGACAGGAGACGCCCGCGACGATTCCCTTGACGACCAAGGGCGGCACCGCGATCCCGTCGGGCGCATGGGAGAGAGATCCGGAGATCATCGCCTCGAAGAGTGCCTCCGAGCGCTTCATCTGCTCGATTACGGCAGGGCCGGCGGAGAAAGCCTCAACCAATGCCAACCGTGCCGCACAGGGCCTCGTCTCGATCTCCCGCGCAAAGGCCGCGAAGCCAAGGCGCAGGCGCTCCAGCCAATCGCCTCCATCGACCTGGGCATCCGCGACCCGCGTGGCTGCGCGCCGCACGACAAGTTCATAGGTTCGAAGGAAGCACTCCTCCTTGCCTTCGAAGTTCGCGTAGAACGCTCTCGTCGAAACCCCGGCGAGGCTGGAGAGCCGACGGACGGTGACCGCGTCATAGCCCTCTTCACCAACGATCTCGATCATCGCCCCGAAGATCCGAGCTCGTTGGTGATAGGCAACCTGCTCAGCCGGTCTCCCGGGACCCGGCCTCAGTTTTTCGGACAGGCCACCGGACAGTGCGGCGCGCGGCATAAGCGGCGCGGCCTCGCGCAGTTCAGCCACGGACTCTCCCCGTCAAGCCTGCATCCCCATGCAACAACCCCTCGCTCTCCCTCTTTAGAGACCTCTACCGTATCCAGAAGTCCTCTAATTCGTACCAGGTTGCGAGGTTGCTTTCAAGCGAAAGTCAGATTTTATTGTCCTAAAAGGGCTTTCCCAAGCGGTTTTCGAGATTAGCTGTAGCGATCCCAGCGCCGCAGCGAGGGCTCGGGGTCAACGGGCACCCCATGGACGTGGATCTCGAAGTGCAGATGGCAGCCGACCGTGATCGCGTTGCCGGTCTCCCCCACCGCGCCGACGCGCTCGCCGGCGTAGACGCGCCCGCCGCGGTGGACCAGGGCCGGGCGGGGCATGTGGGCGTAGAAGTAGGAGCGATCCTCGCCTTCGCCGTGGATCAGCAGGTAGTTGCCGTAGAGGACCGGGTCATAGCCGGTTTGCAGAACCCTGCCGCTGCGGACGGCTACCAGCGGCGTGCCGCAGGCGGCGACGATGTCAAAGCCCTCGTGGGTGCGGCCGCCGCTGCGGGGGGCGCCGAACTCGCCGCCGATCGCACCGCGGGTGCCGTGCGGGCCCTGGACGGGGAAGACGTGGCCGTAGAAGATGAGACCGCCGTCAGGTGAGGCAAGAAAGTCGGCGAAAGCTGGTGCGGCGAGTGCCGCGAAGAGGAGAAGCGCTAGGGCGGTGAGGCGCTTCAGTGGTGTTCGATGACGCGGTCGACGAGGTTGTACTCCTTAGCCTCCTCGGCGCTCATGAAGTAGTCGCGATCGGTGTCGTTGGTGACCTTCTCGAAGGGCTGGCCGGTGTGTTTGGCGAGGATCTCGTCGAGGCGGCGACGCACGTCGATGATCTCCTTGGCGTGGATCTCGATGTCGGTCGCCTGGCCTTCGAAGCCAGAGGACACCTGGTGGATGAGGATCTTGGAGTTGGGGAGCGACATCCGCTTGCCGGCGGCGCCGCCGGCAAGCAGCAACGCGCCCATGCTCATCGCGATGCCGACGCAGATTGTCTGCACGTCGGGCTTGATGAACTGCATCGTGTCGTAGATCGCCAGGCCGGCGTAGACCGAGCCGCCGGGCGAGTTGACGTAGAGGCTGATGTCCTTGTCGGGGTCCTCAGACTCCAGGTGCAGGAGCTGGGCCACGATCAGGTTGGCGATGTCCTCGGTGACCGGCGTGCCGAGGAAGACGATCCGCTCGCCCAGCAGGCGCGAGTAGATGTCGAAGGCACGCTCGCCGCGCGAGGTCTGCTCAACCACCATTGGAACCAGGGGGCTCATGAGCGGGACTCTATAGAAGCGCCGCCGCCGCCTGCTGCCTTGACCACGTACATCGCACGATCGGCTGCAGCGAGGAGGTCCTCGGCGGTGGTGAACTGGCCCTCGCCGAAGGTGGCGACGCCGATGCTGATCCCCAGCCGCACCTCGCGATTGCCGAACCACAGGGGCTCAGCGGCGAGCGCGGCAACGAGCCTCTCACCCACGGCCTCGGCGCCGGCCGCGTCGGTCTCGGGCAGCAGCAGGGCGAACTCGTCGCCGCCGAGGCGGGCGACCAAGCCGCCCTCGTCACGGCCGACGACATCAGTCTCGCGCAGGTTTTCGGCGAGGACGCGGGAGACCATCCGCAGCGCCTCGTCGCCGGCGGCGTGGCCGAACTCGTCGTTGATCTGCTTGAAGCGGTCGAGGTCGGCGATCAGCAGCGCCCCGCGACGCTTGTAGCGGCGCGCGTGGGCGATCTGCGCCGCCAGCGACTCGTCGAAGCTGCGGCGGTTGAGCATCCCGGTCAACGGGTCACTGCGCGAGCGCAGCTCCAGCTCCTGCTCGAGCAGCTTGCGCTCGGTCACGTCGCGGGCGACGGCGTAGATCCGCTCTTCGTCGGGGACGCCTACCGAGGTCCACTCGATCCAGTGCACCCCGCCGTCCTTGTCGAGGTAGCGGTTCTGGAAGTGCACGGCGGCGCGACCGCTGTCGGAGATCTCGCCAGTCTCGACGTCGGTGTCATCGCGATCGTCGGGGTGGACGAACTCGACGAAGGGCCGGCCCAGCAGCTCGCGGCGGCTGTAGCCGAGCGTCCTTTCAAAGGCCGGGTTGACCCGCTTGAAGTAGCCGTCGAAGCCGGCGACGCAGATCATGTCGCGCGAGAGATCGAAGAAGCGGGTGCTTTCGGCCTCCAGTGAGCGCAGGTCTTCGGCGAAGCGCCCGACCAGGGCACCGATGAAGAGGAAGACGACGGCCCGGTTGAAGTAGCCGATGGCGCTGGTCGGTTGGTCGGCGATCAGGGCGGAGGCCGTGGAGAGGGCGAAGGCGACCGCACCGGCAAGGGCGCCGCCCCGCGTGCCCAGGGAGATCGCGACGATGACGACCGGGATCACGTACAGGAAGCTGATCGCGTCGGCGAGCGTGCCGACGGTGGTGCGCAGGACGAAGATCGCGACGAAGAGCACGGCCGCGGCGGCAATTGCCTCGCGCCTCTTGGGGTCGATCAGTCTGGTTGCCATCCCGAGCGCGGCTTTCTGCGCGCCCTCAACGGCTCCTGCTTCCGCAAAATAACTAATCTGATTATTATAGAGAATTGTACAACGCAGTTTCCTTGCAGCCGACGAAAAACTCACGGAGGCACATCGTGCGCGTATACAAGTCTCGACACCTGCATATAGTTCTAACCGCGGCGGTAATTTGCCTCCTCGTGGGAGTTACGGCTGCAATAGCCGAAACCTTAGAAGCCAAAAACTACGAACATCGGCTCTATGGCGTCTCTCCCCCCAATGTCTCAGAGTTAGCCGAAGGCGCCAGCGCCACGGCAAGCCAGGCTGGAACCGGCATTCTGAAAATACCGGCCAAAAGCGCTGAAATCCGCTGCTCTTCCCTGGCGACCAGCGAAGGGCAGCTCCACAATGTCTATGGCGAAGCAAAACCAGGGGGCGCGGCCCAGGCAACACTTACCTATTCGAGCTGCAAAGTCTTCGAAGAAAGCACAGGTACTGAACTCAAAGCTTGCACCAAAGCATTTGAAGAAAGCAACCCCGCTGGGGTGACCTCCAAAGTCACGGCGTTAGCCATTCAACACGAAGGCAAGATATATCTGGTGATCGAGCCATTATCAGGGGAAGTGTTTGCGACGGTCAAATTTGGCGGAACCTGCCCTCTGCCGGAAAAAGCAGAAGTCAGAGGCTCCCTCGCGATTGAAATTAGCAGCGAAGAACTCGTTAGCCAGGAACTTAACGCTGATACCGCCAATGCCGCAGAAGGCCTGAAAGGCGGCAAGAAAGTGCAGGAATTACTCGGGGCGAAACTCAAATACGGCGCCAGTGAAGCCTTCGCCAAAGGCGTCGTCTCGGCATCGCTGAGTGGGGAACACGCGGGGAAGAAATGGGGGGCCTTGCTCCAAGAAGAAGCCAAAAAAGAACCATCTAAATTAACGTCAACTGGGTATACGCACATCCTCTATGGCGTCTCTCCCCCCAATGTCTCAGAGTTAGCCGAAGGCGCCAGCGCCACGGCAAGCCAGGCTGGAACCGGCATTCTGAAAATACCGGCCAAAAGCGCTGAAATCCGCTGCTCTTCCCTGGCGACCAGCGAAGGGCAGCTCCACAATGTCTATGGCGAAGCAAAACCAGGGGGCGCGGCCCAGGCAACACTTACCTATTCGAGCTGCAAAGTCTTCGAAGAAAGCACAGGTACTGAACTCAAAGCTTGCACCAAAGCATTTGAAGAAAGCAACCCCGCTGGGGTGACCTCCAAAGTCACGGCGTTAGCCATTCAACACGAAGGCAAGATATATCTGGTGATCGAGCCATTATCAGGGGAAGTGTTTGCGACGGTCAAATTTGGCGGAACCTGCCCTCTGCCGGAAAAAGCAGAAGTCAGAGGCTCCCTCGCGATTGAAATTAGCAGCGAAGAACTCGTTAGCCAGGAACTTAACGCTGATACCGCCAATGCCGCAGAAGGCCTGAAAGGCGGCAAGAAAGTGCAGGAATTACTCGGGGCGAAACTCAAATACGGCGCCAGTGAAGCCTTCGCCAAAGGCGTCGTCTCGGCATCGCTGAGTGGGGAACACGCGGGGAAGAAATGGGGGGCCCTGCTCCAAGAAGAAGCCAAAAAAGAACCATCTAAATTAACGTCAACTGGGTATACGCACATCCTCTATGGCGTCTCTCCCCCCAATGTCTCAGAGTTAGCCGAAGGCGCCAGCGCCACGGCAAGCCAGGCTGGAACCGGCATTCTGAAAATACCGGCCAAAAGCGCTGAAATCCGCTGCTCTTCCCTGGCGACCAGCGAAGGGCAGCTCCACAATGTCTATGGCGAAGCAAAACCAGGGGGCGCGGCCCAGGCAACACTTACCTATTCGAGCTGCAAAGTCTTCGAAGAAAGCACAGGTACTGAACTCAAAGCTTGCACCAAAGCATTTGAAGAAAGCAACCCCGCTGGGGTGACCTCCAAAGTCACGGCGTTAGCCATTCAACACGAAGGCAAGATATATCTGGTGATCGAGCCATTATCAGGGGAAGTGTTTGCGACGGTCAAATTTGGCGGAACCTGCCCTCTGCCGGAAAAAGCAGAAGTCAGAGGCTCCCTCGCGATTGAAATTAGCAGCGAAGAACTCGTTAGCCAGGAACTTAACGCTGATACCGCCAATGCCGCAGAAGGCCTGAAAGGCGGCAAGAAAGTGCAGGAATTACTCGGGGCGAAACTCAAATACGGCGCCAGTGAAGCCTTCGCCAAAGGCGTCGTCTCGGCATCGCTGAGTGGGGAACACGCGGGGAAGAAATGGGGAGTGAGCTGAAGAAAGGTGGTCCGGCCGCGCTATGAATCGGAGTCCGGCGTCCAGAGCTCGGAGGGTTTCTCCTCTTCCTCTTTCTCCGGCGTCCAGATTTTCTCGCGGGCCTCGGCCTGCTCGAGGGGGATCGGCTTGGCTGACTCGGCGACGAGGTCGATTGCCTTGCGCACGGCGATGTCCTCGCGGACCATTGCGTCGCGGCCGTTCTCGCGCAGGCGCTCGAGCAGCTTCTCGGGGGTGGTGCGCTCGTGTTCGGCGGTGTGGGCGAGGGCCTCGACCATTTCCTCCTCGGAGACCTCGATCGCCTCGGCCTCGGCGATCGCCGCCAGCACCGCCTCGCGCTTCAGCTCGCGCTCGGCGTCGGGCTTTGACTCCTCGAGCAGCTCCTCGCGGGTTTTGCCCTGCATCTGCAGGTAGGCGTTGGGGTCCATGCCGCGGGCAGCAAGCTGGCGCTCGACCCGATCCCAGCGCTCCTCGGCGCGGGCTTGCACCAGAGCGTCGGGCATATCCACGGTGGCAGCGTCGACGGCAGCGTCGACCGCGGCAACCCGGAAGTCCTGCTCGGCGCGCTCGTCGACCGCTTCGCTGACCCGTTTGGAAATGTCGGCGCGCAGCTCCTCGAGCGTCTCGAACTCGGAGGCCTCGGAGGCGAAGTCGTCGTCGAGCTCGGGCAGGACCTTCTCCCGCACCTCTTTGACCTCGACCTTGAAGACCGCGTCCTCGCCGGCCAGCTCCTCGGCTTGGTAATCCTCGGGGAAGGTGACCTCGACCTTGCGCTCGTCGCCCGCTTCGGCGCCGGTCAGCTGCTCCTCGAAACCCTCGATCAGCTGGCCGCCGCCGAGCTCGAGCAGGTAGTCGTTGGCCTTGCCGCCCTCAAAGGCTTTGCCGTCGCGCAGGCCCTCGAAGTCGACCAGCAGCACGTCGCCATCGGCGGCGGCGCGCTCGACCGGCTCCAGCTTGGTGAAGCCTTCGCGGATGCGCTCGACCTCGCGGTCGACGATCTCATCGGTCGGCTCGGCCTCGGCCTTGCCGACCTCGAGGCCCCTGTACTCACCGAGCTTGGCCGGGGGCCGCACGCCGATCTCGAATTTGAACTCGAGTGGCTCACCCTCAGCCTCAGGCGCGGAGACGATCTCGATGTTGGGATCGCCGACCGGGCTGACGCCGGAGCTGAGCAGGCCCTGCTCGTACCACTCGGGCAGCGACTCGCGGATCGCGTCCTGCAGGACGGTGCCGAAGCCGAGCCGCTGGATCACCAGCGAGGGCGGCGCTTTGCCCTTGCGGAAGCCGGGCATGCGCATCTCCTTGGCCAGCGCGCGGGCGGCGCGCTGCAGGCCGCGACCGACCAGGTCGGCGGGAACCTCCACCTCGACCCGCGCGCGCGAGTCGGGCAGCTCTGTAACAGCGGTCTTCACGAACGCGAGACCCTAGACGATCGCACCTGGTGCAACGCTTTGTCCCCGCTACGGATGGATAAAGCGTTACACCCGGCGGCGGCGCTGGGCGAGGCCGGTGCGGACGGCAATGGCGAAGTCGATCGCGAAAGCCGCGCCGCGGCCGAGAGGGCCGGTGACCAGCCAGGCGCGCGCCCTACGCATTTTCGATCCGTTCTTCCAGCCGCGCGCCGTGCCCGGCCGCGACGGCGCGCTGGGCGCGGCGCTCGTCGAGGGCGAAGCCGCGCGCTTCGGCCAGCTCAAGCAGGCGCTGGCGCTCGCTGCCTTCGCGGGCGACCTCGAGGAAGATCCAGGCGAGCACGCCGAGGGCGAGGAAGGTGCCCTCGACCATCATGATCGCGCCGGCGGTGCTCTGGTCGGCGATCGGCGAGATGCCCCAGTAGTGCTCGCCCTTGCCGTAGATCGGATAGAGCACCGAGCCCGACCACATCAGCACGTTGCCGAGGATCGCGCCGGCGAAGCGGACAGCGATCACGTAGCCGACCTTCCAGGCGGCGGTGAACCATTCGGGCTTCGGCAGCGGCCCGAAGATCGGCATCCACATCAGGCAGCCGAAGGCGAGGAAGGTGGTGTGCTCGAGCGCGTGCAGCGGCGCCGTGCCGTAGGCGGCGTCATATATAGAGGGGATGTGCCAGAAGTAGAAGTTGAGCGCCCAGAGCGGCAGCGCGATCAGCGGGTGGGTGAGCACCTGTAGTCGGTTGAAGAGCTTGATCGAGAGGATCGGCTGCAGCAGGGACTTGGTCAGGCCGAGGACGATCAGCAGCGAGGCGATGTCGCCGATCAGCAGGTGCTCGACCATGTGGGCGATGACCAGCTCGTCGGAGATGTGGCCGATCGGGCTGAAGAGGGCGACTGCAATAAGCAGCAGGCCGCTGCCGAAGCAGAGCTGGCGCCAGAGTGGCACCGAGCGGCCGTCCCAGGAGAGGCTGCGCACCCGAGCCCAGTAAGCGACGCCGCCGATCGTGATCGGGAAGACCTCGACCGGGGCGAAGGCGCCGGTGACGTGGGCAAGGAGGACGCTGCTCACGGTGGTAGCTTGGCACGGCCGTGAGCGCTGCCGACACCAGCTTCCCGCCGATCGGAGGCTACGGCTTCCTCTCCGACTGCCACACCAGCGCCCTGGTCTCCTATGACGGCGCGATCGAGTGGCTCTGCCTGCCCCGCTTTGACTCCCCCAGCGCCTTCGGCGCCCTGCTCGATCGCGGCGCCGGCCACTTCAAGGTTGCGCCCAGAGGCGTCGTCGTGCCGATCAGCCGCCGCTATGAGCCCGGCACCTTGGTTATAGAGACGACCTGGGTCACCGACAGCGGCTGGCTGGTCACCCACGACCTGCTCTCGATCGCCGAGTGGGTGCCCGGCGGCAACGGCTCCGAGGGCCGCCCCCAGACCGGGCACGAGTCCGACCGCTCGCTGCTGCGCATCGTCACCTGCCTCGACGGCGAGGTCGAGGTCGAGATGGAGTGCCTACCGCGCTTCGGCTACGGCGCCGAGGCAGCGCAGTGGAGCGGCGGTGAGTTGGGCGAAGCGCTGGCAATGGGCAGCGACGGCACCGAGCTGCGCCTGACCAGCGACATGGAGCTGAGCCTCGATGAGGACGGCGCCGCCCGTGGCGCCCTGCGCCTGCGCGAGGACGAGAACGGCTTCTGCGCCGTCACCTGGGGCGACGGTGACCTCGGCGGTCCGCGCAGCGCCCCCGAGGCGTTGGAGCGGCTCGACTCGACCGAAGAGTTCTGGCGCGAGTGGTTGCGCGCCGGCGACTTCCCCGACCACCCCTGGCGCGTCCACCTGCAGCGCTCGGCGCTGGTGCTGAAGGGCCTCACCTACACGCCGAGCGGCGCGATCGTCGCCGCCCCCACAACCTCGCTGCCCGAGACACCCGGCGGCGAACGCAACTGGGACTACCGCTACAGCTGGATCCGCGACTCGACTTTCACCCTCTGGGCCCTGCACACGCTCGGCTTCGACCAGGAGGCGCGTGACTTCATGCGCTTCGTGCTCGGCGTCTGCAAGGACAACCCCGACCTGCAGATCATGTACGGGATCGGCGGCGAGCGCGAGCTGACCGAGAGCACGCTCGACCACCTCGGCGGCTACGGCGGCGCCCGCCCGGTGCGGATCGGCAACGGCGCCTACGACCAGCGCCAGAACGACGTCTGGGGCGCCTTGCTCGACTCGATCTACCTGCACTTCAAGGCGCTGCGAGGAAGTGGCACGCAGGCGGACCGAGAGCTGATCCGCTACCAGGTCGAAGCAGCGATCGAGGCCTGGCCGAACCCCGACCAGGGCATCTGGGAGTCGCGCGGCGAGCCCAAGCACTACGTCTCCTCGAAGCTGATGATCTGGGTCGCGGTCGACCGCGGCGCCCGCCTCGCCCGCGAGATCGGCCTCGCCGACCTGGCCGACGAGTGGCGGCAGAAGGCGGATGAGATGAAGGCGGAGATCCTCGAGCGCGGTGTCCGCGACGGCGTCTTTCGCCAGCACTACGAGACCGACGCGCTCGACGCCTCGACCCTGCTGATCCCGCTGCTGCGTTTCCTCCCCGCCGACGACCCGCGGGTGCGCGCCACAGTCGAGGCGATCGCCGATGACCTAACCGAACACGGCCTCGTCCTCCGCTACAAGGTCGACGAAACCGACGACGGCCTCAGCGGCGCCGAGGGGACCTTCCTGATCTGCTCCTTCTGGCTGGTCTCGGCGCTCTCGGAGATCGGCGAGGCGGCGCGGGCGCGGGCGCTCTGCGAGCGCTTGCTGGAGGCGGCCGGCTGGCTCGACCTCTTCGCCGAGGAGCTCGAGCCCGAGAGCGGCCGCCACCTCGGCAACTTCCCCCAGGCCTTCACCCACCTGGCCCTGATCAACGCCGTCTCGCACGTGATCGCCGACGAGCAGCGCGCCGACGGCGGGCCGACCGCTGTCTTCACCGAGATGGGCGGCGTCCGCGAGGACGCCTGAGCAGCGCAGACAACTAGTCGTCAGACAATAGATTTCGTTTGTTCGGTATTCTCGCCACATGGCGGGGAGCAAGCCGAAAGGAAACGACCTCTTCAACGCCCTCGGGCACCCGATGCGGCGGCGGATCCTGCGCGAGATGCTCGAGGGCGGTGGCGAGACCAGCCCGCGCGAGCTCTCGGCCAAGCTCTGCGAGCAGCTCAGCGCGCTCAGCTACCACGTCCGGGTGCTGGCCGAGTGCCGCGCGATCGAGCTGGTGCGCACCGAACAGACCCGCGGTTCGACCCAGCACTTCTACCGCGCCGTGGTCAAATCGGGCTGGGCGATCACGGCTCTGGAAGCGGGCGAAAAGCCGCCGCGCCGGGATGGCTCGCAGGGGGAAGAGAAGGGCTGAGAGCGCGCCTTATGGGGACAATCGTGAAAGGCCAGGGCCAGATCCACACGCCGCGCGAGGAAGACCGGGTCTTCGAAACGGCGGTGCTGCAGCAGGTCCTGGCGATCCACCCCAACCCGCTCACCCTTACCGAGCTGGTCGATGAGATCGCCGGCAAAGGCTGCGACTTCGCCCAGCGCGACGCGATCGAGCGGGCCGTGCACTCGCTCGCCGGCTGCGGCCTGCTGCACCGCAGCGAGGCGCTGGTGCTGCCCAGCCGCGCGGCACTGCGCTTTGAGGAACTACTCGGCGAGTAGTCCAGTACCATCGCTGCGGAGTTGAGCCCCGCGCCGTTCAAAGTTCGCAGCGAGCAGCAAGACGGGGTGTTCGTGGTCACAGTCGAGGGGGAGCTGGACATGAACACCGCAACGGATCTCGAGCGAGAGCTCGAGGCGCCGCTGGCCGCTGCCGGGGCGCTGCTTATCGACCTCAGCCGCTGTGAGTTCATCGACTCCACCGGCATCGCCCTGATCGTGCGCTCCTGGCAGGCGCTCGACGGCGACGGCAACGAGCGGTTTGCACTTTGCGGGATCGGGCACCAGGTCAAGCGGGTGCTCGACATCACCGGCCTCGAGGCAACGATCCCAACCCACCAGAGTCGCGAGCAGGCGCTCGAGCGGCTGCGTTCCTGAGCTTGCGCCGAGCCCTCGCAGCCTTCGCCCTCGCGGCGCTGCTTCTGCTCATCGCCGCGAGCGCTGCCGCGCCCGAGGGACGGATCGTGATCCACGGCGCCGCGGCGGGGACGCATCTGCGGCTCAGCCTCAGCGGCGGCGACCTGATCGTCACCGGGCCGATGGCCGCAGCAACCGAAGGCTGCGAGCTCGCCCCCGGTAACGGTGCCGCGACCTGCCCGCTGAGTGACGCCGGCCAGGTCGAAGTCGACACCGGCCCCGCCAACGACAAGGTCGAGGTCCTCGACAAGCTGCCGGTGCCGCTGATCGCCTACCTCGGCGCCGGCTCGGACAAGCTGATCGGCAGCGGCGAGCCCGACTCCTGCCACCCGCAGGGCACGCCGCGCAACCGCTGTATCGGCAACGGCGGCAACGACGTCTGCGTCTCCGCCCCGGTAAACACCGATTGTGTCGGCGGCCCGGGCAACGACTACTGCCGGACCAGCGACGGCAGCGACGGCTGCTGGGGCGGGCCCGGCGACGACTACTGCTCGATGGGCGCCGGCCAGGACGGCTGCCACGGCGAAGCAGGCGATGACCGCCTCTACGGCGGCGCCGGTGGCGACCAGCTCTACGGCGGCGAAGGCTCCGACTTTTGCGATGGCGAAGAAGGGCTGGGCAAGGCGCACGAATGCGAGCTCAGACCTCGCCGCGCGGAAGCCGACTTGAAAGAAAAGTTTTAATTTGGTACGACTAGGTTCTGTTTTGTCCGCCTCTTAGAAAACATCTGCCTCGTGCTGGTTCGAGGAGTGGATGCCAACCGCGAAGAGCTCAGTAATCGGGGGGCTCGGCCATGGACGGTCACGAAGCACCCGAAGTGAGCCCCGGCAAGAGCCCTGAATCGTCCCTCCCGTTCAGCAAACTCTCCCCCGGCCCCGGCCTGCCGTCCCGGCAGGTGGCCGCCCATCAGTTAGCCCGCATCCACAAGGCGACTATCGAGATTGTCGCCGAACGGGGTTACCGGGCGCTGAAAGTCCGCGACCTCGTCCGCGAGGCCGAAGTATCGACTCGCGCCTACTACGAACACTTCAGCAGCAAAGAGGACTGCTTCCTCCAAACCTACGAGCTGATCTCCCGCCGCGCGACCCGCCGCATCCTCGCCGCCGCAGCGGGTGAGCCCGACTGGCGAGAGCGCCCGCCTCTGATCCTCAAGGAGTTCGTTCGTGGCCTCGAGAATGAGCCGGCCAGTTCCCGCGTCGCTCTAATCGAGGCCTACGCCGCCGGCGAGACGTTCTCGGAGCAGGCCTGGCGGGCCGAGCGAATCTTCGAGGGAATGGTTGCCGAGTCCCTCGCTCGCGCGCCGAGGGGCATGGTGGTGCCGCCGCTGGTCGTCGAGGGAATGGTTGCCGGAGTTGCCGGAATCGCCAGAAACCGCCTGCTCGCCAATCGGGTCACCGAGCTCTCGGACGTGGGCGACGCCCTGGTCGAATGGACCCTTTCCTACCCGCACCATGCCGCCGCCGAGCTCGTCGACGTCGACAGCCAAACCGTTGCGCTCGAACCCCTGGCGGCAACCGAGACCGGCAGCGACGACGATCCCTTGCGGACGACGGGGGATCGGGCGCGGATTCTTGACGCCGTGGCCAAAATTGCGGTGACGGTCCCCTACTCCCGCCTCACCGCTCCACGTATCTGCTCCGCCGCCCGTATCTCTCGCCGCAAATTCAGCGCCCACTTCGACGGAGTGGAAGACTGCTATCTGGCCGCGCTCGAGTTGCGAGCCGGTGAAGCGATGGCCCGGGCTGTTCGCGCCCGATCGGCAGCCGGCAGCTGGGCGGGTGGCGTTTACCGCGCCATTGCCGCGCTCTGTGCTCACCTGGCCCACGATGAGTTTCTCGCCAAGGTCTGCCTCGCCGGCGATCTTCCTCCCGGCCCCGACGGGACCCGATCACGCCAGCGCCTGGCAGCCGCCGTCGCCGACCTGCTCAGTGACGGCGCCCCCCGCACCGCCCGGCCCTCTCCGCTGACTTTCGAAGCGGTGGCGGGTGCGCTTTGGTCCCTCTTTCACCATCACATCGTTCGCGAGTGGTCTCAGCGTCGGCAGATCTCCGCGACGCTGGCCTACATGGCCCTGGCCCCCGCGATCGGCGCACCAGACGCGGTCGCTGCAATCGAGGGCGAGCTAAGAGGCTGACCACGCCGTCCCGAGTGCTCGAGCGGGGCCTGCCAGGAAGCCCTCGAGCGCGCTGATCGTCTCCTCGGGCGCCTCCCAGAGGACGTTGTGGCCGTTGGGGACGGTGGCCTCGGTGAGCAGGTCACCGAGCGCCTCGCGGTAGCGCGCGTCCTGGGCGCTGGCGTCGAAGAGGGGCACCTCGGGGCGGACGACCAGGGTCGGCAGGAGCGCGACCGGCGGGGCCGGCAGCACCATCTCGCTCCAGGCGACCACTACGGCGCTGGGGCTGAAGCTGAAGCGCAGGCGGCCGTCGGGCCCCTTGCGCAGGTCCCTGGCGACGAAATCGGCGACGACCGCGCGCGGGGCGGCCACCATCATGCCGTTCGAGAGCAGGGCGTTGATCGCTCCCTCCTCGGTGGCGAAGCTCCAGTCGAGGCGTTCGATTTCGGCGCTCTGCAGCGCCGCGGCCGCGGGCACTTCCGCCGCGGCGTCGAGCAGGACCAGGCACTCGCCGCGCTCGGGGCGAGCGGCGGCCGCGGCGGCGACCAGGCGGCCGCCGAAGCTGTGGCCGACCCAGGAGACGCGCTCGACCCCGAGGCCGTCGAGCGTCTCGAAGAGATCCGCGACGTGGCTGCCGACGTCCCACGGCGGCAAGCGCTCGGAAGCACCGTGGCCGCGCAGGTCGACGGCGAGCACCGAGTGGCCGAGCGTGGCGAGCCGCTCGCCGAGGTCGGCGAAGACGCCGCCGTGCTGGGCGATGCCGTGGACGCAGACGACGCTGTCGGGGCGCTCGGGGCCCCAGCGCCGGGTGTGCAGGATCATCGATCGGCTCCTCTCGTCATCTAGGCCCTGATCGCCCCGGGGCCGTCGGCGTTGCGGCCATCGTCGTCGTCACTGGCACCGACGCGGATCGCGATCTTGCCGAGGTGCTTGTTCTCCAGCATCAGCTGGTGCGCCTCGGGCACCGCCTCGAAGCCCATCGTCTGCGAGAGCAGCGGCCGCACCTTGCCCTCGGCCATCAGCCTGTTCGCTTTGTCTGCCTGATAGGCGTGGGCGCCGTGCGAGCCGAGGATCTGCTTCTGGCGCATCCACAGGTAACGGACGTCGAAGTCGAGGTTGAAGCCGGTGGTGGCACCGCAGATCACCACCTTGCCGAACGGCCTGACGGTGAAGACCGAGGTCGGGAAGGTGGCGTTGCCGACGTGCTCGAAGACGATGTCGGGGGGCTCGCCGAGGATCGACTTGACCCGCTTGGCGAAAGCGCGTGAGACCTTGCCCCGCTCGCTGTCCTTGACCGGGTCTTCGAGGTTCTCCGGGGTCCGCATCATCTCGCCGAACTCGGAGCGGTCGATGTAGTCGACGGCGCCCAGCTGCTTGATCAGCTCGCCCTTCTCAGGGGAGGAGACGACGCCGACGACATCGGCCCCGGCGGCCGCGCAGAGCTGGATCGCGAAGACGCCGAGGCCGCCGGCGGCGCCCCAGACCAGCACCCTGTGCCCCGCCTGCAGACCGCATTTGTCGATCAGCATCCGGTGGGTGGTGAAGTAGGCGAGGCCGTAGGAGGCCGCCTCGACCCAGGAGAGGTTCTGGGGTCGCGCGTGCAGTTGGTGCGTCTGCACCTTGCAGAACTGGGCAAAGGATCCCCAGGTCGTCTCGTACCCCCAGGCCTTGACCGAGGGCGCGGCGGCGGGGTCGAAGCCGTGGACCTCGAGGTCCTCGTAGGAGTACTGGCCGGTGTTGATCACGACCTCGTCGCCGGGCTGCCAGCGGGTCACCCCCGGGCCGACCTTCCAGACGATCCCGGAGGCGTCGGAGCCGCCGATGTGGTGGCCGTGCTCGGGGTGGTCGCCATAGCCGAAGACGGAGACCGGCATGCCGAGCGCCGCCCAGACGCCGTTGAAGTTGACCCCGGCGCCCATCACCCGCACGATCACCTCGAAGGGGCCCGGCTCGGGCACCTCGATCTCCTCCAGCTGGTAGGCGTCGGCCGGCTGACCCTCGCGCTCTTTGCGGATCACCCAGGCGGGCATCGTCGCCGGCAGGGTGCCGGGCTCGACCTCCAGCTTCGCGACCGCGCTCGCGTCAAGCGCTTCGCCGTACATCACGCCACCTCGATCGCGCCGAGACCGGGCTCGTTGCGACCCTCGGCCGCCGACTCCGCCCCGACCAGGATCGAGATCTTGCCCGCGTGCCTGTTTTCGTACATCAGCTGGTGCGCCTCCGGCACCGCGTCAAAGCCCATCGTGCGCCAGATCACCGGCCGGATCTTGCCCTGGGTCATCAGCTCGTTGGCGCGCATGCACTGGTAGGCGTTGGCGAAGTGCGAGCCGATGATCTGCTTCTGTCGCATCCAGAGGTAGCGCGCGTCGAAATCGAGCCGAAAGCCCGAAGTGGCGCCGCAGATGACGATCTTGCCGAACGGCCTGCAGACGAAGACCGAGGTCGGGAAGGTCGCTTGGCCGACGTGCTCGAAGACGATGTCGGGAGCGTCGCCGAGGATCTCCTTGATCCGCTTGGCGAAGGCGCGGGTGGCCTTGAAGCGCTCGCTCTCGGCGGCCGGGTCGGTGAGATTGTCCTGCGTTCGAATCATCGTTCCGAACTCCTTACGGTTGATGTAGTCGACGGCGCCGAGCCGCTTGATCAGCTCGCCCTTCTCGTCGGAGGAGACGACGCCAACCGCGTTGGCGCCGGCCAGGCGGCAGAGCTGAGTGGCGAAGACACCGAGACCGCCGGCCGCGCCCCAGATCAGGACGTTGTGGCCGGCCTGCAGCTTGCACTGGTCGATCAGCATTCGGTAGGCAGCGAAATAGCCCACCCCGTAGGAGGCGGTCTCGCTCCAGGAGAGGCTCTGGGGCCGGGGCAGCAACTGCTGGGCCTGCACCTTGGCGAACTGCGCCAGGCCACCCCAGGTCGTCTCATAACCCCACGCCTTCTGGCTTGGCGCCGCCATTGGGTCGAGGCCGTGCACCTCGATGTCCTCGTAGGAGGCGTAGTTGCCGTGCACCACAACCTCGTCTCCCGGCTTCCATCGGGTCACCCCCTGGCCCACCTTCCAGACGACGCCCGATGCGTCGGAGCCGGGTATGTGATGGCCCCACTGCGGGTGGTCGCCGTAGCCGAAAACCGAGACCGGCTTGCCGAGGGCGGCCCAGACGCCGTTGAAGTTGACCCCGGCCGCCATCACCCGGACGATCACCTCGAAGGGGCCCGGCTCGGGCACCTCGATCTGCTCCAGTCGGTAGGCGTCGTTGGGCTCGCCCTCGCGCTCGGGCCGGATCACCCAGGCGGCCATCGTCTTCGGCAGGGTGCCCGGCTGCACCTGCAGCTTCGCGACCGCGGTCGTGTCAACGGCCATCGCCGGCCTCCCGTGACGGCTTGCGGGCCGAGACGATCTGCCCCCGCCCGATCACCTGCTGCTCTATCTCGACCATCCCGTGCTCGGCGAGGGCGCCGGTGAGTTCGTCCCTGGCGAAGACGGTGAGGCCGGCGCGTTCGCGGCGCGGCTTGCCCGGGCGCGCGCAGCTCGCCAGCACGGCCAGCCGGCCGCCCGGGGCGAGGACGCGGGTCATCTCCGCCAGCGCCAGCAGCGGCTCGGCGACCATGTGGATCACGCCGACGCTGCAGGCGGCGTCGAAGGACTCGTCGCCGAAGGGCAGGGCGCAGGCGTCGCCGCGGAGGTAGGCGAGGTTCGCGCCTCCGCCCCGCTCGGCCGCCGCCGCCACCATCGTCTCGGAGGCGTCCAGGCCCACGGTCAGTCCGTCGCCCGCGGCGCCTGCCAGGAAGCGGGTGTAGTTGCCGGGCCCGCAGCCGACGTCGAGTACCTGGTCACCCGGCTCGACCGCGAGCAGCTCCATCGTCATCCGCCGCTCCTCGGCCGCCCGGGGACCCGAGAGGCCGACGAAGAAGCGCAGCACGACGGGGCGCCAGAAGCGCTCGTAGATCTTCGGCAGCACCTTGCTGCGGAACACCTGCTGGCCCCGGTGGGGACCGATCGGGTCCCGGTTTCCGAGCACGTCGAGGTACTCGCCACCCACGTCCACCGCTTGGTCCGGCCTCAAGAGACCGGCAACCTGAACCACCGCGCTCATCGCACACCCCCTGCTCTCGCGTTGACTGTCTCCCTCTCGAGTAGGTCTTCGATGGCCGCCGCGGTCGTGCTCGCGTGGTCGGTCATCATCGTGAAGTGGTTGGCCGGCTCGGCCGCCTCGACCCGGAGCGTCTCGGCTTCGATCCGCGGCTCCTCCCAGCCGGCGAAGACCCGGCGGTAGCCGCCCGTCGCCAGCAGGCGCGCGTCGTCTATTTCCGCCGCGGCACCTTCCGTCCCCAGCATCAGGGGCAGCAATTGGCTGAGCTGGGGCGAGTCGGGCGGGAAGGTGTCGAGCAGGAGCACGGCGCCGAGCGGCTCTCCCTCGCCCTCCAGCCGCGCCGCGACCGCCTGCGCCAGCCAGCCGCCCGAGGAGTGCCCGCCGAGGATCAGCTCCGGGCCCAGCTCCTGCCCGGCGATCGCCGCGGCCAGCACCGCGACCGCGGCCTCGGCGCTGTCGGGCAGCGCCTCGCCGGAGCCGAAGCCCGGCAGCGGCAGGGTCAGCACGGTATGGCTCCCGCCCAGCTCGCGCGCCAGCCTGACGTACTCGTGCGGGCCCGACATCGGACCGAGCGAGGGCAGGAGGAGGATCGCGGGGGCGCCGGGCGGGCCCTCGGCGAGGCGCACCGGCCGCGGCTGCCAGCCGCTCTGCTCGAGCGAGCCGAAGCGGCGGCGAAAGCGCGAGGCGGCCGTGATCAGCTCGACGAAATCCTCCAGGCCGTCGTCCTCGCGGGCGCTGTCGAGCAGAGCCGAGAGCGAGATGCTCCCGTCGGCCCGCTCACCCGGCGCGTCCACGCCGGCACCCTCGTCCAGCTGGGCCAGGACGTATCCCGCCACCCCGGAGAGGGTCGGGTGGTCGGCGAGGGCGAGCATCGGCACCTGGACACCGGTCGCGGCGGCGACGCGGTTGCGCAGCTCGACCGCACCCAGCGAGTCGAGTCCCAGTTCCTGCACGACCAGGTCGGGGTCGACGTCGGCGGCGGAGGCGTGGCCGAGCGCAACAGCCGCCTGCTCACGCACGACCTCCAGCACCAGCTCCCGCCTTTGCTCCGTCGGCAACCCCTGCAGCCGCGCCAGCAGGGCGGCATCGCCCGGCTCGGCCTCGGGCAGGCGCACCAGCCCGCGCAGGATTGCGGGCAGCATGCCGCTGAGCGCCTGCTCCCGCAGCCCCGCCAGGTTGAACCCGACCGGGGCGAGCAGCGGCGCGCCGGCGGCGCGGGCCGCGTCGAAGAGCTCCAAGCCCTCCTCCGGCCCGAACGGGGCGATGCCCGTGCGTTCCAGACGCTTGCGGTCGACCTCGCTGAGCAGCTCGATCAGGCTCGTGTCCTGCACCCATCCACCCCAGGCCATCGAGGTCGCCGCCAGGCCCTTGGACTGCCGGTGCGCGGCGAGGGCGTCGAGGAAGGCGTTGGCGGCCGCGTAGTTGGCCTGGGCCGGGCCGCCGACCAAGCCGGCG
The DNA here is from genome assembly GCA_963699225.1 of uncultured Solirubrobacterales bacterium. Classification (GTDB taxonomy): domain Bacteria; phylum Actinomycetota; class Thermoleophilia; order Solirubrobacterales; family 70-9; genus VRUE01. The sequence continues at coordinate 222,320 of OY969423.1, read as the reverse complement.
ACCGAGGAGAAGAGCAGGAACTGGGAGAGCTCCAGGTCAGCGGTCAGCTCGTGCAGGTGCCAGGCGGCGTCGACCTTGGGGCGCATGACCCGCTCGAGGCGCTCGCCGTCGAGCGCCGCGACCATGGCGTTGTCGAGCACCGCTGCCGAGTGGACGACGGCGCCGAGCGGGTGCGCCGCGGGGATCGAGTCGAGCAGCGCCCGCAACTGGGCGCGGTCGGAGACGTCACAGGCGGCCACGGTCGCCTCGGCCCCGAGCTCGGCCAGTTCGGCGACGAGCTCGGCGGCGCCCTCGGTCTCGCTGCCGCGGCGACTGGCGAGGAGGAGCCGGCGGCCGCCGTGCTCGGCGAGGTGGCGAGCCACCGCGGCGCCGATGCCGCTCAGCCCACCGGTGATCAGCACCGTCCGATCGGGCTCGAGCGGGGCCGGGGCCCGGTCCTCCCCGCCGGCGAGGAAGCGGGTTAGCCGCGGCGCCAGCAGCTCGCCGCCGCGGCGGGCGAGCTGCGGCTCCCCGGCCACGGCGTCGAGCGCCAGCGCGAGGTCGGCGACGGGGAGTGCCTCCGCGTCGCGATCGATCAGGGCGAAGCGGCCAGGGTGCTCGTTGGCAGCGCTGTGGAAGAGACCCCAGAGCGGGGCGAGGAGAAGGTCCGGATCCTCGCCGTCCCCGACGGCGACCGCGTCTCTGGTGAGGAGGACGAGACGGACACCGTCAAGCGCCTCGGCGGCTGCCCAGGCCTGCGCCAGCTGCAGTCCCGAGCGCGCGATCTCGCGGGCACCGGCGGCAAGATCCTCCCCGTCGACTGAGCGGGGATCGGGTTCGGCGAGGACGACGTCCGGCACGGGGGCACCGGCCTCGATCGCCGCCAGCAGCGTTGCGAGGTCGGAGTAACGCTCACCCCCGAAGCCGGCGATGCCGACCTCGCCGATCGCGGCGAGGACGCGCGGCGCGCCCCCCGGCTGGCGCTCGAGCGCAACCCACTGCGGCCGGTAGAGCGAGCGCTGTCGTCGCGCGGCAGCGAGCTGAGCGGGCTCGAGCGGCCGGGCGGCGAGCGAGTCGACCGCCAGCACCAGCGCGCCGCTCTCGTCGCAAGCGGTGAGGCCGACGCCCTCCTCGCCCGACCCGATCCGCACCCGCAGCGCGGTTGCCGACGCCGCGCCAGCGCGAACGCCTCGCCAGCGCGCCGGCAGGACCGCCTCGCCGGCTTGGCCCGCGCCAAGCTGCAAGGCCGCCTGAGCCGCCGACTCGAGCAGCGCCGGGTGGATGGCGAAGCCGGCGCCGCCGAGCTCGCCGTCCTGGTCGAGCGCCAGCTCGACAAAGGTCTCCTCGCCACGGCGCCAGGCGCGACGCAAGCAGCGCATCGCCGGGCCGTGCTCGACCCCGGCAGCGGCGAGCCGGTCGTAGACGAGCTCGGCGTCGAGCGGCTCGGCCCCCGCGGGCGGCCAGGCCTCGGCAGCGAAGGCCGTCTCGGTGGCGTCGGCCTCGGCACGGGCGGAGAGCGTCCCGCCGGCGTGGCGCATCCAGGGCTCCTCCGCGGCGGCGTCGGCCTCGGCCTCCGGCCGCGAGTAGATCGCGAGGTTGCGGCGACCGTCACCCTGCGGCTCGTCGACGCTGACGCGCAGCTGCACCGCCCCGGCAGCGGAGAAGACCAGGGGCGCCTCGAGCTCGAGCTCCTCGACCGCGCCGAGCCCGGCGGCTTGAGCGGCGGCAAGCGCCAGCTCGACCTGGGCGCCAGCGGGCAGAACGGGATCGCCGAGCAGCGTGTGGTCGGCGAGCCAGGGCGCGCCGCTCGGCGCCAGGCGGCCGGCAAGCTGCAGCCCCTCGCCGCCCGGCGAGTCGATCGCCGCGGCCAGCAACGGGTGTTTGGGGTCGGCGAGACCGGCGGCGCCGGCGTCTCCGGCGCCCACCTTGTCCTCCAGCCAGTAGCGGCGGCGCTGGAACGGGTAGGTCGGCAGCTTCACCGGCTCGGCAGCGGAACCGCTGAAGAAGACGTCCCAGCGCACCTCGACGCCGCGCGTCCAGGCCTCGCCCAGGGACAACGCGAAGCGCTCCGCCCCGCCCTGTCCACGGCGCAGCGTCCCCAGCACCGCCGCGTCGGCCGCCTCGGCGTGGCTCTCGACGATCTCCCGCAGGCCGATGCCGAGCACCGGGTGGGGGCTGATCTCGAGCAGCTCGCGGTGACCGCGGTCGAGCAGCCCCCGCACCGTCGGCTCGAACAGCACCGTCTGGCGCGCGTTGCGATACCAGTACTCGGCGTCGAGCTGGGCCGTGTCGATGACCTCACCCGTCACCGTCGAGTAGAAGGGGATCTCGCCCGTGCGCGGCTCGATCGTCGCGAAGGCCTCGAGGAATTCCTCGCGCAGGGACTCGACCTGGGCCGAGTGGGAGGCGACCGCCGCGCCCGGAATCCTCTTCGCCTGCGTGCCCTCGGCGACGCAGCTGGCGACCAGCTCCTCGACCGGCTCGATCTCGCCCGAGACGAGCGTCGCCGCGGGACCGTTGATCGCGGCGACCTCGACCCTGGTGCCGTAGCGCTCGAGCAGGGGCCGCAGCCGCGCGGCGGGCATCGCCACCGCGGCCATCGCCCCTTTGCCGGACAGCTTTTGCAGGCCGAGGCCGCTGCGCACCACGGTGACGTGGGCGGCGTCCTCGAGCGAGAGCCCGCCGGCGATGTGGGCGGCGACCAGCTCGCCCTGCGAGTGGCCGACGACCGCGGCCGGCTCGACCCCGCAGGCGATCCACAGCCTCGCCAGCGCGACCGAGATCGCGAAGAGGGTCCGGGTGCCGATTTCGGTCGCCTCCAGCGTCGGTGCGCCGGGAGCCCCGCGCAGCACGTCCTCCACCGACCACTCCTGGAGCGCCGAGAGCGCCTCGTCGCAGCGCCGCAGCTCGGCGGCGAAGACGGGCGAGTCGTCGAGCAGCTCGGCCGCCATCCCATCCCATTGCGATCCCCAGCCGGAGAAGAGAAAGACGGGGTCGCTCTTGCCGCGGGCGCTGCCCGAGACGATGCCGTCGGCCTCGCCGCCCGCGGCGAGCGCGGTGAGGCGCTCGAGCAGCTGCTCGCGATCCACGCCAACCACCGCGGCGCGGCGGCCGAAGCGGGGCCGCCGGCTCGCCAGCGAGTAGGCGAGGTCGAGCGGCTCGAGCCCGGGCTCGGCCTCGATCGTGGCGGCGAGGTTGGCGGCGGCCTCACGCAGGGCCGGCTCCGACTTGGCCGAGACGACAAGCGGCGCGGCGCCCCCCAGCGCTGGCCCCTCCCGCTCGGGGAGATCGCCTGTCCGCGCCGCGCCGGCCGCGGGCTGCTCCTCGCGCGGGGCTTCCTCGATGATCAGGTGGGCGTTGGTGCCGCTGACGCCGAAGGCGGAGACGCCGGCGCGGCGCGGGCGCCCCTCGGCGATCCAGGGCGCCGCCTCGGTCTGCAACTCGATCGAGCCGGAATCCCAATCGATGTTGCTGGTTGGGCGGTCGACGTGAAGGGTCCGCGGCAGTACTTCCGCCCGCAGCGCCAGCACGACCTTGATCACTCCCGCCACGCCGGCGGCGGCAGCGGCGTGGCCGATGTTGGACTTGATCGAGCCGAGCCGCAGCGGCCGTTCTCGCTCGCGCCCGTAGGTGGCGAGCAGGGCGCCACCCTCGATCGGGTCGCCGAGCGGGGTGCCGGTGCCGTGGGCCTCGACGGCGTCGACGTCAGCTGTGGCGAGGCCGGCGTTGGCCAGCGCCTGGCGGATCACCCGCTCCTGCGAGGGACCGTTGGGGGCGGCGAGGCCGTTGGAGGCGCCGTCCTGGTTGACCGCCGAGCCGCGGATCGTCGCCAGCACCTCGTGCCCATTGGCCCGCGCCTGCGCCAGCCGCTCGAGCACCAGCACGCCGGCGCCCTCGGAGAAGCCGACCCCGTCGGCCGCCTCGGCAAAGGCCTTGCAGCGCGCGTCGGGCGCCAGGCCGCGCTGGCGGTTGACGTCGATGAAGGCGATCGGCGTCGACATCACCGCGACGCCGCCGGCGAGGGCGAGCGAGCACTCGCCGGCGCGCAGCGCCTGCACCGCCAGGTGCATGGCAACCAGCGAGGAGGAGCAGGCGGTGTCGACCGTCATCGCCGGGCCCTCGAGGCCGAACGTGTAGGAGACGCGGCCGGAGATGACGCTCGGGGTGGCCGCGATCAGGGCGCCGGTCCCGGGTGGCGCCCCGGCCAGCAGGCGGGAGTATTCGCCCGCACCGGCGCCGGCGAAGACGCCGGTCTGGCTGCCGCGCAACCTGGCCGGGTCCAGCCCGGCGTCTTCCAGGGCCTCCCAAGAGGCTTCCAGCAGCAGTCGCTGCTGCGGGTCGATCAGGGGCGCTTCGCGTGGGCTGATGCCGAAGAAGCCGGGGTCGAACTCAATCGCCTCGGGCAGGAAGCCGCCGTTGCGCACGTAGGTGGTGCCGGGATTGTCGGGGTCGGGGTGGTAGAGCCGCTCGAGGTCCCAGCCGCGATCGGTGGGAAAGTCGCCGATCGCGTCGGCGCCGGTCGCGAGTAGGTCCCAGAGCCGCTGCGGGGACGTCGCTCCGCCGGGATAGCGACAGCCGATCCCGACGATCGCGATCGGCTCGTGGGCGCTGTGCTCGAGCTCGCGCACGCGGCGGCGCGCCTGGCGCAGGTCGACCGCCGCCTTCTCCAGGTACTCGCGCAGGCGCGCCTCGTCAGCCACTGGCCACCTCCTCGTCGATCAGGGCAAAGACCTCGTCGTCGGACATCGCGGCGATGTCCTCGGCGGGTAGCTCCGCCTCCTGCTCCTCCGTGGCGGAGAGACTCGCCAGCGCGGCGCGCAGGCGCATGCCGATCCGCTCCCGCGAGCGGCCACCTTCGGCGATCGAGGCCAAGGCCTGATCGAGCGTGGCGAGCGCCGCCTCGATCTCCTCCTCCGGATTGGCCCCGGGCCCGGCGGCGACGCACTGCTCGGCGAGGTAGGTGGCGAGCGCCGCCGGCGTCGGGTAATCGAAGGCGAGCGTGGGCGGCAGCCGCAGGCCGCTCGCCGCGCCGAGCCGGTTGCGCAGCTCGACCGCCGAGAGCGAGTCGAAGCCGAGCTCTTGGAAGGGGCGCTCGGGGTCGACGTCGCGAGCCGAGGCGTGGCCGAGCACCGTGGCGACGTGCTCGCGCACCGCGGCCAGCGCGATCGCCGCCCGCTCCTCCTCCGGGGCGGCGCTGAGCTGCGCCGCGAGCTCGGCCTCCGCCGCCTTGCCCCGCTGCGCCGGCACGAAGCCGCGCAGGACCGCCGGCAGCGCTTCGGCCCGGGCGCGGGCCCGCAGGGCGCGGCGGTCGAGCTCGATCTGGGCGAGGAAAGGCTGCTCGAGTCGCAGCGCCTGCTCCAGCTGCGCCAGCGCCTGCTCGGGCGCGATCGGCGGCAAGCCGATGCGGCCGAGCCTGGCCCGCACCGCGTCGCTCATGCCGACGCCGTCGGCGGCCGCGATCGGCCCCCAGGCGAGCGAGGTCGCCGCCAGCCCCTGGGCGCGGCGGTGAGCGGCGAGCCCGTCGAGGAAGGTGTTGGCCGCGGCGTAGTTCGCCTGGGCGGCCGAGCCGACCACGCCGGAGGCGCAGGAGATCAGGAGGAACTGGGAGAGGTCGAGCTCTCGGGTCAGCTCGTGCAGGTTCCAGGCCGCGTGCGCCCTGGGCCGCAGCGCGCCGGCGAGGCGATCGCGGTTGAGCGACTCGACCACGCCGTCGTCGAGCAGGCGGGCGGCGTGGACGACCGTGCCCAGCGGGTGGTCGGGATCGATCGAGTCGATCAGCTGCCGCAGCCGCTCGCGATCGACCGGATCCCAGACCTCGACCCGCAACTCGGCGCCGAGCTCGGCGAGCTCCGAGCGCACCTCCGGCGCCACCTCGACGGGGCCCATCGCTTGGACGAGGAGCAGGTGGCGAACTCCACTCGACCGGGCCAAGTGGGTGGCGATCAGGGCCCCCAGGCCCTCCTGGCCGTCGCAGATCAGCACCGTGCGCTCGGGGTCGATCACCGCCTCCCCGTTCTCCCGCGGCGGCGAGTTGACGGCGGCGAGCCGGGGGACGAGGGCGGCGCCACCGCGGACCGCGAGCTGGGGCTCCTCGGCGCTCGCCGCCAGTGCCGCGGCGAACTCCGGGCCCAGCTCAGCCCCGGCGTCGGCGTCGATCAGGCAGAAGCGATCGGGGTGCTCGGCCTGGGCCGAGCGCACCAGCCCCCAGAGCGCCGCCGCGGCTGGGTCGACGTCCTCGCCCGCGGTCGCGGCGACGGCGCCGCGGGTGAGCAGGGCCAGTCGGGAGTCGGCCAGGCGCTCCTCGGCGATCCACGCCTGCATCAGCTCCAGGGCCTCGCTCGCCTTGGCGAGGGCGCCGTCCGCGCCGCTGCCGCCGCCGGCGCACTCGGCGATCGCCAGGTCCGGCGGCGCGGCGGCGAGCGAGTCGAGGTCGGCGAAGCGCTCTGCCTCGATCCCGGAGAGGTCGAGCTCGCCGAGGAGGCCGAGGCGCGGCCGCCCGGCGCCGGAAGGCGATGAGATCTCGATCCAGTCGAGCCGCAACAAGCGCACGGCTTCGTCCTCCGCGGCGCGTAGCCGCTCGACTGCCACCCCGGCGCTGGCCAGTCCCTCGAAGCGGGCCAGGGCGGTGCCGTCGGGGCCGGCCAGATCGAGCGCGATGCCCCCCTCCCCGGCCGGCGAAACGGAGATGCGCAGGGCGGTCACCGGCGACCCTGGCAGCGACGCCCTGGCGCAGGCGGCGAGCAGCTCGACCTCGCCCGCCTGCGGACCGGGACCGCACAGCGCAGCCACCTGCAGGGCAAGCTGCAGCAGGGCTGGATGCAAGCTCGAGCCCGTGGCCTCGCCGGCCTGATCCGCGTCGAGGACGAGCTCGGCGTGGATCCGCTCGCCCTCGAGCCAGGCCGCCTCGATACGGGCGAGGCCGGAGCTCCACTCCGCTTCGCGATCCTCGATGCGGCGGTGCAGCTCCTCCCCCGCGAGGCTCTCGGCGCCGGCCGGTGGCCAGGAGCGAGCGGCGTCTGCCGAGGCGGGTGCCGCCGCCGTCAGGCTCGCCCGCGCCAGGCACGTCCACTCGACCTCCTCGAACTCGTCGGGGGCCGGGCGCGAGTGAATCGCCAGCGCCCGCGCGCCGGACCCCTCCGCGGCCGCGAGCGCCACCCGCAGCTGCAGCTCGCCCTGCTCGGGGACGACGAGCGGTGCCTCGATCCGCAGCTCTTCGACCCCCGCGCAGCCCGCCACCGCGGCGGCAGTCAGGGCCATCTCGAGCAGCGCCGCCGGTGGCAGCAGAGTGACGCCGAGGGCGGGGTCCTCGGCGAGCCAGGGCTGGGAACGGCGCGAGAGGCGCCCGCTGAGCAGCAGCTCGCCGCTCGCCGTCGCCAGCGCCGCGCCGAGCAGCGGGTGCTCGAGCGGCTCCTGGCCGAGCGCCCGCGGATCGGAGCCGGCGGCGCCCGCCTCCGACCAGTAGCGGCGGCGCTGGAACGGGTAGGTGGGCAGGCGCACCGGCTCGCCACCGACCCCCGCCAGCAGCGCCTCCCAATCGAGCCCAACGCCGTGGGCGTGGGCTTCGGCGAGCGAGAGGGCGAAGCGCGAGGCGCCCCCGTCCTCGCGCTTCAGGGCGCCGAAGACAGTCGCGCCCTCCGCACCGTCGAGCGCCTCCTCGATCGTTTCCGCCGCGCCGTAGGCGAGCACCGGGTGGGGCGCGACCTCGATGAAGGCGCGCGAGCCGCGCTCCAGTAGCGAGCGCAGCACCGGCTCGAAGAGCACGGTCTGGCGCAGGTTGCGGAACCAGTAGGCGGGGCCGAGCTCGGCCCCGTCGAGCGGTCCGGCGGTGACGGTCGAGTGGAAGGGGATCTGGCCGCTGCGCGGCGAGATCGGCTCGAAGGCAGCCAGTAGCTCGGGCTCGAGCGCGTCGATCTGGACCGAGTGGGCGGCGTAGTCGACGGCGACCGGGCGGGTCTGCACGCCCTCGGCCGTGCAGCTCGCGGCCAGCTCAGCCAGCGCCTCGGGCTCACCCGAGGCGACCAGCGAGGCGGGGCCGTTGATCGCCGCCAGCGAGACCCGGCCTGCGAAGTTGCCGAGCCGCTCGCGCAGGCGCTCGACCGGCTCGGAGAGCCAGAGCATCCCGCCCTGCCCGGCGATCTTCGCCATCGCCCGGGCGCGCAGGGCGACGATCCGCGCCGCGTCGCCGAGCGAGAGCGCGCCGGCCACGTGGGCGGCGGCGATCTCCCCCTGCGAGTGGCCGACGACCGCCGCCGGCTCTACCCCAAACGCCCGCCAGAGCTCGGCCAGCGAGACCATCAGCGCGAAGAGCGCCGGCTGGACGACGTCGACGCGCTCCAGCCACTCGCCTTCCTCACCGCGCAGGACCCGCTCCAGCGACCAATCGACGTGCGGCGCCAGCGCCTCCTCGCAGGCTCGCATGCTCGCGGCGAAGTGGGGAGAGGCCTCGATCAGCTCGATTCCCATCCCGGCCCATTGCGCCCCCTGGCCGCCGAAGAGGAAGACCGGCCGGCGCTCCTCGCGCGCCGTGCCGGCTGCGACCGAGGGCCAGTCCTCGCCGCGGGCGACAGCGTCCAGCGAGGCGAGCAGGCCCTTACGCTCGCACTCGGCGATGACCGCGCGATACTCGAAGCGCGTCCGCCTCCTCGCCAGCGTGCGGGCGAGGTCGGCCGGGGTGAGCTCGGGCTCGGCGCGGAAGAGGCCGGCGAGGTCGGCGGCCACCGCGCGCAGCGCCGGCTGCGAGCGCGCCGAGAGCGGCAGCGGGGCCCAGCCCGGCAGCGGCGCCGGTGTGGCATCGGCCGGTCCCTCGGCGGGAGCGTCGGGGGCAGTGTCCTCACCATCGCCCGGAGCCGGTGGCTCCTCGAGGATCACGTGGGCATTGGTGCCGCTGATCCCGAAGGAGGAGACGGCGGCGCGGCGCGGGCGCCCGCCCGGCTGCCAGGGCCGCGGCTCGCGCAGGAGCTGCAGCTTGCTGGGGTCCCACTCGATCGCGGTCGAGGGCTCGCCGGCGTGCAGGGTCCGCGGCAGCAGCTCCTCGCGCATCGCCAGCACCAGCTTGATCACGCCGGCGACGCCGGCGGCGGCCTGGGTATGGCCGATGTTCGACTTGATCGAGCCCAGCAGCAGCGGCCGCTCACGCTCGCCGCCGTAGGTCCTGAGCAGGGCGCGGGCCTCGATCGGGTCGCCGAGCGGGGTGCCGGTGCCGTGGGCCTCGACCGCGTCGACGTCGGCAGGCGCGAGGCCGGCGGCGGCCAGCGCCCGGCGGATCACCCGCTCCTGCGAGGGCCCGTTGGGGGCGGTGAGGCCGTTGGAGGCGCCGTCCTGGTTGACGGCCGAGCCGCGCACCGTCGCCAGCACCTCGTGCCCGTTGGCGCGCGCATCGGAGAGGCGCTCCAGCGCCAGCATCCCCACTCCCTCGCCCCAGCCGACCCCGTCGGCGCCCTCGGCGAAGGCCTTGCAGCGCCCGTCCGGGGCGAGGCCGCGCTGGCGCGAGAACATGATCAGCTGCTTGGGGGTGATCATCGCCGTCGCCCCGCCGGCCAGCGCCAGCGAGCACTCGCCGCCGCGCAGCGCCGCGCAGGCGAGGTGGAGGGCGACGAGTGAGGAGGAGCAGGCGGTGTCGAGGCTGACCGCTGGCCCCTCGAGGCCGAGGCTGTAGGCGATCCGGCCCGAGGTGATGCTGCTGGTCATGCCGGGGACGACCTCGAGGCTGGGGGCGGCGTATTCCTGCGACATCACGCCGACGAAGACCCCGGCCGGGGTGCCGCGCAGCGAGCGCGGCTCGATCCCGGCGTCCTCGAACGCCTCCCAGGACGTTTCGAGCAGCAGCCGCTGCTGGGGGTCCATGCCGAGCGCCTCACGCGGGCTGATGCCGAAGAACTCGGCATCGAAGCCGGCGATGTCCTCGACGAAGCCGCCCTCGCGGGTGCTGCAGGTGCCGAAGACGGAGGGGTCGGGGTTATAGATGCGCTCGACCTCCCAGCCGCGATCGGCGGGGAAGTCGGAGATCGCGTCGACCCCGTCGCGCAGCAAGTCCCAGAGCTGCCGCGGCGAGCTCACCCCACCCGGATAGCGGCAGGCCATGCCGACGATCGCGATCGGCTCCGTGGCCGCGTCGCTCAGCTGGCGGTTGCGAGCGCGCAGCCGCTCGGCCTCCTTCAGCGCGCCGCGCAGCGCCTCGGCGAGCTGCTCTGGCGAACCGCTCACTCCTCACCTCCCTGCAGCGCCAGGCCACGCTCGATCAGCTCCTCGACGTCCATGCCGTCGATCTGCTCGATCGCCTCGTCCAGCTCGCGCTCGGCGATCTCGTCGCCGGCCCCGTCCTGAGCATCGGCATCGGGCGCGAGCTCGGCAAGCAGGTAAGCGGCGATCTTCCGCGCCGAGGGATAGTCGAAGACCAGCGTCGGCGGCAGCGGCGACCCGGTCGCGGCGCCAAGCCGGTTGCGCAACTCGACCGCCGCCAGCGAGTCGAAGCCGAGCTCCTGGAAGGGCCGGTCGGGCTCGACCGCCTCGGCCGAGGCGTGACCGAGGACCGCCGCCGCGTGATCGCGGACCAGCTCGAGCAGCACGGCCTCGTGCTCGGCCGGCGGCACGTCGGCGAGGAGCTCGGCGATGCTGATGACCTCCGGGGGCCGGCCGGCCGGGACACGGACGAGCTCGCCCAGCACGGCCGGGATGGCCCCCTCCCCTGCCCGCGAGCGCAGGGCGGCAGTGTCGAACTCGGCCGGCGCCAGCAGCGGCTGCTCACTGACGAGCGCCGCGTCGAACATCTCGAGCGCACGCGCGAGCGGCATCGGCACGATGCCGAGCCGGCGGCGGACTTGCTCCACGACCAGCTCCACCTGCTCGTCTTCGACCAGGCTGCTGCCGCCGGCGTCGATCGCGCCCCAGGCGATCGAGGTCGCCGGCAGGCCGGCGGCGTGGCGGTGGGCGGCGAGGGCGTCGAGGGAAGCGTTGGCGGCCGCGTAGTTGGCCTGCCCCGGCGTGCCCAGCAAGCCTGCCAGCGAGGAGAAGACGACGAACCGCGAGAGCTGCAGGTCCTGCGTCAGCTCGTGCAGGTGCCAAGCCGCCTCGGCCTTGGGAGCGAGCACGCGGGCGAGGCGCTCGCGATCGAGCGACTCGAAGACGCCGTCGTCGAGCACCGCGGCCGAGTGCAGGACGGCGCCGAGTGGGTGCCGCGCCGGAATCGAGTCGAGCATGGCCCGCAGCCGCTCGCGGTCGCTGACGTCGCAGGACTCGATCCTGACCGTCTCGGCGCCGAGCTCCGCCAGCGCCGCCGCGAGCTCGGCCGCCCCGGGCGCCTCGGCGCCAGCGCGGCTGGCGAGGACCAGGTGGCGGACATAGTGCTCAGCAACGAGGTGGCGGGCGACCGCGGCGCCGAGGCCGCCAGTGCCGCCGGTGATCAGGACGGTCGCCTCGGGATCGAAGGGCTCGTCCGTCGTCTCCGCCTCGCCGAGCGCGCGCGCGAGCCGCGGCACCAGCGCCACGCCCTTGCGCAGGGCCAGCTGCGGCTGCTCCACACCCGCTGCGAGGGCAGCGTCCAGGCGGGCGCTCGCCAACTGGGCACCGGGATCGAGGTCGAGCAGGGCGAAACGACCGGGATGCTCGGCCTGCGCAGAGCGCACGAGGCCCCAGAGCGCCGCCCCGATCGGGTCCGCGTCCTCGCCTTCAGCGGCGCTGATCGCCCCCTCGGTGAGGAAGGTCAGGCGCTCGGACGGTCGGCTCTCCTCGGCGAGCCACTCCTGCGCACGCCGCAGGGCGTCGTCCGTGACCTCGCTGAGCGAGCGCGAGCCGAGCGAGCGGAAGTCGGCGATGTCTGCCTCGGGCGCGGCGTCAGCGGCGAGCTCGACCCGGCGCCAGGCAAGCGAGTAGAGCGGCCGCATCGCCGCCCGCAACTGCGCCTCGTCGACCGCGCGCAGCGTCACCGCCTCGATCGAGATCACCGGCGCGCCGTCCTCGTCATAGGCGACGAGGCCCCGGCCGTGCTCGCCGCCGACGGTCCGCATCCGCAGCGCCGAGGTGCCGGCAGCGTGCAGCCGAACGCCCTGCCAGGCGAAGGGGAGCAGCAGCTCGCCCCCCTCCTCGAGGGCGAGCCCGGCGACAGCGTGGGAGGCGGAGTCGAGCAGCGCCGGGTGCAGGCCGAAGCGCTCCGCCTCGGCCCGCTCGGCTTCGGCCAGCGCGGCCTCCGCCAGCAGGGTGTCGCCCGCGCGCCAGGCCGCGCTCAGGCCGTGGAAGGCGGGGCCGAGCTCGGCCCCGCGCTCTGCCAGCAGGTCGTAGAGGCGCTCGCGCTCGAGCGGCTCGGCGCCCTCGGGGGGCCAGTTGCCGAGCGCTGGCAGTGGGGGTGCGTCAGCGTCGGGAGCGAGCCTGCCGCTCGCGTTGAGGACCCACTCGCCCGCCGATCGCTCCGGGCGCGAGTGCACGGTGATCTGGCGGCGCCCCGCCTCGTCCGCGGCGGCGACGGCGACCTGGATCTGCACGAATCCCTGCTCGGGAACGATCAGCGGCGCCCCCAGGGTGAGCTCCTCAATCAAGCCGAGCTCGACCTCGGCCGCCGCTCGCAGCGCCAGCTCGAGCAGGGCCGTGCCCGGCAGGATCGCCAGCCCGGCCAGCGAGTGGTCGGCGACCCAGGGGTGGGTCGAGAGCGAGACGCGCCCGCTCAGCAGAACGGCGCCGCCCTCGCCGGCCAGCTCGACCGCGGCGCCCAGCAGCGGGTGCTCATCGGCGCCGGGGCCGCCCGCCTCGAGTGCGGTATTGAGCCAGTAGCGGCGGCGCCGGAACGGATAGGTGGGCAGCGCGACCGGGGGCGCGCTCGCCGGCGCACCGAAGAGCTGCTCCCACTCGACCGCCGCCCCGGCCGCGTGGGCGGCGCCGATGGTCTCGAGGACAGCGTCGGGCTCGGCCCGGCCCTGGCGCAGGGTCGGGATCGCCCCGCCACCCTGGCCCTCGACCAAGCTCTCCCCCGCCAGCGCCGCCAGGGCCGAGCCGGGGCCGACCTCGACGAAACTGCCGGCGCCGAGCGCGCCGAGGGTCTCGATCGCGGCGCCGAAGCGCACGGCCTGGCGCGCGTGGGCGACCCAGTAGGCGGGATCGGTCGCCTGCTCGGCGCTGAGTAGCTCGCCGCTGCTGTCGGAGACGACCGGCAGGGTTGGCGCCCGCAGCTCGAGTCCGGCCAGCAGGGCGCCGAAGTCCGCCAGCATCGGCTCGATCAGCGGCGAGTGGAAGGCGTGGCTGACGGCGAGGCGCTTGGTCCTGCGATCGCGCTCGCGGAAACCTGCCGCCACCTCTTCCACGGCCTCCTCCTCGCCGGAGACGACGACCGCGCGGGGGCCGTTGACGGCGGCGATCGCGAGCGCGTCCTCGGTCCCGGCGATCGCCTCGGCGACCTCCTCCTCGCCGGCCTCGATCGCCACCATCGCCCCGCCCTGCGGCAGCGCGTCCATCAGCCGCCCCCGGGCGGCAACCAGGGTGCAGGCGTCGGCGAGGTCGAGGACGCCGCCGAGGTGGGCGGCGACGATCCCGCCGATCGAGTGCCCGGCCAGCAGATCGGGGGCGAGGCCGAGGGATTCCAGCGCCCGCGCCGTGGCCAGCTCGACCGCGAAGAGGGCGGGCTGGGCAAAGGCGGTGCGATCGAGCAGCGCCGCCTCCGCCGTGCCCTCGCCGGCCCAGAGCACCTCGGCCAGCGGCCGCTCCATGTGGGCAGCAAGCTCGGCGAAGACCCGATCGAACGCCTCGCGGCAGGCCTCGTTTGACTCGTAGAGCCCCCTGCCCATGCCGAGCCGCTGGGAGCCCTGGCCGCTGAAGAGGAAGGCGAGCTTGCCCGTCCGGGCGCGGGCGCTGCTCACATTGCCCGCCGGCTTGCCGGCGGCGATCGCCGCCAGACCCTCGAGCAGCTGCGAGCGCTCGGCGGCGAAGACGACGGCGCGGCGCTCGAAGGCGGGACGGGTGGTGGCGAGCGAGCGGGCGAGATCGCCGAGCTCGAGCTGCGGCCGCTCGTTCAGGTGGGCGGCGAGGCGCCGGGCCTGGGCGGCGAGGCTCGCCTCCTCTTTGGCCGAGAGCAGGAAGGGCAGGGGGCCGTCGGGGGACGCGGCGGAGGGCTCCGCCGGCTCGCGCTCGGGCGCCTCCTCCAAGATCATGTGGGCGTTGGTGCCGGTGGCGCCGAAGGAGGAGACGGCGGCGCGGCGGGGGTGCCCGTTGGACTCCCAGGCGAACGGCTCGGCGAGCAGCTCGACCTTGCCCGTGGTCCAGTCGACGTTCGAGGAGGGGGCGTCGAGGTGCAGGGTCCTCGGCATCGTTTCCTCGCGCATCGCCAGCACCGCCTTGATCACCCCCGCGACTCCCGCCGCCGCCTGGGCGTGGCCGATGTTCGACTTCAGCGAGCCGATCCTGACCGGCGCCTCGCGTTCCTGGCCGTAGGTGGCGAGCAGCGCGCCCGCCTCGATCGGGTCGCCGAGCGGGGTGCCGGTGCCGTGCGCCTCGACCATGTCGATCTCGGCGGGCCCGAGGCCGGCGTTTGCCAGCGCCTGGCGGATCACCCGTTCCTGCGAGGGGCCGTTGGGAGCGCTGAGGCCGTTGGAAGCGCCGTCCTGGTTGACCGCGGAGCCGCGGATCGTGGCCAGCACGCTGTGGCCGTTGGCCTTGGCGTCGGCGAGGCGCTCGAGCACGAGGACGCCGACGCCCTCGGAGACGCCGACCCCATCGGCTCCCTCGGCGAAGGCCTTGCTGCGCCCGTCGGGAGCGAGGCCGCGCTGGCGTGAGAACTCGATGAAGACGGTCGGCGTGGAGAGCACGGCGACGCCGCCCGCCAACGCCAGCGAGCACTCGCCGCCGCGCAGGGCCCCGGCCGCCAGGTGGGTCGCGACCAGCGAGGAGGAGCAGGCGGTGTCGACGCTGAGCGCCGGACCCTCGAGGCCAAGCGTGTAGGAGATCCGCCCCGAGACGGCGCTCGAGGTCATCCCGGCGACCTCGCCGTAGTCCTGGTACATCGAGCCGGCGAAGACGCCGGTGGGGCTGCCGCGCAGATCGCGCGGGTCGATCCCCGCCTCTTCCAGCCCCTCCCAGGAAAGTTCCAGCATCAGCCGCTGCTGGGGGTCCATTTCGATCGCCTCGCGCGGGCTGATGCCGAAGAAACCGGGGTCGAAGTCGGCGGCGTCGTAGAGGAAGCCGCCCTCCTTCGCGTAGCTCTTGCGCGGCCGGCCCGGCTCGGGGTCATACAGCCGCTCCAGGTCCCAGCCGCGATCGGCGGGAAAGGGCGAGATCGCGTCGCCTCCGCGGGCGAGCAGCTGCCAGAGCTGATCCGGCGATTCGACCCCACCGGGGAAGCGGCAGGCCATGCCGACGATCGCGATCGGCTCCTCGCGCGAGGCGCGCGCGGCGGCGACCCTCTGCCCCGCTCCGGCACCGGTGCTGGTCGCGAGCAGGTGCTTGGCGAGCGCCAGCGGGGTCGGGTAGTCGAAGACCGCCGTCGGCGCCAGGCTGACGCCGCTGTCCGCGGTCAACCGGTTGCGCAGCTCGACCGCCGCCAGCGAGTCGAAGCCGAGATCCTTGAAGGCCTTCTCGGGGTCGACCTCGGCGGCGGAGTCGTGGCCGAGCACAGCGGCGATGTGGCCCCGCACCGCCCCCAGGGCGATCGCCTCGCGCTCGGCCTCGGGAGCGGCGCCGAGGCGGCGGGCCAGCGAGCCGCCCGCGCCGGCGGCGCGGGCGGGGACGATTCCCTCCAGCAGCGCCGGCAGCGTGCCCGAGCGGGCGCGCGAGCGCAGCAGCGCGAGGTCGAGCTGAGCGGGGACGGTGAGTGCCCGGTTGGCGGCCAGGGCGGCGTCGAAGAGGGCGAGGCCCTGCTCGGCGGAGAGCGCCAGCAGGCCGAAGCGCTCGCCGGCGCGACGCATCAGGCTCTGCAGCTGCTCGCGGTCGAGGCCGGCGGTCATCGCGCTGCGCTGCTCCCAGCCACCCCACGCCATCGAGACCCCGGCCAGCCCCGTCGCCCGCCGGTGCGCCGCCAGGGCGTCGCAGAAGGCGTTGGCGGCGGCGTAGTTGGCCTGGGCGGCGGAGCCGATCAGGCCGGCGATCGAGGAGAAGCAGACGAAGTGGGTGAGGCCGAGGCCGGCGCTGAGCTCGTGCAGGTGCCAGGCGGCGTCGACCTTGGGAGCAAAGACGCGCTGCAGGCGCTCGGGGTCGATCGAGTCGAGCAGGCCGTCATCGATGACGGCGGCACAGTGGATCACCGCTCCCAGGGGGTGCTCCTTGGGAATCCCGGCCAGCAGGCCTTCCAGCTGGGAGCGATCGGCGACGTCGCAGGCAACGATGCTCACCTCGGCGCCCTGCTCCTGCAGGCGGGCGCGCAGCTCGAGGGCCCCCGGCGCGCTCTCCCCAGAGCGGGAGACGAGCAGGAGGTGGCGGGCGCCGTGGCTCTCTACGAGGTGCGCGGCGATCAGGGAACCGATGGCGCCGGTGGCCCCGGTGATCAGCACGGTGCGCTCGGGGTCGAGCTCGGGCGCCGGCGCCTCCTGCGCGGCCTTGGCTGCGACGAGCCGCGGCACCAACGGCTCCCCCTCGCGCAGGGCGATCTCGGTCTCGCGGGGATCGGCGCCAAGGGCCCGCTGCAGGGCGGCCTCAGAGGCCTCGCTACCGTCGCTGTCAATTAGGCAAAAGCGGCCGGGATGCTCGGCGGCTGCCGAGCGGACCAGGCCCGAGAGCGAGGCGGCGGCGATGTCCGGCGCCTCGGCCTCGCTTGTGGCGAGGGCGCCTTCGGTGAGGATCGCCAGGCGCCCGCCCTCGGGCTCTTGCGCGAGGTGACCCCGCATGCGCTCGAGAACCTGCGCCGCCAGTGCCCTGGAGAGCGTCGCCGGATCGCCCGCCCCGCTGGCGCGGAGATCCTCGACCACCGCTTGCCGCGACGGCTCCTGCGGAGATGAGGGCAGCGGGCGCCACTCGAGGCAATAGAGCGAGCGGGCGGCGGGCACGGCGGCCCGCAGGCGGGCGCGGTCGACCGGGCGGGCGACGACGGACTCGACGCTCAGCACCGGGATGCCGTTCTCATCGGTGGCGGTGAGACCCGTGGCCCCGGCCGAGCGCCGCACCCGCAGGGTCCGCGCCCCGGCCGCCTGCAGCCGCACTCCCTTCCAGGCAAACGGCATCGGCAGCTCACCGGCCTCGAGGGCATCCCGATCCTGCAGTGAGAGCGCGACGCCAGCGTGGCCGATCGCGTCGAACAGGGCGGGGTGAATTCCGAAGTGGCGGGCTCCCTCAGCTAGATCGGCGGGCAGGGAGAGCTCGGCGTAGAGCTCCCCGCCCCGGCGCCAGGCGGCGACGAGGCCCTGGAAAGCCGGCCCGTACTCGATCTCCGCTTTGGCGAGCTGCTCGTAGACGTCGCCGACGTCAATCGCTTCGGCTCCTCGCGGCGGCCACTCCTGCGCCCAGGCCTCGGGCTCCAGCGCAGCGCCAGCCGCGGCGCCGAGCAGGCCGCGAGCGTGACGAATCCAAGGCCCGCCTTCCCCGGCTTGCTCGAGCCGCGAGTAGATCGCCAGCTCGCGCCGCCCGTCCTCGCCGGCGGCCGCGACCGAGACCCGCAGCAGCGCCGCCGCGTCCTCGGCGATGACCAGCGGGGTTTCCAGGGCGAGCTCTTCGAGCACGGGCAGGCCGGCTTCGGCGCCGGCCCGGAGCGCCATCTCGACGAAGGCCGTGCCGGGCAGGAGCACGGTGCCGAAGGCGGCGTGGTCAGCCAGCCAGGGCTGCGCCTCGAGCGAGACACGACCGCTGAGGGCGAGGCCCTCGCCCTCGGGATCCTCGATCGCGGCGCCGAGCAGGGGATGGTCGGTGGCGGTGAGCCCGGCCTCGAGCAGGCCGGTGGCGCCAGCGGGACCGTTGAGCCAGAAGCGCTTGTGCTGGAAGGGATAGGTGGGCAGGGGCACCGCCTTCGCGCCCCTACCGGCGAAGAAGGCGCGCCAGTCGAGCCGCGCCCCGTGCGCCTGCGCTTCGGCCAGGGAGAGGGCGAAGCGCGTCGCCCCCCCATCGTCGCGGCGCAAGGTGCCGAGGGCGGTGGCGGCGGAGCCCGCAAGGTCGATCGTCTCCTGCACCGCCGGCACCAAGACCGGGTGCGAGCTGACCTCGATCAGCACGCGATGACCGCGCTCGAGCAGCTCCCGCACGACCGGCTCGAAGAGCACCGGCTGGCGGGTGTTGCGATACCAGTACTCGGGGTCGAGCCCGGCGGTGTCGACGACCGCACCCTCGACCGTCGAGTAGAAGGGGACCTCACCGCTGCGGGGCGCGAGCGGCGCCAGCTCGGTGAGCAGGCGCTCGCGCAGCTGCTCCATCTGGATCGAGTGCGAAGCGGCGACCGCGCCGGGGATGTTGCGGGCCCTGACCCCCTGCTCCTCGCAGCGACTCAGCAGCGCGTCGAGCGACTCGCGATCGCCGGTGAGGACGGCGGAGGTGGGGCCGTTGAGCGCCGCGACCTCGATCTTCCCCGCCCAGGGCGAGAGCTCGGACTCGAGCTGCTCCAGCGGCAGGCCGATCGAGATCATCCCGCCCTGGCCAGCGAGGCCGGCGATCATCTGGCTGCGCAAGGCCGCCAGGCGGGCGGCGTCGTCCAGCGACAGCCCCCCGGCCACCTCGGCGGCGGCGATCTCTCCCTGCGAGTGCCCAACGACCGCGGCAGGCTCGACCCCGCAGGCTCGCCACAACCGCGCCAGCGAGACCATCGCGGAGAAGATGATCGGCTGCACGACGTCGACTTGCTGCAGCCAGCCGTCATCGGGGCCGCGCAGAACGTCATGCGGGGACCAGTCGATGAACGGGGCAAGCGCTTCCTCGCACTCGGCCATCACCCGGGCGAAGACGGACGAGGAGCCGAGCAGCTCGACGGCCATGCCGGGCCACTGCGAGCCGTGCCCGGAGAAGAGGAAGACGGCCCCAGCCTCTTGCGTCGCCTCGCCGGTGATGACGCCCTCGCGGACCTCGCCGCGCTCGAGCGCCTCGAGGCCGGCGAGCAGCCGCTCGCGATCCGCGCCGAGCACCACCCCCCGCCGCTCGAAACGAGCCCGAGTGGTGGCCAGCGAGTAGGCGAGGTCGAGCGGGTCGAGCGCCTCGTCCTCGCGCAGGCGCGAGGCCAACCGGCCCGCCTGGGCCTGAAGGGCGGCCTCCGAGGTGGCCGAGAGCGGCAATGGGATCGGGCCCTCGAGCGGCGCGGGTGCAACCTCGTTTGCATCACCAGCGGCCGGCGGCTCGGGTGCCTCTTCCAGGATCAGGTGGGCGTTGGTGCCGGTGGCGCCGAAGGAGGAGACGGCGGCGCGGCGCGGGTGCCCGTTCGGCTCCCACTCGAGCGGCTCGCGCAGCAGCTCCACCTTGCCCCCGTCCCAATCGACATGCGAGGTGGGGGCGTCGACGTGCAGGGTCTTCGGCATCAAGCCCGCGCGCATCGCCAGCACCGCCTTGATCACCCCGGCGACTCCCGCCGCCGCCTGGGCGTGGCCGATGTTCGACTTCAGCGAGCCGAGCCTGATCGGCGTCTCCCGCTCCTGGCCGTAGGTGGCGATCAGGGCGCCTGCCTCGATCGGGTCGCCGAGGGCGGTGCCGGTGCCGTGGGCCTCGACCATGTCTACGTCGGCGGGCTCGAGGCCGGCGTTTGCCAGGGCCTGGCGGATCACCCGCTCCTGGGCGGGGCCGTTGGGGGCGGTGATGCCGTTGGAGGCGCCGTCCTGGTTGACCGCCGAGCCGCGGATCGTGGCGAGGACGCGGTGGCCATTGGCTTGCGCATCGGAGAGGCGCTCGAGCACGAGGACGCCGACGCCCTCGGAGAAGCCGGCCCCGTCGGCCGCCTCGGCGAAAGCCTTGCAACGCCCGTCGGGGGCAACCCCGCCCTGGCGGCTGAACTGGATGAAGATGCTGGGCGTGGCGAGGACGGTTGCGCCGCCGGCCAGGGCCAGCGAGCACTCGCCCCTCCTCAGGGTCTGGCAAGCGAGGTGGATCCCGACCAGCGAGGAGGAGCAGGCGGTGTCGACGCTGAGCGCCGGTCCCACCAGCCCCAGCGTGTAGGCGACGTGGCCGGAGACGATGCTGCTGCTGCCCCCGGTGCCCAACGCTCGCCCGGCCTCCGCGGTTGGCGGCAGCCCCCAGCCGTAGTCGTGGTACATCACCCCGGCGAAGACGCCGGCCGGGGTGCCGCGCAGCGAGGTTGGATCGACCCCAGCGTCCTCGAGCGCCTCCCAGGAGGCCTCCAGCATCAAGCGCGTCTGCGGGTCGGCGCCGATCGCTTCGCGCGGGCTGACGCCGAAGAATCCGGGGTCGAAGTCGCCGGCGCCGGCGAGGAATCCCCCTTCGCGGGTGTTGCTCGTCGCCGGGCGTTCGGGATCCGGATCGTAGATCCGCTCCAGGTCCCAGCCGCGGTCGGCGGGGAAAGCGCCGATCCCGTCCTCGCCCCGCTCGAGCAGGTCCCACAGCCGCGCCGGAGACTCAACCCCGCCGGGCAGGCGGCAGGACATGCCGACGATCGCGATTGGCTCGGCGCTCGCCTCGCGCAGGTCACGGTTCTGGCGGCGCAGCTGCTCGGTCTCCTTGACCGAGGCCCGCAGCGCCGCTTCGATCTGCTCCAGCGAGGGCTTCACCCGCCACCCCCGACCGGAGTCTCCGCTTGCTCGGGAGCGAGCGTGCGCTGGACCAGGTCACCGATGTCCATCGAGTCGATCCGCTCGATGCCCTCGCCGGCGGGGAGCGCCCCGATCCCCTCGGCGGCGCCAGCGAGCTCGAGCAGCGAGCCCAGCAGGCCGGCATCCCGCAGCCGCTCGAGCGGGATCTCGGCCAGGGCACGCCGGACCTCGCGCTCCTCCTCCGATTCCCCGGAGATTGCCGCGGCGCCGGAGCCAAGCTCGAGCGCGAGGTAGGCCGCCACGGCGGCCGGGGTCGGATAGTCGAAGGCCAGGCTGGACGGGAGGACGAGAGCGCTCTCGTTGACCAGCCGGTTGCGCAGCTCGACCGCCGCCAGCGAGTCGAAGCCGAGGTCCTTGAAGGCCTTCTCGGGGTCGACCTCGGCGGCGGAATCGTGGCCGAGGACGGCGGCGACGTGGCCCCGCACCGCCTGCAGGGCGATCGCCTCGCGCTCGGCCTCGGGGGCGGCGGCAAGGCGGCGGGCGAGCGAGCCGCCCTCGCCGGCGGCACGGGCGGGGACGCGGACAACGCCTTCCAGCAGCGCCGGCAGGCTGCCCTCGCGGGCGCGCGAGCGCAGCAGGGCGAGGTCGAGTTGGGCGGGAGCGATCAGCGCCTCGGGGCTAGCCAGAGCGGCGTCGAAGAGGGCGAGGCCACGCTCGGCGGAGAGCGGCAAGAGGGCGAGGCGCTCGCCGGCGCGGCGCATCAGGTTCTCGAGCTGGTCGCGGTCGATGCTGGCGCCGGCTTTGTTATCGACCGCCCACAACCCCCACGCCAGCGAGACCCCGGCCAGCCCCGCCGCCCGTCGCTGCGCAACCAAGGCGTCGCAGAAGGCGTTGGCGGCGGCGTAGTTGGCCTGGGCGGGAGAGCCGAGCAGGCCGGCGATCGAGGAGAAGCAGACGAAGTGGCTGAGGTCGAGCTCGGCGCTGAGCTGGTGCAGGTGCCAGGCGGCGTGCGCCTTGGGAGCGAAGACCCGCTGCAGGCGCCCTTGGTCCATCGACCCCAGCAGCCCGTCCTCGAGCACGGCGGCGCTGTGGATTACCGCCCCCAGGGGATGCTCGGCGGGGACCTGGTTGAAGAGGTCTTCCAGCTGGGAGCGCTCGGAGACGTCGCAGGCGGCGACGGTTACCTCGGCGCCTTGCTCCTGCAGGCGGGCGCGCAAGTCAAGGGCACCGGGGGCCTGCTCGCCGGAGCGCGAGACCAACAAGAGGTGGCGGGCGCCGTGGGCCTCGACCAGGTGCTGGGCGATCAGAGCGCCGATGCCGCTGGTGGCGCCGGTGATGAGGACGGTGCGCTCGGGGTCGAGCTCGGTTGCTTCCTGCGCCTGCGCTTTGGCGGCCACGAGCCGCGGGACGAGTAGCTCTCCCTCTCTCAGGGCGATCTCGGTCTCGCGGGGGTCGGCCTCGAGCGCCTGCTGCAGGGCGGCCTCGGAGGCCTCGCTGCCGTCGCTGTCGATCAGGCAGAAGCGGCCGGGGTGCTCGGCGGCGGCGGAGCGCAGCAGGCCGGCCAGGGCAGCGTGGGCGAGGTCGGGTGCCTCGGCCTCGCTGGTGGTGAGGGCGCCTTTGGTGAGGAAGAGGAGGCGGGAGTCCTCCTCCTCCGCCGTGAGGTGCTCCTGCATGCGCCCGAGGGCGCGGGCGGCCAGGGCCCGGGAGGCCTCGGCCGGATCGCCCTTCTCGCTGGTGCGCAGGTCCTCCAGCGCCGGCTCCTCCCCCGGCTCGCGCGACGATGAGCTCAGCGGGCGCCACTCGACTCGGTAGAGCGAGCGCTCGCCGGGGATGGCGGCCTGCAGGCGAGCACGGTCGACCGGGCGGGCGACGACCGCGTCGATGCTCAGCACCGGGGTGCCTTGCTCATCGGTTGCGATGAGGCCCAATCGATCCTCGCCGGCCAGGATCCGGACGCGCAGGGAGGCGCCGGCGGCGGCCGCGTGCAGCCGCACCCCGTTCCACGAGAACGGCAAGGGCAGCTGGTCGCCGTCAGTGGCGAGCAGGATCCAACCGAAGCCGGCCTGGCCGGCCCCGTCCAAAAGCGCCGGGTGCACCCCAAACCCCCCGACCTCCCCGGCGCTCTCGGGCAGCTGTGCCTCGGCGTAGACCTCCTCGCCGAGGCGCCAGGCGGCAGCGAGGCCCTCGAAGGCCTCGCCGTATTCAAAGCCGGCCTCGGTGAGGCGGGCGCGCAGGTCCTCGATTGAGATCTGCTCAGCGCCAGCGGGTGGCCACTGGGCGATCGGCTCGGGAGGGGCCTGTGCCTGGGCGGTGAGGGTGCCGCTGGCGTTGCGGGTCCACTGGGCGTCGGTGGCCTCGGGGCGGGAGTGGATCGAGATCTCGCGGTTGCCCTGCTCGTCAGGGGCCGAGAGGGAGACCCGCAGGGCGGTGGCTCCCTCGGGCTCGAGGACCAGTGGCGCCCCCAGGGTGAGCTCCTGAACGGTCGGGGTGCCGACCTGCTCGCCGGCAAAGAGAGCGGCCTCCAAGAAGGCGGTGCCGGGCAGGAGCACCGCGCCAAGGACCGCGTGGTCGGCCAACCAGGGGTGCTCGGCTAGGGAGATGCGCCCGCTGAAGGCGATCCCCTCGCCCTCGGGGTCTTCGATCGCCGCTGCCAGGAAGGGGTGCTCGACCGCTGTCTGACCCATTGCGGTGGGATCAGAGGAACCGCTTGCCGGCGAGAGCCAGTAGCGCTTGCGCTGGAAGGGGTAGGTGGGCAGGGGCACGGCGCTGGCGCCCGAGCCCGCGAAGAAGGCCGCCCAGTCGACCTCGGCACCGGCGGCGCTGATGGTTGCCAGGGCGCCGATCAGGCTCTCGGGCTCTGCCCTTCCCTGGCGCAGGGCCGAGACGCAGGGGGAGCCCTGCTCATCCCCCAGGCACTCCCTCGCCATCGCGCAGAGGACCGGGTCGGGGCCGAGCTCGACGAAGGCCGTTGCCCCTTCGCCGGCAAGGGTCTCCACCGCGGCGGCGAAGCGCACCGGCTCGCGCACGTGGGAGACCCAGGTGGCGGGGTCGGTGGCGCGCTCTGGGGTTAGCTGTTGCCCGGTCGAGCAAGAGACGACCGGGGTCTGAGGCGGGTTGTAGGTGAGGGTGGCGGCAAGCTCGGCGAACCCAGCCAGCATCGGCTCCATCAGCGGTGAGTGAAAGGCGTGGGAGACGGCCAGGCGCTTGGTCTTTTGCCCGCGGCCTTGCCAGCTCGCCTCGGCCCCGGCAATCGCCTCCTCGCTGCCCGAGATCACGCAGGAGGCTGGCGAGTTGACCGCGGCCAGGGAGAGCGCCTCCTCTTGGCCTGAGATCAGCTCGCTCGCCTCGGCCTCGCTCGCCTCGATCGCCAGCATCGCCCCGCCCGCGGGCAGGGCGCCCATCAGGGCGCCGCGGGCGCAGATCAGCTTGGCCGCGTCGGGGAGATCGAAGACGCCGCTGAGGTGGGCGGCGGTGATCTCCCCCACCGAGTGGCCGGTCAGCAGATCGGGTCTGAGGCCCTTGCTCTCGAGCAGGCGGTAGAGCGCCACCTCGGTGGCAAAGAGGGCGGGCTGGGCGTAGGTGGTGTGGTCGAGCAGCCCGGCCTCTTCGCTGCCGGGCTCGCTGAGGATCAGCGCTTTGAGCGAGCGCCCGATCAGCGGGTCGATCTCAGCGCAGGCGCCATCGAGGGCCCCGGCGTAGGCGGGGTAGGTCCCATAGAGCTCGCGGCCCATGCCCGGGCGCTGGGCGCCCTGGCCGCTGAGCAGGTAGGCGAGCCTTGCCCTGGGCCTTGCCTTGGCGAGGGCGCTGTTCGCGGGGCGCTCGCCCCGGGCCAGGGCATCGAGGCCGCCCAGCAGCTGCTCGTGCTCGCTTGCGAGAACGACCGCGCGCTGCTCGAGCTGGGCCCTGGTGGTGGCCAGGGAGAAGGCGAGGTCGCCCAGCCCCAGCTCAGGGTTCTCCCTGAGGTGGGCGGCGAGGCGCTCCGCTTGGGCCTGCAGGGCGGCCTCGCTCTTGGCCGAGAGGACGAAGGGCAAAGGACCTTGGGGGGAAGTGGATGCCTCCCCCGCGTTTAGGTCCTTGGCGGAGGCGCCCGGGCCGGGGTCCCGTCCGGCCACGGGCGCCTCCTCCAAGATCAGGTGGGCGTTGGTGCCCGAGATGCCGAAGGAGGAGACCGCGGCGCGGCGCGGGCGCTCTCCCTGCGGCCAGGGCGTCGCCTCGCCCAAGAGTTCGACCCTGCCCGCCTCCCACTCGACCCGCGAGGAGGGTGAGTCCAGGTGCAGGGTCTTTGGCATCAGGCCCTCGCGCATCGCCAGTACGGCCTTGATCACTCCCCCCACCCCGGCCGCTGCCTGGGTGTGGCCGATGTTGGACTTCAGCGAGCCGAGACGAACCGGCTCTTCGCGCTGCTGGCCGTAGGTGGCGATCAGGGCCCCTGCCTCGATCGGGTCGCCCAGCGGTGTGCCGGTGCCGTGGGCCTCGACCATGTCGACGTCGGCGCCCTCGAGGCCGGCGTTTGCCAGGGCCTGGCGGATCACCCGTTCTTGCGCTGGGCCGTTGGGGGCGGTGATGCCGTTGGAGGCGCCGTCTTGGTTGACGGCTGAGCCGCGGATCGTGGCGAGGACCCGGTGGCCGTTTGCCTCGGCGTCGGAGAGGCGCTCCAAGACGAGCATGCCGACGCCCTCGGACCAGGCAGTGCCATCCGCCGCCTCGGCGAAAGCCTTGCAGCGCCCGTCGACGGCGAGGCCGCGCTGGCGCGAGAAGAGGACGAAGGCGTCGGGGGTCCACATCACGGTCGCTCCCCCCGCCAAGGCGAGGGAGCACTCGCCCGCCCTGAGCGCCCCAGCCGCCAAGTGCATCGCCACCAGCGATGAGGAGCAGGCGGTGTCGATCGTCATTGCCGGGCCCTCGAGGCCGAGCGCGTAGGAGACACGGCCCGACGCGACGCTGGAGGCGGCCCCGGTGGCGATGTGCCCCTCGAGCTCCGGCCGCGAGGACCAGATGCGCTGGCCGTGGTTGTGGTGCATGAGGCCAGCGAACACCCCCGTGCGACTGCCGCGCAGAGCGGCGGGGACGATCGCGGCGTCCTCCAGTGCCTCCCAGGTCGCTTCGAGCAGAAGCTGCTGCTGGGGGTCCATCGCGGTCGCCTCGCGCGGGGAGATGCCGAAGAACTCCGCGTCGAAATCGCCCGCCGCGGCGAGGAAACCGCTTTCGCGCACGTACATCGAGCCCGGCCGCTGCGGGTCGGGGTCATAGAGGGAGTCCGCATCCCAGCCGCGATCGGCGGGAAACCCCGTGATGCCGTCGCCGCCCGCCTCGAGCAAGCTCCAGAGCCCGGCCGGAGAGGAGACACCGCCCGGGTAGCGGCAGGCCATGCCGACGATCGCGATCGGCTCAGTCGCCTTCGCCCGCTCCCCGGCGAGCTCGATCGTCGCCCGGCGCAGGTAGTCGCGCAGCTGTTGCTCGTCAGCCAAGGTCCGACCCCGCTTGCGCGTCGATGAAGGCGAGCAGCTCCTCGTCGGAGGCCTCTTCGAGCTGGGCCGTGAGCCGGCTCGATCGGGGGGCCGCCGCCGGCTCGACATCCGGCGTCTCGCCGAGCAGATGAGCGGCAAGGGCAGCGGCGGACGGGTGGTCGAAGACGACCGAGGCCGCCAGGCGCCGGCCGCTGGCACGGCTGAGCCGGTTGCGCAGCTCGATCGCCGCCAGCGAGTCGAAGCCGAGGTCCTTGAAAGCGTCGTTCGGGCCGATGTCCGCGGCCGAGGGATGGCCGAGGATCGCCGCAACCTCGGCTCGGACGAAGTCCTCGGCGAGGCGTGGCCGCGCCGCCTCAGGCGCCTCGCGCAGGCGCCGGTGCAACGCTCCCGCCGTGTTGGCGCTCGCCCTTTCGCGCGGTCCCGCCACCCGCTCCAGCACCGCCGCTAGCTCCCCCGCCTGGGCCCGCGCCCGTAGTGCCGCGCGATCGAAGCGCACCGCGGCGCCAAGTGGCGGGCCGCCGGCGAGCGCGCTGTCGAAGAGGGCCAGGCCCTGGGGCTCGGAAAGCGGCGCGATTCCCCCCCGGCGCACCCGCGCCAGGTCGGCCTCGGAGAGCCGGCTGACCATGCCGCTCCGCTGCAACCACAACCCCCACGCCAGCGAGACCCCGGCCAGCCCCGCCGCCCGTCGCTGCGCAACCAAGGCGTCGCAGAAGGCGTTGGCGGCGGCGTAGTTGGCCTGGGCGGGAGAGCCGAGCAGGCCGGCGATCGAGGAGAAGCAGACGAAGTGGCTGAGGTCGAGCTCGGCGCTGAGCTGGTGCAGGTGCCAGGCGGCGTGCGCCTTGGGAGCGAAGACCCGCTGCAGGCGCCCTTGGTCCATCGACCCCAGCAGCCCGTCCTCGAGCACGGCGGCGCTGTGGATTACCGCCCCCAGGGGATGCTCGGCGGGGACCTGGTTGAAGAGGTCTTCCAGCTGGGAGCGCTCGGAGACGTCGCAGGCGGCGACGGTTACCTCGGCGCCTTGCTCCTGCAGGCGGGCGCGCAAGTCAAGGGCACCGGGGGCCTGCTCGCCGGAGCGCGAGACCAACAAGAGGTGGCGGGCGCCGTGGGCCTCGACCAGGTGCTGGGCGATCAGAGCGCCGATGCCGCTGGTGGCGCCGGTGATGAGGACGGTGCGCTCGGGGTCGAGCTCGGTTGCTTCCTGCGCCTGCGCTTTGGCGGCCACGAGCCGCGGGACGAGTAGCTCTCCCTCTCTCAGGGCGATCTCGGTCTCGCGGGGGTCGGCCTCGAGCGCCTGCTGCAGGGCGGCCTCGGAGGCCTCGCTGCCGTCGCTGTCGATCAGGCAGAAGCGGCCGGGGTGCTCGGCGGCGGCGGAGCGCAGCAGGCCGGCCAGGGCAGCGTGGGCGAGGTCGGGTGCCTCGGCCTCGCTGGTGATGAGGGCGCCTTTGGTGAGGATCGCCAGGCGCGAGTCCTGCTCGCCTTGGGCGAGGTGGGCCTGCAGCTCGTCCAGCGTCGCCAGGGTGAGGGCGCGGGCGCCCTCTGCCCCCTCCTCGCTGCATGGCGCCCGCCAGACCTCGGTTGGGACGACGGTTGGCGCCGCGGGGGCAAGCTTCTGCCAGTCAAGCTCATAGAGCGGCGCTACGCCAACCCGCAGCCTTGGATCGAGCGGGCGGGTCGACAGCGAACTGACCTGCCCAACCGGGATGCCGGCGCCGTCGAAGAGCGCCAGGGGGATCTCCCCCTCCCCGGGAGAGAGTCTGACCCGCAAGGAGGTGCCGGCGCCTGAGGGCAGCGAGATCCCGCTCCAGGTGAAGGGCAACTCGATCCCCTCTCCCGCCTTGAAAGCGAGCGGGTGAAGTACGGCGTCCAAAAGCGCCGGGTGCACCCCAAACCCCCCGACCTCCCCGGCGCTCTCGGGCAGCTGTGCCTCGGCGTAGACCTCCTCGCCGAGGCGCCAGGCGGCAGCGAGGCCCTCGAAGGCCTCGCCGTATTCAAAGCCGGCCTCGGTGAGGCGGGCGCGCAGGTCCTCGATTGAGATCTGCTCAGCGCCAGCGGGTGGCCACTGGGCGATCGGCTCGGGAGGGGCCTGTGCCTGGGCGGTGAGGGTGCCGCTGGCGTTGCGGGTCCACTGGGCGTCGGTGGCCTCGGGGCGGGAGTGGATCGAGATCTCGCGGTTGCCCTGCTCGTCAGGGGCCGAGAGGGAGACCCGCAGGGCGGTGGCTCCCTCGGGCTCGAGGACCAGTGGCGCCCCCAGGGTGAGCTCCTGAACGGTCGGGGTGCCGACCTGCTCGCCGGCAAAGAGAGCGGCCTCCAAGAAGGCGGTGCCGGGCAGGAGCACCGCGCCAAGGACCGCGTGGTCGGCCAACCAGGGGTGCTCGGCTAGGGAGATGCGCCCGCTGAAGGCGATCCCCTCGCCCTCGGGGTCTTCGATCGCCGCTGCCAGGAAGGGGTGCTCGACCGCTGTCTGACCCATTGCGGTGGGATCAGAGGAACCGCTTGCCGGCGAGAGCCAGTAGCGCTTGCGCTGGAAGGGGTAGGTGGGCAGGGGCACGGCGCTGGCGCCCGAGCCCGCGAAGAAGGCCGCCCAGTCGACCTCGGCACCGGCGGCGCTGATGGTTGCCAGGGCGCCGATCAGGCTCTCGGGCTCTGCCCTTCCCTGGCGCAGGGCCGAGACGCAGGGGGAGCCCTGCTCATCCCCCAGGCACTCCCTCGCCATCGCGCAGAGGACCGGGTCGGGGCCGAGCTCGACGAAGGCCGTTGCCCCTTCGCCGGCAAGGGTCTCCACCGCGGCGGCGAAGCGCACCGGCTCGCGCACGTGGGAGACCCAGGTGGCGGGGTCGGTGGCGCGCTCTGGGGTTAGCTGTTGCCCGGTCGAGCAAGAGACGACCGGGGTCTGAGGCGGGTTGTAGGTGAGGGTGGCGGCAAGCTCGGCGAACCCAGCCAGCATCGGCTCCATCAGCGGTGAGTGAAAGGCGTGGGAGACGGCCAGGCGCTTGGTCTTTTGCCCGCGGCCTTGCCAGCTCGCCTCGGCCCCGGCAATCGCCTCCTCGCTGCCCGAGATCACGCAGGAGGCTGGCGAGTTGACCGCGGCCAGGGAGAGCGCCTCCTCTTGGCCTGAGATCAGCTCGCTCGCCTCGGCCTCGCTCGCCTCGATCGCCAGCATCGCCCCGCCCGCGGGCAGGGCGCCCATCAGGGCGCCGCGGGCGCAGATCAGCTTGGCCGCGTCGGGGAGATCGAAGACGCCGCTGAGGTGGGCGGCGGTGATCTCCCCCACCGAGTGGCCGGTCAGCAGATCGGGTCTGAGGCCCTTGCTCTCGAGCAGGCGGTAGAGCGCCACCTCGGTGGCAAAGAGGGCGGGCTGGGCGTAGGTGGTGTGGTCGAGCAGCCCGGCCTCTTCGCTGCCGGGCTCGCTGAGGATCAGCGCTTTGAGCGAGCGCCCGATCAGCGGGTCGATCTCAGCGCAGGCGCCATCGAGGGCCCCGGCGTAGGCGGGGTAGGTCCCATAGAGCTCGCGGCCCATGCCCGGGCGCTGGGCGCCCTGGCCGCTGAGCAGGTAGGCGAGCCTTGCCCTGGGCCTTGCCTTGGCGAGGGCGCTGTTCGCGGGGCGCTCGCCCCGGGCCAGGGCATCGAGGCCGCCCAGCAGCTGCTCGTGCTCGCTTGCGAGAACGACCGCGCGCTGCTCGAGCTGGGCCCTGGTGGTGGCCAGGGAGAAGGCGAGGTCGCCCAGCCCCAGCTCAGGGTTCTCCCTGAGGTGGGCGGCGAGGCGCTCCGCTTGGGCCTGCAGGGCGGCCTCGCTCTTGGCCGAGAGGACGAAGGGCAAAGGACCTTGGGGGGAAGTGGATGCCTCCCCCGCGTTTAGGTCCTTGGCGGAGGCGCCCGGGCCGGGGTCCCGTCCGGCCACGGGCGCCTCCTCCAAGATCAGGTGGGCGTTGGTGCCCGAGATGCCGAAGGAGGAGACCGCGGCGCGGCGCGGGCGCTCTCCCTGCGGCCAGGGCGTCGCCTCGCCCAAGAGTTCGACCCTGCCCGCCTCCCACTCGACCCGCGAGGAGGGTGAGTCCAGGTGCAGGGTCTTTGGCATCAGGCCCTCGCGCATCGCCAGTACGGCCTTGATCACTCCCCCCACCCCGGCCGCTGCCTGGGTGTGGCCGATGTTGGACTTCAGCGAGCCGAGACGAACCGGCTCTTCGCGCTGCTGGCCGTAGGTGGCGATCAGGGCCCCTGCCTCGATCGGGTCGCCCAGCGGTGTGCCGGTGCCGTGGGCCTCGACCATGTCGACGTCGGCGCCCTCGAGGCCGGCGTTTGCCAGGGCCTGGCGGATCACCCGTTCTTGCGCTGGGCCGTTGGGGGCGGTGATGCCGTTGGAGGCGCCGTCTTGGTTGACGGCTGAGCCGCGGATCGTGGCGAGGACCCGGTGGCCGTTTGCCTCGGCGTCTGAGAGGCGCTCGAGGACGAGCATGCCGACGCCCTCGGAGATGCCGACGCCATCTGCTGCCTCGGCGAAGGGCTTACTGCGACCGTCGCGCGCGAGGCCCTGCTGGCGACTGAAATAGGAGAACACCGATGGCCTGGCCAGCACCGTCACCCCGCCCGCCAGCGCCAGCGAGCACTCGCCCCCGCGCAGGGCCCCAGCCGCCAAGTGCATCGCCACCAGCGAGGAGGAGCAGGCGGTGTCGATCGTCATCGCCGGGCCCTCGAGGCCGAGCGCGTAGGAGACGCGGCCGGAGGCCGCCCCCGCCGCCATCCCCGACGAGTCGCTGGCCGCGACCCCGTAGTCATGGTGCATGACGCCGGCGAAAACCCCTGCCGGGCAGCCGCGCAGGCCGTGCGGATCGATCCCCGCGTCCTCCAGCGCCTCCCAGGAGGATTCGAGCGCCAGCCGCTGCTGCGGATCAACCGCGACCGCCTCGCGCGGACTGATGCCGAAGAAGCCGGCGTCGAAATCGGCCGCGTCGTCGAGAAAGCCACCGGCATGCGCGTAGGCGAGCTCGGGCCGCTCAGGGTCAACGGCGTAGATCTCAGCCGCATCCCAGCCGCGGTCGCTCGGCAGCCCGGCGATGCCGTCGCTGCCCGCCTCGAGCAAGCTCCAAAGCCCGGCCGGAGAGGAGACACCGCCCGGGTAGCGGCAGGCCATGCCGACGATCGCGATCGGCTCCTCGGAGGACCGGGCGGGAGCCGACGCGGGCCGTGCCGGTGCGCTGCCGGTGGCCTCGTCGACGATCTTGCCGGAGAGGGCCGCGGCGTCGGGGAAGTCGAAGACCACGGTGGCCGGCAGCTGCAAGCCGGTTGCCAGGTTGAGCCGGTTGCGCAGCTCGACCGCCGCCAGCGAGTCGAAGCCGAGGTCCTTGAAAGCGTCGTTCGGGCCGATCGCCTCGGCCGAGGGATGGCCGAGGATCGCCGCCACCTCGGCGCGGACGAAGTGCTCGGCAAGGCGAACCCGCGCGGCCTGCGGCGCCTCGCGCAATCGCCGCGCCAGCGTCCCCTGCCCAGCCGCACTCGTCCTGGCGCCGCCGCCCGCGACCAATCCCCGCAACGGCGCCGCCAGCCCTCCCGCCTCGGCCTGGGCGCGCAAGGCGGCGCGGTCGAAGCGCACCGCGGCGAGCAGCGGCCGCGAACAGGAGAGCGCGGAGTCGAAGAGCGCCAACCCCTGATCGTCGGCGAGGGCCTCGATGCCGAACCGCCGCAGGCGGGCGACGCCGGCCTCGCCTGGGTGGCCGCTGACGCCGCTTTCCCGGGCCCAGGGACCCCACGCCACCGAGGTAGCGGGCAGCCCCTCGGCCTGCCTGAGCGCGGCAAGCGCGTCGAGGGAGCAGTTGGCGGCGGCGTAGGCGCCCTGACCGGGGGAGCCGAGCAGGCCGGCGATCGAGGAGAAGCAGACGAAGTGAGTGAGATCGAGCTCTCGGGTCAGCTCGTGCAGGTATTGGGCCGCCTCCGCCTTCGGAGCGAGCACTCGCTGCAGCTGCTCGGCCCCGGCACTCTGCACCGTGGCGTCCTCGAGCACCGCGGCGCAGTGGACGATCGCTCCCAGGGGCCGCTCCGCCGGCACTGAAGAAAGCAGCTCCTCGAGCCGCCCACGATCGGAGATGTCGCAGGCGCGCAGCGTGACCTCGGCCCCCAGCTCCCCTAACTCCACCTGCAGCCCGGCGGAGCCACGCGCCCAAGTTCCGGAAAGACTGGCGAGCAGCAGGTGGCGCACACCGTGGACCTCGACCAAGTGCCGCGCGAGCAAGCCGCCGAGGGCGCCGGTGGCGCCGGTGATCAGCACGGTGCGCTCGGGGTCGAGCGGCCGTGGCGCTCCCCCGCTTTCGGTCTCCGGCTCGAGCCGGGGGACGAGCAGCTCTCCGTTGCGCAAGGCGATCTGGGGCTCCTCGGCGCTGAGCGCCCGCTCGAGAGCAGCCTCGGACGCCTCGCCGCCGTCGCTGTCGATCAGGCAGAGGCGACCCGGGTTCTCAGAAGCGGCCGAGCAGGCCAGGCCCCAGGCGGCAGCGGCGCCGGGGTCGGCAGACTCGCCCTCGCCTGTCGCAACCGCCCCTTCGGTCAGGATCGCCAGCCGCCCGTCCTCACCCTCGGCAGCGAGCCAGGACTGGATCTTCTCCAGGGTCGCCGCGGCGACCTCGCGGGCGGCGCCGGCTGCGGGCGCCGGCCGGGGCAGGCGCCAGAGCTCTGCCGGCGCCAGGGCGGCCGGCGGGTCGACCGGCCGCCAGCGCGGAACGAACAGGGGGAGCTTGGCGGCGCCTTGCATCTGCCCGGGATCGAGCGGACGGGCGACCACGGAGCCGACCCTGCCGACCGGAACACCGGCGCCGTCGAAGAGCTCGAGGGCGGCGCCCTCACCCTCGCCAAGCGTGAGCCGCACCCGCAACTCGCTGCCAGCCCCGCCAGGCTGAAGCGAGACGCCGCTCCAGGAGAACGGCACGCTGACCCGCGTCCCGGCCTCCAGCGCGGCCGGGTGAAGCGCGGCATCGAGCAGCGCCGGGTGCACCCCAAAGCCCTCGACCCCCCGCGCGGCGTCCGGCAGCACCAACTCGGCGTAGATCTCCGCACCGCTCCGCCAGGCGGCCTCGAGCCCGGCGAAGGCCTCGCCGTATTCGAAGCCGGCCTCCTCGAGGCGGGCCCGCAGGTCCCCGACCACGATCTCCTCCGCTCCCTGCGGTGGCCACTCGGGGAGGCGATCGGGCAGGGCCGGGGCGGCGGCCGAGAGGGTGCCGGTGGCGTTGCGGACCCAGCCCTCTTCCTCGCCCTCAGGACGGGAGTGAATCGAGAGCTCTCGGCGGCCCTCCTCGTCGGCTCCGGAAAGCGAGAGGCGCAGCTGGACGGCCTTCTCCGGGAGCGTGAGGGGCGCCTCGAGGGTGAGCTCCTCGACCGTCGGAGCGCCCGCCCAAGCGCCGGCGCGAAGCGCCAGCTCGAGCAACGCGGTCCCCGGCAGGATCGCGGCGCCGAGGATGGCGTGGTCGGCCAGCCAGGGGTGCTCGGCCAGCGAGACGAGGCCGCTGAAGGAGACCCCCGCCCCCTCGGGCTGCTCGATCGCGGCCGCCAGGAAGGGGTGATCCAGCCCACTTTGGCCCAGGGCGGCGGGGTCGGAGCCGCCGCTCGTGGGCGAGAGCCAGAAGCGCTTGCGCTGGAAGGGGTAGGTGGGCAGGGGGACGGTCTTGGCCGCCGATCCGGCGTGGAAGGCCCGCCAGTCGATCGGGGCGCCCGCGGCGTGGGCAGTGGCGAGGGAGATCGAGAAGCGCCGCGGGCCGCCGTCGTCGCGGCGCAGCGTCTCGATCACCGTCGCCTCGTCGGGGCCCCGGCCCAGTTGCTCGATCGTCTCGCGCATCGCGAGCGCGAACACCGGGTGGGGGCTGACCTCGATCAGAGCCCGGTGACCGGTCTCGACCAAGCCCCGGCAAACCGTCTCGAAGAGAACCGGCTGGCGGGCGTTGCGGTACCAGTAGCCAGCGTCCAGCTCGGCCGTGTCGAGCACCCCGCCCGTGACCGTGGAGTGGAAGGGAATCGATCCCGAGCGCGGGGACAGGCCGGCGAAGGTCGCGAGGATCTCCTCGCGCAAGACCTCCACATAGTGCGTGTGGGACGGGGAGATGCCGGCGGCCACCGCCCGGGCCCGAACCCCCTCCTCCGCACAGCGCTCGAGCAGCCCGTCCAGCGCCGCCCGGGCCCCGGAGACGATCGTCGAGGAAGGGCCGTTGTAGGCGGCGATCTCGATCTCATCCGCCCAGGGTGAGATCAGCGCCCTGACCCGCTCTCGCGGCGCGATCAGCGAGGCCATGCCGCCGCTGCCCGCCAGCGTCGCGATCAGCCGGCTGCGCGCGGCGATGATCAGGGCCGCGTCCTCCAGCGAGAGTCCACCGGCGATGTGGGCGGCAGCGATCTCGCCCTGCGAGTGGCCGACGACCGCCGCCGGCTCGACGCCACAGGCGCGCCAGAGCCGGGCAAGGCTGACCGCAACCGCGAAGAGGGTCGGCTGGACGACCTCGACCCGATCCATCGACGGGGCACCCGGCCCAGCCTCGATGACCTCACGCAGGGCGAAGTCGAGATGGGGCTCGAGCGCTTCCTCGCACTCGCTGATCGCGCCGGCGAAAACGGGCGAAGAGTCGATCAGCTCGCGCGCCATGCCCTGCCACTGGGAGCCCTGGCCGGAGAAGACAAAGGCGACCTTGGTGTCCTCGGATCCGCTGCCGCGAACCAGCGCCGGTGGACCGGGAATCCCCTGGGCAAGCGAGTCGAGCGCGATCAGCGCCTCCCCGCGCGAAGCCGTCGCCACGATCGCGCGCCGGGCAAAGGCGGGGCGAGCGGTGGCCAGCGAGTAGCCGACGTCGGCGAGGTCGAGCTGCGGATGCTCGCGCAGGTGCGAGGCGAGGCGCTCGGCCTGGGCGGCGAGGGCCGCGTCGGTCTTGGCGGAAAGCGGCAGTGGGGCGACGGAACCGAGGGGCCCGGCGCTGCCGTCCCGGGGCCCGCCTTCACCGGTCTTCGCCCCGGCGGCAGGTGCCTCCTCCAGAATCAAGTGGGCGTTGGTGCCGCTGACGCCGAAGGAGGAGACGGCGGCGCGGCGGGGGCGCTCTCCTCGCGGCCAGGCCATCGCCTCGCCCAGCAGCTCGATCTTGCCCCGCTCCCACTCGACCTTTGAGGAGGGCCGCTCGAGGTGAAGCGTCTTTGGCATCACGCCCTCGCGCATCGCCATCACCGCCTTGATCACCCCGGCGACCCCTGCCGCCGCCTGGGCATGGCCGATGTTCGACTTGAGCGAGCCGAGCCTCACCGGCTCTTCCCTTTCCTGGCCGTAGGTGGCGATCAAGGCGTTGGCCTCGATCGGGTCGCCGAGCGCGGTGCCGGTGCCGTGGGCCTCGACCAGCTCGACCTCGGCCGGTCCGAGGCCGGCGTTTGCCAGGGCCTGGCGGATCACCCGTTCTTGCGACGGACCGTTGGGAGCGGTGAGGCCGTTGGAGGCGCCGTCCTGATTGACGGC
Organism: uncultured Solirubrobacterales bacterium; assembly: GCA_963699225.1. Classification (GTDB taxonomy): domain Bacteria; phylum Actinomycetota; class Thermoleophilia; order Solirubrobacterales; family 70-9; genus VRUE01. Next base: position 186,834 of record OY969423.1, on the reverse strand, counting down.
GGAGCCGCGGATAGTGGCGAGGACGCGGTGGCCGTTGGCTTCGGCGTCGGCAAGACGCTCGAGCACGAGGACGCCGACGCCCTCGGAGAAGACGGCGCCGTTGGCAGCATCGGCGAACGCCTTGCAGCGCCCGTCGGGAGCGAGGCCGCGCTGGCGCGAGATCTCGGTGAACACGCCGGCGCTGCCGAGCACGGTCGCCCCGCCCGCCAGCGCCAGCGAGCACTCGCCGCCGCGCAGGGCCCCGGCAGCGAGGTGCATCGCCACCAGCGATGAGGAGCAGGCGGTGTCGATCGTCATCGCCGGCCCCTCGAGGCCGAGCGCGTAGGAGACGCGGCCGGAGGCGACGCTGGTGGCGCTGCCGGTGAGGCGATAGCCCTCGGCCACGTCGCCGCGGGCCGACTGCCCGCCGCCGTAGTCCTGGGAGCTGATGCCGGCAAAGACGCCCGTGGCGCTGCCCGACAGCTCGGCGGGGTCGATGCCGGCGTCTTCGCAGGCCTCCCAGGACGCTTCCAGCAGCTGCCGCTGCTGCGGATCCATCGCCAGCGCCTCGCGCGGTGAGATGGCGAAGAACTCGCTGTCGAAATCGGCGGCGCCGGCGAGGAATCCGCCGCGGCGCGCGTAGGTCGTGCCGGGCCGGTCGGGGTCGGGATCGAAGAGGCGCTGCAGGTCCCAACCGCGGTCGGCGGGGAACTCCGCGGTCGCGTCGGTGCCCGCCGCCAACAACCGCCAGAGCTGTCGCGGCGAGGACGCGCCGGGCAGGCGGCAGGACATGCCGACGATCGCGATCGGTCCGGTGAAGGTCTCGGCCCTGACCGCAACCCTGGGCCCCGACTCGCCCGTCGCCAGGGCGAGCAGGTGGCGGGCCAGCTCGGCGGGGGTTGGGCAGTCGAAGACCGCGGTGGAGCCGATGCGCAGGCCGCTCGCGGCACGCAGCCGCTTGCGCAGCTCCGACGCGCCGGCCGAGTCGAGACCCAGCTCCTTGAAGGCCTGGCCCGGCTCAATCGAGGCGGAATCGCGGCCGAGCACGATCGCCGCCTCGGCGCGGACGAGTGCCAGCAACCGACCCTCGCGCTCCTCCGCGGGCAGCTGCGCCAGCTCGGCCGCGAGCTCCTCGCCGGAGCCGTCCACGATCGTCGGCAGTGAATCCTCGTCCGCGTCGTCGAGCCAGTAGCGCTGGCGCTGGAAGGGATAGGTGGGAAGCGGCACCCGCCGTGCGCCAGCGAAGTGGCGGCTCCACTCGACCGGGGCGCCGGCGACGTGGGCTTCCGCCAGCGAGCGGGCGAAGCGCTCGGGGCTGCCCTGGTCGCGGCGCAGGGTCGCCAGCACGGTCGCCTCCTCGGGCTCGTCCAGCGCCTGCTCGATCGTCGCCTCGACCGGAACCGCGAGCACCGGGTGGGAGCTGGCCTCGATGAAGAGGCGCCGGCCCTGCTCGAGCAGCTGCCGGGTAACGGCCTCGAAGCGCACCGTCTGGCGCATGTTGCGGAACCAGTACTCGGCGTCGAGCTCCGCCGTATCGAGCAATCCCCCCGTCACCGCCGAGTAGAACGGGATCTCACTACTGCGGGGCGAGACCGCGGCCAGCGCCTCGACGGTCTCCTCACGCAGCGGCTCGACGTAGTGGGAGTGCGAGGCGAAGCGGCCGCCGACGAGATCGCGGGCCTTGACGCCACTGGCGGCGCAAGCCTCGAGCAGCCGGTCGAGCGCCTCGCGCTCGCCGGCCACGATCGACGCCGCCGCGCCGTTTTCCGCCGCCAGCGTGAGGCGGTCGCCATAGGGAACGAGCAGCGAGGCCAGCGGCTCACCCGATGCGGCCACCGAGACCATCCCGGACTTCTCCTCGCTGCGGTGCGCCTCTTCTTCCAGCAGGCGACTGCGCACCGCGGCGATCATCGCGCCGTCGGAGAGCGAGAGCCCGCCAGCGATGCAGGCGGCGGCGATCTCGCCCTGCGAGTGCCCCGCGACCGCGGCCGGCGTCACGCCGCTGGCGAGCCAGAGTCGCGCCAGCGAGATCGTCATCGCGAAAACGACCGGCTGCAGGACGGCGGCCGGGTAGAGAGAGGGCGCCCCCTCTCCCCCCTCCAGGGCTTCGCGCAGCGAGAAATCGACGTGCGGGGCGAGCGCCGCTTCGCACTCCTCGAGGCTCTCGCTGAAGACCGCCGAGGCCCGGGCGAGCTCGATTCCCATGCCCAGCCAGTGGGAGCCCTGCCCGGAGAAGAGGAAGACGGGCGAGCGCTCGCCGGGGGCGGCGCCGGCAACCAGCCCCGCCTCCTCGCCCGCCGCCAGCGAGCCGAGCTCGCCCAGCGCCCCCTCCCGGTCGCTCGCGATCAGCACCGCCCGCTGCCCGAGCCGGGCGCGCGCCCTCGCCAGCGAGTAGCCGAGGTCGGCCAGGTCGAGCTCCGGATCCTCCTCGAGGCGGGCCTCGATCCGCTCCGCCTGGGCCCGCAGGGCGCGTCGCGAGGCGGCCGAGAGCACCAGCGGCGCCAGGCCGAGCGGTGGCGCCTCTGCGGCCACCCCTTCAGCTTTAGAAATATTTTCCCGTTCAGTCGACTTCTTCTGATTCCTGGCCGGGTCCTCGGCGAGAACCACGTGGCAGTTGGTGCCGCCAACGCCGAAAGAGCTGACTCCGGCAAGCAGCTCACCGGCGCGCGGCCAGGGACCCGACTCGTCCTGGACGCGCAGCCCGAGCGCCTGCAGCGGAATCTTCGGGTTGGGCTGCTCGAAGTTGAGGCTGGCGGGAAGCTGGCGGCGATCGATCGCCAGCGCCAGCTTGATCAGCCCGGCGATCCCCGCCGCCCCCTCGAGGTGACCGACGTTGGTCTTCGCCGAGCCCACCAGGAGCGGGGTCGAGTCGGTGCGACCGGACCCCAGGACCTTGCCCAGAGCCGCCGCCTCGACCGGGTCCCCGATCGGCGTGCCACTGCCGTGCGCCTCGACGTACTGGACCTCGCTGCGCTTCACCCCGGCGCGCCGGTAAGCGCTCGCCAGCACTGCTTCCTGGGCCGCCTGGTTAGGCGACGTCAGGCTCGGGCCGCCGCCGTCGTTGTTGGCGGCGCTGCCGCGGATCAGGCAGTAAATGGGGTCACCGTCGGCCCGGGCGCTCGCCAGCGGCTTGAGCACGACGACGCCGCCGCCCTCGCCCCTGACGAAGCCGTCGGCCCGGGCATCGAAGGCAAAGCAGCGCCCGCTCGGAGAGAGCGCGCCGGCCCGCGCCGCACTCAGCGCGCCGCGCGGATCGAGGTTGAGGTGGACGCCGCCGGCGAGCGCCAGCTCGCTCTCGCCCCGGCGAATGCTCTCGCAGGCAAGGTGCACGGCGACCAGTGAGGACGATTGCGCGGCATCGACGGTCAGGCTCGGACCACCAAGCCCAAGCACGTAGGAGATCCTGTTGGCGATGATGCTGCGGTAGAGGCCGACGGCGGTGCGACGGTTGACCTGCTCGGGACCGCGCCGGTCGGCCAGGGTCGCGTAGTCGCCGGCGATCGCACCCAGGAAGACGCCGGCCGATGAACCGCGCAGCGAGCTCGGCGCGACCCCGCCGTCCTCCAGCGCCTCCCAGGCGAGCTCGAGCGCGAGCCGCTGCTGCGGGTCCATCGCCGCTGCCTCGGCGGGGGAGATCCCGAAGACGGCCGGATCGAAGCGCTCGACCCCCTCGAGGAAGCCGCCGAGGCGACTCCCCCCCTCGTCCTCGAAATCGAGCGGAGACAGATCGGCCAGCTGCCAGCGCTCTGCAGGCAGCTCCGAGATCGCCTCGCGACCCTCGGCGAGCAGCTGCCAGTAGGCCTGCGGTCCTGGCGCATGCGGCAGCCGGCACGAGATGCCGACCACCGCGATCACTGAGCCATCCCCCGAGGCCCCCGTCATCAAACCCTCCCTAGGCTGTTCACAGGTGCAGCGAAAACACCCTAGTTCGCAGCTGGTGCGAAACCCAAAAACCGCTGCGACGATCAGCGCGCCGGCAGGGCGATCGCACTGAGAAGCAGGCCGTCGGCGGCAAGCCAGCGGCCGCTGAAGCCATCGAGCTTGCGCCCACCCAGGGTTGGTCCCGGCACCAGCAGGCTGGCGGAGAAGGTTCCGCGCGAGCGGTCGATCGCGACGCTGGCGTCCTCGAATCCGAGCCAGCTCCGCGTCAGCGGGAACCAGGCCTTGTAGATCGACTCCTTGATGCTGAAGAGCAGGCGGTCCCAGCTGACCGTGGGATCCTCGGCCGCGGCCAGCTCGATCCAGCGCCGCTCCTCGGGCAGGGCGATGTCGCCGATCAGTCCGGCCGGGAGCGGCTCGCCGACCTCGGCGTCGACCCCGATCGTGATCAACTCGCTCAGCGGCGCGACCGCGCAGGCCCGGTAGCCGCTGCAGTGAGTGATGCTGCCGACGATCTCCGCCGGCCAGAGCGGCTCGCCGCGCGCGCCGGCCGGCACCGGCTGGTCGGGATGACCGAGCTGCGCCAGCGCCTCGCGCGCGCAGGCCCGTGCGGTGACGAACTCGCGGCGGCGCACCTCGACCGCGTTGCCGACCGCCAGCTTCTCCTCGGCGAACAGCTCGACCTCGCGCTCGCCGGTCGTAGCGATGACTACGGCGGCATCGGGCAGGATTTGCTCAAGCATGCCCGGCCCCCGGCAGGACCTCCCGCGGCCGGCCGATCCAGCTGGGCCAGCGCGCCCGCTCGCGCGGGTATCCGAGCGAGACCTCCTCGAAGCGCACGCCGTCGTGCCAGGTCGTGCGCGGGATGTGCAGGTGCCCGTAGACGACTGCGGTGGCGCGGAAACGGCGGTGCCAATCCGCGGTCGCGACCGTGCCGCACCACTGGGCGAACTCGGGATGGCGAAGCACCCGGGTCGGCTCGGCGATCAGCGGGAAGTGGTTGATCAGGACCGTCGGCAGCTCCGGGTCCGCCGCCGCCAGCCGCCGCTCGGTCGCGGCAACCCGGCTCGCGCACCAGGCCTCGCGACTGGGGAAGGGATCGGGGTGCAGGAGGTACTCGTCGACGCAGACGACGCCGACCTCGTGCGCACGCCGCAGCGCCTCCGCCTTGGTCGGCGCGACGTTGAGGCCGAACGAGTAGTCGTAGAGCAGGAAGAGAGGTGCCAGAAGCACCGGTCCATCGGGCCCCTCCCAGAGCGGGAACGGGTCCTCGGGGGTGGCGACACCGATCCGCCGGCAGAGCTCGACCAGGTGCGCGTAGCGACGCTCGCCGCGCAGCCGCAGCGGATCGTCGCGATAGGTGAGTAGCTCGTGGTTGCCAGGGGCCCAGATCACCCGCTCGTAGCGATCTGCGAGCAGGCGCAGGGCCCACTCAATGCCCGCCTCGCCGTCGGCCACGTCGCCGGCGACGATCAGCCAGTCGCCCGCCGACTCTGGGTGCATGCCCTCGACGAGCTCGCGGTTCTCGGGGTGATCGACGTGCAGATCGCTGACCGCGAAGAGGCGAGGGCTCACCCGCAACTCGCGCCGGCTAGGCGCCCGACTCGCTCAGTGCGTGACCACAATGCGGACATACCCCTACTCCCTCCCGCGGGGGCCCTACACCTGCCGACCCTCGCTCCTCCTCGAGATCCCGATGGCGCCTGGCGCGCAGCTCGAGGCGCAGGTCGGCGACCGAGAGACGCTGCTCTACTGCCTGCGCGATCCAGCGATGCTGCTCGTCCTCTGTCAGCGGCGCCAGCAGGACGTGATGGCTCCAGCTGAGCTTGTCACTACGTAGTGACGGGTCGAATTGCGCGGCCACCCAGGCCATGTTGCGCAGGCTGGCGACGTCATAGCCAGTGACCCGCGCCGCCTCGGTGTACTTCTCGCCCCAGCGAGCGGTGCCGAAGCGGATCCAGTCGCCGATCCACCACTGGCTGCAGCGTCCAATAGCCCCCAGGCGCCGACCGGTCGAGAGCCACTCCGCCTGCCCGAGGTCCGCTGCTGGCACCCAGGCGACCTTCGAGATCCCCGAGACCGGGCGCCGCTCAGCGCCGCCCGGTTCGAGCCTTGACGCAGCCGTATCACCCGCAGAAATGGGTGCCGGAACCGGAATCGCTTGAACGATCTCTGGGGACCCTGACATGACCCTTGCCTCGCCGCTTTTGCTGACACGACCAGGGCACTCGCGGTCGAGTGCGCCTCGCCTCCCACTGCATGAATAGATGTACAGAAAGGGTTCAGACGCCGCTACACCAATATGGTGCGCGCAGGACTCCCAGGACGCCAAAGTGTCCCATCGCGTGCCTGACGGGCCTTTGTCCTACCCACTTCCGACGGCGGGCAGGCTCGGCCGCGAGACCTCTTCGTCGAGCTCCTCGAGCACGAGGGCGACCTCGAGCTCAGCGTGGCAGGAGTGCAGCAGCCGGCCCAGCGCCTCCTCGACCTTGCGCAGGCGACGCTGAACCGTGTGCCGATCGACTTCCAGCGCAGCCGCCGCGGTCGCCGCGTTGAAACCGGCGTCAAAATAGGCCCGCAGCGTCTCGCGCAGGCCGAGGCCCGTGTCGCCGTGTTCATCGAGCGGGGCGAGGTAGGTCTCGCGCAGCGACTTGGCCAGCAGCTCGTCGCGCAAGACCGCGGCGAGCAGCACCACGTCGCTGGCCTGGATGAAGGGGTGCGGCCGGCGCAGCATCACCTGCTGGGCCGCCCTCGCCTCGTAGTGGGTGAGGCGCCAGCCCTCGAGCCCAAAGCGCGGCTCCCCAACGGCCAGCGTCACGTCCCCGAGGGCACCGGTGGCCAGGTAGCGCTCGACCTCGATCACGGCAAGCCGCTCGCGGCCGCCGAGCCAGGCCCAAGCGCCGTCGTCGCCCTGCGGCACCACCAGCAACTGGCGGCTGAGGCCGGCCGACAGGGTGCGGGCGGCGACGTCGGGGCGGGAGCTGGTGATGACCAGGCCCAGGTGCCAGGCGTCGAGTTCGTAGTCGAGCCGAGCCGCGTCGACAGGCGAGTCGGCGGCGAGCAAGCGCTGCACCCGTTCGGCGACCCGCTGGGCCGGCGAGCGCCGGCTCCGCTCCAGCTCGTCCATGTACTCGGTCGCGACCGCTGCCATCATCCGGTCGACGTGCGGGCCCACGGCTCGCACGAGCGGGCGCATCGCCTCGTTGGGCAGCTGGGCCGCCTCGTCGACGACGAACTCGCTGACCAGGCGATCGCCGGCCGCGTAGCGCCTCAGGACCGCGTCCAGCCTGACCCCGGTGCGAGCCGCCCGGCGCGCCTGCACCATCGCCGCCTCCGGGATCGGGCCTTCCCAGTCCTCACCCCGCTCGATGCCCAGCAGCGCGTAGTCGATCGCCTCGGCCACCGTGGCACGCAGGTAGGCGCGGTACTCGGGATCGTCCCTTTCGACCGGATCCGCCATCCGACGGACCTGGTTGTAGACCGTGTCTTCGATCTCAGCAGAACGCGCCCGCAATCGGGCGACGAGCTCAGCCCGGATATCGTGCAGTGCTTCCAAACCGCATTGGCCCCCTCTCCGCATACACAAGGTAGTACGCCATCTCGATCGCTGTCAACTCGCCCCCGCTACCACCCGTCCTCTAGGGTCCGCGAGATGAGCGTCATCGACCAGCTGATCGCGCAAAACGAGGAGTTCGCCGACTCCCTGCCCGAACGCCACCTGGACGTGCGCCCAAGCCGCGAGCTGGCGATCGTCACCTGCATGGATTCGCGCCTCGACGTCTTCGCCGCGCTCGGACTCGGCAACGGCGAGGCGCACGTCCTGCGCAACGCCGGCGGCCTGATCACCGACGACGTGATCCGCTCGCTGGCGATCTCACAGCGGCTGCTCGGCACCCGCGAGGTGATGCTGATCCATCACTCCGACTGCGGTATGGAAAAGATCAGCGACGACGGCTTCCGCGCCGAGCTGCGCGAAGAGACCGGCGTCTCCCCCTCTTTCGCGATCGAGTCGTTCAAAGACCTCGACGCCGACGTGCGTCAGTCGATCCTGCGCGTGCGGCGCTCCGCCTTCATCCCCCACCGCGACGCGATCCGTGGCTTCGTCTATGACGTCGACAGCCACCGCCTGCGCGAGGTGGCGGCCTAGCTAGTAGCGAGCGACCTGGTCGGGATTGGCGAAACCCGCGTGTGCGGCTGGCGGGCGCCGGACCAAGCGGGACAAGGACGCAGGGAGGCCGAATAGCAGCGCTATTTGGCCGACTGAGGACGCCGTACCGCGCAGCGTCCGCCGCCGCCAGACGTGCGCGGGGGTTTCGCCAAGTCCGACCGGGTCGCTATCCGCCGGCGCGGAAGGCGAGTATCTGCGCCGTCTGGCCGGCCGCGGCGGCAATACCGGCCGGCGCGATCAGGGTGTCGCCGTTGAGCATCACCCCGGAATTGCTCCCGGCCGGCAGCTTTTCGCGCCAGACGACCTGGCCGGTCTTGGCGTCGTAGGCCGAGAGCGTGCCTTCGTAAGTGGTGGCGAAGACGAGGTCGTTGGCGGCCGTGGTCGCGCCGAAGGCGGGGCTGGCCGTTTCTTCTTTCCAGATGACCTTGCCCGTGGCGGCATCGAGGGCGACGATTTCACCGGTCGACGGGCCCGGTTCTTCTTTTTCGCTGCCTGAAACTATTTCCTGGGGACTGTTCACCACCGGTACGAAGAGGCTCGAGCCGTTGGTGGACATCGGGGCGATCACGCCGCCCAGCGCCCCCGGATACACGGTGGCCGGGGTCTTGATCTTCGACTCTTCGCCGCGCATCGCCAGCAGGCCGTCGTCGTCGTTGCCGCTGTGCCTGCCGACCTTCGTCTGCCAGAGGATCTTGCCGCTCTGGGGATCGGCCGCGAGCACGATCCCGGACTTTCCCGCCGCCGCGACGATCGGCTTGCCGCCCGCTTTCATCAGGATCGGCGGCCCCTGGAAGTCCCAGTCGTAAATGTCGTGCGGGGTGACCTGGTGGTACCAGTCGAGCTTGCCGGTCTTGGTCTCGAGCTTGACCAGCGAGTCGGTGTAGAGGTTGGGCCCCGGGCGGCTCGACCCCCACGGGTCTTCGCCGGTGCCGGGAAACGGCGCCGGGTTGCCGACCCCAAAATACATAGAGCCTTTGTCGTCGAACGCCGGCGGGTACCAGACGCCGCCGCCGGAGTTCACCTTGGGGTTGCCCCAGAGGCTAAGCGGCACCGTGTTGAAGTGCCAAAGCTTCTTGCCCGACTTCGCGTCGAGAGCCCAGAGCACGCCGGCGCCGCCGCCTTCATATGACTCGGCCGCATTGACCGGGACGGTGGAGATGAAGACCTTGCCTTCGCTGAAGCCAGGTGCCATGTTGATGCCCTCGTGCTTGTTGCGCGTGAGCGGGACCGTCCAGAGCTCCGCGCCGGTTTTCTGGTCAAGCGCAAAGGCTTCTGTCGCCGTGCCGCCGTAGACCCGCCCGTCGGCAACGACGATGCCGTTGGGGCCGTAGCTGGGCTGTTCGAAAGAGGCCGTCCAGAGCACTTCACCGGTTTCGAGGTTCAGCGCCTGCACATTGGAGGCGAGGTCCTGCGAGTAGATCACGCCCTTGTCGATCACCGGCGTCGAGGCATAGCTACCAAAGGCGCTGACGCCGCGAATCGGCGCTTTCCACGCCACTGAGAGAGAGCCGACGTTGGAGCTGTCGATCGTGCTTGTGGCGTTGCGCGTATTGGCTGCGTCCACCCCGGGATAGCCGGAGCCGGTGAGGCTGGCCTTTTCACTACTCCCCGAGGAGGACCCACCGCAACCGGCGAGCAAGGCAGCGGCAACTACCGCGATCGCAAGCAACCCGGTACGCGCCCGCGCCTTGCCCAGCACTCGCCTCAAACTCTCCATTGCACCCCTGCCTTCGTCGTCGTCGCCGCGACCCTATGCGACCGGTTTATAGCTGTCAAGTAATTCGGTATTTGCGACCATAAGCGGTTGCAGCAGCCGGTTTGAGAGCAGGCCGAGGGCGCCGAGATTGGCGAAGCCGGGGCCCTGGCTGAGGCCGGCCAGGCCGGGGATGTGGAGCCAGGGGCGCAGGCCCTTCAGCTCCAGGTTGCGGCCGATCGGCACCTCGCTGCCGGCCGGCTGGTCCCAGATCGGGCCGCAGCTGCGCTCGATCCGCTCGCGCACCGTCGCCGGGAAGAGGGTGCGCAGTTGCGCCAGCAGGTCGAAGCCGGTGCAGTTGGCGACGAAGTCGTGCTCCCTGCTGCCGGCGCCTTCGGGCGCCTCGAACTCGAGCCGCACCCCCTCGGCCGCCTCCCCGACGTCGGTGACGCGGCCGGTGACGAAGCGGCAGCGCTCGTCGTAGGCGATCGCCGCCAGGCTGGGCGGGTCGAAGACGCCGCGGTCGGAGTGCTTGACGAAGTCGCGCCGAGTCTGCTGATCGAGCGACTCCCATTCGACCGTGTCGGGGTTGGAGAAGACGCGATTCTCGAGGAAGCTCTCGCCGCGACTCATCGGCAGCATCGGCGTGTAGATCGTGTAGCGACAGTCCGGGCGCATCCCGCGCAGGAACATCGTCGCGCTGAGCGCGCTCTCGCCGCCGCCGACGATCGCCACGTCGCACTGGGTCCCGGCGGGGATGCGGGCGAACTCCTCGCGACGGCTGTCGCAGTGAAAGACCCGCTCGGCCACCGCCGGCTCGTGGGGGAAGGCGCGGTGGATGCCGGGGCCGGTGAGGACCAAGGCGCTGCCGGCGTGCACCTCTCTGCCCGCGGTCGTTTCCGCCTCGACCAGCCAGCGCTCACCCTCGTCATCGAGCGTCACCTCGATGACCCGGGCGGCCAGGTGCTCGACCCCCTCGCTCGCCCGCGAGAGCACCCAGGTCAGGTACTCGCCGTAATCGCGATGGCGCACCTGGGGCGAGCCGGCGTCGACCCAGCGGGCGTAGCGACGGGTGCTGATCATGTGCTGCTGCCAGGTGAACTGGGCCAGCGCCGCGTCGATCGCCTCGCCGGCCTCGCCGAACTCGATGTGGCTCTGGTACGGGAAACCGACGTCCTTGATCGGGGTCACTGCCAGCGGCTCCTCGCCCGAGGTCATCCCGTTGCGGCCCTTCCAGGAGGCGGCGACCTCGGTGCCCTCGATCACCAGCAGCGAGATCCGGGCGAGGCCGAGGCTGTTGGCGATGTGGACCTTGGTCGCGATCCCGGCGGCCTTGGCGCCGGCGCCGACGACGATCAGGTCGTAATCAGACATAGGCGTGCGTCCTCGGCTTGGCGACGACGAGGCCGTGCTGGGCCGGACTGAAGGCGATCGCTCCCCGCGTTACCCGCTCGCCCTCGGACTCGACCGGCTCCAACTCGACCTCCTCGAGCACGGTGCGCAGCACCCGCTTCATCTCCTGTTCGGCGTAGCTGGCGGCGAGGCAGCGGCGGGCGCCGCCGCCGAAGGGGATCCAGGTCGGCACCGCGGCGCGCTGAGTGAGGAAGCGCTCGGGGATGAACTCGCCGGGCTTCTCGTAGACGTCGGCGCGGTGGTGGATCAGGTAGACGCAGGGCGCGATCAGGGTCTCGGCGGGGAGTTCGTAGCCGCCCAGGGTCGCCGGCTTCAGCAATCGCCGCACGACGACCGAGACCGGCGGCCGCAGGCGCAGCGTCTCCTTGATCACCGCGTCGAGGTAGGCCTCGCCCTCGCCGGCGAGCAGTTCGGACTGCAGGCGGGCGAGCTTCTCGGGGTGGCGCAAGAGGCGCTCGAAGACCCAGGCCAGCGAGCTCGAGGTGGGGCCGTCGGTGAGCAGGGTAAGCAATTCGTCGCGCAGCTCTTTCTCGCTCAGCGGCGAGCCGTCCTCAGTGCGCGCCTCGATCAGGATCGAGACCGCGTCCTTGCGTCCGTCCTCCCCAGCCGCACGACGCCGCGCGGCCTCGGCCAGCACCTCCGCTTCGACCGGCGCCATCGCCGCGCGCCAGCCGGGGCTGTCTTCGAGCCACTGCGGGCCGCGCTCGGCAAGCTCGCGCAGACGCTCTTCGTCGTTGACCGCCGCGGTCAGATCGGTGAGCAGGTCCCGCAGCCGGTCCAGCCGGCCCTCGTCGTCGCCGAAGACCGCCCGCATCACGACCTCCTGGGTCAGCGCCTGCATCCGCGGCCAGAGCGCGAACGGCTCGCCGACCGGCCAGGCCCGCACTTCGCGCCGCGCCAGCTCGGTCATCATCTCGGCGTCCTCGCGCATCCGCTCACCGTGGAAGCGCGGCAGCATCAGCTTGCGGCGGGCCATGTGCTCGGGCTCCTCGCTCAGCATCACCGAGTGGGCGCCAAGGACCGGCCGCAGGGCCAGGTTCGGCACGCCGACGCCAAGGTCGTTGGTGTCGGTCGAGAAGACCCGTTTGACGTCCTCGGGATCGGAGAGCAGGACCCAGGTGCCGAGGTGGCGCAGGCGCAGGGTGAAGGTGTCGCCGTAGCGCTCCCTGCACTCCTCGAGGAAGGGCAGCGGCTCGCTCGACCAGCGCGCCGATTGCTCCTCGGCGGACAGCGAGGGCCCGGGCGGCAGCGCGACGCTCACCGCTCCTCCCCCTCGCTCGCGACCGCCCCCTCCATCAGCTCGTCCTCGAGCTTGCAGGTGGCGCCGATGAGCAGCTCGAAGAGCGCCGCGGTGAAGTCTTCGGGCAGGTTTACCGCGGCGCCGCGGGCGAGGTAGCGGGCGCGCACCTCGGCGACCCGTGCGGGCTGCATCATCGGGATCCCGTGCTCACTCTTATAAGCGGCGACTTCGCGGCAGATCTCAAAGCGCTCGCCCAGCAAGCGCGCGATCTCCTCGTCGATCGGGTCGAGCCGCTGGCGAAACCCGGTCAGCCCGTTCTCACTCATCGTCCAGCCGCTCCGGTGCGCTTTATGTACTCCGGGGGTGCAAAAGGCGCACCGGAAGCCACCGGCGTGCCGCCAAGCAGGCCGGCCGCGAATGCCTCGCTGCAGGCGGCGAGCTGGTCGAGGGCGTAGCCGCCCTCCTGGATCACGCAGACGGGCCTGCCGCAGGCGGCGAGCAGGCGGCCGATCTCGGTGAAGATGCCCGGCTCGAACTCCCAGGAGCCGTGCGGGTCGCCCGCGACGATGTCGTAGCCGAGCGAGACGACCAGCGCGGCGGACTCCGGGGCAAGCTCGTCGAGCGACCCGGCGAGCGCCTCGAGGTACCGCGCGGAATCGGGAACGATCGGGAACTCGATCGCCACCTCGCGATCGCTGGCCGGTTCGACCTCGCCGCCGGCGACGTTGGTCACCGGCGCCGCGTGCAACGAGTGCAGGCTCGTATCGCCCATCGTCGCCACGATCGCCGCGGTGCCGTTGGGGTAGTGCAGGTCGACGTCGAGGATGCCGACCGGGCTGACGCCGGCTTGGCGCAGGACCTGCACCGCCGCGGCCGCGGTGTTGAGGTAGCAGTAGCCGGCGAACCAGGCCGGGCCGGCGTGGTGGCCGGGCGGGCGGCAGAGCGCGTAGGTGAATCGGGCGCCTTCGGTCAGCCGCTCGGCCGCGGTCATCGCCGTGCGCACTCCCTCACGGGCGGCATCGACAAGGCCCGCGCTGACGGGGATGTCGGGCGGCAGGCCCGGCGGGGTCAGCTCCGGGATCACCACCGGCTCGGCCGAGACCTCGGCCAGCGCCTCGAGATAACCGGGCTCGTGCAGGACGCTGAGCGTCTGCTCGACGTCTTCGCTGTCGGTGTCGGCGGCGGTCACTCGCACACCCGGGTGGCGCAACAAGCCGCGCCCGAGCTCGGACATGCGGCGGTTGTCGTCGACGCCGGGCAGGATCCGCCCGCCTTCGAGGATCCAGTGGGCGCCGTCATCCTCGCCCGCAGCGCTCGCGCGCTGCTCGACCAGCAAGAGCTCCGAACTCACAGCTTCCTCCGCATGCGTGGGCCGAGGTGCTCGAAGCCGTTGGCGCGGTAGAAGGCGGTGGTAGCGTCGATGCGCTCGAAGTCCTCGCGCGGCAGGCCAACTTCGATCCGCTTGGCCCCCTCCCTGCGAGCGAGCGCGCAATAGGCCTCGACCAGCTCGTGGCCGACCGCGCGACTGCGCCACTCTGGGTGCACCCAGAGGTCCTGGATCGTGCCGTAGCGGCCGGGAACGTGGATCGCGTGCTGCCAGCTGGCGGCGAGGACGCCCACGAGCCCATCCTCGCCCCCTGCCTCCGCCACCAGCAGGGCACCCATCCCCCTATCCCTGACCAGTTCAGCGCTCGCCGCCTCGAGCTCGCTCTCCGTCGGCCCGCCGCCACTGAGCTCGACCAGCAGCTCGCCAAGCGCCGCCGCGACCGCCGGCACATCGGCCTCGGTCGCCTCGCGCACCCGGCACTTCGGTTCCGCGGACGCCTCCATCAGGCCGCCTGGATCCTTGCCCCCGCCGGCTCGAGCTCGACGCTCCAGGAGTCAGGCGAGTCGCTGCCGGTGGCCGTGCGGGCGATCGCCGCCATCGGCGCTTTCGCCTTGAGCAGGATCTCGTCGAACTCGTCGACCGGGTCGGACTGCATCACGATCGCGCCGCCGGCGCCGATCGTCGTCCGCCCCTCGCGCATCACGATCGTGCGGATGACGATGCTCAGGTCCATCGCCCCGTCGAGGCCGAAGTAGCCGATCGCGCCGGAGTAGACGCCGCGCGCCTCGGCCTCGAGGTCGTCGATGATCTCCATCGTGCGCAGCTTCGGCGCGCCGGTCATCGAGCCGCCGGGAAAGCAGGCCCGGGTCAGCTCGGCGGCGGAGCGATCGGCCGGCAGCCGCCCCTCGACCGTGGAGATCAGCTGGTGCACGGTGGCGTAGTCCTCGACCACCATCAGCTCGGGGACGGCGACGCTGCCGACCTCGCAGACGATGCCGAGGTCGTTGCGCAGCAGGTCGACGATCATCAGGTGCTCGGCGTAGGTCTTTTCGTCATCGGTCAGCTCGGCTTTCAGCGCCGCGTCCTCGGCCGGATCGGCGGAGCGCCTCGTCGTGCCCTTGATCGGCCGCGCCTCGACCCGGCGCTCGCGGTCGAGCGAGAGGAAGCGCTCCGGCGAGGAGCTGACCACGGCGACGTCGCCCAGCTTGAGGAAGGCGGCGAAGGGCGCCGGGTTGCTGCGGCGCAGGTTGCGGTAGAGGTCGAACGGGTCGGGTTCGGCCGTGGTCGAGATCTGGTCGGTGAGGCAGACCTCATAGGACTCTCCGGCGGCCATCTCGGCCTGCGAGCGATCGATGTCGGCGAGGTACTGCTCGCGCCCGCGGCCGCACTGGAAGCGGACGTGTGCGGCGCTCGGCTCGCCGAAAGCCGGGTCGGCGGCGCTGGGAGCGGCGGGCGGGTTGGCGATCAGGTCGCGGACAACCGCCTCGGCCCGGCCGAGCCAGCGCTCGGCGCCGGCGTCCTCGCCCGCCCGCACCGCGACCACGTGGGTGCGGTGGCGCGCGTGGTCGACGGCGATGACCCTGTTGGCCAGCATCAGCACGGAATCCGGGACGTCGGAGACGTGGACGTTGGTCGAGCCGCAATCGGCCTTCAGCTCGTAGCCGAGGTAGCCGACGAAGCCGCCGAGCAAGTTCGGCGCCACTCCATCCGGAGTCTCGATCGAGCGCCCCGCCAGCTCGCGGTCGAGCACGTCGAAGATCGAACCGCTCTCGCTCGACCTGCTGCGTTCACCGTAGGTCGTCACCGTGCCGGCGGAGACGTCGGCTTCCAGCACGCAGCGGTCGGGGCCGGCACTGGTGCCGAGGTAGGAAGCCTGGGCGAGGCGCGTCGGCGCGTCGGCGCTATCGAGCCAGAAGGCGTGCTCCTCGTCGGCGAAGAGGCGTTCGAACAGGGCCTCGGTCGAGGCCTCGCCGGGGATCGAGCGCAGGAGCAGGTGGGTGTCGTTTGGGGCCGGCGCGCTGGCCGCCGGGGCGTTGCGCGGGCGGGCGCCGTCCGGACGCTTGGTCGCCCGCACCGGCGTCCCTTTGCGCTCGCGGGCGAGGTTGAAGAAGTTCTCGACCAGCCTCGCGCCGTGGTCGGTGGCGATCGACTCGGGGTGGAACTGGACGCCCCAAAGCGGCCGTTTGCGGTGTTCGATCCCCATCACCACCCCATCGTCGGCCCAGGCGCAGACGTTGCCGTCGGGACCCATGCCGGTGATCGCCAGCGAGTGGTAGCGGACGACCGGGAAGCCCTGCGGGATACCGTCGAAGAGGCCGTCGCCTTCATGGAAGATCTTGCTGAGACGGCCGTGCATCGCCTCGGGGGCGCTGCGCACCTCGCCGTCGAGCATTTTGCCCAGGCCCTGGTGGCCGAGGCAGATGCCGAGCACCGGGATCTCGCTGAAGCGGAGGATGTCGTCGCAGACGCAGAAGTCATGCCAGCGCCCCGGCGTCCCCGGGCCCGGCGAGAGCACGATCGCGTCGAAGTCCCAGCGCTCCAGCGCCCGCCAAGAGACGGCGTCGTTGTCGACCACGATCGGCTCCTCGCCCGAGACGCCGGCCAGCAGGTGGAAGACGTTGTAGGTGTAGGAGTCGTGGTTGTCGACCAGCAGCGTTCTCATCGAACTGTCTCCAAGCCGAGGCCGCGGGCGCCCTGGGCGAGCGCTGCCTGGATCGCCTCCTGCACGTGGGGCTCGCGGTCCTCCTCGACGTACCAGCGCGAGAGGTGGGCGACGTACTTGGCCAGCGGGCTGACGTCGAGCCGCTCGACCGCCTGCTGCAGGTGGCGTCGGTACATCTCCGACTGCACCACGGCGAAGCGGTAGTCGGGATCCCGCGCCGGCTCGGCCGTCACGGTGCCGGAACCCTTGCCGTTGTGAGCGCGGGCCCGGGCCAGGTCCCAGCCGAGGTTGTACTCGGCGCGCAGGAGCTTCTCCGAGTCGAAGTCAAGCGGTTTGGTGTTGTCGTGCATGAGGAAGAAGCCGAGCGCGACCTGCGGCACGATCGCCTCGGCGCTGGGGTGGCGGCGGCGTACCGCCGCGCTTTCTTCCCCCTCCTCGATCGCCCCGTCGAGCCACTCGGCGAGGTCGTCGATCAGCAGTGCGTCCTTCTTGCTCGAGGAGACCGACTGGCGCTCTTTGGAGACCATCCCGTGGAAGACGTCGTGCTTGGGGTGGTTGATCTCGGCACCGGCCCCCTTGGCCATCATCTCGTCCATCAGCTGGCGCCGGCAAGTGACGTGAGCGGCCCACTCGGCGCCACAGATCTGGATCGAGGTGGTTCCTTCGAGGCCCGGAGCGGCCATCCAGTAAGCCAATGCCCGCATGTGCTGGGTGGGCAGGCCGTCGGCGCGCAGCAACGGCATTTCCTCCAGCTCCTCGTGGTTGGTGAGGTAGACGATGGCGCCGTCGGGGCGCCGCTGCAGCATGCCGTGCTCGAGGCCGAGGTTCGAGAGCTCGGCCACCTCCGGCAGGAAATCGGACTCGAAGAAGACCCGGTCGAAGGAGATGCCCAGGCGGGCCAGCGTCTTGCGCTGGCCCGAGATCACCCAGGCACGCGTCTTCGACCAGAGCTCGATCGCCGCCTGGTCGCCATTGAGGACGCTCTGCAGCAACTCGTCGGCGCTGTCGTGGTGGACGTCGAGCTCGCGGGTCAGGGAGTCGCCGGGTTCCTCCCCGCCGCCATTCAGCGAGGGCCCGGTCTTGACGTACTCGGCGTAACAGGCACCGACGAAGTGATCGCTCTTCTCGCCACCACCCGGCGAGGACTGCGTGTGGCGGCCGCTCTTGACCACTCCCGCCATCGCCTCGCCCATGCTGCGACCGACGTCGCAGATGATGCTGCGCCGCTCGACCTTGCCGCCGGCCTCGGTCAGCGCCGAGCCGAGCGCGTTGCCGAGCGCCAGGTTGCGCAGGTGGCCGATGTGCAGGGCCTTGGTCGAGTTGGCATCCCAGAAGTTGAGCGCGAAGCGGCGGCCCCCGGCCAGGTCGGTGTGCGACGGTGCCTCGCCGGAGGTGAGGGCGCCGCCGGCGGCCTCGATCCAATCGTCGGTAAGGCGTGCCTGAACCTGCCTGCCCTCGCGGTCGATGCTCTCGACCCAGGGCTCGCCTTCGATCCGCTCCAGCGCCGCGATCGCCTCGGCATCCTCCTGCCAGCCCTTCACCCGCGGCACCAGCATCAGGTCGAAGCCGCCCTGTGGTTGGTAGGGAGCGCGCGCCGCCCAGAGGGGACGCTCCTGCTCGCCGCCAGTTGAGATTTCGTCTAGTTGGTCAAAGAGATTGTTCGCCATAGCCGGTCACCGGTTCGTTTGGTTCCGATGCACCAGCCGGGGCTCGAACCCGGATCTCCGGCTTTTAAGGCCGGCCCTTTGACCGATTAAGGCACTGGTGCGCTATGGGTGGGGCTCCTCCCTTCGAAGCTCCCTGAGGTCCCTCTCCCGGGGTCCCTCTCAATCTCTTGATCGCTCCAGAATTCTCGGGCATCCTAGCAACTCCACGCGTACCGATTCAACGATCGACGAATACAGGAGCCCGGCTAGGTGAGTTCGGCAAGGAAATCCACCAGCTCAGCCGTGAGGCGGGCGGGCTTGAGGCGCCACTCGAAGATCGAGCTGGCGACGACGAGTCGCCCGTTCTCGAGCTCCTCGGCCAGCATGCCCGAGTCGCTGAACGGGTGAACCGGGTCACGCGTGTGGCCGACGATCAGCGTCGGCTGCTTGATCTTCAGGCGCTGCTCACGATGCGGCGCGGTCTCCCCCAGCAGCAGGCCCTCGAGCACCGCACCGGAGGGGCCGGGGCGCTGGCGCACCCAGTCGAGTCCGATGTCGACCAGGTAGCTGGTGCGCGGGATCAGCGAGGTGAGGCGGGAGGTGAGCTCGAAGGCGGGGCGCGCCGCTCGCAGCCCGAGCAGGACCGGGGTGAAGGCGCCGGCGACCGCCGGCAGGGCGTTGTCGAGGACCGGCATCTCGACGAAGAGGGCGCGGGCCCGCTCGGGGTCGCGGGTCGCCAGCTCGAGCGCGACGTTGGCGCCGAGCGAGGTCCCTCCCACCACCGCCGAGTCCAGCTCGAGGTGATCGAGCAGCGCCGCCACCTGGCGGGCGAAGAGCGGCATCGAGTAGAGGCGCAGGTCCTCGGGCCGGTCCGAGCGCCCGTGCCCGAGCAGGTCGACGCAGATCACCCGATTGCCCGCCGCGGCCAGTTCCGGCGCCAGCCGCTCGAACATGCGGCGGTTCATCAGCAGCCCGTGGACGAGCACCAGCACCCGCTCGCCCTCCCCGTAGGAGTCGTAGGAGATCCGGTGTCCCTCGTAACGGAACTCGCCCATCACCGGATCTCTACAGGACTCAGGCGGGGGACGCGGGCGCTGCGCTGTTTCGCGCTGCGAGCCATCCAGCCGCAGCGCCAAAAATGCCGCCGGCGAGCAGCAGTGTGCCGGCCCGCATCGGCTGGCGCTTCAGTTTCGAGGCGGTGCCGTGAGCGCTGTGCTTGGCGCCGGCCTTGGCCGCCTTGCGGGCGAATCTGCTCTTCACTGAGTTGGTCATGCAGTCCCTATACCCACAGCGCTCAAACGCAGACCTGATCAGCTGGCTGGCGCTCGGCTCGATCGCCGGCGGTTTCTGGACTCTCGTCCTGACGGCCGGGCTGCTGGTTGTTCGATGCGGACCCGTTATCGCAAGAGAACGCGACAACGTTTCAGCAGCTCGTCCAGGGTTGCCGGACGCAAGTTCCCGAGCCGACGGCTGAGTCGCTCGTGGGAGATCGCCCGCATCTGCTCGGGCATCGCAAAGCCGTCCTCTCGCAAGCCGCCCTCGGGCGAGCGAATCGAGAGGTGTAGAGCACTGTTGAAATCGGTTCGGGTAAGGGGAACAGCGAGCGAGAGACCGAGACTCGACTGGTTCAACTGGTCGACCGAGACAATCGCAAAAGGGCGCGGCTTGGCCTGCTCTCGTCCCCGAGTGGGATCGGGGTCCGCCCAGTACACATCACCCTGCTGGGGTCGAACGCCTACCACTCAGGCGTCGACGCATCAAAGGCGGACTCGATCTCGGCTGCCTCCGCCCGGTAGGCGGCCAGAGCAGCGGGGTTCTGCGCAAGCTTCTCGAACCCAGTCGCAATCTCAGCCAGCATCGCCTCCTCATCGGCGGCGTTGACGAGCTTCGCCACTACCTCGCCGGCCGGCTCTCCACGTCGCGCCGCCAGGATCTTCAGGCGATCTCGAGTGCGAGCCGAGACGCGAATCGTGGTGGTCTCATTCACAGCCATGTAGATCAGGAGTCTACACGTCGAATGGGCGATCTCGGGCCGAACCCGGCCACCAAGCGCGCTCGCCGCACAGGTACGTGATCGCCGGGATCAGCAGCGAGCGGACGACGAAGGTGTCGAGCAGGACGCCGATCGCGACCGTGGCGCCGATCTGGACCAGCTGTTCGAGCGGCAGCAGGGTGAGGGTGGCGAAGGTGCCGGCAAGGATCAGGCCGGCGCCGGTGATCACCGCGCCGGTGTCCTCGAGCGCGATCAAGATCCCCTCCCGGGTGCCGTGGGCGACCGCCTCCTCACGGGCGCGGGTCATCAAGAAGATGTTGTAGTCGACCCCCAGCGCGACCAGGAAGATGAAGGCCAGCAGCACGAGGTCGAAGCTGATGCCGCTCGAGCCGAAGAGCTGGGTGAAGGCGAAGGTGACCAGACCCAGCGTCGCCGCGAAGGAGGCGACGACGGTGACGATCAGGTAGCCGGGTGCGGCCAGCGCACGCAGGACCAAGATCAGGATCAGGCCGACCACGGCCAGCACCACCGGCAGGACCAGCCTGGTGTCGCGGGCGTTGGTCTGCTCGACGTCGTAGTTCTCGGCCGGGATGCCGCCAACGAGGGCACCCGGGGCGACCTCCGCCAGCCGCTCGCGCACTCCCTTGACCAGATCGGCTGCCTCACCCGAGTAGGGATTGCCGCGCAGCACGATCGCCAAGGCCGCTATGTCGGAGACCGAGGAAGGCGGCACCGGCACGGCGAGCTGGACCGAGTCGAGCCGCTCGAGCCCTCGTAGCGCCGGTCCGACTTCGCCGATCCGCAGCACCGCGGTCAGCGGCGAGCCGACGCCGGGCGGGAAGTGTTCGTCGAGGACTTCGTTGCCGCGGCTCGATTCGCTCGAGCGGGTTTCGCCTTCGCCGAAGCCGATCGTGCCGTGCTGGATCAGGTTGCCGAGGGCGAGGACGACGAGGACGGCAAAGACGCCGGCGACGATCGCTCGTGGCCGGCGGCGGACCAGGCCGGCAACGCCCGCCCAGAGGCGGCGCTTCTCGCCGGACCCCGCACCACGCCCCGGCCAGAAGGCCCGCGGCCCGAGGATCGCCAGCAGGGCGGGCAGCAGGGTGAGCCCGGCGCAGAGCATGACCGCGATCCCGATTGCCAGCACCGGCCCAAGCCAGTGGGTCGACTCGAGGTCGGCGAGCAGCAGCACCAGCATCGCCGCGATCACCGTCGCCGCCGAGGCGGCGATCGGCCGCACGCTCTCGGCCAGCGCGGTGCGCAAGGCTGCCAGTGGCTCGCCGCCGGCGCCGAGCTTCTCGCGATAGCGATGAATCAGCAGCAGCGAATAATCGGTGCCGGCGCCGAAGATCAGCACCAGCAAGAGGAAGGTTCCCTCGGTGTTGACGACGATCGCGCCGGACTGGATCAAGAGGTAGGTCAGCCCGATCGCGATCAGGTAGGCGGTGCCGACAACCAGCAGCGGCATCAGTGCCAGCAACGGCGCCCGGTAGACGAGCAAGAGCAGCAACAGGACGAGGCTGAGGGTCGCGATCAGCAGCGTCTGTCCGGCATCTTCGGCGACCTGCTCGAGGTCGGCCGCCACCCCGCCTGGCCCCGTCACATATGAGTGCAGCCCCGGATGGGCGTGAGCGGCGAGGTAGGCGCGGATCTTCTTGACGCCTTGGACCACGGCGCCGCGGTCTTCGGTGTCGATCGCCAGCGCCACAAGCGCGGCTTCGCCGTCGCGCGAGATCGGCCCCACCCCACGCGCCACACGGGTCACCTCACCCAGCGGCCGCTTCGTTTGCTTGGAGAAGGGGGCGAAGACCGGCGTCGCGCCGGAGAGGCCGAGCCGTTCCAGCCCTTCGCCGAGCTTGCCGATCGTGTT
The DNA here is from genome assembly GCA_963699225.1 of uncultured Solirubrobacterales bacterium. Classification (GTDB taxonomy): domain Bacteria; phylum Actinomycetota; class Thermoleophilia; order Solirubrobacterales; family 70-9; genus VRUE01. The sequence goes on along the minus strand of OY969423.1, from coordinate 164,964 downwards.
CAGGTCGGCGGTGCTCAGGCCACCGTTGCGCTCGAAGACGACCAGCACCGGCACGTCGTTGCCGCCCTTGAAATCGCGCTGCATCAGGTCGACGACCTGGGTCGACTCGGCGTGGGCGGGCAGGTAGCTGCTCTGGCCCGCCGCCGTGACGTCGTTGATCTGCGTGCGGCCGACGAAGCCGGCAACCCCAAGCGCGATCCAGACCGCAACGGTCACCCAACGGCCGCGAGGGCCGGTGACGCTCGCGGCAAGCCGTTGGACGCCCACGGCGGAACCCTAGAAGGTCCCGCCCCAGTTTCCGGTGCGCCTTATGTACCTCCTGGGTGCAAAAGGCGCACCGGAAGGCTCAGGCGCTCGCAGCCTCGGGGGCCAGCGCCGGCTCCCCACCCGGCCCGGGGCCAGCGGTCGGCGAGCCGAGCGTGCGCGGCACCAGCAGGCCGGCACCGAAGCAGAGTAGGAGGAAGCCCGTGGCCATCAGGAAGGTCTCGGTGAAGCCGGTGACGGCGGGCAGGTCCTTGACCATGTGATCGGCGATGAAGGTGGCAGAGAGCTGACCGCCGAGGGCGCCGCCGAGGGTCCGCATCACGTTGTTCATACCGCTGGCGACGCCGGTCTGCTCCGGCGAGACCGCCTGCACGATCAGGTTGCCGAGGGCGGCGAAGGAGAGGCCGATGCCGACGCCAAGCAGCGCCGCGGCGATCAGTAGCTCGTAGGGGTGTTCGTGAGCGACAGCAAGCATGATGAAAGAGGCGGTGGCGAACACCGTCCCCGCCAGCAGCGCGTTGCGCGAGCCGAAGCGGGCCGCAATCGGGCCGGCGCGCAGGCCGAGGATCGTCATCCCAATCGTCGCCGGCAGCAAGTAGAGGCCAGAGACCACCACCGAGGCGCCGAAGCCGAAGCCGGTGCTCTTTGGCAGCTGCGCGAACTGGGGGAAGACGACGAAGGAGGCGTAGAGGCCGGCGCCAAGCAGGAAGGCGGCCGCGTTGGTGGTCCAGACGCCGCGCACCCGCATCATCGTCATGTCGATCAGCGGTTCGCGGCTGCGCACCTCGACCGCGATCCAAGCCGCCGTCACCAGCGCCCCGAAGAGGAGGAGGCCGAGCGTCTTGCCCGAGACCCAGCCCCAGGTAGTGGTCTGGCTGATCGCCAGCAGCACCGCCGAGAGCCCGATCGTCATCAGGGCCGCCGCCAGCCAGTTGATCTTGCCGGGGGTGCGCACCGGCGATTCCGGCACGAAGCGCCAGGTGGCGACGGCGGCGAGCACGACGGCGACCAGCGGGATCCAGAAGAGCCAGTGGTAGTTGAGGTGCTCGACGATGACGCCGGAGAGGACGATGCCGAGGCCGCCGCCGATGCCGAGGATCGCCGAGAGCATGCCGATGCCGCCCGCCACCTTCTCGGCCGGGAACTCGTCGCGGACGATGCCGTAGGCGAGCGGGAAGATGCCGCCACCGGCGCCCTGGATGAAGCGGGCCGCGATCAGCACCGGCAGCGAGGTGGAGACCGCCGCCAGCAGCGTGCCGGCGCCGAGGATGACCAGGGTCCAGAGCAGCAACCGCTCCTTGCCGTACATGTCGCCGAGCCGGCCGAGGATCGAGGTGGCGACCGAGGCCGCCAGCAGGTAGCCGGTAAGCAGCCAGGTGATCCCGGTCTCGCTGGTGCCGAGGTCGTGCTGCATCGTCGGCAGGGCCGGCACGACGGCCGAGCTGAGCAGCGCGTAGGCCATCCCGCCGAGGGCGAGGACTGCCAGGGTCAGATTGGGGTGCGTCCGGTCCTGGGTGGACGAGGTCATGAAATCTCCTGCTCAGGGCGAGGCACTTACGCCAGGTAAGCGGCACGCTATCGAACTCGGTTTGCCGCCGGTCGCTGTGCGAACATGTGTTCGTATTCGAACAGAGGAGACACGGTTATGCCCCAATTCGACGCTTACGAAGACCTGGTTGGCAAGTGGCGCTGGCGCCTGCGCGGCGCCGATGGCCGCACAATTGCCACCGCGGGCGAGTCCTATGACTCCCACTGGCACGCTCTGCGGGCCGCCGAAGACGTGCGCGGCGCCGCTTCCGCGGCCCAAATCTGCAGCATTCCTGCCAACGGAGTCGCCGACGCTCTGGCGGAAATCGTCGAGCGTGAGCTGGCCCACGGCTAATCAAAATGCAGTATTTGCAGGCTAAATAGTCGTTGTACAGAGTGGACAAGAGCAAGAAAAACTGTCTGCCCTTCGCAGGCTAAAGGCTGTTACGTCATCCGTCGATGTCTCCCCGTCGGGGTCAAGGCCCCGAATCCATTCACCATCTAAGTAGGGGGAACAATGCGCTGGATCACCAAGAAGAGAGCGTTTATCGCACTCGGCTGCACCTGCGCTCTCGCGGTGGCCGGCGTCGCGTTTGCGTACTTCACGTCAAGCGGATCGGGCACAGGCACCGCCACCGTCGGCTCGAGCTCCGCGGTGACGCTGCACGCCACAATCTCATCGAGCCTCTACCCAGGCTCCTCCTCGCCGGTCTCCTTCACGGTGGACAACCCGTCCTCGGGCGTCCAGCGGGTCGGCACGGTGACGCTCTCGAGCATTACCACCGATGCCGGGCACTCCACCTGCAGCACCAAACTCACTGGCGAAAAACCGGACTTCACGATGGCTGCCGTGCCGGTCAACCAAGTGGTCAACCCCGGCAACGGCCAGAGCGTCGCGGCTACCGGGACCCTGACGATGAACGAAACGGGCGTCAGCCAGGATGCCTGCCAGGGCGCGACGCTGACGCTGCACCTGACCAGCAACTAGCACGCGGGGGGCGACGGGGCTCATGCGCGCTACGCGCGGGGTGCTGATCGCCCTGCTGGCCGGAGTCGTCGGCCTCGGCGCCGTCGCCTACGCCGCCATCCCCAAGAAGCACAGCGGCATCCCTGGCTCCACTCCCAAGGCGGAGCGGAGCCAGGGAGTCGCCTCGCTGCCCAAGCCCAAGATCGCCATGCACCCGGACAAGCTCGCCACATCCACCAGCGCCAAGTTCGGCTTCACCGTCCGCAGCGGCAAGCCGCGCTTCCAGTGCCGCCTCGACGGCCGCCCGTGGAGCGCCTGCCAGTCTCCCGTCAGCTTCAGCAAGCTGGCGGCGGGCAGCCACAGCTTCTCGGTGCGCAGCGTTGGCACGCGCAAGAAGCACAGTAGGACGGCGCGCTTTCGCTGGCAGGTGCTGGAACCAAAGGACTTCTCGATCACGCCGCAGCTCGGCGGGCTCGGTGCGCTGTACCCCGGGGCGCCCGCGCAGGCGCTGCCGCTGACGATCACCAACCCGAACTCGGTGCCGATCCTCATCACCAGCCTGCAGGTCAGCGCAACGGCCGACCCGCCCGGTTGCGGCAGCGCCGAAAACCTCGTCCTGGGCGAGTCGAGCGCATCCAGCGCCGCCCCGATCAAAGTGCCGGCAAACGGGGCGGTGAGCCTGCCTGCCCCCGGCGCCTCGGCGCCGTCGATCCAGCTGCGTGACCTGCCCGTGAGCCAGGACGCCTGTCAGCGAGCCCAGTTCCCGCTGGCGTTTTCCGGGACCGCGAGAGGATGAGGCGGCTGCTCCCCAACGGCATCGTCGGGCTCGCGGTCTTCGCCCTGCTCGCGATCATCGCGGCCGGCACCGCGATCGCCTACTTCACGACGACGGGAGCCGGCGACAGCAACCCGGCGGCCGTCTCGGCAATCAGCACACCGACAATCACCGCGGCCACGCCGGCAAGCGGGGGCACGGTCGCGCTGACCTGGAGCGCCGTCACCGCCCCGGGGTCGGGGACCGTGACCTACAAGGTCACCCGCAATGGCGAAAATGCGGGCGGAACCTGCACCTTCACGCTGACCCTCGTCACCTGCACCGACAGCGAACTCGAACCTGGCACTTATACCTACGTCGTCACCGCCAAGTGGCGCACCTGGAGCACGAGCAGCTCGGGCAAAGCGGCGACCGTCACGGTCGGCCCGATCGACCACTTCAACCTCGGCGCCGCCTCAATGACGCCGACCGCCGGAGCCGCAGACAACCTCACGATCACGGCCAAGGACGCGAAAGGGGGCACGGTCACCACCTACACCGGATCGCACAGCATCACCTTCAGCGGCGCCCCGGCTGGTCCCAACGGAACCGTGCCCACCGTCGCCGACAGCTCCGGTGCGACAACCGCCTTCGGCAGTGCCACAGCGCTCAACTTCACCGCCGGCGTTGCCTCGGTGTCCAGCAGCGCGAACGGAGTGATGAGGCTCTACAAAAGCGGCGCGACCTCGATCGAAGCAAGCGACGGCTCAACCTCGACCACGACGCCGCTGGCAGTAACCGTGGTAGCGGCGACAGCGACCAAGTTCATGCCGACCGCGGTCAGCATGACGCCGACGGCGGGTGAAGCCGACAACCTGACAATTACCGCCATCGACACCTACGGCAACACTGCGACCTCCTACGCCGGCTCGAAGACCCTCACCTTCTCGGGGGCGACGACGATCGGCACGAACAAACCCACGGTCGTTAACAGCTCGGGCACCGCGACGGCCTTCGGGACTGGGACCGCGGTCACCTTCACCGCAGGCGTCGCCACTGTCTCGTCCTCCAAAAACGGTGTGATGACGCTCTACAAGGTCGAGTCGGCGAGCATCTCGGTCACCGACGGCACGGTCACGACCGCGACCCCATTGGCAGTGACGGTGTCCCCGGCGGCGGCGGCCAAATTCGCTCTCACGGCAACCACCACCACGCCCACCGCCGGCGCCGGGGACAACCTCACCACCACCGCCCAGGACGCCTATGGCAACACCGCCACCAGCTACACCGGCTCCCACAGCCTCACCTTCTCCGGGCCTCTCGCCAGCCCCAGCGGAGAAGTCCCCACGGTCTCGAACTCCGCCGGCACCGACATCCCAATCGGCAGCGCCACGGCGATCAGCTTCAGTGCTGGAGTGGCGACGGCTTCCGCCGGGAAAAACGGCGAGATGACCCTGTACAGGAGCGGTGCCGCCAACCTTAAAGTCAGCGATGGCGCGCTCACCGAAGCAACGCTGGCGATAACGGTGGCGCCGGGAACCGCCGCGAAATTCGCCCTCACCGCGGTCGCAACCACGCTCGCCGCGGGCGAAGCGGACAACCTCACGACCACGGCGCTCGATACCTACGGCAACACGGCAACCGCCTACGCCGGCTCCAAGAACCTCACCTTCTCCGGCGCGGCAACCGTCGGCACCAACAAACCGACCGTCACCAACAACTCCGGAAGTGGCGTTGCGACCGCCTTCGGCACCGCGACCGCGATCACCTTCACGACCGGCGTCGCCACGGTCAGCACCGCCAAAAACGGTCAGATGAAGATCTACGCCGCCGGCAAAGCCAGCATCAGCGTCAGCGACGGCACGATCTCCAGCGCCGCGCCGCTAGAAGTGACCGTCTCGCCGCTGACCGCGACCAAACTGGCGCTCGCCGCCGCGACCACCACGCCGGCGGCCGGCGAAGCCGACAACCTCACGGTCACCGCCCAGGACACCTACGGCAACGCCGACCCCACCTACACCGGCGCCAAAAGCCTCACTTACGGTGGCGCCTCGGCCAGCCCCGCGGGAAACAACCCGACCGTCTCGGACTCAGCTGGCAATGCCGTCGCCTTCGGCAGCGCGACGCCGACCACCTTCAACGCCGGCGTCGCCGGCGTCAGCGGCAACGCCAACGGCGTGATCAAGCTCTACAAGATCGGCGCTGCCACGATCACGGTCAGCGACGGCGCCCTCTCAGGGACCCTGGCGACCACCACCACCTCGACCGCGACCAAACTCATCCTCGCCGCGGCGTCGACAACTCCCGCACCCGCTGCCGCCGACAATCTCACGGTCACCGCCCAGGACGCCTACGAAAACACCGTGACCACCTACACCGGCTCAAAGAACCTCACCTTCTCCGGCGCCTCGGCCAGCCCCAACGGAACCGTGCCCACGGTCGCCAACAGCTCCGGTACCGCGACCAACTTCGGTACTGCCACCGCGATCACCTTCACCGCCGGAGTCGCGACAGTCTCGACCACCAAGAACGGGGTGATGAAGCTCTACCGAGCGGAGTCGGCCAACGTCGCGGTCAGCGACGGCACGATCTCGAGCACGCCGGTCGCGATCACGGTCTCTCCCCTCGCCGCCTCGAGATGGGGCTTCGCCAGCGTCACCCTCAGCGCCGGCAGCCTCGGCGCAAACTGCGTCTTCGCCTGCACCGTCACCAGCCTTGGCAACAGCGGCACGGTGAAAGCGAAGATCGCCGTCACGGACACCTACGGCAACACGGTCAGCGCCCTTGGCTCCGGCCACTCGGCCAAAGTCACCGTCACTAGCGGCAGCGGCACAATCAGCGGTAGCCCGCTGGCGATCCCCGCAACCGGCGCCGCCGAATCGGCGACGACCTTCACCTTCACCTCCAAATCCTCCGGCACCTTCACCGAAACGATCACCGCGGCAGCCCAGGAAGGCACCGCCTACACGACCGCGACACTGACCGCGACGAAATAAAGACTAGGCAGCGAAGCGGGCTTCAGACCGCGCCCGGCGCTTGGCTGCCTCGACCTCGCGGTCCTTCGGCGGCGCCGACGTGACCAGATGCTCGAGCAGTCGCGCCGAGACCTCGGTCACTTCCGCGACGGCCTGCTCGAAGGCCTCGGCGTTTGCCTGCGAGGGCTTGTTGAAGCCGCTGATCTTGCGCACGTACTGCAGCGCAGCGGCGCTGACCTCCTCGTCATGGGCCGGTGGATCGAAGTTGTAGAGAGTTTTGATGTTTCTGCACATGGCCCGATCTTAGGCTGACTCGCTCTCTCCGCGCAAGGTTTTCGACCCGCCCGCACACTAGGTCCCCAGATGGGTGCGCAAATCGACAGCTCGCGAACCGGCTCCCCCGCCGATGCGGTGCGGCGCTGGCAGCGCGGCGACCCCAGAGCGACCGAAGAGCTGGCGCGGGCCGCCAGCCGCCTGGCGCTGCGAACCGCAGCCGCTCTGCTTGGAAGTCGTGAGGAGGCTGGCGAAGTCGCCCAGGATGTGGCGGTGGACGTGCTCGGCTCGCTCAGCAAGCTGCGCGAGCCGGCGGCCTTCAACGCCTGGGTCCACCGGATCACCGTGCGCCACGCGCTGCGGCGCCTGAAGAAGCGCCGCGGTGCCGGTGCGGCCGAGACCCCCCTTGCGCTCCTCCCCGGCGCCGAAGAGCCACCGGCGCCCGAAGGAATCGACCGCGACACGGTCCTCGCCGCCCGGGCCGCCCTCGCGTCCGCTCTCGGCGAGCTGCCGCCGAAACAGAGGCTGGCGCTGGCGCTCCGCTACGTCCACGACCTTTCCGATGCCGAGATCGCCGCGGCGCTCGGCTGCCGCACCGGCACCGTGCACGCGCTGCTCTCGCGCGGGCGCTCGGCGCTGCGTCGGGACCAACAACTCGCCGAGCTAGCGCTCGCCTTCGAAGGAGGTTGAAGATGTCGTCGCTTCAAACTGATGAGGGCCTACTGCGAGCCGCGTTCGCTCCGGCGCGCCAGATCGAGCCGAGCGAGGCCGAGGTCGCGAGCGTGCTGGCGCGGCTGCAGCCAGGAACGCCGAATCGCGCGAAACATCGCCGGAGCGGTGCAGGTCAGTGGCGACTCGCCCTGCCCGGGATCGCGGCGCTTGCTCTATTGCTCGCCGGCCTCTACGGGGTCCCGCTGACCCGCGCCGCGATCGAGGACGCCACAAGCAGCGTCGCGGGCAGCTTCTCGGCCTGGCTCGGTGGTAACTCGGCCAAAGCTCCCGGTGTCCCGCTGAAAGCTCACCAGGAAGCGCCTTTCTACTTCCACGACGGCTCCTGGTCACGGCACCACGTGCACCAACCCCGCGTGATAGCCGCCGCCGGTGGCTACAAGCTCTTCGCTTACATCGAACGCAGCGGCTCACTCGGCTTCGACCTCGGCACCGGCTTCGGCCTGGGCGGATACACCGCGCGCAGCTTCCACGACAGCGCCCTCGAAGTGCTCGGCCCCGGCTCGATGCTGCACACCGACGCGAACGGCCACGTCCCCCTCTTCGGGATCAGCGCCGAGGCGGTGAAGAGCGTGCGGCTCATCTATGGCTCGGGCCCGCCGCTGGAAGTCGGCGGCATCGACGGCGGCTTCGTCCTCCTGGTCGAGCCCGGTCGCGAGCCGCGCGAAATAGTCGCCTACGACGGCGATGGCGAAGTACTCGGGCGCAAGGCGATCGACTACATCGACTGGGCCCACTACCTGCGCTGAAGCCCGCCTCGCTATGGCGCCGCCCGCGGCTCGAGCTGGATCTCGCTTTCGGCCCGCGGCGTGCCCTCCTCGATCTCGGCGCTGCGCTCGCGCTCGGCGTTGAGTTGGTGGCCGAAGAGGATCGCCAGGTTGCTGATCCAGAGCCAGACCAGCAGCGCGACCAGGCCGCCGAGCGTGCCGTAGGTCTTGTCGTAGGAGCCGAAGTTGGCGACGTAGAAGGCGAAGGCGGCGGAGACGACCGCCCAGGCGGCCAGCGCCACCAGGCAGCCCGGCGTGACCCAGCGGAAGCCGCGCAGCTTGGCGTTGGGCGAGGCGTAGTAGAGGAGGTCGACCATGAGCACGAAGATCGCCACCATCACCGGCCACTTGGCGATGTTCCAGACGTCGACCGCGGTGCTGCCCAGCCCCACCGGTTCGGCCACCGCTTCGACGATCGGCCCGGTGAGGACGAGGCCGAGCGCCAGTAGCGCCATCGCCACCACCATCGTCAGGGTCACCGCCAGCTGCAGCGGCCGCAGCTTCCAGAACGGCCGGCCCTCTTCGGTCTCGTAGATCACGTTGGAGGCGCGCATGAAGGCGCCGATGTAGCCCGACGCCGACCACAGCGCCACCAGCAGGCCGAAAACGAAGGCGAAGCCGGCCGCACTCTGATTGGAGACGACCGAGTTGATCGGCCCTTCGAAGGTCTGCGCCGCCGATTCGGGCCCGATCGAGGTGATGATCTCGGTCAGGCCCGAGGTCGTCGTCCGCGGATCGCCGAAGAGGCCGAGCAGCGAGACCATCGCGATCAGCGCCGGGAACAGCGAGAGCAGCCCGTAGTAGGTCAGCGCCGCCGCCCAGTCGGTCAGGTTGTCCTCCTGGAACTCGCTGGCAGTCCGCTTCAGGGTCGCCCAGGCGCCAGGCTTTGCGCCACTCGGCGCCACCGCGTCTTTCTTCACCGATGCCACGTCGAGCTACTACCCCGATCCCGGGAAATAACCTGGGCGCGTGGATCAGGTCGTCCAAATCATCGGCGCGGTGCTGATCCTCGTGGCCTATGGCGCGGCGCAGCTCGAGCGCCTCGATCCGCAGTCCCGCCTCTACCTCGGTCTCAATCTGGCCGGTTCGTTGATCCTCGGGGTGCTCGCCGCGAGCACCGCCCAGTGGGGGTTCCTCCTGCTCGAGGGCGCCTGGTCGCTGATCTCGCTGTGGGGCCTGGTCGCGCCGGCCAAGCGCTGAGCGGGAGCCCGCCGCTACGCCCTGGCCGGCTCCGGCTCGGCCTCGAGCGGCGCGCCTTCGACGATCCCTTCGCGATCGATGTCGCGCTCGCGGACCATCCAGAGGGCGGCGATCGCGCCGGCGAAGGAGAGCAGGGCGCCGAGCAGGAGGATCTCGTTGAGGCCGTGCAGGAAGCCCTGTTCGGCCGCGGACTGCACCTTGCCCTGAACCTGCTGCGGCAGGTGGGAAACGGCCTGGGGCAGGGTGCCCGAGGAGGTCGCTTCGACCAGCCCGCGCGCTTCGTCGCCGCTGATCGCGTTGCCCGCCACCTCCTGGGTCTTCGAGGCGCCGGCGCCGAGGAAGATCGCCCCCCAGGCGGCGATCCCGACCGCGATCCCAACCTGGCGGAAGGTGTCGTTGATCCCCGCCGCCATGCCGCTGCGCTCCTTCGGCACGACGCTGAGGGCGACGTCGGCGATCACCGGGTTGAGCAGGCCGACGCCGATGCCGCTGACGATGAAGCCGAGCAGCAGCGCCGTCCACTCGGAGTCGACGCCAAGGCCGCCCATCAGCAGCAGGCCGGCACCGGTCAGGGCCAAGCCGGCGCTCATCAGCCAGCGAGCCTGGACCTTGGCCAGGGCCATACCGGCCATCGGCGCGACGATGAAGGAGGCGAGCGTGATCGGCAGGTAACGCAGGCCGGCGTCAATCGGCGAGTAGCCGAGGTAGCTCTGCAGGTAGAGCGTCAGGTAGAGGAAGAGCGCGAACATCGAGCCGGAGACCGCGAAGGCCGCCAGCTGCACGCCGGTGAAGGCGCGGCGGCGGAAGAGCGAGAGCGGCAGCATCGGCTCCGAGACCCGCTGCTCGATCACCGCGAAGGCGGCCAGCAGCACGCCGGCCCCGACCAGTAGCGAGATGATCACCGGGCTCCCCCAGCCCTCGTCGTTACCGCGCACCAGGCCCAGCACGAGCAGGAAGAGCGCGCTCGAGAAGCTCAGCAGCCCGCCCCAGTCGATCCGGGTCGCGTTGGGATCCCGCGACTCGGCCAGCTTCAGGTAGGTGACGGCAATCGCGGCGACGCCGATCGGCACGTTGATCAGGAAGACCCACTGCCAGCCGAGGCCATCGGTGAGCAGGCCACCGACCAGCGGCCCGATCGCCACGGCGATGCCGATCGTGGCGCCGTAGATGCCCATCGCCATGCCGCGTTCGGGCCCGGCGGGGAACTCCTGGGCGACCAGGGCCAGCGAAACCGCGAACATGATCGCGCCGCCTACTCCCTGCAGGGCACGGGCGAGGTTGAGGAAGGTCGGGTCGGGCGCCAGCGCGCAGAGCAGCGAGGCGAGCGAGAAGATCCCCAGCCCGATCGCGAAGACGCGGCGGCGACCGAGGCGGTCGGCCAGCGAGCCGGCGGTGAGCACGAGGGCGGCGAGCGAGAGCGCGTAAGCGTCGATCACCCACTGAAGATCGGAGAAGCTGCCGCCGAGGTCCTTCTGGATCGCCGGCAGCGCCGTGTTGACGACGGTGATGTCGAGAAGAAGCATGAACGTCGCCACGCAGACGGCGCCGAGGGTCCACCACTTGCGTTCCATTTGAATCTCCTACGCGAGGTGTACAATTTGGTCAGACAGCCTTGTAAGGTGGCCTGACCAGACGACCTTATCAGGCATCCTGACGATATGCGTGACGCCGCCCACACAGCCCCCATCGCCCCCGGGACGATCCCGCTCCCGGGCCTGCTCGAGATCGCCGGCGAGGCGATGCTGGCCGAGTTCCGCCAGGAGCTGGGCAAGCATGGTTACGAGGACCTGCGCCCCACCCACGGCTGCGTCTTCCGCTTCGTCCGCGAGGACGGCATGCGGCTGACCGAGCTGGCGAGCCACGCCGGCATCACCAAGCAGTCGGCCGGCGAGCTAGTCGATGACCTGGTCGGCCTCGGCTACGTCGAACGCATCGCCGACCCCGCCGACAAACGGGCCAAGCTGATCTGCTTGACCGAGCGCGGCCGCGAGGCCCAGCGGGTCGGCTTCGGCCTCTTCAGCGAGATCGAGCAGCGCTGGGCCGAGCACTTCGGCCCCGAGCGCTTCGAGCAGCTGCGCGAGCTGCTCGAGGAGATCGCCGCCGACCGCTCCCCCGCCGCCGTGCCCGAGCTCTCGCAGGCCGCCCTCGCCGGCAGCCGCGGCGAGTAAACGAACAGGTCCCGACCTAGAACTGCACGACGATCGGCAGCGCCCCAGCGCTGAAGCGCCGCAGGCGAGTGCCAGTGCCGTTCGTCGCGATGCCGGCGTAGCCGGTTTTGAAGCTCGGGTCTTTGGCCAGAGCGAGCTTGACGTAGCCGGCCCCGGCGTCGACCCAGACCAAGAGGTTGCCGCCGTAGTCCGCCAGGGCGAACGAGCTGCCGAGCGGAAGCACCACGTCTTCGACGCTGGCGATGGTGGTCGCGCTCCCGTTCGTCCAGCGCTTCACCACGGCGTTGTAGGCGTTGTTGCCGATCTGGGTGAAGCGAAGCTCATAGCCCGTCTGTTCGACCGCGGGACTCGGCATCTCGAGCCAGAGCGAGAAAGAGCGGCCGTTGACCCCCGGCGAGGCCATCAGGCGAGCCGCGGCGACGCTGCCCCAAGGGGCGCTGAAGGCGGGGAAGACCGATGGCGTCCAGTAGGCGCCTTCGACGGCCGGGAACGGCTGATGCGAGCCCCAGCCCGTGGCGGAGACGAAGCCCGGGCCGCCGGCTCCGGCCAGCGCGGCCCACGAGCCCTGGCCCGTGAGCGGATCTTCGGGGTTGGCGAGGGCATCGAGGGGCGCCATCGCCGCGAGCGCTTCGGTCATGCTGATCTGGTTGGGGTTCGAGATGTACGTCAGCGGCCCCGAGCAGCTCGAGGTTTTGCCTTCCTGGGTGGCGGTCGCGTAGAAGAGCGTGGCGGTGGACGCCCGGACCGAAGTCGCGAGTCCGGGATACCCCAGCTCGCTGCCGCTGCCGCTGGCGACCGGCGTGCCCGAGCAGGTCGAGCTGGTGAACACCGACACCGTGCTCGCTGCGGCCGCGTAGCCCTGGATGTGCAGACCGAGGTATTTCGAAGGCGAGACGGGCGCCGTCGTTGTCAACCTGGGCGCCGGCGACGTTCCGGAAGTGGGCTTGGCGAGGTAGTCGACCGCCCTCAGGCCACCTTCATGAGCGGCTCTATAGGCGACGAGACCGCTCCCCGCGGGGTCCATCGCGGCGACGAGAGCCTCCGATGAACCGCCGCTCGGGGGACCGAGGTTCGCCGCCGGGCCCCAACCGCTCCCCCGCGGCCGCACTGCTGCCTGCACAACCGGGACGAAGCCGATGTCTCTGACGACTGCCTCCCAGGCGATGATCGCGTCGCCGCCCGCGTCGATCGCGATCGCGGGGGGAACTTTCACCTCCGCGCCCTCTTCCGAGAGGGGCACCGGGTTCCCCCAAGTGCCGCCGGCGGGTTGGTAGGCGGCCTGGACCCGTGCCGACGACTTGTAGTACCAGGCCGCGGTCACATCGCCCGCGGGGTCGACGGCGATCCTTGGACCGCGTGCCGTACGGGTAGATGGCGAAAGGTCCTGGGCCGGTGACCAGCTGCCCCCCGGGACCCTCGAGGCCATCCGGACCACTCCTCCGTAGTTCGAGCCACCGCATCCTGAGCACCAGGCGACAAAAGCTTCGCCCGAGCGGGCAACTGCCAGCTGGGGTTCGCGCGCGTCGTCGCCGGGGGGAGAGATCGACTCCGGTTCGGACCATTCGCCACCGGCCGGCTTGTCGACTCCGCGGAGCTGGCGGGGGCTTCCGTTCGACCAGACGACCGTGACGTCCCCGGCTGGGTCGATCGCGACCTGGGGTGGCGACTGCGCTTCTTCGCCGGGCGCCGAGAGCTGCCGCGATTCGCTCCAATGGCCACCGGCCGGTTTGGTCACGACTTCAACCACAGCCTGGCTGGCCGCGAGATTGGTCCAAGCGACCACCGCGTCGCCGGCCGCGTCGAGGGCCAATTGCGGTTCCCCTGGGCTCGGGCAGGGTGGGCCGTCGACTTCTCCGACGATCTCGGACCAGAACCCTCCGGGATGGCTGGTGTGCACTACGAAGGCGTCACAGTGGTGAGGGGCGGCCCCCGAAACCGCGATCAGATCTCCCGCTCCGTCGGCGCCGATCCGGCGAACGCCTTTTTCCAGCCCGGCCAATCGTTCCCAGCTCCCTCCCGAACTCTTCCTGAAGACCTCACCTCCTGAGAGGAGGGTCGATTCTCCCGAGCTGGTGATCAGAGCTTGGCTGGGAATTGAATTGGAAGGCAGTTCGGCCGCGACCTGCCATCCCTGCAGTGCCTGGGCCGGAGTAGAGAAGATCGCCAGCAGCAGGCAAGCAAATAGTGGCGCCGCAACGCGCTTGCTCGACCGGGCGAGGAAACGACCTCTCACACCGTCATTCTCGCCCGCCGGCTTCCACAGTCTGTGAAGATCTTGCAGGGGTACCTTTCTAGTACGTGCTGAATTGGTAGTCGTCGAGGTCGAAGTGGGCGCTGTGCCAGGCGACCTCGAGCGTCGTCGCCGAGCGGAACGGCGCGTCGCCGCGTGAGTCGAAGTAGTAGCTGTTGGCGCCGGCGCAGTTGTTGGTGAAGAAGACCTGGCGGCCGCGGCGGGAGAGCATCGTCTCGAAGTAGCGCTTGTTGGCCTCGGCGCTGACCTCAACCGCGGTCGCTTCGGTCTGGCGGGCCCGGCGCAGGCAACGGACGATGTGGCGCGCCTGGTTCTCGATCAAGGTGAAGTAGCTGCCGCCGTTGAAGCCGTAGGGGCCGAGGATCAGGAACATGTTGGGGAAGCCGGGCACGCTCACGCCCTCGTAGGCCTGGAAGCGGTTGTCCTCCCACCACTGCGCCAGTTCGACCCCGTCGCCGCCGTAGACCGGGAAGGGCGGGATGTTGCCGCTATCGAAGACCTGGAAGCCAGTGGCGAGGACGAGAACGTCGATCTCGTGCTCGGCGCCATCCACGGTGCGGATCGAGTTGGGCGTGATCGTCTCGATCGCGGCGGTCTCGAGCTCGACGTTGGGCCGGTTGAAGGTCGGCAGGTATTTGTTGGAGAAGCTCGGCCGCTTACAGCCGAGCCCGTAGCGCGGCGTCAGCTTCTCGCGCACCGCCGGGTCGTCGACCGAGCGACGCAAGTGGTTGAGCCCGAACCGTTCCCCGCCGCTGGCGATCGGGACGACGCCGTGGAACTGCGCCGGCAGGGGAAAGTTGAGCTCGACGAAGGCCTGGCTGAGGATCCGCACCGCGGCCTGAGCGCCGGGGATGCGTTCGAGCACGCGGCGCACCCCCGGGCCGAGCCGCGCGTCGGGCTTGGGCAGGCACCAGATCGGCGTGCGCTGCAGCACGACCAGCTTCTCGACCTCGGGCGCGATCGAGGGGATCACCTGGACCGCCGAGGCGCCGGTGCCAATCACCGCCACGCGGCGGTCGCGCAGGTCCTGCGTGTGGTCCCAGCGCGCCGTGTGCATCACGGTCCCGGCGAACGAGTCGAGCCCGGCGATGTCGGGCGGCTTGGGCTGGGTGAAAACGCCGGTGGCGCCGACCAGGAAGCGTGCGGTCAGCTCGGAATCGTCCTCCAAGGTCAGGCGCCAGAGATGCTGTTCGGCGTCGAAAGTTGCCGAGCTGACCTTGGCGTTGAGACGGATCCGCGAGCGCAGGCCGTAGCTCTCGACGCAGTGCTCGGCGTAAGCCTTGAGCTCATCTCCCGGCGCGTAGACCCGCGACCAGTCGGCCCGCTGCTCGAAGGAGAACTGGTAGCTGAAGGAAGGGATGTCGACGCCGATGCCGGGGTAGGTGTTCCAGTGCCAGGCACCCCCCACCCCGTCGCCGGCCTCGAGCAGGACCCAGTCGCGCATCCCGGCCCGGTCAAGCTTGATCGCCGTGCCAATGCCGGAGAAACCGCCACCGACAACAGCCACCTCGTGATCGGGCTGCGGCTCATCCTGGCGTGCCATTAGGGGATGTTCCCACCTCCGGGCTGGACCGACCATCTAGTCTGAGCCCAAGTGGCCTCCGCTCCGACAAGCCGGGTGCTCTCGAGCTCACAGATGGCGACCCTCGCTGCGCTTGGCGAGGAGCGGACCGCGGCCGTGGGAGAGAAGCTCTTCGAAGTCGGCGACGCCAGCTACCCGTTCATCGCGATCTACGAGGGCGAGGTCGCCGTCACCGATCCCGCCGGCCGCGAGATCGTCCGCCACGGCGCCTCCGGCTTCCTCGGCGAGATGAACCTGCTCTCCGGCCAGACCGTCTTCCTCACCGCCGTCGTCACCGCGCCGATGCGCTACATCGCAGTCGATCGCGAAGTGCTGCGCAAGCTGCTCTTCGAGGACGGGGCGCTCTCCGACCTGCTGCTCTCGGCCTTCATCGAGCGGCGCGAACTGCTGCAGCGCCAGCAGGGGATCGGGGTCGAGATCGTCGGTCCGCACGACTCGGTCGACACCCGGCGCCTGCTCGACTTCGCCCGTCGCCAACGCCTCCCCCACTCCTGGCGCTCACCCGCGGAGGACCTCGAGGCCGCCACCCTGCTGGAGCCGCTTGGGCCCGAGGAGATCCCGCTTGTCCGGCTGCCCGGCGGCACCGACCTGCGCAACCCGAGCAACGGCCAGCTTTCGCGGGCGCTGGGTATCGGGCTGGAACTGAGTGAGCGGGAGGAGGTCGACCTGCTGATCCTCGGCGGCGGCCCGGCGGGGCTCGGCGCCGCGGTCTACGGCGCCTCCGAGGGCCTCGACACGCTGGTGATCGAGAGCACCGTGCTCGGCGGCCAGGCCGGCACCTCGCGCCGGATCGAGAACTACCTCGGCTTCCCGGCCGGGATCACCGGCAGCGAGCTGACCAGCCGCGCGGTCACCCAGGCGCGCAAGTTCGGTGCTCGCACGGCGACGCCCTATCGAGCGCAGGCCCTCGAGCCCGGAGCCGAACGGCACCTGGTCAAGCTCGAGGAAGGCAACGAGATCCTCGCTCGCACGGTGCTGCTCTCGACCGGGGCCGAATACCGCCGCCTGCCGGTCGACGACCTCGACGACTACGAGGGGATCAGCGTCTTCTACGCCGCCGGCCCGCCCGAGGGCCAGCTCTGCGGCGGCCAGCGGGTGGGCGTGATCGGCGGCGGCAACTCGGCCGCACAGGCGGCAATCTGGCTGGCCCGCGGCGGCGCCCTGGTCACCCTGCTGCATCGCCGCGCCGACCTCAACGAGACGATGTCCCAGTACCTGATCGACGAGATCGACCGCTACGGCGTCGTCGTCCGCGACCGCAGCGAAGTCAGCGCCCTGCACGGCGAGGAGGGACACCTCGCGGCGGTGACGCTGACCGACGGTGACGAACTGCCCTTCTCCTTTCTCTTCCTCTTCCTCGGCGCGACGCCGTGCACCGATTGGCTCGGCGAGGCGATCGCCCGCGACGCCAAGGGGTTCGTGCTGACCGGTGCCGAAGCGGGCGCCGACGGCCTGCTCGAAACCAGCGTCGCTGGCATCTACGCCGCCGGCGACGTGCGCGCCGGCTCGATCAAGCGCTGTGCAACCGCGGTCGGCGAGGGCGCGACGGTCGTGCGCTTCGTCCACGAGCACATCACCGCGAGCAGCGCGACTCCTTCCACTTAAAGATCTCCCGCCAAGTGATCCGGCGGGCAGGGGGCTCCGTTACCTGGGCCAAACCCCTTCAAAGGAGCGCGCAATGGAACCGGATGCAACCCTCAAACAGACCAACGTCGATGACGTTGTCCGCCAAGCGGCCGACGATGCGGCCGAAACCCTCAACGAGGGCGACACCCGGCTCGGCTTCCTCAAGAAGGCCGGACTGGCCGGCGGCGCGGTCGTCGGCAGCGGCGCCCTGATCGGCGCCCTCACCCCCGCCGCCGCGCTGGCCAAGGGTGGCAAGGGCCGCCCGCCCGCCTCGTTTGGCAAGGGCGACGTCGGCATCCTCAACTTCGCCCTCACGCTCGAGTACCTCGAGGCCGCCTTCTACAACGAGGCGAGCGCCAACCAGAAGAAGAGCAAGTTCATCAAGGACGGTCAGACCCAGGTCTTCCTGAAGACGGTGACGGTCGACGAGAACGCCCACGTCGCCTTCCTCAAGAAGGCCCTCGGCTCGAAGGCGACCGCCGCCCCCAAGGTCGACTTCGGCTCGACCACCTCCAAGGCGGCGTCCTTCATCAAGACCGCCGTCGCGCTCGAGAACACCGGCGTCCACGCCTACTCCGGCCAGGCGCTCAACATCGCCAGCCCGGCCTACGTCGCCGCGGCGCTCTCGATCCTCACGATCGAGGCACGCCACGCCTCCGTCGCCGGCCTGCTGCTCAGCGGCAAGCCCTCGGGGCTGACCCCCGACGGCGCCTTCGACACGCCCTTCACGGCGGCCGAAGTGCTCAAGGCAGTGGAAGGAACAGGCTTCCTCAAGTAACGCCATCGCAAACGGCCGGGCCGGAGCTTGGCGACTTACCCCCCCGAATGGGGAGGGTAAGTCGCCAGACCCCCCCGGACCAACCTTTGACCCAACCAGGACTGGAGGCACACAGTGCCCAACATCGGACCAATGGAGATCATGATCGTCCTCGTCATCGCCCTCGTCGTTTTCGGGCCCAAACGCCTGCCCGAGCTCGGCAAGTCGGTCGGCAAAGGAATCCGCGAGTTCCGCGGCTCCGTGTCGGGCGAGCACTCCGACGACGAGGCCCCGCTGGCTGTCGAGCAGCCGCCGGTTGTCGCTCACGGCCCGGCGCCCAAGGCTGCCGAGACCGCCACCAACACGCACGCCTGAGGCCGAGACGATGCGCCGCGTAAAAGCACTCTCATATGACGATGAGGTGAGCCTCGTCGATCACCTCGATGAGCTGCGCGCGCGCATCGTCGTCTCGCTCAGCGTCCTCGGCGTCGCCTTCGCCCTCTGCTTCTGGCAGAACCACTTGCTGCTCGAACTCGCCAACGGGCCGCTCCCCTCCGCCCACAGCAAGCTGCTCACCCTCGGCATCAGCGAGCCCTTCACGACGACGATGACGGTCGCCGCCTACGGCGCCTTCCTGCTCTCGCTGCCGATCATCCTCTACCAGGCCTACGCCTACCTACTGCCGGCCCTCAGCCACCAGCAGCGGCGCACCGTTACTCCACTACTGCTACTGGTCCCGATCCTCTTCATCACCGGGGTCGTCTTCGGCTACGTCGTCGTGCTGCCGGCGGCGACCAAGTTCCTGCTCAACTTCAACGACAGCCAGTTCAACATTCAGGTCAGGGCCAAGGACTACTACAGCTTTTTCGGCACCACGCTGCTCGCCTGCGGCGTCGTCTTCCAGGTGCCGGTCGGCGTGCTCGCGGTGACCCGCCTCGGCATCGTCAAGGTGAAGCAGCTGAAACAGAACCGCCGCTACGCCTACCTGGGCTGCGCAGTGCTCGCCGCCGCGCTGCCAGGGGTCGACCCGGTCTCGATGCTGCTCGAGACGGCGCCGCTGATCGCCCTCTATGAGCTCAGCATCGTCCTCGCCCGCCTCTTTGGCGAGCCCAATGCGGCGCCGCTCAGCGAGCCGGCGGCCGATAAGCCCTAGGTCGGCACCGCCCGCCGTGGGGGGCGTTCATTCCACATCCGTTCGGTCTGCTTCATCAGAGCCGGGTAGACGATCAGGTGGCGGAACGGCTTGATCAGCAACATGTATGCCTCCCCGAAGCAACCGTGTGTCTTGACGTAGACCGCCATCTGCGCTTGATAGCGACCTTCGCCCTGCTCGGCCCAGGCAGCGTGCATCACGCCGTGCATGGTCCGGTTCGACACCTCAGCGGCGAACTCGTCGTCGGTCCGGTAGAGCGGTACGAAAGGGAGGGAGCCAAAATCCACATCCGCCACTGTCCCGCGGAGGTCCTCCGGCAGCCGGGCGCGCAGTGAGGTCTCGTTCGTTCCCGGAATCGGCAATCTGTCCGCGGCGTCGCGCTCCTCGACCGGGGCCGAGATCTCGCCGAGGTCGAACCACCTGCCGAGGCGATCGCGGAGGCGCCAGAGGAAGCGGGTCGGCAGGGAGTCCGCATCGGCGGGATCGGCGGAAGCCATCAGCTCGAGAAAGGCCGGAAAGTCCTCCTCACGGCCATCCACCGGCAGCGCCCAGACATCCTCCAGCTTGAAGTCCGGGACGATCTCGCGGATGCGCCAGGGACGGGATTCGTGCACGGCGTTCGGAAGCCTCATGTCGGTCTCCTTTCAATCCATACGATGTCGTATGGATCTTTAACACCGCCGCTTGCATCTGTCAATACGGTGCCGTATAGATAAGCCCGTGGCCAATGTCCGAACCCCTCGCGGAGCCTGGATCGAGGCAGCTCAGCAAGCGCTTGGCGCCGGCGGCCCGGAGGCCGTCCGGGTCGAGGCCCTGGCCGCCTCGCTGGGGGTTTCCAAGGGCGGCTTCTACTGGCACTTCAAAGACCGCCAAGGTCTGCTTGACGAGATGCTCGACAGTTGGGAGAAGGCGATGGTCGAGGACGTGATCGCCAGCGTCGAGAGCCAGCCGGTGGAGCCGCGAGCCAAACTGCAACACCTCTTCGCCCTCGCCTCCACGGTCGACTTCACGGTCGAGCTGGCGATCCGGGACTGGTCGCGCCGCGACGCCGGGATCGCCGACCGCCTGCGCCGGATCGACAGCCAGCGCATGGCCTACCTGCGCTCGCTGTTCGGGCAGCTCTGCGCCGACGAGGACGAAGTCGAGGCCCGCTGCATGCTGACCTACTCGCTTTTCGTCGGCAGCTACTTCATCGCCGCCCAGCACGACGGCAAGAGCCGCTCCCAGATCGTGCAGCTGGCGATCGACCGGCTGCTGGACAAGCCGTGGCGCTGAGATGGTTGCCCGTGCACGACCAGCGCTGGTCTACGACGGCGACTGCGCCTTCTGCACCAGCTCCGTGCGCCTGCTCGAGAAGATCGGGCCGGGGTCTGAGATGGTCGCCTGGCAGCAGACCGACCTGGGTGCGCTTGGACTGAGCGAGGAGGCGGCGGCAACTGCCGTCCAATGGGTCGAGATCGACGGCATCATCCGCTCTGGCCACGAGGCGGTCGCCGCGGCGCTGCGCAGCGCCGGCGGCATCTGGGCACTCGCAGGCCGGGTTCTCCTCGCGCCGGGGATCTCGCCAATCGCCGCCGGTGCCTACCGGCTGATCGCGAACAACCGCCACCGCCTGCCGGGCGGCACACCCGCCTGCGCGGTCGACCTTCAGGAGATCAAGCGCAGCACTTCGCGCTCGATCTTCGCCCGACGCTTGGCGCTGAGCCTGCCGTTGGTGCTCGCCGTCGCTTGGATCTGCTCGCCGTCGCGGAAGCGATCGAGAACTCGCGGGTCGATATAGGAGCGGCGGCAGACGGCGGGTGTATTGCCCAGCGCCTCGGCGACGCGTTTAACCGCGGCTGAGATCGAGCGCTTGGCGGCGGCCTCTGATTCGGGTACCGGCTCGCCGGCAAGCTCGACCGCGGCGAGCACGGTGCCGTGCCAGGTGCGGAAGTCCTTGGCCGAGAAGCCTTCGCCGATCTTGGCCTGGATGTAGGCGTTGACGTCGTCGGAGTGGACATCGCGCCACTCCCCCGCCTCGCGCCAAGCGAGCAGATCGTCGGGCCCGCTACGGCGACGGCGCATCGCCTCGATCGCGCGGATCGCCGCCGGGTCGCGGATCGACTGCACCCGGCGCTGGCCGCTCTTGGCGGGGAAGTCGAAGACCGCCTCGCCACCGCTGACCGTGACGTGCTCACGGCGGATCGTCGCCAGCCCGTAGCTCTCGTTTTCCTCGGCGTAGCTCTCGCCGCCGACCCGGAAGAAGCCGAGGTCGAGCAGGCGCACGGCACAGGCCAGGGCCCGCTCGCGCGGCATTCCCTGGCGCTTCAGGTCGGCGGTGACGGCGCGCCGCAGGTGCGGCAGGGCGGCGGCGAACTCGCGCACCGCCTCGAACTTGCGCTCGGCCTGGCGCTGCTGCCAGCGCGAGTGGTAGAGGTACTGCTTGCGCCCGGCGGCGTCGGCCCCGGTCGCCTGGATATGGCCCAACGGATCGGGGCAGACCCAGACGTCCTGCCAGGCCGGCGGGATCGCCAGCTCGCCGATCCGCTCCAGGGTCTCGGGGTCCTCGACCCGCTCACCGTCGGCGTCGAGGTAGGAGAAGCCGCGGCCCTGGCGGCGGCGGACGATGCCCTCGCCGGCACAGTCCGAGCGCCGCAGGCGCCGCGATCGAACCGTGCCGGCCATGCGCGTCGGGCGGGTCCTCAGGAGTTGGGGTCCTCTTGAGCGGCCAGCTCGAGCGAGCCGTCGCGGACCGTGATCAGGTGACGCTCCTGGATCGGCAGCGCCCAGTCGACCAGCTCCTTGATGTCGTCCTCCCCAGCAGTCTCGTTCAGCTTGCCGAGGATCGCCCAGTGGCCGACCTCGCCGGCCTCGGCCATGGTCAGGAACTCGAAGCCGTCGAGCTCGTCGGAGTCCTCACTGAGATAGGTCTTCATCATCTCGGAGGCCTCGCTCTTGGTTTCGCGAGCCTTCTCCTCGATCGCGGTCTTCTTGCCGTTGCGCTCACCGGCGACCTTCAGGCAGCGGCTTTCAGTCTCCTCCGCCTCTTCGCGCATCTCGCGCAGCTTCTCGGACAGCGAGCCACCGTCCAGCAGCGACTCGACTTTCTTCGTCGCCTCCTGCGCGGCCCCGGCCAGCCCGGTCACCTCGGCCAGCTTCTCCTCGAGCGTCGTCAAATCGGCCATGTAAATCCTCCGTTGTCAGTTGGAGCCCGTGAAGGTCCGGCTGACAGCCGACGCTTCCCTTGAGGCGATTCGCGGTACGGGCTACAGCTACCCGACGGACGGGTTCCGAACCCTCGGCGGCCTAAGAGCTGAGCGCCCGCTTGAGGAAATCCGCCTGGCGCTGCTTGCGCATGATCTGGTGCTCGAGCATGTGCTCCAGCGCCTCTGAGCGACCCTCGCGGCCGGTCGGCTCGATCGCTTCCTGCAGCGCCTCGATCGCCTCTTCCTCGCAGCGCAGCAGCCAGCCCAAGGCATCTTCGGCGCCGCGCGCGTAGCGCAGCTCGGCGACCTTGGTGGTCGGCTCGCCGTCGAAGGAGACGATCTTCTCGACCAGCTCGCGGGCGTCGCTCAGCTCTAGATCGCCGTAGCCGGTCAGCACCCCGGCCAACCCCTGCGCCTCGATGCCGACCAGGCTCGAGGCGACGATCGAGTACTGCAGGGCAGAGCGGTACTGACGGCTCAGCGCCTCGTTCAGGCGCTTTATCGCCTCGGCTTCGTCAAGTCTCTCTTCGCTCTCGGGCATAGGCCCTCCGTACCCGCTGGGCGCTTTGTCGAACGTGGCCTCGCCCACCGCGTTTCCGTCATCGACCTGCGGGTATCCCGGAGCCGTTCAGAGAATTGATCCAAACTCCAATGAGGAGGACGAGATGTCCACCGTTGTGATCGTTGTAATCGTCGTCGTCGTGCTGGCGATAATCGCCGCCATGGTCGCGGCTGCTTCAAAACGCAAACGCGAACAGCAGCTCGGTCGGGTGCAGAATCAGGCCATGCAGGACGACGTCAGCCATCACCGCGAGCAGGCCGAGAGCGCCCGCAGCGAGGCCGAGCTGGCCGAGGAGAGGGCCCGCCGCACGGCGGCCGAGGCCGAGCTCAACGAGCGCAAGGCGGATGAGCGCGAGCGCGAGCTCGAGCAGGACCAGCGCTAAGCGAGGCGGCGCTCGAAGACGCAGTCGAGGCGGCGCTCTTCCTCCTCGCCGGGGACCGTCTTGTCGAGCTGCATCACGGCCCTGCGCCCGTCGAGGCGCAGGGTCGCCACCTGGTTGTCGAAGTAGGGACCCTCGGCGAGGCGCCAGCGCAGGCCGGGGTCCGCTGCACCGGCCGCGCCGGCGATACCGCGCATGGCGGCTGTGAACGGGCGGGTGAAGCCGGCTTTGATCGCCCGCCGCTCGTGGGCGTCGAGCGGGTTGCGGTAGGGCGAGCAGACGGCCTGGTAGACGGCGCTCTGCACCTCCGCCCCGGGCCGGAAGGCGGTCTCGGCCAGGTAGGCGTGGTGGACGTCGCCGGAGAGGACGACGATCGAGGCCGGCGCCTTGCCGCGCTTGCCGGAGCCGACCTCCTCGAGCAGGCCGCGCAGCAGCTGGAAGGACTTGTCGAAGGAGGCCCAGTGGTCGAAGTCGACCGCGCGGCGCAGCTGCTCGGCGCCGCGCGCCGCCAGCCCGCCCCAGGCGCCGTCGCAGACGCGCTCGCTCCAGGCCTCCAGGTAGTGGAAGCCGGGCGAGAGCAGGAAGGGGACCGTGGTCGAGATCAGCAGGTGGTCGAAATCGCCACTGGCCTGCTCGACGATCCACTCCCACTCGTCCTCGTCGAAGATCGAGCGCTCGCCTTCCGTCAGCACCCGGCCGGCCCGCGAGTCCATGAAGATCGCCCGCGTATTGCCGAGGTCGCGGCAGTAGCTCCAGCGGCTGCCCGAACCGGTCGAGTCGATCTCGGCGGCGAACTTGCGCAGCTCGCCGGTCGCCCGCTCGCTGCCGCGGACCCGCCGGTAGAGCTCGTTCTCATCGAGCTCGCGCGGCGAGAGGTTGCCGAGGTGCTGGTAGATCCAGTAGCTCATGATTCCCGAGGCGGCGCGGCCGTGCCACCAGGAGCGTTCGCCCATCTCCTCGACCCAGGAGCAGGAGATGTTCCAGTCGTCGCTCATGTCGTGGTCGTCCCAGAGCATCGAGACCGAGACCGTGGAGAAGAGCCAGCGGATCATCGGGTCGCGCCAGGACTCGACGTAGAGCCAGGAGTACTCCTCGAAGTCGGTGACCTCGTCGCCGGGCGGGGTGCCGGTGCCGCGCCGTTCGCGGATCCGCTCGCGCGTCTCGGGCGAGCCCTCGTCGACGTAGACCTGGTCGCCGAGCAAGAAGAGCAGCTCGGGCCACTTGTCGCGCTCGGTCCGCGCCATTTCCAGCGCCAGCACGCGCAGGGCGTCGTACTCCTTGCCGTCTTCGTGGCGGTCGGCGCTGTGCACATAGGGCTCGGTGTGGGGCAGCGCCACCCGGCAGGAACCAAAGCAGATGTCGAGCGGCTTATCGCGGCCGAGCGTGCGGATCGCGCTCGGCGGCAGGTCGGAGCCGGCCTCGGGCCAGCGCCGCTCGCCGTCGAGCTTGACCTCGTACTCGTTGAAGCTGCCGGGCTCGAGGTCCTCGATCCGGACCAGCGCGTAGAAGTGCTCCTCGACCGTGAAGGTCGGCTCGCGGTGACCGAGCACCTCGACCTCACAGGGCGAGTCGGTCTCGACCCAGACCGTTGCCTCGGTCTCGCCGACGTAGCGCAGCAGCGGGCCGAGGACGAGGTCAGCCATGGTCGCTCGAGACTTGCGGACGCGGCGCTAGCCGCGCACCGCCTTGCCGGCGATGTTCTTCAGCCGGGTGCGGTCGCGCTGGGGCAGGTTGCCGGGGCGGCCCTTCGACTTCTTGACCAGGCGCCAGAACTCGCGCTGTTCTTTCTCGGTCAGGTTGTGCTCGACGCGCTCCCGCCCTTTCGCGCCGAGCCACAGCACGACCGCCCAGACCATCCGCCAGGGAATCCGCTTCCAGACAGCGGGTACTGCGCGGCGGGCGATCCAGGCGGGCATGTGCCTAACGCGCGAGGGCGCTAGTCGCGCCCGAGCACGCCCTTGACCTTGTCGGCGACCTTCTCGACCCCGTCCTTCGCCGCGCCGGTCGCCTTGTCGACCTTGCCCTCGCGCTTGAGGTCGTCGTCGCCCGTGAGGCTGCCGGCAGCCTCCTTCACGCGTCCCTTGGCATCGTCCTTGTTGCGAACCTCGTCAGTCATCTGAGTCCTCTCTCGTGTCTATCGCTTGTTGGACTCCCCTACCCGACACAGCCGTCGCCCATGCAGTCCCGCTAGTTGTTGTGGCGGGAGGTCAGGCTGCTGAGCAAGACCTCGATCGGCGAGCTCTGCTTGCCGTCACCGCTGGCGAGACCCTCGCGAGCACGCCTCAGCTCGGTGGTCAGCTCACCGACGTTCTCGCCGAAGCGGCCGACCTCCTTCGCTGCTTTCGAGAAGTCTCTCGACCTCAGCTTGACTCGCTTGGATTTGGGCAGCTTGATGCCGAGCACTTTGTCGCCGGAGCGGCTGGCGCCGAGCACCAGCCCGCCGACCGTGCCAGCTACCGCAGCCCCACCGGCGAGCAGCGGGATCTTGGCCTTGCTGACAGCGTGGCCAGCCTCTTTGCCGGCGCTGCCAACCGCGTCGCGGACCGCCTTGGCGCCGTCGCCGACGCCGTTTGCGACGCCGTTTGAGTGGCTTGATTTCGCTTGGCTGCTGGCGCCGTTCGCCCGCGATTTCGTCGCTGTTGCTTTGCGCCCACTTGATTTGCGGGTGGTTTTCGCTTTCGCTTTTGTTTTCGCTTTGGAAGTGCTCGAAGCCCGCGATTTTTTCGCCGGTTTCGCTCGTTTTGTCGTTGCTTGAGCCATGTTCCCTCCTCATTCAGGCAGTGCCCGGCGTCAGGCCGGGCCTACCTGTTTCCCGCAATTTGCCTGCCTAATCCTTCTCTACAACTTCGACCACCCCGTGCATGTCAGGGTGGATCTGGCAGATGTACTCGTAAGTGCCGGCCTGCTTGAAGGTCTCGGACTTGAGCTTGCCTTCCTCCAGCGTGCCGGTGTCGAAGCTGCCGTCTTCGGCGGTCGCCGTGTGCGGGGCGGAGTCCTGGTTGAGCCAGATCACCTTGCCGCCGGCCTGGACCGTGACCGGGTCCGGGTCGTAGGCGAAGTCGGCGATCTCGACCTTGGCCGCGCGCGGCGCCTCGCCGCTGGGGGCGGGCGCGTTGGCGCTCTGACCATTCTCCTCGGTCGGGCTCCCTGCGGACTCGGTGACTGTCGAGGTGTCGCTGTCGTCGCCGCCCCCGCAGGCCGAGAGGCCGAATGCCATTGCGATCAGGACAGGCGTGAACAGCGTCTTGAGATTCATCCCCAAGGGCTACCCGAGCCCACAAACGGCAATCTCAGCTGAGCTCGGGCGGCAGCGCTTTCGGTCCGTCGGGATAGAGCGAAGCGAGCTGCTCGGCGGACATCTCCAGCGTGTTCGCCTGCTCACGCGGGGCGCCGGCGACGAACCAGAGCTGCTCCGCCTCGGTGTCGTTGAAGACCTGGCGCGCCGAGGAGGGTTCGACCAGCACGCTGTCCAGCGGCTCCAGGGTGAGCAGGTCGTCGTCGATCCGCATACGGCCCGAGCCCTCGAGCAGCAGGTAGAGCTCTTCTTGGTCGAAGTGGCGATGCTTGGTCGAGGCCTGGCCGGGTTTCAGCCGCCAGAGCCTGGCGCCGAGCTGCTTTGCCTCGAGCTGGCCGCCAAGGTCGGTGTTCTCGATCCCCATCTGGTTGGAGGGGCGCCAGAACGCCTCCGATACCGAGAGCTTGCGGTAGGCCATGAGCGCTAGGCGAACTCGATCACGCTGCGGATCCCGTCCTGGGCCTCCATCAGCTCGAAGCCGCGGTTGACCTCGTCGAGGCCGATGCGGTGGGAGACGAAGGGCGTCAGGTCGATCTCGCCGGCCAGGTAGCGCTCGATCAGCGCCGGCACCTGATCGCGGCCCTTGACGCCGCCGAACGAAGAGCCGGCGATGCGGCGGCCGGTGATCAGGAAGCGCGGTACGACGTCGAGGGTCTCCCCCTTGCCGGCCACGCCGGCGACCGTGCAGAGGCCCCAGCCCATGCGCGCCGCTTCGACCGCCTGGCGCATCACGGCGACGTTGCCGGTTGCCTCGAAGGTGTAATCAGCGCCGAAGCCGTCGGTCATCTCGAGGATCTCCTCGACCGTGTTCTCGTTGGCGAGCAGCAGGTCGGTGGCGCCCTGGGCACGGGCCAGCTCGAGCCGCTCGGGCGAGAGGTCGACGCAGGCGATCCGCTCGGCGCCCTGCAGGCGACAACCGGCGACAGCGCCGAGCCCGACCATGCCGGCGCCAAAGACGACGCAGGTGCTGCCCGGCTGCACCGCGGCGGTGTTGATCGCCGCGCCGAGCCCGGTCGAGAGGCCGCAGGCGAAGAGGCAGGCGTGCTCGAAGGGCGCCTCGGGGCTGACCTTGGCCAGGGCGATCTCCGGCATCACCGTGTACTCGGCGAAGGTCGAGCAGCCCATGAAGTGGCGGATCGGATCGCCGTCGCGGGAGATGCGGGTGCTGCCGTCAGGCAGGAAGCCCTTGTTCTGCTGCTCGCGGATCGCCAGGCAGAGGTTGGTGCGTGGATCGCGGCAGTGGATGCACTCGCCGCACTGGGGCGAGAAGAGGGTGACGACGTGATCGCCCGGCGCCAGCAGGGTGACGTCGGGGCCGACCTGCTCGACCACGCCGGCGCCCTCGTGGCCGAGCACGGTCGGGGCGTAGCCGGAGGGGTCGGCGCCGGAGGCGGTGTAGAGGTCGGTGTGGCAGACGCCGCAGGCGGCGAGCCGGACCAGGACCTCGCCCGCGCGCGGCTCGGCCAGCTCGACCTCCTGCACGCTGAGCGGCTCGCCGAACTGCTCCAGCACCGCGGCGCGCATCTTCATGATCGACCTGCCGTCGCCCGCATCAAGCGCTCTTGAAGCGGGCGGCCTCCTCGGAGCCACCCGTCGCGTTGCCCTCGCTGTAGGAGTGGGCGCCGGCGCCGGCCAGGGTGCCACCGTCGACGATCAGGTACTCCTCGCGAATCGGCCGGCCGTCGAACCAGCACTCGAGGATCTCGCGGGTGCCGGCCGCGTAGCGCGCCTGCGCCGAGAGGCTGGTGCCGGAGGTGTGGGGAGTCATGCCATGGTGGGGCATCGAGCGCCAGGGGTGGTCGCGCGGCGCCGGCTGGGGAAACCAGACATCGCCGGCGTAGCCCGCCAGCTGGCCGCTCTCGCAGGCCCGCGCGATCGCCTCGCGGTCGCAGATCTTCCCCCGCGCTGTGTTGATCAGGTAGGAGCCGCGCTTCATCCGCGCCAGCATCGCGGCGTCGAAGAGGTTCTCGGTCTCTGGGTGCAGCGGCGCGTTGATCGTGACCACGTCGCAGGCCTCGACCATCTCCTCCGCGGTTGGATGGAAGGTGACGCCGAGCTCCTCCTCGACCTCGGACGGCAGGCGGTGGCGATCGGTGTAGTGCAGGCCGACCTCGAATGGCTTCAGCCGCCGCAGGACCGCGGAGCCGATGCGCCCAGCGGCAACCGAGCCCACCTGCATGCCCTCGAGGTCGTAGGAGCGCGAGACGCAGTCGGCGATGTTCCAGCCGCCCTCGACGACCTGCTGGTAGGAGGGGATGTAGTTGCGGACCAGCGCCAGGATCATCATCACCACGTGCTCGGCGACGCTGATGCTGTTCGAGTAGGTGACCTCGGCGACGGTGAGGCAGCGCTCGATCGCCGCCTGCAGGTCGACGTGATCGGAGCCGATGCCCGCGGTCAGCGCCAGCTTCAGGTTCGGCGCCTTGGCGATCCGCTCGGCGGTCAGGTAGGCGGGCCAGAAGGGTTGGGAGATGACGACCTCGGCCTCGGGCAGCTCGCGCTCAAAGACCGAGTCCGGCCCGTCCTTGTCGCTGGTGACGACCAGTCGGTGCCCGCGCGCCTCGAGGAACTCGCGCAGGCCGAGCTCGCCCGAGACGCTGCCAACCAGCTCGCCGGGCTTGAAACCGATTGCCTCGGGTGTCGGCGTGCCCTGACCGTCGTGGTAGCTCTCGATCGTCGGCACGTCGTCGCGTGCGTAGGCCGGCGGGTAGCCGTCAACCGGATCGTCGTAGAGCACGCAGAGGACCGTCGCCATCGGTCCATCGTAAGCTGAATCGGTGACCGCGTCATGGCCATCCATCTCTTACGAGGAGTGGAGCGAGACCTGCGACACCCTGCACGCGCACACTCAGCTACTCGGCAAGCTGGCGGCGCAACTGGCCCCGCCCGAGCCGCAACTCCAGCACGCGGCGCTGCAATTGACCGCGCGTGGCTGGGAGACGCTGCCGCTGCCGGCGCCCGGTGGCTCGGGCTCGTTCGTCGTGGCGCTCGACCTTCACGCCCACGAAGCGATCGTTGAGCACAGCGGCGGCAAGTCGCGTCGCGTCGCGCTGACCCCGGACCGCCCGGTGGGCGCTGTGACGCGGGAGGTGCTTGCCGCGATTGCGGAGCTCGCCGGGCCGCTCGACATCGACCTCACTCCGCAGGAGGTGCCCTGGAGCACGCCGCTCGACCAGGACGAGGAGCACGCTCGCTATGACACCGGCCAAGTCGTCACCTACTTCGAGACGGCGACGCGCGCCGCCCTCGTCCTCGCCGAGTTCCGGGCGCCCTACCGCGGCCGAAAGACGCCCGTCAACGCCTGGTGGGGCTCCTTCGATCTCGCCGTCAGCCTCTTCTCGGGCCAACCCGCCGAGCCACCCTCGAACGACTTCATCATGCGTAACTCGATGGACGCCCAGGACGTCGCCGTGGGTTGGTGGCCCGGCGACCCGAACTACGGCAAAGCGGCCTTCTACGCCTACGCTCACCCGGCCCCCGACTCCTTCTCCGATGGCAACGTCTCGCCGGCCGCGGCCCACTGGGACTCCAAATTGGGCCTTTACGTCCTCGACTGGGATGACGCGCGCGCCAGTGACCACCCCCACGCGGCCGCGCTCGAGTTCGCCCGCTCGGTCTTCGCCCACGCCTGCATGGTCTGCGAGTGGGACCCAAAGCTCGCCGCCAGCCTCGACGGCACGCCGCCGCCCGTCGTCTAGCCCTAAGAAAGGCTCGACAGCGCCGTCGCCACGGCGAAGCCAAGTGTGGTGATCAGGCCGGCTACACGCCCGGACTCCTTGCTGGCCTCGGGAATCATCGAGTCGATCAGCATCACCAGGAGGGCGCCCGCAGCGAAGCCGTCGATGCCGGCGCGGAGCTCGCCCGAGGCGGCGTCGGCGATCGCATAACCGACAACGGTGGCGATCGTGCAGACCGCGGCGACCCCTGCCCAGAGGCGCAGGATCTTGGCGCGCGAGGCGCCGGACTCGCGCATATCGCTGGCCGAGCCGATCGCCTCTGGCAGGTTCGAGACGAAGATTGCGACCAGCAGCCCGAGCCCGACTCCCTCGCCCGCGGCCAGCCCGATCCCGAGCACGAGCTGCTCGGGGATCCCGTCGAGGAAGGCGCCGAGCGCCAGCGCCGTCCCCGGATCGGAGCCACTCTTGCGACCAGCCCGGCCGCGACCGGAGGCGGAGCGAGCGGCGATCAGCCCATCGAGGCTGAAGTAGGTGAGCGCACCTGCCCCGAGACCGATCGCGGTGGCACCGAGGCTGCCGACCCGCAACCCCTCGGCCGCCAGCTCGAAGCTGACCGCGCTGATCAGCGCCCCGGCGCCGAAGGCCAGGACCAGCCCGACCTGCCGGTCCGGCCAGCGGCGGTAGAGGGCCAGCAGGGCACCGACGACCAAGGACGAGGCCGCCAGCGCTCCCCAGCCGAGTGCCGCCCCCATCGCCCGGCCTAGTAGCCCGGGCTCACCTTCATCTTCTTGCGCTCGGAAGGATGGGCGCCGCCCTTCTTCTCCAGCGTCGTGCAGGCGAGATCGATGTCGGCGGCGAGGCGGTCTATCTGCTCGCGGCTGAGCGTCTGCTTGACCAGCGCCCGCAGCACCTTCACGTCTTCGGCGTTTGGCGGCATCGTGTAGGCGGGCAGCATCCAGCCGCGCTCGGCAGAGAGCTGCCAGGAGAGGTCGAACTCGTCGTAGTTCTTTTCACCCGCAAGCTTGAAGGCGACCAGGGGCAGCTGCTCCTCGCCATCGCCGATCAACTCGAAGTTGCCGCTCTCCTTCAGCTTCTCAGCCAATGCCCGCGCGTTCTGCTGCATCGCCTTCATGATGTAGGCGTAGCCCTCGCGCCCGTAGCGAACGAAGTTGTAGTACTGGGCGAGCACCATCGAGGCGCCGGTGGAGAAGTTGAGGGTGAAGGTGGCGTCGGTTTTGCCCAGGTAGTTCTCGTAGAAGACGAGGTCCTCGGCGAGGTCACTCTTCTCGCGGAAGACGAGCCAGCCGACTCCGGGGTAGACCAGCCCGAACTTGTGGCCGGAGACGTTGATCGAGCGCACCTGCTCGAGCCGGAAGTCCCACTCGGAGCCGGGGTAGAGGAAGGGCCAGACGAAGCCGCCGCTGGCGCCGTCGATGTGCAGCGGCACGTCGAGGCCTTTATCGCCCTTGAGGTCGACGAGGAGCTTGTTGATGCCGACAATGTCGTCGGCGTGACCGGTGAAGGTGGTGCCGAGCACGGCGGCGACGCCGATCGTGTTCTCATCGATGTGGGGCTGTACGTCCTCGGGGCCGATCACATATTTGCCGTCCTGCAGCGGCACGATCCGCGGCTCGACGTCGAAGTAACGACAGAACTTGTCCCAGACCACGTGCACGTCGCCGCCGAAGATCAGGTTCGGTTTGTCGACCGACTTCGACTCGGCTTCGCGACGCTCCTTCCACTTCCACTTCAGCGAGAGCGCGCCGAGCATGATCGCCTCTGAAGAGCCCTGAGTGCGGGCGCCGGTGGTCTCACCGGGGGCGTGGTAGAGATCGGCGAGCATGCGGATGCAGCGCTGCTCGACCTCAGCCGAGATCGGGTACTCGGCGTGGTCGATGAAGTTGCGGTAGAGGTTCTCGCTGATCAGCCGCTGCGCCTCGGGCTCCATCCAGGTGGTGACGAAGGTGGCGAGGTTGCGGTTGGGGTCACCCTCCAGGGCCAGTTCCTCGTCGACCAGCCGCATCGCGTCGAGGGCGGACATGCCGCTTTCTGGGAAGGGGCCATCGGGAGCGTCCTCAGTAAGGAAGCGATTTCCGTACAGCTCGGCGGCCTCTTCAAGGCTGCGTGGTTTGCTCATGACGCTCCAGTCGTGGTCGCAGGGAGGGCGAGCGTATCTGACGCTTGCGCCCGGTTCGCTCGCCGTGAGAGCATGGTTCGCGATGAGCGACTTCCTGGTCAAGCGAGACGAGCTACGCGAGTGTCGGATCGCCGAGACGGAGCCGCCCGCGGTTGGGGCCGGACAGGCGCTACTGCGGGTCGACAGCTTCGGGCTGACCGCGAACAACATCACCTACGCCGTGATGGGCGAAGCAATGTCCTACTGGGACTTCTTCCCCGCTGAGGACGGCTGGGGACGGGTGCCGATGTGGGGCTTTGCCGAGGTCGAGACGAGCGAGGCCGAGGGGGTTGAGGTTGGCACCCGGGTCTACGGCTACCTGCCTCCTTCCTCGTACCTGCTGGTGCCGCCGAAGAGCGCCAACGGCGACGGCTTCACCGACGCCTCATCCCACCGAGCGGCGCTGCCTTCGGCCTACCACCGCTACCTGGCCAGCGGCAGCGATCCCTTCTACAGCGCCGACAGCGAGGACGTCCAGATGCTGCTGCGGCCGCTCTTCTTCACCTCTTTCCTGATCGACGACCAGCTCGCCGACGAGGGCCTGGCCGAGCGCGGCCCGATCGTGATCTCCAGCGCCTCGAGCAAGACTGCGATCGCCGCCGCCTTCCTACTGGCGCGACGCGAGGGGGTCGAGTTGGTCGGCCTCACCTCGGCGGGAAACGAAGAGTTCGTCGAAGGCCTCGGCATCTACGGGCGCACGGTCACCTACGACGAGATCGCCTCGCTCGGCGACGGTCCCGCAACCTACGTCGACATCGCCGGTGACGGCGCCCTACGACAAGCTGTTCACACACACTTCGGCGATCAGCTCGTCTACTCGATGACCGTGGGAGTCACCCACTGGGAGGAGCTCGGTTCCGGCCAGGGCGACCTCCCTGGCCCCACTCCGACTTTCTTCTTCGCCCCGACCCGGGTCGAGAAGCGCTCCGCCGACTGGGGCCCCGCCGAGCTGGAGCGCCGCGTAGCCGAGGCCTGGCACCCCTTCTGCGAGTGGATCGCCGGCTGGCTCGAGGTCAACCGCGGCCAGGGCTTCGAGGCCGTGAAGAGCGCCTACCTCGACGTGCTCGAGGGCCGCGTCGGCCCCAAGAGCGCCCACGTGATCTCGCTTTAAGCCGCAGCAGGACGTTTCAGCCCGCTGGGGCGAACTTGTCACCTACAACGCTTAGAGGGCGATGGGTTATCCCGTGCCACCACCAAAGATGCCGCCTAAATATCGACCTCAATAGCCCCTGCTACCTTCATGTACATGAGCAAAACAGTCGGTGTTGCGGAGCTGAGGCAGAACCTCAGCCTTTACTTGCGGCGCGTGGGCAACGGGGAGCGTCTGGTTGTGACTGATCGCAACCGACCGGTGGCCGAGCTTGGGCCGGCACCTAGCACCGGCCCCGAGCTGGACCGGCTGATCGCCGAAGGGCGGGTGTCCGGCCCACTGCGGCGGGGCCTGCCGGAGCCGTTGAAGTTGAGCGGCGATCGACGGGCCTTGAGCCGCGCGCTCGACGACATCCGTGGCGACCGCTGAAAAGTGGTGACCTTCTACGCGGACTCCTCCGCCCTGGTCAAGCTCGTCCAAGAGGAGACGGAGTCAGACGCGTTGCGCTCATACCTGGCCGACGCCGACCTCGTCAGTAGCGAGTTGGTCCTGACCGAGATCCCGCGGGCGGTGCGCCGCGCCGTTGCACAGGACCCCACACTCCCTGGCGACGTCTTGTTGGATCGCGCCGGCGAACTGATCGACGCACTTGCACTGCGGCCACTCGACCGAGCCCTGCTAGCAGGCGCAGGTGCACTCGACGAGCCCGTACTACGGGCCCTCGATGCGATCCACATCGCGTCCGCCGTCAGCCTCGACCCGATCGAAGCGTTCGTGACTTACGACGAGCGCCAAGCTGCTGCCGCGCGCCTTGCCGGCTTGCGGACAATCGCACCAGGCGCCTGACAGGGGCGCCAGGCCCTATCAGGCCGGCGGTGGCTTCAGCCGGGTCTTTTCGACCCGGGCCAGCTTGCGCTTGAGGCGCTGGAATTCTTCCTCTTGCTTGTCGGTGCGTTTGTGGCCCTTGTAAGCCAGGTTTTGGCGCTCCAGCGGGTCGGTCTTGAGGTCGTACATCTCCCACTGCGGCGGCACCGGGTTTTCACTGATGTCGTAGTACTTGGCGAGCTTCCAGCGCCCTTCGCGAAGGCTGACCACGTGGTTGGGCGGTTTCGGGTAGGGGCCTTTCTTCTGGCCTGACTGGTAGTCGTCGTAGGTGAAGACGACGTAGTCCTGGACCGAGTTTTTGGTCGACGGATGCAGGACCAGCTTCGAGTAGTCCACCCCCTGCCAGTTGGCTCGGGCGCTCTTCGGCGCCGCCGCCAGGCTGGCCAGCGTCGGCAGGAAGTCAACATGGGAGACCAGCGCATCGGTCTGGTGCGGCTTGGGGAAGAGCTTCGGATTCGAGTAGACGAGCGGCACCCGCGTCGCCTCCTCGTAGAAGTTGAAGTTCTTCTGCCGCAGGCCGCCGTGGGCGAGGCCCATCTCACCGTGGTCTGCCGTGCGCACGATCAGCGTGTCCTCGAAGAGGCCAGTCTCTTCGAGCTTGTCGAGGACGTTGACCAGGTAGCTGTCGGAGGAGCGCATCAGGTTGCCGTAGAAGTTGAGGTAGTTGCGCATCTGTTCTTTGTTTTTCGGCTTCCCGGTCAGGTTGAAGATCCTCAGGAACTCTTCCTGAACGCTGGGCTTGGTCGAGAGGTCTTCGCCGGCGGTCGCCGGGGCGTGGATGTTGCCCTCGAGCCAGGTGCCGTCATAGCCCGCTTCGCCGAACGATTTGCTCGGGTAGAAGAGGACGTCGTGGGGGTTGACGACCGAGATCACCATGAAGAAGGGCTGCTGCTGAGCAGCGGTTGAGCTCAGGTACTGCAGCGCGCCCTCGGTGCCTTCGGCGACGTTGCCTTCCTGTTCGATGAAGCGGCCGTCGTTGTCGATGTAGCCGCCGCCGGCCTCGGGGACCGACTGGTTGGCGCCCGCGTCGGGCGGGTTCCAGCGCAGGAAGCCGTACTTTTCGAGATCCGAGGGCTGCGCGTCTTCTTTTTTGGCCGGTTTCGAGCAGTGCCACTTGCCCTTGTAGACGACGTTGTAGCCCGCCGCCTTCATCACCGTCGCCAGGTTCTTCAGGTCAGTCGGCAAGCTCACCTGTGGGTTTTCCGGCGGTTCCATGTCTTCCTCGAGCGTGTACTTGACCCCGTGCTGGGCGGGGAAGTAGCCGCTCATCAGGGTCGAGCGCGCCGGCGAGCACATGCAGGCGTTGGTAAAGGCGCGTTCGAAGCTGAGCCCGTGCTGGCGCAGCCGCCGCATTCCCGGCAGGTTCTGGCGCAGCCAGTTCTGCGGGAAGTGCTGAATCGCCCGCTCCTGGTCGGTGAGGAAGAGGATGATGTTCATCCCCGCGACGTCCTTGCGCTTGCCCTTCTTCGCCGCCGCCAGCGCCTGCTCGACGCCGGCGCCCTGGGCCAGCAGCGCCGCCGCGGCGACACTGGCGCCGGAACCGATCAGTTCCTTACGGGTCAGCCCGCCGTCGCGCTTCTCACCATCGCTCATTTGTTCCTCCGGAAGATGTCGACGGCGTTGCTGCCGAACGAGGTCGAGTAAAGAAAACGGCCGTCGGGGCTGAGCGCGAGCGAGCTGACGCCGCGCAGTGCCCGCGCCCGCGTGCAGCCCGATACCGAGCGCGGCGCGAGGCAGCCGCCGCGGCCGGGCACCTGCTTCACCTTGCCGACCTTCTTGCCGCGCACGAGGACGTCGATGGCGCTGTTGGCGAAGGCGGCGACGTAGACGTTCGCCCCGTCGGGTGAGATCGCGAGGCCCTCCGGCGAGCGCATCGCGCGACCGAAGGAGCAGCCGGCGGCGCGCAGCCAGATCAAGCAGCCCGCCGTGCCCTGCTTCTGCGCCAGGCCACCCGTGCTGCGCGAGCGGGTGAAGGCAGTGACGCTGTTGCTGAACAGCGAGGTGGCGTAGACATCGCCGCCGGGGTTGAAGGCGACCGCGTTGGCACCCTTCAACTCGACCCCGACGGTGCAGCCGGCGAGGGCGCTGTTGACGATGCAGCCGCTGCCGTCGCTGGCCTGGGTCAGGTTGCCGGTCGACTGGTCCCGCGCCAGGGTGACGACGGCGTTGGAGAGGGCGCTGGCGACGTAGACGCTCGCCCCGTCGCCGCTGATCGCCATGCCCTCCGGCGCGCCCAGGGCGATGCCGAGCGCGCAGCCGCTGATCGCTTCGGCGATGCAACCGCTGCTGTCGCCGGGCTGGGTCAGCGCGCCGCTGACCGGGTCGCGATCGAAGACGGCGACCGCGTTGCCGAAGAAGGAACCGACGTAGACGTTCTCGCCTTTGGGGCTGACGACGACGACATCGGGCCCGACCAGGGCGCGACCGACGGCGCAGACGGGGATCGGCACGCCAGCGATGCAGCCGGCGCTGGCCGGCAGCTGGGTCAGGGCACCGGTCTTCTGGTTGCGCTGGAAGACGCTGATCGAGTTGCTCGCCCGCGAGGTCGCGTAGACGTTGCGACCGTCGGGGCTGACGGCAACCGAGTTGGGGCCGTCGAGGCCGATCGCCGTGGCGCAGTGCTCGGCGCCTTTGGCGGCAACGCATCCCCCTTCCCCCTTTGGCTGCGTGAGGGCGCCGCTGCGCGGATCGCGGCGGAAGATCGCGATCGCGTCGCTCTGCGAGGAGGCGACGTAGACGCTCTTGCCGTCGGGGCTGAGCGCGATCGCGCGCGAGCCCATGAACGGCCCGGGGCCCTTCAGCGCCCGGGCGACGCCACAGCCGGATCCGTGCGCGGATCGATCGGTGATGCAGCCGCTCTTGCCGGCCAGTTGAGCGAGGGTTCCCGACCTTTCACCACGAGGCTGGTGTTTCGGACCGGTCGCGGCAAACGCGGTCGAGGAAAGCAGGAAGGCGGCCAAGGCCACCAGAGCCGCCGGCAGCCAGCGGGTGAAGAGTCGCTCTCGAGGGTGACGGCGCACGCGGGGCGAGCTTATTTCGCCCCGCGGACACCGTCGCTCAATGCTTGTTTACCTTCAGATCGCCGAGCACGCCGATGCGGATTCCCAGCCAGGGATATGTGGCGGTGTAGAAGGTGTTGTCCTGCGGTTGCAGGCCGACCGCCGAGAGCCAGAGCTGGTAGACGGGGGCGTTGGCGATACCGCCGTGCAGGCGGCGCCAGACCCGGCCGTGGGCGCCGCTGCGACCCGACGGCGGTGCGGTGATCGTGTCGGTCCACTCGACCGCGTTGCCACCCTGGTCGAGCGTCCCCCACGGTGAAGTGGTCTTGGCCTGGCCGACCGTCTCGAGACTGCCCTGGTAGGCCTTTTCGTAGGTTGAGGCCTTGAGGCCAAGGGGGTTCACCGTCGCGCAGGTTGTGGCGCTGAAGGCGGAGGGACACCAGCTCGGCGCCGGAGTTTCGGCGGTATGGAAGTTCGCCAGCGGCTGTTCGGAGGCGTTGGTGACGTCACCGGTGGTGGGATTTAGCTTGGCCTGGTGCGGTGCGGCGGCGCCACCGTCTCCGAAGTTCCCCGGGTTGGTCGGGTACTGCCAGTAGGAATACTTGCCACCTCCGTTGGGGTCGTAGTAGGCAGCCTTGATCCACTCGTTCTGGCTGGGGATGACGAAGCCGGTCTTGTGCGAGCGGGTCATCGCCCGCACCTGCATGTCGTACATCCCGTTCTCCGTCTGGCGCGAGAGCCGCACCCGGTAAGTGACGTACCGGAAGCTGCCGGCGCTGCTGGACTGCTTGGAGAGGACCTGGCCGTTGTAGAGAGAGTTGGCGAAGCGGGCCGAGCGCAGGAAGTTGGCGAAGCCGTAGGGCTTGTCGGCCCATTCCGGTGAGGCAACCGAGTAATGGTGCCCAGGAGGAGCACTCGCGGAGAAGTCGATTTGGCCGTACTTGGGCCATTCCAAGCCGCTCTCGGTTGAGCTGTAGAGCTTGTGTTTGTTGCGACCCGCGGGATCGGCGGTATTGAGGAAAGCTACGTACTGGGCGACCGTTACCTCGATCTGCCCGACGCCGTAGCGATAGCCGACCGAACCCACCTGCTGGCAGGGAGGCTGTTTTTCCGCCGGCACGACTTCCGCGCAGGACGAGTAGACGGCATCGGTGAAGGGGACGATGCCGACCGAGGGATTGCCCGGAGCGCCAACCGTCGCCGTCTTGAAGGTGAGGACGGATGGTGCGGGAGCGGCTCCCGCTGCGCCTGGCCCAATCAGCGCCAGCGCAATCACTAGGCCGAGCGCGAGCAGCAGGCGGTTTTTCAGGGCAGCAGAAACAGTCTGGCGGGTTCGCATTCGTTCTCATCGACGCCCGGCCGGAATGCTTGAGGCTGGGGAAATCCGGGGAGTAGGTTGCAGGCAAGGTACCCACGGAGCGAAAGCGAGTGAGATGAACGCGATCACGACCCCCCTTGACGGCACCGTCGCCCTGATCACCGGCGCCAGCAGCGGCATCGGCGAGGCGACCGCGCGGGCGCTGGCCGCCCATGGCGCCAAAGTCGCGGTGGCGGCTCGCCGGCTCGAACGGTTGGAGCGCCTGGCCAGCGAGATCGGCGGCGAGGGCCACACGGCACTGGCGATCCAGTCCGACATCACCGATCAGGAGCAGGCGATCGCCGCCGTCGACCGCACCGTCGATGAGCTCGGCCGCCTCGACATCGTCGTCAACAACGCCGGCCAGATGCTGCTCGGGCCAATCGAGGAGGCACCGACGGAGGAGTGGGACCGGATGATCGACCTCAACCTCAAGGGCCTGATCAATACAACCCACGCCGCCCTCCCCCACCTGCTCGCCGCCGCCGAGGACTCGCAGCGCGGCTGCGCCGACGTGGTCAACATCAGCTCGGTCGCCGGTCGCATCGCCCGCTCGGGCTCCGGCGTCTACAACCTGACCAAGCACGGGGTCGGCGCCTTCAGCGAGTCCTTCCGCCAGGAGTTCGCCAGCCGCAAGGTCCGCTCGACGATTATCGAGCCGGGCGCCGTCGACACCGAGCTCTCCGACCACATCCGCGACGGGGTGCGGGAGCAGGTGCGCAAACGCTTCACCGACATGAAAATGCTCGAAGCGGTCGACGTCGCCGACGCGATCGCCTACGCGGTCACCCGCCCCTGGCACGTCTCGCTCAACGAGGTCCTGATCCGCCCGACCGAGCAGATGGGCTGAGCCGCCCGCTCCGCGCCGCATGGCCGCGATCGCGACGATCGGCGTCTACGGCTTCGATCGCGAGACCTTCCTCGCCACCCTCGCCGACGCCAAGGTGAACCTGGTGCTCGACGTGCGCCAGCGTCGCGGCGTGCGCGGCAGCGAGTACGCCTGGGCCAACGCCCGGCGCCTGCAGGATGCTCTCGCTGACGCCGGCATCGGCTACTCGCACCTCAAGGAGCTGGCACCGACGACCGAGCTGCGCCAGGCCCAGTACCGCGCCGATGACCGCCGTGGCGAGGGCAAGCGCTCGCGCACGGTCCTCGCGCCCGAGTACGCCGACGGCTACACCGAGGAGATCCTCGACCGGGCGGATTTGGCGCCGATCGTCAAGTGGATCGGCGGCTCGAGGGCCGCCCTACTCTGCGTCGAGCGTGACCCGCAGGCCTGTCACCGCTCGCTGGTCGCGGCGCGCCTGCAGCGCGACTGGGGCTTCAGCGTCGAGGACCTGCGTCCCCCGCCGGCGGACTTTTGACCCGTGGGGTGATCAATGCCACCGGCAGCGAAAGACCGGCCGAGCGGCGCAGGGTTGCGATCCGCCGGCCGGGTTGAACGGCGTCGCGAACCTCGCTGACGCGATCGCCAAGCGAGGCGACGGTGGCATCGATGTCGGGGGCCATGAAGGCAAGCCCCCAGAAGAAGGCGGGCCGGTCTCCCCCGGTCCGCTCGATCGCCTCGGCCGGCGCCTGCACGACCTCGAGAATCGGCTCGCCGAGGCGAAAGAAGGCCTGGCGGGGAGCGCCCGCGGGGGTCGGCTCCTCACGAATGCGGCGCAGGTCAAGCCCGGCCTCACAAAGTGCAGCGACCGTGCGGTCGAGGTCGGAGCTGATCGCGACCACGTGGTCGAGCGAGGTGACGCCGTTTGGGTGCGACGGCCGCTCGGCAGGCAGCGGGCGATCGGACCGGGTTGTCACCAAACCGTCGAGCTCGGTGCCCTTTGGGTCGCGCAGCGACCACCCGGTGAGCCCCTTGCCGCCGTCATCCGGCGCCAATCGAATCCGCGTGGCGCCGACGGTGCAGACGTTGGCCTCGA
Source organism: uncultured Solirubrobacterales bacterium (assembly GCA_963699225.1). Taxonomy (GTDB): domain Bacteria; phylum Actinomycetota; class Thermoleophilia; order Solirubrobacterales; family 70-9; genus VRUE01. The sequence goes on along the minus strand of OY969423.1, from coordinate 124,444 downwards.
CCTCAAAGCCACAGGCCCGCCATGCGGCAGCGGTGTCGGCAATCGTCAACTCGTCAAGGCTGGGCGCCATGGCGGCACGGTAGCCGCCCGGGCCCTGGACGGTTCGCCGCCGCTGGATCAGGGGTAGCGAGTAGCAATGCCCCAACTAGAGATTTACCTCAACGACCACCTGGCCGGCGCCACCGGAGGCGTCGAGCTGGCGCGACGGCTGCGCGCGAGCAACCGCGACGACGCGGTCTTCGGCGAGACCCTAAGCCGCGTCTGCGCCGAAATCGAAGCGGACCGCACCGTCCTCGAGCAGGTGATCGAGGGGCTCGGCTACTCGCGCAGCAAGGTCAAGCCTGCCGCCGCCTGGGTGGCCGAGAAGCTGGGCCGGCTCAAGCTCAACGGGCAGCTGCGCGGCTACTCGCCACTGAGCAGGCTGATTGAGCTGGAGGGCTTGCTAATTGGCATCACCGGCAAGATCGGCCTCTGGCAGACCCTGACCGAGCTCGGCACCGGTGTGGAGCTCGACGCCGACCTCGAGCAGCTGACGGCGCGAGCGGCGGCCCAGCGCGCCGCGATCGATGACCTGCACCGAATCGCGGCCGCCGCCGTGGAGCGTTAGCGCACCCTCTGCCATAGGTAGATGACGAGAAGCACCAGGATGATCACGACCAAAATTCCGACGATTGTCACGTTGTTCCCTCCGGTTTGGTTTCGCCCGAGCCTCCCCCGGCTCGGGTCTCAGGCTGCGTACCCCGCGCCGTAACGGCGCAAACGGTGAAACGCCTCGCCTATTTCCGGCGACGCGCTTTCGCCGGCCGTTTGCGCTGGGCAGCCGGTACTTCCGCGGTTACGACGGCGCCGGTCAACGACTTGATCTGGCCCTCGAGGAATTTCGCCATCCGTTCCTCCTCGCGGCGGATCCCTTTGGCCAGTTTCGCCGTCTCGCGATCGCCGACTCTTTCGGCGAGCGTCTCGATCGCCAGATATGTGGCGATCTCCTCGTGCTCGTTGAAGTACTCGGTCTTGGCGTTCTTCAGCATCTTCTCCTGCTCGCCGCTGCCGCGCAGCATGTGCAGGGGTCCCTTCGCCGCCGCCATCGCCTTGCCGACCGCGGCCTGTTTCAGCTGCCCGCCGCCACCCAGCTTCTTGATCCGGCGCTCAACGCCCTTAGCGTGGGCTTTGGTCTCGCGCAGGTGCTGTTTGAGGCGTTTTTTGTAAGGCGCCTTGGTGGTCATCGCGATGTGGGCCTCCAAAGCTGTTTCCAGTTCGCGCTCCTTGCCGTAGGCCTCGCTCAAGTACTGGACCAGCTTTGTGTCCCGCTCGTTCAAATCCGCCATTGCACTCCTTTATTCGGTTTCGGTCCGTGCCGGATACCCGAACCGGCGGCGGTTGAAGCCAGGCATCGGCACCGCGATCCTTGCGGACCCTGCTTGGCGCTCCCACAGCACCTCTTCTCTACAGGTGACTAATCGAAGGTATTCTGGGTGGACGCATGGTCAAGCCCACCCAATCTGGACCGGGCCGGCCCAAGCGATCGTCCGACGTTCCCCTTACAAGCAGCCGCAGGCTTGATCGCAACAGTGATGTCCCACTTTATTTCCAGCTTGCCGCGGCGCTGAAGGTGATGTTGGAGGTCGAGGATTGGGAGTCGGGAGCCCGTTTTGCCTCTGAGCGCGAGATCGAAGAAGAGTTCGGCGTCTCGCGCGCGGTGATCCGGCCAGCGCTCGACCTCCTCGTCGGCGACGGGGCGATCTACCGCATCAAGGGTTCGGGGGCGTTCGTGGCGCCGCCGCGACGAGAGATCGTGGTGGCCGGACTGGTGCGCCTCTGGCTGGAGCACCGCAACGAACGCCGGGTCGCCGTGCAGGCCGCGCGCGAGATCCAGCCCGATCACACCGTTTCGCATTTTCTCGCGCTCGAGGGCGAAGGCGAACCGATCGCGCACGTGACCGCGGTCGTCGATGTCGGCGAGCCCTCGGTCTGCCTCGTCGACTCCTACTCCGCGATCGCCCACATGCCCTGGTTCCTGCCCACCGCCGAGGCGCTCAAAGCCGGCGAGGAGCCCCCCGCGCCGGGCGGGCTCGAGCTCACCCGGGCCACCGTCTCGGTCGAGCACACCTTCTTCGGCGAGTGGGGATCGTCACGGGTGGGGGCAACCGCGGGAGAGCCGGCCCTGATGGGACGCTTCGTCCAGTTCGGCCGCGGCAACGGATCCGAGCAGGAGCACCCGCTCGAGTTCGCTCGCCTCATCTACCGTGCCGACAGCGCCCAACTGGCTTTTGTGCTCAGTTAATACAAGCTTTTTAGAGCGCTATGGAAAGATCATTCGCTCGCCATGACCGCGCTGGGTCAGAACCTGATCGATGCCCTCGCCCTCGGCAGCCTTTACGCGCTGATCGCGCTCGGCATCACCCTCGTCTACACGGTGATGGGGATGATGAACTTCGCCCACGGCGAGTTCATCATGCTCGCCGCCTACGCGCTCTTCGTCTTCGCCGACCTGCCCTTCGGCGCGGCGGCCGGATGTGCTCTTTTGACCGGGATCGCGATCGCCCTGATCGCCGAGCGGGTCGCCTTCCGGCCGGTGCGTAACGCCGACCTCTCGGCTCAGCTCGTCACCTCACTCGCGGTTGCGGCGATCCTGCAGAACGTCGTCACGGTCGCCGTCGACGCCCGCGCCCAGTCGGTCGAAACACCGGCGGCGCTCAGCGAATCGACCAGCATCGGCAGCATCATGGTGCCCAACCTGGAGTTCGTCACCCTCGGGCTGACGGCGATCGTCCTCGCCGGCCTTGGCTGGCTGCTCTACCGCACCCGCACCGGCCTGGCGATGCGGGCGGCGGCGGAGAACTTCGACATGGCACGCCTGCTCGGCGTCCGGGCCAACCGGGTGATCGCGATTGCCTTCGCGATCAGCGGCGCGCTTGCCGCCGTGGTCGGCGTGCTGATCGTGCTGCAAACCGGTCAGGTCTCGCCGACGATGGGGCTGACGCCGGTCCTGGTCGGCTTCGTCGCGGTCGTGATCGGCGGCTTCGGCAGGATGTTCGGCGCGGTCGTCGGCGGCCTGCTGCTCGGCGCCCTCTCCTCGCTGCTCGGCGTCTACCTCCCCGAGGGGCTGGCACCGTTCCGCGACGCGATCGTCTTCACCTTCCCGGTGCTGATCCTGATCTTCAGGCCACACGGCCTGCTCGGAGGCGAGATCGGCAAGGCACGGGTATGAGCAGTGTGCGCTTCCGCACGCGCCAGTCCGCGGCCGCCTCCCTGCTAATCCCGCTGCTGCTGATCGCAATCACCGCGCTCCTCGGCGCCAACGGCACGCCCTCGTTTCAGGACACGGTGACGACGATTCTCTGCAACCTGATCATCGTCATCGGCCTACAGGTCTTCGTCGGCAACAGCGGCGTCTACTCGTTCGGCCAGCTCGGCTTCGCCACGGCCGGCGCTTACATCGCCGCCTTCCTCACCCTGCCCGCGGCCTTCGTCCTGCTGCAGACGCCCGGCCTGCCGCACTTCATCGCCGACGCCCACCTCGGCGCGCTGCCCGCGACGCTGATCGCCGCGGCGATCTCCGGCCTGCTGGCGATCGTGGTCGGGCTGCCGCTGATGCGCACCTCGACCCTGGCGATCCCGATCTCGACCTTCGCCTTCCTGCTCGTCGTCTACAACGTCGTCGCCAACTGGGACCGGGTCACCGGCGGCAGCAGCGGCCTGGTCAGCATCCCGTCGACGACCAGCGTCGAATCGGCGGCGCTCTGGGCCGGCGCCGCGGTGATCCTGGCGCTGGCGTACAAGTGGTCGGCGAGCGGCTATCGCCTGCAGGCGACGCGCGAGGACGAGGTCGCGGCGCGCTCGATCGGCATCGGCGTAATGAAGGAGCGGCTGATCGCCTTCGGCATCAGCGGCGTTCTCTGCGGAGTCGGCGGCGCCCTGGCGGTGCACCAGTCCGGCGTTCTCAGCCCGGTCACCTTCTACTTCGGCGCGACCGTGACGACGATGACGATGCTGGTCGTCGGCGGCGCCCGCAGCGTCTTCGGCGCGGTGATCGGCGCGATCGCGATCTCGGCGGTCAACGAACTGCTGCGCGGCGTCGAGAACGGCGCCAGCCTCTTCGGCGCGATCTCGATCGGCGAAGCGCCCGGCCTCGCCGCGATCGGCCTCGGCCTAATCCTGCTGGCGACGATGATCGCGATGCCGAACGGGTTGAGCGGCGGCAGGGAGGCCGGTGAGCTGTCCTGGCTGCAGCGGCTGGGCCTCAGCGCTCCGGCACCACCGCCGGAGCCAGACGCTGACGCCGTCGACAAGGCGACGATCGATCGGCCGGTTGGGGGCGCCCTGCGCGCCGAGGGCATCTCCCTCGCCTTCGCCGGACTGCGGGTCCTGAAGGAGGTTGACCTGACGCTCGAGCCCGCAGAGGCGCTCGGGCTGATCGGCCCTAACGGAGCGGGAAAGACGACGCTCGTCAACGTCCTCAGCGGCTTTCAGGCGCCCGACTCGGGAACCGTCTCGCTCGACGGCGTCGACGTCACGAAACGTTCGCCCACGCGCCTCGCCCACGATGGCCTCGGCCGCAGCTTCCAGGCGGCCCTCCCCTTTCCCGACCTCAGCGCCCTCGAGAGCGTCGCCGTCGGCGCGATGGGCATGGGCCTGAGCAGGCGGCGCGCGCTCGCGGTCGCCGCCGACGTGCTCGACCGCCTCAACCTGCTCGAGCAGGCAAGGCTGCCGGCCGGCGCCCTGCCGCCAGGAAGCCAGCGCCTGCTCGGGATCGCCCGGGCGCTGGCGATCGGGCCGCGCTACCTGCTGCTGGACGAGCCGGCAGCCGGGCTGAACGAAGTCGAATGCGAGCAGCTGGTTGGGATTCTTCGCAACGTGCTGAGCGATTTCGGCTGCGGGATCCTGCTGATCGAGCACGACATGAACATCGTCATGCCGCTCTGCTCGCGGGTGCAGGTGCTCGACGACGGCACGACGATCCGGGTCGGCACTCCGCAGGAAGTCCAGGCAGACCCCGCCGTAGTCGAGTCCTATCTCGGCAGCGCCTTCCTGGCGGCCGCCGATGCTTGAGCTGCGCGACGTCCGGGTCAGCTACGGACGGATCGAGGTCGTCCACGGGGTCGATCTCAGCGTCGGCCGCGGCGAGGTGATCGGGATGATCGGCCCGAACGGTGCCGGCAAGAGCTCGATCCTGCGATCGATCTGCGGCCTGGTGCGACCGAGCTCGGGCAAGGTGACGTTCGAGGACCGCGGCCTGGCCGAGATGGCGCCGGAGCAGATCGCGCGGCTGGGGCTGGCACTGGTGCCCGAGGGGCGGCACATCTTCAAGACCCTGACGGTCGCGGAGAACCTGCGGCTGGGGGCGCGCGAAGAGGCCGGGAGCGACGAGTTGATGGAGCAGACCCTGACCCGCTTCCCGATCCTGCGCGAGCGCGCCGGCCAGCGGGCCGACCGGCTCTCGGGCGGCGAGCAGCAGCAGCTGGCGATCGCCCGCGCCTTGCTCGGCCGGCCGAAGCTGCTGATCCTCGACGAGCCCTCGCTCGGCCTGGCGCCGAAGATGATCGACGTCATCTACGAGCTGCTGGGGGAGCTGCGCGAGGAAGGGGTGACGATGCTGCTGGTCGAGCAGAACGCCGCCCGCACGATCGACTTCTGCGATCGCTGCCTCGTGCTCAGCACCGGCAAGGTCCGCACGCAAGGCTCGCGCGACGAGCTGCAGCGCAACCCCGACGTCCTGCGCGCCTATCTCGGTAGGCAACCGTGAATAGAATGGAATTCCGAAATAGTCACAAGGAGCGGTGATGTTTGACGACCAGCCACGTGAGGCACCGAGCAGCGAGGACGTTGTCCTCGCGCTGCGCCACTGCTGGCAGCCGGTTGCGAGGATCGAGGACCTGGCGCACGGCCCTCAGCGCGCCGTGCTCCTCGGCGAAGCGCTCGCCGTCTTTCTCACCGAGAGCGGCAAGGCCGCCGTCGTCGCCGACCGCTGCGCTCACCGCGGTGCCTCGCTCTCGATGGGCAAGGTCGCCGGGGACTCGATCCAGTGCCCCTACCACGGTTGGGAGTGGGCCGGCGGGAACGGCGCCTGCACCCGCGTCCCCTCGCTTCCCGACCAGAACCAGATCCCGCCGCGGGCTCGGATTCCGGCCTTCCCGGTGCGCGAGCAGTGGGGACTCGTCTGGACTGTGCTGGAGGAGCCGATCGGCGAGCCGCCCACCCTCTCTTGGTTCGACTCCGAGACCTGGACCTGGGGCCACGGCAAGCCGTTCGAGCTCCCGGTCGCCTTCGGGCTGATGATCGAGAACTTCCGCGACGTCTCCCACTTCGCCTTCGTCCATCAAGCGACGCTGGGCGCGATGCCGGAGGTGATCGAGCCGCTCGAGCCCGAGACCAACGGCCGCGAAGTGATCATGCGGCGCAAGGTGGAGTGGGGCGAGGACGCCTCAGCGGTCTGGGGAGCGCTGCGGGAAATGCACTACCACGCGATCGCGCCCAACTTCATCTCGGGCCGAATCCTCACCGCCGACGGCGAGCGCTGCCTGCTCCATGCGGCGCGCGCGATCAGCGCCACCGAGTCGGCGCACTACTGGATTGAGGGAGGCCTCGAGAACTTCGACGCGCAGGACCTCGAGAACGTGATCGCCTACGACTGGCGCGTCTACTCCGAGGATCTGAAGATCCTCTCTGCGGTCCAGCCGCCCGAGCTGCCGCTGGATGCCAATGCCGACGTCAACACCCTTGCCGACCGCTTCACGCTGGCCTACCGGGCGGCGTTCCGCCAGTACGTCGAACGCGCCCTCAGCGAGCGCGCGGTGGCCTAGCCGCCGTATTCGGGGATGAACTGCGGCTTTACCTTTGCCACCAGCACCGGCGTTCCGGTCGCATAGGAGTAGATCGGCCAGGTCCGGGCCGGGTGGTGGTCGGTCTTGGTGTAGGTGAGATCGCCGACGACGGTGTGGTGGGCTTTTGCTTCGAGCGCGTCGGCCAGGGTGTTGCCGTTGACACTGTGGGTTTCCCTGATCGCGTCGAGGATCAGCTGCCCGCCGGCGTAGGCACCGAGCAGGGCGCTCGAGACGTCCGTATCGACCCCGTTGCGTTTGAGCTGCTCGAACAGCTTTGCCGTTTCCGCATTGGGCGGGTCATAGGCGGAGCCGTTGGAGGTGGCGAAGACTTCCTTGGTACTGGGAATGCCCTTGAGCCAGAAGGTGCCGTCGAAGCCTGCCGGCCCCTGGATCGGCACGTCGATGCCGGCGGAGCGGATCTGCTTGATCGCCGAGGCGCCGCCGGGCGGGTAGGAGCACATCACGACCGCGTCGGCGTTGGAATTGCGCAGCTCGCTGACCTGACTCGCGACCGACTCGTCTTCGTTCTCGAAATCAGCCGAGCCGGCAATCTTGCCGCCGAGGTGTTCCCAGGTCTGTTCGACGCCTGAGCAGTAGGCCCGGCCGTAGATGATCGCGGTGTCGCGGAAGAGGAACGGGTGCCTGACCCCGCGGTCCCAGAGGAACTGGGCACCGGCGCTAGCCTCGGTGAGCAGGCTCGGGTATGAGCTGAAGGAGAGGCGCCCGGTCGTCGGTGGCCCGAAGCCGGGTTCGTTGGCGTTGGACATGTTCAGCATGTCGTGTTCTTCGGCCAGCGGCGCAGCGGCGGACGCGTTCAGCGCCTCGCCGCTGAGCACGAGCACGTTGGCCCCCTCTTCGATCACCTTCTGGGCGGCCAGCACAGATTGCTGGGGTTCCGAGCGGCTGTCGGCGTGGACGACCCTGATCTTATGACCATCGATTCCGCCCTTGGCGTTGGTTTCCGCGATCAACTGTTCAACCGCGGTGAAGGTGGAGTCATATGGCGCCATGTAGCCGGTCTTGGCCAGCGCCGCGCCGATCACTATTTCCTTCGGCAGGCCCTTGGAAGGAGCGCTGGAGGAATCGCTGCTGCTACCGCAACCGGCCAGCAAGATAAGCGCAAGGGCGAGCGAGGCGAAAAGCTTCGGCAGAATACCTAGAGATTACCTGAGCAACACTTGCCTGTCGCGGCCGAGGTCGGCGATCGCCGCCAGCTCGCGGTGGCAAAGCTCGAAATCGAAGAGGTCGATGCTCTCGCGCAGACGCGCCGGAGAAACCGGCTTGGCGACGATGACATGGCCGAGCTGAAGCTGCCAGCGCAGCACCACCTGGGCCGGAGTCTTGCCGTGGCCCTCGGCCAGCCGTGAGATCACCGGGTCGCCGAGCAGCTCATCCTGCCCGAGCGGGCCCCAGGCCGCGGTGACGATGCCGCGGGCGGCGTGGAGGGTGCAGAGCTCGGGCTGCTGGAGGCGTGGGTGCAACTCGATCTGGTTGATCGTCGGTCGGCTCCTCCCCTCTCGTTCCAGCAGCTCGAGATACTCGATGCCGAAGTTGACGACGCCGATCGCGCGAGCGGCCTCCTCCCTATGAATCCACTCGAGCGCCTGCCAGGCACCGAGCAGTTGCTTCGAATCGGAGCCGGACCCGCTGACCAGGCAGAGGTCGACGTGATCGAGGCCAAGCCGCTCGAGGCTCACCTCAAAGGCGTCGAGGGTCGACCGAGGATCGCGCTGGAGATTCGAGAGCTTGGCGGTCACGAAGTAGTCCTCACGGGGAAGACTCGAGGCGATCAGCGCCTCGCCAACCTCACTCTCGTTGCCGTGGGCGGCCGCGGTGTCGAAATGGCGGTAGCCGAGTTCGAGCGCCTGCTCGACCACCCCCCGCGTCTCCTCGGGTGGCACCTGGAAGAGGGTCACCCCGAGCTGCGGGACCTCGATGCCATCGTGAAGGCGAACGGCTGGAGCCGCGATTTGGGTCGCATGCATTCTTGTCATGATAGCCGCCAACCATCATGACCAATACGGTTTTCCGCTCTGGTTTCTATCTCCGAACGGGCCTTGCGCTAAACCTCCTCCGCTCCCTTCAGCCATTGATCGACCCGCCAGGGGAAGCCCTCGAGAACCACTTGGCCGGGGTAGATCTGCAGCCCGATCCCGACGAAGCCGTCGTCCGCGTACAGCAGGGTGGTCGGTTTGATGTCTCCGGCGCGGATCGCCTTCACGTTGTGGACGATCAGTTTCTCGGCAAGCCACGAAAACATGCTTCCCTCCTGGGCTGGTTGTCACGCGAAGGCTATTCAGGCCCGCTCACCCGGCGAGCAGCTCATCCAGCGACTTGCCACTGAGCGCTGACCCGGGGTGTTCGGCGACCACGTCGGAACCCACTTCGGCCTGCTCGTCGCGGCGCTTGATCAGCAACCACTGCGGCTTCTCGCCGGGCCGGGTGCGCTGCAGGGCGAAGCCGCCGCGCAGCTTCTCGCCGTGGAGGACGAAGACGGCGTGGCCGCGCTCGAGCGCCTCGGGCCAGGGCACCCGTCCACCCTGCTCATAGGAGCCCCGGTCCCAGACGATCACGCCGCCGCCCTCGGTCGGCCCCTCGAAGTCGTTGTGGGAGAGAGCGTGATCGGAGACCTGCACCGCGAGCCGCTTCACCGCCGGGTCCATCGACGGCCCCTTGGGCACCGCCCATGAGCGCATCACCCCGTCGACCTCGAGCCGTAGGTCGAAGTGCCGGGCGGTGGCGGCGTGCTCCTGGACGACGAAGCCGCCGGCGCTGACGCCGCGGATCGCGAACTGCTCGTGGCCCTCGACCTTGACGCTCTCGCTTGCCACCTCGACAACCTGGGCGGCCGAAGGGCCGTCGCTAAGGAATTCCAGCAGCGCCTTGACGGCGGGCTCGGAGCCCTCGGCGTGGACGAGAACATCGTCCTCCTCCCCATTGCGCACCCAACCCAACACGCCAAGCTCGCCCGCCTGCCGCAGCGTCGCTTCGCGAAAGCCGACGCCCTGCACCGCGCCACGCACGACCACCCGCGCCGCCACCGCGCCGTCGTCTTTCTTCTTCGCCACGCGACCATTGTCGCGCGCCGTTTAGGTTCCGTCCATGCCCGATGTGGTCCTGCTGCTGCTCGCCGCCTCCGGCACGGCGCTGGCCACGGGCATCGGCGCGGTGCCGGTCTTCTTCCTCGGCACGAGGGCGGCGCAACTGACGCCGCTGCTGCTCGGCTTCGCCGCCGGGGTGATGGGCGTCGCCTCGATCGCCGGGCTGCTGATCCCGGCCGGCGAAGAAGGCTCAGCCCTGGCGGTAGTCGGTGGCCTGGCCGCGGGGGCGGGGCTGCTCGGGTTGGTCCGCTGGAAGCTCTCGCCCAGCGCCGCCTTCATGGGCCACACCGACTCCGGCGCCCGCACCTCCGCCCTGGTCTTTCTCGTCCTCTTCGTCCACAGCCTGCCCGAGGGCTTCGCGATCGGCACCGCCTTCGCCTCCGACCGCGCCGGACTCAGCCTCTTCGTCATCCTCGCGATCGCGATCCAGAACATCCCCGAGGGGACCAGCGTGGCGATCCCAATGGCCGCGTCGGGCTTCTCCCGCGGCCGCCAGTTCTGGGCCGCGGTGACGACCAGCGCCCCGCAGCCGGTCGGCGCCCTGATCGCCTTCCTCCTGGTCGAGCAGATCGAATCGCTGCTGCCCTTCTCCTTCGCCTTCGCCGCCGGGGCGATGCTGGCACTGATCGCGGTCGAGCTGCTGCCACAGGCCTACTCGGGGCGGGCGCGGCTGGGGCCGAGCGCCGGCATCGCGCTCGGCGCTGCGGTCATGCTCGGCCTCAGCTACGCGCTCGGCGTCTGAGCGCGCCGGCTCAGGTCACGACGAGAACGCCGAGGGCGACGACCGAGGCCGCGATCAGGCCGAGGGCTACGCCGGTCGTCCAGCGCCCGGTGCGCCCCAGCGCGTACTCGCCCATCAGCTCGCGGTCCTTGCCCAGCGAGCGGATGAAGGGGAGCATGACGAGGAGCAGGACGGCGTTGAGCGCCTGGGTGAGGAAAAGGATCGGGACCAGCGGCGCGCCGGGAATCAGCACGATGATCGCCGCGACGAGCACGACCGCGCCGAAGCTGAGGTAGAAGCTGCGGGCCTCGGCGAAGCTGTCGTTGAGGTCGGCGCGGCGACCGAACGCCTCCGAGATCGAGTAGGCGGTGGAGAGCGGCACGATCGCCGCCGCGAGCAGCGCCGCGCCAAGCAGGCCGAGGCCGAAGAGCGTCGCGGCGAAGCTGCCCGCAAGCGGCTCGAGGGCGCCGGCCGCATCGCGCGCGTCGTTGATCTCGACGCCGCCGGCGTGCAGGGTCGCGGCGCAGGCGACGACGACGAAGAAGCCGATCACGCCGGTGAGCACTGCGCCGACGATGACGTCGATCCGCTCGTAGCCCAGGTCCTTGACCTTGAGCCGCTTGTCGACCGCGTAGGACTGGATGAAGGCCAGGCCCCAGGGCGCCAGCGTCGTGCCGACCGTCGCCACCGTGACCAGCAGCGCCTCGCGGCTCTGCGGGAGGTTCGGCACGACCAGGCCTTTCGCCGCCGCGCCCCAATCGGGATGGGCGAGGAAGCCGGAGACGATGTAGGCGATGAAGACCGAGCTCAGGGCCAGCAGGAAGTGCTCGACGCGGCGGAAGCTCTCGCGCAGGACCAGCGCCGAGACCCCGACCGCCGCCAGCGGCACGCTGATGTATCGGCTCACCCCGCTGAGCAGTTCCATCGCCGCGGCGACGCCGGCGAACTCGGCGCAGAGGGTGCCGGTGTTGGCGATCACCAGCGCCGAGAGGACCAGCGCCGCGGCCCGCGGCCCGTAGTGCTCGCGGACCAGGGTAAGCAACCCCTTGCCGGTGACAATCCCCAGCCGCACCCCGAGCTCGTGGAAGACGATCAGCGCCGCGGTCGCGAGGGCGAGAACCCAGAGCAGCTCGTAGCCGTACTTGGCGCCGAGGATCGAGTAGGTGGTGATCCCGGCCGGGTCGTCATCGGAGAGGCCGGCCAAGAGGCCGGGGCCGACGACCGCCAGCAGCGCCGCCAGGCCGCCACCGCGCAGCAGCAGGTGGCGCCGACTTGCGAGCCACCAGTGCGTGTGACGGCCGGGGATTCGGTGAGCTCGATGACCGGACACGTGGCTGCATCATCGCGCCAGGCGAAGAGGGCACCTGTGGTCGTGGCGTAGCATCGCCCCCATGGAGATCCTGGTCGTCGAGGACGAGGCGGGGATCGCCGACTTCCTCGAGCGCGGCCTCGGCGCCGAGGGCTTCGGAGTCAGGGTCGCGGGAGACGGCATCACCGGCGAGGAGCTGGCGATGGAGCGCGAGGTCGACCTCGTCGTGCTCGACCGCATGCTGCCCGGCCGCGACGGGATCGCGGTGCTGAGGGCGATCCGGCGAGCGCGGCCGATGCTGCCGGTGATCCTGCTGACGGCGAAGACCGAGGTCGCCGACCGGGTCGAGGGGCTCGACCTCGGGGCCACCGACTACGTCACCAAGCCGTTCTCCTTCGAGGAGCTGCTGGCACGAATCCGGGCCCACCTGCGCTACGGCGGCGATGGTGGCGGCGACGAGACAACCCTCACCGCCGCCGGGATCGAGCTCGACCTGCTCAGCCGTGAGGCAACCCGGGGAGACCAGAAGGTCCGCCTGCCAGAGCGCGAGGCGGCGCTGCTTGGCCACCTGATGCGGCACGCCAGCCGCGTCTGCACGCGCGAGGAAATACTCGCCGCGGTCTGGGGCTATGAGCACGACCCCGGCACCAACGTGGTCCAGGTCTACGTCGGCTACCTGCGCCGCAAGCTCGCCTTGCCGGACTCCCCCGCGCCAATCGAGACCGTGCGCTCGGTCGGCTACCGCCTGCGGGAGCCGAGGTGAGGCGTCGCTGGGAGCGGATGGGCCTGCGCGGCAGGCTGGCGCTCTCGATCGGCGCGATAGTCGTCCTCGCCTTCGCCGTCGTCTTCGTCGCCGTCCGCGCCCAGATGGCCAACGAGGCGTCGGTGATCAGGCACGAGGAGGGCCGCGAGCACGGCCCGCCCCCGGCGGCGGGCGACGAGGAGGGCGAGGGTCCCTCGATCTCGCCGATCAGCGATGCCCAGTCCGACGTCGAGAAGACCTTCCTCCTGGTCGGCGGAGCGACCTTGTTCGCGGCGCTCCTCGCCGGTTACCTGCTCGCCGCCCGAACCGCCTCGCCGCTGCGGCAGTTCGCCCAGACCGCGAGCGAGATCGACGCCGGCGACCTGACCCCACGGCTGCAATCGGGGCCCGCCGATGCGGCCGAGCTGCGGATCCTCGCCGAGGCCTTCAACAACATGCTCGACCGCCTCGACCGGGCCTTCGCCCGCCAGCGTCAGTTCGTCTCCGATGCCTCGCATGAGCTGCGCAGCCCGCTGACCGCGATCCGCGGCCAGCTCGAAGTGCTCGCCCGCCAGGAGCAGCCGAGCGCGCAGGAGGTGCGCCGTGTCGAGACCACAGCCCTGCGGGAGATGGGCCGGGTGGAACGGCTGGTCGAGGACATGCTCTCGCTGGCCCGGCTCGACGAGGGCGTCGGCCCGGCGCTGCGGGAGGTGAGCGCGGCCGGCTTCCTGCGCGAGCTGGCCGGGGCGCGAGGAGGAGAGAACGAGCAGCTCGGCGATCTCGCCGAGGGCACGATCGAGCTCGATCCCGACCTCGTCGCCCAGGTCGTGCGCAACCTGCTCGACAACGCCGACCGCTACGCCGGCGAGGGCCAGGTCGTGCTTTCGACCCGCGCTGCCGGCAGCTCGCTCATTGTCTCGGTCGACGACGCCGGTCCCGGCATCCCGCCCGAGGACCGCGAGCGGGTCTTCGACCGCTTCCACCGTCGCGACTCGGCCCGCGACCGAGCATCGGGCGGCAGTGGGCTGGGGTTGGGAATCGCCCGCGCCATCGTCTCCGCCCACGGCGGCCGGATCTGGGTCGACGACTCGCCGCTTGGCGGCGCTCGGGTCAGCTTCTCGCTGCCGCGCTACAGCCCGAAGATGAGAGATCTCTCAGCGAACGCTTAGCTGATCGCAAGCGAGCGGACCGAGCATCCGCCGCGTGTACCGCCCCACCACGAAGCTCCGCGATGGCGTCGCGGGCAACGCCCGCCTGACCGGCGCCGCGGCCGCCGCGCTGCTGGTGCTGCTGGCGGCCGAGGGGGCGACGGTCCCCTTCATCGGCCAGCTGCTCGGCCCGCACATCTTCATCGGCATGCTGCTGATCCCGCCGGTGGCGCTGAAGCTGGGCAGCACCGGCTACCGCTTCACCCGCTACTACACGGGCAGTCCCCCTTACAAGCAGAAGGGCCCGCCGCTGCTGGTCCTGCGCGTGCTCGCACCCGGCGTCGTGCTGACGACCCTGGCTCTTTTCGGAACCGGGGTCGCGCTGCTGATCGACGGCCCGCCCAGCAACACCCTGATCTTCGCCCACAAGCTCAGCTTCATCGCCTGGGTCGCGCTGATGACCCTGCACGTCCTCGGCCACCTGCTCGAGGTCCCCTCCCTGGCCAGCGCCGACTGGCGCCGGACCGGCCCGCCCGAGGCGCGGCTGGCCGGCGCCGGCCTGCGGACGCTGGGCCTGGCCACGGCGATCCTCGCCGGCGTCGCCGTGGCGGTGCTGACGTACTCCGCAGCCCATCCCTGGCTATAGGACGGCCTCAGCCCTCCTCGGCGAGGATCGCGTAGATCTTGCGCCGGGTCTCGTCAAGCAGCTCGCGAACCCGCTTCTGCTGGCCTTGATCGGCCGCGGTGAAGGCCTGGCCGATCGCGTGGTGGAGCTTCTTCATCGAGTGAGCAAGGTGGATCTGCTCCGGCCCCGCATCGGCGCGGACGGCGTCCCACGGGGTCTCCTCACCGGCCTTCTCGGCCTGCTCGGCGGTGCCCGCCTCGGTGAGGCTGAAGCGGCGCTTGCCCTCGCTCTCCTGCCCGCTGATCAGCCCCTCGTCCTCGAGCAACTGGAGAGTCGGGTAGATCGAGCCGGCGCTCGGGACCCAAGCCCCGTCGGTGCGCTCCTCGATCTCCTTGATCATCTCGTAGCCGTGCATCGGTCGCTCGGCGAGCAGGGCGAGCACGGCGGCGCGAACGTCGCCCCGGCGCGCGCGGGGACCGCCCCTGCCGCGACCCTGGCGAAAGCCGCGACTGCGTGCGAACTCCTCGTGGCGATGAATGCCTGCGTGTCGTGGATTGCATCTGTGGTGCATCGAAATTCCTTTCTATCGGTGTAACGCGATATATCGTAACGCATCGCTTGAACGGGCCCGGTGATACGACGCTAGGCTGAGCAAATGCCAGATCCAACGCTGCCGCTGACCGGAGGTTGCATGTGCGGCGCTGTCCGCTTCGAGGTTTCCGAGCCACTGCTCGGTGCCCTTCTCTGCCACTGCAAGCGCTGCCAGCGGCGCACCGGCACCGGAGTGTCGACGACGGCCCTAACCGCGCCCGGTTCCTACCGAACAGTCTCCGGCCAGGATCTGGTTCGCACCTGGGACCCGGGCGATGGCGGCTACGTCAAGGCCTTTTGCTCCACCTGCGGCAGCCAGCTATTCACCCACCACCCCGACAACCCCGAACTGCTCGCCGTACGCATGGGCGCCCTCGACGAGGATCCCGGCATCCGCCCGAGCGCACACCAGTTCACGGACTACGCCCCACCATGGGCACCGGTCCCGGATGACGGCTTGCCGAGGTTTCCAGAGCGGATCGACCCAGGCGCCTTGGCGTGATTGCGAGTTCAGTGCTGCGGTCGGACGACGAGAACTGACTAGACGACTCCCGCGTGGTCGCGCGGGAGAGAACGATGACGGCGATCGGAGTCCGGGGTGCGGAGTTGGAGCGTGACGCGGCCGCCGCGGGCCGGCACGATGAAGACGTTGCGACGTGCCACGCGCTCAGAGCGTCGCGGTGATGGCTCGATTCGGGCGCGTAGAAGGATCGTCCTGAGCACTATCCGAGCCTCCGCCATCGAAAAGGCTGCGCCGATGCATCGCCTCGGTCCGCCACCGAATGGGATCCAGGTATAGGTTCCGGCGCGGCTGCCGAGGAAACGCTCCGGCTGGAAGCTCAGCGGATCGGGATAGAGCTCGGCACGGCGGTGCACGAGCGTGATGTACGGAACGACCATGGTGCCGCGCGGAATGGTGAGCCCCGGCAGCTCGAACGGTTGGGTGGCGAGCCGTGCCGTGAGAGGAAAGGCCGGGCGCAGGCGCATCGTCTCCTGAATGACCGCGTCGAGGTACTCGTCCTCTCCGTCCAGCGCGGCGGCTTCAAGGCGCTCGAGAGCCTCGGGCGAGCGACTGACGCGCTCGAGTATCCAGGTCAGCGTGGAGGCGGTGGTGTCGTGGCCGCCGAGCAGAAGGGTGCGCATCGAGTCGCAGATCTCCTCGTCGCTCATCAGGCGACCCTGCGAATCGGGCGTGCGCAGGAACATTCCGAGCACGTCCTCGCCATCGAGTTTGTCTTCCCTGCGGCGCTGGGCGACCTCTTCCATCACGACTGCGTCGACCGCGGCGATTGCGCGGTCCATTCGCGGAAAGGGCCTGTCCCATCCGTTCTTACGGCTCGACGCGATCATCGTCTGAATAAAGAAGCGTTGCGAGTGGCCCTCGCGAAGCAGCTCGTGGGTAGCTGAGCGCAGCCGCTCGACCCGCACGGGCTCGGTGACCCCGAACACCGTCGCCATCATCACCTCGAGAGTGATTGCCTCGATATGTGGCTGGGCGGGGGTGGGGCGACCAAAGGGCCAGCGCGTGAGCGCGTCTTCGGCCTTATGCGCCATGGCCTCCTGGTAGCTGGGGAGCGCGCGTCCGTGGAAGGGTGGGAGCTGCATCTTTCGCATGCGCATGTGCTCGGGGCCATCGAGGTTGGTCAGTCCGCTCGGGCCGAGGACGAGATGGTGCGCAGAGGCCTTGGCAAGAGCCGCCCCGAGGCGAAGAACGTCGGTGTCGGCGGTGAAGACGCGCTTGATGTCCTCGGGGTCGGTCAGGCATAGCCACGGTCCTGTCGCCGCCGGCATCGGGACCACGAAACGGTCACCGAGGCGCTGGCAGGTGCGCGCGAAGCGCTCCGGGGCAAGCCAGTACTGGGCGGCGTTGACGGCTGCGGGGCGCCGCAGTCGGGGCAGATCGGCAAGCGCTGTGTCCATGGCTTTCCTCGTCTTCGGCGATTGTTACTCTGTGAGAATGGAGTACCAGCGTATCTCATGAGTCCAATCGCGGCAGCCCTCACAGCAACGCCCCCAGTGGGCGAGGACGCGGTCTTCGACCAGGTTGCGGCAGCGGGGCTTGAGGAGTTCGCCGAGCACGGCATTCGTCGTACGTCGATGGAAGACGTGGCACGCCGCGCGGGCGTCTCCCGGATGACCGTCTTTCGCCGCTTCGAGAGCAAACAGGGCCTGGTCGAGGTCGTCATCGCGCGCGAGGTACGCCGCGGCATGGAAGAGCTCGATCTGCTGTGGGAAGGCGCGGAGACGCTGGAGGATCGGCTCGTTGAAGGTTTCGCCTTCGCCGGACGCTACGTGCGCGACCATCCGCTGTTCGACGGGATCTTGCGGCGCGAACCCGAGGTCCTGCTGCCGCCGCTGACGATCGATGGCGGACCCGCTCTCGGCCTCTACCGATCGCTGATCGCAAATCGACTTCGGGCTGAAATCGATGCGGGTCGCGCTGCGACGTCGGACATAGATGGCGTCGCTGAAGTGATCGCTCGACTTGCGATCTCTTTGCTGCTCACACGGGACGGGGAGATCACTCTCGACGATCCGGAATCCGTTGTCCGCCTGGTCAGACTGGTGTTGCTTCCAATGCTTTCGCCAGCTTTCGACTAGCAAACGACCACCAGGTAACTCGAGGTCTTCGCCAGTAGTCAGACAGTTAGCGATCGCGAACTCCAAACATCTAGGGGGCGGTCAGCCGCGCTGCTTCTCGCGCAAAGCAGAAGTGGAACTCCGATTGCCCGAACGGCGCTAGTTGCCCGGCTTCGCTTGCCGCGCGTCCTCTCCGAGCTTCTCAACCATCTCAGTCCATTGGGCCGCGTCAGTCAGGCGCTCCGGATCTCTGACTAGCGGCCCGAGGTGGTCTCGCAATTCTTTGCTGGCGACCAGCATTACGCGATCGGCCTCAGCCTGGTAAGCGGCCCTGGCATCGCGCGAGACTGGCGTTTCCGTTGCGGCCCGCGCCGCGCCAAGAAACTTCGCATAGACATCACGCTTGTGCATCTGCCAGGCGGCGAACCGGTCGGACTCCGCATTCAACACACTCGCGCCAGATTGCTCCTGAGCCGAGCGGACTGTTGCGTCGGCCTGCTCGTGGGCTGCCGCTAGGGTCGATTCGGACTGCTTCCTGGCCGTAATAACTCCTCCGACCACCCCAAAAGCGCCGGTCAGGAACGCGACCACGATCGTAACCGAAGCCGGTACATCGGCGGCCACGAAAAGGGCACTCAGCGCGAGCGGCACGGCGATGACTTTCTCATGTCCCCACGCACTACGTCAACTGGGTTGAGCACGCGACGCAACCGCCTTCCGCTTTTCGCGCGAAGCAGTAGCCAACGGAATGCTTCGGGCGGGTGCGCTTACACCGGTTAGATTCCTGGCACTCACGGCATCCCATTGGCACCCGAGACCGCGGTCAGTCGCTGGGCGCAGGCCCACCAGGCCACTCGCCCTTGGCATGGAGGGACCTTGGAACGGGATCACCAATGCGGCGGCGCCAGTGCGGTTGGCGATCCGAAACGCCCATGTTGCGCTCGTACAGGTTCGGATAGTGGGCCTTGGCGTAGTGCTCGTCCAAGACCGCGAGGAAGAGTCGGATGGGCCATATGTCCCCGGCTATGTCCATCCGCGCCTCGCCCTTGTCGCGCTCTTGTTGCACCACTTCTGCGAACGGCTGGCTTGTGTAGCCGACCATCGCGTGCAGCCCGGCGATGTCCTCGTAGCCAATGTCGGTGAGGTCGTTGGCAAGTGTCGCGCAATCGTCTGGCCCACTATGCGCGACAACCGGGAACATGAAACGGACGTACTCCTTGATCGAATCCGGGTTGATCGGCTTCTTCCCAAGATCGACTGGCAGCACCTCGCGGTTCTCGATCGGCACACCGACTGCCGCTGACCGCATCGCGTCCACCGCTTCTTCGATATCGCCTTTCGTTGCAACCCGTGACAGCGCCATCTGGATATCGGACATAGCCGACTTATCGGGCGCGAAACGGCGGTCACAAATGTCAAACCAAAGGTTCCGGGCTTCCCGGATGAACTTTCGCTTCACGGGGTTGGCGCCGTACCGCTCATGGCAGGTGGGACAAAGCGGCGCCGCGTTCTCAGGGTCGTTGGGACCGCCTTCGCCCTCGGGCACGATGTGGTGGACCTCGACGCCTAGGTTGTGGCACAGGCAGCAGGCGAAATGTGCCCGGCGCCGCACCGAGGTCTTGAGCGACTCGTCGAAAGGCATTGAAGAAACCTCGCAGATCGCGCCTCAGATATCTGTCCCACCCAGGACGGCGCCTCGGCCGACTCAAGAGTTGCGAAACCGGGGTTCATACAAGGTATCGGAGGAGCCGCTGGCCCGAAGCTCCCTCAGCGCTCGATCCACCTACGACCCCGCCAGCGTGACGCGTAGGTTCCGGGCGACCTCCTTCTCAGCGGCGTCGGTGGGTTCTCGGGCGGCACCAAGAAGGGCAGCCATCGCATCCGAGGGCTACGGCACGCGGGGTCTAGGCTTGCCGCGTGACCGACAAGCGGCACGAGCAACCGCTGAACCCAGATGACGCGGCCGTGCTCGACAACTTCTCCTACGTACCTGATCGGGACCAGGCGCTGGACCACAATCGATGCTTCCTCTGTGGGACCGAACTATCCGAGGAGAATCGAACAGACGAGCATGTTTTTCCCCGCTGGGTTCAGCGGGAGTTCGATCTGTACGACCTGCGGATGGGGCTTCCCAACGATTCCGAAATCAAGTACCGGCAGCTGACGATCCCCTGTTGTGGACAATGCAACGGCCGCTGGCTTTCGCAGCTAGAGGATGAGGTAGCTACTGCGTTCCGTGAAGGGCCTGACGCATTTGAAGCCCTCGGACCCGTGACGCTTGGTCTTTGGTTGAGCAAGATCTACTATGGACTTCTGTTCAAGGACATATCGCTGGCCCTGGACCGCAGCGATCCTACATCTGGTCCGCTCTTGGAGCCGCAGTGGCTGAAAGCCTATTTCGAGCTTCATCAGGTCTTGCAAGTGATCCGGGGAGCGCTTGTGCTGACCCCGGAACAGGTTCCCGCCTCGATCTTCGTCTTCCGCACGCTGGACTCAGAGATCACGACGAACCGTTTCGATTTCCGGGACACCACCGCCGTCCCATTCATCGCCATGCGGCTCGGACCAGTCGCCTTGGTGGGTTGCCTGCTCGATTGGGGCTCGGTGGAGGGGGCACTGAAGATTCCAGATGTAGCGGAAGCCCAGTCCTTCCAACTGCACCCCACCCAATTCCTCCAGATCGCGGCGCTGTTGGCTCACTGGCGCATCAGGTTCAACCGGATTCCGAAGTACGTGATCGGTGCTGGGGTAAGCCAAGGTGCAGACCAGCTCATGACCATGCCGATCGGAGGCCTCAGTGGCCTTCCAGTATTCGACGAGTTCGAGCCTGACCTTTACGCGAATCTGCTGGCGGCATTTACTCGACTCCCCCTGGACCGCGTCTACGACCGAGATAAACGGACCTTCTGGAACCCCTTGAAAAACCCGGATGGAAGCCTGGCGAGCGTGCCGAGCATCGAGGAATATCGGTTCGAGCCGCCGAGCGAACTTTAGGGGCGGGCGTTGCGGCGACTGGAACCCCTTACACACGATTCCGCTTGACAAGCCGTTGCCGCGATGCTGTCCCTCGCTGTAAAGCCGTTTACCCGGTTCGATTCCGGTAGGCGCCTTCCTAGCAAATCGGGCCGCTTTCCGAGTGTTACGACAGCCTTCGAAATTGTGTCGCTCCTCGCGCAAAGCGCTAGTGAACGGAGGCATCCGTTCGGTGCGCGCTTCGGCATGAGATAGCTTGGCTTCATGCCGGTGCCCGAAGCGCACGAGGGCGACCATCCGGAGCCGTCGAAGCGCAACTATCTACTGAAGACAGACGGTTCCGGCACGGGGACCATCGACAATCCAGCTCAAGGTGCGATCGGAGTCGTCCTCAGGGACCCCGATGGTCAGCTAATTGAAGAGATCTCCAAACCGATCGGGCCCGCCATCAACACCGTTGCGGAGTATCGGGCTCTGATCGAAGGACTCGAGCTCGCCCGCAGATACAAAATCCAACGCATCCGGGTGTTCCTCGACTCGGAGCTCGTGGTCGACCAGGTAAACGGCCGCGCTACGGTTGGCAGCGAGCAAATAAGACCCCTGCACGCGAAAGCGTGCTCCCTGCTCAAGGGGTTTCCCAACCACAGGGTTTCGTGGATCCCGCGAAAATGGAATGCCGAAGCGGACAAACTTGCAACCAAAGCGCGTCGTGGTCGCTGAGCGCAGCGGCCTGAACCGTCGCCTTCACTTCCGCGTTCGCGTGAAAGCAACAGCCTGGATGTCGCGTTTTCGGCCGATTGAACACTTGGCATCGAAATTAGCCCCAGACTACGCCGAGCTCGGCGCTCTAACGAGCGAGATCCGGCTCGGCGGGCGTTAGGCGGTTGCCGAGGCGAGCAGCACTACGTTCGAGAGGCTTAGCGGTTTCGGGCCACCCGCCACCTCGGCCGCAGCCTGCGTGATCGCTTCCCAGGCCTCCTCCTGAGCCTCGCCCGCGTGTCGCTCGATCATCGCCCGGATCGGGGCGGCGATCGCCCTGACGTAGGCGGTGAAGTGCTGCGGGGAGTCGAACTCGAAGGTGACCTCGGCCTGCTCCACCGCGACCTCTGAGAACCCGCCTCCCTCGAGCAGCCCGCCGAGGGCGGCTGGGGTGGGCCGGGAGAGGGGCCCGGGCGTCCCGGCCGGGGGCGGCGGCACGCCCAGCCGCTCCATCGTCGTCCTCATCGGGATCGAGAGGAAGGGGACCTGATCGGGCTTGCCCCACGAGCTGATTGCGATCCGCGCGCCCGACTTGAGGAAGCCTCGGATGCGCGCCGCGGCGGCCTCCGCGTCGGGCTCGAAGATGATCCCCCAGCGCGAGACGGCGGCGTCGAAGCTCCCCGGCGGGAAGTCGAGGCTGGAGGCATCCGACTCGATGAACTCGACGTTGCCCAGGCCGGCCGCCGCCGCGCGCTCGCGCCCGAACGCGAGCATCTCGGCGGAGATGTCCGTGGCGACGACGCTGCCCTCCGGGCCGGCCTTGCGCGCGGCGGTGAGCGCGGGCTCGCCGTAGCCGGCGGCCACGTCCAGGACCCGGCTTCCCGACCGCACGCCGGCGAGCTCGACCAGCCGCTGGCTGATGTGCGCATCCGCGCGGTCGTTGAACTCCCTCCACTCGTTCCACCCCACCGCGGCGGAGTCCCAGTTCTTGTGCTGCGCCTCGCGGAAGTCGTTTGAGTCGATCAGGTGGCCACCGACCCGTTCACCTTGACTCTCTCTATGAGGCGCCATCTGTGAGCTCCTCTTCCCACTCCCGTCTTACCTTTTTAGGCGTCCCGGTGGTGCCTTCCCACCCAGGTGAATCGCCAGTCTTCCAGTAACGCATTCGATCGGGAGAGCCCGGATCGACGTACCAGCCCTTGGGTCGATCCTGGTCGGAGTAATTCCTTGGATCCCAGCTTTGGGGCGTCCGCTCGGAGTCTTGAGGAATCTGCCGTGGATCGCCTCCCGCGGGTGCGGCCGGTGCCGGACCAACCTGCGCCGCAGCAGAGGCCCAGCGGGCTCGAAGGTCGAAGTACATGAGCGCTGCCGCGAGAGCACTGAGAGACCAGGTAACGACCTCAAGGGCCACGCCGACCAAGAACGATGCCGCGGTCGTGGTCTCGTGTCCGAAGGCTAGTCCGACCAGCAGCGTCGGCACGGAGGTGATCAGGGTGACGTAAATCCCGAAAACGATCAGGTGCCGGTAGTGGCCTGCGGTCAGCTGACGACTTCGGCGCAGGGCGGGCAGCCAGCCTTCGTGCTCGATTGCGGCCGCCTGGGCAACCACATACCAACGCAGCCACAAGATGATTCCGGGAACGAGAAATGCCAAGAATCCGAGGGCGATTCCGAGCCAGGCGATGATCTCCGCCGCCGCGACAACGGGGAGCACCTGCAGTCCCCGCCGGGCCACGGAAACCAGCCGAGGTTTCCGTCCCTCCGACACCTCGCTGACCGCGTGTACGTGCAGGGCCGAGACCAGCGGTCCGACCAAGGCCAGCCCGATAAGTGTCAACAGGGAGCTGGTGCCAAAACCCAAGGAGCCGTGGGCAAACGGGCCCGCCCCAGTGGCCGCGAGGACGATCACCTCGTAGGGCACGATCACCCCGGCGGCGAGAACCAGGAAGAGCAGTGGATATTCCCCGTACAACTTAAGTGCCGCACCAACGAGCTGACGGGCAGACCGAGGCGCCCTCATAAAGGGTCCGGCTTGGCCGTCGGCGCCATCTCGACAGCCTCTGCACGCAGTCGCTGAAGCACCCGCGCGAAAGCGGGTTGAAGGGCGGCTATCACGCAGACGACGGCGCCGCAGGAGACGAACCCGGCCAAGACAGCGACCCAGGCCGAGGTGACCACCGCATCGGAATATCCCAAAGCTGAGTTGGCGATCGCGACGATTGCCTCGCCCGCGAAAAGGATGACGGCGAAGAAGGCATAGGCGCCCGCCGTCGCGGTGAGGAGGAGATCCCGACGCGCCACGGACTCCTTCCCTGAGTCCTCTGCCCGCGCGGCGTCGAAAAAGGCGAATGCTGCGATCGCCCCGACAACCGCGGCAGCCAAAAATGCAACGGTCTCAAGATTGAGGCCGGCGGTCAGGGTGCCAAATCCATTCTCGTCCGTGTAGCCCTCGGATAGAAGGACGCCGGCGATCAAGGCAGCGAGGTTCGCTGTCATGAAGGCGATACCGGTCCAGCCCAGGAAGTAGTCGCGCCTCGCGCGGTCACGCTGGGAAAAGCCGATCGTCGCGAGGAGTGCGGCGATCATCAGCGTGGCGAGGAAGACACCGTCGAGCACCCCTGCGATGCGGTAGGCGTGCGAGTGAGGTTCGGAGAAACCAACTCCAGCCGTGAACGCGGCTGAGAGGAGGCCGAAGCCGTAGGCGGCGGCGAAGAGCGCCGCCGCGTCCCGAAGGCCCCTGGGTCTGCTCTCAGGTTGGGAGAGGAAGGCCTGCGCGGCGAACAAGGACGCCAGGCACAGCACGAGGAACTGGACGATTGCCAGGCACTCAGCGACAACTAGTCCGGTCGAGTGCGAAGCGCCGAGGAGATCGGCAAGCCTGAGGGCACGCTCGACTGCGCGCAGGGCAAAGGCGCCGCCCGTTGCGAGCGCTGCCCAGCCGAGCAGTTGGTTGCGATCTTCCATGGGTCGCACAACGTGCTCGCCGCGCCCGCGCGGAAGGAATCCCTCCCCCCGCGCGGGGCGAGCGAGCGTCTTAGCCGACCAGGCAGTACGCCTCAGCCGTCAGAGGCTCGCTGATTGCATCGTTATTTTTGCCCTCGACACGCCAGCCGTTGCCTTGCTTGACGGTCGTCCTGAGACTGTTCACGTTGGTGGTCCAGTAACCGCCGCCGCTGAGCATGATCGAGCCCGCTGGGCACGCGACGTCCACCGTAGCTCCTTCACCGGCATTGACCTGAACGATTTTCTGGGCAGTGACGATCGTTCCGAGATCCGTTGCGCGGACCTCGCCATCGGCGATCTTCCCCGTCGTGACCGCGTTGGCGGCGAGCTTCGAGTTGGTCACCGCCGAGTCGGTGATCTTCCCCGTGGTGACCGCGTTGTCGCTGAGCTTCGAGTTCGTCACCGCCGAGTCGGTGATCTTCCCTGTGGTGACCGCGTTGGCGGCGAGCTTCCCCGAGGTGACCGCGTTGTCGGCGAGCTTCCCCGACGTGACCGCCGCGTCGGCGATCTTCGAGTTCGTCACTGCCGCGTCGGCGATCTTCCCCGAGGTGACTGCGTTGTTGGCGAGCTTCGAGTTCGTCACTGCCGCGTTCTTGATCTTCGCCGTGACGACGGCGTTCTTCTTGATCTGCGTGGCGCCGACGCTGTTCTTGGCGAGCTTGGTCGCGGCAAAGGCCGAAGCTCCGCCAACCAGCAGGAAAAGGCAGAGCGTCGAGACGACGTTCGCGTAGGTGAGACGGGGCAGGAATCGCTTCATGGAGCCTCCTTGAGGATGGGGTCGAGTGCGAGAAGCAGCGTCACCCTCTCACGAAGGCTCCTAAGAGATCTCTCAGGCGGCATTTAAGGGGGCTTTGGTCCTTGCGGGGAACGTTTGCCGCATGGATCCGATCGAGAGGCACGAGCGCAAGCGACAGGCCTGGCAACGGCTGCGCGCGCAGAAACGCCGCGCTGGACAGCTGCGCGGGCGGGTGGTGGCGATCTCGCTGATCGGGTTCGCTCTGCTCTGGGCCACTGTCTTCGTACAAATGGCCACCGGCAACGATCCGGTCCTCGGCAGCAAGTCCTCCAAGGTGGCCTCCTCGCAGCCGGCGATGGGCAGCGCCCGTCAGAGCGAAGCGGAAGCGGTTCAGCCCGAACCAGTGGAATCCGAACCGGTTGAAGTGGAACCGGAAGTGGAAACAGAACCCGAAGTTGAAGGCAGCGGCGAAGCGGCCGAAATCGAAGCGGCCCAAGCGGAACCAGAACCGGCCCCGGTCACGACCAGCCAGTCGTGAGCGGCGAAGCGCACCGCTCGTTTGCCTGTTTCGGCGGAACGGTGACGATCCACGTGCGCGCCGAGGAGGAGGCTCGCTCCGCGGCCGCCGTCGAGCAGGCACGCCGCTTCCTGCTCGACGCGCACGACCAACTCTCGCGCTTCATCCCGGACAGCGAGCTGAGCCGGCTCAACCGCGACCCACGTCCCGACGTGCCGGCGACGCCGCTGCTGCGCTCGCTCGCCGCCGCGGTCTCGATCGCCGGCGCCAACAGCGGCGGACTCGTCGACGCCACCCTGCTCGCCGAGATCGAGAGAGCCGGTTACCGCGAGTCGTTCGGCGAGCAGGCGCCAGTGCCATTGGTCGATGCACTCGCCAGCCGCGACGGGCGCGCGCCGGCGAGCCCGCAGCGCGCGTCGCGCTGGCGCCTGGTCGGCGCCGACGAGGACGCGGGCACGGTCGTGCGGCCTCCGGGAGTGGCGATCGACAGCGGCGGCATCGCCAAGGGGCTGCTCGCCGACCTGCTCGCCGCCAGGCTCGCCGACCAACCTGCCTACGCGGTCGACTGCTGCGGCGACGTTCGGATCGGCGGCAGCGCCGGCCTCGAGCGGCGGGTCCTGGTCGATGACCCCTTCGGCGGCGAGCCGATCCACGAGCTGCGCCTGCGCGAGGGCGCCGCGGCGACCAGCGGCATCGGGCGGCGCTGCTGGCTGGGCCCCGACGGCCGCCCCGCCCACCACCTGCTCGACCCATCCACTGGCGAGCCCGCCTTCACCGGCATCGTCCAGGCCACGGCGCTGGCCAGGAGCGCCCTGCTCGCCGAGACCCGGGCCAAGGCGGCGCTGCTCTCGGGGCCCGAGGGTGCCGGGGCCTGGCTGCCGGAAGGCGGCGTGCTCGTCCACGACAGCGGCGAGGCCGAGGTGGTACCGGCAGGCCGGACCCGCAGACCGCGGCTGGTCGCCTCGTGAACGTCGCCCCCCACCTCTTCTGGATCACCAGTCGCGCCGCGGGCATCGCGGCGATGCTGCTCGCCAGCGCCAGCGTCACGCTCGGCCTGATGATGAGCTCGAAGCGAAAGAGCGAGAGCAAACGCGATTTCCGCGCCCTGCACGAGGCACTCTCGCTTACCACCCTGGCGATGGTCGCCGTCCACGGGCTGGCGCTGGTCGGCGACAAGTTCTTCCACCCCGGCTTGACCGGCATCGCGATCCCCTTCGTCGGCAGTTACCGACCGCTGTGGACCGGCAGCGGGATCATCGCCGGCTACGGCCTGGCGGCGCTCGGCCTTTCCTATTACTTCCGCAACCGCATCGGCGCCGCCCGCTGGAAGCGCCTGCACCGCCTCACCGCGGTCTTCTGGCTGCTGGCGGTCGTGCACACGATCAAGGCCGGCAGCGACGCCGCCCAGCCCTGGTTCCTGGTCCTCGGCGGCCTCCTCGTCGCCCCGGCCGCCGTGCTGCTGGCGCTGCGCTGGACCTCGCGCCTGGACGAGAGCCGCGGTCTATCCAGCGAGGTCGCGACACTCGAATAGCCAGGCGCCGAGCACTGCCAGAAGGACCGCTGCCACGGTGACACCCACGAAGGCAAGCGGGTCGATCCCGTCTTCGATCGCGTTGCCGTAGTACTTGAAGACCGAGACGTAGCGGACGCCGGAGAGGCCGTGGTCGAGCCGGCCGATCACGTCGATCACGTACATCGAGATCAGTACCCCAGCGACGGCGCCGGTGACCGATCTCCCGCAAACGGGCGAGCAGCCGCAGGGCATCGCGCCCGCTGGCCTGCTTGCCGTAGCCGAAGTCGCCGGCGAGGTTGCCCAGCCGAGCGCGATCGGGACGCTCTGGCGGTGGCCGTCAGGCCTTCGGTCTCGATTACGACCATTGTCCAATGCTCCCAGGCCCGTCGGAGCGGAATCACATAATGCGCCCCCACCGAATGCCCGGGAGGAAGTCATGCCGTTTCTCGTCTTCGCCGCGATCGCGCTGATCGGCGCGGCGATCCACGATCACCGCGACAGTCAACCGCGCAGCGCCGCCCGCACGCTGGAAATCTTCCTGGTCTGGTGGATGGTCGTGGCCGTCGGGATCGCGGCGATCTTCGGCGCGATGTTCCACTTCTTCGACGGCCCGAAGACCGCCCATGAAATCGGCTTCACCAACGGCGACGGCGGCTTCCAAACCGAGGTCGGTTTCGCCGACCTGGCGATCGGCGTGCTCGGAGCCCTCTGCTGCCGCTTCCGCGACGGTTTCCTGCTCGCCGCGGTGATCGCCGTCTCGATCGCCTACCTCGGCGACGCCTACGGACACCTGCACCAGGCGACGATCCATGACAACCACGCCCCCGACAACACCGGCCTCACCCTCTGGGCCGACTTCATCGCCCCGCTGGTCGCGATTGTCTTCTACGGGCTGTGGCAGCGGGCTAAGGTGCGTGAGTGACGAATCGCGGCCTGCATCCCCTTCCCGGCGGCTCGCGCTCGTCGGCCGGGCGCCGCCGGTCGCCTTCCTCAATGCCATCCATCGAGCGGGCCGTGGCGGCGATCACGGGTCGACTTCGCGGGCGCCTGGTCGAGCTGGAAGCAGCCGTTGCCACCCGCGCTCACGCGATCGCGGACCCCCGTGAGGTCGCCGACCCCAGCTACCTGCACAGCCTCAATAGCGCCTTGACCACCGCCATCGAGTACGCCCTCGTCGCGATCGAGCTCGGCGAGCGCCGAGCGCCCGGCATTCCACCGGCCCTGCTTGCCGAGGCCCGCCTGGCCGCTCGGGCCGGTGTCCCGCTCGACACCGTGCTGCGCCGCTACGTCTCCGGCAACGCGCTGCTCGGCGACTTCCTGGTCGAAGAGGCGGAGCGGGCCGAGGTCCCGACCTCAGTCCTGCGCCGCTTGCTGCGCCGCCAGGCCACGCTGCTCGACCGCCTGCTCGAAGCCGTAAGCGAGGAGCACGTCCGCGAGGCCAAGAGCTGGCCGAGCAGCAGCGCCGAGCGACGGCGGGAGTGCGTCAAGAGCCTGCTCGCCGGCGAGCAGGTCGACCACTCTGAGCTCGGTTACGACTTGGATGGGCGCCACCTCGCCCTGATGGCCAAGGGTGAGGGCGCACCGGAGGCGATGCGCCTGCTCGCCGCCAAGCTCGACCGGCGCCTGCTCGCGGTCTGCCGCGAGGAGGAGTCGATCTGGGCCTGCTGGCTCGGTGGCAGGCGGCCGCTCGAGGCCCAACAGGCCCTGCGGGCGCTCGGCGAGATCCCGCTGGAGCGGGTGATCGTGACCGTCGGCGAGCCTGGCGAGGGACTCTCTGGGTGGCGGCTCAGCCATCGCCAGGCCAAGGCGGCGCTACCGATCGCAGAGCGTCGCGGCGAGACCGTCCTGCACTACGCCGACGTCGTCCTGCTGACCTCGATCCTGCGCGACGACCTCGTCGCCACCTCGCTGCACCAGCTCTACCTCGAGCCGCTCGAAACAGCACCGGACGGCGGCAGGGTGGCGCGGGAAACCCTGCGCGCCTACTTCGCCGCAGAGCGGAACATCTCCTCGACCGCCGTCGTGCTCGGCGTCGATCGGCGCACTGTCACCAATCGCCTTCGCGCGATCGAGGAGCTCTTCGGCCGCCCGCTCAAGGACATCGCGACCGAGCTGGAGACCGCCCTGCGCCTCGATGCCTGATTTCCCGGTTTGCTGAATTCGGGGTGAGTAAACCCCCACATTGGGGAGGCAACACCCGCACCTCTACGGCGAGGATCGGCTCGGTTCCATTCACGGAGGCGGGGGGATACGAGCATGAGGAAGCAGCTGATTCGAATCACGGTCGTCGCGGCGGGCCTGACCCTGCTCGTCGCGGCGGCCGCCCCCGCCAAGCCAGAGGTGGTCCGGGTGGGCACCCTCTTCCTCCGGGACAACGGCGGGATCTCTCCGACCAAGCTGCCCAAGCACGAGATGGCACCGATCTCGGCAAACCTCAACGCCAAGATCGGAACCACGGACGGAAGCCACCCACCCGCGGTCAGAAGCGTCAACCTCGATTTCGACAAGACCATCCAGGTAAACGCCCGCGGCCTGCCCGTTTGCGCGAAGAGCCAGCTCGTCGCCCGCTCGACCGCGGCCGCGAAGAACGCCTGCGCAGACGCCATCATCGGCTCCGGCAAGGGGGAAGTGGAAGTCGCCTTCCCCGAACAGCAGCCATTCTCGGCGACGGGCCCGATCATTCTCTTCAACGGCGGTGTGCGCGGCGGTACCACGCTGATCCTGATCCACACCTACGTCGCAGTTCCGGCGCCGACCGCGGTTATCGCCACGGCCAAGCTCACCAGGATTCACCGGGGTCACTACGGCACCCACGTCGTCGCCGAGATTCCGTCGATCGCCGGCGGCGCCGGCTCGGTCACCAAGTTCAAGCTCACGATCGGCCGCAGCTTCACCTACAAGGGTAAGAAGCAGAGCTACCTGACCGCCAGCTGCCCGACCGGGCACTACTACACCGAAGGTGAAGTCGGGTTCGCCGACGGCACCACACTGGGAATCACCCACGTCCTGCCCTGCAGCCCCACGGATTAGCCTTCAGCGATCGATAAGCCGTTCGGCGAGAGCGACTGCAGCAGTTGACGCCTCAAGGGCTCTGTCTCGGTCGAGAGAACTGGTTGGGTCGTCGTCGTAACGGAGGAGCTTGGCGACCTCGCGATGCTCAGGCGTCGACAAGGACTCGGCCCTCACGAAGCGCTCGCTCGACCATCGTGCCGGCAACCACCGAGCGGCGGCGCGCTAGATCTTCGTCAACGACAACTACATCCGCCGGTACTCCCAGACCACGCAGCGTGCGGCGCAGTCGCACGGACTCCATGCCCGCGTTCTCGACCGTAGGCTCGATCACCAGAAAGTCAAGATCGCTCCCGGGCACTGCCTCGTCACGAGCGTGTGAGCCGAAAAGGATCACTCGTGCATCGGGCGCTGCCGCGGAGATCCTTCGACCCGCCTCGACGATGGTGGCCTCATCAATCATCGCCAAGAAGGTAGCGCGAAGCCCGAACTAAGTAAGCGCTACCGCGGCCTCGGGGCTGGCGACGCGGAAGCTGAAGCTCTCCTGCAGGTAGAGCTGGACCGAGTTGGCATCGTGGTCGGCGTAGCCGATCGCGAGGTCTTCGCCGGACTCGAAGAGGAAGTCGCCACCGCGCAGGCTGAGCACCGCCGCGCCTTTGAGGCCGGGCGACCAGACGAGCGGGCCGCCGACGATCTCGCGCAGGTGCTCGAGCAGCGGGTAGCCGCCGTGCTCGCCGGTCTCGAGCACGCCGGTGTAGGGATCGGGGCCGAGCGCCAGCCCGTAGGGGCCGCCGACGCCGGCCGCGAGCAGTGCCTCGACCGCCTTCGCCACATGCCGGGGATAGCGCTCGCAGTCATTGCCGAGTTTGATCGACTGCTGCGAGGAAGACTCGAGGATGCCGCTGATCGCCGCCGCTTTCCAGCCGTGGAAGACGGCCGCGTTCTCGGCCACGGCGATCTGGTGGGCGGCCTCGTCGAGCGGACCGAGATCGGCGTCCTCGGCGCCGCGGTCGGCGGCTTCCAGCTCGGAGCGGGCGATCGTGAAGGGAGCGCGCAACTCGACCAGCGGCAGAACCCGGCGCTGCGCCGCGGTGACGCCTTTGGCGGGAGCTTTGGCGACTTTCTGCGTACGGCCGAGGTTGGTGGCCGAGTGCTGCCAGCCGTGTGGGCCGGCGAAGTCGACGAGCTTGCGAGCAGCGAGTGCGGGCGCGAGCCGCTCACGAGCCTCGGCGTCGAGCAGCGCCCAGCCGGCCTCGGTAATCGGCGCGTGCTCGCGCAGCAGGTGGCTCACGAAGCGGCCCCACGCAGACTGCCGATGCCGAGCGACTCGCCACCGGAGAGCGGCGCGCCACGCTCGGTCTCGCCCTCGGTCGCCTCCTCCTCGGCGGCCTCGCCGTGCTCGACGATGTCGCCCTCCTGAAAGAGGATCCCCTGGGCGATCTCGCGCCAGAGCGGCGTGCGCCTCAGGAGAAACTCGAGGTCCATGCAGAAGTGCTTGAACTCCTCGCCCTGGGCGTCGTGCATGATCGCCCGCGCCTCCTCGTCGGGCTCAACCGAGAGCCGCTGCTGGTACCAGCCGATCGCCTCGGCCTCCTCGGTCAGCGAGGCGCAGAGCCGGGCAAAGGTCCGCGTCTCCGCGGAGAGCTCCTCGGCCGGCTCATGGTACTGGTCGAACCCCACGCCTGCATATTGGCATGGCGGCGATCTAAGAGGTGCCTCGCGTCTCTGCCCCGCTCCCTTCCTCCAACAGGCCTGCCACGGCCCGGGCCAGCTGCTCCCCATGCCGGGTCAGCACGTACTCGGTGTGCGGCGGGCGGCCGGGGACCAGGTGGCGCTCGACGATGCGGGCGGCCTCGAGCTGCTCGAGGCGGTCAGAGAGGGTCGTCGGCGAGACCCCGGGGAGGGACTGGCGGAACTCGTTGAAGCGGGCGGCGCCGCTGGCGCAGGCGTAGATCGTCGCCAGCGTCCAGCGGCGCTCGAGCAGCGTCGCCGTCGCCCGCATCTCGGCGGGGACGGGCGAGCAGCTACGACATCGCGGTGACATTCGCGCCCTTCTCGGCCGGCTCCAGCGCCTGCTCGAGCACCTCGCCGACGCTCATCACCGGGTGGAAGCTCATCTGCTCGCGCACCTCCTCGGGCACCTCGTCGAGGTCGCCGCGGTTGCGCTCGGGCAGGATCACCTCGGTCAGCCCCGCCGCGTGGGCTGCCAGCACCTTCTGCTTCAGCCCACCGATCGGCAGCACCCGGCCCTGCAGGGTGACCTCGCCGGTCATCCCGACCGTGTGCTTGACCGGCCGCCCGGAGAGCAGCGAGACCAGCGCCGTCGTCATTGCCGTTCCGGCGCTGGGGCCGTCCTTGGGGATCGCCCCCGCCGGTACGTGCAGGTGGAACTCGCGCTGGAAGGCGGCCGGGTCGATGCCCAGCTCCTCGGCGTGCGAGCGCGCGTAGGAGAGTGCGATCCGCGCCGACTCCTTCATCACGTCGCCGAGCTGGCCGGTCAGGACCAGGCCCTTGTCGCCCTCCATCGCGGTCGCCTCGATGAAGAGCACGTCGCCGCCGGTGCCGGTCACGGCAAGGCCGGTCGAGACTCCCGGGATCGCGGTCCTTTCGACCGACTCCTGGAAGAAGCGCTGGCGCCCGAGCGCGTCGTGCAGCGCGTCGGCGTCGAGCACGATCGGCAGCTCGGCCTCGCCACCGGCGACCTTGGTCGCGGCCCCGCGCAGCAGTTTGCCGAGCTCACGCTCGAGCTGGCGCACGCCGGCCTCGCGGGTGTACTCAGTGATCACGCTGCGCAGGATCTCGTCGCCGACCTCGACCTCCTCCGGCTCCAAGCCGTTGCGCTTCAGCTGCCGCGGCAGCAGGTAGCCGCGGGCGATCGCCAGCTTCTCGGCGGTGGTGTAGCCGTCGAAGGCGATGATCTCCATGCGGTCGAGTAGCGGCGCCGGGATCGTGTCGGTCATGTTCGCCGTGGCGATGAAGACGACCTCGGAGAGGTCGACCTCGACGTCGAGGTAGTGGTCGCGGAACGAGTGGTTCTGAGCCGGATCCAGCACCTCGAGCAGGGCCGCCGAGGGATCGCCGCGCCAGTCGGCGCCGACCTTGTCGACCTCGTCGAGCAGGATCACCGGGTTCATCGTCTCGGCGTCGCGCAGGGCGCGGACGATGCGGCCCGGCAGGGCCCCTATGTATGTGCGGCGGTGACCGCGGATCTCGGCCTCGTCGTGCAACCCGCCGAGCGAGATGCGGACGAACTCGCGCCCCAGGGCGCGGGCGATCGACTCGCCGATCGAGGTCTTGCCGGTACCCGGCGGTCCGACCAGGGTCAGGATCGCGCCGTTGGCGCGGCTGTCCTCGTCGACCCCGCGCTCCTCGCGCAGCTTGCGCACCGCGATGAACTCGGTGATCCGCTTCTTCACGTCCTCCAGGCCGGCGTGGTCGGCGTCGAGCACCTCACGGGTGTGGGTCGGGTCGAGCCGCTCCTCGGAGCGCTTCGCCCACGGCACCGCGATCAGCCAGTCGAGGTAACTGCGGATCATCGAGGACTCGGGCGATTGCTCGCCCTGGCGCTCGAGCCGGCGCAGCTCCTTCTCGGCCTGCTCGGCGACCGCCTCCGGCATCCCGGCCTCGGCGATCTTGCGCTCGTACTCCTCGATCAGGCTGCCCTCGTCCTCGCCCAGCTCTTTGCGGATCGAGTCCATCTGTTTGCGCAGGAAGTAGTCGCGCTGCTGCTTCTGGGCGCCGGACTCGACGTCCTCGCGGATGCGGCTGCGCACCTGCAGCTCGGCCAGCCGCTCGCGCTGCAGCTCGACCGCGACGCCGAGGCGGGCTGTCACGTCGATCGTCTCCAGCAGGCGCAGCTTGCCCTCGTTCGAGACGTCGGGACTGAGGCCGGTCGTGTCGGCCAGCGCACCGGGCTCCTCGACCGAGCGCAGGAAGGCAGCTATACGGTCGTCGGCGCCGCGCAGCTCGAGGATCTCTTCGACCACGGCGCGGTATTCGCGCGCCAGCTCTTGCGTGTGCTCGTCCTCGGGGTGACCGTCATGGACCTCCTGCACGTCGATGCGCAGGCCCTCCCTCTCGCCGTCCTCGCCGGACACGGCGGCGCCGGCCAGGCCACGGTGGAGGCCGACCACGGTCGCGGCGGGAGCACCGCCGCGCGAGCGGCCGCGCTCGATTACCTCGGCAACGACACCAACGCGCCCGTACTCGCCATCGCTGCGGGGCAGCAGGAAGACCTGCTCCTCCTCGCCGGTGTCGATCGGCAGGGTCGCGGAAACGCCGGGGAAAACGATCGCATCGTCAAGCGGAATCAGGAGATAGGCCATATCTAAGTCCAATTTCTGTAGTTAGTCTTGCTACAGGATAGCGCACGGCTATCGGCGCCTGGCCTAGCTCGGACGCTCGATGCCGACCTCCTCCGCGGGCTTGTCCTCGCGCAGGCCCTTGAAGGAACCGTGGCGGACCATGCCGTCGGCGGTCAACTCACGGAACTCGATCTCGGCGACCAGCCGTGGCTCGACGAAGTTCGCCTTGCGCGGGCCGCGGCGAGCGGCAAAGGGGTTGGTCTGGCGCGACAGCGGCGCGAGACGCTCGCCGAGGTCATCGAGGTCGCGATCGGAGAAGCCGGTACCGACCTTGCCCGCGTAGCGCAGCTCGCCATCGTCGAAGTAGCCGAGCAGGATCGCGCCGAGCCGGTTGCGCCGCCGGCCCTCGCCCGGCAGCCAACCACCGATCACAAACTCCTGGCGGCCGACGTTCTTCACCTTGAGCCAAGAGCCACCGCGCTTGCCGGGTGCGTAGGCGCTATCGAGGCGCTTGAGCACGATCCCCTCCAAACCCTGCTCGGCGCTAGCCGCCAATAGCTCTTCGGCCTGCCCGGAGGAATACGCGGGCGTCTGCCAACTCGGCCCGGAGAGATCGAGGCTCTCGAGCAGTTCGCGGCGGCGGCTGTAGGGCTCGGCGGTCAGATCGTGACCGTCGAGGTAGAGCAGGTCGAAGACCACATAAGTGACGGGGTGGGATTTCATCCGCCGTCGCACCACGCTCTCGTCGGTCTGGTGGATCCGCTGCTGCAGGCGCTCGAAGCTCGGCAGGCCGTTCTCGTCGAAGGCGACCAGCTCGCCGTCGAGGACGGCATCGACGGCGCCGAGCTGGCGCGAAAGCCGCCGTACCTCTGGGTATTGGGTGGTGACATCCCTGAGATTGCGGCTCTGTAGATGCAGTCGGCCGGGGCGGCAATAGGCGATTGCACGCACCCCGTCCCACTTCACCTCGGCGGCCCAGCCCTCATCCGAGGCGGGGAGCTTCGCCAGCTTGGCCAGCATCGGCACCACTGAATCCGGGAAGGGATCGCGCGCCTCGGCGGACGGGTCGATGCGGTGGATCATCCAGTCCTTTTCGCTCTTGCCGGCGCGAAATAGCGCGTAGCGCCCGCTCAGCCGCTCGCCCGAGAAGCTGAAGACGACTTTCCCCTCCTCCCACTTCTCGAGCTCGTAGGTGCCGCGGTCCCAGATCCGCATCGTCCCCGCCCCGTACTCACCGGCCGGGATCTCGCCCTCGAACTCGAGGTACTCGAGCGGGTGGTCCTCGGTGTGCACGGCCTTGCGGTTCTCAGCCGGGTCGAGCGGGATGCCGTTAGGCACCGCCCAGGAGGCCGCCACCCCATCGTGCTCAAGCCGCAGGTCCCAGTGCAGGCGGCGGGCGCTGTGCTCGTGCACGACGAAGCGCGGCGCTCCGGTCTTTCCCCGCTTCCGCTTCGCCTTCGGCTCCGGCGTCAAGCCGAAGTCGCGCTTGCGCTCGTACTCGCCCAGTTTGTCGCTCTGGCCCATAGCGACATCGAAGCAGAGCGGCGGCCAGAGCTTCCGGTGTGCTTACAGGCCGTGCGGGTGCAGGTGGTCTTCGGCCATCCGCTTCAGGCCGACGCGGTCGATCTTGCCGGTCGGGTTGAGCGGCATCTCGTCGAGGAAGATGATCTCCTCGGGCGCCTTGTAGCCGACGCGCTCGCGACAGAAGACGATCAAGTCGGCGCTGGAAGGGCGCTCGGCGCCCTCGCGCAAGGTGACGTAGGCGCGCACGTTCTCGCCGTGGACGGTGTCGTGGATGCCGACGACGCCGGCCAGGTCGATCGCCGGGTGCTCGCCCAGCGCCGCCTCGACCTCGAGCGGGCTGATGTTGGAGCCGTCGTGGACGATCACCTGCTTCTTGCGGCCGAAGAACCAGAGGTAGCCGTCCTCGTCGGCGCGGGCGAGGTCGCCGGAGTCGAGCCACTCGTCGATCACCACCTCGGCGGTCGCGTCGGGTGCCTGCCAGTAGCCGGACATGCGACTGTGGGTGCGGATCCAGATCCGGCCGACCGCCTCGCCGCTGATCGGCTCGCCGTGCTCGTCGCGCAGGGCGACGCTGTAGCCGCAGATCGGCGGGCCGATCGAGCCCTGCTTTATCTCACCCGAGGGCGGGTTGAGCGTCGCCAGGCCGACCTCGGTCATGCCGTAGCCCTCGACGATTGGGAAGCCCGCCGCGGCGGCGAACTCGCTGAGCAGCTCGGTCGAGACCTTGTCCGAGCCGGCACGGCAGATGCGCAGGCAGGAGAAGTCCCCGGGGCGCAGGTCGTGGTCGCGCACCAGGCCAAGCAGCGCCGCCGGGAGCATCGCCATCACGCTCGGGCGTTGCTGGCGCAGCAGTGGCAGCAGCTCATGGCTGTCGGTAGTACGGGCGACGACGACGCGGCCGCCGACCGAGAGCATGCTGAGCGCCCAAAGGAAGGAGCCGACGTGCGACATCGAGGAGCCCGGCAGGAAGGTGTCAGCCTCGTCGAGCTCGAAGGCAGCGGCGGCGCTGGCGATCATCCAGCGCAGCGACTCGCGCGTGTGGGTGACTCCCTTGGCCGGGCCGGTGCTGCCCGAGGTGAAGAAGATCGCGGCCGGCTCGCTCGGTTCGGGCGGCGGCTCGTCAGACAGCGGCTCGTGCTCGAGCAAGGCCGCAAAGCCGTGGGACCAACCGCCCTCCGCCCCGGTCTCCCCATCGTCGCTGTAGGCGATCGTCCCCAGCGCCAGCTTGCTCGCAAACCGGCTCGCCGCTACATCCTCGGCCCGCTCGACGTGAGCGAGCAGCGCCTTGGCCCCACTGACCTCGAGCGCATGGTCGATCTCGCGGAAGGTGTAGCGATAGTTGAGCGGGGTGGCGATCAAACCGGCACGGAAGCAGGCGAGGTAGTGGACGACGAGATCGATCCGGTTTGGCATCAGCGAAGCCAGCCGGTCACCCGCCTCCAGCCCCAGCCCGCGGTAACCGCCGGCCAGGCGGGCGCTCTCCGCGTCGAGCTCGCGCCAGGTCAGCGAGCGCTCGGCCGAGACCAGCGCCACCTCATCCGGCCGCGCCTGCAGCCCTGCCCCCAACAGCTCGTTCAGCGGCGGCGCCGGTCGCTCCAGCGTGGTCCCGTCGATCTGCATTAGCGGGATCGTACGGAAGACCTGATAGAGAATGCCGATGCTGGATGACGCGGCGCTCGGCGCGGGGATCGCCTTTTGCATCGCCGTCCTCACCACGCCGGTCGGCGTCTCCGGCGCGGTCTTCCTAGTTCCCGTCCAGATCAGCCTCCTGCACACGCCGAGCCCGGCGGTCACGCCGACCAATCTCCTCTACAACCTGATCGCCATTCCCGGCGCCCTGCTCCGGTTTCATCGGGAGCAGCGCCTGGCTTCGCCGCTGACCCGCCTGTTGGTTCTCGGCACCCTGCCGGGAGTCCTCATCGGAGCGGTGATCCGGGTCGAGCTCCTGGACCAGGCCGACTCGTTCCTGCTCGTCGTCGCCGCCGTCCTGGTCCCGCTCGGAGCCTGGCTCGCCTTCGCCAGCACGCCGCGTGCCGCGGGACCGCCCGATCGCGATCGCCGTCGCCAGATTGCCCTGCTGGCCCTGGGAGTCGGGACCGTTGGTGGCATCTACGGGATCGGCGGTGGCTCGATCCTCGGACCGATCCTGGTCGGCCTCGGCTTCTCGGTGTTCGAGGTCGCACCGGCGGCGCTGGCGGCGACTTTCCTCACCTCGATCGCGGGGGTCCTGGTGTTTGCCCTGCTCAGCCTCGGCAACCACGACGTGGCTCCGGACTGGGCGCTCGGGATCGGGATGGGCCTCGGCGGATTGGCGGGGGCTTACCTCGGCGCTCGGCTGCAGGCCCGACTACCCGAGGAGCTGCTCCGGCGCGGGCTCGGCCTTCTTGCCCTGGCACTCGGGCTGCGCTACGCGGTCCTCGTCCTCACCTGATTGAGACAGTTCAGCGCTCAGCCGGCCAGCGACAGCTGCTCCGCTTCGACCCGCCCGCCGGCGCCCTCCAGCTCGAGCAGGAAGCGCTTGCGCTCGAGACCGCCGGCGTAGCCGGTGAGCTTGCCGTCCTTGCCGACGACCCGGTGGCAGGGGACGACGATCGAGAGTGGGTTGCGGCCGACAGCGGCGCCAACCTCGCGCGCCAGCACTGGGTCACCCAGCTCCTGCGCCATCTCGCCGTAGGTAGTCGTCTGCCCATAAGGGATGCGGTCGATCAGCTCCCAGACCCGCCGCTGGAAATCCTCCCCGGCGACCGTCGTCGTCAGCTCGAACTCGGTCCGCTCGCCGGCGAAGTACTCGCCCAGTTGCTGCTGGGCCTGCTCGAAGCCGCGATCCGAGCGCGTTCCAAATACCTCGGGCGCGGGCATGTGCCAGTGGCCCGGGAAGTAGATCCCGCTCAGCACGTCATCGCGGGCGACAAGCGTCAACTCCCCAATTGGCGAGTCGATCGTGACGTGCGTTGCGCTCATGCCGGGCTCCTCTCCGCTTGGGTGTCGTCACCCATATAAACGCCGCGATCGGCGAAGTCGTGAGATCGCCCATCTTGATCCGGCGGCGTGTCCTTACCGGTCTTGGCCAGGTAGTAGACGAAGCCGGCGATCGCGGCGGCGAGGACGAGGCTGACCGGGCCGGTGCCGAGGGCGAGGCCGCCGCGGGCGGAGGAGACGGCGAGCCAGTCGGCGACCGAGGCGCCGACCGGGCGGGTGACGACGTAGGCGAACCAGAAGGCGAGGATCGAGTTCATGCCGAAGCGGAAGTAGCCGATCGCCGGGATCGCGATGATCGCCCCGAAGAGCAGGATCGAGCCGAAGTAGCCGAGGCCGAAGGTGACCGCGGTGAGGTCGCCAGCGGCGGTACCGAGGGCAAAGGTGGCGAGCACGGCTGCCCAGTAGAAGAGCTCGCGGCGCGGGGTGGTGATGCTGTGGATCGAGAGCGTGCCCTCGCTTACGAACCAGACCCGGAAGACCACGGCGAGGACGATCGCGTAGAAGACCGTCGAGACGATGTAGGGAACACCGAGGCCGACGTGGAGCACGTCGGCGGCCATCGTGCCGAAGACACCGACCATCGCCACCGCCAGCCAGTAGGCCCAGGGCACGTAGCGGTCCTTGCCGAACTGGATGTAGAGGGCGATGACGAGGGCGATGCCGCCGAGGACGACGGCGATCTCGGGGACCAGGGTGTGGACGAGGAAGTCCGAGGTGGACTCCCCCATCGCCGTGGTCAGCGCCTTGACGATCCAGAAGAAAGCGGTGACTTCGGGCACCTTGGAGAAGGGGTGCCGACGATCCGTTGAGAACAGCTGCTCGATCCTCATAGGGCGAAAGCGACGGTAAAGATCAGGCCGGCGACGACACAGTAGATACCGAACGGGGTCAGGCGGTTGGTCTGGAAGAAGCGGAGCAGGAACTTGACCGCGACGTAGGTGGTCAGCGCCGCCGCCAGCGCACCGACCAGCGCCTGGCCGCGCACCCCGTCGCCGGCCGAGCCGAACAGTTCGGGCAGCTTGAGGAAGCCGGCGGCGGCGATGATCGGGGTCGCCAAGAGGAAGGAAAAGCGCGCCGCGTCCTCGTTGGAGAGGCCGACTATCAAGCCGCCGCCCATGGTGATGCCCGAGCGCGAGATGCCGGGAATCAGCGCCGCCGCCTGGGCGGTGCCGATCGCGGCCGCCTGGC
The DNA here is from genome assembly GCA_963699225.1 of uncultured Solirubrobacterales bacterium. Lineage (GTDB taxonomy): Bacteria > Actinomycetota > Thermoleophilia > Solirubrobacterales > 70-9 > VRUE01. The sequence continues at coordinate 84,361 of OY969423.1, read as the reverse complement.
GGAAGCTCATCCTGGTGGCGATGCGGGGATCGGAGTCGCCCTCGCCGTCGCCGGGCGCGGGCTGGCGCTTTCGCAAGCTCTCGAAGGCCAGCAGCAGGACGCCGTTGAGGGTGAGGAAAATCGCCGCAGACTCCGGTGAGGCGAACAGGGTGCGCAGCGGGTGCTCGAGCGCCAGCCCGAGGACGCCGGCGGGGACCGTGCCGATCACCAGCAGCCAGCCGAGCCGCGCGTCGGTGTCCTCGGCAGCGATGCCGCGATCGCGCAGCGAGCGGCCGAGCCCGCGGAAGATCCGCTTCCAGTCCTCGAGGAAGAAGAAGAAGAGGACGATCGCCGTGGCGCAGTGGGTGGCGACGAGGAAGGCGAGGAAGTAGTCGTCGTTCTGGTGGATGTTCCAGCCGAAGACCTTGGGCACAATCACGGCGTGACCGAGACTGGAGATCGGAAAGGGCTCGGCGAAGCCCTGGATCAGCCCGAGGACGACCGCCTGCAGATAGGAAATCGGGTGCACGCGGCGGCGATCATCGGGCCCCTTCCTTAAGGCCAGATGAGAGGAAAACGGGAAGCGCCAACCAGACATCGGCTCCTCCCTCCTCGCGGTTGGCGACGTATGCCTCTCCACCGTGGGCTCGGGCGACTGTCTGGACGATCGCCAAGCCGAGACCACTGCCGTTGTCGCGGTTGCTCGCCGAGGCTCGGCTGAAGCGCTCAAAGGCCCTCCCGAGGAACTCACGGGGGAAGCCTTCCCCGTGATCCAACACGTGGATCTCGACCGCATCGTCAGTGACGTCGACCGCGAGCTCGATCGTGCCGGCGCCGTAGCGAAGCGCGTTGTCGACCATGCTGCCCACCGCTTGGTCGAGCCGCAGTCGATCGGCGCCGATCACCAGCAAGGCGGGCGCCGAGACCGCGATCTCGCGTCCCCCCTCCTCGGCCCGCCGGGAGAACCTGCGGCTGACTCCCTCGAGGACATCGCCCAGCTCCAGTCGCTCCAGGCGCAGCGGCAGCTCACCCCGCTCGGTTTGGGCGATCGTCAGCAGGTCCTCGGATAGCTGGGTGAGCCGGTCGGTCTCCTCGGCGGCCGAGGCCAGCGCGACCCGCAGTTCCTCCGCTGAGCGCCCCGCCGCCAGAGCCAGCTCCAGCTCGGTGCGCAGGATTGCCAGCGGGGTGCGCAGCTCGTGGCTGGCGTCGGCGACGAAGGCGCGCTCATGCTCGAGCGCCTCACCGAGCCGCTCGAGCATCTCGTTGAGCGTCGTTCCCAGCCTGGCGATCTCGTCGTCGGTCGCCGGCACCGGCAGGCGCTGGTCGGGCTCGGCGGCCGAGATCTCCGCCGCCCGCGAGCGCATAGCCTCGACCGGCTTCAGCGCGGCGGCGGCGACGCCGTAGGCGGCGAGCGAGGCAAGGATGAGGGCGAAGGGCCCGCCGACCAGGAGCAACTGGGCGAGGTCAGTAAGCGACTCGTTGCGCGGCTCGATCGAGGTGCCAACCACTACGACGACCTTCCTGTCGCCCTTTGCGTCGACCGGCACGGCCAGCAAGCGCGATTCCTCCCGCAGGCCAGGACCCGGACCGCGATCGACGTAAACCGGCTCGCGCAGGGCCCGCCGCGACTCGGCGGGCGTCAGCAGCGACTGACTGCCGATCGACCGCGAGGCATCGGTGACGTTGCCGCCCGCGTCGAGCACCTCGGCGAAGCTCTCGCTCGCCCCGACCAGGGTCTGGTTCCCCTCGTGCAAACCCGGATCGCCCTCCTTGACCAGGGCGGCGACGTCGCTGGCCCGCGAACGCAGGCCGGCGTTGATCGTCGCATCGAGCTCACTGGAGAAGCGCAGGTAGACGAAGACGCCGGTGGCGCCGAGGACTAGCGCCATCACCGCGGCGAAGACGAGCGTTACACGGAGGCGGATCGAGACACGACTCAGCGGCCGCCGTCCTTTCGCAGTCGGTAACCGGCGCCGCGCACGGTCTCCAGCGATTTGACCTCGAAGGGCAGGTCGATCTTGCGGCGCAGGTAGCGGATATAGACCTCGATCACGTTGGAGCGGTGCTCGAAGTCGTACTCCCAGGCCTGGTCGAGCAGCTGCGAGCGGGTGAGCACATGGCCCGGCCGGCGCATGAAGGCCTCGAGCAGGACGAACTCCTTGGAGGAGAGCTCGATCTCGGTTTCGCCGCGCCAGACCTGGTGAGTCGCCGGGTCGAGGCGGAGCTCGCCGACCTCGATGATCGCCGGCCGCTCGCTCTGACCGCGCCGGACCAGGGCCCGAAGCCGGGCCAGCAACTCGGCGAAGGAGAATGGCTTGGTCAGGTAGTCATCGGCGCCGCCGTCGAGGCCGGCGACGCGATCCTCGAGAGCGCCGCGGGCGGTCAGCATCAGCACCGGCGACCAGATTCCCTCCTGGCGCATTCGCCGGCAGGTCTCAAAGCCGTCGATGCCGGGCAGGATCACGTCGAGGACGATCGCGTCGTAGTTGGAGGCGCGGGCCATGCCGACAGCTTCCTCGCCGGCGCCGGCGACGTCGACGGTAAGACCCTGCTCGCTGAGACCGCGCCGGATCAGCGCCGCCATCTTCACTTCGTCCTCGACAACCAAGACGTTCACCCCTCCCACGATCCCAGAGAAGATGAATGCCAGATGAGAGCAGGGCTTTTCTGATCGGACAAGCCGCGGCCGACCTGCGAAGATCAGATCAATTAGGGTCACCGAATTAGGGTTACCTAATTCAATGTCCCGAAACTAAGGAGGCTTCGTGAGTTCTCGGATCACCCGGCGCGTCTTCGCCGCCTTTTGCCTGAGCGTCATCGTTGCTTTGCCGATCGTCGGCTGTGGCAGCTCGTCCGACTCGTCCTCGAGCGACTCGCTGACCCTCTACAGCGCCCAGCACGAACCGATGACCGAAGCGTTCGCCAAGGGCTTCGAAGAAGAGAACGGCGCCAAGGTCCAGATTCGCTACGGCGAGGATGAGGGCCTGGCCAGCCAGATCGAGCAGGAGGGCGACGCCTCCCCCGCCGACGTCGTCCTGACCGAGAACACGCCGCCTCTGGAATCGCTCTCCGAGAGGGGACTGCTCTCCAAGGTCGACTCCTCGACCCTGGAAGAAGTGCCCTCCCAGTACAACTCGCCCAACGGCGACTGGGTCGGCGTCGCCGCCCGCGAGACGGTGATGGTCTACAACCCGAACCTGATCGCCGCCGGCGAACTGCCCGAATCGATCCTCGACCTGGCCAAGCCGGAATGGAAGGGCAAGCTGGCGATCGCCCCCTCCGAGCCCGACTTCGTGCCGATCGTCAGCGCGATCGAAAAGCTCGACGGCGAAGCGGCCGCCAAGTCCTGGCTCGAAGGCTTCGCCGCAAACGCCAAGCACTACAACGACAACGAGGGGATCATCGCCGCCGTCGATGACGGCCAGATCGCCGCCGGGATCATCAACCACTACTACTGGTTCGAGGCAGTCGCCGAGGAAGGCAAGGCCAAGGTTCCGTCCAAGCTGCACTACTTCGGTCACGAAGACCCAGGAGCGCTGGTCAACATCTCCGGCGCCGGCGCGCTCGCTTCCAGCGACGCCCCCGAGCTCGCCCAGGAATTCCTCGCCTACGTCGTCAGCAAGGAAGGCCAGAGCGCGATGACCCACTCCGGTGACTGGGAGTACCCGCTGAACGGCGCCGTGCCCCCGCCGCCGGGGCTGAAGCCGTTCAACAGCCTCGAACCGCCCAAGGTGAGCCCGGCCGATCTCGGCGACGGCAGCAAGCCGTTGGAACTGATGCAGGAAGTGGGCCTGCTCTAGGCCATGGAGGCGGCGGGCGCACAACGTGGCGGAGCCGCATGGCCGGCTCCGTTGCGCTGGGCGCGGCAGGGTCGTGGGCGCACGCCCGCGGCTCTGCTGGTCGTCTCCGCCGTCGTCGCGCTGCTGGTCCTGGCGCCAATCGGCTTCCTGCTCGACCAGACCTTCTCGACCAGCTGGAGCGAAGTCCAGCGGCTGCTGTTCAGGGACTTCGTCGGCCGGCTGCTGCTCAACACCACCGCCCTGGTCGCGGTCGGGACGCTCGCCTGCACGGTGCTCGGCGTCACGGTCGCCTGGCTGGTCGAGCGCACCGACCTGCCCGGCCGCCGCGCCTGGGCGGTGCTGGCGGCGCTGCCGATCACCGTCCCCGCCTTCGTCACCAGCTACAGCTGGGTCTCGATCACCCCGGCGGTGCAGGGCTTCTGGGGCGCCGCCGGGATCGTCACCCTCGCCTACTACCCGCTCGTCTACCTGCCCGTGGCGGCGGTCCTGCGCGGCACCGACCCGGCCCTGGAGGAGAGTGCCCGCTCGCTGGGGATGGGGCCGTGGCGAACCTTCTTCCGCGTCACCCTGCCGCAGACCCGGGTCGCGCTGCTGGGCGGCGCGCTGCTGGTCGCGATCCACATGCTCTCCGAGTTCGGCGCCTTCGCGATGCTGCGCTTCCAGACCTTCACCACGGCGATCTACGACGAGTACAAGCTCAGCTTCGACGGCGCCGCCGCCTCGATGCTGGCCTCGGTCCTGGTTCTGCTCTGCCTGGTCCTGCTCGTCACCGAGCTGGCCGCCCGCGGGCGCGGGCGCTACGCCCGCGTCGACTCCGGCGCGGCCCGCCCGCCGGCCCCGGCCCGGCTGGGCCGGGCGAAGTGGGCCGTCAACGGCGGACTTCTGGCGTTGATCGGGCTCGCCCTCGGCCTACCGCTCGGCACCCTGGTCTACTGGGTCGCGACCGGCAGCAGCGCCGCCGAATTCGACCTCGGCACGGTGCTCGCCGCAACCGGTACCTCATTGAAGCTGGGACTCGGCGCCGCCGCCCTCACCACCCTGCTCGCCCTGCCGATCTCGATCCTCTCGGTGCGCCACCCGAGCCGCGCCGCGACCGTGATCGAGCGCGCCACCTACGTCCCCTTCGCCCTGCCGGGGATCGTCGTCGCGCTGGCCCTGATCGTGCTCTCGATCCACCACTTCCCGACGATCTACAACTCGACCCTGCTGCTGATCGTCGCCTACGCGATCCTCTCGCTGCCGCTGGCCCTCGTCGCCACCAAGGCGGCGCTGGCGCAGGCTCCATCGATCCACGAGGAGGTCGCCCGCTCGCTCGGCTGCGGGCCGTTGCGGACACTGCTGCGGGTCACCTTGCCGCGCATCCTGCCCGGCCTCGGCGCCGCGGCAGCGCTGGTCTTCCTCGCCACGGTGACCGAGCTGACCGCGACGCTGCTGCTGGCGCCGATCGGCACGCAGACGCTGGCGACGCAGTTCTGGGCCAAGGCCGCATCGCTCTCCTACGGAGCGGCCGCCCCCTACGCTGCTCTGATGGTCGCGATCTCCGCCCTGCCCACCTACCTGCTGACCCGCCGCCTCGGCGGCGTCGTGGCGCCAGCGGAGGAGCGGTGATGAGCCCGGCGACATCGCTCTCCGTCGCCGGCCTGCGCAAGTCGTTCGGCCGCTCGGTCGTGCTCGCCGGCCTCGATCTCGAGGTCCCGACCGGCAGCCTCACCGCGGTCCTCGGCCCCTCCGGCTGCGGCAAGACGACGCTGCTGCGCCTACTTGGCGGCTTCGAGCACGCCGACGGCGGCTCGATCCGGCTCGGCGAGCGGGTGCTCTGCGACGCCGGCACCCACCTCGCCCCCGAGCGCCGTGCGATCGGCTTCGTACCCCAGGAGGGCGCCCTCTTCCCCCACCTCGACGTCGCCGCCAACATCGGCTTCGGCCTGCCCCGAGCCCAGCGGCGCGGCGGCCGGGTCGAGGAGCTGCTGCAGCTGGTCGGCCTCGGCGGCCTGGCGAAGCGCTTCCCCCATCAGCTCTCCGGCGGCCAGCAGCAGCGGGTGGCGCTGGCTCGAGCGCTGGCGCCGGAGCCGGGCCTGGTGCTGCTCGACGAGCCCTTCGACGCGCTCGACGCCGGCCTGCGCGCGCAGGTGCGCGGCGAGGTCCGCGAGACTCTGCGGGCCGCCGGCGCCACCGCCCTGCTGGTCACCCACGACCAGGAGGAGGCGCTCTCGCTGGCCGACACCGTCGCGGTCATGCGCGGCGGGCGGATCGTGCAGGCGGCCGACCCGCAGACGCTCTACCGCGACCCGGTCGACGCCGAGGTCGCCCGCTTCGTCGGCGAGGCCGTGCTGTTGGAGGGACGGCTGGACGGCGACTTCGCGGAGACCGTCCTCGGTCGCCTTCCCACTCGTGGTGTCGACGCTGGCAACGGAGCCCCAGCGACGCTGATGCTGCGCCCCGAGCAGATCCTCTGCCAGGACGTCCGGGGCGTGGATACCGGCGAGCGACCGCGCGGCCGGGTGCTCTCAACCGCCTTCTACGGGCACGACGCGACGGCCCGGATTGCCCTCGACGACCCCGATTGCCGCGAGATCGTCGCCCGCGCCGCCGGCCACCAGCTGCCCCAGGCCGGCGATGAAGTGGTCATCGCGGTCGAGGGCACGGCCCTGTCCTACCCCGCCGAGGGTGGACAGAGCAGCGCCGCTGCCGAACGCCTGCCCGCCTTCGGCTAGCTGCTGGCGGCCACCGTCGTCAGCGGGTAGCCGAGGTGCGCCACCCGCTCGGGCAGGTCGACGTGGAGCCAGTGCGAGAGGTGAGTGGGCGGGGTCTCGAGGATGATCTCGCGGTAGTTGCCGCCGTCCAGCGCTGCGACGATGTCGTCGTAGGCGTTGGGGCTGTCGGCGACCCGACCGGAGACGATCGACTTGGCGGGCGCCTGCAGCTGGGTCAGCGCCCTGGCCAGCAGCGCCTCGCCATCGGCGGAATCAGAGCCGTTGCGATCGAAGCCGACGTGGTCGGGGTTCGGCACGAGGACGAAGAAGCGCGCCGCGCCGGCGGCCGTGCGCCGCTTCACCGCGTCGAGCAGCGCGGCGGTCGCCTCGACCTTGTTGAGGACAACGAGGACCGCCGGGCTCCCCTCCCCGGCGAGGTCGCGGGTAGCCGCGAGCGGGCCCGAGCGGATCACGTCGCGCTTGGAGATCGCCAGGAAGACGACCAGCGCCAGGATCGTCGAGAGGAAGATCACGCTGGTCAGGTTGGTGCCCAGCCCGAGGCCGCCTTCGTTGGTTGGCGAGGCGAGGTAATCGCCGATCGAGGCGCCGAGCGGCCGGGTGAGGATGTAGGCGAGCCAAAAGGAGAGGATCGCGTTCAGCTTCAAGCCGAAGTGAAGGATGGCGACGACGACGATCGCGCCGGCGAAAATCCCCAGCGCCGCCAGGTAGCCGAGTTCGAGCTGCTCGGAGAGGAAGTCACCCGCCGAGGTGCCGAGGGCGAAGGTAAAGAGGATCGCCAGCCAGTAGAAGGACTCACGGCGGGTGGTGTAGATGGTGTGGACCGAGAGCGTGCGCTCGAATGCGTACCAGGTGGCGAAGACCGCGATCAGCGCGATGCTGAAGCCGATCGTCGTCGCTTCCAGGGTGACCCCGTTTTCGACCAGGTTGTCGCTGACCAGGGTGCCGACGACGCTGATCAGGACCACCGCCAGCCAGTAGATGCCCGGCACGTACTTCCGCGCCCGGAACTGGAAGACGAGGACCGCAATCAGCAGCGCCCCCATGAGGTAGCTGGTGTTGGTCAGGCCGAGGCCGAGGTTTTCGTTGAGGTTGTCGGCGAAGGTCTCGCCGACCGTCGTGCAGAGCACCTTGATCAGCCAGAAGTAGACGGTGATCTCGGGGACCTTGTTGAGCATCTGACGGGCCCACCACTTGGTGGACCTGCTGGGCGACGAGGCGGCTGGGTACGTCTGGGCAGGGTTCATGGCGCGGCAGTGTGGGTCCAAGCGCTTAAACGAAGATGAGAGATGCCGCGTCTCATCAAATAATTAGTCGCCGAGGGGCTCTCACCTACCATTAAGGAGCGGACGAGAGAGTCGCGCTGATGCTGGCCCTGCTCTTGCTCGCGAGCCTCTCCGACAAGGTCGTCGAACCGGTCGTCGACGTCGCCACCGAATTCATCGGCTCCGCCGGGGTCATCGCCGTCTTCTTGCTGATGACCCTGGAGTCGGCCTGCATCCCGATCCCCAGCGAGGCGATCATGCTCTTTGCCGGCTTCAGCGTCTCCAAGGGAGAACTGACCCTGGTTGGGATCGTCATCGCCGGGGTGCTCGGCAACCTTGTTGGTTCTTGGATCGCTTATGCGGTTGGCTATTACGGGCGCTTGGACCTGCTGGAAAAGAACAAGCTGATCCACATCAGCCCCAAGCACCTGGCCTGGGCCGACAGCTGGTTTGAGCGCTACGGGGCTGCCACCGTCTTCTTCTCACGCATGCTGCCGGTCGTGCGTACCTTCATCTCGCTTCCTGCGGGAGTGGCGAAGATGCCTTTCTGGCGCTTCTCCGTCTATACCCTCGCCGGCTCCATCCCTTGGGTATTGGCGCTTGCGATCGTCGGCGAAAAGGTCGGCGAGAACTGGGAAGACTGGCGCCACAAGCTGGGCTACCTCGACTACGTGGTCTTGCTGGCGATCGTGGTCGGAGTCGTCTACTTGGTGGTCAAGCGGCGGCGGGGTGGCGGTACGCCGAAGGATGAGGACCTCCCCCGGCAGCACCAGAGGGAGGTCCCGCCCCGCGGGCCCTAGTCCTCCTGCGACCCTTGGTCGGCAGGCTCGGTAGGCCGCGACTAGGCGGATGAAGCCGGAACGAGGGAGACGGCCTTGACCTGCCGCCAAGTGAGCAGCCGGCCGCTCGCCGGGTCGATCACCTTGAGCCGGATCGCGCGCAGCCCGTCGATAACGCCGAGCACCGGGACGTTGTGGAAGATCGGGTTCTCGTCGTGGGCGCGTTGCAGGTGGTAGTTGGGGATCTTGGCGCTGAGATGGTGAACGTGGTGCAAGCCGATGTTCCCGGTGAAGAACTGAAGGAGCTTCGGCAGCACCAGGTAGGAGCTCCCCTGCAGGGCAGCGTCGGCGTAGTTCCAGTCCTCCGAGTTCTCCCAGTAGACGTCCTCGAACTGGTGCTGGACGTAGAACATGAAGATTCCCATCGTGCCGGCGAGGATCGCGATCGGCATCTGGACGAGCAACCAGGCCACCGGGCCGACAAGCCAGACGATCACTCCGATCACGCAGGCGAGAACCAGGTTCGTTGCAATCACGCTGCGGCGCTGGCGCGGGCGCATCTTCTTCGACCAGATGCGGGGCCCGATCATCAGCGACCAGATCGGGCCGATCCCGAACATCACCACGGGGTTACGAAAGAGGCGATAGCCAAGCCGCCCTTTCCAGGGGCGTGAGAGGTACTCCTCGACGGTCAGGGTCGGGATGTCCCCGGTGCCGCGACGATCGAGGTCGCCGGAAGTCCCGTGATGCACGGCGTGGTTGTGACGCCAGTTGCCGAACGGCTGGAAGACGAGCAGGCCGGCGAAGCGGCCCAGCCAGAGGTTCGCTCGCTTGCTGGGCAGGAACGAGCCGTGGGCGCAGTCGTGAAAGACGATGAAGGTGCGCAGGAGGAAGCCGGCGGCCGGAACGGCGAGAAGCAGGGTGATCCAAACCGAGACGTCGAGACAGAGATACATGGCGACGCTCAGGGCGAGATAGGGCAGGACAGAGGTCGCCACGTCAAAGAGGCTGTGACGGAGCGAGGGTTGCTCGTGCCGAGCGACCGAGTCCTTCCAGTAAGGAGCCATGGGCCGGTGACGGTAGACGTGCTTCCTAAAGATCGGCGTCGGGGGGCAGAAATGACAGACCAGGCCCACATATGATCCCCGCCTTCCTCCCGGCCCTCGGTTCGAAGGCCTCCAACCAGCAAGGAGCAGTAGATGACCGCTCGTTTCGCCGTACTTCTCGGCGCGATCCTCGCCCTCGCCATGCCGGCGAGCGCCGGTGCCGCGCTGCCGAAGCCCAGCACGACGCTGATCGTCCCCGGCAAGTCGATCGGCGGCGTTGCTCTCGGAGTCACCGCCAGCAAGGTGAAGAAAGCCTGGGGCAACACCAAAGACTGCGAATTCCAGTGCGTCTACGAAGGCGGTAAACACGGAGACGAAACGGCGACCAGCGCCAACGTCCTGCTCGAGGAACCGGCCAGCGGCAGCGGTCCGGCAAAGGTCTGGCGGGTCTTCCTCACGGTCGGACAGAAGAAGGTAGGGGATGAACTGAAGCCGGACCTCGACACGCCCTTGAGCGAGTTCAAGACCTCAAAGGGAATCGGGATCGGCTCGACGATCGGAGAGGTGAAGGCTGCCTACCCGGCGGCGAAGAAGTACAGCAGCACCGGCTTCACCGAGTTCACCCTGAAAGGGAAGAAGGAAATCGAGACCGACTTCGTCTTTTCCAACTCGACCAAGCTGACTTCGGTCATCGTCGCCAGTCACCCCGGCGGCTGAGCAACCGCACCGCCCACCGTGGTCCCCTCCGCTGAAACGGCGGAGGGGAACCGGGCGGCGAGCGGCACCCCGAGCAGTGAGACCGCGGCCATGGCGAGGAACGCCGCCAGCGGCTCGTCAACGAGGGCCTGGACGACCAGCGCCACCACCAGCCCACCGAGGTTGCCGGCCATCCAGATAATCGCTCCCGCCGTGCCTTCAGCCGAACCCGCCAGACGCTCGGCGGCGGTGAGTATCACCGGCAGCGCCGGCAGCATGATCAAACCCATCACCGCGATCACGCCGGCGCGGGCGCCCAGCACCGTGAACGCACCGAGGGCAGCGCAGCCGAAGGCGCTGGTCAGCACGGCGACGCGCATGAAGGAGCGCTCGGCGCCGCGGCGTGCGAGCAGCGGGGGCAAAACGGCACAGCCGACGATTCCGGCGACGACCATCCCCACCAACAGCACCCCGGCGGTCTGTTCCGAGACACCGGAGGGATCGAGCAGCGTCTGCAGCCAGGTGGCGATCGCGACGAAGACGCCGAAGCCGACGAAAGCCAGCCCGCACAGCGTCCGCATCGCCGGCAGCGCCCATAGCGCGCGCACGGCCCCGCCCTCGACGGCGGCACTCTCTTCGCTCGCGTAGCCCGGCCGGCGCAGGGTCAGGGCCAAGGCGACAGCGGCAAGGACGCCGAGTACCGCCTGCACGATGAGCAAGCGCTCGATCTGGCCATGAGCGCCGAGGGTGGGCCCGAGGATCAGGGCGAGAAGCATGCCGGCAAAGCTGCCGGCCGAAGCGACGGCGATGCCGGCGGCACGCTGGTCGACCGGCAGGTAGCCGGCGGAGACCTTCCCCATCGCGCTCACTACGACGGGCTGGGCAACGGCGACGGCGAGCTGGCCCGCCATCGCCCAGGCAAATGTCTGGCCACCGAGGCGGATCACTCCCCCGGCCGCCATCAGCGCACCGCCGGCGAGCAGCGCAGGCCTGAAGTGAGTGTCGAGCAGGCGGCCTGCCGGGATCGCAAGGACCACGTAGAGCAGCGGAAAGATCTCGGCCAGCCAGCCGACAGTGGACGTCGAGACCCCGTAGTAGTGCGCGGTGCCAGTGTCGATCGGCGCGTAGGTGAGCCAGAGCAGTTGCGTGCCCGCGCAAACCGCGGCGAAGGCGGCGATCGTGGGCCAGCCGCTGGAATCGCGCGATTGCATCGGCGAAGCGACCCTATCTCCGGGGTCCACGGTGCGGTCCCCTACCGTTGAAACGTGACACCAGCTCGCAATCGCGTGACCCCATCGGGGGACATCGAGGCGATCCCGCTGCGTGGCGCCTGGACCGGCAATCGCGGCATCCTCCACCGTGGCAGGGAGATCGTCCGCTTCCACGCCAGCGATCTCTGGATCGTCTGCGCTCTCGAGTTCCGCGGCCGCTGGCGCGAGCAGTGGCAGCCGGGCCACTACACCTTCCTCTTCTTCCACGACGAGGCTGTCGCCTTTGCCGCCGGGCACCGCCCATGCGCGGAGTGCCGGCGCCGGAGCTATGACGCCTATCGCGCCGCCTGGTCTACAGGCCTAGGCGTTCCCGCGCCATCGGCGAAGCAGGTCAACCGGCAGCTGCACGGCGAGCGGATCGTCCGCGGCACTCACCGCCGGCACATTCATCAGCTGCCCTGGGCTGAGCTGCCGGACGGCGCCTTCGTGCTGCTCGGCGAGACCCCCGCCGTGGTCCTCGGTGATCAGCTCGTCGAGTGGACGCACGAGGGATATGGCGAACGCCGCTCCCGCCCCGCGCAGGGCACCGCAAACGTGATCACTCCCCCATCGACCGTCGCCACGCTGCGCGCCGGCTACCCGGTGCAGATCGACAACACTGCCGAGTGAACGCTTTTCCACCGTATAGGTGGGTCAATCGACCACGCGGCACTCCTCCTGGGCGCTAGGCCGCGACCCAGGCCCGGGCCTCGTCCTCCTGATCGAGGTCGTAGACCTTCACCTCGCCGGGAGTCATCCAGGCGAACAGGCGCATCGCCTTCTTCACCCACTCGGCGTCGCTGACGATCGCCGAGCGCTTCCAGGCCGAGTGCTCGAGGAAGCCGAGCTCGACGCCCGTCTTGGCGTCCTCCAGCCAGGCCCGCGGCTCCAGCTCCTCGAAGTCGGAGAGCACGAACAGCATCCGCACCTCGCCGGCCTCGACTGCCCCGCGCAGAGTTGGAACCAGAACGTCTCGGTAGTCCTCGGGCGTGAGCTTGCCCGAGGCGCGGAAGCCGATCGTCCCGGCCGGCATGTCATCGATCTTTTCGACCATCTCAGTCCTCCTTGACTAGAGCAGCATCGCCCGAGCCTAGTAGTCACACTGTTGCCATGAGCGAGCTTCCGACTCTGATCACGATCCCGATCAGTCACTACTGCGAGAAGGCTCGCTGGGCGCTCGACTGGGCCGGCGTCCCCTACCAGGAGCGTGCACACCTGCAGGTCCTCCACTGGGTTCCGGTCAACCGTGCCGGGGGCAAGAAAACGGCGCCCGTACTGGTCTGGGGAGATCGCGTCTTCGCCGACTCGGCCGACATCGTCGAGGAGGCCAGCGCCAAGGCGCCGCCGGATCGCAGTCTCTTCCCCAGCGACGCTGCTGCTGCCGCCGAGGTCCGGGCTCTACAGAGCGACTTTGACGCCCACCTCGGGCCGGAGGGACGGCGCTGGATGTACAACGCGCTGCGCGGCAACCGCGACATCGCCGTCGCCTACGGCTGCACCGGCGTGCCAGCCTGGCAACGCCGGGCGCTGCCCTTCGCCTATCCCGTCGCGGCCCGCATCATCGATCGCTACCTCGACGTCACGCCCGCCACAGCCGCTCAGTCCGAGGCCGAGGTGCGCGCGAGCTTCAACGCCGTCGCCGAACGACTTGACGATGGGCGGCCCTACCTCTGCGGCGAGCGCTTCAGCGCCGCCGACCTCAGCTTCGCCTCACTGGCGGCGCCGATGCTGATGCCGCCCGAGTACGGCGTGCCGCTCCCCCAGCCGGACGTGCTGCCGGTGGCGATGGCCGCGACGGTTCGTGAGCTGCGGACGCATCCGGCCGGGATGTACGCGCTGAAGATGTTTCGCGAGGAGCGGCGCGGAGTGGCGTGAGCAAATCCCCTCCGGACACGAAGCGCACGCGCATCGCCGATGGGCTCGAAACAAACGGCGGCATCGTGCTGCTGGTCGGTGGCACCGCCCTGATCGTCCTGGCCTGCGTTTTCGCCTCGGAACCGACCGTGGCACCAGTGTTCGCCGTCTTCGGCGCCTCGATGCTGATCCTGGGAGCGTTCTACTCCCGCATCGAGGGCGTTGTCGAGGCCACGCGAGAAGGGGTCAAGACCACCGTTCGGGCTATTCGCCGCCGCGCCCGCGAGCAGAACCTCTCCAACGAGATCGCCGACGAGGCCCTTGAAAGAGCTCTGGGGAGTCGTTCTCGTCCGCGCGCGGCCTGGGGCAAAGCCGCCGCGGAGCTGCGAGCCGAGCGAGCGATCTCCGAGGTCCAGGTCGAACACGAAAAAATCGTCGGCGCCGTTGTCCGCTGGCTCGAAGGAGATGGCTACAAGGTGTCCTGTCCACCGCATGGCTTCGACTTGATCGGTTCGAAGGCCGACGGCATTGTCGCCGTCGAGGTCAAGGCCTCCCTTGCCATCGGGATCGCGGCCGTGCGTCAGGTCTCGTCATTCAAGCTGCCGGACGTCCAGAGCCGCCGCGTCCTCGCCTTCCCGAGCCACGCCGAGATTTCTTCCGACGCTCGAGCCGAGGCAGCCCGCTCGAACATCGAGTTGATGACGGTGGATGGCCAGGAGGGCGTGGCGGTATTCGAAAAAGACTGAGCTCGCGGTGCCGTCGCGAGCGGCACCGCAACGGCAACCCGGCTAGCCCGGCTCCGTTGCTGCGGGCTTGCCGCTCATCCCGGGGTGAATCCCGCGCCCGATCGTCTGCTCATCGACGATCTTCTGCAGGTACTCGGTGAGGCGCTTGCGATCGGCCGCGGGCATGCCTTTGGTCAGGTCGCGCTCATGCGCCTTGGCGATCTCGCGCCCGCGCTCGAGGGTCTTCCGGCCCTTGGCGGTGAGGTAGAGGGCGCGGACGCGGCGGTCGCTGGGGTGCGGCCGGCGCTCGACCAGGCCGAGCTGCTCGAGCTCGTCGACGAGGCCGACCATGCGGCTCGGCGGCACCTCGATCGCCTCGCCGATCGCCTGCTGGGAGCGGCCCTCGGCGGCATCGACGAGATTGAGCACGCGGAACAGCGCCGGGTGCAAGCCGACCTCGCCGATTCGCTCGGCGAACTGGCGCGAGGCGTGGATCCCGACCTGGGAGAGGAGAAAGGCTAGTGTCGAGGGCGCGGCGTCCCCCGCTATCGGATTGCTGCTCACGGGATCGCGAAGCCTACCGCCTTGCTTTCTGCTAAGAATCGTTTCTCCCTGAAACCTTTCTAGCTTGCAACGGATTTTTCGAGAGAAAGGACCGCCTGATGACCCGCCGTCTCGCCCGCCTCGCCGACATCGCCTACCGCCGCCGCGGTCGCGTGGTCCTCGCCTGGATCGTCGCGACCGTGGTCCTGATCGGACTCGGGTCTTCGCTCGCCGGCGAGTTCCACGCCGACTACAACACCCCTGGCTCGGAGTCCAAGGCGGCCAGCGAATTCACCAAGCGCGAATTCAGCGGCTACTCGGGTCAGGAAATCTACGTCGTCTGGAAGAACCCGCAGGGGGTCGACAACCCGCCGACGAAGAGGCAGATGAACGCCTTCTTCAGCCAGGCCGAAAAGGTCGACCACATCGAGCGTCGGGGGGCGATCCGCGTCTCCGAAGACGGCACGATCGCGACCACGACGCTGCCGCTCAACGTGCCGGGCTGGGAGGTCAAGAAGGAGCAGGGTGAAGAGCTGATCACGGCCGCTGAGGACAACGACGGCTCGGGCCTGCAGATCGAGCTCGGCGGCGAACCGATCTACGCCGCGCAGGAACAGACCAGCCCCGAGGGGCTCGGCTTCCTCGGCGCCGCAATCGTGCTGCTGATCGCCTTCGGCTCGCTGGTCGCGGCCGGCCTGCCGCTGCTGATCGCCCTGGTCGGGCTGGGCATCACCTCGGGTGGCCTGATCGCGCTGCTGGCAAATGTGATCGACGTTCCCAACTGGACCACCGCGGTCTCGGGCCTGATCGGCATCGGTGTCGGCATCGACTACTCGCTGCTCGTCCTCACCCGCTTCCGGGCGGCGATGCGCTCCGGCAAGGACCGCCACGACGCCGTCGTCGAGGCGGTCTCCACGGCGGGCCGCAGCGTGCTGATCGCCGGCAGCACCGTGGTGATCGCGGTGCTCGGCCTCTTCCTCACCGGCCTTCCCTACATGTACGGGGTGGCGATCTCGGCCTCGCTCGCGGTGCTGGTCGTGATGCTGGCCTCGATCACGCTGCTGCCGGCGCTGCTCTCCTACCTCGGCCCGAAGGTCGACCGCCTGCGCATCCCCTTCCTCGGCCGCCGGCTGGAGAAGGAAGGAACCAGCGACTCCCCCGCCGCCCGCTGGAGCCACGCCGTCCAGCGCCGCCCCTGGACCGCCGCGATCGTCGCCACCGCGATCCTGCTCGCCCTCGCCGCACCGGCGCTGGGCATGCGCCTCGGCTTCCCCGACGCCGGCAACGACAAACCGGGCACGATGACCCGCCAGGCCTACGACCTGATCAGCGAGGGCTTCGGCCCCGGCGCCAACGGCCCGCTGGTGATCGCGGCCGAACTGCCCGACCAGGGGGCGCGCTCGGCGGTTGACGGTCTGGCGACGAAACTGCGCGAAGACCCGGGGGTCGCCTACGTCGCAGCGCCGCGCTTCAACTCGCAGGGCACGGCGGCGATCCTGACCGTGATCCCCACCACCTCGCCCCAGGACGCGGCGACAACCGACCTCGTCGACCACCTGCGCCACACCGTGATTCCCGACGCGCTCGAAGGCTCGGCCGTGGTGACCAAGCTCGGCGGCGTAACGCCGGCCCTGGAGGACCAGAGCAAGTACATCACCGGCCGCATGCCGCTCTTCATCATCGGCGTGGTCGGGCTCTCCTTCCTGCTGCTGCTGTTCGCCTTCCACTCGCCGCTGATCTCGCTCAAGGCGGCGGTGATGAACCTACTCTCGGTCAGCGCCGCCTACGGCGTGATGACCCTGGTCGCCAAGGGCGGCGCGGTCGGCGAACTGATCGGGATCGACCACGAAGTGCCGGTCGCCCCGTTCATGCCGGTGATGATGTTCGCGATCCTCTTCGGCCTCTCGATGGACTACGAGGTCTTCCTCGTCTCCCGCATCCGCGAGGAGTACCTCAAGGACCACGACACCAGGCGCGCGGTGGCCGATGGCCTGGCCAAGACCGCCCGCGTGATCACCGCGGCGGCGGCGATCATGGTCGTCGTCTTCCTCGCCTTCGTCGCCTCGCCCGAAGTCTTCCTCAAGCTCTTCGGCATCGGCCTGGCGGCGGCGATCTTCCTCGACGCCACGGTGGTCCGCATGGTCCTCGTGCCGGCGGTGATGCAGCTGCTCGGCGCCCGCAACTGGTGGTGCCCGGACTGGCTCGAGCGGCGGCTGCCGGCGATCGAGGTCGAGCGAGGGCCGCAGGTGGCCGAGGGCAGCTCCTAGCGAGCGGCGAGGCGATCGAGGAGGGGCGGCAGCTCGCCGTGGCTGTCGAGCACGAAGTCCGCCTCTTCCCCGCCGTCCTCACCGCGATCATCGTGGAGTCCGCGGTAACGGACGGTCGTCATTCCGACCGCGGCGGCACCGGCGATGTCGGTGCGGCGCAGGTCGCCGACGTGCGTCGCTTCGGCGGGTGCAGCGCCGAGCGCACCAAGGGCGGCTTCGAAGATCTGCGGCGCGGGCTTGTAGTGACCGACCTCGTCGGAGAAAGCCCAGCCGGAGAAGTGGCCGAGCAGGCCCTCGCGGTCGAGGAACTCGCGCAACAGCTCACCGCCGGTGAAGCCGACGTCGCAGACGATGCCGAGGCGCAGCCCACGCTCATTCAGCGCCTCGAGGCAGGTTCGGATCTCGGGCGCGAGCTCGAGCTTGGCGCCTCGCCCCGCGGTCAGGAACGCCTCGGCCACAGCCTCCCGCGCCGCGCCCTCGATGCCGAGCGCGGCGACGAGCATCTCGGCCCCCTCGCTCGGATGGAAGTGAGCGCCCGCCGACCAGGACCGTTCGTAGCTTGCCGTGACCTCGTCCAGGGTCGCCGCCAGCAGCTCGGCCTCGATCTCGAGCGCGCAAGCCTGGCAAGTCGCCGCCACCGCCTCGCGTCGGGCCTTCACCATCGCCTCTCCCGACCGCGAGCGGGCGATCGTGTTCCAGAAGTCGAAGGTGACGGCTTTGACTAGCGCCGCCGCGGGTCCATCGCGCGCGAGATCACCACGCGCTGGATCTCGTTGGTTCCCTCGTAGATCTGGGTGATCTTGGCGTCGCGCATCATTCGCTCGACCGGGTACTCCTTGACGTAGCCGTAGCCGCCGAGCACCTGGATCGCCTCGACCGTAACCCGCATCGCGTTGTCGGAGGCAAACAGCTTCGCCATCGAGGAGTGCTTGGCCAGGCCGGGATCGTTCTGGTCGGCCATCGCGCAGGCCTTGTAGAGCAGCTCGCGGGCGGCGGCGGTGCCGGTCTCCATATCGGCCAGCTTGAACTGGATCGCCTGCAGGTCGAGGATCGGCTTACCGAAGGCGACCCGCTCGGAGGCGTAGGTGGTCGCGTAGTCGGTCGCCCCCTGGGCGATGCCGACCGCTTGCGCCGCGGCGCCGAGCCGCGTCCTTTCCAGCGTGCCGAGGGCGACGCCGAGCCCACGCCCGACCTCGCCGATCACGTTCTCAGCCGGCACCCGCACGTCGTCGAAGACCGGCGAGCCGGTCGGTGAGCCGCGGATCCCCAGCTTGTGCTCGAGCTTGCCAATCGAGAAGCCGGGCCGGTCAGCCTCGACCATGAAGGCGGTGATTCGTCGCTTTTCGCGATCGGTGACGGCAAAGACGACGTAGAAGTCGGCGACCCCGGCGTTGGTGATCCAGTTCTTGGCGCCGTTGATGACCCATTCGTCGCCATCGAGCTCGGCGTGGGTGCGCATCCCGGCGGGATCCGAGCCGGCCTCCGGCTCAGAGAGCGCGAAAGCGGGCGTCCACTCGCCGCTGGCGCAGCGCGGCAGCACCCGCTGCTTCAGCTCGTCGCTGCCGAAGAGCCGAATCGGCAGAGAGCCGAGCTCCTGCACCATCAGGATCAGGGCGCTGGAGGCGCAGGCCTTGGCGATCTCCTCAACCGCCATCTGCAACATCAGCGTCCCTGTCCCGGTCCCCCCGTGCTCCTCTTCGAAGGGCAGGGCGAGGATGTCGTGCTCGGCCAGCAGCTCGCGCACGTCCCGCGGGTATTCCGACTTCTCGTCGATCTCAGCAGCGCGCGGAGCGATCCGCTCACGGGCGATCTGGGAGATCGTCTCGCGGAAGTCGAGCATGTCCTGGGGAATCGAGTAGATGTCGGTGCCGGTGTCACTCATTCGCGGCAGGCACCGTACTTCAGGACCTAACTCCCTTGCCTCGCGCCAGACGCCTGTCGCGGAGCCGCTCCCAACTGGACCTGAGCCCGGCAACAAGATCGGCGTCAAGGCCTGCGCCTCGGATCAGCAGCCGCTCGTCGACGTAGTCAAGCGCCGCCTCCAAGTCGCCTGTCCTGAGCAAGCGGTCGACTGCGTCGACGTCGACGTCGCGGAGACCACTGGGGTCCGGCAACGGCAGCGCCTCGGCCTCGCTCGGCTCCAGCTCGAGAACACCACCCCCGTAGGAGCGCCCCATCACCTCGGAGAAAGCGAACGTCGCGGAGTTGATCGAAGCGGCGGCGAGCGCTGCCGGGGGGGTCCCGTTCAACATCCGCACGCGGTGCACCGTGTCGGTCGAGGTGGCCTTCGTGGCGTTGGAGATGATCCTCGGGTGGTCATAGATCTGGCGCAGCATGAACGCGTCCGGCCTCCAGGTCGATGGCACCGACCACCACTTCTTCCTGATCGAGCACTTGTAGCCGAGATGGACCTCGGCGGCTTCCCCTTCGACTAGGTAGTCCCAGAGTGGATCGCCCTCGGCGACCCGCGATGTCGGCTCCAAGGCGAGCAACCGGCACGGCGAGTCGGCCTTGGCCAGGACCGCAAGGTCGCTGGGCTTGAACTGGATTCCACGCACGTGCGCCGACCTGCTGACCAGGGGGATTACGTGCGAATCGAGCCCGAGCCTGGCGGCATCGGATGGGCTGAGGACGAAGAACCGATTCCTGCCCGTCACCACACCGACATCGACGTCGGCAAGCACCCCGAGACGGCCCAGCGCCTCGGACCCGTTCCTCACTCCCCGCAGCGCTTCGATCTCTTCGGGCGGGAGGAAGTACTTCGTCCACTTCTCAGACTCGTGCAGGAGCGCCGGGGCGCCGGGCAGCCGGCGCAAGCTCGGCACGCTTGGCAGGTCGGAGGCGCTATCGCGCTCCGCGACCCGGACGGTGGCCGGCCCGCGGCCCTTCGTCCCGAGCAGAAGGACGACCTCCTGCAGGATGCCGTCGAAGACGAGCCGACGAAAGGTGACGACCCTCAACGACTTGTAATTGTCGATCAGGAAGGCGCGCAACTCGGCCGCGTAGGAGACCTGCAGGAGCTCCGCCGGCAGCACCATCGCCAGACGCCCTCCGGCGCGCAGCATCAAAGTCGAGGCGACGACGAACGGGACCCACGCGTTGGTCAGCTTGGTCGGCTTCATCCCGACCGAGCGCATCAGGTCGAAGGCGCGGGTTCGAGTCGGCTCCGTCCAGTGCTGGAAGCGGATGAACGGCGGGTTGCCGACGACCGCGTCCCAGGAACCCAGCTCGGAGGCCGCGGCCCAGTCGAAGAAATCGGCGGTGACGACATCCGCTGCAGGAGCTGCCCGCTGCGCCGTCGCCGCCTCGGCAGCGAAGTACTCGACCCCGGTGGCGTCAGCCTCTTCTGGGACGAAGCGCAGGATCGCGCCGTCGCCACAGCTCGGCTCGAGGACTCTGGGACCCGCGGCGCAGGCCCACTCGGCGACGAACTCGGCGATTTGGGGAGGCGTGTAGTAGCCGCCCCGGAGCTTCTGGGCGGTCGGTGCGGCGGCGACCGGGAACGCGCTCATACCCCCACGACCTCCCGTACCTC
Source organism: uncultured Solirubrobacterales bacterium (assembly GCA_963699225.1). Taxonomy (GTDB): domain Bacteria; phylum Actinomycetota; class Thermoleophilia; order Solirubrobacterales; family 70-9; genus VRUE01. Next base: position 63,911 of record OY969423.1, on the reverse strand, counting down.
GTCGGCCGTCAAGCCGAGTAGGTCGGAGACCTGCTCCTCGATCCGAGCTCGTTGCTGTGCCCGATCGCGCTCCAAGGCAATACGAAGGTCCGGGTCGGCCTCGTTGCGAAATCTCATCGTCGAATCGACGAGCCCCCGGGTAGCCGTAGCGACTTCGGCGATCCGGTCGGGCTCCCCCAACGGCACTGGCACATCTTTCAGGAAGGCCTTGCGATGCGGAAAATACCCGCCGCGGTAGACCTTCTCGCTGGCGTCCCAGACCATCGCGTCGATGATGGGGTGGGACAACAGCGCGATCAGGAACATCGCTGGGACATTGCTGTCCGGGCCCGGACGGAGGAGGCAGTAGGGGCCCGCGTCGCCGCCGCCGGGAGCGAGCAGGCCATCCGGGTCCCAGTTGTACTGCGGGACCAGGGAAAGCACCCGAATGATGATCTTCTCCTCGTCGAGCTTGGCCAGGCTCTGCGAACGGCCGTATCGGTACCACGTCTCCGGCGTGCCGGCAGAGACGGCGCGCCCTTCTAGCTTCTCCTGATGGGCGCTTAGGTAGCGCCAGGCGAGCGGGAAGTCCGTTTTCATCCGATCAGGCGGGATTACCTTCGCCTGTGGCCGTTTCCCGCTGTCATCGATCTCGTAGGGAAAGATCGCCCAGGCGTCGGGCTCCGGCTTGCCGTCATAAGGAAGCAACCTGCGATCGCGCAGCGCGGGGCGGCAGATCGCCCGCTCGATCTCCCACTCGGTGCCGCTTTCGGCAAACCGGATCGTCTCCCCGCCGACGGCTTCCGGGGCGAGGAAAAAAACGTCGTCGGCGCTGGTCTGAACGCCAACGAAGATGTCCGCGACGTCGGCGAGGCGACTCTCGTGGCGGTCACGCAGGCGCTGGAACACCGCCCGTGCCTCTTCCGTCCCGAAGCTCCAGTTGGCGACCGTCAGCTCATCAGCGGGAATCGTCCGGGTGTCCGCGCTGGGGTCGGCGCGCCATCTCGTCAGGTCGTCGACTCGCGTGAACAGAAACCTCTCAGAGCCCGACTTGACTCCGGCGAGAATGCAAACGTAGGTCGTCGCCCCCGGGAACACCTGCTCCTGACCGAAGTGAACGATCTCGGTGACGTGCCTGCCCTCGCTCAAGAGCTTGCGCACCGCCTGCCCCGGAAGCGTCGACATGAAGCGGTGCGGGATGACGAAACCGAAGCGCCCCTCGGTCTTGAGGAGGTCGACCGCCCGCTCGATGAACAGGAGGTACTTGTCGAAGTTGTGCGAGCGAGCACTCCGAAACGGCGAGTGCTGCTGGAAGTAGGCGACCTGCAGCGGCTCATGTTCGGCCTGGGTCTGGATCCGGACGTACGGTGGGTTGCCGACGATTACGTCGAAGCCACCTTCGCTCATCGCCTGCGGAAAAGCTCGCTCGAAGTCGAAGGCGTTGACGGAGAGGAGCTCGGAGCGATCGAGGCGGGCCGCGGGGAAGACCTCAAAGAAGTGGGGAGTGACCAGCGAGTTCCCGCTGACGATCTGCTCGTCTAGGCTCGGCAGGACCGCGGCGCCGAAGCGGGAGATGCTGTCGCGATCCTCGCCGTCGAGGACCGCGATCAAAAGGTTGAAGATCGTGACTTCAACCGCTTCCCTATCGATGTCTACGCCGAAGACGTTATTGCGGAGGATCTGGTGCTTGAGCGCGAGATCGGGAGCGACTCCTAACCCCTCCAAGTGAGTGAGCAGTCGCCGGAACGAGTGGAGAAGGAAGACGCCCGAGCCGCAGGCGGGATCGATCAGGCGGAAGCTCGGCAGCGTTTCCACTGAGAGCGAGGCGAGCGCCGGGGCGAGGGTGCGCTCGAGGATCGCTTCGACGATGTAGCCCGGAGTCGGCACGATCCCGCCAGCGTGGGTCAGCTCCGGTTTGCGCTTGAACTCGACTGAGCGATCGGGACTCAGCTCCAGACGCTCGGCCAGAAACTGTTCGTAGATGGCCGCGAGGATCGGCGCATCGACGACCGAGAACGCGTAAGGGCTCTGCGGGTAATACAGCTCACCGATGATGCGATGCAAGAGCTCATCGTCGATCTCCACCTCATCTATCGCATCGAACAGGCCGGCGTTGTAGGTCCGGTCCGCTTCTCGAAAGCGAGCGTCGAGGCCGGCTCGGTCATCGATCCCGAGCAACTGCCCGTACTCCTCGAGGTTGCGGTCCTCGCAAACGCGGAGGAACACGAGCCGGTTGATCAGCCGCTGCGTGGCGCGGGCGATGGCGCGGGCGTCGAGGGTCGCATTGCGCGCCGCGATGTCGCTCGCGAGGTCGAGTCGCCAGCCCCTGATCTGCTCGAGGAAGACGTCGTCGAAGCCATCTTCGCCCCGCAGCTCGCGGTCGACGTCAAATTCCTCATCGAAGCGCCCGTCAAGCACGGATTCCTTGGAGAGCGCGGCCCAAAGCTCGTCGAACCGCTCGACGTATTCCTCGCACGAATAGAGGCGACCCGGCAGCCGCGCCACGGCGGCGCCGTCGGTCACGAGAGGGCGGACCCGGCAGTCATAAACTGCGAGCTGCTCGAAGTTGGTCAGCACCGAGATGGCCAGGCCGGCGCTCCACCCGTACCGGCGCGTCTGATAGGCCGCAGCCCCGGCCGACTCGATGCGCAACGAGGGCTTCTTCGCCTCGACGAAGAAACGCCGGCGACTCTCGAGCTGAAAGGTGTAGTCAGGCTTGCCGGCGGCGCTGACGCTTGCAAGGTCCTCATCGTCGGCAAGGTCGACCGACTCCTCGATCCGCACCTCACGCGAGAACTGAGACAGCCCCGTGCTGTTGCCGAGGTCCCAGCCCAACGCTTCGAAGAAGGGGTCGATGAAATCGAGACGGACCTGGGCCTCGTTCGAGGCATACTGATCGCGATCCTTCAGGTATCGCGCGACGAGGCGAGCCACAGCATCGCGGCCCTCCTCAAGCGACATGCGCGCGATGATCCCACTGCGCGGTCGAGGTCCCGACCGAAATTCCGAGCATCAGCATCGACCGGCCCTCCATGGACGCGAACTTCAACGAACGAAGGCGGAGGATAGGCGTGCGCCCGGACGTCGACGCCCGAGAGGAGTCACGCCAACGGCGCCGCAAGACGACTAGGAGGAGGGGTCCCCGGCACATACAAGTCGAACCCCGTAGCCCGGATCGGGGGCGACCCGGTTTCGCTGACGCGGTAATGCCGCTTGCGGAGATCGTTGCTCCTCGCTCGCGCCGAGCCAGCGGTGGGCTGGTGCCGGGCGCCACCATCCCGATTCGATCGCATGCACCAGTCAGCTGCTCACAAGGTGCGTGGGCGGGACAGTTAGTGCGCCCCAAGGAAGCTTTGGTTGCGTCTTGGATATCCAAGGAAAGCACGTCAACCTTTGTTGACCGGCCTGCACTAGGCTGGCCGCATGGCAAGCTCCTCACGTCTCGTTCGAGCTGCAGCGCTGGCGGCCTTGCTGGCGAGCTTTCTGGCGGCGACGGCCGGTGCCAGCCCCGAGCCGGAGACGGTCGTCCGAGTCGAACTCGACCTGCCGACGAGCAACGGCCTCCACGCCCATCTTGAAACCTCCGAAGACGAGGATGTGACGCTCCTGATCTGGCGCAAAGAACATGGCGCGACGGAGCAGGTCGTCTACGAAGTTCCCGGCAAGGTCGATGAAGCCGGGCTGAGGGTCAGCTTCGGCCGGCTCGGCTCGGTTGACGTCGCCTTCACCCCCACCGTGACCCTGAACGCGACGGAGGTCTCCCCGGGCTGCACGGGGGAGCCGCGGACGCTGCGGGAAGGGGTGTTCGCGGGGACGATCGCGTTCGCCGGAGAGCGCAGGTACGTGCGGATCGAAGCGCCGCAGGTGGAAGGCTCGATGAGCGTGTTCCCGCACTGGCAGTGTCCGGAAGGGGACGGCCTGAATCCCTTCGAATCAATCCCCGGCGTTGCGGAGCTCAGCGCCCGGCCCGCCGGCCGAAAGAGGGAAAGCGCGTCTCTGATTGCCCTAAACCGCGACTTCTCGCGCTCCTTCGCTGCCGGAGTCCATCACCGCCACAGCGGCGGGCAGAGCATCTTTTTCGGAGCGCAGTCCGAACGCCGAGAAGGGGTGAAAATCGCTCGGACGACTGCCGCGCTCGGCCCCGCGTCCGCCTTCGATTTCGACCACGAGGCGGGCACCGCGAGCTTGGATCCGCCGCCGCCGCTCAAGGGCCATGCTGCCTACAGGGGCCGGGGCAGGGGACATGTGCTCTGGCGGAGCACGATCCGGGTGCCGTTGCTGGGCGCAGCTCCCCTAAAGACCTACGGCCCAGATTTCGGCGTTCTTGGGCTCTATCCCGAATATCAATTCGACTAAGGCGCCTCGGGCAGCGGGGGCACTTCCCCGCAGGCGCCGGCGAGGCCGCGGACACGGCTGATCTTTCTCTTCAGGGCCGCAACCGAGATGCCCTGTCTGCGCGCTGTCAGGACGGGCTTGTAGATGGTCCGGTGCGCCAGCTTGCTCAGCCACTCGACGGTTGCCGTCGACATCGTCGGGGGCGGGACGTGGGCGAGCGCCTCGGGACCGAGCAGCTCGGCGATCCGCAATCGCAGCCGCACCTCGTCCGGCGAGACCCCGGTCTTCCTGGCGATCGCATCGATGCCGACGCCGCGGTCGGCGGGCACCGTCACGCGCTTCAGCTCGCGGAGGACTGGCATCGGATACTCCGGCGGCGCCAGCGGTTCCGGACCCGGCTGCGAGCGGAGGTGGATTTCGCGCAACGCCGCCCCGATCAATTCGGGGTAGGCGAATACAGTGACGGTGCGATCACCCGTCCCGACGTCAACCCCGGACGCTTCGTAGACGGCCGCGATCCCACCGCCGCGCAGGGGGAAGACTTGGTAGGGGATCACGTCGAGCCTCAGCGGGTTGCGCGTACAGGCGCTCCAGTTCTGGATCTGCACCGGCGGCGAGCAGCCACCCTCTCCTTCAGGGAGTTCGCAGTCGCCGTAGACGTACGTCGCGAACCGCGTGTCTTCCGGGGTCGCGTTCGTCTCCATCCCACCGAAGTACGGACCGAGCCAGTAGAGGTCGGCGGGATCGGAAACCGCTCCCGCCGCCCCGGCGACCGAGACGCCGAGCAGGACCGCACACAGTCCAACCAAAGCGGCACGACTTCCCCTGAGCATGCGGGCATCGTAACCGCCGCAGAACCCGGCCGCCGGAGGCTTGGCGCTCACGCGGCGCGGACCGACGCTGCTGTGGCTGGACGGTCAGGAATGGAGGCCGTCCTTCCCAAGCACTTCTACTCAGGGTGGCTGACCGGATTCGAACCGGCGACCGCCTGGACCACAACCAGGAGCTCTACCAACTGAGCTACAGCCACCACGCGGCTTCCAATCTAGCGGGCCGGCGGGCGAGGCGGAGGGCTTAGCTGGGGCGGTGGGATTCGACCAGGGAAGCAAAGGCTTCCAGGCCGGGGGTCGTGCGGGCGAGGAGGTCGGCTTCGGCGGCTTCAGCTTGGGCCGGCAGGGCGGCGGCTCCGTCGTCGCCCAGGGCCACGCAGGCCTCGTGGACCATCTCGGGCACGGCCAGCCACGCCTCCAACAGGGCGAAGTCGGACTCGGGGTGGAAGAGGACACCCCAGGCGTTGCCGTGGCGGAAGGCCTGGACCTCGGTGCGCTCGGAGCGGGCCAGGTGCTCGGCGCCCTCCGGTAGGTCGAAGACGTCGCCGTGCCAGTGCAGGACGGTCGTACTTGGGGCGAGGGCGCCGAGGATCGGGTCATCCCGGTCGAGGATCTCGACCGGGGCATAGCCCAGCTCCGGACTCTCCCCCGCCCGCACCTCGGCGCCGAGCGCTCGGGCCAACAACTGAGCACCAAGGCAGATGCCCAGCACCGGCATCTGCCGGCGCAGCGCCTCGGCCAGCCACTCGCGCTCGCTCGCCAGCTCGGGATGAGCCTCGACTTCGTCGACGCTCATCGGGCCACCCATCACGACAGCGCCGGCGACTTGGTCGTGACCGGGCAGCGGCTGGCCCGCCAGCGGTTTGACCGTGTGCACGTCGAGGCCACCGCAAGCGTCGAGAATCCGATGCGGGCCCTCCCAGGGCACGTGCTGGATCGCCAGCAGAATCGGTCGCTCGTCCGCGCTCATCAGCGGCCCAGGCTAACCGCGCTACGGTTCTGGCGATGCCGCAGCGATACGGGATCTCCTTCTTCCGGCCCGAGGTTCGGTCGATCGCCGCGGCTGGCATGCAGGCGCGCGGCGCGATGGCGATCGGAGCGCTCGCAGTCGGCGCCGCGGCCGTCGGCGGCTTCGCGATCGGGCGGCTCAGCGTTCGGCGTCTCGAGGTCGACAGGGCAACCTTCGGCCGCCTCGCCATCGAGGAGCTAGAGATCAACCGGCTCAACGTTCGCGAGCGCACGGACACCGACGTGGCGCGTAAGCAGAATTGACCACACCAGAGTGTGGAAAATTCCGGCTACGCGGACTCGCGTACGCGGCGGCGCTTCTCGCACTGGCAATTGCGGCGGCGATTGGGGTCACCTCGGCCCGTGCCGTCGGCTCCTACCCGGACCTCGGCAGCTGCTCTGTCTTCCCTGACCCACCGCCCGGCACCCCAGCCAACGCGCCATCCCTCCCAACCGAGGCCGCCTGGAACCAAGACGTCTCCAAGGCGCCGGTCGCTCCCAACTCGGCCGCCACGATCGCCTACATCAACTCCCACGGCGGCAACCTGCTCCACCCCGACTTCGGCTCGCCGCGCGCCTACGGCTTCCCCTATGCCATCGTCGGCGCCGGCCAGCGCAAGCTGCCGGTCAACTACACCGCCTACAGCGACGAGAGCGACCCCGGGCCGTTCCCGATCCCCAAGGGCGTGCCGGTCGAGGGCGGCAACGGCAGCGATGGCGACCGCCACGTGCTCGTCGTCGACCGCTCCAGCTGCACGCTGTATGAGCTCTACCGAGCCTTCTTCAAGGGCGGTGGCGGCGCCCACTGGAATGCCGACTCGGGCACTCGCTGGGACCTGCGCTCGAGCGCCCGCCGCCCCGACTCCTGGACCTCGGCGGACGCCGCCGGCCTGCCGATCTTCCCCGGCCTCGTCCGCTACGACGAAGTCGCCGCCGGCCAGCTCGAACACGCGATCCGGGTCACCTTCGACAGCACCCGCAACGCCTGGGTCCACCCCGCCTCGCACTGCGCCGGCGACACCTCCGACCCCAACGCGCCGGCGATGGGGACGCGGCTGCGGCTCGAGGCCGGCTACGGGCTCGGCAGCTTCAGCGGCGGCGCCAAGGTGATCGCCGAAGCGATGAAGCGCTACGGGCTGATCGTCGCCGACAACGGCTCCAACTGGTACTTCAGCGGCAGCAGCGACCGCCGCTGGGATGACGAAAACCTCGATCAGCTCAAGCGCATTCCCGGCAGCGCCTTTCAGGTGGTCAAGAGCGCCGCTCGCCCTCACCCCTGCTGAGCTCGACGTGGTGGAACTCGGCTCGCAGCCGTGAGCGCAGCTCGCCGGCCGCCTCCTCCGCATCGTCGCCCTCGCCGCTGACCAGCACCACCTCGGTCGCCGGGTAGCTCTGCAGCTGGTCCTCGACCGCCTGCACGATGTCCTCGTCGCCGACCCGCGCCTCCGCCGCAACGCCGGCCTTGGCCAGCGCCGCCACGGTCATCACCAGTCGCTGCTGGGCGCGGTGGCGCGCGTCCTCCACGTCGGAGGCCCAGCGGTCGAGGAAGCCGATCCGCGCCGGCACCAGCACCCGCACCTCGTCCTCGTCGCCATCGTCGGCCGCGATCCCGGCGACGCCGGTGATCCGCGCCACGTCGGCCGGATCCTCCACCCCACCGGCGGCGACGATCAGCACGTGATGCTTGGCGTCCCTGCGGTCAGCCGAGACGATCGGCCCCTCGGGCCGCTGCCGGATCGCGACCACCACCAGCCCGAGCCCCGCGAACGCACCAATCGCGACCCCCACACCCGGTCCACCGAGCATGAAGGCCGCGACTGTTGGCACCACAACCCCGGCAACTATGAGAGGAAGCTTCCAGAGGTCCATCGAGCAAGCTTTACATCAGACTTGGCGGGTACCACCCCTCAGGCGTGGTAGCAAGAGCAGCGCCAACCCGATCAGGATCACGATGATCCCGAGGACGTAGTTGACGAGGATCGCCAAGACGATCCCAATGATGATCAACAGTATTGATAGCTCCATGCCCTCGATTTACCCACCGGTTGAAGCCGTCAAACCGTGATCAGCCTCCCCGCCAAAGTGAGGTGGGGACGGCGCCGCCCGAACCCTCCCGGCCAGGCGGCGCCGCGACAGTTCCCCTCTAGTCGCTCAGAGGGACTGGCTGTGAGCAGCCGATTGGCCTGCCCCGATCGTCGAGGGCGACGACCTCGACGTAGGGCGAGTGAGTGTGAGCGTCGATCGTCGTGTCGAGGCCATTCCAGCGCGCCGAGCCGACGGGGCGCAGGCCCCACCGGTGGGTGCCGGCGAGAACGACCCAGCGGTCGACCTCGGTCGCCCCGTTCCAGATCGCGTCGACCGTGACGTGGCTACCGCCGGAGCGCTCCGCCTCGGCGGTGGGGTCAGTGTCGGGAAGCCCGACCCAGGGCGAGCGGTAGGCACGGTAGCTGTCATAGCCCGCTGGCAGGGCACCGTCCCAGAGCAGGTTGCCGCCGGAGTCGAACTCCGAGAAGCGGCCGAGCTGACCCCAACCGACGAAGGTGTGACCACCGGGCAGCAGCTGGGCGTTGCCCTGCGAGCCCGCCGAGAGGCCATCCGGGTGCTGGATCGAGCTGACCAGCGTCGCCGTCTTGGCTTTCAGGTCGAGGTGGACGCGGATCACCCGTGAAGCAGGCAGGACCGGGGTCCCGTTCGACTCGTTGTCGAAGATGCGGATCGTGTTCGGGCCCTCCGGCAGAGCGTTGTGCTGCCAGGCGAACTGGACGCCGGGGCCGAGCTGGAAATCGCTCTCCTTGCCGCCAAGGCGCCAGATCACGTTGCCCGTTTTGCGGTCGACCTTGTAGACGGTCGAGGTGTGGCGGGCGGAAATCAGCAGGTTGCCGTCGTTGTCGAGGTTGACCGAGTTGATGTGGAAATAGTCATACGGCGTGCTCGCGCTGCTCGGCACCGGCTGGTAGCTGTCGCTGAGCGGCACGTGGTCAAGGCTGTGCCACTCGAAGAGGACTTTGCCGGTGGCGACGTCGATCTCCTGGACCACCCCGTCGAGGACCGAGCCGTCACTAGGCCCACCCACCGAGGAGAGGTCGTAGGGGACCTGATGGTAGATCGTGATCAGGGCCGTGCCCTGCGGCGTCAGCGCGAACTCGTGCTGGTCGGCCGCGAGCCCGTTGCCGGCCTCCACCGTCGCAATCTGCTGGTAATGACGGTTGAGGATCACGTCATAGCCCTCGCTGTGGCCCGGGCCACCGGTGCTCCTCCCCACCCCATAGGTGAGGACGGGCTGGCCGTGGTACTGCTGGACCCGCACGTCGGTGGCGGTGTCGGGGGCCGCGATCGGGCTGAACCAGACCGGCCGACCCTCGTTGTCGATGATCTCCGGGCCTGTCTGGCCGCTAGGAGCCGTTGCGCCCGGCGCGGGCTTGGGCCCGACGAAGATCAGGCCGTCAGCGAGGTGATGGTCGTTCTTCAGCACGGTCACCTGCGGCGGCTGCAGCTGGGTGGGATCGGTGGTGTCGCTGGCGGTGGCGCGCTGGCCGTGCCCCGGATCTGCGAGCGCGGAGCCGGTGCCGGAGCCTGCCGTCACCGCGAGGAGCAGGGCGAGGCCGGTTAGGACGGCGACGCTCCGGCGCCTCAGCGGGTTTCTGGTGTCGGTCATGGTCGATGTGCCTCCTTGGCTGGATTGGAGGCCCGATCCCCTGCCGAGGGACCGTGGCCGAATCATCGCTCCCAACTGAGAGCGCGCGGCATTCTACATAAAGTTGACCAACTTACTCAACTTCTGGTCAGACGTCACACAGGCCAGTAGCAGAGCCGTTTCTAAGCGCTAGCCGCGGGTGCCGCCGCCACTGCCGTCCGGCGACCAGCCAGGGCCGCGGAAGACGTAGCCGAGCTTGTCGCGCCAGCTCTTGGCGGCGCGCACATCCTGGGCGAGGTCCACGAACTCATGGAAGGCGACCTGGGCCGGCCGGAAGCTGCGGATGTTCTTGGTCAGCCCGTAGCGGACTCGCTCGGTCTCCCCCTGGTAGGTGCCGAAGATGCGGTCCCAGATGATCAGGATGCCGCCGTAATTGCGGTCGAGGTAGACCTCGTTGGCGCCGTGGTGGACACGGTGGTGCGAGGGGGTGTTGAAGACGAACTCGATCGGCGCCGGCAGCTTCTTCACCCGCTCGGTGTGGATCCAGAACTGGTAGATCAGGGAAATCGAGAGCTGCAGCAGGATCATCCAGGGGGCGAAGCCGAGCAGCGCCAGGGGCGCCCAGAAGGGCAGCGAGGTCATCGGCGTCCAGGTCTGGCGCAGCGCGGTCGAGAGGTTGTAGTGCTCCGAGGAATGGTGGACGACGTGGCTCGCCCAGAAGACCCGCACCTCGTGGTGGACGCGGTGGAACCAGTAGTAGGCGAGGTCGTCGGCGAGGAAGAGCAGCACGTAAGTCCACCACTCATCCGCTGGCATCCGCAGCGGCGTCAGCTCGTACAGCCCCGCGTAGGCGAGCAGCACGACGAGCTTCCAGACCGCGTTGATGACGACGTTGCCGCCGCCCATGGTCAGGCTCGTGCGGGTGTCGCGAGCCTCGTAGCCAACGAGGTCGTCATCGCGCAGGTACCTGAACGAGAGCAACTCCATCACGAGCAGCAGCACGAACGCCGGAATCGCGTAATAGAGGACCTCGGCCACGGGTCAAATCTAGCGGCGCCCTGGCCGGACCCGGCTCTAGGCTGAGCGGCGATGAGGGTGCGTCTGGCGATCTGCCTCGGCCTGGCGGCCCTGCTTGCCGGTTGCGGGCAGAGCTCAGCAGCGCCGTTCCGGGCGCAGGTCCACGTCACCCCGGTCGGTGGTACCAGCATCGCCTGGTACGAACGCGGCCAGGGACCGCCACTGGTGATGCTGATCGGGACCGGCTCGACGATGGCCGAATGGGACCCGGCCCTACTGCGACTGTTGGCCCGAGACCACCGGCTGGTCCTCTTCGACTACCCGGGCGTCGGCCGCTCGGGGCCGTGGCACGGGCGCAGCTTCGACTCGCTCGCCGACGCCACCGCTGGCCTGATGGAGGCGATCGGTCTTCCTCGGGCCGATGTCCTCGGCTGGTCGATGGGCGGCTTCGTCGCCCAGCGCCTCGCGATCGATCACCCGGCACGGGTCTCCCACCTGATCCTCGCCGGTACCAACCCCGGCGGCAGCCGCACCGTGCTCGGAACGCCGAAGGCCCAGGCGATCGACAGCGAGCCTGACCCCAGCGAAGCCGACATCTTGCGCGAGCTCTACCCGCCCAACCGCCAGGCCGAGGGCCGGCGCTTCGTGCGCAGGCTCGAACTCGCCAGTCAAAGCCGCGAGATCCCCGACGATTTCCATGTGTCCGCGGCGACCACTCATCGCCAGGTAGTGGCCGAGGATCCCTGGCTGCGCAGCAACCGCAACTACCGAGAGCTGGCGATGATTGCCGTCCCCACCCTTGCCACCGCTGGGGCCCAGGACCCAGTGTCACCGCCAATCAACCTGCGGCGGATCGCGGCAAGGATCCCGGGGGCGAAGTTTGAGATCTTTCCCGGCGCACACGCCTTCCTCTTCCAGGAGCGCCGTCGCTTCGCCAACGCGGTGGACCGCTTCGCCACGACATCGAGTGGTCGATTGACCCACGCATACGGGGGCAAACCGTTCAGTCGGCGGAGCCGAACCAGCGCGCCCGCCGCGTAGAGCCGAACCGTTCCTTCCTCATCACCTGCTCCGTCGACGGGGCGTTGAAGCTGCCGGTCCGCGACGGACCGGAGAGGAAGTCGATGTCGACACTGCCGACCCGGCCGCCGCCGAACTCGATGTAACAGGTGCCCTGCCCGAGGTGGCGACCCGCCGGGTCGCCACCGGCAAACTTGGCCAACAGCGCCTGGGCAACTACGCGCGCGGCACCCTCGGCGAAGACGCCGGCCTTCGGCACGCCCGCGGTGGCTACATCGCCCACCGCGTAGACCTCCGGGAAACGGGTCTCGAGCGTGGCTGGATCAACCGGCACGTAGCCGTCCTCGGTCATGCCGCTGGCGATCACCACCTCGGCGGCTCGGTGCCTCGGCACGCCGAGGAAGAGATCGAAGGGCAGCTCGCTGCCATCGTCGAGCAGGGCGACGCTGCGCTCGGGGTCGAGCGCGCTGACCCGGCGGCCTGGGATCAGCTCAATACCACGCTCGGCGAACTCGGCTTCGAGGGCCGCGGAGGCCTCCGGCGAGGGCGGCACCGGCGTCGGCAGCGGGATTACGAAGGAGATCCGGCAGGCGTCGCGCACGCCGCGCGAGCGCAGCTCCTCGTCGAGCAGCAGCGCGCACTCGCTCGGCGCCGGCGGGCACTTGAACGGCGCGCCGGCGACGCCGATCACCGCGTGCCCCGCGGAGAAGGTCGGGATGACCTCGGCCAACCGTTCGGCTCCCGCCACCGAGTAGAACTCGTTGCCTGCCTCACGCAGGCCGGGCGTGGCCGCGAAGTCATAGTCGGCGCCGAGCGCGACGACCAACGCGTCAGCCTCATAGGTCCCACCGTCGGTGGTGACGCGGCGCGCCTCAGGATCGATCGCCGTGACCGTCTCGCGCAAGACCGTAATTCCGGGCTTGGCGATATCGGCGTAGGCCATACGAACCGCCTCGGGCTGCTCCCGCCCGAACATCAAGTCGAGCTTGGAGAAACCGAAGACGAAGGTCTCGCCCTTGTCGATCAAGGTCACCTCGATCTCGCCGCCGGACGCCTCCGACAGCATCGTGCTCAGCTCCAGGCCGCCAAAGCCGGCACCCAATACGAGAACGCGCCTACTCATCCGCTGAACCTACCGAGACGGCCCGAGGGGCGTTTCAGTTGTCGATGCCGAGCTTTTCCCGAGTCAGGTCCGTCGCGTCGAACACTTCGCTCGAATCGGGCACCTCGATCTCAGGTTCGAAGCCGAAGTCGAAGAAATCCATGCGCATATCCACAGTCAGGGATTCCTCGCCTTGCTTCGCGGGCTGTGAATGGATGAGCCTCATCCGCCGCACCAAGCCTTCGGCGTCGATCCATGCCTCGACCCGCGTGGGCCCACCGTCTCTTTCAGTGACCGAAGCGATGTTGTCCTCACCTTTGTCTCGCGCCCGCTCTACTTGGTCGGCAACGCTCAAAGCGCCGCGATAATGCGTCGTCGAAACGCCACGAACGTCTTCTTTCCCAAGCTTCTGCACGTTGTCCACCCCCTCGAGAAGCGCCAGTTCTCCCTTCGCGTCGACGTCGGGGAGGGTCGTGGGGTCCATTTCGTTCCCAAGCGAGAGATCGAGCGACATCCATTTAGCACCATCGGGCAACGAGCCGAACTTGCTGGACCGCATGTACATGACTGTTCCGTCGCTGACAACATCCAGCTTCATCGGACCGCCGGAGACGGTGTGCGGTGCTGTGATGACTCCACGCGTGCGATTTTCAGCGTCGAAAACCATCCAGCCGGTCATCGTGAACGGCGCTGACTTCCCCGGCACGGTGACGATCGATTGCATCGCCGCCCGCCCACCCGGTTCGTGCTGCGTCTTCTCGGCCGCCGCAGCGATCGCGTTCAGCGGTCCACCGCCCCCACCATCGTTACCCTGCTGCCAAGCAAACACGCCAAGCGCGGCGATCACAACCGCCAGAACGACAACGAACCGCCACGGGCGCCGGTGCCTCGTTGACCCTCCGCTTGGAGATCCGTATGTCGTCGTGTCCTGCAGAGTGTCGAAAAGGTACCGGGGAGGTACCAACCTTGCAGCGCCCCAGGCTGGATTCGAACCAGCGACCATCGGCTTAGAAGGCCGGTGCTCTGTCCACTGAGCTACTGGGGCGGGCAGGGCAAGACTAGGCCCTGGCCCGCCGGCTTGGCGTAGGATCGCCTGTATGCCAAGCATCGATGCAGCGGGCACCGAGCTGCACTACCTGCGCGCCGGAGAGGGCGAGCCACTGCTGCTGATCCAGGGCATGAGCGCGACCCACCTCGCCTGGGGCCGGCCCCTCCTCGAGGAGCTCGAGCACAGCTTCGACACCGTCGTCTTCGACAACCGCGGCATGGGGCTCTCCGGCCAGGCCGAGCTGCCGTTCACGATCGCCGACCTCGCCGCCGACACCGTCGGCCTGCTTGATGCGCTGGAACTAGAGAGCGCCCACGTCGTCGGCATCTCGATGGGCGGCATGATCGCTCAGGAGCTTGTCCTCGCCCAGCCGGAGCGGATCCGCACGCTGACGATCGGCGCCAGCTACTGCGGTGGGCCGGAGGCGACGCTGATGGCGCCCGAGGACCTGCAGATGCTCGGCACGGCCTACGCCTCCGGCGTGCCCGAGCGGGTCTTCAGGGCGATGTGGGAGATCAACCTCTCCCCCGGCTTCCGCGCCGATGACTCACGCTTCGCCGCCTTCACCGAGATGGGCTCGGCACTACCCGCGCCGCAACCGGTCGTGCTGCAGCAGATGCGCGCCTGCGCACTTCACGACACGCACGAGCGGCTCGCCCAGATCGACCTGCCGACGCTGGTCATCCACGGCGACGCCGATCGCCTGCTCGGCTACTCAAACGGTTGCCAGATCGCCTCCCTGATTCCGGGCGCCCGCCTCGAGACGCTCGCGGGGATCGGCCACATGTTCTGGTGGGAGCAACCCCAGCGCTCGGCCGAACTGATCCGCGACCATGCCCTGGCGGCGGTCTGAGCGATGGGCAAGATCACCGGCTCATCCAGCACCGAGATCGAGGCACCGATCGCCGCCGCCTTCGCGGCCGCCGCCGACGTCGAGGCCTCCCCTCGCTGGCAGCCGGAGATCAAGGTCTCCGAGTGCCTCGAGCGCGACGGTGACGGCAATCAGGTGCTGGTCCACATGGAGACAGACGCCAAGGTGCGCCGGCTCGGCTCCGACCTTCGCTTCAGCTACGAGGCGCCGAACCGGGTCTCATGGAGCCAGGAGAACGGCGACCTCAAGTCGGTCGAGGGGAGCTGGGAGTTCGAGGACCTCGGCGGCGAGCGCACCCGCGCCACCTACTGGCTCGAGGTCGATCTGGGCAGGACGCTCGGCCTGCTGATCCGCGGCCCGCTCGTCGGCGTGCTCAAGGGCCAACTGGTCAACGGCATGCCCGAGCGGCTGAAGCGCTTCGTCGAGGAGGGCTAGCAGCTAGCCGGGTCGAGCTTGCCCTTGACCCGGAAGACCCAGTCGGGCTCCGGCGTGATCTGGGGCTCTTCGATCAGCTTTTCCAGCGCTGGGTCGTTCTTGATCCAGGCGTAGATCGGATACCAGTAGGGCGCGTCTTCGGAGTCCTGGGTGAACTGGCTGACGATCAGGTAGTCGTAGTCGCCGGCGTTGATGCGTCGCTTGAACTGGGCGCAGCTGGTGGCGAGACGGTAGGTGCCCCGCGGTCCGGGCACGCCGATGTACTGGACGTAGTTGGTGTCGTCGGCGCCGTAGAAGCCGTACTGGCCGAAGAAGATCTCGCCCGAGCCGGCGATCCCGATCCGCTTGTCGTGCTGCTTGCGGGCGAAGGCGTAGGCCTGCTTCGGCCCACCGTCCTGGAGGAAGTGATCGACTTCGGTGTAGTGGTGGTCGACGTACTGCACCTCTTGGGCGCGGCCGAGCACGACCGCGAGCAGCACCACCGCGCTCGCCGCGGCGGCAACCAGCGCCCGACCGACCATCCGCCGCCCGCGCAGCATCGCCAGCCCGGCGGGCGCCCAGACCAGCGCCAGGGTGAGGAAGATCGTGCCGACGATGTAGCCCGGGTACCAGCGCGGCGTGGCCAGCACCGTGATCGCGTAGACCGCGGTGAGGAAGAGCAGGGTCTGCCAGGCGCGCCGGCTGGGCGCCCGCAGTGGTCGCGCGATCGGCAGCATCACCAGGGCCAGGACCAGGCCGGGGGCCAGGTAGCGCGTGTTGGTGAAGAAGCCGGTCGGCGAGCCCTCCTGGCCAGCCGCGGTCAGCGGCGTGAAGACGTAGACCGCCGCGGTCAGCAGGGCGGCGAGGGCAATCACCCGCAGGATGGTGTTGCGCGAGCGCCAGGCGATGTAGACGGCCGCGGCCACGGCGATGATCAGGATCAGCGGCCAGAGCGGTCCAAAGGCGTTGTCGAGCTGGGGGAAGAACCACCTGCGATAGATCGTCGGCTCAGTGAGGTAGTGAGCGACGGCAAAGCGCGGTCGCGGGTCGAGCGGCATCTGGTCCGGCCGCGGCAGGTGCAGCGGCCCGAAGCCGATCGTCGGGATCGGGTTGCCACCGGTCTTGATCATCGCCCGCACGTACCAGTAGCCGCCGACCACGAAGGTCGAGAGGCCGAGCACCCAGGCCGTGGTCAGGCGACGGCCGCGGCCGCTGAAAACGATCACGCCAAGGCCGATCGCGACGACGGGGATCAGGAAGGTGAGCTTGACCGACGCGGCGAGGCCGGCGGCAATGCCGGCGATCACCAGCGGGCCCTTGTCGAGCAGCGGCGCGCCCAGCTCGGGCGCGTCCTGCACGGCCCCCTCGGCCGGGGCCGTTCGTTGGTGGGCGTTGATCAGGAACGCCGCGAAGGCGATCAGGAAAGCCAGGCCCATGATGTCGTTGCGGCCCTCGCCCGGCTGCGTTTCGATCATCACCCCCGCGTCCAGCACGATCGCGCCGGCGACCAGCGTCGCCGGGCCAACCTTGTAGGGACGGCCGATGCAGAAGGCGGCGAGCAGCGCGATCGCCAGCCAGAAGAGGTTGATCAGCGGCGAGAGCCAGTCGCTCTTGAAGAGCACGATCGCACTGCCGTGGATCAGCTCCGAACTCTGCGGGTAAAACCAGGCGGCGAGCCGCAGCGGGTCGGTGAAGTGCAGGTGGACGATCGAGTGTTCCTGGGCGAACCGCGCCGCGAAGGGCATGTGGTACCAGGTCGTGTCGCCGCCGAACATGCCTTGGTCGAGGCTGAGCTGCGAGGGGAAGGTCCACTCGGCGACAGTGAACGATGCCACCGCGAGAGCGATGATCAGGGCGATTTTCTGCACCTGCGGAGCGGCGATTTCGCGGTTGTCCTGCGGCGCTTTGGAGCGGCCGAGCAGCGCCGCTCCGAGGCCGACGCCGATGCAGACGATCACGATCCAGCCCGTGCGCAGGATGCTCAGCGAGCCGAGCAGCTCCAGACAGAGCACCAGCAGGCCCGTCCCGATCGTGGCGTCGGCGAGCCGCGCCAGGGCGCCGGAGAATTCCGGCACGATCCAGCGCCGCAGCCAGTAGCCGCCGAGGCCGAGCGCGCTGACGATGCCGATGACGGCAAAGCAGCCGCCGATGTAGGAGCCGAAGGAGGGGGTCACCGGCGCGGGATGCTATTCGCCGCGCCGGGCGAGCGGCGCGCTAAGACGCCGCGGCGGGAATGCGGCAGGAGACCCCGGTGCCCGCCAGGCCGCAGTAGCCGTTGGGCACCTTGTGCAGGTACTGCTGGTGGTGGTCCTCGGCGTAGTAGAAGGGCCCGGCCGGCTCGACCTCGGTCGTCACCGGCTCGTGACCGGCCGCGCGCAAGTCCTCGTCGTAGGCCCGCAGCGCCATCTCCGCCGTCGCCTTCTGGGCATCGTTGGCGAAGTAGATCCCGGAGCGGTACTGGGTACCGACGTCGTTGCCCTGGCGCATCCCCTGGGTCGGGTCGTGCTCCTCGAAGAAGACCTTGAGCAGGTCGGCGTAGGAAACCTTGGCCGGGTCGAAGGCAACAAGCACGGCCTCGGCGTGGCCAGTCTTGCCGCTGCAGACCTCGTCGTAGGTCGGGTTCGGCGTGGTGCCATTCATGTAGCCAACCGCGGTCGTGTAGACGCCGTCGACCCCCCAAAAGAGCCGCTCCGCACCCCAGAAGCAGCCGAGGGCGAAGTGGGCCACCTCGGTCCCGTCCGGGAAGGGCGGCTGCAGCGGCGTGCCCAGCACCGCGTGTCGCTCGGGAACATCGAAGGCGGGCTCACTGCGCCCAGGCAGCGCGTCCTCGGCGGCGGGCATCTGCGTCTTCTCGGGATTCAGCATCGTCATCAGCTTGCCAAGTCGGTTCATCGCGTCTCCTTTGGTCGCTACCGACGATAGCGCTCAGTTCTTGCGATTCCGTGACGCCAACAGCCCCAGCGGGTAGCGTGGGTCCATCGGCTGCTTCGTCGTCCTCTTCGCCCTGATCTCGCCCCGCCTGGCGCTGTTCGCGCTCTGGCTCTTCAGCGACATGCTCAGCCGCGCCTTCGACAGCTGGTTCGTGCCCTTCCTCGGCTTCTTCCTGCTGCCCTGGACGACGCTCGCCTACGCGGTGATGTGGAGTACCGGCACCAACGGCGTCAGCGGCTTCGAGTGGTTCATCGTCATTCTCGCCTTCGCCTTCGACCTCGGCTCCTACGCTCGCGGCAGCCGCGAGCGACGCGCCCGCGCCTAACCCAGCGGCTGAGCCGAAGCGGGTCCCGCCGGGCCGCCCTGCCCATCGAGTGGATAGGCAATGCGAATGTGGGACTTGCAGACGACGACGAACGGCCGGCGCTCGACGTCGCCCCCCATCAGCGATGAGATTTCCGCGTTGACGACCGGTATGAAGGTGACGTCGGGACGGTTGAGCGAGTCCGAGAAACGGCTCTGGTAGCCCTCCGGCGGCAATGTCACGTCGCCGACGATCCGCTGCCGGTCGGTTTCAAACAGGACCCGTTCGACCCGCCGGTCTTTTTGACCGATTTCAGGACGATTCACATCGCCACTATCGGCACGTTCCTGTCATCCCCTGAGCGATAAGCGTCCGGGGGGACATAACGGCGCATAACGTTACGCGCGCCGGGGTGACCATCGGCCCGGATGGGTTCTCCTGAAGCCCCACCACTACTTTCTTCGCTCAAGCGCCTTTTATCGCTCGAAGTGTCCGTTCCGAGATCAATTGCGCTGGGGACCATGCTCGCGATCGCGAGCATGGTCGTCGCCCCACAAACGCAGGCCGGTGTCCGGGTCGACCGTTCGTTCGGCCGCATGGGCACGGCCACGCCCTCCCTGCCGCCAACCTGGGAGTCGAGCGGATTCAGCGAACTGATGGCGCAGGCCGACAGCGGAGCCGTGGTCCGGTTCGGACCGGTCGCGGTCAACTCGTACGCAAGCGCGGGAATGCGGCGGTTCCTCGGCGACGGCAGTCTCGATCCGGGTTACTCGGCGCCCGCCCCTCCCTCCTCGAGAGCAAGGCTGAGGCTGCCCGACGGCAAGCTCCTCTGCACCGAGACGACGCCGAACGGCGGAGAAGAAACGGTCGTGCGCCTCAATCCGGACGGGACTCGCGACAAGACGTTCGGCAACGAAGGCGCCAGCCCGGCGCTTCCGTTCCTCGCCTCGGCGATCTCAATCGGGCCATCGGGGGCGATCCTGGTTGCCGGCGCTGTCGACAAGTCCTACACCGGCATGCATGGCGGTCCCTCGGTCTCGCTCGTCGAAACCATCGCCGCGCGGCTCAGCGGCGACGGGCACCTGGATCCCAGCTTCGCCGTAACGGGCGTCGCCAACCTGCACGACCTCGGCGGCATTGAAGGCTTCCCGAGGGAAATCCAGGAAGGGCCCGATGGCAAGGTTTGGCTCGGCGTTCACGACCCGCGGGAAGGCGACGACGCCCTCGTCGGGATGACCTCCGCCGGAGCGCTCAATCCCGAATTCGGCGCGGGCGGCCGGGTCGACTCAGGCGGGACGATCGCCTCCTTCCATCCGCTCCCCGACGGGCGCGTCGAGGCGGCCGTGAACCGTCAGCCCAAGCGCCACACGGGCTTAGCGCAGGTCGAAGACCTCTTCCTCCTCGCCTATCAACCGGACGGACAGATCGATCCCGGGTTTGGCTCGGGCAAATCGCCGGCGATCGAAAGCGGGCGGGCTACGACCGCCCTCTGGGGACCGGACGGCTCTGTCCTGCTCGGGGTCTCAGCCACCACCGTCGGGCCCGCTTGCCGCGGTTTCTTCGACGCCTGCCTCGCCACGCCCACCTTGGCCCGGTTTCGCAACGGCCGCCTCGACCGCAGCTTCGGCTCCGCTGGGACGCTCACCCTCGACGCGATGCGGGGGCCTGACGACTTCGCCGGCATCGACTCCCTGGCGCTTCGGCCAGGCGGCGGATACCTCGCGGCGGGCAGCTCCGGCCTGCAGGCGTTCCTGGCCCGCATCACCAAAGGAGGTGCGCTCGACGGGGGGTTCGGCGGCGGTGGCCTGGCCACGGAAGCCGTTCGGAGGAATAGCAGGACCTTCGCCGACGCCGTGGCAGCCGATCGCCGTGGCCGGATCATCGTTGCCGCTGGCGGCAACTCCAATGCGATCAGCAGCGTCGAACGGCCCGGCCTCCTCTTTCGCCTACACCCGAACGGCAGCCTGGACCGGAGCTTCGCCGGCGGCCAGGCGGTCGTCGGCCTCCCCGCCGCGGTTACCGCCCTCGATGTGGACCGCGCCGGGCGTTCGATTGTCCTGCTCGAGGGATCGGCGGTCGAGCGCATCACGGCGAAGGGTGGGGTCGACCGCTCTTTTGGCCAGGGCGGATTCGCCTTTCTCCGCCCCCACCTCACCTCGATGATTGCCCTGGCCGACGGGTCGGTCCTCCTCGCCGGCGCGGACGGCAGGTCGGCCGCCACTATCCGGCTCGATTCCAGGGGTCGCCTCGACCGGTCGTTCGGCTCGGGTGGTGAGGCGCGCCTCGCGTTCAGGCACAGGGGGCCCTGCAGGGCGCGTGCCCTGGCGCGCCAGGGCGGCGGTCGCATCCTCATCGCCGGCGAATGCGGCGGCACCGGGCACCGCAAAACGATGTTCGTAGGCCGCCTGCGACCCAGCGGCAAGCCGGAACCTTCGTTCGCGAGGCGCAGCCGCCTGGCCGGGCTCCCGGGAAGGAGCACGGCGACCGCGATCGCCAGCCAACACGGCAAGATCCTCGTCGGGGCCGTCCTAATGCAGGGCAAACGGCGCAGCGAGCTGCTCGTGCGACTCGCCCACGACGGTCGCCGCGATCGCACTTTCGCCCGCGGCGGCATCGCCCGAGTCCCGGTTCCGACCCCGCAGAAGTTGGGCGTGAAGGCGTGTGGATCCAATGACGAGGGGGCCTCAATCCTGCCGTTGGGCGGGCGCGTCCTGCTCGTCCACGACGGGGCAGGCGCCCCGGTGCTGGCTTTCCGTCAGAACGGACAGCGCGATCGCGCTCTGAGTTCGGATGCCATCGCCCCCGGTCGGCAGGTCGCCCCCGGCTGTTTCCCCGGGCCTTTCGGCACACACCAGGGCGCCAGTGCCGTGATCGCCTGGTCCCGACCCATCGATTCCACCTGGCGCGTCTCCCTGCAACGCCTCGGCTCTCGCTGACGCGATAAATCGGGGCGCCCGGATTCGAACCGGGGACCTCCGCCACCCAAAGGCGGCGCGCTACCAGGCTGCGCCACGCCCCGAAGCGCCCAGTCTAGAGCGACGGCCCCGAACAGGCGCTAGGTTTGGCGACGTGGCAGATGTGCGACCCCTCAAGGCTCTGCACTACGACCTCGATGCGGTCGGATCGCTGCAGGACGTGGTGGCGCCGCCCTATGACGTGATCGACGCGGCGATGCGGCAGGAGCTGCTCGCCCAATCGCCCTACAACGCGGTCGCGATCGACCTGCCCAAGCCATACGGCGAGACCGGGCCGCAGGCCGAGGGCCAGGGCGATCCCTACGCCGCCGCGGCCGACTCGATCGTGGCCTGGCTGCGGGCCGGGGCGCTGGTCAAGGACACCGAGCCGGCGATCTGGGCGATGGAGCAGGAGTACACCGGGCCCGACGGGGGCTCTCACATCCGCCACGGCATCCTCGCCCGGGTCCGGGTCGAGGATTTCAACGCCGGCACGATCCTGCCTCACGAGCGCACCCTGCCCGGCCCCAAGCAGGACCGGCTCGAACTTATGCGGGCGACGCGCTGCAACCTCTCGCCGATCTTCTCGCTGAGCACGATCGACCCCTGGCCGCTGGCCGCCAAGGAGACCGCGGTCGAAGAGCCGTGGGGCGAAGCGACCGACGCCGCCGGCACGGTCACCCGGATCTGGCGCTTGCCGCAACTGAACGAAGAAATCCCCGCCTTGCTTGCCGACGCGCAGCTGCTGATCGCCGACGGCCACCATCGCTACGAGACCGCGATCGCCTACCGCGACGAGGTCGGCGGCGAGGGCGATCACAACTACACGCTGATGGCGCTGACCGGGCTCGACGATCCCGGTCTCGCGGTCTACCCCACTCACCGCCTGCTCTCCGGCTTTGCAGATGACCCCGAGCGCCAGCGCCGCCTCGGTGAGGGCCTGCGCGAGCTCTTCGAGATCGAGGAGGTCGAGACCGACCGCGTCGACCCTCTGGGCGAGGACGGTGTCGGCGTCTTCGGCCTCTACGACTCCCATCACAAAAAAGCTTTCCGTCTCCGCCTCAAGGACACCGCCGAGCTCGACCGCCTGCTCGAGGGCGAGCCCGAGGCCTACCGCCGCCTCGACGCGGCGATCCTCGAGACCCTGGTGCTGAAGGGGCTGGCCGGCCTCAGCGAAGACGACATCCTCGCCAAGCGCGGCATCGGCTACGCCAAGAGCGTCGAGGACTCGCTGCGCCTGATCGAGGCGGGCACCTACGACGTCGCCTTCATCCTGCGCCCGATCCCGGTCCAGCAGACCAAGGAAATCTGCGAAAGCGATGCCAACATGCCGCCCAAGTCGACCTACTTCTACCCCAAGGTGCTGACCGGCCTGGTCTTCAACCCGCTGGCCTGAGGCTTACGGGGACCGCGCGGCGTAGGATCGCTCCGTGGTCAAGATCTACACCAAGAAGGGCGACGACGGCACCACCTCGCTCTGGTACGGCGGCCGCGTGCCCAAGCACCACGGCCGCACCGAGGCCTACGGCGCGCTCGATGAGGCCTGCTCTCAGCTCGGCGTCGCCCGCGCCCTCTGCGACGCCGGCCAGGCCGAGCTTGCCGCCGACATCCTGCGCCTGCAGGACGACCTCTTCATCGCCGGCGCCGAGCTTGCGACCGCGCCCGAAGCAGCCGACCGCCTCGAAGACGGGATCAGCCGCACCACCGAGGAGATGGTCGCCGAGCTCGAGCAGCGGATCGACCGCTACATGAGCGAGGTCGAGCTGCCGCCGCAGTTCGTCATCCCCGGTGGCAACCAGCTCTCCGCTCAGCTCGACGTCGCCCGCACCGTGATTCGCCGCGCCGAGCGCCGCATCGCCGCCCTCGCCGAGGAAGGGGAGCTGGCGAGCGAGACGGTGATCCACCTGGTCAACCGCGCCTCCGACTACGCCTACGCGATGGCCCGCTTCGTCGACGTCGATGACCCGGCGCTCTTCGAGGGCCGGCGCCGCAAGTCGGTCTAGGTGAGCGCGCCGCGATGAAGGTCGTTGCCCAACGCCGCAGCGGCTACGCCCACGACGTCGAGATCGAGGGCGGCCACGCGATCCGGATCGACGAGCCGACCGCCGCGGGCGGCTCCGACACCGGTCCCTCCCCCACCCGCCTTCTCGCCGCCAGCCTCGCCGGCTGCACCGCGATAACGATCGAGATGTACGCCGAGCGCAATGGCTGGGAGGTCGGCCAGGTCGAGGTCGATGTGGACGTCGAGTACCGCGACGGCGCGCCGCTCTCCTTCGCGGTGACGCTGCGACTGCCGAGCGAGCTCAGCGACGAGCAGCGCAAGCGCCTGCTCATCGTCGCCGGCAAGTGCCCGGTCCACAAACTGATCTCCGGCGAGACCGAGGTCACGATCGCCGACAAGATCGAGACGCTCTGATGGACCACGGATCAAGGAGGACCGTGTGGACCTCGGCCTAGAGGGGCGCGGCTGCGTCGTCACCGGCGCCAGCCGCGGGATCGGCGCCGAGACGGCGAAGCTGCTCTGCGCCGAGGGCGCCAACGTGCTGCTGGTGGCGCGCAATAGGGAGCGGCTGGAGACCGCCGCGCGAGCCGCCCGCGAGGCGGGAGCCGAGATGGGCGGCACCGCCGAAACACTCGTCCTCGACATCACCGACGAGGACGCGGGCGAGCGCATGCTGGCCGCGGCGACGGATCATTTCGGCGCCCTCGACGTCCTCGTCAACAACGCCGGCAGCGCCCAGTGGCGTGATCTCGACGACGTCCCCGATGAGGACTGGCGCGCCCAGTACGAGCTCAACGTGATGGCCCCACTGCGGGCGATCCGCGCCGCGGCGCCGCCGATGGCCGAGCGCGGCTGGGGCCGCATCGTCAACGTCTGCTCGACCGCCGGCAAGCGGCCCTCTTCGGCGATGCCCGAGTACTCGGTGGCGAAGGCGGCCGAGCTCTCGCTCTCGCGCCTCTTCGCCGACCGCTACGCCAAGAGCGGCGTGCTGGTCAACGCGATCTGCCCCGGCCCGGTCGAATCGGAGATGTGGATGGAGCCCGGCGGCCTGCTCGACCAGTCGCAGCAAATGTCAGGCGACGCCACGCGCGAGCAAGCCCTCGCCACCGCCGGCTCCAAGCGCCCGATCGGCCGCCTCGCCGAGTCGGCCGAGATTGCCGGCGCGATCGTCTTCCTCTGCTCCGAGCGCGCCTCCTACGTCAGCGGCGCCGCCTGGTCAGTAGACGGCGGCACCGTCCAGGTGATCATTTGAGACGGCTGCAAACCGGCGCCTGCCGGCGTCCTCGGTCGCTTGCGTGCAGAGCACGCGGCGCTCCCTGCGTCCTTGCCAGGCTTGGTTTTCGCCGTCTCTAGACATGACGATCGAATCTGCCGTTCTTCTCCCTCTTTACGGCTGGCCGGACGACGAGCCCGGGCTCGTCTTCACCGAGCGCCGCGCCGACCTGCGGCGTCACGCGGGCGAGATCTCCTTCCCGGGGGGCCGCCGCGATCCCGAGGACGCCGACCTCAGCGCGACGGCGCTGCGCGAGGCGCAGGAGGAGATCGGCCTCGATCCCGCCATCGTCGAGCTGGGCGAGGAACTGCCGCCCACCAACACCTTCGTCACCAGCTACCGGATCCACCCCTTCGTCGGCCGCATCCCCCACCCCCGGGAGCTCGACCTGCAGCCGAACCCGGCCGAGGTCGAGACCGTCCTCACCTTCTCGCTCGAGGTGCTGCGCGAGAGCTATGAGATGCGTCGCCTGGTCCGCCGCGGCGTCCCCATCCACACCCCGACCTATGAGGTCGAGGGGCAGTTGATCTGGGGAGCCACGGCGAGGATCCTCGGCGACCTGTTGGAGCGCCTCGACTAGAGGCGCTCCGCGTCCAGCTTGGGTCAGGCCTTCTCGGCCTCGGACTGCGGGACGATGCGGATGTAGGGGCGCGGGGACTCCCAGCCGTTCGGGTAGGCCTCTTTCGCTTCGTCGTTGGAGACCGAGCCGGCGATGATCACGTCGTCGCCCTGCTGCCACTGGGCTGGGGTGGCGACTTTGTGGTTGGCGGTCAGCTGCAGCGAGTCGATCACGCGCAGGACCTCGTCGAAGTTGCGCCCGGTGGTCATCGGGTAGACCAGGATCAGTTTGATCTTCTTGTCGGGGCCGATGACGAAGACGTTGCGCACGGTCTGGTTGTCGGCCGGCGTGCGGTCCGCGGCGTCGCCCGAGACGTTCCCCGGCAGCATCCCGTAGAGCCTGGCGACGTTGAAGTCGGTGTCGCTGATGATCGGGTAGTTGGGCGCCGTGCCCTGCGTGTCCCCGATGTCCTTCGCCCACTCCTCGTGCCGGTCGAGAGCATCGATCGAGAGACCGATGATTTTGACGTTGCGCTTGGCGAACTCGGGCTCGATGCTCGCCATGTAGCCGAGCTCGGTCGTGCAGACCGGCGTGAAGTCCTTGGGGTGCGAGAACAGCACCGCCCACGAGTCGCCGATCCAGTCGTGGAACTTGATCCGGCCCTCGGTCGTCTCGGCCTCGAAGTCGGGTGCTACGTCACCAAGCTGCAGCGCCATCAGACTGCTCCTTCGCTCGCTGTTTTCACATTTACCTAAATCCCTATCCGAGTTTAGTCATATGTCCGTCCCGTCCACCCCTGCAACGCGTTGTGGTCCCATGAGACGGTCAACGCGTTACACATCAGGCGAGCGCAGGACCTCGACCGGGATTCGCCAGGTCTCCGCCGCCCGTTCGACCAGGGCAGCACCGCCCGCGAGGATGTCGGGGGCGACCGAGCCATAGGCCTCGTAGACGAAGCGGCGCACCGGCGTTTCCACGAGGCGCTCGAGCAGCCGCTCCAAGCGAGAGTCGTGGATCGCCTCGACGTTCTCCGGCTCGCCCGTCGCCGAGCCGAGCAGCCAGTAGACCGCGGCGACGTCGCCGACCAAGTCGAGCACGGTCGCCGGGCTCTCGGGGTCGGCAAGCGCCGGCTCGATCCCGGCTGCCTCGATCGCCTTCATCCCTTCCTCGCGCCGGCTGGTGCCGCGCACGGCCCAGCCCTCTTTGAGCAGGCCGGCACCAAGCTCGCGGCCGCGGCAGCCGCAGCCGACGATCAGCGCTCGGGCCAAGCTCAGGCCGCGCGCCGCTCGGCGTAGCGGCGGCGCTGCTCGTCGTTGGCGCCGGGGCCGGGACGGCTTTCAACGTTGTCGGGGCGGACCTCGCCGCCGCACTCCGAGCAGGTCGGGACCATGTGGAAGGGCTTGCCGCAATCGCGATGGACAGTCTCCAGCGGCGCCCCGGTCTCGTCGGCCGTGTAGCGGTCGCCCCAACGCAACAGGGCGAGCAACACCGGCTGCAGGTCTCGCCCCTTCTTGGTCAGCCGGTACTCGAAGCGCTCGGGGTGCTCGCTGTAGAGGTGGCGCTCGGCGATGCCTTCCTCGACCAGGGTCGCGAGGCGCTGGCTGAGCACATTGCTGGCCACCCCCAGCGTTTCCTGCATCTCGTCGAAGCGGCGGCGGCCGAGGAAGAGCTCGCGCAGCACCAGCAGCGACCAGCGCTCGCCGAGGAAGGAGAGTGGCCGGGCGATCGAGCAGTTGAGCTCGGCGAATGCCTTGATTGCCATGGCGCCAGTCTAGCCCTTAGCTTGCTTTTTGCAAGTTAGTTCTGTTAGGGTCACTTGCAAATTGCAAGCCAGTGGATTGGAGCGGCGAATGGAGCAGCGCTGGAAGGTCCTCTTGATCACCTCTGTCGGCCTCTTCATGGCCAGCCTCGACCTCTTCATCGTCAACATCGCCTTCCCCGAGCTGGCGCGGGATTTCAACGGCGCCTCGCTGCCCTCCCTCTCCTGGGTGCTGAACGCCTACGCGATCGTCTTCGCTGCTCTGCTCGTCCCCGCCGGGCGAATCGCCGACCGCGTCGGCCGCAAGCGCGTCTTCATCGCCGGCCTGCTGCTCTTCTCTGCCGCCTCCGCCCTCTGCGCGCTCGCCCCCTCCGTGCCGTTCCTGGTCGGCGCCCGCGTCCTGCAGGCCGCCGGCGGGGCGATGATGCTGCCGACCACGCTGGGCCTGATCCTGCCCGCCTTCCCGCCGGCGCAGCGGCCGCTGGCGATCGGCATCTGGTCGGCGGTGGGCGGCGTCGCCGCCGCCCTCGGCCCGCCGATCGGCGGCTTGCTCGTGCAGCTGGACTGGCGCTGGATCTTCCTCGTCAATGTGCCGATCGGCGTGATCACCGCGATCGTCGCCTGGCGCGCCCTGCAGGAGGTGCGCGAGCCCGAAGACGGCCGCCCCGACCTGCTCGGCGCCGCCGAGCTGGCGCTCGGCATCGGCCTGCTCACGCTCGGCATCGTCAAGGGCCCCGAGTGGGGCTGGGCCGATCCCCGCGCCCTCGCCTCCTTCGCCGCCGCGGTCGCCCTGGTCGTCGCCTTCGTCGTCCGCTCCGGCCGCCACGAGGCGCCGGTGATCGAGCTGCCGCTGCTGCGCGTGCGCTCCTTCGCCCTCGCCAACCTTGCCGCGATGGTCTTCTTCGCCGGCTTCGGCGCGATGCTGCTCTCCGGCGTGCTGCTGCTGACCGAAGTCTGGGGCTACTCGGCGCTGAAGGCCGGCCTCGCCCTCTCGCCGGGACCGCTGACCGCGGCGATCTTCGCCATCCCCTCCGGACGGCTCGGCGGTCGCATCGGGCAGCGCCCGGTCGCAGCCGCGGGCGGCCTCACTTTCGCCACTGGCTTCGCCGTGATCCTCGCCACGGTCGGCAGCGAACCGGCCTACGCGTCGAGCTTCCTGCCCGGCTTCGTCCTCGGCGGCGCTGGCGTCGGCATGGTCCTGGGCACGCTCCCGGCCGCGGCCACCGCCGCCCTTCCCCCCTCCCGCTTCGCCACCGGCACCGCGGTCTTCGGCATGGCCCGCCAGCTCGGCTCGGCGATCGGGGTCGCGGTGCTGATCGCCCTGCTCGACGACTCAACCGGCGGCGACCTGCTCGCCGGCCTGCAGCGCGGCTGGGCCTTCGCCCTTGGCGCCGGGCTCGGCACGGCGGCGCTGGCCCTGGCATTCGGTCCCGCCGTCAGGCCAGCGGCCGCTCCTGAGCCAACGCCCCAACCGACCGCCGAGCTCGCCCCGCAGCGCGGTGTCGCCTAGGTCGCTTCGAAACTGCGGCGGCGCCGCAGGCGCTCGCGCTCCTCGGCGGCAACCTCGTCGCGCAGCTCCTGCTCGTTGCGCTCGACGGCGCCGCGGCGGCGGCGCATCTCGTTCTGCGCCTCGAGCATCTGCTGCACGTCGTCGATTTCGTTCTGCGCCTCGAGTTCGGGCGAGCGGGTCGGTTTCCAGTCGAGCAGTTCGGCGTTGTTGCCGGTGTAGAAGTGCTCGATCAGGAAGAGCACGCCGACGACGAGAAGCACCATCGCAACTGTTCCGAGGACGAAGAACACGAGCCAAGGATACGCGCGCGCCGGCCGTCCCCTTTAATCCTGGATCGTGAGCGAGGCCTACCTGATCGACGCGGTGCGCACGCCGATGGGCGGCTACCGCGGTGCGCTCTCGGGCATTCGCCCCGATGACATGGCGGCGCACACGATCGCCGCCGTGGTCGAGCGAACCGGCGTCGACCCCGAGCGGATCACCGACGTCTACCTCGGCGCCGCCAACCAGTCGGGCGAGGACAACCGCGACGTGGCGCGGATGGCGGCACTGCTCGCCGGCCTCCCCCACAGCGTTCCCGGCGCCACCGTCAACCGCCTCTGCGCCTCCGGCCTGGAGGCGATCAACTGCGCCGCCCGGGCGGTCAAGCTCGGCGAGGGCGACTTCTATCTCGGCGGCGGGGTCGAGTCGATGAGCCGCGCCCCCTGGGTGGTCGGCAAGCCCGAGCGCGGCCTACCTCGCGGTCCGCAGACGATGCACGACACCACGCTCGGCTGGCGCTTCGTCAACCCGCGCATGGCCGAGCTCGGCATCTCGACCGAATCGATGGGCGAGACCGGCGAGAACGTCGCCGAGCGCTACGGAATCAGCCGCGAGGACCAGGACGCCTGGGGCCTGCGCAGCCACCAGCGCGCCGTCGCCGCCCAGGAGGCCGGCATCTTCGCCGAGGAGATCGTCCCGATCGAGGCGCCGAAGGGTCGCCGCGAGACGGTCACGGTCGACACCGACGAGGGCCCGCGCGCCGACGCCTCACTGGAGACGATGGCGAAGCTGCGGCCCGCCTTCCGCGAGGGCGGCACGGTCACCGCCGGCAACGCCTCGACCCTCAACGACGGCGCCGCCTGCACCCTGGTCGCCTCAGAGGCCGGGGCGAAGGAGCTCGGCGCCGAACCGCTGGCCCGCGTCGTCGCCTTCGGCGTCGCCGGCGTCGACCCCGCCTACATGGGCATCGGCCCCGCCCTCGCCATCCCCCGTGCCCTTAAGGCCGCCGGCCTCACACTCGACGACATTGACCTGATCGAGCTCAACGAGGCCTTCGCCTCGCAGGTCCTCGCCAGCGCCCGCGAGCTCGGCATCGACGAGGAGAAGCTCAACGTCAACGGTGGCGCGATCGCCCTCGGCCACCCCCTCGGCTGCACCGGCGCCCGCCTCGCCGGCACCCTGGTCCGCGAGCTACGCCGCCGTAAGGCCAAATACGGCATCGCCACCATGTGCGTCGGCGTCGGCCAGGGCCTGGCCACGATCTTCGAAGCGGTCTGACCCGTTCCGGTGCGCTTTGTCCTCTTATATCGGGGAAAAGGCACACCGGAACTGGTGGGCTAGTAGCCTCGCCAGCCGATGGCGACTGAGCTGAGAGAGCTGGCCAGTGTCGACGGGGAGATCTCGCCGACCGCCGAGGCCGTCGTGCCGCTCAAGGACGACGGGCTCTATCGCGGCGACGGCGCCTTCGAGGTCATCCGGCTCTACAACGGCAAGCCGTTCGCGCTGGTCGACCACATCGACCGGCTGGAACGCTCCGGTGCCGCAATCGAGCTCGAGTTCGACCGCCCCGCCCTGGAGAGCGAGATCGAAACTCTGCTCGCCGAGCTCGGCGACGCTGATGGGCAGCTGCGACTGATCGTCACCCGCGGCGGCCGCCGCCTGGCGATGACCGAGCCGATCCCGGCCCACGCCGAGACGGTCGGCGTCGCCACCGTCACCTACTGCCCGACGATCATCCTCAATGGAGTCAAGTCGCTCTCCTACGCCGCCAACATGCAGGCGACCCGGTTGGCCAAATCGCAGGGCGCCGACGAGGCCGTGCTGGTCCAGCCCGACGGCATCGTGCTCGAGCCGCCGACCTCTTCGATCTTCTGGGTCTCACCGCAGGGCGGCCTGCGCACGCCGGCGCTCGACAACGGCGTGCTCGAGTCGATCACCCGCGACCGCCTGGTCAACGCGCTCGAGGTCGAGGAGGGCGCCTGGCCGGTCGCCGACCTGCGCGCCGCCAAAGAGGCCTTCCTCGCCTCGACCACGCGCGAGATCCAGGCCGTCTCGGCGATCGACGGCAGCGAGCTGCCCGAAACGCCCGGACCTCGCACGCGCGAGGCCCAAGAGGCATTCGCCGCAACCCTGGGTAGAGAACTTCAGTGAGCACTCCAATCGACACGGTGGCAGCCGGTTATTCGAATCCGTGGCGATTGGAGTGTGAAACATGTATCAGCGCCGACGACCGAACCTGAGAAAGCAAGGGGTGAGATGGACTTCCAGTTGACCGACGAGCAGCGCTTGATCTCCGAAACCGCGCGGGAATTCGCCGACAAGGAGATCACCCCGCGGGTCAAAGAGAACGACCGCGCCGCCCGCTTCGACCGCGAGTTGGCCAGCAAGCTGGGCGAGGTTGGCTACCTCGGCGCCCCCGTTTCCGAGACCTACGGCGGCCGCGGGCTCGACTACCTCGGCTACGGCCTGATCGTTGAACAGGTCGGCCGCGCCGACTCATCCGCCCGCACCGTCGTATCCGTGCAGACCTCGCTGGTCGCCGGCTCGATCGAGAAGTGGGGCACGGAGGAGCAGAAGCAGAAGTGGCTGCCGCGGCTCTGCTCGGGCGAGGCGCTCGGCTGCTTCGGCCTGACCGAGCCCGACACCGGCTCCGACGCCGCCAACCTGCGCACCCGCGCGACCAAGACCGACTCGGGCTGGTCGATCAGCGGCCAGAAGATGTGGATCTCGCTCGCCAACTTCTCCGAGGTGGCGCTGATCTTCGCCCAGACCGATCCCGAGAAGAAGCACAAGGGCCTGGCCTGCTTCCTCGTCCCCTGCGACAGCGATGGCTTCACCACCCAGGAGATCCACGGCAAGCTCGGCCTGCGCTCCTCCGACACCGGCGAGATCTCGCTCGACTCGGTTGAGGTCGGTGAGGACGCGATGCTCGGCGAGATCGGCGACGGCTTCAAGGTCGCGATGAGCGCCCTCGACAACGGCCGCTACAGCGTCGCCGCCGGCTGCGTCGGCATCTGCGAAGGCTGCGTCGAAGCCTCGGTTGCCTACGCCAAGGAGCGCAAGCAGTTCGGCGTGCCGCTCGCCCGCTTCCAGCTGGTCCAGGAGATGATCGCCGACATGATCCTCAAGCGCGATGCCAGCCGGATGCTGGTCTACCGCGCCGGCGTGCTCAAGGACGAAGGCAAGCCGAACACGACCGAGACCTCGGTGGCGAAGCTCTACGCGACCGAGTCGGCGGTCGAGTGCGCCAACCTGGCGATCCAGGTCCACGGTGGCGCCGGCTACGTCGACGACTACCCGGTCGAGCGTTACCTGCGCGACGCCCGGGTGACGACGCTGTACGAGGGCACCTCGCAGATCCAGAAGATGATCATCGGCCGCGCCGCGACCGGGATCAACGCGATGACTCCGATGGTCGCCGAGTAGCCCTTGGCGGGCTTGGTCGAGAGCTCCCGCGACGGCAATGTCGTCCTGCTCCGCCTCAACCGGCCCGAGGCGCGCAACGCACTCTCCCCGGAGCTGATGGAGGAGCTGGCGAGCGAGCTGGAGCGGCTCGATCCCGACCCCGAGGTCCGCTGCGTCGTCATCGCCGGCTCCGACAAAGTCTTCGCCGCCGGCGCCGACATCAAGGCGATGGCGGAGCGCAGCTTCGCCGAGGCGCTGCGCCATCCGGCGGCCGGCTTCTGGCGCCGCCTGGCTGCGATCAAGACGCCGATGATCGCCGCTGTCTCCGGCTTCGCGCTGGGCGGCGGCTGTGAGCTGGCCCTGGCCTGCGACATGATCGTCGCTGCCGAGGGCGCCACCTTTGGCCAGCCCGAGATCAACCTCGGGATCATCCCCGGCGGCGGTGGCACCCAGCGCCTTGCCCGGGTGCTCGGCAAGCAGCGGGCGATGGAGCTTGTGCTGACCGGCGAACGCTTCGACGCCGCCGCCGCGCTGGAACTTGGCCTCGTCAACCGCGTGGTCGAGGGTGACGGCTGGTTGGACGAGGCGATGGCGCTTGCCGCGACCGTCGCCGAGCGCCCGCCGATTGCCGCGCGCCTCGCCAAGCAGGCGGTAATCGCCGCCGAGGAGACCGCCCTAACCGCGGGCCTGGAGAACGAGCGGCGCCTTTACGAGCTGGCGATGGCAACCGAGGACCGAGTCGAGGGAATGACCGCCTTCCTCGAGAAGCGCGAGCCGAAATTCGAGGGCAAGTGAGCGCCCGCGAGGTGGAGCGAGTCGGCGTCGTCGGCGCTGGCACGATGGGCGCCGGGATCGCCCAGATCGCCGCGCTGGGCGGCTATGAGACCCGGCTGTATGACCCGATTCCCGCCGCCCTGGAGTCGGGGCTGGAAAAGCTCAACGCGGCCCTGAACAAGGGCGCGACCAAGGGAATGTGGAGCGAGGCGGATGCCGATTCCGCGAGCAGCCGCGCCGGCGGCGCCCACAGCCTCGCCGACCTCGCCGAATGCGACCTCGTGGTCGAGGCGGCGCCGGAGGACCTGGCCTTGAAGCGCGGGCTCTTCGCCGCCCTGGCCGAAGCCTGCGGGCCGGAGACGATCCTGGCCAGCAACACCTCCTCGCTGCCGATCACCGCGATCGCCGCCGGGGTGCCGGGGCGCGAGCGGGTCGTCGGCATGCACTTCTTCAACCCCCCAGCGCTGATGAAGCTGGTCGAGGTCGTCGCCACCGCCGACTCCGCGCCGGCGGCGCTGGACGCGACCACCGCGGTCGGCCTGCGCATGGGCCGCACCCCGATCCGGGCCAAGGACAGCCCCGGCTTCATCGCCAACCGCCTCGCCCGCCCCTTCACACTCGAGTCGCTGCGGATGCTCGGCGACGGCGTTGCCGACGCCGCGACAATCGACCGCGTCTGTCGCCAGGGCGGCGGCTTCCGCATGGGCCCCTTCGAGCTGATCGACCTGATCGGCCTCGACGTCAATCTCAGCGTCGCCCGCTCCTTCTACGCCCAGGGTGGCGAGCCCGAGCGCTGGCGCCCCAGCCCAATCCAGGAGGGCCTCGTCGCCGAGGGCCGACTGGGTCGCAAGAGCGGCCAGGGCTTCTACGACTACACCGACCCCCCGAACCCCGCTTCCGCTATCCCTTCACACCAGCTGTCGCGGCAAGAGAACAGCGGAGCCGGCGAACTGATGCTCGACCCCGACAAGCTGGCGGAGATCGACCCAGCCGCCCCCGCGATCCTCCCCCGCCTCTTCGCCCAGATCGCCAACGAGGCCGCCTTCGCCCTCGAAGAGCAGGTCGGC
Organism: uncultured Solirubrobacterales bacterium; assembly: GCA_963699225.1. Classification (GTDB taxonomy): domain Bacteria; phylum Actinomycetota; class Thermoleophilia; order Solirubrobacterales; family 70-9; genus VRUE01. Next base: position 29,854 of record OY969423.1, on the reverse strand, counting down.
TCTCCCGCCGATATGGACACGGCGATGCGCCTTGGCTTCAACTGGCCCCGCGGCCCACTCGAGCTGACCGAGCTGCTCGGCACCCCCCGCGCAGTCGAGCTGCTCGAAAGCTTGCGCCCCGAGCACGGCGAGGCCTACCGGCCCGCCCCCGGGCTGATCGCCGCCGCAAAGGCTTAGGCCGTGCCGGCGCCTACCGATGAGTTCGAGCAGGCGCGCCGCGGACTCCTAGCCTCCTTCGACCCTCCGCGGGTCGAGGACGAGGACGGCCGCGTCGTCTGGGAGCTCGGCTCCTACGACTTTCTCGATGCCGACCCACCCGCCAGCGCCGACCCAAACCTCTGGCGCCAGGGACAGCTGGGACGCATCGCCGGTCTCTTCGAGATCGTCCCCGGCTTCTACCAACTGCGCGGCTTCGACCTCTCCAACATGCACGTGATCGAGGGACGCGAGGGGATCGTCGTCATCGACCCGCTGGTCTCGGCCGAGACAGCGGCGGCGGCGCTGGCGCTCTACCGCGAGCACCGCGGCGAGCGGCCGGTCACCGGCCTGGTCTACACCCACAGCCACGTCGACCACTTCGGCGGCGCCAAGGGCGTCCTCACCGCGGAGGAGGTCGAAGCCCGACGCGTGCCGGTCCTCGCCCCGGCCGGCTTCCTCCACCACGCGGTCAGCGAGAATGTCTTCGCCGGCACGGCGATGGCGCGGCGGGCCGGCTACATGTACGGGGCGCTGCTCGAGCGCGGCCCCGAGGGCCAGATCGGCGCCGGGCTCGGCCAGACGACCTCGCTGGGCACGATCACGCTGCTCCCGCCCAACCTCGACATCGTCGAGACCGGCCACGAGGAGGTCGTCGACGGGGTGCGGATGAGCTTCCAGCTGACGCCCGGCACCGAGGCGCCGGCCGAGATGAACATCTACTTCCCCGACGCGCGCGTGCTCTGCATCGCCGACAACGCCGCCCGCTCGATGCACAACATCCTCACCCCGCGCGGCGCCCTGGTCCGCGACCCGCGCGTCTGGGCTCACTACCTGGACGAGGCGATCGAGCTCTTCGGCGAGCGCTCCGACGCGCTCTTCGCCGGCCACCACTGGCCCTGCTGGGGCAGCGAGCGAATCGTCGACTACCTCGAAAAGCAGCGCGACCTCTACACCTACCTGCACGACCAGACCCTGCGCCTGCTCAATCAGGGCCACACCGGGCCCGAGATCGCCGAGCTGATCGAGCTGCCGCCGAGCCTGGCCGAGGAGTGGCACTGCCGCGAGTTCTACGGCTCGATCAGCCACAACACGAAGGCGATCTACCAGCGCTACATGGGCTGGTTCGACGGCAACCCCGCCCACCTCTGGGAGCACCCGCCGGTCGAGCAGGCGAGGCGCTACGTCGAGTTCATGGGCGGCGCCGAGGCGGCGCTGGAGAAGGCCCGGGCCAGCTTCGAGCAGGGCGACTACCGCTGGGTTGCCGAGGTCGTCAACCACGTCGTCTTCGCCGAGCCCGAGAACCAGGCGGCGCGCGAGCTGCAGGCGGAAGCGCTCGAGCGGCTCGGCTTCGGCGCCGAAAACGCCAGCTGGCGCAACTTCTTCCTGATCGGCGCCAAGGAGCTGCGCGAGGGGACCTCCGGCACCCCGACCAACGCGGCACCGCCCGACGTGGTCGCCCATCTGACGGTGAGCCAGCTGCTCGACGCGATGGCGATCCGCCTCAACGGCCCGCGCGCGGCGGAGCACCACCTGCGCATCGATTGGCGCGTCACCGACCCCGACGAGCAGCACGCGATCACCGTCCGCAACGGCGTCCTCCGCCACCGTCCCGGCGGCCATGACGACGCCGACGCCGCCCTGGTCGTCGAGCGCGAGGCCCTCAACCAGCTCTTGCTGAAAACCGCCGACATCGCCGAGCTGGCCGAGAGCGGCCGCCTCCGTGTCGAGGGCGACGGCGCCAAGCTCGGCGAGCTGCTCGGTCTGCTGGACGAACCCGACCCGGGCTTTGCCATCGTCACCCCGGACTAGGGTGCCGCCGATGAATCCTTCCCGGCGCATCGCAACCACTCTCGCAACGGTCTTCGTCCTCCTACTTTCGCTCGTGGCCTCAGCGCAGGCAGCGCCCAGCATCTTCTGGAGCAACTACGAAACGGGGGGAATCGCGAGAGCCAGTCTCACCGGGGGCTCGGGCTTCGACCTTCCAATCGCCGCCACGTCCCTGGGCGAACCGTACGGCCTTGCCATCGACGCGGCGGCAGGACGGATCTACTGGGCGAACTTCAAAGGGAACTCGATCGGCTACGCCAATCTCGACGGCTCGGACAGCGGGCTGCTCAACACCGCGGGCGCAACCGTCAGCAGCCCGTCAGGACCATCGATCGACCCGGTGGGAAGGCGGATCTACTGGGCGAACGCAACCGGTAGCGACCGAATCTCCTACGCCAACCTGGATGGCAGCGGCGGTGGCGTACTCAACACGACAGGCGCTACACAGGGCGAAGCGTACGCGCTCGTCGTCAGCCCGGAGAAAGGACGCGTCTACTGGGGCGACTACATGAACAACACGATCGACTTCGCAAGGCTGGACGGCAGTGGCGGTCGGCCGATCAACACGATCGGCGCGACTGTCAAAGGACCCGTCGGAGTCGCCATCGACAGCGCCACGAATCGCGTCTACTGGGCGAATTACAGCAGTGAAAATTCAATCGCCTATGCCGGTCTGAACGGCAAAGAAACTGGCATGCTCGACACCAGCGGCGCGACCGTGAGCAACCCCAACGGCCTTGCGATCGACACCGCGGCCGGCAGGATCTATTGGGGAAACGCAGGTGACAACACGATCTATTCGGCAAACCTGGGCGGAGGAGGCGGAGCCCGGTTCGACACGTCCGGCGCCACGACAAACGGCGTGTCGTTCCCGGTGCTGATCGAGCCGCCGCGCAACGTCGAACTTCCAACCGTGGCGGGCAAGCACAAACCGGGAAGCACGCTCACCTGCAGCCAAGGGACGTGGGCGCTGGATCAGTCCGAGACGTTCCTCGCGCTCGCACCCCAGAGCCTGGCTTACCAGTGGTACCGCAACGGCAAAGCCCTGTCCGGAGTGACCGCGTCCACGGCGACAGCAAACAAAGTCGGCGCCTACAGCTGCGGCGTTACCGCAACCAACTTCGCCGGTCCGACCGGTGCGCTGAGCGCTGTGGGTTTCAACGTCAACGCCACGGTCGCTTTCAAGAAGACCACCTTCAACCGGAAGAAGGGAACCGCCACGGTGCGCCTAGCCGTCACCGGCGCCGGTCGCCTCGACGCCTACGGCAAGGGTGTTGCCAACGCGTCGCGCAAGCGCGTCAGCGGCACGGCCAAGATCGTCGTCCGCTCCAGCGGCAAGGCGCGGATCAAGCTGAAGAACACCGGCAAGGCGAAGGTCAAGGCCACGGTTTCCTACACGCCCGAAGGCGGCAAGGCGATCAAACGCCGCAAGACGATCGTGCTGAAGAAGAAGCTTCGCTAGGCCCTCGGCGCGGGCCGATCAGCGAGTGAGACGGAGCATCAGCTCGTCCTCGTAGCACCAGCTCCAGTCCTCGCCGGGCTCCACCGAGCGGATGATCGGGTGACCGGTCTCGGCGTTGTGCGCGGTGGCGTGCTTGCCCTCCGAGTTGTCGCAACAGCCGATGTGCCCACAGCTCTGACACATGCGCAGGTGCACCCACTGCATGCCCAGCGCGAGGCACTCCTCACAGCCGGCGATCTCGGCCGGCGGATCGAAGATCTCGATCGTGCGGATGTGGGAGCAGGAGGCCATGCTTTCCCAAGATAGCGCCTCGAATCGTCACATCTGAAAGGCTGAAGCGATGGATGACACCGAAACGACAGGCGGGGAGCCGATAACCGAGGAGGGCATGACTGCCCTACGCGAGGAAATCGAGCAGCTCGAAGGAGATGCCCGAACCAAAATGGCGGCGCGGATCAAGGTGGCCCGCGAGGAAGGCGACCTCAAGGAGAACGCCGAGTACCACATCGCCAAGGAGGACCAGGCCCATCTCGAGACCAAGATCAAGCGCCTGCGTGAGCGCCTGCGCACCGCCGTCGTGGTCGAGATAGACGCCACCGCCGCGGACACTTTCGCCTTTGGTCGCACCGCCCAGGTCCTCGACGAAGCAAAAGGCGAGGCCAATACCTGGACCCTGGTCGGCTCAACCGAAGCCAATCTGGCCGAAGGCCGCCTCTCCGCCGAGTCCCCGATCGGCCGCGCCCTGCTCAACGCCAAAGTCGGCAAGCCGATCAAGATCGAGACGCCCAGAGGCGCCCGCACCTTCGTTGTAAAAAAACTGGTCGACTAGGAGCCCGGCGTCGGCGCAACCTCAAGGGGCTCGCCGCCGGGAAGCCAATGCGCCTCGGGTGAGGGCGGCGTGTCACGCAGGTACCACTCGGCGTCGAGGGCGCCCTTGCAGCCGCTGCCGGCGGCGGTGACCGCTTGGCGGTAGATGTGGTCGACGACGTCGCCGACGGCAAAGACTCCCGCCAGGTTGGTCCGGGTCGAGTCGCCCTCGGTGAGGATGTAGCCGTTCTCATCGGTGTCGACCTGCCCCGTGACGACCTCTGAGCGGGGGATGTGGCCGATCGCGATGAAGGCACCGTCGGTCTTGACGTCCTCGACCTCGTCGGTCTCGATGTTGCGCAGGCGCACGTGGTCGAGGCGGCCCTTGTCGCTGGCGACGAACTCCTCCGCCACGTAGGGGGTCTTGAAGCTGATGTTGCCCTGCTCCTTAGCCCGGTCGAGCATGATCTTCGAGGCGCGGAACTCCTCGCGGCGGTTGACCACGGTCAGCTCACTGGCGTACTTGGAGATGAAGATCGAGTCCTCCATCGCCGAGTCGCCGCCGCCGATCACGATCACCTTCTGGTCTTTGAAGAAGGCGCCGTCGCAGACGCCGCAGGTCGATACTCCGCAACCGCTGAGCTCGCGCTCGCCGGGGATGCCGAGCCGACTCGGCTCCGCTCCCATCGCCAGGATCACGGCTTTTGCCTGGTACTCCTCGTCGCCGAGGAAGACTTTCTGCACGCCACCGTCGGAGAGCTCGACCCGGTCGACGTCATCGGTGACGAAGCGGGTGCCGAAGCGCTCTGCCTGAGCGCGAAACTCGTTCATCATCTCCGGCCCCATGATCCCCCCGGGGTAGCCGGGATAGTTCTCCACGTCCGTCGTGTTCTGCAGCTGCCCACCCCACTGGAAGCCCTCGAAGACGAGCGGCTCGAGGTTGGCGCGCGCGGTGTAGAGCGCAGCCGTGTAGCCGGCCGGCCCGCCGCCGACGATGATCACATTCTCGACTTTCTTTGCCTCTGTCATGTTCGCCTCAAGTCTAATGGCGTTGCCAATACTTTACTTTTTATAGTACTCCCCCGCTGACCTCGCCGGCAAGTTCCGCCGGCGGTTTGCGGTCGATCGGCAGCCCCTCCGTTTCCCAGCGATGGACCCGGGTGCGAAGCTGGAAGAAAGCGGCGACGCCGAAAGGAATCGGCATCCAGAAGGCGATCAGGCGGTAGACCAGGATTGCTGGGAAGACAGTCGTCTCGGGGACACCAAAGAGGACGAAGGCGCCGATCATCCCGGCATCCACGGCCCCCACTCCGGCGGGAGCGAACGGGATCAGGTTGGCGACCATGCCGAGGAAGAAGCCCTGAACGACCACCGCAAGCGGCACGTGGACGCCGAAGGCGTGGAAGGAGGCCCAGAGGATGCCGATGTTGGCGGCCCAAAAGCCGGCCGCGCCGAGTACGGCGAGGCCACCCTGGCGCGGGTGGGTGAAGAGGCTGATCGCGAAGCGAAACCCCTCGGCGAAAACCGCCGGCACTTTGGCGATGTTCCTGGCGATCTCCTGACCGCGTTTGCCGTGCACGAAGCGGGCGATCTTGGGACCGAGGTCGGGCGGGACCAGGGCGAAGAGCAGGGCGAGGGCGAGCAGCAGGCCGGCCACACCCGCCGGCACGATCGTCAGCTCGATCGAGTCCTTGCCGTTGAGCACGCCGGTGCGCAGCAGCACGCCGAAGAGGATCAGGGCCAGCGGGTAGAAGGCGTAGTGGAGGGTGAGGAAGGCGACCATGCGCCGCGCCACTTCGTGTCGCGCCATCCCGGCCTTGCGCAGCGCCCAGAAGGTGAGCACGATCCCGCCTGCCCCGGCCGCCGAGAAGAGCAGCGTCGCGGCCAGGCCGGCCATGTTGATCTCATATGTCTCCAGCCAGGTGAAGCGCAGGGCATCGCCTCCCACAACCGCCTTGAAGAGGGCGATGTAGGTGATGAAGGCGACGATGTTGAAGCCAATCGCGATCGCGATCCAGAGCGGATCGGCGTCATCGAGCTTGCCCAGGGCGTTGCTCAACCCGACCAGCCTCGGGAAGATGAAGTAGATCCCGACCAGCAACGCGACAACCACGACCGCCGTCTGAATCAGTCGCCGCCGCGTGAAGATCGGCAGCTCGGCGGCATCGTCGCCGTTAACCGGACCCTCAGGAGACACTCTTTAGAAACTACCCGTTGGCGAGGCGCTCCAAGCGCCGCAAGCCCCGGGTCACTCCATGAACTGCAGGTTCGGCCAGCGGCTCGCCGCGACGCACCGCGGCGACCAGGCCAGCCCCAGCGAGCAGATCGGTGACGTAGTGCTCCCCGAGGTAGACGAGGGCGAAGCCGAGCGTCAACGAGTAAGTCCAGCCCACCGCGCCCTCGACCGGGCCCGCCTCGGTGAGTTGAATCGCCGCCATCGCCGAGGTGGCGAAGTGCAGCGAGGGCATCGCCGCCCAGGGGTTGCCGCCGAGCGCGTTGTACATCTTCGGCCAGGCCGAGCCCCAGGTGTCTTCGCCGACGCCGATCATGATCCGCTCCACCTTTTCGCCGGTCAGGCCCTGCTCGGAGGCCCACCACGGCGGCGAGGTTGGAATCACGAAGTAGGCGATGCAACCGATGTCGAAGACAGCGGCCATTTGACGAGCGGCACGCGGGAAGCGCTCGGGATGGCGCCAAAGGATCCAAGCCAGGGCGAGGTAGGGCTCGAAGAACCAGAGCCAGTGCGCCCAAGTGAGAATTCGGTTGATTGTGCCGGCGCGGCTCAGCCGCGCGATACCCCGCTGCAGGCGGCCGTTGGGCAGGCGCCCGAGGCCGAGCACCCGGTCGGCGACGATCGGGTAGCGGCTGCGCAGCCGCGACTCCAGCTTCTGCGGATCGTCGTAGGGAAGCTCGTGGACCATGATGAAAGCCCACATCTGCATCGCGTACAGCACCACGTCGCGTTTGCGCGAGCGCGGGGCGAGAACGGCGACCGCCAGGGGGCCCGCGGCGCAGGCAGCGATGGTCACCGGGGTCGGAGTGCGCAGGCGCTTGCGCAGCAAGGGCGTCGCCACCGCGGCTGCCACTGCGGCGGCTGCCCCGGTGCGCACGACGAGGCGCAGCGCCGGAGATGGGCGAGATCGGCGTCGCATCAGGTCGGCGAGTATAGGAGCCCGCCCCGAGGCCGCCCCCGGACTGCGGACACCGCGCCGCGCCGACCCGCGTGATTAGAATGGCCGCGCTTTGGCGCCCAAGGACTCATCACGAAACCCCGCGTGTGCGACTGGCGAGCGCCGGACCAAGCGGGGCAAGGACGCAGGGAGGCCGAATAGCAGCGCTATTTGGCCGACCGAGGACGCCGCACCGCGCCGGTCCGCCGCCGTCAGGCGTGCGCGGGGGGTTTCGTGATGAGTCCCCACTCTCCTGGCACCGACCAGATCGACACCCTGCTTTGGATTGGCTTCGTCGCCGCGGCGATCGTCATCGTCGCGATCAACGGCGCGCTGATCTACGCGCTGCGGCGCTACCGCAGCGAGCGCGGCGACGAGCCGCGCCAGATTCGCGGCGGCCGCGGCACCCAGCTGCGCGTCGGCGCCGTGCTCACCGTCTTCGCCGCCGTGATCCTCGTGCTCAGCTTCATCTTCACCGACAAGGCGCGCGAGGTCCCGACCACCGGCGCGGCCGGCCTCGCCTCGGCGAAGTCGGCGCCGCTGAAGATCGAAACCACGGGACAGCAGTGGCTCTGGCGCTACGACTATCCCAACGGCGCCTTCTCCTATTACAAGCTGGTCGTGCCGGTCGACACCACGGTCGAACTCAACCTGATCTCGACCGACGTGATCCACACTTGGGACGTGCCAGAACTGGCCCCCAAGCGCGACGCCGTGCCCGGCAAGACCAACCACGTCGTCTTCCGCGCCGACGAAGAAGGGACCTTCGACGGACAGTCGGCGACCTTCTCCGGCCAGGCCTACGCGGCGATGCGGACCGAGGTCGACGTCGTCTCACCGGCTGAATACGAAGCCTTCGTCAAGCAGCAGAAAGCCGACGTACAGGCGGCCCAGGATCGCGTCGTGGGCCTGATCGAAAACGGAGAAGTGCCATGAGCGACCCGATCGACACGGTGACTTCCGGGGGCTCGATTCCGGGTCGATCGGGGCGCGAATCCGGTGTGAAGCGCGCCAATCCCGAGGTCGTCGTCGACGGCTTCCCCCGTCGCCGTCCTCACTGGATCGAGGTCGTCACCAGCGCCGACCACAAGGACGTCGGCCGGGTGATGATCGGCGCCGCCCTCGGCTTCCTCTTCATCGCCCTGGTCGAGTTCCTGTTGATGCGGCTGCAGCTGGCGATCCCGGAAAACAGCCTGCTGACACCGGTCACCTTCAACCGCATGCTCTCGCTCTACGGGGCGACCGCGATCTTCCTCTTCGCCCTGCCGCTTTGCCTCGGCCTCTACTACTACCTGGCACCGCTGCAGGTGGGTGCCCGCGGCACCGCCCTGCCGCGTGTGGGGCAGCTCGGCCTCTGGCTCTACATCGCCGGCGCCACCGTCCTCTACGCCGGCTTTCTCTTCACCCCCTCCGAGGCTGGCGTCAACCCGCTGGCACCGCTCTCCGAGCTGGCCTTCCTGCCTAACAACGGCGTCGACGCCTGGGCAGCAGCCTGCGGGCTGGCAACGCTCGGCTTCGTCCTGATCGCGATCAACCTGGTGGCGACCCTGCGCCGCATGCGCGCCCCGGGCATGGCCTGGCGGCGGGTGCCGGTGTTCGCCTGGGCGGCGGCGGTCTCCTCCTGGCTGCTGATCGTGGTCGGCACGGTGATGCTGGCGGCGATCACGATGCTGCTGATCGATCGCAACTTCGACGGGATTTTCTTCGCCGACGGCTCCGGCGGTGCGCCGCTGCTCTGGGAGCACATGAGCTGGATCTTCTACACCGGCACCTACATGCTGATCCTGGTCACAGCCCTGGCCGCGATCGCCGAGATCGTCCCGGTCTTCGCCCGCAAGCCGCTCTTCAATCGCAACGCGGTCACCGGCTCGCTGCTGGCGATCGCCGTGATCGGCACCCTGGCCTGGATGCAGAACATGCTCACCTCGCCGATCGGGATCGGCTGGATGTACTTCGCGATGATCATGTCGCTGGCGCTGATCGTGCCCTTCGGCCTGATCGTCTTCAACCTGATCGCGACTATGGTCGGCGGCACACTGCGGATGCGCGCCCCGCTGCTCTTCGCCGCTGGAGCCATCTCGATGATCTCGATCGGCCTCGGCGCCGAGATCTCGCACTCGATGGTCGCCGTCGCCTGGCGCCTGCACAACACCACCGACTCCACTGCCGCCACCCACTTCGCGCTAGTCGGCGGCGCCGTCTTCGGAGGCTTCGCCGCTCTGCACTACTGGTTCCCGAAGCTGACCGGCCGCACGATGGGCGAGTTCCTCGGCCGCGCCTCCTTCTGGACGCTGGTCGCCGGCATGCTGCTCACCTTCGTGCCCCTCTTCCTCTCCGGCGGCGACCACGGCCAGGTCGCCGACGCCTACAAGTACTTCAGCGGCACCGGGGTCAGCACCGAGAACCTGATCGCCTCGATCGGCGCCTTCGTGCTCGCGATCGGGGTCATCCTGACCCTGGTCAACGCGATCGCCAGCCTCAGCAACGGCGCCCGCGCCGGCCACGACCACTGGGGCGGCAACTCGCTCGAGTGGTTCGCCCTCTCACCGCCGGAGCCGCACAACTTCGACGTGCTGCCGGACGTGCGCAGCGACCGGCCGCTGCGCGACATCCGCGAGGCGATCGCCAACCGCAGCAGCCGCGCCGCCAAAGAAGCGGCTCGCGAGTCCCAGCCGGTAGCCTGAGCACCGTGAGCGGCGCCGAATCCGCGGTCGTCGCGCAGCGCCCCGCTGTCTTCGGCGTCCTGCGCGACTACGCCACCCTGACCAAGCCGAAGGTGCAGTCGCTGCTGCTCCTGACCACGATCACGACCATGTACGTGGCCGGGGACCCCTCGATCGGCCTCGTCTTCCTCACCTGCCTCGGCGGCGCCCTCTCGGCCGGCGGCGCCGGCGCGATCAACCACGCCGTCGATCGCGACATCGACCGGATCATGTCGCGCACCGCCGACCGTCCGGTCGCCAGCGGACGGATCTCGCCGCGGGCAGCGATTGCCTTCGGAACGCTGCTCGGGTGCGCCTCCTTCCTGCTGCTCTCGCTCACCGTCAACCCACTGGCGGCGGCGCTCTCGATCTCCGGTCTCTTCGGCTACGTCTTCGTCTACACGCTCTGGCTCAAGCGTTCGACTCCGCAGAACATCGTGATCGGCGGCGCCGCCGGCGCCGTGCCTCCCCTGGTCGCCTGGGCGGCCGTCACCGGCGGCCTCAGCGGCACCGCGCTCTTCCTCTTCGCGATCGTCTTCTTCTGGACCCCGCCGCACTTCTGGGCGCTATCACTGCTGATGAAGGACGAGTACGCCAAGGCCAACATCCCGATGCTGCCCGTCGTCCGCGGCGAGGATGAGACGCGCCGCCAGATCCTGCTCTACACCGTGCTGCTCTACGCCGTCACGCAGTTGCCCTTCTGCGCCGGCGGCTTCAACGTGATCTACCTGATCACTTCGATGACGCTCGGGGCCGGCTTCATCTACTGCGCCGTGCGCCTGCTGCGCAGCGCCGATCGCCGCTGGGCCCTGCGCACCTACCTCTACTCGCTTGCCTACCTGGCATTGCTCTTCATCGCGATGCCGCTCGACCGGCTGATCGGATAGAAATCCGGGCGTGGATCGCGAGACCGCAAGAGCGAACATGAGCGCCGGCTTGGTGGCTGGCGGCATCGCCGCGGCGATCTTCGCCCTCTGCTTCGTGGCAGCGATGCTCTACATCGCATCGTGAGCGAGCACCGCCACATTCCCGAGCCCGGCGAGGTGGTCTACCAGCCGCGCTCCTCCTGGGCCCCGGCGGTCTTCGGCTTCGCCCTCGCTCTCACCGTCTGCGGAATCTTCGCCGAGGGCTTCATGGTCCGCGGCTGGATCTACTCGATCATCGGCGGCGTCATCGCCCTCTTCGCCTTCCGCGCGATGATCCGCGACGCGATCCGCAGCTATTACAAGCTTCCGCGCAAGCAGCACGTCCGCGGCGCTGTCCTCCCGGTAGAACAGATCTCCTCGCCGCGCTCCTAGCGCAAGTCGCGGTTCAGTCCGGCGTCATTCCCGACGTGGCACCGTCGCTCGTCCAGACGCGGACGATGTCGCGCATCGAGAGCACGCCGGCGAGCTCGGGGCCGTCGTAGACGACCAGGTGGCGGATGCCGCGGCGCGACATCTCCGCCGCGGCGCGCTCGAGGCTCCAGTCGGGCGAGGCGGCGATGACGCTGTCGCTCATGTGATCGCCCACCCGCTCGGCATCGGGATCCTCGCCCGCGCCCAGCGAGAGCAGGATGTCCCGCTCGGTGAGGATTCGGGCCACCGGTGTCTCGTCGTCGCTGACCAAAGCGGCGCCGATCCGCTTCTCAGCCATCATCGATGCAGCCTCGCGCAGCGTGTGCGTGGGGCCGACCGTGAGGACCACCTCCGACATCCCATCCCGTACCTGCATCTGTCGCCTCCCCTCGGGCTCGCGAGTTAGTGAGAATCGCCTCAAGCCTACCCGACCCCAGGCAGGACTAAGCCTGCTTTCGGCCGGGCGGGACATATAGACTCCGGCGCGCTTCACGCCGCATGCACAAGCTCGCCAACCCCATCCGCCCGCTGCTCGTCCTCGCCGCCCTGGCAGCGGTGGCGCTGCCCGCCTCTGGCTGTGGAACGACCACGGCCGATCCCAACCGCGGGCGCATCCTCTTCGTTGAAAAGTGCGGCGTCTGCCACACAATGGCCCAGGCCGGGACGAGCGCCCAGATCGGCCCCAACCTCGACGACGCCTTCGCCTCGGCACGAGAAGCCGGCGAGGGTGGCGACACGGTCGAAGGCGTGGTCAAGGCTCAGGTCGAGTTCCCGCGACCGAGCAATAGCGACCCAGCCGTCTCGATGCCGGCCGACGTCGTCACCGGCCAAGATCTCGACGATGTTGCTGCCTACGTCGGCCTCTACGCCGGCGTACCCGGTGCGGCGCCGCCGAAAGTGCCGGGCGGCCCCGGCGCCCAGGTCTTCGCCAACAACGGTTGCGGCGGCTGCCACACGCTCAAAGCCGCCAAATCGGGTGGCGTCACCGGCCCCAACCTCGACGAAGTCTTGCCCGGCCAAACCGAAGCGATGGTCCACGAATCAATCGTCGACCCCAACGCCGATATCGCCACCGGCTACCCGCCCAACGTGATGCCGGCAAACTTCGAACAGAAGCTCTCGCCGAAAGAAATCGAAGACCTGGTCAAGTACCTGCTTGAATCGACCAGCGGCGGCGGCAAGGGCAGCTCGAAGAAGAGCGGCTGAGCCCGTCGCGCGGCCCGAGAGCGGCCGCTGGCATCATCCGCTGAGGCAACTTATGCGCGACCGCCTCCGCATCTCGCCCCAGCTCTACGCCACCGTCTCGCTGGTCGCCCTCGGCGCCCTGGCGCTGATCGTGCTGACCGGCGCCGGCGTGCGCCTGACCGGCTCCGGCCTCGGCTGTCCGGACTGGCCCAAGTGCTACGGCGGCACGGCGCCGCCGCTCGAAACCCACGCGGTGATCGAGTACGGCAATCGGATCCTCACCGGCTTCGTCGGCTTTGCCGTGATCGCCGCCAGCGCGCTCGCCTGGTTCCGCGTTCCCTTCCGCTGGCACCTCGCCTTCTTCGGCGCCCTGCTGCCGCTCGGCGTGATCGGCCAGGCGATCCTCGGTGCCCTGGTGGTCAAGTACCACCTCGCCCCCGGGCTAGTGATGAGCCACTTCATCCTCTCGATGCTGCTGCTCGACGCTTCCTTCGCGCTCGCCTGGTGCTCGCGCTACGAACCGTGGGAGCGGCGGCGCTCCAGCGACCGGCTCGGCGTCTGGTCGGTGCGAGCGCTGATTCCGCTCGGCCAGCTGACGATCGCCGCCGGCACGGTCGCCACCGCTTCGGGCCCGCACGCCGGAGCCCACGCCGGCCAACTCGTCCACCGCTTCGACTTCGAGGGAACCGGAACACTCGAATGGGTGGTCCAGCGCCACTCGGCGATCGCCACCGTCTTCGGTCTCGCCGCGATCGCCGTCTGGTTCCTCCTGCGCCGCCCAGGAGGCGACAGGAGGGCGCTCAGGCCGCTGACAGTGATGATCGGGTTCCTGGCCCTGCAGGGCGTTGTAGGAGGCGTCCAGTGGGCCCTGAAGCTGCCGGGCGAGATCGTCTGGGTCCACGTCGCCCTGGCAACGACCACCTGGCTGGCGATGCTCTGGACGGTTGCGACGGCGGGGCGGCTAGAGCCTCGCTCAGGAGACGTTGCGATCAGGCCGGCCCGCGCGGCGGACGAAGTCGACCACCGTACCGCCGCCCTGACGTAGCGCTGCGGCTCGGACCAGGCCCTAGCGGAGCCACAAGGTCAGGACGGCGGCAAGAATGGCAACGGCCACCGCCCCGGCAAACCACAGCGAGAAACGCGCGAGCATCGCGTATAGGCCAATCACCGTCTCCTGCGTGCGAGCGATCTGCTCGTTGACCACGTCGAATTTCGCGTCAACACGTTCGAATTTCGCGTCCACCCTCTCGAACCGCTCATCGATCTTGTCGAATCGTTCGTCGACCCTGTCGAATCGTTCGTCGACCTTCTCGAAGCGCACTTCGAGGCTCTTCTCCAGGCGATCGAAGCGAGCATTCATTTCACTGCGCTGCTCGGCGAATCCAGTCTCCATGCGGCGTCCGAGCTCGTCGACCTGGTGCTTGAGGTCATCCATGCGGTCGTCGGTCCAGCGCGAGGTCATCATCTCCATGTTGACAGGCTAGAAGACAAAACATTTCGGGTGACGCGCTAAGTGTGCCCGAGCCGTGACGGACCAGTCACAGCATCGCGCGGCCGGTGGCGAGGTCGACGACCACGTGAGTGATCGGCAGGTCGATTCGCTCGCGGGCCTTGTCGACGACTCCGTGCTCTAGCCAGCGCGAGCGATCGGGGGGATGGGTCGAGATCAGGATCTCGTCGGCGGGGAAGACGCGCAGGGCGTCCTCGATCGCCATGTTGGGATCGGAATCGCCGATCTCCCCTTTTGCCCTGAGGCCAAGCTGCTTGATCTCGATCAGCGAGAGCTCCATGCGCTGGCGTGCCAGCTCGATCGCCTCGTCGATGTCCGACGCCCAGTGCGAGGCCCGCGAGGAGGCCAGGGCCGGGGTCACCACCATCACCTCACAGCGACGGTCGCGACAGCGATCGCGAATCTCCTTCAGCAGCGCCTCACCTTGGACCGTCTCGTTGGCAACCACGAGCAACCGGAACTTGCCGTCGCCGCCCTTGGTCACCTCGATGTTGCGAGGCAGCGACCCGCGCGCGCTGCGATAGCCGAAGCCGACACCGAAGCCAATCAGAAGGGCTGTCCAGACCACGCCCACTACGGGCCGCGTCAGCAAGGTGAGCACGGTCGCCGACACCACTCCAGCAGCGATCACCACCAACCATCTGAACGCGTCAGCCTCAGACCGCAGAGGATTGTGCATATTCAAGTTGTACCCCCAAACGGCCGTGAAAACCAAGCAGGTCGGGGGATGCAGGGAGGGCGGCAAGGGGAGCGCACTTGTTTGTGCGTGACCCGCAGACGGCCGACCGAAGACCGCGAGATGCGCCGGTTTGCAGCGGCCGCGTTAAAGGATGTAAACCGTGAAGAAGACGACCAGCCACATGATGTCGACGAAGTGCCAGTAGATGCCCGGCACCTCAACGCCGAGGTGGTCCTTCTCCTCGGAGCCGAAATGGCCACGGAAGGCGCGGATCGAAGCGAAGGTAAGAAGGCAAAGCCCGACGAAGACGTGGGCGCCATGCAGGCCGGTAAGGCTGTAGAAGATCGAGCCGAAGCCGAGATCGCGGGCGCTGAAGCCGAGGTGGACGTACTCGTTGAGCTGGATGAAGAGGAAGGTCGCGCCGAGCATCCAGGTCAGCACCAGGCCCAGCTTGAGGCCGTTGCGGTTGCCGCGGCGGATTGACTCCAGGGCGTAGTGGATCGTGAAGCTGGAGGAGACCAGGATCGCCGTGTTGACGCCCGCCACCGCGACCGGCAGTTCGTAAGGGTGCGGCGGCCAGCTCGAGGGGTGGACGACGACGCGGAGGAAGAAGTAGGAGGCGAAGAATGCCCCGAAGAGCATTACCTCGGAGACGATGAAGAGCAGGATCCCCAGCGTCTGGCGATCGATCCGCGAGCTCTGGTTGGCCTCAGGAGGCCCGTGGTGCTCATCCTCGTGGGCGTGCCCCAGCGTGACCGTTGCGCTCTCCATCAGGCCTCCCCTCCCTCGGCGACGGCAGCGGCCACGACGGCGGCCGGGCGGCCGACCTCGAGGTGCTCGACCGGCTTGTCGGTAATCGCGCGGACGCGGCCGATCAGATCGTCCTCGAGCCAGCGCGAGGTCTCACCGGCGAAGGTCGAGATCAGCACCTCGTCGACGCTGTAGTGCTCGATCGCGTTTTGCACCGCGTGAAAGGGATCGGGGCTCATCGGCTGGCCGGTGGCGTCGATATCGGCGCGGTAGAGCTCAGCCAGAGTGGTTGCCAGGTCGCGAACCATTTCCGGCTCGGTCACGTCCTCGGTCCGCGGGCAGATGATCGTGTAGCGGTGCGGGTGTCCGGCAGCGCGCTCCTTGAGCCGGCTGATCAAGTCTGGCGCGGCCACAGTCTGGCTGGCCACCACCAGGGTGTGGCTCTTCTCCCAGCTGATCGAGTCGTCGGTGATCCGCACTGGGATGTGCGTCACCGCAACCTCCGGCTCGAAGCGGGCTTCCGCCCAGGAGACGAGGTCCTTGCGGGTGAAGCCAAAGCGAGTCTCGGCGGCGCAGGAAAGCAATAGCTCGCCCGGTTCATGAGCGCGCACGGCGTCATCAAGTGCCAGGGAGGGCTCAGGGTCCATGACCTCGCCGACCGACTCGATCCCGTACTCGGAAAGAATCGACATCGTTACCTCGACCCGTGCTTTGGCCGCGTCGCGTAGCTCCCCGGAGTCGATCAGCTGGCCCACCGCGGGCTGGTTCTGCGGCGCCGCGACGGCGACGAAGGGAACCTTGTCGGCGCGCTCTTGCACGGCCGCCAGCAGCTTGCGCCCGCCGGCGACCTCGTTGAGGAAGACGAGCAGGGGCTTTGCCCCGGATGCGTCGCTCATGCCGAGCCCACCACGGTCGGCTCCGTTGACGGCGCCTCAACCGATTCGCCCGGCATGATCGCGTGGCGAGCACCGGGCACGCCGTACTCGTAAGGACCGCCGACGACGCGTGGGATCTCGGGGAAGTTGTAGATCGGCGGCGGCGAAGAGACCAGCCACTCGATCGAGTTGGCTCGCCACGGGTTGCCCACGGCCTTCGGGCCGAAGCGCCAGCTGACGATCATGTTGTAGAGGAAGACCAGCTGAATCGCGCCGAGGATGAAGGCGCCGCAGCTGATCAGCAGGTTCCAGTTGCCGAACTGGGTCGCGTAGTCAGCGACGCGGCGAGGCATGCCGTCCATCCCGACCCAGTGCATCGGGATGAAGGTGACCCAGGTGCCGAAGAGCGTGCCCCAGAAGTGGACGCGGCCGAGCTTCTCGTCATACATGCGGCCGGTGATCTTCGGGAACCAGTGGTAGATCCCGGAGAAGATCGTGAAGACCGAGCCGCCGAAGAGCACGAAGTGGATGTGGGCGACGATGAAGTAGGTATCCGAGACGTGGATGTCGATCGGCACCATGCCCAGCATCACGCCACTGATCCCGCCGATCGTGAAGGTGACGATGAAGGCGAGCGCGAACAGCATCGCGGTCGAATATGTATGGATCTTGCCGAAATAGAGCGTGCCTATCCAGGAGAAGATCTTGATTCCGGTCGGCACCGCGATCAGCAGCGTCGTGATCATCATCGGCACGCGCAGCCAGCTGAACATGCCGGCGACGAACATGTGGTGGGCCCAGACCGAGTAGCTGAGCACGACGATGCCGATCAGCGCCAGGGCCATCAATCGGTAGCCGAAAATCGGCTTGCGGGCATGGGTCGATATGACCTCGCTGATGATCCCGAAGCCGGGCAACATCATGATGTAGACGGCCGGGTGCGAGTAGAACCAGAAGATGTGCTGGTAGCTGACGACATCACCTCCGCCAGCAAACTGGAAGAAGTTGGTGTGCAGGGCGCGGTCGAAGAGGACCATGAACTGGACGCCGGCGATGAAGGGCGTCGCGGCGACGACCAGCAGCGAGGTCGAGAGGTTGGCCCAGACCAGCAGCGGCATCCGCCAGAAGGTCATCCCCGGTGCTCGCATGGTGATGATCGTGACCAGGAAGTTGAGCGCGGTCGCGATCGATGAGGCGCCGGCGAACTGCACGCCGAGGTTGAAGAAGGACTGGCCGAGCGGGGCACCGGTAGAGAGCGGCGCATAACCGGTCCAGCCAGCGTCAAAGGCGCCGCCGGGGGCGAGGAAGCTGCCGATGAAGAGCAGGCCGGCCAGCGGCAGCATCCAGAAGCTGAGCGCGTTGAGGCGCGGGAAGGCCATGTCCGGGGCGCCGATCATCAGCGGCAGGACGTAGTTGGCGATGCCGGCGAAGACCGGGATCACGAAGACGAAGATCATCAGCACCGCGTGGGTGGAGAAGAGGCTGTTGTAGGTGGCAGCGTCGACGATCTGGGTGCCCGGCTGGGCCAGCTCGGCCCGGATCAGCATCGCCATCAGGCCGCCAACGAAGAAGAAGAAGAAGGTGGTGCAGATGTACTGGATGCCGATCACCTTGTGATCGGTGTTGAAGCGGAAGTAGTCCTTCCAGCTCTTGGCGCCGTGCTGGGAGTGATCCTCGGGAATCGTTGGCATGCCGGCGGCCCAGCGCAGCCAGTAGTCGAAGCAGCCGAAGCCGAGCAGGAAGCCGAGCGGGCCGGTGATCAGCGGCACGACCACCTGCGGGTAGCCGGTCTGTTCGGTCTGGTAGGCGGGCAGTCCCGAGGCCTTACGCAGCGCAACGACGAGCGCAAAGCCAAATGCGGCACCGAGGATCGCGCCGAGCGCGCCCCTAATCCAGCCCGGTTGCTTGATCGCAGCCGTCATCAGCAGGCCTCCATTATGCCCCCCCGGCGTTCAGCGGCGTCGGGTTGGTCTCGGTGTCTTGGTTTATCGATTCGGCCAGCGGAGCCGGAACTTTTTCTTCCAGGCTGCTGACCCATTTCTGGAAGTTGGCCGGCGTTTCGACCACGACCTTGGCCCGCATCGAGGCGTGGCCGAAGCCGCAGAGCTCGGTGCAGATCAGCTGGTAGGTGCCGAGCTTGTCCGGGGTGACGATCGCGGTGGTCGTGATCCCGGGCACGTTGTCCTTCTTGATCCGCCACTCCGGCACCCAGAAGGAGTGGATCACGTCCTGGGCATGCATCTTGAACTGGATCTGGCGGTTGAGCGGGACGTGCATTTCGCCCTGCACGTAGACGTTGCCTTTGCCGGGATAGCCGAAGCTCCAGGCGTACTGCTGGGAGAAGACGTCGACGGTGAGCGGGTTTTTGTCGAGCTTTTCGATGTCGCTCAGTACTGACCAGCTGTAGCCGGCACCGAAGAGCACGATGATCGTCGGGATCACGGTCCAGGCCACCTCGAGCCGGGTGTTGCCGTGAATCGGCTCGCCGTCGGATTCATCGCCCGGCTTGGCTTTGAACTTCCAGAGGGCGTAGAAGAGCGCCACGATCACCAGCGAGAAGACGAAGGACGAGAGGACGATCATCACGTTGAGCAGGTCGTCGATCTTGGGAGCGGCCGTCGAAGCCTCCTGACCATCCCAGTTGATCGAGAGCATCACGGCAGAGATCGCCGCGGTCATCGCAACTGTGGCAGCGAGCATCTTCGCTATAGGGAGGCGGCCGTACATGAGGCGGCGGGCATTCTATTGAAGCGACGGCGGGAAGCTTTCAGGCTCTGGTGACGCTCGGCACTAGCTACTCGGGCGAGGGCAACTCGCCGAGGCGTCCCGCGGCGGCAGCAAGCACTCCGCCAGCCACGCCCTCCCAGCTCCAGAGCCGCCGCGCCGTCTCGACCAGCGCCTCGCGCGCCGAGGCCCGCTCCTGCTTGGGGAGGGACAGCCACCCGTTCAACCGCTCGGCGATCGCCTCGACCGCCCCCTCCTCAACCGGGAACGAGGTGAGGCGACCGACGTCGCCGGGCAGCGTCTCCATCAACTGACGAGAGACCTCGAGCATCCCCGAGTGCCCCGCCGAAACCGGCAGCACCCCACAGGCGGCGGCCTCCGCCGCAACCATCCCAAACGCCTCCGGAAACGTGCTCGGCATCACCAGCGCCTCGGCCCCAGGAAGCAGCTCCGCAACCTCGTCGTGCTCCAACCGACCGATGAACTCGACCGAGCCAGCGGCACCTTCAGCCGCCTCGATGTAACCGACAGGCGGATCAGCCAGAAACGCGGAAAGGATCGGCAACGGCTTCTCCTCCCCGCCCTCGAGCCCCCACCCGGCCAGCGCTACCTCACGGGCGTCGTTGATGTCCCCACGCTCCAGAGCTGCCAGCAGCCGCCGCAGTCCCGCTTCGTACTCGCCGAACCCCGCGACTTCGAGCCTCGCATCCGGGTGCTCAGCCTTAACCAGAGGCCATGCCGCCAGGAGCAGATCGACCCCCTTCGAAACGATCAGCTTGCCGACGAAGACGATCCTCCGGCGGGAGTCGGGGTCGGGTGTCCCGGGAACTCCTCGCGAACGCGAGCCCGGGACACCCGACCCCGACTCCCGCGGCCGAAACGCCTCCGTATCAACCCCTGGCGGCCCAAGACGCGTCCTCTCCTTCAGCCCCGCGACTTCAGGCAGCGCCGCCCAGAGCGACTCGGCGGTATGCCGGGAGCCAACGAGCACACCCTGCGCGGCTTCCATGCCCTCGCAGGCGTAGGGCAGGAACCGTGGATACGGCTTGACCGTGTACTCGAGCGCCGAGCCATGGATCTTGGCGGCGAAGGGAGCGACATCGGCGCGGGCCAGGATCGCCGGGCCCATCACCAGGTGGTTGGCGAGAGCAAGATCGATGCCGCCCGCCTGCTCCGCCACCTCGCGTACGGCCGCGACGTTGGACTCGATGTAGCGATCGAGCTCCTCGTCGGTCAGCTCCGGAAAAGCCTTGACCTCGAAGCCCTCATAAGGGTCCTTGACGTAAACCGGCAGCAGACCATGGATATCGGGGTTGTGGATCTCGACCCCCTCGACCTTCGTCTCACGGTCCTGGCAGAGCAGGTGCACCTCGTGGCCGAGCTTGGCCAGCGCGCGGGCGAGATTGACGTTGTAGATGTTGCTGCCGGTGCCGCGCAGCATGTAGCCGTGGAAGACGAGTATCCGCATCGGTTCCGCAGAAGCTATTAGTCTTCGCCGCCGTGAACTCGAAGCAGCTCTACCGAATGCGCGCCCCCGCCTCCGGCCGCGAGGCCCTAGCCCACGCCGAGCCGGGCCAGGTCTACCTCGACCGCGAAACCGGCGAGGAGATGGAACCGGTGGCGATGGTCCTCCCTCTCGCCCCCTCAGCTTCCTCCCTGCCGCGCACCCCCGAGAACCTCCGCGCCTGCCGCCGCTGCGACCAACTCATCGGTCTAGACGTCAGCGACTGCCAGTACTGCGGGCTTCGGCAAGAAGCCCTCTAGCTCGTCAGGTCTTCGTTCTTTCCCTGCGGCGACGAATCCGTTCGTTGCGAATCAGCAACGCGGCAAGACCCACGACAACCAGGTAGCTGACGACTGTTTCCTGCTGAACGATGCCGATCAGCAGCAAGCTGCCAAACCCAATCAGCATTCCTTGCCAATCCCACTCGAATCGGACAATACGTTTCATCGAGTTGATGCTACCTGGTTGAGAAAGGAAAGCACGTAGAACAACACGCCTAGCCGAAAGCCCCAAATTCCTCCGCGCCGAATCGCGCGATCACGCCCTGCCTTCGAATCGCCGACATAGAGAGCACCAGCAAGCACTCCCCCGGCGCCGGCGATCGCAAAGGGCAGTCCGATTCCGATCGTGTCCGGCCACGGATTCTCTACGCGCGGTAGGAGCGACGCGAGAACCAACGACTGACCGACAGCAAGCATGAAGCCGATGCTGCAGGGCTCCGGCGCACGCGTTGCGCGCAGATCGCCAGGACTTCGTCAGATCTTTTTCACCAGCCCGCGCCCCTTGAGCTTCGCTATTCGAGGCCGTGGGGTTGGCCCGGAGCGTCGGGTGCCCCTGCGAACGTTTTGCGCCGCTGGCCCTACCCAATCTCGGACGACACCCGGCGATTCAGCCAGGTAGGCGAGTGAGCAGGGGCACCCGACGCTCCGGGCCCGCCTGATGCCTCGTCCTACGGTTTCTTGACAAGCGTCGCGGTGTAAAGCAGCCGCGCGTTTGAGTAGAAGCAGCCGTAAGTCTTGATCTTGCCCACACCCTGCTGGGGATGCCCCCCCTGGATGTCTTCCTTTGAGGCGCAGTGGTCTTCGAGGCGGCTGCCGCGCCAGGTGTCTTCTTCGGAGACGTTGAAGGCAAACATCGGCGCCCAGGTGGGAACGGTGAGGGCGACGATCTGGCCGCGCAGGACCGAGAGCGGGTGTTCGAGCGTGAAGATCGGGGTGCTACCGAAGTAGGGGTTGAGCAGCTCGAGCGGGCTCTGGCGCACGAGAGTGAATTTGGGCGGCTTCGATTCTTCGACCGGGCGCAGGACGCCGATCCGCGCCTCGGACGGTTTGCCGAGGAATTCGTTGAAGAAGCCGATCTCGTTGGTGGTCGTTTTGGTGTCGGTGTGCGAGGGCTTGGCGAGGGTGATCGACCAGGCGACGATCTTGCCGTCGAAGGGCACTTCGTAGGGGTTTTCGACCCCACCGGCTTTGGTCTGGTAGCCGCTGACGTGGCCCTCGACACGGCAGGGGACGACCTCGACGTTGTTGACGACCTTGCCCGGACAGGAGGCCGGCGGAGTCGTCGTCGTCTTGCCCAGCACAACCACACCCAGCGGCGCCGAGTCGGCCGCGCCGGGCCAGGCCGCGACGATTAGGGCGGCCAGGACGCAGGCAAAGCCGGCCGCAAACGCGGCGGGGGACCTGCCGAGACGATTTTTCGCTGCTCCTTGCACGATCTCAAGCTGCAAACCCCGGCCCTTGGCAAGGGTTGCGGGCCCGATTCTGCCTTCCAGGCCGGAGCGATGCCGCGACAGCGTGCGCTTTGCACGATCCCGGCCAGGTTCCCTCAGTAGGGTTGCCAGCCGATGCCGGCAATCGTCGTAGAGGGTTTGCAACGCAGCTTTGATGAGGTGCTTGCTGTTCAGGGCGTCGATCTGAGTGTCGAGGAGGGTGAAATCTTCGGCTTCCTTGGGCCCAACGGCGCCGGCAAGACGACCACGGTGCGGATGCTGACCACGCTGCTGCTGCCGACCGGGGGGCGAGCGACCGTCGCCGGCCACGACGTGGTCAAGCAGGCGCGCGCGGTGCGCGCCTCGATCGGCGTCGCCCTGCAAGAGGCGGCGCTCGACCCGCTGATGACCGGGCGCGAGCTGATCCGCCTGCAGGCCACGCTGCAGGGCCTGCCGGGTGCCGAAGGCAAGCGGCGTGCCGACGACCTGCTCGAGCGGGTCGACCTCGCCGCTGCCGCCGATCGCCGTGTCGGCGGCTACTCGGGCGGGATGAAGCGCCGGCTTGACCTCGCCGCGGCACTGGTCCACGAGCCGAAGGTGCTCTTCCTCGACGAGCCGACCACCGGCCTCGACCCGGTCAGTCGCAAAACGATCTGGGAGGAGGTGCGGACGCTCAACGACGAAGGCACGACCGTCTTCCTCACCACCCAGTACCTGGAGGAGGCCGACCAACTGGCCGACAACGTCGCGATCATCGACAGTGGCCGGATCGTCGCCGAAGGCACCCCGGACACGCTGAAGACCGAGTTCGGCAACCCGCACATCCAGCTGCAGCTCGCCGCCGGCTCGATCGCCGAGGCGGAGAAGGTCTGCGCCCAGGTGGGCAAATTGCTGCCGCCCGTGGACGGGCGCACGGTGCTGGTCGAAGCGGCGAACGGCGCCGCCGACATCCCCAAGGTCGTGCGGGCGCTCGACGACGCCGGGATCGCGGTCGAGTCGCTGGAGCTGGTCCGCCCCACCCTCGACGACGTCTTCGTCGCCAAGACCGGGCATCACCTGGAGAAGGACGAGCAGGACGAGGCGGAGCCGGAGGCCGTCGAGGCATGAGCGAGCTGAGGACCAACGCCAGGGTGGTGCGGGCGCTCGGCATGCGCTCGATCCGCCAGACCTTCCGCCGTCCGCAGCTGATGGCGCCGATCGTCGTCTTCCCCACCCTGCTGCTGGCGATCCAGACCGGCGGCGCCGGCGGGGCGATCAACCTGCCGGGCTTTCCGCCGGTGCAGAGCTTCCTCCAGTTCATGCTCGCCGGGGCGATGATGCAGTCGCTGATGCTGGCCGGCAACAGCGGCGGTATCGCGCTTGCCGTCGACATCGAGATGGGCTTCACCGACCGCCTCTTCGCCGCCCCGATCCCGCGCTACACGATCGTGCTCGGGCGCCTCGCCGGGACGGCAGCGCTGGGTCTCCTCGGCTCGCTCTGGTTCCTCGCGATCGGGCTGATCTTCGGCGCCCACATCGAAAGCGGCGTTGCCGGAGCCCTGATCGCGATCGTCCTGGTCACCGCAACGGCGATGGCGGTTGGCGGGATCGGCGCCGCGATCGCGCTGCGCACCGGCAGCGCCAGCGTCGTCCAGGGCCTCTTCCCGCTGGTCCTCGTCGTCCTCTTCCTCTCCTCCGCCTTCTTCCCCAACGAACTGATGATCCAGCCGGCCAAGGCGATCGCCGAATACAACCCGCTCAGCTTCATCGTCGAAGGCATCCGCGGGCCGATCATCTCCGGGGTCGACGCGACCGAACTGGGCGAGGCGGTGCTGGCAATCGCCGGGATCGTCGTGCTCGGGCTGGTGCTCAGCGCCCGCGCCCTGCGCCACCGACTGCGGGTCGGCTGATGGAGTCGGTAGCGGCCCTGCCGCAGTGGCGCGCCAACCTGGCGACGATTGCGGCGCTGATGGCGCGGGCCAAGAACGAGCTGCTGCGCGTTCCCGGGGCGGCAATCCCGGGTGTACTGGCGCCAACGATCTTCTTCCTCGGCCTCAACGGCGTCTTCGGCGCCCTGACCCAGCTCAAGGGCTTCAGCACCGGCACGTATGAGAGCTACATCGTGCCGGTCAGCATGCTGCAGGGCGCCGGCTTCACCGGCGCGGCCGCTGGCGTCAACCTCGCCCGCGACATCGAGGGCGGCTGGGTCGACCGCCTGCTCGTCTCCCCCGCCCCACGCTGGGTCCTGCTCGCCGGCACCGTGCTCGCCGCCAGCGCCCGGGCCCTGATCCCGGCCACCTTCGTCTTCATCATCGCCCTGATCCTGGGCGCCGGCTGGCCCGGGATCGACGGCCTGCTGGTCACCTACTTCATGGTCGCCGCCATGGCCGCCGTCGCCGCCTGCTGGGGCTCGGGGCTTGCGCTGCGTTTTAAGAGCCAGTCCGCCGCACCGCTGATGCAGGCCGGGATGATGGCGTTGATCCTGACCACGACCGCCTACGCGCCGCTGGCGCTGCTGCAACCGTGGATGCGCAGCGTCGCCGAAGTCAATCCCGTCACCCACGTGATCGAAGCCGCCCGTCAGGGCTTCCTCGGTGGCGTCAGCTGGGCGGAAACATGGCCCGGAATCGTGGCGCTGGTCGGCCTGCTCGTCGTACTCGGCGCCTGGGCGCTGCGCGAAATGCGCCGCACGGCAGTTTGACCGCGTCGGCGATCGCGATCGCCGAGCGCGTCCTGCGCAGCAACTGGCTCGAGGGCGAGCGCGACGACACCCGCTTCGCCTACACCCGCCCGAGCCCCAGCCGCTACCCCTGGCAGTGGTACTGGGACTCCTGCTTCGCGGCGATCGTCTGGCGGCGCTTCGAGCTGGCGCGGGCGCGAACCGAGCTGGAGACGCTGCTTGCGGCGCAGCGCGAGGACGGCTTCATTGGCCACACGATCTTCTGGGACCGGCCGGTCTCGCTCAGCCGGTTGCCCTTCTACAACGTCACCTCGCGTCGCTCCTTCCAGACCGAGACGATCCAGCCGCCGCTGCTCGCCTGGGCCTGGGAGATCGCCGTTGGCGACCCCGGCGAGGAGCCACGGATCGCCGCCCAGGTCGAGTGGCTAGCCGCCGAACGCGACCTCGAGGGCGACGGCCTGCTCTGGATCATCCAGCCCGACGAGTCGGGCCTCGACGCCTCGCCCAAGTTCGAGCCCGTCTGGGGCTGGCACGCCAACGCAAGGCCCGGCTTCCCGCTGCTCGTCCGCCGCAACCGTCGGCTCGGCTTCAACGCCCGGCGCATCCGCGACCGCGGCGGCCCGGTCCTCTGCGAGACCCTGGTCAACACGCTCTGGTCGCTCTCGCTACAGGCGCTCGGCCGGCCTTCAGCGACGCCGGCCCTGGTCGAGCGGCTCTGGGACGAGCGCCGTGGGCTCTTCGTCGACTGGGCCGAGCCCGGCCGAGTGCGGCCCGAAGCCGTCACCTGGGACGCGCTCGCGCCGCTAGCCCTGCCCGACCTTCCCGAGCAGATCGGCCGGCGCTTGGTCGAGCAGCACCTGCTCAAAGAGAAGGAGTTCCTCACCCCAGTCGCGCCGCCCTCGGTGGCAGCCTCGGAGCCGAACTACGAACCAGGGGGAAGCCGCGGGCCGATCCGCCGCTACTGGCGCGGCCCGACCTGGGTCAACTCGAGCTGGCTCGTCTGGCTCGGCCTGCGCCGGCTCGGCTACGAGCGGGAGGCGGCGCGGCTGGCCGGCGGCGTGATCGGCGCGGTCGAACGAGAGGGCTTGCGCGAGTACTACGACCCGCGCACCGGGGCGGGGCTCGGCGCCAAGGACTTTGCCTGGTCGGCGCTGGTTGCCGAGCTAGCGGAACCGGACCCGGCGGCGGCCCACAGCCATCTATAGGGAGAATGGCGATTGTGCAAGGACCTCTCGTCAGCGTCATCATCCCGGCCTTCGACGCCGAGCGCTTCATCGGCGAGGCGATTGAGAGCGTGCTCGCCCAGACCTATTCCCCAGTCGAGACGATCGTCATCGACGACGGCTCACGGGACGCCACCGCCGAGGTTGCGGCCGCCTATCCTCAGGTCCGGGTGATCGGTCAGGAGAACGCCGGCCCCGCCACCTCGCGCAACCGCGGCTTCGCCGCCTCGAGCGGTGGCCTCGTGACCTTCCACGACGCCGACGACGCTATGACCCCAGACAAGCTCGAGGTCCAGGTGGGTCACCTGCTGGCGAACCCCGGGGTGGGCGTCGTCATGGGCGAACAGGAGGTGATCGTCGAGCCGGGGTCCGAACTGCCCTTCTGGGTCGAGGGATCGAGCGCTCAGGCCGCGGTGCCAACCCGCCCGGCCGAGGTCTCCGACGGGCCGGACGTACATGTGATGACGATGCTGCTGTGGCGCGAGGTCTTCGTGCAGGTCGGTCCATTCGACGAATCGATCCGCCCGGCCGAGGACATCGACTGGGCGATGCGGGCGGTCGAGGCCGACATCGAGATCGCCAAGCTGTCGCGGGTGCTGCTGCGACGGCGAGTGCATCCGGAGAGCCTCACCCAGGACGTGGCCGCTGTGCGCGCCAGCGTGTTCCGCGCCTTCAAGGCCAGGATCGAGCGCCAGCGCGCACGCGCCGTCGGCTGAGCGAGCGGAGGCCGTGCATGGGCAGCTGCCAGACGCTGTCCAGGCCCCAGAAGCGGCGCGCGAAGGGGACGAAGCCACGTGGGCGTGGCGCGCCGGTGTCGAGATCGCGCAGGCGCCGGTAGCGATCCCAGGCCATGCGCAGGGTGCGCAGGGGCGAGTCAGGCCGACAGGCGGCACGGAAGGCGGCGCGCTCGTGCCGGGTGGTGGGCGCGGCGGCCAGGCCGGCAAGGGCGGACCCGGGAACGGGCGCGCCGAACTCCACGCGCAGGTAGTCCAGTGCCGCGGCGGTGGCGACGGTGAGGCGGCGACGTTGGGCCTCGGCGACGAGCCGGTCCCACTCGAGACCCTCTCCGGCCGAGCGGATCACCGTTACCGCGTCGGCGATCCAGCGGAACGGCGGCAGCGGACTCCACGGCGTGCCGTGCACGCAGGCAAGCAGGAGCTGATCCGCCGGGCAGGGGGCCAGGGTGGTGGCCCCGGCCAGCTCCAGCGGAACCGAGGCGCGCCAGAGATGCTCGTCGCGTGCCGGCTGCCAGAGCGCGAACCAGTGCAGGTCGACCTCGCCGTGGTCGGAGCCGGCGAAGCCGAGCGAGTGATGCACCCGCGTCCAGGCCGGCGGATCCTCGTGATCGGGCGTCCAACCCGCCGCGCTCAGGACCTCGATCGCGTCGGTTGCGCGATCGAGCGGCACCAGCACGTCGACATCGTCCATCGGACGCACGCCGACGTCGCCGTAGGAGAGCAGCGCCAGTGAGGCGCCCTTGGTGACGAGCGTCTCGATGCCGGCGCCCTCGAGCACGCCGATCGCCCCGGCGGCCCGCTTGAAGATCAGCTGGTTGTGACTCCAGGAACGCCGGTAGAGGCCTTTGAGGCGCCCCGCCACCTCCTCGTCGAAGGCGCCGGCGCCGAGGTTTCGGTAGACCAGCGGCAGCAGGCGGGTCGAGCCGTGATCGACGTCGTCGAAGTCGATCGCCTGGCGCCAGAGCTGCCAGGCCACCGCGGCGGCGGGAGCTGGATCCAGCGCCGCGTGCAGGACCAGCAGCTGCTCGGCGGTGGGCAGGTTGCCCAGCGACGCGCTCACTGGGCCGCTCCACGGCGGCGGTCGAGCGAGTCCTTGAGCAGGCGGGCGAACTCGATCCGTGCCGCGCGGTTGCGGATCGAGTTGTTGGCGCCGTGGACGCGGCGCAGCATCACCACCTCGGGCAGCATCGCCTGCTCGAGGCCGAGCTCGCGGGCGCCCAGCAGGAAGGTCAGCCCGTCGCTCAAGGCGATGTCCTCCGGCCAGGGCCCAACCGCCTCGATCGCCTCCCGCCGGGCCAGCATCGCGCCGACGTGCGCGCCCGGCTGTGGCTCGGCCGGCAGGCGGATGGCGGCGCGCTCGGCCGCGCCCAGCTCGTCGCTAGCGAACTGCTGAACCTGGCCGAAGACGAGGCTGAGCCGGGGACGGACAGCGAAGGCGGTCAGCTGCAGCTCGGTCTTCGCCGGCGCCCAGAGATCGTCGGCATCGAGGAAGGAGATGAAATCGCCGCGCGCCGCGCCCACGGCCGCGTTGCGGGCGATGCCGATCCCGGCGCGTGGCTCGCTGACGACCTCGACCGGCGGGCCGAAGCCGCGGGCGATCTCGGCGCTGCGGTCGCTCGAGCCGTTGTCGACGACGATCAGCTGGTCGCAGGGCCGGGTCTGGCCGAGCACGCTCTCGATCGCCTCGGCCAGGTAGGCCTCGCCGTCGCGGACCGGGATCGCGGCGGTGATGAGCGGCTCAGCCAAGCTCGGTCACCAGACGATCGACGGCCGCGGCGTTAGCGGCGGGGTCCGGGCTGAGCTCGAGCGAGTAACCGGGAACGCGGCGAACCAGGTCGGCGAGGGTGGCAAGCGAACCGCCGCCGCCGAAGCCGGCCTGCACGATCGTGCTCGGCGCCACCGTCCGCAGCGCATCGCCGGCCGAGATCCGGCGCGGCGAGGGCTCGACCGAGCCCTCGCCGCCGACGACCGGGGCGAGGACCGCGGCTATCTCGAGCCGGCGCGTCACTCCGTCGGGAGCGATGCCGCGGATATCGACCAGGGCCTTGGCCGGGCCCTCGAGGGTCGGCTCGAAGCCTGCGGGGTCGATCGCGCCTGCGGGGATGCCGAGTCGGGCGGCACTGTCCTCGGTCAGCTTCGCGGTTGACTGCATCGCGTGCGCCGCAAGCGAGTCGGGCTCGAGCAGGACGTAATCGTCGCCGACGATCTTCATGCCGGCGAGCGCGCAGGAGAGCGCCAGGGTCGACTTGCCCGATCCGCCGCGGCCGACGAGGAGCACGCCGCGACCGTCGCGGCCGACCGCGCCCGCGTGCGTCATCAGGCGTCCCCGAGCGGCCATCAGCAGCTGCAGCGCCTCGCGGATCGGCGCGGCCCGCTCGCTTGCCGGAATTGCCCCCGCGTCGGGCAGGTGGAACACCGCGACCCCGTCCGCCGGCAGCGCGGCGGTAAGGCCCCTGCTGCCGGCGGCGGCAAGCACGCAGGCCCGCTCGGAGCGCAGGCGAACGACCGGGTTGGTGCCCGGGGCCGCGGCGATTGACTCCCAGGGCGGAGGCGGAGGCTCGATGCCGCGCGAGGCGGTGTCGAAGAGCGAGATGGTCAGGTCGGGCTCCCCCGCTTTCCGGCAGGCGAGGTGCTCGAAGGGTGAAAGCAACCCATCCCGTAGCTCATCGCCGGCATAGCGCAACCGCAACCGCAAGCCGGCCATCTCGAGGTCCAGAGTGCCGGCGCCGCCGACCGCTGCCGCTGCCAGCTCATAGCGATCGCGCAGCTGTCCGAAGTAGGCGCCGGCGAAGTC